>NZ_MTPW01000001.1:757500-3292500 GCF_002954765.1 Nonlabens arenilitoris | reverse complement strand
ATGATTCCTCCTCTAGGGCCTCTTAAAGTTTTATGAGTTGTACTAGTACAGATGTGGGCATGAGCAACTGCATCTTGTAATATGCCTTTGGCTATTAATCCAGCAGGATGAGCTATGTCAGCTAACAATATTGCACCAATGCTATCTGCTATTTCGCGGAATCTCTTATAATCTATTTCTCTACTATAAGCAGATGCACCAGCTATTATTAATTTCGGTCTTTCTTTTTCTGCTATCTTCTGAATTTCATCATAATTTAATAAACCAGTTTCTTTTTCTACGCCATAGAATGATGTTTTATAAAGTTTTCCCGAGAAATTAACTGGTGAGCCATGTGTTAAATGACCTCCATGAGATAAATCAAATCCTAAAATCTTTTCTCCTGGTTTTAAACATGCATGAAAAACAGCAGTATTGGCTTGACTTCCAGAATGTGGTTGAACATTTACATATTCTGCGTTAAAAAGTTCCTTAGCACGTTCAATTGCTATGGTCTCAATTTCATCAACAATTTCGCAACCACCATAATATCTTTTGCCTGGGTAACCTTCAGCATATTTATTAGTAAGTATAGAGCCTGCTGCTGCAAGGACATCATTACTTACATAATTTTCACTAGCGATTAATTCCAATCCAGTTATTTGTCTTTCTTGTTCTTCCTGAATTAAATCAAAAATCTCGTTATCGTTGTTACTCATAATTTTTATCGTTAAGATTAAAACAAAAATAAATCATTGCTCTTTGCAAACGTTACGAATATGATATATTTGGATAGTTTTTTTAACAGGATATAAAAATATAATATGCCACTTCAAACTAACGACCCAAATAGAAAATCATGGATAGGCTATAGCAGCGATTCTCATTTTCCAATTCAGAACATTCCGTTTGGTGTGTTTTTAACTAGAGATAACGTCATAACCATTGGTACTAGAATAGGTGATTGGGCCATTGATTTAGGTGCGTTACAAGAAATGGGTTATTTTGACGGTGTCCCACTTACCGATGATATGTTCATGCAAGACACTTTAAATGATTTTATATCAGATGGAAAAAAAACGTGGAGACTTGTGCGTAATCGCATCGGTGATATTTTTGATTCTGAAAACCCAATTCTTAGAGATAATAAAGAGCATAGAAACCGAATCATATTCAATATGGATGAAGTTGAAATGCAACTTCCTGTATTAATTGGAGATTATACAGACTTTTATAGTAGTAAAGAGCACGCTACTAATGTAGGGACTATGTTTAGAGATCCAGATAATGCTTTGCTTCCTAATTGGTTACATATGCCTGTTGCTTATCATGGACGATCAAGTACCATTATACCTTCAGGAATACCCATACATAGACCTCAAGGGCAAACAATTCCTGCCGGTAGTGATCTGCCAGTTTTTGGACCTTCAAAATTAGTAGATTTTGAATTAGAAATGGCATTCATAACTACTGATGCTAACAATATGGGGCAACCGATAAGTGTAGAAGAGGCAGAGGATTATATTTTTGGAATGGTGGTATTTAATGACTGGAGTGCAAGAGATATTCAGAAATGGGAATATGTGCCATTAGGTCCTTTTTTGGCAAAAAACTTTGCAAGTTCTATTTCTCCATGGATAGTTACTCTTGATGCGTTAGAGCCATTTAGAACTAGTGGTCCAGCAATGGAGAAACCTGTTTTAGATTATTTGAAATCTGATAATAATAAAACATATGACATTCATCTAGAGGTTGATATAACCCCACAACAAGGAAAACCTACTACCATATGTAAATCTAATTTTAAACATTTATACTGGAATATGTCTCAACAATTAGCTCATCATACCATAAATGGATGTAGGGTGAACAGTGGAGATATGATGGGAAGTGGAACCATTTCTGGTCCCAAACCAGATTCTTATGGTTCAATGCTTGAGTTAAGTTGGAGAGGTGAACGACCTGTGAAATTAAACGATGGTACAGAGCGCAAATTTATCAATGATTTTGACACAGTAACCATGAGAGGCTATTGTAAAAATGGACCTGTTCGCATTGGTTTTGGTGAAGTTTCTAATCAATTATTACCAGTATACGAACCTAAATCTAAGCACTAGATGAGGACTCTTTACTTCTTATTATTAGTATCTGTCACTTTGTGTAGTTGTAGCAGCGTTAAAAAGGCTGAAACTGCTATTAACACAGGAAATTTTGATCGAGCAATTGATATTGCAATTAGCAATTTAGCCAGTGATAAGAATGCAAAATGTAAACAAGAGTATGTTGTTTTATTAGAAGACGCTTTCGCGAAAGCGGTATCAGAAGATCAAATTGTACTTAATAGATTACAATCTGATCCTAATCCTGCGGTACTAGAATCAATTTATGAAACCTTACTGAATATGCAGTCGAGGCAATCAAAAATTAGACCTTTATTACCTTTGAAAATCTTTGATACGGGTAAGTTGGCAAGTTTTCCGATGATTGATTATTCTAAGCAAGTTATCGAGGCAAGAACAACACTTTCAAATCATTTATTAGAAAGTGCTAGAAGTTCCCTTAACGTCGCAAATACTTTACAAGCACGTGTTATTTATGATGATTTGATTTACCTCAATAATATTAATCCTGATTATAAAGATACTTCACAATTATTAGAAAAAGCATTAGAAAAAGGAACTGACTATATTATTGTCTCTTTGAAAAATGATACTCAATTAGCTATACCAAAAAGATTAGATGAGGAGTTGCTTAATTTTTCAACATATGGACTAAATGATAAGTGGACTGTATATCATAATAGGAATAATGACAATATTTTTTATGATTACAGTCTAGACATTAATTTTAGAAATATAATTATATCACCTGAGCAAGTTTTACAAAAAGAACTTCAAAGAGAAAAACAAGTCATAGATGGTTTTGAATATGAGTTAGATGAGCGTGGTAATGTTAAAAAAGATAGTCTAGGTGATGATATCAAAAAAGACAAGTACAGTCTGGTAAAAGCAACAATATTTCAAAGCATTCAACAAAAAGAAGTAACCATAGATGCAAATATTATTGTAAGTAATAGAAATACGGGACAATTAGTGGATCGTTTTCCCGTATCAAGCACCTTTATATTTAATTATATCTATGGTCGTGTAAATGGTGATAAGCGTGCAATAGATGAAGATTATTTACAAACTCTTAATGCTCAAGCGATACCGTTTCCAACTAATGAGCAGATGATTTACGATGCAGGAGAAGATTTAAAATTACGTATCAAAGAAGTTCTTACGGGTTTAAAGTTAAAGAGGTAATTCTATAAAAAAAATCATCCAAACTATCTTGTTTTAAGAACTATTTCACATCTCTAGTTCTATATTTGAATCTATGATTTTAAATAAACTTACCTATCCAGACGCAAAATACTTTTCTTCTTTAATGGAAGATTATCTGGTAGAGAAAGACGTGTTAAGAAATTTGTACCATAGATTTCCACGGTTAGAAAGTTTTCAAGATCAAATTAAAGAAAAGCAAGTAGAATTCAATCTTAAACCTAAGGCTAGACATATTCTTGTTCAATCATTATTAAATCAATATAGTGAACTGAACAGCGCGCAAGATTCTTTGAATAATATCAATTTATTAAAAGATGAAAAAACGTTTACTATAACAACGGGTCATCAACTTAATCTATTTACTGGACCGCTATACTTTATATATAAAATTATATCTGTTATAAATCTGTGCAAACAATTAAAAGTTGCATATCCATCCTATAACTTTGTTCCTGTATATTGGATGGCGACTGAAGATCATGATTTTGAAGAAATTCAGTATTTTAAATTTCATGGTAAGAAAGTATTGTGGAATAAAGAGGCAAAGGGTGGTGTAGGTAGATTGAATACAAATGGTTTAAAAGATGTTTTAAAAATTTTTAAAAGTCAATTAGGTTCTAGCATTAATGCTCAAGAAATAGTTGAGCTCTTTCAAACTGCCTACATAGAACATGATAATCTCGCTAATGCTACACGTTTTCTTGCACATCAATTATTTGGTTCAGACGGTTTAGTCATTATTGATGGTGACGACCGTGAGCTTAAAAGATTAATGTTACCACACTTTAAGGATGAACTGCTACATCAAACTAGTTACCATCACGTTTCAAATAGCATACAACAATGGCCAGTAGATTATAAAGTACAGGTATCACCTCGTGAGATTAACTTATTTTACCTTAAAGATGATTTAAGAGAGCGTATTGTTTTTGAAAATAATCAATTTAAGGTGCTTGAAACTGAAATTTCTTTTTCGGAAAAAGAAGTCTTGACAGAACTAGAAAAGTTTCCTGAGCGTTTCTCTCCTAATGTAATCATGCGCCCATTATATCAAGAGACTATTTTACCTAATCTTTGTTACATAGGTGGTGGTGGAGAAATGGCTTATTGGTTAGAGCTCAAACAATATTTCAACTCTCAAGATATTACATTTCCTATATTATTAATGCGCAACTCTGCACTAATAATGTCTAATAAGGAATATGATAAAATACAGAAGCTAGATTTAGAAATTAAGGATTTGTTTCTTAAAGATTATCAGCTAGAAGAGAAGTTAACCCGACAGTTGAGCGAAATTGAAATTGATTTTTCAACTCAAAAAGAGCATCTTAAAAATCAATTTAAAGAACTCTATATCATAGCGCAGCAAACAGATCATTCATTTTTTGGAGCTGTAGCAGCGCAGGAACGTAAACAGATAAAAGGATTAGAGCACCTAGAGAAAAGACTTTTAAAAGCTCAAAAACGTAAACTAAAGGATTATTTAGAAAGAGCATCTACTGTTCAACAGCATTTATTCCCTAACTCTAGTTTACAAGAACGTCAAGAAAACTTCTCAAGTCTTTATGTAGAATATGGAGCAAATTTGATAAAAATACTAAGAGATAACCTTGATCCATTAGATTTTAGATTTTCTGTTATTATACTTGATTCTTAATTATCTTTAAAACACGTTAACAAAAGTCTCGTTTACAGATTTACTTTCACTCATAAAAAAGTAAATTTGCGCATGCAACATGATAAGGTTTTAATATTAGATTTTGGATCGCAGTACACACAGCTTATTGCGCGCAGAGTTCGAGAGTTGAACATCTATTCCGAAATACATCCATTCAATAAAGTTCCATCTAATCTAGACGATTATAAAGCAGTCATACTATCTGGTAGTCCCATGTCTGTGCGTTCAGAAAACGCATTTCACATCGATCTCAATGAAGTAAGAGGTAAAAAACCTTTACTTGGTGTTTGTTATGGCGCACAATATCTTGCACACTTCCATGGTGGTGAAGTAGGTGCTTCTAGTACTAGAGAATATGGTCGGGCAAATTTATCCTATGTAAAATCAAATGAAACTTTTTTAGACGGGATCTCATCTGGTAGTCAGGTATGGATGAGTCATAGTGATACTATCAAAAAATTACCTACTAATGGTGAGTTACTTGCCAGTACACATGATGTTGAAAATGCCGCCTATAAAATTAAAGGAGAAGATACCTATGCAATCCAGTTCCATCCAGAGGTTTATCACTCAACAGATGGAAAACAGTTACTGGAAAACTTTTTGATTAAAATAGCAAATGTAAATCCCGATTGGACACCTAATGCCTTTGTAGAAGAAACCGTAGAGGCTCTTCAGGAAAAAGTTGGTGGTGATAAAGTAGTCTTAGGTTTAAGTGGTGGAGTAGATTCATCAGTCGCGGCGATGTTATTACATAAAGCAATAGGTGAAAACCTATACTGTATTTTTGTAAATAATGGCTTGCTACGTAAGGACGAGTATACACAGGTTCTACAGCAGTATGAAGGTATGGGCTTGAATGTAAAAGGTGTTGACGCTTCGGCACGGTTTATGGATGCACTTGCGGGATTAGATGATCCAGAGTTAAAGCGCAAAGCAATAGGTCGTGTTTTTATTGAAGTATTTGATGATGAAGCAAAAGAGGTGCAAAATGTAACCTGGTTAGCACAAGGTACCATATATCCAGACGTGATAGAAAGTGTAAGTGCAACCGGTGGACCTAGTGCAACTATTAAATCGCATCATAATGTAGGTGGCCTACCAGACTTTATGAAATTAAAGATAGTAGAGCCGCTTAGAGCATTATTTAAAGATGAAGTAAGAAGAGTAGGAGCGTCGATGGGTATGGCTGCAGATCTTTTAGGCAGACATCCATTTCCTGGACCAGGATTAGCAATTAGAATTTTAGGGGACATCACTCCAGAAAAAGTTGCTATCTTACAAGAAGTAGATGCTGTATTTATAAATAACCTCAAGAAATGGGATTTATATGATAAAGTATGGCAAGCAGGTGCTATTTTACTGCCAGTAAATAGCGTTGGAGTAATGGGAGATGAACGTACTTATGAAAAATGCGTTGCATTGCGAGCGGTAGAAAGTACAGATGGTATGACAGCAGATTGGGTCAATCTACCTTATGAGTTTTTACAAGCAACCAGTAATGAGATAATAAATAAAGTAAAAGGCGTTAATAGAGTGGTGTATGACATCAGTTCAAAGCCGCCAGCAACCATAGAATGGGAATAATATAGTATGAAAAATATAATCTTAATAGTCTTTGTTTTTTTCGCTTTCGCGAAAGCGAATGCAACCACTTTACAAAACTATAAACAGCATGTCGTTCAAAAAGGTGAGACCGTTTTTAGTATCGTAGGAAAATATAAAATCAATGCCACAGAATTAACTCAACTTAATCCAGACATCAAATCAGGATTAAAAGAAGGTTCGATATTGCTTATTCCTACCAGTTCTAAGGTTTTAACACAGCGTAAAATCGTAGAGTACAAAAAACATAAAGTACGTCGTAAAGAAACTTTATATGGTATAGCAAAAAAATATGAAGTCACAGAGCTTGATATCAAAGAAGCAAATAAAGAACTCTATTCTCAAGGGTTAAGAAAAGGTGATCGCATACAGATACCTGTCTTTGAAGAAATAGAGATGCCAGTTGCTGTACAACCAGTAGAAGAAGCTGTTGTTGATCAAGTGCTGAGTGATGGTGAATATCGAGTACTACCTAAGGATACAAAATTTGGTATAGCTACTAAATATGGAATAAAAGTACCTGTATTAGAAGAGCTTAATCCAGATTTGAAGGATCTCCATCCTGGAATGATCATTAATGTGCCAATTGTAAAACAAGTTGTTGAAGAAAATTCTAATACAAATTTTAATGCTGGTGATTCTATCATTAAAAAGTTTGTAAATTATGAAGTTCCTGCAAAAATGACTATGTACTCTTTAGAAAATCTAACAGGTATTTCTGAAGATTCACTTATCGTCCTAAACCCACAGATTAAAGAAGGCCTAAAATTAGGTATGAATATTAGAATCCCTAATCCTAATTTTAGCGTTGGACAATTAAACGTGATGAATTCTAAAGTTACTGGATTTGCAAATCTATTAGATAGTATATCTAATTATAATCCACAACGATTTGCGGTTATGCTACCGCTATCCCTTAATAAATTAGGTGATGATACTTCAGATGATGAACTATTGCGCAAGGAGTCTGCAACACGCATCGCTTTAGACTTTTATAGTGGAATGACTATAGCTAGAGATTCAGCACAATCGTTAGGAATTATGGTGTCATTTGATGTTTTTGATACTCAAAAAAGTTCTAGTAAAGTAAATTCCATTATTAAGTCAAATGACTTTAATGGATATGCCGCTGTTGTTGGACCATTATTAGCAAAAAATGTCGTTGAAGCTGCAAAAGAATTAAAAAGTGATGGTATACCAGTGGTGTCACCATTAACTAATACTGACGTACGTCTTTATAAAAACCTTTTTCAAGCGAGACCTGATCAGGATTTATTAAAACAGAAACTTATGAATTATCTCGTTGCTAATGCTGAAGGTAAGAACATCATATTAGTGACTGATGCTAAAAAGCCAGAGTTAAAGAACGAGTATCTAGCTTTATTTCCTAATGCAAAAGAATTAAAGCCTAACAAGGATAACTATATTTATAAGCAAACATATGTGAATGCATTAGATTCTGAAAAAGAGAACTGGATAATACTTGCGGTAGATAATGAAGGTTTTATTACAGATGCTATATCACACTATTCTGCTAAGGCAAAATCTCATAATATCAGTATGTTCGGGTATGAAAATTACGATGAATTTGACTTACCTCACATGCGTTTAGGATCACTTAAATACACATATCCTAGTATTAATAGAGATGCTGGTAGTGATAATAGTTTTGCAAAACGTTATTATAGTAAATATAAAATATCGCCTAATGCATATGCGACTAGAGGATTTGATGTTGCAATGGATCTTATATTAAGAAATGCAAGTGCTGGTAATCTATATGATAGTGCGATGAATAATGGTAGTACATCTCAAGTAGAAAATAAATTTAATTATTCAAAAAAATTCATGGCTGGTTATTATAATGAATCAGTTTATTTATTACAATATCAAGAAGATTTAACCATTAAAGAATTAGATTGATGACATCAACTGTGACATACATAGGAGATTTAAGATGTGAGAGTAAGCACTTAAAAAGTGATAACACTTTCACAACAGATGCGCCTACTGATAATAATGGTAAAGGCGAGGCTTTCTCACCTACAGACACGGTAGCCACTGGGCTTGCTAGTTGTATGATTACTATGATGGGAATAAAAGCAAGAGATTTAGATATTGATTTAAAAGGAAGCGTCGCTCAGGTTACAAAAACTATGGCTGCAAATCCACGTCGTATTTCTCAAATTGATGTCACTTTAGATATGAAAGGAAACTGCGATAAAAGAGCGCAACTTATCTTAGAGCGCATCGCAAATACATGTCCTGTTCATGAAAGTCTTCATCCAGATATTGTTAAGAATATAACTTTTAACTGGTCTTAAACATGCGCTGGTCAGTTCTTCTCATAACTGTTTTGTGGACTATTTTGTTAGTACCAGAGAAGAAGTTTACATTTCAAGAAAAACCAGTTTTAACTTGGGATGATTTTATGGGAACTCCACCGGTAGATGCACATCATGCAGCTAGCGTTAATTCTGGTATAGCTTATGCTTACTCTGCAAAGAGGTTTCGTGATCAAGTAGTCATTGAATTTGATGTGCGCAGTGAATTTTATCCACAACTCAGTTGGAAGAAGGATTTGCTAGAAGATGATGAACAATTGTTAAGACACGAGCAGTTACACTGGAATATTTCAGAGCTACACGCTCGACTATTAAAGAAAGCTTTTAATGATTATCAACCTACTCAAAATTATAAAGTGGAGATTCTAGATATTTTTAAAAGAATAGAGGCTAATCGACAGACTATGCAAGGCCGTTATGATAAAGAGACTAATCACGGGCTACTGTTGTCTAAACAAAGAGAATGGGAAACTTATATATCTCAAGCATTTTTCAAAACCAGTTAAGCTTAACACTAATTCTCAATTCTATTTTTAACAATCGTTAAACAATAATTGTTATGTGTATATCTATTTAAAAGTCCTTAAATACTCGTCTTTTTCCTTTCTTTAATTCTACATAAAATGACTACTTTTGCAGCTGATTTTAAAAGCTCAGAACACGTTTATGGCACACGCTAAATACATTTTTGTAACCGGTGGAGTTACCTCTTCTTTAGGTAAAGGAATAATAGCCGCATCTCTTGCAAAACTGCTTCAAGCGCGTGGTTTTAGAGTTACAATACAAAAGCTTGATCCTTATATTAATGTTGATCCTGGAACTCTTAATCCTTATGAACATGGAGAGTGTTATGTCACAGAAGACGGCGCAGAAACTGATCTAGATTTAGGTCACTATGAGCGTTTTTTAAATGTGAATACCTCGCAGGCTAATAATGTCACTACTGGTAGAATTTACCAAAGCGTCATTCAAAAAGAGCGTCGAGGAGAATTTTTAGGTAAGACAGTTCAAGTGATTCCTCACATCACTGATGAAATAAAGCATCGCATTCAAATTCTTGGAAAATCCGGTGATTATGATATTGTAATTACTGAAATAGGTGGTACTGTAGGTGATATAGAGTCATTACCATATATAGAAAGTGTAAGACAATTAAGTTGGGAATTAGGAGAGCATAACTCAATGGTTATACACTTAACATTGATTCCATATTTAAGTGCCGCTGGAGAATTAAAAACTAAACCTACTCAACACAGTGTAAAAACTTTGATGGAAAGTGGTGTGCAGGCAGATATATTAGTATGCCGTACAGAGCATGAATTATCTGAAGAAATTAAGACTAAACTAGCGCGTTTCTGTAACGTGCGTCGTGAGGCAGTCATACAATCAATTGATGTTGAAACCATATATGATGTGCCTAATAAAATGCTTGCCGAAGGTCTAGATAAAGTAGTTCTAGAAGAATTAAATCTAGATGTTCAAAAATCTCCAGACCTAACTAATTGGAATGAGTTTGTACAACGTCATAAGAATCCTAAAAGTGAAGTAACTATAGGTCTGATAGGTAAGTATGTAGAACTTCAAGACTCCTATAAATCCATATTAGAATCATTCATTCATGCAGGAGCAGCAAATGAGGTAAAGGTAAATATAGAGTCTATTCATAGTGAATTTCTTGAGGTTGATAATATAGACGCCAAGTTGTCGCATCTAGATGGATTATTAGTGGCGCCAGGTTTTGGAGAACGTGGTATAGAAGGTAAAATAGAAGCTGTACGTTATGCTCGAGTAAATAAAATGCCTTTCTTTGGTATATGTTTAGGAATGCAAATGGCTGTTATAGAATATAGTAGAAATGTTTTAGGACTTAAAGATGCTAACTCTGTAGAGATGGATGAAAAGACCGCAAATCCTGTTATTTCTCTAATGGAAGAGCAAAAAAACATTACTAATATGGGTGGAACCATGCGACTAGGTGCATGGGATTGTGAGTTAAACGGTGGCAATGTGTCAGATATTTATGGATCAGGCATGATTTCTGAACGCCACAGACATCGTTATGAGTATAATAATGAATATAAGGAGCAACTAGAAAAAGCTGGATTAAAATCTACCGGTGTTAATCCTAAAACAGGTTTAGTAGAGATTATAGAGATAGAAGACCACCCATGGTTCATCGGTGTTCAATATCATCCAGAATATAAGAGTACAGTGGCAAATCCACATCCTTTATTCAAATCATTTGTAGCGGCAGCAGCTGCGAGAAAGCAATAAGATTATAAAGATTGCGCTTTCGCGAAAGCGTGTAAAAATCAATCAACCGGTTCTTATATAGAACCACAGTACAACCCTTGCGAGGGAAATTTTATGGAACAAAAATCAATCGACTGGAAGTCAATAGTAGGAATGGGACTTATTTTCATTATCCTTATGTACTGGTTCAGTCAGAATCAAGCAGAAGTAGAATCTGATCCAAATGCTACAACAGAGACTACTGCGTCTACAGAAGATACCACGCCACAATTAACCTCTAATAATGATCCGGCGACGGCTCCTATTAGCAACGGTGTTTTTCAAGCAGGCTCAAATGAAATAATCACTTTTGAAAATGATTTAATTCAATTTAAAATTGATTCTAAAGGAGCTTTAATTCAAGAAGCGTTATTGAAAAGCTACAAAACCTATGACTCTTTACCAGTTTATCTGGCAAAACCTAATGAGAAAGATCACCAACTAGATCTGGTCTTTGTAACTAATGATGGTCGTAAAATGCATACTAAAGATATGAGTTTTACACCATCACAGTCTATGAATGGTTCTAATAAAGTATTATCTTTTAAAGCAAACGTAGGTCCTTCTCAATTTCTGGAATTTAGATATGAATTAGAGCCTAGTGACTATATGATGGATTTTACAATCCGTTCTCAAGGTTTATCTCAAACATTTAATACTGCAGACGCTCCACAACTTAACTGGGAAATGCTTGCTTATAAGCGCTCTAAAGGTATGGATAACGAGAACCGTTATACAGAAATTAAGTTTGAGTATGGAGATGGTAGTGATGACTATACTGGCCAAGGTGCTGAGGCTGATGAAGAAGAAGAAGACGTCTCTTATATCGCCTATAAACAACACTTCTTTACATCTATTCTTTTAACAGATACACCATTTAAGAAGGCTAAGTTAATCTCAGAGAATATCGCTTCTCAAGATGATGAGCAAGATACTTATACTAAAAAATTCAACTCTCAAATTGAGTTAGAATATACTGGTGGTGAACTAGCATACAATATGGACTGGTATTTTGGTCCGACAGATTATGATATTTTAGATGATTATGAACGTAATCTAGATGAAGTTGTAGATTTAGGTTGGGGAATTTTTGGATGGATCAATGAATTTGTAATACGTCCATTATTCTCGTTATTAACTAAAAATGCCGGTATACCTTATGGAATAGCTATTATTCTTTTAACGATATGTGTACGTATCATTTTATCTCCTGTATTATATAAGAGCTACATGACTCAGGCAAAAATGAAAATTCTACGTCCAGAATTAAATCGTATTGCCGAGAAGTACAAGGACAACGCGATGAAGAAGCAGCAAGAAACGATGCGTATTCAGAGTGAGGCTGGTGCCAGTCCACTATCGGGTTGTTTACCAGGGCTATTACAAATGCCTGTTTTCTTTGCACTCTTTGAGTTTTTCCCAACAGCCTTTGATTTAAGGCAAAAGAGTTTTCTATGGGCAGACGATTTATCAAGTTATGATGAGATTTTTAAACTACCATTTAACATACCATTCTATGGTGACCATGTTAGTTTATTCCCTATTCTGGCTTCGATTGCAATTTTCTTTTACATGCAAATGACTACCGGTCAGACCATGCAAAACACACAGCAGCCTGGTATGCCTAACATGAAATTTATAATGTATCTATCACCATTGTTCATGCTAGTATTCTTTAATAACTATGCCAGTGGATTATCATTGTACTACTTTGTTTCTAACTTAATTACCATAGGTATTATGCTAGTAATTAAAAACTTTGTAATCAAAGAAGATAAAGTACTTGCTAAAATTGAAAAAGCAAAAGCAGCACCTAAGAAAAAGAAAGGACGTTTTGCTTCTAAAATGAGCGAGATTATGGAGCAGGCGCAAGCACAACAAGAAGAGCAAAAGAAAGGTAAGAAGTAATTAGGTAGATAAGATCTACGGTTATAATTACTGATGACCTATTATTAAATATTTAAAATCCCATCTAGTAATCTAGATGGGATTTTTGCTTTTATATGTTTTTACAAAGTTTCTTAATAACTAAGCTCAATTTCTTTTTATTATCCTGTTTTTCATGCCTAAATTGTAATTCATTTAAGTATTCAATTATTAGTGTCGGTTTTAGAAAAGTACATACCACGACTTGCTGTAATGCCTTTAACACAATTGCTAGAGATGAATGCTGTTCATCTTAAAATTGTAAATGAACGTAAGACTAGGCATGGTGATTATAGACCACTACCAGATGGATCTCACCGCATTACCATTAACGCAAACTTAAATCAGTATCGTTTTTTAGTAACATTAGTTCACGAGATAGCTCATTTAATTGCTTTCAAAAAGTATGGTAGAGCTATTAAACCACATGGAGTAGAGTGGAAGCATACCTTTCAACATTTAATGCTACCATTTTTAAGACCAGATATTTTTCCCAATGACGTTTTGCCTTTACTGGCCAGACATTTTAAAAATCCAACAGCCAGTAGTGATACTGATGCACATTTAAGTGTAGCTCTTAAAAAGTATGATGCTGCCACTGATAAAAATTATATATTTGAGTTAATGCAAGGCGCTATTTTTGCCACTGATAATGGACGCAAATTCCAGAAAGGTAAAAAGCTGCGCAAGCGATATGAATGCTTAGAAATTGAGAGTGGTAAAGTATATCTTTTCCAGCCCAATGTTCAGGTAGAAGTTTTAAAAAGTTAAGAATGAGTAATAAATATGCAGTTATAATGGCCGGTGGAGTCGGTTCCCGATTCTGGCCAGTAAGTAAACAGTCATTTCCTAAGCAATTCCATGATATGCTAGGATTAGGTAAGTCATTATTACAAATGACCTTTACCAGATTGCAAGCTCAAATACCAGCAGATAACATTCTTATTTTAACTAATGAGGCTTATGTAGATCTTGTTAAAGAACAATTACCTGAGGTGTTACCAGAGAATATCGTTGCAGAGCCTGCCATGCGCAATACAGCACCATGTATTTTACTTGCGGCATTAAAAATTCAAAAAATGAATCCAGCCGCTAGTATGATCGTTGCGCCCAGCGACCATTATATTGCCGAGGAAGATCTTTTTAATGAAGATCTAGCGACCACATTTGCCTTTTGTAAGCAACATCCACAGGCATTGATGACTCTAGGGATTCAACCTACATCACCTAATACTGGTTATGGATATATTGAGTATAATCAAGAGACAACAGATGTAAAAAAAGTAAATCAATTCCGTGAGAAACCTAATTTAGAAACAGCACAGCAATTTATAGATGCTGGAAATTTTTTATGGAATGCTGGAATATTTATATGGAGTGTAGATGCTGTGGTTAACGCTTTCGCGAAAGCGCAACCTACCATGACCCAACTATTCACCAACGGCATGCAAGTTCTAAATACGGAAGAAGAAGTGTCGTTTTTAGAGAGTGAATATCCAAAGGCAGAGAACATATCAGTAGATTATGCCATTATGGAAAATTCTGAAGAGGTTTATGTCCTACCGGCTAGATTCTCTTGGAACGATTTAGGTACTTGGGTTCCTTATATGATAAACTTGATAAGAATGAAGCGTCTAATGCCATTGTCAATGCTAGTGTCACAGCGATTGAATCACATGGCAATATGGTGAGAACAGCGCCTGGTAAAAAAGTGATTTTACAAGGTCTAGAAGATTATATAGTGGTTGATCAAGATGATGTATTAATGATTATCCCTAAAAATGCTGAGCAAGAAATTAAAGAAATCCGTAATACGGCTATAGATAAGTACGGTAAAGAAATTGGGTAATGGAATCACAAGAATCACAAAATTCACAGACTGAAATTGATAACAGTCTTGAAGTTAATCAGCAAAAAATTAGTGGTATTTGGGACAATATCATGGCATTTTTACATGAGCTATTAGATATTAGAAAAGACTCAGATAGAGATGAAACCATTGAGTCTGTTAGAAAAGATATTTCTTTTCAAGGTCATAATGCATGGATTCTAATCTTCTCTATTTTTATTGCTTCTATAGGACTTAATGCAGACTCAACTGCAGTTGTAATAGGAGCCATGTTAATCTCTCCACTTATGGGACCTATTGTAGGTATGGGATTAGGTACAGCGATTAACGATGATACCATGTTGCGCAGGTCGTTGATTAACCTAGGTGTAATGATGGGGTTATCACTTTTAACAGCTTCATTGTACTTTTTAATCACACCAATGAAGGAGATTACCAGCGAATTAGATGCTCGTACGTATCCTACAATACTCGATGTTCTTATTGCAATTTTTGGAGGATTAGCATTAATTGTTGCCAAAGCTAAAAAAGGGACAATATCTAATGCTATTGCTGGTGTAGCGATTGCTACAGCGTTGATGCCACCATTATGTACGGCAGGTTATGGTATTGCGACGTGGCAATTAAAGGTTTTTGGAGGTGCGATATACTTGTTTTGTATTAATGCAGTTTTCATCGCTTTATCCACTTATTTAGTGTGTAAACTTCTTGCGTTTCCTATGGTAAAATATGCCAATCAGGCCAAACGTAAACGCGTGTCCAGATTAGCTTCACTTATTGGGTTTTTAGTATTATTACCTTCTATTGTATTGTTTTATCAGTTATTACAGGACCAATTAAGACAAAATGCCGTGAATCAATTTATGAATGAAATTGTTCAATACGATGGTATGAGACCTAACGACGACTGGAATAAGGATACTCAAACCCTAGATATAGTCATGTTAGGTGCGCCAGTTCCACAACCTATCGTTGATGAATGGAAGAAAAAATTTAATTCACAAGAACATCTAGAAGAAGCCAATGTTAGATTTTATCAAGGTAGTACGATGCCTGATGTTAATAATGAAGGCGTTGAAATAGTTCAGGAAGAATTAATTGATAAATTAAGACTTATACAAGATAAAGATGTGCGAATTGCTGCCCTTGAGGATGAATTGAGGCGTGTGAATGAACAAGGTAAGAACTTTGACATCATTAGTGAAGAGGTACGATTGAACTATCCTCAAATCTCTAGTATAAGCTATGCTGAATCTGTGAATAAGGATTTTATCACACAACTTACAGACACGATTGCAGAGTATAATATCCGTTTTAACGATACGACTTTAACCCAGCAAGATCGCGGTGCGATAAAAACACGCATGGCAAACTGGTTGCAATACCGCCTTAAAACCGACAAGATTAAAATTAATGAGTTGGAACGTAGTGTGGTTAGTACTACAGATACCGTTGAAGTTTCTAATCCTTAAATGGCAATGAGAGTTGTATTATTTTAATTCTTTTTAGGATTATAAAGAATTATAACTTGAATGATAATGGCGAGAACAATCATAATCCATACTTCCATTTGAGTTAAAAGCTCCATGGACGCCATCGCCTTTTTACCGATGTGCATCTGGCGATTGCCTTCTTTTATTTGAATATCTGACAGTTTGAGAAGTGTCTCATTGATCAAGTCTAGTTGCTGTTGTAAGCGACTGTTGTCTTGACCGTTTACAGCTGTAAAATTAGTAGCGTTTTCTAATGTGAATAGAGCAGCCAGCTCTGTTTCTAGATTATTAAAAACTTTTTCTTCTTCGAGAGTTAGTTTAGTGGTAGAAAACTGCGTCATAGAATCATTTAATTCATTTTGAGCCTTGTTCTTTTGAGATAAATAAGCCGTAGTATTATTTAAAGCAATAAGCAATTCTTTCTCGTGAATCTCTAACTGAATGTCATAAATCAAATCCTTAGCAACCAGACGATCTTCATAAATAGTAGAAACCGAATCTTGTACTCGCTTAAAGTTATTGCGATCTATGAAATTAGTCGCGAGTATAAGCGCAATGACTAGAAATAAACCTACCGACCACTTTATCTTGTTACTGACCATAATATACTTTTAAGTTTCTTAAAAATATGAAAATAGCCGTATTGAAATAATAATGTTATGTAATTATTAACGAATATTTGACAGCTTAAAACCCTTCATTTTGCGCAATACGTACTTTCTTAAATAAGTCTGAACTATAAACAAAGTCGGTTACCGCTTCATTATCTGTTTTAAAAATCTCTTTGTTACTTCCTTCCCAAGCTATCAATCCGTCTTTAAGGAAAACAATAGTTTCACCTATTTCCATTACTGAATTCATATCGTGAGATATAATTACGGTCGTAATGTTACGCTCGTGTGTGATTTCTTGAATCAATTGATCGATTACGGTTGCCGTTTTAGGATCTAATCCACTATTGGGCTCATCACAAAATAAGTATTGTGGATTGTTTGCAATTGCTCTACCTAGGGCAACACGTTTTTGTTGTCCACCAGAGATCTCACTAGGCATTTTTTTATTTAGATTGACTAGGTTAACACGTTCTAAAATTTCGTTTGCTCGTTCTCTACGTTCAGCAAGTTTCATTCTAGAAAACATTCTAAGTGGAAACATGATGTTTTCTTCAACTGTCATAGAGTCAAAGAGCGCACTGTGTTGAAATAGCATACCCATTTCTTTACGCAAGTCACTTTTACGATCTATATCCATATCTAATAGTGACTCACCAGAGTATATAATTTCTCCTTCATCAGGTTCAAATAGCCCTAGCATATTTTTAAGGAATACAGATTTACCAGATCCACTGGCACCTATGATCATGTTCGTTTTACCTTGCTCAAATCTAGCATCAATACCTTTTAGGACCGCTTCTCCATTAAATCCTTTATGTAAGTTTTTAATTTCTATCATGTGGTCAGAAGTATTTGTGTAAGTATATAATTAGCTACAATAATTGCAACACAGGTCCATACAAAAGATGTTGTAGAAGCTTTACCTACTTCAAGTGCACCGCCTTCCATATAATAACCATGATAACTAGGAATAGTGGCTAGTAGAATACCAAAAACCATTGTTTTGATAAAAGCATATGCTATATGCCATGGTATAAAAGTGTCCTGCAATCCTATTACAAATTCTTCTAAACTCACTAAATTACCATAAACGCTGGCAAGAAATCCACCAAAGATTCCAACAAACATGATGATAGCGATCAAGAAAGGATAGAAAAGTAATGCTATAATCTTAGGGTAAATTAAATAGTTAAGAGGATTGATACCCATTACCTCTAATGCATCAATCTGTTCAGTCACTCTCATAGTACCTATACTAGAGGTAATATAAGAACCTACTTTACCTGCCATAATAACAGAAATAAAGGTAGGAGCAAACTCTAAAATGATAGATTGTCTGGTAGCAAATCCTATCAAACTTTTAGGAATCAATGGATTATCTAAATTCAAGGCGGTCTGCAGTGCTACTACTGCGCCCATGAATAAAGAAATAAATGCTGTAATACCTATGGAGCCTATGACTAGGTCATCGATCTCTTTAAGTATCAGCTCTCTTAGTACAGATGTTTTTGTAGGTCTTTTAAATACACCTATTAACATCAACATATATTTACCTATGTGTCTTAGAAATCTCATGAATGGTAAAAGTAGATAAAAAATCTATGAAGGGATTTAATGCAATCTTAAACTTTCTGCTTTTCATTATCCTTATTTTTGCACAAAATTTTTGACATGAAATCTTTTTGGACAGCATTACTTTTTACATTTTTATTGATTAGTTGTGGTACGCTTCCGCAAAAGCAGGAAACCTTAACTAATAATAGTAAAAATACCCAACCGTTTTCTACCACAAATACAGTAAAACCTAAACTAGTAGTTGGAATTGTAGTTGATCAAATGCGCTACGATTACCTTACCCGTTTTTACAATAGATACGGTGACGGTGGTTTTAAGAGATTAATGAACCATGGTTTTAACCTGACTAATAATCATTATAACTATGTTCCTACATATACTGCACCAGGTCATGCATCCATCTACACTGGTACTTCACCTATGAATAATGGAATCATTGGAAACAACTGGTTTGATAAATTTGAAAATAAATCTATTTATAATGCTAGTGATGATAGTGTCGAGCCTGTAGGAACTACAAATGCAGAAGGTAAGATGTCTCCTAGAAGATTATTAACCACAACTGTTACAGATGAATTAGAATTACATACACAAGGACGATCTAAAGTGATAGGTATTTCTATAAAAGATCGTGGAGCAATTCTACCAGCAGGTCATGCTGCAGATGCTGCTTATTGGTATCGTGGTGGCGATGAAGGTACATTTATTTCATCTACTTTTTATATGAATGAATTACCACAATGGGTAAAGGAGTACAATTCTAGCAATCCGTCGCAATCCTATATGAAAGAATGGAATACGTTATACCCATTAGATTCATATCTTGCAAGTGGTACCGATTTAAACGAATTTGAAAAGGCGCCGCGAGGTAAAGAAACAGCGACCTTTCCTTATGATTTGCCAGCATTACAGGATAAAAATGGAGGTTATAGTCTATTGAAGGCTACACCATATGGGAATAGTCTTGTAGCAGATTTTGCCATCGCAGCCTTGCATAACGAGCAAATGGGGAAAGATCATATACCTGATTTTTTAGCGATCAGTTTTTCTAGCACAGATTATGTAGGTCATCAATATGGAGTTAATGCTGTAGAATTAGAAGACACCTATCTAAGATTAGATCTTGAAATAGAGCGACTTCTTAATGCTTTAGATAATCAAGTAGGTGATGGTAATTACACCATTTTTTTAACCGCAGACCATGGTGCAGTCAACAACCCAGCTTACTTACAATCACAAGGTATCGCTGCAGGATATTTTGAAAATGATGATTTAGAAAAGTTTTTAAAAGAAAAACTGACGTCTACATACGGGAATGAGTTACTTATAAAAAAAATATCAAACAGTCAGGTCTTCTTAGATTATCAAGAATTAGAAAAAGCTCAATTAAAATCTGAAGAAGTACAGCGATACTTAAGTATATTATTAACTAATTATCCTTCTGTTGATAAAGTTTTTACAAGAGAAGCCTTAACTAATTCAAACTTTACAGATGGAGTAGGAGCATTAATACAAAACGGATTTCATCACAAACGCAGTGGTGATGTCGTTTATGTACTTGAACCTGGTGTGATAAGCTATTCACGAACCGGTAGTACACACGGTAGCTCGCAAAGCTATGATACTCATGTGCCATTGCTATTTTATGGAGCAGGAATTAATAAAGGCACTAGTGCACAGCGTACACATATTATAGACATAGCACCTACCATTTCTAATCTTTTGGGCATCAGTTTTCCCAATGGAACTACAGGGAATCCAATACTATCTGTATTAAAATAACTTTGGTGAATAATAGGATGGCATTATAATTATATTTGTATCCTAATTATTAAACTATAACAAATGAAAAAAATATTACTTATACTGGCTCTTATAGCTACCACAGCAGCAACTGCCCAAGTTTATACAGGTAAAGGAGATCAAAAATTCCAGGTAGGAGCTGACTTTCAATCTGGATCAACAGGTGTGCAAGCCACCTATGATTATGGAGTAGGAGAGAACATTTCTTTTGGTATCACAGCAGCATATGCTTTAGGTATAGATGATGATGTAAGTGTAGATTTTGATGAGAGAGCAATGCTACGTTTACGATTTAACGCAAACATTGGAAATGTAATAAACGTCGATCCTAATTTAGATATATATCCAGGATTAGGTTTCAGTACTAAGAATTTTGGTGGTCACTTAGGTGCGCGTTATTTCTTTACTGATGGTTTTGGTTTATATACTGAGGCTGCAGTACCGTTTGCATCTTATAAAACTGAAGACTTAACACCAGCTGAAGATTTGTACAATCAGTTTACAATCAGCTTTGGAATGTCTTTCAACTTCTAGAAACCTATTTTAGATTTAATACCTTTCCAACGGTATGATCTTATAAATCGACCTTGATCTTCTGTTACTAGAGGTTCAAGGTTCTTTTTTTGGGCTATTTTGTAGCCGTTTAAATAATCAGGAATGAGCTGGAATTGCTTCTTGTTCCATGCCATTTTTGCAGCAGTTATAAAAGTAAGCCACCATCCATAGCGCATTTTATAAAAAGCTTCACCTTGCAGGTATTTTGCCTTTGAATTATAGGAGGCTCCAGTTGGTTTAAGATGCTTGACATGTAAATCGGGAATAGTAATAACTTGCCAGCCGTAATATCGCGCCAGCATCTCGTCAATCGTATCCCAACCTATAGACGATTTGAGTCCGCCGATTTCTTGAAAACATGCCGTACGATATGCCTTTAAGGCGCCACGTATATGGTCTTTATTAGTTCCTTTCTCGAGTTCCCAGCTCGCATTTTTTTCTATAGAGCAGTGACCGGCAACCATACCGTTGGTATCGCTTTCGCGAAAGCGTGTTGCAATATTATCTATATAGTCTATTGGAAAAATAAGATCAGCATCAAACTTACAGATGATGTCAAAATCTGAAAGATTGATATGAGAAAGTCCAAAGTTAAAAGCATTAATGACTTTAGAACCAGGAATATTTTGATCACTAGATTGATGTGTAACCATTTTAATGACCTCGTTGTCTTTCAAATAAGAATTTACTATTTCTAAAGTATTATCTGTTGAATTATCGTTGACAATAAGAATTTTGGAAATTTTGAAATTTTGAGATAATAAGCTGTCGAGCGTTTTGGCTATAAAACGTTCTTCATTGTAAGTAGGAATGATGACAGCAATTTTCATTATGTCTAAGATGATATTTTTTCACAGTAAACGAGATAATAACGATTTGTGAAATATCGCAGTAATGGTCTAATACCTAGTTTCTTTACTGGATTAGTAAACTTAATACTATCCACAACTTTCCAGCCAGCTTTTTCTAGCACATAGTCCAGTTGCCATGGTTCAAACTCATGATAATGTTGATCTCTAATGTCATTTTTATTACGATAAGCACTGGCAAACCATAATTTTAATGGAACGCTTATCACCGCTTTATTACATGGAATTGCTTTCAATGAACTATAAGGACTCACCAAATGTTCAAATATTTCAAATGCGGTTACCACATCACCATTGAAATTTTCAATCTCACTTACATCATCGTCAAGATCTTTACCACTAGTATTCTGTACAGTATAACCAGCTTTTTTCATAATCTTAGAAAAGGGATTTACTACACCTAGATCTAGAATAGAAGCATCTTTAGAAACATATTTTTCTAAAAATTCTAAGGTTAAATTAAATCGTTTATGAGGAAAATTTTTTTCGTACACTGGGCTGATAGAACTTTATGTTAATTTCAAAAGTAACGCATCAAGAACTTTTAAGAGTAATTGATGCGTTATTAAATCATTTGCTGGAATCTTATCCTCTACGACGTTCTAATAAAATCATCATCATTAGACCTAACATTACTCTTTCTTTATCATCCTCATCTATATCTGCATGTTTAGTGAGTTCAAACTCTTTACCTAAAAATGAAGGCATTTTTTTAAGCTTTACAACAACTTCACCTTTACTATTGGTCACGTTATAAGTAGGATTAAAAAGGTATCCTGTGAAAAATCCTAAAACTGGAATCTCACCTAACAAATTATCTAGAAATCGAGTAAAAGCACTTTCTTCCTTTACGTTATATTGCAATTGCTGGTTTTGATCGATGATGTTATATTCAGCTTTCCACATGCTGCGCCATCCTTTGCGAGCGATTTTACCTATTTCATTATTATTTGCATCAATCATGCTGTACGCGGCACTCCAGTCCAACCATTTATTTGCAGCGATCGTGAATAAAACTCTTGTTTTACTTTCATCACTATAAACGTTTACAGCTTCTTTAAGCTTGAACATTTTTTGCTTTACATAGGCTATGGTTTGTCCTTGGGCATTGCGAGCTGTAAAATCATTTGAAAGCGTGGTTACCTTAAAGCTAAATTTTATAGGGTAGTCTAGGTTATTCATTATGGGTTGGTTTAATTGGTCGTTAAGTTTAATATGTAAGAGCTTATTAAAAATACCTATTTGTGTTAATTCATATAGATCGGTTATTCGTCAATAATGTCCAATTTGGCAAATCGAAGTAGCAACTTTTTTAATCCACCGACTTGAAAATTAATTTCGGCTTTTTTCTCGCCGCCAGCACCTTCTATATTTACTACGGTTCCACGACCAAATCGTCCATGTGATACCATCATTCCAGGTTCTAAGTTTCCTTCAAAACCAGATAGTTTACTATTACTGCTAGAGCTAGGTCTTATCTTGCGCAGTTTTCTAATCTGGTCTTCACTAGGTCTACTGACACTAGGTGGCTTACCAGATACAGGTTTACGTTGTCTTAATTTGGACTTATCTGGTTCATCCCATAAGTGGTCTGTCAAGGCACTTTTATACCTATAATCATCCATAGGAGTAGTGTACTCAAGATACTGATCATCTATCTCAGTAATAAATCGGCTAGGTTCTGCATCGACTAGCTTTCCCCATCGATATCTACTTAAGGTATAAGTAAGATATGCTTGATGCTCTGCTCTAGTAAGTGCTACATAAAAAAGGCGTCTTTCTTCTTCAAGTTCCTCTCGAGTGTTCATACTCATTCCACTAGGGAACAAGTCTTCTTCCATTCCTACAATATATACATATGGAAATTCCAGTCCTTTTGCAAGGTGAATGGTCATTAGTGAAACACGATCATCAGTGTCCTTGTCATTATCTAAGTCTGTTGCCAGCGCTACATCTTCTAGAAATTCTGCAAGAGAACCTCTAGCTTCATCAACCTCTTTTTGCCCTTCAACAAAGTCTCGCATTCCATTTAGTAACTCTTCAATATTCTCGACTTTAGAGATACCTTCTTGACTACCATCTTTTTTTAGCTCATTGATTAAAGCACTTTTCTTAATCACATATTCTGTAAGTTCAAATACAGATTGCGTCTCTTCAAGCGCCTGAAAGCTCTTAATCATGGTTACAAAGTTTTTAAGCTTTGTTTTTGTACTACTAGCGATACCTATATCAATGCGATCGATATGCTCTATAACCTCAAAAATACTACGATCATAATGCTTTGCTGCGACAATCAATTTATCCATTGTTGTAGCACCTATACCACGTGCTGGATAATTAATAATACGTTTTAGAGATTCTTCATCTTTAGGATTAACAATAACTCTTAAATAGGCTAGTACATCTTTAACCTCTTTACGTTGGTAAAAACTCAATCCTCCATAAATTCTATAGGGTATATCTCTTTTACGTAGCGCATCTTCCATCGCTCTAGATTGCGCATTAGTCCTGTAAAGAATAGCAAACTGATCATTACCCAGTTGCTTTTGCATTTTATTTTCAAAAATAGAACCAGCAACATATCGACCTTCTTCGGCATCACTCATCAAACGGTGTACGATAATTTTAGGCCCATCATTATTTGCTGTCCAAACTACTTTGTCTAGCTTAGTTTTGTTTTTATCAATAATAGAGTTTGCAGCCTCTACAATGTTTTTTGTAGATCTATAATTCTGTTCTAGTCGATAGGCCTTTACACCTTCATAATCTCGCTGAAAATTCAGAATGTTATTAATATTTGCACCACGGAATGCATAGATTGATTGTGCATCATCGCCTACCACACATATATTTTGAAATTTATCAGACAGTGCTTTTACAATAAGATATTGCGAGTGATTAGTATCTTGATACTCATCTACTAGAATGTATTGAAAACGATTTTGATATTTTGCCAGTACTTCTGGAAAACGGTTTAACAGTTCATTTGTCTTTAATAACAAATCATCAAAATCCATTGCGCCTGCCTTGAAACAACGCTCTACATATTCTTTATAAATATCTCCAAAACGTGGTCTGCGTGCCATTGCATCTGCCTCTTGTAAGTCTGGATCATTAAAATAGGCTCTTACGGTAATAAGACTATTTTTCATGGATGAGATACGAGAAGAGATTTGCTTGTATTTATAGACGTCTTTATCCAGTCCCATTTCTTTAATGATAGCACTTACTAATCTTTGCGAGTCTTGAGAATCATAAATAGTAAAATTTGATGGGTAGCCTAATTTATCAGCCTCCATACGCAGTAAGCGTGCAAAAACAGAGTGGAAGGTACCCATCCATAGATTTTTTGCTTCACTTTGACCTACGATGTCTGCGATACGTTTTTTCATCTCTCTCGCAGCTTTGTTGGTAAAGGTTAATGCCAAAATATTAAAGGCATCTACACCTTGTTGCATTAAGTATGCAATACGTAGAGTAAGCACTCGAGTTTTACCTGATCCAGCACCTGCTATAACGATCATGGCACCATCTTTTTGCAACACAGGTTCACGTTGCGCGTCATTTAATTGAGATATATAATCTTGCACTTTTTTCTTTTTCTAGGGAAGACAAGATACGAGTTGAAGGTCGTTTTTTTGTCCATTATTCATATTTTTTATAAACGATTTTTAAAATCAACTGGGCTCATATAAATTGCTTTTAATAGGTTATTGTGTTGTAATTATTTCGCTTTCGCGAAAGCGAAATTCTAAATCACATTTATGTATTTTTACCATTCAAATTTTTTAAATGATTGATTTTATTCTAAACCTGGCGTGGTACTGGTGGTTATTAATAGTAGTTTTAATAGTAGCATTATATGATATTTTTAATAAGAAGCATATCATTCTTAGAAATTTTCCAGTAGTTGGACATTTCCGTTATTGGTTAGAAAGTGTAGGTCCAGAACTACGTCAGTACATCGTCGCAAATAATCGTGAAGAACTTCCATTCAATAGGATAGAGCGCGGTTGGATTTATGCCAGTGCAAAGAATGAAAATAATTATGAAGGATTTGGTACGGATAGAGACATATATGCGCATCAATATATATTTATCAATAATGCGATGATGCCTTATAAGGTAGAGAAAGAGCATATCTCTCATAACGAGCCTACATTTTTACCTTGTGCAAAAGTGATAGGTGCTGCAAAGGGTAGAAAAAGGCCTTTCCGTCCAGCAAGCGTGATTAACATTAGTGCGATGAGTTATGGTAGCTTATCAGCAAAAGCGGTAGACGCGATGAATAATGGAGCAAAACAAGTCCATGCTTATCACAATACCGGTGAAGGTGGATTATCTCCATATCATAAACGTGGTGCAGATGTGGTTTTCCATATCGGTACGGGATACTTTGGTGTAAGAGATAAAGAGGGAAACTTCTCTATGGAGATGTTGAAGAAACTGGTGAAAGATCATCCTCAAGTGAGAGCAATCGAGTTGAAATTATCTCAAGGTGCAAAACCGGGAAAAGGAGGTGTGCTACCAGGTTCAAAAATTACTAAAGAAATTAGTGAGATACGCAATGTCCCGATGGGAGAAGATGTTTTATCACCACCGACACATAGCGCTTTTGAAGGGATACAAGGTCTAGTAGATTTTGTGGAGCAAATTGCCCAAGAGACTGGTTTACCTACTGGTATTAAAGCGGCTATAGGTAAGTTAGAACAGTGGGAAGAACTGGCAGATATTATGAAGACTACCGGTAAAGGACCTGATTTTATAACTGTGGATGGTGGTGAAGGTGGTACCGGTGCTGCTCCACCTAGTTTTGCAGATCACGTTTCTCTACCTTGGGTTTATGGCTTTAAGGACCTTTATCAGGTTTTTCAAAAACGTAACATGACTGAAGATATAGTCTTTATTGCATCGGGTAAATTAGGTTTTCCTGCAAAGGCTGCCATGGCTTTTTCTATGGGAGCAGATGTTATCAATGTAGCTCGAGAAGCAATGATATCTATAGGATGTATTCAGGCACAAGCCTGTCACAATAACACCTGTCCGACAGGAATTGCTACACAAAATAAATGGTTGCAGCGTGGTATTGTAGTTCCTGAAAAAGCAGGAAGACTAGCCAGTTATTTTAAAAAGTTTAATAAAGAATTGCTAGAGATTACTCATGCTGCTGGATATGAACATCCATGTCAGTTTGATATGCGCGATGTAGATGTAAGTATAGGTGATACTAATATGACACAAACATTAGAGTATACTTATAAATATCAAAAAACACCTGTGCCATTTGAGAGTATGCAATCATTAAAAAATTGTCCACATCTAGGCGGTAAGTAGTATCGATATTTTATAAATCGTTGGTCTTATATTAAGTAGATGATAACCAATAAAATTAGGTGAGGTAACTAGCAATTACTAATCCTAACAATTCATTAAATCACCAGTTTATTTTAATCTGATACATTACTTTTGATTTAATAACGTTATAAGAAAAACACATGACTATGGATGATAAAATTCTTTTAGGTTTTATAGCTGTTTTACCTGCGCTAGTAGTAGGTTTTGTAGCTTTTTATTTTTTAACATCGTTTATGAAAAATGAGGAACGTCGTCGTCGATTCCTTACTGTTAGAGAATCACAAGGTAAAACCTTACCTACTAGAATGGCTTCTTATGAACGTATGACACTATTTCTAGAACGTATTAAGCCTAATAATCTAGTTGTTAGAACACTAGCAGGCTCTATGACAAAATTGCAATATGAGCAAACTTTAATTTCTGCTATTGATCAAGAGTTTGAACACAATATCGCACAACAGATATATGTGAGTGAAGAGTGTTGGAATATTATACGAGCGGCAAAAAACACGACCATTCAACAAATACGTCAGGTTGCTATGAGTAGTAAAATCAATACAGGTGAAGACTTGAGGCAAGCTATCGTTAATGAGTTAATGGATAAGCGTGCACCTAGTGCTGCCGCATTAAGCTATTTAAGATCTGAGGTAAAGGACCTTTTCTAGACTGTAAATAAATCCCTTATTCTTTTCTGTTCATCATCAGGCATTGTAGACAGTATCCTGTCTATCAAAACCCTAGATTCATCTTTTTTATAAAGCGCTTCAAAAATATCGCGACTGTTTTTATAAAATCTCCAGTTGTGATGAAAACATGCGTTCATTAAATCTCGATAATTTTGAGTACCCATAGCATTAAGATTGATGAGGTAATCAAATGCTGCTGTGCGCGTCTGTGGATTATATTCAGGACTTGTATATTTAGAAATATCCTGTAAAAATTCATATTTTTCATTATTCTTAAAATCACTAGAATTAAGAGCTAGAGCATTCCACGCCATTTCTAAAGAAGGGCTCATGCTATCCCATTTTTCTCTTGCATCTCTTAAAATTTGTGGTCGATCCATAGGGTTACCTTGCCATAATAGAAATAAAGCACTTTCTCTAGTTAAGTAAGACTGATCATTGAGCATTGTACTCAGTAATTTATCTAGTGCAGGATCGTATTCTTGTAAACTTAATGCAATAGCCTGTCTTACTTTAACACTTCCTGATGCTGCGGCTTCCTTATACAGTTCAATGATTTTGTCATTTTTTTTATGTAGAATTAATTGACTTATCATTTCTTCTACCAGTAACTCATTTAGAGGTGAACTTAATGTTTCTTTATAAGAATTAAATGCCTCATCAAAACTAGAGATGCTACGAGCTGCAAGTTGAAAATATTGTTCCATAAAATTACTCTTACGTAATAATTGCAGCGCTTCAGCACTTGGGAATTGGGTATTAGTAAGCCATCTATTTTTAAAAGCGGTCATGTTCTTACCACTAATTGAATTCACAACATTTAAAAAATCGTCAGTCGTCACATTACCACCAGCATATTGCTTTAAATAAGTACGTACACTCAATTTAAAATCAGCATTACCTATTTCTTCTCTTAAGGCATGTAGCGCCCATGCACCGTGTTGATAGAATGTAAGACTACTAGCATGTGCATCTAGTAATGCAGTTCCTTTACCAGCTTTTGTTTGAGCGATTAATGATTCGGCATTTTCAAATAAGGTCATGTAATAATGATCTTCTCCATATATCTCACGCTCTGCCAGCATAGAGTAGTAAGTAGCAAAACCTTCTTGAAGCCAGTGATGCTTACCACTGGTTTCAGTCACTAAATCACCAAACCACTGATGTGCCATCTCATGTGCATTAACAGTTATATAACTGCCATCATTATAGGCTATATCATCAACAACAAATTGATCGCTGTAAATGGTGGCTGTTGTATTTTCCATACCAGAATATAGAAAATCCTTGACAGGTATTTGTTTATATACTTTCCATGGATATTCAATACCTATCTCTTGTTCAAGAAAATCAAACATTTTGACGGTATGTCTATATGTAGGTTCTACTTTTTGAGCATCTTCTGGGTAATAATACAATTCTATTTGCTTTTGTGAAGCCGTCATCTTCTTTTCTACCTTATAGTCGCCTACCACCATAGCTACTAGGTAACTACTCATTGGGAAATCCATGTTGAATTGCCACTTTATATTCTTATCTATCTCAGTAGTTTCTAGAAGTACTCCATTAGATATAGCTCGGTATTGAGATGGAGCAGTAATACTGATATCCCAGACCATTTTATCGTTCATGTCATCTATACTAGGCAACCAGTTACTCGTATATTTCCCTTGACCTTGTGTCCATATTTGATCCCATTTACCGTCGTTATCTTTATCGATATGGTATAATGCCGTATTAGGTTGGGTTGAGAATTCTATTGAGATGTCGTGTGTTGCGCTTTCGCGAAAGCGTGATTCCACAACTATTTGCTTCTTATTATAATCTGCCTTTACAGGCTTGCCATCTATTTTAACATCGTAACGTGTGATGTTTTTTGCGTCTATAAATAGGGAAGGAATGTCTTTAAGTATAGATACTTGATAAGTCACTGTACCAGATATCAACTCTGAATTTTCATTAACGTAAATATCTACCGCGGCATTTTTAAAATCAACAATGTCTATCTGTGACGGACTGTTTTGAGCAATGGAAAATATAGAAAAAAGGCTGGCTATAGACCAGTAAATAAATGTTCTCATAGGGAAAGCAAAATACAAAAGTCGCGCCAAGCTGAAAGACGCAAATTGATAAATTCTAGTTAAGAACGGTACTTAATATAGCTTATTGAATGGTAAAAGGTTTTTAGCATTACTTTAGGAAGGTTACTTTTGTATAAAACCATTATTGCTTGCCTACTAATTTTCTACATACACCTATAGATTATCTAAATGGAGTAGGACCTGCTCGTGCTAAATTGTTGAAAGCAGAGTTGGGCATATCTACATATGGCGATTTAGCAAATCTGTTTCCTAATCGTTATATAGACAAGACTAAATATTATAAAATTAATGAACTGGTCCCAGATAGTGCCCATGTCCAAATAATAGGCAAGGTCACTCATATTAAAACGATGGGTGATGGACGTAGCAGTAGGTTAGTGGCTACCTTTATAGATGGAACTGGCAGTATGGAGCTGGTCTGGTTTAAAGGTCAAAAGTATTTTAAAGACAATTTGAAATTAAATGTGCCCTATGTGATTTATGGTAAGGTATCTAAATATGGATCAAAATATAATGTCGCTCATCCCGATGTTGAATTATTAAAAGATCATCGATCACGCCAGCAAAGTGCGATGACGCCCATATATCCATCTACAGAACAACTAACTAAACGTAATGTGACTAATAAGATGATGGTGCGCATGATGCAGCAACTTTTTAGTGAAGTTCAACATTCGTTTACCGAAACACTCTCAGACCAGATCAGGTCTCAACATCAATTAGTAGATAAAAATACCGCCATGTATAATGCACATTTCCCCAAAAGTGCTGCGTTATTGCAACAGTCTATTTATAGATTGAAGTTTGAAGAGTTGTTTTTTATACAAATGGAGTTGCTCTTGCAAAATAGGATTAGAAAAACTCGCATAAAAGGATACTCATTTGAAAAGGTAGGGAAATATTTTAACGACTTTTACTCCAATCATTTACCATTTGAGTTAACAGGTGCTCAAAAAAGAGTTGTCAAAGAAATACGGGCAGATATGGGAACTGGTGCCCATATGAATCGATTGTTGCAAGGAGATGTAGGGTCTGGTAAAACAATTGTTGCGGTTTTAACTTGTTTACTCGCTATAGATAATGGATATCAAGCATGTATTATGGCGCCTACTGAGATACTTGCACAACAACATTATCAAGGGGTTTCTGAATTATTAGAAAATACAGGTCTTAAAGTTTCCTTACTTACAGGTTCAGTTAAAACTAAAGCACGTCGTATAATCCATTCAGATCTAGAAGATGGAACTTTAAACATTTTAATAGGTACACATGCTTTAATTGAAGATAAAGTAAGGTTTAAAAATCTAGGAGTTGCCATAGTAGATGAACAACACAGGTTTGGTGTTGCTCAAAGAGCAAAGTTGTGGAAGAAAAATGATTTGCCACCGCATGTATTAGTGATGACTGCAACACCTATTCCTAGGACACTCGCAATGAGCCTTTATGGTGATCTAGATATATCTGTTATTGATGAATTACCACCAGGTAGAAAAGAGATTAAAACGGTTCATAGATATGATAAGAATAGACTAGGTGTCTTTTCGTTTTTAAAAGAAGAGATTTCTAAAGGTCGTCAGGTCTATATGGTTTATCCTTTAATAGAAGAATCTGAAACATTGGATTATAAAGATTTAATGGATGGATATGAAAGTGTGGTCAGGGAATTTCCAGCACCACAATATCAAGTCAGTATTGTCCACGGCCGTATGAAGCCAGAAGATAAGGATTATGAAATGGAACGTTTTGTCAAGGGCGAGACTCAAATCATGGTAGCTACTACAGTAATAGAAGTAGGCGTTAATGTGCCCAATGCTAGTGTTATGGTCATCGAAAGTGCAGAGCGTTTTGGACTGTCACAATTGCATCAATTGCGCGGTAGAGTAGGACGTGGTGCAGACCAAAGTTTCTGTATACTTATAACTAGTTATAAACTCAGTACAGAAGCTAAAACCCGTATAGAAACTATGGTCGCTACTACAGATGGTTTTGAAATTGCTGAGGTAGATTTAAAACTACGTGGTCCTGGAGATATGATGGGGACTAGGCAAAGTGGTGTTTTAGCTTTAAGAGTTGCCGACATTGTAAAGGATAATGACATTCTAGCCGTTGCCAGAAATACAGCCATTGAATTACTGCAAAAAGACGCAACACTAGCTTTGCCAGAACATGAAAGTATTAAAAAAGTACTTCAATTTTTACAGTCCAAAAAAGGTTTGTGGAAGTATATAAGCTAAGTTTTATTTGTCTATTATTGTTTTTACATATTTATTATATCTTTGAACAAACCAAAAACTTAACAATGAAGTCATTTTACATTTCTTTAGTCGCACTTTTTCTCGTGACCACAGCAGCACAAGCACAAGATTTTTCATATGGTATTATAGGTGGATATAATGCATCTACTGTCGGTAACAATCCCGGTGGTGGATGGGATGATTATAGATCAGGATATCACATAGGTGCGATTGCAGAGTTTCCACAAAGTGATAAATGGTCTTTTGAGGCTGCGGCTTATTTTTCAGAAGAAGGTGAGAACTTTGAAAATAACAATACGACCAGTACCGTATACTTAAGATTTATAAATGTTCCAGTACATTTTAAGTACTATGTATTTGATAACTTCAGTTTACACATAGGTCCTCAAGTAGGATTTTTGATGAATGCAAAACAATCTTTTGTAGAAGATGGAGATCGAGTTGATATAGAAGGAAAGGTAAACAGTTCATTTGCTGCAACTGCAGGTTTAGGATATGATTTTGAAAATGGTCTTTTTATAAAAGCGACTTATGCACATGGTGTTACAGACTTATTTGATAACGTAGACTTTTCAAATGATGAGCGTACTCGTGTAGCTCACTTTTCAGTAGGATACAAGTTCTAATAGATTAAAATATCCTAATAAAAAAGCCTGTTTCTTTTAAGAAACAGGCTTTTTTTTATGGATATCAAACTGGTGTTAATTCTATGCCAGATATATTGTTCATCGCTTTTAATAGGATGTTGTACAACCATAGGTACTCTAATATTAATGATATGAGTACTGTACTTCAATTCTATAGTAATGCTAATATAATTTTAAGAAAGATATAGGCTATCTATTTATTCTATTCAATTTTATACTTCCATACGTTTTAACTCTTCATAGTTATTCTTTAAACGCTTGAGTAAAATCCCATAGATAAGCATGTAGATCAGGTATATAAATCCTAAAAATATAATATATATAACAGTAAGTATTAAGAAGGTTACAACATAGAACATGGTTTCATGTCCGTCCATTTTACCGCTTTCCATCAATTCATTAATTAATGGGTGATTATTAAGCATGTATACCGTTGTAATCATTCCCGAAATAAATCCTCCTATAATATTATACCAGATATACCATTTCATGGTTTTTCTAGTTTTGATAATATTTTTCATCAAACTACGTGTAGGTTGTGTGGCAGATATGTTCTTATAATTCTTATAGAATAAATAGATAAAGTAAATGATTGCTATAATATGGACAATCCACGATATCAACATAAAATTAGAATTCATCAGTTCTCTGGTAAATTCATCTGGACTGCCTAAAAATGAATAAAAGAAATTAATACTAGACATTACCGCAAACTCGATAATGGCAATTATTAATAACCATTTTACAATACTGGTAGATTTTTGAGCCAGCATTTTTTTGATATTATCAGCACTGACCTGTGGGTACTCTTTATTTTGAGCATTCCATTTTTGTTTAAGTATATCTAATTGATCCATCGTTTATGGATTTATAATGTTAGTTAATTTTGTTTTCACTCGGTTCATTTTCACTCTTGCATTCACTTCACTAATTCCAAGTGTCTCTGATATTTCTTTATAATTTTTATCCTCGAGGTATAGAAAAACGAGTGCCTTTTCAATATCGTTAAGCTGTTTAACAGCTCCATATAAAAGAGTCAACTGCTCTGCTGTTTCATCATCTTCTTGTAAATCAGTTATTTTAAACTGTACATTGTCATAGTCTGTAGTTTTGACACGTCTAGTAGACTTACGATAAAGTGTTATAGCTGTATTAAGAGCTACACGATACATCCATGTAGAGAATTTTGCATCTCCTCTAAATTTTGGATAAGCCTTCCATAACTGTATGGTTACCTCTTGAAAAAGATCATTATGTGCATCTTGATCATTGGTATACAGTCTACAAATCTTATGGACTATATTCTGGTTTTCTTCCAGCTGTTTTATAAATTCTGATTCGAGTTGTTGACTCACGTTTATTGATTAGGTTATAGTATAAGTAACTGATCGATGTGTATTGTTACAAATTGAAGGTAAAATAAATGATTTTGTATATACGCTTTCGCGAAAGCGTACAAATAAGTACCCTAATTAATACTCAAAATTAAACACTATCCATCCAGCCTTTCTTATCTTTGAATCTTAATTGAAACCATTAAATTCTCATTATGAGTACATACGATGTAGCAATAATAGGATCAGGACCTGGAGGATATGTGGCAGCAATACGTTGCGCGCAACTAGGTATGAAAACTGCAATTATTGAAAAATATAATACACTAGGAGGAACCTGTCTTAACGTAGGTTGTATTCCTTCAAAAGCTTTACTTGATTCATCTCATCACTATGATGATGCGATGAAGCATTTTGAAGATCATGGAATTGAAATTCCAGGAGAGATTAAAATCAACTTTGAGAAAATGATTGCTCGTAAAAAGCAAGTAGTGGATCAAACTTGTGATGGTGTTGCTTTTCTAATGAAGAAAAATAACATAGACGTATATACTGGGATGGGATCTTTTAAAGATGCGACTCATATTAATATTGACGGTGCAGATGGTAGTCAAACCATAGAAGCAAAAAACACAATTATCGCCACAGGTTCTAAACCAGGTAGCTTACCGTTTATAACCATAGATAAGGAAAGAGTAATTACCTCTACAGAAGCGCTCACTCTTAAAGAAATCCCTAAGCACATGATCGTTATAGGTGGTGGAGTTATAGGGCTAGAGTTAGGACAGGTATATCGCAGACTAGGTGCAGAGGTAACTGTTATCGAGTACATGGATCGTATCACACCAGGAATGGATAAAATGTTATCCAAAGAGTTGATGAAAGTTCTAAAAAAGCAGAAAATCAAATTCCATTTATCACATGCCGTTAATAAAGTAGAGCGCAATGGAGATGAGGTTACCGTTACTGCAAAAAATAAAAAAGGCGAAGAAGTTACATTTACTGGCGATTATTGTCTTGTATCTGTAGGTAGAAGACCTTATACTGATAAGTTAAATGCCACTGCCGCTGGTGTTAAAATTAACGAGCGTGGACAGGTGGAAACTAATGAGCACTTGCAGACTAACGTATCTAATATTTATGCAATAGGAGATGTGGTTAAAGGAGCAATGCTAGCACACAAGGCAGAAGAAGAAGGTGTCTTTGTTGCAGAAACGATCGCAGGACAGAAACCGCATATAGACTATAATTTAATTCCTAATGTTATTTATACCTGGCCAGAAGTCGCTAGTGTAGGGAAAACAGAAGAAGAATTAAAAGAAGCAGGTACAGCTATTAAAGTAGGTCAGTTCCCTATCAGGGCTTTAGGTAGAGCAAGAGCTAGTGGAGATATTGATGGAATGATTAAAATTATAGCAGACGAGAAGACAGATGAGGTACTAGGTGTACATATGATAGGTGCCCGTGTAGCAGACTTAATTGCAGAAGCTGTAACGGCGATGGAGTTCCGTGCAAGTGCTGAAGATATTGCACGTATGTCTCATGCGCATCCTACATATGCCGAAGCTGTAAAAGAAGCGGCACTAGCCGCAACGGCAGATAGAGCATTACATGTATAATTAATTATAAAAAATATTGTAGAAGGCCGATTCATAAATTGAATCGGCCTTTTTTTTAACATAATTTTTAAAACTGTCGTGAAAGGTTTTTTCGTAATTGGATGAACTAATAACCATTCTTTATACATGCAAATTAATTCTTTAACTCATTCACTTCTAGTTGTTTTATTATTTTTAACCAGTTTGACCACTTTTGCTCACACCATTACAGGTTATGTGACAGACGAGAATGGACGTCCTATTAAAGATTTATATATTCTTCAAAAAGGAACAGAAAATCATACACACACTAATAGTCAAGGGTTTTTCAGCATTGAAAATGTTGATGTTAATCAAATCCTGTTATTAACTCATGTAGGTTATGAGTCTAAGGAAGTAGTCATCAAAGATCTAGACCTAGTACTACAAATTGTTATGGAAAGCACTTCAGTTGATTTAGATGCTATTGTAATTAGTAATGATGTGGATGTATTTAATTCACTGGCATTACTAGATCTACAAGTCAACCCAGTAAACTCTTCACAAGAGATTTTACAAACGGTACCAGGTTTATTTATAGGCCAACATGCCGGTGGAGGAAAAGCAGAACAATTATTTCTAAGAGGTTTTGATATCGATCACGGTACTGATGTCGCTATAGGAGTGGATGGTATGCCCGTTAACATGGTATCACATGCCCATGGACAAGGATATGCAGATTTACATTTTGTAATTCCAGAAACAATTAATTCTGTAGATTATGGTAAAGGAAGTTATGATGCAAGTAAAGGTAATTTTGCAACTGCTGGTCATGTAAACTTAAATACTAAAGAGTTCTTACAACGTAACATCGTACAAACTGAAATAGGAGATTTTAACTATCAAAGACTATTGACGATGTTCAATGTAGTAGATAATGCAAACACAAGTGCTTATGTGGCTAGTGAGTATATCACCTTTGACGGACCATTTGATAGTCCGCAAAACTTTGATCGATTTAATATTTTTTCAAAACTTAATCATAGAACAGAAACTGGAAATGAATTAAGTCTAACAGCATCTCACTTCACAAGTGAATGGGATGCTAGTGGCCAGATTCCACAACGTGCAGTGGATAATGGATCGATAGGACGATTTGGTGCTATAGACGATACAGAAGGAGGAAGTACTTCAAGGACTAATTTAAATATCACTTATAATTTTAATTTAAGTGATAGAGAGCAACTTAAAGCGCAGGCATATTATACACATTATGACTTTGAATTGTTTTCTAATTTTACATTTTTCTTAGAAGATCCTATCAATGGAGATCAAATTAAACAGCAAGAAAGTAGAGATATGATAGGGATTAATGCGATCTATAATAAAGAGTACCTTATAGGAAATCAAAAGCTTAACTGGTATAGTGGTATTAGTTTACGTAATGATAGAACGGATGGAAGTTCACTAGCAAGAACATTAAATAGAAGAAGAACTTTAGAGCAAATACAATTAGGTGATATTAATGAGACTAATTCTTCTTTATGGACTGGTTTAGAATTTACGACTGGTAATTTAAATATAGATGCCGGATTAAGATTAGAGCATTTTAAGTTTATATATCGCGATGGGTTAGACGACAACTTTGATACACTATCGCAAAATGCAACGGCATTATTACCTAAATTAAATTTTGCTTATCAGGTTAACAGTAATTGGCAGTTTTATCTTAAAAATGGTATAGGCTTGCATAGTAATGATACAAGAGTGGTATTGCAAGACGAAGCTGATGAAATTTTACCTAAGTCATACGGATCTGATTTAGGGACTGTATTTAAACCTTCTGATCGCCTAGTTATTAATACGGCGTTATGGTACCTGTATTTAGAACAAGAATTTGTTTATGTAGGAGACGCCGGGATTATAGAGCCCAGTGGGAAGACTGAACGTTACGGCTTTGATTTAGGTTTAAATTATCAACTTACAGACTACCTATTTCTAGACTCAAACCTTAATTATGCGCATGCTAGAGCCATTGAAGAACCTTCAGGTGAAGATTATATCCCATTAGCTCCAGAATGGACCAGTACAGGTGGTTTAAGTCTTAAAAACTATAAAGGCTGGAATGCTTCATTAAGATACCGTTACATCGCAGATCGTGCTGCAAATGAGGATAACAGCATCATTGCTCAAGGTTATTTTGTAAATGAGCTTAATTTAAACTACGATTTTAGCGAGCGTTTAAATGTAGGTTTTACAATAGAAAATCTTTTTGATGTGGAATGGAATGAAACGCAATTTGCAACTGAAACTAGATTACAAAACGAAACAGCATCTGTTGAAGAAATTCATTTTACACCAGGAACACCGTTTTTCATCAAAGGTAGACTAGTTTATTCTTTTTAACAGATTGATGTCAATATTGTGGTATCATAGATAACTTCCAGTTATTTTTACCGCGTGAGAAAAACGCGGGCAACATATCGCTATAAGTTAGACGAGGTAACAACGATAAAAAATCAATTGTTGAGTTTTTATCGTAAAGATAAATACCTCACGTTCCTAGAAAGTAATCATGGTGGTACCGGGCACGATACCTATAAATCCTTATTAGCGGTAGGTTGTATAGACTCTTTGTCTACTACATATAATGGTGCATTCTCTAAACTAGAAGAATTTCATAATGAATACCAAGATTGGATATTTGGCTATCTAGGTTATGATTTAAAAAATGATTTAGAAGATCTAAAAAGTGAAAATACAGATGGGGCACAGTTTCCAGATTTGTATTTTTATGTGCCTGAAGTCATTTTTGAAATAGCAATAGATTGTTTGTTAATTCATAGTTATCACGCTAGTGAATTAGATGTTAAAAAATTATTGAATGAAATTATAGCTCATCAGATTCAGGTACCTAATACAGTAGTGCGATCTGGTAAATTACTGGCCCAAGATTCTAAATCGGTTTATTTAAATAAAGCTCAAAAATTTCTAGATCATATACATCGTGGAGATATATATGAGGCAAATTTTTGTACAGAGTTCTATGCCGAAAATGTTTCTCTAGATAGTTTGAAAGCATTTAAAGAATTGAATGAAATAAGTGAACCACCATTTGCGGTCTATGCTCGTTTAAATTCATTTCACGTAATGAGTGCGAGTCCAGAACGTTATTTGAAAAAGCAAGGCTCACAACTGATTTCTCAACCCATTAAGGGAACGGCAAAACGTTCTTTACACCTCATAGAAGATGAGACTTTAAAAAGCAAACTCTTTAATGATCCCAAAGAAAGATCTGAGAATGTGATGATAGTCGATTTAGTACGTAATGATTTATCTAGAATCGCTCAAAAAGGCAGTGTGATAGTTAATGAGCTATATGGTATCTATAGTTTTAAACAGGTTCATCAAATGATTAGTACGATCACTGCTACTGTGAAACCTGACCTTAGCTTCATAGATATTTTAAAAGCTACATTTCCTATGGGAAGTATGACTGGCGCGCCTAAGATAAGCGCCATGAAAATTATTGAGAACAATGAATCATTTAAAAGAGGCCTTTATAGCGGTGCTATAGGATACATTAAACCCGATGGAGATTTTGACTTTAATGTAGTCATACGCAGTATATTATATAATACTGAAAATAAGTATCTTTCTTTTAGTGTAGGTAGTGCCATTACAGCAGCTGCCCAGCCAGAAAAAGAATATCAAGAATGCCTTTTAAAAGCAAAGGCAATGATTGAGGTTTTAAGCCATCAAGGAATTACTTTTGATTAAATTTGTGATATGCTCACAGCTTTTCAAGAACATCTACAACGTCATTTTTCTAAGCTTAAAGAAAAACGTATACTTATAGCTATAAGTGGTGGTCTGGACAGTGTGGTGCTGACACAATTATTATTTGATACAGGATATAGCATTGCATTAGCACACTGCAACTTTAATCTTAGAAGCTCAGAAAGTGATCAAGATGAACAATTTGTCAGACAACTAGCAGACAGTTTAAAAATTGATTGTCATGTGGCTCAATTTGATACACTAGATTATGCTAGTAAACGAGGTATTTCTACTCAAATGGCAGCTCGAGAATTGAGATACGATTTTTTTGATGTTTTATGTAAAGATCATAACTATCATTACTTACTCACCGCACATCATTTAGATGACCAGATGGAAACTTTTTTTATTAATCTCAATCGTGGTGCCGGTTTAAAAGGTTTGCAAGGCATTCCACAAATGAACGGCCGCGTGATAAGACCTTTATTACCTTTCTCTAGAGAACAGATTAAGAATTATGCTATTGATACTCAGCTCGCATGGCGAGAAGATTCTAGTAACAGTAGTAATAAATATCAACGTAATCAATTACGGAATCAAATTTTGCCATTATTGCATGACGTTCTACCACAATTAAAAACACATTTTGCACAATCTTTAGAATACTTAAAAGGATCTCAAGATATGGTAGATGATGCTGTTTTACGCTTTCGCGAAAGCGTGATTAAAAACACGCCTACAGGAATAAAGATCAATGTAAGTCAGATCAAAAACTTTACTAATCCTCAAGCGTATTTATATGAAGTAGTAAAAGCTTATGGATTTCATAACATGATTGATGTTATGAATGTTGTTGATGGACAGTCAGGTAAAAGAATGGTGACAGATGAGTATGTCTTATTTAAGGATAGAGAAGCCGTTTTTATTGAAAAAAAGACATCTTTAGTATCTATTAATCAATCTATTGATCATAATAATGAAACCTATCATTTTTATGGTTCAAGTATGGAAATAGAAGAATTTGTAGTCGACGATGCCTTAGATATTGTAACTCAAAATAGCGATAAAAATATTCTATATCTAGATGCTGACATGGTAAATTATCCATTAAGACTGCGCAATTGGGGAAAAGGTGATCGCATTAAGCCCTTGGGCATGAAGGGTAGTAAATTAGTAAGTGATGTGCTAACTGATAGCAAAGTTTCTTTCATAGCTAAAGAAAAAATAGTAGTATTGACATGGGAAGATGAAATACTATGGGTTGTAGGAATACGTTCTAGTAGACATGGTAAAGTAACTTCTTCAACTAACAGATTATTAAAATTAACTTATATTATATGAGAAAGCTCTTTATAGCTTTAACAGCTCTAATCAGTCTACAGCTTACAGCCCAAGTTGAAGACCCAACGGACTGGACTACAAGCGTCGAAAAGATTTCAGATACAGAATACCTTCTAATCACAGAAGCTAATATTGAGCCTGGATGGCATGTATATTCTCAGGCCAAAGGTGAAAAAGATGAAGGTCCTGTGGCTACAGAGTTTAACTTTTTTGGCACTGAAGATTTTGAATTAGTAGGTATTAATAAAGAAACGGGTACTTATGCTGAGTATGTCGAGATATGGGGAATGGATGTATATCAATTTGCTAATTATGCACGTTTTGAGCAAAAAATTAGATTAACAAATCCTGAAACAGAATATATCGCTGTAGAAGCTTACTTTATGGTATGTGATGATACGCAATGTCTACCACCATCACCAGAGTCTTTAATTTTTAAGTTAGATAATAGTGTAAGTGTGGTCCCTGATGATGTTATTAATGCATATTATGATGCAGGTGCAGAACCTATAAAAGCAGATGGACCAAAGGCTAGTACTATAAAAAAAAAAGGAGATAAGCACGAGAAGAAGGATGTAGATAGTGATGAAGATGATGAAGATGACGAAGAGGAAAATAAGAGTCTATGGACTATTTTCTTTGGATGTCTTGTCGCAGGTATATTAACCTTAGCAACACCTTGCGTTTTTCCTATGATACCTATGACGGTATCATTCTTTACAAAACAAGCTGGTGGTAGATTACAAGGTGTACTTTATGGTGTCTTTATCTTATTAATTTACGTATTATTCAGTCTTCCTTTCCACTTGTTTGAATCCGTATCGCCTGATATTTTCAATGAGTTTAGTACAAACCCATGGTTGAACATCTTCTTCTTTGTGGTATTTATCATTTTTGCGATAAGCTTTTTTGGTGCGTTTGAAATCACCATGCCTAATTCATTAATAAATAAAGTAGATAAGGCATCAAACGTAGGTGGATTAATAGGTGTCTTTTTTATGGCACTAACACTTGTTTTAGTTTCTTTTTCTTGTACGGGACCAGTAATAGGAGCGGTGCTAGGTAGTGTGCTCTCTACTGATGGTGGAGCGACTGCATTAACGGCTGGAATGGCTGGGTTTGGTTTTGGGTTGGGAATACCGTTTGCCTTATTCGCTATTTTCCCTAGTTGGATGAATTCGCTGCCTAAGTCAGGTGGATGGTTAAATACGGTTAAAGTGTTTTTAGGCTTCTTAGAATTAGCATTTGCTTTTAAATTCCTATCTAATGCAGACTTAGTGATGCAATGGCACTGGATAGAAAGAGAAATTTTCATTGCAATCTGGGTAGCTGTATTTGGAGCGCTAGCACTTTATTTATTTGGTAAAATTAAATTACCTCACGACGGACCTGATCAAAACATTTCTGTAGGTCGTATGTTATTAGGATTATGCTCCTTAGTTTTTTCGTTATATCTATTACCTGGAATCTGGGGCGCGCCTTTAAAATTGATTAGTGGATTCCCGCCACCATCAACGTATAGTGAATCGCCATATGGAGTAGGATATAAAAAATCTGGTGGAGTTACTGCTGCGATAGAATTGCCAGAGCATGCACATTTTGCCGTACATGATATCATCGCGTTCGATGATTATGAAGAAGGACTAGCTTATGCAAAAGAGGTTAATAAGCCCGTATTAATAGATTTTACGGGATGGGCTTGTGTTAATTGTCGTAAAATGGAAGAAAGAGTATGGGCAGAGCCTCAAATCTTAAACATTCTTAAAAATGATGTAGTTTTGGTGTCATTATATGTTGATGAAAAAAAGGCGCTACCAAAAGAAGAGCAGTATACCTCTGAATTTACTCAGAAACGTATACGTAGTGTAGGAAACAAATGGAGTGATTTGCAGATTAGTAGATATCAAGTGAATGCACAGCCTTACTATGCACTGGTAGATGAGAACGGTAATGACCTTAAAGGAGTAGAGCAAATAGGCTACACTCCAGATGTAGATGAATATGAAAAATGGTTAAAAGAAGGAGTTGAGCAATATAAATAGACAAATTTGCTTATTTCTATAATGAATTAAAAAAAGCGGCTGCAAGCCGCTTTTTTTTATGTATTTGACTAGCCATTAGCCATTATAGAGAATACGACAACCAACAATCTTAAGGCAATAATTTTAATATCTCCATACATATTCTAGGCTATACAACTTCATTATTATCATACTATAATGACCCAATAGAAATTTTCAGTTTACCAAAACGATGATAGGATCAGAAGTATAACTACTGGAGTTCTGTTCTGTAAGGTGACAATACAAATTAGGTTCTACGATCAGTAATAGGTTTATAAGTTGCACTTATTTCAAAGTATTAAGATCTAAAATGCAGGCATAAAAAAAGGGTCGCAAATTGCGACCCTTTTAATAATAATATGGTTAGAATTAGTTAACTCTGAAAGTAACTCTTCTTACTAATTGTCTAGCTTCAGAAGAATTCTTATCAACAGAAGCGTCTTCACCATTACCGTTGTGAGATAATCTAGAAGCATCGATTCCAGAAGCTACAAGTACATCATGTACCATCTTAGCACGACGCTCAGATAAGTTTTTATTGTAAGCAGGACTTCCTAACTCATCTGCATAACCTGTTAAAGTTGCAGTAGCACTTGGATTATCTTTCATGTAAGTTACTAAAGTATTGATAGCACTTAGAGAATAAAGAGCAGGCTTAGTACTATTGAACTGGAAGTATACGTTTACATAACCTTCATTGATCAATTTCTTGATAATACCTTTATCAGACATTCCGCTAGTACCTGGCTTCATGTTAGCTAAATCAGCTTTAGAAGCATAGCGACCATCAAGAGCACTTTCCATATCATCTGGAATACTGTTGTTGTTTAAGTCAATTGCTCTACCTTTATTATCAACACGTACACCGCTTTCAGTTGTATTGTCTCTATCAATGTAGTTTGGCACACCATCTTTGTCATCGTCAGCATAATCTGTAGCCATTTTTTCAACATCAGCAGTAAGATTGTCAATTTTCTCTTGTACATCATAAGTGTACCAGTCAGAGTGAACGTCACCATTACCTAAATAGATATTCAAACCTACAGAAGCATTAACTAACATACCATCAAATCCTCTAGTAGTACCTCTACTTAAACCATCAAATGTGATGTCTTGTCTTACATGACCTAAAACAGATAAATCTCCAAATAAAGCTACACTATTGCTTAATCTGATTTGAGGCGTAATACCAGCTTGGAAATTCAACATCCAGTCGTCACCAGTTTCAACAGGATCAGTTCCTTTTAAATTAGAAACACCCATACCACCATGCAAAAGAAGACCTAGTCTGTCATGTAATTTATGTAAACCTACTATGTGACCTGCATTCACTACTCCTTCTAGGGTTACTCTATAGTATCTAGAGTCAAAATCACGACTATTCTCATCACTAGAAAAATTGTTGTAACCAAAATCTGCATTAAAACCAAATTTATCGTTGACCATATATCTAACGCCGAGATCTGCCTGGAATAGAGATGGAGTGTTAGTAAATGCTCCAGAGCTAACCGGACGTACTGGTTTAGTTACACCAGCGCCCACGTCGATAGACCATTTGTTGTAATCAGATTTTACTTCTTCCGTATCAGTTTGTGCAAAACCTATCAGGCCACACAAAGCAAATGATAATGTAATAATTTTTTCATAAGATTTATTCTTGCTTTCAACCTGCAAATATATAATTATTACACTAAACCTAACCTTTTTATGAAAAGTTTTACTTTTATTTTAAATGTGTGTATAAATTATAAATACATATGTATCTATGGTTTCTTATTACATTTGTCTTCTTTGACCTCAAATTGTATTATTTAATTATGTCTTTAAAAATTTTAATTACTGGTGCTGCTGGATTTATCGGTAGTAATCTTTGTGAATATTTTGTTAGTAAAGGGCATGATGTTTTAGGTCTTGATAACTTAGCAACAGGTTCTCTTGATAATATTAATAACCTTTTGCTGAGACCCAACTTCAGTTTTTTAAAGGGTGATATTCGTGAAATTAATATTTGTCATAAAGCTGTTTTTGATAGAGATTACGTTTTACATCAAGCTGCGTTGGGAAGTGTGCCTAGATCTATTAATGATCCTATTACCTCAAATGAAGTCAATGTAGGTGGTTTTTTAAATATGTTAGTTGCCTGTAAGGAGGCAGGAGTTAAAAAAATGGTTTATGCTGCGAGCTCCTCTACTTACGGTGACTCAAAAGCAATACCTAAAGTTGAAGAACATATAGGGAAGCCATTGTCACCTTATGCGATTACAAAATATGTGAATGAATTATATGCTGATGTTTTTTATAAGACTTACGGTTTAGATACGATAGGTTTAAGATATTTCAATGTGTTTGGTCGTAAACAAGACCCTAATGGAGCTTATGCAGCTGTTATACCATTGTTCACAAAACAATTAATGAATAAACAATCACCTACAATTAATGGTGATGGATCTTATTCTAGGGATTTTACTTATATAGATAATGTCATTCAAGCAAATGAAAAAGCTATGCTTACTAATCATCCTCTAGCAGTAAATTCTGTATTTAATGTAGCCTATGGTGAACGTACAAATCTTAAAACGTTAGTTGAATTATTGAAAAAGTCTTTGTCTAGATATGATAAATCTATTTTGGATGTTGACGTGATCTATGGTTCGGTACGAGAAGGCGATGTACCACATTCTCTAGCCACAATTGAGAAAGCAAAGCAGATTTTAAATTATCAGCCTGAATTCAATTTAAAAGATGGATTAGATGAAGCTGTACAATGGTATTGGTCTCATTTATAATTGTTAATTTCGCTTTCGCAAAAGCATGATAAATCAGTGTCATCAATTTAATGAAAAAAAAAATAACTATTATAGGTCTGGGTTACGTGGGCTTACCATTAGCTAGATTATTTGCTACAAAATATAATGTTATAGGTTTTGATATCAATTCATCAAGAGTTAATGAAATTAATAATGGAATCGATAGTACATTAGAGTTAACAAATGATGAGTTAACTAGGGTTCTTAAAGATTCGAATGATGCTAGTAGAGGACTTTATTGCACCTCTTTAGAGAATGATATTTTAGATTCTAATATTTATATAGTCACTGTTCCAACACCCATAGATGAACATAATAAACCTATGTTAGCTCCTTTATTGAAAGCCAGTAAAACAATAGGGAAGTATCTTAAAAAAGGAGATTTTGTGATTTATGAATCAACTGTCTATCCAGGAGTTACCGAAGAAGAATGTGCGCCAATATTAGAAGAGGTCAGTAATCTTGTTTTTAATGAGGATTTTTATTTAGGTTATTCACCAGAGCGTATTAATCCCGGAGATAAATTACACACTATCGAAAAAATACTCAAGGTGACCTCAGGCAGTAATTCTCAAGCAGCTCTTTACGTAGATAATTTGTATAAGAGCGTAATCACTGCTGGAACACATATGGCGCCCTCTATTAAGGTTGCTGAAGCAGCAAAAGTTATAGAGAATTCTCAAAGAGATATTAATATAGCATTTGTAAATGAACTAGCTAAAATATTTAATAGACTTAATATTAGTACTAATGATGTGTTAGCGGCTGCAAGAACTAAATGGAATTTTTTGCCGTTCACTCCTGGTTTAGTAGGAGGTCATTGTATAGGTGTTGATCCATATTATTTAGCTCAAAAGGCGCAAGCTGTTGGGTATCATCCAGAAATTATACTTGCCGGAAGGCGTGTCAATGATAGTATGGGAAGTTATGTTGCTTCACAAGTAGTGAAATTGATGATTTCTGAAGATATTATATTAAAAGATTCTAAGGTCTTGATCTTAGGATTTACTTTTAAAGAAAATTGTCCTGATGTGCGTAATACTAAAGTGATTGATATCTACAATAATCTTATTGATTTTAGCATAAATGCTACGGTCTATGATCCTTTAGCTAATCCAGATATTGTGGAATATGAATATGGGATTAGAAATTTAATTAATTTAAATGGAGATAAATATGATGCCATTGTTTTAGCGGTAGCACACAATGAGTTCTTAGAAATGGATTTAAATGTTATATCTCATGAAAATACTGTGGTTTATGATGTTAAAGGTGTCTTAGGAACTAAAGCTGATCAAACTTTATAAAGACTTTAAAATAAATAATGTTGAAAGAAATTAAGAATATCTGTTGTATAGGTGCAGGATATGTAGGAGGACCTACAATGACAATGATTGCTGCAAAATGTCCGCATATTAATGTTAATGTTGTGGATATTAATGATAACCGAATTAAAGCTTGGAATAATCCTGATACGGATTACATTCCTATATATGAACCGGGATTAGCATCTTTAGTGAATGAAGCGAGAGGAAGAAATTTGTTTTTTTCTACAAATGTAAATCAAGCTATACAAGATGCAGATATGATATTCATTTCTGTTAATACTCCGACTAAAACATATGGTGTAGGAAAAGGAATGGCAGCAGATTTAAAATACATAGAATTATGCGCTAGACAAATAGCTACTGTGGCCACATCAGATAAAATTATTGTTGAAAAATCGACGTTGCCTGTTCGTACAGCCGAGGCCTTAAAACGTATATTAGACAATACGGGTAATGGAGTTCATTTTGATATTTTATCTAATCCTGAATTTCTTGCTGAAGGGACTGCTGTTTCTGATTTATTAAACCCAGATCGGGTCCTAATCGGTGGTGAAGAGACTGAAAATGGAAGGTTAGCACAACAAGCATTAGTTGATGTGTATGCTAATTGGGTGCCAAAAGATCGTATACTGACCACTAATGTTTGGTCTTCTGAATTATCTAAGCTAACTGCAAATGCATTTTTAGCGCAGCGAGTAAGTAGTATTAATTCTTTGTCAGAATTATGTGAGGTAACAGAGGCAGATGTGGATGAGGTAGCCAGAGCAATCGGCTCTGATAGTCGAATTGGTTCAAAATTTTTAAAAGCTTCTGTAGGCTTTGGTGGTTCTTGTTTTCAAAAGGATATTTTAAACTTAGTATATATATCTAAATCTTATGGTTTAAACGAAGTTGCAGATTATTGGGAGCAAGTCATTATCATGAATGATTATCAGAAAAGACGTTTTGCTAAGAAAATAGTCGAAACCTTATTTAATACTGTTTCGGGTAAGCGTATTGCAATATTAGGATGGGCGTTTAAGAAGGACACCAATGATACCAGAGAGTCTGCTGCAATTTATGTGGCTGATTACTTATTAAGTGAACAGGCAGAGCTAGTCATATATGATCCTAAAGTGACAAAAGATCAAATTTTTTCTGATTTGGATTATTTAGGTTCAAGAAGTACAGAAGAAAATAGAGATTTGGTTGAAGTTTCAAATTCACCTTACGATGCTGTAGAAAATGCACATGCGGTGGCTATATTAACAGAGTGGGATGAATTTGTGACTTATGACTGGAGTAAAATTTATAATTCAATGTTAAAGCCAGCTTTCTTGTTTGATGGGAGACGATTATTGAGTGATGAATTAATGAGAGAAATTGGCTTTGAGTTTTATAAAATAGGAAAAGGGTAATATATCCATATTTAGAACTTTTAATTAGGTGACTATTTGGTGATTATAAATGAGAATGCAGTCATTAAAATGATTTAATCTATTTATCTTTGCAGCTTTTGTTTAAAAAATTAAAGATTTAGAAATGGCAGTACTAAAAAAAGTTCTAATTGTATTCGGGACAAGACCCGAGGCTATAAAAATGGCTCCTCTTGTTAAAGAGTTTTTGAAACATAAAGAATCTTTTGAAACAAAAGTTTGTGTTACGGCACAACATAGGGAAATGTTGGATCAGGTATTGCAATTTTTTGACATTACTCCTGATTTTGATCTGGACTTAATGAAGCCAGGCCAAAATCTTTATTCGCTGACAGCAGATATAGTAACAGGTATGAAGCCTGTTTTAGAAGATTTCAATCCAGATTACGTGTTTGTACATGGAGATACTTCTACAACAATGGCAACAAGTATAGCGGCATTTTATAATCAATCCAAAGTATGTCATGTAGAAGCAGGATTGCGAACAGATAATAAATGGTCTCCTTTTCCTGAAGAAATTAATCGACAGGTTACCGGTAGAATTGCAGATTTTCATTTTGCTCCTACTATAACATCTGAAAGTAATTTACTTAAAGAAAATATACCATCCCATCAAATTGTGATCACAGGTAATACGGTAATTGATGCCTTGCTTGAGAGTGTGAATAAGGTGAATAATGATCCTAGTGATCTCATAAAAAAGCTAAATCATGATATAGGTGATAAGGAAGTACTTCTCGTTACCGGTCATCGTAGAGAGAATCATGGTGATGGTTTTATCCGTATTTGCGAGGCTTTAAAAGAAATCGCATTAGAAAAGCCTGAGCATTTAATTATTTATCCAGTTCATTTAAATCCTAAAGTACAAGAACCAGTGAAACGGATTTTAGCAGGTATTAGTAACATTATGCTTATCAATCCACTTGCTTATGAAGATTTTATTTGGCTTATGAATCGATCTAAACTAATTATTACAGATAGTGGAGGCGTTCAAGAAGAGGCTCCTAGTTTAGGAAAGCCAGTTTTAGTAATGAGGGATACGACTGAGCGCCCTGAAGCTGTTGAAGCGGGAACAGTTATTCTTGTGGGTACTGACAAAGATTTAATTGTTTCTGAAACACTAAATTTGCTTAATAATTCAGATCGATTTACTGAAATGAGTAAATTACACAATCCATATGGTGATGGTAAAGCTTGTCATCGTATTGTAGAATTTATTAAAAATCATAAGTAACAACATGCAACCAGAAGTAGTAATGATAGGGTTGGGCTATATAGGTCTTCCTACCGCAGCATTGATAGCTTCAAACGAAGTAAATGTTCATGGAGTTGATATTAATCAACAAGTAGTGGATACCATAAATAGAGGTGAAATTCATATAGTTGAACCTTCCTTGGATGAAGCTGTTGCTATAGCAGTGGATAAAGGCTATCTTCAAGCGGCAACAACGCCAGTAGAGGCTAATAATTATTTAATCGTTGTTCCTACTCCTTTTAAGGATAAAAATGAACCTGATATTTCGTTCGTAGAAGCAGCAACAAGAGCAGTGCTTCCGTTATTAAAAGAAGGTGATTTGTATATCATAGAATCTACTTCTCCAGTAGGGACGACGGAAAAAATGATGGATTTCATTTATGAAAACCGTCCTGAACTTAAAGATAAACTTTTTATAGCCTACTGTCCAGAAAGAGTCTTACCAGGTAACGTTATGCATGAACTAGTGCATAATGATAGAGTAATAGGTGGTGTCAATGCTGCAAGTACTGAAAAAGCAATTTCTTTTTATTCCAATTATGTAAAAGGCGCTTTACACCCTACAAACGCTAGAACGGCAGAGATGTGTAAGCTAGTGGAGAACTCTTCAAGAGATGTACAAATTGCATTTGCAAATGAGTTATCTCTCATTTGTGATAAAGCGGGAATAAATGTTTGGGAACTGATTGAGCTGGCTAATAAACATCCACGAGTTACTATTTTACAACCAGGTTGTGGTGTAGGAGGACATTGTATAGCGGTAGATCCTTATTTTATCACAGCAGATTTCCCTATGGAATCACAAATAATAGGGAAGGCCCGTGAGATTAACAATTATAAATCATTCTGGTGTGCAGAGAAGGTGAAAACCGCAAAGTTACAATTTCAACTCAAGCACGGTCGTAAGCCTAGTATTGCCATCATGGGACTGGCTTTTAAACCTAATATTGATGATTTACGAGAGTCACCAGCGAAGTATATTGCGCAAAAAGTACTTCAAGATGCAAATGATGAGGAATACTATATTGTAGAACCTAACATTAATGATCATAAGGTATTCAAAATAACCGATTATAAAACCGCTTTCGCGAAAGCTGATATAGTAGTTTATTTAGTTGCTCATGATGAGTTTAAACAATTGCCAAAGGATTCTGATAAGTTGATATTGGATTTTTGTGGAGTATTTAATAGATAGATGGCGTTAAAATTGAAAACAATTTTGGTCTCTAACTTGTTTAAGAACATAAGTTGGAATGCTTTCGGACTGATAGTTTCTAGACTTGCTATATTAGCCTTTACATTAATAACGGTAAAATTATTATCTAAAGAAGATTTTTCTGAATTAACCTATTATAGAAATATTCTAAATTTAAGTTTAGTTATTGCTGGGTCTTCATTAAGTGTTGCTGCTATTTATTTTAGTTCCAAGACAGATGTAAAAAGTGAATTGATTAAAATACACACATCTTTATTTTTTTATCTTTTATACTAAGTTTAGTTGCTTTAATTGTCCTATTTAATATTCCGTATTTACTTAGCTTTATAGATTCTGAAATTGTTGAGATTTCTTCTTTCTCTGTCAAATTACTTTTCTTACCATTAATATTTTGTGTTTTTATACTATTAGTGTAGGTTTTTTTTCAGGTCGAGAAAGGTTCAAAAATATCGCGAAAAGTGCTTTCATTGCTGGAGTTCTTTCAATACCCATTCAAATTTACTTAGTTAGCTATTACGGTGTAATAGGAGGCATTCTTTCCTTATTTATCTACTACGCTTTTAATTATTTCTCGCTTCTTTGGGTCAATCGTAAGAGCAATTTTTTTTCTTTTAAAGTCAAATCGTTTTCTTCAGTTGTTACCAAAAAAGTGTTTCTCTATTCGTTTCCGTTATTGTTGAGTCAGTTAATATTTTTACCTACTAGGTTTATTGTTGAAACTTTTTGTCTTAGCAAAATAGGTTATGAAGAATTTGCGCTATTTCAATTTTTAGGAATAATCCAGATTTATATTGTTTTTATAATTAGCACAGTTAGTAATCCAATCATATCAGCACTGAATAGGTCTAAATTTACAGAAAAGAATAAATGGAGCGACTTTAATTTGTCAATAATTATTGCTTTTTCAATTTTTATTTTAAGCCTAATTTTGAAATCTTTTTTGTTTTATTTTCTCGGAGAGGAGTATTATAATAGTAACCATAGTGAAATAGTTTATTATGTTCTTATGATTATAACCTTCGTGATGATTTTTAAAACTAGTTTTTTTAGAATAATTACATTGAGTAATAAAACTTGGATAAGTTTGGAAAGTAATCTAATATGGACTGTTTGTCTATTATTAGGATATTTCTATATTTTCAATTTGCAACCTGAAATTTTAAGACTCTGTTATTCTTTATTATTGTCATTCATTATAAATATTATTTATCTAATAATTAGATTGCTTCTTAATAAAATTCTACCATTTAAAATTGTACTTTCAAAACCTGTTTTATTAACAGTTTTCTTTCTGTTTCTTAATCATTTTTTACTCGATTACTGGTATTTACAATTAAGTTTACTACTTTTTTACTTATTTTTTAATTTTTTATTCATCACAAAATTCTTTAAATATAATGCGTAAAGTTTCTACAGACTTTCTTTTAACTGGAGGTTACGGGTCTAATTTGGGTGATGACGCCATGTTGATAAGTATCTTGTTGGAGTTGACAGAAAGATTTTCTGGAAGTACAATTATTGTATTTTGTTACAACAAAGATAATATTCCACAAGAAGCAAAAGAAAGTTTTCCAAATGTAACTTACTTCGATCGTTCAGATAAAATAGATATAACAGCTAATTTTAGGATTTATGGAGGTGGTAATCAGCATTTTACAATTAATAGTAGTAATGCTGTAAAAGACGAGCTTTTAAGAAAAATTAAATTTCAATTTAATAATTCTAGAGAATTTCTCTTTACGTTTAAAAAGAGATTTGGAAAGGCTAATTTAAAGTTTAGGAAATCAATTTATCTAGGAATTGGATTAGGTCCATTTAAGATTATGCCTGACTTATCATATTTAGATGATGCCTTGGTTATACTTAGAGAAAAATTAAGTTTAACTTATCATAAGGACGCTATATTGGGATGTGATCCTTGTTTTAATCCATTATTCATTGATAAAATTATTAAGGATAAGGAGGTTTTAAAAGATAATGTTAAACCAAATATCGGAATAGTTGTTAGGGACTGGTATCATGATTTTGAAAGAAATAAGGAAATATTAGATTCTATTCAAAAATATATTAATATTTTAAATCCATTCTATAAAATAACCATAATAAATTTCTGTAGTGTTCTTGATTTTCAATATCGATCGGTACTTGTTAATTATGATGACGAGATTATTTATGATAGTAGGAAAAATCATTTTTTTCAATTTGTTCGTCAAATATCAAATATGAATATGGTTATTTCTATGAGATATCATGGATTAGTTTTTGCTTCAATCTTAAACATACCATCAATAGGCTTAAATATTGACCCAAAAATTGAACAGTTTACAAAGGAATTTGACTCTCCTTATTTAAAGACTATTGAAATAGGTGAAAATGAAGAAATAGTTTTAAATCTTATTAATTCTACTTTAAAGGCTAAGAATATAGATGTATCAGATATCAAAGTTGCTGACTTTTTTGTTAATAGATATAAGATTATGATAGACTCTATGGTTACCTATATTGAATCAAATGATTAAAGTTTTCTTACTATGTTTAATATGGTGCTCTTCTTATTTATTTGTAGGTGGGCAAAATCCACTTATGATCATATTTATATTAGTTTTATGCCTATCTGCAGGTTATTTCTATAAAAATGATAAGTTAAATTTAACAAACTTGCTTTTGATTAGCGGAATTGGTTTTGTTTACTTGTTAACTTATAGTTTTAATTATGATAATTTTTTATCACCATATGGTGATGATGCTCTTTTTCTGAGAGAAAGTAAAAATCAGGATTTGAGTTATTTAAATATTTTCCCGACGTTTTTAAAGACCTTGAGGTTTATCACTGATATCTTTGATTTTAATGACCAAGATTTTCTCTATGTTGCATACTTATCATCTTGGATTCTATATGCATTACTAATTAATTTGAGTCACAAGGTTTTTGAAAGGGTGGTTAAACTACGAATAAATCTATCATTATATTCTACTTTTTTAATTGGACTTTATCTTATACAATGGTCTTTTGTGCATGTTTATCGTGATTTAATCCTATTTTATCTAGTTTTTTTAGGTATTAATTACTTGTTAAACAAAAAATATTTAATTGTTTTTATTATTATGATACCCGTTTTTTTTCTTAGGGGTGCAACATTTTTTTCTGTAACTTTTGCGTGTTTTTTATTTAGATATAGAGAGTTATTACTAAATGGTTCTACACTTTTTATTAAATCAGTAAAAATATCAATTTTAACTTTTTTAGCTATCATTCTTTCTGGTGCTTTCGTATATATTGTTCCATACATCAGTCGATTTGGCAATATTGAAGGAAATGATTCAAATGCAGATATCGTTTCTTTTCTTGATAAGCGAACTAATTTTGTAGAATCGAATGAAGAAATACAGGATCAAGTAACTTATAAAATTATGCAACAAAGCTGGATAGTTAAAGTTATTGCCTTACCTACTGTCAATATAATCACACCGGTTAAATATTCGGGTTTAGTAATAGATAATAAAAGGGTTAGCTTTAAATATCAAATACAATATTTAAATGAATACTTTGATTTTTCTAATTTTTTTCAAATATCTCATTTATTTGTTTTAAGTATTTTTCTTCCCTTGTTAGTCATTAATGTAAAGAAATATTTTAATTATTCACCGGAGAGTTTTGCATTAATCATAATATCATTAGTTTTTATGCTATCAATTTCATTTATAAGTTTTGTGCCTAGGCATCGAATATTATTTTTAATACCTCTATCTGCTATAGCAGCGACGCGATTTAAAGATTATGCATATTACAAATTAAAACCATTCCATATTATAATTTTAATAATTTTAGTCTTTTATAATTTAATGAATTCTGGAATTATTTAATTCACACATCTATGAAATCTAAACTTATAATTTTAACAAGTCATTCGACCTTTGAAAGTGGAGGTGTGGGGACTCATTTAGCGACAATGAAGTCAAGTCTTAGCAATAAGAATCATACTTTTATCCTTGGATTATCAAAAAAAGAGTCATTTGTTGCTAAGGTTATTTCTACATTTTTAAACCTTATTGGATTTGAATCCGTTAGTTTGATTGTTAAATCTTTATCTCTTTATAAAGAATTAAATAATGTTTTGCAGAAGAATATTGGAACTCATTCTTATGATATCATTACACATGATCGATATTCTGCATTAGCGGCTATAATTGCAAAATATAGGAATAAAGATAAAATTTCGATTACTCAAGTTCTTCATGCTCCTTTTTCTGAACAATTTTTAATTACTTCTAATAATAAGACTATTTATGCAATGGCAAAATTTCTTGATATAGCGATATCGAAACAAATTGATAAGGTAATAGGTGTTGATCAATTACAGATTGATTTAGAGAAAAAAATTGAGTGCGATAATACTGATAAGAAATATATTGTTGTTCCTAATGCTATTGATGTTAAAAAATTAGATCTAGTTAACACTTCTGCGTTTGGTAGAAATAAATACGCTGTAATTGTTCGACATTTACACGAGAAAAATGGAGTCGAATATGGCGTAAGAGGAGCAATCAATTATATTAGTAAAAGCTCAAATCCAATTTTTGATAAACTTTTGGTTATTGGTAGTGGACCTTTGAAAGAAAAGTTGCACAAAGAATTTCATGAAGACATAAAAGCTAATTTGATAGAATTTAAAGGTTCTTTGTCCAATATGGAGGCTTTAAGTTTTATTAAAAATGCTGAGATTAGTATCGTGCCATCTATCCCTGTTGGAAATTATATTGAAGCCACCTCACTTACCATGCTGGAATCTATGTACTTAAAAACTCCACTAATAGCAAGTAATATTGGAGGCTTAGCAGATACTATAAATCATTTGAAAAATGGTTTTTTAGTAGAGCCTAGAGAACATGAGCAAATTACCGAGATTATTTTTGAAATTGAAAAAGGAACATACGATATCGAAAAAATAAAAGAAACTGCTTACGTTAACGTATTAGAAAATTATTCATCTGAAAAATGGATGAATAAAATTTTAAAGTTTTCCGAATCTGAATAATTATGAAATTGAAATGAATTCAGTAAAAATATTAATAAATCTAATTCCGATTAAAAGCGGAGGAGGTCAACAGGTTGCGGCAAACTTTATAACACAAGCTCCATTGGTATACTGTGATGAACTATTGTATCTAACAACGAAAGGAAGTCATACAGCGTTACTTCTTCAAAGTAAAGGGGCTAATTTTATTGAAGTTGAAACGAGTTTAATAGGCAGGTTTTTATTTAGTTATTTCAATTTAAAAAAGATTGTTTTCACTCATAATATAGATGTTATTTATACACTTTTCGGTCCAGGTATTTTTGTCAAAGGTATCCCCTCTATTACCGGTTGTGCTTACTCTAATCTATTTTTCCCTGAAATTGATTTTTGGTTTTCTTATAAAGGATTAAAAAAAATAAAACATAAACTAATTGATTGGTATAGATTGAAAAATACTTTGAAATCGGATGCTATTATTTTCGAGAATGAAGCTATGCAAAAAAGGTGTAGTGAGTTGTTCAATTACCCAAGACATAAAACTACTTTAATATTGCCTTCGATTTCGACTTATCCAAATAATAACGACACACAAAACATAGACGCAGATGTTTTTAATGTTGAAAAACCATTCGTAGTTCTATTATTGACCGGTTGGCACCCGAATAAAAACATAGAGGTTATTCCCTATATATTAAAATCTTTAAAAGATGAGGGGTGCACATCTGTAAAATTTCGTTTGACACTAGATGAGAAGCATGAGAAGAGTAAGCAGTTAAAGGAAATAGCTCAAGATTTGCAAGTTTCTGAGAATATTGAATTAATAGGAGGAGTACTTCCCGCTGAGATTCCTTCAGTTATTCAAAACTCTAACGCTATTGGATTGTTCAGTCTTTTAGAAAGTTTTAGTAATAATATAATTGAAGCTTGGTATTTCAAAAAACCATTAATAATTTCTGATGAAGAGTGGTCTAGAGCGATTTGTAAGGATGCCGCGGTATATGTGGAAAGGATGAATACCAAACATATTGCAAAGATGATTTTGAAATTAAAAAACGAACCTTCGTTCTTAAAAAAAATTGTTGATCGTGGAGTCGAAATATCAAGTACTTATCCATCTCCAAAAGCAAAAGTGCAACTACAATTTGAATTCATACAAAGATTTTTAAATGAATAATTTAATCAAAAACTTTCTTGTTTGTACTTATGAATCTATGTCTTCCATAGTTTTTTCTTTGCCTAGACATCAGGTTTTTAATGTTATAAAATCTAATTATTTGAGACTTCAAGGGGCCAAAATAGGGAAATCAATCACATATTATCCAGGAATTAAAATTAATCCTTGTCGCAAACTTAAACTGGGTAATCACGTTGATTTAGCATGGGGAGTCATTATAACAACGGGAGGTCAAGTGGAAATTGGAGACCGAACCTTAATTGGATATCGAACAATAATTTCTTCAGCCAATCATGTGATTCCTGAAAATAAAGGCCATATTTTTGGTTCTGGACATAACAAAGAAAAAGTTATTATAGAGTGTGATGTATGGATTGGTGGTAATTGCACCATTGTTGCAGGAGTAATTATAGGTGAAGGTGCTGTGATCGCAGCCGGCAGTGTAGTGACAAAAGACGTAGAACCATTTACTATAGTTGGAGGAGTTCCCGCTAAATTGATTAAAAAAAGAAATTAGAGATGAAGCAAATCATACAATCCTTTAAAACGGGAGAAACTATATTAGAAGAATTGCCTGCACCACAAGTAAAACGTGGTCATGTACTTATACAAACTACTAAATCTCTAGTTTCTCTTGGAACTGAGCGCATGTTGGTAGAATTTGGGAAATCTAATTTGATTTCCAAAGCTCGTCAACAACCAGATAAAGTGAAAATGGTACTTGATAAAATCAAGACCGAGGGTTTGATGCCTACATTAGAAGCCGTTTTTAATAAATTGGGAGAGCCACTTCCGTTAGGTTATTGTAACGTAGGAAAGGTTATAGAAGTAGGAGAAGGTGTTTCAGAATTTAAAGTAGGTGATCGCGTTGCTTCAAATGGTGGACATGCGGAATTTGTATGTATTCCAAAAAACCTGGTAGCCTCTATTCCAGATAATGTAACAGATGAGCAAGCTGCTTTTACTGTTATAGGTAGTATAGGTCTTCAAGGAATCAGATTGTGTGAACCTACGCTAGGCGAAACTATTGTAGTTACCGGATTAGGTCTTATAGGTTTAATGACAGCACAACTTTTAAAAGCAAATGGATGTAATGTTATAGGAATAGATTTTGATCAAATGAAACTTGATCTTGCTAAAAAATGGGGAATTACTACAATCAATCCAGCTCAAGGAGAAGATCCTGTTAAAACCGTAATGCAACTTACCGATGGTGTTGGAGCTGATGGAGTTATTATCACCGCATCAACTAAATCTAATGATGTTATTTCGCAAGCTGCACAAATGTCTCGTAAGAGAGGTCGAATCATTTTAGTTGGTGTGATAGGTTTGGAGTTAAGTAGAGCAGAATTCTATGAAAAAGAATTATCATTTCAAGTTTCCTGTTCTTATGGACCAGGACGTTATGATGAAGATTATGAGACTAAAGGAAACGATTATCCTCTTCCTTTTGTAAGATGGACAGAAAAACGCAATTTTGAAACTATACTGAGTTCGATTTCTAAAAAGTATATAGAGGTGGATCCTTTAATAACTGAAGTTGTTGAATTAAAGGATTATCTTAAGATCTATGGAGAAATTGGAAGTTCTAAATCAATAGCCTCACTGCTTAACTACAGTGATATCACCTATTCTAATACCATAACTGTTTCTCAAAATAGGGGTAATTCTAGTAATAAATCAAATAAAGGAGTTGCTATTGTTGGAGCTGGAAATTTCACAAAAATGACTATGTTACCAGCCATGATGAATCTTGGTATGGATTTACAATATATAGTAAGTTCAGGTGGTTTATCTGGAACTACTCTTGCAAAAAAGTTTCAGATCATTCAAAGTACGACGGATTATGACCAAGTTCTTAAAGACGCTAATATTAATACGGTAATGATTACCACTAGACATCACTTACATGCTCCGATGGTAAAAGCTGCTCTAATGGCTGGTAAGAATGTCTTTGTAGAGAAACCTCTCGCGCTTAATAATGAAGAACTTAAAGAGATTATTAATGCCTACAATAATAGTAAGGCTACGCTAACTGTCGGATTTAATCGTAGATTTTCTCCTCATGCTTTAAAAATGAAAAAAGCAATCGGTTATGGAGATACACCAATTAATGTAATTGCCACGATGAATGCGGGAGCGATACCACCAGATGTATGGGTGCATGATCTTAAAGTTGGTGGTGGGCGTATTATAGGAGAGGCATGTCATTTCATAGATTTAATTTCTTACTTTACAGGAAGTAAAGTAGTCTCTGTTTGTATGAATGCAATGGGTATAAATCCTGAAGAAAATACCGATAATGCAAGTATATTATTAAAGTATGAAAACGGATCGAATGGGGTAATAAATTACTTTGCAAATGGAAGTAAAGCTTACTCTAAAGAGCGTGTTGAAATCTATAGTCAGGAGCGCACTCTCGTTTTAGACAATTGGAGAAAACTTAAAGCTTATGGCTTTAAAGGGTTTAAAGGGATGAAGTCAAAGTTGGATAAAGGTCATAAGAGTCAGTTTACTTTACTTGCTCAACAGATTAATTCAGGAGGTGATTCGTTAATAGAATTTGAGTCATTGGTCAATACTACTCAAGCATCATTTGCTGCCATTGAGAGCTTAAAATCTCAATCTTGGGTAGACGTAATGAATTAGCTTTTTATTATCTCTTTTACAAAAGTAGAATAAGATTAGCTAAATTCTAGTAAATATAGCTCCATGAACTTGAAAAATGCACTTCGAATTTATCATACAATTAAATACTTAAAGTGGAAACAAGTAAAGTTTCAATTATTGTACAGGTTTAAGGCGCTTTATTATAAAGCACCAAATCTTGTTGATGTAAAATTGGATAAGCTTCCCATTTGGAAACCTGTATTATTTAATAGTAAATCCTATGAAAACGGTATTTTCTGTTTTTTAAATGTTGAAGAAACTTTTGAAAACACAATTAATTGGAACTTTTCTGATCATGGGAAACTATGGACATATAACTTAAACTACTTTGAATTTTTAAACTCTAAAGAATGCAGCTCACAAGACGGTTATAAATTAATCAAAGATCATAGTCTACAACGAGACAAGTTAATAGACGGTTTAGAGCCTTATCCAATTTCATTACGCATAATGAATTGGGTTAAGTTTTTAGCATTTCATAAAATTAATGATTCTTACATTAATGGCGTTATTGCAAATGACACAAAAATTTTAAGAGACCATCTCGAATTTCATATTCTTGCAAATCATCTTCTTGAAAACATTTTTGCTTTGTACATGGCTAGTATCTTTTTAGACGATAAAGTTTTGTACACAAAAAGTTTAAAGCTTTTAAAAGAGGAATTAAATGAACAGATTTTGAAGGATGGTGGACATTTTGAACAATCACCTATGTATCATCAAATCATTCTTTATCGTTTGTTAGATGTTATAAATTTTAATATTAGTAATAAGATTGATATTGATAAATTGTTGATCTCAAAGGTTAAGAAAATGCTCTCTTGGTTAGAAAAAATTTCTTTTTCTAATGGTGACATTCCCTACATAAATGATGCCGCACCGGACATTGCTCCTACAACTGTAGAGCTTTTAAATTACGCTAAATATTTAGATATTAATTATCTGCAATTACCTTTGTCAGATTCTGGCTATCGCAAAGTGAATACTTCAAATTATGAAGTCGTAGTGGATGTTGCCAATATTGCTTCTAATTATCAACCGGGACATTTACATTCTGATACCTTGCAATTTATTATGTATTTTAGGGGTAGACCACTGTTTGTTGAAACGGGAACTTCTACATACGAAAAAAACAAGTTACGTAATAATCAAAGATCTTCTGCTGCTCATAATACAGTAGCGATTGGTGGAAGAAACTCTTATGATGTCTGGGGTGGATTTAGAGTAGGTGAGAGGTCTGAATTAAAACTTCATGAAGATTCGGATGATAAAATAGAAGCTGAACTCAACTTGTTTTTTGGAGGAACACATTATCGTACTTTCGAATTTCTAAATAAAACTTTGATTATTAATGATCGAGTCAATTCTAAGTATAACGTGCCACACGAAGCCCATTTTCATATTGATTATAATAGAAATGTGGACAATGGAACACAAGAGAATACCTTTATTATAGATGGTAAAATTTTAATAAGTTTTGAACATTTCACATCTATACAGCTTCAAAAATATAATCAAACGATAGGCTTTAATAAAACAAAAGAGGCTTCGAAAATAGTTGTTACTTTTGCAAATCAATTGAAGACCACTATTGACTTATGAGAATCCTTTTTTTAACTTACTATTTTGAACCAGATTTGTGTGCAGGATCTTTTCGTAACACTTCATTATTCAAAGCTCTGATTAAGAGTAAGTCAGTAGATACTACGATTGATGTGATTACTACTTTTCCTAATAGATATGATTCCTTTGATGCAAACGCAAAAGCTAGAGAGGTATATGAAGAAGGAGTAGTTGTGCATAGAGTCCAATTACCTAAACATGGTAGTGGCCTTAAAGGTCAAATCATTGCCTTTAAATATTTTTATAATCAGGCGCGTCAATTAGTTCGTGATAGGGAATATGATTTAGTTTATGCATCTTCCTCAAGGTTGTTTACAGCTTTTTTAGGCTCTAAAATTGCTCGTAAAAATAAAGCAACATTATACCTAGATATTAGAGATATTTTTAGAGAAAGTGTTGTTGAGATATTTAATTCTAAAGCCTTAAAGTTTGGATTAAATTTGTTTTTGAGACCTATTGAAAAGTATACATTTAGTCGAGCAAATCACATCAACTTAGTTTCTAAAGGGTTTCAAACATATTTTAAAAAATATAATCAAGCCTCATTTACTTATTACACTAACGGTATAGATCAGATTTTTATAGATCAGTTTGAAGCAACAATACCTGTTGTTAATCATGTACATAAAAAAACCTTAATCTACGCTGGGAATATGGGTGAAGGGCAAGGATTGGATAAAATAATACCGCAAGCAGCTTCTAAACTTCCTGAATATACTTTTATTTTAATCGGTGATGGTGGGACAAAAGTAAAATTAAGGGAAGAAATTCAAAGATTAGGACTTATTAATGTTGAACTGCGTGATCCTGTTACAAGAAAACAACTGATTGAGTTATATCAAGAAGCCGGTTTTCTTTTCCTACATCTCAATGATTACAAGGCTTTTGAAAGGGTTCTACCTTCTAAGCTTTTTGAATATGCAACTTTTAATAAACCGATAGTGGCAGGAGTTGGTGGATATGCAGCTCAATTTATTAAAGAAGAATTACCGGACACTTTACTATTTAAACCTACAGACTCAGTTGAATTAGTAAATTTATTGAAAAACTTTAATGGATTGATTACTGATAAATCAAGTTTCATTAGTAAATTCAATCGTGCCAGTATCAATCAATTAATGTCTATGTCTATCATCAAGGCTCATGAAGAATAAAATTATTGTATCTGGTGCAACAGGTTTCGTAGGTCAAAATTTAGTTCCCTTTTTAGAAAATAAAAATTGGTCTATTATTCCGCTTTCGCGAAAGCTAGAACAGAATAATACTTCATTGAACTATGAAAATTTAACTATAGACGATTTTAATGCTGCCTATGCATTCATTCACCTTGCGGGAAAAGCACATGATTTAAAGAAAACTTCTCTAGATGATGAATATTACGAAGTAAATACAGAGCTTACTAAGAGCTTATTTGACTTATTTTTGCAGTCCGACTCTAAAGTGTTTATATATTTTAGCTCAGTAAAAGCAGTTGCAGATGAAGTAAAAGGAATCTTAAAAGAGGATCATCCTTATGAGCCAGGAACTGTTTACGGTAAATCAAAAGCACTCGCTGAACAGTATTTATTGAGTAAGACCATACCGTCAGATAAAAAATTATACATCCTTAGACCTTGTATGATTCATGGTCCAGGTAATAAAGGAAATTTAAATTTATTGTATAAAGTAGTTTCTAAGGGAATTCCATATCCACTAGCATCTTTTGATAATAAGAGATCTTTTGTTTCTATTACTACAATTACTGAGGTAATAGAGAATTTGTTAACTAGACGGCCTGATTCTGACGTATTTAATATGGCAGATGATTATTCAATTTCAACTAATGAATTGATAAAAGTAATGGCTCTTGCAATTGATAAAAAACCTAATTTGATTTCTATTAATTCTACTTTCATACGATGGATGGCTAGTGTTGGTACTTTATTGGGATTACCTTTAAATAGAGAAAGATTGCAAAAGCTAACTGAATCTTATGAAGTAAGTAATAGTAAGATTAGAAAAGTACTAAACATATCTAAGCCTTATGATACTAAAGCTGGTTTAACAGCAACTGTAAAATCATTTAATATTAAATAATGCTGTATATTTTTGTATTTTTAGTTTTATTATCTCTTTCCTACGTCTATCTAAAACTAGCAGATAGATTCAACATCATAGATAAACCTAATCACAGAAGTTCACATACTCAGATTACTATAAGAGGTGGTGGTATCATATTCTACATTGCGTTGCTTATTTTTTTTATTACCAGTGGTTTTGAATACCCATATTTATTTATAGGCACAACCATTATTGCATTGGTAAGTTTTGTAGATGATTTAAGGCCACAACCACCAGCGTTACGTTTACCCGTTCAATTTATTGCTATAGCTTTGGCTATTTATCAGGTAAGTTTAGATTTCCCTTTAATATCATTAATTCTATTATTGATAGTAGGTGTAGGGTTTGTAAATGCATTTAATTTTATGGATGGGATTAATGGGATAACCGGAATGTATTCGATAGTCATCGTAAGTTTTTTACTTTTTTTCAATATTTATGAAGCTACTTTTGTAAACTTAGACTTGCTATATTATTTACTTTTTTCTCTAATTGTTTTTGGTTTTTATAATTTCAGAAAAAAGGCGCTGTTTTTTTCTGGAGATGTAGGTAGTATTTCTATAGCGGTGGTTTTGTTTTTTCTAGTTTATCAATTTTACTTTACATTAAAAGCACCAGTAGCTATTTTGCTAGTCGCAGTTTATGGGGTAGATACTGTACTAACGATCATACGCAGAATTAAGATGAAAGAAAAAATTTCAGAAGCACATAGACATCATCTTTATCAATTATTTGTTGATTCAAAACGGTTTTCTCATATCACTACTTCATTAATGTATAGTGTAATTCAGTTATTGTGCTGCATCATAGTTTATTACAGCTTTCAGTTGGGATTGTGGGAGCAACTATTAATTGTTACGCTAGTTTTACTTTCGATTACTTTTTGTTATATTTTCTTTGTTCGTTACTTTCTTAAAATGCGTGTGAAAGCATCATAAAATATGAAAAAACGTATTTATTTATCACCGCCAATTTATGGTGATCAGACTATTTTATCTACACCATCAAGTATAAATGTTTATGATGGCATCTATAAAGATATTGATGGTTTTGAGAAAATAGTCAAAGAGTATTTAAATACGGATAAGCAGGTTGTTGCTCTCAATTCTGGTACATCAGCAATTCATATGGCTTTAATTCTTGCAGGTGTTGAAGAAGATGATATTGTACTGTGTCAATCTATGACTTTTGTTGCCTGTGCAAACCCTATTCTATATCAAAGAGCAAAACCAGTGTTTGTTGGTAGTGAAGAGAGTACCTGGAATATGTGTCCAGAAGCTTTAGAACTAGCTTACCTAGAGTGCGTTAAAAAAGGAAAAATCCCCAAAGCTATAATTGTAACCAGCCTTTATGGTATGTCCAGTAATATGGATGCTATTGGAAGCTTTGCTAGAAAAAAAAGTATAAAGTTAATTGAGGACAGTGCTGAAGCTTTAGGTGCAGCGTATAGAAATCAAAAACTGTCCACCATTGGAGATTACGGAATTTTGTCTTTTAATTTAAATAAAATAATCACAACAGCTGGTGGTGGGATTTTAGTTGTAAACTCAATAGAAGAGAAGCAAAAAGTACTTCATCTAGCAACTCAGGCCAAATCAAATTTACAATACTATCATCATGACACCTTAGGATACAACTATAGGTTAGGTCATATAAATGCAGCCCTAGGAGTAATACAATTTAAAGAATTAGAAAATAACCTTAAGAAAAGAAAGGCCAACCATAAATTCTATGAAGAGCTATTTAAACATATTAGTGGAATATATGTCCATAAAGAACCCGATGGTCATTTTATTTCCAACCACTGGCTCAGTGCTATTCTAGTAGATCCTTCAAAAACAGGTGGAATTACTCGAGAAGATGTCAGACTTTCCTTAGAAAAAGACAATATAGAGTCCAGACCATTATGGAAGCCTATGCACATGCAACCACTTTATAAGGACTATCCTTATTATGGTAATAAAGTTTGTGAAACTTTATTTGAAAATGGATTGTGCTTACCTTCTGGTTCTAATCTGACAGATGAAGATAGACAACGCATTACAACCTCTATTCATACTATTTTTAATAAGTAGTTGTGGTACGCTTTCGCGAAAGCGTATTAAAAATAATTTCTAGATTTAGAAAGTCGGTAACACTCAACTAGTGCTATCGGCTTTTTTATCGGGTACCACTATTAGATGGTGTTGAAGAAGTTTATTCGTTTCATGAAGGGTTCTATAAGCATGCAAGTCATTTATTATCAGTAGAAGGAATTGTTCAGTTATCAAATAAAACTTAATAACTTAACCTAGGCTTAATGTAAATCCATTATGAATTTGTAGTAATAACGATATTTTTGTAATTCTATAAAATCGTACAAATGAAAAAAATATTACTATTTAGTGCATTTCTTTTTACGCTATTGAGCTATGGTCAATCGACAATAGCTAGTCAAGGATTTGAACAAAATATGAGTGACACATGGCCTCTAACACTTTCTACTCCGGCATGTTCTAGTGGAGGAGATGTTTGGGATTATGTTGCTAGTCAGAGTTCAATTAATCCTTCTCAAGGAATTCAGTTATGGGGAGTTTCAGATTTAAATGGGAATTGTGGTTCTGCCTCTGGTGAAACTCTTAATTTTGGAAGTATTAGTACAAATGGGTTTACAAATGTAAATATCAAATTTGACTACAACATTTTAGGTTTTGATAATAATGATGATGTTTTTTATACTGTAACTATAGATGGAATAGCTCAATCAGAAGTTCAACTTGTCGATGGTGGCTCAAATTTCACAACGCCTGGTTATGTAACTTCTTCTATTTCTATTCCTGACGGAAGTTCTTCAGTAGCATTTCAATTACGTATTACTCAAAATGGTGGAGACCATGCTGGTTTTGATAATTTTAGAGTTGAAGGATTAATGGTTGGTGGTAATCTGGCTCCATCGGTAACTAATATTTCAAACAGTCCATTAGTACCAGCTTCTACTGAAACAGTAACTATCAATGCAGATGTTATTGATGCAGATGGTCTTGCTAGTGTGGTATTAGAATATGGGTTTGCAACAGGTGTTTATGATCAGCCTTCAGTAGTGATGACATTAAGTAGTGGTGATACTTACACAGCTAGTATACCAGCGGTTGCTGATGGTACTACAGTTTATTATCAAATAGTTGCCACAGATGCTAACGCGGCACCAGAAACTACAACGACAACCGAACAATCTTATACGGTAACAGATCCGCAACCACAAGGATTGCAAGTGGATATGGTAGATACCAACTATCTTATTGATTTTGATAATACGGTAGCAAATGTTAATAATGGAGCATTTAATGGTTCTGGTTTTGCAATGGTACCTACTGCAGGACAATTAGATGCTGATGCTTTTGCTATAACAGGTTTACAAGATGGAACCACCTCTTTTGGCGATGAACAATCTGGCAATGATTTTGGTAAAGGAACCTCTGATGGTGGCGTGAGTAGCGGTGGAATTTATGCTTTTGAAGTAGCACCAGGTGATTTTGCACTAGGTGTGCAGCCTACAGCAAGTGATTTTACTCCAGGAACTATCCATTTTCAATTTACCAATAATACTGGAGTCACGATTACAGATTTATCAATAGCTTATGACTTTTATGTATTAGATAACGAAAATCGAGCAAATGATTTTAGATTCTCCCATGGAACAGATATCAACTCACTTACTGAAATAACTGATGTTGCTCTTACATCTATGTTAGGTCAAGATGTGATTGAAGAATGGAAACGCAATATGGTAGCTTTGGATATGACAGGCTTAAATATAGCTAACGGTGCTACTTATGTTCTAGCATGGTCTTCTGCAGATAGCGGAAGTAATTCTTCTGATGAAATTGCTTTAGATAATATACAAATTTTGGCTAATCCTAGCATAGAAACTATCGTAGCAGAAGGTATTTATGAATCGATGACTTTGTTGAGTTCAGTATCTTTAATAGATGAAACTGAATTGAATAGTCATTTAAAGTTAGTTTCAGGAAATCTAATCACAAATGATCAATTGACTTTTAAATCCATTGATGGTAAAAGTGCCGTTATTGAAGAGGTGATTTCTGGGTCAATAACTGGTGATGTTACGGTTGAACAATTTTACCCAGCACAACGAGCTTTTAGGTTTGTAAGTTCACCAGTAGATATGACGGGTACTATTTTTGATAATTGGCAGCAAGGTGGATTAAATCCTGGTGATGCAGGATATCAAGCAGGAATAGGAACACAAATTACGGGAGGAACATCTGGTGGATTTGATATTTCGGGTTCTAATAATCCATCTGCTTTTACTTTTAGTAATGATGGAACACAAGTCTGGCAAACTCCAACTGCTACTGATGATATGAATGCATCTTTAATCGCAGGAACACCTTACCGATTATTTATAAGAGGAGATCGTTCCATAGATTTAACGATTAGTGATATGCCTAATGATACCAAGTTAACCACTACAGGTGAACTAAAACTAAACGATGCCATTCAAACTTTTGATGCTAGTTTGTCGACTGGTGATTTTGTATTTGTCGGTAATCCTTATCAAGCAAAGGTGGATGTTGGCGCTATGATTTTTAATACCATGACTAGTACTCAAGAAGACATGAATCCTAACTTTATGTATATATGGAATCCACAAGCTGGTACTAGAGGTGCTTATCGAGCTTATGATTTTTCAACAGATTCTAGCACACCTACAGATACAGAAGTTGATGGAGTGTTGCAACCTGGTCAATCTATGTTTTTACAAATATTAAATGATTCAGATGCAGATGTGCCTAGTGTAACTTTTAAAGAAAGCTATAAAGTATCTGGTTCTAACTTAACATCTACGTTTAGCTCACCACAAGGGTTTTTAACTTTAGATGTTTACAATTCGAACTCTACAGCATTAGATGGTCTTAAATTAAATTTTGATATAAATGGTCTTGACGGAATAGATTCGTTTGACTTATTGAAGATTGAGAATTTAGATGAAAATATTTCGATTATCAACAATACTAATAGACTTGCAATAGAGAGTCGTTCTAATCCTACTGACGGAACTATAATTCCTTTAGAGATCAAGAGATTTAATGATGGGAACTATAATTTCAAAACTAGATTGTCTGGTGTAAATAATTTGAACACCTATTTATATGATGCTCATACAAATCAGTATCATCTGATCGCTGCTGATGTACTTACTACAATTACCTTGAATTTTAACAACGGAATTTTGTCAAGTGTTGCATCTGATCGTTTCTCTATTTATTTTTCAAATGTGACCTTGAGCGAATTAGACATCGAGAGAAGTGAGTTAATGACCATTTATCCAAATCCGGTTACTGATGGAAGAATACAAGTTAATGGTTTAAGTAACAATGTTGATTCATCAGTTGAAATTCACAATTTGTCGGGACAATTGTTAATTCATCGAGATTTTAACACGTCTAACGGGCAAGTCATAGTGACTAATTTGGATAATTTAAATATGGGTGTATATTTGTTAACTGTAAAACAAGGGAATAATCGCTTAGTTGAAAAGATTGTTATCCAATAAAGTATAGCTCATTTAATCCTCACGTCTTATTTATAGACTGGATTATACAGTAGATTTATATTCATCATATAAGAATTAAAAAGGGTAATGGTAGCATTACCCTTTTTTAAACCAATTAATATTAGTCAAATGACTTGGGATTATTTTAAAAAAAGATTGTCACATGTATTGCTTAAAGGAGATAATGATCTAAAATTTAGAAATATCTCCTATTTACCGCGTTGGGCTGTTGTTGCAATAGATTCATGTATTGTCATGATATCTTTTTTAATAAGCTTTTTATTAGTTAAGAATTTATCGGTTTCATTTTATCCATCTTTAACCATATTTCAGCAAGGATTAGTAGTCTGCTTAGTCCAGTTTTCGTTTTTTTTCGTTTTTAGCACTTATGCCGGTTTAATAAGACATAGTACGACCGTTGATATTTTAAAAATAGCTTTAGCCGCTATATCAGCAGCGGTAGCTTTGATGATGATTAGTTATGGTTATCATTTTCTTTTTGATAAAAAACTTTTCTTAGTTCCTTTTTTAGCAATATTCGCCACGATTACTTTTGGTTTAATGTTATTGTTCAGAATGGTGGTAAAGTCGGTTTATCAACTTTTTACAAATCTTAATACTTCAGAGAAAAAAAGAGTGCTATTATTAGGAGTAAATGATGATACTATTTCAGTAGGAGAAGCCATGACCATTTCTAGAAATCAGGATTTTGATTTAGCGGGCTTTGTTTCTTTTACTAAATCACATTCAAAAATCAAAATTTTAGGAAAACCGATTTTTAAATATAGTAGCGACTTATACGAGAATTTACAGCCTTATGATATTGATGGTATCGTTATCGTAGGAGATACTATTTCTAACAAACAAAAAAATAATATTGTTGATGAATGCCTCAATTATGGGATTCAAATATATAATGCTCCAGTGATCAAGGAATGGAATGATTCTGAGAGTGTTCAAGGTAACATAAAGGAGATTCAAATTGAAGATTTATTAGAGCGTAATCCAATAGTATTAGATGATTCTCTCATCAATGAATATCTCAATAATAGAATAATATTAGTCACTGGTGGTGCAGGTTCGATAGGAAGCGAGATCGTTAGACAAGTTTCTCAATTTAAGCCTAGAAAACTGATTGTACTAGATCAAGCTGAATCACCTCTACATGAGCTTGAGTTAGAGCTAAGGTCAAAATTTAATGACGTTGACTTTGAGTTTGTTCTTGCTGATGTGGGAAACTTGAAGAGACTTACAAATCTGTTTAACAAGGAGAAAATTTCGGTTATTTTTCACGCTGCTGCTTATAAGCATGTACCACTTATTGAAAATAATCCATCTGAAGCTGTATTTGTTAATATAATTGGAACAATGCATCTTGCTAATCTTAGCACTCAATTTGGTGTGGATCGTTTTGTAATGGTTTCCACAGATAAGGCTGTTAATCCTACCAATGTGATGGGAGCTTCAAAACGTGCAGCCGAGATTTATGTTCAGGCGTTGCAAGCTGAAGAGTCCGGAACGTGTTTTATTACAACTCGATTCGGTAACGTATTGGGTTCCAATGGATCTGTTATTCCGCATTTTAAAAAGCAAATTGCTGCTGGCGGTCCAGTAACGGTAACGCATCAAGATATTATTCGCTATTTCATGACTATTCCAGAGGCATGTCAATTGGTATTACAGGCAGGAACCATGGGGCAAGGAGGAGAAGTTTTTGTTTTTGATATGGGGAAACCTGTTCGTATAATGGATCTTGCTGAGAAAATGATTAAACTTTCTGGTTTTGTACCTTATAATCAAATTGATATTAAAGTCATAGGATTAAGACCAGGTGAAAAGTTATTTGAAGAATTATTAAATGATTCTGCAAAAACGCTACCTACTCATCATAAAAAATTATGAGAGCAAAAGATCAGGTGATTGGTATGGAAGAGGTGAATAATTTTATTATAGAAATCGCTGCCGCAGCAGAACAACAAAATAATACACTGGTTGTTCAAAAACTTAAAGAATTAATACCGGAATTCTTGAGTCAAAATAGTATTTATGAAGAGCTGGATAAAGATGTCAAAATAAGTACCTAAAATCTTATATTTGCAAAATGGGAAAAATCACACTTTTAAAATTCAGTTTCATTGTAATGCTTGTTGCGATGGTGACTTCATCTTGTGTTTCTAAGAAAGACATTATATACGTACAAGATATTGATACAGCTTTATCTGAATCCCAATCGTCTAAATATGATGCGGTTATCACGAACGATGATATTTTAAAAATTATCGTCACCAGTGAAAATATGGAAAGTGTTCAACCATTTAATAAAGTGGTAAGTCCTGTTGTAAATCAAGAACTTTCTATCAGATCCCAAGAAACCTTACAGAGTTATCTTGTTGATGATGAAGGTTTTATTAATTATCCTTTGTTAGGCAAAGTGAAAGCTAGCGGTAATACTCGTATTGAATTTCAAGAACTTCTAAAAAATAAAATGCTTCAATACGTTAAGGATGCTGTTGTTGATGTTCGTATTATAAATTATAAGATTACTCTATTAGGTGAGGTCAATAGACCTGGTACCTATAAAGTTGATGACAATAGAATTACACTGCTTCAGGCAATAGGACTTGCAGGCGATTTGACGGTCTATGGTAGAAGAGACAATATTGTTGTTATTAGGGATATGAATGGAATTCAAACATCAACTAGAGTAGATTTAACAAGTGCCGATTTTATTTATTCACCATTCTATTATCTAAATCAGAACGATACGATAATTGTTGAACCTAATGGTGCTCAAATTCAGGCTTCTGGATTTAATAGAAATATCTCGGTTTATGTTTCTATCGCGTCCTTGTTACTGACAACTGTGGTGGTGTTTTCAAATTTGAATAAATAATTAATGAATAATCAAGATAATAATACAAACGAACAATCTTTAAGGGATCAGCTGAAGCCGTTTATAAAAGCGTGGCCTTGGGTCATCCTATCTGTTTTGTTTTGTATAGTGGTCTCTCAACTATATTTAAGATATGCCACAAAAAAGTATCAAGCTACAGCATCGATCATCATTAAAGACACTCAAATGGGTGGTGGCTTGTCTGAAACGGGTGTGCTTGGTGATATGGGGTTATTCGGGAGCAATTTCAATAGTGTAGAGAATGAGATCGAAATATTAAAATCTAAAAGGTTATTGTCAAATGTTATAGATCATTTTAATTTAACAACGACTTATTCTAGAAAAGGAAATGTTAAAGAAAGTGATGTTTACACTAATAGATTTTTAGATGTTAATCATTTAAAAAATGATTCCATTGTTCAGTTTAAAACTCCAATTACATTTTATGTAAAAGAGGTTAACGATTCTTTATTTGGGCTTAAATTAGAAGCCGATTCTCAGTGGATGACTAAAGAATATGGTGAGATTATAAATATTAATGATCAATCACTAATTTTTTCTCCAAAATCTTATGACAATAATGTCAGTACTGAAGGAAATAGTGAAGAAGCTACAGATTTAAAAATTGTGATAAGACCTATTGAGTTAGTGGTGCAGGATTATCATTCACGACTTACTGTTAATACCTCTGGTAAAAGAGGTAGTGTGGTTAACTTATCTATAACGGACGTAGTAGGTGAGCGTGCTGAAGATGTTTTAAATCAGCTCATTGAAGAGTATAACAAGGACGCTATAAATGATAAAAATATTGTAGCTCTTAATACTGCAAAGTTTATCGAAGAACGCCTTAACGATATTACTAAAGATCTTGATAGCGTAGAGACAGGTATTGAATCTTTTAAAACCAATAAAGGCCTTACCGACATTGGTGTGGAAACATCACTTGATTTGCAAAAAGTAAATGAAATTGAGTCTGAACTTTTAAAAGTAGAGACGCAATTATCTATAGGAAGGTCCTTGAAAGAATTCATGATTACCGATATTGAAAAAAGCGTTACTACTTCAGGACTTGGAATTAATGACCCTTCATTGATAGGTCTCATTAATAACTATAATGAAGTATTGACTACTTATCAAAGAGTAGGGCAGACCTCAACATCAGAAAGCCCTGTAATGGTTAAGCTATCGACTGAGTTAAACTCTTTAAAAAGAGGTATATTTAATTCGCTTGATGCTTATATCAATGGCTTAAAAGTGGAACAAAACAATCTACTAAGAAAGTCTAATCAAATAAATACTAACATTTCTCAGGTACCGAATAACGAGAAAACCAGTCGTAGCGTTGAGAGAAATCGTGAAGTTGTTGAAGCCATCTATTTATTGTTGAGAGAGAAACAAGAAACAACAGCTATATCTCTTGCGGTAACTGCACCTAAGGCAAAAATTGTTGATTCTGGATATGCACCAGAGACGCCTGTTTCACCTAAGCCTAAGATTATATTACTCGCTGCTTTAGTTCTAGGAGTTTTAATTCCGTTAGGTCTGGTTTATTTGAAACAAATTTTCTACAATAAAATTGAATCTAGAAAAGACTTAGAGAGAAATTTACCTCAGGTATCTATTTTAGGTGAAGTACCTAAATTAGAGAGTGATGCTAAAGATAGAATTATTCCTAATGACCGTAGTGTTCTCGCTGAATCCTTCAGAATTATTAGAACTAATTTACAGTATAAATTAGGAGCATTAAATCATGATGATACTAAAGTAGTTTTGGTAACTTCTACCGTAAAGGGTGAAGGTAAAACCACAACAGCATTTAATCTAGCAAGTACTTTTGCCTACAGTGGAAAAAAAGTATTATTAATAGGTGGTGATATACGTAATCCGCAACTTCATCGTTTCTTTGATGCTAGTTTAAAACGTAAAAAAGGAGTTACTGAGTACTTAGTCAATTCTGATTTAAAATTAGTAGATCTTGTAGTTCCTGTAGATGATAATAGTAATCTACATATGCTATTATCTGGTTCTATTCCTCCTAATCCTGCTGAGTTGTGGATGCAGAGTAGGACTAAAGATATGATTGAGGAAGCAAAAGGAATGTATGATTTAGTTATTATTGATTCTGCACCAACCATCGTTGTTACAGATACATTCTTAATTAATAAGTTTGCTGATGTAACTGTATATGTTACTAGAGCAAATCATACAGATCGTGGTCTTTTAGAATTTATCTCAGATACCATTAAAGATGGTAAATTAACTAATGTAGCTGCAGTTATTAACAGTGTTAAGTTGACTAATTTTGGATATGGTAATAAATATGGGTATTCATATTCAGCAGATAAGAAAACCTTTATGGAAAGATTAAAGGCTAAGCTAAACTTTTAAACATTAAAAGTTTAGCTTGCTATTTTCTATTACAGGTTGAATATTAGTAAGGATATTAGATTTAATTTGTATTTCCCTTATTTTTCTCAAATGTTCTGGTTTATGAGCATCTGTTCCTACTAGATCGTATAAGTTATGTTCTAATAGAAGAATTGCCTTTTTCTGAGCATCTTTACCGTAATGTCCATCTATAGAGAGAAGATTAAGTTGAAATAAGAATCCTCTATCTTTTAAGTCTTTATATTCTTCTATTCCTTTTATATATCTATATCTTTCGGGATGAGCTAGAATAGGTGAGATGTCTTTTTGTAACATGTTAAAGACAACTTCATTTACATATTCCGGTTTTTGAAAATAGGAAAACTCGGTAAGTAAAATACGATCTTTTAAAAAAAGTAGATTTTCATTTTCAATTAGTTGTTCAAAACCACTATCCATCATATACTCTGATGATGCATTGTAGATAAATGTATCTTGATTAAATTCTTTTAAATTCTCTATAGTATCTTTATAAGTTGACGTGATAGTGGATATATCATTACCATAATAGTCTTCCATGGTATGAGGTGTCGCTATACAACCTTTGTATCCTATTTCTTGATACAATTCAATCATCTTTAAGGTCGTAATTAAATCAGGCGATCCATCGTCAATACTAGGTAGGATATGGTTATGTATATCTATTAGTCCTTCTAGGTGGTCTACAAGGAAACTTTTCTTTGAGAAAAATAACATGAAATGTATTTATGTAATGATATGTTTGACTTCTTCCAGTTGCAATATTTCAGGATATAACTCTTCTATAATGATTAAGAATTCTGGATCATTTTTAAAAGCATTTTGTAAATGAAATCTGCCTTTGGTTATATTGTGCTGTTTAAAATAAGCACCAGCTAGTCTATATTCAAGTTCAGCATCATCGGGATAAAATTCTAATCCATGTTCTAAATTAGAAATTTGCCCATCAATTTCACCTAGGTATAATAAAATATCTGAACGTTGTAACCAGGTTTCTAATTCATAATTACCCAGATCGATTGCTTTGCGATATCCGTACTCTGCCTCTTCAAAAAAGTTTAATTTCTTATTCAATTTTGCATATCTGATCCAGTATAGGGCATTTTCACTATCTATTTCAGTTGCTTTTTCTATATAACTCAAAGCCTTTTGATAATTCAATTGTTTTGTGTAAAAATCAACTAATGCAATCCAACCTTTATCTAATAAAGGGTCTTCTTTTACGGTTTTCTTATAGAACTTTACAGCTAGATCAAATGCACCTAGTTTTTGATAGCACTTTCCTAACCTTAAATAAGCAAAAGATGTAGGATCATCCAGTTCTAGAGTGATTTGATAATTCTCTATCGCCTCATTATATTTCCCTAATTTTTCTAAGACTTTACCTTTCTCTAAATAAGCACCCACAAATAATTCATCTGATATGATGGCAAAATCAAAGGCTGCTAAAGCCTTGTCATACATTTTGAGATCAAAATATTGCTTACCTATCTGGTGCCAGGCGACCTCACTATATGGATTAGAATTAAGAAATTTATTTAAAAACGTTATTGCTTCTTTATTCTGCTTTAAGAAATCAAAACAATATATGATGTTGTATAAGGCAGAATAGTCTGTCTCATCTAATTCTAGACATTTTATAAAATTGTCTTTAGCAAAATTATAATCTTCAATAAATAGGTATTCCATACCTATTAAGTTATATACATCTGCTTGATCTTCAGTAAGTTTTAATGCTTGATTTAAAAGTTCTATCGCTTTTTCATGATCATCACATTTAGAAAAAATATTAGCTTTCTGAATATAAATTTCAGAGTTGTGGGGTTGTAATTCGTATAAAGTGTTTAATAATTCGTGAGCTTGTTCAAACTCATTATCAAATACGAGAATCTCTGCTTGTAACAATCTAATTTCAACAGAACTAGGATGTTGTGAAAGGCCTAACTGAACGGCTTTACGCGCCATAATCATTTTGCCTGTCTCAAGATAATGCTCAACTATCTGTTCAAATTCTTCACTATCAAAAAATCCAACCTCGTTAGATTTAAGCATTAATTCAAACTTTTTAACGCTCATAAAGCCATCACTATTAAGTTCAAAATGCATATATCGTTTTTAAGAATTGTACTCTTACTAAGTTCAAAATATTTGCCATTCTTTCCATTAGAGTTGAAAATCTGTTATAAACATTTTATAAACAGTCTAAAATTCTGTTATTATTTATAAAATTCGTTAATAACTTGATTTAAAATATTGCACGCTTTTTCAATCTCATCTATTGTTATTGTTAGTGGTGGCGTTATTCTTATGGCTCTTTTTTCAAAGAGTAGTAAAAAGAAAATAACACCACGGTTGCGACATTCATCAACTATGGCTGCAGTGTGTTGATCATCTGACAGTATGGCTGCTAGCATCAATCCTGTACCTCTTATTTCTAAAATGTGTTTGTTTTTTAAGCTTTCGCGAAAGCGTAATTCTTTAAGGCTTACAGACTTAATAAGGTCTCCTTTTTCCAGTTCAGTCATTGTGGCAAGTGCCGCTGAGGCTATTACTGGATTACCGCCAAATGTGGTGATATGTCCCAACATGGGAGCTTCTTTAAAGTGATTGAGATGTGTAGCACTAGCGGTAAGAGCACCTATGGGTAAACCACCTGCAAGTCCTTTACCAGTAATCACCATATCTGGAATAATATCATGCTGGGTGAAATAAAACATTGTGCCTGTACGGCCCATTCCGGGCTGTATTTCATCTATAATAAGTAAAGCACCTGTTTGATTACATTTTGCCTTTAATGATTTTAACCACGACGCGTGTGGAATTATAAAACCAGCGCCGCCTTGAATCGACTCTATGATTACTGCAGCAGTTTGGGAAGTAATTAAATTTAATTGAGACATACAATTAAACTTAATGTGTTTTATTTGAGGTATTAATGGTCTAAAAGGTGCCTTGCGCTCTTCATAGTCCATTAAACTTAAAGATCCCATGGTGTTACCATGATATGCATGTTGCATAGAGATCAATTCACTTCTACCGGTTACTCTACGTGCTAGCTTTATAGCTGCTTCCATAGCTTCTGTACCACTGTTGACCAGGTAGGTCATTTGGAGTGGTTCAGGCATGTGTTGTGCTATTTTTTTACACAGCTCGACTGCTGGTTCTTGAGCATATTCTCCATAGACCATCACGTGCATGTATAAGTCTACTTGTTTTTTAATGGCGGTAGTGACCGCTGGATGACAATGTCCTAGTGGTAATGCACTGACTCCTGCCACACAATCTAAGTATTTATTTCCGTGGACATCATAAATGTAATTTCCACGCGCATGCGATACCTCAAGAGCTGGAGCAAATGGGGTAGTAGGAGCTTGATATTGAAAAAAGTCTTTCTTCAATGTTATTTCTTTTTACCTATTAATTGTTGATCTTCTTTTTTATCAATTAACTTTTTATCCTTCAATCGTGAGTTTTCGTTAATTTGAGAAGAGTTGTTCTCATCAAAGAAATCTTCTTCTTGTAAAGGCAGCGGTAGCCCTTGAATTTTTGTAAGTACCGGTTTAGGTTTCCCCATAAATAGATCATCTACAGAATTGAGCTGTTCTTCACCTCGCCAATTGAAGCCTCTTAACCTTCTAGCGTTTTCAGGAAGCTCATCAGGTGGAATGGTTTCATCTTTAGGATTCCCGATAGGTTTTATAATGGCAATATCACCATTTTTAAAGGTGATTTCTAACTTACTACTGGTCCCTTTATTAATCCCAACTAGTTCATCAGATTCATTAGAAACATACAATAGATTTTCTACATTCTTATCTATTTTTACTTTATTTAATTCATTGTCCTTAAATAATCCTATGAGTTCTTTACCTTTTATCTGGTTATAACCATCATGAATGGTATCCTTATCAACTATAAAGGCATTATAAAACACTCTTAAAGAATCTAGTTTTTCTGTTTCTACATTGCTTTGTAGATGAATTGAATCTCCTGTTATTTGACTTTTACCACTCCATAAAACAGGTTTTTTTATCATTTTAGTAAGTCCAGTAGATTGCCTGGTGTGAATAGAGTCACAACGACCGCTTAAATCACTTTTAAAAAGTCTTACGTCTCTAAAACCTCGTACAATGCGATTATCTTCTGGACCTGTTACCATTAGAGTATCTGCATGTATGTATACAGAATCTGCCTCTTGCAACGATATAGCAACAGCTCTTTTTGTTATAAAAACAGAATCTTTGTCTCTAAAGACTTCGGCATAATGGCCTTTAATAATAGAATTATTTATGGTGTCTGTTACGACTATATTATTTGTCGCGCTAGCAAAATTAGTGACACGATTAAAGTATAAACTATCTCCAGTAACAGTTCTATTATTATAATCTATTTTAGATTTTTTTACAAAATGTCCATAGTCATTGCGTGTATCATAAAAACCACGTTCACAATAGACGGTACTCGCTTTACCTTTTATGGTCGATGGACCATATAAATAAGCATGTCCCGTTTCAGTATAAAATTTACCTGACTAGAATTAATGGTATAATCTGGATTGACAATTACTACATCATCGATGAATTGATATTTTTTTTCTTGCATAAAAAAACGTCCCACACGACTGGTAAGTGTGCTAGCCGTATCTTTTACAGTTCCACCGCTTCTATAATAAGCTTGTTGTTTATTACGATCAAAGTATAAGGTATCTGTAGATAAAGTGGTCTCTGGACTGCGCATATTCACTTTACCTGCTGCAAAGGCTAATTGAGTATTACCATTGTACTCTGCATATTTTGAATTCATAAGAACGCTGTCGCCTTGATTCATACGTACAGAGCCTAGAGCTCTTAAAAAATTGTCTTTTTTATAAAAAACAGCCTGGTCACACCACATTTTAATACCTTGATGTACAACATAGACTTGTTGGGCATCAGATTTTGCATATATAATAGCGTCCGGATAATTTTCTTCATCAATGAACTGATATTCAGAAATTACATTAATGATAGAATCATTTTCAGTAGGAGCTAGGTCATTACTTTTTAATGGTATATCCTGACTAAAACCAAGAAATGATATAACAAATATTAGAGAGCTAATTATAATTTTCAATAGAATTGATTTTAACATACAAAGTTACTAAAACGATGCCATGATTATTTAATTAACGGATAATCTTGATTTATTATTATTAAATATAGCGCAAAAAAAAAGCGCTCCATTTGGAGCGCTTTTTTTTAAAAGTATGTTCTAGTTATCTTGAACTTCTCCACAATCATCTTGACAGAATGTGTTAGATTTTGCAGTATCACTAAGACCTAATTGTTCACCATCTACCCATACACCTACACAACGATCTACACAACCATTATCTTTTAAAGTATACATTACTACATAAGCAGCAAGACAAGTACAGTCAGGTAAACAGTTATCTCTAAATCTATAAGTTACACCGGTACGTCTTCCAGAAAAACAATTTCTAATGTTAAAAGCACATACATCTGGGATACCATTAACTAAAGGCGTTAAGCTACAATCACCTACAACATTCATAGAGATAGAAGAAATGTACCATCCTGGAGCAGCGGTATATTTAAAATCAAATTTAGTGTTACTGATTCCTTCACCATTATTATCGTTAAACTTTGTTACTTCAAAGTTACCAACAGTACCAGTACCTGGTAAATTGATGTCTCTTACTAAACATGCTCCGAAATCTGGATCTTCAATAAGAAATTTTTCTTCTCCAATAGTACTGATCGATTCAATAGGTAAAGGATAAACAGATTCTTCTGGATTTAATTCACTAGGTAAAACGTCACGACTAATAGCTATGTTTTGCATAAAATCAACAAATTCAGCTTCAGTCATCTTATCGATATTTTGAGCTTCATATTGATCTACGTTTGCGTCTTCAGTGGAACAAGCTGCTGCTATAATTCCTAATACAAAAAAAGTAAATATTTTTTTCATGTTCCTATTAATTTGAGGTACACAAAACTACTCCTATTTAATAGCACTTCTGAAAATTCTGTTAAGTTTTCGCTATCGGGACTTTAATAATCGTTAACAAACACTTATTTCTTTATGCGTTTCATTGTCAATCTGTTAATGATTCTCTTAATCTGATTTTAAACACCACTTGTCGATTGCTTAAAGTGTTACAATTGAAAATAATGCCAATATATTTCATTTTCATAATTTTCTTCGGTAGTAAATGAAGATTTCATCACTTGTTCAATTCCATTAGAATCTTTTTCTGTAGCTATAACAGTATATTTAACTACATTCCATCCTTTCTTTAAAGTGATATTATATTCTCTCGTTGATTCTTTGATGACCTCACCAGATGCATTTACTTCAATAGGTAATTTATTATTTCCACGTATACTTGTTTTACCGTCACAATATAGCCACATATAAAAATGACCTTTTATAGGTTCATGTTTTTCTGGATTAATGTTATAGGTAATAAATTCTTTAGAGGATCCGGGAAATATGCGTCCTGTTCTAACGCCATCTTCATACGTTTCAAACCCGTAATATTTACCTGCTAAAGCAATGTTTACATCTGGATTAGAAATGGTAAGATTTTCTAATGGACTGAAAATATCTTCTATTCCTATGGAACTTAATTCATAAGCAGCGTCGCTTAAGGAGTTGTAATCGTCAAATGCTTTTTGAGACGTCTTATTAAATTCATTTGGTAACTCAATTATCAAGGTTCCACTTTCATCTATGCTACCTTTAAATAAAGGATCTACAAAAAAGCCCATGATATTCACTTGCGCATCATGGCCTTCATAATCCATCACATTGCCAGTAATTTTATAAGAAGTCTCTTTCGTGGTCGCAGATTGATCTTTACAAGAGATAGAAAGTAATAAGATTGTTATTAATAGAACTGTATTTAATCTAAGCATTGTGTTGGTCATTTTACGCTTACGCGAAAGCAGAATTGAATATCTATTGTTAACGATCAAATAAAAAAAATATTATCTTCTTTTATCTGTTTTAAACATGGAGTCTAATATTGTATTGATTCCTTGAAAAATAAAAACCACTGCTAATATGCAAAATGCAATTCCTGGCATTAAAAAAATGATAGGATGATCACTTCCTGCACCTAAATAAGTTAAAATAGGTCCAGCGATTAAAAATGGTATTGCGGTTAATAGTCTAGTGATCCCTTTACCTAGAACTTCTTTATCAGTAGATGGTTGTTGCTGGTCCATTAACAGCTCTCTATATGGTTAACAGCAGATCGTACACTACCATATTCTAGCAATGCTTTGTGAGCATTATCATAATTGATCCCAGTTTGTTCCATAATCATTCTAGTACCACGATCAACCAGTTTATCATTACTCAATTGCATGTCTACCATTTTATTACCCTTAATGTGACCTAATTTTATCATTACCGTTGTACTTATCATATTTAGAATCATTTTTTGAGCGGTACCAGCCTTCATACGACTACTACCAGTTACAAATTCTGGTCCTACAATAGGTGTAATAGGGAATTGTGCCTCAACAGCGATAGGGCTATTATTATTACAAGTAATAGCTCCTGTAGTTATGTTTAATTGATTACAGCTTTGTAAACCGCCTAATACGTAGGGTGTCGTACCACTAGCTGCGATACCTAGGACTGTATCATTGTCATTAACGGAATGCTCTTGAAGATCCTTAATGGCTTGTTTAGAATCATCTTCTGCGTTCTCAACAGCATGTCTAATGGCTGTATCGCCACCTGCAATAAGGCCTATGATTTTTTCTGGTGAAACACCAAAAGTAGGAGGACATTCACTTGCGTCTAGTATTCCTAATCTACCACTAGTTCCTGCACCTATATAAAATAGACGACCACCAGTTTTCATCTTATTAACTATAACTTCTACAAAAGATTCTATTTGAGGAATCACTTGCTGTACTGCGAGAGCTACTTTTTGATCTTCACGATTGATGTTATTGAGCAAATCTATCGTGGACATGTTTTCTAGTCCATCATATAAGGAGTCTTGCTCTGTAGTTTTAGTAAACATGTTTAATAGCTTATGGTTTCAGTAATTTCTAGACCATAACCTATCATACCTATTCGCTTGCTTTGCTCACTGTTAGTTAACAGTTTTAATTTTGAGATTTTTAAATCATGTAAAATTTGAGCACCTATACCGTAATCTCTATTATCTAAATTCTTACGCGGCGCTTTTACCTCGCCATTTTCTTGTAACGCTTTTAATTGTTCTAATCTACTCAACATATTTTCTGGTTGAAATTGTTGATTAATGAATACAATTGCTCCTTTACCTTCTTTATTCAAACGTTCAAACATGGCGTCTAATTTACGATCTGCCTCAGAGGTAAGCGTACTAAATAAGTCATTGTTTACCTGTGTAGAATTCATACGGGTGAGCACTTCTTCATTTTCATCCCAATCACCTAAAGTTAAAGCGAGATGTATTTGTTGATTAGTAGTTTGTTGATAAGCTCTTAATCTATATTCACCAAAACGGGTACGTAGATTAAAGTCTTCTTTCTTTTCTATGAGACTATCGTTTTTCATACGATAAGCAACTAAGTCTTCAATAGAGACCAGTTTAACGTCAAACTTTTTTGCGACTTCTATTAATTGTGGAAGGCGAGCCATGGTTCCATCTTCATTCATGATTTCTACAATCACACCAGCAGGTTCATGTCCAGCTAATCTTGCAAAATCAATAGCAGCTTCAGTATGACCAGTTCTTCTTAAAACGCCACCGTCACGAGCTCTTAAAGGAAAGATATGACCTGGTTTACTTAAGTCATGACTTCTCGTGTCTTTGTGAATCATCGCTTGTATAGTTTTTGCTCTATCGCTAGCACTTATACCAGTAGTTACACCATGACCTCTTAAATCAACAGAAACTGTAAATGCAGTTTCCATAGGATCAGAATTATTTGTAACCATCATGTCTAACTCTAATTCTTTACAACGCGATTCAGTGATAGGCATGCATATTAATCCACGACCATGAGTAGCCATAAAATTGATCATTTCAGGAGTAACAGATTGTGCAGAAGCTAAAAAGTCACCTTCATTTTCCCTGTTTTCATCATCTACAACAATGATAACTTTCCCCTTTTTGATATCCTCAATGGCATCTTCAATAGAGTCCAGTTTAAATGAGGTGTTTTTTTGAATTGCTGTACTCGCAGTCATAGGTCTTGATCTTTTGTACAAAGATAAGAATTAGACTGCTGTGCTAGGATTCTTTGGCTTTTTTTTAAACCTAGATAGTAAGGATTCTACCGCGCCACCTAAATCAAAGAATCCTTGATCTGTGGTAGCTCTGTAGGTAAGTAGTATCCCTAATGGGAAAATAATTAATGTGCCCATCCATGCGCCTACCCAAGTAGGAAAGGCACCTTCTACAGCGGCTTTCTCGGCAAAAATATTGATGAAATGGTAGGATAAGAAGAATAAAGTAGCAATCACTAGCGGTAATCCCATGCCACCTTTTCTTATAATGGCACCTAGTGGCGCACCTATAAAAAACAAAATAATACAGGCCGCTCCTAGAACAAATTTTTTCTGTATTTCAATCTCATGTTTAGCAATACGCTTAGATTCTTCACCTAATTGAAACATTCTATTTTCTAAGGTAGACCGTTGCTGTTTTAATTTATTGATGGTATTCTCAATAGTTCGTCGTTGATCGTATATCTTCAATTCGCTTATAAAATTGTCCTTAATGTCTCCAGCAATAATGGTATCGGGTATTCTGGATTTCATCAATTCTGGAGCCCACTTTTTATGTTGTGCCTTGTGATATAAAGATAGGTTGTCGTTAAACTTAGTTGTGAATGAATCGATACTGGTTTGCAATTCATGAATCTTAAGCATGCGATGATTATCAGTAACATCTGCCTTATTGAGATCTACATTGTTTAATCCAGACACATCGACATTAAGTGTGTAAGTATCAAAATAACTGCGTACAAACGGAGAACTTCTTCTTTTTTGAGCATTTTCTGGGAATAGGTCATCATAATAATTACCATCAGTCAATACCAGCTGTATAATATTAGATTTTAAAGAGCTCTTCAATTCACCTTTTCTACTTTTAATTACGGTAAAGTTACCGTTGCGTTTTGGATTTTTTTTATGGATTAAAACATTATCCAGATACTGCCCACGATCACCAGATTTTTGATCTACTTTAATATTGATGTCTCCTAACTGATTGAAGTTCCCAACACCTATAGCCATTGCTGGTTTACTGTTAACTATATTGCGTCTTAAATTTCCTTGTTTAAAATGTCCCCATGGAATTACTGTGTTTGCAAAGAAAAAGGAGGTAACTCCCAAAGTACCTACGACTATAATTAAGGATCGCATGGCACGCTGTAAAGAGATACCATTTGATTTCATGGCAGCAAACTCATAATTTTCGGCCATATTACCGAAAACCATAATCGAAGCCAGAATAATACTTAAGGGTAGGGCTAGAGGTACAATTACAGGAATGGTGTACATCATAAATTTAGCTATGGTAATCATATCTAAATCTTTACCTGCAAGATCTTTAATGTAAAGCCATATGGCTTGTAGGATAAGAATAAACATAATGACAATAAAGACGCTTAAAAACGTCTTTATAAATGAAGTCAATATGTATCTATCCAGTATTTTCAAGTTAGTCTAGATTCTCTATGTCCCAACCATCATAATCTTTAGGATCAAAGTAGAAACACTTCTTTGATAAAGGCTGATTAGTCTTAAGTGATAATAAGGTAAAAGTAGCTTTGGTACCACTCACTTCAGTTACAATAGCATTATAAATGTGCTTTGTATTAATGTCTATACCTAATAATACTTGTTTATATTCAGAATCTGATTTAATAGGTGTTAACTTAATGTATTGGATCTTACGACCTCTTACATTTTGCTCAATATCCCATTCTGCACGGTATCCTTTTTCGTAAAATGTCAAGATATTAGTTGGAGAGATCAGTCCATCTTCTTTATCAGTTTGATTAGAAATGGTTACTTGCTCATCTTCACGATTAATAACATAAAGTTTGTCACCGTTAAAAACATAAGTGCTTCCTAAAAATTCTACGTTATAATTCTCTCCACTTAAGGTCGCTTCTCCTTGAACGTCCATGTTCAATTGTGATCTTGAATTCTGTAAGTTACCTTTATAAGTAAACACTACATTCTCATAACTCTTAAACTTAGTCGCTACTTCTTTTAAAAGCTGTTCTGCTTTTGACGATTGTGCGTTACTTATGGAAGCAACGGATAATAGTAATAAAATGAAAATCTTTTTCATGGTCTTAACCTTTGTTTTTTTCTTCGTTTAAAAATACCTCTAGAGATGCAAGATCTGGAATTAACACCTGTCTAGCCTTACTACCTTCAAAACCACCTACAATTCCAGCGGCCTCTAATTGATCAATAATACGACCAGCTCTATTGTAACCCAATTTTAATTTACGTTGCAATAATGAGGCACTACCTTGTTGTGCGATAACGAGCACTTCTGCAGCTTCTCTGAACTTACTATCTCTTTCGTCTATGCTTATATCAAGACTTGTGCCACCTTCTTCACCTACATATTCAGGCAGTAAATAAGCATCAGGATAAGCTTTTTGCGAGCCTATAAAATCGGTAATTTTTTCAACTTCTGGAGTGTCTACAAAGGCACATTGTATTCTTATAATTTCATTACCAGATGTATACAGCATATCTCCACGTCCTATAAGTTGATCTGCACCACCACTATCTAGTATCGTTCTAGAATCCACTTTTTGTTGTACTCTAAAAGAAACACGAGCAGGGAAGTTTGCTTTAATCATACCTGTAATGACATTTACAGATGGTCGTTGTGTCGCGATAATTAAATGAATCCCAATGGCACGTGCCAGTTGTGCTAGTCGGGCTATAGGAGTTTCAACTTCTTTTCCAGCGGTCATAATTAGATCTGCAAACTCATCGACTACCAGTACGATATATGGAAGAAATTTGTGACCGTTTGCTGGGTTTAACTTTCTTGCTTTAAACTTTGCATTATACTCCTTAATATTACGACACATCGCTTCTTTTAGGATGTCATATCGTTGATCCATCTCAATACATAAACTATTAAGAGTATTGATCACTAACGAATTGTCTGTAATAATCGCCTCACCGCTATCAGGTAGTTTTGCTAGGTAATGGCGTTCAATTTTATTAAATAGAGTTAATTCTACTTTTTTAGGATCTACTAGTACAAATTTTACCTCAGCAGGATGCTTAGAGTAGAGTAGGGAAGTTAAAACTGCATTGAGACCTACGGACTTACCTTGACCTGTCGCACCAGCCATAAGTAAGTGAGGCATTTTTGCAAGATCTACAACAAAAGTTTCATTACTAATCGTTTTCCCAAAGGCGATCGGTAATTCCATTTCAGCTTTTTGAAACTTAGGTGACGCGATAACAGATCGCATGGATACGATAGAAGGATTTTGATTAGGAACCTCAATACCTATAGTCCCTTTACCAGGTATAGGAGCAATAATACGTATACCTAGTGCCGCTAGCGATAATGCGATATCATCTTCTAAGTTTTTAATTTTTGAAATACGTACACCAGCCTCAGGTACAATTTCATATAAAGTAACCGTTGGTCCTATTGTTGCGGTAATTTTGGCAATACCTATTTTATAATTGTTGAGTGTTTCAACAATTTTTAATTTATTAGCTTGTAATTCCTCCTCATTTATAGTGATGGTTTTACCTTGCGAATAATCTTTAAGTAGTTCTAGAGGTGGAAATTTAAAATTACTCAACTCAAGTGTTGGGTCAAATTCGCCAAAATCCTCAACTATTTTTTCTGCCTTACTATTAATATCCTCGTCCTCATCAATAACAGCATTAATTTCAACATCTACATCGTCCTCATCTGTTTTAGGAATCGTTTTTAAAACAGGTTCAGGAATAATTTCTGGTTCTGGAATGATCTCAGGTTCTGAAATGCTAACTTCCATTTCTTCAGTGATAATAGGAGCAGGCTTTACCACATCTTCTACCGCTTTTTGACCTTCAATAGTTGCTTTTTCCCAGTCTTGTTCTTCATCAGACGCTACTAAGTCCGGCTCAAAGCTATCTTTTACTTCACTAGCTTTTTTATTAAAATAAGCACTTACTTTTTCAGGCGTTATATTTAAGCGCAATACCATGTAGATGATAGCCAGTATAATCATTACCACTATGGTACCTAGCAGTCCTATATAATCTTGTAGAAAGTCATTTAATTCCATTCCTACTTTACCACCTAGTAAAGGGTTAGAGGCATGAAAAAAGCCCATAGTCATGGACAGCCATAACATTAATAATAATCCCCAAAACCATAGATTGAGGATACGCTTTCGCGAAAGCGTAAATACATCCTTCTTTGGAGCAAATAAGAATATACCAGTTATAATGATTAATACCGGTATCGATAGTGCAGCTATACCAAAGCCATCATAGATAAAAAAATCACTTAAACCAGCGCCTATTTTACTAAGCCAGTTTTGAGCGACGATCTCACGGTCAGAGATGTTGCCCAATATACTTTGATCTTCACGCCATGTAAAAAAGAAAGAGATAAATGAAAATAAAAGGATAACACCTAGTCCCATCAATAATAATCCTATAATGACCTCTTGCCTTCTGCTTAATGTAAAGCTAGGTATTAGTGGTTTTTTAGGAGATTTAGGTTTGGTGATTTTCTTTTTGGCCATATACTTAGGTGAACGCACAAAAATAACAATATTGTACTCTTATCAATAGATAGTTATCAGTTAATAATTAACGAAGATAGGAATAGAATAAAAAATAATTTGATAATTAACTTAAGTAGTTGTCAATTAAAATATTATGAAAATATAAGCTCTTTAAAATAGGGTATATAAATGATCAATCCTATGACTACTGCTGTGATCGCTGTAATAAAAACCGCACCAGCGGCTATATCTTTAATATGACCTATTTTCACATGAAAATCTGGGTGAATAAAATCTGCTATGGCTTCTACTGCAGTATTCATACCTTCTAGACTCATAATAAGGCCTATGGCTATAATTTGAATCATCCACTCTGTGGCGGTAATGTTAAAATAAAATCCTGCAATAGTCATGACCACAGCAATAAAAGCTTGCACTTGAATACTAGCTTCTGTTTTTAATAAGGTCACGGCGCCTTTAAAAGCATAGCCGCAACCTTTTAATCTTTTATGTAAAAATGTACCTAGTGCCAATTATAGTAATGTCTTTAAAGCTGCAAGATAGTTAGGTTCATCTGCAATTTCAGGTACTTGCTCGTTATAAATAACTTTTCCTTCTTCATTAAGTACTACTACTGCTCTAGAATGAAAACCGGCTAACGGTCCAGATGTCATCGTTAATCCATAGTCTTTACCAAAAGATCCATCGATCACATCACTCAAATTAACAACGTTTTCTAATCCTTCATCACTTGCAAATCGCTTTTGTGCAAATGGTGTGTCTCTAGAAATACATAGTACTGCTGTGTTGTCTAGTTCTGTAGCTCTTTTATTGAAGTTTTTTACAGATGTAGCACACACATCAGTATCAACACTAGGGAAGATGTTAAGGATAACTCTTTTACCTTTATAATCACTAAGAGAAGCCTCAGATAAGTCTGCTTTTTTTAGTTTAAAGTCTGGTGCCTGACTTCCTACTTCTGGAAGGGTACCGCTGGTAGATATTTCATTTCCACCTATTGTTATAGTTGCCATAATATTAAAATTTAAGTTGTGATTTTACGTTTTCTATTTTATCGAGTAGTATTGATTTAAGCTCTGCATCTGTAATACCATCTGTGTCATTGAAATTAGACGGGAAATTAGGAAAACTATAAGTGTCTATAACTTCACCATCATTGAATGGTAATCTAGCTTTGGCAATTTCTAAAACACTGGCACCACCACGACCACCAGGTGAACTAGCCATTAAAAATATAGGTTTGTTATGAAAACCTTTTGTACCATCAACACGAGATAACCAGTCAAATAAATTTTTAAAAACGGTTGCATAAGCTCCATTATGCTCTGCTAGCGATATGATTAACAAATCAGATTCTTTAAGAACATTTGAGAATCGTAGCACATCGTTAGGGATTCCCTTTTCAAGCTCTAGGTCCAAACCATATAATGGTATGTCATAATCATTAAGATCAAGTATAGTCGTATTTGGTTGATTGAATAATGAGGCCGTATAAGTAACCAGTTTTTTGTTAATTGAGGATCTACTATTACTACCTGCAAATGCTGTAATCTTCATAAGAATTAAATAATAGGTTAAAAATAGATGTACCTACAGCAATAATGAGTTGGCAAAATGTTAATTTATCTATCAATTGCCATTAACTTAACGGTGGCCATATATTATTCTCGGCTGGATTCTTAGGATTAAAAACAATCCAAAGATGTTCACCTGCTGGTCTACGTAAGTTTGTTTCATCCCACACATTAACATAATCAGTATAATTTCCATCTGGTGTATCAAATTCATAATCGATACGCACCGGATTTCTATTATTAATATGTTGATTCATGTCAATAAAAACATCTAGAATAATACCACGTGTAGGCACACCAGATTTAAGAGCATTCAATTTATGATTAGATTTTTTTATACTCCATCGCAAGATAAAAAGGCCTATTAATGGAAAGATTAACATGGGCCATACACACAAACCTGGAAAAAGAAAAATGCAAAAAATAGCTCCTACTAGAAAAGATGGATTTTTCCAATACCTAATTCTATTCTCATATCCTGGTGCTAGAAATCGTGGTGCCACTGGCGGCTCAGGTAATCTAGGTGTGCCAGGTATGTGAGGCAACTCACCACCACAACTGTTACAATTTGTGGTTAAATCTCGTCGGTTAGAAGAGCTGCACCAGCCGCATTGTAAAACCCAAGGTTCTAATACAGTAATAGGTCCACCACACTTTTTACATTGTAAATGATCGTTATCACACTCAGTAAGGCACCATTCACAGGCTGTTTTTCCATGTTTCATTATAGATAGTAATCTGCATATGCAAGTATAGCATCTATATCGTCATGAGACAATTGTGGAAACGCATTCATATTAGTTTGATTGTACTCATTATAGATTTTAAGCGCATCGGCGTCACCGCTTGCTATTTTTGCTTGTGGATCTTCAATCCACGAATAAATCCAGTCTCGGTCATATTTACTAGATACACCAGCTAGTGCTGGTCCTACGGCACGTTTGTTAGGTTTATGGCATGTGGCACAATTTGCTTTAAATAAATTTTGTCCTAGTAATTGTTGTTCATTGAACTGTGGTTTAGGTGGTAAATCTGGACCAGTTTGTATGGCTAGGTCGTTTTGATAGGACGTCGCAGTGTGATCTACGTAAAGTACAACTCCAGCACATATTCCTACAGCAAGGATCATAAAAGTAAAGGTGTAAGCGATGATTTTAGTTAATGGTTCTAGCATAATTTTATATTTATAACGTGTCTTTTATCACACCTTTTTATTCTTTAAAAACCTTATTGTTAATCTTTTAGTACGCTTACGCGAAAGCATTATTAAAGAGCCTATTAAAAATACGACCCAAACGTTAAATAGACCAGAAAAAAGGAAGTTTTTACAATAGAGAAATCACATAGGATCATTTATTTTTGTTGAAAATATCTATAATGACTATTACCCAACTGAAATACGTTCTTGCTGTAGCACAATATCAAAATTTTACTAAGGCAGCAGAGAAGGTTTTTGTGACGCAACCTACCTTAAGTATGCAAATTCAAAAACTGGAAGACGAGTTAGATATTCAGATATTTGACCGTTCTAAAAAGCCTATTGAACTTACTGAAACAGGAAAGAAAATCGTGAATCAAGCGCGTAATATTGTCAATGAAAGTGACCGTATACAAGATATAGTTGATCAAGAAAAAGGTTATATAGGTGGTGAATTTAAAATAGGAGTGATCCCTACAGTGATGCCTACATTGTTGCCTATGTTTTTGCGCAATTTTGTCAATAAATATCCAAAGGTTAAACTGCGTATTGAAGAGTTGACTACAGACAGTATTATAGATGCATTACAAGACGGTAGTATCGATGCAGCCATTGCAGCAACACCTCTTAATAATGACATGATTAAAGAACGCATTTTATACTATGAGCCTTTTGTAGTGTATGATCCTAGATATGCTACTCAAGAAAAATCTAAAATAAAGGTTGAAGATCTTAATGCAGATGAGCTTTTACTATTAGAAGATGGACATTGTTTTAAAGACAGTGTGCTTAATCTATGTCGCAACACCAGAGATACTGAAGACGAACATTTCATGCTAGAAAGTGGTAGTTTTGAAACACTTATAAAACTAGCAGATGAAGGTCTAGGAATGACTTTATTACCTTATTTAAATACCATGGATTTAAGCGATCGTAAAAAAGAAAACCTGCGCTTTTTTGAAGATCCATCACCAGCGCGCGAGGTGAGTTTGATTTACCATCACAGCGAATTGAAATTACAAATCATAGATGCCTTACAAAATGTAATCGCAGGAGTTATAAAAGGTGCCATCGCATTTTCTAACGTACAAATTGTAAGTCCTATTTCAAAAAAGTAAATGAGTCATACATTGTAATAGGTAACTTTTATAGAATTACTAAGCTTACAATCTCGACAATAGAATAAATAGATATTCAGGCAATCGTTGATTTTAGATCTCAGTATATCTTATGTAGACAGATGTTGTTAATTGATCTCGTTTATTAAATATTTCTAGCGAAATCAACTTATCATTTTCATCCTTTTCTTCTATGGTGTAATATCCTTTTTTCTTTTCTAGGGTAATGCCATAGTTGATTCCTTTTGAATCGGCATAATGATCGATACGATGTGTTCTCAATCCTATTTCAACCGTTTTTCTGTTTAATTTCAGGATTCCTTTTCTGTTCGTTTTAAAATATTTTATTTCTTTCCCGTCTTTTGAATATTCATACTTTTCAATTCTTGTCAATCGGTTTGAAGGATTGTACCAGTGTCTAGAAATGATTTGATTAGCATCGTTATACTTTGCTTTAAAACTCAAATAGTATTCTCCGTTCTTTTTGTTATGTAGTGCAGTATTGTTTCCTTGATCATCATAGGTTCTTTTTTGACTGGTAATAGTGTCTCCTTTTCTGATTTGATAATTATGCGTTCTATTACCTTGATCATCATATAAATACACAATGTAGTCTAAGGTGTCTTTTTCTGAAGTTAAAATTGCTTGAACAAATTTTTCTTCTGTGTCTAAAATAGTTACTGTTTTAGATCCTTTATCTAACACAGAAGAAAGTGTGTTGGTGTTAGATAATAGATTCCAATCCTTATCATAATAAGTGACAGATGTTCTATGATCAACGGTGTCCTTCTTTTCATAGACTACAGACTCTATAGTTTTAATATGTTTAGTCTGTGCAGGATATTCTTGAGTATAGCCTTTAAGACTAACCACGCATAAAAAAAGAATGAGGTGAATTTTCAAAATAACTTAAGTATAGAAGCAGTGAATTTACATAAAAGCAGTTTATTCTTACTCTCGTTTTATGCTCTTAAAAATATCAATAAAACATAATCAAACTCCAATTATCTTTTTACAGGTGCTTGGAGCTATTTCTATTTGATTATCAGCAGACTTACTTATTCTTCATCCTCATCTTGATTATGAGTTTTAAGCCATTCTTCCCTTTTTTATCTCTGAAAAAGTCCATCCATACATAATACATCAATTCATCTTGTTCTACAGATACAGAATGACTAGAACCTAACGGAATGTGTAGTACAGAATACTCAGGGAAATCTACCTGTGCATCATCTGCATAAACGGTGCAGTTGTTATCTGATAGGCCTAAAAATAACTGCTCTAACATAGGATGTTCATGTGCACCTACTTGATCTGGTCCAGTCGTTTGTACCGTTCCCATTGCAATTCTTGGGATATATTGATTAGGCAATATGGTACGACTTACCGTGTTAGGGCTCTTTATAGGCTCAGTATAGGATTTACAATCGGTAAACTTTGCATAGTACACCTGTTGTGTGTTTTCTGCAGGAAACTCTTCTAGATCCTTAAGATCTTGATCTGTTAACTGGCTCGATATTTTAAGATAATGTAAAGTGTCTTTTACTGTGGTATGCACCGTAATGGATGGAGCTGCATTAGGCAATAGTATGGTCTCTGGTACGATGTCATAATCCTTATTTGCAGCGTTTACTGTACCATTACCTTTTACAAATAAATAGATGTACTTGAATCCATTTTGCGATTGATCTTCTAGATGATGTTCTCCTGTAAGAGCAATGTGCTCTACATGAATACCTTTTATTTCATTCTCTAAAATGGTTTTGGTGTATGTGTTTTTATCTGGACTGACGTCTAAATATTCTATCGGAATCTCTGATCCACAAGAGGTTAATAATAAAGATCCTAGTAATAACAGTGAGAACAAAATTCTTTTCATCGTACAACCATTTTTAGATTTTAAAAAAGGTACAACTTATCACAGTTCCTAAAGTATGATAAAAGAGTTATATAGTTCAAATAATTGTAGGACAGTTGGTTATCGCTTTCGCGAAAGCGTAATTAAAACATCTTTATCTATTCACAATCTATCGTGGATTACATAAAAATAAAACCCTACCAGTGCTAGCCAGTAGGGTTTAGTATAGGTTTTCATATGGTAGAGATCACTTATTTCTTATCTACCAGCGCCACTTTTTCATCAGAAATGGTAATCAGTTTTTGCTTGTAGAGATGACCTAGGGCTTTCTTATAAGCTTTTTTACTCATATTAAGGTGATAGCGTATATGGTCTGGCGGACTTTTATCTGTTAAGAGTAAATAGCCATAAGGACTCTCGTTGAGCAATGACATCACCTTATCAACATCACTATCGATCACGTTAAGGAAGCCTTGCGGCCTTAGAGAAACGTCAATTTTGCCGTCTTCTCTTATGTTTTTGATATAGCCTGTGTGTTTAGAATTATCTTCTAACTCTACATAAACCTCATTTCTATATAGTAATCCTTCATGGACACCATTGATCATTACCGTGTAACCTAGCGGTGTTTCATTTACGATGATGAGGTCTACTTGATCTCCTACATTAAAATCCATTGCGATACGTTTTTTGAGGCTGTGAAATTATCTAAAATTGATGACTTTTCAGTCGTTTTAAGTAATTGTTATAAAGGATAGAGAAGTGGCAGTATAGAGCGATTCACATTAAGAAGTGAATCTATGATTCTAGAATGGTGCTTCTTTGGGTCTTTTTCTTGTATTGAAACTTTGGAGCGATTTCTCTACTTGCCGTTAAAGAATAGTTTTTACTATCTGGATTCAACATATAATCCAGTTGATATTCAATCATTTTTTCAAACGGAACGAGAAATTTACTCGTATCGCAATTTTCTAGTCCGCCAGTTTTAAGTAAGTTCAATACGGTGTAAACAGATTCAATTGTACTCAAACATAGAGATTCTGGTTGTTGCTTGATGATAAACTTTGATTTTATGGAATTGTCAAAGCTTACTCTTTTAAGCTGTTGTAAGTTCTTACTTAGTTTAAGCATTTTACGAGCGCATGGCCAGGTACCATCTAGTATAAATAGATAGGGATGCTGTCCCATAAATGTCTTTATTTCTGTACCATTACTGGTAGATAAGTTGAAACTTTGTTTGCCAGGATAGAGTAGGAAAGAAGCGTTATTTTGATTTGCCAGAATTTCATTAACGCGTTGATGTTTATTAAAATCAACACCTACTATGATTTCTGCATTTTCTAGCTGTAGGTTGGTCATGTGACCGGTACCGTTTTTTTGTTTCTTATACTCTTTGGGATGCATTAAAATTACAAACCTAGTGTTGGTTTGCAACGGTTTGATAAGTTTACAAACGCAAGTGCTTGCAGGTCTCATGCAAGTATAACACTGATCTCGATACTTTTTTAATTCTTCTTGCAAGGTGTTTTTTATCGTTTGCTATCTGGATGCAAATTTAGATTAGTGATTTCAATTGATCATCTTTTTGTATCACTATTAAAAAGAAATACCACTCTTATAAAAGAGGTGTTGAATTATAAGGTGTTAAGTGATGGTATTATTTTTTAATCCAACCTACCTTTTTTTCCACGCTCTTATTTCTTTCTTTCGTTTTTCAAGATCTGTTGGTGGCGATTGGTTTTCTTCTTTAGCTCGTTGTCTGATGATTTGTGTTTGCTCTTCTAAAGCATGAAGGCCTAATGCTTTTCTTCTTTCATTTACTTTGTTGAGGTCGTCAAATGCCTGTGGTGATAATTCTCCGTTTTCATCCCAATCAAACTGAGTTCCATAGAGCTGTTGTTTTTCTTCAAAAACAGCAATGCGATCTGTTAAGTAATCTATATTTAATTTTACGGTATCGTTATGATCTGTATGTTGCAATAGCTGTACACACTTTTTTATAAAGTCTGGTTTGCTAATCGCGTGTTGTATGATAAGCCAAGCCGCTTCACTGGCTTCTTGTCCTACTTTTTCAATGGTAGGATAGCCGATCAGGTTGATGATTTCATCTAATTGGTCAGCATTTTTGATATGTAACTGCTCCATAGCTGTATCATAACCATTGCTTAGTTGGCCTTTTTGAATAAGCTCATCACGCAAGGCTAGATCAGCGTCTTTTAATTGGATGACTTTATGAGCTATTTCTGGATAGTTCATTTTTAAGCTTTGCCTTTGTGAGTTGTTCAGTTCTCGTTAAAATCTATTTGGTTACAGTACTTTATCAACTTTTCTCGGTATTTTCATGGTTTTGTTTTGGCTGGTAAACGACTTAACCAGTGACCATTAGGCCCTTTACGTCCTGGTCTTTTACTGGATAGCTCTATAGTCGTAGGAAGTAGTTTTCTAGCCATTATCGTTTTAAATTCTTCAAATTGAGCTTCACTAGTAAACGAAAATCTAAATCCATCTAATTCAATAGTCAAGTAAGGATAACCTAAACTGCCGTGACGAACTGGTGCTGGTGGATTAAATTTTTGAGATGTGTACCAAGGCTTATCATCTGCCTCGATATGAACCCAATAGGCCATGTGACTCGTTTTCCAATCTTCGGTATATCCAAAAGTTTTGTTTTTCATTTTTTAAAATAATAGACTTAGTTAGGCAGCCGATAAGTAAAGTGTATCCATCAATAATATGCTGTCTTATTTATGAAGATAAGAAATGATTTTATCGCATTATATTTTATGCTCTAAAACGTTTTTATTAATTCTATTTTATAAATCCGTTTACTTAAACAATTATTAATTATCATCATTTTCTTCTCCGTCAACATTAACATTCGGAATTTTTGCATTTCCGTCATTCTTGAATAAATAATGATAGACATTCGAATTGCCGATTGTAATTGCGTAAGCGTCTATAAATTCCCATCCTAAGGATTTCATATAGTTTAGAGCGTCAATGACAGTATAAAATTTTATTTTCTTTCCATTTTCGTCACGTATATAACTTTGCTCGAAAAAGCCTGATTTTTGTCCAAAATCAATAGTTACATTAACCTTTTTGGTGAACATTTGTCCTTGAGCAAGTAACAAAGCAAATGATGGTGAATAATCTAATTTTTCTCTTGCTATATAATTCCCTTCTTTTTTAGCGTCCAATTCCGCTTGTCTTTCCTCTTTTGTTTTCTTTTGAGCAAATGAGTTCAAAACGAAAAGAAGTAACATAATAGTCAATAAATATTTTTTCATAGTTCTGTTTCCTCAAATGTTTTACAACGGTTTTGTGTATGGTTAGTTGCGTGTTTAAGCAACTAATTTAGTAAACAAAAACGAACGCGAGAAAATTCCGAAGGAATTTTCCAAATAAGCACTTGCCAAAGCAATTAATTATACACGGTGTTGGCAACTGGCTTTTATCTATTCAGTCGTCATTTTTGTCGATACGTAAATCAGTTCATCATAATTGTCCGATGTAAATTCTTTTATTGCGCTCTGTTCCGTTATTGTTCCAACTCCAATTATTTTGCTTTGGTCAATTTTTCTATATTCATCGACAGATATTATTTCTCCGTCAAGAACATATAGAGTTTTCTTGTCCGACTTTGTATTTGCTATTTCTCTTTCTTGTAATTTGGTCGTTAATAAAACAACTCCGTTTTTACCTTTTCCTCCGTATATTTTTTCAGCGTTTTCTTTTTTCAAATACTTAACCTTTGAAATATCCTCTTCAAGTAACAGGAACCAACCGTCATTCATTGTTTCATATTCAACTGCATATCCATCGATAATCAGCAAAGGGTTTTCCGTAAGTGAATTATCGACTTTCACGGAATTAATATAATTCGCCAAGTAAGTTTTGTCAGATTTCTTTTGGTTGCAGGAAATACAGACAAAAATCAGAAGTAATGTTATGTTTTTTGTTATTCGGTTCATTTTTCAGCGTAATGTTTTTAGCTTGTTGCCAATGGCAAAGGTATAAGGCGAGTGAGGCGTTTTAGCCGGTACGCGTTGACCTTTTGGTTGTTGGTTAATGGTTGTGAAGTTACAGAATTTTGGAATAATCACAGCCTCGCTATAAGCCTTTAAAACGTCTCAATCGCCATTATACAACGTTCTTGTTTGTTTCCTAGCGGCTGGCGGTAATTGGGTAAGTACAAGCTGACTATTGCTCAAGAGGTTTTACAGCTTTGCCATTATTGTCTCCGACAAGCACAGCGAGAGGAAGATAGTTGAGTAGGTTGGGAGACTTGTGATTTATAATTACTATAGCTGGTTGATCTTTTGCAGCGTTATTGCAGTTCTATAGTTTCTAATCCCAAGAGCGTAATTATAAATTACAAAAGCGAAAACCTACGGCCGCAGGCAATGGACTAGAACGGTCTCGTATATGAAAAGTAGCGGGTTTTAAATACTAGATTTTCGGAAAACAATATACTTAAATTAAAGGTAATAGCGGTTCAGATTTGTACCTAAACCGCTATTTTTTATATACATTGTTGGTAGCCGTATTTTTATTTATGCTTATGTTTCGGCTCCCAAATGAGTCTTACGAAAGAACTAAACCTTTCATTTTCTCTACTTACAGGAATTCCTGCTACAATTCCAACCAATAAGTTGTCGGCTATTCCTAAACGCATTTGTGGTCGTATTGTCATATCAAAGTCGCTATTGTCAATAGTTTTGTTAAATTCAATACCTATGAAATTTCTTGTGCCTGTAATCATATAATGAAAACTTGTGTTGATATCATAAGTCGTATGAAATTCATTGGTAATGAAATTCTGTTCAATCATTGGACCTGTATATATCAATGAATGAAAATTGTTACCCCAACGTTTTGCAACAACAAAAAACGGATTATAGATATTTCCTTTAATGAAAGGACTTCCAAAGTTTCTGAAATCCGACAATTCAAACTCGTTGATATATCCAATTGCCATTGATGTTGCCATTGGCTCACTAACAAAAAAAGACCATTGAGTAGCTATTTTAATGCTATTTAATCTATTTGAAGGTATTGAATCTCGACTTACACCACTTTGTGGGGAATAAAAAGTGAATGGTAGTTCAACTTCAAATCCTAATCTGTTGATAGGTGCCCATTCATATTCAATTAGAGCTTCATAAGCATCAAATTTTAAGTTATCTGTTAAGCCTAAACCAACGTTCCACTCTTTTTCTCCTTTTCTTGCCCCTAAATCTCGAATTAAGTCAATATAGAGTGGTTCAGCGTGTAGAACTTTGTCAGGTTCTTTATGGTCTTCTACTTGTTGGATATAAATACTGTCTTTTTCAGTCTTTGTAATTTGTGCAATTGAATATGTTGAAGATGCCAAAAGTATTATTAGCACTAATAATTTTTTTAAATTCATTTTGATTTGTTTTTTAAGCATTAAGAAATATTCCCACTACTATTAAATAGGTGAGAATTAGTCAAATTGTAAAACAAATCAAATCTTGGGTGGTGGACTGTCTATTTTATTGAAGCCTTTTGATAATCGAGCTGCAAAATCAGGATAAAGTTTTTTTCTTTCGTCAATTAGGCTTTGTTCGAATTTATCTGCCTGAATAACGTGCACTAAAAAGTCTATTTTAATATTTTTCTGCTTGTTGTGGTCTTCGGTGTCGTGGTCATCGTATTCTTTAATAGCATCTTCATAACCCAGTACTTTTTCAAGAATTAATTCAATAATACTTTCTTGGTCATTGAATGATAAATCTTCAAGAATATGTTCAGGGTTTGGGTCTGCAGAATCAACACTTATGTTGAGAAGATATAAACCCATTAGTCCCCAAAGGATTTTCGTAAATACGCTATTTCTTATTCGACTTAACACAGTTCAAAAGTAATGTTTTTTAGTCGGTTTTCATATATGGCTACCAATGGCAAAGGTATAAGGCGAGTGAGGCGTTTTAGCCGGTACGCGTTGACCTTTTGTTTGTTGGTTAATGGTTGTGAAGTTACAGAATTTTGGAATAATCACAGCCTCGCTATAAGCCTTTAAAACGTCTCAATCGCCATTATATAACGTTCTTGTTTGTTTCCTAGCGGCTGGCGTGAATTGTGTAAGTACAAGCTGACTATTGCTCAAGAGGTTTTACAGCTTTGCCATTATTGTCTCCGACGAGCACAACGAGAGGAAGACAGTTGAGTAGGTTGGGAGACTTGTGATTTATAATTACTATGGCTGGTTGATCTTTTGCAGCGTTATTGCAGTGCTATAGTTTCTAATCCCAAGAGTGTAATTATAAATTACAAAAGCGAAAACCTACGGCCGCAGGCAATGGACTAGAACGTGATTGTGTATGATTTCGTTGCGTGTTTAAGCAACTAATTTAGCAAATACAAACCGAATAGAAAATCCGCGAGGATTTTCGTAAGTAGGCTAGGACTAGCAATGAATTATACACGGTGTTACCATACGTTTTTATATTTTTCGTAGTTCAGACAGATATTGATTTTTTATGTTTTCAAATTTGTCAATCAAATCCGATTTTTCTTTTATTGAATTCAGTTTAATCGAATCCGTTTTGAAAAATTCAGATTTCTGCTCATTCTTAATTCGTTCTTGTTCAATAAAATTTTCAAGTTTACTTATAAATCCATTATTTAATCTAATCTCTTTGGAACTTATTTCCTCTTTTTTAAAATACTCATTTAGCAAGTATTCATAACTTTCAATCCAATCCGATTTATCAAAATTAGTTGTCTTTTCTTCAAATTTGTCTACTATAAATTCTCCGATTTGAGTTTGGTCACTCCAAAAGTCAAGTTTTCCGTTTTCTAACTTCTCTATGTCAATATAGCAATTCAGATAATTGTTTAATTCCGAAATCAGTTTTTCTCGGTTTTCAATTCCGATAAGAGTTAGTTCGTTTTTTTTAAAATCAGTTAGATTAAACTCTTTTGAAAAGAAGTTGCTCGAACTTAAATATAATTTTACTTCGTCAGCGTTATTTTCGCTCACGACTTTTATAAGTACAAACATTAAATTAGTTCCGATTATGCTCATTTCTTAAATGTATGGTAATGGCAAAGGTATAAGGCGAGTGAGGCGTTTTAGCCGGTACGCGTTGACCTTTTGGTTGTTGGTTAATGGTTGTGAAGTTACAGATTTTTGGAATAATCACAGCCTCGCTATAAGCCTTTAAAACGTCTCAATCGCCATTATACAACGTTCTTGTTTGTTTCCTAGCGGCTGGCGTTTATTGTGTAAGTACAAGCTGACTATTGCTCAAGAGGTTTTACAGCTTTGCCATTCTAGTCCATTGAGTAGGTTGGGAGACTTGTGATTTATAATTACTAAAGCTGGTTGATCTTTTGCAGCGTTGTTGCAGTGCTATAGTTTCTAATCCCAAGTGAGTAATTATAAATTACAAAAGCGAAAACCTACGGCCGCAGGCAATGGACTAGAACGGTCTCGGCTATGAGTAGTTGCGTGGGTTAGCACTCAACTTTACAAGTACACACCAAACTGAAAAAATCCGTGAGGATTTTCAGAAGTAGGCGAGAACAAGCAATTACTTATAGCCATTGTTGTGCTTTCGTTATTTTTTTTCTTCAAGATATACTTCAATTAATTCTTCAAGTTGTTTTGCATTTTGGTATAGACGCAAGCGTGCCATGTGAGAACTGTATAATCTTGCTTTCATCAAACTGTAGTTATCAAGTACTTTATCATTTTCAGTTTCGGATAAATCGAAGTAAGTAGATGAAAACTTTACGGGTTTTATACCTGATTTCCATCTCTTTGGAAACATTTCTTCTACTAAAGGATACACTTTGACCAATTCAGAATTATTTTTGATATAATTTCTGTAAAATTGGTTATTAATATCTTCATGCTTTATAGTCTCTACAAAAAGCCTATAGTAAATTTGAGTTGATAGCTTAATTCTTTCTGATTGCAAAAGGTTAAGTTTTCCAGACGATTTCATATCCTCAAAAACAACGTTTTGCCCTTCAAACCAATGTTCTCTTGATACAAGTAGTGAATTTGAAATATGGGTTTGCACCTGCGAATTTTCTACGCCTGTTTCCGTAGTCCTTAATAAAACAGATAACGCATCTAATTTTAGCGTATCTCCTTTAAAATGCCTTTCAAGTTCATCGATATCATTTACGAGATTGCTTTGTATCCCTTTAAGATAGGCCAATTCCAAATCCTTATTCTTTCTGTTTTCATTCCAATTATTAATCTGCAAAGCAATCAAAATTCCAATAACGACAAGAATAATTTCGCCAATGGCATAAATCAGATATTTACTGAACTTATTTTCAGATATCAGTTTTTGTCTAATTTTTGTAAAGAATTTTATCATTGGTTAGCGGTTTGTCATAATGAAGCACAATGGCAAAGGTATAAGGCGAGTGAGGCGTTTTAGCCGGTACGCGTTGACCTTTTGTTTGTTGGTTAATGGTTGTGAAGTTACAGAATTTTGGAATAATCACAGCCTCGCTATAAGCCTTTAAAACGTCTCAATCGCCATTATACAACGTTCTTGTTTGTTTCCTAGCGGCTGGCGTGAATTGAGTAAGTACAAGAATACATTTGCTCAAGAGGTTTTACAGCTTTGCCATTCTAGTCCATTGAGTAGGTTGGGAGACTTGTGATTTATAATTACTATAGCTGGTTGGTCTTTTGCAGCGTTATTGCAGTGCTATAGTTTCTAATCCCAATAGAGTAATTATAAATTACAAAAGCGAAGACCTACGGCCGCAGGCAATGGACTAGAACGTGTTTGTGTATGATTTCGTTGCGTGTTTAAGCACTAAAGTTAGCAAATAAATCACAGATAGAAAGTCCGCTAGGACTTTCGTAAGTAAGCTATAACTAGCTATGAATTATACACGGTGTTGCCAACAGTATTTTATTCCACTATTAATTCATTTGGGATTTCATAAGTTGCAGAATATTGTAAATTCTTTCCTCTTTTTTTAAATTCAGAAAATGCTTCTCGATACCATTTCGGGTCATTTGGTTCAGCGTTCAGTTGTTCGTGAACTCTAACATTATAAAAATCTCCATTCAGCCAAGGTTCAATTCCGTAAATTCCTATTCCGTTTTTTTTCACTCTGTTCAGCACAATTTCAAAGTCAGATTCAGTAAAGTAATATATAGATTCAGAGTCGAATCCGTCATTCAAGTTTTTAAGTCCGAAGAAGATTTTCGATTTTAAGAATTCCTCCTTTTTCAATTCTAAATTCTGAGTTTTTTTATTCAATTCCGTTTTTATTTCGTTTTCAGGTTCTTTCTTTTTCTTGTTTGCACAACTTATAATTAAAAGACTAAATATTGTTATGAAAACTGCTTTTCTCATATTGTTGGCAACGGTCTAGTGTATGATTTCGTTGCGTGTTTAAGCACTAAAGTTAGCAAATAAATCACAGATAGAAAGTCCGAGATGACTTTCGTAAGTAAGCTATAACTAGCAATGAATTATACACATTGTTGCCATTAGTTTTTTATTCGTAATCATCATTATACCAACCTTTCCATTCTCCAGTTTCAGGATAAGTCAATTCGTAAATTCTCTTTTCAGAAGGACTTAAACTGTCCAAATATTTACTCAATTCCATTATATGAGTTTCTCCATAACCCATTCTCCAACCAATACTATATTTGTCAATTTCTGGATAAGCTAACCAAGGTGGTAAAATCGGATTTTTGAGAGTTTTAAATTCTCCAACTTCATTTAGAATGTCTCTTGTTTCCATTAAAGCGTATCCGAGTAAATTCAGTCCATTCCAAAAGTATGGATTTTTAGCGTCTTCATTATTTTGAGCGAGTCCAATTCCCCAAATATTGTCGACTGGACTTGCCTCAACTAAAATTCGGTCATTCGTATTTCTTAAAAATTCCGATAGCTTTGGGTTTTGACTAAACTTGTGAAAATTACCTCTTACAACTATTTCGAATCTATTTTCTTCCCAAATTCGTTGGTTAAAGTTCTTTACTTGTCTGCCAAGTTCTTTTACTTTTCCAGCTTTTGAGCTTTTGATTATTTGTTCATAAATGTTTTTGTCATTAAACAGCAAAGCTTTTTCAGCCATCATATAATGTTCGGCTGTCAAGAATTTAATTCCGTTAACTTCAAATTCAGATTCATACCATTGACTGAAACAAGATTTCGTAATTCGGTCAGACTTTTGATGTCCCCAAAATAGAAGGTATTTCAGGTTTTCACCTGATTCAATTCGTTCAATTATTTTCTCGTTCGCGTAGTTCATTCAAATTAATGGCAACGGTTGGGCTATGAGTAGTTGCGTGGGTTAGCACGGACTTTTGCAAGTATACGACAAGCTGAAAATTATGCAGGAATTTTCAGGATAAGCTCTTAATAGCAATTGTTTATAGCCATTGTTGTAGGTAGTTTTTATCTGTTTTGTTTGACTTTTTTAATAAATCTTCGGATACTTCTATTAAATCTTTATTTTGATTTTCTTATTATATATCAAGGCATAAAACTTCTTATCCCGATTTGAATTAATCGTTTGAGCAATAAATATAACAACTTTTTCATCGTCTTCAAACCTGCCTCTAGCTCCGAATTCGCCATCAATTTTTGTTCTCGCAAATACACGTAACTCTTTGCTAATTTTATTTGTGTAGTCATTAATTGGCGAATCTTTTAATTCATCAAATGAATAAGAGTATTTTACAAGTTCATTTACTGTCTTCTTCTTTGACTTATTTTCAGATGTATTTTCTGCGCACGATGTCAAAAAAGCAATTATTAGCGAACAAATAATCATTAATGTTTTTTTCATAATATTGATTTTAAATTACCTACAACGTGTTGTGTATGATTTCGTTGTGTTGGCTAGGACTAAATTAGTAAAAGAAAACTGACCTAAGGAAAATTCCGCAGGAATTTTCCGAGTACACACGAACCGAACAATGAATTATACACGTTGTTAGAGCCAGTATGTTTTATTCAACGGCTAACTTATTCCAAAATTCAATAATAAATCTTTGCTTTTCATCTAACTCACCAAATTTACTTTTAGCGAATTCAAATTTATTAGTCATCATTATCAAAGCTACACAGTTTAAAATTCTAACATTGTTTAAAGTTGTTATCGTTGTCCCTATATTAAATTCATCATTTGCGAATACTTTTCCCTCATTCAATTGAATTATTGAAATAAATTCTGAGTGGGCGTAATTAGAATAAAGTTTGTATACCTTTTCGAATGAATCATTTTTTAATACACTTTGTTTGAGTAAAGGTATCCAACTGATTATTCTTGGAAGTCCATAATTGTCTAGTTTCCACAACTGGTTTTCCTTTAATTCTTTATAAAAAGGGCTCAATTTTACTTCTTTCTTCAATTGTGAAATTTCAGCTTTTTCTCTTTCAATCTTTTCTGCGAATTCTTTATTCTGAGTTTTACCAAAATCTTGACGAGACATAAAACCAGATATTCGCCAAAGATTATATCTAAATATTTGTTCGTTTCTACTTATTTGATTGAAAAACAAATATTCTAAAGTTAAAAATGTCTCAAGTAGAGACCTTGTTAAAATATAAATTGATGACCTATCAATGATTGGGATTTTTTTGTCGCTGTTTAATATTGAGAAGTTAATTCCTTTAGATAATTCCAATATACTTTTAGAAGTGAAAATCATTTTGATTAGTAAAGTTTCTTGATAAACTTCACCATGTTCAAATTTGGGTTGCGCTTCGTATATTGAATCTACAACAAAAGCATGTGATTGAATAATCTGTTCAAGACTCGGAATCAAAGTTTCCAAATTCAGACTATTTGCTTCTTGTATTAAGATTTTAGCTTTCTCTTCATCTGTCATTTTATTGGTTTCAAATATTGGCTCTAACGGATTTGTATAAGAATAGTAGGGCTGAAATTAAGCGACTATCATTCGGTTAAACACAAGCCGAATTTTTAAATTTTTCTTATTATCTTTTTTTTTCAATAAGCCAAATTTAAAAACTTGGCGACTTCGCAAAAGTGCCCAATCCATTGAATTAAGCAACTAATCGCCCTATTATTTTTATACGGTGTTGTACAACGTTTTTTATTCAGTTAGAATTTATAAATTTTATTCGATTCAAGAGTTAATAATTCCGCTTTTTGTCCAATCGAGTTAATATTCTCAATTATTTCGTCCGCAATCTTTTTTGCTTTTTCATACTCCACTTCTTTATTAAAAGTGAATTGGATTCCTGGCATTTCCCAAGAAAAACTAAATTCATCTTCTCCAACTACATAAAATGGCCATTCATCTTTAATAACTTTTTTCCATTTATATGAATTCGGTGTCATTATCTTGTCATATTCCTCGTTTGGAATTTCATCAACTCCAATTATTAGAAACTCAAAATTTTCTCCAGTCCAATTTGTTCTGTCGATTTTTTTGTTATTCATTTCTGTTTTAGATTCAGTTTCCATAGTAGATTTTTCCGTAATCTTTTCAGTCAGATTATCCTCTGGAATATTATCCAATTCGTTCAGTTTTTTCCTTAAAAATCGGAATAGTTTCATTTTTGGTCAAATGTTGTACAACGTTGATGTGTATAAAATGTAGCGTGTTAAAAGTACTAAATTTTCGGATTAACACTTAGCTAAATTTTATATTTTGTTTTTAATTTATTCAGTTTAAAAGCCAAATTTAAAATTTGGCGGACTTTTCAAGCATATACAAACCATTCGATTGATCACTTAATAGCTATGTTTTATACACTGTGTTGTGCATAGTGTTTTTATTTAGTCTGTTTATAGTTCCGTCCAGTTTTAAATCCGCTATATGCTATTAATCCAACTATTATTATTTGAGTTAGATATAGAACTGTCGAAAGATTGTCAAAGATGTTATTTGTAACAGTAAGGTTATATTCAGTTGTATCTGTTACTTGTATATGAGAATTTACAATTGAAATTATTCCGGTAAGAACCCAAATAAACAATAATCCGCTAATCATAAAAATCAGATTCGCAGTAAAGTTTTTAAAATTCATCTTTAACATTCGTATAATGTAAACGCTAAAAAAAATCAGAACTGATAATAGTAGAAAAAAATGAACATTGGTAATCACAAAATAAGTGTCGTGAATATTGATGTCAGTATTAGATTCAGGTTTAAATCCGTCAAAACCTAATAATATTAAATTCAAAATTAGCACAAATAGAGCTGTTACAATTAACCAAAATATTTCTTTTCTTTTCAATTCAATAGTTCGTTTTTCAACTTTAGATTAGTTGCTCTACATTATGCACAACGCCACCTGTGTATGTCGTGTGAGGTTCATTTGCAAGTAAATAGCAACTATTCGGTATTTCCGAACAGTTCAAAGTAAACAACTAATTGAGGATTAAGCCACCTCACAGGTAGACATAAATGAGCCTTATACGATATACATCGTGTTATGGATAGTTTAACTGCTCATCAACTGAAAAAACAAACACACAACGCCCACTGAATAGGCTTATTTACAGGTGGCGTTACAGGATAATTTAAGACTATGGGAGTCTTTAAAAACAATTACTAAATTATGAGAAGTCAACAAGAAGTATTAGATGAAATAAGATGGCGTAAAACTGAGAAAAAAGGACTAGAGAAGTCTTTACAAAACCCAAGTGAGAATATAGATATAGACTATGTCAAAGGTCGCTTGCTTAATCTCAGTTTTGCTATAGCATGGTGTGAATGGTTTTTAAAAGCGGAATAGTCTGTGCCGCAGGTAAATTATCCTGTAACGGTCTAGTGTATGATTTCGTTGCGTGTTTAAGCACTAAAGTTAGCAAATAAATCACAGATAGAAAGTCCGAGAGGACTTTCGTAAGTAAGCTATAACTAGCAATGAATTATACACATTGTTGCCATTAGTTTTTTATTCGTAATCATCATTATACCAACCTTTCCATTCTCCAGTTTCAGGATAAGTCAATTCGTAAATTCTCTTTTCAGAAGGACTTAAACTGTCCAAATATTTACTCAATTCCATTATATGAGTTTCTCCATAACCCATTCTCCAACCAATACTATATTTGTCAATTTCTGGATAAGCTAACCAAGGTGGTAAAATCGGATTTTTGAGAGTTTTAAATTCTCCAACTTCATTTAGAATGTCTCTTGTTTCCATTAAAGCGTATCCGAGTAAATTCAGTCCATTCCAAAAGTATGGATTTTTAGCGTCTTCATTATTTTGAGCGAGTCCAATTCCCCAAATATTGTCGACTGGACTTGCCTCAACTAAAATTCTGTCATTCGTATTTCTTAAAAATTCCGATAGCTTTGGGTTTTGACTAAACTTGTGAAAATTACCTCTTACAACTATTTCAAATCTATTTTCTTCCCAAATTCGTTGGTTAAAGTTCTTTACTTGTCTGCCAAGTTCTTTTACTTTTCCAGCTTTTGAGCTTTTGATTATTTGTTCATAAATGTCTTTGTCATTAAACAACAAAGCTTTTTCAGCCATCATATAATGTTCGGCTGTCAAGAATTTAATTCCGTTAACTTCAAATTCAGATTCATACCATTGACTGAAACAAGATTTCGTAATTCGGTCAGACTTTTGATGTCCCCAAAATAGAAGGTATTTCAGGTTTTCACCTGATTCAATTCGTTCAATTATTTTCTCGTTCGCGTAGTTCATTCAAATTAATGGCAACGTTTTGTGTATGCTACGTTGCTCTCACAGAATTTAATTAATAATAAACAACTTTAGAAATTATGATAGAAGATAATAAAAATACCGAAAAGCAATGTGATATACACGTTGTTAGTAGCAGTACGGATGTTAAGAAAAAACCCATTTGGACTGACTATTACTTAAATAAATACAAGTGGTACAGAAAAAAAAGAAAATGCACTTGGTATAAACACGAATTTACCAAAGAGGCACTTGAATTATCAATAACATTTGTAGGAACTTGGTGGGCTTTATACGATAACATAAATAGATACTCTAAAGTGGTTGACAAAGAACAATGGTAGTATTGCTACTAATGGCAAAGGTATAAGGCGAGTGAGGCGTTTTAGCCGGTACGCGTAGACCTTTTGGTTGTTGGTTAATGGATGTGAAGTTACAGAATTTTGGAACAATCACAGCCTCGCTATAAGCCTTTAAAACGTCTCAATCGCCATTATACAACGTTCTTGTTTGTTTCCTAGCGGCTGGCGTGAATTGAGTAAGTACAAGAATACATTTGCTCAAGAGGTTTTACAGCTTTGCCATTCTAGTCCATTGAGTAGGTTGGGAGACTTGTGATTTATAATTACTATAGCTGGTTGGTCTTTTGCAGCGTTATTGCAGTGCTATAGTTTCTAATCCCAATAGAGTAATTATAAATTACAAAAGCGAAGACCTACGGCCGCAGGCAATGGACTAGAACGTAGTTGTATAAGGTTTCGTTGCGACCTTGAACAGCAACTAACTTAATTGAAAAAACAGAAATTATGAGTACAGAAATTAGTGAGCAAAAAGAAATAAGCAATGAACTTTATACGTTGTTAGGCAACGTTTTGGCTGAAGATGTATTAGTGTGTTTAGATATAGCTAGAAAACATCTTTTCTTAGATACGGTTTCAATGCTTTATTTAGACGAATTTCACGAAAAAAGAATGCCTAACAAATCTTTAACATATTCCAATATTAGAAGAAAGTTTCGAAAAGCATTGAATACTTGTGTTGAATTAGGTTATTGTAGTAAAAGCTATATTGGTACAACATATTATCAAACAAGTGATGTTTTTGGGGGTAAAAAAGCACTGTCTTATGACTTTAGTAACTACTTTAATGTTGCCTAACGGTAAAGTATATGAACTGTTTTATACAATTAATCACAAAATAAAAATAGAAACAATAACCGTCCTCGCATCTTTTTTGAGCGTTGGCAAAAATCACAGAATTAATGAACGAGCAAAAAATACAAGAACTACTAGACAGCTTATACAAATTAAAATATGACTGGAATTCTGGTGGAACGACATATAAAAGTGAAGTGATAAGACAAGAAGGTAGACAAAATGTAGAGAACATTATTAGAGCTTTTTTATTTGATAACAGAGATGAGAAACAAGGTGTTTTAGAGGCTAAAGTATTTATGTACGAGCAAATTATATCTAAAAGCTCTTTTGCACCAATGTTAGATAAAGAAGCGTTGGCAAAAAAAGATGCTGAGCCTGTACAAACATTTGTAAAACTACCTATAAAATAGTTTATATACAGTGTTCTTGTGAGTGCCACCTTTTCTAACCGCAATCGTGTGGCATTCACTAGAACGTTAGTAAATACAAACCTAAGTAAAATAGTATAACATTACAATACTGTATATGAACCTAATGCAAACCTTTTACTACTTTTGTACATAACTCAAAAATGGCAGTAAATGCAAACCTTTTATGATTTTAAGAAATTATTGACCATTAAAAGGTATGCTCATAATACCATAGAATCTTATGCAGGACATCTTATTGCTTTTCAAAAATTCTTAGGGATGGACAGACCACTTGATGGTCTTGATAACTACCAGGTTAATGATGCAATTAGTAAAGTAGTACCTCACAAAAACCTTGCTTTAGGCACTCAAAAACAATTGATAGGTGCTATTAAATTATATTTTAAAGAAATGCACAATCGAGAATATGATTTCTCAAAAGTTTATCCACGTTCAACACCGCAACCATTGCCCACTGTTTTATCTACAGTAGAGGTAAAGGCTATATTAAACAGTTGTGTGAATAAAAAGCATAAAGCAATGCTTGCCTTTATTTATGGATTAGGTTTGCGCAGTGGTGAGTTAATCGCTCTTAAAATTACAGACATAGATAAACAAAGACAACAAGTCCATATCAAAAATTCCAAAAATGGCAAAGATAGAGTACTGCCTTTACCAGCATCACTTAAGCCAGTCTTAAAAGCTTATTATCTAGAATACAAACCCAAAGAATATTTATTTGAAGGGCAAAATAAACCACAGTACAGTCCTCAAAGTTTGCGTAAAGTTTTTCATATCGCATGCAAGAAAGCCAATATTAAAAAGTACGTTACCCTACATAGTTTAAGACATGCTTATGCAACGCATTTAATGGATTCTGGTACAGACGTGCGCATCATTAAAGAATTACTAGGACACACTAATCTTAAAACCACATTAATTTATACACATGTAACCACTCGCACCATGCAAAACGTGGCGTCACCATTAGACTTTCTATAACTGTAGGGTTGGTCGTGTATTCGCTTTCGCGGAAGCGTATAAAAAAAGCCCTGATACATATCAAGGCTTGTTCTTTTAAAATAGAGTAGGTGTTTACATTTTATCAATGTCTCCGCTACCAGTTACTTTTTTATCTACATTTCTAGTAGTTCCCTTATAACGTATGTCGCCGCTACCGGTTACACGTGCTTTAAGATCACCACCGTTAATATAAACGGCTAGATCGCCACTACCGGTTACTGACGCTTCTACATGGTTAGCCTTTAATTTATAAGTGTTTAAATCACCACTACCTGTAACGCTTGCATCTAGATTTTCGGCACGACCAGCGATGTTCATATCGCCGCTACCAGTAACAGATGCTTTTAGATTTTCGGCCTCGATGGTTAAATTCATATCTCCAGATCCAGATACTTTTAAGCGCATGTTGCGTGCTTTAAGTGTCATGTCGCTTTTAATCTCACCACTACCAGACACACTAGCATAGTCTATAGACTTTACAGGTACGGTCACGGTTATAGGTTTTCTAGGGTTGATGTTGGTATTATTTTTAGTACCTATAATTAGTTTGCCACCACTTACTTCAACCTTAAGATGTTCCATGATGTTAGATTCTGCCTCTACTTTTATCTTGCCTTCAGTTCCTGGTACTAATACCACATCCATAGAGCCTGCAACTGCAACACCATCATAGTCGCTGGTGTTAAAAGTCTTTGTAGTTAAATCACCGTTACCTTTTACAGATTTATTGCCAAACCATTGTGCTGTGGCCATTTGTGTGCTGCATATTACAATGCATAATAGAAGTATCTTTTTCATAATTTTTGTTTTAGCTTATTAGTGGATGGTTCAAATATGACCGATTATTGATTTTTATAAAATATAGTGTGACTGAGTTGTCGTTATCTGTGATTGAGTTGTGCACAATCATTAATGTTTTTAAAGCCTTAAACGTTTATAATGATGTACTAGTTGATTGTTTAATCTATTGCTCTCAACTTTACACCACCATAAGAGGTGCGTATGTTGATGGTATTACCACTGTTCTCTGAACCGTTATAACCGGCTTTTAACTTATCAGTATAATCACTGTCTGATCTGGTTACAGTCGCCGCATCACTTATAGAGATACCTGCAAACTCTGTGTCTATGGTAAAGTCAAAACGGGCACTGGCATCATACCTAAGGTTCACTCCTGTAAAATCACTACGTATGGTGACTTCTTTAAATCCTGCCTGTAAACGTGCGACACTTATAGATCCATAATCTGTGTTTAAATCAAGCATATGGGTAATGGTACCTATCTTAAAGCTTACATAATCACCACGACCTACAAAGTCTGCCGCTTCACCTATGGTAATGCTACCATAGTCTGTATTGATATTAAGATCTGTGACTTTCTTAAACTCGCTATGTGTATAGTCTGCTTTTAACTCAATCTTTTCAGATTCGCCTATTGTAAAGCTGCTGTAGTCTGCGTTAATACTGGCAGATTTTACATAGTCTAAAGTCGACTTATTGGTATAATCCATTTTAATGTAATTATCTGCATGCCATAACTCACCGATATCCATTCTACCATAATCGCAATTTAATCGTGCGTGACCTAGTAGTTTATCTAGGGATAGTGTACCATAATCATTACGAGCATCTAGGTCGTTAGTCACAGGCATTTTAACCACATAATTAATTTCTACACTCACGTTATTACTAGAGCCAAACCAGCTGCTCCAGCTCCAGTTCTTGCGTCTAGCGTCTACCATCGTTTTTGCACTCACACGGCTTGCGCTAGATTCAAAGTTAACGTCAATCTCACGCAGTTTTTCTTCTACATCTTCTTGATCATCACCAGTAACCTCTACATAAACCTCAATCGATACTGTAGGTTGATCCCATGTGGTAATGGTCATGCTACCATATTTATTATCTAATAAAAGCATGGCGTCTTTATTTACCGTGTAGGATTTTTTAAGACTTTTCTTTTTAGTGTATTTACCTTTTACAGGACCAGCAACTACTGCCAGTGGCAATAAAAAAGCTAGTAATAATATTTTATAATATGGTTGCATCTGTATTCAGTTTAAGTTGTTTAAGAGATTCTATATGTTCTAGTGCTGCTTCCAGCAATGCTATTCTGTTTTGAAAATTCTGTATCATCGCTGCAATTACCTTGCGACTGTTACCGCTATTATCTAGGTCTAGTTTCAATTGTTGATAATCATTTTCTAGTTCTAGTAACTGTACTTTAGTATCAGCAATTAATCGTTCCGTCTCTGGACTGCTTTCAGACTCTAGTTGTTTTAACTCTTCGGCAATGGTGTTAGAGAAAAAGTCTTGTGCATTAGCCATTTCTGGTGACACACTAGCCAGGTCTGTATCATTACTAGATCCCAGATTGAAACCAGCCAGTCCCATTAATAGCGCCAGTCCTGCGACTAGAGACCATTTAAACCATGTATTTTTTCTTGCATCGACATGACCTTCTGCCTGGCCATCTCGATCTATAGGGATCACTTTTTCATCTTCTTGAGCCGCTTGTAAACGTTCTAGAAATCTATTGCGGTGACCGCTAGGTAACTCTGTGGTATTAAAGTCTTGCTCTTTAAACCAGTCTTCCATTGATTTACTCATGAGCTTTAATTTTAGTTCTTAAACTTTCTTTGGCACGTGAGATCGTCGTGCGACACATCGCATTTGATATCTTCATGATCTCACATATTTCTTCATTATCCATACCTTCTATAAGATGCAGCGTTAAAATCTGCTTGTAATTATCTTTTAATTCGTTCATGACCAGCAGTACTTTTTTTGCTGTCATTCCAGCGTTTTCCATATCGATTTGTTGGTCATCTGCTTGCGATTCTAGATGATAGGCTACATCATCATAGGATACGGTTTCCATTTTTTTAGTCTTGCGCAATCGCGATAGACTGTTATTAATCACAATGCGTTTTAACCAGCTGCCAAAGGTTGCCTCTCTATTCCACTGGCTCATTTTATGAAAAGCCGCAATCATGCTTTCTTGCATGACGTCTTCTGCCTCGCCACTGTCTTTAAGGATGCGCAATGCCACGTGATACATGCCACGTGAGTAGCTGTCATACACTTTCATTTGTGCCCTTTGATCGCCTTGCTCGCACAAGTCGTATACGGATATTTCAGTTTCTGTTAATGTCACTTGGTTAGTGTTACGTCTTAAAGATGCAGCTTTTTTCAACTTGTTACAGTGGACTGGCACTGAATTTGAAAAACTAATGATAGCAATATACTTTGTTTAAAGTAGACCAGTACCATAGCCTTGTGTTGTAAGGTGTTTAAAATATTGATTTAAAGTGTTTTAGTGCTGGTTATTCTGCTTTCGCGAAAGCGTAACAACAACTATCTATTGCTATAAAATAAAAATAAAATAATTGAAAAGCTGCTGTGTTTTGTGACATAGTGGCGAGAAGAAAGCATATGTTCAATCCAAAGAAGATTAAAATAGACAACTTGTCACTAGGTGATCTAGATCACGAGGCAGAGTTGATTCCATTATTAAGTACAGAAGATGAGGAAGAGATGAATAATGAGTCTGTTCCTGAAGAGTTGCCCATATTACCATTGCGCAACATGGTACTTTTCCCAGGTGTCGTTATTCCTATCACTGCTGGTAGAGATCGCTCTATTAAATTGTTGCAAGAGGCAAACGCAGCCAATAAGGTCATAGGTATCGTCGCTCAAAAAGATGAATCTATTGAAGAGCCTGGTGCAGACGACTTGCACAAAATAGGAGTGGTCGCTCGCATCTTACGTATTTTAAAAATGCCTGATGGTAATACGACAGTGATTATACAAGGTAAGAAGCGTTTCCAGATGGGCGAAATCCTGACAGAGCAGCCTTATATCACCGCTAAAACCACAGACATACCAGAGGCAAGACCACTACCAGATCATACAGAGTTTAATGCTATCATAGATTCTATTAAAGAACTGTCTCTAGAGATTATAAAGCAAAGTCCTAATATTCCTAGTGAGGCAAGCTTTGCAATTAAGAATATAGAGTCCAACTCTTTCTTAGTGAACTTTGTGTCATCTAACATGAACCTTAAGGTGTCAGAAAAGCAACAGTTGCTAGAAATGAATGACCTTAAAGATCGTGCACTAGAGACCTTGCGTTTTATGAATATTGAGCAACAAAAACTGGAGCTTAAAAATGATATTCAGTCTAAGGTACACTCAGACATTAATAAGCAGCAGCGTGAGTATTTCTTGCACCAGCAAATGAAAACCATACAGGATGAACTAGGTGGTGGCGTGTCTGCACATCAAGAGCTGGATGAAATGCGCACACGTGCCAAGTCTAAGAAATGGGATGATAAGGTAAAAGAACACTTTGAGAAAGAGCTTGCAAAAATGCAACGCATGAATCCGCAAGTGGCAGAGTATTCTATACAACGCAACTATCTAGATTTATTCCTAGATCTACCGTGGAATGTGTTTTCAAAAGATAACTTTGACCTTAAACGTGCTAAAAAGATCTTAGATCGTGATCACTACGGTCTAGATGAAGTAAAGAAACGTATTATAGAATATCTAGCGGTTTTAAAACTGCGTAATGATATGAAGTCACCTATCTTATGTCTTTATGGACCACCTGGAGTAGGGAAGACCTCTCTAGGAAAATCTATGGCCGAGGCACTAGGACGTGAATATGTGCGTATATCCCTAGGTGGATTGCGTGACGAGGCAGAGATCCGTGGACATCGTAAAACCTATATAGGTGCGATGCCAGGTCGTATAATACAAAGTATTAAAAAGGCAAAAACGTCTAATCCGGTTTTTGTACTGGATGAGATTGATAAGCTTAGTTCTTCTCATAACGGTGACCCATCAAGTGCAATGCTAGAAGTACTGGATCCAGAGCAGAATAATGCGTTCTATGATAACTTTCTAGAAATGGGCTTTGACTTAAGTAAAGTGATGTTTGTCGCGACATGTAACTCTTTAAATACAATTCAGCCAGCGTTGCGTGATCGTATGGAGATTATCAATGTGACCGGTTATACTATTGAAGAAAAAGTAGAGATAGGGAAACAGCATTTGTTGCCTAAGCAATTGAAAGAACATGGTCTTACCAAAGAGCATTTAAAAATAGCTAAGCCACAGATAGAAAAAATAGTAGAAGGTTATACTCGCGAGAGTGGTGTGCGTTCGCTAGATAAGCAAATGGCAAAAATGGTGCGTTATGCAGCAAAAAGTATTGCCATGGAAGAGCCTTATGATCTTAAGGTGACTAATGAAACGGTTGTAGAGGTTTTAGGTGCACCACGTATGGAACGTGATAAGTATGAGAATAACGATGTGGCTGGTGTAGTAACCGGACTAGCATGGACTCGTGTAGGTGGTGATATTCTTTTTATAGAATCTATTCTTTCTAAAGGAAAAGGAAGTCTTACCATAACGGGTAACCTAGGTAAAGTAATGAAGGAAAGTGCTACCATAGCTATGGAGTACATTAAGGCAAATGCAGATGAGCTAGGGATACCTACAGAAGTGTTTGAAAAATATAACGTCCACATTCACGTGCCTGAAGGAGCAACACCTAAGGATGGTCCTAGTGCTGGTATCACCATGTTAACTTCGCTAGTTTCTTTGTTTACACAACGTAAAGTGAAGAAAAGCATCGCCATGACTGGAGAAATTACCCTACGTGGTAAAGTACTACCTGTAGGCGGAATCAAAGAAAAGATTCTTGCGGCTAAGCGTGCACGTATTAAAGAGATTTTGCTATGTGAACAAAACAGACGTGATATCGAAGAGATCAAACCAGAATACTTAAAAGGTCTGACATTCCACTACGTTAGTGATATGAGTGACGTGCTAGAACTAGCGCTTACTAAGCAAAAGGTTAAAAATGCTAAGAAGTTGAGTTAAATAGTTTTAGTATTTTAAATTTCAAAATCCTCAGTTTACGCTGGGGATTTTTTATTCCTATTTGTCAATCAGATTTTGTCGTAGTTGGCTTTACGCTATGGAAAACGACTTCGACAAGCTCAGCCTGACATTCGTGCTTTTATAAAATAATAAGACAAGCATTTTTCTTAGGAATAGGAAAGGTGTGCAAAGTGAGCGACAGCAATCTAAGGTTGAATAGGTTAAAATACAGTAAATCTGTTTTATACCTCTTGAGTTCAACATGTTTAAAAAGATGACTATTCCTAAAATTCCTTATTCAATAACTAGCAACACGCTTAAAAATAAATTAAACTTGCAGTCGTTAGAATAGAAGTGAAAAGATTTCAATCCCATATATCGATTTTATTGGTACTGATGTTGTCTGCTGCTTTCGCGCAAGCGCAAATAGGAGGAAGAACTACGTACCAATTTCTCAACCTACCAGCTGGTACAAAACAAGCTGCTCTAGGTGGTCGTGTACTCACTGGTGTGGATTATGATCCTACCTCTGGAATATTTAATCCAGCGACGATTAATCCTAAAATGGATAATCAGTTACAAGTAAATTATGCTAACTATCTAGGTGATGTTAATTATGGTACTGCGGCATATGCTTACACATGGGATCGACATGTGCAGACTTTTCATGTAGGTGTAACCTATTTAGATTATGGGACTTTTGATGGCTATAACGAGCAAGGAGTTTCTACAGGTGAATTTGGCGGTAATGAAGTAGCGATATCTGCTGGATATGCTTATAATATTCCGTTTTCAGATATTTATCTAGGCGCAAATGTAAAAGTCATCTCTTCAAAGCTAGAGCGATATACCTCATTAGGTGGCGCGATCGACTTTGGTGCACTGTACTATAATGAAGATAAAGATATCAGAGTAGCTTTAGTCGTGCGCAACATCGGTACGCAGTTTACACCTTATAATGAAGTTTATGAAAAACTGCCATTAGAGGTTGCTTTAGGATTTTCAAATAATATGAGAAATCTGCCTTTACGTCTTCACGTGACTTTAGAAAATTTACAGCAATGGAATATTGCTTTCTCAAATGATGCCAATGCGCAAACAGATCTAGACGGTAATGTCATTGAAGATAAACCTGGATTTTTCAATAATGCACTGCGTCATACAGTATTTGGAGTAGAAATTTTTCCAGAACAAGCCTTTCAAGTGCGACTTGGGTATAATTTTCGCAGGGCACAAGAGTTGAGTATTCAAGACACCAGAGCATTTTCTGGTGTAAGTGCAGGATTCTCTTTAAAAATTAATAAAATGCGATTCAGTTATACACATGCGCGATATACACTGGCATCACATACCAGCCTTTTTGGGGTTAATATAAATTTACAATAATGAGCGATAAGATTACGATAGCGATAGATGGACATTCCAGTACCGGTAAGAGTACTGCTGCAAAACAACTTGCGCAGCGATTAAAGTACATTTATGTGGATACAGGTGCTATGTATAGAGCTATTTCTTATTACGCTTTAAGCGAAAACATCTACCGAGATAATCAACTACATGCACAAGAACTTATCGATTCCTTAGATAAAATTAAGGTATCCTTCCAGCGCAATGAAGAAACAGATCGCGCAGATGTTTATTTAAATGGTAAAAACATTGAAAAGCAAATACGTACACTCGAGGTAAGCAGTATTGTAAGTCTAGTAGCTGAGGTATCTGCAGTAAGAGCAAAGCTTGTTGCACAACAACAAGAGATGGGAAAAGAAAAAGGTGTGGTCATGGATGGTCGTGATATCGGAACCGTAGTTTTCCCAGATGCCGAACTTAAAGTATTTATGACCGCAGCACCAGAAGTACGTGCACAACGTCGTTATGATGAACTAATAGATCGTGGTGATGAGGTTGTTTATGAAGAAGTTTTAAAAAACGTCATAGAACGCGATTACATCGATTCTACAAGAGAAGACAGTCCGCTAACACAAACAGCAGACGCAAAATTACTAGACACTAGCGAGATGAATAGAGCACAGCAGTTTGAACAACTCGTTCAATGGGCTGAAGAGGCGATGCGATAGTTAAATAATGTCATTCCGAGCGCAGCGAAGGAATCTGCTTTGTGAAAATCAATAATAATTTTGGAAACTGTCATTAGACACTTGCTTGCTCTGAGCTGGTCGAAGTGATGCGCAATCTGCTAGTTCTATAGATAAAAGGTCATTTAAATCAACTTTACAAAAGGATTTGCAGAAACTGTCATATATAAATATGCAGATTCGGTTTTATTATATTTTAGATCTATCTCCATCATATACTTTATAAAGAATATCAAACCTATTATATCAGCGATACTACCAATAACTAGGATAAAGTTATTAATAATAAGTAATGGTTTAGGTATTTTATCTTCTTTCCCTTTTTTCATTTCTTACTTCTTGATTACAGATTCATAAATCCCAATCCATTCCTTTACGCTCATCTTAGTACATAGTTCTGCAATCAACTCTAGCGGAATATCATTGACCTTTTTAAAACGGATACAGCTTTTCCCCATATCCAGTTTATATTTAGAGTGTTTTGGATATTGCTCTTTGAACCATTCCATTAGAGGTGGATGTGCATAAATTCCAGAGTGATACAGTGCTATAAAATTTTTCTGTGAAGCAACATTAATAAATGGTAATGGAGAATAGTCTTTACCTACATGATATCCTGGTTCATAAACCGATTGAGGTACATAATAACCTAACATACCATATAACATACCTTCTTCTAATTCTGCCGGTATATTTTTAAGAATAACATTTCTCAAGTCAGAAATTGGCTTTTTACGGTCTTCAGGAAGCTGATCGATATATTCTATTGGAGTAGAGGCTTTTGAGGTCATAATCAGTAATAATGGTCTTATCAATAATACGATTATTTAAGAATAATAAAAAAAACCTCACAGATAATGAAAAGTACTTTTGGCTTATAAGTCTTCTCATGGTCCAATCTGCGAGGTTATTGTGCATCTGTCGTTAAATAGAAATATAATAACAACGATGTAGAATATTTTTTAATATTTGGGTGGGCGAATGTAAGGTTGAATTATTATAATTTCAAACAGTAATGAGTAAAAATTCACCTTGAATTAGTGTAGAATAGTTAACTGCCTAGTCTACAGATATTATTTACGCTTTCGCGAAAGCGATAACAACCATTGTTACTGCCAGATAATTAGATGTAAAAAGGGTTATGATTTTAGAAAAAAGTATTGTACTTTTGCAAACCCAAATCGAGAATAAGGAAACCGATTGGGAATCAAAACTTTATAAATAATTCTTCTAAAAAAGTTCTATTAGTTTCCACGCCTTTTTAGAATACAAATTTTAATCAGCAAACAAACATGGCTGAAGACAACAAAAAAGTAGCAGAAGTTTCTACTGAAGAAACACAGGCGCACACTGCACCAACCGCTACAGCACAACAAACGAACCCAACTGAATTTTTAGATACGTTTGATTGGGAACGTTACAGCGAAGGAATCGAAAAAGTTGATGAAGATCAATTAAAAGCTTTTGAAAAGCTTGTAGAAGATAACTTTGTAGACACTATCGATAATGATGTAATGACTGGAGTTGTTATCAAGATCACAGATCGCGATGCAATTATTGACATTAACGCAAAGTCTGAAGGTGTTATCTCTTTAAATGAGTTCCGTTACAACCCAAACCTTAAAGAAGGTGATAAAGTTGAGGTTCTTGTAGATGTACGTGAAGATGCGACAGGACAATTAGTTCTTTCTCACCGTAAGGCACGTCTTATCAAGGCTTGGGAACGCGTTAACAATGCACACGATACAGGAGAAATCGTTAACGGTTACGTAAAATGTCGTACTAAAGGTGGTATGATTGTAGACGTATTCGGTATTGAAGCATTCTTACCAGGTTCACAAATCGATGTGAAGCCTATCCGTGATTATGATGCATATGTTGATAAGACTATGGAATTTAAGGTTGTAAAAATCAACCACGAATTTAAAAACGTAGTAGTATCTCACAAAGCGCTTATTGAAGCAGATATTGAAGAGCAGAAAAAAGAAATTATCTCTCGTCTAGAAAAAGGACAAGTATTAGAAGGTGTTGTGAAAAACATTACTTCTTATGGTGTATTTGTAGATCTAGGTGGTGTAGATGGATTAGTTCACATTACAGACCTTTCTTGGTCACGTATTAACCACCCTAACGAGGTTGTAGAACTAGATCAAACACTTAACGTAGTAATCCTAGACTTTGATGAAGATAAGTCTCGTATCCAGTTAGGTCTTAAGCAATTAGAGCCACACCCATGGGAAGCTCTATCTGACAAGATCAAGCCAGGTGACAACGTAAAAGGTAAAGTAGTCGTTATTGCTGACTATGGTGCTTTTGTTGAAATCGAAGAAGGTGTTGAAGGATTAATCCACGTTTCTGAAATGTCATGGTCTACACACTTAAGAAGTGCTGGTGACTTTGTAAAAGTAGGAGATACGGTTGATGCACAAGTTCTTACTATTGATAGAGAAGATCGTAAGATGTCTCTAGGTATGAAGCAACTTCACCCAGATCCATGGACAGATATTACGACTAAGTATCCTGTAGGTTCTCGTCACACTGGTGTGGTAAGAAACTTCACAAACTTTGGTGTATTTGTTGAGTTAGAAGAAGGAGTAGATGGATTAATCTACATCTCTGACTTATCATGGACTAAGAAGATCAAGCATCCTAGCGAGTTCTGCGCAGTTGGAGATAAACTGGATATAGTTGTTCTTGAACTAGATGTAGAAGGACGTAAATTATCACTAGGTCACAAACAAACTATGGATAACCCATGGGATAAGTATGAGGCTGAATTTGGAATAGGAACAACTCACGACGTTACTATTACTGATATGGTTGATAAAGGTGCAGTAGTTGAATTTAATGAAGACATCACTGCTTTCATTCCAACTCGTCACTTAGAAAAAGAAGATGGTACTAAATTGAAGAAAGGTGAGTCTGCTCAAATCCAGATTATCGAATTCAATAAAGAATTTAAGAGAGTAGTTGCTTCTCACATGGTTATCCATAAAGAAGAAGAGGCTAAGATTGTTAAGCAGGCAGCTGCAAAATCTCAAGAGTCAACTGATAAGCCTACATTAGGTGATGCAAACTCTAAGCTTCAAGCTCTTAAAGATCGTATGGAAGGTAAAGTAGCAGCTCCAGCAGCGTCTACTGAAGAAGAGTAATCTTTTACTTCTTATATATTTAATAAATCCCTTGTCTACTAGACAAGGGATTTTTTTTGTATAACACTTAACTATTAAAAATTCTGTTGTCATACTACTGTCAATAGGACCATTTTATATTCCTAGTTTTTCTTTTTAAGTGTATCTTTGTGGTTAATCAGCAGCAATTAATGAGTCAAAAATTACTTCTCAACGCGCAAGAACTGGATATTATTCTTCACAGACTGGCTTGCCAATTAATTGAAAATCATAATCGTTTTGAAAATACTGCCCTTATAGGTCTGCAACCTAGAGGTAGATTTTTATTAAACAGATTATCCGTTTTGCTACAAGAGCATTATGGAATTAAAGGATTAAATACCGGTTTGCTAGATATTACATTTTATCGCGATGATTTCCGTCGTGGAGAAGAGCCACTTAAAGCAAATTCTACGGATATACAATTTTTAGTAGAAGGTAAAAAGGTCGTAATCGTTGATGATGTACTTTATACCGGTCGCAGTATAAGAGCTGCACTTACCGCATTACAATCTTTTGGTAGACCAGCTTCTATAGAATTGCTTACTCTTATCGATCGTAGATTTTCAAGACATTTACCTATACAACCAGATTATAATGGTAGACAGGTAGATGCGATAGGTGATCAAAAGGTAAAAGTAATGTGGACAGAAAATGCTGGTGAAGATGCCGTTTACCTATTAAAAAATGAAAACTAATGAGTGAATTAAGTGTGGACCATTTATTAGGAATAAAAGACCTCACTAAAGAGGATATCCAACTTATTCATACCACTGCAGATCAGTTTAAAGAAGTGATTAATAGGCCTATTAAAAAGGTGCCGTCACTTAGAGATATTACTATTGCTAATTTGTTTTTTGAAAACTCTACTAGAACTAAACTATCCTTTGAACTAGCAGAAAAACGTCTCAGTGCAGATGTCATCAACTTTAGCGCAGCGCAAAGCTCTGTTAAAAAAGGAGAAACGCTGGTCGATACCGTTAATAATATCCTAGCAATGAAGGTGGATATCGTCGTAATGCGTCATCCTAATCCTGGTGCTGGTGTGTTTTTATCAAAACACGTCGATGCACGTATTGTAAACGCTGGTGATGGTGCTCATGAACACCCTACACAGGCTTTACTCGACTCTTATAGTATAAGAGAAAAACTAGGTACGTTAGAAGGTAAAAAGATTGTGATCGTAGGTGATATTTTACACAGTCGTGTAGCCCTTTCTAATATTTACTGTCTTCAAAAACTAGGTGCCGAGGTCATGGTATGTGGTCCTGCCACTTTAATCCCTACGCATATTGCCTCGCTAGGCGTTAAGGTAGAGTATAATCTTCGTAAGGCGCTAGAATGGTGTGATGTGGCAAACATGTTGCGTGTTCAAAATGAACGTATGGACATATCTTATTTCCCTAGTGTGCGTGAGTATGTGCAACAGTATGGAGTGAATATGGAATTGCTGGACAGTCTTAAAAAGAAAATAGTGATCATGCATCCAGGTCCTATAAATAGAGGTGTGGAGATTACTAGTGATGTAGCAGATTCTGATCAGGCTATAATATTAAATCAAGTAGAAAATGGTGTAGCCGTGCGTATGGCTGTACTGTACTTAATTGCTTCAAAAATTCAACGCAATGATTAGTGAAACGCACGATAATTATATATTACTGAGAGATGAGTACGATAACATCAATGGATTTGCTCAGTTTTTACCAACGATATTTGATCAGTTTGAAGGCAAAAATGTAATCGTAGATTTGATACAATATACGGACGCTACTTTAGCAGACTTATTACAATTTCTTGCTTTAAGTAATCAACATAGATCTACAAAACAATCGTTTGTGATGGTGAATGCCGCGTTATCAATCGACGAGATTCCTGAAGAATTAATGGTGGTGCCTACTTTGCAAGAAGCCCAAGACGTGATTGAGATGGAAGAAATTGAACGCGATTTAGGATTTTAAGCATCTAAGTCTATAAAGAACCTTATCTATTGAAGTTAACCATTCTAGGTTGTCATAGTGCAACACCTACCGCATCAACCCGACCTACATCTCAAGTGCTTGAGATAAGAGGTAATCTATTCTTAATAGATTGTGGTGAAGGTACACAAATGGCGATGCGCACTAGTCGAGTAAAGTTTTCTCGCATTAAAAACATCTTCATATCTCACCTGCATGGTGATCATTTTTTTGGATTGATAGGTGTGATATCCACCTTTTGCTTATTAGGTAGAGATACGCCATTGACGATTTATGGTCCTAAAGGAATCAGAGAAATCATTTTATTACAACTTAAGCTTACTAAGAGCTATACTACTTTTGATTTACGCTTTCGCGAAAGCGAGTCCAAAGAGTCCCAACTCATCTATGAAGACGATAAGGTAACGGTGACTACCATACCGCTGGATCATCGTGTGTATACCAATGGTTATCTGTTTGAAGAGAAACCGCTAGATCGTAAATTAGATGTTGTAGCATGTGAAGAATATGGTGTGGATCAAGCCTATTATCGCAAGGTTAAACAAGGGCATGATATTGAATTGGCCAGTGGTGAAGTAATATCTAACGATCTATTAACTTTTAATCCTGTAGCGGCAAAGAGTTATGCTTTTTGTAGTGATACGATGTACAAGCCAGATATTGTACCGATTATTAGAAATGCGACAGTGTTATATCACGAATCTACTTTTTTAAAATCACATGAAGATCTCTGTGAACGTACTAAACATAGCACGGCAGCACAAGCAGCAGATATAGCAAAACAAGCGAATGTAGGAATGCTTATACTAGGTCACTATTCTACACGCTATGGCGACTATGAATTGTTTAGAAAAGAAGCGCAAGAAATTTTCCCAACTGTAGAACTCGCAGCAGATGGTAAGGTGTTTGAGTTTTAAATGCCTCTGATTAATTGTGATTCCGAATTTATTTCGGAATCTGATCATTATAAAATTTTATCATTGTTAGATAAGAAGAAGCTGAAATAAATTGATGTTGATTGCATTGCCATTAATTTCACCAAACAAAAAAGCCTAATCGCGAGATTAGGCTTTCAGTTAAATACAATCTTTAGGAGTTTAAATCTTCTTCATTTGCTGTTTCATCATTTTGATTTGATCACCCAGCATGTTGTGCTTATCTAATTTTTTTGCCTCAGTAAGTAGAGTAGTAGCTTCACGTTTTCTACGCTTGGTCATAGCGATACCTGCCAGATTAAGTTTTGCTACCGCAAGATCTTGATCCATGCTAAGTCCTAGACTTATAGCTTTCTTAAAATACTTCTCTGCTTTGGTCATGTTTGTTTGTGAGATCATTAAGCCTTGCAAATAGTTATAGTAACCTTGTTGCTTAGTAACTAGTGCTGTTTCAGGATCTTTAATCTTTTCTAGCCATTTCATAGCGCCAGGAAAATCTTGTTTTCTAAGCTTTAAAAAAGCTAGTAAGATCATCTCATTTTTAAAATATAAGAAGATGAATATTCCAGCAAGTAGTATCAAGAAGATACCATTCATGATTTCGTTTAAAGTAAATTGATATACGGCAAACGCTACGATTAATACAGCGATGACGATTTTGATGTTTTTGTTAAACATGGTAGTTTTAAATTTAAGAATGCAAAGATATAGATTTAAGGACTACTAATATCCTATTTTAAAACACGAATGCCTGTTCCTGCTTATTAAATTTTGTTACCCATTTATTTGTCATTTATTGATTAAGTTTAAGTTATCAAGTTGTTATTTGTGCTTTTTCACTTTTATTTTCCGTTTTTTTTTTTTTTAAGTTTACAACATATAACCATATAAGCTGCAGTGATATAGAGGTTATTTGATTTAACCATGTTCCATTTAAGAGAACAAAAAAACTTTAATAATGAAAAAAATAAGCTTAATTTTAAGCATGGTATTATTTACTATGCTTATCACATCTTGTGAACAAGAAAACATTGCACAAGATAACAATGACTTTCAAAAGTCAGGAACTTTTGATGCAGAGACAACCTACTGGAGTATTCTAGGGAATACTGAGAGTGGAATGGATCAATTTGATGCTCTTACTAATGAACAAAAACAAGCTGTATGGGTGTTTAAGTATGATCGATTTATAGCAGATAATACGCTGACTATGGATCAATTAGCTGTTGTAAATGTTGTTAAAGATTATGTAAGCACGGTTGATTTTAGTGCAGAGCCAAATGAATCTAATTTAGATGCTATTGAAAGTCAATTAGCAGCAGAATTTGATGAAAACACAACATATTTTTTATTTCTTAGCTTAGAGAATGAGGCGTCTGATGTTGCTCAAAAAAGTACTGAAGATGAAAGACCAAGAAGAAGAAATCGTTTTTTTGGTTCTAGTTATTCATGGGGTGCATGTGGTCCTAATTCTAACGGTGATGGTGGTTGTTCAGAAGGTCAGTATCGCTCTTATCGTGCATTTTGGATTACAACGGTTAGAGATCAACCGGTTAGTAATGAAGACGGCACTCAAGTAACAAGAGCGTGTGAATGTTAAGATTGATATTTTTAGTAACTCTATTTTCTTTCTGTATAATAGGAAATTGTCAAATTCAGAAAAAAGTTCTTGAATTTGATAGTAATAAGCCATTAGAATTTTCTACGATTTTAGCTTGGTCTGGATCAAAGATAATTGAAGGAACATATACTGGAGAAAATGGAGTTTTTATTCTAAAAAATACGATAAGGCTAGATTCATTACAAGTTTCTAATATCGGATATGATGATTTGATCATTTCTAAGCAAGATTTTATCGATAACGATATATTTTATTTAAAACGATCTGTTCAAAATTTACAGGAAATTTTTATCTCTACAAAGCCTGCTATTGATGTTGGATATATTGATGAGAGAAACAATGGCCGCAAGATAGGAATTGGTTTATCCAGTAACATGGGAGTTTACATAGAAAACTCTCAAGAAGAGCATTTAGCGATCAGATCAATAAATTTTAAAATCCAAAAAGTATCTCAACCTATGATCTTGAGAGTAAAGCTTTATTCTGTTGATACTTTACAAAATAGAATTTATCCAGATAAGATTTTAAATAATCATGATTATCTTGTAAAGGTTGATGAACAGTCAAAAGGTCTGATTACAGTAGTAATGAATGAGGATTTAGAATTTCCTTATGAAGGTGTTTTTGTAATTATAGAAGGCTTAAAGTTCGCTGGTGAACCAATTAGATATAAGGAGAGTCTTGTTGAATTTCAAGCATTTAAAACAAGAGAAAATTTATATTTTTATAAAACAACTCATTCATCTAAATATTGGCTAGATTATAATAGGTGGGCGATAAAAGATTACAAAGATTCATTTAATCGGGAAATACCAGAAAAGTGGCTTTCAGTTCCGCTAATAGGTATCATAGTTAATTGATAGAATTCTTATTTTTACTAATGCTTTTTCATTTTTCATTTTTTTTCAAATTTGCTTAAAATCAATCGTTAGCTACAGCCACAATGATGATATTTTATTTTAACCAAATTCTCATTAGAGAAATTAAAACTTTAAAAATGAAAAAAATAAGCCTAATTTTAAGCATATTTTTTTTCACCATGTTTATCACATCTTGTGAGACAGAAACATCTGTTCAAGAAAATAATGATTTTCAAAAGTCAATAACTTTTGATGCAGAGACAACCTACTGGAGTATTCTAAGGAATACTGAGAGTGGAATGGCTCAATTTGATGCATTAACTAATGAACAAAAACAAGCTGTATGGGTGTTTAAGTATGATCGATTTATAGCAGATAATACATTAATTACGGATCAATTAGCTGCTGTAAATGTTGCTAAAGATTATGTAAGCACGGTTGATTTTAGTGCAGAGCCAAATGAATCTAATTTAGATGCTATTGAAAGTCAATTAGCAGCAGAGTTTGATGAAGATACTAAAAACTTTCTTTTACTTACTTTAGAAAATAGTCCTATTGATATTGGGGCTGCTGGTAATAATAATCAGACGGAAGGTTGTTTTTGGTGTTGGGATATCGTAAGTGTTGATCAACCTTGTCATGAAGAATTTGTTGATGGTGAGTCAATTGGGTTTTATGCAACGGTTACGTTACAAAGACGCCGATTTTTTATAGGTGGTACCAGAAGATTTCCTAATAGATTAGTTCCTTGTGAAGCTGTTGAAGACTAATCCTGAAAGAATAAACTTCTACCCTTATTATCTATGGGTAGGAGTTTTTTTCATTGCCAATATGGTAAATGCACAAGATATCTATTTCATAAAAGATATGGATACTATAAATGCGTACACGATTAGTTCTTATAAAAAAGGTAATGAAGAGTTAATTGTAGACAAAATAAACTTTAGGAAATTTGAAGAATTATTAAATAAATCAGACTCTACCTTTATCAACTATTCCTTTTATAAAGAGCAGTTGTTTACTAAAAATCTTATTGATAATTTATATTATACGCGTGCGCAGTTAAGCCTTGATACTTTAAAGTTGACAACCTCAAAAGAAAAAAAGAATTAATAATTAAAAAAGATGGTTTAAAAAATCGAAGACAGATTTTAAACGGCCAGACTCAAATGTTAGCCTTAAAGTCCGATGAAATAAGAGGAAAAAAAATTATCGCTTTAGAGTTTTACTTTATGGGTAATTTTAAAGAGTCAGGAGAAAGTTATAAAATTAAAGGAGCAGAATTTCTTCCTATTCTATCAGGAGTAACAGATTCTGATAATATTTTTATTGAAAATATAATTGAAGATGAAATTGGTGTCCAAACTATTCGAAGTAAAGGATGGTACAGAATTGATTTAGCTCAATTAGATCTCTATATTCCATATGAAGAATATTTTTGTATAGGTCTTAAACCCTTGTCTAATTCTATATCTATACCTTGGTTTAAGGTAAAAGAAGAAAATCCGATATATTTTGAAATGAAATATAGATTCTCAAATCAAGAATATTATTGGGTAATCTCTAAATTAGAAAATAACAGTAAAAAGTATGATGATTATATTTTTCCATTCAAACTAATATTGGAAGACTAAGCACTAAAAATTATTTCAAAAAAAATCACATCACCTATTGTCCGAGTAAAAAGACTTCTTATATTTGCACCCGATTAAAAATGGAGGTTAAAACCTCATTACTATATAGAGTTACAGAATATAAGCTATGGCACAAAAAAGAACATACCAACCGTCAAAGAGAAAAAGAAGAAACAAACATGGTTTCAGAGAGCGTATGGCTTCTGCAAACGGTCGTAAGGTTCTTGCGCGTCGTAGAGCTAAAGGACGTAAGAAACTATCTGTATCTACTGAATTAAGACACAAGAGATAATGATTCTCTAATTAATATATATAAGGCGTTACTTTTTATAGAAGTAACGCCTTTTTTTATGTCTCGTCGGGAAATGAGTAACACCTTAGTAATTAGTAGAAAACCTGTTTATTACTTCTCATATCTTACAGCATAACCATAAGTAAAACTGATTTTTATCAACGATATTTAAGCCACCTAAAAAAGCACCTTTATCATGCCTAAAAGAACCGATCTCAAATCCATACTTATTATAGGAAGTGGACCTATTGTTATAGGTCAAGCCTGTGAGTTTGATTATTCTGGAACACAAGCCCTACGTTCCTTAAGAGAAGACGGAATAGAAACCATTTTGATCAATTCAAATCCAGCTACGATCATGACAGATCCTAGCATGGCAGATCATGTTTATCTATTACCCTTAAACACTAATTCCATACGCAAAATTTTAAAAGAACATCCACAAATAGACGCGGTATTACCTACTATGGGTGGACAGACCGCTCTTAACTTGTGTATAGAAGCTCAAGAAAAAGGAATCTGGGAAGATCATAATGTAGACTTAATAGGTGTTAATATAGACGCTATTAATGTCACTGAAGATCGCGAACAATTTAGAAACCTGATGGGTAAGATAGGCGTAGGGATGGCTCCACAAGCTACTGCTACTTCATTCTTAAAAGGTAAAGAGATTGCACAAGAATTCGGTTTCCCATTATGTATACGTTCTTCATTTACATTAGGTGGTGCTGGTGCAGCTATCGTTTATAAAGAAGAAGATTATGATGAGTTACTAACTCGTGGTTTAGAAGCTTCTCCTATTCATGAAGTAATGATTGATAAAGCATTACTAGGTTGGAAAGAATATGAACTAGAGTTATTACGTGATGATAATGATAACGTCGTTATTATTTGTAGTATAGAAAATATGGATCCTATGGGAATCCATACTGGTGATTCTATTACAGTAGCACCAGCCATGACACTATCAGACCGCACGTACCAAAAAATGCGTGATATGGCTATTCATATGATGCGCAGTATCGGTGCCTTTGCAGGTGGATGTAACGTGCAATTTGCGGTAAGTCCAGATGAAAAAGAAGAAATCATCGCTATTGAGATCAATCCGCGTGTGAGTCGTTCTAGTGCACTAGCATCAAAAGCAACAGGATATCCTATTGCAAAAATTGCAGCAAAACTAGCTATAGGTTATACACTAGATGAACTAGATAACCAAATCACAAAATCTACCAGCGCTCTTTTTGAGCCTACATTAGACTATGTTATCGTAAAAATACCACGATGGAATTTTGACAAATTTGAAGGCTCTGACCGTACTCTAGGTTTACAAATGAAGTCTGTAGGAGAAGTGATGGGAATAGGCCGTTCTTTTCAAGAAGCATTGCACAAAGCAACACAATCGCTTGAAATTAAGCGTAACGGACTAGGAGCAGATGGAAAAGGTTATAAAGATTATAACCAAGTAATTGATAAACTAACACACGCTAGTTGGGATAGAGTATTTGCTCTATACGATGCCATTGCGATGGGAATTTCCCTAGACCGTATTCATGAGATCACAAAGATTGATATGTGGTACCTCAAGCAATTTGAAGAATTACACTCACTAGAAATTGAAATCTCTAAGTTTGATATCAATACGCTTTCGCGAAAGCTGCTACTAGAAGCTAAACAGAAAGGATTTGCAGATCGTCAGATAGCACACATGCTGGGCTGTTTAGAAAGTGAAGTTTACACAAAACGTGATGAGCTAAACATCAACCGTGTTTATAAACTAGTAGATACTTGTGCGGCAGAGTTTCCTGCGAAAACACCATATTATTACTCGACTTTTGAGGCAGAAATGGAAACCGCAGATGGGAAACGATATGCAGAAAATGAAAGTATCGTATCAGATAAGAAAAAAGTAATCGTACTAGGTTCAGGACCTAACCGTATCGGGCAAGGTATTGAGTTTGACTACTGTTGTGTACATGGTGTTTATGCAGCACAAGAATGTGGTTATGAAACCATCATGATTAACTGTAATCCTGAGACGGTTTCTACAGATTTTGACACAGCAGATAAGTTGTACTTTGAACCAGTATTCTGGGAGCATATTTATGATATTATACGTCATGAAAAGCCAGAAGGTGTTATCGTTCAATTAGGTGGTCAGACAGCCTTAAAGCTTGCAGAAAAGTTAGAACGTTACGGTATTAAAATTATGGGAACGAGCTATAAAGCACTGGATCTAGCAGAGGATCGTGGGCTGTTCTCAAAAATGTTACAAGAAAACGATATTCCTTATCCAGAGTTTGCAACGGCTACCACACCAGCTGAGGCTCTTCAAGTGGCTGAGCAATTAGATTTTCCTATTTTAGTAAGACCATCCTATGTATTAGGTGGTCAAGGAATGAAAATCGTTATTAATAAAGAAGAATTAGAAGAGCATGTCGTGGACATTCTACGTAAGATTCCTAATAACGTCCTACTGCTAGACCATTATCTAGATGGAGCTATAGAGGCAGAGGCTGATGCGATTTGTGATGGAGAGAATGTTTACATCATTGGTATCATGGAGCATATAGAACCTTGTGGTGTGCATTCTGGAGATTCAAACGCATTGCTACCACCATTTACTCTAGGTGATTTAGTCATGCAACAAATTAAAGATCATACTAAGAAGATTGCACTAGCACTGGACACTGTAGGTTTAATCAATATACAGTTTGCTATTAAAGATGATAAAGTTTATATCATTGAGGCAAATCCACGTGCATCACGTACGGTTCCTTTTATTGCAAAAGCTTATGGTGAGCCTTATGTAAACTATGCTACTAAGGTCATGTTAGGACACAATAAAGTAACAGATTTTGATTTCAATCCTCAACTAGATGGATATGCAATTAAACAACCTGTTTTCTCTTTTAATAAGTTCCCTAATGTTGATAAACGTTTAGGACCAGAGATGAAGTCTACAGGTGAAAGTATCTTATTTATAGACAGTTTAAAGGATGATGATTTTTATGAGCTTTATGCTCGTAGAAGAATGTACTTGAGTAAATAAATACTAGATTCTTAAACATTTTTAAAAACCTTGCTTTATGAAGCAAGGTTTTTTATTTTACAATAATTGTTGAAGATTATGGAAAAAGAAAATATAAACAAAGTTTTAAAGCACGCTAGAAACCTGAGAATTTTAATTATTCTTTACAGTTTAGTGTACTTGGTGTTTGCCGTTTGGGACATATATTTAAAAGACTTTTTTTCTACTAATTTCGAATTGAAAATTTATCATATATTGGTTTTAGGCCTACCGATTAAAGCATACGCCATATGGTTTGTCCTTAATATGGCGCCTAACAGAGAGCAAAACAAAACAAATAATGTATTAGGATTATTATTTTTTGGCGTTATCGGTATGTGGATGACTTATCCTCGTGAAAGGAGACTCATCAATAGGCTTAAAGCTAATAACTCTAGGTTTAGTTTAAAATCTTAATATTTGGCTTTCTATATTTTAGGAGGCTTTTTTATGTTACGCTTTCGCGAAAGCATAACAACAACTATCTTTCTATCACATTAAAATTATTGAAATGAAAAAACTATTCATTCTACTGTTTTTATTTGCAGTATCCACCTCTATTGCGCAAGATGTAGACTTAAAAGAACTTGATGCCTACATATCAAAAACAGTTAAAGATTGGGGAATTCCTGGTGTGAGCGTAGGAATTGTCAAAGATGGTGAGATTGTATTTGAGAAAGGATATGGAGTCATGGAGGTAGGCAAACGCAAATCACCGGACGAGCATACTCTATATGCTATAGCTAGTAATACAAAAGCATTTACAGCGGCTATCATCGCTCAATTAGTGGAAGAAGGAAAGCTCAATTGGGATGATAAAGTGCAGCGTCATTTACCATATTTTGAAGTTTATGATCCTACTATAAGTGGTATGATAACAGTTGAAGATTTACTGAGTCATAACGTAGGCTTAGGAACTTTTTCTGGTGATGGAATATGGTATAAGTCTGAACTAAGTACTGAAGAAGTGGTACGTCGTATAAAGTTTGTACCACAGGCTTATGAATTTAGGGATGGATATGGATATTCAAATTTAATGTTTATTACTGCTGGTGATTTAATAGAAAAAATTACTGGAAAGTCTTTTAAAGAAAATGTGACTGACCGCATTCTAAAACCGGTAGGTATGGATGATACGGTGGTTAGTGTTCAAGATTTTGGTAACAATAAAAACGTTGCTAGTCCACACGCAATGAATGATAAAAATGAGAATTATGTCATTCCATGGGTAGCCTGGGACAATGTTCAATCTACTGGTGGTATTATTTCTAGTGTTCACGATATGAGTAAATGGATGATTACTAATATGAATCATGGCGTGACAGCATCAAACGATACTTTATTCACTATTCAAAACCGTAATAATATGTGGAACTTGCATAACAGTTTTGGTGTCAATCAGGTTAAGAGGAACAGTACTGGTTCTCAGTATGCAGGATATGGTCTAGGATGGTTTCTAGGAGATTATCACGGCCATTTCAGAGTGCGCCATGGTGGTGGATATGATGGAATGATTTCTACAGTACAAATGTTGCCTGATGAAAAGCTAGGAGTAGTCGTACTAACTAATGGTCCTAAAGCGCCTACTAATGCAATTGCCTATGCTGTTTTTGATCGTTTTTTAAGTAGAGATAAGAAAGACTGGAGCACAGAGATGCTAGAAGGTTATGACAACTGGAAAAAATCAGATAATCGAATTGCTGATCGTAAATCAAAACAAATAAAAGGAACGCAGCCTACTTTAGAAAGATCTCAAATAGTAGGAACTTATCATGCTGATATTTATGGAAACTTTTATGTAAAGCAACAAGGAAAAGATCTTGTATTAGAATGGGAACACACGCCGCTATTGAATAGCCATTTAACTCATTTTAATTATGATTCTTATGAAATCAATTGGGATGAGCCGCAAGCTTGGTATTCTTTTGGGACTGTCACCTTTGAGAAAGATGCTTATGGTACAGTGACTGGTATTTCTTTTGACGTACCTAATGATGATTTTTTCTTTTATGAAATGAATGCTAAGAAAGTAGAATAAAAAATTTATAATGCAATAAAAAAAGGCCTCGCAAACAAATGTTTACGAGGCTTTTTTACCTCTTAATAATTACTTCTTGTTTAATATGGCATTTACTGAGACTTGAACTTCTTGGGCTATTTTATTAGAAACTATAGATGGGATTTCAATATCAAAATCTGCTGGTTTCAAATTAAAATTAGATTCTAATTTTATGTTTTCACCAGATGGATTCAGTAAAATCGGAAATGAAATTATTTTTTTCTTTCCATGTAATTCAATGGTTCCATCAAAAATGAATGTCGTAGAAATGTTTTGTGACAATGTATTGGCATCAAAGTCAGAAAGAGAGCCTTTAAGAATTGCTTTGGGATAATCATCACTTTCAATGTAATTTTCATTAAAATGTTCTTGCATAAGGGCAATAGGAAATCTAAATCCTTTAACTAAAGCAAGCGCAGCGATATTTCCTGTTTTCATATCTAGTACCACTGTGGTACTTTTATTAACTGCCTTAATAGGTTCAAAAGTGGGAACAGATGCTTCAAAACTTATGGATCCGGTTCTAGTTTGATATCGATCGGTTTGTGTTGAGCTAATAGATGATATACTAACTAAGGCTAAAAACGCGAGATATATAATTTTCATATTAATTTTCTAAATAACCATCAGTTTGCCACTGCGTGATCAGGTTAATACTGGTAGGTGGTAACTGACCATTTTGTGGCATGATCAATGGATCACCTATGTTTCTTGTAATTCTATCAATTAATGAGCCAGTCTCTGTACTCATACGTACATCGTCATAATTCTCTAATACTAAACCACCAGATGGACTGGTTGTATTATGGCACTGAGTGCATTGATTTTGTATGATAGGTGCTATATCCATATTGTAGGTTACTAGTTCTGTAATAGGCTCATTATCTGTAAGATCATCTGTGCTTGTATTTGTACAAGAAATAAGGATAAAAGCGGGAATAATGTATAACAGATTGTATTTCATGCAGTTAAATTTTGAGCTAAATATATACTCTTGTGATTTAATTGTTATAAATTTAAACAATATTTGTTTCAACAAATGATAAAAAAATTACTTTTTGGGTTTTTATTAATTGGTCTTATCGCCATTATCGGATACAATTATTTGTATCAAGATCATGTTGATGTTGAGCAAAGTGAATCATCAGCCTCTTTTACATCTCAAGCATTAATAGGGTTATTTACAGATCAAGATTTACAAAACGATCAGAGAGCTTTAGATCAAATAATAGAAGTAAAAGGTAAAGTAACTAATGTAGAAAAGAATACTATTATACTAGATGAGCAAATTTTTATTGAAATGGTTGCTGATCAAAAACTAAAAGAAAACCAATTAATAATAATTAAAGGTAGATGCTTAGGTTATGATGAACTTCTTGAAGAAGTAAAAATCGATCAAGCAATACTGTCGAACTAAATTAAAAAGCTATGAAAAAAAATTACTCTTTTTACAGTCTATTAACAGCACTACCAATAGTACTGTTGGTTTTAGTAGGATTCACAAGTGGTCAAGGTGGTAACTTTTCTGGATCACCAGGAGATTCAAACTCAAACTGTACTTCTTGTCATGCACCAGGCGCAAACCATGGTGGAACACCTGTATTAACTGGTGTGCCCACGAGTTATACTGCAGGTACTACCTACAATTTAACCTTAGCTATCAATGGATCATCCGTTAATAAATTTGGTTTTAATATCACCGCCGAAGATCAAAATGGTGTGAAAGTAGGGAACTGGACTGCTGGTACTGGAAGTCAATTACGCAATGGTGGTACTACAGATGGATTAACCCATTCAGCCACTAATAGTCCTACATGGACTTTTTCATGGAGAGCACCTAATATGAGCGTTGGACCAGTAACTTTTTATTATGCTACCATACAAGCTAATAATGCTTCTGGAAATAGTGGAGATCAAATGGTTTCAGGTAATTCTATGCAAGTTCTTTCTAATGATATAGATTTATTGATTACTAGTTTTAACATGTATCCTACCGAAGCTGATGATGTTTTAAATATTGACCTTAACCAATTAGATCAAGGTCAGCTAGAAATATATAATATGAATGGTTCACTTATTAAGCAAGTGAATTTAAATCAAGAAAATCAGCTGGATGTTTCTAATTTAAAATCTGGTATTTATCTAGCTAATGTTACTGTAAATGGTGCTGTTACAACAGAGCGATTTATAAAAAAATAATTCTTCCCCTTTAATCCGAGCCGCTTTTTAGTTGATAAGAAGCGGCTTTTTACCGTTATGAAAAACCTAACCTACCTTTTCTATTTACTACCTATTCTTTTCTATGCTCAGGATGATTTATTAGATGGACTTGAGCCAGATCAGAGTACTACCGTCACATCTACCTGGAAATCTCTTAAAGTGGTCAATTTTGAAACGACAAAACTGGTTGCAAAAAATGAATTTCAATTAATCATTTCACATCGTTTTGGAAGTGTAGAGAATGGTTTTGATGATCTCTTTGGATTGGACCAAGCGGTGACTCGTTTTCAATTTGTATATGGCTTAACAGACTGGATGCATATAGAAGCCAGCCGTAGTTCTTTTAACAAAACCTATCAATTAGCCAGTAAATTTAAACTCAAAGAGCAAGAAACAACGGGTTTTCCTTTTAGTATATCTGCTTTTACAGCTGTTGATATTAATACGGGATTAGATAAAGAAGTGTTGCCTAAAATTGAATTTGAAAATAGATTGGGCTATACAGCGCAAGTGATTATTGCTCGTAAGATATCTAAGAAATTATCTGCTCAAATAAGCCCAACACTTTTTCATGAAAATTTTGTAAGTTATGATCCTCAAGATAATACGCAATATGCTCTAGGATTAGGTGCACGCTATAAATTGACTAATCGATGGTCTATTAACGCAGACTATGGATATCATTTAAATAGGGCAGATGGTAGTCCTTTTGTTAACCCATTGAGTGTTGGGTTTGATCTAGAGACTGGTGGCCATGTTTTCCAACTACATTTTACAAATTCTCAACCTATGTTAACTAATGGCTTTTTAAGTCAAGGAACAGGAGATTGGACAGATGGTAGATTTTTCTTTGGATTTAATCTTGTACGTGTATTTTAAAACAGTGTTTGTTGTTCTTCACTTTTATCAAAGCTAAATGGTCATCACAATACTATATTAAGGTGACTTATTTTAGTATCATTTAGTCATTAATGCCCCAACTTTTTAATTGCCGAAAATGCCTTGTCTACCGTATCGTTTTCTACAAGTACACTGAACTCGTTTGTGGTAGAAATAACCTCATGCAGCGAGATGCCTTCCCACGCAAAACGTTTAAATATTTGATAATATAATCCAGGGACTTGAGTATTGTTTTCTGGTAAAGCGATACTTATGGCGCTTAAATTTTCTTGAGTACTGGTCATAATCTCATCGGCAAATTGAGTTTGTATTTTTTCTTTCTCACTCATGGAAATAACTAGGTTACTTTCATGAATCCCTTTAGAAAATCCATAAAAAATAGTTGTATTTATCGATTCTAAAATCTTGCTATGACTTATGAATAAAGTGCTAGAATTTTTAAAAGTAAAATCTACAAGATTAGATCGAACCGTTATATCGCCTAGATTTTTTAAAATAGACTTTAAGTTATTAGAATGCCTTAAATCTTTGGGCGGATTGTAACGTCTTAACGCCATCATAATCGCGCCAGTTTTCACTGGTTTTCTAAGCATGCCACTTATTGGCTCTTGTAACTCTTCGGCTAGGGCAGAGAAATTAATGATGCGTCTAGATAATGCTTCTTCTAGAAATGGTTGAGTGACTAAAATCTCTTCAACACAATCAGCTATCGTTTTCATATTGTTAACTATTTAACATCTTGTGCAAAATTAAACTAATTTTGTTATATTTTTTCTAGCACCATAGAAGTGGCTGTATTTTTATCAAAAAATTAATTAAATGCTAGTTTTAAAATTTGGTGGCACTTCAGTAGGTTCTGTAGAAAACATGAATCATGTAAAAAATATCATTAATGATGGTACTAAAAAAGTGGTGGTGTTATCTGCTATGTCTGGTACTACAAATGCTTTAGTAGAAATATCTGAAAAGATACGCTTAAAAGAAAGGGAATCTGCACTTGTTCTTATACAGCGACTAGCTAGTAGTTATCAAAATACTATAGAGGAATTGTTAAATGATAGCTCGCTTGTAAGTGAATCTCAAAAATATGTAAATGATATTTTTACGGATTTGATAGAGCTTGTCAGTTCAAAGCATACCACATTGATTTATAATCAAATAGTTGCTCAAGGAGAGCTGTTATCTACCTTTCTATTCAGTAGATTTTTAAAACAAGAAGGTATAAACGCCGCATTATTACCTGCCTTAGATTTTATGCGCATCGATAATAATGACGAGCCAGATTCTTTTTATATCAAACAAAATCTAGAAAGAGTTTTAAATGAAAATAGTGAGGCAGATATTTACATTACTCAAGGTTTTATATGTCTAGATGTTCAGGGAAATGTATCTAATCTACAACGTGGCGGTAGTGATTATACAGCTTCTATAGTGGGAGCAGCCCTAGAGGCAGACGAAGTGCAAATATGGACAGACATTGATGGTTTTCATAATAATGATCCGCGTTTTGTAGAAAACACGACTGCTATTTCAAATATATCTTTTGATGAAGCTGCAGAGCTTGCTTATTTCGGTGCTAAAATTTTACATCCTCAAACGGTTATACCTGTAAAAGATCTCAATATTCCTGTACGTTTAAAAAATACCATGTCTCCAGATTCTTATGGAACTTTAATAACACATCATGTACATGGAAAAGGCATTAAAGCTATCGCGGCAAAAGACGGTATCTATGCTATTAAGATAAAGTCTGCAAGAATGTTACAGGCACATGGTTTTCTTAAAAAAGTATTTGAAATTTTTGAGAAATACGAGACTTCTATAGATATGATCACCACGTCAGAAATAGCTGTTTCCCTTACCATAGATAATCCTTTACATCTAGATGCTATAGTAGAAGAACTAGAGAAGATTGCTAGTGTAGATGTAGATCAAGGTATGAGTATCGTATGTCTGGTAGGTAATAACATCATTTATCATCAAGACACTCCGCATTTATTTCAAATATTACAAGATGTACCAGTGCGCATGATCTCTTATGGAGGTAGTAATAATAATATATCATTATTAATCAATACAGATCAAAAATTAAATACTTTACAAAAATTACAGGGCTATGTGTTTGAATTCCAACAGGAAAACGCCGTTGCTTATTAATTACAAAAAAGAAGGATACATGAAAAACAGTAATTAAGTAGCTATTCTTTTAAAGAGATATTTGAACATTATAATTCTTTAATTCTTCCTTATAACTAGCGTCTGAGAAATTTGCCTGTGCAATTTCATGGGCGCTTTTCTTTTTAATTTGTTTTCTTTTAATCGCTCTTGCAAATCGACGCACATGAGTTTCATTACTTATTTTAAGGCCAGGAACGGTGACTGTATTTCCTTCTTCATCTTTGGCCACCATGGTTAAAAAAGAAGAGTTACAGTGTTTAGATTCACCTGTTTGAATATTTTCTGCATCGACTCGTATCCCTACGACCATTGACGATTTACCTACATAATTCACTGTTGCCTTCAACGTTACCATTTCGCCTACCTCGATAGGTGCTTTAAAATCAACTACATCAACACTGGCTGTTACACAATATACACCACTATGTTTAGAGGCACACGCAAAGGCAATTTGATCTATTAATGAAAGAACATAACCACCGTGTATTTTTCCTGAGAAATTGGCGTGCGATGGTAGCATTAACAAAGAAAGCATCACTCTGGATTGCTCAGGTGATTTATATAGCTCTTTCATAGTAGTGAGTTATGATGTATACGCTTTCGCGAAAGCGTATTTGAAACAATTTTATTTATTAAAATGAGGTGAGTTTTCTAAGGTAGCCTCAGTGATAAAGTACTTAGTATCACCCCAAAAGAAAAAGGTTCCGAATTTCTCTTCGTATTTTAATTTCACATATTTACCTTGATATTCTTGTAGTTTTTCAATCACTTCAGGTTCACTATCCATTACAGAAAATGAGAAGATTTGAGCACCGCTAATACCTTGAGAAATTTCTCCTTCCCAAGTTTTAACTAGATAACCTTTACTAGAAAATTTAATTAATTCGCCAGACCTGTACCCGTCTGAATAACTAGCAAAATATAGAAAACTGTACCATAAAATGGCCATTATTAATATGGTTGCAAGTATTACACCTAAAATCTTTTTCATATCATTAAACTATTAAATAGCAAACCTACTAGGATTGCAATTCCAAAACTAAGCAAAGTGCCTATTAAAACGTACTCTGTTAGCTTCATATTTTTTGCTTTACTTAAATCTCCAAATCTAAAAACAGATTTTGCAGTTAGTAAAAAGCCTACCGCGCTAAAATTACCCGAGATAATAAAAACAAAAACCAGTAGTCTTTCTATCATTCCTATCCATTTACCAGCATTTTTTAAAGAGTCAATACCAGTATCTTTTTCATTTAGTTTCCATCGAGTAAAAAACACTTTAAGCATGATTCCCACTGGGCTGGTAAGGAATATGGCACATAACATGAATAACCATGTATTCTTTGTTATAACAATATCTTCTAGTAAGTCGATTTGTGCTAGAAATGTATATAAAAGACAAATGACTAGTATATGTAATAATTGATCGATAAGAAATAACCATCTCGCATTTTTCTTTGTGGTTAGTTTTAATTTACCAGCATCAATGATAAAATGTGTAATGGTCACTATTACTGCTGCCCACCACCATTTTAGATCATTTAAAAACAATAATGCTAAAAGGCCATGGATTATCGCATGAATGTATAAATGAGGAGATTTAAGTTGATGCTTTTCTTTTTTCTTAGTAAAAGAATTGGTCTGTAAAATAAAGTCACCTAATAAATGAGCAATTAAAAGTTTAATAAGTAGTAGCATCGTTGATGTCTTTATAATATTGATCAAATAAATGAAGTAATTCTTGAATCTCTTTCCAGTGTGCTCTATCTAATCTTCTACTAGCTGTAGCTTGTTTTATGCCTAATTTTTGTCCTAGTTCTTCTTGTGTGATATGAGGTTTACTCATTATTTGGTTAATAACTGCAGCTCCGTTTGCGGTCCAATGATCTAGTGATAAAAGTGCCATTTTTAAAGCTGTATTCATATAACGATCTAATGGGTTGCCACTGCTTACCATTAAGTTTTGATCTTTGTCTTTTAAAGAATCAAGCAGTTCTCCAGATCGAGTTAAGGCAGTTCCTGTAGATAAAGCTATGTTTTGATCGATAAGATTAATATCGCCTAGACCTATGGCAACACGCACATCTAGTGTGTCTCTTACTTTAAGAGCTGCTTTTATGTGTAAACTAGCGTACAGTGCTTGTCCTGGAGTATGTATCCATCCTTGAAAACTATCACCTCTATAAATTTGATACATATTTTTTTTACAGTAGTGTTTGAGAATGGGTTCTATAACACTTAGGTAGTCATCTGGGATATTCTTTTTAGAACCTATAATATCGCCTGCTATTACTACTTCCATATTGTATTCTTAATGTTATTACGTGATTAAGTAATAATTCAAATATATTACATTAATACGTAATATTCAATATTATTACATAAAAGTGTAATAATTAATATATATTACATTATTGTGTAATAATTATTGGTTTAAACGAGGTTCTTCATCACTGCCATCTAAAAAGTCTGGATCATTATCTATAGCTCGATTGAGGAGTTTTTCATTAAGATTTTTATTAGCCTTGGCGCCTAATTTTTTCAGGCGTTCAACACGTCCTATAAGGTTACCAGACCCTTCAGTCAGTTTGTTCATACTTGAAGAGTAACTTTTCTTAACGGTATCTAATTGACTACCTACTTTAATAAGATCTTCTGTAAGGAGCACAAATTTATCATACAGTCCACCAGCAGCATTTGCGATGTCTAAGGCATTCTTTTGTTGTTTCTCATTTTGCCACATAGTATCTATTGTACGCAATGTGGCTAATAGAGTAGTAGGCGTTACGATAACTATATTTTTATCAAACGCTTCACTATATAGATTACTGTCTGCATTAAGAGCCATCGCAAAAGCTGGTTCTATAGGCACAAAAAGTAAGACAAAGTCTGGGCTCTCTATTTGATACAGCTCGTGATAGTTTTTACCAGATAGATCATTTACATGTTTTTTAAGAGCGTTAACATGCTCTTTTAAATGACGATCTTGTAATTCCTCATCTTCTTCATTTACAAAACGTTCGTAAGCATTAAGCGATACCTTTGAATCTATAATCATTTTTTTACCACCAGGAAGATTAATGACTACATCTGGGAATACTGTTTTACCTTCTTCAGTCTTAAAACTTTGCTGGACTTCATATTCAGATCCTTTTTCAAGGCCAGATTTTTCAAGAACTCTTTCTAGTACTAGCTCACCCCAATTACCTCGCATTTTAGCATCTCCTTTTAATGCTTTAGTAAGGTTAGTTGTTTCCTTACTCATTTGCTCATTGAGCTCTTTAAGACCTATAATTTGTTGTTTGAGAATACTTTGTCTTTCAATGGTGTCTTTATGGGTGTCTTCAACACGTTTTTCAAACATTAATATTTTCTCTTGTAACGGGCTTAATATTTGTTCAATATTTTTTTGTTTTGGTCGGTGAATTTGCTGCTTTTTTCATCTAGAATTTTATTAGCTAAATTTTCAAATTCTTTAGTGAATTTCTCGTTGAGCTTTTCAATTTCCTGTTGAGCTTCTGCATGTTTTTCATTTGCTTTTTCAAATGACGTACGCTGTTCAGCAAGAAGTATTTCTAAGTTGCTTTTTTCACGATTAACTTCTATATATTGTTTTTCAAGTTTATCAAGTCTTTGATTCAGGTCTTGTTGTATTTCCAGCTTAGAAGTTAACTGAGCTTTGAGGTTACTAGATTCTAATCGTAATTGATCACGTTCTAAAAGAGCTTCTTTTTGTTGTAAAAGCTGATTTTGTAACTGAGATTTTTCAGAATCAAGAAGATTTAATGATCCTGCAAAACGCGTTTTCATAAATAACCACGTGACTACAGCACCTATAATGATGCCTAGTAAAACAAAGAATAAAACAGATAGCTCTGAAGACATAAATAATGAATTTATGTAAAGGTAAAAAGGAAGTATAGAGCTTTAAAATGAAAGAGCAAGAAGTTATTAAAAAGCCCAAAAGATCTAATCAGATCATTTGGGCTATAAAATAAAATGGGGTATTTAATTAAACGCTTTTAATAACTTTATCGATGGCAATTCTGGATTTAGGATTTTTACTGGGTTGATTAAAATCATTTTGATCTCTATATCCTATGGCAACTGCTACAAGGGTTGCATAGTCACTATGGCCTAAGATTTTATCGTAATTTTTAGGTTCAAGACCTTCCATAGGTGTAGCGTCAATTCCCATGTCTGCACAAGCACTGAGAAAAACACCTAATGCAAGGTAAACTTGTTTATCAAACCAAGCTTTAGTAGCTTCTACTGGCTGTGGCTTTACGTTTTCTTTATAATAATCAACAGCACCTTTAGGTAGTTCAGTCTCTATTTGTTTTTCAAATAAATCAAGATTATCAATTCTACTAAAAACGACAAGTGTATCACAATCAACCACTTTACTGGTGTTAATCCATGAGACTTTAGATAATTCTTCTTTAGTATTTTGATCCGATACAAAGGTAAATTTCCATGGTTGACTATTGATTGAAGATGGACTCAATCTTAAAATTTCTTTTAACTGATTTATTGTATCTCCATCTATTTTTTTTGAACTATCATACTGCTTGGTTGTATAACGTTCTTGCATTGCGTTTATAAAACTCATTGTGTTATTTTTAAACTATAATTAGTATAGCTGCAAAAGTATGTATAGTATTATATCTTTGCAATGATGATGAAACAAGATCGTTTAATTTTTAGAAAAGTTTATGTATTCATTTAAAGGTAAAGAATATCCATGTTGTGCCAGTCTTACCATGGGCATAATAGGTGGGAAATGGAAAACGGTTATCATATATCATCTTATTGAAGGACCATTGCGTTATAATGAGTTAAGAAAAGAAATGCCTGCAGTTACTGAGAGAACACTGAGTTTACAACTTAAAACTCTTGAAGAAGATGGTATCGTAGAACGTAAGGTTTACACCACTAAACCACCATTAAAAGTAGAATATTCACTAACTGACTTAGGTAAAACTCTTATACCTTTAATTAAATCTATTGCAGACTGGGGAAATACGGTTTCTGTATCCAATTAATATTTGACTTCTTAATCAATATAATCTAAAGTTTAACTTTTATATCATCTAATATTTAATAATCGTTAGGGACTTAGAGCCAATTTTCAAAAAATTAAATTTTTCTTTAGTCACTTCCAATTCGTAAGTAATTCTATTTTCAATGTTACTACTGGATACTCGAGACCATCTGATCTCTTTTAAGCATATCTAGAAAATGTGTTTCCATTTCAAAACTTAGAGATATAGCAAAAGCTATGAGTTAATTTCAATATTCTAATTTTGATAATCTCAGAATCATTATGGAATCAATACCGAAAGATTCTAATTGAAAAATTAAACCATCATAACTTTTTTTTGATCAATTAATACGCTTGATAAAACACTCTAAGATATCATCAATTTTTTCTTCGATCTATAGTCCATTATGTGCTTTACAATTAGTTTAGAGGTTAGTTCATTTCATACTAATAATAGCGTAACTTTTCCAAACAAGCATAAGATATGGATGTATTAATATCGCATGTGTTATAGCTTAATTAATTATTTGAACTTATTTAATCGAATAGCTCAAGAGCATTTAATGCAGTCTCAAAAAATTAAAAGTATTATTGCTTATAATTTGCGCGGTAGTTATTGCGACTATATAACTAAATAGGTTAGTTTTTTTGATTATTTAAAATAAAATTAAAATCATAAAATAGTTTCTTCAATTTATTTAGTTAATACAAATGATTGTAAGAAGGATTCGTTATTAGTAAATTATGACGCCAGCTGTAACCGATGATAAACATGTCATCAAGATAAACATAAATAAATCAAAGTTTACTGTTAGAATCGGGTTAATGATACACTATTTTTAAAATCAGAGTCTTTAATTTGTTAATTAAAAATAAATTATGCGTCAGATAGTTCTTTTATTAATGGTGTCAATATCATGTTTTATTATGTCAGGTCAAAAATCTATTAGTGAAACTGGATTATGGAATCAATATTTTATAAATACAGATATTGGCAATCGTTTAAAAGTTGCTATCGACTTTCAGTATAGATCTTATGAAATTCCAAATGATTTTCAGCAATTTATTGGTCGTGCAGCTATAGGGTATCAACCAAAAGGAACTCAAATTAAATTGTATACTGGATACGGATATTTTAACAGTGGTGCTCGTGGTCAAAGTGATGCGACTAGTTATGAGCATCGTTTACACCAAGATATTTGGTGGGATAGTGAGGTGTCAGATTTTTTCGAGATCAAGCATCGGATAAGGATAGAAGAACGCTTTGTGGAAAATCAAGATTTCCGTACTCGTTTTAGATATATGCTCTTTGTAAATGTGCCATTTAATAATAGACAAATTATTAATAAAACATATTATTTAGCCTTATGGAATGAAACTTTTATAAATGGTCAAACTAGTACAGGAATTAGTAACGTAGAATACTTTGACAGAAATTGGTCATATGCTGGAATAGGCTATAAGTTCAACGAAACTTTTAAATTTCAGGCTGGATATATGCATGAATTTACACCATCTATTAAAAAAGGCCAATTCGTATTAAGTGTCTTCCAAAATATCTAAAACAATAAAAATAAATCAAGGGTTAAAATAGTATTCCATAAAAAAACACGCATCCAGTTCCAGTTGGTTAATTTATTCAATAGTTTTAGATCAGTTGGGTTCTTATCAATGCTGGCGTGCATAGGAATAAAAAAAAGCATTGTCGTTATCCATGTTAAAGAAACTAAGATGGTATATAAAATATTTGGAGCGAGCATTGCAGGATAATCTATCCAGAAATAAGACATTATGATAAGTTGCGCAATCATAATAGGAGCTACTATAAATGTAATATTTCGAGTATATATGTGATGCCAGCTGCCTAATCCCTTACTGCCAAAATATTTAAATCCTGGATAAATTAATAATTGTACCATCCAGATTAACACCACTAGACCAAAATCTATAGCAAGTCTTAATATTTCTATTTTCATATAGCAAATTTATACATTAATATAGTCTTCTGGAAAGTCGTCTGAAGGTCAACATTCTTACTTTGGCATTTTATAATTAGTGATAAATAAGGATCTATTAATGGTATGATTTTCTTAATTGAAATCATCCATTTATATCGTGTAATATCTCCTATATTTGACACCGCAAATAACGTTATAGTGCTAATAAAATAGCAATATTTAATATATGATAGAAACTGCTAAAAAAATAGAATCCATAAGTGTTTTTGACATGCTCAAAATAGGAGTAGGACCGTCTAGCTCACATACATTAGGACCATGGCGTGCAGCAAGACGTTTTATTAAAAAATTACAGGATACTAATAAAATAGCATTAGTTAAAGGGATTGAGATAGATTTATATGGATCATTATCATTAACAGGTATAGGTCATGCTACAGACATCGCTGTAATAATGGGACTGCTTGATGCAGATCCTGAAACTTGTGAGATTGATCAAATACCTGTGGAAGTTGCTTACCTTAAAGAGCATAAGAAACTTCAGATTGATGGTGTGCATCTTGTTGATTTTAATCCTAGTACTCATATTCATTTTAATAAGAAGTTTTTGCCATATCATCCTAACGGTATGCGTTTTAGAGCTTTTTTAGAAAATGGAAAAACCGTTTCAGAAAAATATTATTCCATTGGTGGAGGTTTTGTTATTCAAGAAGAACGTAAACGAGCTAAGCAAAAAAGATTAGATTTTGAATGTTTTCCACGACCTATAGAAAAAGCAAAAGATTTACAGGATTATTGTGATAGGGAAGGACGAGATATATCAGATATTATTTTAGAAAACGAATTATACCTGCATACAGAAGAAGAAATAGATAAACGTTTTAAAGAAATATGGGATGTGATGCTAGATTCTATGTATATAGGCTGCCATACAGAAGGAACACTTCCCGGTGGCCTAAATGTTAGACGTCGCGCATTTGATACACATTTAAAACTTAAAAAAGGTGCTGAATATTCAGATAAGTATGAATGGATAGATGCTATACGCGCTACTGAAGTGAAATTTCGTGAGATATTAAAATGGGTTTCCTGTTTTGCACTTGCGGTTAATGAGGTGAATGCCTCACTAGGTCGTGTGGTAACGGCACCAACCAATGGTAGTGCTGGTGTAATACCAGCGGTGATGATGTATTATCTAGTCATTGAAAATCATGATGCAGATTTTGAAGACATTAAGAAATACCTATTAGTTGCAGGCGCTATAGGTTCTTTATTTAAAAAAGGAGCTACCATTAGCGCAGCAATGGGTGGTTGTCAGGCAGAAATAGGTGTAAGTAGTGCCATGGCAGCTGGTGCTTTAACAGAGTTAATGGGTGGAACACCTGCACAAGTACTTATGGCTAGTGAAATCGCTATGGAGCATCATCTAGGAATGACATGTGATCCTATAGGTGGATTAGTTCAAGTGCCATGCATTGAGCGTAACGCTATGGGCGCTATAAAAGCCATTAATGCTTGTGAAATGGCTTTAGATACAGACGCTGCAAATGCTAAGGTTCCTTTAGATAAGGTCATTGAAACCATGTGGCAAACGGCCCAAGATATGAATACAAAATACAAGGAAACAAGTGAAGGTGGACTAGCAGTAAACGTCGGATTGTCGGATTGCTAAATCTACATTTATGTCAATTAAAGGTAAATAGGGTGTATTTAAAAGGATAAATATGACTTTGTAACATTTCTGTAATTAATTAGACTCATCAATCAATATGACTAATGAACAATTATTATCTTATCAACTACCTTCAATAGAACAAAGTAGTTTTGAAAAACATCCCAAACGATTTTTAAATAAAAAATTAGTTGCAAAATTGTTCTATTTCATTCCATCACTAGCCGGTGTGATAATCCCATTTTTTATAGTTGAAAATCATCCTTGGATATGGAAAACGACAGGAAGTGTTTGGGTGTTATTACTCATAATTAGCATTTTTATTTCTTACAAAGAGTTCTTTGTTCGAGGTTATGTATTGCGAGAAAATGATATTACTTATAGATATGGCTGGTTGTTTCATCATCAAATAACGATACCTTTTAACCGTATTCAACACACTGAAATTAATCATGGTCCCATAGATAGGTATTTTAAATTATGTGAATTAGATATTTATACAGCTGGTGGATCAAGTAGTGATTTAAGCATATCTGGATTAGACCCAGATAAAGCCAGATTTATTAAAGAATACATTTCACAAAGGACGGCACAACATGCTTGATATTTCACAGCCTACCAGACAAAGTAAATTATCTATTTTATTCTATTTACTGAAAGGAATTAAAGGTCTTATTGCATTTGTCTTTTTTGCAGCTTTTTCAATGCGGTCGTGGAATAGTACTTTGGGAGTTATTGCTGTCTCTGCATTTATAATCATGGTTACCTTAGTAGGTCCCATTGTTCAATACTGGTTTTTTAAATTTTATGTGACTGGTGATGAGCTTATAATCGAAAAAGGATGGATCTTTAAAAAACGTAAAGCCATTCCATTAGAGCGCATTCAATCTATAAATATCACACAAAATATTGGTCAGCGCCTATTAGGTATAGTAGCGGTCGAGATAGATACTGCTGGTTCTAAGGCTAAAGAATTAGAAATTCCAGCATTAAATCGACATTTTGCAATACAATTTAAGGATCTGTTAGGCTTAAAAAAACAGCACTTAATAATTGACTCTAATGTTATTGAGACTGCTGACTCCATAGTTAGCAACAATGACATGACGTCAACGATAGATTCTAAACTTATATTAGAATTAAGTTTTATAGACCTTTTAAAGGTTGGGATAACTCAAAATCATTTACGTAGTGGTGGTCTAGCCATCGGTGTTATCATAGGGTTTTGGTATAAAATAAAAGATGTAGTAGAGAACTTTTTTGGTGATATTTTTGAATCCGTGGATGTGGATTTAGAGCAAGCGGTAAAACAACCTGAAGCTTTTGGATACTCTATACTGGTTGTCATTTTAAGTGCAGTTGTTATGTTTTTAATAGCTTCTATTGTAGTTAGTTTGTTAATGTCTATTAATAAATTTTATGATTATAAAATGATATTAAAAGATGATCATCTTGAAGTGCGTATGGGATTGTTGAATAAAAAGGAAATAAAAATTCCACTATCTAAAATACAAATATTAGAATTTCATTCCAATCCTTTACGTAAACTGTTGAATTTTAAAACAGCACGTATCTATCAAGCACAATCTCAAAATAATATAATATCTAGTGTTGAAGTACCAGCATGTCATCCTGCATTACAATCTCAATTACAACATTTAATATTTGAAGAATCTATAGAACAATCAGAAAAAGAATTATTAACTAATCCATGGTCGCATGCACGATTAGATATGTATATCGCTAGTATATTCGGTCTACCATTAGCGGCGATGGCTATCTTTTTTCAATACTACTGGGCTATTATAATTCCCGTGTGCTTTATAATAGCCATAGGATTTATGGGCTATCAGTACGGTAAAAATAGTAGAGTAATAAGAGACGACGATTTTGTTGTGTTTTATAAAGGATGGTTATTCAATTCAGTAATTATATCACCAGTTTATAAAACTCAAGCTATAGAAAAATGGCGCAGTATTTTTATAAAAAAACGAGGAGAAGCTCATCTTAAATTACATACTGCTGGTGGCTCTAGACAGTTAAAATATTTGATAGAAAAGGAGATTAATGTCATGCAAAATGACATTAATAATCATGTTATTCAATCTACAAAAAATTGGATGTAGAGATTATGGATATTGTCTAGTGTCCGTTATGGAAGCTATTTTCCATTTATCATCTATATAGAGTAAGGTAAATACATTTGTACCGTTGTGGGTAAAACCTTCATTCATATAAAACTCATAACTCGCATTTACAGTAGCTATGTCCTTACTATTAGTAGTTTTTATTTGAATTAATCGTTCTTCAAAGCTTACACTATCAGGAATCTGTGCTATACTTTTTAAAAAAGAATCCACAGGTGTATGGATAATTTTTCTTCCTTTAGTTTCAGAAATAATAAGTGAATTAAGTATGATATGATCAACCATCATCAATTTCATAGAAACGGTGTCTTTTTTATGAAAAAAGTCAAAAAAATCTCTAACCGCTTCAGCAGGTTTTTGTTTTTCAGATATGTTTTTTGTGACTGTAACGCTATCATTGACAGTAGGTTGTTGTGAAAACGCTTTCGCGAAAGCAATAACTATAAATCCTATCAAAAGTAAAGAGCTTCTCATGTTGTCTAGTTTAGTGTGGTAATATTAGTATTTTTACTAAATATATATTGCCAAAATTATGTCAACTGCAAAAAAAGAATACAAAAGGATCACAGTAAAATCGCTTACTGAGATGAAACGTAATAATGAAAAAATATCAATGTTAACGGCATATGATTATACCATGGCGCGCATTATAGATAGTGCTGGTATAGATGTTATTCTAGTAGGAGATAGTGCTAGTAATGTTATGGCAGGACATGAGACAACGTTACCTATAACGCTGGATCAAATGATTTATCATGCAAGCAGTGTGGTGAGAGCGGTTGAGCGATCTTTAGTAGTTGTGGATTTACCCTTCGGTAGTTATCAAAGTGATCCTAAAGAAGCTTTGCGTAGTGCGATCCGTATTATGAAAGAAAGTGGTGGTCACTCTGTTAAGTTAGAAGGTGGAAGTGAGGTAAAGGATTCTATTAAACGTATTTTACATGCAGGTATACCTGTTATGGGACATTTAGGTTTAACGCCACAATCTATTTATAAATTTGGAACTTACACGGTTAGAGCAAAAGAAAAGGCAGAGGCTGAAAAACTCAAGGAAGATGCTCTAGCCTTACAACGATGGGGTTGTTTTGCCATAGTTTTAGAAAAAGTGCCAGCAGCACTTGCACAAGAAGTAGCAGATAGTTTAACTATTCCAGTAATAGGAATAGGTGCTGGTAGTGGTGTGGATGGTCAGGTGCTAGTTTCTCACGACATGTTTGGGATGACACATGAGTTTAATCCACGTTTCTTAAGACGTTATTTAAACCTATATGAAGATATGGGAAATGCTGTAAGTCAGTATGTTAAGGATGTAAAGGACGTTGATTTTCCTAATGATAAGGAGCAGTATTAATCAATTGAATTTTTGAGAATTTCTAAATCTTTAGGATTTTTAATTTCTTGTTCTGCGTCATTCATCATTAATTCTAGCTGGTTATTCAATATGTTTGAATACTCACTGTTATTATGTTTACATTTTTTTAATCGATTGATCATTTGAATTAATGACATCATTACGGTAAAATCATGACTACAATAATTTCTATATGGTGCTAGAATATTGTGCATTAAATAATCAAAAGGTGTTATTGATAGCTTTACAAAAGGTCGATTATCAACGGTTAATATAGAATGATCAGACCTTTGTAGTCTTAATGCAAATAAATCTGTAAGAAAATTAATAGTATTAATAGCTGTTCCTGGATCATTGATACCAGGAGACATTGCCTTAATTCCTATTTCTGTAATTTGTTTAAAGCCTAGTGTATAATTGTCTTTTACAATTTCTGATTCTTGGTATAGAAAATTTTTAAGTATTTCATCAGTTTCGTTCTGGTCTAGTTCTTTATTGCATTTAAATAAAGGGCTATCAATGATTAGATACTCTCCTTTATGAAATAATATTTCTATTTGAATGTCTTGTTCAGCGCAGTAACTTTTCAAGCTAGTTGAACTTATATTTTGAATAGTACCTGATTGAACTGAATTATAGGTTTTCCAATTATTAGAGTCTGGAAATTCGTTATGATCATTATCGTTTTCAATTTCAATTTCTAATTGATGTTTTGAATTTTGGTAAATGTTTTTAAGTATGTTGTTGATTTGAATGCTAGAAGAAATACTATGTATAAAGTAGACAAACGCTGCTAGAGCTATTAAAGCTGTAATGATACCTATAAGTACTGAGAAGCCTGGAATTTGATAATCCTTTCCGGTAGGCTCGATACCTATAATAGTGATGATATTATAGATGATACTGGATAAAAAAGCTCCCAAAATAAATTGATGCGTTTTATTTGATATCAGACTAGGTAATACTCTGGGAGAATAATTAGTAGCAGCCTGACTCAATAATAGCATCACCATAGAAAAAGAAAATACTAAAATACTTATCCCACCAGCGATAAGTGTAGTTAGTATATTTCTTGCTGTATCAACATCATTCACTACTAATGGAGAGAATGAGTTTTGTAGATATCTAGAAATACCTTGTGACTCTAACCATTTCATTATAAAGGCAAACGCAAGGGCGATTACAGCATATAGTGTTGGGTAGAAAGCGATACTACCTGTTATACTATTAATGAAGGATTTTATTCTTAAATAAATGAATTTCATTACCTCAATTTAGGGTAAGAAATTAGATTTACTGGTTAAAATAATCACAACTAACCATTTTTTACATTATAAGCTATGGATCCATGTATGGTAAAAAGGAAGAAAAGTCGCTCGCCATTGAGCCTCGTTATGTTGTGCTCCTTTTTCTTCAAGATAGGTAACTGTAGCACCTTTTTGAAGAGCTATGTCATGCATACGTTTTAAATCTACTAACATATCTTCTCCTTCTTCTGTTCCAGCTGCGAAAAAATAATGTTGATTATCTAAATTAGAATGTTGATGGATCAATTCAAAACTTTTCTCACTCCACCAAAAAGAAGGCGAGAAGATACCTGCTGTTTGAAAAAAGTCTGGATGTTGAACTGCCGCATAGAAGGAAAACAATCCTCCTAGAGAGCTACCTGCAATCGCTATCTTATCAGAGTTAATGTTTAATTGATGCTTTAGTATTGTTTTAGGAATTGCATCTTTCATCATCCATGAAAGAAAAACTTCGGCATTTCCACCACCATACTTTTCATTTTTAAAAGGTGTTAATTCTTCCATTCGTAGTTCATTACCATGATCAATTCCTATGACTATAGCTTGATCATTTATAGGAAAGGAAGAGATGCTTTCATCTACGTTCCATTCTCCAGAATAACTCGTTGACGTGTCAAATAAATTTTGTGCATCCATCATCACTAGAAGAGGAAATTGAGTTTTCTGATAGTTATCAGGAAGGTATAACCTTATTTTTCTATATCCATCATTATATTGTACAGAATCAATGATGACCTGTTGTGCAATTATTATATTACTTGTAAAGTAACATAGTATAAGTAGTAATTTCATAGGTTCATCTCATTAAATAAATAAGCTTACAAATATAGACTCAAATAAATCTATTAAATTGCTATCTGTAAATTATGAATCATGACCTATACTCTCGAAGAAAAGAAAGCGATATTGAGCGAACTTATCATTATGGCGCACGCTGACCAGCATATAAAGAAGGAGGAAATTGCTTTCATTCACGCAATAGGTAAACGGCTGGAATTAGATGAAGGAGAGTTATCGCATATGGTTGAACATCCTGAAGAATTAAAAATTACAGTTCCTCAACAATTTGTAAAAAGGATAGTGCATTTTCATAGATTAATGTTAATGATGCATATTGATGGTCATGTAGACAGTGCTGAATTGCAATTATTATATCAAACAGCGCTTAAATACGGTATACGTAAAACCACAGTCGATACTTTACTCCATACCATGGAAAAATATCCACATGGTGAGATTCCACCATCAGAATTAATGTCTATACACCAGCGAAATCATAATTAACAGACATATTGTCATTTATTATCCCAAATAAAATGACATAAAGTCTTGTTTTGTTCGTTGGTATTAGTTTTGTCTAATGGTTAGCAAGTTGAACTTTAAAAAAATAATTTTATGAAACTTGCACATACAACAGCAAACAATTGGTTACCATCTTTAATTGATGAAATGTTTACAAATGATTTTATGGGTGGTACAGCACCTCTAAAAACCTGGAATCCTGCCGTCAATATATCTGAAGCAGATGATAAATTTGAATTAGACATGATCATTCCCGGTTTTAAAAAAGAAAATATTTCTATTGAGGTAGATCAGGATGTATTAACCATCTCTTCTGAAGTGACTAATGATAAGGAAGAAAAAACAGAGCAATTTACTCGTAAAGAGTTTACATTAAAATCATTCAAACGCAGCTTTAATCTACCAGATACGGTGAATAAAGAAAACATAGCAGCAGATTATAATGATGGTATCTTAAATATTGTACTTCCTAAAAAAGAAGAAGCATTACCACAGCCGAAGCGCATGATTTCTTTAAAATAATTAAAGCGATTAGATTTAAGCGTTAAGCTTCATTAAAAGACTTTTTGATTAGATATCAATCCTTCTTTTAATTTAAAGAAAAAATCCCAGCTAGAATGGCTGGGATTTTTTTATAGTTAACTAGTTTCTTAATAGATCAATCACGTACCAATTGGTACCATCACTCTGTATTGTTAAGGATCTTAATCCACCGACAGAGTCGTTGAGATCAAATGTGTTGAGAGTTCCAGATCCACCTGGATACAAAAAGTCATTTCCAGTAGCCGTTACGACTAGATTATTAGCTCCATCTGCTAGAACAATGATGTATACTTGTCCTGTATTGCTTGTTACAGCGTCAGGTATATTAATATTTCCAGAAATTATTAATGTATGATCTGTAGATAATGCAGTACCTGTACTTATTGCTCTAATATTAGTCTTAAAACCTGTAGAATTTGCATCACTCCAACTAGCTGTTCCAGTACCATCTGTTGTTAAAACTTGACCGGCATTTCCAGAGATAGTAGGCATGTCATATCCGTCACTATCATCTTCATTTCTTATAGCAAAACTATCACCTCTAAAATATCCAGAATACGAATCTTGTGATCCATCATTAATTACGGTACTGTAAATTCCATACCTAATTCCCGTACTGCTTGGGTTTCCAACCTCTGATTTAATTCCATATGTAGTTGCAGAGGCTGTAGAATTACTATCAACTATATTGTTTATTCCATAATTTTCTACGACACTACTATTATTTATCAAAACAGTGTTTTCGATACCAACATGGCTACCTAATCCCGTACTACTAATATTAAATAGAGCTCCAGCTTTCTGTCCGCCTGGTGTACTAGTATTGCTTCCGTTGATTAAAGACGTGTTAGTTCCCACTGCTGTACTCGAGTTTCTGTTTTCAAGGTCTAATAATCTTTTATCTCCGCCAGCAGGTGTTTCGTTTTCTATACTTACAATCGCAGCATTGGATGAATCTTGCCCAAAAGCTGTGCGTCCAATTCTATAAGCATCAGAAGATGTATCGACTGTAACATCTGTTGTGGTACCTCGATTATAAAATGAACCATTACCACTCGCACTTAAAATATCTGATACGTTTTGGAAAGAACTACCATTACTAAAATAAAACCCGGCATTTGCTCCACCTTCTAGATATAGAATAGTCCCAGATGGTGCCGTAGTAGCCGGTAATGCAGTGACTTTAGGAATTATAATACCGTTGTGTTCTCCAGCAGCCAAAGTCGTTCTAGCCATAATTTCTAAATCTGCTGTAGGAGCGACGGTACCTATACCTACTTGAGCAAATCCTAGACAAGAAAATAAAAAGACTATTGTAAATATGATGGGTTTAAGCATGAGTAGTTATTTTTGAGTATCTCAATATACTTGAAAACTATCAGTTTACATAGGCTCGTATAAGGTAGTAGTGGTTAATTGTGTACTTAATCGTGATTAATTTCTATATAGCGAATTAAAACGTTAAAACTCGATTTAAATCGTTGAAAAATTGAGTAAATGTTGATGAATTGTATGTTTTATGCCTCTTTTACTTTCTCTTGTAACATTTTAATCTGATCTCTCAATCTTGCGGCTTCCATAAAATCAAGTTCTTTCGCTGCTTTTTCCATCTGTTTTCTAGTATCTCTAATCTTCTGTTCTAGCTTATCTTTACTTAAATAAGTTGCTTCTTCCTCGGCAGCAGCAAGATTTAATGATTTTTCAATGGTATATGTAGCTTCTCTCTTTTTGGTGAGTGCGGTTTCTAAAGTTTTCTTTATTGCCATAGGTTTTAGACCATGGGCTTCGTTATACGCTATTTGTTTTGATCTACGATATTCCGTTTGATCGATAGTCATTTGCATACTATTTGTAATCTTATCTGCATATAAAATAGCCAGACCGTTTACATTACGAGCAGCACGACCTATAGTTTGCGTTAAGGATCTATTGTTTCTTAAAAAGCCTTCCTTATCAGCATCTAGTATTGCTACTAGTGATACTTCTGGAAGGTCTAATCCTTCTCTTAGTAAATTTACTCCTATGAGAACATCAAATAAACCACTACGCAAATCATGCATTATAGCGACACGTTCTAAAGTATCTACATCACTATGTATGTAACGACATCTTATTGAAATGCGTGATAAATATTTAGTAAGTTCTTCGGCCATTCTTTTGGTAAGTGTAGTTACTAGAACACGCTCATCTAGATCAACTCTTTTATGAATTTCTTCAACTAAATCGTCAATTTGGTTTTGGCTAGGCCTTACTTCAATAACAGGATCTAATAGTCCTGTAGGCCTTATAATTTGCTCTGTATATACTCCTTCCGTTTTTTCTAGTTCATAGTCAGCAGGTGTGGCGCTTACATATAATACTTGATTTTGCAGCATTTCAAACTCTTCAAATTTTAAAGGTCTGTTATCCATTGCTGCTGGTAAACGAAATCCGTAATCTACTAGGTTCTCCTTACGGGACCGATCACCACCATACATAGCACTTACTTGTGGAACGGTCACATGACTTTCATCTATGACCATTAAAAAGTCTTCAGGAAAATAATCTAATAGACAGAATGGACGTGTGCCTGGTAATCTACCATCTAGATAACGGCTATAATTTTCAATACCAGAACAATAACCTAATTCTCTAATCATTTCTAAATCAAATTCTGTTCTTTCCTGCAGTCGTTTAGCCTCAAGTGGTTTCCCTATTTCTTTAAAATATTCAACTTGTTTAACTAGATCTTCTTGAATACTGTGTATTGCATTTTGTAAAACATCTGGCGATGTGACAAACATATTTGCAGGATATATAGTAATCTCTTTCCATTGTTCCATCAATCTCCCATCAACTGGATTGAATGTTTCAATTAATTCGATCTCATCACCAAAAAAATGAATCTTAAACGCATAGTCGGCATAACTAGGGAAGACATCTATGGTATCTCCATTGATTCTAAAATTACCGCGATTAAAATCTGCGGTAGTTCTAGAATATAAACTTTGAACCAGTTGATGTAACAATTGGGTGCGCGCTATGATTTGATCACGTTTAAGTCTTATTACATTTTTTTGAAACTCTACTGGATTACCTATACCATACAGACACGACACAGATGCTACCACGATTACATCACGACGACCTGATAATAGGGCAGATGTAGTGCTTAATCGCATCTTTTCTATATCCTCATTAATGGAAAGATCTTTCTCGATATAAGTACCACTACTAGGGATAAAGGCTTCTGGCTGATAATAATCGTAATAAGACACAAAATATTCAACAGCATTATCTGGGAAAAAAGCTTTCATCTCAGAGTAAAGTTGAGCCGCTAGAGTTTTATTATGTGAAAGGATTAATGTAGGTCGTTGTGTTTCTTGTATAACATTTGCAGCTGTAAACGTTTTACCACTTCCCGTAACACCTAAAAGTGTCTGGTATTTATCACCATTATTAATTCCTTCTACTAACGATTTGATCGCTTTAGGTTGATCGCCTGTAGGTTTAAATTCTGATTGTATCTTAAATTTCATGTGTTGTAAAAATAAGATTTTTTGAATTCTGCTTTCGCGAAAGCGAAGTTAAAAACTTACCTTTTAAGACTAAAATGGCCTCTGAAAGATTGACCGTCATTGAGTATGACCTTAAACCAATAATCTGTACTAGGCATAGGGTTTCCATTATATGTACCATCCCAACCAATGCCTGTAGGAGAAAGCTGTTTTAATAGTTTACCAAATCTGTCAAAAATATAAATCTGTGCATCTGGTTCTGTTTCTATCGCTATCACTTGCCAGTAATCATGAAATCCATCTTGATTAGGTGTGAAAAAATTAGGCGCTGCTATAATAGTTGTAGGTATGGTTAATTGATCACAGCCATTTAAAGAACGTACATTAATGTTATAGAAACCTGGTAATAAATCGCTAAATACTGGCAAAGATTGATAGAAAAAATCATCGATACTATATTCCCATGGACCACTACCAGAAACGCTAACTTCTATGCGGTTGTCTCTTAAGGTAAATTGTCTTACTTCAATACTTGTAAATATGGTAGGCTCATAATTAGAAATGGTAATTGTATCTGCAGCAGTGCATCCATTACTATCTGTCCCTGTAACGGTGTAATCACCTGCAGCTTCTATCTGTATACTGCGTGTCGTTTCTCCATTACTCCAGTTATATAGATTAAATCCTGCTGGAGCAGTAATGGTTACAATATCATCTATACATTTGTTGATATCTTCAGGTAATTCAATAACCGGATGTGGAAAAACAGTAATTTGTATAGGTTCTATAGTAAAACAAACTTGTTGTTGATTATTTTCTAATCGAGCCCATATGACTGTTGTTCCCGTATTCAAATTATTAGGTAATGAATTTATATTTTGATTTGCATCTATACTAGAACTATGATAGCTGATGTTGAATGTTGATGGTTGATTACCTAAAACTTGCGCATTTAGGGTAGGTAGGTTGAAACTTTCAATTCCGTCATTACTTTCATCATCACACAATTCATAATCATTTAAAGGAATAATTTCTGGCTGTTGTATTAGGTTAATGGTAAAGTTATCTATGGCATAGCAGTTCGTATTATTTACATTTTCAATTCTTAACCATATTGATTCATTGATCGTATTGTTATCATAAAATGAGTTAATCGAATTTGAATTAGTCATTGCGTCGCCCATACTATTGTGATAAGAAATATCAAATACTATAGGGTCTTGAGTTCCTAGTGCTTGTAAACCGGCAATATTAAGGTCAAAATTTTCTACACTATCATTATCTATATCGCACAAGTACAAATCATCTATATTATTAATTATAGGTTGAGGATTGATAATAATATCGAATGCTGTAATAGCATAGCAACCGTTTGAAACGTTACTATCTATTCTAGCATAATAGGTGCCATTGACCGCGTTATAATTGACTGGTAGGGCATTAAAGTCATTTTGTGCTTCTGTTAGTGTTTCATGTATGGTTACCTGATAATCTGAACTAGATTGTAAGCCTAAAACAGTTGACATAGTAGTTGTGAAATCTACTGCTTCTATGCCATTATTACTCACGTCATCACATAATTCTATATCATTGACAGTATTTGCAATAGGTTGTGGGACTATGGTAATTTCTTTACTGGTTGTATAATTGCCTCTGATAGTGTTGATGCTCAATGTCACGATATAGGTTCCAGCAGTATTATATATGTGCAAAGGATCTGGTTGTGATGATGTGTTATCAACACCACTTGCAGGATCGCCAAAATCCCATAATACATTACTACCAGGACAGGTTGCTATATCGTCTGCAAAAAAATGAGTTGCATTTGTTTCACAAGCTTCTATAAAAGAGAAAGATGGATTAAAAAAAGCATTATAAAAAGGTGGTAAACCTTCATTAACCTGTGTCCCTGTAGCCACTTGTACACCATTGAGTATAAAAGTGCTTGCAGCTCCTATTTGATCAGGATTATTGATGACACTTAACCATTGAGTGGACTTACGAGAATAGTAAATTTTATTATCTGGACCTATTTGTAAAGCACCTCGTGCTACGTTATCTGTAATGTCTGCTGGATCTGTATTATAAATAGTCAAAGGTGTATTTGCAAAATTAAGGGCATCCAGATTATATTGTAATAAAATACGATCACCGTCATTTCCATTACTTTGTGTGTTGATATCTACATAAATTTTTCTAGAATCTGGTGAAAACTCAGCACCATATGCCTGATGTGTCACGGGAAAATGAAGTCTAACAGGATTACTGACCATTCCAGTGCTATTATTAAAGTCAAATAGCCATGCACCACGACCGGTCTGACCTACAGTTCCTGTGGTTACGGGCAGCTGTGTCATCATAACTATATTAGAACCATCTGGAGAGATTCTTAAATAGCCGCGACGATCATCTGCCTGTACATTATTAAATGTAGATGTTACGGTAGCACTTAAATCCATTCCACTAGAGGTCAATTTAAAGGCATAAAAAGTATCAAATAAACCCGAGCCTATTATCTCTTCTGCATAAGTGACAATCCATGCATCACCATTATTTGTAACTGCAGCAGCTACTTTCTCTGTACTGTCTGCTATTAAATTTATATTTTTTTGTGCAGGAACAACATCGCCTAGACCGTTATCCAATGTCATATCAACTACACTATAATTGAGACCGGTCATAGGATTAAAATCACCTACTGTAAAAATGTAGTAAATATTTGGTGTATCTGGTTGTGGTATTATTAATGCAGACTGTGTGCTAGAAGGATCACCTAACAAATTCATCCCATTAGGCATTACCATGTGATTTTGATTCCATACTGTAATTCCATCTGTATAAAAGAGTAGGGAACCACAAGCATCTGCTATGGATGCACAACCTTCATTAGTGCTTAATTGTCCTATGGTAGTAGGTATGGGAATGCCTGTATTGAAATCTAATCCTGCATTGTTCCCAAAAAACCACCAGTTTGCTTGATTCTGACCATAGGTGTTTATAGATAGTATTAGAAAACAGATATAGAGTAGATTCTTTTTCACACCTATAAAAATATGGAATTGTTAGTTATGATTTTATCGCTTTCGCGAAAGCGTGTTTATAATTAGCTTTATAAAAAAAGCGAGCCTGAGCTCGCTTTTTTCTTATAGAATAATGGATTATCTCTTAAGGGCAAAGTGACCTTTAAAGCTACGTCCATCGCTTAGTTCAACTAAATACCAGTAGTCGCTAGAAGGCATTGGGTTTCCATTATAAGTTCCATCCCAGCCTATTCCTTGTGCATCGATTTGCTTAATCAATTTGCCGTAACGGTCAAAGATGTAAATGTTAGCATCTGGAACAGTTTCTATAGCGATTACTTGCCATGTATCGTGGTATCCATCTTGATTAGGTGTGAAGTAAGGTGGTCCACCTATGATTACAGCATCCATTGATACAGTTCCACAGCCATTTTTATCTTTAACATAAATCGTGTAGTATCCAGGATATAGATTGTTGAATCTAGGACTGTCTTGATATACAAAATCATCTAGTGAATATTCATAATCACCGCTACCTGTCACGATAGCTGTAAGTTGATTAGTGTTTACTTCAAATTGTCCGATATCGATACGTTCTATCACGGCTACATCAGACTCGATTACTGTAATAGTTGCTGTAGAATCACAACCGTCTGCATTAAAAACAGTCACGTCATAATCACCACCTTGATTAACGGTAATGGTTTGAGTCATTTCTCCTGTAGACCATAAGTAACTAGTATAACCAGCACCTGCGTCAAGTACTTCATCTATACCAGCACATATGGTGATAGGTCCTTGATTTGCAATTACAGGTCTAGCAAATACTTCAATACCAAAACTAGAGGTATCATAACAATCAGTGTTTAAATTGTTCTCGATTCTTGCATAGATTGTTTGCGATTGAGATACGTTAGTGTATGGGAATGTAAGAGCATTAGCACCGCTATCTGCATTTGCTTGTGAGGTGTGATAAGTAACCGTAAAGTCTGAAGCAGATTGCCCATTTAATATCTCTGTATCTACATTGCTGAAATCAAATTCCTCAATTCCATCGTTACTAGCATCGTCACAACCACGTTGATCTAAGGCTACTCCAGCAGTAGGTTGTACGCTTACTGTAAGCGTAAAGCTAGTCGTATCAAAACATTGAGTATTTGTATTACTTTCTATTCTTACATATACCGTTTCTGGTGTGGTCGTACTACTTGCGTAAGAAGTAGGTAGCGCCGCTGTATTAGCATCAGCATCTGCTTGTGATGGGTGATAGGTTATATTAAAGCTAGCAGCGTTTTGTCCATTAAGGACTTGAGCATCAGCCATAGATAGATCAAATATTTCAGAACCATCATTACCTGCGTCATCACAAGCTATCATATTTTGAACTGTATTTGCAGTAGGTGTAGGGCTGATTACAAACTGGAAGCTAGTCGTTGTATAACAATCGTTATTATCTCCATTATCTATTCTTGCAAAAAGGTTAGGAGTAGTGGTACTTACTGTAAAAGGACTCGCTAGTGGTGCGACATCATTGTCAGCATCTGCTTGTGATGCGTGATAAGAAACTACAAAACTAGGATTAGTCTGTCCATTTAGAATTTCAGCATCAAACTGTGCTAAGTTCACATCTTCAACACCATCATTTGAAGGGTCATCACAAACAATCACATTTGCTGGTGTACCAGCTATAGGTAATTCATCTACAAAGATGTCAAAGCTTGTGGTGTTGTAACAGTCTGCATTTGCGATAGTCTCGATTCTAACAAAGATGGTATCATCGCCACTATTGTAAGGAATTGTCAATGGTGTCGCACCACCTACAGAACCTAAGTCAGCGTCTGCTTGAGAGGTGAAGTATTCTATATTAAAGTTTGCTGCTGTTTGAGCTCCTAATACTTCTACATCTTTAGTAGAAAGATCAAAGTCTTCTAATCCGTCGTTTGAAGCATCATCACAAATTCTATATTCAGTAACTGTGTTTGCAATCGCTTGCTCATTTAAGATAATATCAAAAGACACAACTGATGCACATGTTTCATTTTCTGAGTTGTCAATACGAGCATAAACGGTTGTTGTACCTAAACTTACCTGATAAACTGCTGGTAGTGGACTTGCGTCATTATCAGCATCTGCTTGAGAGCCATGATAGCTAACGACAAAAGTAGTTTGCGTTTGACCGTTTAACACATCTGTATCAAATTGAGATAAGGTAATATCTTCTACACCATCATTTGTGGTGTCATCACATACGATTAAGGTCATAGGTGCTGCTGCTACAGGTATATCATCTACAATTAAGTCAAATGTTGTTGTTTCATAACATGAAGCATTATTTGCATTCTCAATACGCACATACATCGTCTGTCCAGCACTACTATAATTAGGCATTACCGGTGAGGCTCCACCAGCGATACCAGCATCAGCGTCGGCTTGAGATACAAAATACATGATGTTAAAGTCTGCTGGATTTTGAGATCCTAATACCTCAATATCCTTAGTGGATAAATCAAATACTTCAGAACCATTATTTGATACATCATCACATAAGCGATATTCTGTAACTGCATTTGCAACTGGCTGTGCATCTAATGTAATCGTGAAAGATGACGTATCATAGCAAGGTTCATTACTCGAGTTATCGATACGCACATAAAAGGTAGTTGTTCCAACCATGCTGTAAGGAGAAGTAAGTGCTGCTGTATCTGCGTCAGCATCTGCTTGTGTTAAGTGGTAGGTGATTACATAGTTAGTATTTGTTTGAGCTAATAGAACATCACTGTCAAAAGAGGTTAAAGTAACATCTTCTGTATTATCATTTCCTGTATCACAAAGAGCGGAATCAGGAACAACATTTGCTGTAGGAGTATCAAATACTGAGATATCAAAATCGGTAGTAGAATTACATCCACCTGGATTCATGTCTTCTAATCTTACAAAAATAGTTTCAGGACCATTTGCTATAGTATTTACATAACTAGCAGGATTAGGGATGTTTGCTGTGCCATTTTGTGCATCTGTTAATGTTGTATGATAAGTGATGGTAAACTGCGCTGCTGGCAGACCGTTCAATACTTCAGTTTCTACAGATGTTAAATCAAATGTAAAGAAACCGTCATTGTCATCATCACAAACTACTAAATCTGCAGGCGCAGTGGCACCAGAACCATTTGCTACTATAACATCAAAAGAGGTAGTTTCAAAACATTCTCTAGAAGCTGCATTTAAATCATTTGTAATTCTAGCATAAATCGTTGTTGTACCTACGTTAAACGTGTAAGGTAAAGTTATTGCACCTGTATTATTATCTGCATTGTTTTGAGTTAAATAATATGTAACCACAAAATTAGGATTAGTCTGTGCACCTATGATTTGTGATGTTTCTGATGAGGAAAGATCTCTGTCTTCAGATCCATTCATATCAGAATCACATAAAAACACATTATTCACAGGATTTGCGGTAGGAATCTCATAAATACTAATTACATCAACAGCTGTATTAGAATAGAATCCGCTAGTTACTGTAAGTGTTACAGTATAATCACCAGGAGCTGGAAATGTGTGTACTGGATTAAATGTATTATCTGTAGTACCATCACCAAAATCCCAATTTACCGTCGCTGTAGCACAAAGACCACTACCACTAGAGTCAAACTGAATAGGAGTCCCATCACAGAAATCAGTTTCTGGGTTATTGTTTCCACCACCAGAACCCATGTTAGCATCAGTAGCTAAGAAAGAAGGCTCAAAGAAGGAAGTAATAAATGGAGGTAAACCTTCTCTAGAGGTCGTTCCTGGCGCTAGGGCTACACCATCATCAACATAATTAGCACCTGTTCCTAGCGAGTTAGGATCTCTAATTACACCTAGCCATGGTTGACAAGTTCTTGCTTGGTATATTTTACCATCTATTCCCAATTGTAATCCACCACGGCCCGTTGCTGTTCCAGTTACATTACCTAATGCAACAGGAGAAGTTTGCCATCCTGCTGGACCATTAATGTTATATTGTATTACTTCTCTAACATTAGAAGTTCCGCAACCGTTACCTGTATCTTGACTATTAGCGTTAAGATAAAGAAGTTGTGAATTAGGTGAGAATTCGGCACCATAAAAACGATTAGATCCACTAGAACCATTTGTTAAAGTAACAGGATTACTAACAACACCTGTAGCATTATTAAAGTCACATAAAAAGGCACTACCAGCATTACCTATTGAAGTATTAGCTATCTTTGATCCATCTGGTGATAATCTAATATATCCTCTAGCATCTGTTAAAGCACTTGTTACTGGAATACTTGAACTAACAACACGAGTAGGGTTAGTGTCTATAAGACCACCACCAGCTTGGTAAGCGGTATAAGTTGGGTCATCAAAAGTTACAATCCAGTATCTATCACCGTTAGCGTTCAATGTAGCGGTTACTTTTTCTTGAGTATTTTGTTGAATCTGAATGTTTTTACGACCAGGAACAACATCTCCTAAACCACCATCTAAATTCATATTAACGATACTATATTGTAAACCAGCACCTGCGCTAATGGTTACAACAAAGTAAACATTACTTACTTGTAAATCAGGTATTATAATGGCAGATTGCGCACTACTTGAATTTCCTGAAAGTCCGGTTCCATTAGGCATAGATACATGATTTCTATTCCATACGGTAGAACCATCAGAGTACATTAACAGGTTACCACATTCATCAGATATAGTTGAACAACCTTCAAATGTGAATAAAGAACCTGATCCATTTCCTAATGGTACACCAGAATTGAAATCTACTCCACCATTATGGCCAAAGAACCACCAAGAAGCTTCACCTTGGGCGTTTGATAAAAGCGGTAGAATAAATAAAAAAGCGAGTAAAATCTTTTTCATAAGAGTAAGTTTTGAGGTTGGGAAATTAAGTTAATTTTATGAGTTCTATGAACCTATAAAATCATCGTTAAAAGGATTTGTCACGACCTTATCAACATATTAATTTTCCTGTTTTAATTCAGTTAGTTAGTATTATGTTTGATAGATAGATGTCTTATTAGTTAAAAGGTTGCGTCATCTATTTTATTTTTTTAGTTCTTTTTATGTATCATAAATATGGTAGGTCTTTTATGTAAATCTGGTACTTGCTTTTTCCATAAATCCACTGACATAGTTTTAATAAACTCTGTAGGCAAGGTAATATCACAAGCGACACAGACCTCAGTACTAGGATGAAGTTGTAGAAGCAATTCTTCCATCATTTTATTATTTCTATATGGAGTTTCAATAAATAATTGTGATTGTTGTTCAATAAATGAACGATTTTCTAACTCTTTTATTCTCTTACGTCGTTCCATATTATCTATAGGTAGGTAACCGCAAAATGCAAAATTCTGGCCATTTAGTCCACTAGCCATCACTGCCATTAATATAGAGCTAGGTCCTACTAAAGGTACTACTTGTATACCTTTTTGATGAGCTATCTTTATAACATCAGCTCCAGGATCAGCAACGCCAGGTACACCAGCTTCACTCATTACACCCATATCATGTCCTTGTAAACATGGTTCTAAAAAGCTAGGAATTTCTGATGGGTCAGTATACTTATTAATAGAAAATAAAATAAGTTCTGGTTGTGGTTTTGAAGGCACGACACTCTTTATAAATCTACGTGCTGTTTTTTCATTTTCAACTACATAATGATTCACATTTTCTACCACTTTTTTTATAGATAGTGGTAATACTTCAAAAGGATTAATTTCTCCTAATGTAACTGGAATAAGGTATAATTTTCCTTTGTTATCCATGGTGATGATTTTCAATACGCTTTCGCGAAAGCGTAATATTAATACTCTATAATTCTTTTAACTCTTTTATGTCTTAAATAACTTTGTACGATATGTCTGGTATCTAATTCATTAGTTAGTGGAGTAATCACTTTTTTAAGAACTTGCGGATGCGTTACCTGAAATTGTAGGTCCACAAACCCATATCCTAGGACAACTCCATCTTCTATCATAATGGCGCTACGTTCTGTAGTTTCACGACCAGTATCTACTATAATAATATTTTTATTGATAAAGCTGTGCATGCTAATTACTTCTTGCACTTTGTTATTATAAGCATCGATATCTTCTTGAGCTATACAAGCGCCTGAACATCTGTCAGTAGAGTAGTTTTCGCAATGTGTTTCTGGATTTTCTAAACCTACTAATTTTTTACATAATTGATGTTGCGAGACTGTTTTCTCTAAGAAGTTCTTACCAGACTTCATAGAACTGAAACTGGTAATATAACCCATATCTTTTCCTATACTTTTTACTTTAAGGTTGATATATCCATCCTGATCTATGAATGAATAGAGGCCATGAGAAAAATTCTTTTTTCTTAATGATTTGTTGAATTTAGGTTTGTTTTTTTTAATCTCAACATTTTCTTTCAATAATGCAATTAACTCATTGCCGGTTTTCTCATATGAAATATCTGCAACTAGATTTTGCATTTTTTTTTGTTTGGGCTGTGAGCTTGTAAAAAGTTGCGTTATTCTCTTTTTAATATTTTTACTCTTACCTAAGTAAATCAAATCATTATCCTGATTATATAGATAATAGACACCTGTTGTTGAAGCAGATTTTTCTATTAATTTTTTAAGATTGGGTTCTACTTTTTTACGTGTTTCTGATTTAAGACTGGTGGATATGATGGTTTTGTCTATATCTTTAGTCATTAACATTTTAAAAAGTTTTACAGTAGCTAGAGCATCACCGGTTGCTCTATGTCTATCTGTAATAGGAATACCCAGTGATCGTGTTAATTTGCCCAGGCTGTAACTGTCTTCTTCAGGCATTAACTTTTGTGCTAATTCAACGGTGCACAAGGTTTGAGTATGAAAATCATATCCCAACCGTTCAAACTCAATACGCAACATGCGATAGTCAAAGTTAGCGTTATGAGCTACTAATACGGCACCATCCATAATTTCAATCACACGTTTTGCGACTTCATAAAATTTAGGCGCGCGTGCCAGCATTTTATTATTGATACCTGTTAATTTTACAACAAAAGGTTGTATTTCTTTTTCGGGATTTACAAGACTAGCAAATTGATCTACAATTTCGTGCCCATCAAATTTATAGATGGCAATTTCTGTTATGCCTTCTTCATTAAATTTTCCTCCTGTAGTTTCTACATCTACTATTGCGTACAAATGGATATAATGTTTGTGAGTTGAAAGTAAAAGAGCTGCACACATGGCGCAGCTCTTCAATTTTAAATATGACTGTTATATTTTTGAATTACCATAAATCTGGTCATACAATTCTTTATAACGTGCTTTTATAACACGTCTTTTAAGTTTTAAAGTAGGAGTGAGGTGCCCTTCCTCAATGGTCCATTCTTCTGGAGTTAACTCAAATTTCTTTATGCGTTCCCAGTTACCAAATTTAGTATTATAGAAATCTATTTCTTTTTGATATCTGTTAATGATACGTTCTTGAGAGCATAAGTCTTTCCAGTCGTCATAGACTATACCTTTGCGTTGTGCCCAATCTGCCAAAAATTCGAAGTTAGGTTGTATAAATGCTGCTGGCATTTTTTCTCCTTCACCTATCACCATTATTTGTTCTATGAAACGACTTTGTTTCATTGTATTTTCAATTAATTGTGGTGCGATGTATTTACCACCAGATGTTTTAAACATCTCTTTTTTACGATCTGTAATTTTAAGGAAACCTTGGCTATCTATTTCTCCTATATCTCCGGTATGGAAATAACCGTTTTCATCGATGGCCTCGGCAGTTTTTTCAGGATCTTTATAATAGCCCATCATGCGTTGTGGTCCGTTGATGATGATTTCACCATCTTCGGCAATTTGCACATCAGTATTAGGTAAAATTTTACCTACTGTTCCTATTTTAAAACCACCATCACGCAAGTCATTGACAGATATAACAGGTGATGTTTCAGTAAGTCCATATCCTTCCATAACTGGAACACCTGCTGCATTAAAGACTCTAGCCAGTCGTGGTTGTAGTGCAGCACTACCACTAGCGATTGCTTTAAGGTTACCTCCTAATGCTTCTTGCCATTTTGAAAAGATGAGTTTCTTTGCTAATCCTAGTTTTTTCTCGTACCACCAACCATTTGCTCCATAAGGTTCCCATTCTAGACCTAGTTCAACAGCCCAGAAGAAAAGTTTCTTTTTAATTCCAGTAAGATCTGTACCTTTTGCGATGATTTTATCGTATACTTTCTCGAGTAGGCGCGGTACGGCGCTCATCACTTCTGGTTGAATTTCTTTTAAGTTGTCTGATATCGTTTCTATAGACTCTGCAAAATAAATACCTGTACCTGTGTAGGTATACATATATTGTAACATGCGTTCATAAATATGACATACAGGTAAGAAACTAAGCGCTTTTGATTTACCTAAATCAATAGGTAATCTAGTCGCACTAGTGATGGCATTACTAGAGATGTTTTTATGAGATAACATTACACCTTTAGGTCGTCCAGTAGTACCAGAGGTATATATCAATGTGGCTAGATCTTCTTCTGTTATAGCCGCCATCCTTTTGTCAAGTTCTGCTTGGTGATTTTGAGAAGCACCTAATTCTTTTACTTCTTCCCAGTTTTTACATCCTGCAATGTTATCAAAACTATATACCTCGATAAGAGAAGGAACTTGATCTTTAATGCTTAATACCTTGTTTCTTACCTCTTCATCAGAAACAAAAACATACTTAGACTCGCTATGGTTAAGTACGTATTGATAATCTTCTTCAGATATTGTGGGATAAACGGGTACATCTTGTGCACCAGTTTGCATAATACCTATATCTACTATATTCCACTCGCTTCTGTTAACAGAAGATATAATTGCTACTTTATCGTTGGGTTGAATTCCTAATTCAATAAGACCTCGCGATATGGCGTTTGCTTGATCTATAAAAGATTGAGTGGATGTTTTTTTCCATTCACCGTTATATTTTGTTACCAGCGAATCTTCTCTAGGATAATTTTTAAGCTGATATAGGGGAAAGTCAAATAATCTTTTTACCTGCATGTTGTCCATTTATATTTAATCTGGCTAAATATAAGGAATAGGGCGGTTATTAAAATGACAAATTTTAAAATTAAATTAACGATTAATGTAAAAATATCCTGCCAAATCTTCTTGTTCTGGTAATTTAAGAACATAATAATACGTTCCTGCGGCTAATTCTTTATCACCTTTTATAGTGGCATTTGCATTTGCAATACCATCAAATGAGTTATCATAATTGTCTTTTTGATAAACCAGTCGTCCCCATCTATTGTAAATAAAAAGTTGATTACCAGGTATTCCTTCTATACCTCTTATAATTAATGTGTCATTGAGTCCATCACCATCTGGTGTCATACCATTATAAACGACCACTTCATTACCAGCCTGTAAGATTGAGGCAATAGTGTATATTTTATAATCATTGGTATTAGGAATTCTAGAGGTAATAGTACCATTATTAAGATCACCTGTTGTACCAGTATTACCAAGGTTGACCCAAACATTTTGAACATCATCCCATCCAGCGATTCTCAAATCACTTAAGTTACTTGCTGTTTGAGAGATATTACTGGAATTAGTCCAAGTAAGTGTAAGTTCTAAATCTTTAAGACCTTCAAAGTACCAAAATTCAACTGTTGATATAACATCTAAGCTAGGCTCAAAACTGTTTGTATCAAAAGAGTTGATAAACGTGGTAGGTGTATTAGGATTTTCTTTAAAATATGCAGCAGTGTATGTAAACGAATTATTAAAGTTATCAATGGCAAGAGGTTTCATTTCAAAATCATCACCAACAGGGAAACTGAATTGAAAATCTCCATTAAATTGAGCATAACCATCTACATGCTCATTATCACCTTCACCAGTGTAAACATTATCATTTAAAAATTTAAATTTAACTAATGGGTCAATTCTAGGTGTATTGATTCTACCATTGGTAAAGAAGACTTCATCATTAACACCTATAGAAGTAAATAAATTTAAATCGTCTTCAACATCAACTTCAAAATTTTCAAAATTCATTTGATTTAATCCACTAAAGTTCAGAGAATTATTTTGATTATAAAAACCAGCTAAGCCTTCATTCTCTACAGAATCACCATTGTTAATTACATCGATGTGGAAGCCTATCTGACCGTTATTATGAATTTTTAAATCGCCACTATTTGTAAAGGCTGTTTGCGCCGTTACTAATGTTATATTTAAAAACAACGTAACCCATAAAAGGTTATTGGTATTAAATAATTTATCTATGAGCTTCATATATAACAACTAAACCGTCGATATAACTATCAACATTAATAATGAATCCATTTGTAGTAAAACTAGTTACTCTCGCAGTAAGTAAGCCTAATGAGATTCCATTTTGATTTCCATATCTTACACCTATACAATGGTTACTAGATGCAAACCTAGATATATCATTTATCGAGTTTCCACTACCACCTACATAGATAACTTGTTGTACTATCGTCCCATTGTCGTCCCTTGCAAATCCGGTCATTGAACCGAAAGAATTTCCTATACCTGTTTCATTATCTCTGGTGCCATTATCAGAATTCAGATTTGTGGTTTCGACATTTGCATAGGCATGAAAGGTAACGCTAGTAGGCGTAAAGTTCAATCCTGATATGGTATAATCTCCAGCAGCATTAATTTCAACAACACCAACGCTCTCCACACTACCGCTTACCAATATTTCTTCCCAACCGTTATTGGTATATTCTAATACTCTGTTCAAATCACTATCATAAACTAATGTTCCTAATTCAACACCTGTAATTGAATTGATTTCAACAGTGGAATATCTAGGTAATCCTAACAGTGAATTGGGACTAATTTGCGCTTTCGCGAAAGCGGAACTTAAAACAATGATAACTAAGACAATTACTTTTTTCATAACTTAATTTTATGGAAGTTTAATTACGGTAAACATAAACTCTAGGTCAATATCGACTTTAGGACTTGTACCATTGTCGCTGTCTCCTATGTTAACATTAAAACCATTTGCATCAATGCCATAGTATGATATTCCTGGGTCATCATAGTTAGAACCACCAGCAGGCGGACAGTTTCCATCACAATCTAATACAGTAAGTTGAACAACATAAGCACCAGTTATAGGTGTAGCAAAATTGATGCGATAATCACCTGTATCAATTCTTACAATAGTTGAAGTTCCGAAACTCGATATGGTTCCACCGTCTCCTGCTACATTTCCTGCTGCTGCAATGGTAGGACCAGCAAAAAATGCTCCTCCATCAGACCCAACTTGTATATTATTATCAGCATCACCACTTACAACTTGAGCTGTAGTGGTTGTACCATTTTCATTTGTATAAGATATTTCTCCAGTAGCATTAGGGTCACTAGAGGTTGGTGTATCATTTTGTGAAAATGCAGTAACGGTTTCATTAACATTCACATCATCACCATTCTCATCGGTATACGTAGCGATGGTGTTAGCATCACCAGCAGTCACATCAGCATCTGCATTACCAGTAGCTTGTGCAACAGCAGTAATTGTTTCTAATATTGTTGTTGTTGACGTTCCACTTGTATGAGTAGCAATTGTATTTCCAGTAGTTACTGTCTGTGTTACCGTAGAGCTTAAGTTCTCAAGGTTCACTGTAGAAGTGTTACCATCTTCAAGAGTAATGGTTAATACGTTTGTAGCATCATCGTATGAGAAATCAGTAATGGTTTGATCGTCTGAACCGATTGAAGCTAAAGGTACAGAAAGTGTACCATTAGAATCGGTGATTTCTAGATTAGCACCATTAACAGCAAAAGCCGTGTTGACCTCGTTAGTAATAGATTCATCAGGATCGGTAGAGTTCACGGTGTAGTTACCATTACCATCATCGGTTACTGTAATCGCACCAGTACCAGCGACAACTGTTTCAGAAAGCTCAGCAAGGTTCACTGTAGAAGTGTTACCATCTTCGAGTGTAATGGTCAATACGTTTGTAGCATCATCGTATGAGAAATCAGTAATGGTTTGATCGTCTGAACCGATTGAAGCTAAAGGTACAGAAAGTGTACCATTAGAATCGGTGATTTCTAGATTAGCACCATTAACAACAAAAGCCGTGTTAACCTCGTTAGTAATAGATTCATCAGGATCGGTAGAGTTCACGGTGTAGTTACCATTACCATCATCGGTTACTGTAATCGCACCAGTACCAGCGACAACTGTTTCAGAAAGCTCAGCAAGGTTCACTGTAGAAGTGTTACCATCTTCAAGAGTAATGGTCAATACGTTTGTAGCATCATCGTATGAGAAATCAGTAATGGTTTGATCGTCTGAACCGATTGAAGCTAAAGGTACAGAAAGTGTACCATTAGAATCGGTGATTTCTAGATTAGCACCATTAACAGCAAAAGCCGTGTTGACCTCGTTAGTAATAGATTCATCAGGATCGGTAGAGTTCACGGTGTAGTTACCATTACCATCATCGGTTACTGTAATCGCACCAGTACCAGCGACAACTGTTTCAGAAAGCTCAGCAAGGTTCACTGTAGAAGTGTTACCATCTTCAAGAGTAATGGTCAATACGTTTGTAGCATCATCGTATGAGAAATCAGTAATGGTTTGATCGTCTGAACCGATTGAAGCTAAAGGTACAGAAAGTGTACCATTAGAATCGGTGATTTCTAGATTAGCACCATTAACAGCAAAAGCCGTGTTAACCTCGTTAGTAATAGATTCATCAGGATCGGTAGAGTTCACGGTGTAGTTACCATTACCATCATCGGTTACTGTAATCGCACCAGTACCAGCGACAACTGTTTCAGAAAGCTCAGCAAGGTTCACTGTAGAAGTGTTACCATCTTCGAGTGTAATGGTCAATACGTTTGTAGCATCATCGTATGAGAAATCAGTAATGGTTTGATCGTCTGAACCGATTGAAGCTAAAGGTACAGAAAGTGTACCATTAGAATCGGTGATTTCTAGATTAGCACCATTAACAGCAAAAGCCGTGTTGACCTCGTTAGTAATAGATTCATCAGGATCGGTAGAGTTCACGGTGTAGTTACCATTACCATCATCGGTTACTGTAATCGCACCAGTACCAGCGACAACTGTTTCAGAAAGCTCAGCAAGGTTCACTGTAGAAGTGTTACCATCTTCAAGAGTAATGGTCAATACGTTTGTAGCATCATCGTATGAGAAATCAGTAATGGTTTGATCGTCTGAACCGATTGAAGCTAAAGGTACAGAAAGTGTACCATTAGAATCGGTGATTTCTAGATTAGCACCATTAACAACAAAGCCGTGTTAACCTCGTTAGTAATAGATTCATCAGGATCGGTAGAGTTCACGGTGTAGTTACCATTACCATCATCGGTTACTGTAATCGCACCAGTACCAGCGACAACTGTTTCAGAAAGCTCAGCAAGGTTCACTGTAGAAGTGTTACCATCTTCAAGAGTAATGGTCAATACGTTTGTAGCATCATCGTATGAGAAATCAGTAATGGTTTGATCGTCTGAACCGATTGAAGCTAAAGGTACAGAAAGTGTACCATTAGAATCGGTGATTTCTAGATTAGCACCATTAACAGCAAAAGCCGTGTTGACCTCGTTAGTAATAGATTCATCAGGATCGGTAGAGTTCACGGTGTAGTTACCATTACCATCATCGGTTACTGTAATCGCACCAGTACCAGCGACAACTGTTTCAGAAAGCTCAGCAAGGTTCACTGTAGAAGTGTTACCATCTTCAAGAGTAATGGTCAATACGTTTGTAGCATCATCGTATGAGAAATCAGTAATGGTTTGATCGTCTGAACCGATTGAAGCTAAAGGTACAGAAAGTGTACCATTAGAATCGGTGATTTCTAGATTAGCACCATTAACAGCAAAAGCCGTGTTAACCTCGTTAGTAATAGATTCATCAGGATCGGTAGAGTTCACGGTGTAGTTACCATTACCATCATCGGTTACTGTAATCGCACCAGTACCAGCGACAACTGTTTCAGAAAGCTCAGCAAGGTTCACTGTAGAAGTGTTACCATCTTCGAGTGTAATGGTCAATACGTTTGTAGCATCATCGTATGAGAAATCAGTAATGGTTTGATCGTCTGAACCGATTGAAGCTAAAGGTACAGAAAGTGTACCATTAGAATCGGTGATTTCTAGATTAGCACCATTAACAGCAAAAGCCGTGTTGACCTCGTTAGTAATAGATTCATCAGGATCGGTAGAGTTCACGGTGTAGTTACCATTACCATCATCGGTTACTGTAATCGCACCAGTACCAGCGACAACTGTTTCAGAAAGCTCAGCAAGGTTCACTGTAGAAGTGTTACCATCTTCAAGAGTAATGGTCAATACGTTTGTAGCATCATCGTATGAGAAATCAGTAATGGTTTGATCGTCTGAACCGATTGAAGCTAAAGGTACAGAAAGTGTACCATTAGAATCGGTGATTTCTAGATTAGCACCATTAACAGCAAAAGCCGTGTTGACCTCGTTAGTAATAGATTCATCAGGATCGGTAGAGTTCACGGTGTAGTTACCATTACCATCATCGGTTACTGTAATCGCACCAGTACCAGCGACAACTGTTTCAGAAAGCTCAGCAAGGTTCACTGTAGAAGTGTTACCATCTTCGAGTGTAATGGTCAATACGTTTGTAGCATCATCGTATGAGAAATCAGTAATGGTTTGATCGTCTGAACCGATTGAAGCTAAAGGCACAGAAAGTGTACCATTAGAATCGGTGATTTCTAGATTAGCACCATTAACAGCAAAAGCCGTGTTGACCTCGTTAGTAATAGATTCATCAGGATCGGTAGAGTTCACGGTGTAGTTACCATTACCATCATCGTTTACTGTAATCGCACCAGTACCAGCGACAACTGTTTCAGAAAGCTCAGCAAGGTTCACTGTAGAAGTGTTACCATCTTCGAGTGTAATGGTCAATACGTTTGTAGCATCATCGTATGAGAAATCAGTAATGGTTTGATCGTCTGAACCGATTGAAGCTAAAGGTACAGAAAGTGTACCATTAGAATCGGTGATTTCTAGATTAGCACCATTAACAGCAAAAGCCGTGTTGACCTCGTTAGTAATAGATTCATCAGGATCGGTAGAGTTCACGGTGTAGTTACCATTACCATCATCGGTTACTGTAATCGCACCAGTACCAGCGACAACTGTTTCAGAAAGCTCAGCAAGGTTCACTGTAGAAGTGTTACCATCTTCAAGAGTAATGGTCAATACGTTTGTAGCATCATCGTATGAGAAATCAGTAATGGTTTGATCGTCTGAACCGATTGAAGCTAAAGGCACAGAAAGTGTACCATTAGAATCGGTGATTTCTAGATTAGCACCATTAACAGCAAAAGCCGTGTTGACCTCGTTAGTAATAGATTCATCAGGATCGGTAGAGTTCACGGTGTAGTTACCATTACCATCATCGTTTACTGTAATCGCACCAGTACCAGCGACAACTGTTTCAGAAGCTCAGCAAGGTTCACTGTAGAAGTGTTACCATCTTCGAGTGTAATGGTCAATACGTTTGTAGCATCATCGTATGAGAAATCAGTAATGTTTGATCGTCTGAACCGATTGAAGCTAAAGGCACAGAAAGTGTACCATTAGAATCGGTGATTTCTAGATTAGCACCATTAACAGCAAAAGCCGTGTTGACCTCGTTAGTAATAGATTCATCAGGATCGGTAGAGTTCACGGTGTAGTTACCATTACCATCATCGTTTACTGTAATCGCACCAGTACCAGCGACAACTGTTTCAGAAAGCTCAGCAAGGTTCACTGTAGAAGTGTTACCATCTTCGAGTGTAATGGTCAATACGTTTGTAGCATCATCGTATGAGAAATCAGTAATGGTTTGATCGTCTGAACCGATTGAAGCTAAAGGTACAGAAAGTGTACCATTAGAATCGGTGATTTCTAGATTAGCACCATTAACAGCAAAAGCCGTGTTGACCTCGTTAGTAATAGATTCATCAGGATCGGTAGAGTTCACGGTGTAGTTACCATTACCATCATCGTTTACTGTAATCGCACCAGTACCAGCGACAACTGTTTCAGAAAGCTCAGCAAGGTTCACTGTAGAAGTGTTACCATCTTCGAGTGTAATGGTCAATACGTTTGTAGCATCATCGTATGAGAAATCAGTAATGGTTTGATCGTCTGAACCGATTGAAGCTAAAGGTACAGAAAGTGTACCATTAGAATCGGTGATTTCTAGATTAGCACCATTAACAGCAAAAGCCGTGTTGACCTCGTTAGCAGAATCTGAATCAGCATCATCAACATTTAAATTTATTGTTGAACCATTAGATATTGAAATATTACCTGGATTACCATCAGTACTAATATCTTGACCCTCTAAGTTTTGTACTAAAGCAGTAAAATTTAGCTGAGTCGTTACACCATCTTCATCGGTATAATCCAGATTGGTATCATCAGCATTCAATACTAAAGTCGTAAGTGTTTCTGCCGCATTGGTATCAATCGTTACTGGCGTTCCAGTTTCGTTAGTATAGGTAAAGGTACCATCCGTATTATCAACTAGAGTAGTGATCGTTTCTAGATTCTGAACCAAAGCAGTAAAATCTAGCTGAGTCGTTACACCATCTTCATCGGTATAATCCAGATTGGTATCATCAGCATTCAATACTAAAGTCGTAAGTGTTTCTGCCGCATTGGTATCAATCGTTACTGGCGTTCCAGCTTCGTTAGTATAGGTAAAGGTACCATCCGTATTATCAACTAGCGTAGTGATTGTTTCTAGGTTCTGAACCAAATCAGTAAAATCTAGCTGAGTTGTCACACCATCTTCATCGGTATAATCCAGATTGGTATCATCAGCATTCAATACTAAAGTCGTAAGTGTTTCTGCCGCATTGGTATCAATCGTTACTGGCGTTCCAGCTTCGTTAGTATAGGTAAAGGTACCATCCGTATTATCAACTAGCGTAGTGATTGTTTCTAGGTTCTGAACCAAATCAGTAAAATCTAGTTGAGTTGTTACACCATCTTCATCGGTATAATCCAGATTGGTATCGTCAGCATTCAATACTAAAGTCGTAAGTGTCTCAGCAGCATTGGTATCAATTGTTACTGGTGTTCCAGCTTCGTTGGTATAGGTAAAAGTACCATCCGTATTATCAACTAGCGTAGTGATCGTTTCTAGATTCTGAACCAAAGCAGTAAAATCTAGCTGAGTCGTTACACCATCTTCATCGGTATAATCCAGATTGGTATCATCAGCATTCAATACTAAAGTCGTAAGTGTTTCTGCCGCATTGGTATCAATCGTTACTGGCGTTCCAGCTTCGTTAGTATAGGTAAAGGTACCATCCGTATTATCAACTAGGGTAGTGATCGTTTCTAGATTCTGAACCAAATCAGTAAAATCTAGTTGAGTTGTTACACCATCTTCATCGGTATAATCCAGATTGGTATCGTCAGCATTCAATACTAAAGTCGTAAGTGTCTCAGCAGCATTGGTATCAATCGTTACTGGCGTTCCAGCTTCGTTAGTATAGGTAAAAGTACCATCCGTATTATCAACTAGAGTAGTTATCGTTTCTAGATTCTGAACTAGCGTTGTAAAATCTAGCTGAGTCGTTACACCATCTTCATCGGTATAATCCAGATTGGTATCATCAGCATTCAATACTAAAGTTGTAAGTGTCTCAGCAGCATTGGTATCAATTGTTACTGGCGTTCCAGCTTCATTCGTATAGGTAAAAGTACCATCCGTATTATCAACTAGAGTAGTAAGAGTTTCTAGATTCTGAACTAGCGCTGTAAAATCTAATTGAGTCGTTACACCATCTTCATCGGTATAATCCAGATTGGTGTCATCAGCATTCAATACTAAAGTCGTAAGTGTTTCTGCCGCATTGGTATCAATCGTTACTGGCGTTCCAGCTTCGTTAGTATAGGTAAAGGTACCATCCGTATTATCAACTAGGGTAGTGATCGTTTCTAGATTCTGAACTAGCGTTGTAAAATCTAGCTGAGTCGTTACACCATCTTCATCGGTATAATCCAGATTGGTATCATCAGCATTCAATACTAAAGCCGTAAGTGTCTCAGCAGCATTGGTATCAATCGTTACTGGTGTTCCAGCTTCGTTGGTATAGGTAAAAGTACCATCCGTATTATCAACTAGCGTAGTGATCGTTTCTAGATTCTGAACCAAAGCAGTAAAATCTAGCTGAGTCGTTACACCATCTTCATCGGTATAATCCAGATTGGTATCATCAGCATTCAATACTAAAGTCGTAAGTGTCTCAGCAGCATTGGTATCAATCGTTACTGGTGTTCCAGCTTCGTTAGTATAGGTAAAAGTACCATCCGTATTATCAACTAGAGTAGTGATCGTTTCTAGATTCTGAACCAAAGCAGTAAAATCTAGCTGAGTCGTTACACCATCTTCATCAGTATAATCCAGATTGGTATCATCTGCATTCAATACTAAAGTCGTAAGTGTCTCTGCCGCATTGGTATCAATTGTTACTGGTGTTCCAGCTTCGTTAGTATAGGTAAAAGTACCATCCGTATTATCAACTAGCGTAGTGATCGTTTCTAGATTCTGAACCAAAGCAGTAAAATCTAGCTGAGTCGTTACACCATCTTCATCGGTATAATCCAGATTGGTATCATCAGCATTCAATACTAAAGTCGTAAGTGTTTCTGCCGCATTGGTATCAATAATCACCGGCGTTCCAGCTTCGTTAGTATAGGTAAAAGTACCATCCGTATTATCAACTAGAGTAGTGATCGTTTCTAGATTCTGAACAATATTTGTAAGGTCTAAGGTGGTTGTTATACCGTCTTCATCAGTATATTCTAGAGACGTTTGTGAAGCATTTATACCTAGCGAAGTAAGTGATTCTATAAATGTAGTATCAATCACGGTTTGATTGCCTAATTCATCTGTATAAGTGTATGTACCATTTGCATTGTCAACTAGAGTTGAAATACTCGTGTCTGCAATAGTAACAATATTACCAGCAGCATCAGTAAAAGTATAAGTACCGTCTGTATTATCAATTAAAGTTATATTATTAGCTAGTCCAATTAGCTCATCGATAGCGTCTTGTACATTCATAGCGGCCAAACCTGATGTGGCATTGTTGTATGGATTTGTAACTGCATTAGTATTTACCGTGACAACACCACCGTTATCGTTTGTGAATGTGTAAGTACCATTGTTGTTATCTACTAGAGTACCTCCGTTACAAAGGCTTTGCCAGTTGTTATTACGATATTGAAATAAACAGTTTTGAGAAGTATTGTATACAATCGCACCGTTAAGTGGTAGTATAGCTGTCATTTCTGCATCTGTAATACGAGTAACTACTAAAACAGTTTCAGTACTTTCTAATTCCAAAATAGAAAAAGGATCAATCGTATTGGGGTTGTTTCCTATCTTAACTTGTGCAGTAGATATTGCAGTCGTTGTGAGAAACAAAACACAAAATATATTCAATAATAATTTCATAGTAAAAAATTAACATTTATCAAATGTCATATATATAATATAGAACTGGTAATACTAAAGGACAACATCCTATTTTTTTGGATTAACTACTTTTTTAATCGCTATAATACTGTGTTTTTCACATTATTGAACTAATGTTAAATGCAATTATGTATTATAATTGAACATAATTATATACTGAATTTATATTTAATGTCGCTTTCACGAAAGCGTATAAAAAATAAGTAAACAAAAAAGCAACTTATTCTTTACTTAAGAATAAGTTGCAATAATTTGAATTTCATTTTTAGTTTACACTTCTACAGCATCCGTTTCATTCCTAAAAACGATTTGATTTTCAAAAGCATCAATCAAGACGATACTCTCAGTAGAAATCTCACCTGATAAAATCTGTTTAGATAATTCATTGAGCACACTTTTCTGTATGACTCGTTTTACAGGTCTAGCTCCATATTGTGGATCATAACCTTGTATAGCAAGTAGTTCAATCGCTGCTGGTGTAGCATCTATAGTAATTCCCTGTAGAGATAACATCTTAGTAACACCTTTCAACTGTAAACTCACGATTTGCTGAATTTCATTTTTAGTCAATGGTGTAAACATTACAATATCATCAATACGGTTGATAAACTCTGGTCTTACCCGTTGTTTTAACGCTACCAAAACCTCTTTCTTTGTTTCTTCTAGTAGAGATTCTGTCACAGAACTAGCATTCTCAAAACGATCCTGTATTAAGTCTGCTCCCATGTTAGAAGTCATAATAATAATCGTGTTTTTGAAATCTGCAACACGACCTTTGTTATCCGTTAATCGTCCTTCATCTAGAACTTGTAATAAAATATTAAAAGTATCTGGATGAGCCTTTTCAATCTCATCTAACAAGACAACACTGTAAGGTTTTCTTCTAACAGCTTCTGTAAGTTGTCCACCTTCATCATATCCTACATATCCTGGTGGAGCACCTACTAATCTACTCACACTATGACGTTCTTGATACTCACTCATGTCTATACGTGTCATAGAGTTCTCATCATTAAACAGATAATCTGCTAGAGCTTTTGCAAGTTCTGTTTTACCTACTCCTGTAGTACCTAAAAATAGAAACGATCCAACAGGCTTTTTTTGATCTTGTAAACCGGCACGACTGCGTCGCACAGCATCACTCACAGCGATAATTGCCTCTTGCTGGCCTACCACGCGCTTGTGTAATTCATCTTCTAATTTTAATAATTTATCGCGCTCACTTTGTAGCATCTTAGTAACCGGTATACCGGTCCATTTTGCAATCACTTCTGCGATGTCATCATAGGTAACTTCTTCTTGTATTAAGGATTTACCAGTGTCATTAAGGGAGACTTCCTTTTGAAGTTTCTCTAGTTCTTCTTGAGCTTCTTTAATTTTTCCATAACGCAGTTCTGCTACTTGACCATAGTCGCCATCACGTTCTGCACGTTCTGCCAGTTGTTTGTAATTTTCAATATCACTTTTTGCTGCTTGTATGGCTTCTACAATATCTTTCTCATTCACCCATTGTGCATTGATCTCATTGCGAGATTCTTTAAAATTAGCAAGTTCGCTGCGCAAAGCCTTAAGTTTAGTTTCATCTTTTTCACGTTTGATGGCCTCAATTTCAATTTCTAATTGCATGATCTTACGATCTAATACATCTAGTTCTTCTGGTTTTGAGTTAATTTCCATACGCAATTTTGCAGCAGCTTCATCCATTAAATCAATGGCCTTATCTGGTAAAAAGCGATTAGTAATATAACGTTGCGACAATTCTACAGCCCCTATAATCGCTTCATCCATTATACGAACTTTATGATGTGTCTCATATTTATCCTTTATACCTCGTAAAATAGATATAGCACTTTCTGTATCTGGTTCATCAACTAATACACGTTGAAAACGTCGTTCTAGTGCCTTATCCTTTTCAAAATATTTTTGATATTCATCTAGGGTAGTGGCTCCTATAGCACGCAGTTCACCACGTGCCAGTGCTGGTTTTAAAATGTTTGCGGCATCCATGGCGCCTTGCCCACCACCAGCACCTACTAGTGTATGGATTTCATCGATAAATAGGACAATATCTCCAGAACTTTCTGTGACTTCTTTAATCACCGCTTTTAATCGTTCCTCAAATTCACCTTTATATTTTGCACCGGCAATTAGAGCACCCATATCTAGTGAAAATATTTGTTTATTCTTAAGGTTTTCTGGGACATCACCAGCCACAATTCTATGAGCAAGCCCTTCTGCGATAGCTGTTTTACCTACACCAGGTTCTCCAACTAACATAGGGTTGTTTTTTGTGCGTCTAGATAGAATTTGTAAAATACGTCGTATTTCTTCGTCTCTACCTATTACAGGATCTAGTTTACCTTGGTCAGCGAGCTGATTAAGATTTTTAGCATATTTATTAAGACTGTTATAGGTTTCTTCAGCGCTAGCACTTGTAACACGACTACCTTGCCTTAATTCTTCTATGGCCTTTTCTAATTGATTTTTAGTAATCCCTTGATCTTTAAGTATGCGAGCTGCTGTTGATTTACCATCAAATAGCGATATTAATAAATGTTCTAAGCTTACATATTCATCTTCCATCTTAGTAGCTATACTCATAGCGCCATTAACGGTTTTAGATGCATCTCTAGATAATTGAATGTCGCCACCTTCTACTTTAGGAAGTGCATTAAGACTACTGTCTATAAGTTGAATAACCAGTGATAGATTAACATTAAGTTTCTTAAAAATGAATGGTAATACATTTTCATCTATCTGTATCATTCCTTTCAAAAGGTGCAGGTTTTCTATAAATTGATGACCTGACGCTTGTGCAAGTTGTTGCGCTGCCTGGAGCGCTTCTTGCGATTTTATTGTAAGTTGATTCATGTTCATGTCTTTTTTTTGTTTTCTTTTAAGAGTCAAATCTTATACCTCTATTGAAAATTGCCAAAAAGACATATAAAACGCAAATAAATACGACAAACTGTCTGTTAGTAAATCATTAGCGAGATTTAATTGTTACATCCCTTATCTTTGTAATTTAGTATTGGGATGAGTTAGATTCCGCTTTCGCGAAAGCGAGATAATTAATAAATATACAACATGGGATTGTTTAATAAGTTGTTTAAATCACAACGCGATATTGCAAAAGATGAAATTCAAGAAGGATTGCCATGGCAAATGCTTGAGTCTGAAGATCAGTTAAATAACTTGATCGCCAATTCAAAAAGAGTTCCTAAGGTAATTTTTAAACATAGTACAAGATGTGGGATTTCTAGAATGGTACTCAAAAATTTTGAGGCAGGATATTCTCTAAAAGATGAAGATGCTAGTTTTTACCTACTAGATTTATTGAATCATAGGGAATTAAGCAATACGATTGCAAGTAAATTAAATGTGATGCATCAATCACCGCAAATTATTGTTATTGATAATGAGGAGATTATACACACAGATTCCCATCACGGAATCGATATTAAAAGAGTTGAACAATTAATAAAAAAGAGAGTTAATATGAGGTTTAATAAATTACTGATTCTTACAATCGCGGTAACTTTGTTTTCTTGTAAGACAAATGTATTTACTGGGAAGAAGACGCTTAATTTTATGTCTAATAGTCAGTTGTTTCCAATGGCTTTTAGTCAGTATGGAGAATTTCTTAATACCAATAAGGTGGTCACAGGTACAGCAGACTCTGAAATGATTAATCGAGTAGGTAGTAAAATAAAAGTTGCTGCACAACGATGGTTAAATGCATTAGGTGAAGAGCAGTATTTAAAGGACTATGCCTGGGAATATAACCTAGTTGAAGACCCAACAGTTAATGCCTGGTGTATGCCTGGTGGGAAAATTGTATTTTATACTGGTATTTTACCTATTTGTCAAGATGAAACTGGAGTAGCTATTGTAATGGGGCACGAGGTGGCACACGCACTAGCTGATCATGGGGCACAACGCATGAGTGCTAGCCAAGTACAAGCCTTAGGTGCTGTAGGTGTTGCTGTAGGTGGTCAATTAGGAGGATTAAATGAAGGTACCCAACAGATATTAAATCAAGCTTATGGTATAGGTTCACAAGTAGGTGGAATGTTACCTTTTTCTAGATCACATGAAACTGAGGCTGATAAAATAGGTTTATATCTAGCAGCAATTGCTGGTTATAATCCTGATGCTGGAGCAGAACTATGGGAACGCATGAAAGCAAATAGTGGAGGCGAAGCTCCACCAGAATTTATGAGTACGCACCCATCTAACGATAGTCGTATTGCGTTTTTGAAAGAACTAGCACCTCAAGCAAAAATTGAAGCTCGTAAATATGGTGTTACAAGCTTTAAATAAACGCTTGTTTTTATATACTTTTAAAGGGTTCTTATTAGAACCCTTTTTTTATGAAAAATACATTACCTAGAGGTCACAAAAAACTATTACAAGCTTGGGCATTTTATGATTGGGCAAACTCGGTTTACTCACTGGTGATCACCAGTGCTATATTTCCCATATTCTATTCTGCTATTAGTAAGAAAGCTTATGAAGACGGTAATGTACCAGAGTTTCTTAAAGAAGTAAACAATGAAAATATCATATTTGTCACCACTGCGATTGCTTTTTTAGTGGTCAGTATTTTATCTCCTATCTTATCAGGTATCGCAGATTACTCTGGACAAAAGAAACGATTTATGCAGTTCTTTTGCTATTTGGGAGCGTCTTGTTGTATTGGTTTAGCGTTCTTTAGTTTTGATTATTTATGGTTCAGTCTTGCGATGTACTTTCTAGCATTGATAGGTTTCTGGGGTAGCTTAGTGTTTTATAATAGTTATTTGCCAGATGTAGCTTTACCACATCAGCAAGATGCAACTAGTGCTAGAGGATTCTCTTTAGGTTATGTAGGTAGTGTGATATTACTTGTTTTTTGTTTGGCAATGAATGAGTTTGGCCTTTACCCAGCTAGTGGTAAATTACTAGGTATAGATGCGGTACAAATGTCGTTTATTCTCGTAGGATTGTGGTGGATGGGATTTGCTCAATATACTTATGCTTACTTGCCACTAGGGAATAAAAAAGACACCAGTGCTGTAAAGAATATTTTTACAAATGGTTTTAAAGAATTGGAGAAAATCTGGCATCAACTAGGCGATAACAAACAAATGAAACGTTATCTCGCAGCATTTTTTGTCTACAGTATGGCTGTGCAAACGGTTATGCTTGTTGCTACTTATTTTGGTACAGAAGAAGTTGAATGGGAAGAAGGTGGAGCTACTATGGGTTTAATAGTTTCTATTTTACTTATACAGATAGTAGCTATTGCAGGTGCTTTTATAGCAAGTAAACTTTCTAATTATTATGGCAATATCAATGTTTTAATAGGTATCAATATTATATGGGTTGGTATATGTATTTATGGATATTTTGTTTATTCACCGATGGAATTTTATCTAACAGCCGCAGCTGTGGGATTTGTTATGGGTTCTATACAATCGCTTTCGCGAAGTACGTTTTCTAAAATGATACCAGAAGGTAATCCAGATACTGCTTCTTATTTTAGTTTCTATGATGTGGCCGAGAAGATAGGTATCGTGATAGGGATGACTATTTTTACTCTAGTAACACAATGGAGTGGATCTATGAGAGGTAGTATATTATTTCTAGTGGTGTTTTTTGCAATAGGAGTAGTCTTGCTATTAAGAGTTCCTAAAATTAAAACTTCAATATTAGATTAGTAGTAAAAGTGGTTTCGTTATATATTTTGATGATTATAGACTAAGGTTTTTTACGTACACCTTCTAATATATCTTGATGTAAAGAATCTTCATCTTCTGTACGATGTAAAACTGAAATGTCACCAGTAGATTCTAAAACGACAGCTTCTACTTGATCAAAACTCATGACGTTAGCCTCTCTTAACTTGGCTATCAATTGTTCTTTTTCTATGCGTGCGTGTTTCAAATTTTCATTTAAAATTTGGTTACCATCCATTAATAACAATGGCTTATTTGAGGTGAGCTTTTTAATACTAGGTAATACTCTTTGCAAAAACGAGAAAATAAATGTCAAAAATAATAGAGCGGCAATAGCGGTTACTCCATGTACTACTGTTGTACTAGATGTGAGCGTAGCAGATATGATGCTACCTATAGCTATAGTAAATGCAAAGTCATATGCGGTAAATTTTGCAAATGATCTTAACCCAACAAGACGTGTAATTATAATAATGGCGATAAATATTAAAAAGCTTGCTGCTAGTGTTGTAAGTATTGGGTCGTCTGATTGGTAAATCCAGTCCATATGATATTTTTATGTGAATGATTGATGGTTATTTCATAAAAGTAAAGATTAAGATATAGTTTATCGTGAGTATTATGTTAATACATGAAAAAATAATTAAAGAAATATCGTTTTATAAATGGATTGTTAAGATTCAAAAGATTAACGAGTCGTCAATCTTTTGAATCTTGTATTGGGATGATTAAACAAATATATTATTAGACTCTATTACTACTTCGGTTCTTGTATTATTAGCTTTTCTTTCAGTTAATATATGTTCTATTTTCTGTTGCCAGCTATAAGCCAGCGCAATTTCTCCATCCACCTGTAAGCTATTTTCATCATTATATAGTTCAAAATGATCTATAGCTATATGATAGGAGTTGTAAAATATTAATTTAACTCTTTGAATCAACTCATAACTCGATTTACCATTTGTTATTTGCTTAGATTCTTTTAAGACTTCACAAGAACTAATATCATTTAATTTCACTTTTTTAAATAGTTCACATTCATCATTTTTGAAAAGAAAACAAATTTGACCTTGATTACTGTCTATACCTATGGCAAATTGGTTATGAATCTCATATTCTCCTAAAACTTTTTTATCTTCTTGTATTTTATTGTTAAAAATTGTTTTTAAATATTGGGCTCTTTTTTTGGTTTTCCCGTTTATAATTAAAAATGGTAAAATGCATATAATTATTAGTGTGATTGAAATAATCACCATTGATGTTTCCATGATTTGAAATGTTTTGATATTATAAATAATCAGCTAGCTATCATGATTCAAATCAAGAAGCTTGCTTAAGTGTTAGAAAAATGACTATTTAATTACCAAAAAGAATGAAAAGGGAATAATAACACCTTTTTAAAGGAGTTCTTAATAGATAAATGATCAAATGTTAATAAGCGAGTTTTGCCTAATTGACATAAGTATTCGCTGCTAGTCAAAAGACCATGTAATGATAATAGATGTTTACTTACAGAGTAGGAGTATCCATCAATTAAGGTGCTAGTAGGAACTAGTTCTATTTTAGAATCAACTGCAAAAATCTTATTGAACCTAGCTTTTTGCTGTATTGAAGATTCTGATTGGAAAGATGTAAATATAGAAGTGTCTGAAAACGATAAATCATGAGCGTTTACTGATCCTACAAATAGAAAAGTAAAGAATATATAACAAAATATATGATGAATCGCTTTCACTATGATTTTAATCTTTATTTAAAGACTCAAGAAATCTATTTGATTTATAAATATCAATACAAAAGAAAAATTAATTTATTTGTTCTATGATAATATTTAGTAATTTTTTATAGTCGTCGTTAATTTCTATCCAGTAATGATCTGGATCTTTAAAATACACTTGTTGGATTCCATCTTTCCGAATATAATTTTTAAGCGTTGTACCAGGCCAATCTGAAAATTCAATATTCATTATTTTTAATCTCAACACAAATGCATCAAATTCTAGTGTTGACAAAGCAAAATGAACAGCTTTATTCGTTTTAATTATAGCATCTGGTCTGGGTATTAAATGGAGTTGCTTTCCATTCCCTATAGAAAGCCATCTAGTTGAAGAGTTAGAAGCTGTGTTCTCAATTTCTTTAAAATCAAATACTTTTTGATAAAAGAGTACAGATTTATCGACATCCTTAACAGATAACGCAATATGATTAAAAAAGAATTGTGACATGGAAAATAATTTTCTTAAAACTAAATAATTTTTGAAATTACTCTACAACTTCTGTATATCCTGCTATTCCGTGTAGGCATTTTATTATTTGGTTGCTTCCCGGCTCACCTACGTGCTAGTGATATTCTCTAATTTCATCAGTATGGCCACCACACTCATCTAAATCTGTGGATTGATAGCCTTACTTATCTAACAAAGAATAAATACCAAATCCATCAATAGCATACCCGATAATCGCCGAATGTAAATCTGTTTGTGTAACCTCTTTTGTCGAACCTGTAGCGGCATGATAATGATAGCCGCCATTTGGATTTACATGTCCACCATGATCATCTAATGGTGCTATCGTATGTGCTGCTAGAATAGCATCTGTAGGAGCTGGCGGATCATAATTAACACCATTAAAAGCAACTCCTATAGCATTTCTTCCAAAGCTTTGAGATTCATTAAAATAAATAGGTGTTACTGGTATAACATATGTTGTCACTTGATCTTTAAAATAATCTGGTAAACATTCTACACAATAATTTTGATAAGCTTCTTCAACATCTGGTTTTGCAGCAGCTAAACATCCTTCTTTGGTATCTGTATATTTCACGGTTCCATTTTCACGGTAAACTTTCCAATTATCATCATTATAAAAATCATCTAGACTGGCTATAAAATGACCTGACACATCATAGACTTTACCACCGTCAAACCATATTCCAGCTTTATCCTTGGTATCAGTAATCAGATTCGGGCACCATGGACCCATCTGATGTTCTGTTGCTTGCGAGTTGGTTTTAAAAACATAACAAAGTGTTTCTATACCATTAATAACGATCAACTTTTTTTGAATACCATCAATTATATTTTCTGAAATAAAATAATCTGTATTTACAGAAACCGCTTTGATATCATAATTAACTTCTTTTGATAAATCCTTATCATTATTGGTTAGTCTAGGAGGTCTATTACCAGGACTATTCTCTACAGTATTTAATTCTTTTAGGGTTAAAAAGCCATCTTGATCTTTATCTATATTTTTAAAATTACTAGATATCGGTCCTTGAGTTTCTTCTTTAGATAATCGACCATTGTTATCACGATCCATTTCTGTAATCAATTGTGTTGCTGATGGTTTATTATCTTTAGGTAAGTTAGTATGGCTTTGTTCTTGATTTGATTTACAAGAAAGTAAAATTAATAATAGAATATACAAATAGATATAAGACTTCATAAGGTTGATTATATTTATTTAAAACTTAGCCATAATGATTTAGTTTAAAATTTATTATAGCTATTGTTGAGTAACTATTATAAAAACAAAACCCTACTAGTACATGCCAGTAGGGTTTTAAATACTTTAAAATGAATATTGTACTTGAGTAGTGGACCACTACTAGAATAAACCTTCATTCTTATTATTAAAGTAATTAAAATCGTGATTATTTTCAATTTTTAATAAAGACTGATAAATCATTTTAATCACGTTTTCTACATCATCTCTATGTACCATTTCAACTGTAGTATGCATATAACGTAGAGGTAGTGAGATAAGCGCGCTAGGGACACCACCATTAGAATAAGCAAACGCATCAGTGTCAGTTCCGGTAGAACGTGATGTTGCACGACGCTGGTATGGGATCTCATTTGCATCTGCAGCATCCATAATCAGGTTGCGCAGATTATTTTGTATAGCTGGAGCATAGGCAAGGACTGGACCTTTACCTATCGCTGCCTCTCCATTTGATTTCTTATCAATCATAGGTGTTGTCGTGTCGTGCGTTACATCTGTCACGATAGCTACATTAGGCTTGATCGTTTGTGTAATCATTTCTGCACCACGCAATCCTATTTCTTCTTGAACAGAGTTTGTTACATAAAGGCCAAAATCTAATTCTTGTTTATTTTCTTTTAACAGGCGTGCTACCTCAGCAATCATAAAACCACCCATGCGGTTATCTAAGGCACGACATACAAATTTGTTTCCATTCAATACAAAAAACTCATCTGGGTATGTAATGACACAACCTACATCAACACCTAGCGCTAGGACCTCTTCTTTAGTCTCACAACCTGTATCTATAAAGATATTATCCGGTTTAGGCGGTTGCTCTTTCGCACGCGATCGCGTGTGAATTGCAGGCCAGCCAAAAACACCAGTCACAATTCCTTTTTTAGTATGAATATTAACCTTTTTAGAAGGTGCAATTTGGTGATCTGATCCACCATTGCGCACGACATAAATTAAACCATCATCTGTAATATAATTAACATACCACGATATCTCGTCTGCATGTCCTTCTATGACAACTTTAAACTTAGCATCTGGGTTAATCACGCCTACAGCTGTACCATAATTATCTGTGATAAACTCATCTACATACGGTTTTAGATAGTCCATCCATACTTTCTGACCATTCCATTCATATCCTGTAGGCGATGCGGTATTCAGGTATTTTTCTAGAAAATCTAGAGACTTTTTATTTAATATGCTTTCTTGAGACATGTGATAAAATTTAGTTTGTGAAGATAATAAACACCTACATAAATCGCTATTAATAGACAGCTTTCTTATTTTTGGAATGCTTTTGGCAATTACCGTTTTATGATCAATAAGATATTTATATTAATAATAGTTTTGTTGGGTTCCGCTTTCGCGAAAGCGCAAACAACACCTACCATATTGCCAGTAAAAACAGATACAGTACAAACACCGCAGTACTTCTTTATAGATGGTGACTCTTTAAGTGCCATAGAACTAGATCGTGTTATGTTATTGCAGTCCTTAAAATTTGATAGTAGATATGAAAACATACGTTATCAAATTATTAAACGTAAGGTTAAAAAAGTGTGGCCTTATGCAAAGCTAGCTGCAGAACGATTAACTGAGCTAGATCGAAGGCTTGCATCGCTAGAGTATGAAAGCGATAAAAAGAAGTACACAAAAATAGTCCAACGCTATGTAGAAGAAGAGTTTACAGCCGAGCTTAAAAAATTAACCACAACAGAAGGTCAGATATTAATTAAGCTATTACATCGTCAAACTGGTATGACCACTTTTGAACTTTTAAAACAATTGCGTAGTGGATGGAGTGCTTTCTGGTTTAAAAATGCAGCGAGTATTTTTGATATTGATTTAAAAGCAGAGTATAGCCCAGAAACAAATATTGAAGATTTTTATATAGAAGATGTCTTGCTCAATGAATTTAAGAGAGAAACTCTAGAAGAACAAGAACCTGCAATAGACTATGATTATTTTAAAGGCCGTACTGCCTGGAATGAATATGAAGATAATCTTCCAGCAGATTATGATTCCATTCAACTAGCAGAACGTGCTAGAATAAGGAAAGAATATTTGGAAAAAAAGCCAAAGAAAACGAGAAGAAACGCAAAAAATTAGAGCGGAAAAGACGCCGTGCGAGTAAGCAATAATCATTTGTCTTGTTTATCGTTTTATAAAGTGTTACATCTTTTTAATAGACCATGCCCACCAAATTAACAATGGATGGATTACTACTAGTCTTACCCATGCAATCCACGCTGCTATACAAAAAGAGCCTGCACAGCTATCGTTTTGTATAAAATAAATATGTGATATAGTAAAAGCTAGCAACATAGCTATTGTTGTGTATGCCGTGGTGCTTCTAGATTGTTTAAAACAGGCTAGTAACGCTACGATTAATTCTAAGACACCAGCGAGGTAGTTAATGATTACTTTATTACCCAGCCATTCAGGTATAACTTCTAGATATAAATCTGGTTGAACAAAATGTAAAATACCAGCGATGCCATATAATAAGATAAAGGAATAGAGTAGTAGTTTATGGATCATGTTAGTCTCCATTTATAGTCCGTATGGACTTTTTTCAAAATTAAGAAGAATGGTATCCACCAGATAAAATCATTAGTTATTAAGGTATAACTAAATTCAAAAGGTACTACATCTTGTAAATAATTAAAGATAAAACCTAATGGGCCAAATATTTTTCCAAAAAAACCTACTGCAACTATAGGCCAGTGGCGCATGGGAGTATAACTAGCCCACCAATAACCTAATCCATAAACACCTATAACCATTCCCATTCCTTGCCACACCATGGGATGGTTTAAAGGTTCCATACCTACAAGTTCAAAAAAATGATTGGGCATAAGGATTACCCATGTACCCCAAATAAGGTTATAGATTGCGGCTAGTTGTAAGGTAAGTTTCATAATCTTTTTTGTGTAAGTCCGTTAGCAAGATGAATCATTACACAATTAGAATTATGAAATATCTTTTCTATAAGTACGCCTGCGTTTGTGCAATATAGGATCATAGTTTTTCCACGATGCTTGTACCGCTAGATTATCTTCTAGTTCTGGATTAGTCTCACATAGTGTAATGCCATAGTCTATAAAGTTTTGCGTGACGTTTCTAAACATCATAGCGGTTACACCTTTCCCTTGATATTCTGGATCAATACCTATTAAGTAAAAGGCAGCTCTATTATTTTTCTTTTTAGCTTTTAATAAGTGTAAGAACCCAAAAGGAAATAATTTGCCTTTAGCTTTTTGTAAAGCTTTAGAAAATGAAGGCATAGTTATCGCAAAACCGATGAGTTTACCATTATCATCCACTACTAATTCAAGAAAATCTGGATTTATAAACGGTAAGTACTTTTCTTTATAAAGGTCTATTTGATATTGCTGTATAGGGACAAAGGTGACTAGTTTACTGTAGGTTTTGTTTAGTAAATCAAACATGTCATCTACATAAGGTAAAATCTCTTTAGTTGATTTGAACTGAAGTGTTTTTAACTTATAACGTCTACCTATGATGTCAGCAAATTTATTTATTTTCTCAGGTATAGGATTAGGTGGCTGAAATTTAAACTCAACCCATTCTGCAGCTTTTTCATATCCTAGCTGTTCTAAATGCTCTTTATAATATGGAGCATTGTACCAGGTTATCATAGTACTCAATTCTTCATAACCTTTTATTAATAATCCTGCTTTGTCCATATTAGAAAAACCTACTGGTCCTTCTACATATTCTAGTTCTTTCTCTTTACCTATACGATGAACTTCATTGAGCAAGGCTTTTGTGACCTCTATATCATCAATCATGTCCAGCCATCCAAAACGCATTTTTGATTTATGCTGTTCTTTGACTTCTACATAGTTGATAATGGCTGCAATACGTCCCACAATTTCTTTACCTCTATAGGCGAGAAAAAGCCAACAATCTGCGTTTTTGAAAACTTGATTTTTTTCAGGATCAAAGTTGGACATCTCGTCATTGACGATAGGTGGAACATAATAATCATTGCCTTGGTACAGCTCTTGCTGGAATTTGACAAATTTTTTGATATCAGCTTTTGCTGTAATTCTCTTGATTTCAATCATAGTAGATTCCTAGAAATCGATTTTTTTCTTTTTTTCTTTTTTGGCTTTTCTACCGCTATCATCACCAGTGCCTTGTAAATTCTTTTTCTGGCTTATGGTTTCATCATCTTTATGAAAGTCAAAACGGTAAGACATTCCTACATTAACTTGAAAAACAGATGGTGTATCTTTAAAATTAAAAGTTGCACTGGCGTCCACTTGCCAGTCTTTAGAGATCAAATAAGCTAGTCCACCACGACCTAAATCATCACTATAAAAGTCTGATTTAAATCCTTGATACTCTCCAAAAACGGCCCATTTTCCATTAATACTATGGGTCATGGTTAAAATCCATTCATAAGAAGGGTAATCTGTTGTCACGCGATCTACTATAAAGTTAGTGACAAAAACCCATTGTCCCCAGTTGTTTTGAGTGATTAGTTCAAATCGAGGTGAGAAGGTAGGATCATTGGGCGGCGTTAATAGATTGTTTTCTGAAAAATTAATATTTGCACCTGCATATACTGAAATGGCTGGTACAAAATCTCTCCAGTTCAATCGATTATTTGCTTTCCAACTTAAAAGATTTACTTTCTTCTCTCCAAAGAATTTAAGTGGATCAAAAACAAGATACTTAACACCTATTGTACTTCTAGAGAAGTTAGAAAAACTACTTTCTACATTTCCAAAACCTCTATTATCCATTTGATTTACAGAAGCAAAATTCCCTATAAAAGAAAACTCTAGACGTTCCATAAACGCACCATATCGCAATTGCATGCTTAAACCAGTATAGTCTCTCTCATAACGCTGCAGGTCATGCTGCTCTGTTCTATAAAATAGATTACCTTCTATTTGAGCAACACCTTTCCCTACCGCAAAAGCGCCTTGGGATAAGCCGGGATTATTAGTATTAATAGTTTCTGTGTATTGTGCTGATGTTATAAAACTTATTAAACAAACAGACACAAATAATATTTTTTGCGTAAAAGCAGTCATAAAATGATTCCTTAAAAGTTCAAATTTAAGATATATTAAAGAGTAATAATAAAATGACTTTTTAATTTTACTTAAAATTACTTCTATTGAAACTTCTACAAGTCATTCTTATTGTTTTAGTGATCTACGTTTCCGTACGATTAATACTTAAATATTATGGTGCTAGTATTTTAAAATGGCTAGGTAAAAAAGCCATGCAACGCATGTCACGCAGCTTTGAGAAGCGCAGCGGTATGAATACAGATGATTTATTCAACCAGTCACAAGGTCCACGATCTAGCCAGAAAAAAGTTAATAAACCTAAGGAAAATAAAACCGTAGGTGAGTATGTGGACTTTGAGGAAATTGATTAATTTTCAACTTTCATCGACTGAAATAAATTCATGACTTTTAATTTCAAGAAATTACTACCACATCTGGCTGTTATAGCCGTATTTATTATTGCTGCGTTGGCATATTTTAATCCAGTGTTAAGCGGTAAGAAACTTTACCAAAACGATATTGTACAATATAAAGGTAATGCTAGACAGCTTATAGAACATCGCGCCGCCACGGGTGATGAATTATATTGGACAGATTCCGTCTTTGGAGGTATGCCTACTTACCAATTAGGAGCAAGATATCCTTACGACTTTATAGATGGATTAGATCGTGCATTAAGATTTTTACCTCGTCCGGCAGACTATTTATTCTTATATTTTATTTCCTTTTATATTCTCATGCTTGTCATGCGAGTAAATTGGAAAATTGGATTACTAGGCGCATTAGCCTTTGGGTTTTCAACTTATCTAATCATTATATTAGGAGTAGGGCATAATGCAAAAGCTCATGCTATTGCATATTTTCCTCTAGTTCTCAGTGGAATTATATTAGTTTTTCAGAAACGATATTTATTGGGATTCATAGTCACATCACTGGCCATGGCACTAGAATTACAGGCTAATCATCCACAAATGACTTATTATCTATTATTGGCTGTAATCATTTTAGGAATTGCATATCTTATTGATGCCATATGTAAAAAGATGGTGCCTCATTACTTTAAGTCTATAGGTATTATGACCGCGGCTGTACTATTAGCATTAGGAACTAATGCAGGTAATTTGTTAGCTACTAGTGAGTATTCTAAAGAGAGTACTCGTGGTAAATCTGATCTTTCCATTAATGCTCAAGGCCAAGAAGTAGTTCCACAAACAGGTTTAGATTATGACTATATCACACAATACAGTTATGGATTAAGTGAAAGCTTGAATTTATTAGTTCCTAGATTTGCTGGTGGTGGTAGTAGCGCTAGACCAGATGAAGACTCTAATACAGTAAAGTATCTTACAGATCAAGGTTTACCTAAAGCAGATGTGGTGCGTTTTGTCAATGAAAATGTGCCGTTATATTGGGGTGATCAAATTATTGTAGAGGCGCCACCATACTTAGGTATAGGTGTTGTGTTTCTCGCAGTTCTAGGATTATTTTTAATTAAAGGTAGATTAAGATGGTGGACTAGTGCTGTAATAGTGCTCGCTCTCTTATTATCTTATGGTAAAAATGCAGACTGGATAACTCGTTTCTTTATAGACGTAGTTCCATTATATAATAAATTCCGGGCGGTAACCTCTATACAGGTTTTAATTGAATTATGCGTTCCTATCCTTGCAGTGATAGGTTTATGGCAGTTTTTTAATGAAAGAAATTCTGTTGAGACTAAAGCCAATGCCTTAAAATATACAGGTATTGTAGTTGGTGGTTTTCTATTAATCTTGATAGGTTTAGGTGGTCAATTATTTGATTTTGCTAGTCCTATGGATCAATATTATATGGACAGTGATCAATTAGGAATTGGTTTTGTAGATGCCTTAAGAGATGACCGTTTTGAAATCATGCGAGCAGATGCTTTAAGGTCCTTATTAATTACAGGTATTATTGCTGGTGCTTTGTTTTTATTACTCAAAAAGAAGCTGTCAGAAAATCTTGTACTAGTGATTGCTGGTGTGGTCATTTTATTCGACTTAGTAAGTTTTGACATGAATTATGTTAACAGTGATGATTATGTAACCGCTAGTGAATATGATAATGCTCATCGCAAAACTCCTGCAGATGATATCGCTATGAAAGACGCACAAGCAGGTGATCATTATAGAGTTTATGACTTATTACTCAACCCATTCAACTCTGGAAGAGCACCTTATTTTCACAAATCAATAGGTGGATATCATGGTGCAAAGCCTAGACGTATTCAAGAATTGTCTGAGTTTTATCTATTTAATGAAAATGGAATAGCTCCTGTAGGTAGAGAAAACATTGAAATCTTGAGCATGTTTAACGTGCGATATATTATTGATGCTGAAGAAACCGGTTATGTTGCCAAAGAAAATCCTATGGCTATGGGTAATGCATGGTTTGTAGATTCCTTAAAGACAGTGGCTAGTGATAATGAAGAAATTACAAGTCTATCTGAGCTTAATGGAAGTCAACTTGCAGTCATTCAAAAAAATCAGAAAGAGTTATTGAATCTTACAGCCACACATGCTGACTCAACATCTAGTATTCAGTTAATAGATTATGATACACAAAGATTAGTATATAGAACTAGTAATACTCAAGAGGCTTTGGCTGTATTTAGTGAGATGTATTATCCACATGGTTGGAAGGCAACTATCGACGGTATTCAGACACCTATCGCTAGAGTAAATTACACCTTAAGAGGTGTTAAGGTTCCTGCTGGATCACATGAAATTGTTATGAGTTTTGAACCTCAGGTGGTTAAAACAGGAAGCAATATCATGTTAGGTAGTAATATTTTGTTGTTTATGATTGTCTTAGGCGGTTTATTTTACTCATTTAAGAAAAGATCTTAAATGAAAAATCCTGTTCTCATCATTACTTACTACTGGCCACCTGCTGGTGGTCCAGGTGTACAACGCTGGTTAAAATTTGCTACATACTTAGATCAGTACAACTTTGAAGTAACGGTGGTTATACCAGATCATCCTGACTATCCTATAGTTGATGCATCGCTTATAGAAGAAGTACCTAAAGGAATTCAATTCATTAAAGTTCCTATCAATGAACCTAGTCGTTGGGCCAGTTCGCTTTCGCGTAAGCGTACTAAAAATCTTCAAAAGGGAATTATACCTAAGAATGCTGGACCATTACAGCGCGCCATGATATGGATGCGTGGTAATTTATTTGTACCAGATGCTAGAGTAGGATGGAAATCGAGAGTAATTAAAGCAATACATCCTTATTTACTGGAGCATAAAAACCCGACTATAATTACTACGGGACCACCACATTCTATACATTTAATCGGTCTAGAGCTTAAGAATAAATATACAGGTTTTAAATGGCTGGCAGATTTTAGAGATCCATGGACAACTATAGGTTATCATAAGCATTTAAAAATAGGAGCTAGAGCACAAAAAAAGCATGAACAATTAGAACAAGATGTTTTAAATAATGCAGATTTACTTATAGTTACTAGTCCTCATACAGGAAAAGAATTTGCGTCTAAATCCAATACACCTATACAAGTAATTACAAATGGATTTGACATCAATGTAAATACTACAACACGACAACCAGTAGGTGCCTTTACCATGTCGCATGTAGGAACGCTGTTATCTGATCGTAATCCTCAAGTTTTATGGGAAGTACTAGCAGAATTATGTAGTGAAAGCACTGATTTTAAAGCGGCTTTTAAATTACAACTTGCTGGTAATGTGAGTAGTGAAATCTTAGATTCTATTCATAGATATGATCTTGACTCGAATCTAAACCTATTAGGTTACCTTTCTCATAAAGATGCTGTAGACCTAATGTTTCATTCCCAGTGTTTATTACTTATTGAAATTGATAGTATAGATACTAAGGCCATTATACCAGGAAAACTATTTGAATATTTTGCCAGTGCAAGACCTATTATAGCCATAGGTCCTAAAGATGCAGATATTGAGAACTTGATAAAACATACACATTCTGGTCAATATTTTAATTATCTTGAAAAGCAGAAACTTAAAGAACATGTTTTAGAAAAATATGCGCTATTTAAAAATGGTAATAATGAAGGTCAATTAAATGATCATATTAATAGTTACAAAAGAGAAAACCTTACTAAAACACTAGCTAAAACAATAGCTTACACATGGGAATAGTTATTAAACAATCTGGATGGAATCTTGCAATTACAGCTGCTGGATTTGTACTGGGTGCACTTAATGTGTTGTTGCTAGCGACCACCTATCTAGATGATGAATACTATGGTTTATGGGGTTATATTTTATCGACAGCTTTTCTATTATTTCCTTTAATGTCCTTTGGGATTCACAATACTATTGTGAAATTTTACTCTAGGTATGACCATAAAAATGAGCGTGATTCGTTTTTAACACAAATGCTGTTATGGCCACTAGTTATTATTATACCAGTTTTCATTCTCATTTATATATTCTATGACCCTATACGGCTATATATCGCAAATCGTAATCAAATTACTAGCGATTTTGTATGGTCCATCGCAATTATAGCGGTTTTCCAAGCTTACTTTGAAATTTTTTATGCTTGGACTAAAGTCCATATGAAAACCATAGGAGGTAACTTTTTAAAGGAAGTTTTTTACAGATTAGCAGCGACTATAATGTTAATATTTCTAGCGTTGGACTGGATAACACAAGTGCAATTTATTTACAGTCTAGTCCTTATTTATGGCTTAAGAGCTTTTATAATGAAGTTAGTAGCTTTTAAAACATATACACCTCAATACCAGCTAGGGAAGATTAAAGCGAGTAAAGATTTAATCAATTATTCTTTATTGATGATAGTTGCTGGATCAGTGGGCACTGCATTGCTAGACCTGGATAAGTTTATGATTAATGATTATTTAATTATTGATAACATCTCATGGTATAATGTCGCTGTCTTTATTGCAACGGTTATAGCCGTGCCAGCACGTGGTATGGCGCAAATAATGCATCCATTAACGGCAGGTCATTTTAATAGAGGTGAGATAAAAGAGGTAGAGCATCTCTATAAACGCAGCTCTCTTAATCTCAGTATTATTGCTGGTTTTTTAGTAATTATTATCATTTGTAATGTCAATGAATTTTATCAATTAATGCGTCCAGAATATCGAGTGGGAATCCCAGTGGTAATGTTAATTGCGGTAGTTAAATATGCAGAAAGTCTTCTGGGTAGTAATAATGCTATATTATACAATTCAGACTTATATCGGGTGACATTGTGGTTAGGTTTGTTGCTAGCGGTCTTGGCTATTTTACTCAATATGTGGTTAATACCCATTTATGGTTTAATGGGTGCTGCAATATCGACATGCATTGCTTATGTTTTATACGCTTTCGCGAAAGCGTTTTATGTATATCACAAATTACATATACATCCATGGACTGCTAGAACTAGTCTTTCTATTCTATTAATACTGACCTTTATTGCGGTTTTTTACTTTTGGGATTTTAACTGGCATCCTGTATTAAATATCTTTCTGAAAAGTGTATTGCTTACAATAATTTATGTATTAATTATTAGAAAGTTGAAATTATCTATAGAGATAAATGAATTGCTGCGTAAGTATATGCCATAAAAAAAGCCCACTCAGTTGTGAGTAGGCTTTAATGGTCATTCAATTTATGTATTAATTTCTTCCCGATCTTCTATTAGAAGTAGAGCGTTTGCTTGCAGCAGCAGCTTTACGGTTGCTAGAAGATATTGCTCTTGTATTTGTTCTTTCAGAACTATTTCTAGCGGTAGCGTTACTCGTTCTTGAACTTCTTGAAGAACGCGCTACTGTATTAGTATTTCTATTAGTTCTAGGTGAATTGCTAACAGTGCTTGAAGCTCTTCTAGTCGTTCTAGAGTTTGAAATTGCAGGTGTTGATCTACTAGAGCGATTTGAAATTGCAGGATTGCTTGTTCTAGTACTACGTGTTGTTGCTGTACTTGTTGCTCTTCTAGAAGATCTACTAGTTGTAGTAGCTTGAGGTGCTCTAGTTGTTGTACCAGTAGCTCTTGAGCTTCTACTATTTCTACTAGTTGTTACGTTATTATCACTGCGTCTAGCTGTTCTAGCTTGTGTGCTACGACTATTGCTAGCTATGCGGTTATCACTTCTTGAAACAGTCCTGCGTCCTCTAGTGATAGCTTCGCGATCTCTTCTAGCATCTCTAGTAGCAATTGCACGACCATTGTTATCTCTACGACCTCTTTCAAAACTACGATAATTTACTCTGTCATTAGGTCTGTAAAATGTGCGTCTTACATTTGCTCTAGCATAACAACCGTTATAATAGTTAGGTCTATTCCAGTTTACTCTATGATAGTTCCATGCATACCTGTAAGGATTGTAATATAAACGATAAGGATTATTCCATACAATACAGTTATTTACTAAAGGTACACCATAATATGCATGCCAAGGCTGATAAACATAGTATCTATTAAATCTATTAATAAATCCCGTGGTTCTTAAAATAACACCAGGCCTGTTGTAAAATACACGCAAATTTCCGACACGATTAACATAACCGTTGCGATAGTTAATAAATACATCGCCTGCTTGTATGATTCGACCATAGCTGTCATAATAAATAGGCGTATTTTCAATTTGAATTACTGCACCATATGAATCATATTGCACATAAGCATCATAATTATAACCAGTATTAAAAGAGATACTTAAATTAGGAGTATTAATCACAGTACCAAATTGAGGACCATCATTTAAATAGTTGAAATCAAATTGACCATCAGGAAAAACTGCAAATTCAATTCCTCCTTCATTAAAAATAAAACTGTTGTCATATCCTCGATAACGGTCATCTTCAATTGTAGTTGCATAGCTTATCCCGATTCCCATCAAGAATACTAACAGTAGGGTAGATAGCTTTTTCATAATTACTAGGTATTATAAGCAGACTTCAATGTCGTACTCGATATAGTAAATACAATCAGCGTGCCAAAAAACGCAAACTTTGTAGTTCCACCTTATTACAACCACACTATATGGTAATAAAAAAGGTCACTATTTCTAGTGACCTTGCTTAATTAGGGGATATTTAGGGTTCTATTTATTTTAAAATTGTGATAGAGCATCAATTAATTCTGATTTGCGATTTCTACTTAATGGTAATACTTCACTTCCTAGTTCTACAGCTTTAGAATTAAACTTTTCTATTTTACGTAAGTTAACAATGTAGGATTTATGAATACGCAAAAACTCGTCTGATGGAAGCTCATTCTCAAAACTTTTCATTGTAGATAATACAATTAAACTATCATCCTCGGTTATTAGTTTTACATAATCACCCAACGCTTGAATATATTTTAATTCTTTTAGGTAGACTTTACGTTTCTTAAGGTTACTTTTTACAAAAATGAACTCACCGCGATCTTCAATCATTTCTGTACGTAACTTATGAGCAAGTAAAGCTCTTTCAACGGCATATAAAAATCTATCTTTCTTAATAGGTTTTTGTAAATAATCAATGGCCGCATAATCAAATGCTTTAAACGCATATTTAGTTTGACCTGTCACAAAAATTACGCCTGGTTTTTCTGTAATATCATCTAATAAATCAAATCCAGTAAGAATAGGCATCTCTACATCTAGAAAGATAAGATCTACTTTTTGATCCTTTATTGCTGCTTTAGTTTCGATAGCATTACTAAATTCACCTACTAGTTTTAAATTGGGATGATTCTCAATCATTTTCACTATAGCAAGGCGTTGAATACTTGAATCATCAACTACGTAACAATTTAAAATAGTGTTGTTCATCGTTTAAGTGTTATATTACCGTGACAATGTTAACACTTTAACTGATGTAATGCAAATAAATCTGTTGTTTAAACGATTTTATTTTGTTTTTCATCGAATTTGTTTACAAATATGTGGTGCTGAATTATTTTATCTCTATGCCTTGAAAGTGTTGTGAGAACAAAAGAAAAGAAGTATTTTTGCAACCGTTTTAAACAATATATTATGAATCAATACGAAACTGTTTTCATTTTGAATCCCGTTTTATCTGATGATCAGGTAAAGGAAGCAGTAAAGAAGTTTGAAAATTTCCTTACTACACGTGGTGCAAAGATGATAGCCAAAGAAGATTGGGGCTTGAAAAAACTAGCTTACACAATCGAAAACAAGAAAAGTGGTTTTTATACACTTTTTCAATTTGAAGTACCTGGTGAGGTAATTAACGATTTTGAAGTAGAATTCCGTCGTGATGAGCGTGTAATGCGTTACCTTACCGTAAAACTTGATAAGTATGCTATCGAGTGGGCTGCAAAGAGAAGAGATAGAATGTCTAACAAAGCTAAAGCGTAATCCATGGCAACTTTACAACAACAAGCTAAAGGAAAAAAAGATGGTGACATCCGTTACTTATCTCCTTTAAAAATTGAAACTCAACAAAGAAAAAAATACTGCCGTTTCAAACGTAGTGGTATTAAATACATAGATTATAAGGATCCTGATTTCTTAATGGGCTTTGTAAACGAACAAGGTAAATTGTTACCACGTCGTTTAACAGGTACTTCATTAAAATATCAACGTAAAGTGGCTGTAGCTGTTAAGCGTGCGCGTCACATCGCTATCATGCCTTACGTAGGTGATTTATTAAAATAAAACCAGATTAACGATATGGAACTTATATTAAAGAAAGACGTAGAACATTTAGGTTTTACTGACGATGTAGTAACTGTTAAGCCTGGGTATGGTCGTAACTTCTTAATCCCTAATGGTATGGCTATAATGGCTACACCAGGTGCTAAGAAACAACTAGCTGAAACTATCAAGCAACGTGCTCATAAAGAAGCAAACAATATCAAACTTGCTCAAGAGCAATCTGATAAGTTAAACGGTCTTGAAGTTAAAATCGCTGCCAAAACTGGTGATGGTGATAAGCTTTTTGGATCTGTAACTACACAAGATCTTGCTGATGCACTTGCTAAGCAAGGAGTTGAATTAGACAAGAAATTTATTACTGTAGCTGGTGGAAACATCAAGCGTCTAGGTCAATATGAAGCAACGTTACGTTTCCACAGAGAAGTAACTACTGCTTTTACTTTTGACGTGGTAGGTGCTAAGAACTAGTCATTTCAAATTAGAATAATAACTAAGCCGTTCCTTACTGGAGCGGCTTTTTTACATCATGTCATGAAATATAGAAGGTTAACTAAAGAACAATTAGAAGAATTACATCCAGAATTCATCAATTTTCTAGCAACTCAAACCATAACGGCTGCAGAATGGGATGATATAAAGGCAAATAAACCAGAGGTGGCAGAGCAAGAAATCGATGTCTTCTCTGATCTAGTATGGGAAGGCGTACTCACAAAAGCAAAGTATCTTGAGCACATCTCACCACAGACCATGAATTTATTTCATTTACAAGAAAAAGAAATATCCTTAATATCTGTAATGGTAGGTGATGAGCTAATCGATATTACCACTAAAGAAGGATATGCCTGGTTACAAAAGAATTTGATGGATGATACGGTGAAATTATTTACAGCTGTAAAAAAATATAGTGATGATCCTAACGGTGATAAGTTTAAACTTATTGAACAAGGAGCAATAATTACAAAAGGAGATCTTTTTAATTATTTTGATGATTTAATGGAACTAGGAAAAGAAAAAAACGGATTTTAAAATAATCCCAATTGATTACTCTGTAAAGCTCCTTCAATTTGTAGGAGCTTTTTCTTTGCTAGTAATCCACCGGCATATCCTATTAAATCACCATTACTTCCTATCACTCTGTGGCAAGGTATAACTATTGATAAGGCATTTGCACCATTTGCATTGGCTACTGCTCTTATCGCTTTTTCTTTATAAAGCTTTCGCGAAAGCGATAGATAAGAAATCGTTTGTCCATAAGGAATCTTTAATAATTCATTCCAAACTGCTTTTTGAAATGTAGTTCCTGTTAATAATAGAGGAATGTCAAATTCATTACGTTTCTTATTAAAATATTCTTGTATTTGAACGATAACCTTATGATGAAGTTGATGATCTTCAACCGTGTAGATAGCGTTTAGATCATTTGCAATACGGTGATCAATGGCTTCACGTTGTTTGCGGTATTGCCAGTCTAATAAACAAAGTTGATTTTCATAAATACCAATGATTACATCGCCTACGGCAAATTTGTAATACTTGATATATATTTTACTCATGTCTTAAGGCTTCAATAGGGTCTAGTCTTGCAGCCTTTATCGCTGGAATGACACCAGAGAATATAGCTATGATTATAGAAATAATAGTCGCCCAAATCACAGGTGTCCATGGCATTAGAAATTCTACTTCGAGATAATTTGAAACAGCATAGCCTATTAGAATTCCAAAAAGTATTCCTAAAATGCTACCATATTGACTGATAAGCATGGTTTCTATAAAAAACTGCCAAGATATCGTTGATCGCTTAGCGCCTAAGGCTTTACGTACGCCTATTTCTCGAGTACGTTCTGTAACAGATACTAGCATGATATTCATCAACGCGATGGAACTACCAAAAATGGTGATAATACTAATTATAAAACCTGCGGCATAGAGAGCTACTTTTATCTCATTTGCGGCACCAAGTAATTGATCACTTTGAATCACACCAAAGTTATTTTCCTCTACTGGGGCAAGACCTCTTATATTACGGAAAAGTACAACAGCACGATCTTTTGCTCCTTCCATAAATTGATCATCTTTAACCTTTACACTTAAGTCATAATTAATATTAGGACTAGTGTAAATACTGCGTGCCACATCAATAGGGATTAATACTCTTAAGTCAATATTATTTCCAAATGTGGAACCCTTTTCTTCTAGTAAACCTACAACAGTAAACTTGTTACCTCTTATACTTAAAACTTGACCTATAGGGTTAAGTCCTTGAAAAAGTTCATCTTCCATATCACTACCTATAATACAGACACGAGCATTATTTTTAATGTCAAAACTTGAAAATCCACGTCCTTCATTAATGGTTAACCCTGCATTCTCAACATAGTTTGCATTAACTCCAGATATGATGACTTTAGGTTTAGTTTTACGATCTTCACTCTTCACTTCGGCTTGCGACGTGGCCTGAAAAGACACACCTACTTGAGAAAAAGGATAATCCCATTGATTTTCAAAGTCTTTAACCTCGCGGTAGCTAATGATAGGATTTACTTTTACACGTTCACCACCACCACGTCTTTGCATGGTAAAAGGATAACGCTGCATACTGAAGGTATTTGCGCCTATTCCAGAAAAACCACCACCTATCGTGCTTTCTAGCGCGCGTACTGAACTAAGAATACCAACTAGAGCCGTAATTCCTATCGCAATAATAATGACGGTTAGTGCTGTTCTTAAGAATTGTCCCTTAATACTTTGTTGTGCAATGTTGATGTTTTGCCTTAATAATCCTGCCATACGTGGTTAGACTCAATTTTCTATACAATGTTACAAGTTCTATTAAGTAAATCATATTACTTTAAAATATAATTATGAAGCCTAGCCTTAATGATGTGTTTATATTTGCATCTTTAATTTAAGTTATGGCACAAAAACCTTCTATACCTAAAGGAACTAGAGATTTCAGTCCTGTTGAAGTACAGCGACGTCAATATGTAATGAATACCATTAAGCATCATTTTGAGCATTATGGTTTTATGCCTATTGAAACACCTAGTTTTGAGAATAGTGATACTTTACTAGGTAAATACGGTGAAGAAGGAGATCGTCTGATTTTTAAAATTTTGAATAATGGTCAGTACTTAAATAAGGTAAATGAAGAAGATTTACAATCTAAAAATGAGTATAAAGTTTCTCCACAAATCAGTAAACGAGCTTTAAGATATGATTTAACAGTACCATTTGCTAGATATGTTGTACAACATCAAAATGATATAGCTTTTCCTTTTAAACGTTATCAAATTCAGCCTGTATGGCGTGCAGATCGACCACAGCATGGTCGCTTTCAAGAGTTCTATCAGTGTGATGCAGATGTGGTAGGAAGTAATTCTTTATTACAAGAAGTAGAATTAGTAAAGCTATATGATGCTGTATTCACAGATTTGAAATTAAATGGTTGTACTATTAAAATTAATAATAGAAAAATTCTAGCTGGTATCGCTCAAATGATAGGTGCTGAAGATCAACTCATTGATTTTACTGTTGCATTAGATAAACTTGATAAAATAGGAGCAGAAAAGGTTAAAGATGAAATGATAAATAAAGGCATTTCTAAAAGTGCCATTGAAAAACTTAATCCTGTTTTTAGTCTTCAAGGTGATTTTGCTTCAAAGCTTGATGTAATGAGATCTTTATTATCAGAGTCTGAAACTGGACTAAAAGGTATTGAAGAGCTTGAGTTTATAAATAATCAAATTGTTGCTCTAGGATTAAAGTCTGCTAATCTAGATTTAGATATCACTCTTGCGCGTGGACTTAATTATTATACCGGTTGTATTTTTGAAGTAGCTGCGCCAGAAGGATTGAAGATGGGTAGCATAGGTGGTGGTGGACGTTATGATGATCTAACCAGTATGTTTGGATTAAAGGATGTAAGTGGTGTAGGGATTAGTTTTGGTCTGGACCGTATTTACTTAGTTATTGAAGAGTTAGGTTTATTCCCAGATTCAGTTAGAGCTGGAGTAGATGTTTTATTTATAAACTTTGGTGATATAGAAGCTGCTCATGCTATGAATCTAGTATGCCGTTTCCGTGAAAGTGGTATTAAAACAGAGTTATATCCTGAAGCTGCTAAAACTAATAAACAAATGAAGTATGCAGATCGTAATGAAATACCATATGTCATTTTATTAGGTGAAGATGAAATAGCTGCTGGAGCTTTGCTTTTAAAAAATATGAAAACAGGTGAACAGGAATTATTAAAACCTGAAGCGGTAATTGATCAATTGAAATAGATAATAATAGATATAAAAAAAGCGCCCGAAGGGCGCTTATTTTATTCTAAGTATTTAAGAAATTAATCTTGTGGTAAGATTTCCATTTCAAAAATAAGTTCTGTATTAGGTGGTATAACATTTCCAGCACCACGCTCACCATAACCTAGGTCAGATGGAACAAAAGCAACAATCTTATCACCATAGTTCATTGTTAAATATGCATATTTAAAGCCTACCGCACCCATAGGTGTTGCTGGATCATATTTTACAGGTATTGCTTGGTAAGCACCAGCTTGATCCTTGCGCTCATTATAATTACCATAGGTTTGCGCAATTTCTACATCACTAGTATCAAAAAGTTTACCATCCATAAAGAAGCCACTGTAGTCTATTTTAACCTCAGAACCCATAGCTGGTTGTACACCACTACCTTCAGATATTTTATAAACTAACACATCGCTATCTTTTAATTTAGTAGCTTTTGATTTCCATTCTTTAAGCTGTGCAGCTTTTTTTGCTTGCATTTCTGGCGCTTGCGCCATTCTTTTTTGTAAACGCTCTGCAGCTTCTTGTGCGGCAATTGCTTTTTCCTCTTGAACAGTATTAAAAACCTCTACAGCGTCCCATTTTTTTGCTGCCTTTCCTTTTCTGATAATGCGTATCGTTTGCATCTTTACATCTTCAATAGGTCTGTTGTTTGCTTGTGCATTTACTGGTACGGCAGCAATTGAGTCAATAACAGATAGACCTTCTACCACTTTACCAAATACATTATACTTTCCGTTTAAGAAAGGTGTCTCTTTATGCATAATAAAGAACTGTGTCCCATTAGTATTAGGACCAGCATTTGCCATTGATAAAATTCCCTTTGCATTATGATTTAAAGTATCTACAATTTCTTGATCAAATTTGTAACCTACATTACCAGATCCAGTACCAGTATAGTCACCACCTTGAATCATAAAATCTTTCATAACTCTATGAAATAGTAAACCATCATAATATGGTTTTCCTTTTAAACTATCCACGCCCAATTGTGGATGATTACCTTCTGCAAGCGCTACATAATTTGCAACGGTTAATGGTGCGGCTTCATAGTATAATTCGGCCAGCATTGTTCCTTTATCGGTAACAATTTCTGCATAGATTCCGTCTGGTGCATCTCCATATTTATCTTCGCAAGATGCTGCTGTAAGAATCACAGCTAGTAATAAAAGTAATCCGTGTACTTTTTTCATTATTTTAATTTTTTAATTATTTGAGTTGTTGTTTTAATTTAATTGTAAATGATACATATGGCATGAATTAGTACGCTTTCGCGAAAGCGTAAAACACAAATCCAACGCAATTATAAGAATTATTCTTCTATATTAATACCCAGTAATTTGACATCACTTTTAAAGGGAACGTTAGTCCCGATGCGGTCCTGGTCTCCATAATATCCATAACCTGTATAGGATGGAAAATAAAAAGTAGCCTCTTCACCGGTTTGCATTAGTTTTAAAGCGTCTCGCATACCGCGAAAGATTCCATATTCTTGCTCCATACTTTTAGTGATAGGAGATAGTTCTTCTTTATGATAGATTGTGTCTCCATTAAGTGCAATAACATTGTATTCAAAGGTTACACGATCACCAAAAACGGGCGTCTTACCTTCAATACTATCTTTTTGTGTAAAAGCATAGTAAAAGCCATGAGTTGATCGCTCAAACTTTTTATCTAATCCAGCGATGATTTTTTCAATTGCTGCTTCTTCAGCAGCATAGATTTGTTTATTGTTTTCTATAGACAGTTCTGTTGTAGAACTGGTCGTGCGACTTATAGGTTTACGAGGCTCTGGTGTTTTACAACTATAGGTAATTAGTATTAATAGTGCCAGTAAAACTTTAAATAATGGTGTCGCTAAGTGCTTTTTCATAAGAAGGCAATATACTAATTAATTTTTGCTCTGTAGCTTTCATATCTAGGTCTGAGCGTCCACCTGCGGCGTTTTTATGGCCGCCACCGTTAAAGTGTTCTCTTGCTAATAAATTTACGTCAAAGTCACCTTTAGATCTTAAGGAGATTTTAATAATTCCGTCGTCTTTATTCTCTATAAAAATAAGGGCAAATACGATACCTTTTAGACTTAATCCATAGTTTACAAATCCTTCTGTATCGCCTTTTTTGAAATTATTATCGTTAAGCTCTTGCTGGGTAAGTGTTATGTAGGCCGTTTTAAACTCTGGCAATATCTGTAAATTGTTTAAAGCAACACCTAGTAATTTCATACGAGATGGTGTGTTTACATCATAGATATTACGATTAATAGCCTCGCTGTCAGCTCCTTTATCTTTTAATTGAGCCGCTACTCTTAATGTCGCGCTAGTAGTTGAGCGGTATTTAAAATTACCGGTATCTGTAATGATACCGGTATACATGGATGAAGCCATGTCTGCGGTAATCATATCTGTGTGTTGCATCTTATCTATAAAATGATAAATCATTTCACAGGTAGAACTCATAGAAGTGTCGCTATACATATAGGTAGCAAAATCATCTGGTTGCTGGTGATGATCAATCATTATATATGTAGTATCAGTAGCAGCTAGTATTGTTTCCATTTCACCAGCTCTATGAAAAGCATTTTGATCTAGTATAAAGATGAAATCAGCCTCTTTAATTAAGGAGTCTGCTTCATTTTTTTCTTTTTCATAAATCATTATTTCATTTGTGAAAGGCATCCATTTTAGAAAGTCTGGATAATCGTTAGGTGAAATAATAGTACAATGATGATCTAGTTGTTTTAAATAGCTATACAAAGCTGTCGTGGAACCTATTGCGTCACCATCTGGATTGCGATGCGGTACAATTACTATTTTTTGAGGAGTGCTCAATAAATTTTTGAGCTCTTTAATTTGTGCTGCGTTCATAATTACAAAAGTAATCCATAGCCATTAAAATAGGAGTGATGCAAGAAGTAAATGCTATAGATGATACTTTAATTCATCACGGCACAAAAAACTAAAGGCTATTGTATTGCCACTGCGACTTTTAATAGTACTTTTGCAGCCTATTTAAAAAAATAAAGATGGCAACTAATAGAACATTTACAATGATTAAGCCTGATGGCGTTGAAAACGGACACATCGGTGCTATACTTGAAAAAATTACTGCGAGCGGTTTTAGAATCGTAGCGATGAAATTAACTCAAATGACTAAGGCAGATGCTGAAACTTTTTATGCTGTGCATAATGAGCGTCCATTCTTTGGTGAGTTAGTTGAATTTATGACTCGTGGACCTATCGTTGCTGCGATTCTTGAAAAAGAAAATGCAGTTGCAGATTTCCGTACGCTTATAGGTGCTACGAACCCAGCAGATGCTGCTGAAGGTACTATACGCCAGTTATATGCAACTAGTATGGGAGAAAATGCTGTACACGGTAGTGACAGTGATGAAAATGCTGCCATAGAAGGAGCATTCCATTTCTCTGGTCGCGAGATGTTTTAATTAGAAAGCATTTATCATATCACCTAGACTTGTTTCTAGGAAAAAAAAATCCACCGCTAGGTGGATTTTTTAGTATGTAAAGATTTGAACTATATGGCTTTGTTCTGAAAGTCTTGGTCATTTATATCATTGTTGAATTTTATATTTGTCCAATTTACATGAATCCAAGGAGCATCTGTTATCGTTGCTTGCCAGTCAGATGCTTTATATTTTCTTTTAGTAGGTATTAACAATCCATCAATATTTTCATATTCCATTTGCATTAAGGAAGGTTTCATTTTATTGAAGTCTGCAACAGTAAATAAAAATTGGTCTACTAATTTTGTATCGCGATTGATATACAGTTGATAAATATCCTTGGGTGAATTATCTGCAGATTCAAATGATACTTTGACGATATCGTAGGTATTATTGTTTATAGTCTCTTCCTTTACATATTCATAATTTATACCTGGATCTAGTAATTTAGGCATCATTGTGAACCAGTAATAATTAGTAGGTCTATTAAAAGCGACTCTTTTTAATCTTTGTTCATCTATAATATTATTGTTATTATGATTGAGCCAGTAGTTAGTTCCATCGTATCCTTGTATAATAGTTCCAGTTAAATCAGGGAAAGTGCGTTCATGTTTAATATAGGTTCCTTGAGAAAGTTCGCCTTTAAATTGATACATTTCAATGGACTGGTCTATCTTCCCATCAGGTGTTTCATAGGTATAGCTATAGACAACATTCTGTTTCTTTAGAAGTTGATCATGATTACCAACTTTTTGAACCATCTCGTATACTAATTGATGAGCATCATTCATAAAAATAGGCTCTGTATTGGAAATATTTATTAGATTTTTACTAGAAACGGCTGATTCTTGTTTCTTTTTACAACCTGTAAATAGTAAAGTAGCGATAAAAGTTATGGTAAGTAGTTGTTTCATGTCTTTATAGATAAATAGAGTTATGCTTAGTTTTTACTTTTAATGATATGGTCTACAGAATTGTTATTATAATCAATATTCCATAATAGAAATGCAAAAACAGCAGCATGAATAAGCTGTGAGTTAATCACGGTCCAGTTTTCAATCATGGTGCTACCTAGTACTAATAAACACATTGTGATAATACTACCTGTTAACGCTTGTCTAGTAAATAAGCCTATGATTATTAAGAAGCCCAACAGAAACTCGGCTATAGTTAGAAAATAACCAAAAGGTTCTACCATAAATGCAGGGATGATAGATTCACTAAATTTTGCAGCCATTCCATTACTGAAAGCCTCAATTTTAGGAATACGTACTAATCCGTGACCTAGCATACTAATTCCTATTATAAGACGCATTAGTAAATACGTAAGATATTTATTTTTCATATTTAAGTGTTTGATTTATTATTTAAATGATGGCGCCGTTTGCTAAAACGACCTGACCAGATATCCATTTTGAATCGTCGCTGGCGAGAAATAAAACCACTTTTGCGATATCTATTGGAACTGCAATGCGATTAAAGGCAGACATTCTTTTAAGATTTTCAATAAAGTCTTCTGATTTTTCTTCTAAAAACAATTCTGTTTCTGTAGGGCCTGGAGCAATTGAATTAACTGAAATACCACGACCTACTTCTTTAGAAAAAACTCGAGTTAATTGTTCTACAGCTGCTTTAGATGCAGAGTATAATCCATAAGTAGGTAACATCATTTTTACGGTGCTAGAAGAGAAATTAATGATATTACCGTTATCTGCTGAATTTTCATCAGCTTCTTGAAGACCATTAAAAACTCCTTTAAGGTTGACATTTAAAATAGCTTGAAAATCATCTTCGGTATAATCCTTAACATGCTTATTGATCATAATACCAGCATTATTAATAAGTACATCGACTTTACCATAGGTCTCTATTGCAGTATCAAATAATCTAGTGAAATCAGCTTTAACGCTAACATCTGCCTGAATTGCTATGGCATTACTGCCTAGATGATGTATTTCTTCTACTGTTTTATTTGCGGCGTCTTCATTTGAATGATAATTGATTACTACTTCTGCACCATTTTTAGCGAGTAGAAGAGCAACTTCTTTACCTATTCCTTTGGAAGAACTGGTAACAATAATGGTTTTCTTTTTTAGTTTTATAATTCTAGTTTTTATGAATTATAAAACTAAACAATCGTTTAGTAATCGTATAACATTTTAACTTTTTAGAAATTTTAAGTTTGCTTTCGCGAAAGCGTAATCACATCAAGTTTGTGTAAATAATTATTGATTTTCATCTTTTTTCTGGTTCCATCGTTTGCTATGCCTTAACGAGATAAAGCCACTAATAGCTCCTATTACTAGAAAAAATAATACCTCACTGGCCCATATTTTTAATTTAAAGGCGTCTATTTGAAAGGAAATACGTGAGAAGTAAAAAAGTGTCCCCAATGCAATGGATAGAATGATGATTAATAGAATGATTTTTTCATTTTAATAATTCTTTAAAAACCCATATACCTTAGGCAGCGGCAATCCCATAACATTATAATAACAACCTTCAAGCCTGGTAACCGCTGCATAGCCTAACCAGTCTTGAATACCATATGCACCGGCTTTATCCATAGGTTGGTATGTTTTAACGTAGTATTCAATCTCTTCTAAAGTCAATTCGGCAAAATGCACTTTAGTACAATCATTGATCACGGTTTGTTTTGAAGTAGAAGTAAAGCAAACTGATGTAAATACTTCATGTACTTGACCACTCATTGAGCTAATCATATCGATAGCATGCTGATCATTTTTAGGTTTTTCCAGCGGTGCATCATTAAACCAAACGATGGTATCACTTGTGATTAGTAGTTGATCATCTTTTAAATCATTTTTGAAGGCGTCGGCTTTCAAAACTGATAGATAATCAGTTATTTGTGCGCCTTTTAATTCATTAGAATATACTTCATTTACAGGTCTAGTTTGTATTTTAAAGTCAATATTTAGACCTTTTAATAGCTCTTGTCTACGCGGTGATTGAGACGCTAGAATGATTTCGGTATTCTTAAATTTTTCTTGAAGCATAGTTATACAGTTAGGGAGATGACCGCCATGGAACATATTCCGGCAAATAATACGATTTTAAGAATCATACTCAACAGTTTGAATTGGGCTGTTTTTTCAGAACCCCATAACCTTAACATCACATACATAAGTGGTGCGATAATGATAAATACAAAGTAGAATAGTGCTATTTGATTTTGATAAAGGTAATTATAGATGTACCAAACAAATAAGGCTATAACGCCTAATAGAAAAATACTTGTAACTCGTGCAGCTCTTATCCTGCCTATGGCAATTGCAAGCGTATTTCTACCACCAGAATGATCTCCATTTATATCCTCGCAATCTTTTACCCATTCACGGGCTAGGTTAATAAGAAATGCACCTATTGCAAAATCAAATAAAATTTTCAACATCACCTGTTGAGCGCCTTGATTGACAGGTGTTATCACTGGATACAATTCAAAAATTCCAGTTATCATAATTACTAATCCAACAAGTAAGGAAATTATCAGGTTTCCTATTAGAAGCATACTTTTTAAAGTGGTAGCATAGATATAAAGTATAAAAGCTACAAATACAAAGACAGTAGCCATGATAGGTTTGTCAAGACTGTTTGAAAGAGCAAAACCGGCAATAACAGCTATAATCGTTAATACACCATAAATGGTAAACGCATTATTCTCGCTAATTACTTTGCCTACTAGAACTTTTTCAGGTTTATTGACTTTGTCGATTTCTACATCTTGTATATCATTAATAACATTACCACCAGCAGTTAATAATGCGGTCGATAGAATAAGTAATGTAAGTTGCCACCAGTTTAACGCGATATCAACACCAGATGGATTTAAAATAGCATACACGATGACCAACTGTGTAAGTATGGTCATCAAAACATTAGGCCAGCGAATTAATTTAAAAAATGTAAGCATTGTCGTTTTAAGAGTAGAAAGTGTATAATCTATTTAAGATGATTGAATATTCTTTCCACCAGCCACATTCCATTTACCTTGTACTTTAAGAACCTGCTCGATAACATCACGCACACAACCATCACCACCATACTTGTGTGATATATAATCGCTTACGGCCTTAACTTCGGCAATGGCATCTTGTGGACAGGTTCCTAGACCTACAAACTCGATAGCCTCAATATCTGGCATGTCATCTCCCATATAAAGCATTTGTTCAGGCTTTAAATCATGTGCAGCAGCATATTGATGAAGGTACTTCATCTTATCATGCGCATCCAGAAATACATCTTTAACGCCTAGTCCTTCTAATCTTGACTTTACTCCATTATTACGGCCACCAGTAATAATACAAATATTAAAACCTTGCTGTAGAGCAGTTTTTATGGCATAACCATCTTTGGCATTCATCGTTCTTAATAACTCGCCACTTTCTGATATTAACATTCTGCCATCGGTGAGAACGCCATCTACATCAAAGAAAAAAGTAGTGATCTCGTGTAATAATTCTTTATAACTAGTTGCCATAAGTGTTTTTTATTGAATTTGTTATCGCGTCATACATAGCGCGATCATTAGTTTTTAATGCCTCGAGGTGTTTTGTGATTGTCTGCACATCATTACGTCTAGCAGGACCGGTTTGTGCCTCATAAGGACTTAGTTCTTGAGCTTTAGCAAGAGTTTCATTCATCAATGGATATAGTAAAGAGGCATCAATATTTGCATCACTTAATATTTCGTCAGCTTTAGTATAACAATGATTAACAAAATTGTTCATATAAACTGCTGCAATATGTAATCGTCTACGCTGTTCTGAATCTAGATAAGTAACCTTACTAGACAAGCAATTACCCAATGTTTCTAATCCTTTCTGTGCTATATCATTATTGTATTCTAGACAGACAGGCAACTCTTCAAAATTCATTTCTCTAGACTTACTAAAGCTTTGGGGAATATAAAATACTCCATAGTTGTTACGATTTGAAACCGCCTGTAAATCGACACTACCGCTAGTGTGAGCGACAATCGCATCAGTATTAAGAGAATTACTAACACTAGTGATGTAATCATCTGGTGTAGCGATAATTATAAGATCTGCTTTAGGTAAGGATGTGATAGAGTCGAGTAGTGGTGCCTGTAAGCTAGCTAATCGTGTAGCACTAGTGTTGTAGTAACCTATTAATTTTAGGGTATTTTTAACGTTCTTACATTTCGCTTTCGCGAAAGCGGAATCCTTAATAACATACTGATTTTCAATAGCCTTACATAGGTTGAAGCCCAGGTTACCAGTACCGATTACAATTATCTCCATCATGTTGTAAAAATACAAACTGTGGAACGACCTACAAGCTAGGTGAAACGGGTTTTGTAAAGTATCTTTGCAAACCGTAAAACAGCGCTATGAAAGACCACTGGATTGTCAAGTTACTCTTCTCTACTAGAACCATGACTTTTTTATTATTTGCATTTGCGTTGAGCATGGCTGTAGGTACATGGATAGAACATATTTATGATACACCTACTTCAAAAAAATGGATTTATAATGCATGGTGGTTTAGTGCAATGATGTTTTTGTTAGTACTTAATTTTATAGGTAATATCAAACGTTATCAATTGTTACAGTGGAAAAAGTGGGCAACGCTTACCTTACATTTATCTTGGATTCTTATTATTATAGGCGCAGGAATTACACGTTATATATCATTTGAAGGAATGATGCTGATACGTGAAGGAAGTACAGAGCAAGCATTTTACTCAGACGAGACTTATATGAGTGTCATCATGCAAGGTATGAGCCCAGATGGACAGGAAATGCAGCGAGAAATAAAGGATAAAATGTTAATCACGCCTTATGATTATAGTTACTCGTTAAATGAAGAGTTTTATGATAAAGATATTAGCATTACCATTGATACACTAATATTTGATGCTGTTGAAGGTTTAATACCCAGTGAAGATGGTAAAGAACGCTACCTTAAAATAGTTGAAGCTGGACAGGGAACGCGTCATGATCACTTATTAAAAGACGGAGAGAAAGCTTTAATACATAATACGCTATTTGGAGTTAATTTAGATCCAGAACTTGCAGCTGCAGAAGATATAGTCAATATAGTAGAAAACTGGAACGGTTATACGATTCAAACACCTTTTGAAGGTCAGTTTATGCGTATGGCAGATCAAATGCAAGGCGAGGTTTTTAAAGATAGTATTCAAACTTTAAACCTTAGATCATTATACACTATAGGTAATATGCAGTTTGTAATTCCAGAACCCATAACAGCAGGTAATGTAGGGATTATCAAATCACCAGAGCCTACTGCTGCAAAGGCTTATGGAATTAAAGCGACTGTTACATCTGGTACTGATAGTAAGAAGATTGAAATGCTAGGTGGTAAAGGTATAGTGTCTGATTATGTAGATGTTGAAGTCAATGGAGTGAATCTTTACATTAAGTATGGTTCTATCATGCGTGAGCTTCCTTTTTCAATTACTCTTGAAGATTTTATAGCAGATAAGCATCCTGGTACTGAAAAAGCATATGCGGCTTTTGAGAGTAAAGTTTTAGTAAACGACGATAATGGTAGTACTGCAGAACGCATATATATGAATAATGTGCTTGATAAGGATGGTTATCGTTTTTTTCAAGCCGGATTTGACCCAGATGAGTTGGGAACTCACTTATCTGTAAATCACGATTTTTGGGGTAAAACGGTAACTTATGCCGGTTATTATCTATTGTATATAGGTTTACTAGCATTGCTTTTTGATCCTAATACTCGTTTTGGTGAATTAGGTCGATTGATAAGACGTGTTAATAAAAGAAAGGCAAAAATGAACGTTACAGCTGTATTTATTTTACTCATGTCTTCTCTCACTTTTGCACAAGACGGGCATGAAGGTCATGATCATGCACCTGGCGAGCATCAAGAAGTTACTGCTACAAGCACTAAGTTAAGAGAAACACCTGTTTCTAGATTAGATAGTATCATTGTAGCTAACATGATACCACAAGAACAAGCAGATAAATTTGGTGAAGTCATTATACAAGATAACGGTAGAATGAAGCCTATTAGCACGCTAGCTTCTGAATTATTACGTAAGATATCAGAGCGTGATTATTATGAAGCAACGGTAGGAGATAGTATTGTGCGTTTATCACCAGAACAGACGCTGTTAAGTATGATGCAGTTCGGTAACCTATGGTATGAGGTTCCACTTATTAGATTAAAAAGAGGAAACGATTCTATTAGAGATATTTTAGGTATCGATCGTTCTAGAAAATATGCTGCTGGAATGGACTTTTTTAGATCACCAGACGGCGAGTTTATTGCATTTAAACTGGCACCTTATCTGGATGAAGCAAATCAATCAGATCGAAAAAATGCTTTTCAAAAAGATTTTATTGATGTGAATTCTAATCTTGGATTATTAGATCAAGTTGTTTCTAGTTCTATGATTAGAATATTCCCTAAACCTAATGATCCTATCAATAAATGGTATTCTTATCCAGAGTTGAATGACGCAGGATTTAAATCCACAGACTCGGTATTAACTAAACAATTTATTCCAGCTTATTTACAAACTTTACGTTATGGAAAGGCTAAAGGTGATTACAGCGAGGCAGATCAAGTCCTAGCAAGTCTCAATCGTTTCCAAAAAGCATATGGCGGTGAAGTAATGCCTAGCGAGAGTAAGATAAAGGCAGAGATACTATATAATAAATATGATGTTTTCAGGAATCTATATATGTGGTATGCATGGTTTGGGGTCTTTTTAATCCTTTTATTGATTTCTGAAATTTTAATGAAGAAACCGTTGAAAGAACTACGTTATGCTATTCAATTTCATAAAGTAGTTATTATAGGGTTGTTCATCGTTCACATGGCAGGTTTGATTACTAGATGGTATATCAGTGGTCATGCGCCTTGGTCAGATGCATATGAGTCATTATTATATGTGGCATGGGCTATTATGTTATTTGGTTTATTGTTAGGCCGTAAAAGTGAATTAACTATGGCCGCTGCAGCCTTTGTTGTAGCTATTGTATTATGGGTGGCACATTTAAACTGGTTAGATCCAGATGTGGCAAACATACAGCCAGTGTTAGACAGTTACTGGTTAATGATACACGTTGCTGTAATTGTAGCGAGTTATGGTCCATTTGCTTTAGGAATGATTTTAGGGATTATCACTTTTATACTTATGATTTTTTCAAACGATAAGAATAAAAAGCGCATGGACTTAAATATCAAGCAACTTACTTATATCAATGAAGCAGCACTTACCATAGGTCTTATTATGTTAACCATAGGTAACTTTTTAGGTGGTATGTGGGCAAATGAAAGTTGGGGACGTTATTGGGGTTGGGATCCTAAAGAAACTTGGGCGTTGATTAGCATATTTGTATATGCCATAGTACTTCACTTAAGATTAGTACCTGGATTAAAAAGTAGATGGACATTTAATTTGTGGTCTATACTTTCATTTTTATCAATACTGATGACATATTTTGGGGTAAACTTTTACTTATCAGGATTGCACAGTTATGCAAGCGGTGATCAAGTTCTATCTCTACAATACGTTGCGTTCTTTGTTCTTTTTGTGGCTGCCATAGGTATACCTGCATATATTAAAGAGAGAAAAATTTTCAAAAAGAAAGACCGCGAACAATAGTGGTTAATACATAAAACATTAAAAAAGCCTCATAATTACTATGAGGCTTTTTTATTTTTTAAAAGAGTTTCTTCTTTCCTCTTTCTCGCGCTGTGTCTTGCGCTGGATTTGAAATCCTTTTAGAAATTTACGTAGATACTGATCATTTAAATGTTTGTATTTGGCATGTGTTTTTTTTCTGAAAAAAGCACTTAGTTCTGTTTCACTAATCTCAACGTCTGCCTTTTTCCAGATGTAAATAAGCTCATCTGACTTAAAGTTGAAAGCAATTTTAAGTTTACGTAGTATCGTGTTGTTGTCTAGTACCATTTCTGCTTCAGGAGTCACGCCATCTTGTTTACCACGATAGTTAACAATTACACCATTTAAAAACGTAGCTAGATTAACATCTACGACTTCTTTAAAATCCTCATCTTCTTCCTTTTTGAGCCAGTCGCTTACTTCGGCACGTGTGACAGGTGCTCCACCTTTTGCATAAGTATCGATCATGGCATCATCACTCAAATTGAGTATAAATCTCAGTCGTCTTAAAATGTCATTATTATCCATATAGTAGTATTGGATGACAAAGATAAGGATAGTGTTGTGTTTGTTACGCTTTCGCGAAAGCGTAATTATTACTCCACAAAAAAGCCGAGTAGTTACTCTCGGCTAGTTATAGTTATGGGATTATTTATCCTAAAATTTCAATAATCTGATCTGCAAGTTCAGTTCCTATACGGTCTTGTGCTTCATTAGTAGCAGCACCTATATGTGGACTAAGTGATAGATTTGAATTCATAAGTAAGACCATTTCAGGTTGTGGTTCTTTCTCAAATGTATCTAGTGCTGCGAATGATATATGTTCAGACTCTAATGCATTTACTAAAGCAACTTCATCTATAACACCACCACGGGCAGCATTAATGATTGCTGCACCTTTTTTCATTTGATTGAATTCATGCTCGCTTATTACATAATCTTTTTGAGCAGGAACATGTAAAGTGACAAAGTCTGATTGTACTAGCAATTCTTCTTTACTAACTAATGGAATCTTCACTGAAACGGTTTGTCCATCAAATAAATCCCAAGAAACGGTAGGAGCAGAGTCTGCATAAGAATCGTGTGCCATAACTTTCATTCCTACACCAGCAGCAATTTTTGCAACTTCTTGACCTATGCGACCTATACCTATAATTCCTAAGGTTTTACCTCTAAGTTCAGATCCTTTTGCATATTGCTTTTTCAATCCTTTAAAATTAGTATCTCCTTCGAGTGGCATATTGCGGTTACTGTCGTAAAGGAAACGGACACCACCATATAGGTGAGCAAAAACCAGCTCAGCCACACTGGCGCTACTAGCGGCTGGTGTATTAATCACCTTTAGGCCTTTCTCACGTGCATATTCTACATCAATATTATCCATTCCTACACCACCACGACCTATCACTTTAAGGCTAGGACAGTTGTCAATCAGTTCTTTACGAGCTGTGGTTGCTGATCGTACTAGTAATACTGCAATTTCATGTTTGTTGATATAGTTTTCTAGTTGGTCTTGTGCTACGTTTGTGGTAATCACTTCATAACCTGCTGCAGTTAACTTTTCTATTCCGCTTTGTGAAACTCCATCGTTTGCTAATACTTTTTTGCTCATCTTACTTTTATTAGGTGTTGGCAGTTAATTGTCAACTGTATTTATTTTTATTGCTTTCTTCAAATTGATAGTTTGATATTATAAAGTTATCAAGCCTTCACAATTTTGTTAAGGTGTGGTCAATTTAATCTATGCTTTTTTTTCAAGCTCTTGCATGACATTTACCAGTATTTGAACACTCTCTAGAGGTAGTGCGTTGTACATACTTGCCCTATAGCCACCTACAGATCTATGTCCATTTAAACCGCTGATGCTTGCGTCTTTCCACATGGTATCAAAAAGCTCTTTATGAGTTTCATCTCTTAGAGAGAAAGTAGCATTCATATTAGAACGGTCTTCTACTGCTGCAAATCCTTGGAATAGTTCATTACGATCTATTTCACCATAAATTAAAGCTGCTTTATCATTATTTACTTTTTCTATGGCCTCAATTCCTCCATTATTTTTCAACCATTCTAAGGTTAACATGCTTACATATATAGGAAATACAGGTGGCGTGTTAAACATTGAATCTTTACTGATATGTGTTTGATAATTAAGCATAGAAGGAATATGACGTGTCACTTTTCCTAATAGATCTTCTTTAACAACAACTAATGTAGCACCAGCTGGACCCATATTTTTTTGAGCTCCTGCATATATTAAATCAAATTGTGTAAAATCCATCTGACGTGAGAAGATATCACTACTCATATCACAAACTAGTGGAATACCTACTTGAGGTATGGATTTTAACTGTGTTCCAAAAATGGTATTGTTACTTGTGATATGAAAATAATCTGCATCAATTGGAACCTCATAATCCTTAGGGATATAATTATAATTAGCATCTTTAGAAGAGGCTACTTCTATTATTTCTCCAAAAGCTATTGCTTCTTTAATGGCTTTATCTGACCAAGTACCAGTGTTTAAATAAGCCGCTTTTTTTTCTAATAGATTATAAGCAGTCATTAAAAATTGCATACTAGCACCACCACCTAAAAAAAGAGCTTTATAACCTTTATCAGTAAGTCCCAAATGTTCTAAGGCTAATGCTTGTGCACGATCCATAACCGCAACAAAGTCTTTACTGCGATGCGATATTTCTAAAATACTGAGACCATTAAAGTCTAAGACAGCTTTTGATGCTTGTTGAAATACGTCTTGTGGTAGAATACATGGTCCTGCCGAAAAATTATGGATTTTCATAATTGAGAGTTTACGATAATTACAAAAATGCAAATTATCATCCCAAAGGACATTAGGAAATCAATAAATGATTAAGATAATGTCAACAAGAAATTAACCGTGTCTACACCATCTGCATAATCGTTTAACATAGGACATTGTGTTGTGCCAAAATCTACCACCGCAGGTGCCGTTAAATCTCCTAGAGTTGCTTTAATAGTTTTTGCTATTTCTCCTTGAGCCACAACGCATTGCAGCTTATCTGCATCTATTTTAATTTGTTTTGCAACATCATTGATATCATCATAATAACTATAGCCTAAAGATGCTATCGGTGAGCTGTAACTATCATTTTCTTCTTTAATTAATAAAAACTCATTGTCTAGTAAGTCAAATTCACTCATTAAATAGACAGCTTTATTATAATCATAGTTGTTGACATATTTTTCATTTTTTATAAGATGCTGTTGTTTAAACATCCCATTAAAGAATAAGTCAAAATTATAATTACGAGGTACCATTAAGTGACTAACACTACGACATCCTAATCCAAAGTAGTTGAACACGTCCTTGCTCAAGGCTTCCATATGCTCAATAGTTTCAGTACCAGTAAGTACAGCTATACTATTTCTGTTTTTACGTATAATATGAGGTTTTGAATCAAAATAGTATTCAAAATATCGTGCAGTATTATCACTACCTGTAGCTATAACAGCATCATAACCAGTTAATCTACCATCATTATAACTGTATGATTGAGATAGTTCTGGTAAATAATCAGTAGCCAGTTGTAATAACATAGGTGTAAGGACATCATCATTACTACTATTTATAATCATAGCATGGTGACCTGTAATGATAACCGATAGCACATCATGAAATCCCACTAAAGGTAAATTTCCAGCTGTTATAATGGCAACAACTTTAGAGTTAATATCTTCAAGATTATAAGCATTAGTCCAGGAAGTGAGTGTTTCTACGGTAAGAGCTAGTGCCCATTGTTCAAATGCATGGTTAAGATTTTCATCTGTGAACCAAGAATTTTTGGACTGTGCTTTATAAAAAGCGGCCTCTATGGCTGCTGTTGCTGTTGTAGGCTCCTGTTTTAAAAAGGAGTTGAGTAGAGATCCCGCTTTCGCGAAAGCGGAAATTCTATCATTTAACGTGGTATTAATTGCCAGTGAGTTCAATGGGCATTATTTTTGTGCAAAAGTAAAGAAAACAGCTATGGCAATCATCATAACAGACGAATGTATTAACTGCGGTGCTTGTGAACCTGAGTGTCCTAATACCGCAATCTATGAAGCAGCAGACGACTGGCGCTATGCAGATGGTACTGATCTAGACGGCAATGTAGTATTGCCTAATGGAAAAGAAGTAGATTCTAATCAGACACAAGAGCCTGTAAGTGACGAGTTTTATTACATTGTACCAGATAAATGTACAGAGTGTGTAGGCTTTCATGAAGAGCCACAGTGTGCGGCAGTATGTCCAGTAGATTGTTGTGTGCCAGATGATGACCATGTTGAAGATGAGGCGACACTAAGAGCTAAACAAGCTTTTATGCATAAAGACTAGTGCAATACTCTATTAAATTATTAAAGCCACAAGTTTTACTTTTTAGTTCTTGTGGCTTTTTTTATGCCTACCACGCAACTATTATAGGTAAATTGCATCTATTGCAAAATCGACTTCATGAAATATCTTTTGTATTTAAGTCTCATTATATTATTAATTTCTTGCGAGGCTAGAATTGATAATAATAAAAGAGCATTATTCTCTACAACTGTTTTAGATGGATCTAATAATCCTTTGGAAAATGTAGAAGTCGTTGTGTATAGCGGATTTTATTCTTTTGATTTTCAATCTGCCTCATTTACAAAATTTAGTGATAGTAACGAAGATTTTATCTTGGGTAGTGGCATCACAGATTCAAATGGAGAGGTTTCATTTTTAATGCTAGTAAATACAGATGAGCAGACTAGTTTTAGCCTGACATCTATAGATTACCCTAGACGTAATGTTAGTATCAGTAATGGCAATTATGCGAGCACACTAGAATACAATATACCTACACAAATTTTAAAACAGTCTTCTATCGTAAACCTGAATTTTTCAAATACTACTGGTGTAACAGATGTTTTCAATGCTATCATTACTTTTGAATCATTAAATTGCTCGCAATATACCGAAGATGGGATCACAACTGATGTGGTGTGTGAAGAGCGAGAGTTTTTACCCTTTAATCAATCTGCTAGTGATACCTTTATCGATATTGAAACGGTGTATCCGTCCGCAATGACTGTAGAATATATAGATGCGACAGGAGCTATAATTACAGAGCAATTTATGATCACTAATGCAACAGAGAATTATGTCGTTCAATTTTAGATTGTTTATTTGTACAATAATCCTTTTGCTTTCTAATAGCCTGTTTGCACAAACAGATTCTATCTCTGCTCCAGAAAGTAGTCGGTTAAGAAGGAACGTTACAGATCTATTTATACAGCGAGGTGCACCCATTGGTGATAATTATATAGGCAATGGCTTAAGTGGTGGTTTAGGCTTTGGTATTCGCACACAGGCATATCTTTATAAAGGTCTTTATATAGGTGCAGCCTTATCAAATGATTTTATGAAAGTTAACGATGTAGAAGTCGTTGGTAATTATGATAGAGCTACAAAATTCAACGCATACCTGTTTGCTGGATATGATTACCGTTTTACTAATTTATGGCATATTACTGGTGACATAGGAATAGGATATAGCCAAAATAAGAATCGTCAAACAACAGCTCAAGGTGGCGCAAAATTTAGGGATAGTGGAACTCTATTCAGGTTAACGACTAGTATTGAATACGAATTTACACCGGCCATATCTGTTTTTGCTAGTCCTAGTTTTGAAATGGTAGATTATAAAATAGCGACAGCTCCAGCATTGAGTAATACATTTAATAATGGTAATTATTTTAATGTTGCCATAGGAATAAGGATTAGTGATAATATAGCGAGTATCGACCGATTAAAAAGAGATATCGCTAGGATAGAGGCTATACCCGAGGATCAACGTGGTGGAGTACAGCGTATCCGTTTGAAGATTTATAAAAAGCGTCTTGCTAGAAGATTAGCAAGAAGGAACTAAATTACAGTAAAGTAATTATAATAGCTAATGGACCTACAGGTGAATGAATTTGTAGCATATTTTAATTTTTTAAAGGAATTAATATTCTAAATTTAAGTTTCTAAAATTATTTATACTATGCGATTCTTTTTCGTACTACTTTTTCTAAACGCTTTTATCTTACAAGCTCAAGAATTATCCGGACAACAATTGCTAGATAAGGCGATTCAACATCATGATCCTGATGGAAACTGGCAAACGTTTCAAGATTATTTTCAAGTAACTATGACTACTCCTAGGAATTCTGATCGCGTCAGTAATATAGAAATAAATCTACCAGCGCAACGTTTTGCGTTGGTTGCAAATCGTGATAGTATCACAACCTCTTACGTTGTTGAAAAAGGAGAAGTCACTGTTCTTAAGATTAATGAGAAGAAGCCTATATCTCAACTAGAAACCACAATTAAAGATGAGGAACGAGCAGTCTTCATGAAAGATTATTACACCTATCTCTACGGATTACCTATGAAGCTAGAAGATCCAGGAACCATTATTACAGATAAAGTCGAGCGTAAAACTTTTAACGGAAAAGAATACCTGGTGCTCGAGGTGATGTATGATGAAAATGTAGGTAGTGATGTGTGGTACTTTTACTTTGACCCTACGACCTATAAAATGGAAATATATCAGTTTTTCAAGCGTGATCAAAAAGGTGATATCGATAGAACTAGTGGTGAGTACATTCTGCTATCAAAGAATCACGAAGTCAACAATATCAATATGCCTAAAGTGCGCAACTGGTATTACAATAAAGATGATAAGTTCTTAGGAACGGATGTAATAACGAATTAATCACTCATCCATCAATAACCCTAAAATATCAATCGCCGCTTCACTGATTTTAGTTCCAGGACCAAAGACTGCAGCAACTCCAGCGTCAAATAAAAACTGGTAATCTTTACGTGGAATCACGCCACCTACAACGATCATAATGTCTTCACGGCCGTATTTTTTTAGCTCATCCATTACTTGAGGAACTAGTGTTTTATGTCCTGCCGCTAAAGAACTTACACCTAAAATATGTACATCATTTTCTACAGCTTGTTTTGCTGCTTCAGCTGGTGTTTGGAAAAGTGGACCTATGTCTACGTCAAAGCCTACATCGGCATAACCAGTAGCGACTACCTTTGCTCCACGATCATGTCCGTCTTGTCCCATTTTAGCAATCATAATTCTAGGACGACGACCTTCGTTTTGAGCAAATTGGTCGGCTAGTTGTTGCGCTTTCGCGAAAGCAGGATCATTCATAATCTCTTTTTTATAAACTCCTTGAACACTTTTAATTTGTGCACGATATCTTCCATAAACAGATTCCAGTGCATCTGATATTTCACCGAGAGTAGCGCGCTCTTGGGCTGCAATTACAGCAAGTTCGAGTAAGTTACCATTTTTGCTTTTAGCACAATCTGTTAGGTTCTCAAGCGCTTTCTGAACCTTTTCAGTATTACGAGTAGCTTTTATGTCCTTTAAACGATTCACTTGCTCGATACGTACCGCAGCGTTATCCACCTCAAGTGTATCAATAAGATCCTCATCGGGACTAGGATATTTGTTGACTCCAACAATGGTGTCAATTCCAGAATCAATACGTGCCTGCTTTTTTGCGGCAGCTTCTTCAATACGCATTTTTGGAATTCCAGCTTCAATCGCTTTGGTCATTCCGCCGAGCTCTTCAACCTCTTCAATGAGTTCCCAAGCCTTGTGAGCTATTTGATTTGTTAAAGACTCCACGTAGTAAGAACCAGCCCAAGGATCTACTGTTTTAGTAATTCCAGTTTCTTCTTGTAAAAACAGTTGCGTGTTACGTGCTATACGTGCGCTAAAGTCTGTAGGTAATGCAATAGCTTCATCAAGTGCGTTTGTGTGTAAACTTTGCGTACCACCAAAAGCAGCTGCAGCAGCCTCGATAGTCGTACGCGCCACATTATTAAATGGGTCTTGCTCAGTAAGTGACCAACCAGATGTCTGGCAATGTGTTCTTAGTGCTAGAGACTTGGCATTTTTAGGATTGAATTGTTTAATAAGTTTAGCCCATAGCATACGTGCCGCACGCATTTTGGCAATTTCCATAAAGTGATTCATTCCTATGGCCCAGAAAAAGGATAGTCTAGGAGCAAAAGTGTCGATGTCCATTCCGGCAGCGAGTCCTTTGCGCACATATTCAAGTCCATCAGCTAGTGTGTAAGCAAGCTCAATGTCACTTGTGGCTCCAGCTTCATACATGTGGTAACCGGATATAGAAATCGAGTTGAACTTAGGCATGTTTTTACTGGTGTATTCAAAGATATCTGAGATAATTTGCATACTAGGAGATGGCGGATAGATATAGGTATTCCTCACCATAAATTCCTTAAGTATGTCGTTTTGAATCGTACCGCTTAGTAATTTAGGATCTACGCCTTGCTCCATCGCCGCTACTATGTAGAATGCCATAATAGGTAATACCGCGCCATTCATAGTCATAGAAACCGACATCTTATCAAGCGGAATCCCATCAAATAAGACTTTCATATCCTCAACACTATCGATAGCAACTCCAGCTTTCCCCACATCACCAACTACACGATCATGGTCAGAATCATAACCTCTATGAGTTGCCAGATCAAAGGCGACAGATAAGCCTTTCTGTCCAGCAGCGAGATTACGTCTATAAAAAGCATTAGATTCTGTTGCGCTAGAAAAACCTGCATATTGACGTACGGTCCATGGACGTCTTACATACATAGTAGAGTAGGGACCACGCAAATTAGGTGCTAGTCCAGCCACATAATTTAAATGTTCTAAATCAGCAATATCATCTTTAGAATAATATTTTTTAATATCAATTCCTTCAGATGTTTCATAAGCTGGTATATCAGCATTTTGAGACGTAGCAAAATCGAAATCGATTGTTATTTGTGAGATATCTTTTCTTTTCATTACATCTGTGCTTTTTCAATAGACTCTGCTAATCGGGTAGGAACAATAGGTGCTATCAATGTTTTACGAGGATTTGCTTTTACAAATGGATATAGTTCATACTCATCTTGTAGTGGCATATCAGCGTTAGGATACTTATTTACGCCTACCATAATTTTCTTTTGATTATCTATATCATTTAATTCTTGAGTGGCACTTTCTTTAATTTTACGTTGTATGGTGCCTTCAAATAATGATTGTACAAAACCGCCACCACGTTCTATCGTTTTGAAAAGCTCAATTGCTTTTTCAGTGAGTTGTTTTGTTAGTGTGTTGATGTAGTAAGATCCATCTGCAGCATTGTTTATTTTTTCTAAATATGCTTCATCTTTTAAGATACGTAGTTGATTGCGCGCTATGCGATCTCCAAACTCATTTTCCTTATTAAAGAACTCATCATAAGGTAAATTATATACGGTATCTGCACCACCTAAAACGGCACTCATACATTCTGTCGTGGTGCGTAATAGGTTTACATTGTAGTCAAGTAATGATTTATTTCGATGGCTTGGACTTGCTGTAATATAGCATTTTAAGTCAATACTATAGAGGTTGCCTATAGCTTTGGTTATTAACCGATATGCTCTATATTTTGCTATTTCCATAAAGTAATTACTACCTATGGTGGTGTCAATGTTAATCCTTTTTTCTGCTTTCGCGTAAGCGTCATAAACACCTGCATCATGCTCTTTACTGGTATCGCAATAGTGATTTAAATACTCGTTTAAATGCGCGGCATAATAGCCTAATTCTTGAGTTGTAGTAGCTCCTGCGTTTTGATACAAACTCGTGTTTACAGTGAACTGAGAAAAGTATCCTGAGAACGATTTAATGAACTCAGCATAGTTGTAATGATCCTTTTTTAAATCATTGAACCAGTTTCCATCACTTGCTAATTGATTGATTATATCAATGTGCACGTAAGCTTTTGGGTTGATACCATGCACCTGTTTTATATAATCCAAATCCATAAATTGTGGATGGATTTGAATTCCATATTCTGGTAATCCTTTAAGTAAAACCGTTGGGTCAATTTCTTTATTAGGTATAACAAAAAGTACACCTTCACTACCGCGTTTTAAAACGTCTTTTGCTTTTTTGTTTGCTGCCGTGGCATTACCAGCATAGATTCTTTGCGAGATAAACCAGTTATCTGTAGCGCGAGCAGGAATGTTTAATTGTGGAGCACTGTCACTGTGATATATTGGTTTAATATCGATTCCACTATTAGTTTTAGTGACTAAGGTCTCGTTATAGTCAGCACCTTTAAGGTCCATCTGGATTTTTTGTTTCCAGGCCGTTTCTGATACCGGTTCAAAATCTTCAAACAATCGATTACTCATTTGTGTCTTTTTTTAAGGAATCTGCGTGCTGTATGATAAACACTTCTTCATTTTCTCGTTTCATTAAATAGCGTTCACGGGCAAATTTTTCAATACCAGCGCTATCTTTCAATGCTTTAATTCTATTTTGATCTTTCTGAATACCGCGTTTATAGAAATCGACATTTTGTTCTTTTTCTGCAATTTGTTGATCTAGTTCTCTATGCGAGGTTAGCCAAGCATTTGCATCTAAAAACAGAATCCATATCACAAATATGATACTGATAAGTACGTACTTATTAGTAAAAACTTTCCAGTATTTATTCTGTTTTAATTGATTCCACTTCATTATGTGAAATTTAAGAAAATTCAGCTAATCGCTGGTCGATTATACCTCTTAAGATTTGAACACCTACTGTATTAAATCTATTGGTAGGTATAATCACATCTGCATAGGCCTTAGTAGGTTCTATAAACTGCTGATGCATGGGTTTTAAGGTATTTTGATAACGATCTAGAACTTCTGTAAGATCACGTCCACGATCTGCGATATCTCTCTTTAATCTACGTATTAAGCGCTCATCACTATCACAGTCTATGTAGACTTTAATATCAAAAAGGTCTCTTATACGTGGTTGTGTAAGGATTAATATACCTTCAACGATGACTACTTTAGAAGGTGCTGTTTTAACAACCTCACCAGTACGATTGTGCTCAACAAAAGAATAAACTGGTTGATCAATTGTTTTTCCTTCTTTAAGTTCTAGTAAGTGTTTTTCTAGTAATTCAAAGTCGATACTGCCAGGATGATCAAAGTTGATTTTTACACGTTCTTCATAACTTAAATGAGAAGTGTCTTTATAATAGGAGTCTTGAGAGATAACGTTTACATCGTGATCTGGATAAGTATGTACCATCTGGTCTACAACTGTGGTTTTCCCACTTCCAGTACCACCAGCTATTCCTAATATAAGCATTTGATTTTTTTATTTGTGCAAAAATAGGTATTTGAACTCGAATTTAAACTCCAAGTATAATGTGAACTTCAATTCATTTTTTGATTTAATTATGACTAATTGAATCTAGTGATTTATCAAAGCTTATTCTTCATGGCCATCATACGCTGATATAAAGTAGGATGCGAATAATTGAAAAACACATATGCTGGATGCGGTGTAAGATTACTTAAACTGGTTTTGTTTAATTTTTTTAAGGCAGTGATGAGTGGTTTACCATAATAGGTATTTTGTGCATATGCATCAGCCTCGTATTCAAATTTTCGCGAAAGCGAACTCATCACAATTCCAGTAATCGTAGAGATAGGCGAGTAGAGAAGACCAAAGGCTACTAGACCAACGTGAAATGATGGTATTGTAACACCTAGTGCTTGAGATAAAGTAATACTATCTACAAATAACGAAAATAGCCATAGTGTAAATCCTGTCGTTACTGTACTAGCAATGAGGTTATAAATGATGTGTTTTCTTTTATAATGACCTACCTCGTGTGCGAGTACGGCAACTATTTCTTCTTCAGTTAGTTTAGATATTAAGGTATCATAAAGTGTAACCCGTTTTTCACTACCAAAACCGCTGAAATATGCATTTGCCTTAGTAGATCGTTTGCTGCCGTCAATCACAAAAATTTTATCGAGTTGAAAGCCTACTCCTTGTGCATAATTTGCAATTGCGGCTTTTAAGGAACCTTCATCTAGTGGTGTTTGTTTATTAAATAATGGTACAAACCATCTAGCATAAAACATATTCATTAATAGCGATATTGCAAATATTAAAATCCATACATACCACCAAAAGTTTTCTCCTGCCCAGTTATAACAAACTATAACTAGCGATAAGATTGCGCCACCTAAGATTGCTGTTAATAACCAACCTTTAATCTTATCAATGATAAAAGTCTTAAGTGTCGTTTTATTGAAACCAAATTTTTCTTCAATCACAAAAGTAGAATAGTAGGAGAAAGGTAGCGAGATGATCTCGCCTGCTGCTGCAATTACAGTAAAGAATAATAAGCCAACTAGTATATCGTGATTTACTAAAGTACGAGCCCAACTGTCTATTATAGCAAATCCATCATAGAACAAAAAAATCAAAATAGCTGTGAATGAAACACTACTGCTAATCAAACTGAATCTGTAATTGGTCTTTTTATATTCTTGAGATTTAGTATACTCATCAGCATCATAAACATCATTCAATTCTTGCGGTATATCTTTAGAATACCAGGTATAATTAAGGTAAGCTAATAGTTGATCTAATATAAAATCAAAAACAAGTATTCCTATAATAAGATAGAACAATGAAATTGCGTCCATGGATTAATTTTTCACAAATGTAATGGTAAATAAGAAGCTTTTAATTATTTAAAATCGCGCTGTCTTTTGGCCTCAAATATCAATATGGCTGCACTCACTGATAGGTTCATAGAGTCTATTGCACCACTCATAGGGATAATTATGTTTTTCAAGGCAGCATCTCGCATTTCTTGAGATAATCCAGTTGCCTCAGTACCCAGTGCAATGGCGCTACCGGTAGTATAATCCATGACATCATAGCGTTCACTAGTTTGTAAAGTAGCTGCATATAAGTTGATGTTTTTTGACTTTAAGAATTCCACTACTTCGCTCGTTGTACCTGTTGCAACAGGAACGGTAAATACACAACCTACACTAGATCGTACTACATTAGGATTAAAAAGGTCTGCCACAGGATTTGCGATGATAACGGCATCCACTTTTGCAGCATCTGCAGTTCTTAATATGGCACCTAGGTTACCAGGTTTTTCTGGTGATTCTGCTATTAAGATTAAAGGATTTTCAGATAGCTTTAAATCTTGTAGTTGTTGAGATTTTGCTTTAGCAAAAGCGATAACGCCTTCAGTACCGGTTCTGTAAGCTAATTTCTCATAGACTTCTTGGGTAACTGATATAACTTCTGGCTTGCTATTGATATTTATTTTATTATAGATATCATTAGCCTCAAAATCTTCAGTATTTAAAAGGATTGATCCACAAACTAGTAATTGTTGTAACTCAAAACCACCTTGATCGCACAGCATAATCTCGCGTTGCCCTTCTACAAGAAAGAGTCCTTCCTTTTTGCGTGCTTTACTCTTACGTTGCAATAACTCTGCATGACGTATAATGGCGTTGTGTGGACTAGTAATATGTTTCATTAACACAAAGGTAAGTGGATTTTAAGTGATATTTAAAACCATAATAGAATCTTTTAAATAGCACCGAATGCTAATTTTTAGTCAGTTTTTCTTATTGAATTATTGATTTTGAATATCTATTATAGAATCTCGTAAACTATGTTTAAACTATCTTTATAGTAAATTAAAAACTATGAATTTTCACACTAGAAAATGGATTAAACCTGAAGATTTAAACCCTAATGGAACCTTATTTGGTGGACGATTACTGGAATGGATTGATGAAGAAGCCGCACTCTATGCTATTATCCAAATCGAGAATCAAAAAGTTGTAACAAAATATATGAGTGAGATCAACTTTAGAGCCAGTGCAAAACCTGGTGACATTGTTGAGATAGGATTAGAGGTCAATAAATTTGGTACATCATCTATAGACCTGAAATGCGAGGTACGTAACAAGATGACTTATGAAACGATAATTACAATCGAAAATATTATTTTAGTCAATCTAGATGAAGAAGGTAAGCCTCTAGCACATGGAAAGACAGAAGTTGAATATCAATCTGACCGGATGAAAAAGAAAGGCTTTTAAGCCTTTATATGATCATCATTCAGGTACTTTTCTTCCATCCAGAAAGTGCCAAAAGGAACTACGGACATGACTAGCACAATGAGTAAAGTTTTAAAACTCCATTTGTTTAACTGTCCAACTATAATAGCAACAACGATATAGGATAGAAAAAGGACACCATGCGCCATACCTACTATCTTATTAGGTAAAGGCATTTCTGCTAGGTATTTCAATGGCATAGTAACAAAAAGGATTAATAAGAAAGAATATCCTTCGGTAATGGCTAGGTATTTGAAAAACTTGTTCATAGCAGTTAATTATAGATGCAAAGATAAGCGCTATCAATTTTTATACTGCTTATTATGATTTTAAAAGCCTGTATTGTTGGTAAAATATTTGTTAAAATAGAAGTAGATGGAGCTGCGCTATTATCTTTGTCAATTCAATAAAATTTAATGACTAGTAAAGACGTGAAAATTCATATTATAGGTGCTGGTGTCAGCGGATTAGCTGCTGCTATTACTTTAAAAAAAGCTGGATATAATGCTCACATATTAGAACAGTCTACTACAGTAGGTGGTCGTGTTAAAACCACTATGAATGGCTCAATGAAGCTAGATCATGGTTTTCAAGTATTGCTAGATGAGTATCCAGCGGCAAAGGAATTTCTAAATCTAGATTCATTAAATCTAGTAAAATTCTCTCCTGCATCCATTGTTTTTATTGATGGTAAAAAACACCTTATAGGTGACGCACAGCGTGATATGAGCTTTGCATGGAGTACACTTATCGCTGGTGTAGGTAGTGTGAGTGATAAATGGAAAGTTTTTAAGCTTTCGCGAAAGCTAAAACAGAAAAATCTAATAGATATATTTAATAGTCCAGAGAAAACCACTTTAGATTATCTCCTTGATTATGGTTTTTCTAAAAAGATGATTGACTGCTTTTTTAAGCCTTTTTACACAGGGATTTTCTTAGAAACTGAATTACAAACAAGTAGTCGAATGTTTGAGTTTGTGTTTAAAATGTTCAGTGAAGGAAATGCAACTATTCCTGCCGCAGGAATAAAAGCTATACCAGAACAAATGGCTGGTCAACTAGACGGACAAATTAAATTAAATACCACCGTTAAAGAGGTCATTGCAGATAAGATTTATCTAGAAAATGGTGAAATACTTCATAGTGATTATACGGTCATCGCTACACCTGCAGATGTTTTAGTTCCTAACCTACCTGAGTCTGGTAAAGAGTGGCACAGTGTACAAACTTTATATTATGATACTGATGAGCATGGTTTTGACCAACCTATCATAGGTTTAATAGCTGGCGAGGATTGTTTGAGTAACAATTTTCATTTTTTAAATGATGTTTTTGAAAATCATCCTAAAGTAATAAGTGTAAGTGTAGTTGCAAAACACAATCTGACAAAAGATCAACTTGAGGAACGTGTTCGTAAAGAGCTTATTGAACAAGCAAATATTAAGGCTGGCGACTTGATTAAAATGATGGAAATTAAAAAGGCATTGCCTACTTTTGATAGCATTCAATATGCTATGAACCCTACAGAAACTCAACTTACTCAAAACATCTTCTTAGCTGGTGATCAATTGAGTAATGGATCGTTAAATGCAGCGATGTTGAATGGTAAGGCTGCAGCGCAAGCGGTAATCAGTAATATAGAGAATGGCATTTTTGTATAATTAGAAATGTCTTACTTCTATAATTATTGATTTAGAAAAATCAGTATGATATACTTTTTCCATGATACTGAATAGCTCTTCAACAATTTGATCAGTTGTAATTTGATTTCGATTGTATTCCTTAGAGTAGTTGGATTTATATTTTAGGTCTTTAAAAAATCCATTTTTAATTAATAGAGAATAATTAGGCTCGATACTTCTCACATCTGATTTATTGATAAAATCTTTACTAGAAGCCTAACAATAAATAGGACGTGACTTCAAATTATTTCTTGACTATATAGCATTTTGAACATAATCTTTTCCAAACTCTTTTACCGTACTTCTATTAATACCACTATCTTCATCTAATATATGAATAAAGTATTATCTTAATTCTTTTATTTGAGTTAATAAATCAAATGTGCTTACGGTTTCATTTGACGTCATTTGATTTTTAGAATGATCTTTTATGAAGTTGCTATATAGGATATAAGCTAATCCACTTGCAATTACTAAAGAACCTACAATGTTAAAAATATAATCCATCACAATTTGACTATCTTGCTGTAGGATCAGCATCTTCATGATTAATATCAAAAACAGATTCTTTTTTACTTCCTAAAATGCTGACACCTTTTTGCATTAGTAGGTTATTAGGGTAAGTGATAGTCTCACCATCATTAGTTTTAAGTACAGTATAAAAACCTTTAATGTCTTCTATCACAGCGGTTACCGGTAAATCTTTATCATGTATTCTAATACGATCACCGATTTTAAAAGGAAAGGCAAAATATAGTATAAAACTAGAGGTTAGGTTACTTAAAATACTCCAGTTTGCAAACAACGCAACACCTATAACTGCAAATGTAGAAGCAAGTGCTGTCCAAAAACCATCTTTAGAAATTCCCCAAACAAAAATAATCGTGATGGTAGATAGGGTCCATAGTAAATAGCCTACATATCTATTAATATATTGACGTCTCAATTTTGATCTATTAAGATCTTTAGAAAGTTTTGCAGCACTCCAAGTTACAAACCGATGTATACCTATGGTCAGAATTAAAATGACTATGGTAAATATTACTTCAGTTCTCGTTAAAAAATCGATCATAATTGTAAACTATCTCTTAGCACCTCATATTCACTGCCTTTTTGCGACCAGTAAGCAGTATTTAAGGTTTTAATTAAAGTCCCAGTAGAAACTGCTGGTTGACCATTATCATTATAACGCTCCATCCAGGATAGAATTTTATATGGTGCTTCTTTTTGTGTTTTAAAAGCTATAATACGGTCTAACTCTTTATATCTAACACTATATAAATAACCATCCTCAATCTCTCTAAAGTTAGCGGTTGCGTCGTAAGCTTTAGTCTCCACATGTTTTAACCTTAAATATTCTAGACTGGGAATTAATTTTAGATCACCAATAGGCATCGCGGTGGGATCTATCCTTAGTTGTATAGGAATTTGATTTTCAGTCATAACCTGTTCAACTTCAAAATAATCTTCCTGCTCAGACTGAAAATAAGAAAATAAACTAACATCATATACCTTATCATATTGATTCAATTGCATATAAGTATGTCCGCACCATTCTTGAATACTAGAAGATATTTTAATTGCATTATCCTTTTTATCTAAAGGTAAAAAGGTGCTACTCATAATAGAGTAGGGATAGATGCCTGTATTAAAATCTCTAGTTACATTAAGTTTCATCACTGGCCTATTATCTTCAGACGGGTTGTCTGCTTTAACTTCGTCTATGATATTAAATGGTTCTGTTACAAAAATCATCACTGATTTTCCATCACGCATTTCCCCATATCTAGATTGAGACAATTCATAACTAGAAATCTCTGCTTTACCATTATACCAGTAATCTTTAAACTCTTGATTTAATGTCAGGTCTTCAAGTGATTCCATACGTTTACTGTTTATATCAGTAGTTGTACTTTTAGTTGATGTGTTTGAATTACAGGATGTTATTAATACGGCTAAAGCGATGTAAAGTAATTTGTGCATAATTTATAATCTTGTAGTAAAGATACTGTTTGTCACTTATTACTCATTTAAAATGCCGTTAACTATTTTATTAATTATTGAGATACTTTATGATTTCTCTAGTACCTATAATCAATTAATTTTCTAAATTTTGTATCTACAAATAAAGACTATGAAAGAAGTAAAAGCATATGGTGCACAAGATAAGGATGCGCCTTTAAAAGAAATGAATATCAACAGACGTGATCTACTAGACAATGATGTATCTATTGACATTATGTATTGCGGTGTATGTCATAGTGATATACATGCAAAACTTAATGACTGGGGAAATGCAAAATATCCTATCGTACCTGGTCACGAGATCATAGGTAAGGTAACAGCCATAGGTAGTAATGTATCAAAATATCAAGTTGGTGACCTAGTAGGAGTAGGTTGTATGGTAGATTCTTGTCAAGAGTGCAGTGCTTGTAAAGAAGATCAAGAAATGTGGTGTGAGAATGGTTCTACCAGTACTTATAACAGTAAAGATCCACATTTAGGTGGTCATACTCTAGGTGGATATTCAAAAGTAATTGTCGTGAGAGAAGAGTTTGTCCTTAAAGTACCTACTAATCTTGATACCAAAGCGGTAGCACCTCTTTTATGTGCAGGTATAACAACTTACTCGCCATTAAAACACTGGAATGTAAAGAAAGGTGATAAAGTAGGAATCGTAGGTTTAGGTGGACTAGGACACATGGGAATCAAATTTGCTGCTGCAATGGGAGCAGAAACAGTAATGATTACCACGAGTGAAGAAAAAGCAAAGGATGCCAAAAGACTAGGAGCTAATCAAGTAATTATTTCAAAAGATGAAAATCAAATGAAAGAGCACAATGATTCTTTTGATTTTATTCTTAACACCATACCGGTAGGCCATGATGTTAATCCATATCTAGCCTTGCTAAAAAGAGATTGTACGATGTGTCTAGTAGGTGCTATTGAACCGTTGGAAAATGTACATGGTGCAAATCTTATTTTGAGAAGAAAAAAATTAGCAGGATCATTAATAGGAGGAATTAAGGAGACTCAAGAAATGTTAGATTTTTGTGGAGAACACAACATCACATCAGATATAGAAATGATTGATATGCAAGATATTAATAACGCCTTTGAACGCGTTCAGAAAAACGATGTAAAGTATCGTTTTGTTATTGATATGGAGACATTGTAGTTTCTCGCTTTCGCGAAAGCGTATTAACGATAATCTTTAAAAACTCAGCATCTATGGTGCTGAGTTTTTTTTTATGCTTGTTAAAGGTTAGTTTTACCAATCAACTATATAAATATTAATGAATTCATTTACTGCTCAACAGATTTGTGATGTGTTAGAAGGAGCCCTTATAGGTTCTACTACCCAAAAAATTACAGGAATAGAAGAAATAAGAAAAGCGTCTAAAACTGATTTGACCTTTATTGGGAATAAAAAGTATGCAAAATTCTGGGCAGATTCTAAGGCATCCATAGCGATAATTAGTGAAAACATAGAATTAGCACCTGGTGATAATCGATGCTTGATCAAAGTAAAAAACGCAGATCTAGCGATGGCAAATATGTTAGAGGCATTTTTACCGCCTACACCTGTTTTTGATACAGATATTCACCCTACCGCTGTCATACATGAAACAGCAAGTATAGGTAAAGGAGTTCAAATAGGTGCACATTGCTACATAGGTAAAAATGTGAAGTTAGGTGATGGTGTTGTCCTGTATCACAATGTAAGTGTATTTGATGATACTATTATAGGACCGCAAACCGTTGCATGGTCTGGAACAGTTATAAGAGAACGCTCACAAATAGGTGCACAATGTATATTTCACAATAATGTAAGTATTGGTGCAGACGGTTTTGGCTATCGTCCAGCAGATGATGGTCGTGGACTGGTTAAAATTCCGCACATAGGTAATGTGATAATAGGGAATGGTGTAGAAATAGGTGCAAATTCTTGTGTAGATAGAGCTAAGTTTAATTCAACGATTATAGGTGACGGTTGTAAAATAGATAACCTGGTCCAAATTGCACACAATTGTATACTAGGTAGATGTTGTATCATGGCTGGACATAGTGGTCTTGCAGGTTCTGTAACTTTAGGTGATGGTGTTATTATAGGTGGTAGTGCTTCTATTAAAGATCACACCACCATCGAGTCTGGTGCTACAGTAGGAGCAGGTAGTGGTGTAATGAATAATGTGGCTGCTGGTAAAACAGTACTAGGTTATCCAGCTACTGATTCTCGAGAAATGCTTAAACAATGGGTTGCATTGCGCAAGCTTGCTAAACAATAATGTGTTTTAATATTACTATTTGACCATGAATCAGTTTGTGAAGTTATTGTTATTACTATTATATGTAAGTGTCTCAAATGCACAAACAGATAAATTGAAAGGATTTAAAGATTATTATCCTATTTCTGTTAGACCTGAGGCCTCAATAGGTCTAGGAAACAACCCTTATGAACAGATTCTTCTTGAAGCAACGCCTGTTGTTTACTATGGCTTTTACAATGACATGCGCCGTTCTTTAAATCAAAATATTATTACAAGCGGCGATGCCGTTTACTTATCATTTCAGCCTCATTTTAGAATATATAATGAAGATTCTAAACCAGTAAAAACACCTAGCTATAAGGTATTGATAGGCTGGCAACGAATTATCAAAACAGACGATGATAATTTTTTAACAGCAGCTATAGAAACAGGCCATTTCAGTAATGGTCAGGCAGGCAGTGCTTTCAGTACTGAGTTTGACGATAATTCTGAAGAAAGTATAGCTATCTATGATAGTATTACTGATGATACTGATCTCGCTGCATTACTTAATAGAAGCACAGGTAATTTCTCTACTAACTTAACTCGATTTAGTTTTAATTATAGATTGAATACGTTTAATGAAAACAACATCCCACAGAAAATACATTCTTTGACTGCGACCTATCAATTGTATCATAATAAGTTTATGGGATTAATTGATTTTGGAGGTTATAATCCTCAAGATATTGACATATATGGTAGACATCAATTTGAATTAGGATATGAATACACTTCCCATCTTAAGAAAATGCGTTTTACATTAAGTCAGCAGTTTGATTATACCATAGGTTCTCATCCATCTAGCGTTCCTTATCGATCAGTTACTACCGGAATTTTATATCCATGGGATAATGATTTAGGTTTTTTCACAAAATTTTCTTTCGGTAGAGATAATTACAATTATCGATTCTTAGATAATTTCCCGAGGTTTACAATAGGTGTAACCTGGGACTGGTTCACTCCATTTGTCATTAAACCTAAAAAACTACAGCTGGATCCACAAGAAGTTTTAAATAATAAGAAAGCCTAACATATTTAACGTTCATATCGTTACAGAATAGACTACTTTTGCGCGCTATAAAAAAGTCGAAAATGAAGCGTATTAATCAGTACAAGAAGATGTTCAATGTTGAAAAAACCATTGACCTTAAAGAACTTAAGAAAAGTTACCGTAATCTTGTAAAAGAATGGCATCCAGATAAATTTCAGGATGGAGATGATAAGAAGGAAGAGGCAGAGGTGATGAGCCGTCAAATAATTGATGGATACCATTTTCTAGTTAGTATCGCACCAGAAACTAAGGAAGCAAATCTTGAAGCCTATACTGAAACTATTACTAATACAGGAATTGAAGACTTTGATCATAAAGGTCAGGTTCTTGAAGTTACCTTTACAGATGGATCAACTTATGAATACTTTGGTGTTCAAAAACCTGTTTTCCGTAAGTTAGTAAATGCAGATAACCGTTACAGATTTGGTAAACGTAACATTTTTAGTAATTATCTTTATCGCAAGTCTAAAAAGGATCAAGACCAAGATCAAGCATAATCATTTCTTTTATATTTTGTTTTATTAGTTCTAACCATGGCAGAATCTAAATCATCTCAACAGCCTTTATCTCCAGAAGAGATACAGCAATGTATTGACATTCTTAATAGATTAAATACTGATACAAATGAGATTTTTGAGATACCTATGGAGAGACGTATCGAACTGATCAAACAAGCAGGATTGCTCTCTAGACCTAGTCGCGATGAATATAAAAGACGCAAGAAAGATGCTGTAAAGGCAGCAAAACGTAAGCAAGCCACTAGAGATAAACATGCTCGTAAAGAAACAGGTATACGTAGTGCGAGAGAAGCAAGTGTTTTTGTAGCACCACAAATTTTATTACAACAAGAATTAGAACAGAAAGATCCAGGTGAATTGAGTACACCTAGAAATTGTTATGTCTGTAAAACCTTGTTTACTAAACTGCATCATTTTTATGATCAGATGTGTACTGATTGTGGTGATTTTAATTATGCAAAACGTTTTCAAACCGCTGACGTAAAAGGTCAGGTTGCTTTAATTACTGGCTCAAGATTAAAAATAGGCTACCATATATCTTTAATGTTATTACGTGGTGGTGCTACAGTCATAGCAACAACACGTTTCCCAGCAGACAGTGCTCTGCGTTTTTCAAAAGAGCCTGATTATAATGATTGGGCTCATAATTTGAAAATTCATGGTTTAGATTTAAGGCATATTCCTAGTGTAGAAATCTTTTGTAACTTTATAGAACAGCGTTATGAAAAGTTAGATATTCTTATCAATAACGCAGCACAAACGGTACGTAGACCTTCTGGTTTTTATGCACACCTAATGCCTAATGAAAACCTCGACTACAGTGAGTTACCACCGTATGCTCAAGAATTACTTAAGGATCATCAAGAGTGTCTTGCAGAAATCAAAGCTCTTTCTCCAGCAGCCTCATCAAATAAAAATATGCCAGTTACATGGCATGGACCAGAGCCAGGAATTGGTTTGAGAGCCAGTGCTCAACTTTCACAAATTCCTTACAGTTTTGATAAAGCCTTAAGTGCTCCTGAAGTATTTCCAGAAGGACAACTCGATGCAGATTTACAGCAAGTTGATTTAAGAAAAACCAATAGCTGGAGATTAAAATTAGGAGAAATAGAAACTACTGAAATGATTGAAGTTCAGTTAGTAAATTCTGTCGCACCTTTTGTACTATGTAACCGCCTGGCAGAGGTAATGAAGAAAGAAAACACCGGTAAAAAGCATATTATTAATGTAAGTGCGATGGAAGGCAAGTTTCATACTTTCTTTAAAGAAGATCGTCATCCACATACTAATATGGCCAAGGCAGCTTTAAATATGTTAACACATACATCTGCAGGTACACTTGCAAAAGATGGAATATATATGAACGCCGTTGATACTGGATGGGTGACTGATGAAGATCCTGCAGAGCTATCAAAACGTAAACAAGAATTACACGATTTTCAACCACCACTCGATATTGTAGATGGAGCAGCACGTGTATTAGATCCTTTATTTGACGGTATAAATACAGGAAAACACTGGTGTGGTAAGTTTCTTAAAGATTACAGACCTATAAGCTGGTAATGGAAAAGAAACCGGCTTTAATCATTTTATCATTTTTTGCAGTTTACGTCTTTTGGGGTTCTACTTATTTGTGGAATAAAATGGCGGTGACAGAACTTCCTCCGTTTATGTTAGCCTCTATAAGGTTTACTACAGCTAGTGCCATTATATTTATCATTGCTATTGCTTCTGGTAAAAAGCTTACGATAACAAAAAAGCAATTTCTCAATACAGTATTAGCAGGTTTTTTGTTTTTGGCTTATGGTAATGGTGTCTTTGTATGGGCGCTAAAATATGTGGATAGCGGTTTTGCCTCACTATTAGCATCTCTACAGCCATTAGTCCTATTATTGATGATGCGCTTTGTGCAACGCAAGGCGTTAAAAATCAAATCTATAGTAGGCGTTTTGTTAGGTCTTATAGGTATGTATTTGTTAGTTAGCCAGAAAGGTTTACAAATGCAAGAAGACAGTTGGATAGGTATACTTATGATCATGACTTGTATTATAAGTTGGAGTGCTGGTAGTTTATTTGTAGCAAAAGCAGACACACCTTCTAATTTCTTTATCACCACCGGATATCAAATGTTAAGTGCCGGCGCTATTCTAGCTATAGGTAGTTGGGCTTTTGATGAAAGTTGGTCAGGACCTATGAGTTGGCAAGTCAATACACAAATTTCTATACTATGTCTCATTCTATTCGGCAGTATAGCGGCTTTTACAGCGTTTAATTATTTACTTAAAGTAGTGAGCACAGAAAAAGTCGCCACTTCTTCATATGTAAATCCTATAATAGCACTATTACTAGGATGGTATTTTCTCAATGAGACTATTACCATTCAATCTATGGCTGCTGCTGCGATCATGCTTACTGGCGTTTATTTTATTAATAGTCGTAAGGTGAGATAGTTTAAAATAGATGGTTTATTGACGCTTTCGCGAAAGCGAAATAACACAACTGTAACAATTGAAAATTACTTGGGTCTTTGAGGAAATCACTAACCAAGATTCATGAAACTCACTCTTTCAATACTTTGCCTATTATTTTTTATTTCTTCATTAGGACAAGACAAAAAAACACTAGTTATAAAACGTACATTAAATACTCCTAAAATTGATGGAGATTTAAATGACGCTAGCTGGCAAAATGCGCAAGAAGCGACAGGATTTACACAGTTCAGGCCTACACCAGGCGTGCGTGATTCTTTATACAATCGTACTGTTGTTAAAATGACATATGATGATGACGCCATATATCTAGCGGCTTATTTATATGATGATCCTGATTTAATTGCTACCCAATTTTCTAGTAGAGATAATTTTGCTTTTTCAGATTTTTTTGGACTAGTGATTAATCCAAATAATGATGCCCAAAACGACACTGAGTTTTTTGTGTTTGCATCTGGTACGCAGGCAGATGCTGTTGCTAATCCTACCATTGGTGAAGATTTTAGCTGGAATGCAGTATGGGATAGCGCTGTAAAAATGCAGGCAGATGGTTGGTCTCTTGAAATGAAAATCCCATATCGATGCTTAAGATTTGATAATAAAAATTTGGATACTTGGGGAATTCAATTTCATCGCAGGTTTAAAAGGACCGAAGCGCAATATACCTGGAATGAATTAGATGTTACAAAGGGAAATATAGGCTTGTATCATGGGCAATTAACAGGTTTAAGCGATATAGATCCGCCAGTAAGGTTAGCTTTTTATCCATTTGTATCTGGTGTTACCCAAATTTTTGAAGGAGTTGCAGAGACTAATTTCAACGCCGGAATGGACTTAAAATATGGAATCACAGAAAACTTTACCCTAGACGCTACTTTGATACCAGATTTCAGTCAGGCAGGTTTTGATGATGTAAGTTTAAATCTAGGTCCATTTGAGCAAACTTTTTCTGAGCAACGACAGTTCTTTACAGAAGGTCTGGACCTTTTTAGTAAAGGGAATCTATTTTTTTCTAGGCGTGTAGGTAACGCACCGACTGGCGATGTAAATTTATCTAGTAATGAAGAGTTAATAGAATATCCTCGAACGAGTAAAGTATTAAATGCAATCAAAGTTTCTGGTAGAACTAAAAAAGGTTTAGGTCTAGGTTTTTTTAATAGCATCACAGAAAAGACATATGCAACGGTAGAAAATACGATTACAGGTGATCGTAGAGAAGAATTAGTAGAGCCTTTTACTAATTATAATATCATAGTTGCCGATCAACAATTTAATAAAAATTCTAGTATCGGAATTATCAACACTAATACGACTAGAAATGGTGGTTTTAGAGATGCAAATGTTACAGCGGTACTCGCTAATATTATAAATAAACGCAATACCTATAACTTGCAAGGTCAAATTAAGATGAGTCAACTTAACTTAGAAGAAGGCAATAGTACTGGATTTAGTAGTTTTTTTAGAGCACAAACCATTGCCGGAAAACACAGATATAATTTTGACCATACTTACATTGATACCCGATTTGATATTAATGATTTAGGTTTACAATTTAGAAACAATCGTAATGATTTTGGCGTTAATTACTCCTATCGAACATTTGAACCTACTGGTAAATGGAATAATATTTATGTGGGAACTTATATAGACTACACGCGTTTAGCAAATCCTAATGTGTTTACAGGTTTGAGATTAGGTGCTGAATTTTCTGGAAATACAACAACCTTAAATAATTATGGGGCTAATCTAAATTTACAACCAGGCAAACAATATGATTATTTTGAACCACGTAAAGAAGGTGCTTATTTTATAACAGAAAATGGTATCAACATGAATAGCTGGTTCAATTCAAATGATAATAAAAAATTGCTATAAGCGCATATTTTGGTATAGAGACCTTGCTAGAGTCAGGACGTGATTATGTGAATTATTGGTTTGGATTCGGTCCACGTATCAGATTCAACGATAGATTTGTAATATCCTATTTTATTGATAGAGAGTTTTATAATGGTGATCGAGGTTATGTTACACAAGTTAATGATGACGTCATTATGGGAGATAGACAGCGTATTGAAATCGAGCAAACACTTAATGCTAATTTTAATTTTAATCCGTATCATACTTTATCTTTAACATTGAGAAACTATTGGGGAACAGTAGATTATAATAGGAATTTATTTATTCTACAGGATAATGGAAGAGTAAATCAATCAAATTATACGGTCAATAATATACCAGATAACCCTAGCATTAATTTCAGTACGTGGAATTTTGATTTGAGTTATTCATGGCAGGTTGCACCTGGTAGTTTCTTAACAGCATTATATCGTAACCAACTTTTTAATTTTGATAATCAATCACAAGTTAGTTACAATCGTAGTATAGGCAATTTACTAGATCAATCTCTCAATCAGACTGTGTCTATTAAACTACAATATTTTATAGATTATAATCGTATACCAACCATGTTAAGAGGTAAAAATAAAAACGAAGTATTTAGTAATTAAAAGATTATAAGCTCATTAAAATAAAGTATTTCACTCATCACTTTGGTTGTTGTTGCTTACTTTTGCCTTCGGTTTGAAAAAAAACAATGGCATCTTCTAAAAAAGTCAATAATTATCGCAGGAAAATCATGAAATCTCTAACGAGAAAGTTAGGGAAGAGACACGAACCTGTACCAGGTGATTTAAAAGATCTTAATGATGTTAAAAGAGTATTAATCGTACGCACTAATCATAGATTGGGCAATCTTATTTTAATAACTCCATTAGTACAAGAAGTCATACGTACTTTTCCTAACGCAAAGATTGACTTAATTGTTCAAGGATTCTTAGGTCCTATAATATTTGACAATTATAAAGAGGTAGATCAAATCATAAGACTTCCCAAAAAGCCTTTTAAAAATTTAAAAGACTATATTAAAAGAGCGTCTTCAGTACGAAAATATAAGTATGATTTTGCTATAAATGCTGTGATAGGTTCCTCTTCTGGACGTTTGTATACACAAATGGCATATGCTAAGTATAAAGTCTTTGGAGAAGAAGGTCAAGATTTCAGTACACAGTATGATGATGGAAAACACATCGCAAAAGAACAGGTCTATGCTTTTAGAAACTACATGTCTCAATTAGGTTTTCCTGAAAAAGATATACCGGTACCTAACTTGAGTCTTAAGCTTACCGATGAAGAGTCACAGCGCGGACTTCAAAAATTACGTGAAATTGCAGATGAGTCTAAAAAAACCATCTCCATTTTCACTTTTGCTACTGGTGATAAGTGTTATAAGCCAGACTGGTGGATTCCTTTTTATAAAAGACTACAACTAGAATATCCTGATTATCATATTGTTGAGATATTACCCTATGAGAACGTATCTCAAATCGATTTTACTGCGCCTTCATACTACAGTAAAGATATTAGAGAAATCGCTGCATTTATATCACATACAGATGTTTGGATAGGTGCTGACTGTGGTATCATGCATCTAGCTAGTGCATCTGGAGCACCGGTTGTAGGCTTATTTTCAAGAACAAATCGTCATGTTTATGAACCTTTTAATGGCAAAAGTTTCTCTTTATTCACCTGTGATTTAACCTATGATGAAATCATTAATGCCGTAGATGGCGTTATTAAATAAACTTAAACAGTAAATATTATGGCAAGACCAAGTGCTACATCGCTTAAAATGAGAATATTTCACCGCTATTTAGGGTTTTTCCTAGCTGGAATAATGGCTATATATGCAATAAGTGGTATCGTATTAATTTTTAGAGATAGTGATGTGATGAAACGAGAGGTTTCTTATTCTAAAACAGTTAATGCACAACTCAATGAAAAAGCATTAGGGCAGGCCATAGGAGATAAACGGTTAAAAATAGAGAAAGTAGATGGCGACATAGTTCTATTTAAAAACGGGAATTATAATAAGGTAACCGGTGCGGTCAATTATACAAAAATGGAATTGCCATATGTACTTGATAAAATGACACATTTACATAAGGCAAAATCTAGTCAACCTTTATTCATCTTAAACATCACCTTTGGATTAGGACTCTTATTCTTTGTGTTGTCTAGTTTTTGGATGTTTATGCCAGGAACATCTATATTTAAAAAGGGAATGTATTATGTGGCGGCAGGTATGGTGTTAGCATTAGTATTATTATTTATTTAAATCATTGAAAACTCTTAAGAAAATACTGCGACGCATGCTTTGGACCATACTTACTATCATAATCATACTTGTCGCATTCTATTTTTTATTTGTCAATTATTATCCAACTTTTGGAGGTGATGTAAATGACGATAAACAACGTTTATATCAATCTTCATCAAACTATTCTGATCAAAAATTTAGAAATATTGATGCTAGCGTACCAGCAGAATTAGGTTTAAGTAAAACTTTAGGTCTCGCTTATAAGTTCTTTACTACTAAGGTTCCTAACGGTGCACCACTAAATGATTTAAAAGTTATAAAGGTAGATCTAGAGCACATTAAAAAACAAGATTCTACTCAGTTGATATGGTTTGGACATTCAGCGTTTTATTTAAAAATGAATGGTAAACATATCTTGATAGACCCTATGTTTGGAAAAGTAGCAGCTCCACATCCATGGTTAGGTGCAAATAGATTTAATAGTCACTTGCCTATTGAAATTAAAGATTTACCTGACATTGATGCTGTCATTATATCACACGATCATTATGATCATCTAGATTATGATTCTATAAAAGCATTAAAAGAAAAAGTCTCTCATTATTATGTGCCTTTAGGTGTTAGCGTTCATTTAGAAGCTTGGGGAATTAAAGCAAATACAATCACAGAATTAGACTGGTGGCAAGAGACCGTTATAGGTGATCTTCAACTAATCTGTACACCAGCGCAACATTTTTCTGGTAGAAAGATAGGAGCAGAGCAAAGTACCTTATGGAGTAGCTGGATCCTTCAAAATAATGACGAAAGCCTCTTTTTTAGTGGTGATAGTGGTTATAGTACACATTTTAAAAGCATAGGAGAAAAATACGGCCCATTTGATCTTGCATTAATGGAGTGCGGTCAGTATAACGAGATGTGGTCTGACATTCATATGATGCCTGAAGAAACTGCTCAGGCTGGTGTTGATCTCAACGCTCGCGCTATTATGCCTATTCATTGGGCAGGATTTAAACTTGCATTACATGATTGGAGAGATCCAGTAGAACGTGTAACCACCGCTGGTAATGCGTTAAATTTACCGGTCATCACGCCGCAAATAGGTGCTGTAATTCACCTCAATGACTCACCTAGAGAGTTTAGAAAATGGTGGAAAAAGGATTTTCTAGAAGAGTAAGTTCTGATCTGATTGACTTGTGAAGTGTTTGAAGCACGCTTTCGCGAAAGCATAAAGCAACAAGCCTCTTAATATCAAATTATTTCATTCATTTATTATAGTCCATAAGATTCCTGCCTTAATGGAATCGAGTACTTTTGCAATATGTCAACATCTATAAAGAATCAAGAAGAAATACTTGAAAAATTAGGAATCACACAGTTGAATCCTATGCAAGAGCAGGCTCTCTTAACGATACCTGCATATCCAAACACCATTTTATTATCACCTACGGGAACAGGTAAAACACTTGCTTTTTTATTACCTGTGATCGACCTATTAAATGCAGACCTTAATGAGGTGCAACTTTTAATCATAGTACCATCTCGTGAACTGGCTATACAAATTGAACAAGTGATAAGAGATATGGGAACCGGTTTTAAGGCCAATGCGGTATATGGTGGTCGTCCTATTTCAAAAGATAAGATAGAACTAGCTCATATACCTTCTATTTTAATAGGTACACCTGGTCGTATCCTAGATCATTTAGATCGAAAAAGTTTCTCAATAGATGATATAAAAACTATCGTGCTAGATGAGTTTGATAAATCTCTCGAGATAGGTTTTGAACGTGAGATGGGAGATATTATGGATATATTAAGAAACGTTAAAAAGCGTGTATTAACTAGCGCAACTCAAAATATAAGAATTCCAGACTTTGCTAGAATTAAAAATCCCAAAGTAATCGATTATACCGCTACTGGAATCAAAGAACTGGCGATTAAAAAGGTGAGTGCGCCAGAAAAAGATAAATTAAAAACTCTAGTAGAGTTATTAAGGCACATAGGTAACCAGCCAGGTATTATCTTTTGTAATTTTAAAGATACAATCAACTATGTAAGTGAATACTTGAGCAGTCACGAAATTGAACATGGACTATTTTACGGTGGTATGGAGCAGCAAGAACGAGAACGAGCTCTTATTAAATTTAGAAATGGTACACATCAAATCATCATTGCAACAGACCTTGCTGCTCGTGGATTAGATATACCAGAATTAAAGTATATCATACATTATCAATTACCACTTAAGGCAGAAGAGTTCACGCATAGAAACGGTAGAACCGCACGTATGAATGCTACTGGAACTGCATATGTATTACAATGGAATAAAGAAACCGTACCAGATTTTATTACAACTGAAGAGGTATTAGTGCCTGTCCCTAAAAATACGACCCTAAAAACAGAATGGGCCACTGTTTTTATTTCTGGTGGTCGTAAAGACAAAATATCAAAAGGTGATATCGCTGGTCTATTTTTTAAACAAGGTGAATTAGAGAAAAATGAATTAGGGATTATTGAATTAAAACAAGATTGTGCCTTTGTAGCAGTTCCTAAGAAAAGACTATACGAGGTGATTGAAAAGACTAATAACACGCGTTTGAAAAAGAAAAAAGTGCGTATTTATGAACTTTAGTTAATCTAATTAGTTGAAAAAGAATAGCTTTTAAGACCATGCAATGAATTATTTGAGCTTGAAACGCTTATGAATGCTCAATAAATGAAGATATATCAATAATAAAACTGAATAGCTATGTAATGGGTCTATCTTTGCAACTTATATTATATAATTTAATTACATTAAGATGAGTAAAGGAACAGTAAAATTTTTCAACGAGACTAAAGGATTTGGTTTCATCACTGAAGAAGGAGTAGACAAAGATCACTTTGTACACATTTCAGGATTGATCGATGAGATCCGTGAAGGTGACGAAGTTGAATTTGACCTTAAAGAAGGTAACAAAGGATTAAATGCAGTGAACGTTAAAGTTCTATAAGACATATATATTCAAGTTTTTAGAAAAAGCTCATCCTTAAGGATGAGCTTTTTTTGTGCTATACTTTTTAAATAGATGCCTTAAACAAGATTCTTTAGAATAATCAATAATTATTATCAATTGCGGCACGAGCTTTGCATTCATATCAGTATTATAAATTTAATTACAATACAATGAGTAAAGGAACAGTAAAATTTTTCAACGACACCAAAGGATTTGGTTTCATCACTGAAGAAGGAGTGGACAAAGATCACTTTGTACACATTTCAGGATTAATCGATGAAATCCGTGAAGGTGACGAGGTAGAATTTGACCTAAAAGAAGGAAACAAAGGATTAAATGCCGTGAACGTTAAAGTTCTATAAGAGATATATTTTAAGTTTTTTAAAAGCCCATCCATAAGGATGGGCTTTTTTATGCTATAAACTTTTAATAATAGATATAGTGTCTAAAAAGCTTGAGATAACTTTAACAACACATCACGATACTTGTGATTAATAATAATGAAATTTGTTACTTAACCAGATATATTTAATAATGAAAAAAATACTGCTTTTAGGTATGCTGACCATTGCAATGGCTAGCTGTAAGAATGATCAAAAAGAAATCAATATTGTTGAAGAAGAGTCTACTACTATAGTGGACAGTGTAGAAGTAGAACCAATTAGTGAGTTTACCGCAGCTATTGAAATGGCGCATAAAAAAAATCTATTCTTAGAAAAAGACGGCGTACAATATGACTTCTCGGTAGCCTTCGGTGGTAATACTATTTTTGAAGGTGTTGTTACTCAAAAAACAGATGGCTCTAAAATACATATGACTAAAAAGGATGGTAGTGTCATTGTTTTTGACGGTGAGCAGGTATATGCAAGTAGCCAAGATGATTTAACTAACCCTATGACTAGATTTCACATATTTACATGGCCATATTTCTTTTCAATGCCATATAAATTAAATGATCCAGGAACAATTTGGGAAAAAGAAAAAGACATGAAATGGGGCGACACAACTATCCCAACGGCTAGATTAACGTTTGAAAATGGAGTAGGTGATACTTCTGATGACTGGTATGAAGTTTATAAAAATGAAGAAAATGATGTGTTACAAGGTGTAGCCTACATTGTAAGCTATGGTAAAGGTGTTGAAGAGGCCGAAAAAGAACCGCATGCTGCAAAGTATAATGAATTTGTTACCATTGAAGGTGTCCCTTTTGCTACTAATTGGAGTTTTCACAATTGGACTGCTCAAAATGGTTATACAGATCAAATAGGTCTTGCAACCATCAAAAACATCAATTTTGTTAGTAAAGATGACTCTTTCTATGCACAACCAGACGGTGCAAGTGTTGTATCTATGCCTGGCGAGTAATACCTATGTGTATATTTTAAGAAAAGCCTGTTCCATAACAGGCTTTTCTTATTTTTATTTAAGCTATTAATGAAACACTGGCCTTGCACACTAGACACGTGACAGATTTACCTGTTTTCAAATCCTTATTATTAAAACTGATTGCAGTACCACAATCTGGACATGGAACTTGTGTTTCCCGTACTTTTCTATTTTTAGAAAATAATTTTAATTCATTCATTTTTACAGCATCTACGTCAGTAGCTATATCTATTCCTATAGAGGTACCGCATTCTTTACAAGAAAAAGTTTCCCCTTTTAAATACTGCTCCGTATCAACCGTTACCATCGATTCACACTTCACACACGGTATTTCATTTATCATAATTATTAAATTGATAGAGTCCAAAAATATTGTTTAAACATTTGTTTTACTATTAATCGACAGGATTATATATAAATTAGCATTTTAAATATATACTGCTATAGCTAACCATTATCTATTTATTTGTTCGGCAAATAAAGATCGCTCAAAAACGGCCGAGGATTACTTCAGTTCTAAGTTTCCTAATTTAAAATTTGAATCAGCCGGTACTAATCTTAAGACTTGCAATAAATTGGGAACTCATTATATAAATATAGAAATGTTGCAAAGAGCAGATAAGATTTATTTAATGGAAACGAAACACTTAAAAGTGATTCAGAAAACTTTTGGAAATCGATTCTATAATAAAATAAATGTACTGCATATCGCAGATTTCTATAAATATGGTTCCACTGAATTAATACAAATTTTAAATGCAATAGTTTGTTTTGATAATTAGAATCAATTTAACATAATATCACTCATATTCCTCTAAATTTATTAAAAATATTAGTGAAACGATTAAGTTCGCTTTCGCGAAAGCAAAATAAAAAAACATGGAATATTTTATTATAGCCATTAAGGCAGTGGTATCAATCAGTTTATTAAATGTATGGCTACTACAATTTAATAAATCCACTAAATGGCGTGGTGGTAATGCTCAAAATATGATTGAAGAATTTAGAGCATATGGACTTCCAGCGTGGATGTGCTATACCATAGGTTTCTTTAAAGTTACACTTTCTATATTGTTAATTGCTTCAATATGGTATCCTAGTATAGAGAACGTTGCTGCAATAGGTTTAGCCTTGCTTTTATCTGGATCGATATCTATGCATATAAGAATTAAGGATCCTATGTATAAATCATTACCTGCGGCGATATTCTTAGCAATGTGCTTAATCATTGCTCTTATATAGTTATTAAAGTAATAGAAAAAAACGATAGGCCAGATAAGCATTTAGGAGACCAAATAATAATGCTGGTGCTGATAGAACGAAACTATCCTTAATTTTGATTCTGACACCAAAGCCTAGAAACATCAACAATGATAAACCTAGTGAGCCCATAAATCCAAGTATGGAAATGGTGTAAAGACCTAAAATAATACTCAAACCACCTAATATTTGAAGTATACCAGTAAGGTTGCGATATTGTGGTATTTTAAATCGATCAAACTCTAATGCCATGCGATTAGAGAGTAAGCAACTAAAGCCGTAAAAAAGAAAACAGGCTCCAGAGAATAAGGCTATTACTGTGAAGGAATTCATATGTTATTAATGAGTAAGTAATTTACTCTTATTGATTTTATATCACAAGCTTTTACAGAAACATTAAGATGATTTCTTTAGTTATAGATACTGATTTAAATTTCTTAAAATATCAATCGCGATTTAACAAAAAGGTTCCTAAGCATAAACTTAGGAACCTTTTCTTTTACCATTATACTTTATAAAAAATATAAAGAATAGAGGATACGTCTTAGCTCTATAATGGAATAGCTCGTGTATAAATTACACAGCTCTTTTTAATTTAATTACACCTACTGCGTTAAGAAATTTAATCACTAGATAGGTCATATCTATCTCATACCATTTCACACCAAAGTTCGCTCTGCTGGCGTGTTTATGATGATTATTATGATAACCTTCTCCCATCATTAAAAAATCAAATCGGAATAAGTTTTTACTTGTATTCTTCATTTTAAAATTAACATAGCCATATATGTGACCAAACCAATTTATAATCACACCATGTACTGGAGCCATTAAAAAAGTAAGCGGTAATAATAACCATTGCCACCATGCTGTTGCAAATAGGGCAAAGAATAATACATAACCTGTAATCCATAATAGTCTAGAGAATCTAGAACTAGCAAATTGATCAAAGCTTTTCCATTGTGGCACGTCTTTAGTAAAACGTTGATCTATCTCAATACGTTGTTTATTGATATCTTGATATATGGTTTTAGTCTTCCACATCATAGCAAATAAATTTGCGTCGTGTGATGGAGAATGTGGATCCTTCTCAGTGTCTGTATAGGCATGGTGCATGCGGTGCATGATACCATAGCCATATGCACTTAAATAACTAGCTCCTTGAAATATCCAAGTAAGGATAAAAGTAATGCGCTCCACTGTCTTAGACATCGTAAATACTTGATGAGCAGCATATCGATGCAGGAAAAACGATTGAAAAAACAAACCGCCATACCACAGCACTAAAACAAAAATTATAATTGTCATGTTTTTTTTACAAAGGTAAATTCAGGCGACAAGCCAAACAATGAACCTAAATCAATTAAATACGCTTTCTAATCCTGCTTAAGGCTTGAGCAGTAACACCTATGTAGGAACTGATGTATTTCAATGGAATGTCTTTTAAAAGCTCTGGGCGCTCTTTAAATAGTTTCATATAACGTTCCTCTGCAGTTAGATTCAGTAAGTTTTGTTCTCTCTTTGATTTAATTAAAAACAGTCGCTCAGCAGTTAAACGACCTATAAGATTACCTATTTGGGTGGTTTGATAAACGTCTTGTAAATCTGCATAGGTAATGCTTAAAATTGTGGTGTCAGTTAAGGCTTGTAATTGATATGCAGACGGTGATTGTGTGAGGAAAGAATCATAAGCACTTATAAATTGATTTTTAAAACTAAAACCAAAGGTGATTTCTTTTTCTGTATCTTCTTTAGGTATATATAAACGTACTACGCCAGACTCTATAAACGAGATGTGATTTTCTATCTCATTGATTTTAAGAAAGACTTCTTTTTTAGCCACAAAACGGCGCTGCAATTTTGACATAAAAAACTCCCAATCTTCATTTGATATGGTTGCGATTTGCTCGAGATATGCTTTGATCTGGTTCACTTAGGGAATGTACTTTTATAGAATTCGAAGATAATCATTCATAAGATTTCTAACCTATGACCTTAATCATTTGCTCTTATATAATAATAGATACAAAATGTAATATTATAACGTTGATCCATTAAAAAAGCTCTCCATTAATAGAGAGCTCTTAGAAAATGTATTGTGATATATCTTATCTAGCAGCATCATCACGTTCTAAATTATTTTTGCGATCAGCACCTTGACTATGTAATTTATTCTCTTCATCATTGAGACCATTAGGGCCATTATTCTTTTGCGCTGTGATACGTCCAGGAATGTCAAGATCTTTTCCTGTAAAATCAACTTTTTCTTTTCTGTCTATCAATTGTTGATCTGATTGATTGTCTGTATGTAAATTGGCATTATCACTACGTAACGTCTGTAAATCTTCCTTAGTTACATCAGGATTAAAAGGTAAATTCTCTTTGTTATTTAACTCTTTAGTCTTCATAATATGTTCTTTTTCTTAAAGATAGAGATTATTAAAAAGAAAAGGATTCATATTAACAATACCACAACAAGGATTAACAATAGATTGTAATTTCTATATTATTTCTGTTAATATGGTTAAGAAAAATAATACAGCTAAAGCATAGTTATAAGTAAAATGCTCACTGTAATAAACTGTAATTATATAATTACGCTTTCGCGAAAGCAAGAGTCGCATAATCTTTATGCCTTAAAGTCTTTAAAACTAGAATTACTAGGATATTCAAAAATCTCAAGGTTGAAGTAAGGTACGGCGGCAATCGTGTGATCAAAGATATCTGCCATGATGTACTCATAATTTTTCCATCTTTTATCACTACTGAAGGCATAGATTTCTAGAGGAATTCCATGTGCAGTAGGAGCGAGCTGTCGCACCATAATCATCATATCTTTATTGACACCGCTGTGGTTTTCTATATATGTTTCGAGATATTTTCTAAACACACCTATATTAGTCAGGTTGCGACCATTTAACAAGATGTCTTTGTTGATATTTTGTTCACTATTGTAGCTGTCTATGTCTGATTGTCGTGTCTCTAAATAGCTAGATATAAGGCTAATGTTTTTTAATGTATCAACTTCTTCTTTAGTCAAGTAGCTAACACTATCTAATTTAATGTTTAAAGCTCTTTTAATACGTCGTCCTTCTGATCTTTCCATACCACGCCAGTTCTTAAATGAGTCTGATATTAAGGCATAAGTAGGTATGGTCGTTATGGTTTTATCAAAGTTCTGAACCTTTACTGTGGATAGATTTATCTCTATTACATCACCATCTGCTCCATATTTTTCAAAGGTGATCCAGTCACCTATACGTACCATATCATTAATGGATACCTGTATACTGGCCACAAAACCTAATATAGTGTCTCTAAAGACTAAAATTATAATAGCCGATGCTGCACCTAATGTTGTAAAGAATTTTATAAATTCAATACTGGTTATGATAGCAAATGCAGATAATATTCCCAGCACCCAAGCAAAGATCATAAACACTTGTATATAGCTATCTATGGGCTTATCTCTTAAGCGTGGTAAGGTTTTAAAATAATCCTTAAGCGCATTTAATAAACTGCGTACAATCCACAATGTCAATATGATAGCAAAAACCTTAAAGCCTTTTTCTACCATATTTTCAAAATAAGGAAAATCTTGAAAAACAATAGGAATGAATTCTAATCCAAAAATAAGCGGTATGATATGCGCAATGTTTTGAGGTACTCGATTGGAAACTAAAAAATTGTCAAAATTAGTCTTAGTCTTTACAGTAAATTGTGTAAACAGTTTTATGAAAATCTTTTTAATGATGTAATCCACTAAAAATGCAATGACTAGTAATGCTATAAGTAGAATGATCATATTCAAATACTTAGCATAAACAGCAGACATACCTGTCTCAACTAGATAATCATATATAAAGTGTTTCATAGTCATAGTTGTAACGTTTAATCCATGTGCTGTAATTCAATGATCTCATTGAGCTGACAGGCCGTAAAATTAACCATCATTAGATCAATTAAAGTCTGTTTAACAATCTTTATGAAATCTAATAGAATGTTGAATCATTGACCGCTCAATTAATTTTGAAAAAGGGTAGGAGCTTATATTTAGAAAACTTAAAAGCCCAACAATCATCTATGATTGTTGGGCTTTTATAAAACTGTAGTAGATTATTATTCCTCTTCGTCTGCTGTAGCGAGAACATCTGCCATTTCTAGATCTTCATCCATGGCGTGGTTTGCTGGTACAGAGTCTTTAAGAGCAACAAATGCTTTTAAGCGTTCCATATCTTCATCTTCACCTGTAAAGTATGGAAATACATCCATAATAGGAGACTCTGTTATAGCAGGTATAGTATATTCTCCCATGGTATCCTTCATGGTACTTACTGTGTTATCATAAGCTTCTTTTACATCATTAGCCTGTACTAGTAGATACAGATTAGTCTTGCGTTCTTTACCGCTTTCTTCATCAAATGCGATTAAAGATACTCGGGATTTAAACCATCGATCTGTATTCTCAAACGGATGTATTTCGGCAAAGTTTGCCACCTTTATATTAGTGATTTTAATTTCTTCACTATCTGGCAAGTAAGCAGCCATTTCTTGAGTGATTCTGCTTTCTGCCTCGGTATATGAAATAGCATCTACTAGAAATGGTTCTGTTTTAATTTTTTGTGTGCCTGACGCTTCATCAAATTTTCTATATTTCACTTTACATTCGTACCAGGTTGCGCTCATCTTTTTTGTTTTTAGGGTGCCAAATATAGCCTAGCAAAACAACTCAAATCTTCAATAAACTGAATAGATATTCACAATTTGAAGTGATTGTTTTTAGGTGGTTTAAGCCTAGTGGTTTAGGTGATTTATTTTTTTAAAGTTCTTTGTTCTCTACAGTTCCGCTTGCGCGAAAAGGAAGTTTAAAACAAAGCGTACTACTCATTTACCAAACTTTCTAGCGCATAAAACAAACGATTTTTGGCATTGTCTTGAGAACCGAAAATAGAGCGGTAAAGCTCACCATTTGCGGTGATTAAGAGCCATTGTGGTGTGCCTTCTGCTTTAAACTGGTCATATACCTGATGATGCTGGTCGATGTAAATAGGAAATGGGATCTCACCACTGGTGAAAATTGCTTTAATATTCTCTTTGTTGCCTTCGCGATTTGTAAAGTCACTATGTATAGCGGCTACTTCAATATCGGGAAATTGTAACTGAAATTCATAGGCGAGTGGTATGGCACGACCAGTGCAGCCCATACAGTCATTATTATAAATAAGTAATAGTTGTGCCTTACCAGAGTGCTGCTGGATTAAATCGACAGGATTTAAATCAAGGTCTTTAACAACTATAGATGCTATGGAAGAGTTCATTTTTATAATATAAAAAGATAATAAAAGTTTACTTCAATTAGTCAATAGTGCTGCGTTAAGGATTGTAACGGCATCCTTTTGCGATGGAGCAAAAGATATAGTGAAAAGCCTGACCCGATAGGGAAACGCCATAATATTATCAATGGCTACCTATGATTAAAGATTATCTTTTGAAAATTTTCTTAATAGATTTAAGTAAGCGTGTTTTGATATCGTCTAATGATTTGGGATTCATGGCAGTGATGCTAGTGGTAGCAATAGGTGCATCCTTTTCTAATTTATTGATATCATAAACGGCTGCCTCAATAACATAGGTCGTTACTTGATCGGTCTCATATACTAGATCGTCCTGATAACCTTCAATACTTAATGCTTGTAAATCGTTCATATAGTTATGCAAGGATTTACTCATAACAGTATCTACAGTTTGGGACTTTTTTGAGGCAAAGAGTATTTTGTTGATCTGCTTTTCTTTACAATCTTTTAGAAAAGCGGTAATTTCTTCTTGTGTTCTCTCTTCTTTATAGATTACGTCTGGAAAGGTATCATGCATTTTAAAGGTAGTAATGTCTAGATCTGATAAAACCTGTGCTGTCTCATTTTCAAATTCTTTTTGTAGTACGATATCTGGTGTACTGGCATAGATTAAAACTTTATCGGTAGACTGGTTATTAAAATCGGCAGATAACCATTTTGAAGTGGTCATTTTTGTAGAAGAACAGGCGGCACAAAGTATGATGATTCCTATAATAAAAGTAATTTTTTTCATGTGGCAGGATTTTAATGCAAGTTAAATAAAATCACAATATGTATATGCAATCGTACTATGGCATTGATATTAAAAAGTATGTCGCATTTCACCTGTCGATGAGGCACCTAGAAGTTGATTAAAGGTTTTAATGCTATTGAAATCTTGTTGTATGGCTTGTGATACAACAAGTCCAGAGATACCTGTATGTAGCAAACTATTTACATCGGCCGCAGTAATGTCGCCATAAGCGAGTAGAGGTGTCTCTGTTTTTAATGTTTCTATGATAACTGAATATGCTGTAAGATCTAAAGCTTTGATAGAATCATTTGTAGAATTTTTAAATGGTCCTAGTGCTATATAATCAACACCACTATTTATCAAATCCTCGCAGTCTTGCAGATGATGTGCTGCGGCACCAATGGATTGCCAGCTATGTAATTGCTCGCGTACATGAGTAGGACTAGAGTCAGTAGGTAAGAGGTAGACACCATCTAACTTAAGTTCTATAGCAATTTTATAATAGGACCTGATGATTAGTCTAGTCTGAAAATGAGAGGTGATTTTAAGAACCTCTGTGGCTAGTGTAATTCGTTCATTTTCCAAAATGTGCTCGAGATCCAGTTGTATTAATTCGGCTCCTGAACTACAAGCTTTTTGAATGTTTTCTAGGTGAAGTGCGGTGGTTGCAGCTTGTGATATGTAATGAAGTTTAGGTATCATTTTTAGATTCTGAATGTGAGGTATATCGATTTATAGCCAATCTTCAAAAGTATATCAATAATATGGGATTGCAGAAAGCATTTTATATAGATACTGGTCTTGATAGATGGATAAAAAATCTTTAAACTATCAATATTAAGTCAAATTAATAGACATAGATACACAGTTATCTACATTAAAAAAGTGGTCGTTTATTTATAGTATGTAAAATACAATTTTAAGCTTTTGTGAAAATTTTAATTATTTGATAGGTTATTGCTTTACAGACTGTTACTGTATATTATCATTATTGAAATAGTACTATCATTTATGACCGTTATTGTGTGTAAGGTATACTATAGATACTTTTGTCACTATACTTTTGATAGTATGATTTTAATCAATTAAAAAATAACAGATGAATTTAAAAGAAATATTAAACTGGAGATACACCACAAAGGAATACGATAAAACCAAGAAAATATCTGAATCAGATATGGTAGAGGTTAAGAACTTGTTAAGGATGAGTCCATCAAGTGTAAATCTTCAACCTTGGCATTTTATAATTGCTGAAACTGAAGAAGGTAAAGCACGTATGGCAAAGGGTACACAAGGTTTCTTTCATTTTAATGAGCCTAAAGTATCCAATGCTTCAGCAGTTGTTTTATTTTGTGTAAAAACAGATGCAGATGATGAGTATTACCAGCATATTGCAGACACAGAAGATAAAAATGGAAGGTTTCCAAATGAGGACATAAAAAACGGATTTCTAGGAGCTGTTAAAACCTTTGCAGGTATTCATAAGTACGATTTAAAAGATCAACAACACTGGATGGAAAAACAAGTTTACCTTAACATCGGTAGTTTTTTATTAGGTGTTGCAAGCTTAGGAATAGACGCTACACCCATGGAAGGTATTGATGTAAAAGCATTAGATGAAGAATTTGGGTTAAGAGAGAAAGGATTTACCGCTTTAGTAGCTGTTTCTATAGGCTATAGAGCCGAATCTGATTTCAATACCACAGATAAAACTCCTAAGGCTAGATTACCAGAAAGTGAAATTTTTACGGTGCTTTAACTAGTGCTTAATTTTAGTCTTTATACCATGAGAAAAAGTTGTTTTTTTCTGTTAGTATTTGTGATAGTAACATATGTTAAAGCACAAACGCCAACAACAGACGATATTAAATCTATAAACGAAGTAGTCACAGCAGATAACGTTGTATGGGGTTGGCTAAATCCGTTACGAGGTGATAAAAGTCCTGCAGCTGGAAAATTATGGGGAGACAGAACTAAAAATGAACCAGCAGGTTTTCTAGTGAAATTCAATAAAGGGTTTTCCTCGCCACCACACATTCACAACATTACGTATCGTGGTGTGGTCATTAATGGTTTATTGCATAATGATGATGAAAACGCTGAGAAACAATGGTTGCCAGCAGGTTCTTATTGGCAACAACCAGCAGGAGAGGCGCATATTACAGCTGCTGATGGTGAAGAGAATATGGCTTTTTTAGATATTCAAGAAGGACCATACTTAGTACAACCTACATCAGAAGCTTTTGATAATGGTGAACAACCTATTAATGTTGATGAATCCAATCTGGTTTGGTTAAATGCTAACGATATTGAATGGGTTTCAGAAAAAAGTGATGTAGAAACCGCTTTTTTATGGGGAAGTCATGAAAAAAATCAATTGCGTGCTACTTTAATAAAATTACCAGCTGGTTTTAAGGGAAAGATTAAAAATTTAAGTACAAATTTTAGAGCGGTAGTTATTTCTGGGGAAGTCACTCATCAATTTTCTAGAAAAGATGATGAAACTATATTGGAACCAGGTTCTTATTTTGGTGCAAAAGAAAAGGCAACGTCAATCATTTCAGCAGAAAAAGAAACGGTTATTTATATTAGAAGTAACGGAAACTACAAAGTGACTTCAAAATAATTTGATTAATAGTTGAATCCCTAATAATTGATTAATCGCAGGAAAAAGTCACAGTCTTGTGGCTTTTTCTATTTTATATATTTTGTAACTTTATAAAAAAAGATGGCTAGAACGATTATTGAAAACATTGTGATTGCGCAATATAAAAGCCAAACATTTTTTGAGTTTTGTCAGTACACAACCATTCGTTTTTTTGAAATCGTCTATTTCGAAGAAGGTTCAGGAACCATAAAAATTAATGGACAAACAGTAAATTATACAGCCAATAGTATTTTTGTGTTTATCCCAGATGATATTTATGTCCTAAATCCAGAAACAGAAACTTCTACGGTAGCCATTAAGTTTTTAAAAAGTTTTTTTAGAAATACAACGTCGCAAAATGAAACATTACCTGTTAACGATTGGTTTCGTAAAATCGAAGAAATCTTGAACAGTGAAAGCCATCAACTGCGAGAAATGCAGTTTGAAACGGCTTTGGATAAAACGCATCTTATATCGCTCACAAATATGGTTGCTGCCGAGTATTTAAATAAAACATCCCACGATATTTTTATCATTCAAAATTCATTGTCCGTAATTCTGCATTTAATTGCACGTAATATTCAATATTTAAATACTTCTGAAGTAAAGGAAGTTAAGTCCTCCAAAATTCAGCAAATCATTAATTACATTCATTCCAACATTTATAATACTGAAGTGTTAACGACTAAACGTTTGGCCAATGAGTTTCATATGGCCGATAATTATATCAGTGAGTACTTCAAAAAACACACGGATGTGTCATTAAAAAAGTACATTATCAATTACAAATTAAAATTGGTAGAGACTCGATTAAAGTATACCGATGCACAAGATTCCGAAATTGCAGCAGAGCTCGGTTTTACAGATTCTAGCCACTTAAACAAGATCTTTAAAACCTATCGTGGCATTAGTCTAAGTGCATTTAAGGCCAATCTAGTCTAAGTATCTACCAGAAACCTTATTTTTTACTAATACCACTTTGTTTTCTACCAAAACAAAGCTTGGTTCCTATTTTAAATTTGCAGTGTAATTAATATATACACTAACAACTCAAAATAGGATACCATGGAATACAAGAATTTTCAAACATTTACGGCAGAACAAAAAGGAGAAATTTTAACAGTGACTATCAACTTTGGTCCTGTAAACGTACAAGGGCAAGAAATGCTTGCCGATTTAAGCAGTCTATGTTTACGATTAGAGCGCGATAGAAGCGTAAAAGTCGTTGTTTTTGAATCTTCAAATCCAGGATATTGGGTATGTCATTATGATACCAACTTACTTAGGGATATGTCTACAGAAGCGGTACCAAGAAACGAAGTACAGTTATTAGACTTACAAGCTGTATTAGAAAGATTAAGCAACGTACCACAAGCAACTATTGCAAAAATTGAAGGTTTTGCACGTGGTGGCGGTCACGAAATGGCATTGGCACTAGATATGCGTTTTGCAGCAAGAGGTAAAGCCAAATTTATGCAAATGGAAGTAGGTATGGGCATTTTACCATGTGGTGGTGGCGCTTCACGTATGGCAAGACAAACAGGACTTGGAAAAGCACTGGAAATTATCTTAGGAGCTAGAGATTGGGATGCAGACGAAGCTGAAAAGTTCGGAACTATTAACAAAGCATTAGATGCAGATGAAATAGGGCCTTATGTAGATGCTTTGGCAGAGCGCATTTCTAAATTTCCGGCAGACTCTATTGCAGCTAGCAAACGCGCGGTATATGCGTCTATAGACTTGCCAATAATGGAAGCTTTAAAAGAAGAAGCCTACCAATTATTTCAGGCTACAAGTAGAACACCAGCCATAAAAAGATTCACCTATGCCGATGAGAATGGCGCTCAGTTTGACCATAACAACCAAAAGAATTGGGAACAAATGGTGATGGATATTCAAGAAGTAAATTAATAAAACAAGAATTATTATTAAATAAAAAAGAAGATTAGATATGAAAGCAATGCTTATAAACAACTACGGAGAAAACGGAAATTTCGAAGTATCAGAAATAGAAAAACCTGCAGTAAAAGCAAATCACGTATTGGTAAAAATAGCAGCATCTAGTGTAAATACTATTGACACTATGATTAAGAATATGGGAACCGATTTACCATTATCGCCAGCTACACCTGCCTTATTAGGTATGGATTTCTCTGGAACAGTAGAAGCTGTTGGAGAAGGAGTAGAGGGATATAAAGTTGGAGATGAAGTATACGGTTGTGCTGGCGGATTAGCCGATTTACCAGGAACCCTAACTGAATATATTGTAGCGGATAGCAACCTTGTAGCGCACAAACCAAAAGACTTAACTATGCGAGAAACTGCAGCTTTACCATTAGTAGGAATTACAGCTTACGAGGGTTTAACAAGAGCAGGCGTAATAGCAGGTCAGAAAGTATTGGTACACGGTGGTTCCGGTGGTGTTGGTCATTTAGCGGTGCAGTTAGCAAAGTATTTTGGAGCAGAAGTTTTTGCTACAGGTACTGGTGATAATCAAAAAGCTATTGTTGAAAAATTTGGCGTAACTTTTATCGATTTTAAAACTGAAAAAGTAGCCGATTATACTGCAAAATATACCGATGGTGGTTTTGATGTGGTTTTTGATACTGTTGGTGGTGCAAACCTGACCAATTCTATTGAAGCGGTTGCCTTAAACGGACACATTTCTACTACGGTGTCGTTATCTGAATTAGATTTAACGCCATTGCACTTTAAAGGAGCATCATTACACGTGGTATTTATGCTAATACCGATGTTGCACAATTTTAAAAGAGATGTACACGGAAATATTTTAGAGCGTTTAGCTGAAATTTCTAACGAAGGACATTTAACGCCAATAGTAGATGAAAACAAGTTTTCGTTAGAAGAAGTTGGTGATGCTTACACACATTTACAAAGCGGAAAAGCTATTGGTAAAATAGTCGTTGAGAACTAAAAACAAATAAGGATTTGCAATGTATCCTTATGGTAAATTAATAGTGTTGAATGCCTCTTTTTAGAGGCGTTTTTCATTTTAAAAAATAGCAAAACCTTGTTTTTTACTAAAACCACCATTTTTACTACCAAAGCAGAACAGCCGCTTGTGCATAATTTTGTGATAGATAAAAAATACAATAGCAGTAGCTATACTTAAAACATATAATTATGAAAACAATAGAACATACAAATGCACTTGCAGAAGCTCGTGCTTTAGAAGTACCATCAAGAGAATTATCTTTAAGACGCGATCCATCAGTTTCAAAATTTTGGAATGATAATCGAAAATTATTAGAAGATGCTTGGGCAGAGTGGGAACTAAAAAACAAAGACAATTTATTATTGCCAGACGAATCTTTACTAGATCCAAAGTTACGTAAGGCAATTGAAGATGCTTGGGAAAATCAAGAAAAAGAAAATGCTGTTGCCGATTTATGGAAAGAAATAATTCCAGGCGTTTATGAAACACAGTTTTTTGATTTAGAACGTTTAGCAGATTTTCGTCAGTATTTAGAAGACGTAGTAAAATCAAAAATTCCTAAACGTGCGCCTTACGGTATTCAATTAAACCGTTATGGAATGATGTTAGATCCTAGATCTGAAGGATATTTAGCAACACCAAGCTTTCAGGCATTTTATAATGATATTATGGACCGTTATATGCGCCCGATTTCTCGATTATTATTGGGGACTTACGGTTACGACAATCAAACTTTTGGATTTTCAATACAATACAATCCAGATAAAGACAAGGATTTACACGCGCATACCGATGCTTCGTCAGCAACATTAAATATAAATACTAACTTACCTGATGAAGAATTTACAGGTTCTATAGTCGATTTCTATGATAAAGTTTCTGGTAAAACGGTACAAACTAAGTTTGAGCCAGGAAAAGCCATCATCCATAGAGGTAATGTGCCACACGCAACGCACCCAATTACAAGCGGACAACGCAGTAATTTAGTGGTTTGGCTATATGGCGATAATATGGAAATACCACGTGGTAGTACCAGTAGTTATGGAAATAGTAATAGTGATACCATTAAGGATGTCGCTTTGGAAAGCGTAACCGCTCGCCAACGTTGGAGTTTACCTGATGGTCCTAAAGATACCGCTGCACCGTTTTAATTACAGCAAGCGTAGTTTATTATATCAGACAAAAATAAAATTATAAAACTGGCAATAGTTGTATTGTCAGTTTTTATCAACATAAAAAAATACTATGAAACATATATTAATAACAGGAAGTACAGACGGCATAGGAAAACTAACCGCTTTAAAATTAGCCAAAGAAGGAAACGCAGTTTATATTCACGGTAGAAGTGAAGCTAAAGTAAACGATACAATTAGCGCAATAAAAACCGCTTCAAAAAATGATAATGTAAAAGGATTTGTGGCAGATTTTTCAGATTTAAATGCTGTAAAACAAATGGCAGAACAAATAAAAAATGAAGTACCAAGTATAGATGTTTTAATTAACAATGCAGGAGTTTTAAAAACACCTTCAGCTAAAACAAAAGAAGGTTTAGATATAAGAATGGCTGTAAATTATTTGGCACCTTATATTTTAACAGAAAATATTATTTCGGTTCTAGAAAAAGGGTCAGCACCAAGAATAGTAAATTTAAGTTCTGCAGCACAATCTTCAGTTAAAAAAGGCATTTTAACAGGCGATGTATCTATCAGTGCCAACGAAGCTTACGCGCAAAGCAAACTGGCACTAACCATGTGGAGTTTTTACTTTGCAAAACAACATTCAAATGTTACAACTATAGCGGTAAATCCAGGTTCATTACTAAACACTAAAATGGCTAAAGAAGCCTATGGTCAGCATTGGTCTCCAGCAGAAAAAGGCGTTAATATATTATTTGATTTAGCAACTTCTGATGCATATAAAGACGCTACAGGAAAATATTTTGATAATGATAAGGGAAGTTTTGCCATGGCTCATCCGGATACTACTGATCAAGAGAAAATTAATATCTTATTAAATCTTACTAATGAAATAATTAGAGACAATTAATTTAATGTTTTATATTATCTATCACATGAAGTACATAGAATTTTATTTTTCTTATAATTTATGATTTTGTAACGATCCACGAGAATCGTCTAAAAATTTTTATCACGAACATTTTATCGAATACGGGATTTATAATCAGAGTAATAATAATCTTAGTTCCAATTATTCTTATGAAGACGAATGCTTTCAGTATAGCTACATAATCATACTAGATTATAGCTATCAAATGGATAAACTACTCTTATGAACTAAACTGTATTTTTGTTCTATAATTTATATTATGTCAAATAGAGTATTTTTAAACTTATTACTACTCTTTTAATATAGCATCCAATTCTTTTATATGATTATTGATATCAAATTCAAACTGATATAATAAGGATAAATATCCTTGGTGTGACATAAGCTCCATTTGAGCTACACGATTTTTATAATCATTAGATTTAAAATATGAAAACTCCTCATCCGTTAGATCATATCCTAAAATCAGTTTATAATACCAATCCTTATTATTCTTTAAATAATTTAAATTCCCCATAATCTCATCAACCATTTTATCTTCTGATATCTGAAGCATTTCTAGATTGTATTTATAATCCGATTCTATAGATTCTAATATTTTTAATACCGGATTATCGATGGCTTTGTTATGACTTAATATTTGAAGTGTTTCATCTTGTTGATTTAAAATAAATACTTGAACTGTTACCAGATAAGGCAATTCTTCATGTAGCGTTTTCATCTCAGTCTGACTAAGTGTACGCTCTGTAAGTAATAAATCAAATAAATCTGATTGAAATTCTAAGGTATCAATGAACTTTCTAATGTTGGTTTGATCTTTCTTTAATTGTGACATTACTCTCAGTGCAATATCTCTTTGTTGTTTAATGGCAGTTGTTTCTTGATTCCAATTATTAATCCATAAGGCAATTAATATACCTACAACTACCAGTAGGATCTCTCCTATTGCATATAGAGTGTATTTTTTTAATCCACTCCATTGGATTTGTTCAAGGCGTTTTTTATTAAAAAGCTTCATACATTTATTGCATAAGTTTTATAATGGTAATTCTTTAATTTGTTCCATCATTCCTGTATATCGTATGTTTGAGCGGTGCGTACTACTCACATGTACATTAGCCTTTCTATTTGCAAAAACCTCTATGGTGATGTCAAAAGATTCTGCCTGATTATTAATTTGATATTCAATGCGCACCAATCCTTTCTTAAAATCGATTTTTTGTGAATAATTAACTGGTATACCTTTATAATTAATTCCAGTGTCTTGATTACCATAACCTGAAGATATACGTCGTTCACCATAGTAAGACAAACTACCTAATACAGACCTGTCCCCTAGCTCGATATAATCATCTCTATCAGTTAAATCGATTCGATTTGCGGTATCACCATTAGGAATTAAAACACCATTGAGTACATTAGTAACAGCATTTGTAGCTAATGGATATGCTGCGCTCATCACTATCTTATAATCATCTTGTCGTACCTTATTTGCGATTTCATTGAGTTGTTTTTGTTTTTGAGCGGTTTCAACAGTATTAAGGTTAGACTTACAACTTATGATCGTTAATATAACTAGGATAGCAAAAGATACATTTTTCATTTTACGTTCGATTTAAAAATTGGATGATTACAAACTATACAGCCTTAATCTACAAAAAAAGGTACTGAGAAACTGTATGACAATTTTACATCTCCAGTATATCTATTTCTAGTATAGGTATTAATCTGGTGTCTACCTTTCTTAAGGGTATCAATCATTATATAAGTTAGATAGCCTTGCTCTTTAGTTTTGAAATGTTTGTAACGATCCCAATTCAGGTTTTTATATTCATGTCCATCTATCTCAACTTTAAGAAGTCTATTGAGTGATTGTTGATCTAATCTAGCTCTTTCTTCATTATATAATTTCCTTAAACTATCTGATTTTGGTGGATTATAAGTAGTCAAGTTTAAACTATCTCTAACATATTTTAAGTACCAGTCATGCTTACGATGGTGTACGACAAAGACTTTTAAATAATTATCCTTTATATATTGACTTTGTATACCGCCATTAAAAAATACCTCTTCCATTCCCAGCTGATCTTCATAAGTTCTATAATCAATGATATAATTTTTAGACTCATTAAATGTGATACGATCATCAAATAGATTAACATTAAAAGTACCTGCTTCATAAAATTCACCTATCTGATTGATAGATATAAATAACGCTAGTAAAAGATATCCCGTACCAAAAGATAGTAACAACCAATTCTTTCCATTTGTACGCAATACTAATAATTCACGCCTGTAAAAAAACAATCCACTGCCATAGTAGTAGATTTTATATAGTATGTCCCCTATTTTAAAAAAAGCTCCGCGTTGATGCTTTTTCTTTATTATAAAATCAAAAATTCCTAATTGTAATAGTAGTACAATTATAGCTGATGCATAATTAAAAATGGCGTTATTAATCAACCAGTATGCACCTAAAACTTCGGCCAGAATGAATTGAATAAATAGTAATACAATTATAGAACTGAATACAATAAAGGTAAATATGATAGTAATACTAAAACTAAGATTAGCCCATTTATCTAAAATTAAGAGTCTTTCTTTTGCGTTTGCCTGTGTCTGATGATGTTTCTTTTGATAAAAATTAAGTTTCAATTTTTCATAATTAACATCATCTGGGTACCAATAAGAAATGGCGTAATAAGCAAGCCATACCGTTCTTAAAATTAAGTTTAGACCAAATCCAATCAATAATACTCTAGTTAAAACATAAGTTCCAAAAAAAAGGAGAACCTGTGCATAATCAAAATTTGAAATGGGATATTTTAATAAGAAGAGGTGTTTAAAATAATCTGTACTGGTATATAATGAAAAAATAATTCCTCCAGCTATTAAGAATTCTAATTGCCAACTTACAGGTGCATAGTTTTTATTTGATATTTTGAGATGTTGCTTTTCCATTGAATTAAGCTCTATAAAGCTGATTAAATCTATAAATATATAGGGAACATAAATGGTTTAATTATAACGCTTTCGCGAAAGCGAGTATAAAAACACCTCTTAAAAGTACAGTATCATATTTTAATAAAAAATCTATTTGAGGAAATTATACATCTATTTTTATATAAATAAGTACGAAATAGATAAGTGAAAATGATTTATAACTGTAATTTCTGTATTTTGCCGATTGTTAATGAACGTTTAACAACTCTAATCTTTACTTATGGATAAAGGGTTCACAGACAAGTTACTTTTGTTTATTGATAAATGGATGATTATTTTTTATGAAAAAAACTTACTCTCTAGTTGGACCAAAAGAAAATGGCTGTTTATAGCATTTTTAGGTCTACCTTTTTTAAGCATACAGGCACAGTGTCCTACCGTACCTGTTTCACCTCAAGTGATTTGTGATGCTTCCCAACTTACCTACAGCGATTTAAATGCATTTGTAATACCAGGACCTAATGCAGTAAGATGGTTCTTAAACCCTACTGGTGGTTCACCTATTCCTCAGTCACAGTTAGTTACAGAAGGTACCTATTATGCAGGCGATGTTTCTGGCAACTGTGGTACTAGATCACCGTTAATCGTGGATTTTACCGTAAATCCTAGTGGACAAAGTCTAGATGCTATATTTTGCTCTAATGAAATGCCTACTGTACAAAGTTATATAGATACAGCACTGGCTGTTAATATTCCAGCTGGTGGTAGTGTTGAAATTTATTCAGATTTTCAATTAACCATGATGGTCAGTCCTACTAATGCACTAACGGGTAATGCAAATTACTTTATAGTTTTTGTAGATGGTACTGGATGTAAGGGACAAATTGAATCTGGAAGTACTGCGGTCTTTCCTTCGCCAAGTGCTCCTACTCCACCATTAACTCAAGAATTTTGTAGTGATGCTAATCCTACTATTGCCGATTTAGATGCTGGTACTACAGATAATTTTAATTGGTACAGTGATGTTGATGTTGCAAATAATCCTATACCACCAGCGTTACAACTTACTACAGCTTTAGTAGATGGTGCTACCTATTATGTGCAAGCAGATAATTTCTTTTGTGAAAGTGATGTCGTTGCAGTAACGGTTCAAATCGATGATCCTGCAAATCCAGGTATAGGAGATACGATCGAATATTGTATTGATAGTTTACCAGCAACAGATTTTGATTTATTTCCTTTATTAACGGGTATGCCAGATACCACAGGTGCATGGACCGGTCCTACTAGCATTACAAATGGTAATCAAGGAACAACCAATATTAGCACTCTAATAGCGGGAACTTATAATTATGTATATACCGTACCAGGACCAGGCGCATGCCCTGATGAAAGTACAACAATTGTAATTATTGTTAATGATGTTTTATCCTCTGGTATACCTTCTGCCATCATTCCTCTAACTTTTTGTGAATCTCAAGCTCCTGCTGCTTATGATTTATCTTTACTATTAGATAATGAAGATGCTGGCGGTATATGGACACAAGGTACTACAAGTGCTTCTCCCGTGGTTACTTCTCCATTTAATTTTACTGGGCTTATGCCAGGTACTTATGATTTTACCTATAGTCAAAATCTAAGCCCTAATCCATGTCCCGAAGAATCAACAACGGTTCAAGTAATTATTCTTCAAGATCCAAATGCCGGTGTGGCAATATCTACTGAATTTTGTGAGAATGATTTAATTGGAAATTCACCTTATGACTTATTTAATTCATTAGATGGAACTCAAGATAATAATTTAGGTATTTGGACGGATGCTGCAAATAATGTAGTCACGAATCCGGTTGATATAACTGGTTATACGGTCACAGGAAGCCCGTATAGCTTTACATACACAATTGATAACGGCTCTTGTTTAGATACAGAAACCATCAACATTACTATTTTACCAGCACCAGAATCTGGTAATTATATAGGTGTTCCATTTGAAGTTTGTGAGGATCAAGTAGCAGCTAATTCACCTTATGATTTATTTAATCTACTAGATGGAACTCAAGATATAAATGGTACTTGGTATACAGGAAATTCCTCTACTGGAACAGCAGTAACAAATCCAATAGACTTAACAACATTAGGAAACGGAACATTTGATTTCACCTACAGTGTACCTGCAATAGGAACTTGTACTGATATGGATGTTACCGTAACAGTTATCATTAATCCACTACCTAATACTGGGGTTTCTACTCCACTTTCTGTATGTATTAATGATTTGGCAGCTAATACTCCTGTTGATTTATTTAATCAACTTATGGGGCAAGACGCTGGAGGAACCTGGATTGATGATGATGCTACCGGTGCTTTAACGGGTAGTAATGTCGATATTACCGGATTTGCGGTTGGTACTTATAATTTTTCATATACAATTATAGATGTTAATGGATGTATGAATAGCTCTACGGTTGCTATAATTATAGAACCAGCACCTGAATCTGGTAATTATATAGGTGTTCCATTTGAAGTTTGTGAGGATCAAGTAGCAGCTAATTCACCTTATGATTTATTTAATCTACTAGATGGAACTCAAGATATAAATGGTACTTGGTATACAGGAAATTCCTCTACTGGAACAGCAGTAACAAATCCAATAGACTTAACAACATTAGGAAACGGAACATTTGATTTCACCTACAGTGTACCTGCAATAGGAACTTGTACTGATGTTGATGTGACGGTAACGGTAGTCATTTATGAGTTGGCAAACTCAGGTACAGTGACACCATTCCTTGTTTGTGAGACGGATCTTGTTGCAAATTCTCCTTTGGACTTGTTTGGTCAGTTAACAGGTGAAGATTTAAATGGTACCTGGAATGATGATAACTCGACTGGTGCTTTAACTGGAAGCAATGTGGATTTAACCTTACTTAACGTTGGAACCTATAATTTTAGTTATACAGTAGTTAACGGAAACTGTACCTCTACCTCTATAGTACCTGTGACTGTAGAGATGGCTCCAGAAGCAGGAACAGCTACTAGTTTTGAAATTTGCCTTAGTGCTATAACAACAGGACAAACTTTAGATTTATTCAATCAACTTTCTGGAAATGATTCTGGTGGTACATGGAATGATGATGATACTACTGGTGTTTTATCAGGTTCAAGTGTGGATCTTACAGTTTTATCAGTTGGAGCTTATGACTTTACTTATACTGTTCCTGCTTTAGGAACTTGCGCTAGTGATTCAGTTACAGTTACCATAGTTATAAATGACATAGCGGCACCTACAGCTAATATGAATCAAGATTTTTGTGACAATGCTACCATAGCAGATTTAGTTGCCACAGGGAATAGTGTTCAATGGTATGAGGATGCGGCACTAACGATATCATCCAACTCTACAGATGTACTTATTGATGGAGAAGACTATTATGCGACTCAAATAGACGCACTTACTAATTGTGAATCTGCTACAGCGCTAGCTGTTGTAGTTACAATCTATAATACACCTAGTACTGGTAACGTAGTACCATTAACCGTTTGCAGTGATTTGACCACTGTAGATTTATTCACTGCATTAGATGGAACTCAAGATGCTGGTGGTGTTTGGGTAGATACAAACGGAACTGGTGCGTTAACAGGTAATATATTTGATGCTACAATGGTTGCTGATGGAAGTTATGATTTTGAATATACTATTGCGGCTAATGCACCTTGTATAGACAGCACTACAACAGTTACGATTATAGTTCAATCTCCAGTTTCAGCTGGTTCTAGTACATCTATAGATTTATGTAGTGATAATGGGACAATCGATTTATTTTCTTTATTAGGAACTGCTGATCAAGGTGGTACTTGGACGCCTATGTTAAATAGTACTACAGGTGTTTTTGATCCATTAGTTGACATGGCAGGTTCTTATCAATATTCAGTGATGAATGATTGTAATACTGATACGGCCACAGTTACTGTTACTGTAACAACAGCGCCTAATGCTGGATTAGATAGTGCATTAAATATTTGTGTTATTGACACACCGATTGATTTATTAACGCAATTAGGTGGTACACCTGACTCGACAGGAACATGGTCACCTTTATTAAATAGTGGAGGCAATATTTTTGATCCATCTATAGACAATGCAGGTGTATATGTTTATACTGTTACTGCTACAACGCCATGTAATACTGATGATTCATCGCAAATAGTAATACAGATAGATGATACTGCGGCTCCGACAGTTGTTAACGCTACTCTTGAATTTTGTGCCACAGATGATGCTATGGTTATAGATTTAGATGCCGCTGTGAACGGTACTATGGTCAATTGGTATGACTCCATAGATGGAACAATACCATTGGCAGATGCAGACTTGCTAATAGATGGAACGACATATTATGCAACACAGACGAATGCTACAGGTTGTGAATCTAGTGTAAGAGCTCAAGTTTCAGTAGTAGTTGGTGATGCGCCTACTCCTAGTCTTTCTGTAGATGGAAACTTATTTTGTATCAATGATAATCCAACATTAGAAAACTTAATTGTCAATATAAATGAATACGACATGATTAGTTCTAATGTGGTCTGGTATGATGCTGTCGATAGTAGTACAGTCCTTCCTATTTCAACCATTTTAGTGAATGGAACCACTTATTATGCGGCTCTTATTGATATAGTTACGGGATGTGAAAGTAATGTAAGGTTAGCTGTAACAACAGATTTAACGGCATGTGGTAAGGTTGTTGTGCCTGACGGTTTCTCGCCTAATAACGATGGTGTAAATGATACGTTTGATGTAGAAAATTTAGGCTTTTTGTATCCTAATTTTAGAATGGAAATCTATAATAGACATGGTAATTTAGTTTACGAAGGTACTAACAATACTCCACGTTTTAACGGCTTCTCAAATCAGAAAGCTTTATTAAGCGATGGAGAACTACCCGTAGGAGTTTATTTCTACATATTGAACTTTAATGATGGAAGCACTAAGCCTGAACAAGGAAGACTTTACTTAAGCCGATAGTGGTTACAACTATGACAATCATGAAAAATATTTATACAACATATATATTCCTTGCAGTAGCAATATGCGCGGCTTGGAAAAGTACTGCTCAACAAGATCCTCAATTCACGCAGTACATGTACAATCAGAATATAATTAACCCAGCATATGCTACTGGTAATAAGTCAGAAGTAAACATCGGTGCGTTGTACCGTACCCAATGGGTAGGACTAGAAGGAGCACCTAAAACGGCTTCCCTTTTTGTCCATTATCCTGTAAGTGAACGAGTAGAACTAGGACTATCATTTACTAATGATGATATAGGTAATGTTGTTACTGAAAACAATATCTATGCAGATTTTGCATATGTATTACCAATATCAGAACAGGGAAAATTGTCTTTAGGGATAAAAGCTGGTGTCACATTATTTGACGCTAATTTTAACGGATTCAACTTACAATCTGGTGGTGTTGACACAGACGTGGCATTTAATGAAAATGTTACAGAAACTTTTCCCAATGTTGGTTTAGGTGCTTTTTACTTTACTGATCAATATTATGTAGGTTTATCAGCTCCTAACCTACTGACTACTAAGCATCTTGAAAATGAAAATGGGATTCAATCTACTGGAGTTCAAGACATACATTTCTTTTTAACTAGTGGATATGTATTTGACATCAATAAAGATTTAAAATTCAAACCAGCATTTATGGTGAAAGGTGTTAAAGGGTCTCCTCTTAGCTTAGACCTGACCGCAAATATTTTATTCAATGAAAAATTTGAAGCTGGACTTGCCTACCGTTTTGGAGATGCTTTAAGCGGATTAGTCAATTACAGAGTAGCGCCCAATTTAAGAATTGGATATGCTTATGATTATACAGTTAATAATCTAGGTAATTACAACACAGGATCACATGAGATCATGTTGCTATTTAATGTAAAATCAAAATTCTGGAAAAGTGGCTATGACCGCTCTCCTAGATTCTTTTAAATCACACTATAACTACCATTATGAGAATCATCATAACCACGATTTTAATAATTTTATGCACTACTACATTCTTAAGTGCACAAAATTTAAGCCTAAGAAACACGAATAGACTTTATAAAAATCAAGCTTACAAAGAAGCTATAGAAAATTATAAAAACTTAAAACAAACAGATGAAGTACTCAAAAAATTAGGTGACTGCTATTACTTTACTGGTGATATGGCCAAAGCTGCATTTACGTATTCATCTGTTGAAGATAACAATGGTCAAATCACAGATTATAATAGAATCTACAGATACGCGCAATCTCTCCTTGCGCTTAAAGATTATGATAAAGCAGATAGTTATCTTTTATATTATCAAGGTAAAGATTGGAACACAAAAGAATTTTTGAAAGAATTAGAAAAAAGCACACCTCATAATTTCACAGTCACTCCTATTCGTAATGAAGGAACTAACAGTGATTTTGGAATGAGTTTTTTGAGTGAGTCAGAGGTGGTATTTGCTTCTTCACGTAATCTAGAAAGACCAGTTTATGCCTGGAATGGACTACCATATTTAGACTTATATCAAGCAACATTAGAAAGAGATGGTTCTTTAAAATCTATAAGACCTTTCCCTAGTATTAATACAGATTTACATGAAAGCAATGCTGTATTTACTAATAACGGAACTGTAATGTATTTTAATAGGAATAATGAGAAGCGTGTTAAAATTAATGATATCCCAGTTTCTAACATGAAAATTTACAAGGCAGAGCTTGTAGATGGAGTCTGGAGTAATGTAGAGCCACTATCCTTTAATAATGATATGTATAGTGTACAACATCCCGCAATTAGTAAAGATGGTTCAACTCTATATTTTTCAAGTGATATGCCAGGTGGTTATGGCGAGTTTGATTTATACAAAGTCTCCATCAATGATGATGGTACTTATGGACAACCTATTAATTTAGGTAAAGAAATTAATACTCAACACTTAGATCAATTCCCTTATATCAGTGATATAAATACCTTGTACTATTCAACAAATGGTAAACAAGGTGTAGGCGGATTAGACATACATAGAAGTGACCTGGTAAATGGTGAGTTTACGACACCGATTAATTTAGGAACTACTATTAATAGCTCTAGAGATGATTTTGCTTTTATAATTAATGAAAACCTTAATAAAGCATATTTCTCATCAAATCGATCAGGTATTGATAAATTATATAGAACAACTAGAGAAGAAAATATTCTTACTAAATATGCTGTAAAAGGAATCGTTAAGGATAGTATTTCTAATAAGTTGCTACCAGGCTCATTAGTATCCTTGTTAGATGAACGAGAGATATTGATTGACGATATGATTGTAGGTGATGATGCTACCTATTTCTTTAAACTAGAGCCTAATAGAAAATACACCATTAGAGGTACTCGAAAATTATATATACCTCAAGATGTTCAATTCTCTACAGATAAGAATGGTCGTATCAGTCATGATATCTACTTAACCTTATTATCTTATCAAGATGCTGAGGCTACTATCAAGCCAGATCGTAAAGGCGATATACAAGTAGAACTAGATCAAATATACTTTGATTTTGATAAAGCTATTATTAAACCAGAGGCAGCACGTACCTTAGACGAGTTAGTTGGTATAATGAAAAAGTATCCTGCTATGTATATTGAAGTGTCTGCTCATACAGATGTGCGTGGACCTAGTGAGTATAATCTAGAATTGTCTAAGAAAAGAGCAGCATCTACTCTTGAATATCTGGTAAGTAAGGGAATCGAAAGACGCAGACTTAGAAGCATAGGTTATGGTGAAATGCAACCACTTAACAACTGTGTTAAAGAAGGAATATGTACTGATAAGGAATATGAAATTAATAGAAGATGTGAATTTAAAATAGTTCAGTAACCTCATCTCAACTTTTAATAATAAAATCCCAATAGGCCTCTAGTCTATTGGGATTTATTTTTTTGAATTAGTGATTTATTTAATCGCTTCCGCGAAAGCGTTATCCCACAACATTTATTTTATCGTTTCAATGTAAAATGACCTGTCAGTAATTGCTCATTATAGTATAGTTTATACCAGTAATCGCTACTAGGTAATGGTTGATTATCATAAAGACCATCCCAACCTACGACTAAATTGTTAATCTGTTTGATTAATTTACCGTATCGATCAAAAATCTCTAGCCTTGCACCTGGAAATGCATCTATATTATCAATATCCCAAGTATCGTGATAACCATCATTATTAGGTGTGAAAAATAGAGGGATACTGATACGATTATATGTAAAGAAAGAGACCTCACAACCAGTTCGATCTTTTACTCTCACATTAACTTGTAATAAGCCATTAATATTAAAAACTGGTTCATTGTAATAATTAAGACCATCAATGCTATATTGAAAATCACCCGAATTGAGCATGATAACCGTTAACTCATCACCGGTTACAGACACCGTTGAGATAACTGGAGTTTCAATAAAATCAACATTAAAAATGGCTGTTGTAGTACAACCTTCAAGATTAGTTACCTCACAGGTATACAATCCTGCACGATCAACGGTTATGCGATCTGTAGTCTCGCCGCTACTCCATCGATAAAAACCATTTGTGAACTGTGTATTCAATAAGGCCATGTCTCCAGGACACAATAAAAAGTCATCGCTATTCACTATAGGAGAAGAACGATTAATAAAATTTATAGGTACTCTAGAAATACTAAGACATCCTGTGGCAATGTCTTGCGTTTCAACCCAGTATGTCCCATCAACCGTCGTGGTGTAATCAATAGAATCATCATGTATAGAGTTGCCGCCAGTAGCATTTTCATACCAGAAAGCTGTTGTGCCTGGAGCAACATCTACAATTAAATCAACCAGTTCACCATCACAGGATATATAAGGATTTTGTCTAGGAACAGCTAGTGGTACTGTAACATTTCTAAATTCAAAAACTTGAGAAAATGAAAAGCAACTTGAATTAGTAAGATTTGCTGGTGCACCTGCAATTTTTACTCTATAATATGTTGTAGAGTTTAAAGGTGGCGTGTTAAAAGAGAAACCATTTGCACCTGCAATATCTGTAAAAGTACTACCGTCACTACTTTGTTGCCATTGATATGCCGTAAGAGATGGAGCACCAGACTGTACCGTGGCAGTTAATTGTAAAACCTGTGCAGGATTGTTATCACATTTTGAAACTACAGTTTCACCCATCGATGTAGCTATTAATACATCATCACCACAAACATTAAAACTTATATCATCTATCGCTAGATCATTACCACAACCACCAGCACCTACATTAATCATTTTAAGAATAATTCCATTTTGTCCAGCACTCGTTGTAAAAGTCAGGCCATATTTAATCCATGTAGGACGTTGATCTGCAAATTTAGGATTCATAGTCCCATCAGCCAGTAATGTTGTATCTGTAGCATCCCATATTTCAAAACGCACTTGTATGGGTATTTCTGTGCTACCACATACATTTTGAACGCCATCTAGTACATTCATAATCCATGCACTAAATTCATAAGGTGTATTTTCACATAAGCCATTTATAGGTGTTCTATAAAACTGTCCTGCGGTAAATCCTGCATTAACAATAAGCATTTTACCATTATTGTTACCAGTATGATCAGGAAAAGAAAACCAGCTACCTAGTTGACCAGAGTCACTCGAGATAGTATATTCACCATCTTGAGGTGCCGCGTTTACATATTGATATGAAGTTACTGTATTTGACAGTGCTGGGCCGTTATTTGTACCTGAACCGAAATCTTCAGTAAATATGGCTGGACCTAATATACCATCGCAAAATTGTAATTGCGCTTTCGCGAAAGCGTAACACAATAACCCTATTATTAAAAATGTATACTTCTTATTCATGATGAAAATATAAGGCACAATCACAAATGATGTAGCATCCAGCTTTAAAATTTAAATAGTAGTAATATACAACGAAGATATAATTGATAATACAATTGGTATAAGTTTATGAATATGTCTATTACTCTCATAATTTCTTACTAATTACACGTTAAAGCTTTTTAAAAACAAATGCTTTAATCAGATTTTGAATGTAAATTCAAATAAAAAATCAATATGCAAATCCAATTCAATTATCAGCACGTCTCTGGAAGTACAGAGCTAGAAAATTTTACAAAAGAGAAATTACAAACTATCGCAGATCGATATAGCTGGGTAACCAGAGCAGATGTCTTTTATAGAGTAGAAAATACAGAAAGTAAAGAATCTGGTATGATTGCAGAAATACGCCTGAGCGCACCAGGTCCTAGATTATTTGCAGAAGAATCGCAATCTAATTTTAATGATGCTGTGTCTAAAGTAATTAATCAATTAAAAACACAATGTGAAAAACGTAAATCAGAACTCATAGATCATGTCTAATCAAATGTCAGTACTTAATACAAAAGAAAATTTATTAATCCTTATTTATAATTCTGAAATCAAGAATCATAAAGAAATTTTTGCATACACTAAAAGTGCAGAAAAGGATTGTCACGCTGTAGACATCAGTAAAACTAAAGTTACTGGTACTGTATGGGCAGAAATTGCAGAAAAACTATCCATTACTGTCCATGGATTGATTGATACAGATCATTCTGCTTTTGAGAATCGATATGGTAAAGAGAAAGAGCTTAGTGCAGACGATACCATTAAAATTTTACAAAACGATCCTGAGATGCTTATTTTTCCAATTATGATAAAAGGTGAAACTGCAAAGATCATTAAAAACTATAGCGAGGTGACTAGGTTTCATGACACAGACAGTATAGGAATTGATAAAACAGAGATAGGAAAAGAAAATAAATATTAAAAGTATATCTCAATTTGAAAAAGGCTTTGATTTATATAAATCAAAGCCTTTTTATATGAAACTATGTTAACTTTGGTACTATGATGATATGGATTTCCTTTATAATCTTTGTGACTATTTTACTAGCTCTAGATTTATTAGTGTTTAATAGAAATGCCCACGTTATAAGCACACAAGAGGCTACTAAGTATACAATACTATGGGTTTCAATTGCATTAGCTTTTACAGGTATTATCTATTTAATTTATGACGGTAGTCACATAGCAAATCCTGAAAATTTAAGTGCTAGTAAAGCATCTATAAAATATATTACCGGCTATCTTATTGAGTTATCACTTAGTATTGATAATATTTTTGTCATTGCCATAATTTTTAAATCGTTTGCGATAGAGCAACAGTATCAGCATCGTGTATTATTTTGGGGTATTGTAGGTGCTTTGATTTTTAGAGCAATCATGATCTTTTTTGGTGTCGCTTTAATTAGAGAAATAGACTGGATGACCTACATATTTGGTGCATTTTTACTTTATACCGCATTTAAAATGTTAGTTAGTAAAGACGATGATTTTAATCCTAAAGAATCAACTATTTATAAGTTAGCACGTCGATGGTTTCCTGTTACAGACCGTATTGAAGGCCAAGACTTATTTATAAAAAAGATGGGGAAATTAATAGCTACTCCTCTATTTCTTGCCTTGATTGTTATTGAACTAACAGACGTATTATTTGCATTGGATTCTATTCCTGCTATTCTAGCAATTACTTCAGATCCCTTCTTAGTTTTTTCAAGCAATATTATGGCGATCATTGGTTTACGTAGTATGTATTTCTTCTTATCTAATCTTTTAAATAAATTTCAATATATCCATTACAGTCTCATAGCTATATTAACGTTTGTAGGGCTTAAAATGATTCTTGTACATTACATACATTTACCAGAATGGGTATCCTTATCCTTTATCTTTATTGCTTTAATGTTAGGCGTACTAGCCTCTCGATTATTACCTCATAAGATTGATTAAACCATCATAATCCATGGTCAATTTTAACATTATATTTAAAACCAATTGACTATTGTGTTGCGTATATCTATTAAATACGCTCGATGATTACTTATACATATAAACATACACAACAAAAACAACGACTTGAAAAGCTAATACAGGACGAGTTGTTACCTATAATTGAATCAAAAGCTATTGAAAACGTAGAGGTCAATTTTCAATTGGTTATAGACCATAATGGACGCACAAAAGAAGCAGCCTCTATTTATTTAAAACATAATAACTGCTTGATTTCCTTTAAGTCAATAAAAGGACGGTTTAAAAAATCTGTTAGCTTTTTAATTGATGATGTAAAGAAATATTTTCATCAAAACGATAGGTTTTTATCAGCATAAAAAAGCTCCTAATTAATTAGGAGCTTTTTAATAATGCAATAGATGCAATAATAAAGTCTATTTATAAGGATTCTCTTTTAACAAAATTTCCATTAAAAATAAATTCATCTTGTTTTTTACGCACTCTTGGAGATGTTTCGGCGCCTTGTAAATCCTCATTAAGATTATTTTTATCGCCTCCATAATAACCTACCGCGATCGCTGTCGCTACGTGATATTCTTCAGGAAACTCAAATTCTTTTTTGGCCGCTTCAAAATCAACACCTGCCATTTGATGGATCGCAATACCCATGCTATGCGCTTGTAAAGCCATATTTGCAGTAAACTGTCCTAGATCATGTAATGCATGGTAATTATCTTTTCCATCTGGTGTTTTCGTATTGATTACACCCAACATTAGGACAGGAGCATTAACAGCCCATGATTGATTGAATTCAACAAGATGATTCATAATGCGCTCATATGATTTACTTCCTTTAACACCCCAAACTATATTCCAAGGTTGGAAATTGTTACTACTAGCAGCCCATCTTCCTGCTTCAAATAAGGATTGTAAATCTGTTTGAGAAACTGGTATATCGGCAAAGACTCTAGGACTCCACCTGTCTTTAATAGTATCCATTATAGAATGGTCGTTAGGCGTCTTCTTAAGTGGTGTATTTTCTTTATTCATCTTTTTTTTTACAAGATAAAGGGCTAAAAGCTATTTAAAGTAATATTTTTAATAAAATTATTGTAACCTTAATAGTATTTTAAGAGAAGCTATAAATAATAATTTAAAAAATTAAGAGTTTAACTTTCTTAATACTATTTGGACAGAATCTGAAACTGTTTGCATCTCTTCCATATCTTTTTCGTCTAACATGATATCAAAAGCATCTTCAACATCTAATGCTATATCTACTAAATGTGCACTATTGATACCTAAATCTTGCATTAAATGACTATCGGGACCTATCTCTTTAGTACTAACGTCTTGAGGTAAATACACCTTTACAATATCGTGTAATTGATTTTCAATTTCTTCTTTCTTCATATTATGTCTTTTTGAAAATTAAGTTTTCAATTAATTTTCCCATTTTTTAAGTACTACAGCAGCATTAATGTCACCAAAACCAAAACTAGCCTTTATCAACACATCGATTTTTGTATAAACATTTTTGATAGGCACTTTATTATTTGGATAGATAGCCTTAATATCTTTGTGTAGTTCAGTTATGTTTAGATTTGCAAATATTTGCTGATGTTTCAGTTGCAATATCGCACCTACTAGCTCTATACTACCAGCTGCAGCGAGACAATGACCTATTGTCGATTTATAACTATTCAAATACGGGAAATGATTTTTCAACTCTAATCCTTCAACCCAATTTTGTATCTCATAAGCATCTTTACCGGTAGCTGTCACGTGACCATTGATGGCATCTATTTCTGTACTAGTTATATCAGAATTAAAAATAGCTTGCTGGATACATTTTTGTACGGCGTCACCATTAGGCGCAGTCATACTGCCCTGACCACGATGACCACCAGAATTTAAAGAACCTCCTAAAACTTCTCCATATATGGTAGCTCCTCGATTTAATGCACTTTCTAATTCTTCAAGAATCATTGCTCCTGCTCCACTACCAGGTACAAAGCCAGCAGCATCGTTAGAAAATGCTCTACTCGCTAGATGTGGTCGATCGTTATAGCCTGTTGGTAAGATACGCATAGCATCAAATCCACCCCAAATATAGGGTCCAGAATCACTAGTAGAACCTACTAACATTTGTTGAGCACGTCCATAAGCAATGCGCTCATAACCCATTATAAAGGCTTCTGTTCCTGTGCAACAAGCACTAGAATTACTTGTCACTAGATTACCAGCACCTATCTCACCAGATAACCAAGCACTTATACCACTAGTCATGGTTTGAATAACACTTGTGCTACCTAACCTGCGTACACGACCATCATCAATTAAATGAATTGCTTCTCTAAATTTCTCACCACCACTTTGTCCAGTTCCCATGATGATTCCAAAATCTTCAAGAGTTTCTTCCTTACCAGCTACTTCTAGTCCAGCATCTTTAAAAGCATCTTTTCCGGCAATTACGCCGTAAACTAATCCGCTAGCCTTAAGACCTCTAAGTTGTAGTGGTGTAAAATTATCAGCGATTTGTTTTTTTGTCAGTTGTGGAGTTCCTGAAACCTGACAACCGAAGTTTAAATCTGCTAATTGCTGGTCAAATCTCAATCCGCTAGTTCCAGAAAGTAATGCTTGATAGAAATCAGAGACAGTTGTGGCATTAGGAGCTACGACACCTAATCCTGTTACAACCACTCTTTTTAATCTTGAATTAATCATTGTTACCAGTATTCTGAGCGTTTATAATCATACCACTCACCCAACCTTCAGCAATTTTCTGCTCGTTTTCATCCACCATTTGGACTAAACATTTTAGTTTCCCAAAACGGAAATATTCTTTCTTAGCACTTACTATGACTACCGTTCCTGGTTTTACAGTATTATTAAAAACAATATGATTTTCAGTAAAAACAACATCTAAGTTTCCGCTTTCTTCACGCATTAAGTGAGAACCTAGACAAGCTAGTCCTATTTGTGCCATGCATTCTATTAGAATGACACCTGGCGTGATAGAATTATTGATAAAGTGATGTTTGTAGAAGTATTCGCTTTCGCGAAAGCGATACACACCTATCACATGTTCTTCATCCATCTCTAGGATATGGTCCACAAATTTGAATCCATCTCCATAGGGTAAGTTAGCGACTATTTTATCAAAATCATTTAATAGCATAGGTTAATTTATTACTTTATGTCAAGTATATTAATAATTTATATGACAGGTATTTATGATTTATTAAAGTGGTTATTGTAGAAACTCACCACCATCTACTTTTAACACATTACCCGTCATCCATTGTGATTCTTTGCGTGCTAATAAATACACAGCATTTGCAACATCTTCAGGCATAGTCAATCTTTGATTAGGATTACGTTTTAAACTTTCTGATTTCAGTTGATCATACATAGGAATGCGTTTTAAACTTTCAGTATCAGTCACACCAGCTTGAATACAGTTAGCGGTAATATTAAATGGTGCAAATTCTAGCGCTATGTTTCTGTTTATCGCTTCAAGCGTTGCTTTAGCGGCACTTACAGCTGCATAACCTATCATAGGTTTAGTGTTTCCTTCACTTGTAAAACTAATGACACGTGCTGGTTGAGCAAATAACTGTTCTTGTTGCAATCTAGAAACCCAACTATATAAGCTGATTCCCATAGAATAAATCGTTTGTTGAAAATCACCAGAGCTTAGTACGGACTCACCAGTCATAGGCTTTAAATTACCTTTAGAAATACTATGTAATAACAAATAAATGGGCTGATTTTCTAGTAATTCCTTTATCTGATGGATATTACTATCTAATCGGTCTTCTCTAGTAGCATCAGTATTGATGGTAAATAGTGAAATGTTTTGTTCTTTAATTTTACTGAATCGTTCTTCTATTTCAGGTAATTGCATTCTTGAAGCACGATAAAAAATGATTAAGTTCATACCATGCTGTGCGAGTTTTAAAGCACTGGCATAGCCTAGGCCACTACTACCACCTAAAATAATTCCATATTTCCCTTCAAATTCTCTTACCATTCCAATAAAATACGTTGTGCTGTAAATCCAGGACCGAAGCTTAACATCAAACCACGTTCACCTTTTTCTAAATTCTGATTCATAAAACGCTCTAAAACAAATAATACCGTGGCACTACTCATATTGCCATAAAGTCTCAGTACTTCTTTAGTATCATAAATATTCTTACCTAGTTTACCGAATAGTTCTTCTACAGTCTGAACGATTTTTTTACCACCAGGATGAAAGATTAAGTGATTGATATCTTGAATAGTTAAGCCTTGTTTCTCTAAAAATGGATGCACAATCGCTGGAAAATGCGCTGCAATCGTTTCTGGCACCGCTTTGTCAAGGACCATTTGCAAACCACTATTCACTAAATCAAATCCCATCATATGCGTAGCATCTGGAAAATGATACATTTCATGAGCTTTAATTTCTGGCCCATCATCATCTTCTTGAGAAGATAGCAAAACACAAGCACAACCATCTCCAAAAATGGCCGCACTCACCATATTAGCCATTGAATAATCCTCTAGTTGAAATGTCGCTGTAGGCGCTTCTACTGCGATTACAGCAGCACGTTTACCTGGATTTGCGGTTAAAAATTGTTGTGCATATATCAATCCAGATACACCTGCAACACATCCCATTTCTGTTACGGGTAGTCTATAGATATCTGGTCTCATTCCCATTCTATTGATTAAATAAGCATCTATAGAAGGTATCATAATGCCTGTACAACTTACCGATATAATGTAATCTAAGTCTGTAGCCTGCCAGCTAGCTTTAGCTAGTGCTTTTTGAACAGCCTTTTCTGCTAGCGGTACAACCTCTCTTTTATAAATATCATTACGATCTTTAAATGATGTTTTTGTAAAAACCTCTATAGGTTCCATGATGGAATATCTTTTATCTACTCCAGCACCTTCAAAGATTTTAATAGTTTTACGTCTTAGCCTTTCATCTTGATCTGCAAGCCATGTTTCAACAAATGGTAAAATCTCTTTAGTTTCTTTATAGTATTGTGGTAGCTGCGTGGCTACTGCTTTAATTTTTACACTCATAGACAGGTATTAACCATATAAATCGGAATGACCACTTCCATTGTATTGAGTCATTATTAAAAGGTATCATCTGTGCATATCGTTTAAAATCAGCACGTTTAAAACCGCTTGCGATAGAAATTAACCCATCATGTTTTGATATTTCATTTCTTATAAAAATAAGACATACAAGTTGAAATAGCATAAAAGCTAGTCTACTTCTATGTAAATCATTGATGATTATTGAATATGTCGTTATTTCTTTAAATTTCTTTAAAAAACTAATTATTTCAGTGTCATTAAAATGGTGCATGGTCAGTGTGCTTATGAGAATATCACAATCTATATCTGCTGCATTTATTTGTAAAATATCGCTTTTGCGAAAGCGTATATCAGAAAACTCTATACTATTTTGACGAGCTTGTTCAATAGAATTTGCACTAAAATCTAATCCTAAAAATTTTACTCTAGAATCGTTGATATGAGAAGAAAGATATCGTAACATTTCACCATCACCACAACCAGCGTCGACTATAGTAATCGTACTCTTCTTTATCTTTTTGAGTTCCTTTTGTAAAGCGCTAAGTGTGAATTTAAAGCCACCTAGCCATTTATTTATCTTATTAATATCATTAATAGCATTTTGTAAAATTTGCTCATCCAGATTAGGATCATCCATCCATTCTGGATCTGTGTTGCGTTTGTGATCTAGATAAATCATGGTTGTATTTGTTTACCGTGCGTTTTTTTAATAATAATAGGTAATAGAAATGGTAAACGCTCTAGTAGCCAGTAAGCTATTATGGTTATTTTTTTGTGTAATAGTATCCTTTGTAACCATCTGCCATGGCGCAATCTAGATGAGAATGTTTTTCTCCATTCTTTAGAATACTCAATTAACATTTGATCTCTAGTGATATAATTATTGAGATATTGAGTAATATAGTGTGATGCTATTTTTGCGCTATGAATAGCCATCGCCATTCCATTACCGCATAATGGATGAATTAATCCAGCGGTATCACCTATCATAATTAAAGACTTTTCTGTAGGTTCCTTTTGTTCAAAGGAAATTTGTGAAATTGTAATGGGTTTTTCCCATAAAGGAACCGCATCTTTTAAAAATTTATTTAGTGATTTATTTTTAGTCAATACCTTTTCATTAAAAGAATCAATATCCTTATATTTTTTAAAAGAACTATAATTTACTAAATAACAAAGGTTGACATGACCGTTTTCTAATTTAGATAATCCAGCATATCCACCGTCAAAGGCATGTAATTCTACAAGGTCATTGGGCATTTTAAATTGATAATGCATTTTAATAGCTAACCATGGTGATTTTTTTTCTATAAATGGGCGCTTTAGTTTTTTATCTAAAAGTGATCGCTTACCTGTAGCGATAATCACTTGTTTTGCTATTAATTCATCAGTACTAGTAATTACTTGGAATTCAAGATTACTAAAGTGAACATCAGTCACACGATCGTGTAGAAAATCTGCTCTTTTCATTGCCTCTTTATAGAGACAATGATCTAAAGAAAACCTTGAGACACCTATGCCTCCTAGTGGCAAAGTAGCTGCTTTAATAGATCTGGATCCACGAGTAAACTTAAATTTATCGATATGAATATCTGATAATTGATTTAAATCTATACCTAACGATTTTAGATATAGACTTACTTCCATACTTAAGTACTCTCCACACATTTTGTGTCGTGGATAGGTGTCTGGATCAATAATTAAAACATTGAAATTTTGGGACAGTTCAATTGCGGCGACTAGTCCAGCAAGACCACCACCAGCAATAATAACATCATAGTTCTTCTTCACCTGTTAAAGGTAAGAACTTTGACATCCAATTAAGAAATTAAATAACTATTTAGAATCAGATTTATTTGCTTCTTTTCTCTTAACACGTTTATAATTGTATTTTAATAATAAATACAATCCTAATAGAGAAGCAAACAGACATAATAGAATTTTACCTGTTAAGCCTAAAGAACCATCACTAGGACCAAAAGCCACTAGAAACGTGAATAAAATAGTCAGAATCCACAACGCATATCTAAAGTTGTGTAATTCATTAAGAATACCTAATAATTTCATTTTTACTTTTATGTAGTTATTCAGGGGAAATCAAATTTATTAATTCCTACAAATAAATTCTTAATAATCTAACAATTCTTTTACACAATGTTTAAGATGAGTTGTTGGTAAGTAGTTATTTTCCAATCCTTTTTCAAAAGGTATAGGTGTATCTAGGCTACCTACTCTTTTTACAGGAGCGTCTAGAAATTCAAAACACTCTTCACCTATAAATCCAGCAATATCGCTTGCTACGCTTCCGGTTAGGTTATCTTCAGTTAGTACAATTACCTTACCTGTTTTACGTACAGATTCCACTATGGCTTCTTTATCTAATGGGGCTAATGTGCGTAAATCTATCAAATCTATATCGTACTGCATTTCATCGATTAAGTTCATAGCCCAGTGAACACCAGCACCATATGTAATGATGGATAGCTCATTTCCTTGCTTTATTGTAGCTGCTTTCCCTATTGGTAAGTTGTAATAGCCTTGCGGCACATCGCCATAAACGCTGCGATATAATGCTTTATGTTCAAAAAATAAGACCGGATTAGGATCTTCAATAGAGGCTATTAATAATCCCTTTGCATCTGTAGGAAATGCAGGATAAACAATTTTAAGACCAGGAATAGTATAAAACCAAGATTCATTTGTTTGAGAATGGAAAGGACCAGCACCTACACCAGCGCCGCATGGCATTCTCACCACTATATCTGCTGTTTGATTCCATCTATAATATGATTTTGCTAGGTAATTGACGATGGGATTAAATCCGCTACTGACAAAATCTGCAAATTGCATCTCTACAACGGCTTTCATTCCGGCGATACTTAAGCCCATTCCTGCTTCCACTATAGCACTTTCACAAATAGGTGTATTGCGCACTCGATCACGTCCATACTTATCCACAAAACCGTCTGTAATTTTAAATACGCCGCCGTACTCTGCCACGTCTTGTCCCATAATTACTAAGTTCTCAAAACGACTCATTGCTTCGTCTAGACCATCTTTTACCGCGTCGACTAATCTTATATTACTCTTTTCTTCAATGGGTTTTACTTCCATAAACTGATGCGGAGCAAACACATCTGCTAGTTCTTGTTGTGGTGTAGATTGAGGTAACGCTTTCGCGAAAGCGATATCCAAACCTTCATTGATATCTTCTTTATATTGTGTGGTCAACACATCAATTTGATCGTTAGATATGATATTCTTATTTAACAAATATTGCTCAAATCGATTTAAAGGATCTCGCTGTTCCCAATAATCCAATAATTCATCAGGCACATATTTTGTTCCACTAGCCTCTTCATGACCTCTTCTTCTAAAGGTTTTGAACTCGATTAGCACTGGTTTTGGGTTCTCACGAATTTCATTAAGTATAGCAGAAATTTTTGTGTAAACCTCTACAACATTGTTACCGTCTATAATATGTGACTCCATACCATAACCCAGCGCACGATCTGCGAGATTTTCACAATTATATTGTTCGCTAGTTGGTGTGCTTAAACCATAACCATTATTTTCAATACAAAAAAGTACCGGTAAACTCCATACACTTGCAACATTTAATGCTTCATGAAAATCTCCTTCGCTAGTACCACCTTCACCTGTAAAAACAGCGGTTGCTAGACCTGTATTATTTAATTTTTGAGCAAGAGCTATACCATCTGCGACACCTAATTGTGGTCCTAGATGAGAAATCATTCCTATAATATTATAATCTTGTGTACCGAAGTGAAAACTGCGATCGCGTCCTTTTGTAAAACCATCTTCTTTACCTTGCCACTGAGCAAATAGCTTCCATAATGGAATATTTCTAGAAGTGAATACGCCTAGATTACGGTGCATGGGTAAAATATATTCATCACTTTGCATCGCTGTAGTTACTCCTATTGCGATAGCTTCCTGACCAATACCAGAGAACCATTTTGAAATACGTCCCTGACGTAATAAAATGAGCATTTTCTCCTCAATTAACCTAGGTAAAAGCATTTTTTTATAAAGATTAACTAGCGTGTCTGCAGGAAGATTACTCTTATATAAATCTGTTAGTTTTTGTGAACTCGTTTCTGTCATGATAAATTGCTGTATCCCAAAAGTAGCATAATCAACGATTATACCTAGAAAAGCTATTAAAATGTGTTAGGCATTTACTAACTTTGTTATCAACACAATTTTTAATTATGACTAATATACCAAGCGTTGATCTAGCAGACTTCTTAAGTGATGACCCTAGTAGAAAACAAAAATTTATAAATGAAATAGGTAATGCATATGAAGAAATAGGTTTTGTTGCTTTAAAAAATCATTTCTTATCTGATGAACTTGTTGACAACCTTTATGGTGAGGTTGAAAAGTTCTTTCAATTACCTACTGAAACTAAAAAAGGTTATGAACGTGAAGAAATAGGTGGACAACGTGGTTATGTATCTTTTGGTAAAGAACATGCTAAAGGTAAAAAAGAAGGTGACTTAAAAGAATTCTGGCATTTTGGACAAGAAGTCGCTCCTGATGCTAATATTGAGGAAGATTATCCTGAAAATGTAATTGTAAAGGAATTACCTGATTTTAATAAAACGGGTATGGAAGCTTATCGCATGTTAGAAAAAACAGGAATATATGTCTTGAGAGCTCTGGCATTACATATAGGTATTGATGAGCACTACTTTGATCATTGGGCCAGTAATGGTAATTCTATTTTAAGGCCTATACATTATCCTCCTATTACTAGTGAGCCAGATAACGCAGTGCGCGCAGGTGCTCATGGAGATATCAACTTAATTACCTTATTAATGGGTGCAAGTGCTCCAGGTTTGCAAGTACAACGTCGTGATGGAGAATGGTTAGATGCTATCGCTCAAGAAGATGAATTAGTGATTAATGTAGGTGATATGCTTCAACGCCATACTAACAATAAATTACGTTCAACAATTCATAGAGTGGTTAATCCACCTAGAGAATTATGGCATACAAGTCGCTATTCTATACCTTTCTTCTTACATCCACGTAGTGATATGAAGTTAAACTGTCTAGATGAGTGTATAGATGAAAATAATCCTAAACAATATGATAATATTACTGCTGGAGAATTTTTGCATCAACGTCTAGTTGAAATAGGATTAATCAAAAAGTAATTAACTTTTAAGTCGAATATTGATGTTTAAAACGTTTTTAGGAAACTTTATTTTCATTGGATTTATTCTTATTGCAACCCAACTAGTTTCTAATTACGTATTTGAAGATGATTCACTTACATTAGTACAATTGTTTTCTTTTAAAAAATGCATTTTGCTTTTAATAGGAACACTTGTTGGTGCATTAGTGATGTTTTTCATACAAAGAAGTAAATTGTTTAAATCATTAGATAAAAAATAAAATTTTGGACTTAAGCGATCAATTAAAAAATTTATTCCCAGAACACGACTTTAAAGAAGAGGAAAAACCTGAGAAAAGCAATGTTTGGCTACAGGATGAACCTTTACAATGCAAGTTTGAAAAGCGTAAGGGAAAAGTAAATACTGTAATTGCTGGTTATACTGGTGCTACTGCAGATTTTAAAATTCTTGCTAAAGAGATAAAAACAATGCTAGGTGTAGGTGGTAGTTTTAAAAATGATGAAATAATTATTCAGGGTGATTATCGTGATCGTATCATGGATTTTTTAAAAGAAAAAGGTTTTAAAGTAAAACGTGTTGGTGGATAGACCAGTACATTAATAGCTTTTATGAACGCTTCTATTCATTTAGAAGCGTTTTTTTTATGTGAATAATTTATTAAATACTATTCCTACAAAATATACGTTGTTTATCTTAAGTGCTTAAATTAAAGCTGTTACAAATTATAACCAAACCATCAACCTACTAAAACAATCATTATGAAAAAACATTATTTAAGCCTGCTAGGTATAGCAGGCTTACTAGTTGTTGCCTGTGGAGGTCCTAAATCGACTACTACACAAAAAACAACTACAACTACAACCACACCTACAACCACTAACACTTCAAGTAAAAAAGTAGTTAACGGTATAGATCTAGAAGCAAAAATACCGTTAGACCCAACAGTAAAAACAGGAAAATTATCTAATGGACTTACTTATTATATTCAAAATAATGGCAAACCTGATGATAAAGTAGAACTAAGATTAGCTATAAATGCAGGATCTATTCTTGAAGATGATGATCAACAAGGTCTTGCTCATATGATGGAGCATATGAATTTTAATGGAACAACTAACTTCCAGAAAAATGAGCTAGTAGATTATCTTCAAGGAATAGGTGTGAAATTTGGTGCAGATTTAAATGCATACACCAGTTTTGATGAAACCGTTTACATCTTACCTATCCCTAGTGATGATCCAGAAAAATTAGACAATGGCTTTACAATTCTCTCTGATTGGGCTGGTGGTGCATTATTAGAAACTGATGCTATTAATGATGAACGTGGTGTCATTCTTGAAGAGTCCCGTACTGGTAAAGGTGCAAATGACAGAATGAATAAAGTGACATTTCCGGTAATTTTTGCAAATTCAAAATATGCAGAACGTTTACCTATAGGAAAAGATGAAATCATTGCAAATTTTGATCCTGACGCTATTAGACGTTTCCAAAAAGATTGGTACAGACCAGACTTAATGGCTGTAATAGCTGTTGGTGATTTAGACGTTGCAACACTTGAGGCTAAAATTAAAGAACATTTTGGCGATATTCCTGCAGCAACAAACCCTAGAAAACGTGAAGAGTTTGGATTACCTAATCATCAAGAAACTCTTATAGCTGTAGCACAAGATCCTGAGGCTAGTTTTGCCCAAGTAAGAATTCAATACAAAGATTCTGAAAAAGCAAAACCTGCAACTACTGTAGGTGATGTTAGAGAGCAATTAGTTCACGGTTTATTTTCTCAAATGATGAACACTCGATTAAGAGAATTAACGACAAAGCCTAATCCACCATTTATCTTTGGATCATCTAGTTATGGCGGTACAGGCATAAGAGGTAAAAATGCTTATTCTTCTTTTGCTGGTACTGCTCCTGATGGTCAATTAAAAGCGCTAAGAACATTACTAGAAGAAAATCAAAGAGTTAAATTATACGGTTTCCAAGATGGTGAATTTGATAGAGCAAAAACCTCGTTTGAATCACAATACGAAAGTTTTTATAAAGACCGAGATAAGAGAGAAAGTAATCGTATCATAGGTTCTTATGTCAATATGTTTTTAGAAGGTGATATGGTACCTAGTATTGAATATAGTTATGAATTAGCCATGAAATTGATACCTACAATAACACTAGAAGAAATCAATGCTAAAATAAATGAATATATTCATGAAGATAATCGTACCATAGTACTTACTGGACCTGAAACTGAAGAGAAACCTTCTGAAAAACAAATCCTTAAAATAATTGAAGAGGTAGCAAACTCAAAAGTAGAAGCTTATCAAGACACAGAGGTAAGAGAAAACCTAATTGAAGATTTACCGACACCTGGAGCTATTACAAAAACTGACAAAAATGATCAATTAGGAACCACCACTTATACATTAAGTAACGGTGCAAAGATCACCACTAAAAAAACAGATTTTAAAAACGATGAAGTACTTATGAGTGCTTTTTCATATGGTGGTACAAGCTTATTTTCAGATGAAGATTACAAAGCAGTAAGTCAAGCTTTAGGAGGCGTTACTGAAGGCGGCGTGGCAGGAATGAGTCAGACAGATATGAGTAAATATATGACTGGTAAATTAGTAAGAGTAAGTCCACGTGTAGGATCGATCAGTGAGAATTTTAACGGTAGTTCGACACCAGACGATCTAGAAACTATGTTCCAATTGATTCATCTTTACTTTACTGATATTAATAAAGATAATGAAGCTTACCAATCATTTATAGATAAACAAAAATCATTTTTAGGCAGCTACCTATCAAGACCTGAAAGCTATTTCAGTAATGAAGTAAACAAGTTTAGATTTGGTTCTAGTCCTAGATATACCGGCTTCCCTACTCCAGAAATGATGGACGCAGCAGATTATGATAAAGCTTATGAATTGTTTACACAACGTTTTTCTGATGCAGGTGATTTTAATTTCTACTTAGTAGGTAATGTAAATGATGCTCAAATACAAGAACTTGCAAAAAAATACATCGCTAGTTTACCGTCTACCGGTAAAAAAGAAATGTATAAATTAAATGAATGGAGAGAAGACACTACAAAACCTCGTAAGAAAATTGTTAAAAAAGGTCTTGAAGAAAAAAGTACTGTTCAAATAGTATGGACTGGTGAAACATCTACATATAGTTCAAAAGAGGATATGGCTCTAGATGCTCTAGGTGAAATCGCAACTATAAAAATCATCGAAACTTTACGTGAACAAGAAGGTGGTATTTATGGTGGTGGCGCTAGAGGCTCTTTAAGTAAAATTACCTATCCACGTTATAATTTTAGTATTTCCTTCCCATGCGGACCAGATAATGTAGACAAACTAGTGACCGCTGCCCTTAATGAATTAGAATTGATTAAGAAAAATGGCCCAACTGATAAAGACATGAATAAGGTTAAAGAGGCATATCTATTAGAACATAAAGAGAATCTAGAAAGCAACAGATACTGGTTAAATACCTTATACAGAGCTGATTATGAACAAAGAGATGCTCATAAAATTTTAGACTTTGAAACTAGTGTTGCAAAATTAACCAAGGCTGATGTTCAAGCCGCAGCTAAGAAGTATATTGACGAGAATTATCTACTAGCAGTGCTTCTACCAGAAGACTAGACTATATATAACTCATCTTAGAGCTGTTATTAAAAGTGTTGCCATAAGGCAACACTTTTTTTTAAAATAATAAATTATTGAGCTTATCAAATCTAGCAATGTATCTATAACATAGATCAATTTTAAGGCACAAAAAAACCGTTCAGTATAAATCTGAACGGTTTTTACTATATCATAATCAGGTAATTATGCGTTACCTGCCTCTTGAGCGTTTTTCTTTGCTTCTCTTTTCATTTTCATTTTTTCCATTAAAGATCCTGTGATCCAATATGGAATTACAAATGCCGTTAAGAAAATCATTAACCAGAAACCGATGGTCAATATTGCTAAAAATGCTAAAAATCCTAAGTATTGATCAAATTCGAACATTGTCATTGTATTTGCTGCAAAGATAAAAGCTTTCCGCAAAAAAAAGAAACCATATCAAGGATTTATTAACACATAATTGTTAGTAAAGTGTTGATGTTACCACGCTTTCGCGAAAGCGTTGAAAAAAAGTCACTTAAAGCCTTCTAAAAGTCAATGGTTAAAAGAAGAGCAGAAGTTATATTTGCCGAAAATCTGAAATCATGGCATATCGTATAGAAAAAGATACTATGGGACAAGTTGAAGTTCCAGCAGATAAATTATGGGGTGCACAAACACAACGCTCGCGTAATAATTTTAAAATAGGCGCCGCAGGAAGCATGCCTCTAGAAATCGTTTATGGTTTTGCTTATTTAAAGAAAGCAGCTGCTTACACTAATTGTGAACTAGGTGTTCTCGCAGAAGAAAAAAGAGATCTTATTGCACAAGTTTGTGATGAAATTCTAGATGGAAAACATGATGATCAATTCCCATTGGTTATATGGCAAACAGGTTCTGGTACACAGTCTAATATGAATGTGAACGAGGTGATTGCAAACCGTGCTCATCAACTAGCTGGTAAAACTATAGGTGAAGGTGAAAAAACAATACAACCTAATGATGATGTCAATAAATCTCAGTCATCAAATGATACCTTCCCTACAGGAATGCACATTGCTTGCTATCAAAAAATTGTAGAAAACACCATACCTGGTGTAGAACAATTAAGAAATACTCTTCAAGCAAAAGCTGAGGCTTTCAAAGATGTGGTAAAAATAGGTCGCACCCATTTAATGGATGCTACTCCTCTTACAATAGGTCAAGAGTTTTCTGGTTATGTTTCTCAATTAGATCACGGACTTAAAGCTTTAAAAAATACACTTGCACACTTAAGCGAGCTGGCGTTAGGTGGTACGGCAGTAGGTACTGGATTGAATACACCTGCTGGTTATGATGTTAAGGTTGCAGAATATATTGCTCAATTTACAGGTTTACCATTTGTAACTGCTGGTAATAAGTTTGAGGCGCTTGCTGCACATGATGCACTGGTAGAAACTCATGGAGCATTAAAACAAATCGCTGTTTCTTTAAATAAAATAGCACATGATATAAGAATGCTGGCCAGTGGTCCACGATCTGGAATAGGTGAATTAATTATTCCAGCAAATGAACCTGGTAGTTCTATCATGCCAGGAAAAGTAAATCCTACTCAAGCAGAGGCTATTACTATGGTGTGTGCTCGTGTAATGGGTAACGACACCACGGTTACTGTAGGTGGAATGCAAGGTCATTTTGAACTCAATGTTTTTAAACCTGTGATGGCTGCTGCAGTTCTAGAAAGTGCTCAATTGATAGGAGATTCTTGTAGAAGTTTTGAAGAGAACTGCGCCGTAGGTATAGAACCTAACTATCTAAAAATAAAGTCTTTACTTGATAATTCTTTAATGCTTGTCACTGCTCTTAATACTAAAATTGGATATTACAAAGCTGCAGAAATTGCTAATAAAGCTCATGAAGAAGGCTCTACTTTAAAAGAAGCTGCTCTTGCACTAGGCTACGTAACTTCAGAAGAATTTGATGCTTGGGTTAAACCAGAAGATATGGTCGGACATCAATAGAATTCTATTTATTAAAATTTTAAAAGGCCACATTACACAGTGGCCTTTGTTATTTTATGATGATATTCTTAGCTTTTCCTTAAAAGATTTGTCAATTAAAAACGGGTACTTTGTTCAACATTAATGAAACCATTATAAACACTGATAAACAAATTGTTATATTAGTATCAACCAGTAAATGAAATGATGAAGAGATATTTTGCCATTGTATTTGTGATTCTACTTTATAGTTGTGAAGAGAAAGTAGAAATGAGCTCCATTAATCCAGAAAACTGGAAGAAAAGAAGCATTACTATCGCATCACAGGATTCTTTGGAATACGGAAAATCATATCTATCTATTTACTCTCAAATATATAGTATATCAGAAAGTCGAACTCAAAACCTGACTGGAATGGTTAGTTTGAGAAATACTAGTGATATGGATACTATTTACTTATTGAAGGCAGAGTATTATGATACACATGGTAAATCTGTAAGAACCTATTTTGATTATCCTATTTATTTAGCTCCATTAGAAACTACTGAAATTATCATAGATGAAAAAGACATATCTGGTGGTACTGGTTCTAATTTCATATTTGAATGGCGAAAGCCTCACAACTCTCCTGAACCTATTTTTGAAGCTGTTATGACTTCTATTCTAGGACAACAAGGTTTATCCTTTACAACTCAATCCAAAAGAATTAAATAACATGGCCGAAATTTTAACCGCTATATTTTTCTTATTTGCAGTAATAGACCCTATAGGTACTGTACCTGTATATCTAGAGGCTACTAAAGAATTTGATAAACTTCATAAACGTAAAGTTGCCATAAGAGCGTCTGTTGTAGCATTTTTAATATTGCTATTTTTCATTGTTATAGGTCAAATCATTCTAGAAGGAATGGAAATAACGCTAGATGCTTTTCAAATCTCTGGTGGCGTTATCTTATTTCTGTTTGCTCTTACGATGATATTTGGTGGTGGAAAACCTGAAGATGAAAAAAGTAATATCTCAGACTATAAACATGTCACTATTTTCCCGGTAGCCATTCCATCAATTGCCTCACCAGGTGCGATTCTAGCAGTTGTTCTACTTACTGATAATCATATTTACTCTATAGAGCAACAAGCGTTTACAACTTTGTTGGTACTTTTAGTAATAGGTATAACATGTGTTACTTTATTACTTGCAAATAATATTCAAAAAGCAATAGGTAGTTATGGTATTACCGTAATCAGTAAAGTCATGGGATTAATACTAGCTGCTTATGCAGTACAAAGCATACTGTCTGGTATTGCAGACTATTTTAAGTAATGCAAACATTTATACATTACTTTTTACATTTTGTAGCACCATTAGGGATTGCTTTATTAATCTTTAATAAGAGTTGGAAAACAGCGTATGTACTATTTCTGTTGACGATGCTAGTAGATTTAGACCACCTACTCGCCTCTCCTATTTTTCAAGCTAATCGCTGCAGTATAAACTTTCATCCATTACATACCTATTATGCGATAATGGTTTATGTGATGATGTTATTCTTTAAAAAACCAATTCGTATTTTAGGAATTGGTTTTTTATTCCACATGTTGACTGACTATGTGGATTGTTTGATGATGTAAATTGATTATTGCAATAACACTATATTATCTCCTATTCTTCTCCTCAATCCATTGACTGAAGTATTTGGTACTATTAAAAGCCTGTTGTTGCAGTAATTGACCCATAAAATTATGTAAACGATGATGTTCTAGATTTATCATCACATCATTAATTATAGAAATGAAATCATCATAAAATAGTTTCTGGTCAAACCTACTGTGGAGTGATTGAAAACCAAGTTCTTGTTGTTGATTCCATAGATTCTCATTAATATACAATTGCACTGCTTGTTGGGCAAAATCTGCTGGATGATCAAAAGAATTTGATTTCACTTTTTCTCTTGGTTCTACTTTTGAAAAGATTCCCTCGGTAGCCACAGAAGTTCCCACAAATGGAGTTCCCGTTTCCATAGCTGTAAACAGTTTACCCTTTAAACCAGCGCCATATCTTATAGGAGCTAGTAATACCTTACTATTTTCGATGACTTCATTTGCATCTACTGCTCTACCCTTTATAAGAAAACCTTGTTTCTCGTTATGTAATTGAGAAACTTTAGGACTTTCATAAGATCCGTAAACATGCATTTGCGCTTGAGGAAGTTGTTTTCTAATTAATGGCCAGATTTCTGTTTTTAAATATAAAACGGCATCATAATTAGGCTTATGAATAAAATTACCAATAGTAGAAAAATGACTGCGCTCTTGAAAGCTTTTCAAGTTGCCTGATCTTAGTTTTTTTAGTGCTTCTGAACCAACTAAGAATGGTAAATAATGTAATAACTCTCTCGGTATTTGAAATTGACTTTGAAGCAACTCTATCTCATATTCTGAAATGATTAAAGTAACATCACATCGATAAATACTTGCGATTTCACGCATGGCTTGAGTACTATGCAAATGCTTAGCACTAACTTCTTCATTGTTCTTAAATGCCACTTCTCGTGCAGCTCTTAAAAAATGAAGATCTTCGGTATCAAGAATATTGATGCTATTAGGGCAGCTTTCGCGGAAGCGCCACCCAAACTGCTCTTCTATCATAAAACGATCATACATCACGGCATTAAATTGTTCCTTTTGAGCCCACTCATTAAAACTATGATCGTTTAATAAAATAGCCTTTTCTTCAACTTCAACACTGGCCAGTTGAAAGCTGTAATCACTGCGTGATGCTGCACTGGCAAATGTTACTGTAAAACCAGCATCTTTAAATAGCTCAATTAATTGCAACATGCGTGTGCCGGCAGCTGTGCTTTGAGGTTCTGGCCAGGTATGACCTATGATTAAGAGTTTCTTTTTCACGTCTCAAAGGTAAGAAAACCACTTGTTGAATAATTTAATATATCAATAAGACGCAATTATTATTTTATACTACAAACGTTCAACATTTCTTATTACTGAAGTAATTATAGCGGTCAGGATCACATTTTTTGATCACTACTATTCTCATGATCAACTTAATGAAATGTGCTATAAGCATATCGTTAATAAAGTATGGTGCAAAGCACATATTTTAAGCAGTAAATTTTTACCTTAGCAGCTTAAATTGATTCGTTTTAAATGGGTAAAATAATAGCAATTGCTAACCAAAAAGGTGGTGTAGGTAAAACAACTACGGCGGTAAATCTAGCGGCATCGTTAGGTGTACTAGAGAAAAAAGTACTTCTTATAGATGCAGATCCGCAAGCAAATGCTACATCGGGTTTAGGTATCGATGTTGAAACTGTAGAAAATGGTACTTATCAATTACTAGAACATACTGTTCCAGCGCTAGAATTAGTCATAAAGACTGAGTCACCTAATCTAGATATAATACCTGCTCATATAGACCTAGTCGCTATTGAGATTGAGCTGGTAGATAAAGATGAACGTGAGTACATGATGCGCGAGGCTGTAGTGCCTCTTAAGGAAGTTTATGATTATATTATAATTGACTGTGCGCCATCACTAGGACTTCTTACTCTTAATGCATTAACGGCAAGTGATTCTGTTCTCATACCTATACAATGTGAGTATTTTGCACTTGAAGGATTAGGGAAGCTATTAAACACAATAAAGAGTATTCAAAAAATACACAACGATCAGTTAGATATTGAAGGTTTATTACTTACTATGTATGACAGTCGTTTAAGGCTTTCTAATCAAGTTGTAGAAGAAGTAAATAAGCACTTTAAAGCGTTAACGTTTAACACAATTATACAGCGCAATGTGCGTTTAAGTGAAGCACCATCTTATGGTGAAAGTATTATAAACTATGATGCTGCAAGTAAAGGTTCTGAAAATTACCTAAGTCTAGCAAACGAGTTGATTCAAAAAATGCCTCTAACTAATTATGGCCAAAGCAACTAAGAAACAAGCCCTAGGTCGCGGTCTTTCTGCATTATTGAAAGATCCATCTAATGATATTACAAACGCAAACGATAAAAACGCAGATAAAATTGTGGGTAATGTGGTAGATCTCAATCTTGCAGATATTGAGATGAATCCTTTTCAACCACGTACCAGTTTTAATGAAGAAAACCTGCGCGAGTTAGCCTCTTCTATAAAAGAGCTAGGTGTTATACAGCCCATTACCGTGCGTAAAATGGGTTTCAATAAATATGAGTTAGTAAGTGGTGAGCGTCGCTGTCGTGCTTCTAAGTTATTAGGACTAGAGACCATACCAGCATATGTGCGCATAGCAAATGATCAAGAATCATTAGAAATGGCGCTAGTAGAAAATATTCAGCGTCAAGATTTAGACCCTATTGAAATTGCACTATCTTATCAACGATTAATTGAAGAAATCGATTTAACTCAAGAACAGATGAGTGATCGTGTAGGTAAAAGCCGTAGTGCGATTACTAACTATTTAAGGTTATTGAAACTGGACCCGATTATTCAAACAGGTATGCGCGATGGATTTATTTCTATGGGCCATGGACGTGCACTTATTGCTGTAGATAATTTAGATAAACAACTAGATATCTATCAACAAATCCTAGCAAATGGACTTTCTGTAAGAGAAACAGAAGCTATTGTTAAAGCAGAGAAAAGTGGTAATACGCTTCCGCGAAAGCAGGCTAAAACAACTAAATTACCTACTGAATTAGCTGATGCTACTGAAAAATTGTCTCAGGTACTAGACACCAAAGTAAATGCCACAGTAGACGCAAAAGGAAAAGGTAAACTAACCATAGCTTTTAAGTCGCAAAAGGAACTGGAACGTATTATCAAACAATTGAATGCGTAATTATTTATTATACATATTTCTAATATTTGTTGCATTTACATCTGATGCTCAAGACGCTACAAGACCTGCAGGCGAGTTTAACCTTATAGCAGCAGACTCTGTTAACACGTCAATAGATGCAAACAGACCGGCAAGAGCGGCATTTTATAGTGCCATTTTACCAGGTTTAGGACAAGCGTATAATGGACGTTACTGGAAAGTACCTCTTGTATATGGCGCTTTAGGGACCAGTGTCGCGGTCTATCTTTATAATGAAAATCAATATCAAGATTTGAGAGAGGCTTTCAGGATAAGACTAGCTGGCGGTACTAATGATGCTTTCTCTGATGCAGACGGAAATCCTATAATATCAGATGCAGGATTAGAACGTGCACAGCGCACTGCACAACGCAATAAAGAATTAACACTACTGATAACGGCTGGTATTTATATTCTACAAATTATTGATGCAAATGTTGACGGTCATCTAGATGATTTTAATGTAGACCGCAATTTAAGCCTCACACCTACTATTATGAATATAGAACATGTACCGTCTGGTGCAAATGTAGGATTATCACTTATTTATAACTTTTGATATGAAAATAGCTTTACTAGGTTATGGTAAAATGGGACAAACAATTGAACGTGTTGCAATACAACGTGGTCATGATGTGGTCACTCGTATAGGTAGAAATGATTCTATTGAAGATATTCAAAAAGCTGATGTGGTTATAGAGTTTACAGCACCTGATAGTGCGGTAAGCAATATCAAATTTTGTGCAGATATGGGACTACCAATCGTTTGTGGAACCACTGGCTGGAATGAAGAATTACAAGAAGTAACAGATTATATTGATTCTAAAAAAGGAACTTTAGTACACGCTTCTAATTTTAGTTTAGGTGTAAATATATTCTTTGAGCTTAACCGTAAACTCGCCGCAATGATGGCTCCATACCAAGAGTATAGAGTGAGTATGGAAGAAATACATCATACAGAAAAAAAAGATGCTCCTAGCGGTACCGCTGTAACTCTTGCACAAGGAATAGCTGAATATACTGACCTGAATAAATGGCACTTAGGTACAGATAATGAAAGTAATTCTTTACCTATTGATGCGCAGCGTGTTAAAGATGTAAAAGGTACTCATAGTGTACATTATAGTAGTGTGATTGATGATATAGAAATTAAACATACCGCTCACAGTCGTGATGGATTTGCGATAGGCGCTGTTATCGCCGCAGAGTGGATTACTAAACATAAAGGAATATTTACAATGAAAGATGTTTTAAATCTATCATAGTAACTACCATTAATTATTAAAGTGTAAAAAGATGAGTTGGACAGGTTGGTTAATTTTTTTCTTGGTACTTCAAGTAGTACATGCATTAGGTACTTGGAAAATGTATGTTCCCGCTGGCAGAAAAGCATGGGAAGCATTTGTGCCTGTTTACAATGCTATCATCTTTATGAAAATTTTGAATAGACCTTGGTGGTATGTTTTTTTATTGTTTTTACCTGTAGTAAACTTGATTATGTTTATCGTAGTTTGGGTGGAAGCACTACGATCCTTTGGGTACAATAAGACAAAAGATACAGTATTAGTAATTATTACTTTAGGCTTATATCTTTACTATATTAATTACACGCAGCCGTTAAATTACATTGAGAACCGTAGTTTACAACCACGCACCAGTGCCGGTGAGTGGACTAGTTCTATATTGTTTGCGGTAATTGCAGCTACTATAGTGCATACTTATGTGATGCAGCCATTTATTATTCCTTCACCTTCTTTAGAAAAAACCTTGTTAACTGGTGATTTCTTATTTGTTAGCAAGATGCATTACGGACCTCGTATACCTATGACGCCTGTGGCATTACCTATGGTTCATGACACGATTCCTGTTTTACATGTAAAAAGTTATTTAGAAACTCCACAAATACCATATACACGTATTCCTGGATTTTCAAAAATCAAACGTAATGACATTGTAGTGTTTAACTGGCCAGCAGACACGTTATACGGTTTTCCTTCTATAGACAATTTACATCATGATAAACCTATAGATAAAAAATCTAACTATGTTAAACGATGTGTCGCAATAGCTGGAGACTTGTTCTCTATAGTAGATGGTAAAGTTCATATAGATGGACAACCTACTGTTTTACCTGAAAGAGCAAGGCTACAGCATACCTATAAGTCGGTAACAACACCACAACCTATAGATCCTGCGATGCTCAAGGAAGAATATGATATTACAGATGCAGTTGGACATTATTACGACACAGAGAACGATAACGCTCCTACTCTAGCAGTAAGTGCTGCAACAGTTGAAGCAGCTGCTGCACTTCAAGCAAATCCTAACATCCTGGATCTTAATAAAAGAATCGATAAAAAAGGTAGTTGGGATCCTACTATTTTCCCTTATGATTCTAAAATCGCAAATAATAATGACAATTTTGGACCTGTTTTAATACCTGAAAAAGGCGCTACCGTAGAGATTAATTACAATAACATAGGCTATTACAAACGGATTATTGAAGTTTATGAAGGTAGCGAGATGAACATCTTAAACGCTATAACCGTTAATGGTAAATCTGTTTTAATGAATGGTCGACCATTAAATTCATATACCTTTAAACAAAATTACTATTGGTTAATGGGAGATAATCGCCACAATAGTTATGATAGTCGTGGATGGGGTTTTGTACCAGAAAATCATGTCGTGGGTAAACCTGTCTTCGTGTGGATGAGTATGGACTGGAGCGGTAGTTTTCCCTCGCTAAGATTTGATCGCATGTTTACGACCGTAAATGGATCAGGACAACCAACCTCTTATTTATGGGTGTTAATCGTAGTGCTTTTGGGTTATTTTGGTTATAAAAAGTTTATCAAAAAGAAACGTGACCAATAAACTATGGATTTAATACTACATCCTACCTATTTTATTGATGTAGTAAGTCTAGTACATCTATACCATAGTAATCATGTGACACTTGAAATCCATGATAATTACGTAAAGCAAACCTATCGCAACCGCTGTTATATTGCAGCTGCAAATGGCAAACTAGCGTTAAACATACCTATCGTTCATCAAAAAACAGGAGGCTCAGTACCTTATAATAGCATTGAGATTAACCGGACAGATGATTGGGCTACACAACACTTAAAAAGCATAAAAAGCGCTTACAACAGTAGTCCTTTTTATGAATATTATGAAACTGATTTACATGAATTGTATAGAGACATTCCTAAATTGTTAATTGATTGGAATATCAAAACCTTACATTGGGCGTTAGATCTATTAAATATTAAAAAAGCTATACAAACTACTGATCAGTATTTAGATAATGATAAAGCGCGAGATCTGGTCACAGCAAAACAAATACCTATTCTTAACACAGATCCATATATTCAAGTATTTCAAGAAAAACACGGATTTTTAAATGCTCTTAGCGCTTTAGATTTGATATTTAATGTAGGCCCAAGCGCAGGAGTATATTTAAAATCACAATATTATCTTATAAAAAACACTAAGTGATTGAAGATGATTTTTTCAAGCTAACGTCTTTTATAAAAACACCCAGCTTATGGAACGGATCTCTTGCAGGTATTAAACAATTCCCTTTAAGCGATTTAAATCTATCTCATTTAAGCAATCAAAATTTATTTTCAGAATTCCCAGTAATTCCAGAAAATATTGTGCTAGGGAAACGTGCAGAATATTACTATCAGTATTGTATTGAGCAAAGTTCTAATTATGATTTAATTGCCTCTAATATACAGATCAATGTAGCTAGAATTACTAAAGGCGAAATTGATTATATTATTAAAGAGATTAAAACAGGTAAAATTTTACACGTTGAATTAGTTTATAAATTTTACTGTTACAATCCACAAATTAATGAAAAATCAAATGTTTTAAATCCAGCAAAAAGCCTCGAGCTATCTAAACTTGTCGGTCCTAATAAGCGAGATAATTTTGTCTTTAAGTTTGATCGCTTAGTAAGCCATCAGCTACCACTACTCCATTCCCCAGCTGCTGTCAAGACCTTATCCTCATATAATTTTGACTTAGATAATATTGAACAACGTGTTTGTTTTTTGGCTCATATCTACATACCACGTGAACTATGGCAGCACGAATTTAAGTACATCAATAAACGCTGTATAGCTGGTTACTATTTGAATTATGACGCTTTCGCGAAAGCGTATACCGACAACATCTATTTCATACCAGAAAAACATCAATGGATTGGAAATTGTCAAGCGCTACCGATTTCATATAACTATACCCAAACCGTAAAAATCGTAAAAGAAAGTATTGCTAGAAACTTTGCTCCGATGATATGGATGCAATTAGAAAATGGGCAATTTGAATCATTTTTTGTTATTGCATAATTCATAATAAATTCTATAAATAGATAAATAAAACACCTCTATTTAAGATAATGTAAACATGTTTTAACCTTTTATTCTTAATGCCAGCACTATATCATTGTTACCTTTATAACAATATAATATATAAGCCATGCAGAAAAATTTGAAAGAAAAACTCAAGATCGACCTTTAGGTGGTCTAGGAAAAGTAAACAAGAATAAGGATTTTGACTTAAAGTCTGAAACATTAACGGAGAAAAACCAGCAAAAAACAAAATAATGAATTACCTAAATTTAGATAAAGATAAAACTGAAAAAACAGTTCAAGAATTAAATGTTCTATTGTCAGATTACCACGTTTATTATCAAAAGTTGAGAAACTTTCATTGGAATATAGTAGGTAAAAACTTTTTTGATCTACACATCAAGTTTGAAGAGATGTATGATGATGCAAAATTAAAAGTAGATGAAATTGCAGAGCGTATATTAACATTGCGCTACCAACCTACTTCTAACTTATCAGATTACCTAAAAAAATCAAATTTGAAGGAATCAAAGTCTGAGCATACAGATGTTGAAATGGTTAATACCTTGTTAGAAGATCACGGTACCTTAATTCAACAAATGCGTAAAGTTGTAGAACGTGCAGACAAAGCTGGAGATGAAGGTACGATAGACTTAATAGGTGCCTACATAAGAGAATTAGAAAAAACAAGTTGGATGTTAGACGCGTGGAGAATGAATACCAGCGACAATCATCAATCTGTTTAATTTATTTCAAACCCCATACAGCACCGTCTAAGTTATTGTATTGCTTAGACGGTGTTTTTTTATACCTTTTAACAATGAGAATTTTATATCCTTTATTACTAATACTTTTATTTCAGTTTGCAAGTTGTCAGGATTACGGAAAACTTACATATATCAAACATTTACCTGATGATTTAAAAGAAGTAAGCGGTATGGAATCCATAGCAGGAACTGATTTATTATTTGCGGTCAACGATTCTGGTAATGAGCCTATACTATACATCTATGACTTAGAATTAGGTTATTATGAATGGACATCACCAATTTTAAAAAATCATGACTGGGAAGATCTGAGCAGCTATTATGATGAGATAACTGGTAAAACATATTTATATATTGGAGATATTGGAAATAACAGTAACAAACGTAAAGATCTGGTTATTTATGAACTTGATATCACTACCATCGCTAGACAAGATGAAATTATTGAGTCAGTTAATGTTTTTCCACTAAAATATTCAAACCAAGAAGATTTTCCTCCTAAAAAGAAAGATAGAATATTTGACTGTGAGGCATTTGTAAGAGTAGATAGTTATTTCTACTTTTTTAGTAAAAATAGAAGTAGCGATTTTAACGGGAAAACACAGATGTATCGTTTGAAAGCTGATGGCTCTTCAAGCGTGGCAGAGTATCTTACAGATATTGAAATATGTAATGATTCTAAAGATTGCTTAATTACTAGTGCAGACGTTAACTCACGTGGAGATATTGCATTATTAACCAGTGATAAAGTTTTTATTCTTTCTAACTGGGATTCTGAATTTATACATTATGAAATAAGCAGGCAAGATCTTGATCACTATTCTCAAAAAGAGTCTATCATTTTTAAAGCAGATGATATCTTATGGATAAGTGATGAACAATCTAAAAAAACAGGAGGAAATCTTTATGAACTTAAGTTATAACTAAAGCTTTCTATATTTCCAAAAAATATATGCTCCAGCAAGCTCTACAGCAATACCTAGTAATATCATACCTGTAGCCCCAATTATTTCCATTAAATAAAGCACAATACCTACAAAAACAATAGCACTACCTAGTGCAATAAGCATGACGCCACTTTTCTTATCCTTCATGCGTTAAAAATACAAAAGGCTCGCATAAACTGCGAGCCTTTGAAATATAAAATAACTTTGTGTATTAAAAACTAAAGCCTACTTGAAAACTAAATCTTAATCCATCATCACCATGGAAGAAATTGAAGTTAGCTCCTATCGCTTCAGCAGAATTAACCCAAAATCCACCACCAAAATCATTATGCCATTTATCATTGAATTCTCCATCTACCCATACGCGACCAACATCTGCTCCAGCAAATAATCCCATTTGTAATGGTATAAGTCCTGTTTTAAACTCATTAAAGCTATATCTTAAATCACCACTTGCAGCAAATGATCGCTGACCAGAGAAACGCTGTGTACGATATCCTCTAAGACCATTATTCTGACCTAGTTCTGCAAATTGAAAAAATTGATAATTGTTACCTACATTAATTTGACCTAAGATCGTAGATTTGATCACCCATTTACGATCTCTAGAAATAGCGTTATAGAAACCTAATTTTGGTCTAAAGTACAAAAGACTTTGATCTACATTTTCAGTAGCAATAGTGCCACCTATTGTGGTTTCAAAAATCATTCCTCTAGTAGGATTTAATTTATTATCATAACTCTCATAATTATAAGTCGCTCTAGTATCAACATACCATTTGCGTTCATAAAAATCTGGATTAGTTTCTGGATCAATTAAATCTGTAATAAAGCGTTCATTACCTTCTTCTACCTCTATACCTTGTACATTAGACAAAATAGTAAGGTTTGATCCATATTCACCATTATATTTAATCCCTAGACCCAGTGTTGTCTCACTGATACGAACACGATTATAATCAAAATCAAAATCTTCCTGTAAATTTTCAGAATCGTTCCCTACCCCAAAAAAGTTCTCAGTAAAGGTTGGTCCTGCAAAGCGACCGTTTACTATTAAATTAACTCCATTAAATACACCGGCAAATTCTCCAGTATAATTAATATCATAACCATTTGTAGCAAAATAATATCCAGCAGTTATTTTATGAACTCTTGTATGTGGATTACGATTAAATCCATTAACCGTATATACATTTTGAAGTCCTAATTTAAACCCATCATCTGGATTAAAACCTATTGCTGGTGTTAGCGCATTACTGGTTAAAATATTCTTACGCGGATTATATAAATTAGTATCATAATTATCTGAAAGTCGCACACGTGCACCATTCTTTGCCTTAAACGTATTGTCTTTTGATTTATGATCATAAATTGATATCGCTTTACCTTCTTCAATGTCATAAATATCATTGTTTTGACCACCTATAACGCGCACCTTTATTTTCTTCTTCCCATTCCCCATAGCTTTTATGATATCATCATCATCTAGTGCATATATCCATATTTCATTAGTATCCTTGATATCAAAAACTCGTTGAGCAACAACATCAGCTTTCTCTCCATCTTTATTACGGTATATGGTGACTTCAGTCTTGCCATCCTCTATACGGTTGATCTCGATAATATCATCTTTATCAGTACCGGTCATGATAGCTAGACTAGCGAGATAGTCATAATAATCATTTACCGTTTCTAGCAAATTATCACGACGCTTTTTCATATTCTTAACAATGATTTGTGTTGATTCATGTGGATATATCTCTGACGGTAAATTTTTAAAAGCATTTTCTATTTGCTCATCAGTTAAATTTTCTTGGATATATTTTGCCTGAGATTCCCATACAAACCGATCACTATTTTGAGCCAGTGCTCTATCTAAATAGTTTGCAGCTGTATTAAACCATTTAACATCTGTAAGTTTTTCTTCATAGGTAGCAAATTGATTAGTTATTCCTATCATCGTGCGCAAAGTCGCAAATAATGCTCCATCAAAATTTGAATACACTTGATCTCTATCACGCGGTATTGCACGGAAGAGATGCGTTCCATCCTCTAATTCAAATTCAGACCAGCGCCATTGATCCTGGTGTCTATCCCAGTCACCTATAAGCATATCAAATATTCTAGCTTTCACATAATGAGGCTCATCAATCTTATATTTTTCATCACGGCGTAAACGTTCAAATACATCTGCAGTACTTTCAATATCATCTGGTTTACCGAAACTAAGAAGCTCTTTATGATTCTCTTCTGGACGTTCTACTAGTAAGTATAATTCGTCACCATAATCATTATTATACTTACCTAAAGCTTGTTGTTTAGGTAGATAAAAGATTTCTGGATTAGTATGATACACACCTACAGCGTCTGCTAGATCTGGAATAGTTAAAGCCGCATATGGATGCGCTGCTGTGTAGAAGTCAAATAATAAATCTTCGGTAGTTGTATTTTCAAAACCTTCAACAACTTGGTTTTCTTTAAAAACAGTGGTTTGCAAGAACTGTACAGCACTTTTCTTTAGTGCTCTTATATTATATTCTTTACCATTCCTATCCTTCAATCTTAATGCTCTTGTCTGGTGTCCACCACCAGCTCTTACAACTTCAAGACCGCCATAAAGGGTATCTAACAAAGCTACTTTAGCATTAACCTCAATTCCATATAGGTCACGATATTTATTACCCCATACAGATTCATAAAAACCAGACACGTCTGTGCGCTCTTTTTCATAGATACTCGCTTTCGCGAAAGCGGGATAACTACTAGGCAATTGATTCATATCAAACTCTTTAGGCTTTTCAATTGCCTGAACGGTGTAAATCAATTCTGTTATACCATCACGTAAGGTGTAATATCTTACCCATCCACTACCATCTTCAAGTACATCAAATCGAGCAAATCCTTTACCACCATAAGCAAAGAGTCCGTCATAACTTAAGGTCGCATAGCTTTGTTTTGAACCGCTACCAGAGACGATCTGACGTATTCCATCATTCTCTATATACTGTAAGGTGTGTTCATGACCACTGGCAAAAATAATACGAGATGCTTGAGATGATCTAGCTAGTGTAGATACTCGATTTACCATTTCTTGATAACGTTCATTTTGTTTGTCTTGAGAACTAATACCACCACTAGTACGTACTTGATTTACTAAAGAAGCGATTATAGGTAAAGGTATATCTCTTTGAGTAGGAAATAAATGTTTAGTTGCGGCATACTGGCCACCGTGCACACCATTAGTAAATAAAGGATGATGCATGGCTACAAGAATGACCTTATCTTGATTTTTTTTAAACTCACCTTCTATTTCTAAGAACAACTGTTCTCTTGTTTTTATTTGATCACAATCGTCATTAATAGTAGGGTGTTTATCCCATTGCGCAAGGTACCACTGACTATCTAAGATTATAAGCTGTATTTCTTCTGATAATTCTATACTTTCTAGAGGACAGCCCACTTTAGGTTCCCATATATTCTTATCATCTAATGCTTTTTCTATATACTCTTTTTCTCTTTTTACATTTTTAAGTCCTTGATCGTACCAGTCGTGATTACCAGGTATAAAAATAGTTTTACCGTCAAATGCTTGCGCAACGGCTATTTGAGCATTTAAATGATTCTCTGCTAGCGGTCTAAATGAATCATCCTTATCTGGCATTCCCACAGGATAAATATTATCTCCTAGAAAGATTAGGTGAGCATTTTTGGTGTCTTGATTTTCAATATGTTGCTCTAGGGCAATTAAACCTTCACTTTTACCGTTCATAGGCGATTTTCCTGCATCACCTATCAGGTAAAATGACTTTACAATCTGTGCATTATCAGGAAATGCGTTCTGTGATTCTTCCCTATATTGCTCCTTGTAAGAGGCACATCCTACTAGGATGAAAACGGCAACAAAAAAAAGAGTAGTATTTTTAATCATAAATTAAGAGGTTTTTATTTCATTTTGAGGTATCATTGAGACTATGACAGATAATATTTTTCAAAAAGCAGATGATTTTGTTCTTGAGTTGTTTAAAACACAACTTGATGAAACTTATGTATATCATAACTACATGCATACCGCAAGAGTCGTTAAAAGTACTAAAGAGATAATTGAAAACACCGAAATCGATGTTAAAGAAGAACAAGCTTTAATTATTGCAGCATGGCTGCACGATACGGGCTACATCCATGGTGCCGAAGGTCATGAAGAACGCAGCGCTCAAATTGCTGAAGAGTTTTTAACAAAACATAATGCAGATCAATCTACTATTACGCTAGTCAAAAAATTAATTCTTGCCACAAAATTTAATGGTACGCCACAAACTGCTTTAGAGGAAATATTAAGAGATGCAGACGCCTCGCACTTTGCAAAAGATTACTATGATGAAACCAGTGAATTACTTAAAAAAGAATTAGAACTGCGTGGTATCGCTACTTATACTAACAAAGAATGGCGACAAGAAAACATAAGAGTGTTTACTGAAAAACATCGCTACTACTCTGACTATGCAATTAAGAACTGGAATAAGGACAAGAATGAGAACCTTATGAAGTTGTTGAGGAAGAAGAAAAAAATAAACAAAAACTTAAAAAGGAGAAACTTAAAGTTGATTTAAAAAATCAAAGCCCAGAGCGAGCGATACAAACACTGTTTAGAACCGCATTGCGTAATCATATTAAATTAAGTGACATTGCAGACACTAAGGCTAACATATTGTTATCTGTAAATGCTATTATCATATCTCTAGCACTGGCAAATTTAATACCTAAACTAGAGCAGGTAAGCAATAGACACCTTTTATGGCCTACTCTAATATTAGTCTTATTTTCTGTAGCGAGTATAGTATTATCTATAATGTCTACTAGACCTAATATTACATCTGGTGAATTTACAGATGATGAAGTTAGAGATCGTAAAGTCAACTTACTTTTCTTTGGTAACTTTCATAAAATGCCACTTAATAAGTATAAAAACTCTGTAATGGATTTACTTGAAGAGAAAGAAGAAGTTTATGAATCTTTAATTAAAGATTTATACTATCTAGGTGTTGTACTGGCTAGAAAGTATAAATTATTAAGACTTACTTATACTATTTTTATGATAGGTATTATAGGCTCTGTACTTGCTTTTGTAATTGCGTTTGCCCTACTCGATCTAGATTCTATTGCTGATGTAATTCCTGCAACAAATCCTTAAAAGTTAAACGCTTTTTATCTTCTGATTTTTTATTATAGAGTACACCTACACGTATGGCTTTAAGCCCTACAACTCCTTGAACATCTTCTAATTCCAAAAGTTCAATCTCATCGTTCAAATATTTTTGATCTTGAAGGAAAGAAATATATCTTAAGTACTCTAGTTCACTTTCGTGATTTGTATAGATGATGGAAATTTTACCTTTTTGAGTGATACGCTCATTTGTACCTTTAATATTGGCCTTATCTATTCTTTTCTTAACCACCTCATATCTCGCATTATAAGCACCGTCCACGTCAAATCTCTTTTCATCGATACGGTATCTAATACCTAGTGTATTACCGAAAACTAATATCATAGAAGCAGCCTCTATTTGAACCGGTAAGCTTTCTTGATATTGATAAAATTTATTCTCCATCTGGATCATGGTTTGTAGTTGCCATAACCTTAGATTGTATAAATAAACAGGATTATAAGATTGTCCACGTACTATACTAGAACCCACATAGATATTGTGCTCTACACCATCAGTTTTATAACGTTCAAAAAAGTGAGGATAAATCTCTTGTGCTTCCTTTTGCTTACGATCTAGAAAACGAGCTAATCGTTCATTAACGACCTGTACTGTAGTATCATAATTATCTCTATTAGTAAAAATGACACCAGACTCAGAATTTAAAGCAGCCTCATAGTCCGTGACTAGTTGCCTCAGTTTTTTAGATAGTTCCTTAACATGATCCATAAAAGGGTTAACTTCTCCTTCTAGAATACTGATAATCTCGCGTTCTGTATTAGCATTTATATTATTATGCTCCAGTTCCTCTTGAAATTTATGGATTCTATGAATAATTTGATCATATATAGGCAATGGCTCATTCGCTTTCGCGAAAGCGAATATCTCACTAACCAACTCGAGTTGAGAGATCAAGTCTGTTTTAATGGCCTCATTGCGCGCATCACTACTACCTACCACGTCAATTTGTCCATATAAAGGACTCACATCTTCAAAAACCAAGTCCTTAAAACTATCATCTAAAGATTCTGCTCGTGATCTGATTAAACGACGCGCCTCTTGCTCAAATTTCCACTGAACACTAGGATGAATAGATGTACATTCAGTCTGTATCAGTGCTTTAATAGTTGTTTCATATTCTTGCTCTGATCGTATTAAAGCCATTTTAAGATAGTCTGAGATGCCATCTAATTTTTGAGCATTAAAGACATTTAATAGGTATGGTGTAAAACTGGCCAGTTCTAAAATCCCTAGTAATCTACCTTCATGCGATATAGGATAAAATATAGCGCTATTAAATCCTGCATTGATAAGGTTATCTGGTAAAAAAGTGTTGTCTACCGTCTCACGATATTGTTTTACATCTGTAATTACTAATGGCGTAAAATCTCTCAATAAATGAGCATAAGAGTCTGCGCATAGTGCATTATTACAGTTTTTTTCATGACTAGAGCCTAATAAGAAACTACTAGAATCACTGTAAACCATGTTTTCAAAAAGCATGTCCACATTATTGTAAACCGTAAAGCCTACTTGCAAATCTTCAATATTGAACATTTGCTTGAAAATCTTTTCTACCTTTTCTGTTTCATGAGTCGATTTTTCTCCTAGATTGCCCAGTAAAACAGTTTTTAAATCAGATATGGCATTATCCATAGTCACATCTGTTAGACTTATAATCCCAAAGCCTTTAAAAGTGTAGCTGTTTTTTGGAAATTTAGATTTCCAGAGCTCTTTATCCTCTGGGTTGCGCAATAATTCTTTAATGTTATCTTCTGATAATCTATACTTCTCCTCTTTAAGTTCAACCTCTACAAAATCTGCATTGTATGTAATACGATAAGATTTTAAATTACCATTTTTATCAGGAATCTGACAATGTAATGGTTTGCTTAAATCAATGTCTGCATTATATATTTCTTTGAGAATGACACCACTAGCCATGGTAAAATAATCAAAATCGGTATTTGAGAGTAATGAAAACTGTTGATCTTTTGAATGAGATAATAAGTTTTCAAAACGTTGCGTTTTATTAAATAAAAAGTCTGAAAATGGTATGGTGGCGGCTTTTATTTCATTAAGTGTTAATGCGGTAGGAAATAAATCAGAAAGTAATGTATTAATCACCTCTTTTTCTTGTTCTATTTCTTCAATTTTTAAACCGTCTTCTAATCTAGGATGTTGATTCACATAATCTAATGTCGCATTAAGAAATGCGATTGCGATAGGATTAGTCTCTGTCTTAAGACGTTCCCTATAATGTGCAATTACCTTGTGAAAACTCAAGGTCACTTCCATCATAAAATCTTCAGGTAACATATTCATAAATACAAAGGTAAAACTATTAGAATTAGGATGACTCAAGGTCCTATAGTTTTAGAAAGTTTTAACCTGTTTGATAGTGGTAAAACTATTATTTTTGGAAAAATTGTTAGCATGAAATATCTACTGCCTATTATAGCTCTTTTAATCACAGTTTCTTGTAATGAAAAGGCTAAAAATGATAATACTTATTTTATAGAAGGTGATGCGCCAGGTGTCTATAATGGTATGAGAGTTTATCTTAATAAACTTAACGCGGCTAATAGTCCAGTTGTTATTGACACTGCAATAGTGATGAATGAAAAATTTCATTTTGATAAAGGTGAAAAGAAGGATTTTGCCGAAGTACGTTTCTTATCTATGGAAACTGGTAATGATCGCATGATATTTATAGAAGGTGATGAACCTTTAAAAATTAAAATAAATCAAGATTCCTTATGGGCTAGTTCTGTAACTGGTAGTAAAGAGAATAAGATTCTTTATGACTTTAGAGCAGATCAAGCGGCATATCAAAAAAGAACAAATGAGTTTAAAACAGCTCGTGGTGAGGCATATCGATCTGGTGATCAACAAAAAGGTGATGATGTAACAAAATCATGGATGGATGCTGAAGAGGCTTATAAAAATGAAGTTTTTGATATTGTAAAATCTAATCCCAATAAATTAGTAAGTAGTATGATTATTGGTGATTTATTAAATTCTAAGTTAATTGATACAGATAAGGCTTTGGAATTATTTGACCTGCTAGAAGGTGATGTGAAGGAAACAGCGATTACAAAAAGTTTAGAGAGCTACCTTACTAAATTCTCTACTACTGCAATAGGTGCAAAAGCGCCTTTATTTGAAGGTAAAACACCTGATGGTGATGTCTTAAAATTAGATGATGTTATGGGTAAAGTAACGCTTATTGATTTCTGGGCATCGTGGTGTGGACCATGTAGAAGAGAAAATCCTAATGTAGTAAGAGCTTATAAAGAATATCATGATAAAGGATTTAATATTATAAGTGTTTCTTTAGATCGCCAAAACGCAGAAGCTGCATGGAAAGCCGCCATTGAAAAAGATGAAATGGACTGGTATCACATTTCAAGATTAATGCACTGGCAAGATCCTATCGCAAAGCTTTATAACGTTAGTAGTATACCTGCTACATTTTTACTAGATGAAAATGGTATTATAATCGCAAAAGACTTGCGTGGTCAAGCTTTACATGATAAACTAGCAGAACTTCTATAGCTTATTCATTTTTCTTAATACAAATAAAGCTACTATAGGCAATAGCATTAATATCACAGTGAGCGTTTGTTCAAATATGATGTTATAATCATATAAAATGGTCACAATATATCCTGCCACTGCTCCACCAAAATGAGCATCATGTCCTATATTATCTGACTTATTTTTCATACCATATATAGAATAAGCTAAATAGCCTATACCAAAAACAAAACCTGGGATAATACCATAAATATAAATTCTAGGTTCCAACAATATAGCCGAATAAATTATTCCCATCACAGCGCCACTTGCACCTATAGCGCTATAGTGATATTCATCTTTATGGAAAAAATAACTGAGTAAACCACCACCTAATAGACTTGCAAAATAAACTACTAAAAAACCAATATCGCCTAAATCTACCACAACATAATGCGCAAAGAAGTACAAGGTTAACATATTAAAAATGAGATGTTGTAAATCTGCATGAAGAAAACCACTAGTTAAAAACCGCAATTGCTCACCGCGCAGTATACCTGCTATATTGAACTTATACTTATCGAAGAAAAAACGGTCTTGAAAACCCTTAAAACTTACTAATGCACATGCTACTATAATCACTATAGTTACTATATCTAATCCTTGATTCATATCCTTCTTTTACTTAGGAACAAGATAGTATATTTGTCCAAATTCTATTTATGCAAGCGATTGCTTTTTATTTCTTTTATCCACTACTCTGGTTCATCTCTATACTTCCAGCACGACTTACGTATTTATTAAGTGATTTTGCGTTTTTAATTGTTTTTTACGTGATTGGTTATCGTAAAAAAGTAATCGTTAAGAATTTAAAAATAGCCTTTCCTGAGAAGTCAGAAAAGGAATTAAATATCTTATGTAAAAAAACAACTCAACATTTTTGTGATAGCTTTATTGAGGTTATTATGTCTATGTCAATGAGTCACAAAGATATGTTGAGTAGATTTGAATATACCAATCTGCATTTGATTAATGACTTAAGAGCACAAAACAGACCTATCATAGCCATGTTTGGTCATCAAGCGAGTTATGAGTGGACCATGTGTCTAGATGGATTAGTAGATTATAAAATTATTGCTGTTTATAAACCATTAGCTAATAAGTATTTCAATAAACTAATTGTTGATATAAGACAAAAGTTCAATTCAACAATGATTACCATGAGAGAAGCTAGCAACAGCATTTCTAATAGTATTAATAATGGAGAAATGGCAATGTATGGACTTGTTGCAGATCAATCTCCGGCTAAATATAGAGCACAAAATTTCACCACCTTTTTCGGTAAAACAAGTGCGGTCTTTTTGGGCAGTGAGAAACTTGCTAAAGCGCATGATACAGCTGTGGTATATCTAGCCGTAGAAAAAGTCAAAAGAGGTCACTACAAAGCGACTTTTAAAACTATTACAGAGCATGCCGCTCAAACTAACGATTGGGAAATTACCGATACTTTTTTTGATTTACTTGAAAAGCAAATCAGATTGCAACCAGAGTATTACCTCTGGTCGCATAAAAGATGGAAAGCAACACCACAAAATATTAAGCGTAAGCCTGTGCTATCGCCTCGAGTTCAGCGATAAAGCGATCTGCTAGCTGATCTGCATCTTTTTGAGTTGGAGCTTCCGTATATATTCTTATAATAGGTTCAGTATTAGATTTACGCATATGTACCCATTGAGTTGGAAAATCTATTTTCACACCATCAATAGTCGTTAAATTCTCATTAGCATACTTTTCAGAAATATCTTTCATAATATCATCAACCGGCATACCTTTAGTTAACTGTACCTTTTTCTTGCTCATATAATATTCTGGATAACTAGCTCTTAATGCACTTACTTTCATTTTCTTTTCAGTAAGTAAGGATAAAAACATGGCTATACCTACTAATGCGTCACGACCGTAATGAGAGTCTGGATAAATGATTCCTCCATTTCCTTCACCACCTATTACAGCATCCATCTCCTTCATTTTAGTGACCACATTAACTTCTCCTACTGCTGCAGCATAATAAGTACCATCATGAGCTTCAGTTACATCCCTTAATGCACGAGAAGATGAAAGATTAGAAACCGTATTCCCTTTTTGATGACCTAAAATATAATCTGCACAAGCAACTAATGTATACTCTTCACCAAACATTTCACCTTCCTCAGTCATAAAAGCAAGTCTATCTACATCTGGATCAACTGTTATTCCAAAATCTGCCTTATGTTCTACTACCGCAGCAGCTAGATCACCTAAGTGCTCTTTTAAAGGCTCTGGATTATGTGGGAAGTGACCCGTTGGTTCACAATATAATTCTATCACTTCAACACCTAATTTCTTCAATAAAGCTGGAACCGCGATACCGCCCGTTGAATTTACACCATCTACTACAACCTTAAAATTCATGGCTTTAATAGCATCTTTTTTAGTGACTGGCATGTCTAGTACTATATCAACATGTCTATCAATATAATCACTGATGACATTAACAGTACCTAGATCATCAACTTCAACATAATTGAAATCCTCTGAAGCAGCAGTATCTAAAATTTTCTGACCTTCAACACCATTTAAAAACTCACCTTTATTATTTAATAATTTAAGAGCATTCCATTGTTTAGGATTATGACTTGCAGTTAATATAATTCCACCATCAGCTTTTTCAATAGGTACAGCGACTTCAACTGTAGGCGTAGTACTTAAGCCTAAATCAATAATATGACATCCCATACCTACTAAAGTATTTTGTACTAAGGCTTGTATCATCGCACCACTTAAGCGAGCATCTCTACCTATAACAACCGTTGGATCCTTTTTACCAGAATCTTCTTTAATCCATTTTGCATAAGCTGATGCAAATTTTACAGCATCCAATGGTGTTAAATTATCACCTGGCTCACCGCCAATGGTTCCGCGAATTCCAGAAATAGATTTTATAAGTGTCATAGAAAATTACTTTACATTTACGACAAAAGTAAGAGTACTCAACGCCATCTACAACTGCAACTATGAATTATCTCGCACATATTTACCTTTCAGGAAATGATACTGAATTGCGCATCGGTAACTTCATAGCAGATTCAGTGCGTGGTAAAGATTTTACAATGTTTCCTGAACGTGTCGCTCAAGGTATTATTTTACATAGACATATCGATACATTTACAGACTCACACCCGACCGTTAAGTTAAGTAAAGACTTAATACGTAGTGAATATGGGCACTGGAGTAGTGTTATTGTTGACATATATTATGATCATTTTCTTGCTGCAAATTGGACAGATTTTCATCAGGATCCACTTGATGTTTATGTCCAGCAATTTTATGCAGATCTAGAGAAACATTATGACATTTTACCTGCTAAGGTTCAGAATTTCTTGCCCCATATGATTGAGCAAAACTGGATCAACAGCTATGCAACCGTAGATGGAATTTCACGCATCTTCCATCAAATGAATCATCGCACACGAAATCGCAGTAAAATGAATTTTGCACCCATAGAACTAGTTAAATTTTATGCTGAGATGGAGCTTCACTTTAGGGCGTTTTTTAAGGATCTAGAATTACATGTAAGAAAGCAGCGTAAAACACTAGATCTAACGTAAGGTAACAAAAAAACCTCGCAAGAATGCGAGGTTTTGTAACAAGAAATTTGAAATTCTTGTAATAAAAAATTACAAATTAGGAATTACTAATTCCTGACCTGGATGTATCACATCTGGATTAGAAAGTACTCCTGTGTTTGCAGCAAAAATTTGCTTATATTTCATAGGATCTTTGAAATAACGCTTTGCTATTAGACTTAAAGATTCACCACTTTGTACAGTGTGACGTGCATAAATTGAATCGTCCTCAACTTTAATATCTGCCATTAAATCACTAGGGTTTTCACCACCTACCTTTTTAATCTCATCCCATAACTGATCTTTATCATAAGGTGTTGCTGCTGTACCTCTTATTTCAAGACGTTCTCCATTTACTTGAACATCACCATCTTTAATTGCTAGTTTCTCTCCTAAGTCAAGAACGCTTTGATATTTTGCTTTTACCATTTTAGTAGTTTTAATTAATTATGTTTAAAGTTAAGAATGATTTATCATAAATAAGATAATCAAATTTAAAAACTTAAAGTTTCGATTAAAGGTATGAAATTTTCTTTGAAATACGCTTACGCGAAAGCGTTATCAAATACTACCTACTCCTCATCCTGCATGGTTGTATACACATTGTTTACGTCATCGTCTTCATCTAGTTTTTCAAGAAGTTTTTCGACGTCCTCACGCTGCTCTGCTGTTACCTCTTTTTGCATGGTAGGTATGTACTCAAATCCAGAACTAAGTATCTCGTGACCTAATTCTTCAATACCTTTTTGTAGTGCACCATAATTTTGGAACTCTGCATAAATCATAATTCCGTCTACAGAATTATCATCTTCTTCATCTTTCTCATCTAGGAAAAGTTCCTCAGCACCAAAATCGATTAACTCTAATTCCAATTCTTCTAGGTCTAAATCGCCTGCAGGAATCCTAAAATGACATTTATGATCAAACATAAATTCAACAGATCCTGATGTACTTAAATTTCCATCACATTTTGTAAAATAGCTACGCACATTTGCAACTGTTCTATTATTATTATCTGTAGACGTCTCTACCAGTACCGCAATACCGTGTGGTGCATATCCTTCAAAAAGAACGGTCTCATAATTTGCTGTATCCTTATCTGTTGCTTTTTTTATAGCACGTTCTACATTTGCCTTAGGCATATTTACTGCCTTTGCATTTTGGATTACCGCACGTAATTTTGCATTAGATTCTGGATCTGGTCCGCCTTCTTTTACAGCTATAACTATATCCTTACCTATTCTAGTAAATGCTTTAGACATAGCGCTCCATCTCTTCATCTTGCGCGCCTTGCGGAATTCAAATGCTCTTCCCATTTAATGTTATGTTATTTGTTAAAGTTCAAATTTAAGATTCTGCTGCTATCCTTGCAAGCACATTGATATTCTTATGTTAATCAAGGTTAGAGATTAAGTTATAGATATAATTACTAGTACCAGATGACCATAGTGTATAACTTTCTCTTCTATTAAGATTAAACCAAGTCTTTGCTTTATTAAAAGCTTCAGTTTTATGTATAATATCTGACCTATCACCATTTCTAGCAACCGTAAGATACTCAATAATAGGTGCTGTATGATTTGTATAGCTCATACCAAAAAAATGAGAAAAATTGTCATAAACTGGTTGTAGCGATTCTATATCGATTGATGATGATAATGCTATCGCTTTCTTCTTATTATTTTTTACAACATTATTTAGATCTTGCAATCGTGTATGGAATTGTTGAGGATTTAATTTTGCTATATCTTGCCATAGATATGCCTCGGCATCTTTAATTTGCTGGACTAAAATATTCATCTCGTTATAATGATCATATATTTTTATAGTAGCAGCCATTTTTTGTGCTAGTTGATTATTATTAACATTAATCGTTAAATCATATCGTTGTGCATAAGTATTAATAGAGCTATCATAATCCTGACGCAATTGATACATGGCATTTCTTATCTTTCTAAAAATCGTACTCTTATCTACTAATGGCTCTTTAGAACTTTCTAACTTAAGGATTTGTACATAATCTTCCTTTACAATAGCTAGATTACCATTCAAATATTTTACCGCTGCTTGTTGAAGATCTTTGTCAAATGGTTTTTCTTTTTCAATATTGCGTATGGCTCTTTTTAATACATTTTCTAGAACTTTACGCTGTCCATTGCGTTTCTGCAAATTAGGTTCTTGAGAATGACTATACATGTAATTCCATGTTTGTTCAATAACTTTCTCGTGGTTATCATCTATAAATTTAAGATAAGATTGCGGTGTATTATAGCGTTGAGCTTGAACGCTAAAGCTAATTACCATAAATAATAAAAAATATCGCATAAAAAAACAGCTGCCCTTTAATGGACAGCTGCAATATTACAAAATGAATAACGTAATTACTCATCTCCTACAATATGCTCAATCGCAGCAGCAAGTTTAAAGTCATTTTCTGTTAGACCATTCACATCATGAGTACTTAAAGAAATCTCTAATGTGTTGTAAACATTATGCCAGTCTGGATGATGTTCCATCTTTTCAGCTATTAACGCTATACGTGTCATTACAGAAAAAGCATCCATAAAATTATCAAATTCAAAAGTGGTGTGAATTGCATCATCATAGTAATCCCAACCTTCAACATTTTCTAAATGCTTGTATATCTGGTCTTCAGTTAATTTTTCCATAGTGTTTTATTTATCGTCAAAGGTATTTTTAATTTTTCTTTTAGCCTCACCTAGACCTTCTTTAATTTTACCTTTTAACTGGTCAGATTTACCTTCTGCTTCAGTTGATTTATTATCAGTCAATTTTCCAAATTCTTCTTTGGCTTTTCCTTTCGTCTGATCCCATTTTCCTTCTAATTCTTTGTCGCTCATAGTATTTGTTTTTTGATTGAGTTTAAATTTAGCCACGATAGCATAAAATCTGACACAATAAAATCTTAATCCTTAATTAAATTATTCCCAATACAAGTAGGAACAACTATATTTATACCATGAAAAAAATCGCTCTACTCCTACTTTTAATGAGTACAATTGGGTTCTCACAAGATGATCTCAAACAGGTTAAACCAGAAACAGCTGTGCATTTGAGAGAAATTCCAAGACATAATTTATCGGTCGCCTTTGGTGTGGCACAACCATCTGGAGATTTTAGTGACATCGCAAGATCAGGTCTTAATGTAGGTCTTGAGTATACTTACTACACTAATAAATATTTAGGACTTAGTGCTGGTTTAAGACATCAATACAACGAGTTTGGATATCTGGATACAGATACTAATCCAGAAAACAACATAAGTTCAAATAATTATACCACTACCAGCATTTCTATAGGACCAAGTTTTAGTTATACTAGAAATAGATTTCAACTAGATGTGATGTTAAAAGGTGGAATGGCCTTTTATAATAATCCAGAAAATAGTGTCTCTAATAATGAATTACAGGATGTGCCTACTAGAGTACTATATCAATCTGATACCGCAAACTCAAAATCTGCAAGTGCTTATATAGAAGGTGGATTAAGATTTAATTACTACTTCCGCAGGTCTGTACAGTTATTTTTCTCGCCACAATATAATACCACATTGGGCAATCCTATAGGTTATAACTTTCTGGATGAAAACAGTACGTCCTTTATACCAGAAGAAGTACGCACGGTTAATGCTTCTAACTTTACTCTAAATTTTGGAATTAAAATAGCACTATCTCCAGAATATACAAGTGGTGAGTACCGCTATGATGGTGATGAATAGATTTTAACCTAGCATAAAACTTATATACATTCCCTACTTTTTACAGTAAAAGTAGGGAATGTATATTTTAACAAACTCTTACTAAATCACGTCTGTTTAATGTTTAACTTTATAGTCTAAACAAAACATGTGAAACTATATCAATTTTCGTCACAGCAAAAGTTACCCATCTCAATCGACGAGGCATGGAAATTCCTGACTGATGCTAATAATCTTAAGTTATTAACACCACCAGAACTGGAAATGAAAGTCCAGTATGGTACAGAAAGAGGAATGTATCCAGGTCAATTAATAGAATATTCAGTAAAGCCACTGCCATATTATAGAACTAATTGGGTGACGCATATTACTCAAGTAAAAGAAAGAGAATTCTTTGTAGATGAGCAAATGTATGGACCATATGCAACGTGGCATCATAAGCATTTTATAAGTGAAATCCCTGGTGGTACTTTAATGGAAGATTTAATACATTATCGACTACCACTAGGTTTTCTAGGCAAACTAGGCGCACCATTTGTTAAGAAGCAGTTAGCCGAGATATTTCGCTTTCGCGAAAGCGCACTTATCAAACATTTTGGAGAATATGTAGAAAACGCTCCAATTCAAAAAGACTTACAAGCAACACAAAAACACGAAATACTCAATTAAATGTCTAAAAATATACTACTTATAGGTGGAAGCCATGGAATAGGAAATGCTATCGTACAACACATGTATCAGAATAACAACATCTATGTTGCCTCTAGAGAAAATGAAAATCTACCAGATGGTGTTACACACATCAATTTTGATGCATTAACTGATGAGCTAGACACCACTGCTTTACCTGAATCGCTAGATGGTTTTGTTTACTGTCCTGGCAGTATAAATCTTAAACCATTTAAAATGCTAAAACAAAAGCATTTTGAAGATGATATGAATATCAATTTCTTCTCAATGCTTAAAGTAACACGAACTGTTTTACCGTTATTAACTAAAGAAGGCACAAGTAGCATGGTTTATTTTTCTACAGTTGCTGTAGGAACTGGTATGCCATTTCATACTAGTGTGGCTGCGGCCAAAGGTGCTATTGAAGGCTTTGCTAAAGCTCTTGCTGCTGAGTATGCACCAACCGTACGTGTTAATGTAATTGCGCCGTCTTTAGTGGACACACCTCTTGCTGGCCGATTATTAAATAATGATGCCAAAAAAGAGAAAATGGGTGAAATGCATCCTCTAAAACGCGTAGGTACACCAGATGATATCGCCAGTGTTGCTGCCTTTTTACTAGAGCAAAATACTGGGTGGATTACTGGTCAGGTCATAGGTGTTGATGGTGGGAAAGGAACTTTAAATCTAGGATAAAAAGTAGTATGAGATATACGGTAAAGCTATCATGTATTTGATTTTACACCTAATAATTGCTATTTCGTAAATAATACAATTTATAAACCATTTTAGTACATCATATTTGAGATAAAAAGAGCTTAATTGAAGATTATATAATTTTAAAAAGGTTCTATTAATAATTATTGCAAGCTAAAACTGACCAAAAAAAATGAGTGAAAAAGTAAATATATTCTGGTTTCGTAGGGATCTAAGATTAGATGATAATGTAGGCTTTCTAGAAGCTCTTAAAAGTGATCTTCCTGTTCTTCCTATTTTTATCTTTGATAAAGAAATTTTAGATCACTTACCAGAAGACGATGCTCGTGTCACGTTTATTTTTGAAGAGTTGCAACGCATGCGAGACGATCTACAAGAAAATCACGGTAGCTCACTAGCTATGTTTTATGGTAAACCAGTAGATGTGTGGAAAGATATTACTAATAGTTATGAAGTCAATTCTGTATTTACAAATCGCGATTATGAACCTTATGCGCTTGACAGAGATCTTCAACTTACGGCATATTTTAATCAACATGGTATAGAATTTAATACTTTTAAAGATCAAGTCATTTATGAAAAGGATGATATCGTTAAAGATGATGGAGATCCTTATGTGGTATATACACCTTATAAAAATAAATGGCTCGAAAATTTCCGTAAAGATTTTGGTAAGGCAGACAATCTAACAATTTATTATACAAGTGATTATTTAGATAACTGTATCAAAAACTCAAGATTACCTAATGTAAGTCTTTCTGAAATGGGTTTTAAAAAATCAGATATCGAAATCCCTGATTATAATGTAAAACCAACACTTATAGAAGATTATGAGAAGACTAGAAATTTTCCAGCAATAGAAGAAGGTACATCACGATTAGGCTTATATCTAAGGTTTGGAGTTGTGAGCATCCGTAAGATGATGAAAAAGGCAGATCTGGCAAGTGAGAAAACGTTTATGAGCGAGCTTATCTGGCGAGAGTTTTTTATGACTATTCTTTATCATTTTCCACATACGGTAGATAATGCTTTTAGATCAAAATATGATCGTATAGAGTGGAGAAATAACGAAGAAGAATTTGAGAAATGGAAAAATGGGCAAACTGGGTATGCCATCGTAGATGCTGGTATGCGACAATTAAATACTACAGGCTATATGCATAATAGGGTGCGCATGCTAGTGGCTAGTTTTTTATGCAAACACTTATTAATAGACTGGCGATGGGGCGAACGTTATTTTGCAGAGAAACTGCTCGATTTTGATCTATCTGCAAATGTAGGTAACTGGCAATGGGCTGCTGGTAGTGGTGTGGACGCAGCACCATATTTTAGAATTTTTAATCCTATTACACAAAAGGATAAGTTTGATAAGAATTATAATTACATCAAACAATGGGTTCCTGAATTTGAAACTGATGACTATGTTGAAAAAATGGTAGACCATAAAGAAGCAAGAGAACGCTGTCTAAAAACTTATAAAGAAGCCGTCGCATAAAGTCACTTGGTTAAAATAGTTAAGCTAGATACACGTAATTAATAAATTGAAACAATCCATTAATATAGTCTGGTTTAAAAGAGATTTAAGAATCTTAGATCATGAACCTTTACAAAGGGCTACACAGTCTGGTTTACCCATACTTCTACTCTACATCTTTGAGCCCATGCTCTTACAGGATGCTCATTATAGTAAAAGACATTTTGATTTTATAAAGCAATCATTAGAGAACATAAATGAAAAGCTTGAAGTTCTTAATACCCAGATTTTATGTATTGAATCTAATGCGTTGTCTGCGTTTCAATTAATACAACAGGATTACCATATCAAAAATGTATTTTCTTATCAAGAAACAGGACTTTTAAAAACCTATAAAAGAGATATAAATATTAGCAACTATTTTAAGAAGACACATATTAATTGGGAAGAAAGCATTTCTAACGGTGTGATACGTGGATTGAAAAATAGATCAAAATGGAAAGAGCACTGGATTGAATTTATAAATAAAGATTTGCAGCATCCAGACTTTGATAAGGCTTTCTTTCTTGATCCCTTGAAATTAATAGAGCTAGAAAAAAAATTCAATATTACTGACTTAAAAACAGATAAAAAATCTGGTTTTCAACCAGGTGGTACCAGTACTGCATTAAAATACTTTAATAGTTTTCTTAACCATCGCATAACTGGATACAATCTTCATTATTCAAAACCACTTACAAGTAGATTGCACAGTAGTAGATTATCGCCATACATCGCATGGGGAAATGTAAGTGTGCGCATGATTGCTCAAAAAGCAAGTGCTGCAAAACATTATATAAAAGATAAAAGAACACTCAACTCTTTTCTATCACGATTGAGGTGGCAAGCCCATTTTATTGAAAAATTTGAAATGGAGCATGAAATGGAATTGCTTAGCGTTCATAAAGCATATCATCATATTAATAAACCAGTAAATTCTAGTTTTCAGAAAGCATGGCGCACTGGTAAAACTGGTTATCCTCTTGTAGATGCCGCTATGCGTTGTTTAAATACCACAGGATTTATTAACTTTAGATTGCGAGCCATGCTTACCGGTTTTTTCACTCATCATTTATGGCAGCCATGGCAGGACGCAAGCACGCATCTTGCCTCAAAGTTTTTAGATTTTGAACCAGGTATACATTATCCTCAGTTACAAATGCAAGCTGGCGAGACAGGAATAAATATAGTAAGAGTCTATAATCCCGTTAAAAATAGTTTAGAACACGATCCAGATGGTATTTTTATAAAAAAATGGGTTCCAGAAATTGCACATTTACCTTTACGTTTTGTTCACGAGCCATGGAAAATGACTGCAATGGATGAGCAGTTCTTTAATTTTAAATTAGGTAGGGATTATCCTGTAAGATTAGTGGATAATACGCTTTCGCGAAAGCGTGCTCAAGACATCCTCTATGCAATTCAAAAAGACATCAAAAATAGCAAAGAATCGCAACGTATTATATCAAAACATACAAATCCTAATCGTGAAATATGGCCTGGTGGTGATGAGTTAAGGGCATCTAATTCTTAAATAACAAAAAATCAATATCAATACCTATTCTAGTAGTCATTACTTTAAATTACTCTAAATTGTTGCAGATTTTACTTGAGAGTTATAAAATTGAAAATGGAACAAATCAAAATTTTATTCTTTGCCCTACTTTCTTTTTTTAATATAGAAAACGGACGTATTGCTGCAAATAAAACGACGGTCACCATCGATACCATAAAAAAAACCGTACATATACAACAGGAGAAATTATTTACAATTGTAGAAACTGATACAGATGCAACAACAGTTATAGATCAATGGAGTCTCTTTTTATCCCTGATAAATAAAGGTAATTTATGGTCTAAAGAGCTGCAATCCTATCCTATGAAAGAGATTAAAATCCATGATAAAGATTCGATTATCAATCCTTTAATCACATTAAAATATTCAAATCCAGATGACTTGAGGAAATTAGGTATTTGGTATAATGAATCAAGAAATGATTATTCTATAAATAATGTACCTTCTCAAAACCTTAAGACTCATGATGGAAAATTGAAAGTTAATTATTGGGTTTTTAAAGGTGATACTACATTTACCTTTACATTAGAACCATACTTACATTTACCAGAGCAATATCAATCTTTGATAAAACCGTTAGAAGAATTGTTATCAGAAGCCAAAAAGTAATTATATTTTCGTTTTTTAAAAACACATAATAACTATGGCTTCAGGATTTTTTGCTTTACTAGATGATATTGCAGTGTTAATGGATGATGTAGCTGCAATGAGTAAGATTGCGACTAAAAAAACCGCTGGAATTCTAGGAGATGATCTAGCCGTAAATGCAGAAAAAGCATCAGGTTTTGTATCATCTAGAGAAATTCCCGTGTTGTGGGCTATCACCAAAGGTTCTTTTATTAATAAACTGATTATTTTACCACTCGCCTTTTTATTAAGTGCATTTTTACCTATTGCAGTCACTATTATATTAATACTAGGAGCTATCTATCTCGCCTATGAAGGAGCAGAAAAGATATATGAATATGTCTTCCCACATGACCATCCCAAAGCTGCTTTAACTTCTAAAGAATATACTGAAGAAGAAATTCTTGCATTTGAAAAAGATAAGATCAAATCTGCAATTTTTACAGACTTTATATTATCTGTGGAGATTGTAATTATTGCCTTAGGTACCGTATTAGAAGAAAATATAACTACACAAATTTTAGTAGTTTCTTTTGTAGCCATTATAGCCACAATAGGTGTTTATGGTATTGTAGCCTTAATTGTAAGAATGGATGATTTGGGTTATCGATTAATTAAAGCCAGCAATAATGAAAAAAGTTTTACTAAAACGATAGGTCAACTATTAGTAAAAGCATTACCATTAATTATTAAAGGACTGGCAATCGTAGGTACCATAGCTCTTTTATTAGTTGCCGGTGGAATTTTTCTTCACAATATAGAGTACTTGCATGATTTGCTACATGGCTTGCCGTCAATTGTAGCAGAGTTTTTAGTAGGTCTTGCGGTAGGTATCATCACCTTAGTAGTCATAAAAGCGATTAAAAAAGTGTTTTTCAATAGAAAAACTAATAAATAGAATATGTATTAAAGACTTAATAACAGTCTACATCTACATTACATCTTACAGAATTAAATCCTTTAATCGACTCAAAACTGCGCTTAACCTTACGTATATAGTTCTTAATGTTGTTAGGATGGTGCTGTTTACCCATTTTTACCATAACATGGACTTGATATAAATTACGGACACGTGCTACTGCGGGAAATTCAGGTCCTAGTACTTCTACTCCATGCTCTATTTGATTTAATGCGTTTACAAACCACTGTCCTGCTTGTAACGTTGTATTGTAATCGCGATTCTTAAAAGTTAATCTTATCAATCGCTGGTATGGAGGATATTTAAATTGATATCGATCTTCTAATTGTTCTTTAAACATCGTGCTATAATCATAAGTACTAACTTGCTGTAGAATTTGGTGATCTGGATTATAACTTTGTATCAATACTTTACCACGCTCTACAGTACGTCCAGCACGACCAGACACTTGTGTTAATAAATGAAAACATCTCTCATGAGCTCTAAAATCCGGAAAATTAAGCATAGAATCTGCACTTAAAACACCTACAAGACTTACATTTCTAAAATCTAAACCTTTAGTAAGCATTTGTGTACCTACAAGACAATGAACTTCTCCAGTATCAATTTGCTCGATGATTTTTTCAATACTATTCTTTCCTCTTGTTGTATCTAGATCCATACGGGCAATCTTGTGATCTGGGAATAGTTCTTTAAACTCTTCTTCAATTTGTTGAGTACCAAAACCTTTAGTGTCTAACGCAGTACTTGAGCAAGATGGACATTCTAGTGGTACGATAGTGTGATAGCCACAGTAGTGGCATCTCAACTGCTTTTTAAATTGATGAAAAGTAAGGCTCACATCACAATTAGGACATTGAGGTGCATTACCACATGTGTTACATTCTAGGATTGGTGCATATCCTCTTCTATTTTGAAATAAGATAACTTGGTTATTATTTTTAAATGCTTCTTGCATTTGCTCTATTAAGCTATCAGAAAAATGACCTTTCATTTTCTTGCGCTTATGTTTGTCTTTGATATCAATAATTTGAATATCTGGCATCAACACTTTACCATAGCGTTCTTTTAATTCTACTAATCCGTATTTACCTGTAGTTGTATTGTAATAACTTTCTAGAGATGGTGTAGCAGATCCTAAAAGTACATTTGCTTTTTTAATATTTCCTAGTACAACAGCTGCATCTCGTGCATGATATCTAGGGTCTGGATCAAATTGTTTGAAGCTGGTTTCATGTTCTTCATCAACAATAATGAGTTTTACATTTTGAAAAGGTAGTAATATAGCACTACGAGCACCTATAATCACATATGGTTCTTTATGTTCTATTACGTGATTCCACACTTCTAATCTTTCATTAAGATTATACTTAGAATGATAAACGAGAACTTGATGCTTGAAATACTGTTTTAATCTAGAGATAAGTTGAGTAGTTAAAGCTATCTCTGGTAATAAGTATAAAACTTGATGCCCTAGTTCTAGTTGCTCTTGTATAAGCCTTACATAAATTTCTGTCTTACCACTTGAGGTTACACCATGTAATAAAGTTGTTTTACCAGCATCAAATTGCTCTCTGATCTCATTAAGTGCATCTTGTTGAGCTGGTTGTAGTTCATATAGTTCGCGACCTTTTTCTTTTTCATCACGTACTCGATCTACCGCTTGCTCTTCCTCTATAAAAATTTTCTTATCAATTAAGGCCTTAATCACTGCTCTAGAAACTCCTGCTCTGTCTTGCAACAGTTTTGAAGTAACTAATTTATTACCTGTTTGCAGCATAAACAATGACATGACTGTGTCACGCTGCTTAGGCGCTCTAGTCATATCATCTAGTAGATTTTTAAGATGTTCTTCATCTTTATATCTAGCGTTTAAAAAAATGTACTTTACCGTTTTAGGTTTGTATGTAGAATAAACCTCTTCTTGTAAAATAATTAACTCTAGCTCAAGCATTTTTTTGAGGATAGGCAAAACAGATTTTCTATCTAGAATTTCCATAACCTCTTTAATCTTTAATGCAGGTCTATGAAGTAAGGCTTCCATTATCAAGAACTGCTTATCATTTAAAAGATCATCCTTAAATTCAGTGTCTGGATTTTTAAGAATGATCGTTTCACTTTCCAGCATTAATGACTTAGGTAAAGCAGCGCGCATCACCTGTCCTACACTACATACATAATATGAGGCTATCCATTCCCAGAATTTAAGCTGATCGATGGTTATAGAAGGTTGCTCATCAATAATTAATTCAATATCCTTTACCTCATAATTGAGTGGTGGTGATTGATGTATGTTATGTACTACTCCTGTGTAAATCTTAGACTTACCAAATGGTACAGCAACACGCATACCTGGCTGTAAAAAATCAGCCTCGGCAGCGGTAACTCGATAAGCAAAAAGCCTTTCAAGCGGTAAAGGAATTATAACATCTATAAAATGGGACATAAAAAAATCTACTATGTAAAAATAGTAGATGATTTAAATTGATACATGAATAAAGGTGGTTATTTATCCAATATTTATATCTATTTGAGTCTTATCCATGTCTGCGTGCGATACAAGAAAAGAATATAGCCTCTTACCATTAATAGATCTGGATTGTCTTCATTAAGCCATATTTTACATTCATAAGACTTTCCGTTTTCAGGATCTAAAACAGTTCCATTTTTGTAAACTTTCCCTCGTTTTTCAAGATCGTTAATGATTACTAATCCTTCTATAGGTACATTTTTTAAATCACCATCACAATTAACACATAATGGTGTATCTGGCGCAGCTGGATCTAGAACTTTAAGCACCTTACCATAGAATTTGCCATCTTTTTCAAAAATTTCGACATGAGATTTAACAATACCAGACTCTTCATCTACGGTTTTCCATACACCTGTGATGTCTTGTGAATACGCTTTCGCGAAAGCGAGAAATATTAATGCAATCGTAATAAATAATCTCATATCTATAAATTAAAAAACCCACGCAAATTTACTTTACGTGGGTCATATTATTCTAAAAGTCTTATTAAGACTTACCTAACATACCATCTTTTAAATCTTCATCTGCTGGATCATCTCCTAACCAGATTCCAAATAAAGCTCTCTTAAAATCGATACCAGCGATAGTACCTAGGGCTTTTCCATTTTTAGAAACCATAGTTCCTTTACCAGGTACATAAGCGAGTTGAAACTCATCACCTTTTACAATAGCATCTTTGAAAAATCCTATAAATCTTTTGATATCTCCTTTAATCGCAGCACGTTCTGCATCTGTACAGCTGTCTTCAAAGCCATCTTCTACAGCACTTTTCATTTTATCTTGTGTTACTTTACTGTCTGTAATATCTAAGGTAATAACCATAGGTAGATCTGCGTCTACAAGTGTAGATCCATCACTAGACTTAACAGTTGTATATAAAGCACCTACATAAAGGTCAAACCATAATTTTTCTCTAAGTCCTGCGCCATTAAGCATCAATTCTTGTCCTTCAACGGTAAGAGATTTTTCTACCTTAACATCATTGATGGTTACTTGTGCATTTGCAGTGAATGTTGCTACTAGAGCTACTGCTAATAAAATTAATTTTTTCATTGTGATTCTTATTTTGGGTTTTTAAAGATAATATTAAGTATTCAAATTCTGTGCCTTTAATTTTCTAAGAGAGGCATTTAATTCAAATCCTAGAAGTAATATATTGGAATTGAGCCATATATAAATCATTAAGATCAGTAATGCACCTATGGATCCATAGATCTCGTTATAAGATGTGAAGTTATCAATATAGACACCATAAAGAACTGATAATAAAACAATTAAAACTGTTGTTACCGTGGCTCCTATTGAAAAAAATCGTGTTTGACGACCATCTCTTGTGCCAAAATAATAGAGCACTGCAACAAAAATATATGTCAGTATTATTACAATTAAATATCTTACTAATACTAGAGTTCCTCCTTGACCAGTTTCACTCATGATATTGGATTTACGTAATTCTTCAAGTAGATATTCAACATAACCAGCAACTATTACCATTATTAATAGAAAGATGGTAAGCATCACTGATACGGCTAGTGATATAGCATATTGTCTAAAAAATCCACGATTAAAATCGGTATGGTAAGACCTTTCAAAACCATTAAAAACAGCGTTAACACCGTTAGACATAAAGATTAAAGATGATACAAAGGCAATGGTTAAAAGCCCTGTATTTCCTTGAAGAGCAATTTCTTTGAATATTTGATCAAAGATACTTACCGCTTGTGCTGGTAATAGTTCTATGACAAACTCTAAGAATTCATTCTGAAAATTTTCAATGGGTATAAAAGGAATCAGATTTAAAACAAATAATAAAAAAGGAAATATAGCCATAAAAAAGCTATAGCTTATCGCACTAGCCCTAGCTGAAAATGCTCCTTGTGCGATTCCTATAATATAGGTTTCTGCCACATCATAAAGAGTCATTCCTTCTAATCCTGGTATACGTATTTTATTTGCTAGGTTGACTGGCCATCGCAAAATAGGTATACGGTCTAGTAGATCTTTGGTTTTACTCATGGACCGCTTTAAGACTTAAATCTAGATTATAAACGCTATGTGTTAAAGCGCCACTTGAGATAAAGTCTACTCCACATGCTGCATATTGAGGTGCTGTTTCCAGTGTGATGCCACCACTACTTTCTGTTAAGCACTGATCACCTATCAATTCAACAGCCTTACGGGTGTCTTCATAATTAAAATTATCAATTAATATACGATATACACCATCATTAGTTAATATCTCTTTAATCTCTTCTAGATCTCTAGCCTCAACAATAATCTTTAAATCACGATTAGTATCTTTTAGGTATTGTTTTGTCTTTTGAATCGCTTTACTGACACCACCGGCAAAATCTATATGATTATCCTTAAGCATGATTACATCATAAAGGCCAAATCTATGATTAACACCACCACCTATTTTTACAGCCCACTTTTCAAGGACTCTTATGCCCGGCGTGGTCTTTCTTGTATCTAGAATTTTAGTCTTAGTTCCTTCTAGTGCGTCAACAAAACTTTTGGTTTTTGTAGCGATAGCACTCATGCGTTGCATAGCATTTAATGCTAATCGCTCTGCTTTTAATATAGACTGTGAAGAACCCGTTACGTAAAAAGCCTCATCACCATACTTTACAGCGCTACCGTCATTTATTTTTACATCAATTTCTAAGTCAGGATCTACTTCATGAAAAACGGCCTTTGCAAATTCTACACCAGCTAATATACCTTCATCTTTTACTAATAAACGTGCTTTACCAGTCGCTGTTGTAGGAATACAGGATAAGCTACTGTGATCTCCATCACCTACATCTTCTCTTAAGGCGTTAGTTATAATGCGTTTAATTTCTTCTTTAAATGCTGCGCTTCCGTATTCCATTTGTATATTTTATTACTCAAAAATAAGCTAAACATCTGTTTTTACATATTGTTAAAATGCAATTAACTTTGCTGATATGAAAATTACACTTCTAGCCGTAGGTAAAACAGATGATTCTCGTATAGAGCAACTCACACAGATGTATGTAGAACGCTTAAAGCATTACATAAATTTTGAATTGGAAATCATCCCTGACCTTAAAAACACCAAAAATTTAAGGGAAGATCAACAGAAAAATGAAGAAGGAAAATTGATTCTTAATAAACTAGAAAAAAGTGATTTTGTTACACTTCTAGATGAAAGAGGTAAAAAACTATCTAGCCTACAATTTGCTGAGTTAATCAATAAACGTAGTATATCTGGATTAAAAAGACTAGTCTTTATAATAGGTGGTCCATATGGTTTTTCTAGTAATGTTTATCAAAGAGCTAATTCTAAGTTATCACTAAGTGATATGACTTTTTCTCATCAAATGGTACGACTGTTTGCGACAGAACAAATTTACAGAGCTTTTACAATTTTAAAAAACGAGCCCTATCACCACGAGTAATTGAAAATACCCCATAAAGGGTATATATGGTTTATTAAAAATTTTGTTAATTGCATACTATAAACCAACGAATTATGAAAAACCTCCTATTATTATTGCTAGGTATGCTCTCTATACAAGCAATTGCTCAAATTGAAATTACTGATGACAACGCCGAAGAAAAATTACTAGTAAACAATGATAAACTTATCATTGTAGACTTTTATGCTACATGGTGTGGTCCGTGTAAAAGAATGGATCCTATAATAGAACGTCTTGCTGAAAAGTATGGAGATCGCATTTCAATCTATAAAATTGATGTTGATGAAAATGAGGTTGATGACGCCTTAAGTGTCACGTCAATACCTACTTATTATTTTATAAAAAATAAAGAAACGCTAGATTATATGGAAGGTGCTATGTCTGAAGAAGATTTTGAAGATCTAATCATTGAACATGGTGGTTTTTCAAGTAACTCTTCAAGCGCTGGTAGTTCTGAAGGATCAAATGAAGAATATAGCCAGGACAGTATTGACGCTATATGGTACGATAGTGATGCTTTAAATTCTAAAGCATGGCATGCATATCTCGAGCACTCTGAAATTGATGTTTTATTAAAATCTATTAAGATGGTAAAAAGATCTATAGAACTAGATGCTAACTATAACAATACAGACACATATGCTGCATTATTATATAAAACCGGTAGATATGATGAGGCATGGAAACAGGCTAAAGCCGCCATCTTACTTGCCAAGGAAGAAGATGTGAGTTATAGTAGTACACAAGAATTACTCATGAAGATTGTAGATAAAATGTAAAAATCTACACTCTATTTATAAAAAAAGCCGTTCTTGAATCGAGAACGGCTTTTTTTTATATTATAATTTTCTAGCTCTTAACATCTCTCGTTTACCAGGTGGACCAGGTAATCTTTCTATTTGAAAACCAGCCTCTTGCATGTTCCTACGAGCCTGACCTTGTGCACAATATGTAGTTAAAATACCATCTTTTTTTAATGCCTTGTAAGCAGCAGTAAATATCTCTATTGTCCACAAATCAGGTTGGACTCTAGGTCCAAAGGCGTCAAAGTAAATGATGTCAAATCGTGACTCATCATTTATCTCATCAAATTTTTTCTCCAACTTTTCTATCGTGAAGTGATCTGTGAGTCGGACAGCACGTTCCCATTCACATTGATGAAGCTTTTCATACAGTACTTGATTTCCCAATAATTGTCCATAATTGACTTCAATAGCCTCAGATAGGACAATCGGGTATGCTTCTACAGCTGTATAATTAATTGCGAATTTCGTCGGGAATTGAGCAGTAATCATGGCGTTAAGTCCAGTTCCTAAACCGTATTCTAATATAGAAATAGGTATTGTATGTTCACGCTTTCGCGAAAGCGTATCCTTAAGACCCATCTCTATAAAAACATGAAGCGCCTCTTGCAAGGCGCCATGTTTTGAATGATATTGTTCATTCCACTCTGGCATATGAATGGTTTTAGAACCATCACCAGTAGTGATAATTTCTCGTTTCATCTACTCTTCTGTAGAAGGTTCCATACCTTCCACATCTGGATTTTCAAATTCTTCTACTAAAGCCCCATCTGCCATGAATGCATAAGTAACTTTATCTTCAGTAATTTTTGCGATTTCTTCTTCACTTTCTCCTGCATCTTGTGCATAGTGAATTAATTCATCTTTAGGCGTTATACTCTTATAAGCTTTACCACTTAAAATAACTTCTTTATCTGTTCCGTTTTTAGGTAAGAAGAAACCATAATCTTTAAATTTTACAAAAGCAGTCTCTGTATCATTTACAGGTAGTTTAATCCAGCAACCTTTATTAACACAAACATCTTGAATCATACCCTTAACTTTAATTTGCATGGTATCTCCTTCTTTCATACTTTCATAGAAGCTACCTAACTTTACCGCATCAATAGCGTTAGAAGCATCTATCTTTTCTCCATAGCTCATATAAGCCATTTCTTGAATCTGCTCATCATTAACGGCAGGTGTCATGTCTTCTTTTACTTCTTCTTTACATCCTACAACAGCAGCTGCAGCGAGTAATAATAATACGATTTTTTTCATAATGTTGATAGTTTACAGCAAATTTAAGAATTCGTTTAGGTAATTGGTGTATAGATATCCAGTATCTTTGCAAAAAACTTTAACAAGCTATGACTGACGCCTACGAAATCGTTATCGATAAGATTCAAGAATCTAAAATTAGCACAACTGATTTTGATAATTTGACCTTCGGTAAAACTTTTACTGACCACATGCTAGAATGTACTTGGCGTGATGGTAAATGGGAAACTGCTGTTATAAAACCATACGGACCTATAATGGTTGAGCCTAGTTGCAAGGTATTTCACTATGGGCAAGCTATTTTTGAAGGAATGAAAGCTTTTAAAGATGCAACCGGCGATGTTTTTCTTTTTAGACCAGAAGACAACTGGATACGTTTTAATGAAAGTGCAAAACGTCTAGCGATGCCTGAAGTTCCAAAAGAGGTTTTTGTTGAAGGTCTTAAGGCTTTAGTAAATCTAGATAAAGAATGGGTGCGTTATGGTGAAGGATTATCTCTTTATTTAAGGCCGTTTATGATTGCTAGTGAAAATGGTGTTGCCGCTGCTCCGTCGACAGAGTATAAGTTTATGATTGTTATGTCTCCTGCTTTTGCATATTATAAAGGCGATGTAAGAGTTATTATTGCTTCTGATTTTTCTCGTGCTGCAGATGGTGGTGTTGGATATGCTAAAGCAGCTGGAAATTATGCGGCTAGCTTCTACCCTAACAATCTAGCCCTAGCCGAAGGTTATCAACAAATTATATGGACAGACGCTGCATCACATGAATACCTAGAAGAAGCTGGTACCATGAATATTTTTGTACGCATAGGAGACACATTACTTACTGCTCCTAACAATGACCGTATTCTTAATGGTGTGACTAGGCGCAGTGTCCTACAACTAGCTGCAGATGCAGGTGTCACAATAGAAGAACGTAGAATTAGTGTTAAAGAGCTTAATGAAGCTGCAAACAATGGTTCACTTAAAGAAATTTTTGGTTCTGGAACAGCTGCCGTAATTGTACCTATTAAAGGATATAAGCACAAAGATTTTAAATTTGAGCTACCTCAATTAGAAGACAGCTATGCTCAACGTTTTAAAGAAGCATTAAAAGATATTCAATACAATCGTGCAGATGACCAGCACGGTTGGAGAGTAAAAATATAAGTAAGTAAAAATATTAATGCAAAAAAGCCATCAACTATTGATGGCTTTTTTTATCATAAAACCTTATGAAGTCTTTAAAATCTTCTCAAAATTAGGTTTGAAATAGTTAGGCCCTTTTAGAACCTTACCATCCTCACGATAGATAGGTTTTCCATCTTCTCCCAATTTACTCATATTAGATCTTTGTATTTCATCAAATACATCTTCAATAACGTCTTGCATGCCATGCTCTATAATAGTACCGCAAAGTATATATAGCATATCACCCAGTGCATCTGCAACCTCTACTAAATCATTGTTTTGTGCAGCCTCAAGATATTCCTCATTTTCCTCTTTCATTAATTCAAAACGTAATTTATTTCGTCGTTCTGTAATATCACCTTGTGGTTGATGATTCATTCCTAGTTTAAACGCTGTGTGAAATTCTTCTACTGCTTTAATTTGTTTCTTCATGTGCTGTTATTGATAAGATCGTGTTGTAATTTTGTCAAAAATAGTTATTCTATGTCTCATTTATTATTACTTGCAAAAGACCCTATGTTCTCTAGTGGTCAAATTACCTTTGGTATTATATTCTTTATTGCTTTTGTAATAATCATATCATTCATGTATCTGAAAGATAAAGGAATGCATAAAAAAACTATAAAGGCGTTAAATGGATTCTTGTAGGTTTTATAGCCTTCATTCTTTTACTATTTATTATTAAAGTCTCCCTAAAAAGTTAAGTTGCATTTTAAATATACCCTTTAAAGGGTATTGACATAAAAAGTTACTAGGTTTAATTTTGAGCATAAACCTAACCAAATGAGAAATTTACCGCTTTGCGCAATAGCTTTACTAATTAGTTTTTTATGTGCCTCACAAAGCTATTCTGGAAAAGAAACTGATAATTATTCAGGAATTACTAGTCTATCCTTTAACCCAGCAAATCTAGCAGACTCAAGATTTAAGACAGATATTAATTTAATTCAAGTCTCATCTACTACATCTAATGATTACTATGCTTTTAATTTTTCTGAGCTTTTTAATGACGCCAGTGGGATCAGCTTTGAAGAATCTGGAATGCGTTTCCCTAGCCAAAACAATAATGTATATCAAAATCTAGATATTCTAGGACCTTCATTTTTATTCAACCTATCAGATAAACATAGTCTAGCCATTTCTACACGTGTAAGAGGTTATTTAAATTTAAGAGAGGTAAATGGTAATCTATTTGAAACCTTACAGGATGGCGATATCCTCAATAAAGACTTTAACATCGATATGGAAAATCTTAATGGTACCGCACATGCATGGGGTGAGGCTGGTTTAACCTATGGATTTGTAGTGATGAATAAAAAAAATCATTTCTTAAAAGCTGGTGTAACCGCAAAATATTTATTGGGAGCTGGTGGTTTCTTTATGAATTCTAATAATATCAATGGTTCTTATGATTCTGTTGCAGAAACTATATCTGCAAATGGTGATTTATCATATGCCGCTGCTAATTCGACAGATGAAGATGACGATTTTGATTTTGGTAACGGTAGTTCAAGTATTGGTGGTGATATTGGTTTAATTTATGAGTATCGTCCAGAACTTAAAAAGGATCGTAAATTAGACTCACTAGCTTTAAGAGGTCATAATCAATACCGCCTTAAACTAGGTTTAAGTATAACTGATATAGGAAGCATTACATATCAAGACGTCAATATCGACACATACTCTATATCTGGTACGGTAAGTGCTTCAGATTTTGACGAGGATTTTGAACAAGGTCTTGAAGACAATTATTCATTTATCTCTAATACACAGGATGTGACTGTTCAATTACCTACTGCTTTAAGATATTCTCTAGACCTACGCGTTGATCGCAATATTTATATTGCTGCAACAGGCGCTGTGGGATTAAATGCATCGACAGATCCTTATAGTAATAATCAATTGAATTACACAACTATAGTTCCTAGATATGAATCTAGACTATTCACATTATATACTAATATAAGTTTTGTAGAATATGCTGATATGACTTGGGGCGCAGGATTAAGGTTTGGTCCATTGAGCTTTGGTTCAGGATCTATTCTTAGTAACCTTATTTCAGAAGATTCTCAAGCTGCAGATTTTTATATAGGTCTCAAAATACCATTCCACCATCGTTTAAAATCAAAAAAGAAAAAGAATAAATTTAAAGAGCTGATCTAAAAGAAATCAAAAAAACTATTTTATTTAAACCAAAGTAAAGAGGCTTATAAAAAGATTATACTATCTTTTTATAAGCCTCTTAAATTTAAAACTATAACTGATTAGTCTAGATGACCATACTTTTCTGAATACATCAACATTTGATCTGCAAACGTCTCTGGTTGTTCGATGGTAAACGAGGTAATCTCATCACCTTCCATAATTGGCGTAATCATAGGATTTACAAAACCTCTATAAGCTGGTGTTTTAAATTGACTATTACGATCTAACACCTCACGATGTAAATCTTGATCTACCTTAACACCATAGTCTTCAACTAGTGCTTGTGCAGCCTCAAAATCACCTTCACTTGTAATACGTTGAGTCTCTCTCAATAATTCACCAAAAAGTGTTCTCAACTTTTCATAATCTTTGATGTCATAATAGGTCTTACCGTCTTTAGTAACTTTTTCAATAACATTATCTTCTAGTCCTCTTTCATAAACCCATGCACTCACCCATTGTCTATTACGCATATGGTCTTCTTCTACATCTTGACCTAACTCTAAACGTACTAATTGGGAAATCAATCCATTTCTTATATAACCATCATATGCAGCCGTTCCAGTTTTTTTCCAATCTTTTACAAGACCTAGCTCTTCTAGTTTAGGGTCCATTAAGTAATAAAGACCAAATAAATCGGCTCTACCTTCCTCTATAGTAGATTTATAACTTTTTAAAGTTTCCTTAGGCGTTGCAACACCTTCATTAATTTGTCCAGATGCATGACCTACTACTTCATGTAATGCAGTATGTAATTTATCTGCAAGCGCTCCATATTCTTTTTCAAGAGCAATCTCTTCTTCATCAAAGGCAAATTCTTCTAATCTACCTGAGCTACCAGAACTACCATAAGCCTCAATAATGTTACCTAAAGAAACCGATTTACTACCATGCACTTCTCTAATCCATACATTATTAGGCAAGTTTACTCCTATAGGTGTTGCCGGACTCGCATCTCCAGCCTCACCTGCTACATTTACCGTTTTATAACTTACACCAGTAACTTTCTCCTTTTTATGTTCATCCATTAATGGAGAGTTATCTTCAAACCATTGTGCATTTGCACTCAATACTTCCATTTTACGAGACATGTCAAAGTCTTTAATCTGCACTATTGTCTCATAACTGCCTTTATATGCTATAGGATCATTATAAACCTCTACAAAACCGGTAATCCAGTCCACCGCGCCATCTGTGGACTTTGCCCATACAATCGCATATTCATCCCATTTCTGTAAATCTCCAGTCTGATAGTATTCAATAAGTAGACCTAGTGCTTTTGCTTGTTGATCCGTTTCAGCAACTCCTTGGGCTTTTTGTAACCAGTAAATCATTTGATCCATAGCAGGACCATATAAACCACCACTCTTATAAGGTTTTTCAACTAGAACTCCATTTTCTTTAACCAGTTGTGAATTTAATCCAACCTCTATAGGCTCCTTAGGATCAACATCTATACTCTTATAGTATGCTCTTGCCTCCGCTTCTGTAACATCAGGACCATAAAAATTTACAGCACTTGCCAGCACGATATCTTTACCTTTTGCCTTATCTACTTTTTTAGCATCTTGATCATTAAACATGACCATCCACACGTCTTCAGCTATAGTCACATCTGTTTGTGCCATTAACTTTTTAAAATAGTCTTCATCAAATCCTGGTTTCATTTTATCCATACTGTAGTGATGATGGATTCCATTTGCAAACCATACACGATGTAAGTAAATTTCAAACTCCTTCCAGTCTACATCATTAACGTCTCCTTTATATGTTGTGTAAATGGACTCTAGACCTTTACGTAATTCTAAATTATGACGGTAATTTTGATCCCATATAATATCTCTACCACTTAATCCTGCTTGAGTTAAGTAATAAACTAACTTTTGCTGTTGAAGATTAAGTTCTTCCCATCCTGGAATTTGATACCTCAAAACTCCAATATCTGCAAATTCTGTTACATCATAGCTAAACTCTTTAACAGGTGCATCCACAGTTTCAGGTACTTGATCGTTACAAGAAATCATTGCTGTTGTTACTAGTACTATGCTAGCAATCTTTAAGTATTTCATAAGTTATAATTATTTAAAGTGTTTGAATGGTGTCTATTACGCTTTCGCGAAAGCGAAGAAACAGTCATCCTACCTTCATCCAAATTTAAGGAATTAATCAGATTGCAAATAATGTAGGAATAGATTTTATAAGTAGAAGATTTCTTATCCATAGTTTATTATATTTGAAAGTACATCGTTCCCTACACTTAAAATGACTTTACTTTTTTCCCTCTATCATCAATCGATTGCTCGATTTATTGTTGCATTACTATTTATATGCACTTCTTTTCAACTGGTTAAAGCACAGGTAAAACCACTAGATAGTGTTATGAGTTTATTGAACCGTAATGAAATTCCAGAGTTAAGGGAAATTGTGGCCATGCACGATGTAGAAGCACTAGAAAAAAGCGATCAAGCATTATATTTTCTTGCCACAGGCGGAATTAAATATGCGGTCGATGATTTTGAAAACGCTTATAAAGATTTACAAAAAGCAAAAAATAATTCTAGCAATAAGCGTGTCACCTTTATGGCAAACGATTATATGATGGAGCTCAGTAATTCAACAACAGAATTGCATGTTGCCCCAGAATCATTAATGAGAGAAAATCTATCTATCGCTACACAACTTAATGACCCAACTTTATTAATTAAAAGCAAGTTCTATTTTATGTTTAAAGAAATACAGCTGGGTAATTATTCACAAGCTCAAGATATATGCTATGAAATGAAAAAAATAAGTCTTGATAATGACTTAAAACAAGAACTTATTGATACAGAATTTAATTTAGGAACTTTGCATTATTATCAATCCAGAAACGATTCTGCATTGTTTTATTATGAAAAAAATCTAGCTGATGTAGTTGCAAAAAAAGACACTTTTGATATAGCGGTACGTCTTAATAATCTAGCCATGCTACAAACCGCAATAGGCGAACATCAGGCAGCGGTAGATAATTTAATTAAAGCTGCAGAATTGATTAAAGATAAAAATGATAAAGAATTAAGTGTAGGGCTTTTGCGCAATATTGCTGATGCACAAACCGCTGCTGGCAATTATGTCGAGGCGATTGATTATTACAATCAATTTATTTCAGAAGAGGATTCTCTACAACGCAGCAATATAGCACAAAACTTAAAAGAGCTACAGACGAAGTATGAAACCGCAGAAAAAGATCTAGAGAATGCTGAACTTACAGCAAAAAACTTAAACAGTGAAAATAAAATATATCTATTGCTTTTTATTCTTGCTTGTATCACCGGTATAGGTGCCTATTTATTTAATAGAATGCAACAAAAACAAAAATTACTTGCTGCTCAAGCAGAAACGCAAAAGCAAAGAGAAGAAAAATTATTGCGGGATCAAGAACTAGCAGGAATAGACGCCATGATTACTGGACAAGAAAAGGAGCGTAAAAAATCGCTCAAGATTTACATGATGATATAGGTAGTTCTCTAACTACAGCACGCATGTGTATTGAAAATGTGATAGGAAAAAGTGATCAAGTTGAAAATAAAAAAATTCTTGAAAATGCATATGATTTATTAAATGACACCTATACTAAAGTACGCAATATCTCTCATGCTCAAAAAAGTAGTGTGCTTAGTTCACATGGACTTATAGGTACATTAGAACAACTAGCCAGTCGCATCAACGCTGGTAAATCCATACAGGTTGAAGTTATACATCATGGACTACACGGAAATTTAAGTAATAGTATGGAGCTAGGGCTTTTTAGAATTATACAAGAATTACTCAATAACACCATTAAGCACGCACAGGCGCAACATGCCAGCATCATACTTACTGGATATGAAGATCACATTAGTGTAATGGTTGAAGATGATGGTAAAGGATTTTTACCAGACACGATTAGCAATACAAGTACAGGTCTTGAAAGTATTAAAGCTAGAGTCCAGCACCTAGATGGTACGATGGAAATAGACACTAAAATTAATCGTGGTACAACTATCAATATCGAAATTCCCTTATTATGATATTTATAACAATTACCGAAGATCACATCTCTCTCAGTGATGGGCTTAAAGTTTTTCTAGAACAAGATTCTAATATAGAGATCATAGGAAATGCTCCTAACGGAAAAGAAATGTTAGAAATGCTCAAATTTGTCAAACCTCAAGTGGTGCTTACAGACATTAATATGCCCGTGATGAATGGTGTTGAGCTATGTAAAACCATTAAATCTACCTTTGACAACATTAAAGTTATTGCTTTAAGCATGTATGATAATCCAGGTGCAATTAAAGAGATGATTGATGCTGGAGCAGATGGTTATGTACTAAAAATAAGCCCGCTAACGGAACTCAAAAAAGCTATAGAGACAGTTGCAGCAGGTAACAGCTATTTTGATACAGCAATAGATTTAACAGAGGTACATAAAAAAGAAAATGTAGATGACAAACAATCATTATCACGCAGTGAGACAGAAATCTTGAAACTTATAGCAATAGGGAAAACATCTGCAGAAATAGCGGAAGAAAGACAAACCGCAGTGAGTACAGTTGTGAAACACAGAAAAAATATGATTCATAAGTTACAGTTAGAAGGGAAAAATGAGCTTTATAAATATGCCCTACAACGCTATGGTCACTATAATCAATAAATATGAAAAGTTTTTATTATCTGTTTTTGGTTATTATACTGACCTCTTGTAAGGATCAATCACCTACAAATGTATTTACACCTATTGCTGCAACTAATGCAAATGGCCTTGAGATTCAAAACCCGATTGAGAACGACACGATTTTATATGTGAAAAATTTTAAGTCTAATTATGTTGACCAGCGACAGTTAGAAATATGGTTGCCTCAAGGTTATCCTTTAACCGGTGTAGATTATAAACTTTTATATATGCACGATGGACAGAATGTGTTTAATAAAAGTTCCTCTAATTACAATAAAGCCTGGGAAATAGATGAGAAAATGGACTCCTTATCAATTAAAAATCTAATCGAACCTACTATTGTAGTTACTACCTGGTCACACCCTAATAAGCGCATGAATGAATACATGCCGCAACAACCTAAAGAACTTACCCTATCAGAATTTGCAAAATCAGAATTAAAGAAAAACACAGGTTATGACCAGCTATACTCAGATCAATATTTAAAATTTGTAACCACTGAAGTTTTACCATTTATTAGAACGTATTTTCAAGTATCAGAAGAACCTAAAGACAATATTGTTATGGGCAGTAGTATGGGTGGTCTTATCTCATTATATGCAATGATGGAGTATCCTAGAACCTTTGGTAATGCTGGATGTTTAAGCACTCACTGGCCAGTTCCTTTTCTAGGTGAAGCTTTTATAGAAAGTTTACCAGAGACCATTCCACAATCAAAAAATCATCGTATTTATTTTGATTATGGTACAGAAACCTTAGATAAAGATTATGAACCTTATCAATTGCGTGTAGACATTATCTTTAAAGCAAAAGGCTATAATTCAACTAACTATAAATCTCTTAAATATATTGGGCATGGACATGATGAAAACTATTGGAGACAAAGAGTTGCACCTGTACTGATATACTTGTTGAACAATTAATTTTTTAATTGCTCTACATAAAAAATCCCATTTCAAAGATCAAATTGAAATGGGATTTTTTTTATGGAGATAGATCTCATCTAAAATTGGTACCTCACACCTACTCTATATGTTCTACCTCTAGTTTGATATCCAAAAATTTCTTGGAAATCAGTATCGGTCACATTATTAATTCCTGCAAAAAATGTAACTGGAACGTTTTTTAAACCATATGTCAGGTCCAGATCTAGGGAATGATAACTGCTCAAAACCACAGCCTCATTAGTAAAAGTATTTGAATTAAAGAAAGAGTCTCCTCTATCATCATTGTACTGGTACCTTAAGGTAACAAAACCTCTTGCTATTGCTTCAATTCTTGCACTAGCATTAACTTTGTGTTTTGGTATACGGCGCAATAAAGCTTGATCATTACGCTCTGTAAAACTATAATTTGCGGTCAACATTAATTTATCAAACAAAGTAGTCTGACCGGTAACTTCAATTCCCTTTGCAGTTAATTCTTCATCAACATTTTGATATTGCGATATGAAATTTACAGGATCAATAGTTACAAACTGTACAAGATTATTTTCATCACGTTGAAAAGCACTTACAGTGATGGTGCTATTACCTTTAGTCCATGATAAACCAGCTTCAAGAGTAGCATTCTCTTCTGGTTCCAACTCATCGTTACCAAAACCAGCAGCATATAACTGAAATAAAGATGGCGTGATGTAAGCCGTACTGTAACTTCCGTAAACTTTAAAACTAGATTTACCTAAGTCAAATCGATAAGACGGATTTAAATTATAAACCAGCTGTCCATCATAATTACTATGCTTATTATAACGAGTTCCAGCATTTACATTAAGACCAAAATCACTGATGTAAACAACATTTAAATACGGATCATAAATCTGTGCATTAACATCATCTTTATCAGCATTTTGCTCAAAACTAGAACTTCCGAATGGGATGCTAAAATCCTCATAGCGATCTGTTCTAAAGTTAAAACCTAGAATCGTTTTCAAACTTGTAGATTCTCCTAAATCAAAGGTGTACTTGTTATATAAATCTAGAGAATAACCATCTGCATTATAAAGTGATGGGAAACTACTTCTCGTGTCTCGCCGTGTATGTGTACTAACATCTGTATAAACCAGTTCACCTTTATCAGAGTATTTCCAGTTTACATTTGTTCCCCATCTTACCTGACGACTATAGGTTTCATTATTTGCATCAACTAATGTGAAATCATCAAATTCGGCAGTATATTCATCAAAAGACAAATAACTAGACAGTTTAAAGTTTTTTCTGTTATCATATCCTATTCTACCCAATAAATTAACTCTGTTAAAGTCGTCAGAGTCATTAGGTGATGCTCCATCTGCAGCTTCGGCAGCACTTAGGCCACCATTAGTTGCTTGATGATTAAAACCTACTCCATAAGTCAATCCGTTTTTTGCAGTACCTTGTAATTGTACGCTATTAGTAAACTCATCAGGACCATTATTTGCTTGTTCTACGCTTTTATTAGTACCTATGAATGAGGCTACGGTTACTCGCACACCAGTTTCTGGAGACTTGCGCAGCTTAATATTAATGACCGCCGTACTAGCATTTGCACCATATAAAGTACTAGCCGCTCCTTTAAGGATTTCAATTTCCTCGATTTGATTAAGGTCTACTAGTCTAATATCAAACTCGTTATTGATGTTACTCGCATCACTTACCTGGGCTCCATCTATTAAAAAAGCTACTTGTCTAGTGCTACCACCACGTACAAAATAACCAAGATTCTGGCCAGCGTTACTGCGGGCACCATTCATTTCAATACCAGCATATTGATTTAACAAATCTGCAAGGCTTGCTGCGCTTTGTGCCTCAATATCTGATCTGGTAATTTTGATAACGGGTTTACCGCTATCTTTTCTTGTTAATTCAAATTTTGAATCAGCACTAATAAGTACTTGATCCAGTTTAGTTGCAGTAGAATCTACTTGTGCAATTCCCGACACAGCAGCTACCATCATAGCGCTCATGGCAATGATTTTTTTGTTCATTTTAATGATTTTAAGTACGAGAAAAGAGAAGAGAAATCACATTAAGCACAATATTTATGCATGACCGTATAGTAAAAGATCATCCATCAACGTTGCTTAAAAGACTCGCCACCTTTATCCCGAAGGTTAACAATTAGTTTGTGTAAAGTGGCAGGTCTCCTGACTTATTTATTTCTATCGCCTTCCCAGATCTAGGACCCAGTGACCGTTGATAAAAATCTCTACGAGACATCTTATGAAAAGATGTAAACTTTACAGTTGCGGGAACAGTTCTAGATTTGCACTAGATTCCCTTTTAATTCTATAATCTTCTTATATCTCGCTTTCGCGAAAGCGTAATCCAACTAGAGAAACCAATTTTACAGGGCAAATGTATGTTAATAATAGTATTTTTGGCATGCTATGAAGAACTTATATTTTCTCTTATTTTCCATATTGTTGATTACGTCGTGTAAAAACAATGAAACCTCAACAACGATAGAAAATGTTAAAACATCTAAACTTAAATATTCAGATGTAGAGATAAAGTACGCCACTGGCTTTAGTATTAATTCCACAGACACAGGATATTACATCACCATAAAAGATCCATGGCCAGAAGCAGATCTAGAGTATTCTTTTAAACTAGAAAAAGATACATCAACAGTGCATCGTGTGCCAGAAAATGATGCACCTCAAATCATTAAAATACCATTGCAAAAAGTGATATTGAGTTCTACTACTCATATCCCACCTGTAGTTTTACTTAATGAACAATCTACAATTATAGGATTTCCTGGTACCGATTATATTAGTGATACTAGCGTAAGAGCGCTTATCGATAATGGACTCGTTGAAGAACTGGGACAAAACCAGACCATAAGTATTGAAAAAGTGGTGACCATGCAACCAGATCTAGTAATGGGATATGGTATCGATGGCGATAACCCTATTTATGAATCTATACAAAAAGCTGGCATACCTGTTATATACAATGGTGACTGGATAGAGATGCATCCATTAGGTAAGGCAGAGTGGATCAAACTATTCGGTGTTTTATATGGGAAAGAAAAAGAAGCTGATCGTATTTTTAAAGAAATTGAGAAAGAATATCTTGAGACCAAAAAACTTGCTCAATCCTTAGAATCTCCTAGCGTAATAGCTGGTGCTACATGGAAAGAGAATTGGTATCTACCTTATGGAAACTCGTGGCAAGGTAAAATTATTGCAGATGCAAATGGTGATTATATCTATGCAAATACCACAGGTACAGGTTCTTTATCATATCATGTAGAACGTGTCCTTACAGATGGGCAAAATGCTGATATATGGATAGCGCCTGGGCAGTATACCAGCTATAGAGCAATGGAGGAAGATAATAGCGCTTACAGCCAGTTTGATGCCTTTAAAAATAGACAGGCCTATACCTTTGCACTTAATGTAGGTGCACGTGGTGGCGTTACTTATTATGAAGAGGCTTCTATGAGACCAGATTTAGTTTTAAAAGATCTAGTTAAAATATTGCACCCTAATAGTTTACCGCAACATCAACTCTACTTTTTTAAGCCCCTGAACGATTGAAAAACAAAGTCCTTCTTTTATTAATCATAGCTGTTATTGCGCTGTTCATAGCAGACATCTGTCTAGGTACGGTTTTAATAAAACCGCATAAGATTTGGGGCGTATTAATAGGTGCAAATAATAGCGCATCAGAGAATTATATTATTACTCAACTGCGTTTGCCGCGTGCGGTTATGGCTCTTTTAACTGGTGCTGGACTTGCGATTGCTGGATTATTGATGCAAACACTATTTAGAAATCCACTAGCAGGACCATTTGTATTAGGTATATCATCTGGTGCAGGATTAGGTGTCGCTATAGTTGTTATGGGAAGTGCTATTTTAGGAATTAGTGCAGTCTCTGGGTTAGGACTTGTAACGGCTAGTGTTATAGGTAGTATATTGGTAATGATGCTTATTATTCTCATGTCCTTGCGCATTAAAGATACTATGGGATTACTTATCGTTGGGTTAATGGTAGGTAGCTTAAGTAGTGCTGTAGTTGGCATTTTATCATATTTCAGTTCTAGCGAGCAATTGAAACGTTATGTATTTTGGTCTTTGGGTAGTTTAGGTAATCTTGAATGGAGCGATATTTTAATTTTAACGATTATTTTATTGATTTCTAGCTTACTAGTAATTGTCATATTAAAACCACTCAATGCGATGTTGTTAGGTGAGACCTATGCTCGCAGTTTAGGAATCAATATCAAGTCTACTAGATGGATCATTATAATCATTACTAGTTTATTGGCTGGTAGCATAACCGCATTTGCAGGACCTATAGCATTTATAGGACTTGCGGTACCTCATCTAGCACGATTGTTATTACCTACGGTTAATCATAAAATATTAATTCCTACCGCTGTTTTACTAGGTGCTTCACTCCTATTAGCATGTGATATTATATCACAATTACCTTTTTCAAATTACTCTTTACCTATTAATGCAGTGACCTCATTGTTGGGCGCACCATTAGTAATTTGGCTTATCTTAAGAAAACGTAATTTACATTTTTAATGATCCGTTTAGAGCACTTACAGATAGGATATGGTCATTGTGTTATTGCACAAAATGATAATAATATCGCTTGCGCAAAAGGTAAATTTATCACACTTATAGGTGCTAATGGAACTGGTAAATCAACCTTGCTGCGTGCAATCTCTAACAACCAACACATTATTAAAGGTAATATTTACATAAACGATTATAACACAAATAATATAAGTGATTTATATAAATCAAAAACTATATCAGTAGTCCTAACAAATCGAGAGTTTAGTCAGTTTTTAACAGTTGAAGAAATCTTATATTTAAGTCGTGCACCTTACACTAATTTTTTAGGAAAGCTTACACCATCAGATATTGATTTTGTGGAAGAGATCATGACTGACTTTGAAATCCTAAAATTGAGATCTCGTAGGTTATCAACATTAAGTGATGGACAATTACAACGTGTACTTATCGCTAGAGCATTAGTTCAAGACACGCCTTATATAGTCATGGATGAACCTACTAGTCATCTCGATGTACATCATAAAGCAGAAATCTTACTGAAACTTAGAGATTATTGCCATCAACATCAAAAGTGTATCATATTCTCTAGTCACGAGTTAAGTATTGCTCTAGCATTAGCAGACGAAGTACTCGCCATACATGATTTAAAACTTACTCATCAAAGTAAAGCAGAATTCATAGGAACAGGTATGCTCGCGAAAATGTTTCCATCACCATTACTAAATTTCAAAGATGGATTGTTGGGATTGAAAATAAACGATGATAAATCTAAAACCCATAATTTTAAATTTTTTAATCCTTTACAACCACTTTATTAATCCCAGTATATGAAAAAACTAATTGTCTTAATAATACTTACGATTACCTTAATAGGCTGTGACAGCATTACCGGTGAAGAAATAGGCAGACTATCCATCAATGAAGTAAGTACTGGTAACGATAACAAAATATTAAAAGAATTTACAGTCGACCTTAAAAAGGGTGATGAAATTGGTTTATGGTCCGAAATGGATATGAAGTATACTGGTGAGGTTACTTTAACCTTTAAACTAACAATGTTTAAGAATAGTAAAAGGATCGCCACCATAGATATCGATCCAACAGATAAATACATTACCATAGGTGAAATTCAAAAGAGTATCAACGGTAAAACCGACTGGAGTTTTCTAGGAAAAAATACTTCATTAACAATAGATGATGATGCCACATACACATTTAAAGGAATTTTAATAGCTACAAATAATCCTACATTACAAATCAATCAAGCTGAAGTTGTTTTTAAAAGGAGTTAGCATAACATAGAGCTTAATAACGCTTTTATTATTATTCTATAGTTTTACGGAACGATAAACAAATTAAGAATGATTTATAAATTATTCAGATTCATCTTTACATTTTCAATGCTTCTAGTGATCACTAGTTGCAACCCTAATAACTTTAAAGAAAAAGCAAATCAACAGTTTGGTGATCAGCATTTTAAAACAGCAATTTCTCTTATAGAAAGAATTGCATAATATAAGAGAAGGCAGTTATCCACAATCATTAGATAGTTTAAAATATATAGGTGATTGGGATAAAATAATATTCACTTCGGTAAAATATAAAAAGCTAGATAGTGGTTATCAACTAGACTTAACCAATGGATGGATAGGTAAACCTAAAGAATTAAGCTATCCAGATGAATTCTGGAAAGGACTCGGATTAGTAAATTCTAATATGAAAAAGTAGTCGCAATAACAGTTTTTGATTGAACTACAATCCTTTCAATTTAAAATTTCATTAAATTAGATTCATGAATAGAGACAAAAAACCATTGTATCGAAAGGTAAACACACGTGCAAGAGGTGTTATTCACAATTTTGGAAGTGATTTTAAATATTCTAGAAATAAAAAGCGAGAAACTGTAGAACATACCAAAGGCTCTATGCATGGTAAAAAAGAAAGAGGACTTGATTACACTCCTTTATTCAGATTTCTACTATCTAAGGTTGGAAAGAATTGGGATGATATATTTAGTGAGGCTAGTTCAAGACTTGATAAGACAGACCCCATATTTTGGATTGTGGCACTAGATGAAAATGAAAAAGAAGAATATGTAAGAACTGGAGAATCCTCTTTTTTCTCTGGATTGTATGTTGATGTAGAGAATAAATTGCAGTTAACTAATCCAGAATTAAAAGCTAAGGATATGATACCATACTGCAATTGCTGCACGCATACATTAAATGGAAAAGTATTTGGTACCGAATAGATTTTGAAATTAAATTATAGGACTATTTAAAAGTTTATTTCCTGAGACTTATATATAAATCAAAAAAAAGCACAACCATGAAAGTAACCGCCGAAAAAAATGAAAAAGTAGCCCAAATGATTTTTGGGTCGGTTTATCCTCATTACTTGAGTAGAATAGAAAAGAATGGTAGAACTAAGGAAGAATTAGATCAGGTAATAGAATGGCTCACCGGTTATGATGCAAATCGTGTACAAACTTTAATTGATGAAAAAGCAACATTTGAAACCTTTTATAATGAAGCAAATATGCATCCTAACGCTCATTTAATTAAAGGCGTTATTTGTGGATACCGTATTGAAGACATAGAAGATGATTTTCTAATCTATAGACAATGTAGATATTTAGATAAACTAGTAGATGAACTTGCTAAAGGACGCAAAATGGAAAAAATTATGCGTTAATAATACTATCCATGCGCTATAAAAATATCGTGAAAACCATATTGCTATGGTTACCTAGCATTCCCGTTATTATCTTCTTTGTGCAAAATGCATTTGAAAAAATAATAAAGCACGATCAACTGGATAAAATAGGCACGAGCCCTACTCTACTTATCACAACTGGTTTAGTTTTACTAATAGCTATCGGGCTATTTATATATCATAGGACCATACTTTATGGAACACTCATTTTAAGCCTTTATATGACAACTATTGTAGTAATACATATTCATAAAGGGAAAGGCTTTTATCTAACCATGTTAATTATTATGGGAACTTTAGTGGCTGGATGGTTAAGAAAAACCTATTTACCCATTAAGCCAGATTAACGATATTCCATGAGTCGTTACCTATTTTAAGCATTAAATTTGTAATGAAAATTAAATACTTCATGTCTATTAACAATCGTATTCTTTTTGAAGATAATCACCTTATCGCCGTAAATAAGCAATCTGGTGATCTGGTACAAGGCGATAAAACAGGTGATGTTATTTTACCTGATATAATTAAAGAATACATTGCTGTAAAATATGATAAACCAGGTGCCGTCTTTCTAGGTGTTACACACAGACTGGATCGTCCTACTAGTGGCGTGGTGGTTTTTGCTAGAACCTCAAAGGCATTACCACGCATGAACAAGTTATTTGCAAATCACGAGACGCGCAAGACCTATTGGGCTGTTGTGGAAGGTACAACGCCCAAAAATCAAGATCGATTGATACATCACTTAGTACGCAATACAAAGCAGAATAAAAGTTATGCTCACGATCATGCCGTACCTAATTCAAAAGAAGCCATTCTATCTTATAAAGTTGTTCAAAAGCTGGATCGATATACCTTATTAGAAATAGCTCTAGAAACTGGTAGACATCACCAGATCAGAGCACAATTGAGTAAAATAGGCTGCGTGATTAAAGGTGATTTAAAATATGGTGCAAGACGCAGTAATAAAGATGGCAGCATCCATTTACACGCACGCCAGTTAGAATTTATTCATCCTGTTAAGAAAGAACCAGTAAAGATAATTGCGCCTGTGCCTGACGGTGACGCTATATGGAAAGCTGTTTCTAAATAGGATATAGTAATCTATTAGTTCTAACATAAAATTGGCTAGAGATCAAAAGCTATGGTCTTATTTTAGTGATCAAATTGAACAAAATGAAATCACTTAAAATTGCTTTAGATTGGACGCCTAATGCAAATCATATAGGCTTTTATGTCGCACAACAAATGGGGTTTTATAAAAATACCGGTATTGATTTACAAATAATACATGCTGGCGAAGACCATTATAAAACCACACCAGCAAAAAAGGTAGAACTAGGATTAGTCAATTTTGCATTGTGTCCTCTAGAAAGTGTCATGAGCTATCAGACTAAAGCAATTCCTTACTCGCTTCAAGCGATAGCAACTCTTTTTAAAGAAGACCTAAGTGCCATAGTATGTAAATCTAGTAGCGGTATTAAATCACCTAAACATCTTGATGGTAAATCTTATGCCAGCTATAAGGCACGATATGAAGATGCTATCATAAAACAAATGATAATTAATGATGGTGGATCTGGCACTATAGAAGTTCAATATCCAGCTAAGTTAGGTATATGGAATACAATTAAAAATAATCAAGTAGACGCAACGTGGATCTTTATGAATTGGGAAGGCGTTATAGCGCAACAACAAGGTCTGGATCTAACTACATTTAAATTAAAAGATTATCAAATCCCATATTCTTACTCACCTGTTATCGTAGTTGATAGTAATACAATAAAAGAACAAGAATCCATATATTCAAATTTTCTTAATGCTACTAAATTAGGTTTTATATATGCTCAAGAAAATCCAGATCAAGCCGCACAAATTTTAAAACCACACTTACCAGAAGCAGATAAATCTATCGATTTAATGAAGTGTATTAAAATTACGTGTGAAGCTATAGGTGATAAAAAAAGTTGGGGCATTATGGAACCTTCTAGAGTAAATGAATTTTTAAAATGGTTGCAAGAGCATCAGTTAGAAAACCATAATCTTAAGGCAGATTCACTATTTACAAATTCATTACTAACACACCACTAATGACTGATATGAACCAAATTCTCCATGACCATAAAGCGCAACAAGATTTTTTTAATTCTCAGCAAACTAAAGACGTTATGTATCGCATAACTGCATTACAAAAACTAAAATCGGTAATCAAGCTCAAGGAACAAGAGATTTATGACGTGCTAGCAAGTGATTTAGGTAAAAGTGAATTTGAGACATTTATAACAGAATATCAAGTTATTACAAGTGAATTAGATAAGTACATCAAGAATACTAAAAAATGGTCAAGCCCTAGAAAAATACGACCATCATTACTTAACTTTCCTTCAAAAGCGCGGCAATATCCCGAACCTTATGGGAATACTTTAATCATATCACCATGGAATTATCCTTTTCAATTGGCACTAGCTCCTTTAATAGGTGCTGTCGCTGCTGGTAATACCGTAATCCTTAAACCTAGTGAATTTTCTACCGCTACATCGCAACTGTTACAAGATATTATCGATGAAGCTTTTATACCACAACATGTAAAAGTCATACAAGGCGATGCTGCAGTTGCTAAAGAGTTGACCAGTCTCAAATGGGATTATATATTTTTTACTGGTAGTCCTTCAGTAGGAAAGGCCATTTACCAGGCTGCTGCAAAGAATTTAACTCCGGTAACACTTGAGCTAGGTGGTAAAAACCCATGTGTGATACATGAAAGTGCACAACTTAAGGTGGCTGCTCGTAGAATAGTCTGGGGAAAATTTCTCAATGCTGGCCAGACCTGTATAGCTCCAGATTATATTTTAGTTCATGAAAGTATAAAACTAAAGTTCATTGAACATGTAAAAGCCGAAATCATCAATTTCTTTGGTAAAAACCCAAAAGAGAGTCCAGATTTCCCTAGAATCATAAGAGAACAGCATTTTAATAAATTGGTAGAAATGTTACAAGGTCAGGAAATCCTCACTGGCGGTAAACATGATGTCAATAATTTATATATCGCTCCTACTTTATTAGATGAACCATCTAGGGAAAGCACGGTGATGCAGCAAGAGATATTTGGTCCTTTACTACCTATTATATCTTATAAATCTAAAAACGACCTTATCGATTGGATCAGTTCTTATGAGAAGTCATTAGGCGCTTACCTATTTTGTAGTCATTCAAATTTTGAGCAATGGTTTATTAATCGATTCTCCTATGGTGGTGGTGTTATTAATGATAGTATTGTTCAATTTGTGAATGATCGTTTACCATTTGGTGGTGTTGGTAATAGCGGTATAGGCAACTATCATGGTAAAAAAACTTTTGAAACCTTTTCTCATTTAAAAAGTGTTGTTCATCGTGGAACTTGGATCGATATACCTGTAAAATATGCACCTTATGATGGCAAATTAAACATGGTTAAAAAAGCATTGCGATGGCTCTAGTTCTCACAAAATTCTCATAATGTATCCTTAAGATGTTGTTATTACGCTTTCGCGAAAGCGATATGACCATTATCTTTAAAAGAAAAAAATGATTAGAGAAGGTAGTAATGTCTCATGGAAATGGGGAAACGGAACAGCAAAAGGAACAGTAGAAAAAACTTATACAGATTCAATTACTAAAACCATAGATGGTAACGAAGTTACCAGACACGGAGAAAGTGGTAATAAAGCGCTATACATTAAACAAGATGATGGTGATATGGTTTTAAAATTAGAAAGTGAGGTTAAAAAGGCCTAATTATAAAGTTTTATGATTAACTTTATAAGGAATTACTATATCATGTTTTACAGCACAACATCTACAGATTTACAAGTACTATTAATGTCATCTACAGACTGGATGACCTTACTAGTAATTAGTAGTGTTATAGCGTTAGGTACATTTTTAGTTTATCGACTGTATGATGAAGATACTGACAAAACTAAAAGATCAGTCATGATCAAAATAGATCGTAATGGTAAACATAGATATGAGATTAAAGATGATCTCGATAACGGTAAAGTAATTTTCTGGTTGAAAGTGATATTCTTTATTATCGCTGTAGGTTTACTTTGTATTCCTATTCATAGTTGGTTTTATAAATCATAACATATCATGGCGCAGTTAGTACGTATATATGAGGATAATCCTAGTCCTAAAGAATTACAACGTATCGCAAAAGCTATGAAAGATGGCGCGCTTGTAATTTATCCTACAGATACCGTTTATGGTCTGGGATGTGATATTAATCACAAAGGCGCATTAGAAAAAGTGGCCAAAATACGTGGCGTTAAACTTGAAAAGGCAAATTTCTCTTTCATTTGTGAAAGTTTAAGCGATTTAAGTGAATACGTGAGTCAGATTGACACCGCTACTTTTAAAATATTAAAACGTAATTTACCAGGTCCTTATACTTTTATATTACCGGGAAATAACAACCTACCATCTGTATTTAAGAAAAAGAAAACTGTTGGTATAAGAGTGCCCGATAACTCGATAGCGATAGGTTTAGTACAAGCATTAGGTAATCCTATTATATCTACATCTATTAAAGATGAGGATGAAGTCATTGAATATACCACAGATCCTAGTCTTATTGTTGAGAAATGGGATAAATTAGTTGATTATGTAATCGACGGTGGTTATGGTGATAACGTTGCCTCAACAGTGATCGATTTAACAGGTGATGAACCTGTATTGATTAGAGAAGGAAAAGGAAGTGTAGAGTTATAGACATGCGAGTAGAACGACTAGTTTCTTATTTACTATTTGGGATTACAGTCGTTCTTATTATTGCTGCCGTCTACAACCCTATTGATACCATGGAGTATATAGAAAAAGACACTTATTTTAAGGAAGCGCATCGCGAGGCTTTATTTATTTATGCGGCTTTTGTTTCTATTCCTGGTTTTATGTTATTGTTGTGGTCTGATAAAAACAATTCATTTATCGCAAACCTATGCTGGTTGATTCTGGCATCTGCAGTTATTATTTGTAGCGCCATCTTATACCTTACTTACTTTGTAAATCCTTATGATATGGGATTTGATGATTATACTATTTATAGCTGGTATATTGCTTATGCTCTCATTGCGCTTATTATTCTCAATATTATCTATTTAGTTGCTAAGCTTTTTAAAGTAGGCAAGGATCAAACTATCTCAAAATAATCGTGTGTTGAATAGAGACATTCTAAAAAATACCGAGTATAGAATATCTTTTATATTTATATTTTTTACCTCTATAAGTATATGTTACCTTATTTTAAATCATGGATAAGATTCGTTAAACATAAGTCTAGGAGACACTTATTATGTTTTGCACAGTATCAATATATAACTGTAATCAATATCTACCTAATTACTATGGGATTGTTTACTTTATTAAATTCATACGGTAAGCGTGGAAAAGTCACTTGGCTGTTGATCCTTAATATTAGTTTTGTAACCTTATTTCTAATCATGAATATCTTATTGCAAATGGATATAGTTACTGGGCAACCATTTGATATAAACACCTATAATCCTGACGCTATTGATTATGGAAATCGATTTAGATTTTTACTCATAATTCAAGCTCCTATCATTCTGTTGACTGGTCTATTGTATATTCTTATTAATCTGATATCTAAATTGAAACAGGTATTAATAAAGTCATAATTCACATTAAATTAGATTCTACTTTTATCTAGTTTTTTATCTTTAATTAAAAATAACAATATGCCTTATTTAGAAAAAACAACTGCACAGCATGATGCAGACGTGAGTATATATTTTGAAGACCAAGGAGAAGGACAACCTATAATCCTTATACATGGATGGCCATTAAGTGGTGCTATGTGGGAATATCAAACGCCCGTGTTGATTGAAAATGGATATCGTGTCATTACATATGATCGACGAGGTTTTGGTAAATCATCACGACCTTGGAATGGTTATGAATACCATACTATGGCTGAGGATTTAAATGATCTCATTGAGCAACTAGAAATTGAAGATGTAATTTTAGTTGGATTTTCCATGGGTGGTGGCGAGCTAGCGCGGTATGTAGGAACATTTGGAACTAGTAAAATTGATAAACTTGTTTTCATGAGTTCTATTGCACCTTATTTACTACAAACAGAAGATAATCCTAATGGTGCGCCTAATGATGTATTTGAAGGTATGGAGAATGGTATTAAAAAAGATCGCGCTGGATTCTTAAAAGATTTTGGACCTGGGTTTGTTAATTATGAAGATAACAAGGATCGCATATCTCAAGCGCAATTAGATTATAATTTTCAAATAGCAATAGATGCAAGTCCTAAGGGTACTTTAGATTGTATAAATGCTTTTGGTCGCACAGACTTAAGAGAGGCACTCAAAAAAATTGATATCCCTACTCTATTCATTCATGGTGACGCAGACAACATTGTTCCTATAGAGCCTAGTTCAAAACAAGGCCATTCAATAGTAGAGAATTCTCAGTTAGAAATCATAAAAGACGCTCCACACGGACTATATGTGACGCACAAAGAAGAAGTCAATAAAATTCTATTAGATTTTATAAAATAAATAGGTATTGCCTTAATTATTAAAAGGATTGCGTATGTTTTACCATACGCAGTCCTTTTTTGATAACTAGACATTTTTTCTAATATTTCTTAGAAATCATCACGACCGATTCATTTAATAGTAGTAATGTCGAAGTAATTCTTTATTTTTCATGCTAGAAAAAAACAGGTATGAAAAATATAAATCAAATTTTTGACAATAATAAAGAATGGATCAAGTCTAAACTGGCAACAGATAGCACTTATTTTGATAAACTAGCCTCTGGTCAGGATCCTGAAATATTATACATAGGTTGTTCAGATAGTCGTGCTACCGCAGAGGAAATAATGGGACTAGGTCCAGGTGACGTTTTTGTACACAGAAACATCGCAAACATGGCTTCTAATCTAGATCTTACCGCTATGGGTGTAATCAACTATGCGGTTGAACATTTAAAAGTTGATCACGTCGTTGTTTGTGGTCATTATGGCTGTGGTGGTGTTAAAGCTGCAATGCAGTCACAAGATCTAGGTATTCTTAATCCTTATTTAAGAAATATACGTGATGTGTATAGAATGCACAAAGATGAGTTGAATGCCATCACAGATGAAGATTTACGATACAGACGTCTTATAGAATTAAATGTACAAGAACAATGTATTAATGTACTTAAAACCAGTGATGTTCAAATAGCATTTAAGCGCCGTGGTATCACGGTACATGGTTGGGTTTTTGACCTTGCTACAGGAGAACTTATCGACCTGAAGATTGACTTTGCTAAAATTCTGGAAGATATCATGGAAATCTATCACCTAGATTAGATTAAAAATACTAATGATAGCTTTAAAAGTACAGTTGTAATCTTTAAGAATATATTGAAATAAGGAATAGATACACTATAAGTATATTAGCCTTAAAACTATTAAATTTAAGGGTAAGTTGTTCTAGCTACTAATATAGATTGCCCTTAATGAAGTAAAATATTTTTAAAAAATCCAATTTAAAAATAGCTTATAAATGAAAACGCTCTAGAGATTTTTCTAGAGCGTTTATTTTTTGCTCCATTTTATTAAAGAAAATAGAACGCTCTTTTAAAGAGCTATCTTTTATTGAAGTAGATTGTCGTATCTGGTGATTAAAAAATCATTCATTCTATTGAGAATATTACTGCCACTAAATCTTATATAGCCCAGCATGGTCATTGTAACAAATCCTGCAACAGGAATACCTTTTTTACGCACTACGGCATTATTACTCATTAATAAAAGTTCGTGATAATAAATATTGTAAGATTCCTGTAATAAGTCTGCCGCGGCGTTTTTAAGTAATTCTCTTAAATCATCACATAGAACTTTAGCGGTATCATGATCTATGTAACCAGCCTCGTGATAAAAATGAATTTGCTGCAAACTACTAGATATTGTGGTATCATTCCATATTTCAACTCTTTTAAACTGTTCAAATAAGGATTTATTTATTTTAATTTGTTCTTTAATAGATAGCGGTAAGTGAAAATCTGCAAAGCGCTTACCTTCCATGGTATCATCCAGTAAGTGAAGCCAGACGTAAATTTTAAACCTTCCCAACATGGAATCATTGAAGTGATGAAATACAGGTATATCCTTTGCACTATAAATCCACTCAACATCATCTTTACCAGCTGCTTTTAAATTAGTTTCCATGTCCTTAAAATATTTTTCAAGGCTATTTATGGAGTTAATAGTATCAGTAGCAGTTCCTAAGGCCGTTAAATCTTGTTGAGCAGTCATAATGTGATCTAGAGAAAATTGACCAGCTTTTGCCAGCTTCATAGATTCTTCTATTTCTAATTTAGCTTTTCCTTGAATACGACGATAAGCAGCATCATAGCTTATTTCTAATACATCTGCTAGGTGTTGAATAACAGACTTGGTCTTGGGTACGCTTTCGCGGAAGCGTTCTATAATCATCTCTTGAACTTGCATAATATTTGCGATTTTCACAAATTAAAGATAACACAATTTCACTATACACGAATATTCTTGCGAAAATGAATATAAATTTGAGTAAAAGAAATGTAAATGAAAAAAAACGATTTAATAATCCTGAGGTTGAAGCTTACATAAAAGACACCTGAAGACAACTTAAATACTTAAGATCGAGATGGCATCTTACTCAGCAGACAACGAGTTTAAATAAAGGTAAAAATCATCTTTGAATTTCAAATGAGAATCACCAGTTGCTTTACCATTAAAACCAGTATGGATACGTCTTACTTTCCCTTTTTTATCGATGTAAATAGTCGTAGGGTAAGATAATAAATGATTAAGCATCGGTAATTTCTCTTGCGCTACTTTCTTATCTACATTACCGTATTGGGCTAGCAAAACAGGATAAGGAATTTCTAATTGCTTTTTCATACGCTCTATAGACTCAAATGCCTTTTCTTCTGTACGAGCATATTCAAAAGCTAGACCGATAATCTGTATATCGGTTTCAGGATTAGTTTTTAAATAATCTACATAGAATTGAGTTTCTTCCATACAATTTGGGCACCAAGATCCTAATAATTGTACAAGTACTACTTTGTTTTTGTATTGTGGATCACTTAATGAAATGGTATCACCATTAGAATCCTTAAAGTTGAAGTCTAACTGGTCATATCCTTCTTTTAAAAAGGTCAATTCCTTAGCGTCAGGTAGTTCATAAGAATTATTAAGTCGTGCTGTAAAGGGCTCTTGCCAGTGATTACCACTGTAAAAAACACCAGTCAAAGTTGAGTCTGTTACCGTTGCTTCAAATAAGAAAGCATGTGCACCATCAAAAGTAGAGAGCTTTAATTGATCACCTTCTATCACTCCATCTAGATAACGATAATCGCCTGTCGTGGTTCTAAAAGTTCCTGTCACATGCTGGCCATGCTGATTAAAAATTCCCAATGCAATGTATCGATCCTCATCATTATCGGGACTAAATACGGTTTCCCATTTACCGGTAATATTGGTAGTAGGCTCTTTTGTTCCTACTTGAAATCTTTGTTGATCACCATATTGCATAGTAAATGGCACTACTCTATCTAGACTAGGTTTTATAAAATCTCCTTTAATAGTGGTTTCATCTACAAAAACGCCTTTAAATATTCCTTCAAAAATAGGTGGTTGAAAAGTTATAGAATCATCCTTCATAATAACGTCATCAACCATGATACGTTCTTTATCATTGATAAGAATGATATGTGATTCTTCTGTAACCTCTGTTAATACAGGTAATTCTTTATCATTACCTAGATCTAGTGTCAATCGCCACGAGCCCGATTTTAATTCTTTGGGAACGTTAGATTGACAACCAGCTACTAAAATATAAAGTAATAGATATAAATTTTTCATGTGCAATGTTACCTCTTAATTATCACAGAAACTTCATCTATATAAATTCTAACATTACTTTATAATTCTGCATTTTTGCAAGATGCATAGACATTTTTTGATTTATAAACCTTATCGCATGCTAAGTCAGTTTATGACTAATGATAGACACCAAAAAAACAAAAGGTTTTTAGGTGAGCTTTATGATTTTCCTGAGGATGCAATGGCTGTAGGTAGACTAGATGAACAATCTGAAGGTTTATTATTAATTACAACAGATGGTCAGTTAAGTCATCATATCAATAAATCTGGTAAAGTAGATAAAGAATATGCTGCACTAGTTGATGGTTTAATAACTGAACAGGCTATCACACAGTTGCAAAATGGCGTAACCATTAGTATCAATGGATCAGCGTATGATACAAAGCCTTGTCAGGTCCAGAAACAACATCAGACACCAGATTTACCAGATTCGAATCAAAAAATAAGAGATGAACGCCATGGTCCAACATCATGGGTAAATTTGACCTTGAGTGAAGGCAAATTTAGACAAGTGCGCAAAATGACTGGTGTTGTAGGGTTTCCTACCTTAAGACTTGCTCGAGTAAGAATCGGACCTTATAATATACTCTCATTAAAGAATCAACAGGTGATTGAACTATCTGATCAAGAGATTAGACCGCTACTTCTTTATGACAATTAATAGTGATTTTACTCCTGCATTTATCATACATATTTTTTGTTCCATTACATCGCCTTCATCGTCTCTAATAACTATTCCAGAAGTGTTGGGTGCAGAGTAACCTTGATTAAGAGCTTCAATTTCTATTTTATTAAATCCATCTTTTAAGGTAATAGGAAAACCCTGAGCGGCATTTAAGAGCGTCATGTCTGTAATCAGGATTTCATCATTGAGCCATATACGCACACGATCGCCATCTTCTAACCTAGGATCCCAAAGAGTCATCTTTAAGATTTGTTTACCAGTTCTGATTTCACCTAGATAAGTATCATTGATAAAATTAACTGGTGGCGCATCGCTTTTAAATTTTTGTCCTTGAAAGCGTACACCTGGATCCAGTAAATCTGTCTTTTGGGTAAGATCTATGGTAGGCGTTTCACTAGGTCTTACATACTGCTTCTCTTCTGTACTATTAGGAAATAACATAGAACCACTAGTATTAGTTCCAGAAGGTACTGGTTCTATGGTACGAGGTGTGGTAGTAGGGATTTCTTGCGCAGTTGTAAATGCACTAGTAAGTACGATAAGAAATATAAAAAACTTGTTCATGATTTAAAGCTAGCAAAAGTCTTGCCTAAAACGTTGAATTTTAGACATAATTATGACTTAAGTAATATAAAAAGGTTTAATCACGCTTTCGCGAAAGCGTAATTAAACCCATTATATAGAAAATAAAGTTATGCTAAACGTTCAATCTTAGCACCTATTTTTTTCAATCGGGTATCAATATTTTGATATCCGCGATCAATTTGTTCAATGTTATGTATGGTGCTAGTACCTTTTGCACTCAAAGCAGCAATCAGTAATGAGATACCTGCACGTATGTCTGGAGAAGTCATGGTAGTCGCTTTTAAACTAGACTGAAAATCATGTCCTATAACACTAGCTCTATGTGGATCACAAAGAATGATTTTTGCACCCATGTCAATCAATTTATCGACAAAGAATAAGCGACTTTCAAACATTTTTTGGTGAATCAATACACTACCTCTAGCCTGTGTTGCCACAACTAAAATAATACTCAAAAGATCTGGCGTAAATCCAGGCCATGGCGCATCAGATATGGTAAGAATAGAACCATCAATATAATTTTGAATTTCATAACCATCTGTATGCGCAGGAATGAAAATGTCATCGCCTTTACGTTCTATGGTAATACCTAATTTTCTGAACGTGTCTGGAATGATTCCTAGTTCATCATAAGCCACATTTTTAATGGTGACTTCACTTTTAGTCATAGCAGCTAGACCTATCCAGCTACCTATCTCTATCATATCTGGAAGTATGGTGTGTGTAGTACCTCCTAATTTTTTAACACCATTGATGGTGAGCATGTTAGATCCTATACCTTTAATATCTGCACCCATGCGTACTAACATCTTACAAAGTTGCTGTAAATATGGTTCACAAGCTGCGTTGTAAATGGTCGTTTCTCCAGTAGCCATTACAGCTGCCATAACGATGTTAGCAGTTCCAGTTACAGAAGCTTCATCTAGCAACATATATGTTCCATGTAACTCATCTGCCTCTACTCCATAGAAATATTCTTCTTTATTGTATCTAAATTTTGCTCCTAGTTTTATAAAACCTTCAAAGTGCGTGTCTAATCTTCTACGACCTATTTTATCACCACCTGGACGTGGAATATAACCTTTACCAAAACGTGCTAATAAAGGTCCTACTAACATAATTGAACCTCTTAAGCCGCGACCTTGCACTTTATACTCTTCTGATTGTAAGAAATCTAGATCTACTTGATCTGCTTGAAAGGTATATGATTCAGGTCCATTTTTAGTAACCTTTACACCTAGATTATTAAGAAGGGCAATAAGCTTATTAACGTCTATAATATCTGGAACGTTATTGATGCGCACTGGTTCATCTGTTAGTAAAACAGCGCATAGGATTTGTAACGCCTCGTTTTTTGCTCCTTGTGGTTGAATATCACCTTTTAACTGGTGTCCACCTTCTATAATGAATGTTCCCATTGTTGTATCTTATTAATATTTAAAAATAAGGGTATAGTAGCGGCCTGAAAAGCTTTCTAGCTATAAGTATTCAGTTTTAATTAACAATACTATTAACTAAAAAAGCAGCCTTGAGGCTGCTTTTTTAGTTAATCTTATATTATTTATCTAGACCGTTTATGATTGCGATTGTTAGATTTATAATTACGTTTATTATTACGTCGAGGTGGATTTGTACTATGATCTCTACGACCTACGGTTTTGTGGATTAATGATTTTGAATCCAGAAGATCTTCCTCTTTTGCAGCCAGATTAATCTGTCCATTACTCATCTCAAAAAGATGTTTAAAAATCACATTATCATCTACAGAATCCTTATTCCAGTTAAGGAATGATTTTTTCATATGATTTGCAATAATAAACGTAAGAGCTTCACGCTTTTCACCTTTCTCCCAGCTTAATGCCACATCGATCATGTTCTGAATATTATTCCCATAAAAACGATACTTTGGTCGTTTTTGAGGATAAGGCATACGCTCTGGTGAAGCAGCAAGTTGCTCTGGATCTGGCAAAGGATATGGAGAATCTGCATCTAGGTCAAAATCTGCAATAACAAAAAGTTGATCCCAAAGCTTGTGCTGGAAATCTGCCACGTCGCGTAAATGAGGATTGAGGTTACCCATAACGCCTACAATTGCTGTAGCCATGCGGTTGCGTTCTTCCTTAGTTTCTAGAGTTTTACAATGCTCGACTAATTTTTGAATATGTCTTCCATATTCAGGTATGTTGAGATGATTACGCTCTGTATTATATTCTAATGATGGTACCAAAATGATTTTTTAATTACTTGTGAAGAGCTGCAAAATAAACAATTTACAGCAATAATGTTCTATAAAAATTATAAAGAAATAACACCTTCTATTTCTCCTACCTCTTTGTATTTATCAATAACGGCCTCAGGAGAAGACATCGTTACTCTTATAGAAATACTAGTGTATGTACCTTTACTAGAAACCTTATTTTCTATAATGGCTCCTAGTCCATCAAAAATTTTAGAAATCTTATCCACCTTTTCAGGTAAAGAAGGAACTATAAATTTATACATATATTTTGCTGGCCAGACACTAGTATCAGCTAGTTGATCTTTCAGCTTTTTGTAAAATGCGTCAGAATTATTTGCGTCCATAATTTAAATATGTACAAATATAAGTCATCATATAACGCTGCACTAAAATTGAATTTAGTTATTTTGTACTTGTTATGACAGATTGTAAAAGAATATTATTAATAGGTGGACCAGGATCTGGTAAAACCACACTAGTGAATTTTATAGAATCAAGAGGTCTCATCGTACATCACGAAATCTCGAGGCAAGTAACTCTAGAAGCTCAAGAAAAAGGTATTGAACAGTTGTTTTTAACTGATCCATTAGCTTTTAGTAATAGCCTGTTAGAGGGAAGAATAAACCAGTTTAAAAATGCCGCTTTTGGTGTAAATTACTATGATCGTGGTATACCAGATGTACCTGCTTATCATGTATTTACTGGTGACCCTATACCACAAAATTATATAGCTGCATGTAAAAAATACAAGTATGATGTAGTGTTTCATTTACCTCCATGGAAGGAGATATATCAATCTGATAATGAACGCTATGAAACTTTTGAACAGGCCCAACAAATCAGCGATATATTAGTTAATTATTATAAGAATTTTAATTATCAACCTATCGATGTGCCGCAAGGCAGCATAGAAGAACGTTTTCAATTTATACAAGATCATCTCACCTCTTGAATAAGGAAGCAAAAAACATATTAAAAAGTACTTTTGGCTTTGATGATTATAGACCACAGCAAGAGGCGATTATAAATGCCGTTATTGATGGTCATGACGTGATGGCTCTTTTACCTACAGGTGGTGGAAAATCTTTATGTTATCAAATTCCCGGATTAGTGCGCCCTGGTATTTGCATCGTGATATCGCCACTAGTAGCATTGATAAAAGACCAAGTTAATGCCTTAAAGAAAAAAGGAATTAAAGCTACAGGTATTACTGGTGGAATCAGTTACAAAGAATTAGATGACATATTAGACAATTGTATTTATGGCCAGTATCAATTTTTATATTTAAGTCCAGAAAGATTACAGCAAAACCTCGTTCAAGAACGTATTTCAAAAATGCGTATTTCTCTTATCGCTGTTGATGAGGCCCATTGTGTTAGTCAATGGGGACATGATTTTAGACCAGCATATAGAGATATAAACATCATACGGTCACTGCATAAAGAGGCTCCAATAATTGCTGTAACTGCAACAGCTACTAAAACTGTTCAAGAAGATATTATCAAAACGCTAGAGTTACAGGATGTACAGGTTTACAGAAACAGCTATTTGAGACCCAATATATCTTATCAAATCACTAATACTACTGATAAGAACAACTCCTTTATAAATTTTTATAAACAGCATACCGGCAGTTCTGTAACTTACGTACGTAGTAGAAAAAATGCTATTGAGTATTCTAGGTTACTAACTACTAATGGAATATCATCTGGATTTTTTCATGGTGGTTTACCTAATAAAATTAAGGTAGACACAGCGCGACGATGGATGAAAAATCAAACCCAAGTTATTGTTGCCACTAACGCCTTTGGAATGGGAATCGATAAGCCAGATGTGCGCACCGTTACACACCTACAACTACCTGATAGTATAGAAAGTTATTACCAAGAAACAGGACGTGCAGGACGAGATGGCAAAGATAGTATTGCTCAATTTTTTTACAATATCAACGATATCAATCATGCGCAAAATCAATTCATCAAATCTTTACCTACTGTAGATAATATCAAGTTTGTTTATCGCAAACTCAACAATTACCTGCGCATCGCGATGCATGAAGGAGAAAATACAACTCATCAATTAAGCTTTTCAGATTTTGCTCGCACCTACTCCATTAATGGAATGATGTGCTATAATGCATTATTAACGCTCGATCGTTTTAGTGTAATTAGTCTTTCACAAAGCTATCATAGAAGGTCTAATATACGCTTTCGCGAAAGCGGAAAAAACATCATAGATTTTCTAGGAAATCATAAAGATATGAATGCCATAGTTCAAGCCATACTGCGCACCTATGGAAGTAGTACTTATCAAAATCTAGAAATTAATACTTCTATCATCGCTTTACGCAGTAATACAAATGAACAAAAAGTAATTGAAACACTTCAAAAACTAGAAGCACAAGAATTGATAGAAGCAAACATTATTGATGCAGACACACAAATTACCTTCTTAGAACCGCGTGATGATGATCGCACCATCAATAGATTTTCTAAAGAACTTGCTCAACAAAATGAGGTTAAAAAGAAAAAATTAGAACAAATGTTCTATTTAATATCTCAAAACTTAAAATGTATTAACGTTCTTATTTTAAGATACTTTGGTGAGGAAACTCAACCATGTGGCAATTGTTCTGTATGTAAAAAAGAAACACCTAAGGTTAGTTTAAAAGATAAAATAAAAGAAGTTCTTATAAAAAAGGATTTAAACAGCTCCGATATCGCATCTTTGCTGCCTCAAACAGATAAAAATAGTATTGTAGAAGCCCTACGCTTGTTATTAGAACTGGGAAAGGTTTCTCTTCAAAAAAACCAAAAATACCACTGGAATGGATAAAACTTTTAAAATAGTGTTTTTTGGCACGCCTGAATTTGCAACAGGCGTATTAGAAACGCTATATAATTCCCATCATCAAATTGTTGCCGTGGTCACTGCTGTAGATAAACCAGCTGGACGCGGTAGAAAATTAAATGAAAGTCACGTTAAGCAATTTGCTATACAAAATGACATACCTGTTTTACAACCTAATAATTTAAAATCACCTGAGTTTATTGAAGAATTAAGAAGTTATAAAGCAGATTTACAGGTTATTGTTGCTTTTAGAATGTTGCCTAAGGTTGTATGGAGCATGCCCGCTCTAGGAACTTTTAATCTACATGCTAGCCTTTTACCTGAATATAGAGGTGCTGCTCCTATTAATTGGGCGATTATTAATCAGGAGTCACAATCTGGAGTCACTACATTTTTTATTGATGAGAAAATAGATACTGGTGCCATTATCGATCAACAAAGTTGTGATATAGAAGAAAATGAGACCGTAGGGACTCTATATAAAAAGCTTATGGATATGGGAAGTACCTTATCACTACAAACAGTTAATAATATAGCTACAGGACAGATTACAACACAAATACAACCTATGAGCGATAAGCTTAAAGAGGCTCCTAAACTTAATGCGACAAATACAACGATAGACTGGAATAAAACGACTAAAGCTGTTGATGCTATGGTTAGAGGATTATATCCATTTCCCGTTGCAAAGGCAGTTTTAATTCAAGATAAAAATGAAACTATAAAGATTTATAAAACGACAGTAGAATTAAAAAATCATAAAATGAAACCTGGCAGTATAGTCATTGAAGATGATGTATTTAAGGTGGCATGTACCGATGGTTTTTTAATCATAGATGAAATGCAATTACCTAATAAAAAAAGAATGGATGTAAAAAGTCTATTGAATGGATATAAGTTCAGCGCTGACGCTAGATTCCACAACGGATTGCTATAAATTTAGCTAAAACGTCTTAACTTATTAACAATCGTCCACTTTTATAAACAAATTTTATCATTTATCGCTCTAATCCTTGTGTGGTAGCATAATCCGTATAAATTTGTTGCACGTTTTAGTTTAACCAACATTAATTTAATTTCAATTATGAACAAAACAGATTTAATCGAAGGAATGGCAGAGCACGCTGGTATTTCAAAAGCAGCAGCTAAAAAAGCATTAGAATCTTTCTTAGGTAACGTAGAAAAGTGTCTTAAGAAAGGTGATAGAGTATCATTAGTAGGATTCGGATCTTTCTCAGTTTCTAAAAGAGCTGCACGTGAAGGTAGAAACCCACAAACTGGAAAAACTATCAAAATCGCTGCTAAAAAAGTAGTGAAATTCAAAGCAGGTAGTGATTTACAGAAAGCTGTAAACTAATTACCTCTTTTTAAAATGTATTAACCCGATTCTGAAAAGAATCGGGTTTTTCTTTGTCTTAAAATTTTTAAAAAGCATAATTCTTAAAAATTATCACTAACAGCATAGTTGTTTTTCAAAATTATTATTTAAGTTTAAGAATAATTAATCAATGAAAATAACAGAGCTACATAAAGGAAGTCTACTGGTCTCAGAACCTAATATAATAGGTGATGAATCATTTTCAAGGTCAGTGGTACTTCTAACAGAGTATGATGACAATGGAATTGTAGGTTTTATATTAAATAAACCTTTACAGTTCACACTTAATGATTTAATTCCTGAGATAGGACTAGAACTGCCTGTCTTTCAAGGTGGTCCCGTAGAAATGGATAATTTATATTTTCTACACTCTATTCCTGATCTTATTCCTAATTCACATCTAATCGCTGACAATATCTATTGGGGTGGTGATTTTCAAAGAGTCCATCAACTTATAAGCGATGATAAAATCACTGGCGAAGAAATAAAATTTTTCTTAGGCTATTCTGGTTGGCATAAAGATCAGCTGCTACAAGAGATTAATGAGCACTCCTGGATAATAAAACCTAACACATCATCAGATCTTATTTTATCTGATGAAATACATGGGCTATGGAAAAAAGAAATGCTAGAATTAGGTGGTAGTTATAAGTTGTGGTCGAATGCACCTGAAAACCCTTCTTATAATTAATTAAAAATTTATCATTAAATATTTCAAGTAATTCTGTTGCTAATACACGATTAAATTCTTTTTTCCTGTATTTGTCTACGCTTTGTATACCCTTAACAACGTTGGTAGTGAAAATTTCATCTGCTCGCTGTAGTTCAAATGGGGATAATGTTTCTTCTTTAACATCATAATCAAGCATGCGCTTTAACTGTTGTATAACTTGTTCTCTCATTAAACCATTAAGGCAACCATCTAATACAGGCGGTGTTTTCACCTTATTCCCTGTTCTTACAAAAACATTACCAGAAATACCTTCAGTAATCATTTTCTTTTCATTGACTAAAAACAATTCTTCATAATCGTTATCTAAGGCATAACGACCAGCTAGAACATTCACTATTTTATTAGTCGACTTAATAGTATTTAATAATCCTGATAGGACGTAGTGGTCTTTAAACAGCTCTGCAGTGCGGTTTATATCATTCTGGTAAGATCCATCCAGTTTTGAAGAATGTATGCTGTAATGCACTCCATTATTTAAAGGAGAATATAAACCACCTGTTTGACGCCATACAGTGAATCTTATTCTCGCGTGTCCGGTATTGAGTTGGTTATGATTCAATAAATTTATAACAGACTCTTCTATAAACTCTGGTGTAAACGTATCAGGTATATCCATTCTCAATATGCGCATACCAGACATAAGTCTAAAATAATGAGCCTCAAATAGAAGAGGTTGCCCATTGAAACATCTTATTGTCTCAAAAATACCATCTCCATAAAAGGTTCCTCTATTATTATAAGCTATAGTAGCATTATCACTAGATTTTAACTCTCCGTCAATATTAATCATAAAAAAAGCCCTGTTTAATTCAGGGCTCAAAATTAGGTATAGAAATTAGGTTTAACTAGAACCTAGTACTTTTTTTAACTCTCCAATTTGATTTTCCCAAAACATTTTTTGATCCTCTACCTCATCTTCATCATCTCCAAAATCAGTTATCATTAAAGAAACATCCTTTGTAATCTCATCCACTTGAATACTCATTTCAAAGAATTTTTTTGTATCCTCATCATAATCCCATTGAAAACGTGCTCTTTCTTCACTTACTCGTTTAACAATTTTTGCTTTTTCTTCAGATCCATCCCATATAAATCTAAAGTACTCTCCTCTACTATTTACGTTATCTGCAAACCACTCTGACATTCCAGAAGGTGTTGCTATGTATTGATATAATAAAGCTGGCGATACATGAATAGGAAACTCCAGGTTAAATTTGATTGGTTCTTGCATGAGATAATTACTTTGATGGCAATATAGTAGATTAATCCTGAAAAGAAAAAATCAATTTCAGAAAAATATTAAGAGAATTAGATTTGGTTGGAATAAAGAAATAAGTATATATTTGCAGCCGCTTAGGCAAGTTTGCTTAACACGGCGTGGTAGCTCAGCTGGTTAGAGCGCAGCACTCATAATGCTGAGGTCGGCGGATCGTGCCCGCCCCACGCTACAAAAGTCCTCTTTTTAAGAGGACTTTTTTTATTTTCTAGTAGTACCTCTTTCTAGTAAAGTTGTTTTTAAAGTATGAATACGAGTCACTTGCACCTCATCTTTATTCTTCATTAAATTAAAAATTCTAGTAAAAGTCTTTTTACCTAATTCCTTAGAATGTTGATCTACTACAGTCAATTGTGGATAAGAATACTTTGCCATTGTACTATTAGAATAACATATTATTTGTAATTCCTCAGGCACTTTAATATTTAATTCTTTTGTCTTATTAAGAGCCATAATCCCAGAGCGTTGATCTAGTGCTATAATTGCATCAGTTTTATTAGCTTTAAGAGTCTTTTCCATCTTTTGCATAAAAAGCTGGTCATCATCTTCTAAAACATATTCTAATTTTAAATCTGGACAGTTATCAACCTTTAACTTTATTCCTTGCTCTCTCAATTGTCCTACACTCAATTTACTTATAGTAGAGGCTACACATAAACTACGATCTCCTTTTTTCTTTAAGAAATCGACTAATCTAGATCCAGATGCGGCATCATCAACTATTATTTTATCACAATCTAGATCATCTATAACACGATCAAACATGACTAGTTTTAAACCAGAATTGAGAATATCATTATAATGGTCATATTGATTAAGCTCTTGAGTTTCCATGGAAGCGGCAATGATGAAACCATCTACGGCGCCATTAGAGAACATTTCTACATAATCACGCTCCTTTACATAAGACTCATTAGAAATACATATTACAATCTTGTAATTATGTTGAGAGGCCTCTTCCTCTATACCCATCAATACTTGTCCAAAAAAATCATTAACGATTTCAGGAAGTACCACAGCTATCGTTCTAGTTTCTCTATTTCTTAAAGAAGCCGCAGCCGTATTAGGCCTGTACCCCATTAATTTAGCTAGTTCTTTAACACGTACTTTAGTTTCTATGCTTATTTCGGCACTGTCTTTTAAGGCTTTAGAGACTGTAGATGTAGAAAGTTGTAATTTTTCTGCAAGTACTTTTAAGGTAGGCTTTTGATTCATATTGCTTATTCTAAAAAGTAAAGATAGGATTAAAAGACTAAATTTTTCAAGAACGCTTTCGCGAAAGCGTAAGGAATAAGCTATTTAGAATTAACTAAAGTTAATTATATCGATTAAATACATTAAAAATAGGTTGTTTGACGATTTTTAGGATGAAATACTAAATTTCATCGCTATACTACATTAATTTTACTGCACCCGAAAAATTAATTGTAGACGATTATGAAAAATTTTACCTTCCTAAATTGTAAAACTTTCTTATTAAGTGCTTTACTATTCTTCACGACGCTATTATCAGTAGCACAAACTAGTGAAGTAATAGTAACTGTTAACTGGCCAGCCTGGTCTGGCGAAAATTATTTACGTGTATATGATCCTAGCGGCACTACCCTATTAAATTTATGTAACCCTGCAAGTTGTTATACTGGTACAAACACTAGTTACAATACATCAGTAAACATGGGTTGTTTAACTGATGCTAATAATTATAGTATTAGAATGTACGATAGGTATGGCGATCAATGGAATGGTACTGGAGCAAATGTAACTATCACTTCTGGTGGTAATGTAGTATTGAGTACTAACCATGGTGGTGGTGCCAGTTCTACAGCTAATTTTGATGTATATGGTGGTGGATCTGCTTGTGTATCGGGTCCTCAAGAAATAGATATATACGGTAATGGTAGTTTAATAAGTGATAATGATACAACACCAGACACGATTGATGGAACTGATTTAGGTATTATAGAAGGTACTGGAACATTAAGTTCTGTATTTACCATTACTAATTCTGGAAGTAATGATTTAATCTTAACTGGATCTCCTAGGGTAGAAATTACAGGTGTTAACGCTGCAGATTTCTCTGTTGTAACACAGCCTAATGCAACCATTACAGGAGGATCATCTGAAAGTTTTACAATTAATTTTAGCAGAGCAACTGCTGGAACAAGTAACGCGACTATTACTATAATAAGTAATGACAGTGATGAAGGAACCTATAATTTTAATATCACAGCTCAATCTGTAGCTCCTCAATACACTATGTATTATGAGAACTTTGATAATGGAGCTGCTGGTTGGACATCTAATACAGGGTCATTTAAATGGACACTAGGTACAACTTTTGAAAAAGGTGAAGGTGATTACTGGTATACCGATAATTTTAATAATTACCCTAACAATGCTGAGGCTGTATTAACTAGTCCTACGATATCAACATTAGGATATACTAATTTAAAGTTTTGGATAGACTTCAGAACAAATACTGCTGATACTGAAGATGGAATGCGTGTAGAGTATAGTGCAAATGGTGGTACTACCTGGAGTACTTTAGGTGCTGTAGGTAGTGGAGATAACTGGTACAATGGTAGTGATGTTGATGGAATAGCAAATAACGCTCACGCTTGGGTAGGTGATAATTCTGCTTTAGATTCTAGTCTAAGCCGATTTGAAGAAGCTTCTCACGAATTACCTGTTGTTTTATATAATAATCCATTAGTAAGATTTAGAGTAAGATTTGAATCTGATAATAATGGACAACGAGATGATGGAGTCTTAATTGATAATGTTATCATTACTGGTTCTCCTCTAGCCTTACCTATGGCTGCTGATGGTCCTGCAGATGTGAGCGATAACCTTACTTTATGGTTAAGATCTCAAGATATACCACAAACAGATGGTAGTTTACTTACTAACTGGAACGATATGGCGATAGGTAATCACGCAACTGAAATTGCGTCTGATGCTCCAACTTTTGCAAATAATGTTGCCCAAAACATCAATTTTAATCCTACTGTTAACTTTGACCGTTCTCAACAACAACATATGAGAGGTAAAGGTGGTTTTAACTCTAATGATTATTGGGTTGTTGTAAGAAGTAGCATTGATATGACTAATTCTCTTGCAGGTGAAACCATGTTAATAGGTGCAAAATATGCGCCTGTCAATCCTGCAAAAGATCCTTCAGGATTAGGTTGGGGACCAGTTTCTGCGAGATATACTAATGAAGTGCTTGCTCACAGTGTAGGAACTGTTTCTGAAAATGATGCAAATAGTGGTTATGGTCGCGCTTTTTCTGACGCTTCAAGATCCTTTGATGATGTACATATTATTAATGTAAAGAATAATCCAACAAATAATCAAACAGAAATATACCTTAATGGTCGAAAAATTGATAATTCCACTGGTCAAACAACTATAAGCAATCAAACTTTAAATTTTGAAGGGTTCTCAAATAAGCCTTTCTATCTAGGAGCAGGTAGATATCAATTAAATGGCCTTCCTTTTGAAACACATTTAGACGGTCAGATAACTGAGGTTTTCAGTTACAGAGATAAACTGAATGCTGCAGTACAGCAACGTATCTATTCTTACCTAGCGATTAAAAATGGGGTATCACTTCATAATCCTGCAAGTACGTTAGATGACCATAGAGCAGACTGGGATTATCTGAACAGTGATAATAATATCATATGGGACTATAGTAATAATACTAATTATAACTATGATGTAGCTGCGATAGGTAGAGATGATAATTCTGACTTGAATCAAAAGCAATCTAAAAGTGAAAACTCTACATCTATCGTTGCAATAGGTCTTGACAAAGTTGAAGATTTAGGAACAGATAATTTAAATACTTTTTTAAACGACAAGGACTTTCTTGTATGGGGTCATAATGGACAGGATTTAAATGCATATTCCACTACACTAGATTATGATCTAGGTATAGTAAATGCAGTTGAGACCAACATTACTAGAATTAACCGTATTTGGAAAATCAAAGAGGTTGCAACAAATGAGATCACTAAAACTGAAGTTAGAATATCAACATCTGATTTTAGTGGTTTACCAGCATTAACTAATGACAGTAAATATGTACTAATCGTTGCAGATGATGAAAACTTTGCAACTAATCTAGAAACAGCATTTTTTAAGGAAGATGGCGCATATCAAAGAGCTAAATATGATTTTGATGGAACTAAATACTTTTCTATAGGGATAACTTATGTAAAACAAGAAGAGCGTAGTATTTCATTTGATGGTATAGATGATCACATCGAAATCCCAGAGTCTGACGGTTTAGGTGGTAGATTTACATGCTCTGTATGGATTTATAGTGAAGGAGCTAACAGCACTAGCTCTAATAAAACAATTGTTGCAAAAAGAACAGGTAACTCTGGTTTTCAAATGTATTTAAGACCAGACAATAGAGTTGCTGTATGGTGGAATAATAGTGGTGCGCAAGAAATTATTTCAAATACGTCAGTTGCAGATAATGCCTGGAGACATATTGCAGTTACTTATAATGGAACTGATGTCACTTTATATATTGATGGTGTAATTGATAATACAGCATCTTTAGTTCCTCCTACTGCAGATTCTAATACTCTAAGCATAGGCGCAAGATTTGAAGATGAAAGTAATGTCATAGAGCATTGGAAAGGTGAACTAGATGAAATAAGAATGTGGAACATTCCACTAACGACGGATCAGATCAGATTTATCATGAACCAAGAGTTAGAAAATAACTCTGACCTTGTAAATGGAACAATCATTCCTTATACCGTTTCTAAAAATGAAATAGCCTCACTAGACTGGGATGAGCTTAATGCTTATTACAGTATGAATAGCTTTATTGGTACAGCTCTTAACGATGAGTCTGTAAATGAAGGATATGGTCGTATGGCAAACGAAAACTTTTTTGAACTTAAAAGTCAAACAGCTCCACTACCATATGAATCAAATGGTAATGGTACATGGGAAGACCAAAGCTCTTGGGAAAATGGAAATAAACAATTCACTCCAGGTAGTTACAGAAATATCAATGGGGCAACAGTAAAAATAGATTGGAACATTGTTAGATCTAATCATGACCTAGACATTTTGAATACAGACATTGCTTTACTAGGTTTAATGTCACAATCTGGTCAAATTAATGTTGATAATGATCACGGACTTACCATAACACATTATCTAGAACTAGATGGTATTATAGATTTAATAGGAGAATCTCAATTAATTCAAACAGAGGATAGTGACCTAGTAGCTACTAGTGCAGGACACTTAGAAAGAGATCAACAAGGAACTGCAGATAAATTTAACTACAATTACTGGACATCACCAGTAAGTAGAATCAGTAATACTACTAACAATGATGGTTTCAGTATAGCAGGTGTACTTAAAGACGGTACTTATGTTAACAATCCTCGTGACTTAAACTTTACTAACTATAACACACGTGATGGTGCAGCAGGAACCGCTAGTACAGCTGCTACTATTTCTACTAGATGGTTGTATAAATATGGTAATCAAACAGGTGGTCAGTATTCTAACTGGCAACTAGTCGATCAAAACACAAACCTTAGTCCTGGTGAAGGCTGGACCATGAAAGGTACCGGTGCTGGTGGAACTGCAGATGAGCAAAACTATGTTTTTGTAGGTAAGCCTAATAATGGTGATATCGATTTACCTATCAATAATGGTAACGACTATCTAGTAGGTAATCCATATCCTAGCGCACTAGATGCACACGAGTTTATTAATGATAATCCTAACATTGACGGTACTGTTTACTTCTGGGAACATTGGGGTGGTAACTCTCACCAGTTACAACAATATCAAGGTGGATATGCCATGTACAATCTTTCTGGTGGATTGGGTAACGCTACATATGGTACCTCTCACCCATCAGTTAATCAAGGTGGAATTGCTACAAAAGAACCAGGACGTTTTATTCCTGTAGCTCAAGGATTCTTTGTGTCAGGAATATCTAACGGTACAGTAAAATTCCGTAATGATCAACGTCAATTTGTAAAAGAGTCTTCTGGTAACAGTATTTTTGTTGCTGCACCAGGCAGTAACGCAAACAATAATCCATTTTCTGGATATAATACTCAAGGTGATCTTAGACCTAAGTTTAGATTTGGTTTTGATTCTCCTAGTGTTATTCACAGACAACTATTATTAACTATTGATCCTAATGCGAGTACTGCATTTGATAGAGGTTTTGACGGTCATCAATATGATACTCAAACTGACGACATGTCTTTTAAAGTAGGAAACAACAATTTAAACATTCAAGGTATAGATCAAATTTCTCAAAGCACAATCCTACCACTTAATGTTAAAATAGGAACTACAGGTGTTATCACTATAAAAATTGATGAATTAGAGAATGTAGATCCTTCTCAAGGTATATACCTTAAAGATAGTGTTACTAACACCTTCCATGATTTAAGAGCTAGTGATTATACTAGTCCACAATTATGGGCAGGAAACTACAATGACAGATTTTTTATTGTCTTTGACAATCCTACAACACTTAGTAACGATGATGTAGTTTTAAATGAAGATGATCTAATTATTTACACTCCTCAAGGACTACAAAGCCTTAATATCAAAAAAGGAGTTGAAATGACTATCGATTCTATTTCATTAACTAATATGTTAGGACAACAAGTTAAGACTTGGTCTGTATCAGATCAAAACGGTATCATAACTGTACCTACAGATCAAATTGCAAGCGGTAATTATATCGTTTCTATGGAAACTAACTACGGTACTCAGTCTAGAAAAGTCATTATCCAATAATCTCAACACTATCAACATAATCCGTGATTCAGACTAATTACAGTTTGAATCATGGAATTTGTTCTATCACGCTTTCGCGAAAGCGTATAATAAAAAATCTCCCCATACTTTGAACCTTACAGAAATGAAATTAAATTTAATAACACTAATATGCATACTATTCATAACAAATGTTAAAGCAATAGATATAAGTTTTAATAACGATATAATCGATTCTAAGATGTACACTGTCCCAGACATATCGATTATATCTAATAATGTAGAGATTTTAGATGGAACAACTACTACAAGTACCACTAATAATACAAATTTTGGATCTATAGAAGGTCCTGAAAGAATTTATCAAAGATTCACAATTAGTAATGTCGGTACTGAACAATTGATAATGACTGGAAGTAATCCAGTCACTTTTTCTGGTACTGGTGGAGCATATTATGATGTGGTTGAACAACCAACTGGAATCATTCCTAGTGGTGGTAGTTTAAGCTTTTTTGCATACGTATCAAGACCTACACCTGGAACAAGTTCTGCGACATGTACAATAACTTCAAACGATCCAGATGAGGCAACTTATACATTTGAGGTTACTTCAACTTCTACGCCAAAAAGAAATACATTTTTTTATGAAAATTTTGATTCTGGAGCAAATGGTTGGACTAGTACTGGAACCAACCTTAATTGGACTTTAGGCACTACTTTTGAAAAAGGTGAAGGTTTATACTTCTATACTAATACTTTTAATAATTATCCTAGTAATTCACGAGCAACATTAGAAAGTCCAACAATTTCTACATTAGGCTATACAGATATGGAGTTTCAGTTAGACTTTAGAACTAATACTAATGATGCGAATGATGGAATGCGAGTAGAATACAGTGCAAATAATGGTGTAACATGGAATGTATTAGGTGCTCAAAACTCTGGTGTTAACTGGTATAATGGTAATAATGTAGATGCGCTCTCTAATAATTCCCACGGTTGGGTAGGTGATAATTCTACTCTTGGAAGTAATGATAGTAGGTTTGAAAATGCTTCAAATATATTACCTACTATTCTTAATAATAATGCATTAGTCAAATTCAGAATCGTATTTGCATCAGATGCTGATAGCACTAGAGATGATGGTGTTTTAATAGATAATATTATTATAAGAGGTGTACCTATGGTTGCTCCCACTGCACCTGATGGTCCTGCAAACGTAAGTGACGATTTATCCTTATGGCTTAGAGCTACGGATATCACAAGTTCTAATGGTACACAACTTTTAAGTTGGGAAGATATGGCCTTAGATAACGATGCTAAGGAAGCTGCTGCAAATGCTCCATTTTATGTCAATAATATTGATAAAAATGTAAACTTCAATCCTGCTGTTGATTTTGACAGAGCTACACAACAACATATGAAAGGAAAAGGTGGATTTAATTCAAATGATTATTGGATTGTAGTAAAATCTACTTTAGATATTAGTAATTCAAACGCGGGAGAAACGATGGTGTTAAGTGCAAAGGTATCAGGGATAAATCCTGCTAAAGACCCGTCTGGATTAGGTTGGGGACCAGTATCTGCACGTTATTCAAATGAGGTACTTGCCCACAGTGTAGAAACAGTTCCTACAAACTTGACTAATAATTATGAAGGTTATGGAAGAGCATATAGTGATCCATCGAGAAGATTTAACGATGTAAATATTATTAATGTAAAAAATGATCCATTAAATAAAACTACTGAAATTTATATTAATGGTAGAAAAGTAGATAATGCTACTGGAGTTACTTCTTCAAGTGGTGAAACATTACTTTTCAATGGATTTTTAGACAAACCATACTATTTAGGAGCTGGAAGGTATCAGTTGAATGGACTTCCTTTTGAAACGCACCTCAATGGCCAGATTACAGAAGTCTTCAGTTATTCAGATAGATTATTAGTAAGTGATCAGCAAAAAGTTTACTCTTATTTAGCTATTAAAAATGGTATATCATTACATCAAGCATCTAGTACTTTAGATGATCATCAAGCAGATTGGGACTATATAGATAGTAGTGATAACCTTATCTGGGATTATAGCTCAAATGCTACGTATAATTATGATGTGGCAGCTATAGGAAGAGATGATAATTCTGAGTTAAACCAAAAACAATCAAAAAGCGAAAACTCTACATCGATTGTCGCTATAGGTTTAGGGATTGTTGAAGACCTAGGAACAGATAATCCTAATAATTTTAATACAGATAAGGAGTTTTTAATTTGGGGACATAACGGTGCAGATACAAACACTAGCCCTACTCCTGTCACATATCAAGTCGGTCTTACTAACACAGTAACTACCTCAACTGATAAAATGAATCGCGTCTGGAAAATTAAGGAAGTCAATTCAGATATTCCTACGGTAGAGTTAAGAGTTCATAAAAATGATCTGAGCAATTTACCTACTCTTACAAATGAAATGGAATACGTTTTACTTGTAGCAGATGATGAAAATTTTAATACAAACTACAAAACTATATTTTTTGAAGAAGATGGAGACTATTACAGAGTCAAAAATGACTTTGATGGTATACAGTTCTTTAGTATAGGAACAGCTACTAAAGTTTATACTTCTAGAGGAATGATTTTTGACGGATCTGACGATCATTTAAATGTTGAAAAAGGTGTTAATTTAAATAGCAATTTTACTATTTCTGCTTGGGTCAATAGTTATGGTAATAATGACCGTAATAATGCGAAAACTATTTTATCAAAAAGGCAAGGTAGTTCTGGTTACCACTTTTACTTAAATAGGTCTAATAAATTAATCATGTGGTGGAATAATGGCTCTAACCAAAGTTTAACAAGCAATACCGCATTAACAAATAATGTATGGAGACATGTCGCCGTTACTTATGATGGAACTTTAAAATTATACATTGATGGTGTTCTAGATAATGAAGTAACAAGAACTGCCCCTATTGCTAATTCAAATCTATTTAGTATTGGTGCTCGTAGAAATAATAACGGTTCCCTAAATAATGAATGGAAAGGTGGACTAGATGAATTGAGAATATGGAATCAAACTTTGACAGAATCACAAATAAGATATATCATGAATCAAGAAATTCAAGATATATCTAGTCAAGTTCAAGGAGAAATTTTACCTACAACAGTTACTAAGAATGAAGTCGTAACTATTGATTGGGATCAATTAACGGCTTACTATGATTTAAATAGTTATATAGGTACAGCTCTTAATGATAATTCAATCAATAAAGGATACGCTCAACTATATGATAGAGATCGTTTCTCAATGGATCTCCAAAAGGCACCACTACCCTACGTATCATCCTCTAACAACGATTGGGAAGATATCAATTCATGGGAAAATGGATCAGAACTTTATACACCTGGAAGCTTTAGAAATATTAATGGAGCTACGGTAAAAATTGATTGGAACATCGTAAAAACAAATCACGAGCTAGATATCAATAATACAGATGTTACCTTATTAGGTTTAATGGTTGAGTCAGATCAAATTAATGTCAATAATAATCATGGACTAACTGTAACGCATCACTTATTATTAGATGGAACTATTGATTTAAAGGGTGAATCTCAATTAATTCAAAATACAAATAGTGATTTAGTAGCTACTAGTACTGGGAAAATTGAAAGAGACCAACAAGGTACATCAGATAAGTTTAGTTACAACTACTGGTCTTCTCCAGTAAGCTTAATAAATGCTAGCAGTATCAATACTGATTTCTCAATTAGTGATGTTCTTAAAGATGGTACTCTTGTAGATACTCCTAGAGATTTAAATTGGACATCTACAGCTGTAAGAGATGGTCTGCCAGGTAATGCTACCACAGCTGCGACAATATCTGGTAGATGGTTATATAAATATTCTAACCTACTTGCTGGACAATACTCCAACTGGACCTATTTAGGACCTAATGGAACTTTAAAAGCTGGTGAAGGATGGACCATGAAAGGCACTGGAGCTTCTACTAGTGATCAAAACTATGTATTTGTAGGTAAGCCTAATAATGGAGATATCGATCTTACTGTTTTTGATGGCAATATCTATTTAGTGGGGAATCCTTATCCTAGTGCCCTTGATGCACATGAATTTATTAATGATAATCCAGATTTAGATGGGACCATATATCTATGGGAACATTGGGGTGGCAATTCTCATCAACTACAGCTGTATCAAGGTGGATATGCAATGTACAATCTATCTGGTGGACTAGGTAATGCTACAATAGGTACATCTCACCCATCTGTTAATCAAGGTGGTATTGCTGTAAAACAGCCAGAGAGATTTATTCCCGTCGCACAAGGCTTTTTTGTAACAGGTATATCTAATGGTAGTATACGTTTTAGAAATGATCAAAGACAATTTGTTACAGAAGCTTCTGGTAACAGCATATTTGTAGCAGCACCAGGAAGTAATGCAAATAACAATGCATTCTCTGATTATAATACAACAGCAGACCTAAGGCCTAAGTTCAGATTCGGATTTGATTCTCCTAATCTTATTCATAGACAATTATTACTTACAATAGATCCTAATGCTAGCGCTGGCTTTGATAGAGCTTTTGATGGTTACCAATATGATCCACAAATTGATGATATGTCTTTCAACTTAAATAATGAAGAGTTAAATATACAAGCTATAGATCAAGTAGATATTACTACCGTTTTACCACTTCATATTAAAGTAGGTACTACTGGTACTATTACAATAAAAATTGATGAACTTAAAAATGTGGATACCTCACTTGATATTTATCTTAAAGATGCACTTCATAACACCTATCATAATTTAAGAAATGCTAATTATGTAAGTGATCCACTTGCAGTAGGAGATTATAATGATAGATTTTCTATTGTGTTTAACGACCCAACAACACTAAGTAACGACAATAATCCTTTGACTGAAAACGATATCATACTATTCACTCCTTCTGGACAACAATCATTGCACATTAAAAAAGGAATTCAAATGGATATAGATACCGTGATATTTACTAACATGTTAGGACAAGAAGTTAAGTCATGGGATGTCAGTGAACAACAAGGAATAATCAAGATACCAGTAGAACAAATAGCTACAGGAAACTATATAGTAACCATGCAAACTAGTTATGGACCTCAAATAAGGAAGGTAATTATAAAGTAATCGGGACTTTATAATTCCACAAGAAAGCCCTAACTGGTTAAACAGTAAGGGCTTTTCTTTATGAAAATAATTAAAAGTTCTATTAATTTTTAGGGATTTCTTTTAAAATCTCTAGTAAATACTTCCAGAATTTTTGAACAGACGGAATTTCCACATGCTCATCAGGACTATGAGCTCCTCTAATATTAGGGCCGAAAGATATCATATCTAATCCAGGATAACGTTCTCCTAAAATACCACACTCTAGACCTGCATGGCATGCCACTACTCTAGGCGTGTGTTCAAATAATGTTTCATACTTAGTCTTTGCAATTTCTAAAATGACACTATCAGTATTAGGTTGCCACCCAGGATAATCTCCAGAAAGTTCTACATTCATTCCTGCTAGTTTCATTACACCACTTATCGATGAGGCTAGATCTGTTTTAGAACTATCTACTGAAGAACGTGTTAAACATGCTATTTGTAACTCTCCATTTTCTAATATTACACGTGCAAGATTATTAGAAGTCTCTACTAAATCTGCAATATATGGACTCATACGGTAAACACCATTATGAATACCTAATAAAGTAAATACTAGATAACGACTATCAACTGCATTTAAAACCAGTTTTGCGGCAGTAGTATCTGTTAAAGAAATCTTTAGCTTTGCTTCTAGCGATTTATACTCATCGTGTATAGCCCTTTTACAACGATTAAATTTATCCATTAGCTCATCAGTTTTCTTAAAACTGATAATTGCACTTGCCTCACGCGGTATTGCATTACGCAAGCTACCACCATGAATACTTTCTATATGAACATCTCCTGCCTTTTGCATAGCATTTAGCAAGCGAGTCATCATTTTATTGGCATTTCCCAGCCCTTTAATGATATCCATACCACTATGTCCACCATTAAGACCTTTAACGGTAAGAACTGCAGTAGTATAATCTACCGGTATATTTTCTAACTCATATATTTTAGTTGCTGTGATATCAACACCACCAGCACAACCTATATCTATCTCATCATCTTCCTCAGTATCTAGATTTAAAAGAATAGTTCCTGATAAGATTGTCTTATCCAGTTCTTTTGCACCTGTCATACCAGTTTCTTCATCAATAGTAAATAATGCCTCTATCGCAGGATGTGTAATATCATTAGAAGATAAAACAGACATAATTGCTGCTACTCCTATTCCATTATCTGCTCCTAGTGTTGTACCATGGGCTGCGATAATGTCTCCATCAACATACATATCAATTCCTTGTGTAAGGAAATCAAAATCAGTATCGTTATTTTTTTGATGTACCATATCAATATGGGATTGCATGATGATCGTTTTGCAATCTTCCATTCCAGGACTCGCAGGTTTTTTAATGATTACATTTCCTATGGCATCTTCAATAACCTCAAGACCTAAGTTTTTACCAAAATCTACCATAAAAGCTCGTACGCGTTCCTCCTTTTTTGAAGGTCGTGGTACGGCATTTAAATCTGCAAAATGATTCCAAAGCACCTGTGGTTCCTGCTTTCTTACTTCTTCTGACATAGCTTTTTTATTTTGAAGTGCTAAGATAAGATAGCATAATGGCTCTACCATTTGAAAGCAGCTTTTTTTCCTAACAATTCCTATATTGCTATCATGAACATAAAACGTAATATACTTCTCGCATTAATAGCTAGTCTTACATTAGGGCTTGCACCATTTCATCCTGAGCCTCATATCTGGGGAAAAATTAAATGGATAGCTGGTGGTGGTCACGGCATGGGATTAATGGATTACTGGGATACCTTTATGCATGGAGCACCATGGATAACTCTGGTATTTTTCATATTTATATATCTAATAAGAAGTTTTAAAAAAGCGACAGATTCATAAAGTACTTCTTACTGACATCTCAGCATTATATTAAAAATAATTTTTAAGTACCATTCAGGCAGTCCTGATTCCAGTTCGAGACTATATTCTACATCATTTATAAATAGTATAGATCATTTTATTCGATGATGAAAGGTGAGATACGCTTTCGCGAAAGCGAGATGACAACAACTTTAATAATGACAGTTTTACAACAATAATGACATCGTGTCACGATCGGTGTCATGGCACAAACATTGACCTAAGGAAAGTGTAAAAAAATTGAACATTAAAATTAAAATACATTTATAATGAGTAAAATAATCGGAATAGACTTAGGGACGACAAACAGCTGTGTTTCTGTAATGGAAGGAAGCGAGCCTGTAGTAATTCCTAATGCTGAAGGAAAACGTACTACTCCATCTGTAATCGCTTTTGTAGAAGGTGGTGAGATTAAAGTAGGTGATCCTGCAAAAAGACAAGCGGTAACTAACCCAACTAAAACGGTTGCATCTGTAAAGCGTTTTATGGGTAACAAATTTAGCGAGTCTAGCAATGAAGCTTCACGTGTACCTTACAGTGTAGTTAAAGGTGACAACGATACACCACGTGTAGATATCGATGGTCGTTTGTACACACCACAAGAATTAAGTGCTATGATTCTTCAAAAAATGAAGAAAACAGCAGAAGATTATCTAGGACAAGAAGTAACTGGTGCAGTAATTACAGTACCTGCATATTTTAATGATTCTCAACGTCAAGCAACTAAAGAAGCTGGTGAGATCGCTGGTCTTAAGGTAGAGCGTATCATTAATGAGCCTACTGCTGCTGCACTAGCTTATGGTATGGATAAAAAAGATACAGATCAAAAGATCGTGGTATTTGACTTTGGTGGTGGAACACATGACGTTTCTATCCTAGAACTAGGTGACGGTGTATTTGAGGTATTATCAACAGATGGTGATACACACCTAGGTGGTGATGATGTTGATCAAAAAATCATCGACTGGTTAGCAGATGAGTTTAAAGCTGCAGAAGATATAGACCTTAGACAAGATCCTATGGCTCTACAACGTCTTAAAGAAGCTGCTGAGAAAGCAAAAATCGAGCTTTCTTCAAGTGCACAAACTGAAATTAACTTACCATATGTTACCGCTACTGCTAGTGGTCCTAAGCACCTTGTAAAAACACTTACTAGATCTGCTTTTGAGAAATTAATTAACGACTTAGTAAAAAGAACTATTGAGCCATGTCAGACAGCCTTGAAAAACGCTGGTCTTTCAACAGGTGATATCGATGAGATTATCCTTGTAGGTGGATCAACTCGTATTCCTGCAGTACAGGAAGCTGTTGAGAAGTTCTTTGGTAAAGCGCCTTCTAAAGGTGTGAATCCAGATGAGGTTGTTGCGATAGGTGCTGCCATTCAAGGTGGTGTATTAACTGGTGATGTAAAAGATGTACTTTTACTAGATGTAACGCCACTTTCTCTAGGAATTGAAACTATGGGTGGTGTGATGACTAAGTTGATTGATGCTAACACAACAATCCCTACTAAAAAGTCACAAGTATTCTCTACTGCAGCAGATAATCAACCAAGTGTTGAGATTCATGTACTACAAGGAGAACGTTCTATGGCGGCAGATAATAAAACGATAGGTCGTTTCCACTTATCTGACATTCCACCAGCGCGTCGTGGTACCCCACAAATCGAAGTAACTTTTGATATAGATGCTAATGGTATCATCAAAGTAAGTGCTGAAGATAAAGCGACTGGTAAAAAACAAGACATACGTATTGAAGCTTCTAGCGGATTAAGTGAGGAAGAAATCGAGAAAATGAAAGCAGACGCTGCTGCAAATGCTGATGCTGATAAGAAAGCAAAAGAAACTGCAGACAAATTAAATGCGGCTGACCAGATGATTTTCCAAACTGAACAACAGTTAGAAGAATTTGGTGATAAGTTACCAGAAGACAAGAAAGCTCCTATTACAGATGCTCTTGAGGAATTAAAGAAAGCTTATGAGACCAAAGACATCGCAGTAATCGATCCTGCTCTAGAAAAACTAAACACCGTTTGGACAGCAGCAAGTGAAGAAATGTACAAAGCACAAGCAGATGCTCAAGGTGGACAACCTGGACCAGACGCTGGCGCACAACAACAAGCTGGTGATGACACAAGCGATGTTGAAGATGTAGATTTTGAAGAAGTTAAATAAGCATAGCTAATTTAATTAACAGTTAATTGAACTCAATTAACTGGATATATTTAAAAATCCTTGAACTTATAGTTCAAGGATTTTTTTTATATTATCCAATACCTAACAAATGTGATAAAAATGATAACGATAAAGTTATATACTGTGTGTTATCATTAAGACACCACTACCACCACTCCATATAGATTCAATACCTTCTTCTAAGGGCAAGTTATTGTATGAATAGGTAAATTACTTTACATAATATTTCAATAGAATATATTTATGGATAATTATTATTGATAGATTGTAATTATGATAAGTTTGCGAATAAATCAATTAACATGAAAACAATATTAATTTATTCAAGTATAGCGATAGTCGCTTTACTAGGTCTTTTTGGAGGCTATTATTACACCTTCCACATGAATAAACCTACTGATGTAGCTGCAACAAGTAAGGCAGAATGTCCGCTTGGTTTCGGCAGCACAAAGTCAGCCGGATCGATGATAAAGGGTGAAGGAAAGACTAATCAACAATGGTGGCCTAATTCTTTAGACTTAAGTGTCCTACGTCAAAACAGTGATATGTCTAATCCACTAGGAGAAGAATTCAACTATAAAAAAGAATTTGAAAGCCTAGACTATGAAGCACTTAAGAAAGACATTGAACTAGCCTTAACAGACTCAAAAGACTGGTGGCCGGCAGATTTTGGTAACTATGGTGGACTATTCATAAGAATGGCATGGCACAGTGCTGGTACCTATAGAACTGGTGATGGTCGTGGTGGTACTCGAGAAGGTAAACAACGATTTGCGCCACAAAATAGCTGGGCAGATAATGCTAACCTTGATAAAGCTAGAAGATTATTATGGCCAGTAAAACAAAAATATGGACAAAAAATCTCTTGGGCTGATTTAATGATTCTAGCCGGAAATGTTTCTTTTGAAAACATGGGGCTTGAAACATTAGGATTTGCTGGTGGTCGTGAAGACACATGGGAACCACAGACTAATGTTTATTGGGGTTCTGAAAGCGAAATGTTAGGTGATGAACGATTCAACGAAGATAGAGAATTAGAAACACCACTAGCAGCCTCTCAAATGGGATTGATATATGTAAATCCAGAAGGTCCTAATGGTAATCCAGATCCTGTATTAGCAGCACACGATATTCGTCAGACTTTTGGACGTATGGGAATGAATGATGAAGAAACCGTGGCACTAATCGCTGGTGGACATACATTAGGTAAAACACATGGTGCTTCAAGCGGTGAAAATTTAGGTGCTGCTCCAGAAGGTGCCGCAATTGAAGATCAAGGCATGGGATGGAAAAGCTCACACAAAAGCGGTAAAGGAGCTGATGCTGTTACCTCTGGACTAGAAGTTACATGGACTAATACACCTACTCAATGGGGAATTGGTTATTTTAAAAGTCTTTTTGAACATGAATGGAAACTAACTAAAAGTCCAGGAGGCGCACACCAGTTTGAGGCCGTTAATCCAGAGAAAATGTATCCGCATGCGTTTGATAAGAATAAGCAAGTTGCTCCTACAATGTTAGTGACCGATTTATCTTTAATAAAAGATCCAGAATACCTTAAGATTTCTAAGAGATTTTATGAAAACCCAGAGGAATTTGATGCCGCTTTCGCGAAAGCGTGGTTCAAACTAACTCATAGAGACATGGGACCTAGCACTACTTATCTAGGACCTGAAGTGCCGCAAGAGCAATTTATCTGGCAAGACCCAATACCAGCTAGAGACTACAATCTAGTATCTACAAATGATGTTAATACACTTAAAGGAAAAATAAAGGCTTATGGATTAACAACTAATGAGCTTGTTACAACGGCATGGAACGCTGCATCTACTTACCGTCATGGAGACCGTCGTGGTGGAGCAAATGGTGGTAGAATACAACTAGAGCCGCAGGTGAATTGGGCCTCAAACAATCCAGCACAGTTAAAGAAAGTACTTAAGGTTTATCGAGATATTAAAAACGATTTTGATACTTCAAGCAAAAAGATATCTATAGCAGATCTTGTGGTGCTAGGTGGAAATGTTGCCATTGAAAATGCTGCAAAAAAAGCAGGCTACTCAATAGAAGTACCTTTTACACCTGGTAGAACTGATGCTACACAAGATCAAACAGATATGGATGGTACTAACTTATTGAAACCGATGGCAGATGGATTTACAAACTTCCAGCAAAAGGAATATACATTAACTCCAGAACAGTTATTAGTAGATAAGGCTCAGCAATTAACATTGAGCGCACCAGAAATGACTGTCTTAGTAGGTGGAATGCGTGCGCTAGGCGCTAATTATGATGGTTCTGCCACAGGGATCTTGACTGAGCAGCCTGGAACTTTATCAAATGATTTCTTTAAAAATCTGTTGAGCATGGATTATAGTTGGAAGCCTGTAGAGAACAATAAGAATCTTTTTGATATTGTAGAGCGCAACACTAATAAGAAAAAATGGAATGCAACACGCGTTGATCTAATTTTCGGTTCTAATTCTGAACTAAGAGCATTGTCTGAAGTTTATGCTAGTGAAGATGCTAAAGAGCGTTTTGTAAACGATTTTGTAGCAGCATGGACTAAAGTGATGCAGCTAGATCGTTTTGATTTAATGTAAATTTAATACGATTAAAAAATCAAACATTATAAGAGTCCCTAAGCTAAATGGTTTAGGGACTTTCTTTTAGTGGTTATTTTCACTTTCAAGAGAAAGCAACCTTATAGGATCAAAGTCCATAACAGCATAATCAATGGTCGACAATTAATCAACATGCTAAGAAATACTCAATGTAGAATCATTAATAGTTATTAATGCACAACCTCTAAATTATAAAAAGTAACTTGCTCAAAATCTGAGGAACTCAGTACTTTTTTATTACCAGAATATACTCCTGCTTTAAAGTACATCCAGTCATTTGCAAAGCCACTTCTGGTCATGTCTACTTCTTCAGAAGCGATATTTTTCCCGTCATTATCATAGAGATCTACTTTTAATGAATTACCTCTTGCCTCAATTTTATAAGAGAACTCTTCATCAAGCGCTATTCCATTACTAGGACTACTTGCTCCATTATATTTTCCGACAGCACTACCCTTTTCGTCTACATAATTACCTATCATGTTAATATATAGTTCTTGTGAATAGCGAGGCTCGTGCGCAAAGTAAATAGCTCCTTTTCTATGATCAGGTTGTTTGTGATAATATAAACGTATAGGTTCATCATCACTTGCATGAATTTGTCCTATTATTATTCTTCCTACTTGTTCCTTGCTGCCAGAGGTTTCAGTAACACGATTAACTTTTAAAGTTGCTTTTAAAACACCATCAATCGCTCCAGCCTTTTCTTGATTCTCAATCGTTGATGAACTAAAAACCCAATTGTTACCTGTGATTCCTTTAGTGTTTATACTGGAATTATTTCCTCGCAACATTTCACGTAGTTCTACTCTGGAATAAGTGGAGTTTTGTGTCGTCCCAGCACCTTTAGGATAATTTTTGAAGACCATTCCACCATCTTTTGGATCGGTGTAAAACTGATTGTTAAGTGTAAATCCATTATTTATTTCTTCTACCGTTCTTTCTTTTCCAGAAGACAATGTGATTTTCCAATGCGATAAGTCAAAATTTTCAGAAGGAGTTAAATTAGGATCTAATTTAGTAGATATTGAGTTACCTTGAATAGTGTTCTTATGAGCTGAGCAGGCGTAAACGATAGCAACGAATAAAATTGATAAAATGATGTATATCAGATGCTTTTTAATAGAATAATCAATCTTTAAATTCATGAGCTAGTAAATTACTAAAATTGGTTGACCAATTTAGTTTGTCCAAATATAGACCATTTGCCTAAACGGTATAAAATTTCATCAATACAACCCATTTAAATTATCAACTGATTAAAATAAGACCAAGCTTAAAGTTTTATATTTAGGCTTTGATTTTATTCTATGAAAAACATCACCACAGCCCTACTTCTACTTTTATTTTTCCAATTGAGTACCGCACAGAATGAAACGGTAAACTTAATGAAGAAAAAAGCTTATGAATTAATTGAAGATATCAGTGATCGAGAAGCTTTTGGTTTATCGACTTATAAGAGTCATATGGTTTCTCTTATTCTTTTAAATAAAGCTGCAGACTCACCAGATTTATTAATGTCTGATGAGGATAAAGAAATTATAAAAGCAGTGAGTAGAACTCGATATGCAGAACTACTTAAAGAAGACCACGACGGCATAAGAGACGCGGCACAAAAACTCAATATCAATTGGAAGAAAGTTGAATATGTGGATTTGCTCTATAAAACACGAGCGATATTCAAATTAGGACAGCCAGGTTATGAAGGCTTATTAATTTTTAAAGATAAATCTCAAAAGGATGTACTCTTCACGTTGCATGTAGACTTTATCATGTTGGGTACTGAGCCATACATCATTGAAATGGTGGATTTAAAAAAGGAAGATAAATAATTAAAACATTTACTTTGATGAGTAATGCCATCATAATTGCAATTACAATGGTGGTTACTCTTGCCATTGTGATTTTCTTCTTCTACTATTTATCAATAATAAAAAAGAGAGACGCTAAAATTATAGATGCTGACTGGCATCATTTTCAAAATGCTGTGAAGCATCATCGTATTCAAGCGATAGAGAAATATGGAACTCAACTAATATGGAATGAGCACATAACGGTAGAACAAGTAAAAGAAATGTCTACAGTGATGAAAAAGCTAGAAAAAAGCCATCCAGAATTGAATGAACTTAAACTATTGATTTATAATAAGCGTAAAGATTGGAGCAAAAAATATCCTAGACATTATGGCGGTAATCCTTACATTTAAAGAAGCTCGAGTATTTAATATGTTTTACTAGTAAAGTAGACGTTTTTTAAAGTTCTTAAGGATTGTTTAAAATACCTTTTTGCATAAGCGAACTGTATAAATCGTTTTACCTTTACCTTATAAATAAATAACGTGGCGAGAAGAGCACCTGCATCAATAAAAGAACAAAGTAAAAAGGGAAAAACGTTCTCTTTCAGTGCATTAAAGACTTTACCTAGGTTTTTTAAAGAAATATGGCGTGCCAGTCCTAAATTATTTGTGACCAATTTTGTGGCAAGATTGCTTACCGCTATTAGTCCTGTAGCACTTTTATGGGTCGGTAAATTAATCATCGATGAGGTGATTTTACAAATTTCACTGGATCAACAAGACCTGACACAATTATGGACCTATGTAGGTATTGAACTAGGAATAGCCATTATAGCTGATTTATTGAATCGATTGATCAATTTAACGGACGGACTTATAGGTGATTTATATTCTAATGCATCTTCAGAAAAAATCATTAGAAAAACTAATGAACTAACTCTAGAACAATTAGAAGATCCAGATTTTTATGATAAGCTAGAGCGCGCAAGACAACAAACTAGTGGTCGTGTAGGATTGATGAGCGCCTCTTTAAGTCAGATACAAAGTATTATCTCTATAGGATCGTTAATTGCCGGTTTAATTTACTTTGAGCCTTTACTTATCATCCTATTAGTATTAAGTATCATACCATCATTTATAAATGAGGCAAAATACAGCTCTCACCGCTACTCTGTGGCACGCAGCTGGACGGCAGAACGTCGTGAGTTGGACTATCTAAGGTTTATAGGAGCTAATAATCAGACCGCCAAAGAGGTCAAGCTTTTTGGGCTAACCGATTATATCGCTGCACGATTTAGAAAATTATCTGGTGATTATTATGAGATCAATAAAAAGCTATCCTTAAAGCAAAGCATTTATGGCTCTCTATTTAATGTATTGGGAATATTATCTTATTATGGAGCTTATATTTTTATCATTTTTAAAGTAATTTCAGGTACCTTAAGTATTGGTGAATTAACGTTCTTATCTGGTTCGTTTAATAGACTGCGCAATAATTTACAAGGCTTCTTTTCAAGATTTACAGCCATTTCAGAAAGCTCCTTATATCTGAGAGATTATTTTGATTTTTTAGATATTGAGGTCACTGATGAGGCGACTGTCTACACTCCTATTCCTGCAGAAATAAAAGAAGGTTTTGAAATCAGAAACGTTCATTTTGGATATGCAGGTAGTGACATAGAAGTCCTTAAAGGCATCAATTTTAAAATTAGAGCTGGAGAAAAAATGGCATTTGTGGGACAAAATGGAGCTGGAAAAACGACCTTGATCAAATTGATTTTACGTTTTTATGAACCTACAAAAGGTGAAATCTTACTAGACGGAATCAACATCTCTAAGTTCAATAAACAAGAGTATAGAAAACGTTTTGGAGTCATATTTCAAGATTTTTTTAAGTATGAATTTAGCTTACGCGAAAACATCGCTGTTGGAAACATAGATGAATTAACTAACGACCCGATGATACACGACGCAGCAGATCGCAGTCTCGCTAACCAAGTAGTCGAAGTTATGAAAGACGGAATTGATCAACAATTAGGAAGACGTTTTGCAAAAGGTCAAGAACTAAGTGGTGGACAATGGCAAAAAGTAGCTCTAGCTCGTGCCTATATGAAAGATGCCGATGTTATTGTACTTGACGAACCTACTAGTGCTCTCGACGCACAAGCTGAGTATGATGTATTTGAGCGATTTATAGGACTTACTAAAGGTAAAACTAGTATTATCATCTCACATCGATTTTCTACCGTTAGAATGGCAGATCGCATATTAGTCCTTGAAAATGGTACGGTAGCAGAAATAGGTACACATGAAGAACTTATGTCACAGCCTAAATTATATGAGAAGTTATTTAATCTACAGGCCGCAGGCTATCAATAAAATTATTCTATAATAATGAACGAATTAGCACAACTAGGCAAACGTAGAACCATCTTAATTTCTATTAGTATTCTGCTGGTTTCTATTCATACCATATATTTCTATCAATCTGCCCTACCAGAAATCAATTCTTCAAAACTAGTACAGCAAGGTGTAAGATTTTTACTAACGGTTATTTTATTAATATTTGTATTTCAAGCAAAACAATGGGCTAGAATAATAGCTATCGTTTTATTCTCTCTAGCCTTACTAGGTGCGGTCATAGGTTTAGTCTCTATAGATGGTCCTTTTGTAAATAAAATTCCAGTCTTGGTAATGGTTTTTGTTTATACTATGGCTATTCATCATTTAGGTTTTTCTAGTAGTTATAAGGCATATTTTCAATATAAAAATGCAAGTAAATAATTCTTTAACACTAAAAAATTATTCACAAATCATTAATATTAACTAGATGGTTATAACCGCTCAAAACCTATAATTTAGCCATCTTAATAAATACTAATTTTAATCAAAATATAATGCTATAAAAGTTTATTTATTTTGATCATTATTCTTTAAAACTAAATACATGCAAGATTTAAAAGGTAAAAAAGCAATTATCACTGGTGGTAGTCGTGGTCTAGGAAAAGCAACTGCAATTGCATTTGCTAAAGAAGGGATAGATGTAGCCATTACAGGAAGAAATGAAGATGCTCTTAAGGCAACTGTTACTGAACTAGAACAGTTAGGAGTTAAAGCTACTTATGCCACATTTGATGTAGGTAATTATGAAGAGGTCCAGACTGGTATAAAGTCATTAATAGACACTCTAGGTTCTATTGATATATTAGTGAATAATGCCGGTATTGCTGCTTTTGGTACTTTGAATGATATGCCAGTAGAACAATGGAGTCAGATTATACAAACTAATGTCATGGGTATGTATTATGTGACTAAAGAAGTTTTACCACATCTTATTGAACAAAACCATGGAGAAATTATTAATGTATCTTCTACAGCAGGATTGAATGGTAATGCAAGCACATCAGCATATTCTGCATCAAAATTTGCTGTTATAGGTATGTCAGAATCGTTAATGAAAGAAGTACGCAAGAATAACATTAGAGTATGTACTCTTACACCTAGCACTATTGCATCAGATATGTCTATAGATTTAGGAATTGCAAGCAAGGACTCTGAAGACAGCGTTTTACAACCAGAAGATTTTGCAGAACTAATTGTTGCAGGATTAAAGTTACCTAAAAGAGCGATGCTTAAAAGTGCTGCGTTATGGTCTACTAATCCATAACAATTTTAATCAATTAATAATGACCATATACAATTCCATAATATCTCAAATCTTTAAAGACACTGTACTTTCTCAAAATGAAAGTAGAATGATTGATGAAAAAATGGAACGTATGCTTTTAAAAAAAGGAAGCTCTTTACTACAGGCGCATGACACAGTGTTTCATCAATATTATGTTGATCAAGGTTGTCTACGCACTTATTTTATTGATACTGCTGGTAAAGAGCATACCATTCAATTTGCCATTAATGATTGGTGGATTAGTGACTACACGGCTTTTTTTAATACTGGTAAATCTATTATGAATATTGAAACCATTCAAGATACTATCGTTTATAAGATATCAAGGTCTAACATGGAAGAACTATTGAAAGAGATTCCGCAGTTAGAAACCTTTTTTAGAAAAAAAATGGAAGGAGCTTTTGCTAGCTTTCAAAAAAGGATTCTTGCTAGCCTTTCTCAAACTGCTAAAGAAAGATATCTATCTTTTATAACTACTTATCCTAATATCGAACAAAGTGTTAAAAATTACCATATTGCTTCTTATTTAGGAATAACAACAGAAAGTTTAAGTAGAATTAGAAAAGAAATTACACATAGTGGTGTTTCTTAACATACATCAATTTTTAAGACTTCTATTCATCATAATTTTGTATTAACAATATCAATTATTATAAATGAATAAAATAACTTTAGTCTTTATCGCTACATTATTATTAAGCTCTTGCGGTTCAAAAACACAAGAGAAAGATAATCTTGTAGAAAATAAAGAGACAACAGAAATAAAAAACACAGCTATGAAAAATGTATTATTTGTATTAACAAGTCATGATGAACTAGGAGACACTGGTGAGAAAACAGGTTTTTGGGTAGAAGAATTTGCTGCTCCATATTACCTGCTCACAGATAAAGGTGTGAATGTTACACTTGCATCACCTAAAGGTGGACAACCACCTATCGATCCTAAAAGTGAACAACCAGATTTTCAAACACCTGCTACAAAAAGGTATTATGAGGATCAAGAAACACAGGATAAGATTTCTAAAACAATCAAATTAAGTGACGTTTCTCAAGCAGACTATGATGCGGTATTCTATCCTGGTGGTCACGGACCATTATGGGACCTTGCAGAAGATGAAAACTCTATCAAATTGATTGAGTCCTTCTATAATAACAATAAAACAGTTGCTGCTGTATGTCACGCACCTGCTATCTTTAAGAATACTAAAAATACAGATGGTTCTCCATTAGTAAAAGGTAAAAAAGTTACCGGCTTTACTAACGGTGAAGAAGATGCTGTACAGCTTACAGATGTGGTACCTTTCCTAGTAGAAGATATGTTGATAAGTAACGGTGGTATTTATTCTAAAAAAGATGACTGGAATCCTTATGCCGTTGAAGATGGTTTATTGATTACAGGTCAAAATCCTGCGTCATCAGAACTCGTTGCAGAGAAATTACTGGAGCGATTACAATAATCTATTAATAAGTATATAAAAAAGCCCAAAGCCGTTAATAGCTTTGGGCTTTTTTTTATACGCTTTCGCGAAAGCGTAATAATCACAATTTATTGCTATTTAAACCTTATGGACGTGTTCATAATTACGCTTCACAAAGTCTAAAACGTTTGCTAGCACAGATCCCATGTTGCGAGATCTTTTAAACTTCACATCTTTAGTAAATTCATGTAACTCACGACCTAGTTGTTTTGTCTTTTCTGGAGTACTTACCTTATCTGCTCTCATGCATTTCATGAGACTGCGATAGCGGCTTTGTGTATTGATTAATCTTTTAGAAATCAAAGCGCGTTCTTCTTTTTTATACTGATCGATACTTTGATTTTTTAGTCGATCGGTAACATTTTTAACCATAGGCAGATTTTCTTTAAAGAACTGCGGTCGATAAACTTTTAATCTACCTTCATAACACTGTTGATCAAAGTCAATTGCTCTAATCGCATAGCTAACACGATCAAAATCATGTGTAGGAATCACAACATAATTATAAGCTCGCATATCACCTAAAAGCCTAATAAAACAGCGCTCATTAAATTTTACAAACTCTTTTGCTATTTGGGTAAGCTCTGACTCTGTACAATCCTTTATATAGTCTGCTATAAACTCATCACCTGGTATGCCAGCAATATGCTCTTCTATAAGCGTATTATCATATACAAGAAAATTGATACGGTGAGGTGACAATAAATGTTCTAGCTCTAATCCATAAACACGTGAAGCATCTGCTTTTTTTACATAGAAATATGTAAAACCATCATTAAGAATATTTCTAATCTTAATGCGGAATGGTTTTGTATTACCAAAGGTGCAATAATCTACAGCATCAACACTTAAATAATCTAGTAGGTCATCGCTACCATCACTATGTAAAATATCATAGACTTTTTTAAGGGCAGCATCTATAATATCACGCTCTGAGTCTGAGTAATAACATCTTACCCATAAGGTATCTTCCTCATTTTTATCGTAAACAGTAATACAACCTTGAAACCTTAATAGATCATCATAAGACACTTGTATACTAGTTTGCCTATTATATCTTTTCAGATATGCATTAAGTGCTTGACTTACAGGATAAGTAGGTTTTTTGCGTGAAAGTAATTTTTCTTCTATCATAGATTTGTACCTTTTTACGGTAACAATTTTATTATTTTACAGTCATACATAATAACCAAAATAACTCGCTTGTGAAAACTATTCTAGAAATAAAAAACCTTTCTAAAAACTACAGCGGTCTCAAAGCTGTAGATAATGTAAGTTTTAAGATAGAAAAGGGTCATGTTTATGGTATCCTAGGTCCTAATGGTAGTGGTAAATCTACTACACTAGGAATGGTACTCAACGTTGTAAACCCTACCTCTGGTTCTTATGAATGGTTTGAAGGGACCACTAGTAATCACGATGCACTCAAACGTATAGGAGCGATTATAGAAAGACCTAATTTCTATCCTAGTATGACAGCGGTTCAAAATCTAGAATTAGTCTGTAAGATTAAAAATATTTCTAAGGATAAGATAGAAGAAAAACTTGCTGTGGTAGATTTGCTTGCACGTAAACATAGCCCATTCAGTACTTATTCTTTAGGTATGAAGCAACGACTGGCTATCGCTAGTGCTCTTTTAAATGATCCAGAAATTTTAATTTTAGATGAGCCTACCAATGGTTTAGATCCACAAGGTATACGTAAAATTAGAGACATTATACAGGACATCGCAAAGTCAGGAACCACAATACTACTAGCGTCTCACCTACTGGATGAAGTGGAAAAAGTTTGTTCTCATGTAATCGTATTGCGACAAGGAAAAACACTTTACTGTGGTGCCGTTGATGAAATGAATCATAATTATGGCGTGGTACATCTAGATGCTGCAAATAGAGATGATCTTTTTGAATTTTTAAAAGGTCAGCCTTATGCGGTATCTGTTAAAGAGGAGATGGAAGGATTTAAAGTTGTACTTAATCAGCCTGTTGACCTAGGTAAGATTAATGCTGCAGCTTTTGCTCAAAACATTTCTCTTAACAAGCTTTATATTAAAAAGCAAAGCCTAGAAGATCAATTTATTCAACTTACTAACCACAACTAGCCATGAAAAGATTACTCGATATAGAATTCCATAAATTTAAGTACAGTAAAAGCTCTAAAGTTCTTACTATAATTTACTTAGTAATTGTTATTTTATTAATGTTTACTGGGTTAATTCAGGTAAACATTAATGGATTTAAAGGAAGCCTTTCAGACTTGGGAATTTTTAATTTTCCATACATATGGCATTTAAGTACTTACATGGTAAGTTTCTTAAAAATCTTTATAGCTATAGTCATCGTTTCTCTTACCGCAAATGAATATAGCAATAGAACGTTGAAACAAAACCTTATAGACGGTTTAAGTAAAAAAGAATTGATATTATCAAAATTATATCTTGCTATAACTCTTGCTCTACTTACGACGATGATTGTTTTTATAGCATCTTTAATCTTAGGATTGTTCCATTCAGATTATTTGGAATTGGGTATTATATTCTCTAAAATGGAGTATTTGCCTGCTTTTTTTATCAGCCATTTAATGTTTTTCTGTTTTTGCCTATTTGCAGGTGTTTTAGTAAAACGTAGTGCTTTTGCATTAGGTTTAATTGGTGTGTGGTGGATATTAGAATTAGTAATTAGAGGAATAAGTTCTTTCTTAGACTTTAAATATGAATTAGATACATGGAATGTTCTTCAACATATTTTACCATTAGAATCAGCAAGTTTATTAATAAAAGAGCCCTTTACAAAAATATCAATTGTACAAGGAGGAATTGAACAATTAACTCAAGGTGAATACATTAAAGACTATGGCGTTAGCTTTATAAACATAGCAGTAACCATGGCTTGGAGCTTTTTGTTTATATTTTGGTCTTATAAAATCTTAAAACGTAGAGACCTATAATTAGCATAAAATTGTGATAAGTATGTACTATTTTCGCAACTATGATTTTTATGAAAAAGAAAATAGTTGCGATAATAGTTTTACTAGTACTCGCTGTATCTCAATTATCAACCGCTCAATTAGAAGCTTCTAATTGGTATTTTGGATTTAATGCTGGGATAACTTTTGATCCTGTAACAGGCGCTGTAACTCCTCTTGCAAATGGTCAACTTGATACCTTTGAAGGATGTGCTTCCATATCTGACTCTAATGGTAATCTACTTTTCTATACAGATGGTATTACCGTTTTTGATAGAAATCATCTAATCATGCAAAATGGTCAAGGATTAAGAGGTAATCCTTCTAGTACACAAAGCGCCATTATTATACCTAAACCGCAGGATCCAGACACCTATTACATCTTTACTGTAGATACAGCAGCAACAGGTGGCCAGGATAGTGGTTTACACTGGTATGAAGTAGATATGACTGCAAATCTTAATCAAGGTGCTGTAGTCTCTAGCATTACTAACCCTAATAATTTAATAAACACTTGTTCTGAAAAAATTACCGCTATTAACCATGGTGTTAATGATGAAATCTTAGTCACTGCTCTAGCAGAATTTAATGGAATAGGTACAGCTTTTGATACATTCTACACATTTACTGTAAGCCCTAGTGGTGTAGATCCCGTACCTGTAAAGTCGCAAGTGGCTTCACCTATTAATAACGGTGGTAGACGTGGAAATCTTAAAATTTCACCAGATGGTCAGTATATGGTATCTTGTAATATGGGATCTGGTTCTTTTTTATACGATTATGATCAGTTAACAGGAATAGTTAGTAATGAAAGACAACTACAATTTACAGGTCAAAATAGAAGTGGTTATGGTGTAGAATTTTCACCAGATAGTAGTTTATTATATGTAACAGCATCTAATGATGCAAATAGTAACGATCCATCGGCGCACTCTTCTACTCTATTCCAATTTGACATGACTAGCCCTAATCCAGCTTCTTCAACAGTTGTTATAGATACTAGACCTGGTTATAGAGGTTCTTTACAGTTAGGTATCGATAAAAAGATTTACAGAGCTTTATCAGATACTTATAACGACGGTCGTAGCTTTTTAGGAGTCATTAATAATCCTAATGTTGCAGGGCAAGGTTGTAACTATGTTCATGATGCAATACCACTAGCAGGACGATTATCTGCTCAAGGTTTGCCTCCATTTATACAAAGTTTCTTTGCTTTAATAGATGTAGAATTTACTTGCTTAGGTGATAATACTGCTTTTGAATTTGACTCAGACACACCACCTACATTAGTAAACTGGGATTTTGGTGATGGAACAAACTCGTCAGTTGAAAGCCCTACACATGTCTATGCAGCACCTGGTGTATATAATGTCGTACTTACTTTAACCATTAATGGATCTGTAAGAACCTATCGCAAAAGTGTTCAGATTTTTGATACACCAATAGCAAATGCTGCAACTAATGTAAATGTTTGTGATATCAACAATGATGGTTCAGAATCTTTTGATCTTACATCAACAGCAACTCCACAAATATTAGGAACTCAAGATGCTACCATTTTTAATGTAGAATACTATTTGTCACAGGTAGATGCAGACAATGGTGCAAATCCTGTAACACTACCTTATATGGCTACAACAGCAACTCAAACATTATATGCTCGTGTTAGTAATAATAATAACGAAGATTGTTTTGATACCACTAGCTTTGATATCGAAATCTTTGATCAACCTATTGCAAATACTGTAAGTAATCTAGAAGTATGTGATGATGATTTTGACGGTTTTCAATCATTTGATCTCAGCCTTCAAACACCTCTAATTCTAGATAGTCAGTCTAACACAGGTTTTACTGTTAGTTATCACGACTCTCAAGCAAATGCAGATTCTGGTAACAATCCACTTAGTTTAAATTATACTAATTCAACTGCATTTAATGAAACTGTATTTGCTAGAATTGTAAATAATAGTGAGTCTAGTTGTGTTGACACCACTAGCTTTGACTTAGTTGTTAATCCAAAACCTGTGGCAAATGATACTAATGCTTTTCAATGTGATGAAGATGGTACACTAGACAGCAGGACAATTTTTAATTTATCTGAGTTTGATGAAACCATTACCGCTAGCGCAACTGGTGTTACCGTAAGCTATCACATCAATCAAAATGATGCAGACAACAACCAGTCACCATTAGATAATACTAGTTATACAAATACAACTCCATTACAAATTGTATATGCGAGAGTTACAGATGATACCACTAGTTGCTATACCACATCTCAAATTACCTTATCGGTTAGTGCAAGCGATGCACAAGACACTATACTTACTGGTTGTGATGATGATGGTGTTGCAGATGGTATGACCACATTTAACCTTACTGATGCAGATAGTTCTGTACTTATATCAGCGCCATCAAATGTTACATTAAATTATTATGCAAGCTTAAATGATGCGTTAACAGAACAAAATGTGTTACCAATCACTTATGATAATACAACTCCAAATAGTCAAATTATATTTGCAAGAGCAGAATCACCTGACGGAAACTGTTTTGGAATTAGTGAAGTAGAACTTATTGTTAATGACTTACCAATCATTGAACCAGTAGCACTAATCGATTACTGTGGTAATAATCCACAACCACTTACTATCGATGCAGGTATTATAACTGGTGCTCCATCTGATTATACTTACTTATGGAGTACCTCAGAAAACACTTTTAGTATACAAGTAACTACTGGTGGTGATTATACGGTAGCAGTTACAGACGCTAATGGATGTACTAGCAATAGAACGGTAACAGTAATTATAAGCGAGACCGCAACCATTGATAGCATTGACGTGATACATGCAGGCACTTCAAGTAATGGATCTGCAACTGCAAATGTGAGTGGTTTAGGCGATTATGAATATAGAGTAAGTCTTGAAGAACCATTCCAAGACAGTCCTGTGTTTGACGATCTCTCTCCAGGTTTTTACACTTTATATGTAAGAGATAAAAATGGATGTGGTACAGTACAACAAGATTTTAGTATCATAGGTTATCCACGTTATTTCACGCCTAATAATGATAACTATCATGATTACTGGCAGTTAATAGGTACATCATTCACGTTTGAGCCAGGCGCACAAATTTTTATATTTGATCGCTACGGTAAGTTATTAAAACAAATCGCAGCAGATGGTGTAGGATGGGATGGAACTTACAATGGCAACCCTATGCCTTCTAGTGATTACTGGTTCACTGCAACTTTAATGGATGGAACGACCTTTTCCTCACATTTCACTTTAAAAAGATAAATTCAAATTGCCTATTTTTACTATTAGGCAATGAGATATTTTTTAGTAAGCATTTTAATTTTAAGTTTCGCTTTCGCGAAAGCGCAACTAGAATCATCCCAGTGGTACTTTGGAGTTACTGCTGGAATCGACTTCTCGTCTGGTACCGCTACGGCTACCGGCATAGGACAATTAGTTACTGGAGAAGGTTGTGCTACAATTTCTGATGATTTAGGTAATTTACTATTCTATACAGATGGATCGTTAGTATTCGATTCCACACACAATTTAATGCCTAATGGTACAGGACTATTAGGTGATTCTTCAAGTACGTCTAGTGCGATCATCGTTCCACAACCTGGTAATGATGATTTATATTATATTTTTACGGTAGACACCAGCGATCAACAATATCGCATGAATGTAGGTTTCCACTACTCTATTGTGGATATGTCTTTGAATGGAGGAACTGGTGATATTGTTTCTTCACAAAAAAACATCAATCTCTTGCCGCTTACGTCAGAAAAACTGACTGCAATATCTAATGCAACTGGTGATGGTTTCTGGGTACTAACTCAATTTGAAGATACCTACTATGCTTATGAAATTACGGCAGCTGGTCTCAACCTAGCGCCAGTAACAAGTGTTGTAGGTCCGTTTATAGAGTTGATTTCTACTCCTATTACTAACGTAGATGTCGCTGCAATGAGAGGTTATATTAAACTCAATGCTCGAGGAGATAAATTAGTAGCAGCTCATTTTTCAAACAACACTACGGCCGAATTTTCTGGAATCACTAATGTTCTAGAAGCGCGTAGTCTTGCTTATGCACAAGGTGGCGAGTTGTATTTATATGATTTTAATAATGCGACCGGCGTGGTTTCTAATCCACAACCATTAATGACTCGAGCAGATGGTGCAAGCTTTTATGGAGTAGAATTTTCTGGTAATGGAAGATATCTTTATGCTGAGGCTGACTATATGTTACCATCTACAACAATCATATATGAATTTTTAAGAGGAGAGATTTTACAATATGACCTAACAGCAGCAAATATTGCCGCTAGTAAAGCTGTAGTTCATACAGATATGATAGCTCCTTTTAGAGGTGCGTTACAGTTAGGTCTAGACAATAGGATTTATCATTCCCGAATTAATGAAAGTTTTTTAAGTGTCATTAATAATCCTGATGATGGCGGTACAGCATCTAATTATATCTATAATGACTTTGCTTTAACTAATGGAGCACAAGCGATTTATGGGCTACCTATTTTTGTTCAATCATTTTTATTAAATGGAGATATAAATGCAGTAGACCATTGTTTTGGAGAATCTCAAGCATTTACTTTTAATACAAGTGCACAAGTTGAAAGTATATTATGGGACTTTGGTGATATAAACAGTTCTAATAACATCTCGATGGATTTAAATCCTAGTCATATTTTTAGTGCTCCAGGAACTTATACGGTCACAGCAAATGTTGAAACACTTGTATCCAGCTTTACAGAGACTATAGAAATTACAGTATTTGAACCAGCGATTATCGATGCAGTTCCTATGGATATCGAGTTATGTGATGAAGGTTTTGACACTGCAAATTTTGATTTATCACTTATAGAAAATCAAGTGAATTCAAGTTTAAATCAAGTAGTTTCTATCCATGAAACTCTAGAGCAGGCAACCCTTAATATTGATCCCATAAACACAAATCTACCGTATCAAAATATAAGTTCTCCACAGACATTGTATGTAAGAGTAAGTAATACAAATTGTTATGACATCACTTCTTTTAACATTAACGTAGAAAACTGCCCTGTTAAAGTGTTCAATGTCCTTACACCTGACGATGATGGGATAAATGATACGTTCATCGTTTCTGGATTGAGAGACGTATATGATAAACATAAAATTTTTATATTTACCAGATATGGTATGAAGATTTGGGAAGGTGATAATTATACTCCTTCTTGGGATGGAACCAGTAACCGTGGACTAGCACATAATTCAAGCAAAAGACTACCTACTGGAACTTATTTTTATATTATAGAATTTAACGAGCCTGGTTTAAAACCCATTGCTGGATATGTTTATTTAAATTAGAAAACTAACAACCCTAAATAACTCTACTCCTAATCAAGTACATTATGAAAAAAGCAATACTCTTATTACTGACATTAGTAATTTCATTTAGCGTCACAGCTCAAGAAGAATCATCCTGGTGGGTTTTTGGAAGAAGAGCTGCTATTGAATTTACACCTAATCCTCAAAATCGATCTGCATTACCTCTTATTGCTAACTCTACAATTGATCAGGATGAAGGAGTAGGTACAATATCCGATGAAAACGGCAATCTTTTATTCTTCACAGATGGCCAAACAATTTTTAACAGAAATGGTGATCCAATGCCTAATGGTACAGGACTTTTAGGTGGAACATCAGCAACGCAAGCAGCAATTATTATTAAAGCTCCTGAAACAGCTGGTGTATACTTTGTTTTTACTGCTGGAAATGGAAACACCTCGCCTATGGTATATTCAAGAGTCGAAATGGCATTGAATGGAGGCTTAGGAGATGTTGTTCCAGGTGTTAAAAACATCGTTCTTTTAGCGGCTTCTTCTGAAAAGTTAGCCGCTACTATTCAAACAGGAAGCAACAATGCGTATGTAATGACTTTTGGTAGATCTAATGCAACGAGTGTTTCTACAGGTTCTGGTGATAACAATGCGTTATTTGCTTGGGAAGTAAGAGGTATCGCTGGTCCTAACGTATCATTTGTACTACCAGCTCCTATTGCACAATCTGCAAATGGTGGTTTACCATATTTTTCTACTCCACTAGCTGCAACCAATGGAGACCGTGGTATGTTGAGAGTTTCACCTGATGGAACTAAACTAGCGATAGGTACTCAAAACTTAACAAATCAAGGTTTATTCTTATATGACTTTAATCCTGGTAATGGTCAATTCAGTGGTGCTGGGCTTCAATTAGACAATGGACCTGTTTATGGTGTAGAGTTTTCTCCTTCGTCCCAGTATTTGTATCATGATATTAGTAGCTCTTTTAGTCCAACAGCAACTAGTAATAGAAAATTAGTACAATATGATTTATGTGATCAAGCAAATATAATTTCCTCAAGAAATGAATTTGCCGATATAACTGGTGGTTCAAGAGGTACATTGCAATTAGGTAGAGACGGTATTATTTATGTTACCCGTTGGGATCAATCTTGGTTAGGATCTATCAATCCAGAAACAGCTAATCCTGTTTATAATCCTACAGCAATTGATATTTCTCCAGGTCAAGCTCAACAAGGTTTACCTGTATTTGTTCAATCTAGTTTTGCTAGTTCGTTTACCGTAAATGATCAATGTCAAGGTGATGCTACAGAATTTGTACTTGCTTGTTTACCTCAGGTTGCGGCATCGAATTGGGATTTTGGTGATGGTAATACACGAATGGTTACTGGTCCTGGTATTGTGACTAATACTTATGCCTCAGCAGGTACTTTTACTGTTACTGTAAACGTAACAAATGTTTCTGGAGATGTTAGAGATTTTACTCAAGATATTACTATTTATGAAAACGGAATTGTAGATCCAGTAGATGTTACTTTATTAGACTACTGTGATGATGACAACTCTGGTGATGAAATCGTTGATTTATCACAATTCACATCTGATGTATTAGGTACTCAAGACGCTGCAACTTTTAATATTTCGTACTATGCAAACTCTGTTGATGCAGACGCTGGTCAGAATCCATTACCACTAAATTACAATGCTACTTTAGGTTCTAATACCATTTGGGTACGCATTGAAAACAACACATCACCTATTAATGATGGTTGTTCTGCAATTGGCTCTTTCGTGTTAACTGTGAGTTCTGTGCCTACAGTTAGTAACATACCAGATTATGAAATATGTGATGATGTAAGTCAGGATGGTGTAGAAGATTTTGATTTAGCTAGTTTCTTACCTACCATAGCAGCACAAGCCGGTAACCCAGTAGATGTAGATTACACAATCCATGAGTCTCAAGCAGATGCTGATATGAATATGGGAGCTATTGATACTACAGTTCCTTATACTAATACGATGTCTCCACAAGTACTTTATGTAAGACTGCAAAACATTAATGATATAGACTGTTTTGGAACTGCTCCATTCAATCTTGTAGTATTAAATGCTCCAACTTTAGGAACAGTAGCTAATATAGAAGTTTGTGATGATGCACCTTTAGATGGAAGTTCTGACTTCACATTATCAGATCAAGACGCTACAGTTGCAAATGGTTCAACGGGAATCGTAACCTACCACGCTACACAAGCAGATGCTGAAAGTGGTGCTGCAGCACTTCCTAATGTTTATACGGTAAGTGGTACAGAAACAATTTATGCAAGATTTGTGAATGACGCAGGATGTTCTGGCACAACTAGCTTTGACATTACTGTACAAGCAGCGCCGGCGATAGGTAATGCACCAGATTTAACAAACATCTGTGATGGTTCAGTAGATTTAAATCAAAATCTTTTTGAATTATCTGTCCAAGATACTGCCGTTTTAAATGGACTTAATCCAGCAGACTATACGATTAGTTACTACACAACTGATAGTGATGCACAAAATGCAACAAATGCATTACCATTAAGCTATACAGTTCCATTCCAGTCTGGTGTAACGACAGATTTATTATTTGCAAGATTAGAGAATAATACAACAGGATGTTTTAACACCTCTCAATTCACAATTATATTTGAACGTTGTGAGATTGTATTCCCAGAAGGTTTCTCTCCTAATAACGATGGAATTAATGATACGTTCTCTATCCCAGGACTTGCTGAACAGTATAACAACTTTACATTACAAATATTTAACCGTAATGGTACAGTAGTTTATGAAACTAGCGCAAGTAATTATGAAGAATTTGCAGGAATCCCTAATAAAGGTGCTCTAGCAGGTGATGGTTTACTACCAGTAGGAACTTACTTCTACGTGATTCAATATAACGATCAAGATGAAGAAGACACTGCTAGTTGGGTTTATATAAATTACTAGTCTATAATTTATTAATTGATTTAAAGCCTCAGTTTAATTACTGAGGCTTTTTTATTACGCTTTCGCGAAAGCGTAAAAAGTATTATTTTCATAATACGAAATCGTTGTAAATTTTATCATTTTATTATGCATGCATAGTATTTATTTACTATCTTTGGATGTAACTTTATTAAATGAGAGATAAAACAATAGATTATATACTAAGAGCGACATGGATGTCTATCTCTAAAATGTATAATGAACAAGCCGCTGTTAAAGGTAGCACAATGGCTACTGGATTTGCATTAATAAGCATTGATCCTATAGAAGGTACTCCTAGTACTGCACTAGGACCTAAAATGGGTATGGAAGCTACTTCCCTATCCCGTACTTTAAAGACCATGGAGGAAAAAGGTCTTATCTCAAGAAGAAAAAATCCAGAAGATGGACGTAGTGTCCTAATACACTTAACAGATTTTGGAAAAGAGATGAGAGACTTTTCTAAAAGTGTAGTAAAATCATTTGATACCGTTGTAAAGGAAAACATTGAACCAGAAAAGTTGAATACCTTTCTAGAAGTTGCTTATCAAATCAACGATCTAGTAGGTCAAAAAAATATTTTTAAACAAGAAGCCATAGCTGATAAATAATATGGGAAAACGTAGAATTAAACATGTAACCGTAATAGGTTCCGGAATTATGGGAAGCGGTATCGCTTGCCATTTTGCAAACATAGGTTGTGAAGTACTCCTATTAGACATAGTTCCTAGAGAACTAACTGATAAAGAAAAGGCTAAAGGTCTTACTCTAGAAGATAAAGCTGTACGTAATCGTATGGTTAATGATAATCTTGCTGCATCTATTAAGAGCAAACCAGCACCTTTATACAATAATTCATTTGCTGACAGAATTTCTACTGGGAATTTAACAGATGACTTATCTAAAATAAAAGATACAGACTGGATTATCGAAGTAGTTGTTGAAAGATTAGACATTAAGAAATCTGTTTTTGAACAAATTGAAAAATACCGTAAACCTGGTACTTTGATTACATCTAATACTTCTGGTATTCCTATCTCTTTTATGAATGAAGGACGTAGTGAAGATTTCCAAAAGCACTTTGCGGTAACTCACTTTTTCAATCCGCCGCGATATCTGAAATTATTTGAAGTTGTTCCTGGTCCTAATTGCGATCCAGCGGTTACTGACTTTTTAATGGAATATGGAGAGAAATTTTTAGGTAAGACATCAGTTCTTGCAAAAGATACTCCTGCATTTATAGGAAACCGTATCGGTATATTCTCTATTCAGAGTTTGTTCCACACGGTTAAAGAAATGGGACTTACTGTATCTGAAGTTGATAAACTTACTGGTCCTATTATAGGACGTGCTAAGTCTGCCACCTTTAGAACTGTGGATGTAGTAGGATTAGATACTCTTGTACATGTTGCAAATGGTGTCTATGAAAATTGCCCAGAAGATGAGCACAAAGACACCTTTAAATTACCAGACTTCATCAACACGATGATGGAGAATAAGTGGTTGGGATCTAAAACTGGACAAGGTTTCTATAAAAAGAATGTCACTGCCGATGGTAAAAAAGAAATCCTAGCGTTAGATTTAGATTCTATGGAGTATGTAAATCAGCCACGTGCTAAGTTTGCTACTCTAGAATTAACTAAATCAATAGATAACGTTGCTGATCGTTTTCCTGTATTAATTAAAGGAAAAGATAAAGCTGGTGATTTTTATAGAAAATCATTTGCATCTTTATTTGCATATGTACAACATAGAATTCCTGAAATATCTGATGAATTGTACCGTATAGATGATGCGATGAGTGCAGGTTTTGGTTGGGAGCACGGACCTTATCAAGTTTGGGATGCTGTTGGAGTTGCAAAAGGTGTGGAATTAATGGAAGCTATTGGTAAAAAACCAGCAGCTTGGGTTACAGAAATGCTAGAAAAAGGATTTGACTCTTTCTATACTGTAAAAGATGGAGCAACATACTACTACTCTATCCCAGATAAAGATTATGTAAAGAAACCAGGACAGGATGGATTTATCATTCTAGACAACTTAAGAGCAAACACTCCAGTATTTAAAAATTCTGGTGTAACAGTCCACGATATAGGTGATGGAATCTTAAATGTAGAATTTACCTCTAAAATGAATTCTATAGGTGGTGATGTTCTAGCTGGAATGAACAAAGCTATCGATATTGCCGAAGATCGTTTTGACGGTCTTGTTGTAGCAAATAATGGAGCTAACTTCTCTGTAGGAGCAAACATCGGTATGATATTTATGATGGCTGTAGAGCAAGAATATGACGAGTTGAACATGGCCATCAAACAATTCCAAAACACTGTAATGAGGCTGCGTTACAGTAGTATACCTACCGTAGTAGCACCACATCAAATGGCCTTAGGTGGTGGATGTGAGATGACTATGCATAGTGATGTCGCAGTTGCAAGTGCTGAGACTTATATAGGTCTAGTAGAATTTGGTGTAGGTGTGATTCCAGGTGGTGGTGGTTCTAAAGAAATGGCACTAAGAGCTAGTGACACATTTGAGAAAAACGACGTAGAGCTAAATAGACTTAGAGAATACTTCCTTACTATAGGAACAGCTAAAGTAGCAACTAGTGCTTATGAAGCATACGATCTAGGTATCTTGAGAAAAGGTGTAGATCATGTTGTTGTAAATGATAACAGACGTATTGCTTTTGCAAAAGCACAAGCACGATTACTTGCAGACAAAGGCTATAGTCAACCACCTATGCGCAAGGATATTAAAGTACTAGGTAAACAAGCTTTAGGGATGTTTTTAGTAGGAACAGATGCAATGAAAGCTGGTAAATACATTAGTGAGCACGACTTAAAAATTGCAAATAAACTTGCTTATGTAATGGCTGGTGGAGATTTAAGTGCTCCTACTCTAGTGTCTGAGCAATATTTATTGGATCTAGAACGTGAGGCGTTCTTAAGTCTTACAGGAGAAAGAAAAACACTTGAAAGACTTCAACACATGATCCAGAAAGGTAAACCTTTAAGAAACTAAGAAAATGACAAATGCATATATAGTTGCCGCAAAAAGAACGGCAGTAGGAAAATCAGGTCGTGGTGTTTTTAGATTTAAAAGACCAGACGAGCTAGCAGCAGAAACAATTCAGGGAATGTTAAAAGATCTTCCTGATTTTGATAAAGGTCGTATTGACGACATGATTATAGGTAACGCCATGCCTGAGGCTGAACAAGGACTTAACATGGCACGTCAGATATCACTTTTAGCACTAGAAAGAGTTGATATTCCAGGTATTAGTATTAATAGATGGTGCGCATCTGGTCTAGATGCTATTGGAGCAGCAGTTGCAAGAATTCAATCTGGAATGGCTCAATGTATAGTAGCTGGTGGTGTTGAAAGTATGAGTTATGTGCCTATGGGTGGTTATAAACCTACACCAGCATATAGTCTAGCTCAACAAGGTCATGAAGACTACTACTGGGGAATGGGTTTAACTGCCGAAGAGGTTGCTAATGAATATAATGTTTCTAGAGAAGAGCAAGATCAATTTGCTTATGACTCGCATATGAAAGCATTAAAAGCACAAGCAGAAAATCGTTTCCAAGATCAAATAGTACCTATAGATGTAGAGGAAACCTATCTTGATGAGGACGGAAAGAAAAAAACGAGAACTTATACCGTAACTAAAGATGAAGGTCCTAGAAAAGGTACGAGTCTAGAAGCACTAGCAAGACTGCGACCAGTATTTGCTGCTGGTGGTAGTGTAACAGCAGGTAACTCATCACAAACTAGTGATGGCGCAGCTTTCACACTGGTGATGAGTGAAGAAATGGTCAATGAATTGGGCATTAAGCCTATAGCAAAACTAGTAAGTTTTGCTGTTGCCGCTGTAGAACCTAGAATTATGGGTATAGCACCTATTGAAGCTATTCCTAAAGCTTTAAAACAAGCTGGACTTCAAAAAGAAGATATGGCTCTTATTGAGTTAAATGAAGCTTTTGCGAGCCAATCTGTAGCTGTGGTAAGAGAACTAGGACTTAATAAAGACATTGTCAACGTTAACGGTGGTGCCATCGCATTAGGTCATCCACTAGGTTGTTCAGGAGCAAAACTATCTGTACAAATCTTTGATGAAATGCGCAAAAGAGGCAATCAAGGAAAACACTGTATGGTAACCATGTGTGTAGGTACAGGACAAGGTGCCGCTGGTATATTTGAGTTTTTAAATTAAAAATTACGCTTTCGCGAAAGCGAAATAACAATACATATTAGATATTATGTCAACAGAAAATAAAACAGAAATTATACGCGGTGGACAATTCATCGTAAAAGAATCAAATCCTGCAGATATTTTTACTCCAGAAGATTTTTCTGATGAGCAAAAAATGATGCGTGAATCCGTAACTGAGTTTGTGGATAAAGAGATCGTTCCTCATAAAGAACGTTTTGAAAAGAAGGACTATGCGCTTACTGAAGAAGTAATGCGCAAAGCTGGAGAAATGGGATTCTTAGGAATCGCAGTTCCTGAAGAATTTGATGGATTAGGTATGGGCTTTGTCTCTACTATGTTAGTTTGTGATTATATATCTGGAGCAACTGGATCTATAGCAACAGCATTTGGTGCTCATACAGGAATAGGTACGATGCCTATTACACTTTATGGTACCGAAGAGCAAAAGAAAAAATATGTTCCTAAACTAGCTACAGGTGAGTGGTTTGGAGCGTATTGTTTAACAGAGCCTGGTGCAGGATCTGATGCAAATTCTGGAAAAACAAAAGCAGAACTTACTGAAGATGGTAAACACTACAAGATCAATGGTCAAAAAATGTGGATCTCAAATGCAGGTTTCTGTAATGTGTTTGTTGTTTTTGCACGATTAGAAGATGATAAAAATATAACTGGGTTTATTGTTGAAAATGACCCGAGTAATGGAATCTCAATGGGTGAAGAAGAACACAAGTTGGGTATACACTCCTCTTCTACTCGTCAGGTATTCTTCAATGACTGTTTAGTTCCAGTAGAAAACATGCTTGCCGGCCGTGGTGAAGGATTTAAAATCGCCATGAATGCATTAAATGTAGGTCGTATCAAATTAGCTGCTGCCTGTCTAGACGCTCAACGTCGTGTGATCACTCTAGCTACTAATTATGCAAATGAGCGTGAGCAATTTAAAACGCCTATTGCAAAGTTTGGTGCGATTAGAAAAAAACTTGCTGAGATGGCTACTAACGCCTATGTAGGTGAAAGTGCATCTTATAGAGCTGCAAAGGATATTGAAAATAGAATACACTTACGTCAAGAAGAAGGAGCAACATTTGCCGAGGCAGAATTGAAAGGTGTTGAAGAATTTGCAATTGAATGTTCTATTCTTAAAGTAGCTGTATCTGAAGATATGCAAAACTGTAGTGATGAAGGTATCCAGATTTACGGTGGTATGGGATTCAGTGCTGATGCACCTATGGAAGCTGCATGGCGTGACGCTCGTATTTCACGTATCTATGAAGGAACTAATGAGATCAACCGTATGCTTGCAGTAGGAATGCTGGTTAAAAAAGCTATGAAAGGTCATGTAAACTTACTTGTGCCAGCGATGGCAGTAGGAAATGAGTTGACTTCTATTCCTTCTTTTGACACTCCAGACTTTTCAGAACCTTTATCTGAAGAAATGGATATGATTAAAAAACTGAAAAAAGTATTTTTAATGGTTGCGGGAAGTGCTGTTCAAAAATTCGGGCCAGCATTAGAAGAAAACCAACAATTGCTTATCGCTGCATCAGATATTCTTATTGAAATATACATGGCAGAAAGTGCTATACTTAGAACACAAAAGAATATCGCACGTACTAGTGTTGAAGAGCAAAAAGAACAGATTGCAATGTCGCAACTATATCTTTATAATGCTGTAAAAATTATTCAAAACAGAGCTGAAGAAGGTATTTCAAGCTTTGCAGAAGGAGATGAACAACGTATGATGCTTATGGGACTTAAACGTTTCACTAAGTATACTAATCTCCCTAATATTATTGAGCTACGTAACGTTGTAGCTGACAAAGTAACTGGAGAAAATAAATATCCTTTTACCATGTCATAACTGTTAGTTAAGTTAGATTAAGTTAAGTTGGAACCGCTATCAGTCTTTGCTGATAGCGGTTTTTTATATAAATATTCTAGTAAGTATTAACAAATCATAAACAAGGATCATCAATCCATATTTTACATTTGTGCCCTATGAAAGAAATACTAGAAAATTTTAATTTAGAGAAAGGATTTGAACTAATCCTAGAATACGGTATCCCATTAGTAAAGGCTATATTAATTTATATAATAGGTCGATGGCTTATTAATAAAGTTCTAAGAGTTACACAAAAATTCATGCTTTTAAGAAAGTATGATATCACATTAGAAAAGTTTTTGTTGAACTTAATTAAGTGGGGACTTTGGATTCTATTAATCGTTTCAATTGTTGGTACATTAGGAATACAGACGACCAGTTTTGCCGCCATAATAGGTGCTGCAGGACTTGCAATAGGTCTAGCATTACAGGGATCCTTATCTAACTTTGCTGGTGGTGTTTTATTACTTTTATTTAAACCTTTCAAGGTTGGTGATACTATTGAGGCTCAAGGTATTGTAGGCACAATTAAGGAGATTGATATACTACAAACAAAAATTATAACCCCACAACGCAAACTAGCTATCATACCTAATGGACCATTACTAAATGGTAATATTATCAATTTTAATACTGAAGGAATTCTAAGATGTGACACCACTATAGGTGTAAGTTATGATGCAGATATTCCTAAAACCATAGAGGCCTTACGTAAGTTAGCCACAGATCATCCATTAGTCCTAGAAGATCCGGCACCACAGATTGTTGTTGCGGCAAATGCTGATAGCTCCATTAACATACATGTACGACCATATACACTAACAGATGATGTATGGACAGTACACTGGTATTTACAACAAAACTTTAAACCTACCCTAGACGCCATAGGTGTAGAAATACCATATCCTCATCAGGTAGAAATACAGAAATAAGAATAAGATTTTTTTTATAAATAAGCCACTTTTGTAAAGTGACTTTTTTGTAGGTCTACTATTGATTACAGGTAATTTTTAAACGATAAACAACATAGTGATTACATAATCCTATACAATTTCACAATTTAGCTTTATCAAATATAAATTTGTTAAATAATAATTAAACAGAATTTAAAATGATGCAAGAACCAATTGTAGAAGCAAAAAACGTAGACGTTAACATTGACCCTAGTGGTTTCAGTATTGAGAACCTAACAGGCTATGCCCTAGAATATGGAGTACCTTTATTGAAGGCCATACTGATTTATATCATAGGTGCATTTATCATTAAAAAACTTGTTAAAGTAATTAATAAGTTAATGGATAAAAGGGATTATGATTTAACCCTTAAAAAGTTTCTCACTAATCTAGTGAAATGGGTGCTTACTATTCTACTTATTGTTACAGTTGCTGGCACATTGGGTATAGAAACGGCTAGTTTTGCTGCCATACTTGCTGCAGCTGGTCTTGCAATAGGTTTAGCGTTACAAGGTTCTTTATCAAATTTTGCAGGTGGAGTACTTATTCTCATCTTTAAGCCCTACAAAATTGGTGATTTAATAGAAGCGCAAGGTGAACTAGGTGCTGTAAAAGAAATTGATATTTTAGTTACTAAATTAATAACACCAGCAAATAAACTAGCAATTATCCCTAACGGTCCCATGGCAAATGGAAATATAGTTAACTATACCGCCGAAGGAAAAATGAGAGTTGATACCACTGTAGGAATAGGATATGGTGAAAATATGAAACAAGCCAAAGAAGCTCTTCTTTCTATGTTAGAATCTAATCCTAAGGTACTAAAAGATCCTGCGCCATCTGTTAATGTTAGTGAACTCGCAGACAGTTCAGTAAATCTTGCGGTAAGACCTTACTGTAAGCCAGAAGACTATTGGGACGTTTATTTCTGGACTATTGAAAATACAAAATTAACTCTAGATAAAGAGAAAATAGAAATTCCTTATCCTCATGCAGTAGAAATTCAGAAAGAAGCTTAAACCATACTTTTATCAACTAAAGGCCTCAATGTAAATTGGGGCTTTTTTTATGGTTACGCTTTCGCGAAAGCGTAAAACATCATCACTCCTTTAACAATTTACTAAATGTTTGTAATGTTCTAGGTATTATCTTAGGGCAAAATTATCAATTATGAAACAAAGTTTTCTTTTAATGCTATTCGTCAGTATGTTTACTGCGGCACAACTACCTAGCGCACAGCAACAAGATTTATACAAAATTATTGATGAAGTAAGTGCTGATAGAATTGAAAAAGACGTAAAAAAGTTAGCGGGATTTGGTACCAGAAATACATTTTCAGACACAGTATCTAATACACGCGGTATAGGTGCTGCGAGAAGATGGATCAAGGCAGAGTTTGATAAAATATCTAAAGAATGTGGTAATTGTCTCGAGGTTTTTTATCAAAAAGACTTTGTATCTACTGACATGGGAACCCGTATTCCTAAAGATGCTTGGGTCGTAAATGTTGTGGCTATCCAGCGCGGCACATCTAATCCTAATGATATGGTCATGATGAGTGGCGATATAGATTCTAGAGCTAGCGATACAATGGATTTTACAACAGATGCTCCTGGCGCAAATGATAACGCAAGTGGTATGGCTGGTACTCTAGAAGCTGCAAGAGTTTTAAGCAAGCGCAAATTTAAAAACAGTATAGTCTATGTAGGATTAAGTGGTGAGGAACAAGGCCTTTTTGGCGGTAAAGGACTTGCTGAATATGCCAAGAAGAAAGAATGGAATGTCATAGGTTTTTTAAATAATGATATGATAGGAAATATTAAAGGTGTAGATGGAGTCATTGACAACAGAGAGTTCAGAATATTCTCAGAACCTACAGATCCTACTGAGACTGAACGCGAGCGCAATGGACGCAGGTTCTATGGTGGTGAAGTAGATGGTATTTCTAGACAACTAGCCCGTTACATATACAAATCTGTAAAAAAATATATGCCTGAGATGAAACCTATGATGGTATATAGATTAGATCGTTTTGGTCGCGGTGGACATCACAGGCCATTTGCAGATTTAGGTTTTCCAGGCATACGTATCATGGAGGCACATGAAAATTATACACAGCAACATCAAGATATTAGAACAGAGAATGGAATAAACTACGGTGATGTAGTTGAGCACGTAAACTTTCCGTATGCTAGAAAATTAACAGCTGTAAATGCTATTAATCTGGCACAATTAGCATGGGCTCCTACCCGACCTATAAATGTAAAAATAGGTGGGATTGTAGAAGCTGATGTGAAATTAAAATGGGATCCAGTTAAAGATGCTGTAGGGTATAAAATCTACTGGCGTGATACAACCAGTCCTACATGGGATAATTCTCGATATATAGGTAATATTACTGAGTATACACTAAGAGAAATAGTAATAGATAATTCGTTTTTTGGAGTTGCAGCCGTAGGTGAAAATGGAATAGAAAGTATGGTCAGTTTCCCTAGCGGTGTTTTTAGATAGTTTAAAATAATTAAATAATAGAAAAGCCTGTTCGTATTGAACAGGCTTTTTCTATTCTTACTTGTTTGTTGGTTGAAAAAACAGTTACTTTAAAAGTTGTTATAATAAATACCCTATATGGGGTATGTTATATAATACCTGATTTCACCATATTTAACTAACCTTAAAACCATTCCTTATGAAATTTAAATTATCAATATTATGTGCTTTAATTATAATTATGACTTCCTGTAAAGATGAAGTGAAAGAAGATAATAAAGCGGTCGATACTGAACTTAAAAATGAAACATCTAGCGCTGTTGAACAAGAAATGTATGCTTACTGCGAAATATTAGAATCTGAAATACAATTAGCTAGTACAGATATGGAAACCTATCATATAGCAGAAACAGGTATCAATAGTAATGTAGGTTTAAGTGCCATGATATACATGGATGTCAATACAATGGTCATCTCTCAAATCGATTTTGAATCTAAAAATGACTTCAAAAATGTTAAAACAGCTACTTTTAAAGATATAGAGGGAGATTATGTTTTAGAAATTGTATTACATAAAGCACCTGGAGATGGTGATGTTTTAACATCGATAAAATCACCTGTTCTTAATGACTTAAAACCTAAAAAGAGTTTTAAAACCATTATCGATATTAATGAAGAAGGACTACAGTGTGAAAAGGATAGTATGCTCATTTTCATACCTCTTAAAAAAGGTCATTCATTTAAAAGACCTAGTTTGAGTAGTGGGAACTAGATTTTTTCTATATATAAGCTTGATTTTGTGCTTTACTCAGATAGGGAATTCCCAATCTACCCAATTAGAGTCGTTAGCAAAGTTAAATGCTGCATCTAATTTTGTAGAGTCAAAAGAACTAATAAAAACCATGGATACTCTTGCTTTTTCAAATACTGAAAAGGCAAGATATTATTATGAAAATGCTATAATAGAATCTAATACATCGTCTGATTTAATACGTTCATATAAACTATTACTGAAAGCCAAAAAAAAGGTTCCTGCAGACTCTCTACAGCTTAGGTTTAAGATTAACGATGAGCTTATCTATACTTATCTTTCTACTATTGAAAACGCGCTACCATTTGAAGATTTAGTCCAAGAAAATTGTGATATTGCCCATCTCACACAAGATGCTAAAATGCTAGTCAATTGTGACTTTTATTATATATATAATGAAGATTATGAAACCATTGCTAGTATAAAGCGATCCATAAAGAGGTTACATCATTCTAAATACATCGCTAAAGAAAATGATTTAATAGAAATGGTTAAAAGCATTGAATTAAATCTAGGAATTGTACACGACCTCGCTAACAATAAAGACTCTGCTTTATATTATTTTAATTCATTAATCCCTTATTATGAACAGCAAAAAGATTTTGAAACTCTTAAAGATTTATACAATAGTAAAGCACAAACTTTAAAGCAATCCAAAAGATATGATGAAGCGATAATTTACTACAACAAAGCTTTAAACGACTACTACCCTATTGATAATCAAGAGAAAATGGTGATGGTAACTAGAAACCTAGCCGAGACATATTATCTTAATAAAAATTATGAAGAAAGTGCTACGTTATATCGTGATAAAATAAAAATATCAGATTCTTTAAAAACTATCGCCTCGGCAAGGTCTTTAGAAGAACTAGAAGTAAAATATCAAACTTCACAAAAAGAAAAAGAAAACCTAGAACTTAAAGCTGATAAAGAAAAACAACGTTCTCAAATTATTGCATTGTCTGGTGGAACTATAATTTTATTCTTGGGAGGATTATTTTTCTACAACAATCAGCGCAAGAAAAAATTACTGGCTCAAAAAGAACAAGAACTTGAAAAAGGTCGTGCAGATACTATTCTTAAAAATCAAGAATTAGCTACCATTGATGCTATGATAACTGGACAAGAAAAAGAACGTAAAAAATTAGCCGAAGAACTCCATGATGATTTAGGTAGCACATTAACCACTGTTAGACTATACTTTGAAAATCTAAAAGAACAATTCAGTGAAGAAAAATCACAAGTAGTTTTTAATAGAACAGAGAATCTACTGGATGAAGCCTATGAAAAAATACGACTAATGTCTCATACAAGAAATAGTGGTATTATGGCCAGTAAGGGATTGATTCCTGCATTAGAATCGCTAGCACAAAAAATTTCTCAAGGTGGAAAAGTGAAAGTAGAAGTTTTACATCACGGTCTGGATCAATCCTTAGAAAATAGCTTAGAACTTACTATCTTTAGAATATTACAAGAGTTATTAAGTAATATAATTAAACATGCAAACGCGACAAATGCCGTAATTAGCCTTACGGCATACGAAGACAGCATTAATATTATGGTTGAAGATGATGGTATAGGTTTTCAAGCAGATACAAAATCTAAAGCTTCTGGTATAGGTTTACTTAATATAGAAAAGAGAATAGAAGGTTTAGATGGCTCCATGGAAATCGATTCTCATATTAATCATGGTACAACTGTTAATCTAGATATTCCCTTACAATGATACGATTACTAATAGCCGAAGATCATCAATCGCTCATCGATGGTCTCTTACTTCTATTTAATAATGACCAAGATATTGAGGTCGTAGGTACAGCAAAAGATGGTAAGGAACTTCTTGAGAAATTAAAATATAAGAAGCCCGACATTCTACTAACTGATATTAGTATGCCGCGAATGAACGGCGTAGAATTATGCAAAAAAGCATTATCAGTTCAACCCGATATGAAAGTCATAGCCTTTTCAATGTTTAACGATGAAGAAGCCATACGTGAAATGATCAAAGCTGGCGCTTATGGGTATATATTAAAAACCAGTAATTTGCAAGAAGTTAAAACAGCAATCATTAAAGCTAGTAAGGGACAACGCTACTTTGATGCTTCTATTAATTTACAAGAGATTGAACGCAGTGAGACCTCAAATAATAATACGATACTATCTCCTAGTGAAAGCAAAATTTTAAAACTTATCGCACAAGGAAAAACATCATCAGAAATAGCTGAAATTAGATTTACTGCTGTCAGTACCATAATAAAGCACCGCAAAAACATAATACAGAAGTTAGGATTACAAGGTAAAGGAGAATTATTAAGATATGCTTTACAAAAGCATCAACATTACAAGTGATTCACAATTGTTAATCCAATTTCAGCTTTTACCTTTAAATTAGAATAAATATACCCGTTAAAGGGTATTTCATTAAATCATAAACTACTCTAAATTTGAATTGTTAAATAAAAATTGAATAGGAATTTAATTCCTTTTACAATAATTTTAGGGGGAAGGAAGTCCTGATAAGACTTTCTCATTTACGGTCGGAATTCTTTTCCGACCGTTTTTTTTATGCATAATCGTATATTTGAGAAAATAAATTTCCCTAAATGAAAGTCCTTAAATATCTCTTTCTCTTCTTACTAGTCATTTTCATAGGTGCGGCTGTATATTTTTCATTACAAGACGGTACTTATTACATCACAGAAAAGAAAACGATAAAAGCTCCTCCAGAATTGATATATGAAGAAATATCAGATTTTAAAAACTGGAATCATTGGAATCCATGGACTAATTCTACTGATGTAACTAATACGTTAGGTGAAATAACAACAGGTATTAATGGAAACTATAGTTTTAAAGATGAATACGGTAATGGTTCTATGACAATTACTTCTTTAGAACCCAACAAAAGTATAGAGTCAAAAATGGAATATCATACTAGTATTTCTGATTCAAAAAGTGTCGTAACAATGACATTAAATCCAGTACCTGAAGGGACAGAAGTAGTATGGAATATTAAAGGTGAAGATGGCCTCAAAAATAAGGTTATGAATTTTATTTTTGGATTAGATTTAGAAGAAGAAATTAGACCTATGTATAAAAAAGGGCTTAATAATATAGAAGAGTATTTATTAATTGAAATGAAAAAATACGAAATCAGTAATCCTGGTTTAGTAGATTATGGTGGTGGTTATATTCTTTATAAAACTACTTCAACTACCATGGATCAATTTTCTGATGAAATGGCAGTAATGTTACAAGATATCATGAAGTACATGACTGAAGAAAAAATATCTATGTATGGTATGCCTATGAGTATTTATGAAAAGTTTGACTACAACAATAATAGTGTCATATTTTCAGCTGCTGTACCTGTAAGGGATCGGGTAATTCCTGCAAGTGACGCACCTGTTTTATGTACTTATATAGAGCCTACAAGAGCTGTAAAAGTAACTTTAAAAGGTACCTATGATCATTTACAAGAAGCCTGGGAAAAAGGCCAGCTGTTTATGGCACAACAAGGATATATATCTGGTTTACAAGCACCATTTGAAATCTACAAAACAGATCCTGCATTAACTCCTAATCCAGCAGATAATGTAACAGAGATTTACTTACCCGTTCTAGAAAATGATTAAACAACTTTTACTTGTTTTTATTGGTGGTGGCTTAGGTTGTGTCATAAGATTTCTTTTTTCCGTATGGATGAATACAGATCAAATCAAATGGTTACCTACGATTATGGCAAACGTTTTAGGCTGTTTTTTATTAGGATTATTTCTATCATTTTCTCATAAAAATATTTTAGACAGTCATGGCTATATTTTATTAGGTATCGGTTTTTGTGGTGGTTTAACTACCTTTTCTACCTTTTCTGTAGATCTCTTTAAACTTACTAATGAGACTAATTATACTGGCGCCTTGTTATATTTATTTTTAACAATCATATTAGGATACATTGCAGTTTACTGTGCATACCATCTAGGAAAACAAATTGCCTAACAAATGAAGATAACTATAGCTTTTTTGTGCATCATAACGTTACTTTCATGTCAGCAAAACCAGAAATCTATCAGTGATGACACCGTAAGCATAAAAAGTCAAACTCCTACTCTACTTCCAGATGCCTATAATGTAGGCTTTTTAGTAATGGATGGAACATATAATACAGAACTGACAGCACCATTTGATATATTTCAACATACTCGCTTTCGCGAAAGCGTAAAAGCGATGAACACATTTACCGTAGCCCAGTCTACAAAAATGATTACGACATTTGAAGGTTTGCAATTGCAACCAGATTATAGTTTTGAAAATGCACCACATATTGATATCCTTGTTGTACCAAGTGCAGAGCATCATCTAGACAGTGATTTAGAGAACAAAGAATTAATAAATTGGGTTGAAAAAATAGGGAACAAAGCGATTTATATAACTTCCCATTGTGATGGTGCATTTATTCTTGCTCAAGCAGGTTTACTTGATAATGTGGTATCAACCACTTTCCCTAGTGATATCCATATGATGAGAGACAGATTTCCCAGCTTAGACATCAGAGAAAATGTATGGTTTGTACATGATGGTAAGGTTATTACCAGTGCTGGTGGTGCGCGCTCCTTTGAGGCTGCTATGTACTTATGTGATTTATTGTATGGCCCAGTGGTAACAAATGATCTTGCCGGTGGATTAGTGCTAGAATATAATCTCTCAAATTATCCACATCTAATAATAGATCGAGATAAAGATAATTAATCTGCTAGCTCGTCTCCTGCATTGTCAATCATGTTTGGTAAGTCTACCAGACTTTCAATTCCAGATTTTTTCATCTGTTTTTTTACTTTTTTCCAGTCATCTTCAGATGGTTCATTAGGTTGTTGCTGCGATGCTAGATCGGGCTCAAAAGTTAAAACCGCCCAAGAAGGAAAGTGATCGCTATCAAAATTGACACCAGTACCAGCATCTTTTAGTCTAAATTCTGGAGATATAAGGATGTGGTCAAGCGACCATCGCATTAAAGGATATTGAGCATGATAAGTATTATAAAAACCTCTACCTATTCTTAAGTCTAAAAGCTTCCCTATCGTTTTAGTAAGTTGTGTGCTAGCAGACCAGGCTACATCATTAAAATCACCTAAAACAATCACAGGTAAGTCTGATTTATAGCTTGCCATAGCCGTTAAAATCAATTCCTTATCTCGATCTGTACTCATAGGGTTATGCTGTGGCATGGGTGGTGTAGGATGAATCGCGTATAACTGAAATAGATGACCATTTCTCATCATCACTTTAGCCTCTATGGAAGGTATATTAGGATCTACTTTAAATTTAATTTTAGTATCCTTTAGCGCCATCTTTGAATAAACCAACATACCATAGGTATTATCTTGCGGTTGTTCAACCTTATAGGGATAATCCTTTCCTATTTGTTTATTAATCGCTGTACTCCAGCGTTGATTAGTTTCTGTAAAAACGATTAAATCAGGTTGTTTCTCTTTAATTTCTTGAAAGAGGTTATCGCCATTTTTGTTTTTTTGTAAAACATTAGCAGTGTAAATAGCAATTGTAGAATCATTATTTACATGAGCAGAACTGTCTTTAACCTCTACATCCACAAATGGTGTGTAATCTATAAATTTTACAAATTGAAAAATAAAACAACCTATTAAGATGCTTATATAGGCATAGTCATTTACCCATTTAGGCTTAAACGTAAAGAAATAAAGTAATATGGCTATTAGTGTAAATGCGGTAAGTTGTAAGTGTGGAAAATCAAAGATGCGTATCCACCAATAATCTGCAGCTATAAGAGGTAATAAACTTAATAATGCAGCAATTAAGCCTAAAACCTGAAAAATTTTCCTCCACATAAACCTTTATTTTTAAAGATAACTAGTTTATATCTTTAACAGTTAAATGTTGAGGAAAATTTAAGGTAATTTGTTAAATTTTAAGATTTACTTAAAATTGATTGCGATTAAAATCATCATTTCCTATTCCTTTAGGATTAGGTCCCCATTGATTAGCACCATGTTTACTGTCCTCAACGCAAAATATAAGTAGAATAATACCACCTATAAAAGGAATAAGTCCCATAAAATAAAACCAACCACTACGACCAGTATCATGTAATCGTCTTACAATAACAGCTAGTGATGGTATGATAGTAGCTAGAACATATAATAACATAAGAATTCCAAATGGAATTGCTATCACCTCATTCTCTGTAGCTGCTCCTATAATCATAGGTACATACAAGATTATAAATACAATAAAATTAAATAATTGCCAGTACCAGTATTCTGATCTTCTTGCACGACCTGTAAAATCAGTATATTTATTAAAAACCGATTTTACTGCTTCCATCATGGTCATTCCATTGGATTCTGGCATAAATGGTTCTCTCTCACGACGTGAGCGTACTTCTGTGTTTTGGGGTTGGTTATTGGTTTCCATATGTTAAATTTAAGCAAGCAATTTAAGCACTTATTTTATTAAAAATAATAATGAATTGTAAGATTTTTTTGATTACGCTTTCGCGAAAGCGTTACCTAACCTGACTTTTTTAAAACGGATAACCTATGGCAAAATTAAATACTGGGTTTTCTACATCAAAATTCCATCGATCACCAGATGGCATAGATGGATCATGCCATGGTGCAGCGAGATCAAAACGTATCACAAATCCCTGTACATCAACACGCATTCCTAGTCCTGCTCCTATCCCTAATTCGTTATAGAAATTACTAGAAAAATTACCACCAGGTAATCCATTACCAGCTGTGCTCCATACATTACCAGCATCGATAAACAAAGCTCCTTTAAAATAGCTATAGATAGGGAAACGATATTCAATGTTTGCTTCTAATCGAACATTACCTGATTGATCAAAGAAGGAACGATCGTCATCATCCGCTGGACTATAAACACCTGGACCTAATGATCTCGTTCTAAAAGCACGAACGCTATAAGCGCCACCTGAAGAGTATTGTTTACTAAATGGCAACACATCGCTATTACCATAGGGTAAGCCATAACCAGCAAAAAATCGGGTGGCGATACGAGAATCTTTATTCAATAAATAGTGAAATCTAAAGTCTACATCTGCCTTTGCATATTGTGCATATTCTAGTCCTAGAAATTCATTCTTTCCTTCATCATTTTCTTTGCTTAATAAGCTGATGCTATTACCAGCTATGTCTAGAGTGCTATTCACATAAAACAAAGCCTTCTTACGCTCGTCAATAAGCTCGTTATAAGTAAATGAATAAGTTAATCCAGAAATGAATTGCTGCTCAAAACTGTTTTGTAAAAAGGTATTCTCATCTAGTATTTCTTCAAATTCTGTAGACGTATTCAACAGATTTACATAGTTAATAGAAATAGGATTGAACTCGTGTGTTACATATCGATTTGCTTGCCAAGTATAACCAAAACTACCTGAAAAGGTGAGTAAGCTATATAGTTGACTTCTATTTAAAATAGTTGCGCTTAGACTGGTTTTGGTCTTAGGAATTGCATATTCGAAATAATCACTATCCACGTTAATAGGTGCTAACATGCGTGGAAAGATTAAATCTGCTCCTAGACTAAACTCTGTACTGGTCTGACCAGCATCACTATTACCAGCAACTTGCACTTCATAGGTACCGGTAGCTTTTATATTAAGAACTTCTCCACCTTTAAAAAGATTGCGGTTAGAAAATGTAAGTCCTAAACTAGGTCCTGTGAAATCATTAGATTTAGTGACCGCTTGTAATTCTGCTCTTAGGGCTCTTTTATTTAAGGGAGAAAGATAGATGTTTGCCTCTAGGTAGTTAAGGCTATCATTAGATTCTTGTAACTCTTTATATTCAATATTCACAAATTTATATGCTCCTATAGAGCCTAAGCGTCTACTAGTAGACCTAGATTTAGATGGATTATATAAATCTCCTGGTTCTAATAAAATAAATGGGTCTAATCGATCTGGTCTAAAAAAATCCGATTCTTGTAAATAATCCTTACCTGCATAACGCACACTATCCATAACAGTAGAATCATTACCAGTAACGTTGTATGGGTAAACCTTTACAGCTTTTATTTGATAGGGTTTTATAGCCTTAGTAGGTACATCTTTTTTGAGTTTAAGAAATAAATCAAACCTTCTATTATCATACTGATTAGTATCTGCTTGAAATATTAAAAACCCAGAATTAAAATTATAATAGCCTTTACCTTTCAGGTTGCTATCTATACGCTCTCGCTCTTGTGTTAAGGCCGACAGATCAAAGCGTAATCCTGGTTTAATTGGAGAGTCTTTTAGTTGATTTTCTAGAACTTTATAAAATGGTATAGAATCATTATCAACCTGATAGGTTTTTAATCTATACGGATTAGGTAAAGTTACTTCATAGGTCACATTAGCTTCCTTTTGCTTTTCATTTTCAATTGTTTTTGAAGTTATATTACTGAAGAAAAAACCTCTATTTTCTAATCTATTGCGCAATAGATCCTTTGTTGCCTCTTGTTCTACATCAGATAAATAGACAGGCTTCTCTCCTATCTTTCTATTCATAAATCGCGCTATAAAGCCGCCACTATCCCTTTTAACCTTATAATAGTAATGCAAGCCTGGTCTCATTCCTAAAAAAGTACTATTAGGTTGCGGCGATATAGTGAGATCTAATTGAGCTTTTAACGCAGCGACATCTTTTACATCTGTTAGTGAATCTAGTTTGATATCCACATAGGTCTCATTGAGAAGCAATTCATCTTCGGGCACATACTTTTTTACAGCACAAGATGTTATGATTAAGAATAAACTCAAGGTTATTAGACTGCGTATATAATTGTTTGCTTTCAATAGTCTGATTTACTTGTTATCTGATTCTGTTGATTTTTCGTCTTCTTGCCGCTCTTCTTCTTCCTCTTTGCGAGCCTTTTGATTTTCTTCAAGGACCGTTTTAGCAAATAAGTTTTTAAACTCATTAAACTCTTTAGTAAATATCAATGATATACCACTAACAATCAACTGACCATCGATGACATTATCATACTGATTCCTACGGAAACCTTTTAGACGCCATTGACCAGTTTGAGAAAGTAAGTACTCAATACTTACATTACCTATCACTGGAGTTTCTTCACCTTCTTGTGCAGATCCTTGAATATCGACCTCACTACCTACACTTACCACTAGACGATCATTGAGTAATTTTTTACTAGCTGTTACATCTAGTTGTGTACGTTCTTGTGTACTTGTACCTTGATAATCTGTATAGCTATCTACACCAAAACTAAAGTCGATACCAGTCTTACCTAGTAATTTACCTCCATATTGATTTAATTGATCACTCAAGGCTTGGTTTAAATTGTCTCTGGCAATAGTTGCTGTACCACCATTGCTTCCATCTGTTCCAGAAGTAGGGAAAAAGCGATTAAGTACTAGAAGAGAAAAAACTTGTTTATTCAATTCTTGATCTTGATTATTAAGTTGTTGTAGTCTACCATAGACCTGTCCACCTACAGCACCTTGTTCATCATTAGGTAGGTCTATTTTAAAACTGATCTCTGGTTGCATTAATTCACCATCCACATTTAAATACACTAAGAAAGGTAATTGCTGACGGAAACTGTTTTTAGTACTTAAATCTGCACCACTAGTTTGACTAGCCATTAAAGCACTAGCACTGGTCTCTACCTTATAAATAGCACTTACATCTAAATTTGCATCAAATGGATCTCCAGACCATGTAATGCTTCCACCTTTAGCAAGATCAAATCGTCTAGAGACAATTTCATAAAGGTTAAGTTGATAATAGCCATTATCGATTTCATATCGTCCTGTTAGCGTCATTCTGCCATTAGGCGTCATTCTGTATCTAAGATCACCACTACCAGCCACTTGTAAATTATCACCGGTGCTAGGATCAATGATGATTTTCAATTTTGCATCGTCTCTAATTTTAAAATCGGCTGTAATATCAAATCCGGTAAGTGTTGCTGATGCCTCTTCAGTCTGAGTTAAAATTGCATCTGGATTTTGTTTATTGACAAACTGGACAATACCATCACGTTGCACTACATCTAATTCAGTTGCAGGAACGACATAGGTTACATCTGTCACATCCTTAATGGTTAAGTCTAGATTAATAACTGGAATAGTAAGATTACCCGTTATAGATGCATTTGCGTCAAAGGTAGCTCTACCATAGTAAAGATCATTATCTTTTGCAGTACTGTTCAAGGCTGTAAAATCCTTGGCTTTCAATTTTAAATCAAATGTTGGTACTAAAATATTCTCAGTTCCAATACTTCCATTTAATGTAAAAATATCTCCTTGAGCATCTGCAATACGCAACTTATTTAAAGTAATGCCAGCATTATCTATTGCTATTTTTTCATCTTTTAAAGTAAAATTTGTGTCAAGCATTGCTACATTAATACTAGCATTATTAAATCTAAGTTCACCACTATAATTGGGATCTATAGTAGTTCCTGTGACTTTAAACTTTCCGTTTAGAGAACCACTACCGTCTTTAAAGAAATCGTCTGATAGACCTGCTATTGTGGATACATTAACTTGATTAATATTTAAATCTAGATTAAGATTTGCTGCTGTATCTGTTGCTTCATAATCACCTTTAAGTTCAAAATCTACATTTGCTCCTTTAATAGCAAGATTCATATCATATCTTGACCCATCTAATGATTTTGCATCTAGGTTTAATTGACCCAAAGGAACTTCCAATGCATGTAAATCTTTAATCTGCAAGTCTGCTAGAATACCAGTAGCGCCATAAATATCATCTAAAATAAATTTACCATTTACAATTCCTGTTGCTAGTTTTTCATCAGAATTTAAATAACTTAATAACCCTTGGAGTCTAAAATTATCTAGTAAAAGAGCTAGGTGATCATTATCAGTATCAGGTAGGTCACTTCTTAATTCTATGCTTTGATTTCCATTAGTTAATTTAAAATCTTTAAATAAAAATTGCCGTTCACCTACCGCTATTTCATTAGAATCTGGTATGAACCATGGCTGCTTATTGAGAATAAGATCATCAATCGATAAATTAAAAATTAGGTTTTCAATTCCGTCGATATCACGCTTTCGCGAAAGCGTGCTCGCAAAATGAATTAATCTTTCTTCATCATCATAAGAAGTGAAATCAATGTTCAGTTTATTCTCTGCAACGATACCTGTCAAAGCTGTGCGCTTAATATTTATAGGTCCTGCAGCAATATTTTTAAATCCTAGTTGAAATTGTAAATTTTGAGCGTCAGACTGAGATGATATGACTAAACTATCAATCTCACTGTCTGCATATTTGACGTAATCTACTTTAATATCACTATCTAATTTGCGCTCTTTTTCGTTAAAATCCACTGCAATATTGATCGTGTCTAAAGATTGTAACCGTGGTAAAATAACATCGCGCAAAATAGGTGCTGGTCTTACATTACCATTAATTTTCATCACTACAGGCTGTATGGTGTCCATTTGTTGACTAGTCGTCAGGTATCTGTCTATGTGTCTTTGCAGTGCTGTAGCTATATTTTGTGGACCTGTATTAGATCTTAATTCTAGATCTAACATTTTATTTTTAATATCTAAAGAGGTAGAGTCTGCAGTTACAAATGCATCCATATTCAACTGACCTAATAAATACGATTGTTCATCAAAGACCGCGATTCCATCATCTACAGTAGTTTTAATTTGATAATCAGTACCATTTCCAGCATAAGACATATCTATCTTACCAGCTGCTTTTACATTTTGAGAGGTAATACCAAAAGCTCTTAAATCAATACCTATAACATCTACAGCAGCATCAACAATAGTAAGCTGTTGATCTAATTTAAAGTTTGAGGCTAAAGCTATATTTACATTATCATCCTTGAATTTTGAAGTAATTATCCCAGATCCATTATTCATACTTCCTTTAATCGGGATATTAGTTAATGGGTAGTTGTTGTAGGCAAAACTAGTTATGGTACCATCCATACTAGCATCTAGATCTTCAACGTTAGAACCACTACCACTAGTTTGTAGTTGTAAGCTTAAGTTTCCCAATTCTGGCATAGAAAGCATTTTAGACAGTTCTAATTCCTCTATATCTACTGTTGATTCAAATTGGATTTTTGAACCATTATTAAAATTCCCATCAATTGTCATGAAACCATAGCTGGTTGTTAGATCTGCTTTTCCTTTTATTTTATTGACATTACCAGATAAATTTGCTATTAACTGTGCTTTTTGTGGCAAAGTAATCCCTAGATCTTTTTCATTTATAAAAGGCAGCAGTGAAGTTCTATAGGCACTAACATTAATATTAGGAAACTCAAAGGTTAATCGGTTCACATCTGTTACATGTGTTAAAGTTCCATTTGCAGTTGCTGAGTTCTGTCCCCAATTTATATTAAAGCCATCAACTTGTAAATTATCAGTACTACCACTTACTATTATTCGTCCCGTTAAAGGTTGTTTAGCTATTTGCCTAACATAACTGTTACTCGCTAAATCGGGCTGAAAACGATATAGATCTTTTAAATCTAATTTATAGACAGGTATACTCGCATTTAATTTTAATAACTCTGGATGATTAACCAGCTGATTAATGCCTTGATAACCTAAAGCTATAGAACCGTTTATAGCGCTATTATTGATCTGACCGTTCAATTTTTCAATATTAAAATTTTTATCAGTTAATTGAATAACACCAGATAGCTGTTTAACATCAATCCCAGAGTGTTCTCTAAGAGATATCTGATCTAGCACTACGCTAGCCTTTTGATTTGCAAGATTAAAATCGTGCAGTTCAATATTTATTTTAGTTAATAAAAGAGCATCTGGTGATAGTTGAACAGAAGAAAGTGGAGCATCATTTAATCGATACAAGAAATTATTTTCATTGAAACTTAAGTGATCCAGCTTGATATTGAAATCTGGCCATTCTATTACTATAGGTTCACTAGTTGTTGTGGTCACTACAGTAGATTCATCTTCTATTAAGAGCTCAACTGTACTGCTATGTAATTTAAATTTACTGATTTCGTACTGATTGTTTTGAACGTCAGCCATAGGAATAGAAGATTCTAGCGTCCCAATGTTTGTACGCAGCGCAATACCGTCTGGCTCAGAATTATAGTTGAGTTTTACGTTTGTTAGATTTATATTATTTGCCTTTAATAAAGGTAACTGAGAATCATTTGCATCATCAGTAATGGCCTCAGCTAGATTTGTATCTTGATTAGGAAAATGATCTTTTTCTGCTTTTGCCAGTGAAGTAACGACATCTTGTTCATAATTGATAACCGCATTTTTTAATGAAAGATTTTCGACATCAACAATCATTTGTTCAAGATCCAATTCATTCATTTCCAGTACAAGTTCATCAAATAATGCGGTAGCATCCATCTCACCTACTTGATCCTTGTAAACGACATCAAAATTAGTAAGACGGAACTCACCTATATGAAGATTTAAAGGTTGACTAGCGGTTGTATCAGGTGCTGTAGCAAAGGCATCCATTAAAAATTGATAATTAAACCCTTTTATGGAGTCCTGTCTGATTACTCTAGCAGTAAGTCCATCCCATTCAAGGTAATCAATATCGATACCTGTACCATTAATAAGCGGCCATAGCGCTAAATCTGCCTCTAGACTATGAGAATAAATAAGTGTGTCATTCTTAAAATCGCCCAGATATAATCCATCAATTTGAACATTGCCATCAAAGGTTACAAATGCGCGTTCTAATTTTACCTCAGTACCAGTTTTATCTTGAACATAATCTATGGCCTGACCTACGATAATATTTTGACCCCATGGACTGCGTATAAAAAGAAGAAGTAAAAAGAGAAAAATAAGGATGCCTAACATGGTACGTCCAAATCTGCGCAGCCATCTGTATGGTGATTTTATAGAAGTTTGTGATTTTTGTTTTTGCACCTATTTTTCGGAATATAACCTTAAGTTCTTAACAGAGTGCAAATTGATAAAAGTTCAATGATTTAACATAATTAGCCACGGTAAATTTCTGTTAAGAATGTATAATCAGACAAATAATTAGCCCAAAAACGTTTTAATAGAAATAGATATAATAAACGTAAAGGTATTTGATCTACGCTTTCGCGAAAGCATAAATAAAAATACTTACTACATTAATATTAAGCCTTTTTAGTAGGACGTTCTCCTAGATCATATTTAAATCCAAGACCTATGACCTGTCGTATTTGAAAACCTCTAGTTGTGTTATCATCATATATCGCCTGAAATTCAAAGTTACCACTGATATATTTATTTACCTTTAAAAAAAGATTGAGGTTATAATCTATATCAATATTTTCTGGATCTGCTAGATAGTCACTATAGAGACTAAGTATGTTTTCCATATGAATGTTTTGAGCAACCTCAAATTTTGTATAACCACGGAAAGACGCGCCTACTTCCCATCTCGCTGTTTTATTAGCCTCTACTCCAAAAAACGGTGTATAATCATCCACAGCAACTGGATCATTCATATCAACATCTGTAAAGTTAGATGAAACGGTGATTAACCTAGTAGTAGCAGGTGCAATGTTAAAATTGAAGTTTTTAGATTTTTTCCATAAAAATCCCAGTCCTAATTGAAAATATGATGGTGAAAATCCGCCTGAGGTCTCGCGTCGCTTTTGAATAGGTCTGGTAACGCCATCATCACCTGTTTCTTCTTCTGTAAAGAATTCATATCCAGAAATAAATTGCGATCTAAAATTAAAAATCGTACTATAATTCCAGTAGCTTTGATTAATTTGATTTCCTAGTATACTATTCAATTCTAGACGATCTGTAGTCTTGCGCAAGTAGCGTTGATCTTTTACTTGAGAAAGTCCAAAATCACTAATCAGTTTAGTATCCCACGATAACTTCTTACGCTTATATTGTATGTCATAACTGATCCCTAGGTTACCTGATACATTAGTAACACCACCACCTTGCCAGTCGTCATTAAAAGCACTTTGATTAAATAAAAAACTAACTCTTCCCCAGGATGCCCAATTAGTAGTTTTGACCTCAGGAATACTATCTTGAGCAGTAGCTAGAGAACTTATGGATAGAAAGAGAAGGGATAATAAAATAGACTTCAAACTATAATTTTAAGGGTAAAAAACAAATATATTAATCCTATATTCTTAAGCATACCATCATTAATATTTTAAGTTTTCTTTAAGTTTTATAAAACATGTTTTGCTACAATCAAAATATAAAAAAAGCATCTTCTTAACGAGAGGCTCTTCAAAGTTAAATAAAGACTGTAAGTTATTCAACAATCAACTTCTCTACCTTTTGCCCTACTTCACTTTTAATAGTAACAAAGTAAATTCCTGAGCTTAAGTTCTCTAATGAGATTTGTTGTTCTATTGTGTTTCCTGTAAAGTTAGTTTGCGATAGCATTCTTCCATTAATGTCTAAAATCGTTGCACTTACTAAATGGTTTGAAGCACTTAAGTTGATGAAGCTACTTGCAGGGTTAGGAAACATATGAATTACTAAAGAAGAATTATCTGTACCACTTGCTGTGGCTTGAGATGGAAGAATTAGATTAGGTAAACCTGTACGGCTTGTTGTTCCTGGAGCTAGCATTATGGCATTATCCGTGTAATTTGCTCCTTGACCTAAAATATCCGGGTTTTGAATTGCTCCTAAACTCGCTTGACAGTTTTTTGCAGCATAAATTTTACCATCTTGAGCTAGCTGTAAATCTCCATGCCTTACGTTATTGAGTATTGAATTGTTTAACACGATTGGATTTGCTTCCCAACCTGCTGGCATTGATAAATCGTATTGAAGTACTGCTCGTTGGTTAGCAGTATTACAATCTAAACCCGATGTATCAGTGTTACCATTGATATATAATAAACTTGAGTCTGGCGAAAATTCAGCACCATAAAATCTGCTATAAATACTATTTGTAGATAATCTTATTGGGTTTGTTACCATACCTGTATTTATATTAAAATCAAATAAAGCTGCTTTAAATCCATCAGTTAAAATTAATTTAGTACCATCTTTAGATATTTTTAAAATACCATCTTGTCCTGATAATAAATAATTTGGAACAGAAGTAAAATTACTAGTTACTCTTGTAGTAGTGTCGATTATTCCATTTTGGATTTTAATCGAGTAAATGCGTAATGTTGGATAATCAAAATAAGTAGTTACCACCCAATTTGAATTGCCATTCGAATTTATAAAAGCAGTTACCTTTTCCTGAGTAGCAAATTGTACATTATGATTATAATTCTGAATAGGTATAATATCACCTAAACCATTATCTAAGCTCATATCCACTATTTGATAATCTAATGCTGGGCCTGGCACCAAATCCGACCAAAACGTTCTTAAAATAAAATAAGTATTTGTAGAACTTGGATCTTTTACAATCAACTGCTGACTATAAGTATCAGTTGAACCATAACTTGGAGAGTTGCTCATAAGAACATGATTTCTATTCCAAACTAACCTGCCATTTGTATAGAAAAGCAAGTTACCATTAGAATCACTCACTGTACTACAGCCTGCAACGGTACTCATAGCACTATTACTTAATGCTGTTGGTGGAGAAGTTGAAAAATCTAATCCAGCATTTTCTCCAAAATACCAAAAATTGCCTTCGTTTTGAGCGAATATTGAAAACCCTGAAAACAGAAATGTTATTAGTATTAATCTTCTCATAATCAAATATTTCCTACAATTAAAGAAGATTATTTGAATTGAGATTGTTTGAACTTATTTTTTAGAAAATATTAACATTTTGAGTTTAAACAAAAAAAGCGCAAACCTATCGGTTTGCGCTTTTTTTAAGTTGTCAGTAAATTGAAATTTACTTCACAATCAACTTTTCTACCTTCTGCCCAAGGTCACTTTTAACTGTTACAAAGTAAATTCCAGAGCTCAAATTTTCTAAAGAAATGCGTTGATTAGTTGAATTCCCAGTAAAGTTGGTTTGGGATAAAGTTCTACCGTTTATATCCATAATCGTCACGCTTTCAAGGCTATTTGTAGCAGAAAAATTGATGAAACTTTTCGCAGGATTAGGATATAATTTGATACTAGAATCTGTCGTTTCTCCTATGCTTGCGGTACTCATTACCGTTACAGATTCCATATTTGTGATAATAGGGAAATTGAAGTCAAAGAAAATCTCTGCGGTATTATCAAAAGTATCTCCTGCTACCAGAGTATTTAGTGTCTTGATTTTGAACAATACATGACCATCATTAGTCGCATCATTAAAGTCTAGGTTGATGTCCTCGTGAATGAATTCTACCACGTTTCCTTCTCTAATTCTCGTGTAATAATCATGACTACCACCTAGCGGAATCAAAGTTGTAATATCAAACTGACTTAAATCAATTTCATCTTTAATCACCACATTAATAGCACTTGCCGTTCCTGTATTCTCAAAACGGATCATATAATGCACATATTCTCCTACATCTGCTGGATCGATGGTTTCTCCTTCTAGACAGGTTTTATCGTTAGGATCATAACTATTAACTACCGTTTGATCAAACACCATCACATTATCTGCTGGCATGGCATCTGTTCCTGTTCCTGTGACAGTTCCTGTAAAAGTTAGAATATCATTGCTGTTTAAAGGATTTGTTGTTTGAGTAGGTGTATTTAAAGTCATTGTGAACTCATACTCTTCCATTTGGAAAGGTTGTAAACCAGTAAATGACCAACTCAACTGATTACTAGGTGTATTTCCTGCTGTTGGATTAGTAGAAAGCAACGTCATAAAATCTTCTTCAAAATCTAAAGTAACAGCACCACTCGCCGTTTGATTTCCTTTGTTTTTTACCACTACTTTATAATCTGTATCAAATCCTGGTCTTGCTTGTTCTAATGGAACAACAATAACTTCTAGATCTTCAACTGTTCCATTTGCTGTGACACAAAAGTCTTGGGTAAATGGACTGGCTTGTGTTGGGAAATCTACGACTACGTTTGGTGGTGAGATGTTCCAGTAGGTTGGGTTTTCTGGGTTTGGGGTGATGGTGTGCTGGCCATCTGCGACTGGTACGTAATATTCTCCTGCTTGATTTGAAGATATTGTTCCAGTATTTATTCCATCTGTTGCTGTAAAATTGAAATTTGGGAAAACTGGATCTGTAGGATCACAGCCATTATTATCAATATCTATTGAAATATTTCCCTCAATTTCATTGAAATTACCTCCAGGATTAAAGGAACAATATGTGTTAAAAACTACATTATTAATATTTACAGCTGTAAACTGTTGTGTCAGATATGGTAGTAGACTATTATCCGAACATACGTAATCAGGATTAGTGTTATAAATAATTCCAGTTGCAAAATTTGCTGGATTTATAATATTAGACTTTATGTTTATCTGTTGAAGAGCAGGTAGCTCAAACAACCCCAGATATTCCAATTTAGGATGCTGATCTAAACGAATTTTTTGTATTGAATTATTAGACTGTACATTGAAGATTTCCAGATTAGTATTTTGACTAAGATCAGTAAGATTCTCAGTTGGGCAATTATTACAAGTTGAATTAACTACCCCAAAAGATTTCAAATTTACATTTGGCGTCAAGTCAAGATTATTAAAAGTTGTATTTCTAAAATACAACCTCTCTAAAATTAAATTATTTGATAAATCAAAAGTTGTTATCAAAGAATTATCAATTTCTAAATCCTTAAGATTAATATTATTCGTAACATCTAGATTAGTTAAATTAACATCTTTCAATCTTATATTTTCTAAATTTACATTTGTAGTCAAATCAATATTTGAGATTGGTAAATTGTCTAGATAAAGTGTTTCTAAATTAATATTACTACTTACATTTAAGATATTTTGAGGTGTATCATTAATTATTAAGTATTTTAAATTTATATTATTTGATAAATCCGTTGGAGATGATAGATTGTCACTAGAATAGGAAAGATACTCCAGTGCTAAATTTTGCGAGACATCTAAGTTTGACATCCTATTCCCTCTAAGAATAAGTTCTCTTAAATTAGGGTTCATAGTGGTATTAACACCAAATAATTGTGAATTAAACAAGTTTAAAAGCTCTAAATTGACGCAAGAATCTGTATTTAAAAAATTTATTAAAGAATCTTTAATAACAATTGATTCGACTAAAGATAAGTTTGAAAGGTTAATAGTTGTCATTGTATTCCAATTTGTAGTATAATCTAAGTAAATAGATTCAAGCAAAATATTGTTACTGAAATCCAAATTTGAGATAGCTGCAAATTCAGCATCAAATATTCTCAAGTTAATATTCTGACTCAAATCTAATTGTTGTATGTCTGAAGAATTTATTTCTAAAATTTCTAAATTTATACAATCTGATACTTCTAGACTATTAATATGTCCTGATCGTAAGTATAACTCCTTTAAATTGATACATCCTGAAATATCAATTGTTTCATGCATGGAACCTCGTCCTATATCCAATATTTCAATTGCAGACATATCACTTAAATCTGCATTTATAAAATCATTTTGATTTAAAGTTAAATTTGTGACATTTAGAAAATTTCTAATTCCTGTTAAATCTGTTATATCATAAGTGCTCAAATCTAAATTTGTCGTTTGTATAGCTTCCGTTGCTGTAATTTCTCCGTCTGAATTCAAGTCAACATTAGAATCTAAAATATCATCTCCATTTGTATCAACAACATTCTGAGAAATCAACGATGCTTTTAATATTGGATCCGGAAAATTAATTACAAAATCGGAATGAGTATAATTATAAGAAACCCAATTTCCAAAACTCGTTGTTGAGCATTGCGATCTAATGTAGATATCATAACTATCTCCAATATTTAAATTATTCATTGAAAACTCAGATGAATTATTAATTGTGAAACTATTTCCGCCAGTTCCTTGAGTATAAGGAGCTATTCCATACTCAACATCCCATATTGTCTCTGTATCACCTGCTGCAAAATTGACTTTAGCCTCAACTACAGTTACTGGCATCACATTCACAGACCAGACATCTCTGCAACCATTAAATAACGTTCTTGCTGAAAAAACCACTTGATAAGGATTTCCTGTTGCACAAACCTCAGTAAATCTCAAATAATAAAGAGTATCAGGCGACAAATTACTAAGTGTAAGCGATGTGTTTGTAATTGTACTTGTAACCAAATTACTAGAATCAAAACTAGCTACTGTATCATATTCAAATAACCATGTAGTACTACTAAAATTAAAGGAATAAACATCAACGAAAATTTCTGTAGTTGATGTGGGATCCACAAAACTTGTAGGTAAATCAACAAAATCACATGTAGTAGCACAAAATAAATTGCTACTATACACTAGACTAGATTGTGGAAATTTCAATCTTTCGTCTACCAAATAAATACCATTTGAAGTAACAAAACTTACTCCAACATTGTTATTCGTCGCATCAGCAGTATCTATATGTTTATAGATTTCAACTAAATCATTATCATTAATAGAAATTGGAAAATTTTGATAGTCAACTCCAGATGGAAGAGTGAAAAAACTGCTCACCCCATTGATTTTAACCTCTATATTAGTTGATGGACTCCAGTCTGGTGTTGTCGAGCTTTTTGATATGTCTAAATTATATGTACACTGCCCAAAACTTAAGCAAGAATAAAGTATTACTGCAAAAAGTATCAATTTTCTCATAATCAATTATTTCCTACAAAGAAAAGGAAAAAACAGATCAAATTAATAATGAAGGAAGAGTTTTCGAGGAATTGTTGATTTGTAAGAGCAGTTGTTCTAGTTAACTGTTCTCGACTGCGCTCGAACTGACATTTTAGATTAGTATTGAGCGCATCCGCTCTGCAGCGGATTGACTAGTACAACGTCATTGCGAGCACAGCATGGCAATCTGCATTTGTGCATACGATGAATAGATTACTTCGTCATTGCTCACCTCGTAATGACAGCGTTTAAACAAAAAAAGCGCAAACCTCTCGGTTTGCGCTTTTTGAAAATATAAATTTACGAGCACAGTGAACGAAAACACTTCGACAAGCTCAGTGTAAGCAGTCTGCAACGCAGCAAAGCTGCGTGCGACTTGCTTACATATTTCTCCTATACTGTCCTCCTACTTCAAATAACGCCTCAGTAATCTGTCCTAGTGTACAAATCTTTGTTGCTTCCATTAAGTGTTCAAAGATGTTGTCTTGTTTCACAGCGGCTTGTTGTATGTTAGATAATTGTTCTTGTTGTGCTTTCGCGAAAGCGGAATGCAAATTATCTTTTGTACTAATTTGTGCTTGTTTCTCTTCTTCCGTCGCACGTATTACCTCAGCTGGTAAGACTGTTGGGCTTCCTTTTGAACTTAAGAAAGTGTTTACTCCTATGATAGGGAACTCGCCTGTATGCTTTAACATCTCGTAATGCATCGATTCTTCTTGAATCTTACTGCGCTGGTACATGGTTTCCATGGCTCCTAGAACACCACCACGTTCTGTAATTCTATCAAATTCTTCTAGAACAGCTGTCTCTACAAGATCTGTCAACTCTTCAATAATGAATGCTCCTTGGATAGGATTTTCGTTCTTGGCAAGACCTAATTCCTTATTGATGATCAGTTGGATAGCCATCGCACGTCTTACAGATTCTTCTGTAGGTGTAGTGATTGCCTCGTCATAAGCATTAGTATGCAACGAGTTACAATTATCATTAATCGCATACAGTGCTTGCAATGTCGTACGGATATCATTAAAATCTATTTCTTGTGCATGTAGCGAACGACCACTGGTTTGAATGTGGTATTTCAACATTTGTGCACGAGAATTTGCTCCGTATTTGTTTTTCATGGCTTTGGCCCAAATCTTTCTCGCCACACGACCAATCACAGAATATTCTGGATCGATACCGTTTGAAAAGAAGAAACTCAGGTTAGGACCAAATTTATTGATATCCATTCCGCGACTTAAGTAATACTCTACATAAGTGAATCCGTTTGCTAATGTAAAGGCCAATTGTGTAATCGGATTTGCTCCAGCCTCTGCGATGTGATATCCTGAGATGGACACACTATAAAAATTACGCACTTTTTCTTCAATGAAATACTGCTGTACATCACCCATTAAACGCAGTGCAAATTCTGTAGAGAAAATACAAGTATTTTGTGCTTGATCTTCTTTTAAAATATCAGCTTGTACCGTACCACGCACTTGTGCTAGTGTTTCTTGCTTGATACGAGCATAGTCTGCTGGATCTAAGATTTGATCTCCTGTTAACCCTAAAAGCATCAAACCTAAACCGTCATTACCTTCAGGCAGTTTGCTGGTATCAACCTGTCCGTTTTTAGAATATACTTTTTCGCCTTGAGCGTTTAAATAAGAAGGACGTTCTAGATTATTGTCATCATAGATTTCTTTAAGCTTTGCCTCTACCTTATCACCTAGTCCGTTTTCTGTAATAAAACGTTCACAGTTCTGGTCAATCGCAGCGTTCATAAAGAATCCTAATAACATAGGCGCTGGACCGTTAATAGTCATAGAAACCGATGTCATGGGATGAGACAAATCAAATCCAGAGTATAGTTTCTTAGCATCATCCAGACAGCAAATACTCACACCAGCATTACCGATTTTCCCATAAATATCTGGACGCAATCCTGGATCGTTACCGTAAAGTGTCACACTATCAAATGCCGTACTCAAACGTTTTGCAGGCATTCCCAGACTTACGTAGTGGAAACGCTTATTAGTACGTTCTGGTCCACCTTCACCAGCAAACATTCTGGTAGGATCTTCACCTGTTCTTTTAAACGGATATAATCCTGCGGTATATGGAAATTCTCCTGGTACATTTTCTTGCAAACACCATTTTAAAATATCGCCCCAAGCGCTGTACTTAGGTAACGCTACTTTAGGAATCATTTTATGAGATAGCGACTCTGTATGGGTTTCAATTTTAATGACTTTATCACGTACTTGAAACTCATAAATAGGCTGCTTGTACTTATTTACTTTGTCATCCCAAGTGGTGATGATTTCCCAGTTGTAGGGATCTAGATCCATTTTAACGCGATCAAACTGACCCAACAACATATCTATAATTTGATTGTCAGTGTCAGACTGAGCCTGTCGAAGTCCTTCTCCTTCGATTCCCGTCTTCGACAAGCTCAGACTGACATCAGTTAAGGATTCAATAGTTTTATAAATTCCATAAAGGGTTTGAGCCACTTTAGATTGAGCTGCTGCTGTGTTATCATAAGCTCTATTACTTTCAGCAATCTCACTTAAATAACGTGTTCTCGATGGCGGAATCACAAAGATTTTCTCACTTTGTGCTTTATTGAGTTCGTTTTGCGAACTTAAATCTACACCTGTTTTTTCTGTAACCTCAGCCATTAGCGCTTCATACAACGCATTCATTCCTGGATCGTTGAATTGGCTGGCGATGGTTCCATAAACTGGTAGCGTTGCAGGATCTGCTTCCCATAAGTTATGATTGCGCTGGTATTGTTTTTTTACATCGCGTAATGCATCAAGTGAACCACGTTTGTCAAACTTGTTGATCGCTACCACATCGGCAAAATCGAGCATGTCGATTTTCTCTAGCTGTGTAGCTGCACCAAACTCTGGAGTCATTACATATAAAGACACATCACTGTGTTCTAAGATTTCAGTATCGCTCTGCCCTATTCCGCTGGTTTCTAAAATGATTAAATCATAGTCTGCTGCTTTTAAAACATCTACTGCTTCTTGAACATGCTTAGAAAGTGCGAGATTAGACTGTCTCGTTGCAAGAGATCTCATGTAAACGCGATCATTATTAATCGCATTCATACGTATCCTATCACCTAAAAGTGCTCCACCTGTTTTACGTTTTGATGGATCTACAGATATGATACCTATATTTTTCTCTGGAAAATCTATTAAAAAACGACGTATCAATTCATCTACTAATGATGATTTACCAGCTCCACCAGTTCCTGTGATTCCTAGTACAGGTGCTTGTTTTGGTGTTTTATCGGCTTCAGCAAAGTGCTTTTCAAAGTCATCGTGTCTGTTTTCTGCCAGCGAGATTAATCTTGCAATGGTAGGAACATGATTTTCTAGCAATTCTCCGTTTAATTCTGCTTTCGCGAAAGCGGGAACAGGAACATCACACTGCTTTACTAAATCATTAATCATTCCCTGCAATCCCATTTCACGGCCATCATCTGGTGAATAAATACGTGTGATTCCATAATCCATCAATTCTTGAATCTCTGAAGGAAGAATCACTCCACCACCACCACCAAAAATCTTGATGTGGCCAGCTCCTTTTTCTACCAGTAAATCACGCATGTATTTAAAATACTCATTGTGTCCACCTTGATAAGAAGTCATGGCAATACCGTTTGCATCTTCCTGAATAGCAGTGTTTACCACTTCTTCTACACTTCTATCGTGACCTAAATGAATAACTTCACAACCGGTAGATTGAATGATGCGACGCATGATGTTAATAGCAGCATCATGCCCGTCAAAAAGACTGGCAGCCGTTACTATTCTTACTTTATTAACTGGAACGTATGGAGTTTGATCTTGCATTATGATTATCTCATTTTATGGTTTGCAAAATTACGAAATCGATAACGTAGTATGATGCATTGTAATTAAACTTTTGCATTTATTTATAGTCAAAACATTATTCTTGTAATCTAAAATCAACCACAATGAAATATTGTTATTTTACTTTAGCCCTATTAACAGTTTTCTTTTCATCTTGTACCTCATCAAATGATGACGATAACCCTACAGAGCCTACTAATGAGATGTATTTCCCACCATTGAGTGGTGATACCTGGGAAACCACCTCTCCTACCGATCTTCAATGGGATACTCAACAACTAGCCCAATTGAACAGTTTTTTAGAAACTAATGAAACTCGAGCATTTATTGTCTTGGTAGATGGTAAAATTGTAGTAGAAGAATATTGGAATACTGATTTATTAGGTCAACCGTTTGATGTAAATAGTACCTGGTACTGGGCAAGCGCTGGAAAATCTTTAACCAGTACGCTAGTAGGCATTGCACAAGAAGAAGGATTGTTAAATATCGACGATAAAAGTTCTGATTATTTAGGAAATGGATGGACTAATATGCCACAAGCTAAAGAAGATTTAATAACTATAAAAAATCATTTAACATTCACCACAGGAATAGATTATAATGTGACAAATCAAGAGTGTTATGACCCTTCATGTTTAAATTATCTTAACGATGCTGGTGATGAGTGGTACTATCATAATGCAACTTATTTAATCGTTCATGATATTCTTGAAGCCGCTACAGGTGTTACAAATAATCAATATACTAATAGTGCTATTGCAAATAAGATAGGCATGTCTGGATTCTGGTCCAATACCGCACAATCCAGTAATGTATATTTTAGTGATGCGAGAAGTGCAGCGCGATTTGGATTACTAACCTTAAATCAAGGAAATTGGGATGGTACTACTGTATTAGGTGATATGAACTATTTTAATGAGATGAGCAACACCTCTCAATCCATTAACGAATCTTATGGTTATCTATGGTGGTTAAATGGTAAAAGTTCCTTAAGATTTCCAGGATCGACAGTGACCGTACCTTCTTCACTGACGCCTTCTGGACCAGCAGATATGATAAGTGCTCTAGGAAAAAATGGGCAAATGATAGATGTAGTACCTAGTTTAAATATGGTAGTGATAAGAATGGGTAATGAACCATCTGGTAGTTTAGTACCTGTTACTTTTCATGATGAAATGTGGGAAAAGATCATAGAAGTGATTAATTAATAAAACAACTAAAGTTTTGTTACATACTGCAAGTGGCAATCTATTCAATATTATTTTTGATACTCTCAAAAATAACTATTGAAAAATTACAGAAGATTTGCTAGAATTGGAATCGCTACTAAAGGTGCTGTATTTCTATTAATGGGATTAACGGCATTGATTACAGCTTTTCAGCTTACCTATGCGCTTAAAAGTGGTGATGAAGTTTTAAAATGGATATCTCATTTAAGTTTTGGGTGGTTTTTAATTTTATTAATGTCTATAGGTCTAGCAGGTTATATTTTCTCCAGATTTTTTCTCACTTTCAATAAACAGGACTATGATGGAGATACTGGTAAACCAGCTTTCCGTAGAGCGGCATATTTTATAAACGGTATAGGATACTGTCTACTATTATTTACATGTTTAAAATTACTTTTTGGAATGCCTGATGATGATGGCAATCCTGGATGGAAAATCAAGATTTTACAGTCTATATGGGGTAAAATTATTGTACTTATTATAGCACTAGGACTTGCTGTAAGCGCTATAAATGAATGGTGGATATCTTTTTCTACAATGATGGATAAAATGACACATAAAGAAACCTGACTGATCATCAGTACAGATATCTTATGCTATTAGGTCGCATCGGTAGATTTAGTCGTGGGATTGTATTTGCGGTTTTTGCATATATATTAGCCAGGTCTGCATTTTATGATATGAAGAATTTACCCAAAGGAGCAGACGCTGCCTTTGCATTTATGCATGTGGAATATGGAGCAGTCATCATGGGCCTAATTTCAACTGGCGTACTATTCTATGGCCTTTTTTTAATTCTAAGTTCAAAGTATAGGAATATCCCTATACGATAAAGCTATGAAAGATCTTGCACCTAACCATAGATTCTATAAAAGCTTATTACCTCTTCTACTAACCTTTATAGGTTGTTTGATACTCATTGCCGCGCTTAAAAACTACTTATTTATCTTGGGCCCTATGATTCTAATCACAGTGATCATAGGCTATTTATTTGCAAAGCGTTCTTATAATAAATATGCTAATGCATATTATGATTCTGAATACTTATATCTAAGCTATCAAAGTGAGACTATTAAAATAAAATTACAAGACATCATTAGTGTTAGACTTTCTAAACCCGAAGTAAAACTGATGGGTATTCCCTATCACGATTATATGATCACTTATCAAAATAAGGACCAGTCAAAAGACTCTTACAGCTTTTTGGTAAACTCTATAAACTATAATATTGAAACATTTGAGAAAATAATCAACTACTACTCACCTGATACTAGAATCGATCGCTATTAGAATTTGAATATACGCTTTCGCGAAAGCGTATATAATCCTACTAGTAAGATTTATTAAGACATTGATAGTTCAAAGATTATAAATCAGAACATTCTCAAATACGTCTAGTAGTGATAAAGAAGTTATAAATCTTCACAATTTTTTAAGAATTGAAAATTCTATCTTCACACGCAATATGAAGAAACAAATTTTTACATTCATTGCGTCCTTTTTATTCATAGGTCACGCTACGGCTCAAGAAAACAGACTATTCCCTACTCAACCCAATACCAGTGAGATATATCACAATCTAGAAAAGCTGGGATTTCTAGGTACGGCACTATACATTGCAGCTCATCCAGATGACGAGAACACACGTTTGATATCATGGCTTGCTAATGATAAAATGGCGCGTACTGGTTACTTATCACTTACCAGAGGTGATGGTGGTCAAAATCTTATAGGACCTGAATTACGTGAACAACTAGGGATGATACGTACTCAAGAATTGCTAGAAGCGAGACATCGAGATGGCGGCGAGCAATTCTTTACAAGAGCAAATGACTTTGGTTATTCAAAACATCCTGATGAGACACTTGAGATATGGAATCAACAAGAAGTTCTTGAAGACATGGTGCAAATTATAAGAAGGTTTAAACCAGATGTCATCATCAATCGTTTTAATCATCGCACGCCTGGCACCACGCATGGACATCATACTACTAGTGCTATGTTAAGCATGACAGCTTATAAAAGTGCCGCACTTAAAACAGCATATGCGAGTCAGTTAAATCGCCTAGACACATGGCAACCTCAACGCATATTTTTTAATACTAGCTGGTGGTTTTATGGAAGTGAAGAAGCCTTTGAAAATGCAGACAAAACCAATTTGCTAGAAATAGATGCTGGTACATATTATCCATGGAATGGTTTATCTAACAGTGAAATCGCCGCCTTAAGTCGCAGTGAGCATAAATCTCAAGGATTTGGTAATAGTGGCTCCAGAGGTTCACAAATAGAATATCTAGAATATCTAGATGGGTCATTCCCTACTGATAAGTCAGATTTATTCTCTGGCATTAATACCACATGGACTCGTGTGTCTGGTGGATCAAAAATTCAAACTCAACTCAATAAAATTCTATCGAGTTATGATTTTAAAAATCCAGAAGCCAGTCTACCAGCGCTAGCTGCCTTACATCAATCCATTTCTACACTTAAGGATAAGCACTGGAAGAATATTAAATTAAAGGAACTAGAAAATATCATACTACAAATCACTGGTGTTTATCTAGCAGCAAGTACAAATAAGCAATTTATTACTGATGGTGCAAAAACACCTATTGATATCGAGGTAACTAATCGATCTAGTCAATCTATTGATGTTTCTTTAATAGCAAATAGTATGATTAAGTTAGAACGATCTGACCTTACTACAACACCTAACTCAAGCGCAATTATAAAAGGTACACTGTCCATACCTCAATATTTTCAAGCTACTTCTCCTTATTACCTTAATGAACCAGCATCCCTAGGTATGTATACTGTTAAGGCTATGAATGAAAGAGGCCTACCAGAACTTGAATCTCCATTTGCAGTAAAGGCAGTCGTAACCATACAGAATATAAAAATCTATAGAGAATTAAAAATTCAATTTAAATCAACTGATCCTGTACGAGGTGAGATACATGAGCCATTAAATGTTGTACCTGCCGTATCTGTAAGTGTTCAAAATCCTGTTTATATTTTTAATGAGAATCCTCAAATGATACAGGTAAGCATGACAGCAAATACAAATTTAAAAGCTGGAACAATAGAGCTTTGTGGCCCTAATGATTGGACAATTGAACCTTCTACAATAAAATTTGATGCTTTATCAACAGGTACGGTACGCACTTATAATTTTCAAGTTGTGCCACCTAAAAATGCTTCCCGTGGAATGGTAAGTGGTCTGGTTAAAATAGGTGCAAACTCTTACTCTCAAGAAGTTATTTCTATAGATTATGATCATATACCAGATCAACAATTAGTGCGTAATAATAAGGCTCAAGTCGTTAAACCTAACCTTAAAAACAAAGCCACTACCGTTGCATATATTAACGGCGCTGGCGATGATGTTGCAACAGCAATTGAAGCGATAGGCTCTAAAGTATTCCGTTTTGAACCTAGCGAGGTTCCTAGTGATTTATTAAAATATGATGCTGTCGTGGTAGGTATTAGAGCATTTAACGTCGCTCCAGTTGAAATGGCTGCGCTACAGGAACGTTTAGATACTTATGTAAAAAATGGTGGAACCTTAATGATGCAGTATAATACAAGTAGACGCATAGATCCAGATGCACTAGGTCCTTTATCTATTACGCTTTCGCGAAAGCGTGTCACCGATGAAGATGCGGCTGTAACTTTATTAGAACCTGACCATGCGATTTTAAATAAGCCTAATAAAATTACAAGTACTGATTTTGAAAATTGGGTACAAGAACGTGGATTATACTTTCCAGAAAAATGGGATCCAGCCTTCACACCTATTTTAGGAATGAATGATAGTGGTGAGGAAATGACTAATGGTAGTTTAATAGTTGCTAGATATGGTAATGGTCATATCATTTATACCGGTTTGAGCCTTTTTAGAGAATTGCCTGCTGGTGTTTCTGGAGCATATAAATTGTTAGCTAATATGATAAGCATAGGTGTAGATGATCAACCGGTTAAAAATAAAAGCAATGAAAAGTTCTAAAAAATGGAATCGTGTTTACATACTTGTCATTGTTGCAAATCTATTTTTTGCAGCTGTATTTTACTTAATTACTGCTGTTTATGGAAATAATTGATTGGACCATTCTTACATCTACACTAGCCTTTATAGTGTTGTATGGAGTTTACAAAACGCGTGGTAAGCAAACTAGCGAAGAATACATTAAAGGTGGTGATGCAAGATGGTGGACGGTAGGACTATCGGTAATGGCAACACAGGCAAGTGCCATAACATTTTTAAGTACACCAGGACAGGCATATACAGACGGATTAGAATTTGTACAATTTTATTTTGGTCTGCCTATTGCGATTATCATAATTTGTGTCACATTCATTCCTATATACCATAAGCTTAAGGTATACACTGCTTATGAATTTTTAGAAAAGCGATTTGATGTTCAAACCAGATCACTTGCCTCTATCCTATTTCTTATACAACGTGGACTAGCCGCAGGAATTACCATTTATGCACCAGCTATTATACTGAGTGCCGTACTAGATTGGGAACTAAAATATCTCAATGTAATTATAGGAATATTAGTAATTATTTACACGGTATCTGGTGGAACTAAAGCGGTGAATGTTACCCAAAAACAGCAAATGATTATTATTATGGCTGGTATGATTACCGCATTTGTTCTAATTGTTACACAATTGCCAGATAACGTAAGCTTTGACAATGCATTAACCATGGCTGGTAGCGCAGATAAGATGAAAATTCTAGATTTTGATTTTTCATTAAATGATCGTTATAATGTATGGAGTGCCATTTTTGGAGCTAGTTTTTTAATGTTAAGTTATTTTGGTACTGATCAATCGCAAGTACAACGTTACCTGTCTGGTAAATCTATTAAACAAATGCGTATTGGTTTATTATTTAATGGATTGCTTAAGGTACCGATGCAGTTTTTTATTCTTATGGTAGGTGTCATGGTTTTTATATTCTATCAATTTAATGATACACCTTTGAACTTTAATCCTGCTGCCGAAAAAGCTGTTATGGAAAGTGAATATGCAGCAGATTATGAAGCCTTACAAGAACGCCACTACTCTATCCTGCACGAAAAGCAAACCATGCAAGAGAACTATGCAAAAAAGCTGAATAATCAATACCTGGCACCTGAGGATAAATTAGAGACACGTCTAGATTATTTCCGTCAGGCAGAAGAAGAAAACAGAGAAGCTGCTAGACAATTAATAGCAAAAGCAGACGATGGAATCGAAACTAACGATAAGGATTTTGTCTTTATCCATTTTATTTTACATCATTTACCTAAAGGTTTAATAGGTCTTTTACTTGCCGTAATTTTAAGTGCTGCAATGAGTTCAACAGCGTCAGAGTTGAATGCCTTGAGCTCCACAACTGCCATAGATATCTATAAGCGTTTTAATCACAATGATAATAAGGATGATGATCATTATGTGCGCATGAGCAAATGGTTTACTCTTATGTGGGGAATCATAGCTATTATATTTGCTAGTGTTGTATCGTTATTTGATAATTTGATACAGCTGGTAAATATTATAGGTTCGCTGTTTTATGGAACTATCCTTGGTATTTTCTTAGTGGCTTTCTATTTGAAAAAAGTACGTGGTCGTTCTATATTTATTGCCGCGTTGATTTCAGAAGCTATTGTGATAGCATTCTATTGTGTAGATGAGTTTGTTCCTGATGTGAAATTATTACCATTCTTATGGTTGAATCCGTTGGGCGCATTGATTACTGTAGGACTAGCATGGTTGATAGAATCTAGTGGTTCTAAAAATGATACAGAAGAAATTACACATTTTCAAGACGTTTAAATTTTAAAATCATATGATACATTATTATTACTCAGACGGCATAAATGAGTTTGGCCCATTTAATCTAAATGAGTTAAAAGAAAAGGCATTACGTCCTGATTTTAAGATTAGAACTGAAAATAAAAGTTTTGTTGCAACCGCCTCCAGCATTGCAGAATTAGATGTTTTATTCAAAAAGCCCGCCGCAGCTGTTCAAAATGTGACCTTCCAAAAGCAAACTAATTTAAGACCGGCGACCCAGAAGTCATCAAGTGATAAATTATTGATTGCATCTCTTATAATATGGTTCACTACCATGTTATTAAATGCTATAGTTAGCGCTGTTTTTAGTTATAGTTATTCTTCTAATAATCAATACATTATTATGGGAGTAATTAACTTAATATCAGCTGTCTTACCGTTGTTAATCGCTTTAAGTATTCAGGATAGAACTCTTAAAGTCATCGGGATTATTATCTCAGTAATCTTGATGATTAGATTTATTTTCGGCGCCGTCCAGTTAATGACATTTTCATTTTAAAAATATAAAAAGCCACTTAATTTCTTAAGTGGCTTTTTTAATACGCTTTCGCGAAAGCGATGTGATTTATAATTGTTACATCTTAACGCCCCATTCTTTAAGGCTATCTTTATTCATTTTTACATAGTCAGCATTACCTGCAGCAGTAGCTAATGCTAGAGACTGCTTTGCAGATGCAATAGCTGCACTCGTATTGCCTAACTTTGCTTCTATAAGAGATTTTTTACGGAACATCCAAAAGGCTTTAGGACTCAGCTCTGTTGCCTTAGTAATCCATTCTTGTGCTTTTTTTAGATCTTTATCTGCATCAAGATAAAAAGATGCTGCAGAATAGTAATCATTTGCGCTAGGACCTGCCATTACTTTATCAATGCTGGCTTCTGTTTTTGCTTTGGTAGGAACAGAGAAAGGCACTGCAACCATCGTGTTAGCCCACATGATTTGTAAATGAGCACCTTCCATATTTATTTCATTAATAGCCATGGTAAAGCTCTCTTGTGTATTTTTTAATGTGCTTACAGGTACTTTTACCATTGCAGCAACTTTAGACTCATCCCATTCTCTAGGTGTTCCCCAGTTTGAATGATCTGTATAGAAATAGACTTCCCATTCTTTTTTACTTGGCTTAGTAAATACTGCATAAGTACCAGCTTTTAATTCTTTACCAGCAACCATGACGTCATCAGAGAAAGAAACCGTAGAGTTAGCATTTGCGCCAGTTCTCCACATCTTATCAAATGGTACTAAATCGCCAAAGATATCTCTATCTCTCATAGCTGGCCTGGAGTATTCCAGTGTTACTTCTGTAAGTCCTACAGTTTGTTTAACCATAGCACTAGGACTAGGTTGTGGAGCTTCTATTTGCGCTGTAAGAGTTGTAGCTACAAATAAGGACATAAATGCTAGTAATGTGTATTTCATAATTGAAAAAATTGAATTAATTTAATTGTAAATAAACAGAATTTATAGGTGATCTATTGTTAGGATTTTCTTAATACATTACGCTTTGGCGCTCGAGAAGAAAATCATTTTTAAAGCAACAATTATCAAAATGACTCCAAAAATCTTTTTTAATAATTGTTGATTTATACTTATGGCTAGTTTGGTTCCAAAATAACCACCGAATACAAAAGCTACAGCGATCACTAACGCATATCGCCAGTCTAGTTCATGACCATTTTTGTGATAAGTATATGCTGCAAGAAAAGTGACCGGAACTGCTAGTACAGCAAGACTCAATCCTTGAGCTTGATGTTGACTATAACCTAAAAACCATATTGCTAGTGGTACCATAATAACGCCACCACCTACTCCTACACTACCGCTTAAGAATCCTGCTAATAACCCTAATAGCAATAAGAGTAAAATAATTTCTAATGTCATTTTTTTTTTTGGTTTCATAGTTATAATAAAGGAGCCCACAATCTACAAAAAGACTCTTTAAACTTATTTACTTTATCTCTTTTTATCCATAGATCTAATAATACTTCCTCACAGTATTTTAAATCTTTCTGGAACTGAACGTTTAATTCTTTTGAAATTTCTTCATCATAAATCAATGCGTTAATCTCAAAATTTATGTCAAAACTGCGGTAATCCATATTTGAAGTACCTATGGTACAAAACATATCATCTACTACCATTGTCTTTGCATGTAACATACCTCTATGATACCAGTGCACATATATGCCACTTTCTAACAAATCTTGAAAGTATGATCTAGACGCATATCGTGCAGCCCAGCTATCTCCTTTTTTGGGGACCATAATGTGTATTTCTACACCACTGCGTGCAGCACTTTTTAAGCTAGTTAAAATAGCTTCATTTGGGATAAAATATGGTGTAGTGATATAGATACTTTTTTCTGCTGTATTAATTGCAATAAATAAGGCCTCCATAATGTTTGCCCAGTCCGTATCTGGACCGCTAGCAGCTATTTGAACGGCTTTATTTTCAGGGCAATCAATCTCAGGAAAATAACTCGATGGAATTTCATAGTTTTCATCTTGTCGTTTCACAAAGTACCAATTCAACAACCATTGCGCTTGAAGACTTTTAACCGCATGTCCTTCTATACGTAAGTGTGTATCACGCCAGTATTGATCATTATGGTTAATAGGTTCATTCACATAGTCATCACTAATATTAACACCACCTATATAACCTATGCTACCATCTATAATGAAGATTTTACGGTGATCCCTATAGTTTGCCTTGCGTGTAAATTTTGAAAATAGTACAGGCATAAATGCCTCGTACTCGATACCAGCAGTTGTCATTCTTTTTTTAGTAGCATTAGAAATGGAACTTCCTACAGAATCATAAATTATCTTAACTTCAATACCGCGCTGTGCGGCTTTTATCAACGCATTGATAACATCAGTTCCTATGTGATCGTCACAAAGTATAAAATACTCTAGATGGATATGATTTTGTGCTTTTTTAATGTCTTCAAAAACACGATCAAATTTTGATCTCCCGTTTATTAAAACTTCTAAATTATTGCGCAAGGTTAACGGCGCTGCCTGGTTGTGTCTTAATAATTTTACCATTTTAAGACGATCTATTAGAAAAGTCTCTTCATACTTATCTAGATCATCGTTTGATATATGTAACCGTTTGTTCCAGTTTTGGATTAATTCATTTGCATTAAGGTCTTTACGTTTAAAGATTTTAGACTTGCGATACTCAAGACCAAAAAAATAATAAATGCCTAATCCCAAGAAAGGTAAAGCGACCAAAAAAAGAAGAGAAGATACGGTTTTACGTGGGTTCTGATTACTACGTATCAAAAAGAATGCTGCACTTAATGCAACCACATAATTGATAATAAGCAGGCTTAAAAACCAATTGCTAAGAACCCATTCTAACATAACTAGTCGTAGTAACCATTTTCTGGAATTTCAATTTCGTATAATTTTCCAGATTTGTTATTCAATTTATTTTCTCTCAGCCATGGATTATGAATTTTTAAAATTTTATAGTTGATGGAATTCGCTTTCGCGAAAGCGGCTAAATCATCAATTTCATAATCTACTAATATTTTTTTAGTAGGTACTTGATAATAGTAATGTTCTGGCTCTATATTAAAACCGAAACTTTCTGGGTTTTTAAGAATTTCTTTTAAAGCTAAAATTCTAAATACGTATCTACCTGTCTCTTGACCTAATAATAAGTCATAATAAGAAGTTGCCTGTTGTCTCTCTAGCTCGCGATTGATCCCTGCATTTCCTGCATTATAAGCTGCAGCCGCAAGTGTCCATGTGCCCATTCTTTCTTTACTATCCTTAAGATATTTACAAGCAGCTCTCGTGGCTTTTTCTAGATGATAACGTTCATCTACATTACTATTAACTTCTAGATCGAGCTCCTTACCTGTGGCTGTCATAATTTGCCAGAAACCGCTTGCGCCTGCTGGTGATTTTACATTATCTAAACCACTTTCTATTACCGCTAGGTATTTAAAATCATCAGGGATTCCTTCTTCTGCAAGAATGGCTTCAATGATTGGAAAATATTTTTTAGATTTTTTAACTAGCATTATCCCATTAGATTGCCAATAGGTGTTGACTAAAAATTCACGATCTGCTCGTTCTTTAATGTCTGGATTATGAAGTGGTACTGGTTCACCTGCAAAATCTAAGCTTTTAGGAAGGTCAAGCGCATAAACGCTATAATCACCTACACGAGAAGGATCTTTCAACTCTGTAGTCTCCATAGGTGTTAATTCTTGAAGACCCGAGTTTTGTTGCACAGCACTTACTGCGAGCAATAAAACGACTACAATTCCTGCTCCTAATAATATCTTTTTCATGCGTTCTATTTTTGGTTTAAAGATAAGTGAATCCCGCTGAGTCTAAAACTGTTATTGTAAAATGATTTGAGGTAATTTATCATTAAACCAGCGGAATCTGTTAATAATCATAATATGTGTGCCATCAGGTACTATAATGGCATTTGTTATATATTTAATTGGAAAAATAGGGTCTTTATCTCCATGAATATGGACTACATTTTCAGGCAATTCTTGTTGATTCCAATTTATTATTGTGTCTAATGCCCAATTTAAATAACGTCGATCGTTTACAGATAAGTATTTTTTATACAACTCAAGTTTTTTGGGCGCGATTCCAAAACTGTACTTAATCAAAGTCTCCATATTCTCAAATAAGCGAGTAGGAACTACTTTATGCAATCTAGTAGCTTTACTAAAGTGCATACGTCTAGGAAATTCTTGATTTGTCTTTGCACTAGAAATAATGATCGTTTTGTGCACCTTAATTTGTTTTGCAATTTCTTGAACAACGATTCCACCAAATGATACACCTATTACTACAGGATTTTTGTGCTGGATTTGTTCAAGTAAACGTGTGACATAATTTTGTAAAGACTCGTTCTTTTCTGGTATGTTCCAGTGCATGAAATGCATTGTAAATTGATCCGGTGGTAGTTTAATATTCTCAAATATCAATTGAGACGCTGCCATACCTGGCATAAAATAAACGGGTATCATATTTTCAAGAATAGTTTTAAAATCAATGTTTTAACACAAGCTATGATTAAGAAAATGTTATTTTAAAGTATCTTTACAAAGTTATAAGAGCAATTTTTACGCTTTCACTAATCAACCACAAAGTTTTAATAAACTTATCCTTTAGTGAATATACCTAATCAATTTAGGAGTTAAAAAGAATGAAAATGGAAACATCTACTACTATTGAGATTACTGACAATGCTTTTCTACGTCAGTATGAATGTACCAAGAATGGAAATTTAGCAAAAATTGAATATTCTCAACAAGAAAGAAAAATTTTCTTAACCAAATTTATAATTCCAGAATCTCTTGAAGATGATGCAGATTTTAAAAATGATTTTTTGAGAGCTGTTTTTATTAATATAAGAGATGAAAAGAAAATTAAGGTGGTGCCTACTCATCCAAAAATTGCAGGATTTGTACGTCGCAATCGTAATGAATTTAAAGAAATGCTACCGGTAGGAATTAGTATTTAATCTCTAGCTATTATTCTTCCACATCTCTCTAGCAGCATCTAGATCTGCTGGAGTATCTATACCTATGCTAGCATGGTCGGTTATGACCATGCTTATTTTTTTTCCATGCTCTAGATATCTTATACACTCTATTTTCTCTTTAAGCTCTAATGGTGTTGCACTAGAATTGTAAAAATCAATTAATGCAGCTTTTCTAAATGCATAAATCCCTATATGTTTATATACTGGCACCTGTACATCAGTTGCTCTATTAAATGGTATAGGACTGCGAGAAAAATAGATAGCGTTACCGGATAAATCAGTGATAACCTTAACATTATTAGGATTTAAAATATCCTTCTCTTCTTTTAACTCATGCATTAAAGATGCTAGCGCTATAATCTCGTTTTGATCGTTCTCAAATACCTCTAATAGCTTTTTTAAGTCTGCTTGATTAGTAAAAGGCTCATCGCCTTGTACATTTATAATAATATCTGCTTCTATATTTTCTACAGCTTCTGCAATACGGTCACTACCGCAATCATGTTCTTTGTTGCTCATCACTGCAACACCGCCATGATCTTTAATCTCATTAAAAATAATAGGGCTATCTGTTGCCACTATCACCTGATCAAAAAGATTTGTAGCCAGCGCAGCTTCATAGGTTCTCACTATTACTGACTTACCACATAGGTCCTGCATTAATTTTGCTGGAAATCTACTTGCTTCATATCTTGCTGGTATAACAGCGATAACTTTTAAACTCATAAATTAAAAATTAAGTGGTAATAGACTAAAAGATGTACGTTTCTCAACAACTATATCGACTTCTTTAAAAGAGTTAAAGAGTCGATCAATTTCTAATTGATCCATTGTTATAATATTTCTAAACCGATTATCTTTAAGTTTTATAGTTAATCGCCTATCGTTTTTTAAAAATAATGTGCTAGAAATTATTGATTCTATATCATTGAAAGGAATATTTTTAACGACTGATGTCCTAAATGCATAATAATATGCAGCACACAAAGCCAGTGCTATAAAGGCACCTATCATAAATCCAAACCAGAAAGACAAATCTTCTTTAACTAATATTAAAGAGCAGCTTATAACACAAGTAAACAGTAAGACTAACTGCATCACTCTATAGGATCTTAAATGATCTTCTATAATTAACAATTCTTTTTCCGTATCAAAATATAATACAGATGATTTTCTACCTTTCAATATAGACATCAAGTGGATATAGATTTAAGTAGTCGGTTTTCGCGGAAGCGATTTTTTCTTAAATAACTTCTTGTACAGTTTTCTAATTGCAATAAAAATCAACACGACAATTATAGCAGCAAAAATAGGTGCAATTAAAGAAAGAAAACTAAGAATACCACTAAAACCAGCCTCGGCAGTGCTGATTACAGGATTCCCTATTCCACCTGTAGTTGCTGTACTAGTTAATCGAGCAGCACCAGCGGTACTTGCGACACTAGCAGCAGTTCCACCACCGGCGATAATAGCAAGCGTCCATGTATATACTGGATCTAAATCACCTACCACACTTACCATGACGGCTGTACCAGCTATTGCAGCTAGAGGTACGGTAATCGTATCTAATAAATTATCTACATATGGTATATAATAAGCAATAAGTTCAACAATAGCAGCAACACCTAATATGAGTACGGCGCTTAAACTACCTGCCCAAGCCCAATCTGGATTAAGCGGTACCATACCCATATAAGCCGCTATACTTAAAAATAAAAGCGGTACAAAGACTCTAAATCCAGCACTAGCAGAAAGTCCTATTCCCAGACATATACTGACAAAAATTTCAAAATTTGATGTAATCCATTCCATGATTATGATTCTATAAAATAATCTTTATTAAAGCCTATAAGATACAAATTTGTTTTGGCACGCGTTACAGCGGTATATAACCAGCGCAAATAATCCTTTGATGGGCCATCTGGTAAATATGGTTGCTCCACAATCACGTTTTCCCATTGTCCACCTTGTGATTTATGGCAGGTAATTGCATAGGAGAACTTAACTTGTAAAGCATTAAAAAACGGGTTTTCCTTAATTTCTTTATACTGCTTCCATTTAGGTAACTTGAGATAATCCATTCTCACTTCTTGATATAGTTTATTTGAATCATCATAAGTTAATGATGGAGATTCTGACTCGAGTGTATCAAGCAATAGCACTGTTTCAAAAGGTTTTTCATCTGGATAATCTACCATACGCACCTTTACTTCTGCAAATCTGAAGCCATAAATATTTTTAAAATTATAAATCTCTAAAATTTCTATAATATCTCCATTTGCTATAAAACCAGCAGCACTACTGGGCTTTAACCAGTGGTAATTGTTTTTTACCACCATAAGATAGTCACCAGATGCGAGTTCGCTTTCGCGAAAAAGTATTCTTGATCTAATTTGTTGATTATATAAGTTTGCTCTTTTATTAGATCTTACGATAATTGCAGTCTCCTCATGTCCTTGAGTATCATATGCCGTTTGAATAGCTTCCATAATCTCGTGACCATCGATTAATCGATTAATATCAATAAATGGGTCTACATCAAATTTAAAGTCGTTATTTAATTCTTCTATATGATTTCTAATCCGTGTTGCGTTTAATAGTATACCAGAATCCTTTTCTTGTCGTTTAACTTCGTCCAGCTCAATGCAAGTCACATCTTTTAAATAGCGCTGTTCTAGCAATGTAGGTTCTAAAGCAGGTGAAACATCTAGTTTAACAGGTGGTAATTGAGCAGTATCTCCTATTAATAATAGAATGCAACCTACTCCAGAATACACATACTCTATTAAATCATCTAATAAAGATCCATTACCACCAAACATTTTGTTCTCACTAGCTACATCTGGAATCATCGAGGATTCATCTACTATGAATATAGAGTTGCGGTGCTTGTTTTGTTTTAAAGTAAATTCAACATTCCCACCTTTACCTTGTGCCTTTGGGTAATAAATTTCGCGATGTATCGTACTAGCTGTTTTATTGCTATAACTACTTATTACTTTTGCAGCCCGACCGGTAGGCGCAAGAAGAACACAACTCATTTTTGCCTTCCATATATTTTTTACAATGGCACTAATTATGGTCGTTTTACCTGTACCTGCATATCCTTTGAGTAAAAAAAGTCTGTCTTTATCTTTATCAATGATAAAAGAAGATAGCTCTTCTAGTGCTCTATCTTGCTCATTAGTAGGGATAAAAGGAAAATCTGTACGTATTGTTTTGTAATATTCTGCTGCAGTCATGAATTGTTGGTGAAAACCTGATGATAAACTTAACTCAAATTTGAAATGTGACGCTAGGATGAGTCAAAAAATATTGTAGATTTGTTAGCTTTGAAACCAAGATAATTATTTAAAAAAATATGACTGCTCTCATTACATCAATAGTTTTAGGAATTTTAGTATTAGTAGGACTAGCTTTCCTAATTAATAAATTACCTAAGAAATTTCACATTATTGTAATTGTATTCTTATTAGCATTAATTGGCTACTTTGGATATGAATTATATGATTCTATTGCCGCACCAGTTAAATTTGAAAAAGTAAAAGAAGAAAGATATAAGAAAGTAATTGCACAATTAATTAAACTACGTGAGGCAGAGAATGCTCATAAAACAATTACTGGAAAATACACAGACGATATTAATAAGCTAGCAAAGTTTGTAGACACTGCAAAATTTGCATTAGTTCAAAGAAGAGATAGCTCTGTAGCAGATCGTGAGAAAAACAAACGTTTTGGCCTTAACGCAGACAATGGTGGTTACTATAAGGAAATTGTGGTTACTGATACATTAGGATATAAATCTGTGAAAGATTCTTTATTCCAAAATGTCAATATCGCAACCTTATTAGATTATTCATTTACTACCGAAGGAAAGCAAATAGAAACGCCTGGTAAGATTTCTTTAGAAACTGGAACTTATTTTGATGATGATAATGCCATTAGTGTATTTGAAGCTCGTGCAAAGAAATCAGATATCTTATTCGACCAGCCTAAGAGGTTAGTTGAACAAGAATTGAGAACTAAAGCAGTAGAAGGTGTTACTGGTGAAGAAATAGTTGTAGGAAGCTTAACTGAAGTAACTACAAGTGGAAACTGGCCTAGACAATATGCCACAAGCCCAAAATAATATGTCCACAACGCATAAAAAAATGTCCGTCTTGATTCATCAAGATGGACTTTCTTTTTTTATCTACTCTTCAATGGGTGTGGAACGTCACATTCTTAAAACATTTAAGCATGAGTCTAATCCCATTGAAATATTACAAGAAATTGAAAACATATATGAGATTGAAAAGGATTTAAACTTTAAGTTTAAAGAAGTTACTTTAATTTACAATCATTCCATTTTCACAGGTGTACCTGCTAGTCTCTATAATGAAAATAATCAATCTGATTATTTAAAATACAATGTTAGGCTATTAGATACAGACGTTATCAGTACTGATGATGCGATTGAGGCATTAGATTACAGATCTATTTACATCGCCTATAGTAATATTAATAATTACTTTTTTGATAAGTATGGTGATTTTAATTATTACCACTACTCTACTCTAGCTTTACAAAAACATTATTCTGTAAATGATTCTTTAAAGACTGAAATAATTATCGATGTCAAAGAGTCTCAATTTTATATTACCATTTTTGAAAAAGGATCTTTACTATTACACAATAGTTATCCACATCAAGCTGCTGAAGATATTTTATATTATACCTTATTTACAGCACAACATAATCATTTAGATCCAGAACATATGGATTTAAAAATTATATCATCTACAAAAAATGATGCAGTTTACAATTTACTTTATACTTATGTGCGTAATGTAAGCTATGTCGTTGACTCTAATACTTATATAGAAAATATCTTATGCGTATAATCTCAGGAATACATAAAGGAAGACGAATTCAAGCTCCTAAGAATTTACCAGTAAGACCTACTACAGATATGTCTAAAGAAGCCCTATTCAACATATTAAGGCATCGTAAGCATATTCCAGGTATCAAGGTATTAGAACTTTTTGCAGGTAGCGGTAATATGAGTTATGAATTTGGTAGTCGTGGTGCGGCCAGTATTCTAGCTGTTGATCAACATAAACCATGTTTAGATTTTATTAAAAAAACAGCTGCTACATTGAATTTACCTATAGATACTAATAAAGCAGATGTGTTTAGTTTTTTAGAAAAGCATAAAGGTAGTTACGACTTAATCTTTGCTGATCCTCCATATGGACTAGAAGAAGAGCAATTTCACTCTATAGCAACTTTAGTTATGGAAAACGAACTCTTAGTACCTGGCGGAATTTTTATCATGGAACATTCAAAACATACTGACCTATCCGACCATCAGTGGCTAGAAAGTTCACGTAGATATGGTGGTACCGTATTTAGTTTCTTTGAAAATCCTGATGAGGAAGAGTAATTTTTTATTTTACCTCTGGAAATAATAACTTATCCCATCAAATTGATATCAGCGATATTTTTAATTCTATTTCTTTCTAAGAACGCATCAATGGTTTCAAAGTGTTCTATCACACGTTGATCTTTAAACTCAAATACTTTTTCTGATAAGCCTTGTAAGAAATCTCTATCGTGGGATACTAGTATTAACGTACCGTCATAAGTTGATAGAGCTTCTTTTAAAACATCTTTAGACCTGATATCTAAATGGTTAGTAGGCTCATCAAGAATTAACAAATTGACAGGTTCAAGTAATAACTTTACCATAGCTAGCCTGGTTTTTTCTCCACCAGACAATACACCTACCTTTTTCTCTAAGTCATCACCACTAAACATAAATCTACCTAAAATATTTTTGAGCTGTGTGCGTACATCACCTTCGGCTACTTCATCAACTGTTTGCCATATCGTTAAATCATTATCTAACAATGCGGCTTGATTTTGAGCAAAATATCCAACTTTAACATTGTGACCTAGTTGACAGTTTCCTTCCACTTCTATCTCGTTAAGGATTGCTTTAATCATCGTCGACTTTCCTTCTCCATTACGACCTACAAAAGAGACTTTTTCGCCTCGAGCGATAGACATATTGGCATCTTTAAAAACCACGTGATCTCCATAAGATTTTGATACGTCTTTAACCGTTACCGGATAATCACCAGATCGTGGTGATGGAGGAAAACGTAGTTTTAATGCAGACGTATCTACCTCGTCAATCTCAATAAGCTGTAATTTTTCAAGCATCTTCTCTCTAGAATTAACCTGATTAGTTTTAGAATAGGTCCCTTTAAAACGTTCTATAAAAGCCTTAGTATCAGCGATAAACTTCTGTTGTTCTTGATAAGCTTTAATTTGATGAGATCGACGATCTGCTCTTAGCACAAGGTAATGAGAATAAGTCGCTTTATAATCATGGATTTGTCCCATGGTTACTTCAATAGTTCGATTAGTAATATTATCTATAAATGCTTTATCGTGAGAGATAACCATTACAGCATCTGCTTTATTCACAAGAAAATCTTCTAACCAAATTACAGATTCTATATCTATATGATTTGTAGGCTCATCGAGTAATATTAAATCTGGTTTTTGTAATAGAATTTTTGCGAGCTCAATACGCATGCGCCATCCACCACTAAACTCGCTAGTTTGTCTTGTAAAATCTTCTTGTTTAAAACCTAGACCTTTGAGAGCCTTCTCTACTTCGGCATCATAATTTACTTCTTCAAGCGCATAGAATTTTTCTCCTAAATCTGTTACACGTTCAATGATTGCCATATACTCTGCACTTTCATAATCTGTACGTGTCGTTAAAGCCTCATTAAGCTCATCCATTTCCTTTTTCATAGATGTGACGTGTTTAAAAGCTTTTGCTGTTTCTTCAAAAACAGTACAATCGTCTTCAGTAAGTAAATGCTGTGGTAAGTAAGCTATAACCGTTTCACCTGGAGTGCGCACATGTCCTCGCGTCGGTTTTTGTTTACCAGCGATGATCTTCATCATAGTAGATTTCCCTGCTCCATTTTTACCCATTAATGCAATTTTATCTGTTGGGTTTATCACAAATGAAACGTCACTAAAAAGTGTTGTTCCACTAAATTCTACGGCTATATTTTCTACTGTAATCATGGTGAAGTTTTTGCAGCGGCAAAAGTATGATTATTCTTTACTTAAAAAGAAACCTATCTTTAATTAAAAGAGAAAGAATTTATAGAGTAAGAGTTATAGGAAAAAAGCAGGTCTATAAGCCGGATTCTGTTACTTGATTACTCAAGCACTCTATCATTTATCTAGAATTACAATTACTTGTAATCTCCATCTGTTTACCCTTCAGAATCGCACGGATCGCGCTCAAGCTCTGATATACGCAACATTTCACCGTATAGAGTTTACCTGGTTTCACTACAGCATTACCTGTACATACTTTCTGTTGCACTTGTCCTATTACGCTTTCGCGAAAGCGTAATGACGGCCATTAACCGTTATACTATCCTATGGTGCCCGGACTTTCCTCTTCATAAGAAGCGATAGAGCGACCTGCTGCTGCAAAATTACTTTAAATATTGACACCGCTGTTGATAATTTAATGAAATAAAACGGTAGAAATAATAGCCAAAATTAATGAGGCGTTTATCTTTGAATCGATGGAGCCATTTATAGTATCTGCTAGAAAATACAGACCCGAGACTTTTGAAGATGTCGTAGGACAAAGCGCTATTACTAAAACGCTTGAAAACGCAATCGCTAGCAATCATCTAGCGCAAGCTTTACTATTTACCGGTCCACGTGGTGTAGGTAAAACTACCTGTGCTCGTATTCTAGCTAAAAAAATCAATCAACAAAACACTGAGGTAGATCCAGATGAGGATTTTGCCTTTAATATTTTTGAACTAGATGCTGCTTCAAATAACTCTGTAGACGATATACGTAGTCTTACAGAGCAAGTACGTATTCCTCCACAGGTAGGTAATTTTAAGGTCTATATTATTGATGAGGTGCACATGCTATCTACAGCTGCCTTTAATGCATTTCTTAAAACACTAGAAGAACCGCCTGCGCATGCTATATTTATACTAGCAACTACTGAGAAACATAAAATCATACCTACTATATTATCTCGTTGTCAGATTTTTGATTTTAAACGTATCACAGTGGCAGACATGCGAGGACACTTAAAACGTATCGCAGGTATAGAAGGTATCACCGCAGACGATGAAGCATTACATATCATAGCTCAAAAGGCTGATGGTGCCTTGAGAGATTCACTATCTATTTTTGATAGAGTGGTTAGTTTCTCTGGCAAAGACCTGACGGTACAAGCGGTCACTGAAAATTTAAATGTACTTGATAGAGAAACTTATTTTAAAATTACTGAACAAATCATTGATGGTAACATACCACAGTTACTGGTAGACTATGATGTGATCATGTCTAAAGGTTTTGACGGTCATCATTTTATCGCTGGCCTTGCTTCTCATTTTAGAGATTTAATGGTTTGTAAGGATGAGAGAACTCTTCATCTATTAGACGTGTCTGATAATGTAAAGGTCAAATATGCCGAACAGTCTAGAAAAGTCGATTTAATATTTTTAAGGAAAGCTATTAATTTAAGTAACGATGCCGATTTTAAATATCGCAGCAGTCGGAACCCTAGATTACATATTGAATTGTGCCTTATGCAATTAGCCTCTATCCTAACGGATGGAGAAAAAAAAAAATGATGTAAACTACATCATACCAGCGTCACAATTTACAAATCAACCTATCGCAGCAGAGTCTTCTAGCTCCTACCAAAAATCTGAAGAAGGTAATGGTAAGATTAAAGAGCCTTTAAAGAAAGTCCGTACTAATTCATCTACAGATATTGAAGAAAAAAACACCAATAAAGCAGATCAAAGTACTGATAGTAAGATTATAGAACAAGATAAAGAGATTACCACAACTACAGATGTGAGCGGAGTTTCTAATCAAGCACCAGCTCAAGTTAATACTATAACATCGAGCTCTCATCTCACAATTGAAGAAGCTCGCAAAGCTTTACTAGCACGCAATAAAAATAAAGTAAGCGGCCTATCTCTACAGGCTATTAATGCTAAAAAAGCACACGTAGTAAAGAATAATCAAGATCATATTGAAACTGATGCTTTACCTGAAGAGCATTTTACTGAAGAGGAAGCACAAGAAAGCTGGTCCTCCTATGCAGAACATTTAAGGGAACGTGGACAATTAATTCTAGCTTCTATCATGGAAGCAGATACACCTAAACTTAAAGGTAATAAACTCGTATTGCGCTATCCTAATCTTTCCATGAAAGAAGATCTAGTTAAAGCACAAGGTCAGGTACTTGAACATATTAAAGCTTCATTAAAAAATTATACTATAGAATTAGAAATTCATGTTGATAAAGCGGTACAAAAAAAATATGCTTACACAGATCATGAGAAATTCTTAAAGTTAGTAGAAAAAAACCCTGCAATAGATTTATTGCGTCGCAACTTTGATCTAGAGTTTTAAAACAAAAAAAAGTCCTCAATTGAGGACTTTTTTAATATTTACATCAAGACCTCTTACTATAGTTTATAAGCTAGGCCTAATTGGAAGTATCTATTATTTGCTTCATTAAGCTCTCCAAATTCTCTATCAAAAACATTAGATAAACCATATCCATAACGTACATCCACAGCAAAACTATTACTAAAGTTATAGCCTATTCCACCTACCGCGGCAAAATCGTAGTTATAATAATCGTTATTATCTCTTTGTCCTACATTGACACCTACTTGAGGACCTAATTGTAAAAAGAATTTTTGCCCTAAATTAACTTTAGCAAGCACACTTACTTGAAGCCAATTTGTTTTAAGCTCTACATTATCTCCAGATTCTAATCTGATTTCATCTGCCTTTGCACCTAATGCAGATAGACCTATTTCTGGAACTACAGAAAAACTTGAACTCACTGGTATGTTTGCAAAAAAGTTTGCGTGAAAACCGATACGGTTATCTAAATCAATATCATCTCCTTCTAAAGAAGAATAGTTCAATCCAGTTCTAAATCCGTAACTAGTGGTAGTTTGAGCCATTCCTATCACAGGTATAGATATTAAAGCTAGAAATAGTAATATTTTTTCATTTTCATATTATTTAGATAAACAAAGTTAAAAGAAACATTCATTTTGCACTAAATATAATTCAAAACTTATCTATTATCGTTTATCTGCATTATAGATGGATTTAATAATACCATCCGCCAGACCTATCTTGGGCACATAGATGTTTTTTGCACGGCTCCACTTCATCGCGCTCAAGTAAATACGACATGCCGGTATGATCACATCTGCTCTATCTTGATTAAGGTTCAAATAATAAACGCGTTCTTCATAAGTGTAGGACTGAAGTTTTTCATAATAACTAGATAAATAGAGATATGACAACGGCTTACCTGTTGATTTCTCACTAGATTTATAAATATTATTTATATTTCCACCAGATCCTAATAATTCAACTTTGGCATATGGTTGACATATTTCTTTAATCCACACCTCTGCCTCAGACCATAACTTTTTAGTCACCATATCATTTAACAGTCTTACAGTACCTATTTTAAAAGATCTCGAGGCCTTTGCCTCACCATCTGCAAATAGAGTAAACTCTGTACTACCACCACCTACATCTACATAAAGGTACACCTTATTATCGTGTATCATAGAGTGTAGATCAGTCATAGCTATAATGGCTGCTTCATGTGAGCCATCTATAATCTCAATATTGATGCCTGTTTTCTTTTTTATTAATCTTGCTACCTCTTCTCCATTTTGGGCTTCACGCATGGCACTTGTTGCATATGCTTTATACTTTTCAACCTTATGAACATCCATTAGTAAAGCATATGATTCCATACTTTTTACCATTCTATTCATATTTACTTCGCCTATCTCTTTTGTTGTAAAAACATCTTGCCCTAATCTTATGGGTACTCGAACTAGACTTATTTTTTTAAATACCGGTGGTTCTTCATCAAATAAAGTTACAGATGCTACTAATAATCTTATAGCATTTGAACCTATATCAATGGCCGCATATTTACGTATTCTAAAACTCATGTATTAAAGTTGATTTTTATAATAATCATATGTTGCAAATTGAGATCGTAGAGGTTCTCCATCTAGACTTACATATGAGTTTAATTGTTGTGAACAAATCTCTCTAGCCTTAACATTATCATTCCAGCAAATATCTAAGGTATCTAATATCTCATTTTTAACGGATTCATCATAGATAGGACATGCAATTTCAACACGATTATCTAGATTTCGCCCCATCATATCTGCACTAGAAATATATACTTCTACATCACCATCGTTGTAAAATTGATAGACTCTTGGGTGTTCAAGATATTTATCAACTATACTTATCACTTTTATATTTTCACTCATACCTTCTACTCCAGGAATCAAACAACAAATACCTCTAATGATTAGATCTACTTGTACACCAGCATTAGAAGCTTCATAAAAGAGTTCTATCATTTTAAAATCAGAGAAACTATTAAGTTTCATTCTTAAATGAGCTTTTTTTCCCGCTTTCGCGAAAGCGATTTCTCGACGAACTCTTTTCTCAATATTATTTCTTAGAGAATGAGGAGAAACTAGTAGATGTTTATATCGATAAAGTTTATAATTAACCTCAAAGAAATCAAAAACCTTATCTACCTCTTTGAGTATTTTTTTATTTGCAGTAAAAAGAGTGTAATCAGTATATACTCCAGCGGTAGCTTCATTGAAATTACCGGTCGAAATAAAACCATATCTTACAATTTTGCCATCTTCTTCTCTATTAATGACGCAGGCTTTACAATGAACTTTAAGTCCTGGTACTCCAAAAATGAGCTTAACGCCTTCTTCTTGCATTAATTCTGCATAATTTATGTTAGCCTGTTCATCAAATCGCGCTTGTAATTCGATAGAGACCGTAACTTCTTTACCATTTTTGGCAGCATTAATGAGTGATGCCGCAATTTGAGAAACTTCAGCTAATCTATAAATTGTAATTTTAATGTTAAGGACTTTAGGGTCTAAAGCAGCTTCTCTTAAAAATTTAATTGTATTAGAAAAAGTGTGATACGGTGCATACTGCAAAATATCTCTTTGAGAAATTTTTTCTAAAAGGCTACCTCTCATTGAGACACCTTTTATAGGCAATGGTATTTCTTTATTATATAATAAATCTGTTCTACCTAAAGAAGGGAATTTTAAATAATCTCTTCTGTTATGATAACGCCCACCTGGTATTATAGAGTCTGTATCGTCTATTTCAACTTTACTCATTATAAAATCTAGCGTTTCATCATGAATAGATTTATCATAAACAAATCTTACAGGATCACCGTCTTTACGATCCCTAACACTTCGACTGATTTTTTCGATAAGACTTTTCTTCAGGTCTATATCTATATCTAATTCTGCATCTAAAGTTACTTTTATCATGTGTGCTTCGAGATGGCTATAATCAAAAATATTGAATATATAGTGCATTCTGTCTCTTATCAAATCGTCTAAAAGTATGATGTATTGTTTTTTATCACCTTCAATAGAAGGTAATTCTATAAAACGATTTAAAGATTTAGGGATTTCTAACAGTGCATATCTTACCGGTAGGGTATCATCTTTCATAACCATACGTACGGCTAGATATCCTAAACCATCTCTAAGAGTCGGAAAATCAGATTCTTCACTAACCATTATGGTTGCTAATGCCGGACTTACATAATTGTTGAAATAAGACCTTATAAAATCTTCATGCTCTGGAAGAATCTCTGTCTCATCTACAAGAATTATATTTTCATTCTTTAATTCTTCTTCAAGTTGATTTAATATTTCAAAACTTTTAGCTTGATCTTTAATAACTTCTGCTGTTATTTTTTCTAATAGATCTGCTGCGGTTACACCACCTAAGGATTTTGTCGCATTTTTTCCTGCTCTTAAAATACGCTGTATGGTTGCATATCGAACTCTGAAAAATTCATCTAGATTATTTGAAAAAATACCTAAAAAACGTAATCGTTCGATTAATGGGACATTAGTATCTGCGGCTTCTTGAAGAACTCGATTATTAAATTTTAACCAACTTAATTCTCTATTGAAATATCTTTGACTCATCTTAAATTTTTAGGAAAAAAGTGCGCTATTGTTTGACCTTTTTTTATTTCTGACCATTTATCAGTCTTAAATTCTATGATTACTACTCCAGTAGTAGGGACATTTTCAAAATATTGTGACCCTAGAATATTAGCAGCATCTGTTAATCCATGGTTGTGTGAGAAAATCATTAACGAGTTAATATCGTCAGGGCAAGTCTTTATTTGACTAATTAATTCATGGCTATCAAACGTGTAAAGTTCACGTTTCAGTTTAAAAGCATCAAGATTATAATCTATGTATTCACTCACTATAATAGCCGTTTGTAACGCTCTAGCAGCCGTACTACTCCATATTTCATTACAGGTTATAAATGCATCTTTAAGATGATTACCTATAAGGTGTGCATCAATAACACCACGCTCCATTAATACTCGATCATGATCACGAACATTTAGTTCCCAGCTTGACTTCCCATGTCTTATTAAGATCAGCTTTTTCATAAATGTGATTATGGAGCTAATCTATTGTTAGACCAATTATTCTCATTAATAGAATTATCTAGAGTATATAAAAATCGATCATGCAATCTATTAGGTCTACCCTGCCAAAATTCAAAAGAAATAGGAGAAATAGAGTAACCACCCCAATGATCTGGTAATGGTATGTCTCGATTTTTAAATTTTGAATCATAATTCTCTAACTGTTCTTCAAGTGCAGCTCTTGAGTTGACCACAGCACTTTGATCACTAGCCCATGCTCCTAACTGACTACCTCGAGGCCTAGTTTGAAAATAAGATAACGATTTATCTCGTGAAACCTTACTTACAATTCCTTTAATAATAATTTGCCTTTCTAGAGCAGGCCAAAAGAAATGTATGGAGACCTTTGGATGCAATTTGATCGACTTTGCCTTCTCTGATGTATAATTTGAATAAAAGATAAAACAGCCTTTCTCTACTTCTTTTAATAAAACAATACGGGACTTAGGAAAACCATCAATGCCTAATGTCGTCAAACTCATAGCATTTACTTCATCCACTGACATATGAGATTTTGCCTCACTAAACCACTCATCAAATAAAGTATAAGGATTGTCAGGAACGTTATCCTCAACAAGAGCTCCTTTACTATAATTTTTCCTTAGATTTTGAAGATCTCTTTGCATAAAAATTGCTTTAACGCAATTTACATAATAAAGATTTTACAAAATAAATAAGTCTATTAAAAGTATATCAAATAATCATGATATTTACTAGTGAACCACATCATTTAAATAAATGTGATTTATCTAATTGTCTAGAAGCATTTTCATAACCTATATCAAACATTTTACGTAAAGATCTAAAACTAAATAATCCGAATGGGTAAAGCTCCTCTGGCTCAAAAATTAAATCAGCTTGATAGAATTTAGATGAATCGCGATGATATTGACTTATAGAATAAGCACGACCAGCAACATCATAGGAATGCTTCATTTTTTTATTTAACGGTTCAATTTTATTGACATAACTTCCTAATTTAATATCGCAATCATCTAATAAATCTATAGGGAAATTATTGATTACTCCACCATCAATATATACATTTTCATTAATTGAAACTGGAGTAAAAACTCCTGGAAATGCAGCACTTGCCAGTATAGACATGTATAATGAACCAGAGTCAAACACTTTTAATTTTGCTTTATTTAAATCTGTCGCTGTAACTATTAAAGGGAGCTTTAATGACTCAAATGAATCTATAGGAATGTATGAACTTATATGATCGATAAAAACACTTGATTTAATAAATCCAGGTTGACCAAAAGCAAATTTACTAGGATGAAATAGGTTAGAACTTCTGAAAAACTCATATATATCTTCAATTTCTAAATCAGCGGCAAATAATGCACCGATTAAAGCTCCTGCACTAGTTCCAGATATTTTATGAATTTCTATATTACGTTCTTTTAATACTTTAAGAACACCAGCGTGTGCAATACCTTTAGCACCACCACCTGAAAGAGCTAATCCTATTTTCATAAAAAAGTTTTAGAAATAAAAAAGCCTTAAAATCAAGTGATTAAAAGGCTTTTTGTCGGGGTGGCAGGATTCGAACCTGCGACCTCCTCGTCCCAAACGAGGCGCGATGACCGGGCTACGCTACACCCCGAAAAGATCATCTATTATTTAGAAAATTGCGGAGAGACAGGGACTCGAACCCTGGCGACGGTTACCCGTCGACAGATTAGCAATCTGCTCCATTACCACTCTGGCACCTCTCCTAAATAAAAAGAACTTGCGATTGTTTCCAAAAGCGGTTGCAAAGGTAATCCATATTATAGTTTCTGCAAGCATTTTTTAAAGTTTTTTGCAAAAATTATTCTGGATATTCTATTCTTAAATGATAGATATTAGCTAACTTCTTTTTAATCACTGATTTGATAGTTTCAATTTGCTTAAATGTTATGTCAGCATTAATGAATTGCTTTTCTTCAACCTGTTTATTGATGATATTTTCCACTAAAACATTTATGCTAGTTGACGTAGGGTTTTTTAAACTTTTAGATGCTGCTTCTACACTATCTGCAATCATCAAAATAGCAGTTTCGGGACTAAATGGCTTAGGGCCAGGATACTGATAATCTTTAATATCTAAATTAGGATTACTAGCAAGTGCTTTTTTGTAAAAAAAGTAAACAGTAGAATCTCCATGGTGAGATCTTATAAAATCAATGATACGATCGGGAAGCTTATATTTCTTGGCGATTTCAATTCCCGCAATAGTGTGATTAATAATAATGGAGGCACTTTCTTCAGGATCTAAATCATCATGCGGATTAATTCCACTACCTTGATTTTCAGAAAAATATGTGGGATTTTCCATTTTTCCAATATCGTGATATAATGCCCCTACTCTAGTCAACATAGTATTAGCATTTATAGCATCAGCAGCGGACTCTGCAATATTAGCAACGTTTAAAGAGTGATGGAATGTACCAGGAGCTTTATTTGAAAGTTCTTTTAATAATTTAGAATTTGTATCTGATAATTCTAGTAAAGAAACATCGCTTACCAAACCAAAAATATTTTCATAAATGTAAATTAAAGGCCAAACGAATAGCATTGCTAGGCCACATAGTATAAAATAACTTACTTTATACCATTCCCATCCAGTAACACCACCTTGATTAATCGCATAAAATGCAAAATAAGACCCAACATAAACCAAAACAATTTGACCAATAGTTATAAATAGATTGGCACGTTTATAAATTTCAGAACTAGATAATATAGTAACAATACCCGCAATTATTTGAAGAAACAAAAATTCCTCTCCATTCGGCACAATAAAGCTTAATATCAAAATTGTCAATACATGAGAAAATAAACCAACTCTTGCGTCAAAAAATGATTTAAGGATTAATGGAAGAATACATACCGGTACAATATATACATAAGCCGAGTTTAGGTTTACTACTAAGGTAGTTAATAAAATAACCGTCAATATATTAAAAAATATAAAAAGTAATTTTCTTGTATTTTTATAAATATCTGGTCGATAATTGTAAAAGAACAATAATAAAATCATGTACGTAAGCCCCACTAAGATTATATATCCGGCTAATCTCCATACATACTGGGATTCTGACCAAGTTTGAGCTTGATAAGTTTCATTTAAAGTATTGAGAATCTGATATTTCTCTCCTTCTACAATTTCGCCTTGAGCGATAATCCTAGAATTAAGAGGTACTACACCTCTAGTAGGTAGCACCTTACTAACCTCATTTTCAATAACCTCACTTGTGAGATCTTTGTTCAGTTCTATATTGGGCTTGATATTTTTAAGCAGAGTGCTAACAAGCCATTTTTTATCATCGAATGCGGTAAATTCTATAATTTTATTTAGTTCATTTTTTAAATCTTTCGGCTTTAAAACATCTTGATATACAACTTCGTTAAAACCAGTATCATTTTGAATAATTATAGATTGTTTACTTTCTACATCTAAAGGTTTTTCTAAATAATAATTGGTATAAAATTTATCTAACAGTAATTTTATTTGATGAATATCATCTTTTATCAACTTATTATCAATTGAATCTTTCTTACTATAGCCGTACTCCTTTTCAATTAATCCTATTACTAGATTTGACACATCATCATGGTAATCAAAATATTTAGGTGTGTTAGATTTTATTAATTCAATTTCTATTTGAATTGCTTCAGAGCTTTTTTTTATTGGAAAGGAAAATGGAGCATATAAAGTTTCATATTGCCAAGGCTCACCTTTTTTGAAATCATATTTAAAACGGTCACTTTTTGGAAAAAAATAGATTGTAATTATAGTAGCCGCAACAATTATTGAAATACGAATTAATAAGTCTTGATATTTATAAAAACTAGAATTTTTCTTTTTCATCGATTACAAATTAACAATATACTTTGGAGATCTTACGAAAACAAATATAAAATATGTAATCAGTCACAATAAATTCATTTATACTTTAACTTCACTTTCAATCCTATGAATATTGTTTATTTTCGCAGCAAAAGAGATTATTATGAATAAAGTTGTAATTGTATCATATGCTAGAACACCTATAGGTAGCTTTATGGGAAAGCTATCTACTGTTCCTGCTACAAAGTTAGGAAGTACTGCAATCAGAGGTGCTCTCGATAAAATAAACCTTGACTCAAATTTAGTTGAAGAAGTTATAATGGGTAATGTTGTGCAAGCAGGAACCGGACAGGCTCCTGCAAGACAAGCTGCTTTAGGGGCAGGTTTATCAATGGATGTTCCATGTACGACTGTTAATAAAGTTTGTGCAAGTGGAATGAAGACAGTTATGATGGCCGCACAAGCTATTGCTTGTGGAGATAAGGATATTATAGTCGCTGGTGGTATGGAAAACATGAGTATGATACCTCATTATGTTCACATGAGAACTGGACAAAAATTTGGTCCTGCGACATTGATTGATGGTCTGCAAAAAGATGGTCTTGTAGATGCATATGATCACAATGCTATGGGTGTATGTGCTGACCTCTGTGCAACCGAACATAATTTTTCAAGAGCTGATCAAGATAATTTTGCTATTCAATCATATAAAAGGTCTGCTGATGCATGGAAAAATGGAAAGTTTGACAATGAAGTAGTACCCGTTTCTGTCCCACAAAGACGTGGCGAGGATATCATTGTAGATCATGATGAAGAATATACAAACGTAAAAATGGAGAAAATCCCTTCTTTACGTCCTGCGTTTAGTAAAGATGGAACGGTTACAGCAGCAAATGCTTCCACTATTAATGATGGTGCTGCTGCCTTAGTTTTAATGAGTGAATCTAAAGCTAAGTCGTTAGGATTAACACCTATAGCTACTATCTTAAGTTATGCAGATGCCGCTCAAGAACCAAAATGGTTTACCACAGCTCCTGCTAAAGCATTACCAATTGCATTAAATAAAGCAGGTATCACAAAAGATGATGTTGACTTCTATGAATTTAATGAAGCATTTGCAGTTGTAGGTCTGGCAAATATGAAAATATTAGGTTTAAATGATACGAATGTAAATGTTTATGGAGGAGCAGTATCATTAGGTCATCCATTAGGATGTAGCGGTGCTCGTATAATCACAACGTTATTGAATGTTCTACATCAAGAAAATGGTACTATCGGTGCAGCAGCTATTTGTAACGGCGGTGGTGGTGCTAGTGCCCTAGTAATCAAAAAAGGATAGATTAGAAATGAAGTACGGGATTTGCCCTATTTCGGTTGCGCCATTGCGTCTTGAAGCAAAAGATACTAGTGAAATGGTATCCCAAGTGCTTTATGGCGAATATTTCAAAATAATTGATGAAAGAAAGAAATGGGTCAAAATTAGATTAGCTCATGATTCTTATGAAGGGTGGATAGATATTAAACAAATTGTTCAAATAGAAGCTGAAATATATCATGAAATTGATCGTTCAGAACATAAATTTGCAAAAGATTTAATTAGTCATATCACACACCATAATGAATCTTTAAGTACTATTACAATTGGTGCTCAAGTTTCAACTGCAAATTATCTGGCAGATACGTTTCAACTCGAAAGTACTTCAGGAAATAGTAAATCAGATTTAATAAATAATGCTTTATTATTACTTAATGCACCATACTTATGGGGAGGAAGAACTCCTCTAGGAATTGATTGTAGTGGTTTTACACAATTGGTTTATAGATTATGTGGCTATAAGTTAAATCGAGATGCAAGTCAACAGGCAAAGCAAGGTGAAGTGTTAAGTTTTATAGAAGAGGCAGAAGAAGGAGATCTAGCTTTTTTTGATAATAACGAAGGTCATATAACGCATGTAGGTTTGATCATGAGAGATAATTATATTATACATGCGCATGGTAAAGTAAGAATAGATCGACTTGATCAAAGTGGAATATTCAATGTGGAAAGACATCTACACACTCATAAATTGAGAGTAATTAAAAAAATTATGTAAAAAAAGGCCTGCGATTAGCAGGCCTTTTTTTGTAACTACTTTATAATTTATTTTCCATCTTTTGAAGCTTATCCTCCATTTTAAAATACTTGTAAAGACCTATTAAAGTTGTAATAATATCTTTATTCTCTGGTTTCAATGCATGTGCACGTTCATAAGTGTCGATAGACTTTCTGTATAGTGCTAATTGATCATCATCTGAAGTTTCCTCTAGATTCCCTTTTTGAATATATGCTATACTTATATTTATTAACGAATTATAATCATTGGGCTCAAGAGATAAAGCCGTTTCATAGTAATTAATTGCATTTGAATAATCCTTAGCTTGAACAGCAACAAGACCTAAATTTTGATAAACTTTAGGATCCTTTACATCATTAGATTCAGATGCGGCTTTGTACTCTTCCATCATATTTAAAATAAGGTAATTCTCAGCCTTTCTTACCAGTAAGGATTCATCATTAGAAAACTTTTGTAGGGCTTCCTCAAAAGTACTCCTAGCCTTATCCATATCTCCTGACTCTTTATGAAGCCAAACTAAATTAGTAACTATTTCACCTACTAAAGAAGGTGATGCAACTTCTGAAGGAGTAATGTGCATGCCCCTAGAAACTGAAATATCTCGCAACTCTTTTGAAGGAAAAGCTTCTTCTTGATTCGTTGCTTTACTAACAGCCTTATAAGTTATAGTTGAACCTGTAAATTCGTTATCAAATAGTTTTTGATATGCAACTTTGGCCTTACCAAATTCGCTTATTTGATAACTAAGATTAGCTACATTATAAGTCATATTCAAATTATCAGGCTCATTATCAGCTAATTTTTCAACGATAATTAATGCCTCTGCTGTCTTACTCTCTTGAACTTGCTGATTAGCAATTGCCATCAAGCGTTGATTAATAAACTCATTAACCTGTGACGTATAACTACCATTATCAAAACCGGCCTCTCTAGATTTCTGCATTAAATCATAAGCCAGCATGGCGTTTTCCATAGTGGCCGTATTTTTACCAGTAACATCTATTAAAACAGCAGCTTTGTAAAAATTATATTGTCCTAAATATTCCTGTTCTACATTTGATTCATCAATAGAATTGAATATATCAACAGCCTTGGTTATATCACCAGACTGTACTGCCCGTTCTATTTTTTTAAGCTCCTTTTTCTGAGCAAAACTAAAAGTTGCTATGGCTAAAAACAATATTGTTAATCTAATTTTCATCTTAAAATGTTTTTAATTATTCTTCGCTATCATCATTTACAACAGTCGTGCCATCACCCTTTTCTTCAATGACAGTACCATCTTCGTTCATTTCAGGGTTTTCTTCTTGAGCAACTTTCGCGACAGCGGCAATAGAATCGTTGCCTTTAAGGTTTATTAAACGTACTCCTTGCGTTGCACGTCCCATTACTCTTAGATCTTTAACGTCAATACGAATGGCTACTCCTGACTTATTAATAATCATTAATCCATCATCATCAGTTACATTTTTAAGAGCAACTAATCCACCTGTTTTTTCTGTAACAGATATAGTTTTAACTCCTTTACCTCCACGATTAGTCTCTCTATAATCCTCAAGGCTAGATCTCTTACCATATCCTTTTTCAGATACAACAAGAATGTTAGACTCCATATCGTTTACAGCAACCATTCCTATAACCTCATCATTATCATCTGCTAGGGTTATACCTCTTACACCACTGGCATTTCTACCCATCGCTCTGGTTTTTGCCTCATCAAATCTAATAGCCTTACCGCTTTTAAGTCCTAGCATTACATGACTATCACCGGTAGTAAGTTTAGCCTCTAATAAAGTATCTCCTTCACGTATAGTTATCGCATTAATACCATTAGTACGTGGTCTAGAGTATTGTTCTAAAGAGGTTTTCTTTACGACACCTTTTTTAGTACACATGATTACATAATGACTGTTGATATAATCTTGATCTTTAATATCTTGAGTACAGATGACAGCTTTCACATTATCGTCTTGTTCAATATTAATTAGATTTTGAATCGCTCTACCTTTAGAAGTACGACTACCTTCTGGAATTTCATAAACTCTCATCCAGAAACATTTACCTTTCTCAGTAAAGAATAGCATGTACTGGTGATTAGTACCTACAAAAATATCTTCTAGGAAATCTTCATCGCGTGTTGTACTCGCTTTTTGTCCTACTCCACCACGATTTTGTGTTTTATACTCAGTAATCGGTGTTCTTTTAATATAACCAGCATGAGATATAGTGATGACTACTTGCTCATCAGCAATCATATCTTCTATAGAAAGATCTCCTCCAGCATATTCTATCTGTGAACGACGTTCATCACCATACTTTTCTTTAATCTCAATTAATTCCTCTTTAATAATATCCATACGACGTTCTTTTCTTGCAAGAATGTCTTTTAAATCGGTAATAGTTGCTATTAAATCGTCATACTCATTACGTAGTTTATCTTGTTCAAGACCGGTAAGCTGTCTCAAACGCATTTCTACGATGGCACGTGCTTGAATCTCTGACAATTCAAAACGTTTGATTAACTTTTCGCGAGCTTCTTCTCCATTACTACTACTTCTTATTAAAGCAATTACCTCATCAATATTGTCAGAAGCTATAATTAAACCTTCTAATATGTGAGCTCTTTCTTCTGCCTTACGTAATTCAAACTCCGTACGTCTAACGACAACGTCATGTCTGTGTTCTACAAAGTAGTGAATCATCTCCTTTACATTAAGTAATTGAGGACGACCTTTTACTAAAGCGATATTATTTACACTGAAAGATGATTGTAAAGCGGTGTGCTTGTACAATTTATTAATAACGATATTAGGAATAGCATCACGTTTTAATATATAAACGATACGCATACCATTACGGTCAGACTCATCTCTTATCATAGAGATACCTTCTAACTTCTTCTCATTAATAAGGTCTGCCGTTTTCTTAATCATATCAGCTTTATTCACTTGATATGGTAATTCATCAACGATAATACACTCACGACCTTTCACTTCTTCCAGCCTAACGCGACCACGTATTTTAACACGACCACGACCGGTATGCATTGCGTCTTTTACACCATCATATCCATAAATAATTCCACCAGTAGGAAAATCAGGAGCTTTAACATGAGTAATAAGTTCATCAATTTCGATATCATTATTATCGATATATGCTACAGTACCATCTATAACTTCAGTTAAGTTATGTGGTGGCATATTTGTAGCCATACCTACGGCGATACCAGACGCACCATTCACTAATAAGTTAGGTATACGAGTAGGCATTACCGTAGGCTCATTTAACGTGTCGTCAAAGTTAAGTTGAGTATCTACCGTTTCTTTATCAATATCTGCAAGAATTTCTTCAGATATTTTTCTCATTCTAGCCTCGGTATAACGCATTGCTGCAGGTGGATCACCATCTACACTACCAAAGTTTCCCTGACCATCTACTAGCATGTAACGTAGCGACCACTCTTGAGCCATACGCACCATAGTATCGTATACTGATGTATCACCATGTGGGTGATACTTACCTAATACCTCACCTACTATTCTCGCACTCTTTTTATATCCTCTATTAGACAGTACACCTAGCTCATACATTCCATAGAGAACACGTCTGTGTACTGGTTTTAATCCATCTCGCACATCTGGCAGTGCTCGTGACACTATGACTGACATCGAGTAATCGATGTATGCTGATTTCATCTCATCCTCGATGTTAATCGGGATTAACTTTTCTCCATCTGCCATTTAAAAAACCGTTTAATTAATACTTTTATTATTAAGCAAGCAATTTAATGAAAAACCTAGTCTTAATAAGGCTTTACACTATGTTTACCATTCTTTTTATTAACATAGTATTTACTTTAATGTGGATAAGTTTAACAATTGCTTTATTGCTGTGTTTTAAAGGGTTTTGTCTTCCGCTTTCGCGAAAGCGTAATCTTTAAAATCATCATTTAACAAATTGGTATACATATTGAACAAATAGAATTCATTACATTTAACTCAAAGTAGCAATATGGACGATAATTTTTCACCAAGAGTCAAAGACGTGATCGCCTACAGCAAGGAAGAAGCGCTTAGGTTAGGACACGATTTTATAGGAACAGAACATTTAATGCTAGGTCTATTAAGAGACGGAGATGGTAAAGCCATTGATATATTAAATAACCTAACGGTAGATTTAGATCACTTGCGACGCAAAGTAGAGATACTAAGCCCAGCAAACCCTAATACCCACATAGCGGCAAACGAAAAAAAGAATTTACATCTTACTAGACAGGCAGAACGTGCTCTTAAAACCACTTTTCTAGAGGCAAAACTGTTTCAAAGCTCATCTATCAATACGGCTCATTTATTATTGTGTATTTTACGCAATGAAAATGACCCAACGACTAAGCTTCTTAATAAACTTAAAGTTGATTATGACAGCGTTAAAGAAGAATTCAAAACCTTATTATCTCAAGAAGATGGTTATACTGAGGAACCTATAGAAGGTGCTTTCAGTAATGATAATGATTCTAATGATGATAACTCAGGTGAGGAAAAAGAAAATCTGTTTTCTCAAAGCGGTTCTACTAAAGGCGGTAAAAAAAGTAAAACACCTGTATTAGACAATTTTGGTCGTGATTTAACAAAAGCTGCCGAAGATGGCAAACTAGATCCTGTTGTAGGTCGTATTGAAGAAATACAGCGTGTATCTCAAATTTTAAGTCGTCGCAAAAAGAATAATCCACTACTTATAGGAGAAGCTGGAGTAGGAAAAAGTGCGATTGCCGAAGGTCTCGCTCTACGTATTGTAGAACGTAAAGTTTCTCGTATACTTTATGATAAAAGGGTCATTACTTTAGACCTTGCTAGTTTAGTTGCAGGAACTAAATATAGAGGTCAGTTTGAAGAACGCATGAAAGCCGTTATGAACGAATTAGAGAAGAATAAAGATATTATTCTTTTTATTGATGAGATACATACTATAGTAGGTGCTGGTGGTGCAGCAGGATCGCTAGATGCGAGTAATATGTTTAAACCTGCTCTTGCAAGAGGTGAAATTCAATGTATAGGAGCTACAACGCTTGATGAATACCGCAATAGTATTGAAAAAGATGGGGCTTTAGAAAGACGTTTTCAGAAAGTAATGGTAGAACCTACTAGCGTAGAAGAAACTATAATTATACTTAATAATATTAAGGAAAAGTATGAAGAACACCATAACGTTTCTTATACTGATGGTGCCATTGAAGCTTGTGTTAAGTTGACAAATCGATATATGACAGATCGTTTTCTTCCAGATAAAGCGATTGACGCCTTAGACGAGGCTGGTTCTCGTATTCATATAACCAATATTGAGGTACCTCAACAAATCCTAGACCTGGAAAAGCAATTAGAAGAGGTTAAGGAAGAAAAAACCGCTGTCGTTAAAAAACAGAAATATGAGCAAGCGGCTAAATTGCGTGATGACGAGAAAAAATTAGAAAAGGCACTGGCTGAAGCTCAAGAAACATGGGAAGAAACATCTAAACTTCATAAAGATACTGTTACAGAAGAAAATGTAGCCGAGGTTGTAAGTATGATGACTGGAATACCTGTAAATCGTATTGCCACTAAGGAAATGAAGAAACTCTTCAATCTAGGCGATTCTATAAAGAACAAAGTGATAGGTCAAGATAAAGCGGTTAAACAAGTTGTGAAAGCAATACAGCGCAATCGCGCTGGATTGAAAGACCCTAATAAGCCAATAGGTTCCTTTATATTTTTAGGTCAGACTGGTGTAGGTAAAACGCAACTCGCAAAAGTAATCGCTAGTGAACTATTTGATTCTGCAAACTCATTGATACGTATTGATATGAGTGAATATATGGAGAAGTTTGCTATTTCTAGATTAATAGGAGCGCCACCTGGTTATGTAGGTTATGAAGAAGGTGGACAACTTACTGAAAAAGTAAGACGCAAGCCTTATGCGGTGATATTACTAGATGAAATTGAAAAAGCACATCCAGATGTATTTAACATGCTTCTTCAAGTATTAGATGATGGATATTTAACTGATAGTTTAGGTCGTAAAATCGATTTTAGAAATACAATTATCATCATGACCTCAAATGTAGGAGCACGTAAATTAAAAGATTTTGGATCTGGTGTAGGATTCGGAACAGCGGCTCGTAAAAGTGCAGAAGATGAAAACACACGTAGTGTTATCGAAGGCGCTTTAAAGAAAACATTTGCACCTGAATTTTTAAATAGGATTGATGATGTCATTGTATTTAATGCGTTAGAAAGAGACGATATTCATAAGATTATCGATATTGAATTAGTAAAGCTATTTGAACGCATAAAAGGACTGGGCTATCACTTAACTTTAAGCGAGACTGCTAAAGATTATATCGCAGATAAAGGCTTTGATAAGCAATATGGTGCAAGACCTCTTAATAGGGCTATACAAAAATATATTGAAGATGCCCTTGCTGAAGCCATAGTCAATAGTGAACTCAAAGAAGGTGATTCAATCTTTATGGACTTAGATAGAGAGTCTAATGAATTAAAAATTAATATTGAAAAACCACAAGAATTAGATAAGCCTGAAGCAGCTTCTGAAACAACAACAGATAATTCTTCAGAGTCCGAAACAGAATAGATATCTTAATTATCATATTAAACAACAAACGCCTTAATAATTATTTTAAGGCGTTTTTTTTATAACTAAACTTAAAATTTATTTGATAATTAATTTAATACCCTACACCAATTATTGTTCAAACTATTTCATTTTAACTGATAGATAAGTTGTTTTACCGATTAGTTAAGTAACTGATATAGCGCTTTTAATAAAAGTTACTCACTTCAATATATTTACAACGTTAAGAGTTATTTTATGGAAAGAATAGATTTAAATTTTGGCGTTTTTGAGATACATTCTCAAATTATCATAGGTAAAATGAAAGAAGGAATTCACTATGATATTTATAAAAACAAAATGCTTATTAAGCTTATCGACACGTTTTATGGTACTATAAAACCCTTTTCATACGTATGTGTAAGAGATAAAACTTACAGTATTGATCCTATGATTCATAAATACAATTCTAGATATGAAAACTTATGTAGTATAGCTGTTGTAGAAAGAAATTTAATGAGTCGAAGTACCGTACAGATAGAAAGTAAATTTTTTAAACCAGGTAAATTTTGCAAATTTCAGAGTGTAACTGATGCTATCGTGTGGGCAGACCATCAGATTGCGTTAAAAAGATTAGAAATAAATCATTATAAAATTTATAACTAGGTATTTATTAAAAAAGAAAATCAGTGGCATCAATAATATATATTGATGCTTTTTTTGATTTTTAATTTCAAGTACTTCTACCCTTTTCATTTAACATATCAAATCAAAATAACAGTTTATCTAGTATTAGAAATAACGAAAACGTTTGAATTTCTTTTTTTTATATCATTTAATCGAAATGTATTCATTTTATTGTTTTTACTATGCGTGCATAATAAAAAAGAGCTAGTTTTGCACGCTTTTTAAAATAGGATTATGAAAACAGTTGATTTACAGTTTGGTGAATTTCAGTTTTACCCAGAAGTTATAATTGGTAAAATTAAAGAAGGTATCCATTTTGACATGACTAAAAATGAAGAACTGGTAAAAGTTGTTACAGAGCACTATGGCATAGATATGCCCTTATCTTACATAAGTTTAAGAGAAAACGATTATAGTATAGACCCATTAGTCCACACTAAAAATTCAAAGTTTGAAAATTTATGTGGTATTGCTATCGTTGAAAAAAGATTACAAGGTGGTAGCTCTGTAAGTCTGGAAAGTAAATTCTTTAAACCAGGTAAATTGATTGCGTTTCAAGATGTTGAAGATGCAATAGTATGGTCAAACAAAGAAGTTTCAGAAAAATTAGCAAGACTTAATCCTGGAATATCCCTTTATTAAAAATTATCTCGGCGTCTAGATGGGTTTGATTCATCATTTGAATGGCTTTCATGATATCGTCATGTAAAACACGATCAGTATTTAATGAAGGTACACTTTTTCTTAAACCAGATTTAACGTGTTCTATAAATAATGATGATTTTAAAGGATGACGCTCCTCAATCCCTTGCGCAGCAGCTAATAACTCAATAGCTAGTACTGTTTGAACATTTTTTATAATCCTATTGGTTTTAGTTGCGGCATTTGCCCCCATACTTACATGATCTTCTTGACCATTTGATGAAACTATACTATCAATACTTGCTGGTGTAGCATATTGTTTATTTTGACTTACTATACTCGCTGCTGTATATTGTAAAATCATCATACCACTATTTAATCCAGGATTGTTTACTAGAAATGCTGGTAAACCTCTAGTACCACTCATTAATTGAAAAGTTCTACGCTCACTTATGCTAGCAATTTCGGCTATTGCAATTCCTAAGTAATCTAGCGCTAGAGCAAGCGGCTGCCCATGAAAATTACCTCCTGAAATAATAGCTTCTGATTCAGGAAAAATATTAGGATTATCTGTAACAGAATTTACCTCTGTTAATATAGTTCGTTTTACAAACTGTAACGTATCCCATGTAGCACCGTGTACTTGTGGTATACATCTAAAACTATATGGATCTTGGACATTAACCTTCTCACCTACTGCGATTTCACTATCTTCTAATAACGAAAGTATTAAATCGGCACTGCGCAGTTGTCCAGCGTGTGGTCTTATCAGATGAATGCGTTTATCAAATGGAGATAGATTACAATCAAATGCATCAATAGACATCGCTCCACTCACATGTGACCAGTACCATAATTTATGAGATTGAATCAATGTACAAACTGCAAAAGCCAGCATAAATTGAGTTCCATTAATTAAAGCAAGGCCTTCCTTAGACTGCAAGCTTAATGGTTTCCAATTCATTAAACTATTAAGTGCGGCAGCTTTCATTTTTTTTCCTTGATAATAAACCTCGCCTTCACCGATTAAAGGTAAAGCGAGATGTGCAAGAGGTGCTAGGTCACCACTAGCTCCTAGCGAGCCTTGCTCATATACCACAGGATAGACTTCATTATTAAAAAATGCTATAAGGCGTTCCACTACTACTCTACTGATACCACTATGTCCATAACTTAAACTTTGAATTTTAAGAAATAACATCATGCGTACAATCTCTTGCGATACCTCTTCTCCTGTTCCACAGGCATGCGACATTAATAAATTATGCTGCAGTTGTTGTAATTCACCTGGACCAATATGTGTGTTACATAAAGAACCAAAACCTGTATTAATTCCATAAGTAGCAGCAGCGTCCACTGCATCAAAGCGATCATTTAAATAGCTTCTACACTTATCGATACGTTCTATGGCATCAGTTGATAGTGATAATGTCACCGGTTGTTCTATGATGTTATATAACTGTACTAGAGATAATAACTTTGAGGATATAATATGTTCCATTTAATAGGGCTGTTTATGGATATGCAATTATAAGTAAAGTAAAGTTAAACTAATGACTATTATTATTGTTGTTGTTGTTGTTGTTCTGGTCTAAATAAATCCAGAATTGCGGCACCTACAAAATTAGAAATTATACTAGCTTTTAATCCTTCATGTGCATAGGTCTGGCTTGCAATATCACCAGCTCTACCATGTAAAAACACACCAAAAACAGCTGCTGTTAGTGCATCGTATTTTTGAGCTAATAATCCTGTAATGATACCCGAGAGTACATCACCGCTTCCGGCAGTAGCCATGCCTGGATTACCTGTATCATTGATATATAGATTTTTACCAGATACTACTATGGTATGTGCTCCTTTAAGAACTAAAATAACATCTTTATCTGTAGATAATTTTTGTGCTTTTTCTAATCGATCATAGTCATCTTTCCAATTGCCTATCAATCTTTCTAATTCACCATCATGTGGAGTTAAAATAGAATTTTCAGGAATCAATTTCCAGTATTCCTTATGATCTGAAAGAATGTTTAATCCATCTGCATCTATTACCACCGGTTGGGTTTGTTGAGATATCGCTTTCGCGAAAGCGTGTCTAACATCATCACCAGTACTTAATCCAGGACCGATACATAAAGTGTAATCTTCTAAATCATGATCAAAGTCTGTAATGAAATCTGTACCATTACTTGATATGGTCATAACCTCTGGCAAGCTATTTTGTAAAATATGATTACCGTGCTCAGGAACATAAGCTGTCACTTTACCTGCACCCATATTTAATGCAGCACCACTCGATAGAACTGCAGCTCCCATTTTTCCTTTACTACCAGCCATAGTAAGTACGTGTCCATAGTCACCCTTATGACTGAATTTTTCTCGAGGTTTATACATGCTTTTTGCAGCATCTGGTGTAATGATTTGGGCAAGTGGTTGTGCTTTCATCATATACTCTGGATCCAGTCCTATTTGAACAACCTCAAAAGTACCCGCAAATTTACCTGTCTGAGGCAGAAAAAAGCTAAGCTTAGGTGTTTCAAATGAAAAGGTATGTTGTGCCTGTATTATAGGTGTCCCAATACTTTGTGGTGTGTTAGCATATAATCCACTAGGCATATCTAATGCTAGTTTAAAAGCAGGAGTTTTGTTGAGATAATGCACTAGATCAGACATCCAGCCATCAATAGGTCTATTGATTCCTGTTCCAAAAATCGCATCGATTATGATGTCTTGTGGATGTAGGTCTGGAAAATCTTCCTTACAAGACAGTAATATGGGCCAGTCTTTACTTACCTCTTTTATTTTATCATAATGATATAAAAACTCTGGCGCCCGTTTTTTACTACAATTAGTCACATAAGTAGTTACATGATATCCGTGCTGGATCATATGTCTCGCTAGAGCTAATCCATCACCACCATTTTTTCCTATTCCACAAAAAACTTTAATAGGTACAGGAGAACCTTGTAAACGCTGGTGAATACGATCAAATATGAGCTTTGCAATGTGCTCCATTAAATCGTTACTGGTGATTTGATTTTTATCTATAGTAGATTGATCAGCTTCTGCGAGCTGCTGTGCGCTTAGTATTTTCAATGCTTTAATTTTAATAGCTTGCAATTTAACAAATGAGTGTCTAAAGTTTTAATGCTTATCACAGTATTTCACATTTTTCTATGACTGTGTTTTTAAAAATTAAAAGGTTAAATCCATACATTTGCTGCACTGAAAAAAAATACCTCATGAAAAATACAGCACTTACAGCAGTACACGAAGCGCTAGGCGCAAAAATGGTTCCTTTTGCAGGTTTTAATATGCCTGTACAATATGAAGGAGTTAATATTGAACACCAGACCGTACGTGATAATGTAGGTGTATTTGATGTTTCCCATATGGGTGAATTTTTAATTTCAGGACCAGAAGCTTTAAATCTAGTTCAAAAAGTATCTTCTAATGACGCATCAAAACTTACCATAGGTAGAGCACAATATGCATATTTACCTAATGAAACTGGTGGTATTGTCGATGATATGATTGTATATAAAATCAAGGAAGATCAATATCTACTGGTAGTTAATGCATCAAACATTGACAAGGACTGGGCTCACATAACAAAGCATAATACCATGAGTGCAGATATGAGAAACCTGTCTGATGATTACTCATTACTAGCTATACAAGGTCCTAAAGCAGTTGAGGCAATGCAATCATTAACACCTGTGGACTTAAGTACTATAAAGTTCTATCATTTTGAAGTAGCAGAATTTGCAGGTATAGAAAATGTAATCATAAGTGCAACTGGTTATACTGGTTCAGGTGGTTTTGAAATATACTGTAAGAATACTGAGGTAGAACAAATCTGGGAAAAGGTATTTGAAGCTGGAGCAGATTATGGTATCAAGCCTATAGGTCTTGCTGCTCGTGATACACTGCGACTAGAAATGGGATATTGTTTATATGGTAACGATATAGATGATACCACATCACCATACGAGGCTGGACTAGGATGGGTTACTAAATTCACTAAAGAATTTGTGAATCACGAACAATTACTAGAGCACAAAGAAAAAGGTGTGGATAGAAAACTGATTGCCTTTGAAATGGATGAGCGTGCTATACCACGTGGTGGCTATGAGATTAAAGATAGTAACCAGCAAGATCTAGGAATTGTTACTAGTGGTACTATGTCACCTTCCATGGGTATAGGTATAGGTATGGGATATGTTCCACCTATTTTTGCGACACCTGGCAGCAAAATTCATATACAGATACGTAAGAAATTAGTACCTGCAACCGTTATTAAATTACCATTCTACAAAAAGTAATTAATTGAATCGTATTCTTATCTTAGGTGGTAGTGGCTTCATAGGTAATGCTCTCTACAAAGAGCTTGCACCCTATTTTGAGGTTCATGCTACCTATAAAACAGATCATAAAGATTTTGATAAAAATCAACATTTTCATCAGCTCGATATGGAGCTTGAGGATGTACATGGATTATTAGATTCTTTAAAGCCACACTTTATTGTAAGTGCAGTACGAGGTAATGTGAACTCTCAAGTTCATTTACACATGCGTCTTATTGATTGGGTTTTAAAAAATGATTCACGTATCATTTTTCTTTCTAGCGCAAATGTATTTGATAGGTTCACTAACTTCCCTAGTTATGAGTATGATAAAACTTTTTCTGAAAGTATCTATGGTAGGTTTAAAATAAAAATAGAGAATGCTTTATTGAGACTGCATCCGTCTAAATATGTGATTTGTAGGATTCCTATGATTTTTGGTAATAACACGCCTCGTATAGACGATTTGAAAAAACAGTTGAAAGGGAAAGAAGCAATTGAGGTCTTCCCTAATGTAGTCATCAATGCTACTCATATTCAAAAATTAACGCAGCAAATCCATTATTTAATTAATAAACGCCGTCGTGGAGTGTTTCATTTAGGCAGCATGGATCTTATACACCACATCGACCTGATACGTGAGATTTGTCAGGCTTTAGGCTATCCACATCCTTTATTAAAACAGGTTTTTAATAGTAATGAAGATCGTCAGTTATCTGTCTTACCTAAGGATAATATGTTGCCTAAGCATTTACAATTAACTATTGAAGAAGTGGTAGAGAACTGCGTGGTTCTTTAGTATTTCGCTTTCGCGAAAGCGGAATTATTTTATCCACTAGCCTTATCATTTCCTAGCATCTTATAAGTAAAACCGCCTAAGAGCACAATGATAATTCCCATAATGGCCCAAAGCCAAAATTCATTTTCAAATAAAGCGGTAGAACTTGGAGTATCTTTTGCAATAATTTGATTTTCTGTACCTACTTCAAGCGCTTTAAGATTAACTGGTATATTATTTTTAAAATTATGGATGTCATAATGCGGTTGACGTGCTGATTTATTTCCATAAACCAATTTGTAGTTTGCAGAATCCATAAAGCGTGCGATTAGTTCATATTTAAATCCTTTTACATCAACTGACTTGATGTCCAGTGATTGATTATCACCATTGTAAACTATAATTTTAAATTTACTAGCTATTGTATTTTTAAAATCAAATTGGTTTTCTTCTAGTGATGATAATGTAGTTCTTTTAATCGTGGTATAATTGTATAAATACCCTTTTTCAGTCTTCACACTATCTATTAAATATTGTATACTAACAGGCCTAAAGTAATCATAGGTGGTTGCTACATTTATTTTTAAAGAATTGACTGGTACAGGATTCTCTAATTCAAATTCTATTTCACTAGTTTTGATTTGATTATTCTCTTTGATATTCCATTTTACTACATCATAGTCTAATAAAACACCTTCTGTTTTTTCTTCTAAAAAAATATCTATAGAAGAAAGCGTGGGCTGCTTATTACTTTTTATTAAAATGCGATAATAATGATAATTTGATGTAGGGAAATTGAGATCTGTAAAGCTATACTCAGTAGATGCATTTTGAATATCTAAAATCCTAGAATTTTCTAGAATTGTAAACCATTCTTGTTGGTTCAAGCTACCCTCTAAATTTACTTTCCAATCAAAGTTTGAATCAGTAAATTTCAATTTTAAACTATTAATTTGTGATGGTTGATTAAGTTCTACGGTATAATAAAACCCAGCATCAGATCTTGACTTATTGATGATCTGTCCAAAATGTTTTCTAATCGCAAATTTCTCATCGTTTACCTTAAGTATATAAGGAACTTCAGTAGTGTCAAGATTTTCAGTAATTCCATAAATCCTTAAATCGTCAAGAGATGGTTTTAATTTACCATATACCTGATCTGGTAGTGCGATACTATGCCAGTCTTCACTTACACCTGTGAGTGAACGCTCATAGGTGAAATCTGATAGTTGAGCAGTAGCACTCCAACTGATCAAAAGCATCAAATTAATAAACAGTTTAGTCTTTATATGTAAAATATTATAGGTCATTTTGGTCATTAAATTCATCTATTGAATCTTTATTTACTTCAACAGATTCTTGAATATGCGCTTCACTAGAATCCGTTGTGTAGTTAATCTTATTTTTATTCTTATTATATAAGAAAGAAATGATAAGCAACAAAATACCCAGAGATACAAAGACGATGGTTTTTGATATGGTATTTAGATGTGCTATGTCATAAAAGAATAGTTTGATTAATGTAATGGCAAATAGAGCCATTCCTCCTATTCTTAAATAAGGTTTATTTCTTAAAATACCGAAACCTATTAATAGGAATGAATAAACACCCCATAAAATACTAAGTCCCAATTTATAGGAATCTCGAGCACCTGCAATGTCTAACCAATGAATCAACTCGCTGCTGACCACCCAAACTACAGTAACATGTAAGATAATGTCATAAGCAATTTTAATTCCCTTATGAATTCCCTCTTTATTAATGTATCTGTATAAAGTCAATATTGAAAATGCTAGAAAAATAAAAGATAAGTAGCGTACAATCAGATAAAATAAACCTCTATTGTAAAATTCTGAAGGTTCTAGATAAGCGTCTCTCAATTCACTTAAGACATATAATCCTTGAGTAAGGAATATAAAAATCGTTACGATAGTAAGAACTACAATTGAGTTTTCTAAGATGATGTTTTTAATTTTCTTATGATTTAAATATCCCAAAACAGCTATAAATAGTAAAGTAAAATTAAGCACCCAAACCGCTTTAAAGTCTCTTAAACTATAATCTTGAACAGTCGTTGAATAATTGTTTAAGGATTTATTTTCTAATCTAGATAAAGAAAATAATTGATCCCAATAAGATTCTATTTCTAGCCTAAAAGAGTAGTAAAGACTGAATATAAATAGAATAGGAACTGCATAAGACACTATCTTAAACCAACTGCTGTCTTTTTTTAAGCTCGATAGAAAGTCATTTTTACGTTGTAAATACAATATAAATCCTATCGCGACGGTAAATAATATAGAGGTTAAAAAACTAGTGTTAATGATAGGTGTTATTAAACGATCCTTTATATCGTAATAACTATCATAATTATATGACCAGTCATGTATCAAACTAATAAATGCAAGTCCTATTAGTGGATAGGATAATTTCTCATAAATAGAGATCTTTTTTGTCGTACCTAACCAGAATAATAATGCAGCCTGAGCGGTCCATAATAAAGTAACCCAATTACCATCTAGTTGTACCGGGATTGCGATGGATATAAATACTAGTACCAGTGCAGTCGCTAGATAGAATAACTTCTTATCACTCAATTGTTTCTTATAAATGATAGTAGCAACTATAAAATGAATCACCGCATTACCTAAAGTGAACAACCCTAGATAATTATTACCAGTTACATTATCATTAAGAATGGCATAACCTAATCCATAAAATATAAACGAATTCAATAAAAGCATAACTATATCAGTCACCGCAAACTCTTCTTTCTTAACTAATTTATAAGCTAAAAAAGTCAGATAAAATATAAGATAAAAGAGTAATAAGAATCCTAGTGCCATAGCAAAATTTGAATCATCGCTATAGTCCATCACAAACCATGATAGATAAATTAACCAAGTCAATCCAAAAGCCGAATAATACAATGGTTTCCAATACTTTTTAAAGGCAATTATTAAAATCCCTATATTAATAATAGCGATATAGCTCAATAGAATTTCTACTCTACCAGAATCATTACTCAATAAAAAAGGAACGGCATATGCGCCCACTAATCCTAGATGCGCAATAATTTGACGATTATAATTTAATGAGGCCACTACAGTAAATATCGTAAACAAAACCATTAAAGTGAATGCCACCGCCTGAGGTAATAACTCATAAAAACTATATGCAAAAAAGGTAATAAAGTAAAGAATAACAATCGCGCCACTTACCAGTACTGCGCTATAAGAATCGAACTTCTTCTTTAACTTAATGCCAAACCCTAGTAAACCAATCGCAGATAAATAACCTAAAATTATACGTGTTAAAGGACTTATTAACTCATTCTCTATTGAGTATTTTGCGCCTATACCTATCCCTATAACTAAGATTAAAATTCCTATTTTATTTAATAAGTTCTCACCTATAAATTTTTCTAGATTAGATTTTCTAAAAGGTGAAAGTTTTTTAGGTCCTTGAGCAGCTTGAAATTGTGTTATACCACTTTGTTGATTTTGATTCTCTATGTAAGATGGATTTAAAGGAGACTCATTTTTCACACTAGTATCTACCCATTCTCTATTTTGACTTTCAAAGGGTTTACTTTTTACAACTTCCTTTGGCTCAGTAAATGTAAGGTTGTCAACCTCATTAGACCTATCAATCGTTGATTGAAGTTGGTCTAGTTTATTTTTTAACTCAATAATCTCATATTTAAAAGCTTCTTGCTTTCTAGAGAGTATTCCTATTTGTTCAATCAATTGCTTGATTGCCTCTTGATGATTTGCCATAACGGAATTCTTGTAGGAGATATATTGCTAGATATCTACTGCTAATTTAAATAAAAAGCGAGTGCTAGTTTAAAGGTCCACTCAATAAGGTTCCATCGTCTTTAAACCATTAATCACTATTATATATGGATTAGAAATTCAAACGATCCTTATCACAAATAAAAATAGGCCACCTTATATAATAAAGATGACCTATTATTTTTAAAATATTACGATTAAAATAGATTTACATCATATTCCGCTCATTATGGAATGTATCGATCTGTTCCCCAATTAGGTTCACGTTTTTCTAAAAAGGCCTCACGACCTTCTCGCGCCTCATCTGTCATGTAAATAAGACGTGTCATTTCACCTGCAAATACTTGCTGTCCCACCATTCCATCGTCTGTTGCATTCATTGCAAACTTTGCCATTTTAATTGCTATTGGAGATTTTTTAAGTATTTCTTGTCCCCAATCATAGGCTGTTTGATCTAGTTCATCATGCGTTACAACAGCATTAACCATTCCCATATCCATAGCTTCTTGTGCGCTATAAGTTCTACCTAAAAAGAAAATCTCACGTGCTTTTTTCTGTCCTACCATTTTGGCTAGATATGCACTACCATAACCAGCATCTACACTAGCCACGTCGGTATCTGTTTGTTTAAAAACACCATGCTCTTTACTAGCGATGGTCATATCACAAACCACATGTAGACTGTGTCCACCACCAACAGCCCATCCAGGCACGGCACATATCACTACCTTAGGCATAAAGCGGATCATGCGTTGCACCTCTAGAATATTTAATCTCCCAGTACCAGAATCATCCTTATAACCATCATGACCACGAGCATTTTGATCACCACCACTACAAAAAGCCCATCCACCATCTTTTTTAGACGGTCCTTCACCTGTTAAAATAACAACTCCTATAGATAAGTCTTCTTGCGCATCATAAAATGCTTTAATCAATTCGGCAACCGTTTTAGGTCTAAAGGCGTTGCGCACCTCTGGTCTATTAAAAGCAATACGGGCAATACCGTTACTTTTTTTATAGGTGATATCTTCAAATTCTATGGCAGTCTTCCAGTTGATGGACATATATCTATTTTTAGATTACAAATATAAGTCCTATCCTATTGATACCATACTCTCACCACCTCAATCATATAAACATAGCCACCGCTCATATTCATTTTTTTGGTGTTTGCTTTCTTTTTTGTGTAACTCATCGTGGGAACTAATAAGGTTTCTACGTTAATTATTTTAAAATTGTAATTCTTACGTATCCATTCATTAACGCGCTCTAGAACCACCTCTGTTGATTCATAGTCATTTCCCGACCAAAAGCTTTTTTTAATTACCTGTGGTTCAAAATCTATAAAGTGTATTTCGTTTGTCATATTTCATTAGTAGCAGATAGGGCATAATTGTTACGCTTTCGCGAAAGCGAGATCACTTCATCAACATTTTATATTAAAGTTTTACCGTTCCTCAACTCAAAATAACCGTTCCTGAATTTACTCTAGTATCCACCTGTTTTTCTTATCAGTTTTACTTCAAATACTAAAATCATGAAAATCAAAATTTTACTCTTAATCCTGATCGTTATTTCATTTTCTTGTACAGAAGATGACGGGACCTCTACAACTATAACTTGTACAGATAATACCTACTATGCTTTAAGAAGTAGTAATATGGGAAATCCTAATGGTGTAATAGATGTAATTCAAAACACAACTTCAAATATTACCACTAGTTCGTTTACTGTAAACGGTGGAATAGGAATAAGTAACTCTTTACGCAACCATCCTAGCGCATGGGATAAAATAAATAAAAGGTTTGTATGGTTTGATCAAGAAGAAGGAGTAGATGGGTTTGTTTATGATGAGACATCTAATACCTTGAACAACTTTAGTTTACCAGCAACTGCACAGACTAATCTAGGTAGATTTACAGCACCGGTATTTTTTCAAGGCGTTTTATACGTTCTAGATTTTGATGCTAACCCAGCCGCACCTCGATTTGATATTCATATAATGAATCCTTCTAATGGTAGCATAGGTCCATCTTTAGGACAAGTGTTATTTAATCCGGGAACTTTAGTAACCGATGGCTCTTTTACGTTTGCCACTAGTACAACTAATGATGTAGATACCATTTACTTTAGAGTAGGAAATGATATTATCTATTTCAACCCTATAAGTGGGATAATAACAGATTATAGAAGTATTAATGGAATTGGAGGCTTTACCACAGGATTAGAATACAACGCCGATAAAGATGTATTCTATGCAGTGACGGATAATCAAGGAAGCATCGATTTATTAGAAATTAAAATCAATGGCGCTAATAACTATTCAGTAACCGTGTTAGAAGATAATCTAAATATCAATATGGATTCTGTAAGTATAGAGTGGAAAGATTGCGGAAAGAGATTGCACATAGTTACTAATTTCCCAGGTAGTCCTTCATCTGGTGGGCAGGATATTAGTGAAATCATAGAATTTAATCTAGACGCAAGTCCATCATTTGTAACACAATCGTTTAATGGTTTCATTTTTGGATTTGTGCACAAGCAAGTTTAGAGTTATTAACCATAAGTTTTATGAGTAAATGCACTCGAATTAAAATTAAATTTATGAAAAATTTCATCCCTTTATTTACCTTTTTAATATTGTCAATTCAGTTGCAGGCGCAAACAATTAGTGCCAGTAGTCAAACGGGTGAAGCGACCATCCAAAAATCGACTCCTCAAGTTGCCAGCATCGCAACAGGTGAGCCATTTGCTTATAAAATAGATTTTCAAAATTTAAATCCAGCAAACACATTAACTATTACTGATATATTACCAGCTGGATTATGCTATACAGCTAGCGATATAACAGCAGATAATACTTTTGTAGATTTTAATGGTAATCCAGTATCAAGTTCAATTACTGGATTGATAGACACAAGTTCTTTACCTGCCGTAGTATTCAGTATTCCTAACAATATACAACGCGGTTCTTTTACGATTACAGTGTCTTTCTGTGAAGGAGTAACACCTGATGGATTTACGGTAACTAATAATATAACTGCAGATTATACGACAACGACAGGAACAGAAAATTTTGGACCTACCACTGGTATAACAAGTACTGCAAGCGCCATCAATCCATGGGGGAAAATTTCTAAAACGCCTTTATTCCCAGCTGTAACTAATCAAAATGGAGATTTCTTTATTCCTACTACTGGAGGAAAAGCTCAATTTAATATTATCGTAGAAAAGGATCCTAGCTATCAAGGAAATTCATTTGGTATGCTCAATCTTCAAAATCCCACTATTTCAGAAATAGTATCACCACCATGTGCTTCTGCGACGTTAATAAGTGGTCCTGGAACACTTGATCCGGTAACGAACATTATTACTCTTAATAATAACCTAATAGGTTCTAATCCATTTGAGAACGTTCAGTTTATTGTAGAAGTAGATTACAGCAATTGTCCAGCATTCACAAATGGACAGATTATTTCAAATACTGTTGAATTAAATGGTACACCGATAGGTGGTACTCCTGTAACAGCTATAGCAAGTGATACGGCAACGGTAACGGCTGTTGATAATTTACCACCGCCTACTTTAGGTAGTTCAATGGTTAAGAATATTTTTATAACTAATCCAGTGGCAGGTTGTCAAGGTGTATATGATATTTTGTATTCAAATACTGATAATAGACCTGTTGCAATGGTAGATATCATAGATAATTTACCTTTTGATATCATACCTCAAACTGTGCAAATAAGTGGTCTTATAAATAGTGCTTCTCAAAATACAAACTTTGATCTTGTCCTAAATGGAAATCCTGCTATTCCTGTGGACCTAAGTACAGGCTATAATGGTGTTTTTACTCCTGTAACAACAGGTAATAGTTTACAGTTGAGCGCACAGAATAATACACTTCTTTTTCCTGGTGATCAATTAAACATTATCATCATATTTACAATTGACCCAGCTTTAACCATCGGTACCGTAGTTACAAATTGCTCAGATTTTCAAGGTGAAATATTACTTGAAGCTCCTGCGACAAATGTCGCTTTTGCTAATAATAGTTGTGCGTCATTTACTGTAGCTGCCGAAGAAGTAAAACTATGTGCTGTTAAAAAAGTACGCAAAGCTAATACCAGTGATCCCTATCAAACCAGTATCACAAACATAGTTCCTACTGATGAATTGGAGTTTGAAATATGTGTTCAGAACAACGGTAGTCTGGACTTCAATGGTGTTCTTACTGATGTTTTAGATTCTAAGTATGAATTTATTTCTGTAGATAATTCTAATATGCCTGCTGGAACTACTTTTACTCAAAGTGGTCAAAACCTGACTTGGAACTCTTTAAATTTAGTTGAAAATTGCTCCAGCTTCTTTGCTGCAAATACCTGTGTAAATACTGCAAATCAATTCTTTTGTGCTGTAGTTAAAGTAAGAGTAAAACCATTTACAGTACCAGGGAATATAGATAATGTCGCGACAATAACAGATAGCTCAAATAACTTATCTGTAACCACTGATTTTGCAAAAGTTAATGTCATAGAATCTGTAGTCATATCATTAAAAAAACAAATATCTGACGATAATATTAGCTTTCAAGATGGTCCATTGATTTATGACCCAACATGTAATATTGATGTGTACTATAGAATGACGGTTGAAAACTTTGGGAACAAAGTGTTAAATCAATTCCAAATTATTGATGAGCTACCTGCTGCAGGTGATGTCTATTTCCCAACAGTTTTACCACGGAATAGTAGTTTCTCCATGGTAAATATTTCATCTATTGCTCCAGATTTTAATGTGTCTTATCTCAATACCACTCCATCAAATACTACGCCTTCAAATAATTTTAATTGTAATACAGTATCCACAGGTAGTAGTAATTCTTCCAGTACTACTCAGACAGTTTTATATGAAAATAATACGATTCTTAATCCTGGGAATAGTTTCACTATCGATTTAAACGCTAGTTTTCCTTCGATTAATGCAGGAACAAATTCTATTGTATCAAACAGTGCTTACCTCGTTAATTGTGATGCAGGAACAGGTATTATAATTCCAAGTAATCTGGTTGAACTTTCCATAGACTCGCCTCTTGATCAATGTGAACCTCTTGATTTCTTGCCATATCAAACCGCAGCTGGTAATTTATTTCCATTAGCGATTGAACAAGAATTAGATACTGATCGCTTTAGCACTCTCGATAAGGAATATGGTGATATAGACAATGATGGTGACACAGATATTCTATATACAAAAATGGACAGCAGTTCTGGTTTTCCAGTTTTGTATTGGTTAGAAAATACAGCTGGTACGAATACCACTCCTGTTTTTAATATGCCGCCAGTGAATATGAATATTCAAAATGCTCTTTCCTACAGATTATACGACTGGAATAATAATGGATGTTTAGACATCGTAGTATATGGTGTTAACACATCTACTATAGTATATTATAATGACTGTTCCGGTAATTTTAGTTTAGGAGTACAAATATTATTTGATAACATAGATTATCGATATGGACCAGCATTACTTGCCGTAGGAGATATTAATAATGATGGATTGCCAGATATTTTGCTATCCTCGCAGAGTGTGAATTTCCCTGGAACTGTTTACTTTGAGAATAATGGTTCAACTTCTTATCCGTTTTTTAATTTAGTTAGTCCACAAAACTATACCTCATTTGGGAATGGAATAACTAACCCATTCATTCCTGAAAACAGTGGCAGCTATCCTACTCCAGAACTCTACGACGTAGATTGTGATGGCGATATAGATTTATTACTAAGTGATCCGCTATTACCTAATAGTTCTGGAGGTAGAATGTATTTTCACGAAAATAATGGAGCATTTACAACCGGCACTTTCCCAAATGTCAACACAACCGGAATTGGTAATCAATTCGGGCTCAATGATACCTCATCAGGCATAAATGACTTAAGATGTGATTGGGTAGTTACTAGAATCGTGGACTATTTTTCTAATGGTTGTCCTATAGCAATAAGCTATAATCCATGTCAACGAAAATTCTTTTACTATTCTCAAGATGATTGTGGTTGCGCAACACTATCTAATGATTCATTTATCTCACAAAAAGAAACCTTAAAACTATATCCTAACCCTACGGTTAGTCAATTTTATATTCAAGGTGAGACTCTAGATGATAATCAATTTATTATTTACGACATCAACGGTAGAATAATAATGGAAGGTAATTATAATACTAATGATGGAATTGATAGCAGTAATTTTGAAACGGGAATTTACTTTGTAGCCATTAAGAATAACAATGTATGGCAATCATTAAAATTTGTGAAAAAGTAAGTTAATGTGTTACGCTTTCGCGAAAGCGTATTTCATCAAGTCAAACTAAGGTTTCATAGAATGAGAATGGCATCATATGATTTGACAAGGTGTTTTACACGTTATAATCAATAATTTAGCACTGTGATTCACCAATTGTAGGGGATTGATGAATTATTAAAATCGGGATAGGCGCATCTGTCTCGATTTCTTGTTTAAGAAAATCATGTTAATCTTACACAAAACAAATTAGTGTGTTGTAAATTTGTAGCATGAGCGAGGAAAAAAAACCAGATTATGTTGTGTATGATGAAGAAACCGGTACTTATAATGCCGCGCTTCTTCCCTATTCCAGTGGCGTTGCAGCTCCTAAAATAACGACACCAGACATTACCTCGTGGAAACAAACAAATATAAATAAGGTCAACCACGAGATTAAATCCCAATTTGACCAACTTAAGGCAGAGTATGATGCCATGGTTAAAAAATTTGAGGATAATCAATTAGTATATGGAGCAAAATTCTCTTTTGAACCTATTGTAGGCGAAATCTACCACCTATATTTAGGTAAAGACGGCAGGCATTTCCTATCTGTCATTGCACCACAAGAATGTAATTGGGATTTTGTAGGTACCTATCGCTTATCGAGTGAAAAGCTTTGGGAGCAAATCTAACTCTTTGTTTTTCGCAAATTTATACGTTCCTTAAAAGAGGATCGAATTCTCCTGTGATACATAGTCCCTATTCCAGGGATAAAGGCCAATACCCAAAAAGCAATCAATTCTTTTCTTCTCCTGTAAGGTATTGTCTTACGATAAATCCAAATACAACTTATCCAGAATAAAAGTATTATCAATATAATACTCTCAAAGTATTATAACAAATGTAAAATTCACCTCTTAAAAGTGAATTAGATGATCATAAACTTCTCCCTTATTAAATAATGCTAAAATAATTAGCAATACAATCATCTATAATACAGTATTTTATAAATTTTTAACTACTATGTTTTACAAAGTAGTGTAACATTTTAAAAAAGTGTCGTCATATAAGCATAACAACAAAAAACAACTATTATGAAAGCGAGCGACACCTTTAAAACCATCACTGAATTAACGAATAAAAGATTCCGTCCAGACAGAACTTACAGCGATAACTGGAATGCAAAAAGACGTTACAGATTAGCATAATACATGCTATGAACTACTCAAATATTATAACCACATAAAACTTACTATCATGCGTATTACTAATAGATTTATCGACTCTGATTCTGATTTTCCGATGTTATCACGTAACAGAATCACACCTAGAACAGGAAATGCTATTGACGATTGGGGAATTTCACCTTATCAAGCATAGTACTCTATATTAATTTATCATTTAGGATTTAGTTTGAATTAGCCTTCACTCGCCTATCACATAAATTATAACTAACCATAAACTGTAAAATCTCTTTTCAAATTGAAAAGAGATTTTTTTATGCTTTTAACTTTATTAAGAACGAGCTGTAGTATTTTTAAAGAAACATTTTAAGTCATGAAATTCTGTTCTTATCTTCTTCTTTCTTTATTGATTTTGAGCTCTTGTAAAGAATCTTCTCAAGACCATGAAATTGTTTCCATGACAACCGATACTGAAATGCCGGCTGCTAGTGATGCTCCTCAAGTGGATCATATTCCCTTAATTGACGATCAAAAAAACTATACCATTACTCCTATTGTTGAAAATCTAGATATTCCATGGGGAATGACCTGGTTACCTAATGGTGACTTGCTTTATACAGAGAAAGAAGGACGACTTTACAAGTTCAATGGCTCAAAAAGCTTAGAAATTAAAGGTGTGCCAGAGGTTTACTTACGTGGTCAAGGTGGACTACTAGACGTGACTGTTCATCCACAATTTGAAAAAAATAACTTTATTTACATCTCTTATGCTTCAAAAATGGGTGGTGGCAACGGAGGAAATACCACTATCGCAAGAGCTGTACTTAAGAACAATAAATTAGAAAATCTAGAAGTACTTTATAAAGCAATGCCCAATTCTAAAAAAGGACAACACTTCGGTAGTAGATTTACATGGGATGACGAAGGACATTTATATTTCACCATAGGTGATCGTGGCAACCGAGATGTGAATCCACAAGATATTTATAGAGACTGTGGTAAAATTTACCGTATTAATGACGACGGCAGCATTCCTGACGATAATCCATTTGTAGAAACCGCTGGTGCAAAAACCGCTATCTATAGCTATGGAAATAGAAATCCGCAAGGAATGACGACTCATCCGGTTACAGGGAAGATTATAGCACATGAGCATGGACCACAAGGTGGCGATGAGATTAACATTATAGAATCTGGAAAGAACTATGGCTGGCCAGTCATAAGCTATGGTATTAATTATAGCGGCACGACATTTACTGATATTACAGTAAAAGAAGGTATGGAACAACCGATTTACTATTGGGTACCTAGTATTGCGCCCAGTGGTTTTGCCATTATTAATAATCCAGCTTATAAAGAGTGGAACGGTAATTTTCTAGTAGGTTCCTTAAAGTTTCAATATCTTGAAATGCTTTATATGAACGGTAATCGGGTGACCAAAAGAGAAAAGGTTGCCGATAAAATAGGTCGCTTGCGCAATGTAAAAATAGGTCCTGATGGACTGATTTATATTGCTGTAGAAGGAAAAGGAATCTTTAAAATCGAAAAAAACTAATATGAAATATTTAATTACCCTAATAGTCCTAACGACGTTAACCAGTTGTGGCAATTCTAAAAAAGAAACGGCACCAGTCGCTCCTGTAGAAAAAAAGGAAATAAAAAAACACCGCTAGAAGCCAGTGTTGCAAGAGGTAGAGAAATTTATAGAGAAAATTGTGTTAGTTGTCATATGACCAGTGGAAAAGGTGTTCCAGGTGCATTTCCACCACTTAATCCATCTAACTGGCTCACTGATAAACGTACAGAAAGTATCCATGCTGTCAAATACGGTCTTAAAGGACCTATTGAAGTCAATGGACAATCCTATGATAACATCATGCTGTCATTAGGTCTAGAAAATGATGAGGTTGTAGATGTTATGAATTATACGATCCAAACTTGGAACAGTGGTGATATAGTGACACTAGAAGAAGTTGAAGCTGTAGAGAAATGACCCTAAAAAGAGAATTACTTACATTACAAGATTTAGAGGAATGGATAAATAATAATAATTACTCATTTCTTGGCTATAGTATTACTGACAATTTTATAAATGAAGGTTACGGAATGGAAAAGAATGGAGAACTTTTTCAGTGGTATTATACAGAGCGAGGAAAAAAGGAAACGTTGGCTTATTTCAGAACTGAAGTCGAAGCTGTTCAGTATGTTGTAAATTTAATTCTCAATGATGAATACAAAGAAAATTAATTAATTAAAAAATCCCGATGCTCACGCATCGGGATTTTATATGTTCACTAGTTTATTTCTAGTTGTATACAGATTCTTTTCCGTGGTGTACACAAAGCATATAATAGATACACGCGCGATACTTTGCACGCTCACTCTTACCGTACTTTTCAATAACAGCCTCTACAGACTCCATTAAATTATCACCAGAAAGACCTAATTTTTTCTTTAAGTAGTTAGTAACCACACGTTCCATCTCACTTTTTTCAGCACTTACAGTTTCAGCATCTTTGTTATAGATTGATGGCCCTAATCCTTTAGTTACTTTTCTTAATAACTCTTCATCAAGTTTACCACCTACTTTTTCTTTGTAAGCTGCGATATACTTCTCTACTCTTTCGTCAAATTTACTCATTGTATTTTACGTTTATTAGTTAAGACTTTAAATGTAAGAATTAATAAGATATGATGAAATTCTATTTTAGAAATTTAAAGTAGTCTAGAAGAACGGTATCATTTTCAAGTCGAGGTGTAAATATTTCTAGTAATTGTGGTCTTGAATTATCATTTAAGAATTTTTCATACGCTTTCGCGAAAGCGTCTTCTCCTTCTACCCTATGATAACCTAAGGCATACATTTTACATAAATGACTAGCGTCTAATTGATGTGTGGTTTCAAAATAAGTATCAAATGTCGTATTATCTTTTTCTCCAGGAAGAATACGGAAAATTCCGCCACCACTATTATTAATGACAATTATTTTAAAATTAGCTGGAATGTAATTATTCCACAAGGCATTGCTGTCGTATAAAAAGCTTAAATCACCGGTAATACATATAGTAGGTTTATCTTGAGCAACTGCAGCACCTATCGCGGTACTGGTAGAACCATCGATACCGCTAGTACCTCGATTAGAGAACACGGTATGTGTAGGATTCATCGGGAATAGCTGCGCATATCTAATAGTACTGCTGTTTCCCAGCTGCAACACTATGTGGTCTGGCAAACTATCAAATATCAAGTTGAAGGCTCTAAAATCGCTCCATGTAATGTTAGTGAGGTAGTCAGTCCTTTTAATAAGATAATCATTAAAGAACTGCAGCCAGTAATCTCTATAACTATCTGTAGTTTCATTTATAGATAGATGATCAACCCAATGCGATGGCGCTGTTTTGATATGTCCCGCTAATTTAAAAAAAGTATCATAAGCACGACGATTACCGATGTGATAATGATATTGTGTCTCAAACTTACGCAGATATTGTTTAATTTTTTTGAAACAATCATTCCTCCTATAGTGACCACCATATCTGGTTGTAGATGTGCAATAGCTTCTTCATCTTTTTCTATGGGAGCAATTAAGGTGTCTATTCCCCATATGATATTTTCATGTCTTAAGTTTGAGCTTACCTCACTCATTACTAAAACTGTAGGGTCACTGGTTAAAAGATCTAATTGTTCTTGTGATAACACTTGAGGATTTAGTGTCGATAGAATGACTAATTTACGTTTAGATTTATGCCATCTCTCTGTAAATAATGAAGGTATACTAGTGTCTCTTGAAAGATTAGGAGCTATCACTTTAGGATTAACCATAGGTTGCTCAACTGTGTTATAAAGTGGCTCTTCAAAAGGTATGTTGATATGTACAGGTCCATGATCTGTGATAGCTATATTAATAGCTTTATTAATAAGCCTTTCATTAGTGGCCAATGCTTCTTGATCCTCGAGCTTATGAATCATCTCTAAATGTGTATCATAAAGTATATGATTTGCATACACATGTTGCTGTCTAATAGTCTGTCCATCACCTATATCAATTTTGTGTGGTGGACGGTCTGCACTAAGGACAATCAATGGGATCTCACTGTAATAAGCCTCAGCTACTGCAGGATAATAATTTAATAACGCACTACCGCTAGTACAAACTACCGCTACCGGCTGTTTTAATTGTTGTGCAATACCCATGGCAAAATGCGATGCACAGCGCTCATCAACGATACTGTAGCATTTAAAATAAGAATCGTTTGTAAACCCTATGGTAAGCGGTGCATTTCTAGATCCTGGAGAAATGACAATATGTTGAACTCCTCTTTTTTTAAAAAGTAGAAGAACTTGTTGCGCGTGTAGTATATCTGATAGCATTAAAGCAAAGGTAAACCAGGCAATAACAATCTTCAAATATGAATTGCTAAATGAATTACAATTATTTCTAATAATTTAACTCATTTCAACTGTATATACATACCATTTGGCAATGGAATTACTAATTTCAAAAAAATCGGCTTTGCTATTCAAAATAAAATCATCATCTTTAGTTCTCTTAAACTAACTAACCTATGAGAATATTCAAATTTGTGATTTTCTACACCTTTATAGGAATATATGAATCAGTTCTATTTATAAGCTCAACTGTAATAAAGTTTAAGGACTTATTTATGAGAACCATTACTCATTCCAGAACGACATCTACTAGAGAAAGTGCTCCTCAAAGAATGCGTGGTGCTTTACTTAAAACCGCTTTTAGAAGTATCTTATAATAACCGATGCATGGTTTGAAGTTTTGCCCTAGTTTCTTGATATTCTAGTGTTGCTTCGCTTTTTGCTGTGACACCACCACCTACATAAATTACAGCTGTTTTCTCTAACAGTTGCATACATCTTAAATTCACAAAATAATGGTGCTGCGCACCTTCAATAATACCTAGATAGCCGGTATAGTAACTACGATCATAATTTTCGTTCTTAACAATAAATCCCATAGACTCATCTCTAGGTAATCCACAAACTGCAGGTGTAGGATGCAAAGCGTTTAATAATGTCTTTATCTCACTAGTTGTAGATCGCGCTTTAATGATCGTGCGTAAATGTAATAAGTGACCTGCTTTAACAGTTTCTACAACAGATTGTTTAATATCGATCGCAGCAGATTCTTTGAATTGTGAAATGATAAAATCTGTTACTAATTGTTGTTCTTCTAACTCTTTATCGCCCCATATATGGTTTAAACTGCCATCATCAACTGCTGTTCCAGCTAGTGACATGGTAGAAACAGTAACGGGTAAATCATCCATTTTTGATTGAGCTACATTAAGTCCATCACTTTGAACATTTAATAATAATTCTGGTGTTGCTCCCATCCATTTTCCTACCTGAGGATGGAAGAAGAAATAACCATTGGCCATAGGGTAAGTATCTAATAATCTTTCAAAAATATCAAGATCAGAATCGTTTAAAACAAATTCTTGTTTTCTAGAAAGAACCACCTTACTCAATTGCTGGTTTTGTAAACGCAACATTGCTTTTTCAAATAGTTCTAAGTAGGCTTCTTTACCATCTTCTGGAATTATCGACTGGTTAATTTTAGGTTGCGATGTAGAAACTTCATAATTAAAGCTTAAAATCTTTTCACCAGCTATATAAACCTGATTTTCATATCCTTGAAATTTTGAAAAAACCGCGTAAGCCACTTTGTCAGGTGCTGATTTATACCATTTTTGATCATTTTGAGCGATAACTTTTACTAGACTAGAGCCAGCCATTTTAAGTGCTAAAAATGGAAGGTTTTGCTCAAGAAGATGACCTAGGTATTGAAATAACTTTTCGCGCAAGCGTGATAATTTAAAGGGTTTAAGAATCTTTTTTTAAGGCAATAGTGGTGAGTTTACAGATAGAAATTAACTTACCTTCTTCATCTACTATTTTAATTTCCCAAAGCTGTGTCGTACGTCCTTTATGTAAAAATCGAGCTGTAGCAAATACAGATCCGTCTTTTTTTGACTTTGTATGATTTGCACTGATTTCCAATCCACGTATAGCAAATTCTCTAGTATTCAAGAAAATATAACTGGCCGCACTACCTACAGACTCTGCCAGAGCAACGCTAGCACCACCATGCAACACACCATCTGGTTGATGAACCCTATGAGTTACCGGCATACGAGCGGTTAGAAAATCCTCACCTACGTCAATGAACTCTATTTCTAGAGTTTCCATAAGTGTATTTTTACATATCTGATTGCAACTAGCAAGTATCTGTTCTTTGTCCATATCTTTACCAAAAATAAGGAACAGACATCAAACTATGGTAAAAACAATCTCTTATCAACATACTAATTCTTATGAGATACTAAATCCTATAATAGAAACTACTGAGAATATTTGGGTTTGCTTTCATGGGTTAGGATATCTCGCTCAGTTTTTCAAAAAATACTTCACCGGCTTAGATCCTTTAAAAAATGCAGTGCTAGTATTACAAGCGCCATCTAAATATTATCTGGGTTCTAATTTCAAGCATGTAGGATCAAGCTGGCTTACCAGAGTAGATACAGATCAAGAGATGAAAAACAATCTTAATTACATAGATGCTGTTTTACATGAAGAAGGCTTAAATCATGATAAAAGACTTGTATTAATGGGCTACTCGCAAGGTGTTTCTATTGCCACAAGGTACTTATTACACTATAACTTACCTATTAAAGCTTTAGTGATGCACAGTGGCTCTATACCTAACGAATTCAATGAGTTAGATGCTGTTAAGTTTAAAGAATTGTCAAACCGAAATATTCATATATCTGGAACCAGAGACGAGTATGTTACTACTGATGTAATTGCAAGAGAAAACCAGAAAATTGAAATGCTTTTCGGCACGGAATGTGAGATACACAGGCCAGATATAAAACATGAAGTCGACACCGCATTATTAATCGACATCTCTAATACTTTTTAAGATATGGAAATCATATTTGCTACTCATAATAAAAATAAGCTCAAAGAAGTTCAAATCATGATGCCTGAAAACATTAAGTTATTAAGCCTTGATGATATAGGAATGAATGAAGAGATCCCTGAAACCTCATCCACCATTTCAGGCAATGCCGCCCAGAAAGTGCAGTTTATAAGACAGCGTTATGACATGCCCGTATTTGCTGATGACACAGGTCTAGAAGTACTTGCTCTTAATAACGAACCTGGCGTTTACAGTGCACGGTATGCTGGCGAACACAAAAGCAGTATCGACAACATGGAATTACTTTTAAAAAATCTAGAAGATAAAAGAGATCGTAGCGCAAGGTTTGTAACTGTTTTTGCATTAGACATGGATCGATGTCAGACACTATTTGAAGGTGTTTGCGAAGGAACGATTACAGAGCAGTATCATGGAGATAAAGGATTTGGATACGACCCTATTTTCATGCCTAAAGGTTATGACAAAACCTTTGCACAAATGAGTTTATTAGAAAAAGGTGAAATAAGTCACCGTGGAATCGCGTTGAAAAAACTTATTGCCTATTTAACTTAAGGTAGTTAATTAATTAATAAACCTCATTAAAAGCCAACTCGTTACATTATTTTAGCTCACAGAATGAAAGCAATACAACAACTTACCCTATTACTATTTCTCTTAATTACTAGCATAAGTCTAGCCCAAGAGAATAACAACAGCACTGAGAATTCAAAAAGCACTTCTGTTTTTGGTAAAATACTCAATGCAAAAAACGATAGTATCATCAGCAATGTGAACATTGTCAATCTTAATCAGGTTAAAGGTACTATCTCAACAGAATCTGGATCTTTTAAAATTCCTGCACGCGTTAACGATACGCTATTTTTCTCATACATAGGCTTTGAAACCATCACAGTTAAAGTAACAGAAGACTGGCTCAAATTTGGAGATGTAACTATTTCTATGACAGAAAAAGGAATCGCGTTAGAGGAAATCGACATTAAAGTGGTGGCGTTAACTGGTTTTTTAGAGATTGATGCACGAAAGGCTCCTATATATAATAATAGGCGTTATAGCATTAGTGGTTTACCTAAAGCATATGAAGCTGGTAATGATGAGCCAGGTGCTGTGACCAAGGTGCTAGGATCCATTTTCAATCCGGCAGATTTTCTCTATAACGTATTTGGTAAAAAAGGTACCTCAATGCGCAAGCTAAGGCAAATTAAAGAACAAGATGAGATTCGTAACCTACTGCAAAGCAAGTACGATCGAGAAACTTTAATGAATCTTTTACAAATGGATAAAGTGAGTATCGATGCGATATTGCGCAATTGCCAGTACTCTAAATCTTTTATTGAAACCGCAAATGATCTTCAAATACTAGACGCGATTAGCGAGTGCTATGAAGAGTACAAAGTTCTTAAACGCAATTAATATAACCCAACACTAAACTATATTATCTTGAATTTTAAACACACCATCCTGGCTTTAAGCGCCGTAGCGCTTATCGCGTCTTGCTCTAGCAAGAAAAAATCCAATGAAGAAAAAGATAAACAAGAAATGACTTCTACTACTGGATATGCAGATGTAGACGCCATGAAGTATGCAAATACCATTACACTAGATGAGTTGAGAGATCAACTTTACTTTTATGCCAGTGATGAAATGGAAGGTCGTTACACAGGATCTCCAGGGCAGAAAAAAGCAGTAGAATACCTAAAGTCCTTATATGAGAAAATGGGCGTTGCTGGTGGTAATCTAGATGGTTCTTATTTCCAGACCGTTCCAGGCAGCTATTTCAACAAGCCAGACCTTACCTCAGAAAATGTATTAGGATTCATTAAAGGAACTGAAAAGCCTGAAGAAGTACTAGTAATATCTGCTCACTTAGACCACATAGGTACTAAAAATGGGGTTGTTTTTAATGGAGCTGATGATGATGGTAGTGGTACGATTGCACTTATCGAGATTGCCGAAGCTTTTAAGAAAGCCGCAGAGGACGGATACGGACCTAAACGCTCTATCCTATTCTTACACGTTACTGGTGAAGAGATCGGTCTTTATGGTAGTAAATACTACTCAGAGAATCCAGTATATGCTATGGAAAATACAATTGCTAATCTTAATATAGATATGATAGGTCGCATAGACCCTAAAAGAGAGGCAAAAACAGATTACATCTACTTAATAGGTAGTGACATGTTAAGTCAAGATTTACATGACCTTTCTGAAATGGCTAATGAAAAATACATGAAACTGGATCTGGACTACACTTATAACGGTAAAGATGACCCTAACAGATTCTACTATCGTTCTGACCATTATAACTTTGCAAAGAATGATGTACCAGTGATATTTTATTTTAACGGTACTCACGAGGACTATCACCGTGCCGGAGACACACCTGATAAAATTGAGTATGAACTTTATCAAAAAAGAACTCAACTAGTATTTGTGACTGCTTGGGAGTTAGCAAATAACGAAAACAGACCTACCTTAAAGTAGATTCACAATATTCATAAAAAAAAGCAGCTATCTAATGGAGATAGCTGCTTTTTTTATGCATTATAGTTGTTGAGAATAACGCTTTCGCGGAAGCGTCATATTTAAGCATCTACACCAGCAAACTCTTGTTGAATTGCAAGGCGTAATCTACGGTAATAGTCTTCTTCTAACCAGTCCTTATAGTTGTTTGTATTATTAATGATACAATATGAGTAACGACGAATTCTATCTTTAATATCCTCTTTAAGAAGCTTCGCTAGAATACGTGCGTCAAAAACGTCTTCACTATTCTCTACACACCATTGTACGTGTTGTGCGATAGACTCATCTAGCACTTCTTTAGATTTACGGTTTTCTTTAGTAATGCGTTTATAAGCTCCTTTAACATCAAAGGTAAAATCAGTTGTGTTAGGAAACTCAGCTTTTACATCGACAGGCATTCTGTACACAAAATTGCGTTCAATCTCTTCATCAGATACAATGTTCTCTACATAAAAATCTGGAGATCTGAACACTTGTTGCCAGTCCACAGGCTCATTCCATAAACCAAATCGAGCTACATTATTCCCTAAATCGACAATATGGAACTCTTTTTTATTTTTAAGGATACGAGAACCACGACCTATCATTTGATAATACAAGGTTAACGATTTTGTCGCTCTGTTAAGAATGATACACTCTACACTAGGCTCATCAAAACCTGTTGTTAAGATACTCACTGAAGTAAGAACGGCATCTGGCTTATTTTTAAACCATTTAAGAATCTCTTTACGTTCTTCTTTTGTATTGGTATTATCTAAGTGTCTTACTTCTATTCCTGCCCTTTTAAAAGTTTCTTCTACTTCTATTGAGGTACGAATACCGTTATTAAAAATTAATGTTTTCTTTCCTTTACATACGTCATTGTAAGATTGCAATAGCTTCTCTTGCATAGACGAATCGATATACAGTTTCTCACTCGATTTTACCGTATAATCACCATTCATACCTATGGTAAGCCCACTAAGACCTACATCATAGGTGTGTGTTACTGCCTGCGCTAGGAAACCTTGATTTACTAGAGATGATATACTATCACCTACAATCAATTCTTTATAGTTATCCTTCATAGGTAACTTAAAGTTAGAACTTAATGGAGTCGCTGTTACACCTAGTATAAAACAGTGTTCAAAATATTTAAACAATTTTCTAAAACTGTTATAGTGTGCTTCATCAATAATAACCAGACCTATATCCTCTAATTCTAGTTTATCGTCTTGCAATCTATTGTTCAATGTCTCTACCATCGCCACAAAACACTGGTACTCGTTTTGATCATCAAGCTCTTTTACCTTAGAATTGATGACTTTATTCTTCACATCAAAGCCGTTAAGCATTTTAGAGGTTTGCTTACACAACTCGATACGGTGAGTAAGAATAACTACTTTTTTCTGCTTTTCTTTGAGATACTTTCTTACGATTTCTGAAAATATAACTGTTTTACCACCACCTGTAGGTAATTGATATAGAAGGTTATAATCGTCTGATTTATTATCGATACGGTCAAAAATCTCAGCTAGGTCACGTTTTTGGTAATCATACAGCGACTTAACTTTAGTATCAGGATTAGAGGTCATCAATGGCTTTCTTTAAATTTTGAGATTTGCAAAAATAGCGCTTTTAAATACTTTATGCAGCCCATTTTTCTAGGTTTAACTAATAATTTTTTCTTGCCATTATATTAACAATGAACACCGCTTAAAATCATTATTTTTGTACTCTTATTCGATTCACAGTGTCAGATACAGCAAAAAGACATAAAAGCAAATTTCAATTCAATAGAGCGCACCGCTACTATAAACTTACTGGGTTTTATTCCTTTGTGGTTGAGAGCATTAAAAAATCAATGCCACCTGTACTAGTTGTAGTAGGTATTCTAGCTGCGATTCACTTTTGGGTGATGGATATTCCTACCATGCTAGAATTAGCCGTAGAAAAACTACCGGATTATGGTGTTTTAGCGTTCTTCTATATTTCAGAAACCGTGTTAGGATTGATTCCGCCTGAGCTGTTTATCGCTTGGGCAGGTAAAACCGCAACACCTATTTGGAACTTATTTTTAATCGCTCTTCTCTCCTATCTAGGTGGAATGACGGCTTATTTCTTAGGTCGTCGTGCTCTTAAGATTCCTAGCATACATTATTACCTAGAAGTAAGAATGGCAAAGCAATTAGTCATGGCTAGAAAATGGGGTGGTATTCTTATTGCGGTAGGTGCTTTACTTCCACTACCTTTTTCTATTTCTAGTCTGGTGGCTGGTATGTTGAAGTATGATTTTAAATGGTGGCTTATCATAGGTCTTTTAAGATTTGTACGTTTTGCCATCTATGGAGCAGCTATCTTTCAGGTAGTATAATATTTAGTAGTTAGACGATTCAGGTGTTACACACCTACTTTTCCATCACTTGCAGATGCTGAAATAAATTCAGCATGACAGGTTTTAAATGGTACATAAAAAAACGCCTCAATTTCTTGAGGCGTTTTTCTTTATATAAGAGATAAACTACTTATTGTTTTTTAGCATCTAGCTTGGCTTGTTCCATACCAGACTCGATCATATCAAAGAATTGATCCAGTTTAGGAAGAATGATGATTCTAGTTCTGCGGTTCTTTGCTCTACCTTCTGCAGTGTCATTACTAGCAATAGGCACATAATATGAACGTCCAGCTGCAGTCATTCTTGCAGGATTGATTTGCTCTTTTTCTTGTAAATAACGGGTTATGGCAGCTGCACGCGCTGTACTTAAATCCCAGTTATCTTTAAATTTACCAGACGCGATAGGCTGACTGTCTGTATGACCTTCAATCATCACTTCCATATTAGACTTATCTTTAAGTATCGTTCCTACTTTACCTAACACTGTAAAAGCATTGCTATTGATTTGATCGCTACCACTCGCAAATAATAACTTATCACTGATCGATATAAACACCACACCTTTTTCTACGTTTACGTTGATATCTTCATCATTAACGTTTCCTAGTGAGCTCTTAATTGAAGTTACTAATGCGATGGTCACACTATCCTTTTTAGTCAGCGCTTCATTTAAGGTTTTAATCTGTAAATCTTTTTCTCTGATGCGCTCTAGCGATGTTTCTAAAATCTCTGCATCTTTTTTAGATAACGTGGCTAGATCACCTACATTATTCAATAAAGAAGCATTACTTTCTCTTAGGTTTTTAATTTCGCTTTGTAAAGCACTTAATTTTGCTTGAGCAGCTTTCTCATCAGACAGACAGGCGTTAAGCTTGACTGTTGCTGTATCTAAAAGTTCTTGAGTTGATTGCTGTTTAGCAAGTGCTGCTTCCAGATCTTTTTTTGATGCACAAGAAAATAGTGTTCCTGCACACAAAATCACTACGATTAATTTTTTCATTGTTATTGTTTAATTTGTCTACCAAAAATAAGAAAATGGCAATTCTTGTGTTAATACTTAACACATATTTATCAAATATTATTTTATAGATTGATAATATGAACGGTTTTTAACAAAAAACTGATAAACAATAGAGTAAACACTAGACTTGTTTGTTATTTTCTTAGAATATCGCTTTACTTCTTGTCTTTTTTGAAGCATAGAAGATAATCCACCATAAAACGATGCGTGCGCTTTTAATATTGCCATAAAATGCGCCGGTTTTGCCTTAAAGAGAAATTGCAATCCTGCAAGCCCATCCAGCACCATGCGCAAGAATAAGATTCCTAACCAGTTAGCACTATGATCATTCTTTACAATATTGTAAAGACTGTTTCTAAAATTGTAAAAAGTCTTACGTGGATTAAGTGCCGCTAGCGTTCCGCCACCTAGATGGTACACGGTAGCATCTGTCGCGATCGCAATTTTATAACCGGCATGACGCAATCGCCAGCACAGATCGATCTCTTCTTGATGGGCAAAATAAGCCTCATCCAGTGCGCCTACTTCTAGAAATGCTTTCTTCTTAACAAATAATGCCGCACCACTAGCCCAATCCAGATTTGTACTATCACTATACTGTTGATGGTTCTCTTCTACCTGGTCAAAAATGCGACCTCTACAATAAGGATATGCCAGTCTATCCAGATAGCCACCTGCCGCACCAGCATATTCAAAATGGGTACGTCGTTTATCATCCAGCAGCAATGGTTGTGCTGCTGCAATGGTGACATCAGACTTAAAAAGTGTGGTGATAGGTGCTAGCCAGTCCTCAGTGACCTCTATATCATTATTTAATAAACATATGATTTCTTCATCTACAGATTGTAGGGCGACATTATAGCCACCGGCATAACCGCGATTTTCATCCATCGCTATGATTTTTACAGATGGATACTGCTCTTTTACCCATGATAGCGATGCGTCTGTTGAGGCATTATCTGCTACATAAACGGTATGCTCTTGACTATATAAGACAACGCTGGGTAAATAGCGTTGCAATAGCGCTAGACCATTCCAGTTTAAGATAACGATTCCTATTTTCATGTATAATCTGGTAAATCTGGGATAAATTGATAACGTTGCGCCTCATAATCCATGGTGCAAAAGTAATGTTCCATTCCATTAGTGACCATTAAATACTCAGATTCTAGTGCGAGATTGTATCGCGCGATCTGGTCAAAAACAGATTGATCTATTTTTATTTGCGGCGCTTTGCACTCAATCACCGCATATATAGAACCATCTTTATTAAAAACGAGAATGTCATATCGCTTATTTGTTCCTGCGACATGGAGCTGTTTTTCTACGTTAATAAGACTGTGTGGTATACGCTTTCGCGAAAGCAGCCAAAACACCACATGCTGCCTCACCCATTCCTCTGGTGTGAGATGGACAAATTTTTTACGTATCTGGTCAAAAATCAACCGACCTTTTTCAGTACTTTTAACCCTGAAATTTCCTGCCGGTAGTCGTAATGGCGTCATACCGCAATATTACAAAAACCACCACGGCTCTTTATGAGTGATACCAAAAAAATTATAGAAGATATAAAGAATAGGAAACTTGCTCCTATTTACTTTTTATATGGTAATGAACCTTATTTTATTGATGAGATAAGCGATTACATTGCCAACAACGTACTGGACGAAGGCGAGAAAGGCTTTAATCAAATGGTGCTGTACGGTCGTGATATAGACATGGGCGAGCTGGTTGAAAATGCAAAGCGTTTCCCGATGATGGCAGACTATCAGGTGATCATCGTTAAAGAAGCGCAAGATCTGGCACGTCACTGGGATAAGTTTGAATCTTATGCAAAACAGCCGCAACCTACCACGATTCTAGTCTTTAACTATAAATACAAAACACCAGACAAGCGCAAAAAGGTATTTAAAGAAATGGCAAAAAATGCGGTCTTCTTTGAAAGCAAACCGCTGTATGAGAATAAAGTCCTGCCATGGATCAACAGCCATTTAAAGAGTAATGGCTATAACATTGAGCCCAAAGCTGGACAGATGCTGATTGAGTTTCTGGGAACTGAGATTGCCAAAATTAAAAACGAACTGGACAAATTAATGATTATCGTCCCTGCAGGAACGATGATCACTCCACAGCTGATTGAAGAAAATATAGGAATCTCAAAAGATTATAACAACTTTGAACTGCGCAAGGCGCTGGGATCTCGAGATACAGTAAAAGTGAATCGCATTATCAACTATTTTGCCGAGAATCCTAAGGATAATCCACTGGTCGTGACCATAGGGCAATTGCACAGTTTCTTTGTACAGTTATTAAAACTGCATGCGATGACCGATCGCAATCCACAAACGGTCGCAAGACAGATAGGTGTAAGTCCGTTTTTTGTACAAGAGTATTTTACAGCGGCCAAGCATTATTCTATGAAGCATTGCAGTCATGCGATTAAGATCATACGCGATATAGACATGAAGTCTAAAGGTGTAGGAACTAATAAACCACAACAACACGATTTACTACAAGAGTTGATCGTTAATATCATGTATCCATAATGTCTACCAAATTTAAAGCCTGGATCAGTGCCGCACGATTAAGAACCTTGCCATTAAGTATCAGCGGAATTCTAGTGGGAAGTGCTTATGCCTATTTAAGAGTTAGTCATCTTGAATATTTAAAGACATCAAATGTGCTAGGCGTTTTTAGTTTTGCGATTGAGGATTTTGTAAGTGATTTTAATTTCCTCATCCCTATTCTAGCACTCATCACCACATTAGGTTTTCAAGTGCTGTCTAATTTTGCAAACGATTATGGCGATGGCGTTAAAGGAACTGATAATGATGATCGTGTAGGACCTATGCGTGCGCTGCAAAGCGGTATCATTCTCGCACACGAGATGAAACGTGCGATGATTATAACCGCAGTGCTGACTTTAATAAGTGCGATAGCATTGATTTATGTCAGTCTAGGTATAGAACAGTTATTGATTTCGCTTTTCTTTTTGGTATTGGGAATTGCCGCTATTTGGGCAGCGATCAAGTATACCGTAGGTGATAATGCTTATGGCTATCGTGGTCTGGGCGATGTGTTTGTTTTTATCTTCTTTGGTCCTGTAAGTGTGATGGGTATTTTTTACTTGATTACAAAGGCTGTGGACTGGAATATGATCTTGCCATCCATCACCATAGGATTGCTAAGTGTTGCTGTATTAAATCTCAATAACATGCGCGATATCGAGAGCGATAAAAAAGCTGGTAAAAATACCATCGTGGTAAAAATGGGATTGATGAAGGCCAAGCTGTTTCATTATAGCTTAATTACCATAGCACTAGTGACCGCATCACTATTCTTTATCACCTTATACTATAAAGAAGTCATGGATGAAAACATGACACAACCATCGTTGTTCATGTTCTTACCACTACTCGCTTTTCTACCGCTATTTTTACATTTAAAAGTTGTAGAATTAAACAAAGAACCAGCCCTACTCGATCCAGAATTAAAAAAGGTCGCGCTATCGACTTTTGCCTTTGCAGTATTATCTGTGCTATCGGTATGGATCGTTAGTTAATCATCTTATCAACAGATTAACGTTTTGTTTTTCAGTTGATTAATGAGAAACAGACAAATAATAACTTTTGCTTAACATTCTGTTTTAACAAATGTTAAGCAGGAATTTGGGATTATGTTATAAATTAGAGCTGAATTTAAAACGCAGAACATCTGAATATACTTTACTTTAACTAAATCCTGAATTGTTATGGCTAGAGCTATGTTTGAGTACACTAAAACGGTACTAGAAAAGGTTAGTTTTAATCCTACACTCTTTTGCAAAGAATTACATAAGGCTGTAGAACGTTTATTACCATTTGAAATCGAAGAATTGATGATATGGATGAAACCTATGTTGTTGCAGCATCCAGAGCTAGCAACTTGCGTACCGTTACTACCCAAATAGAAATTTGACATTTTAAGAAAGAAATCCCATTGAAGTAGATCTTTGATGGGATTTTTTTGTTACCCATTATTTTGAAGGAATTATCTACAAATCTGTTGATAAAGTATTCATTTTTATTCTTTTGGGATATGATGGATGAGTAGGAATTTGCGTAGGTTTGGATATATAACCGTTGTAGCATATTTCCCAAACAATCATCTAAAATTTAATGAAGTATGAATTGGAAAAAGATTTTAGCTAAAGAATATTTAATATTATTAAGCATTGTATGTGTTTCAGCAATGCTAGCTTATTTAATATTTCCAATTTGGCTGTGGAATGATTATTTAAAAGAAAGTATTCGAATTTTTGATTGGAATTTATTTAAAACGTCTTTTGTTATACTGATACTAATCAGGCTAGTAATTGCCTCTGTTAAAACACTTCAGTCTAAATGATTCATTCAACCATAAGATTAGTAAGTTTAATTATTTTGTGTTTACTAATATATTCTTGCTCAGATTCAAATTATAAACAAGAAACGCAAAATTATGTTTTAGAATATAACACTGGGCAAAAGTATTGCGAAGGCAATTTCATTATTTATTCTAATAATGAAAAAACATTTCGAAAACGTGATGGTATCTGGAAATTTTATGAGCTTAATGGAGAACCTATGAGAATTGAAGAATACAATTTAGATGACCTAATAAGTTATAAAGAATTTAATGAAAACGGAAAAGTTGGTATGTCTCAAATTTGGACATCAACAAGTCATAATTATTCAAAATACTATTATAACGGAAACTTAAAATATGAGGAAATTACAACTCTCATAAGTGAAGATGAATATGCGGAAAATTACGAAGGGCAAACACTACATTATGAAACCGAAATTGAACATATAACTATAAAAGAATATCATTTAAATGGTCAACTCAAATTAATAGACAAAAGACATGATGGTTATAGTGAAGAAAAAATAAAATTTATGACAATAAAGGAAACCTTGTTTTAGAATTTGACGGCGAAGAATAAGGCATGTTACAACCACATATATATCTTATGACTAGTCATTTGATTAATAATAAGTTCAGGTATATATGTAAGTCCGCCAAATTTTTAAATTTGACAAATTCCAAAAAATAAAATGATTAATAAAATTTAAAAATTCGGTTTATGTTTTACCCGAAAAGTAGTGTCTTTTTACGTGCTACGTTTCATACACAAAACCGTTAGCTGTAACTATATATACCAATAAATGGCCAAGAACATTACACTAAAGTTATCGGCGTCCAATTTGGGGCCCCATGAATCACTCAAGACTCAATTACAAATAGGTTCTATAGGTATAGGTATTTATGCTAACAATGGGTCTGGCAAAACATTTTTGAGTAGAGCGTTTAGGCTTGCTACCAAAAAGGAATATAATCCTACAGATTCAAATAAACTATTAACTCTTCAACAATCGAAAGGTGATTTCAAATTAGATATAAGTAATTTAAAAGAACCAGGACGGAATAGAATATATGACTTTAAGTTAATACGAAATTCTGAACCACTTGTGCGCAACAACACTGGTTATATATTTAGGGTATTTAATGATGATTACATTAAAGAAAATTTAGAGGTTTCTAAATATCGACCGAATGGTGAGATTGAAGGGTATATTCTTGGAAAGGAAAAAATTGATCTTTCCAAAGAAAAAGATGAATTAAAGTCTTTAAAAGCTAAAAAGACATCAACCAAGGAAGAAATCAAAGTTCATATAAATTCTGCTTTGACTGAACTAAACAAATTATCAATAAGAAAAAACACTAGTGAGTATCAGTCAATACATCTTAATAATATATTGTTAAACGAGTATACCCCAATAGAAGAGGAAAGCTTTTCTAAGCTATTAATTAAGCACAATCAATTAAAGTCAATTCCAGTTGATTTAAAAGATATTTTTCCTATAGATTTAATTAAACCTTCTAACACACTAAATCAGATAATTTCCTTTCTAAAAGAGCCATTTACGAAGAGTAAGATTGCTGAAGAATTTAAATTAAAAGTCAAACATAAACAGGAGTTTATTGAAAATGGAATTAATTTAATAGACCCAGATGGTAATACTTGTCCCTTTTGTGAGCAGACATTACAAAATTCAGCTCTTAAATTAATTGACCAATATGTCGAGTATTTAAATGAGACTGAAGCTAAACAAATAAAAAAAGCAAATGATCTTTTCGCTCAATTAAGGAGTGAAAGAAAGGACTTCAGTACTTTATTTAAAACAGGACTAAAAAGAATTTCCGAATTCAACAAATCTAAAATCTACATTCCTTCTATCGAAAATGATTCCCTTTTGGAATTTAAAGATTTAAGTGAACTTGATAAAGATTACCAACTAATCAAAATACTACTAGACGAGAAGAAAGAAGATATTTCAAAAACCATAAAGACAAGTGAACTCCAATCTTCAGTTCAATCTATTGAAAATTGGATTATCGATTCCAACACTTCTATAGAAAAAAATAATACAATATTAAAAAGTTTCAATAAAAAAAAGAATAATATTAATTCAGAGCGCCTTGAGTTAAACAGAAGGCTCTGTAAATCTAAGTTCTTAGAAATAAAAAAAGACAATTCTGAAAGAATCGAATCGATTAAAGGGCTAAGCGTAACTATTGACAAACTCTTTAAAAACATTGCGGAAAAAGAACAAAATGAAAAGGTGTCTAAAAAAGAAAAAGTCATAGAATCTTTTAAAGACCTCTTAACTAAATTTTTTGGTGATAAATATTCATTTGATGAGCAGACTTTTTGTATAAAGTTTCAAAATGAATTATTAGAATCGAATGCTAGTGATGTATTGAGCACTGGCGAAAAAAGTATGATTGCTTTTTGCTATTTCATCGCAGAAACTCATATCGAAGTTTCAAGCGAAAATGATTATCAAAAGCTCTTTTTCGTAGTTGATGATCCAATTTCGAGTCAAGATTTTCATTTTGTTTACGCAACTGCACAAATCATTCGCACACTTGACAAAATATTCAAAATAGACAAACGAAAATTAAGGTTAATTTTAATGACCCACAATCTTGAGTTTATGTCTATAATTACGAGAAATAATATTATCTCACAAAAGTATATTCTTGCTAACGGTAGAATAAAAAGTCTTAGTAACGAATTAATTATGCCATACGAGGAACATTTAAGAGACATTTACAATGTTGCAAATGGAATTATTAAGCCATCTCATACGACTCCAAATTCATTACGCCATATAATTGAAACAATTAACAGATTTACTTCTCCAGATAAGGAGCTAGCAGATTTTTGTAATGAAATTGATGGTTACGCAGAAAACGAATTTTTATTCTCTCTTATGCACGATGGTTCACACGGTGGTATTAGACAACAAAAAGCATATACCGAATCAATGATTAAATCCGCGTCTAAGGTTGTCATTAATTATGTAGAAACTAACTTCAAAGGTCAAATTAAACTAATAGAAAAATAAACGGTAGGTAACATCATGAATAATTCTTTGATAGTAATAGTCTATTTACGAAGTTAAGTGCTAAACGCGCAACTATTCCTAGCCAAGACCATTATAGTTAATTAAACTAAAGCATCATTAAGAAAATTTGAATGATTAAAATATACGTTTTACGATTAGAAAATGAAAAATATTATGTCGGACAAACGACAAACGTCGAAGAGAGATTTAAAAGTCATAAAAAAGGAAAATTAAGCTCAGATTGGACTAAATTAAATAATCCAATTGAGGTAATAGATGTAATCGAAACGAGATTTACAGAAGTTTCCGAAGCTATGTTCTTAGAAAATTCAATAACGATTGAATTTATGAAAAAATATGGTTGGAGAAATGTAAGAGGCGGAGATTTTTGTACACTTGACATCGAAAAATTAAGATTCTTACTTTGTAATAATTCCGATCTTGGAAATGAGCTATTACCGATAACTAACCCAAAAAGATTTAATCTAAACTATCACGGAGTATTTGTTTTTGTACTTAAACTCAAAATGGATAAATTCTTTGTGGGAATAGCCAGAAATATCAAACTTGGAATCATTAAGGAATATAATAAAAAAGGTCATAAATGGTGTGAAATGTATGAGCCAATTGAATTAATTTCTGTGAAAAATATATCAAAGTATGACAAGGAAAAGCACAGAGATTTTGTCAATAATGAAGTAATTTCGATAATGAAAGAGACTAACTGGAGGAAAGTTAGAGGTGGTGATTACTTTGAGCCAAATGAACTCAAACATCGAAATAAAGTATTACGCAATACTGATATAAAAATAGAATTGTAAAACAGCTAGCCACAACAAATAACTAAGTTAAAAACCAACATCCCATGAATATCCTTTTTAAACTATCGGTTTTGTGTTTGTTGATGGTGTTGGGTGGTCAGGCACAACATCGTGCGCCTTCTGATTTTATACCAGAAAACTATAAGGAATTTGAAACCATTTATGGAAATCTCAATAAAGATGGTCTAGAGGATTGTGTGTTGATTATTAAAAAGGTAGATACTACTCAAATTGTGGTCAATCAATACGATAAAAAAGTAGATCGTAATAGACGTGGTATCATCGTGCTGTTTAAAAACGAAAACGGTTATCAGCTCGCAGATCAAAACCTAGATTGCTTCTCTTCAGAAAATGAAGATGGTGGCGTTTACTTTCCGCCAGAATTATGGATCAATATTAAAGACAACAAATTGCATGTACATTACGGTCATGGTCGTTATGGTTATTGGGACTACACGTTCCGTTTTCAAAATTCTAACTTTGAGTTAATAGGTTATGATTCTAGCAGTAATCGTGGACCAGTGACTTTAAGAGAAACCAGTATCAACTTCTTAACTAAAAAAAAGCTCGTCAAAGTAAACACCAATGAAGATTCTGAAGGTGGCGATGAAAACTTTGAAGAAACCTGGAGTGATATTAAAATCGATCACCTCATCCAATTATCACAGATCAAAGAATTTGATGCATTGGATATGTATCAGTATTAGAAAGTGATATACTGCTATTACAAGTGGCTTCTTCTCTCCTATTAAGATAGAATCTATTGAATGAGAAATAAACAACATATAAATTCAAAGCTTAAAAATGAACTATCCAGAAATAGCTCATAAAATCATCCAATTAAAAGATGTTGATCTAGCCTTGCGTGATGAGCTTATTCAAAAAGGCCAACTCGGTAATGGTTATGATACAGATATGGAGCAGTTACATATCAAAAATGCTGACCAATTAGATGAAATCATCAACCTGATCGGGTATCCTACTATTGAAAAAGTAGGACAAGAAGCCAGTGAAGCGGCTTGGCTTATCATACAACACGCGATTAGCAAACCAGACTTTATGAAAAAGTGTGTACAGCTATTGCAACATACAGATCACAACGATACCGTAAAATTAAATTTAGCTTACTTAACAGATCGCATTGCTGTTTTTGAAGAATAAAAACTGCTGGCAACACCGTATATAATTAATGGCTAGTTATAGCCTACTTACTGAAATCCTTGCAGATTCTCTATTCGGTTTTTATTTATTAATTTAGGTACTTAAACCACGCAACGAACCATAAACCAATAAGTTGTACCTGATAAGGACAAACCGCTAACCAATGTTAAAATTCTTTAGAAAAATTAGATACCGTTTACTTTCAGAAGGAAAAACTGGAAAGTATTTCAAATATGCTATTGGAGAAATTTTTTTAGTAGTTATTGGAATTTTAATTGCCTTACAATTAAACAATCTAAATGATGAACGAAAAACTGAAAATTTGAGGCAAATTTATTATAAACAAATACTGCAAGATTTTGAGAAAGATAATGCCTATATAAAAGAATACTCTTCAATAATAGATTCTAATATGGTAAGATTTAAAGTTTTTAAAGAAATCTATAAACAACCAAACGTACCAATAAATAATATAATCTCTGAAGCTACAAATTTAGCTTGGCTATATTATAATATTCAATTTAAATCTAATACGATAAATACGTTACAGAATACAGGTGATATCAAATTAATACCACCAGACATTAGGGAACGATTAATTAGTTTAGAAAAATACAAAGAAGAAACAGAAAAGGTTTCTAAATATAATAATGATGAATCTGCTAAAGCTGTTTCTAGAGCAGCTAGCAAATATGGAAGTGTAGAGTTTGCCTTTAAAAACATACAAAATCAGCCCAAACTATCTAAATATGTATTTGATGAAAAAAACTTAATAGAACTATTAATTATATTAGAATTTAGTCAATCTAGAAAAGTTCAATCGGAAGAAGGAAGTCTTATAAGATTCAAGAATATTCTATCAGATATGGATGAAATAAAAATTCTTATCAAAAAGGAACTGAATTAATAACTATAATCTACATGAAAAACAACCTTATAACACAAGCCATTTATTTACCGATATACTATTTTGGAACTGTAATAATCGGAAGCCTATTTGCTAAAAATTACAGTCAAGTGGGACAACAAGTTAGTGAATTAGCAATTAACGAAAACAAAATTGCTGGAATAATACTAACTATTGGAATATTCATAACTGGAGTATCATTGGTTTTATTTGGAATTGGTTTATTAATTAAGTTTAAAAAACAGTTCTTAATAAGTTCATTTTTGATTACCCTATTTGGAATCTCTTTTTTATGCGGAGCTATTGTTTCAATTGGCTCTCCTTGGCACTCACTCTATGGATTACCAATGTCAATCCTGCTCTTACCATTTGCATCCCTCTATGAAATGGAAAAAAAGAAAGCTTCCAAATTGACTATGAACGTTGCAATTATTGTTACTACAATAATTTTCTTGTATTTCTGGGATTTATTAGCCGTAAAATTTGTTTCGTTTGATTACCGAGGATTAACACAAAGAATTTTTGGAATGGCTTTATTCACTTGGTTTTCTTATTCAGCATACAAGTTATCTAAACAAGAAATAGGAAATAATAACTAAGTAAGACATCATGTATGTTACTAACAGCTATTTTTTTAATTGATGAAATATTAAGTTTTAAAGCTTGTCCCCTTTTTTTATTTGGATTATTGAAAAAATATAATTCGAACAATTAACAAATCGCCTCGGGAATGACCGTAAATTTATCGCTAATTTATACGTTATTCTACTTATACAAGTCCGCTACCCAACATTTGAAAACAGCAACTTACAAATTAAATTCAAAGTCTATATTGAGATTAATAAGAAAAAATCTTTTTAATCTAATTCTATTGTATGTTTTGAACTATTTCTTTTTTAACATTTATAATCCGACTGTAATTCTAATTACAATTGGACATTTTTTTATTCTATTTAACGGACCAGCAATTTATCTTTTAATAAACTATTATAAAAACAATAAAAAAACGAAATTTTCTGTTGACAAGATTCCTATAAAATTTCAATTATTGAAAACGGAATAACTAAAGAATATTCGCTGAATGAAGTCAAATATTCAGTATACAATATGGGAAAATATTGGAAAAATGTAAATGACCAAAACTATTGAATTCCAACAATTTTCTCTGATTTTGGATATTGGGATTTGACCTTTGATAATGGAGACCGCTATTACCTTACTACTTTACTTCATGACTTTTTATTAGAAGAAGATAAAGTTAATAACACAAAGTACAGGTTTAGACTTATCCCATATATTTATAGATCAATAACAGATCGAGGAATTGATTTAAAACCAATAGAATACAAACCGAATAGCTGAAAAAATTATAAGGTAAAAACTGAAAGAGATACTTAACGATATTATTGAAAATAAAAGTGAATATCAAAAGAAAGTAATTAGAGTAGTCGAACAAATTATATAAAAAATACTATTGTCAATACTGGTTTATAATTGTTTAGGATGTTTTTCAGATACAGTCTTAATAAATGCATTATTTGAAAATAAAAATTCTCTTGAAGAAATTACTTGGTTAAATAAAATACTACCAATTATATAGTAGAAAGAAAGAAAAACGTACCACGACAACCCTATAACCTACCGTACTTAACTACATAATGGAAGAAACATTTTTTGAAGACTTATCATTAGAAGAAGAAGACTTCACACATAAAAGTCTACCAAAAGGAGAATACGAAAATTGTAAGTTCTCAAATTGTAATTTTTCAAATTCTGATTTATCCGGTATTCACTTTATTGATTGCTGTTTTGATAATTGTAATCTAAGTATGGCATTAATTAAGCAAACAGGTTTTCAAAATGTAGCCTTTAAGAATTGTAAAATGTTAGGTATGTCATTTGATAAAAGCAGTGATTTTGGATTTCAAATAAACATAGATACATGTCAATTAAATTATTCTTCATTTTTCAAAAAAAATCTCGCCAAAACTAATTTTACAGCCTCAAAATTTCATGAAGTTGATTTTACAGAATGTAATCTCAGTAACTCGATATTTAAGGACTGTGATTTACATCTTGCTACTTTTAAGCAATGTAACTTACAGAAAGTTGACTTTAGAAGCACCGTTAATTTCACAATCGATCCAGAGATGAATAAAATAAATGGTGCAAAATTTACGCTAGAAACTATCAAAGGTCTACTTACTAGCTACAGTATTGTTATAGATTCTGATTGATAACTATCATTGCTATTTCCTAAATTTCTATAATTACATTATTCTCTATTTTATTTTAATTACGCTTTCGCGAAAGCGTATCCATAACTATCTAGAGCAACATTTTAAGCAGAGTTTCTACTCGCGTTAATATTACCGTAAAGAGAACGCGTTACAATTTTTTCATATTGTGGTTGATACTCGTTGTGCTGTGCAATCATTTGTAAAGCATACTGTTGTATGACCAGTAATGGTAGTACAATGGATTCTCTTATTTTAATGGACTCTCTAGAAATGGTCTCTTTTTCCATAAGGATTTCCATACCAGATAGCTCTAGCAACATGCGTTTGGACAATAGATATTCATCTTCTAGAATTTGCCAGAAAGCACCATATTCTGCATTTTCTTTCATGTAACTGGTTAGTTCAAAATAGCATTTTGATAAACTCATCATACTGTTTAACATCAGTGCTTTAAAGAAAGGCACTTCCTTAAAGAGTTGTGTAACCTCATCAAAACGACCTCGCTCTTGCATGGTTTGCAATGCCGTACCGATACCGAAATATCCTGGTACATTTTGTTTTAACTGGCTCCACGATCCCACAAATGATATGGCTCTTAAGTCTGTTAATTCTAGCTTTGCCTTGTGACCACGTTTACCAGGTCGACTGCCTATGTTTGCCTTTGTATAATATTTAAGCGTGCTCATATTTTCTAAATATGGCATGAATTTATCGTGGTGCTTAAGTGCGTCGTATTTTTCAAAGCTTAAGTCTGATAACTCTTCAATTAATGATCTAGAGTCCTGCGATATGGTAATCTCTTTATCGAGTATAGAATTAGACAATCCCGCGGTTAAAAGTTGCTCGCTGTTGTGCTTGAACTGTTCTTTTGTTCCATAAGTACTAGTGATGGTTTGCCCTTGTATGGTTAACTGTATCTCGTTATTTGCCACCTTACTGGTTTGTGCCGCATAGAAGCGATGTGTTTTACCACCACCACGTGCTGGTGGTCCACCTCTACCATCAAAAAATATGGCCGCTACTCCATGATCATTGCACACTTTTGATAGGGTTTCTTTAGTTTTTAAAATAGACCAGTTTGCTTTTAAATAGCCACCATCTTTAGTGCCATCAGAAAATCCTAGCATAATGGTTTGTTTATGATTTCTAAAGGCAACGTGTTTTCTATAAGCATCTAGTTGAAACAACTGCTCCATAGTTGCTTGAGAATCATCCATACCTTTCATGGTCTCAAATAATGGAATAATGTCAAAGGTGATGTCTCTATTTGCCCAACCACACCATCTGAATAGTGCAAATACATATAGAACACTATTTACATCTTCAGAGTTACTGATGATGTAGCGGTTACAGCCTTGTTCTCCATTATTTTCTTGTATGGTAGACAGTTGCGAGATATTGATAATTGTATCTTTTACTATGTCTTCTTCAAAATCATCTGGATCTAGGGAAATCGATTCTTGTAGTAATATATCAATCAACTGTTGCTGGGTAAGCTCATCAATGGATTCATTAATATATCCATATTTTGTAAGAACGGCATCTATTACCTTAGTATGCATACTATGATCCTGACGTATGTCTATGGTGGCAAAATGAGTTTTAAAAATCTTTACTTTATCGATAAATTGGTCTAGATCTTTTAAATAAAGTCCGTGATAGTTAGAGACTAATAATTCCCTTATGTGTGTTAACGGTTCTATGATGTCCTGATAAGCTAGGTGCATACTAGCGTCAAACATGGCTTCATATAACTTGTTTTTTAAATTTGATATAGGATCTAGTATTTCTTTAAAACTAAGCTTGCGCTGTAATTCTTTAAGTTCATTATAATAGCATTTCATTAATGTTACACGCAGCTCATTCATGACCTCTTTTGTAATTGATGCGGTGACAAATGGGTTTCCATCTCGATCACCACCTGGCCAGAAACCTAGTTTTACAATGTCGTGATTATCAAATTGTGCATTTCCTACACTAGACTTTATATGAGTATACATCTCGCCTATGGCGTCATAGTACACATGTCTTAATGTGTGTATGATATTTTTTGCCTCGTCCAGTGGTGTTGGCTTTTTAGAATTGACTAAAGATGTAAGTCCTAGCTGTTGTAATGCGACATCAATCTCATCTATATTATTATCATTGATAAGCGTTCTAAGATTAGTGATGATATCTAAAACTGCTGGTGTATAAAATTGTGTAGGATGAGCGGTTAATACAATACGTGCACTAAAGTTATTGAGCTGCTTTTCTATCGCGTCCCAAGAGTTATTTTTTTCAACTAATTGAAAATAGTCCTTAAGAGATAAAGAACTGCTGTGTTGTTGTAATTTAGGAAAGGCGGCATCTTCTACACTATCATATAAAACGACCTGTCGCTCTACATACTGAATGATTCTAAACATAAAGTCAATACGATCTTGCTCTGTATGAAGGTTTGCAAATCCATTAAAGAATGCTTCTATTATCTCTTTGGGATTAAGTCCTTCTTTCAGGCCTTTTTGAGATTGCTCCATCAATAACGGTATCAACATACCTACATTTTCAATATTACTGTAAGGCAAGTTTAAAAACAGGCTGTTATAGATATTAAACTTGTTTTGGACTGATTTTTTAAACTCGGCTATTCTATCTAGATCTTGCATAGTTGTTTTATTATAGAGAAAGGTCGTAACTCGCACATTCTTTGTGTAAATATCGAATATTTAAGACAGAATAATGGCGATTAATAGCAGCAGATTGTACAAAAATAGAGCATAAAAAAATCCAGCTGTTTTAAATAACAACTGGATTTCAACTATTTATATACTCGACTTACTATGCGTGTGTCACAGATAGGTTATCTAGAGCTTCATTAATGAGTGTATCACCGTTGATAATCTCAAAAGTTTGATTACTTGCTAGATTATCAGTAAGACAGGTCGTTAAAGTCATTGCCACATCGTTGCGACTAATCTCTCCTTGTTTCCCTAAGCTTTTTTCTAAAGTAATATGATTAGTAAGTGAATCATTAGTTAATGAACCAGGTCTTACAATAGTATAGTTAAGACCGCTACTTTTCAAATATTCATCTGCATTATGTTTTGCTTGCAAATATTCTTTCAACTCAGTTGCTTCCTCTGGGTTCTCTGCTCCTAGAGAACTGAGCATAACAAACTTTTTAATACCGTTATTTTTTGCTGCATCGACTAGTTTTTTTGCTCCTTCTTGATCTACCTCAACAACTTTCTTTCCTCCAGAACCTGCTGCAAATAATACTTTATCAATTGAATTATCAAAAGCTGGAGAAACGTCCTTTTCAAGATCTGCCAGCACCGTGTCGATACCTTGTGATTTGAAATAATCAACTTGTTCCTCTTTCCTTACCATTGCTATAGGATTGTATTGAGATGATTGATTTAAAAGGTTTACTATTTTCTTTCCTGTGGTACCATGTGCACCTGCTATTAATATATTTTCCATGCTTCAATTTACCACTGTTTAAGTCCTTCACAAAGATTATTGGGCCGTTTAACTCTAGTTTAGTAGTAATTAACAAGGCTTTATAAGATCTTATCCTACGCGGTCTACAATAGTTACTGCTTATCTTTGCAAAGCTTAAAAATAGAGATTGATGAATACCGTTAAAATAGCACCACAGTTAGAAATATCTAGAATTGTCTTAGGAATATGGAGATTATTAGATTGGGACATGTCAGACCAGCAACTGTTGACCTATATAAAGCAATCTATGGAAGCAGGCGTGACCACTTTTGACCATGCAGATATTTATGGAGATTATGAATGTGAGGCTGGTTTTGGTAAAGCACTGCAATTAGAACCATCACTGCGTTCCCAAATGCAGTTAATTACTAAATGTGGTATCAAATTAAAGAGTGCAAAGTATCCTAATCGTAATTTAAAATACTATGATTATAGTAAGGAGTATATCATACAACAAGCAGAACAATCACTAAAAAATCTAAACACGGATTATGTAGATGTTCTATTATTACATAGACCTTCACCTTTTTTTAATCCTAATGAAGTTGCCGCCGCATTTGATGCGTTAAAAACTAGTGGTAAGGTAAATCACTTAGGCGTTTCAAATTTTACACCAGTACAATTTGAATCTCTACAATCTTATATCAATGAACCACTAGTCACCAACCAGATTGAGATATCACCTGGGCAACTGGAACATTTTGATAATGGTAACTTAGATTATTTAATAAAAAAGCGAGTTTCACCTATGGCATGGTCACCGCTAGGTGGTGGATCGTTATTAAATCCACAAGATGAAAAATCTGCGCAAATTCATAGCGCAATTTCGAGAGTAGCTACACAAATTGAAGAAACAGATTTATCTAAAATCATTTATGCTTGGACTTTAATGCATCCTGCTCACATCATTCCTATTATAGGAACAGGTAAAATTGAGCGTTTAAAAACGGCCATTGACTCTGTTAATACCCATTTAAGTCTTGAGCAATGGTTTGACATTTATACCGCATCATTAGGTACTGAAGTCGCTTAAAGTTAGTTCTACCACATCTAGTAAGATATTTAAGTGAATCAGTAAAGTTATTTTTGCTTGATTAATAATTCTCATTACGCTTCCGCGAAAGCGTAATGAGACATTAATCAAATCTATAAATTTAAACTCAGCCCTACAATAATTTGTTGTGGTCTGGTATCTAAGGTTCCCAATTGACCTAGATTGGTAAATTCGGCTTCATTTTCTGATAGACCTCTTTCATAACGGACATCAATTCCTAGATTACCGATGTTAACACCAACACCTACTTGTAATCCTATACTAAACTCTTCTTTTACGTCTTGCAAATCGACATCTTCTAATTCTGTATCTAAAATGTATTGAAATGATGGACCAGCAAACACATGTAATGGGCCTAAAACTTGAAAGCCAACTAATACTGGAGCATCTAGTTTTTTAACTTCAAGAGCACTGTTATCATAGTCACTATTAAGAACGGTATAAGATAACTCTGGTCTTAAATATATAGGTCCGAGATCTATTTTACCGAAAACTCCAAAGTGGTACCCAAAATTCTCATCGGGATTATCGATGATCGTCTGACCGTTTTGAGATAAATCTCCATTTGAACCATAGTTCAATCCTGCCTTAATCCCAAAACCTCCATCCTCTTGCGCCTGTACCACAGCTGCTGTTAAAAACATAATTGCAATAAAAATCTTTTTCATAATTCTTCTTTTTTAATTTATACTCAATCATTAAAACGCATAATAAAGATACTTTATTCTCTCGATTGTTACAGTTGAAATAATAGTTAACTAAAGTGTACTTTTTTGTAAGAACTTAACACAATTTAAAGCTTACAATATTAAGTTTGTTATTACAATAATTCCCTCTATTAATATTGTAAGTGTATGAAAGATGCTGAAATGCCCATTGCAAGACGTTTAGTTACTACTTTAATTAAAAAAGGAACTGAAATGACAGAATCTGTTAGTGAGATAGTAAAGCAAGAAGGTCTTACTATACAGCAATTTAATGTCATGCGTATTTTAAGAGGTCGTAAAGGTAAAGCTGCAAACCTTCAAGAAGTAAGTAGTAAAATGATACATTCTAACAGTAATACTACTAGAGTTATCGATAAGTTGATTAGTAAAGATTATGTAAAGCGCAAGCAATGCCCATCTGACCGCAGGCAGATTGAAATAACTATAACTGATAAAGGTTTACAAGTTTTAAAAAACCTTGATGCAGATATTGATGCTAGAGAATTAGCATTAATAGATAACCTAGATGAAAATCAAGTAAAACAAGTTCTAGAGTATTTATCAAAACTCTAGAACTATTTTACATTTTCATTATTCTCCTGTGTTATAGAAAAACTGTTCTCTCCATATTTTACCATCTTTAACCTCATAGACGGCTAACTCATTCATTTGAGTGCGTTGTCCACTAGGTTTATGTGTGGTATCCATCCAGAAACGTACGGTAAAATGATTATCTGCAATTAATGGTTCAGAAACTTCATTTGCGTGAACTTCAAAGTTCTCTTTCCACCACTCACCTTTTTTAGCCAGCCCTTCAAAACCTTGAACTTCTTTCATAGGTTCTACCATTTCTATACTAGTAATTTCTGGACTGTATAATTCTTGATAAGCTTTAGATTCTTCATTGTTGCGGCAATAAGCCACTAATTGATTTGCAACTTGCTCTGTAGTCATGATTTAATAGTTTGGTTAATGGTTTAAAGTTAAAAAATAATCATATTAATTTCCATATCCTATATCATGAAATCATTAAAAGATTCTTGCCCATCTAGACCGCATGAACGACCTTTGTAGTATGAAAATGACAGGTGAAAAGAAATTTACTTTAGGGCTTAAATTACCTACAGATCCACGATGGGCAGATATTTCGACCATTAGCTTACAAGATATTCTGACAGACCATGCTTTTTGTGAACAAAAGGCTACCAGTAACATTATCTCATTGATCCAGCAATATTCAGAGCGTGAAGGCATTGTAGAACATCTATCTCCTGTAGTCACTGAAGAATGGGGACATTTTAGAATGGTAATAGCCATGCTTAAAAAACGCGGCTTAGAACTAGGACTTCAGCGTCAAGATGAGTATGTTAAGAAACTGGTTAAAGGAAAGAAAAAAGGCCAAAGCCGTGATGGTTATTTTCTAGATCAACTTTTGATTTGTGCGATGATAGAAGCACGCAGCTGTGAACGTTTTAAAACATTGTGGCAAAATCTAGAAGATCAAGAATTACAAGATTTCTATTATAAGTTTATGGTGGCCGAAGCTTCTCATTACAAACTCTTTCTAAAGCTTGCAAAAATGCATTTCCCAGAAAATGATGTTATGGAACGATGGAACTACTGGCTCGATTATGAAGCAAGCTTTATAGGCGATCTAGAGGTACGTGGTGATAGACTTCATTAATAAATGAAATATCAAGAAGTATAGAATTGTACAAGCAAGGTTTTATAAATCCTACGACCATATTAATACCACAACATATTAAAAATTGAGTACAACAGCCCTTTTTACAGATAGAAATTATCGTGTCGCTTTACGATGGAGTATTGCCGTTATCTATTTAATTATTATCGCTGGGGCTGTTGTGCGCATGACCGGATCTGGAATGGGTTGTCCGGACTGGCCTAAATGTTTTGGTTACTATATTCCACCTACTGAAGAAAGTCAGTTAGAATTCTCTCCAGATACTCCATATAAAAAAGGTATGGTAATTATCCATGAAGAGGAATTGAGAGTTGCCATAACAGATTTTATGGCGCAAAGCACCTACAATTCTGCTGACTGGAAACCGTATACTAAACACAACTATGCTATTTTTAACGTCTATCATACCTGGACAGAATATGTCAATAGACTAATAGGTGCACTAGGCGGATTAGTAGTACTTATTATGTGTATATTTTCATTAAAGTACTGGAAAGACCGCAAAAAGATTACCATATTAAGTATCGTCGCATTGCTAGCTATGTTAATTCAAGCGGTGATAGGTAAAATTGTAGTTGACACTTTATTATCACCTGTGTTAATTACCATTCACATGATTGTTGCATTATTAATAGTAGGTCTATTAATCTATTTATTACATGAGGTACAACCTACTGATCATAGGTATCAATCCAGTAAATCGTTTTATAAAGTATCCATACTGCTTATTATCTTAACACTGGTGCAAGTTGCACTAGGTACACAAGTAAGACAGTATTTAGATCACATGATAGATGAAATGGGCTATCCATTTCAATCAATATGGTTAGAAGAAAATGCTCCTGCGGTATTTTTAATTCACCGCTCTTTTTCTATTTTATTACTAGTGTTACATACTTGGTTTGTTTATAAAGCTATTAAAACAATAGGACATCCACGACCTTATTATGGATGGTTAATTGCCTTGTTTCTTATCACTATTTTTACTGGAGTATTGATGAATTATGTGGACTTCCCTTTTGGTTCTCAAGCGGCTCATTTAGTACTAGCCTCTATCATTTTAGGGCTGCAATTTTACCTAATGATGCGCTTGAAAAATGCGATAAAATCATAAAGCCTTTGCGACTAGTATTAAAATGAATCAATTAGGATTTGTTTATTACGCTTCCGCGAAAGCGTATAAAAAACATCTATATTTACCATACATCATTTTCCACATACAGTAGGATAAACGTATCTTTGCCCACCTTAAAAAGTAAAAAATGATTTATAGATTTAGAGCTATTCTAGATGCTACACAAGATGTTTTCCGTGATATAGAAATTGAAGGTAGCGCTACCTTAGAAGACTTTCACAATGTACTGACACAAAGTTTTCAATTGCCTGGAGATGAAATGGCTAGTTTCTATGCCAGTGATGAAGAATGGAACCAGAATGAAGAGTTCAGCCTCTTTGACATGAGTGAAGGCAGTAGTGCCTCACGCACGATGGCGACAACTACCATAGAAGAAGTAGTTAGTAAATCACAGCCACAACTGGTTTACATTTATGATTTTTTAAGTATGTGGACCTTCTTAATTGAACTGGCCGAAGTTGCTGGACCACAAGACGGCACCGCTTATCCACAAGTCATCTTCTCTATAGGTGAATTACCAGATAGTGCACCAGACAAAGAGTTTGAAGCTGATCCACGATTTGCAGACGAAACAGATGGCGATGAAGAATACCGTGGTGATATTGATGATGGCGATGACGATTTTTATGATGAACAAACTTTTGACGATTACGACCTATACTAAAACATTATGATCAACCTTTTCAACACACGTATTGAACAACTGGCACTGCATCGTGTAGGTAATAAGAATAAAGGCGAGATGTTACTTACGTCTGCTGTAACTACACCATTGGATGATGAGTTACATGCACTTTTAAAAGAGTATTTCTTGAAACCTTTCAGGTCTAAAGAAGAAACCTACTATAGCTTTACACACGAGCAAGATCTAGAGTTTCACGAGTTGTACGCACTAGCAAAATCTATTTTTAATACTCCAGCATCTTTACTTGATAATTCTAAAAAGATTGCAAAGCATTTATATGAACAAAGTGTACATCCACATATAAGAAGTGGTGAATTATACGTATGTTATTTAGATAATGTCATGCTAGATAATAATAAAGTAGATGCGATAGGAATCTTTAAAAGTGAATTAAAGCAAGACTTCCTACAGTTTGAAGAAGGCGAGGATGATTTAAGAATCCTATTACAACAAGGTGTAAATCTTAATAAACTAGATAAAGGAGCGATTATCTTTAATACTGAAGAAGAAACAGGATATAAAATTTTATCTGTCGATTCTAACCGATATGATGCAAAATACTGGTTAGAGAGTTTCTTAGGAGTAGATGTTTTTGAAGATGAGAACTTTTTTACTAAGAAGTATTTAAAATTCTGTCAGGATTTTGCAAAAGAAGTTGTTTTACCTGCTGAGGATAAGAAGGAAGAAGTCATGTTTATGAATCGTTCAATGAACTATTTTGCAAAAAATGATGATTTTGAAGAAAGTGCTTTTTTAAATGAAACACTAGACAATCCAGAGTTGATACCTGAGTTTAGAAACTATAAGGTTGAAAAAGGTCCTAAATACAGTATTGAAGACGTTTCTAATTTCCCTATTTCAAATACTGCTGTAAGTGCCGCTCGTAAAGGAATTAAAAGTGTAATCAATCTAGATACACACGTGCAGATTAAAATGGACTTTACCAATCCTGAAAGTGCAGAAAAATACCTTGAAAAAGGTTGGGATGAAGAAAAGCAAATGTATTATTACCTTGTGTACTTCAACCGCGAAGAGAAAAAATAATTGTTATGAAAAAGAATTTTGCATATGTATTACTAGTGGTGGTAATTGTGCTAATAGGTGTTCATATTTCTCGTATGAACTGGGATGATCTAAGCTGGGAAGCAAATCAAAGTCCCTATACTGGACTTATCATAGCTATTCTAATTGGAGTACTAGTTGCTGCTCGATTGATAAAAGGTCAGCCTAAAATCTGAAATTCTGAATCAATAAATTTAAATAAACCGCATCCCGATGTTCAATAGACATTAGGAAGCGGTTTTTTTATGGTAAGATTTTAATTAATTCCTATCCGTTTATTTGAAATGCTCACTACCCCATAGATCGAGGCTTTTTAAAATAGACTCTAACGACAAACCTTTTTTAGTTAACTCGTATTCTACTTTAGGAGGAACAACTGGATATATTTTTCGACTTATTAATCCATCTTTCTCTAGTTCTCTTACAGATTGGGTAAACATCTTATTAGAAATTTCTGGAATATGTTTTTGTAAAACACCAGACCTCAAAGGTCCTTCTATTAAATGAAATAAGATTAAGGGTTTCCATTTAGTACCTATTAATGTCATGGTATAATGTAACGGACATGTAATTTCTTTCTTCAAAATTAAATTGTAAAATGTTGAAAATAAGCAATTAACTCTTTTAGTAATGTATATTACTTTATAGTAAGTTATTGCCTGTAAGGCAAATATAAATTAATTTTGAATGAAATTATTGATTTATGAAAACAGATAAAAAATACCCTAGAGCATTCTCACATATCGGGATTACCGTACCTGATATTAAAAAAGCAGTTCAATTCTATTCTGATGTTATGGGATGGTACGTTATTATGGAACCTTCTCTCGTAAAAAAAGAAAAAGAAACCGCGATAGGTCAAATGTGCATTGATGTCTTTGGTAATGACTGGGAAGAATTTGAAATTGCACATCTTGCCACTTCTGATGGAATTGGTATAGAATTATTTTCTTTCTCGCATGGTGTAAAAGAAGCTCCAGCATTTCAACCATTTAATACGGGATTATTTCACTTTTCTGTTCAAGATCCAGAAATTGAAAATCTCATTGAGCAAATAGTTGCTTATGGCGGCAAACAAAGAATGCCTATTAGATCTTATTACCCAGATCATAAGCCTTTTAAAATGTGCTATGTTGAGGATCCATTTGGGATTGTATTTGAAATATACACTCATAGTTATGAGTTGACTTACTCTTCTGGCGCGTACTCAAGTAATTAAATACAAGATATACTTTAAAGCTCATTATTTTCTAATCGCTTTATATTTGTTGCATTACTAAAATTCATTAATGAAGAGACATAAAGCGATTAGATTTTTTATGATTATGATAGTAATGCTGTTACAGCTTCTATTTCTAGCATGGATAATAAAAGATAAATTTGAAATCAGCAATTTTACTGCCTTAATGATATTAGGGTGTATTGCGTTACTTCTTTTAATGGGTTATAAATACCTAGATCTACATCACGACGATTTTAAATATGAAGAGATAGTCGTGGTCATATGGGTCCCTATAGGTGCCTTACTTTGTTTTCTTATAAATGTACATTTAAATCTAGGTCCTGTGATTGCAGCTGGTGCTATAGGTACTGCTGCGTCATATTTACCATTAATTAATAAAAAATCAAATTATTTAAAGAAACTTCCTGTCCCTATTTATTGTGGCACCTTTATAGGAATGTCTAGTGAATTAATTTTATCATCCCTTAGCTTTGTTGTTGTTGCAGGAATTCTGGCAGGTATATTTCTTATGCTATCTAAAAATATTTTCTTAGGTATAGGAGGTAAATTAGGCACGATCGCGTTTGCTAGTGTGGTATTTATAACGTTTTTAAATTGGATCACTACATGAACGATCTGATTCTTTGCCTGACTGGTGTGGCAGGTAGTGTACTTACGTATTTTGTAAGCTATCAATTAAAACAAGGTGCTGTCAGAGCATCTGCAATATTGTCTCTTATAGTTGCGGTTTTTTTTCACCTTTTCCCTACTTTAATTGATCCATTCCTTACAACACAAATACCTCTTATTTTTATAGGAGCTTCCTTTATAGGTATGGTTTCGCATAAAACTAATGTAAGTGTTTTTCAGCTGGTATTAGCTGGTTTATTATTCAGTTTCATTTACCTGCATAAAGGTGACGTCTTTAGTGGATATGGAGGTGCACTAGGCACCATCGCTGGCATTGCTTTACTTACTAGTTTAGGATTAGCGGCTATATATTCAAGATTTAATAAATCCAAATAATTAGAATTAACAATATGCCGTGTAAACGAGTGGTATAATAACCTCTTATATGATTAAATTGTAATAAACTTTTATCATTTATGCTATCTTTCATTAAACCTATTTTAACAATAAAACCTACATATTTATCATTTGTGAATACCTTATATATCAAGTGTTGTTGATGTTTACGCTTTCGCGAAAGCAAAATATTAAAACAATATTTGTAACAAAAAACACGTTATTACGACTAAATAATTGTAGCGTATCTCGCATTATTACTGGTCTGAATAAGTGTCAGGAATCATTGTTTTGGTATGATTATTGCTACTATTATTTTGTATGACAAAAGCTGTCATGCACCTTTTAACTTTTTAATCTTTATACATTAAATGAGACAACTCAAAATCACCAAGCAGGTTACTAACCGTGAGTCTAAATCGCTGGATAAGTACCTACAAGACATCTCTAAAATTGATCTAATCACTGCAGAGGAAGAAGTGGAACTTGCACAGCTTATTAAAAAAGGTGATCAGAGAGCTCTTGAGAAACTAACTACAGCAAACTTACGTTTTGTGGTTTCTGTGGCTAAGCAGTATCAAAATCAAGGGCTTAAACTTCCAGATCTTATTAATGAAGGTAATGCAGGTCTTGTAAAGGCTGCCAAAAGATTTGATGAAACTCGTGGATTTAAATTCATCTCATACGCAGTATGGTGGATCCGTCAGTCGATTCTTCAGGCACTAGCAGAGCAGTCACGTATCGTGCGTTTACCTTTAAACAAAATTGGATCTATTAACAAGATTAATAAGGCATTTTCACATCTTGAGCAATTGCACGAGCGTCCACCTTCACCAGAAGAACTAGCAAAAGAGCTAGACATGACGGTAAGTGACGTGAAGCAGTCTCTTAAAAACGCAGGTCGTCACGTATCGATGGATGCACCTCTTAAAGAAGGAGAAACTTCTAACCTTTACGACGTTGTACGTAGTGGTGAGTCGCCTAATCCGGATAGAGAGTTGATGCATGAGTCTCTTACACTTGAGATTACTCGCGCACTAGAGACACTATCGCAAAAAGAGGCAGATGTTATTTCGCTATACTTCGGTATAGGAAATCAACAGCCTATGAGCTTAGAAGAAATCGGTGAGACTTTTGATTTAACTCGTGAGCGCGTGCGCCAGATTAAAGAAAAAGGAATCAAAAGATTGCGTCAAAACTCAAGAAGTAAAATCCTTAAGTCATATTTAGGGTAGTCAGTCCCTACACAATTTACTAAAAGCGCCTCTTGGGCGCTTTTTTTATGGGGTATTTTTTTAATGTAAATACAATTTATCTATCCCTGCACATCTTTTAAAGCAAGTGTGAGAAACAGAATTATGTTGTAGATTTATGTTGTTAAAAAAAATGCTTTAAAATACTCCTTGCTCTACTTGTAAATACCATAATTATTTTTGATTTTTTCCTTCCTATCAAAGTCCATATTTTAGATTTACTGGCTCTGCCCCATCGCACGATGTTTTGAATCTAGAAACTTCTATTCCATCGATGATTACTGATGTCGATCACTCACCTTATACAATCCATTCTCCTAGAGCAACTAATATTGTCCTTGCATTAATTGTTTAGATAAAACTTTTACTAAAAAATGATTTACATTATAACCCACATAGGCCATTCATTTAAATTATATGAAGAAGAAAGTGGTGAACAACTTCTAAGTGCTCGTTGGGACACATTATTAGGTAGTTGCATAGGTGTTGTTAAAGACTTAGAAGGTTCAATTTTATACACTATTAAAACGCATTTTTCTATTTGGAAATGGAGATTTAAAGCGAGCATTAAAAAAAATATTGGGCTAACTTTATTCTTAGAGAGTAAAAATGGATGGCATAATTTATACGAACTTTATTATCATGGTGTTAAATACAGTCTTAAGATTCATAAAGGAAGAAAGAAATCCATTTTTAAAAATGACCTTCAAATAGCAGTAATTGATGAAGCTCTGGTTGAACATATTTACAGAGATAAAATTAAAATTGAAACCAATAGTCCCGAGGATATTGAGATTATATTTGCTATGATCTTTAGCTTAAAAATAGGTAATGATAAGAGAATTGGGTTAACTTTTGATTTTGGGCAAATTGGTAAAACACAACCAATAGACAATGAATGGATTCCTTAATGTTTAAAATCTATTAATCTATGCCGATAACCACAAATAAAATCGAAGAACGTTTATTCAAAGTATGGATGAATGAATCGTCGATAGCAGAATTTGAACAATGGGTTTATCAATCTGAAGAACTTAAGGAATATTTATCTGCAAATGCTTATTTTGATTTTTTAGACTTGAATTATAAAAGTGAAACAGCTTATCAAGATTTAAAGAATCTGATTTCTAAAGAAATATCGATAAGTCAGCTTGAAACTTGGTCATTATTACATCAATTAGACTGTGTAAAGCAACGTAAAGGCGATTATTATAAATTCATTGAAAATTTTTATAATCTAGATTATTATGGATACACGTTTATGAGCAAACTTGCTTATGATTACTCTTTTTACATGAACTATCCATTTGGGAAATATGGAACCTATGATTTTAACGAATTAACTACGTTCAAGCAAAATCAACTTATTAATGAATTTTATCCATCCATAATAGAAGCTGTTAACGAAGTCGAACAGTGGTTATTAAATGAAAATGTTATCCTTTTAGGTGGCAAGAATAACTTTAATGATTTAAAATTTATTGACCATAGAGCACCATCAGAAACCAAAAAAAATCATACTGAAAAAGCAGAAAAAAAGTGGTGGAGATTTTGGAAATGAAAAAGCTTGTATTAAAATATAGCTTTATGTTTTTAGGTGCTGTTTTGATGTTTGTTCTCAATTACAGCTGGCTACACAATGTCCTCATTCCAGATCCGTGTTATTAATTTTTCCATAATTCTATTGTCGTCTCGGAACTGTTTTATGATTTTGGTTCTAGCTCATACAATCATCCCTAATTTAACCTCATTAAATTTAATAGTCACCATATCTTTTGGGCTAATTATAGGTTATTATACTTTTAAATATTTAAACATCCGTTAATAGTTTAATGATTATAATCTAATCATCTTAAATAATTTATCAAGCTCTTACACTTCTCGATTTTGTATCTTTAAATATTCTATACAACTAAAGCCTATACATTATGAAACATCTTATTATCATAGCATTTACCCTATTCAGCATTACATGTCATGGTCAAAAGAAAAAGATGTGGGCAAAATCATTTCTTCATAAACCTGCACCACAATTGGTAGTAGAGGAATGGGTTTCCAGTCAACCTGAAATGAAGGGGAAATTTATTTTAGTTGATTTTTGGGCTACTTGGTGTGCACCATGTAAAAGAGCGATTCCAGATTTAAATGAATTTCAAACAGAATTTAAGGATGATTTGGTAGTTATTGGCATTAGTGATGAATCTAGAGAAAAAATATTAAGACAGCGCAACCCAAAAATAGAATATTACAGCGCTATAGATTCTCAACAACGCATGAAAACAGTATTAGAAGTAAAAGCGATACCACATGCGATATTAATCGATCCCGATGGCATAGTAGTATGGGAAGGCTACCCTTTATTAGCAGGAAATGAACTGACCTCTGAAGTTATATCCAAGCATATAACCAACTATAAAAAAAGAAAAGACTAAAGTTAAAACACCTGCAAAATTTAACCTTAATCAATGCTTTTCGTCGGCTTTTAATTACGCTTTCGCGAAAGCGAAATGAAATAGACTTTCCAAAATGGAATTAAAGCTTTATTATATCGTAATTTACATATTATTAACCTAAATTAATTAAACAACAATGGCTTCAATATTAGACTTATTACAATCAGATCTAGGACAAACACTTATTAATGGTGCTGCACAAAAAACTGGACAACCAGCAGATAAAACTGCAAACGTACTCTCACAGGCAATGCCTTTAATTTTAGGAGCGATGCAACGCAATGCTTCTACACCAGAAGGTGCAAGCGCATTAAATAATGCGTTAAGTGATCAACGTCATAGTGGTGGTGTTTTAGATATGTTAGGTGGCCTTTTTGGCGATGGAGCTGGTAGCCCAGATGACTTATTACAGGATGGTGCTGGGATTTTAGGACATGTTTTAGGTACTAAACAACCACAAGTTGAAAATGCACTTTCAAAATCTAGTGGAATGGACATGGATTCTGTAAGCCAAATTATAAAAATAGCTGCACCTATACTTATGGGTGTTTTAGGTAAGCAAAAACAAGCTTCTAATGTTGATCAAAACGGAATCGGTGATTTACTGGGATCAGTACTAGGACAATCTGGAACGCATGATCAATCTTTCATCGAGCAAATTCTAGATGCAGATGGTGATGGTAGTATCATCGATGATGTAGCGGGAATGGTACTAGGTGGAGATAAGAAAAAAGGTGGACTAGGTGGACTTCTAGGAGGTTTATTTGGAAAATAATTATTAACTCAATGAAACAGGTCATAGACTCATCCATATATAGTATAGACGAGTTATGGCGTGCAAGGTTGTTTTTGTGTAGGTACTTTTACCACATGAAAACAACCTTTTTATTTATAGCATTGCTCACAATTATTATCAGCTGCAACTCATACCAGCCTGCTGTGAACAATAATAATGCTACCGGATCAGTAACTGACACCTTGCGTATCGCAAATGATAGTCTAGAGTATGAGGTTATTATTATAGAACCAGGCTTTAACTCTTGGCTGGTCACACAACCACCACGTGGTTTTTATTCACAAAGTACTTTAGAACTGCGTAATGATTTTTATGTAAGAGAATACAATTTAAGAGTTAACAATTCTATCAACTATAGTCCAGACCTATACGTATGGCGTATCGACTATGATCGAAATGTAGATTATGGTTATGAAGTCAATTATCTACTGTATAATTATTTTCTTTTCTTTGAAAAACGATATGGACAGAAGTTGCGGTAGTGTATTTTTGCACTATGCAAACACTCAAAGATAACTGGGATATTACCCGTAACTGGCAACTCATTTTTCCAATTTTAGGTATCATAGGCTTATTAGCTTGTGGCTATTTTGTAGCTTCTCGTATCATGCCTTCCACTTTTGAAGACGTGATTTATGAATATTTGTTTATTTATGGTATCACTCTAGTATTGGCCTATGCCTTTTATAGGTTTTGTATGTGGGTTTTCCCAAAACTTATTAAAAAATGGAATATTAAAAACCGCTGGGAAATGATTGCAATCTTTATTGTGTTTGCAATTACAGGATCAGCATCGGCTCGATTATCTGCTCCATTGCTAGACCTTATAGGTATTGATCGAGAATCAATGTCTGGATGGTTTTTCTGGCCATTGAGGCTTATAATTATCTTCCCTATTTATCAAGTACTACTAGTAGTTATGGGATGGATTTTTGGTCAATTTAAATTCTTCTGGGCTTTTGAGAAAAAGATGTTAGCAAGATTTGGTGTTAAATTATAATTGAATGTCTCTAGAACTTAATAAACGTAATGCCATCGCTTTTTATAAAATGGCATATGAAGGAAATCCTAAAGAAGCTATAGCAAAGTATGTAGGTAATCAATACATACAGCACAATCCAGATGTTGCCGATGGCATAGATGGATTTATTGAATATTTTGAGAGAATGCAAATAGAATACCCAGATAAGTCTATTGAATTTGTAAGAGCTATTGCACAAGATGATTTAGTAGCACTACACACGCATCAAATATGGCCCGATGATGATCAATATGTGACTATGGACTTTTTTAGATTTGATAAGGAAGGTAAAATATGTGAGCATTGGGATGCTATACAACAGATTCCTAAAACCGCTGCTAATCCTAATACCATGTTTTAAGATATACAGACATCAAATAAACTTAAAAACTTATTATCAAATTCTTAAAGCTGTTTAGTTTGTGCGGTTTTATTAAACCATATAAATATTTCTCGACTTATTGAAACTAAAAAATCCTGACCAACATGTTGATCAGGATTTGTAAATTATAAATCACAATATCTTTGTGAAGTAGTGATCGCGACAGGATTCGAACCTGTGACCGTCTGCTTAGAAGGCAGATGCTCTATCCAGCTGAGCTACGCGACCTAATCTTGCTTAATTTCTAAGCGGTTGCAAATATATATATATTTACAACCTCTCTCTCTATTTTATTTAAAAAATTAAAGCTTTTTAAATACTTTTTAAAATTACAACTGCACAACCCTATATTTCAATGATTTTCATTTTATAACTACACACTTTAAAATGATAATATCAAACGTAATGTTTAACAAAATATTGATTTACTTAAACAAATATGATGTAACTTTACTCAAAATTTTAAAAAATGCCCTACAGAGTTTTTGAAGAGTACAACATTGAAGTGACAGAGGATATAAAAAATCAGTACAAAGAAGTCATACAAAATATAGGTGAAGACGTAGAACGCGAAGGATTAATTAAAACTCCAGAACGTGCCGCAAAAGCGATGCAATTCTTAACCTCAGGATACGATTCTGATCCTGCAGAAATTCTGAAAGGCGCCATGTTTGCTGAAGATTATAATGACATGGTTATCATTAAAGACATAGAGCTCTATTCTTTATGTGAACATCACATGTTACCTTTTTTTGGAAAGGCTCATATCGCTTACATACCTAATGGACATATCGTAGGACTTTCAAAAATCCCACGTATCGTAGATGTATTTGCTCGTAGACTACAAGTTCAAGAAAGGTTAACACACGATATACTGGAGTGTATTCATAATACCTTAAAACCTATGGGTGTTGCCGTTGTTATTGAAGCTTCTCACATGTGTATGATGATGCGTGGAGTGCAAAAACAAAATAGTGTCACTACCACCAGTGGTTTCAGAGGACAGTTTGAAAAAGTAGAAACACGTAACGAATTCCTAAAACTGATTACGGCAAAACTACACTAGATTCATTTTTGGAACGTTATTTGACTATCTTTAAGTAGTTAAATTATAATTACATGTTTGAATCAAAACGCTCTAAACTTATTTTCGGAATCATCTTTGACTTAGTCGGTATGGCTTCTTATATCATTCCTGGTATAGGTGAGTTTACCGATATAGGTTGGGCTCCAGTTGCAGGTTATTTAATGACAAAACTTTATCCAGGAAAAACTGGTGTAACCGCTGGAATTATTACCACTATTGAAGAATTAGTTCCAGGATTAGATGTAATCCCTACGTTTACAATCACGTGGATCTACACTTATGTCATTAAAAAAGAAGACCCTAAACAAGTGATCGATGTAGAATCATAATTATTTTACAAAATCTGCATATTGCGTCATTAATTTGCGCACTTTAGGATCGATTACATACTGGCAATAGCCTTGTAAACGATTATTATTATAATAGTCATCGTGTATGTCATCTGCATCATAAAATGGTGTTGCTGGCGCTACTTCTGTAACAATAGCATTTTCATAAACACGTTGATCAGTGAGTTCTTTAATATACCGCAAGGCAATTTCATGTTGTTGTTCATTTGTATAATAAATGGCACTACGATAATGCGTTCCCACATCATGTCCTTGTTTATTCAGCGTGGTAGGATCATGAGTCGCCATAAACACCATCAATAGTTCTTTATAACTAATAATTTTAGGATCATAGGTTATTTTAACAGCTTCGGCATGACCTGTACGTTGGGTTACGACTTCTCTATAAGCTGGGTTTTTAATATGTCCACCGCAGAAACCAGACTTTACTTCCTCTACTCCTTTAACTCTTTGAAATACGGCTTCTGTACACCAGAAACATCCACCTGCTAGAATTGCTATATCCATAATTGCTTTTTAAGCAAGTTAATTTACAGATTGTAAATCATATGTTAAATTAACATGGGTTTAATGAATCTATAGTTTTTAGCTTTTAGCTTTGAGGATTCATAAAAAGTCATGCTCAGAATTATTGTTTTCACATTGTTATTTTTTAGTTACGCTTTCGCGAAAGCGAATACGACTACAACATTACAAGACACAACCAATATCGCGAGAAAAGTTTACAGAGCTACTCGCATATCCACACCACCAAAAATTGATGGAAAACCATTTGAGCAGATATGGGATCGAGTTACTACTGGCGGTAATTTTATTATGGCACAACCTAATAATGGAAATGCCGAAAGGGAAACTCATAAAACTGAATTTAAAGTAGCTTATGACGATAGCGCAATTTATGTTGCTGGTTATATGTACGATAATGATCCAGAATCTGTTTTAAGACAGTTTTCTCAACGTGATCAGGTTTTTGAGCAAGCAGACCTTTTCGGTTTTTTTATAAATACTTATAATAACCAGATTAATCAAACCCGTTTTTATGCCACTAGTGCAAACGCTCTAGGTGATGCCATTGCTGAAGGTAACAGCCAGGATTTTAGTTATAACGTTGTTTTCTTATCTGAGGTGTCATTTGATGAACGAGGATGGTATGTAGAAATGAAAATACCTTATCGAACCTTGCGTTTTCCAGAGCAAAATGTACAGGACTGGAGTTTTCAAATATTGCGCATTATTAAATCGTTAAATGAAGAATATACCTATAATTATATTGATGTAACAACGGGTACAGATACACAATATGATGCTTTATTAACAGGTATAGAAAATATTGATCCACCATTACGATTAAATTTATATCCTTATGTATCTGTCATACATGACCGTTTTGACGGTATAGAATCCACAAGTTTTAATGCTGGAATGGATTTAAAATATGGGATTAATGATGCGTTTACACTTGACGCTACGTTAATTCCTGATTTTGGTCAGGTAGCCTTTGATCAAGTGGTACTTAACTTAGGTCCTTTTGAACAAACTTTTAATGAGAATAGAGCATTTTTTACTGAAGGTACAGACCTTTTTAGAAAAGGAGACTTATTCTTTTCAAGACGCATAGGTCAACGACCTAGTGGATCTAGAAATATTGAAGTACTAGAAAATGAGAATATTATAGACAACCCTAGAAGTGCAAAGTTATTAAATGCGATTAAAGTAACTGGTCGTACAGAAAAAGGATTAGGAATAGGTTTATTAAACGCGCTTACAGAAAAAACCAGTGCTACCATAGAAAACAGTATAGATGGATCTCGTCGAGAGGTCGAGACAGAACCACTGACTAATTATAACATGCTCGTGCTGGACCAGCAATATGGTAATAATTCTTCAATTGCTTTAGTAAATGCTAGTACCTTGCGCAATGGCTCTTTTACAGATGCTAATTCTAATGCAATTGTATTGAATCACAATAATAAAGCGGCTACAGATAATATAAGTGCTGAGGTTAAAATGACTAATCGCTTTACACCAGATGGCACTGAAACTGGTTTTGCGACTGAAGCTAACTGGAGAAAAACAAGTGGTAAGTGGCGTCCTAGATTAGGTCACTTTTTTAGAGATCGTAATTATAACCCTAACGACTTAGGTAGAAATTTTCAGACTAACTTCCACACCTTTGCTGCAGATCTTAATTATGTTCAATTAACACAGAAAGGTATTTTTAACCGGTATGAAATAAGCCTGCGCACCAGACATAGACGTGCCGCTTCACCAGGTTTCCATACTGGAACTGAAATAAATTTAAATCCATTTTTTATTACTAAAGAGCGTTTTGCCTTTGGAGCAGATTTAAATTACTTTACAGACCGTAAAGATCAGTTTGAATCGAGAATTGAAGATCAAGTAGTAAGATACGGACAGGGAATTTTTACTGGTGGATTTATATCTAGTGACTATCGTAAAAAATTTGCAATTGATATAAGAGCTGGTCGATTTAAAAGACTGGATGAGAAAGAACATAACTATGATTTTAGAATCGCACCGCGCTATCGTTTTTCTGATCAATTTTTACTTGTCTATAGTTTGAATTGGGATAAGAATAATGATAGGATGAGTTATGTAACACTCACTGATGACAACACGACTTCAATACTTAGTGAAAGAGATACACATAGTGTTGAGAATAGATTAACTGGGACTTATAATTTTAATAATAGACAAGCATTAAGTATCTCGTTTAGAAATTTCTGGTCGCGAGCCACTTTTAGTCGTGATTTTAAAGAACTACAGTTAGACGGTACTTTAGAAAATAGTGATTATGTTCTTGAAGAAGATTTTAATCCTGATGCTAATTTTAATGTATGGAATTTAGACTTATCCTACCGTTGGCGATTTGCACCAGGTAGTGAAGCATCCCTATTATATCGCAACTCTATTTCAAACTTTGATAATCAAGGAGCAATTCAATTTGAAGAAAGTCTAGACAATCTTTTTATGGAACCAGTACGACACAATCTATCACTGCGCATTACTTATTTTTTAGATGTGAATGCAGCTAGAAAGTGGTTTAAAGCTTAAAACTCGCTACATTTGTCTTACATGATACAAGCACAACATATTCATAAAAGTTTTGGCGATTTACAAGTTCTTAAGGACGTAGAACTTACTATTAATACTGGTGAAATAGTTAGTGTAGTAGGTAGTTCTGGAGCAGGTAAGACCACTTTACTACATATACTAGGGACTTTAGAACGTCCAGATGAGCATGCTAGTACATCATTAATTATAGATGGTACAGATGTAACTAAACTCAACTCAAAAATGTTGAGCCGTTTCCGTAATGAATCTTTAGGTTTTATATTTCAATTTCATCAATTGTTACCAGAATTCAGTGCCTTAGAAAATGTATGTCTACCGGCATTTATAAAAAATACACCTAAGGATGTAGCCACTAAAAGAGCCAAAGAATTACTAGATTACCTTAAGCTTTCTGATCGTTTTGAACATAAACCAGGAGCTTTAAGTGGTGGAGAACAACAAAGAGTTGCAGTTGCTAGAGCACTTATCAATAACCCTAAAGTAATCTATGCAGATGAACCTACAGGAAATCTAGATAGTAATACTGCAAATGATTTACATGAATTGATTTTTAAACTACGAGCAGAGTTTAATCAGACCTTTGTCATAGTAACACACAATGATGAGCTCGCTAATCTTGCAGATAGAAAATTAATCATGCAAGACGGTAGATTTTTATCAAATGACTAGAGCACAGCTCAAAGAATATCTAGACGCTAAGGTTGAGCAATATAATGTGCCTGACTTTATACCACATGATCCCATTCAAATCCCACATCTTTTTACAGAGAAAAAGGACATTGAAATAGCAGGGTTTTTAGTAGCGACCATATCTTGGGGAAATCGTAAGTCCATTATTAATAATTCTAATAAATTAATGGAGTTAATGGATCACGCTCCAGCAGATTTTATAATCAATCACGAGCCTGAAGATCTCGACCGTTTTGATGGATTTGTGCATCGCACCTTTAACAATGAAGATTGTAAGACATTTTTAAGGTCATTAAAAAATATTGAGCAACGATATGGTGGTTTAGAAAACGCTTTCGCGAAAGCGTATAAAGAAACAGGACATCTTCAAAAAGCAATCTCTAGTTTTAAGAAAATGTTCTTTGAAATTGAGCATTTACCTCGTACCCAAAAACACGTTAGTGATCCCTTAAAAAACAGCAGTGCAAAACGTATTAATATGTTTTTAAGGTGGATGGTGCGAAATGATAACGCTGGAGTAGATTTTGGAATATGGAAACAAATACCCATGAGCGCTCTTTCTTTACCACTAGACGTTCATACCGGCAATATCGCGCGTAAACTTAAAATGCTTAAAAGAAAACAAAATGACGGTAAAGCAGTTGCTGAACTAGATAATTACTTGCGTAAGTTAGACCCTAACGATCCTGTAAAGTATGATTTTGCGTTATTTGGTGTAGGAGTTTTTAATGATTTGTAGGAATATAGTATAAACCGTAAATGTTTCGTTTACCTTTGTGATAACTAACCGATAAATGAATGAACGCGATAGCTCACTTAAATGAAAATCAACGACTTAAAGTTTTGAAAGACTATGGTATTTCAAAAGATAGAGAGAAGGTCTTTGATGAACTTACAGAATTAGTCTGCAGGCTTACATCAATTCCTAGATCTCTAATAAGCATTGTTGATAAAGAAGAAGTGTGGTTTAAGTCCCAAAGAGGACTTGAATTAAATGCTAGTAAAAGAGAATTATCGTTTTGTAGTCACGCAATCAATTCTGATGAAGACATTTATTTAATAGAAGATGCGCGTAAATTAGAGCAGTTTAAGGATCATCCATTTGTTAATGCACCAGATCCATTAATTTTTTATGCAGGTGTAAAATTAGAAAGTGAAGAAGGCTTACCTTTAGGGACTTTATGTGTGCTAGATAATAAACCCCATAAGCTTACTGAAGAGGAAAGAGCATCTTTATTAATGGTGGCAGATCTTGCAAAAAGACAACTAGAACTTCATAAGAAAAATACAGATTTATTAAAGCAAACCGCTATTCTAGAAGAGAATAATGAGATGCTGAAAAGTTTTGCGCATACCGTATCGCATGATATGAAAATGCCTCTCGCAAATATGGTATTGACTACAGACATTGTAGCAAAAAAGTATGGTAATAACATTGATGAAGCAGGTAGAAATTACCTGAATTATATTAAGGATGCGGCCTTTGGGTTATCTGATTATGTTACTCAAATCCTAGCTCATTATGAAAGTGAATCTTTTCTAGTAGAAGAAAAAGAAACCTTTGACGCCTACACATTGTTAGAGCATATTCATGAAATTCTAGCGATACCAGACGATATAGATTATATATTACCTGAAGATAATATAGAATTGAAAATTAATAAAAGTGCGCTAGAACAAATATTAATTAATTTAATAGGTAACGCTCTAAAATATAATGATAAAAAGACCATAGAGGTTAAAACTGATATCATTGAAAAGGATGACTATTACATCATTAAAGTGGCAGATAACGGTATAGGTATCGCCGAAGATAAAAAGGATGAGATTTTTAAAATGTTTCAAACTCTAAACCAACCAGATCGTAATGGTAAACGAGGAAATGGTATAGGTTTGAGTACAGTACAAAAACTGGTGAATAAATTGAATGGAATGATTACTGTAAATTCTGAACTTGGATTAGGTACAGAATTCATCATTACTGTATCAAAATAAAATAGGTGAATCTGAGATAAGATATTATCTTTGACTAATCCTAGATTTAAATGATATTTAAAAATCCATCAATACTATACGGACTTCTATTTCTTATTGTCCCTATCATTATTCATTTATTTCAATTAAGGCGTTTTACAAAGGTGCCTTTTACTAATGTTGCCTTTTTAAAGCCACTAATTACTCAAACACGGAAGAGTCGACAGCTTAAAAAATGGTTAACATTACTGGCTCGTATGGCCGCAATAGCTTGTATTGTTTTTGCATTTGCCCAACCATTTATACCAGGTAGCGATGTTGCAACACAAGAAAAAGAAACTGCTATATATCTGGACAATTCTTTTTCTATGCAATCTAGTGGTTCAAAAGGTGAACTTTATAAAACCGCAGTTACGGATTTACTAGAACGCTTACCTAACGATCAGAGATTTACTCTTTTTACAAATGATAATACTTATCGCAATACGACTAAAAAAGAGGTCTCTAATGATTTATTGAAATCAGGTTATCAGTCAAAACCGTTGAGTTATGATCAAATACAACTAAAAGCAAATGCTTTACTAAATGATAACAATAAAAGAAATGAGTTAATCATTATATCTGATTTTCAAAAAACTATCGAGACGTTCCCAGATACTCTTGCAGGCTTAAAAAGAGAATTAGTTTTTCTAAAAGCTGAGGAATCTAATAACGTATCTATAGATACCGCATATATAAGTAGTAGAGAAACTAATTCTATAGATATAAGCGTCACTGTGACCAGTGATAAAGCAATTAATAACCCAGTCACTTTAAGCCTAGAAAATAATGGCGTTTTAGTGGCAAAGACGAGTGTGGACCTTTCCAATTTAAAAGACACAGGTACTTTTAATTTTGAAACTAGTCAACCATTACAAGGTCGTATTTACCTTGACGACAACAGCCTTACATTTGATAACGAGCTGTACGTTAGTAACAACATAGAACGTAAGATTAAAGTGTTAGCTATAAACGATGTTGACGGTGAATTTTTACAGAGAATTTTTACAGAAGATGAATTCGACTTTACAGCGGTAAGGGCGAGAGATCTTAATTTTAATTTACTTAATGAGAAAAACTTAATAATTCTTAATGAATTAAAAAACATATCACTTAATCTAGCTCAAGAAATTAATACATATTTAAAGAATGGTGGTTATCTAGTAGTAATACCTTCATTAGATCAATCTGATAATAATTCAATTACAAACGTATTAAGTAGCAATTCTATAAGTGAAAAAGAAAAGCGCATCACAGAAATTAATTTTAATCATCCCATATTAAAAGGTGTATTTAATAAGCAAATATCTAATTTTCAATATCCTAAAGTTAACGCTACCACAAATAATATAAACGCGCTTGATCCTATTTTAAAATTTGAAGACGGTAGTAGCTTTCTATTTCAAAAAGGAAATGTATACTCTTTTACAGCACCTTTAAACGATAAAAACTCAAATTTTAAAAATTCACCTTTAATAGTTCCTGTTTTATACAACATGGGCCGTGGTAGTTTACCTGTTCCTCAATTATATTATCATATAGGAGAGAATAACTCGATTGCTGTGTCGGAAACGATTATTAGCGATGAAATACTCGAATTAAAAAACGAATTCAGTTCTATAATACCTAAGCAAAGAGCCTTTGATTCTTTTGTACTCATAGAAATTGACGATGAATTAAATAATTCGGGTAATTATAAAGTACTGAAAGATGAAGAGATTATTACAACGTTGAGTTTTAACAATAGTCGTAAAGAGAATAAACTTGAGTACTTTACAACTAAAGATTTAGGTAGTGAAAACATCGTTTATTCAGTAGAGGATTTAGTGTATAAATTAAGTAAAGAAGATGGTGTCCTGAGTTTATGGAAATACTTTGTGATAGGCGCATTATTCTTTCTAATCTGTGAATTATTGATTTTAAAGTTTTTGAAATGATATTATTAAAAAACGTTACTATTATTGATGCTGGTAGTGATCTGCATCTCAAAAAAAGAGATCTTCTTATCAAAAACGGTAGAATATCTCAAATAGCAGCGAGTATCAAAAATGATGAAGCTCGTATCATCTCAAAAGAAGATTTACATATCTCTATAGGATGGTTTGACAGTAGTGTAAGCTTTGGCGAGCCTGGATTTGAAGAGAGACAAACCTTAAAAAATGGATTAGAAGCTACTGCAAAAAGTGGTTTCACTACCATAATGTTAAACCCTAATAATCGTCCTAATCCACAGGATGAATCTGGTATTAATTACTTAAAAAACAAAACGGCAGGTGAAGCTGTAACCCTATTACCAGTCGGTAATTTTACATTAAATCAAGACGGAGAACACCTAGCAGAGCTTTATGACATGCAAAAAGCTGGTGCTATTTCTTTTTATGATTTTAAAAAATCCATAAGTAACACTAACCTTCTCAAAGTAGGTTTACAATATGTAAAATCTTTTGGAGGAATTATACAATCCTATCCGCAGGATAACCATTTAGCGGGAAAAGGAATGGTTAATGAAGATGCCGCTACCATACATTTGGGTATTAAAACTACTCCAGCCATGGCCGAAGAGGTTCAAATAGCACGTGATATTCAAGTTGCTGCCTACACAGGCGCCAGACTACATATCCCTACTATTACTACAGCCGCTAGCGTACAACTCATTAAAGACGCTAAAAAGAAATACTCAAATATTACATGTAGCGTTTCTACAAATCATTTGTTTTTAGACACCACAGATTTAGCTGATTTTAATACACATTTTAAAATTGAGCCACCGTTACGTGATGAAAAACAAAAAAATATTTTAATCAATGCATTAAAAAGTGGAATCATTGATACGGTCACATCTGATCACATACCCTTAAATATAGAACATAAAGCTGTTGAATTTGATCAAGCTAGCTATGGAAGCATAGGACTAGAGAGTGCTTTTGGGATTTTACAAACGTTGTTAGATACTGAAAAAGCTATTGAAGCGCTCACTTCAGGCTATCAAGTATTCGGGATTAAAAAACCACAAATCAAGGTTGATGAAATTGCTAATTTGAGTCTATTTGTACCAACTGAGAAGTACACGTTTGAAAAAGAATATATATTCTCATCTTCTAAAAACAGTGCTATTTTAAATAAAAAATTAAGAGGTAAAGCACTAGGAATTATAAATAACAAAAAGATTGTTTGGAATGGATAAAGAACCTGCCGGTAAATCAATAGCTATCATAGGATATGCAAGTGCTTTATTTTTATTTTTTCATTTAATAGTTTGTATTGCCATTTTTGGTGTAGCAATAATTTTAAATAACGGAAAAAATCAACCTTTTGCTGCGTTCCATCTAAGACAAATGTTTGGAATCATCGCTGCTGCCGTAATAGTGAGCGTTTTTGCAAGCATTATCCCCACAGGTATCATACCTTTATTAATGGTAAGTTTTTTTGTGCTATTAGCTATTTTAGGACTTATAAGTGCCTTAAGAAATCAAACTGATGAACTTCCTATTGTAGGTCCACTATTCCAGAAATGGTTTAATTTTATTAAGTAATGAAAACTTTTACAAACTTATCTCTTAGGCATGTCATAAGGCCTGCAAATAAAGAAAATGCACCTCTACTTTTACTCTTACATGGGTATGGTAGTAATGAAGAAGATTTGTTTTCTTTTTCTCCAGAAATCTCTGATGACTTTTTTATAATATCTGCTCGAGCGCCTTATAATATGGTGCCGCAAGGTGCCGCATGGTATGCCATCAACTTTGACGCGACTGGTGGTAAGTTTAGTGATGTAAAACAGGCAAAAGAAAGTATGAGCTTGTTACTGAAATTTATAGAAGAATTAAAAGCGCACTACCCTATTTCCAAGGGTAAAATTAATATACTAGGTTTTAGCCAAGGTGCCATTCTTTCTTATGCATTATCACTTTCTCATCCATCACTTTTTGATAAAGTAGTCTGTATGAGTGGTTACTTAAATGAGGAAATGATAGATGAACCAGATGCTCTTGAATCTCGCTTTCGCGAAAGCGAAAAACAACCAACCTATTTTATTTCTCACGGTACAGTAGATCAGGTCGTTCCTTATGCATGGGCAAAACTGGCTCCAGATTTTTTGAGGAAATTAAACATTGACCATGTGTTTAAAGACTATCCTATAGGACACGGCGTGGCTAGAGATAATTTTTATGACATGAAAGAATGGTTAGAAAGAGATCTTTAATTATCTATACTTGTTGTACAGTACAGATTTTAAAGTTTGCATCGATAGATTATTGTTTTCGTCAAAGTTGTATTGTATCAACACTTCTCCCCAGTTGGTATTATCAGTAAAGTTTGCAATCAACCATTTATGATTTAAAACTTGTATATCGTTGATTTGATATCCTCTACCTTCTCCTATATAATCCACTAGCGGATTCCCACCTTGAGTTAGATTTTGCTCTAGTAGGTAATCTTGCAAAACAGCCTCTATTTTATTGCGATCTAGACCAGAAGATTCAAAGTAGTTGTAGGCCTCTTCATTATTATCTAGTGAAAAAATAGTGGCTGCTGATTTTGCGGCCTGTGCTTCCTCTAATTGTTTTTGCGTAGTTTCTAATTTTTCTTCTAGAGTTCTATAAGCACGGTCCTGAGACTCTTGTATATTTCTACCATTAACATATAATATTAGTGCGATTAAAGAGGCAAAAATAAATAGGTATAAATAAAGATTACGTTTCATATTATAAGTTAATTTCTAAATTATCATAGGCTAAAAAGACTCCTTCTGGAAGGTTTTTCTCTACCTCTTCATGGAATCCTAGGTGATGACTGATATGTGTAAAATAAGTACGCTGTGGTTGTAATTCCCTTACTAATTCAAGGGCTTCTTTTAAATTAAGATGGGTATAATGCTCTTGCTCTCGCAACATATTTAGAACGAGTACATCAAGATTTTTCAATTTTTGTTTTTCAACATCAGTTATTGTTTTCACATCTGTCATGTAAGCAAAATTATTGATCTTAAAACCGTGTACTGGAATAAAGCCATGGTCTGCAAGCACAGGTGTGACTGTAATACCTGACACATCAAAACTATCATTTTTAAACTCGTGGACGGTAAGATCTGCCACGCCAGGATATTTATTAACGGTTGCAAACATGTAACTAAATCGTTCTTGCAAGGCTAGGTGTACACGAGATGTCATATAACAATTAATCTCGCCTTGTCTAAAAAAGAAAGGACGTAAATCATCTAGTCCAGCTGTATGATCTGCATGCTCGTGTGTAAAAAGAACACCATCTAAATGGCTCACATTATGTCGTAACATTTGCTGTCTAAAATCTGGACCGCAATCGATAACAAGTCTTTTACCTTGATGTTCTATCATAGCACTTACTCGCAATCTTTTATCACGAGAGTCAGTACTTTTACAAACGGGATGGTCACTTCCTATAACAGGAATGCCTTGAGAAGTTCCTGTTCCTAAAATGGTGATTTTCACTTGAACTATTTTAGGTTAAAAATAGCCATATTTTTTTGTTCTACGTTGTGGTTTGCTACCTTTGTGTGAACGATATAATAGCACACCATAATGGGAGTTACCTTACCAGGAGATAATGATTTTGAATCAGTACCTTCATTAAAAAGCAAGTCACTAAGAATCAACTTAAACCGTAATATCTATGGTACATTTGCCGAGATAGGCGCTGGACAAGAAACGGTACGTCATTTTTTCAGAGCTGGTGGTGCATCAGGAACGATTGCAAAAGCCATGAGCGCCTATGACAAAGACTTCTCTGACGCGGTTTATGGAGTGCAAGATGATGGACGTTATGTAACAGAAGCTCGATTGAGACGCATGTTACAACACGAGTCAGACCTTATTGAAGAACGCATTGCACGTGATAAACATCCAGAAAAGATGTTCTTTACATATGCAAATACCGTTGCCACTATTGATTTTGCAAAAAAATATAAAGGCCACGGTTGGGTAGGAATAAAATTTCAAGCAGCGCCACTAGAAGAATATTCTGAAATCATACTGCATGTAAGATTTAAAGAGACAGACGCTAGACTGCAACAAATTACTCTGGGAATACTAGGTGTTAACTTGATTTATGGAGCATTCTATAAACATGATCAGCCTAAAAAATTGTTGAAATATCTATATGATCATATCGATAAGGATAAGATAGAAATAGATATGATTAATTTTGATGGTCCTCGTTTTAAACAAGTTGATAACCGTTTGATGTCATTACAATTATTACGTAATGAAATGACTGAGGCTGTAATGTTCGGTCCAGATGGTAAGAATATATTAAGTGCGCGTATTCTTTATAAAAAAAATGTACTTGCTTTAAGAGGTAGTTTTAGACCTGTTACAAAAGTAAACATGGATATGTATGAAACGGCAAAGGCCATGTTCATAAAATCAGGTAAGGTTAAAGAAGATAAACTCGAGACTATTTTTGAAATAACACTTTCTAATCTTAAAGCCCAAGGAGAGATTGATGAAGAAGATTTCATGCATCGTGCAGAATTATTGTGTTCTTTAGGTCAAACAGTAATGATTTCTAACTTTAAAGAATATTATAGACTTGTCGAATATTTCAATAACTATACTAAAGAACGTATAGGACTGGTCATGGGTGTTAACAATCTGGTAGATATTTTTGACACTAAATATTACACTCATTTAAGTGGTGGTATTTTAGAAGCATTTGGTAAACTATTCTTTAAAGATTTAAGAGTCTACCTATACCCTATGATAGATACAGAAACTGGTGAATTAACAACCAGCGATAACATAAAAGTACATCCACGCATGAAAGAATTATATAAGTTCTTTAAGTATAATGGTCGTGTAATTGATATTGAAGATTATAATAAAGATGTCATGCATATTTTCTCGAGAGAAGTATTGCGCATGATTGCTGAAGGTGAAGATGGATGGAGAGAAATGCTACCGCCAGGTATTGCTGAGCTTATAGAGGAACAAAATCTTTTTGGTTGTAATACAGTTGATATGCTTGGTACATCTTAATTGAATCATTAAGAATTTAAACTAAAAAAGACCGCTTAATAAGCGGTCTTTTTTTATACTCTAATAATTGATCTTAATTATAAGATTTGAGCGGTATGATCTTTAGTTTTTACTTTAGTAATCACATCTTCAATAATACCGTTTTCATCAATTACAAATGTCGTTCTGTGAATACCGTCATATTCTTTACCCATAAACTTTTTAGGACCCCAAACTTGAAAAGCATTAAGTAATGTATGATCCTCATCAGCTAGAAGGTCATATGGCAATTCATATTTATTTTTAAAATTCAATTGCCTTTTAGGACTATCTGCACTAGCACCTAGTATTTCGTATCCGCTTTCGCGAAAGCGTAATACATTATCTCTCAGGTTACAAGCTTCGGCCGTACAGCCAGGTGTACTCGCTTTGGGATAGAAAAACAACACTAATTTTTTACCTTTAAAGTCAGATAATGAAACTGTATTACCGTCTTGATTAAGTACTGAAAAATCTGGAGCTTTATCTCCTGTTTTTAATGTCGTCATAGTTGTATTTTTGTTGAAAGCATAAATTTAAAAAATGAATAAAGAGGAAAAGGTCAATTTTATCATAAATAAACTTGAAGAATTTTATCCAGAAATACCGATACCTCTAGATCATAAAGATCCTTACACTTTATTAATTGCAGTTTTAATGAGTGCTCAAAGTACTGATGTGCGCGTTAATCAAATTACACCTTTACTATTTGAACGCGCCGATAATCCATATGACATGATTAAAATGTCTATAGATGAAATCAGAGAGATCATTAAACCAGTAGGCCTATCGCCTATGAAGGCTAAAGGTATTCACGGTTTATCACAAATGATTATAGACTTACACAATGGTAAAGTACCGCAAACTTATGAAGAACTAGAAGCTATGCCAGCGGTAGGACATAAAACGGCTGCTGTGGTGTTGTCACAAGCCTTTGGAATACCGGCTTTTCCTGTGGACACGCACATTCATAGATTAATGTATCGCTGGAATCTAACTAGTGGCAAGAACGTCGTTCAAACCGAAAAAGATGCAAAAAGATTGTTCCCCAAAGAAAAATGGAACGACTTACATCTTCAAATTATCTGGTATGGTCGCGAGTACAGTCCAGCGCGTGGTTGGGATCTTGAAAAAGATATCATAACTAAAACCGTAGGTAGAAAAACAGTGCTGGATGAATACTATAAGAAGTTAAAGAAATGATCAAATCATTCAATTAATAATTTAAGACATCAAAAAACCCATTAAAATCTGTTGATCTCAATGGGTTTTTAAAGCTGAAAACAAAATTTAATTGTTAAGTGTCTCAAACGTCATGTTCTGTATTTTCATAACACTCAATGCTTTTGAAAAGTTGAGAAGGAATTTCACCGTGTCATCTTTTGGTCCTAGTGGAGTCACTCTTTCAGGAATTGATTCATTGTAAAGTTTTGCCATGTGTTGCGTTTATTTTCAATATAAACGAGGCATTTTAAACTTTATTATAAAATCAACCTATTAATTTGTTAATATGATATTGTGCTTATCAATCACCTTGCGTAAGTTAATAAGTGCATAGCGCATTCTCCCTAAAGCTGTATTGATACTTACATCAGTACATTCTGCTATCTCTTTAAACGACATGTCCTTATACATGCGCATGATCAAGACCTCTTTTTGATCATCAGGTAATTCTTCAATAAGTTTCTTAACGTCTTGTTGTACTTGCATAGATATCATTTCATTCTCTGTGCTTTCCTGTCCATTACTAATCACATCAAAAATGTCAAAGTCGCTATTGCTAGATGAAAACTTAGGCATACGTTTATTTCTACGGAAATGATCGATGACTAAATTATGAGCAATACGCATAACCCAAGGTAAAAATTTACCTTCTTCATTATACTTACCTCTCTTTAAAGTGCGAATTACTTTTATGAATGTATCTTGAAAAATATCTTCTGTCACATCGCGATCCAATACTTTGGAATAGATAAAACTGTATATTCTTTGCTTGTGTCTTGTGATAAGCACCTCTAGGCTGCTTTCTTCACCTCTAAGGTACTGGGTTACTAGAACCGCATCTGTGGTAGTGTTTTCTAACTTCATAACTATAACAAACTTTAAGACCTTAATTAAGGTTTAAGATCTCTGATTTAAAGTAATTATATAGCTATACGCAGACTGTTTAAAATTAGTAACGGGTTAAATATAACAACATTTGTTCCAAACCAACAAAATACTACCCAACAATTTAACATATTATATGAAATACATTGTTTTTATTGGTCGTTTAGCGTTTTATCTTTGTGCATATGACGCACGATACCTTATTTGCAAACATTGACGATCTAAGCCCTAAGGACAACATTCTTATAAAAGGCGCTGGACTTCATAATTTAAAAGATTTAAACGCTGTAATACCACGCAATAAGCTAGTTGTCATTACAGGATTATCTGGTAGTGGTAAGTCCTCACTAGCTTTTGACACACTGTACGCAGAAGGTCAACGACGCTATGTAGAAAGTCTTTCTTCTTATGCTAGACAATTCCTGGGTCGTCTCAATAAACCTAAAGTTGAGTATATCAAAGGGATTGCTCCTGCAATCGCTATTGAACAAAAAGTAAATTCTACTAATCCACGCAGTACAGTAGGCACCACTACAGAGATTTATGATTACCTCAAATTATTTTTTGCACGTGTAGGACGCACCTACTCGCCTATCTCTGGTAATGAAGTGAAAAAGGATACCGTGACTGACGTTGTGAATTATGTAAAAGCACAAGATGAAGGAACAAGACTTTTACTACTTACTAGACTAATTGTTAAAGGAAAACGTGAAGTTCAAGATCAGCTAGATGTATTACTACAACAAGGTTTTACTCGTATAAAAATAAATGAAACCGTTGAGCGTATAGAAGGATTAGATTATACATTTAAAAAATCAGATCAAGTCTCTATAGTCATCGATCGTATTATTAAAAGAGATGATGAAGACTTCTTTAATCGTCTAGCAGATGCTGTAGATACTGCCTTTTTTGAAGGTAAAGGAGTTTGTATGATAGAACATATGGACGGCAGTGCCCATCGTGAATTCAGTAATAAGTTTGAGTTGGACGGCATGGAATTCTTAGAGCCTAATCCTCATTTGTTTAGTTTTAATAATCCGTATGGAGCCTGTCCTAACTGTGAAGGTTATGGAGACGTAATAGGTATTGATGAAGAATTAGTAATCCCTAACACAGCTCTTTCCATCTATGAAAATGCTGTTTTCCCATGGCGTGGTGATAATATGAGCTGGTACAAAGACCAACTTATTAAAAACGCAAGTAAATTTGATTTCCCTATTCATAGACCTTGGTTTGAATTATCAGACGCACAAAAAGATCTTGTATGGTCCGGAAATAAGCATTTTGAAGGTATCAATGACTTTTTTGCTGAGCTTGAAGCAAAAGCATATAAAATTCAAAACCGTGTTATGCTTTCACGCTATAGAGGAAAAACAAAGTGTAGCGTTTGTAAAGGAAAAAGACTGCGTGTTGAAGCCAGTTATGTAAAAGTGGCTGGTGTATCTATATCTGATTTAGTAAATCAGCCTATTAAAGATTTAAAAGATTTTTTTGAAAAAATTGAATTATCCCAAACCGAACTAGACATAGCAAAAAGACTTCTAGCAGAGATTCAAAGTAGACTTAATTTCTTATCTGATGTAGGATTAAATTATTTAACTCTCAATAGAAAATCTAATTCTTTATCAGGTGGAGAATCCCAGCGCATTAACCTTGCCACCTCATTAGGTAGTAGTCTAGTAGGTAGTATGTACATTCTTGATGAACCTAGCATAGGTCTACATCCTAGAGATACTGCTAGATTAATAAAAGTTCTTAAAAACTTACGTGACCTAGGAAATACCGTTATTGTAGTAGAACATGATGAAGAAATCATGCAAGCCGCAGATATGATTATTGATATAGGACCTGAAGCAGGAACACATGGTGGTGAAGTTGTAGCAGCAGGAACTCTCGAAGAAATTCTAAAATCTTCTAGCCTCACCGCTCGCTATTTAAATGGTAGTTTAGAAATCCCACTACCTAAGAAAAGAAGAAAGTTCAAACACTTTATTGACATTAAAGGTGCAAGACAGAACAATCTTAAAAATATTGATGTTACATTTCCATTAGGCGTATTGACCATGGTAACTGGTGTTTCTGGTAGTGGAAAAAGTACACTCGTAAAACAAATTTTATATCCAGCCATTCTCAAAAAACTAGGCGGATATGGCAAAAAAGCAGGTCAGTTTACCAGTATCGACGGTAAATTTGAAAACATTAAGACAGTAGAATTTGTAGATCAAAATCCTATAGGTCGCAGCTCTAGGTCTAATCCTGTCACTTACATTAAAGCATATGACGACATCCGTAATTTATATGCTGATCAAAAAGTCGCTAAAATAAGAAACTACAAGCCTAAACACTTCTCTTTCAATGTAGAAGGTGGAAGATGTGAAACCTGTAAAGGAGATGGAGAGGTTACCATCGAAATGCAGTTCATGGCAGACGTGACTTTAACCTGCGAGACCTGTAATGGTAAACGATTCAAAAAAGATGTGTTAGAAATTCAATTTAAAGATAAAAACATTGATGATTTATTAAACATGACTATTGATGATGCTATCGACTTTTTTGAAAAAGCTGAAATCTCAAAGATTACTAGAAAATTAAAGCCTTTACAAGATGTCGGGCTAGGCTATGTAACATTAGGACAAAGCTCTTCTACCCTATCCGGTGGTGAAGCTCAACGCATTAAGCTGGCAAGTTTTTTAGTAAAAGGAACTACTGCAGACAAGACACTATTCATATTTGATGAACCTACAACCGGACTACACTTTCATGATGTAAATAAATTACTCGATAGTTTTAATGCGTTGATTGAAAAAGGACATTCTGTGATTGTCATCGAGCACAATATGGATTTAGTAAAATGTGCAGATTATGTCATTGATTTAGGTCCAGATGGTGGAATGAATGGAGGATATTTAACAGCGGCTGGCACACCTGAAGAAGTTGCTCAAATAAAAGAGAGTATTACTGCACCTCACATTGCCGAAAAACTTGTATAACAGTTGGGATGAGTGGAATTGATTGAGCACGCTTTCGCGAAAGCGTATTATCTACATTCATACAGCTATTCATCAGTTTTTTAAATAGTATAATAATTTCAATTAACTTTTAGTAAGTTTACTACTCATCATTCAAATGACTATGGCGCGCAGACGTAAACGTAAAGCTACACCCAAATCTAGAAATACTGTATTTCAACCACCAGGAACGATATCATATGTAGGGCTAGAAAGAGAAGGAAATGTCGCAACAGAGACTATATGCTATGATGAAAATCTATATCATAAATATGAAAACATTCATATAGTAAATAATGAAAATGAACAAGTTAACTGGTTCAATATAGAAGGTGTACATGACATTGAATTATTAGAACAATTAGGTAAAGACTTTGACTTGCATCATTTACTGGTAGAAGATATTGCAAACACCACACAACGCCCCAAAACAGAGTTTTTTGAAGACTGTATCTATCAATGTATCAAAATGATATCCTATGATGCTGTTGAACATGAACTCAATGAAGAACAGGTCTCTATAGTTCTTAAAAAAAATGCGGTAATCACTTTTCAAGAAAAAACTGGTGATGTATTTGAAAATATAAGAGAACGCATAGAATCAAGTCGTGGTAGAATAAGATCTAGTAAAAATGATTACTTATTCTATGCTTTAATCGATAGTATTATAGATCATTATTTTATAGCCATAGAACAAATAGGTGAATATCTTAATGACCTAGAAGATGAAATTTTTGAAGAACCTGATAAAGAGTCACTCAACAAAGTACAACGCAATAAAAGGTTATTGTTAAGCTTGAGAAGAGCTATTTATCCTTTAAGAGAGTCGATAAGCAAGTTATTAAAAGAGCAAAGCGAATTAATAGACCCTAAAATTGTGACCTATTTTCACGATGCATATGATCACTGTATTCAAATCACAGAGACTATAGAGTCTTATCGAGAAATAAATACAGGACTTAAGGATATGTATTTATCAAGCGTAAGCCATAAAATGAATCAAATCATGCAAGTGCTTACCATCATGTCTTCTATTTTTATTCCTCTTACCTTTCTAGCTGGTATCTATGGGATGAATTTTGAACACATCCCAGAATTGAGCTGGGAAGATGGTTATCAATATTTCTGGTTTATGAGTGGTGGTATTTTTATAGTTCTGTTAATATTCTTCAAATGGAAAAAATGGCTATAAAATATAATCTCTAGTCGTATAAGTATCGTTTAACCATATTAATGCGTCTACTGCACTTCTCTATAGAAACAGGCCAGATCGTAATATATAGGAAACATATTATTATTTACTACTTATAGACAGTAGGCTTGAGCTAAGAATGGTTTGATATTGAATTATTGATTAAAGGTCAATGGGTACAGGTAGCTATTATAGCAACTATTGGTTATGTTTTTAATGATATTTATCTATAATCACAGTAGTTATTTTAAGATTGTACTATGCTAGCTTGGACTATTCTTTCATTAATTACTTAGACATCTCACCGCATAGTGTTAATCGACATTAAGTCAATTGACAATATAGAATTCATATGTAAGGCATGACCATTCAGTGAGACTTATAGCATATAAGAATAAAATCAGTTTAGCTATTTATGGCACGTAAATTGAATTATAACTTTTGAAAGAGAAAAGGTAAGAGTAATTTTCTTTCATAAAGTTTTTTGGTTGGTTAGTGAGAATTCTCAAGTTGCATTTTGCGCTTGAGAATTCTTTTTTTTACAAACCTGTCAGTATATAAATTAATTATGCATGCATAATAGTTTGGCACGCAATTTGAATAATAGTAAGTGAAGGTAATTATTAGAGTAATTTACATTCATAAAGTTTTTTGGTTGGTTAGTAGGAAATCCTGAGAAGTCATTGAGACAACTCGGGATTTCCTCATTTATACCTATTTTTAAAGCATGAAACAATTACTATTACTACTACTTATCTTATCTAGCATTTCATGTAAAGATGCAAAAGACATCACTGCCAATGGCGAAATTGTCAATGATGATATATCAAAACAGGTGACTGTAGATAATGTACTTTCTATAGATAAAGAATTTCCACAAGATTTTTTAGGTGCTTATAAAGGTGAGCTCAAAATTACAACAAGTAGAGGAACAGAATCTATACCTATGGAGTTTCACTTATTAAAAACGACTGACAGCATGAACTATCAGTATAAAATCTTCTATGGTGAAGAGCGTTCTGAAAGAGCATATAATTTAAAGAAAACCCATAATCCTAATTTGTATTTAGTTGATGAGAATAATGGTATTGTCTTAGAAACGGCATATGCAGATCAAACCTTGTTCAGCACCTATGAAGTCATGGGCAATCTATTAAACTGTACTGAAGTTTTCCACGATGATTACATGGAGTTTATGATTACCATGGCTCGTGTTCAAGATACATCCATGACTGGTAATGCAGAGAGCGCGATAGTAAAGAACTATCCACTTTCTGTGATGCAGAAGGCAGTGTTGTTCAAAGAATAGTTCTATAAATTATTTTACCGTAACATTTAGTTAATACCATTTAAGTAAACGCATAAATAGCACAAAAAAAGCTCTAGTTTCCTAGAGCTTTTTTTATATCATTTTACGTTTAAACGTAGCATTTTATATTTATTCAAAGGCTGCAGCTACTGATGCGCTTAACCTTTTATAAACACCACCTTCCAATCGATCGCGTATAGAAGAAAAAGCATCTAGTGTCTCATTGACATCATCTAAGGTATGTGATGCCGTTGGGATTAACCTTAATAATATTAATCCTTTAGGAATTACAGGATAAACAACTATCGAACAGAAAACACCAAAATTCTCTCTTAAATCCTTCACAAGTGCCATTGCTTCTGGAATACTTCCTTTAAGATAGACAGGCGTTACACAAGATTGTGTAGTACCTATATCAAAACCACGTTCTTTAAGACCATTTTGTAAAGCATTTACATTCTCCCACAATTTCTCTTTAAGTTCAGGCATTGTACGTAACATATCTAGACGCTTCAAAGCACCTACAACCAATTGTGATTGTAGTGATTTTGCAAACATCTGAGATCTTAAATTATACTTTAAGTAGTCAATAATTTCTTTATCAGCTGCAATAAATGCACCTGTACTCGCTAATGACTTTGCAAAAGTTGCGAAGTAAACATCAATATCATCCTGTACACCTTGCTCTTCTCCTGCTCCAGCACCTGTTTTACCTAAGGTACCAAAACCGTGTGCATCATCTACAAATAAACGGAAATTGTACTTTTTCTTAAGAGCAACAATTTCTTTCAACCTACCTTGCTCACCACGCATTCCAAAAACACCTTCAGATATTACTAGTATTCCACCACCAGTTTGTTCTGCAATTTTAGTCGCACGTTGTAAGTTTTTTTCAATACTTTCAATGTCGTTATGTTTATAAGTAAATCGCTTTCCATGGTGTAATCTTACACCATCAATAATACATGCGTGTGCATCTACATCATAAACAATAACATCATCTTTAGAAACAAGAGCATCTACTGTAGATACCATACCTTGATAACCAAAATTCAATAAATAAGCAGCTTCTTTATTTACAAACTCAGCCAGCTCATTTTGTAATTGTTCATGTAAATCTGTATGACCACTCATCATACGAGCACCCATAGGATATGCACTACCATACTCAGCACCAGCTTCTGCATCTACCTTACGTACTTCTGGATGATTTGCTAGTCCTAGGTAATCATTCACACTCCAGGTAATAACTTCTCTACCTTTAAAACGCATGCGATTTGCAATAGGTCCTTCTAGCTTTGGAAACACAAAATAACCTTCGGCCACAGACGCCCATTTACCTAATGGTCCTTTATCCTTGTATATTTTATCAAATAAATCCTTCATAAGAATATTTTAAACATGCAAAGATACAATTCTAATCGCAAATTGACTATTCATTATGCGTGCATAGTAAATAAGTTTATAACAATAACCTGTTGATAAATAGAGAGTTAACATGTGTTAGTTTTTACGCTTTCGCGAAAGCATAAAAAAAAGCCGCTATTTAACTAATAAACAGCGGCTTATACAATGTGAAAAATATGATAAGATTACTTAATGTACTCAATATGCTGCTCTGTTGCAGTAGATTTTGAGTCAAAAAAGCCTTGATCTTGCATCCATTGATCGTTATAGATTTTACTCATATATCGAGATCCATGATCAGGGAAAATGATAACAACTTTAGAATTCTTATCAAAACGCCCTTCGTCATTAAGAAGTTTTACCGCTTGCATCGCAGCTCCACTGGTATAACCTACAAAAAGACCTTCGGTTTGAGAGATTTTGCGAGCCATATGAGCAGCATCTTCATCTTTAACTTTTACAAAATAATCAATGCTTTCAAAATCTGTAGCTGTTGGAATTAAGTTTTTACCTAAACCTTCTATACGATATGGATAAATTTCCTCTGCATCAAATTCTTTAGTCTCGTGGTATTTTTTAAGTACACTACCATAAGCATCAACTCCTAAAATCTCGATATTAGGATTTTGCTCTTTAAGAAAGCGTGCTGTACCAGAAATGGTACCACCAGTACCACTGCAGGCTACTAGGTGTGTAATCTGTCCACCAGTTTGTTCCCAGATTTCAGGTCCTGTACTTTTATAATGTGCTTCTATATTAAGCTCATTAAAATATTGATTAATGTATATACTATTTTTAATCTCTTCATGTAAACGCTTAGCAACCTCATAATAACTACGAGGATCATCTGCGCTTACGTGTGCAGGACAAACATAAACCTTTGCTCCCATTGATTTGAGCATGTCTATTTTATCTGCGCTCGATTTTGAACTTACAGCAAGAATACAATCATATCCTTTAATACGACTTACCATGGCTATACTAAAACCTGTATTACCAGAGGTAGTCTCTATAATTGTGTCACCTGGCTTTAATATTCCTTTACGTTCTGCTTCTTCAATAATATGAAGAGCTATTCGATCCTTTGAGGAGTGTCCTGGATTGAATGCTTCTACTTTTGCAAAAAATTCTCCAGTATAATGAGCTGTTGTAGTTGATAGTTTAATAAGTGGAGTTTCACCTATAAGATCTAGCACACTATCGTAAGCTTTTATGTCTTTATTCATAAATAGGGTTTAATTTTTTGAACGTTCAAAAAATTCCAAAAACTTGGCAAATTTACATAAAATTTTGCTAGCTATCTATTTGTTCTAAATCGAGTAAAAAAGCATAATCTATTGCTACCTCTTTTAAAGCATCATATCGCCCAGAAGCACCGCTATGACCGCTGGTCATGTCAGTTTTAAATAACAATAAATTGTTGTCTGTTTTAAGTTCTCTTAACCTTGCAACCCATTTTGCTGGTTCCCAATATTGAACTTGTGAATCGTGGTAACCTGTTGTAACTAGCACGTTAGGATAATCTTGTTTTTGTACTTGATCATATGGTGAGTAACTCAACATATAATCATAACTATCTTTTATATTAGGATTACCCCATTCATCATACTCTCCAGTGGTTAATGGTATAGAGTCATCTAACATTGTAGTGACCACATCTACAAAAGGAACAGCACTTAAAATCCCATTATATAATTGTGGTGCCATATTCATGATAGCTCCCATTAATAATCCACCTGCAGATCCACCACTGGCATATAAATGAGAGGTTGACGTATAACCTTCTTCAATTAAATGTTCACTACACGATATAAAGTCAGTAAACGTATTGCGCTTAGCAAACATTTTACCGTCCTCATACCATGGTCTACCTAAATATTCACTACCTCGTATATGAGCAATAGCATATATAAAACCTCTATCTAATAGACTTAATCTTGAAATCGAGAAGTAAGGATCGATCGTCGAACCATAACTACCATAACCATAAATTAGCAATGGGTTACCCGTTTTTTTTCTTAAACTCTTTTTATAGACCAGACTGATCGGGACTTTTACACCATCCTTAGCTGTGGCCCAAACTCGCTCTGATGTGTAATCATCTGGTGTAAAGTTAGGATCTTGAACCTTTTGTGTTTTTAGAATAACCTCTTCCCTAGTATCCATATCAAACTCTATAACCGATGGTGGAGTTGTTAAGGAATTGTATTGATACCTCAATTTAACAGTATCAAAATCATAATTTCCACCTGTATAAGCAGTATAAGTCTCATTATCAAATGGTAAAAAATAATCTACCGTATCATCCCATGATTTAATACGAATTCTATTAAGACCATTAAATCGATCAGATATCACTAAGTATTTTTTAAAAATTTCAAAATCTTCTAGTAAAACATCAGACTGGTGAGGTATTACATCTACCCAATTTTCCATTTCAGGTTTAGTGACTTCAGTCTTCATAATTTTAAAGTTAGTAGCTACATCTTTATTAGTCATAATATAAAAATGGTCTCCATAATGAAGTACACTATACTCTAGCATTTCAGTACGTGGTTGTACTACTTTGAACTCAGAATCTGGTTGATTGGCTTTTATAAATCTGACCTCATCTGTTAAAGTTGAAGATGATTTAATCATAATATATTCTCTAGATTTAGATTTATACACATAGCAGTTATAAATCTCATCATCTTCCTGATAGACTATAGTAGCGGTATCTGGTTGATCACCTAATTTATACTTGAAAATTTGATTAGCTCTTAGAGTTTGTTCATCTTTTCTAACAAAAAATAATGTTTTATTATCCGCATCCCATACAGCACCACCAGTAGTTAACTCTAATGATTGAGGCAAAACCTCTTGAGTAATAAGGTCCTTAATGAATATAGTATATTGACGTCTTCCTACAGTATCCACACCATAAGATACCTTCATATTATCTGGTGAGACACTCATACCAGTCAATTGAAAAAACTCATGACCTATAGCCATTTCATTTACATCGAAAAGAAGCTCTTCCTTATTAGATAGCGATCCTTTTTTGCGATAATAGAAAGGGTAACTTTCACCTTTCTTCATTTTTGTATAATACCAGTAACCATTCCAGAAATAAGGAACTGATTCATCATCCTCATTAATACGGCTTTTAATTTCTTCAAATAGATCCTCTTTGAGATGCATGGTATGTGCTGTCATCTTTTCATAATAATCATTTTCTTGATTAAGATAATCGATAACCTCGGGAGCATCTCGTTGTGTCATCCAGTGATAATTATCAATACGTTGATGTCCATGAGCCTCGTGTACGTGAGGTATTTTTTTTGCAATCGGTGCGTGATGCTCTTTCATTAGTGCTTATTAAAAAACGCTGCAATATATAAAACAGACCTCTTATTTAGGTGAGGTTTAACGGATGTTATAATTTTGTTGCAAACAATTAAAACTTATAAATTATGTTTGGAGATATGATGGGAATGATGGGAAAATTAAAAGAGACCCAGCAAAAAGTTGAAGAGACTAAAAAGAGAATGGATACCGTTCTAGTCGATGAAAAATCAACTGATGATTTATTAAACGTAACTGTAACTGCCAGTCGCACAATCAAAAGCGTTCATATTAATGACTCACTGTTGGAAGATAAAGAACAGCTAGAAGATTATTTAATTCTAGTAATCAATAAAGCTTTAGAAAAAGCTGAAAGTATATATGAAAATGAAATTGCTGCTGTCGCAAAAGATGGCATGCCTAATATACCTGGAATGGATATGTTTAAATAAACTTGTATTATTTAAAAGCAAAAATCCCATCTAGATAACTAGATGGGATTTTTTTATACTTGATAGTCTATCAACTACTAATCAAAGATTAGTTGTTGATTAAACGGAATGTAGTACGACGGTTTGCTTTGTGCTCACGCTCAGTACAAGAAACTCCATCAGCACAACGGTTCTTAAGACGGTTCTCACCGTAACCATTTGCAACGATACGAGAGTTGTTGATACCTTTAGAGATAAGGTAGTTTGCAACAGACTGTGCACGTCTTTCAGAAAGTGCTTGATTAGAAGTCTTAGAACCTCTAGAGTCAGTATGAGAAGCAACTTCTACTTTAGAACCTGGAGTATTGTTAAGAACAGAAAGTAATTTTGCATCGATCTCAGCTTTATCTGCAGCAGTTAAAGTAGAGCTACCAGTTGCCCAGTTGATTTGAAGGTTGTTCTCTTCAACAAGAGCACAGTCAACTTCAGACCATACAGTAAGACCACCTTTAGAAACTAACTTCTCACGAGTAATAGTTTGTTGAGTTGCAGGAACTACAGATTCAGTAGTAGCAGCGTCAGATTTAAGGATAGTACGAGTGATGTTTGCATATTCTGCAGGAATATCAATCTCTTCAACACGTGCTGGTTGATCTACTACACGTACAGTATAAGTACCAGACTGCTCAGCAACAGGAACTCTGTTAAAGCTAGCGTCATTTGCAAGAGTAGTTACAGATACAGTAGTATACTCTGCTGGGTAACCTTTATAACACCAGTAACGACAGTCATCTGGGTTAGAAGAAGTACACTCTGCTGGTGGTACTGAACTCATTTCCCATTGTGCATAAGCTGGCTTGATCTCGATAGTCTCAGTAGACTTGCCGAAAGAAGCTGGAGAAATTGTTATAGTAGAACCTGCTTGTTTCTTCACGTATGTACGAGTTTCAGTCTTATAAGTTGCTGGGATAACACGTAATTGTTTAGAAGCTTCTTTTACAAGAACTCTTTCAGTTACAGTTTCATAAGTTGCAGGTACTACACTTAACTTTTTATAAGCTGGTGTAGATTGAATAGATACAGTTTCATTTTCATATACGTCTGGTGTAGTACAACGTACATAACATTTTCCTGGCTCTGGATTAGAAGGTAAGTCTTGTGCAAAACCTACAGTCGCCGTAGCTACAGCTACTAAAGAAAGTATTAGTCTTTTCATTTTTGAGGTGTTAATTTGTTTTATTAATTAATTTGAGTTGCAAAGGTCAGTCAATAAGAAGTTTTACCAGATTTTTTTTTTAATTAAATGATAACACTTTGTTAAAAGGACAAAAAACATCGATTAACTACATAAAAACAGTACTCTACAACTATAAATATATTAAAATTTTCTTAAAACGCCCAACATTTGTTCATGCATTTCATTTGTATAGTCATAATGAGTGACAAATCTCAGTTTTCCTTGACCCATATCACTATAAATAATGTTATGATTATCTAGGTAGTTTGTAAAAGAATTTTCATCACTTACATTAAATATTACAATATTAGTCTCAACTGGCTCTACCTTAGTAACAACTGATAGTTCACTTAAAGTTTTGGCTAGTTCTAGCGCTCTTTTATGATCTTCTTTTAGCAATGGAAAATGATGATCTAATGCATATAATCCTGCGGCAGCCATATATCCTACTTGCCTCATTCCACCACCCAGAATTTTACGAACACGTATAGCATTCTTCATAATACTAGAATTACCTATAAGTACAGTTCCCATAGGCGCGCCTAAACCTTTAGATAAGCATACAGATATCGTATCAAAGATTTGCCCGTATTCTTTAGGATCTTGACCCGTCGCGACCAATGCGTTCCATAAGCGCGCACCATCCAGATGTAAACCTAGTTGATGCTTATCAGTTACAACTTTAATCTCTTTAAAAGTATCAATGGTATAGCATGCACCACCACCTTTATTAGTTGTATTCTCTAGACATACTAATGTAGTAAGCGGACTGTGATAGAAATCTGGAGGATTAATATGATCTACTACCTGTTGTGCGGTAATCATACCTCGATGGCCGTCTACTAACTTGCATGAAACTCCACTATTAAAAGAAACTCCACCACCTTCATAATTATAGACGTGTGCATATTTATCACAGATCAATTGTTCACCTGGCTGGGTATGTAACTTAATTGCGGCTTGATTTGCCATACTACCAGTGGGGAAATATAGCGCTGTATCCATGCCAAACATTTTGGCCACTCGTTGTTCTAACTCATTTACCGTTGGATCTTCTTTATAGACATCATCTCCTACCTCAGCTTTCATAATGGCTTGCTTCATGTCTGGTGTAGGTTTTGTTACTGTATCACTTCTTAAATCTATTATCATGGATGTATTTATTACGCTTTCGCGAAAGCGAGATAAAAATAATCACTGCTACACATATCCTCCTAGTAAGTCTGTATATTTTATAGAAGTCTTATCATGGCTGAGAAAACAGATAATAAACCTATTTTTGTAACTAAATACTGTCCCATTTATGATCACAATAGATCAGCTCAAAGCGTTACAAGAACGCGTTATAGCCTTAAAAGATTACCTACAAATAGAAGCAAAAGAAATCGAGATTACTAATCTTGAAGAGAAGACGTTTTCTCCAGATTTCTGGAATGATGCAAAGGCTGCTGAACTGATTATGAAAGAATTGCGTAATAAAAAGCAATGGACCACAGATTATGCCACGGCTACAACTCTAGCCGAAGACACTGAAGTACTTTATGAATTCTATAAAGAAGGTGATGCTACTGAAGAAGAAGTGCTGGCAAAATATAATGCGGCTATTGAAATAACTGAAAAACTCGAATTTAAAAACATGCTTTCTAATGAAGGTGATGATATGAGTGCTGTCTTACAAATAACAGCTGGCGCTGGTGGAACAGAGTCTTGTGACTGGGCAGAAATGTTAATGAGAATGTACATGATGTGGGCGCAAAAAAATGGTTACAAAGTAAAAGAGCTCAACTTTCAAGCTGGTGATGTAGCAGGTATTAAAACAGTCACATTAGAAATCGAAGGTGATTATAGTTTTGGGTGGTTAAAAGGAGAGAATGGTGTGCATCGATTAGTGCGCATATCGCCCTTTGATTCTAATGCAAAACGCCACACTTCTTTTGCCTCGGTTTATGTATATCCTCTTGCAGATGATACCATAGAAATAGATATTAATCCAGCAGATATTAAGTGGGATTTTGCAAGATCAAGTGGTGCTGGTGGACAAAACGTCAACAAGGTTGAAACTAAAGCGATATTAACGCACCATCCATCTGGTATTGTTATTCATAATTCTGAAACCAGATCTCAATTAGAAAATCGCGAAAAAGCAATGCAAATGTTGAAATCTCAACTTTTTGAAATTGAACTTCAAAAAAGAAATGCTGCAAGAGATGAGATAGAATCTGGTAAAATGAAAATAGAATGGGGCTCGCAAATACGTAACTATGTAATGCACCCTTATAAGTTAGTTAAAGACGTAAGAACAGGTCACGAAACAGGAAATGTGGATGCCGTTATGAACGGTGATATCGATGCGTTTCTTAAAGCCTTCTTAATGGAAAGTGGTCAAGAAAAACCATCTGATGAGCTATAAGGCTTATTACACAACACTTAGCTTAACAGCGTCACTTTTATATAGTGGGTTTTATGATCCTTTAAGTTAACTTAACTTTAGTAAAAGCCACTTAAACCGTCCGATAGATTTGTAGTCCTAGTAGAAACTAAACAAACTACAATGAAATTATATTATTTCTTTTTTGCCTTTTTAATCGCTCCTTTTGTTGCGACAGCTCAAAATCCCAATCTCAATAGTAAAATAACCATTTCTGGTACTTTAGTGGATAAGTCTACTAAAACTCCGCTAGAATTCGCTACAGTATCTCTTTTAAGCAAGGAGCCTGGTGCAACTCCACAAGGTGGTATCACAGACATCGATGGAAAATATAGTATTCAAGTAACACCTGGTACTTATGATGTGAAATGGGAATACATCACTTTTAAAACTTTAATAAAAACAGATGAATTTCTTTCAACTGATAAAGATTATGGAACAATAGCTCTTGAGATCGATGTTGCAGAACTGGATGCGGCGATTGTAATTGCAGAGAAAACTACAGTAGACATACGACTAGATAAAAAGATTTATAATATAGGTAAAGACCTTACGGTACGTGGTGGTAGTGCTAGTGATGTATTAGATAATGTTCCATCAGTCTCTGTAGATGTAGAAGGAAATGTAGCTCTTAGAGGAAATGACAATGTAACTATTTTAATCGACGGAAGACCTAGTGCTCTGGTAGGTTTTAATGGTGCCGAAGCTTTAAGGCAAATTCCATCTGACGCCATTGAGAAGATTGAAGTAATTACTTCACCTAGCGCACGTTATGATTCTGAAGGTACTGCTGGTATATTAAATATTATTCTAAGGAAAAATAAATTATTAGGTTTTAATGGTACGATGCAATTAGATACAGGATATAATCCTCAATTAGGATTATCTTTTAACGGTAACTTGCGTAGTGAGAAATGGAACTTATTTACTAATACTGGTTTCAGATATAGAGAAACACCTGGTAACAGTAGTACAAGCACAGAATACCTATCTACAAATGCCCAAAATAGTTTTGTAAATGAAGAACGAGTTTTTGATCGAGTAGGTAGAAATTTCTTTACCAGCCTAGGTGCAGAATATTTTATAAATGATCAGTCCAGTATTGTTGCAAATATTGTTTATCGATTAGGTAATGATGATGATTTAAACACTAATATTATTGATCGTTTAGATGCTAATGGTAACTTAAATGAAGCAACCCTACGTACTGAGGCAGAATCAGAGGATGACACACGCATCCAGTATTCATTAGATTACAAAAATGATCTTGATGATAACGGCCAGAAAATTACAGCTAGCATTCAATACTCTACATCAATAGAGGATCAAAATGCAAATATCTTAGAGACTGAAACAACCACAAATACTATTAATGATGTGGAGAGAACACTAAGTGAGGAAGATGAGCAAAATGCTACAGCACAATTTGACTATGTCTTACCTATAGGTGAAGACACTCAGTTTGAGGCAGGTTATCGAGGTAACTACCGTGATATAAGTAATTCTTTTTATTTAGAGGAACAATTAGATTTCCCTACAGGTCCACTGGTGCCTGATGCTGGTCTTAATAATACTTTTGATTATGAAGAATTAGTAAATGCTGTGTATGGGCAATATGGTAAGGAATACGGTAAATTTTCTTTCCTTGCTGGTTTAAGATTTGAACAAACTAATGTTACTATAAGACAGGAAACTGTCGATACTGAAGATAAGAAAAATTACAGCAGCTTATTCCCTACTCTTAATCTAGGTTATGAAATTCAAGATGGTGAAAATATTACACTAGGATACAACAGACGTGTAAGAAGACCTCGTGGTCGATTCTTAAATCCCTTCCCTAGTAGATCTAGTGAATCTAATGTGTTTCAAGGTAATGTCGATCTAGACCCTACTTTTACAAACTCTTTAGATTTAGGGTATTTAAGAAGATGGAAAAAAGTAACCTTAAGCACTTCTATTTATTACAACCGTAGTGATGATAACTGGGAATTTATACAAGAAGATACTGGTGCCATTACTGATAATGGAGACCCTATTATAAGACGCACACCGGTTAACCTATCAACACAAGAACGTATAGGATATGAATTAACTCTTACCTATAGACCATTTAAATGGTGGACCATCAATTCTGATTTCAACTTGTATAGAGTCACAACAGATGGTGATTTTAATGGTCAAAATTTTGACTTTGAAAACACTACTTATTTTGCTAGATTAAATCAAAAATTTAGTATCCCATCTGGTATCGATTTACAAACTAGATTAAATTATCGAGGCGCATCAGAGAATGCACAAAGTAGTAATGATGGAATCTTCACTATGAATCTTGCTGCGAGTAAAGATATTATGGGAGATGATGCTACTATATCACTAAATGTTAGCGATTTATTTAATAGTCGTAAAAGACAAAGTACTACGATAACTAATGATTTTATAACAGATAGTGAATTTCAATGGAGAGAAAGACAAGTTAACTTAAGTTTTGTGTATAGATTTAATCAAAAAAAGAAAAATACTCGCGGAGATGGTGGTGGCGGTGATGATGATTTTGAATTTGAAGGATAGTCTTAAAATTTTAAGTTATCTATAAAATTATTAACAAATTTTAAATCATTCACTTCATTTACTATTATAAATTTGAATCAAAACAAATAATTATGAAAAAAATACTTTTGATTCTAGGTATTGCGTTAAGCACGACATTTATAACAAATGCACAAACAGTCTCTAAAAATGCAATTGGTATTAGAGCTGGAGACGGAGATGGTTTTGGTACTGAGATATCGTACCAAAGAGCCTTAGGCGATAACAATAGATTAGAAATCGATCTAGGCTATGAAGATGGAAATAATTTCGACGGATTTAAAGCAACCGGCTTATATCAATGGATGTGGAATATAGAAGGTGGATTTAACTGGTATGCTGGTGCTGGTGGTGGTCTAGGAACAGTGAGTTTAGATGACGATTTTCCAGGAAGAGGCGATTTTGATGATGATTCTGAAACTTTTCTTTTTGGAGCAGCACAAGTTGGTATAGAATACAACTTTGATATTCCATTATTAATATCACTTGATGTAAGACCAGAATTCTATTTCGGTGACTTCAGAGATGGTAATGATTTAGATATCGCATTAGGATTGAGATATCAGTTCTAAGATTCTTTGAAATAGCAATACACGATAACGGCTTCTTAAATAGAAGCCGTTATTTTTTTATCATCATGTTTTACCTTTATAACCTTAAACGGTGTTGTTATACTCATAGTTGCGATATCTCCTTCGCCCTTGATAAGTTCAAAATTAAAATGTAATAAATTCTTCTCATTACGCACCTCGGTAACATCTACAGAGAATCCACCTGTTGATTTCTGTCCACCATAAGCAAATATTAATGTTTCTTTTTTAAAATTAACGCTAGGAATTTTTAAACCTGGCTTACGAGTACTATTAATTTGTGCCATTAACTCTTGCAAGCCTTCTTCTGAGTTGACAACGATGGTCTCTTGAGATTCATGGTTACTATTATTACCTTCTAGCAAAACATCATAATAAGACGTTAGGCCAAATGTTTTCTCTGGTGTATCCATTTTCTTTCCTTTACAACTAGTTAAAGCTATACTACTTATGACTAGAAGCAGTAGCGAGAACGTCTTGGTATAATTTTTCATATTGTGGTATTATTAATTGAATGTCAAATTCTTTTGCTTTCGCGAAAGCGTTATTTTTAAATTCTAATAGTCTAGCATCATCTTCTAAGATGTGAATTGCTCTTTGAGCCATCTGGTCTACATCACCTACATTACTGGTAAATCCGGTAACTCCATCTTCATTAACCTCTGGTAATCCACCAGTATTAGATGAAATAACTGGAGTTTTATTTGCCATAGCTTCTAGAGCGGCAAGTCCAAAACTTTCTTTTTCTGATGGAAGTAGAAATAAGTCTGTAAAACAAAGGATGCGATCAATCTCAGTACTATTACCTACCCATTTAATTTGTAATTGTAATTTCTTAGACTTAGCATACTCTTCAGCCTCAAAACGCTCTGGACCATCACCTACCATTATTAAAATAGCAGGAATTTTTTCTTGAATCTTCTCAAAGATCTTTACCACATCCATGATACGTTTAACAGGTCTCATATTACTTACATGAGTGATGATACGTTCTTCTGGAAAAGCCATGACAGTTCTGTCACAGTCTGTAAATTCTGTTTTATAATTAGACATATCAATGAAGTTAGGCACCACATCGATATGTTTTGTAATATCAAATAATTCTAAGGTGTCTCTTTTAAGACTGTCAGAAACTGACGTAACTACGTCACTATTATTGATACTAAAGGTTACACTGGGTTTATAAACAGGATGATTACCTACTAAGGTAATATCAGTACCATGCAAGGTAGTCACCATAGGTAATTTTATACCTAAATCTTTCAACATTTGTTGTGCCATATAACCTGCATAAGCATGTGGAATAGCATAATGAACATGCAACAATTCTATATCATGTTCTTGAACTACGTTAACGAGTTTACTGGATAAAGCAAGATCATAAGGTTGATAATGAAATAAAGGATACTCTTCAACATTCACCTCATGAAAGAAAATATTTTTTGCAAGTAATTCTAATCGTACTGGTTGTTTATAGGTTACAAAATGAATCTCGTGACCACGTTGAGCAAGAGCAGTACCTAACATGGTCGCTACTACTCCACTACCACCATAGGTAGGATAACATACAATTGCAATTTTCATTTAAATTTATTTTGTAATTGGTGTTTAAAACTAATCAATTATAGCATCATAAATGATTTGCTGGATATTAGTTCTTATATTCTCAGATAGAAGAAATCTATTCTCTGCACTAGGAAAGATACGGTTTGAGAGAAACACATACACAATTTCTGAATCAGGATCTGCCCAAGTATATGCTCCTGTAAAGCCACTATGTCCAAAGCTAGTCATGCTCACACAACCACAAGTAGGACCTACTTCATCTAACTGCGGTTTATCAAAACCTACACCACGTCTCACTTCTTGATCACAATAATAGCAGGTATTGAACTTAGCAATCGTTTTTGGTTTAAAATAAGTCACATCTCCATAGCTTCCATTTTGCAAATACATTTGCATCATTTTTGCTACATCATTTGCATTAGAGAATAACCCAGCGTGTCCACCTATTCCTCCTTGCATCGCGGCGCCTTGATCATGTACAAAACCATGAATTAATTGACCACGATAGGTGATATCATTTTCAGTAGGTACTATTTTATCTTTGGTGAATCGCTCTAGTGGTAAATACCCCATATAATTCATTCCCATTCTTTTATAGAAATGATTAGTGGTTAATTCATGTAAGGTTTTTTTAGACCTATCCTCAATAAATTTTTTGAGTAAGTAATATGGTAGATCGCTATACTTATATTCCTGACGGCTTCTTAACTCACTATTTGCGATACGATTAAATATAGTATCTTGAATAATTCCATTTGCAAATAAGTTTTGTGCGACTTCTACATTATAAATAGAGGACTTTGAGTTTCTATAATATTGCGACATTGGTCTCGAGGTAATACTATCTAAAGTATATCTATAAAAAGGAATCCAGGCTTGTAATCTCGCATAATGAGATAACATTGATTTAATAGTAATATCTTTTTTATTAGAATCAGCTAGCTCTGGTATTAGCGTCCCTATAGAATCCTCTAAATCAACAACACCTTGTTCTTCTAGCTCCATCACTAAAGGCAAAGTACCCATAATTTTAGTCAACGATGCAATATCATATACATCTTCATCATTCACCGGCTGTTCTTTAGAATAGGTATGATAGCCAAAATTCTTCTGATAAACGACTTTACCTCTACGTGCGACTAGTATTTGCATACCAGGAGCACCTAGATTGTTAACCGTATGATTTGCTACACTATCAATCTTAGATAACCTATAGGAATCTAAACCTACACTACTAGGTGTACTTCCATATGCTAAACGGCGTATGTAAGGTGTGTCAACACCATCATTTACATTAAACTGACTACCTGCACTCACTGGCAGTCTTCCCACTGCTGGCCGAGCACCAAAAATTATTTGAGCACTGATTTTCTGGCTCCACTCGCTGTTTTGATAACTCATCACTATGCCTTCAAAATTTTCAACAGTGTTAAGTTGTGCCAGCATATACGGCCTTACAAAAGCATCAAAAACAACATCATGCGTTCTTGCTATTTCATAAAGCCAGGTAAGTTGAGTAGATTTTATTTGATAACCTTTCCATGGACTATCATTACTGCGATGTAAACCTATAATAACCGTATTATAAGGCTGTAACTTTTTAAGTAAATCATCTAACTGATTTGCTTTTACCTGAGTAACCTTAGTGTATTTATTTAATTCTTTTAGAAAAACAGTACCGCTGTCATCACCCAGTTCAACATAAGCGATCTTTTTAAGCTCTAAGTTTTTAAGAGGTAAAATAGAATCTTTATTGCGCAAGATCGTTACCGCGTCTGATATAGCACGTTCATATACAACATCATCACTTTCAGTATTTAAATCATTAATAAGATTAAAAGTATTTATCGGTTGATAGTTATGTAAACCAGATGTATATTTAGCTTTCAAAATCTTTTTGACTGAATGTTCTATGCGTTCATCAGTAATATCACCAGTGTCCCAAGCTGCAATTATTTTATCAATCGCCTTAGGAACATTTTCAGAGATAAGCAGCACGTCATTACCAGCTTTAAAAGCTTGTAAATCTATCTGACCAGGTTCACTAAAATTAGAAGCACCCTTCATGTTCAAGGCATCAGTAAAAATAAGTCCTTTAAAACCCATTCTTTTCTTTAACAAGTCTGTAACGACTTTTTCACTAATACTGGTTGGGTAACCTGGCCTAGGTTCTAGACTAGGAATGTTCAAATGAGCTACCATCACACTAGCCATTCCTTCTTGAAAAAGTTTACGATACGGATACAGCTCTACACTATCTATACGCTCTGCACTAAACTCAACGGTAGGTAATGTTTTATGACTATCTTGATCTGTATCTCCATGTCCAGGAAAATGTTTTGCACAGGCTAATGTTCCTGTACTTTGCATGCCTTTCATAAAGGCCTGCGACTTATCAGTCACGTTATACATATCCTCACCAAAGCTGCGATTACCTATAATTGGATTATCTGGATTAGTATTTATATCCACATCTGGTGCAAAGTTAATATGGACTCCTAATCTTTTACAGTGCTGACCGATACGTCGCCCGACATCATAACTAGATTGTGTACCTGGTGTTGCTCCTAGAGTCATATTCCATGGAAATGCATATGTACTATCTAAGCGCATACTCAAACCCCATTCTGCATCCATCGCAATAAGCATAGGTGTTTTAGATTTTGCTTGTAACTCGTTAGTTAAATGCGCTTGTTGCAACGGGCCTCCTTTTGAGAAAATGATTCCGCCTATTTTTTGTTCCTCTACTAATTTTCTCACGGCAGCTACGTGAGCTTTGCCTTTATTTGAAAACAAGTCTACCATAAACAGTTGCCCCACTTTTTCTCGTTGATTCAGGCTGTTATATACACTATCTACCCATATTTTTTGAGCAATAGAATCATTGGTAATTAATGGGTCATGAGTTGAGAATTGAGCTTGTGAGATAAACGCTTTCGCGAAAGCGAGAATCAAAATCAAAATTTGTAAAAGTGTCCTATTCATAATATACAATAGCATTTGAGGAAAGGGTTTCAAGAACCATTCCTAAAGCAACAAGATAGAAACTTCATGTTTCATCTTGAGTTAACAAAGAGAAAATAACTATGAACTTTTAAACTAGTTTATCAACTAGAAAAAACGAGAATGCCAGCTCTCAGATGCAGGAACTTCCCAGTGCTCGCGATACTCTCCTACATTTGTAACGAGGTTGTTAAAAACGATAGTGTTAGGAGAGACTGACTTGGCTTTGGCCATTTTTTTAAAATCGCTTAATTCTTTGTGTGCTACATATTGACCGTTTTTAAAGGTCACATTCATTTTATCCATTAGATCAATCTTAAAAGCCTTTTCTATGGATTGTATAAATCGTACACTCGCATCTATAGAACAGCCCGTAGCACCTGCAACCGTTTGATCTAAACCTATAACAATAAATCGGTTATAAGGATACTCTACACCAGCTTTTAAATCTTTACCATGGGCTGTCCATTGCTGTAAAAAGTTATCCATTTGAGGCTTCAACTCATTAAGCTCATCAGTAGTAAATGGTCTATTTGCTTGATAAATCCAGACTCTTGCATCATCTGGTAAATCTTTAAAATTTGCGTGCATGGTTATTCTTCAATTTTAGTAAGCACTAACATGTTACGATACTCCTGTATTCTAGGATCATACATATTTTTCTCTACATAAGTAAAAGTGTACTTATTTTTCTTTTTCATTGCTGTCTCTAATAAAATGTCATTTTCTACATATTCTAACCATAGAAACTTACGCACTCTACCATTCCCATCTTTTATACTCAATGTATAAAATTGTTCTTGAGAAAAATCTACCACTTTACCAGTTACCGTATAAGACATAGGCTCATTAACAGTAGTATATCCCATTTCTTCAAAATCTTCATCACCGGCCATTGATAAAAATAATGATATGGATGAAGGGCAATTAACCACCATGTGCATTCCTAATTGTTCACCATATGCTTCTAGTACTTCATCACCTGCGGCAAAGTCTAATCCATTTTTTTTGTAATATTCTGGATCAGTTGCATATGCTTTAAACATACTCTCTGTAAAGACCTTTAATGCTTCAACGCTTGTTAAATTTTCAATATCGCCCTTTTCTTTAAGATGCGTACAAATACTGTTTGATAATTTATCAAGTACTTCCTCTTCTAATTTTTGTGCATTAGAAAATATAGTTATCAATAATAATATGAGCGTAATTTTATATTTCATTTAGATTTTACTTTTTCTTTTTTTTCACCATCCAGCGCGTTGCTATGGCCATAAATGTCCCAAATATCAGAGTACTAAAAACAAACTTTACCTCATGAAAAGGTAAATCGCTGGCATAATCAAAGGCTGCCATTATTCCCGCATAAACTAATCCTGAAAACAACCCTAGAATGATACGGTTTTTCCATGGAATTTTTTCTGGTTCAGAATTCATGGTCTATAAATCTTCTGCACTGGCAATCATCTCTGCGATGTCTAGCACTTCTACTTTACCTTCTTTCTCAGCCGCCTTGATACCATCACTCATCATAGTATTGCAAAACGGACAAGCCGCTGCTATAATTTCTGCTCCAGTATCCAGTGCTTCATCAGTACGTTCAATATTAATGTCTTTATTACCTGGTTCAGGTTCTTTAAACATTTGTGCTCCACCAGCTCCACAGCACAATCCATTACGTTTACTACGTTTCATTTCTACCAGTGCAGCGTCTAATTTTTCAATTAAATCTCTAGGTGCTTCATAAATCTCATTAGCACGTCCTAGATAACATGGATCGTGATAAGTGATTTTCTTTCCTTTGAATTTACCTCCAGAAATGGTCAATTTACCATTTGCAATTAAATCTTTTAGGAATGAAGTGTGATGAATCACTTCATAGTTACCACCTAATTCAGGGTATTCATTTTTAAGTGTATTGAAACAGTGAGGACATGCTGTCACAATCTTTTTGATTTCATAACCATTAAGAACCTCTATATTCATCATAGCTTGCATTTGAAACAAGAATTCATTTCCTGCTCTTTTTGCTGGATCACCGGTACAACTTTCTTCGGCTCCTAAAACAGCAAACTCTACGCCTGCCTTATTTAATAGCTTTACAAATGCTTTAGTAATTTTTTTAGAACGGTCATCAAAACTTCCACTACAACCTACCCAGAATAAAACCTCTGGTGTTTTTCCTTGGGCAATAAACTCTGCTGCGGTAGGTACTTTTATCAATTCACTCATAATTGTTATGTTGAGATGTTTATGTTACGCTTTGGCGAAAGCGAAATAGACATCATACTATTTCTTAAATACTTCTATTGTTACTTCTTCCTCTACTAGATGGGTAAATTTACCTTTATATCTAGTGGCACGTACCATATGATTATCAATCCAGTGGTAGTTACCGCCTCTAGGTTTACCCATTAAAAGGCTATGATATTTAAATCCATGTTTTTTTAACCATACTTCAGTAACCTCTCTATGTTCCTCAGTTCTGGAAGTGAAAAAACAAATAACATGTCCATCATCAAACCACTCATTAAGCGTTTTTAATGCATCTGGAAAAGGCTCACAGGTCGCCATACGTTCTGGCTCTTCATTAGGCACATCTTCTGTAATCGTACCATCTATGTCGATCAAGTAGTTCTTAATGCCTTCAGGTAAAATAGGACTAGCTAAAGAACCGTCATCGTTTTTTGCTTCTAGGTATTCGTTTTTTTCTTTCATATTACAACTCGTCTGCCCAATTCAATCGATCCATCTGGTTATAAGGCCATGGTGCACCGTTATTTTCTATGTTAGTTAAAGCGTTATTTAAATCTGTAGGCGCTGCACTATTTTCTAGCACTAAATATCTTCTCATATCCATAATAATACTTAATGGATCGATACCTATAGGACAAGCTTCAACACAAGCATTACAGGTTGTACATGCCCATAGTTCTTCAGTAGTGATATGGTCATTTAATAACTTTTTCCCATCATCTTTCCATTCACCTTCTTTATTAATTAAGGCTCCTACCTCTTCCAGTCTATCGCGTGTCTTCATCATTATAGCACGTGGACTCAATTTTTTACCGGTAATATTTGCTGGACATTCTGAGGTACAACGACCACATTCTGTACAGGTATAGGCATTTAATAATTGTACTTGGTCAAGATCGAATATATCACTAGCTCCTAATGAAGCTGGCTCTTCTTCCATAGACGCTGGATCTGGTGCTGCAAATGGATCTGCATCTGGGTCCATCATCAGTTTAACCTCAGCTGTAACGGCTTCCATATTTGTAAACTGACCTTTAGGTGTCAACTTAGCAAAATAAACATTAGGGAACGCTAGCATGATGTGTAAATGCTTAGACCAATATAAGTAGTTCAAGAATATTAATATTCCAACGATGTGCAACCACCATGCTGCTCTTTCTATGATAATAAGCGTACCATCTGCCATGTTTTCAAATAGAATAGCTACATATTGAGAAACAGGGAATGATCCAAATATCTCGCCAGCATGTGCATAGCCTTCCACACCTCTAGTTTGAAGAATAAAGTCTGTGGCGTTCATTATTAAAAACAAACTCATTAATACAACTTCAAAATATAAAATGTAATTGGCATCATTTTTAGGCCATCCTTTTAACTCACCCATAGTGAATCGTTTGATGTTCATTGCATTTCTTCTAATCCAAAATACAACAACGGTAACTAGAACAAGTAAGGCTAATATTTCAAAAGTTCCTATCAAGACGTCATAAACACCACCTAAATATGGTGCAAAAATACGGTGCGTACCAAAGAGCCCGTCCATAATGATTTCTAGAACTTCTATATTGATAATAACAAATCCTACATATACAACAACATGTAAGAAACCAGCAATAGGCCTGCGTACCATCTTAGATTGTCCTAAAGCAATACGAGCCATTTGCGCCCATCGTTCTTTTTTATTATCTGAGCGATCAACTTCTCTACCTAGCTTAATATTACGTATCATCTTGCGGATGTTACTAGTAAAGTAACCTACACCGGCAATTAGTAAAAGGGCAAAAATGATTTGTGGAATGTATTCCATGTATAAAAATTATTTAGTTGGGTCTTCTGGTTCTTCGTATGGTCCTGGTCTTTTTCCAAATACAGAAAAATGGACATAACGTTTAGGATTAAGCTTCATATCCTGTAATAAATCTGCAGCTTGTTCTGTAGCTCTTTCTAGATTTGTGTAGAGTTTGTCGTCAGTCATTAACTTCCCTAACGAACCTTCTCCATTACTTACCTTATCTAGTACGTTATTAAACTTTCCTATTGTTTCCTCAAGTTGTTTTACCGTACCGGCTATTTCTACTTGTGCAAGAGTGTCTGATATCTTAGCAAAATTTTCTGTTGTAACATCTAAGTTCTTAATGGTTCTTCCTAGACTTTCTTTATTATCTGCTAACAGTGTATTTGCATTGCGAGATAAAGCCTTAAATTCTACAAGGGTTTTATTTAATTCTTCTAGCGATGAAGTAATAGCAGCACGAGCATCTGGATTAAGGGTTTTATTAACCGCAACTAGCACACTATCTGCGCTCACTACCATATGTTCAATCTTATCTTTTAAAGGAATGAATTGATCCATTACCTCACCTTGTAATCCTTTATCTAACTTAGACTGTAAGGTATCACCAGATTTTGCAGCAACTGCAGTAGATTCAAAATTAGGTACAATAGCTAGCGCCTTACCACCTATAAGACTGGTGCTGTAAACACTTGCTGTGCTTTCTGAAGAAAAGGAGAAATCACCATTAACGTGAAATTTGACAATTAATCTTCCACTATCATCTAAAAATTTAATATCATCGATATTACCTACTCTTAGACCATTTATAGTAACCGGTGCAGATTTAGTAAGTCCTTCCACATTATCATAGACAGCATAATAGACTCTATTATCCTCTAAAAGATTACTACCCTTTAAATAGGAGTAACCAAAAATAAACAGCGCAATCGCCACAACGGTAAGAATACCTACTTTAACTTCTTTGGATAATTTCACAGATACGGTGTTTTTGACAAATTTAAATAAAGCTACCTATTTTGTAGCCTATTCTCAACATATTTAGCAATACATTATAAACGTCTAGTCACACCATTCTCTACAACAACGATAAAAGCACCTTCATATCCAGCCTTTAACGCTCTTTTTTTGAGTTCCATTGCATCCTCTAGTGTTGATAGCTTACCTGTGTAATATCGATAAATACCGCCAGATTTCTCTCTAGAAATTTCAGGAAGTTTTTTAAAATTATAAGATTTGGCCGCAACTTGATTAGAACTAGCAGCGATTTGGACCATGTAAATAGATGTTGTAGCTAGATCATCACCACTAGCCTCAATTGTTTGAGAATTGATGTTTTCTTCTATATTAACGGGCTCAACCTCAAAATTATTTATATCTCTATTTTTTTGATAATTAAGAATAGCCTTAAAAATGGATTGCGCCACTTTATCTTGACCTGCATTACTATTTAAAAAATCACGCTCTTCGCTATTAGTAATAAATCCTGTCTCAATCAACACACTAGGCATATAAGATAATCGCAGAACTGCAAATCCGGCTTGCTTTACCCCACGATTTTTCCTTTTCAAGGCTTCTTCAAATTTGCTTTGAACATTTGCTGCCATTTCTATACTATTATCTAAGAAATCTTCTTGAGTCAATAGACTTGCAGCAAAAGAAGAAGGATCATTAGGGTCAAAACCTGCATATTTCTCTTGATAATTATCTTCTAATAATATGACAGCGTTTTCTCTTTGAACTACTTCAAGATTATCATCACTGCGATGCAGTCCTAGAACCCATGTTTCATTTCCTTTGGCACTTTTATTTGCTGCAGCATTACAATGCACAGAGACAAAAAGATCTGCTTTTGCTTTATTAGCAATAGAGGCGCGTTCATGTAATTCAAGAAATTTATCTGTCGTACGCGTGTAAACTACTTTTACCTCAGGGTTTTTTGATAGTAAAACTCCTATCTTTTTAACCACCTTAAGAGCAATATCCTTCTCATTTACGCTTCCCACTTTTTTACCAGGATCAGATCCACCATGTCCTGCATCTAATACTATCGTAAACTTTTTACTATTTATAATAGTAGAATCTACAGGCGTACTAGCCTGAATTGCAACAGGAAAAGTAAGTAATGCAATAATTAAAAGTATATACGTTTTCATTATAGTGTTCATAGGTGTTAAGGTGCTTTTGATAAATACGCTTTCGCGAAAGCGTAATTACAATAAAACGCATAAAAATTATACGTAGTTTTGGGGTTTCAAAAACCAGACCATTTCTATTAACGAATATAGTTTACTGAAGATTGCATTATTTGAAGAGGTATATTATTTTATCAATAGTTTTTTTAACAGCCAGCCTGATGTGTCATGCTCAAGAGCTGCCTAATAATAGTACCTCAATCCCTGCAGAAAAGCCAGTTGAGAATGAGGTTGAAAAACCACAACTACCCGTTGCAGAAACTATAGAAATAGATACAGACTCTTTACAACTTAATAAACCTAAAGATTCTACTAAACGTAAACCTATCCTAGAGCACAAGCTTATCTCTAGTGCAACAGATTATAAAGAAATAGACCGTATTAACAATACGATCACGCTCTATAATGAGGCAAAAATTGTATACGGTGATATTACCCTCGAGGCTGGTAAAATTATTATGAATATGAATACCGGAGATATATTTGCCTATGGTGTAATTGATACCGCAGGTGTTTATGTTCAAAAACCGATATTTACTCAAGGACAAAATGTCGTAAAACCGGACTCTATTATCTTTAATAAGGACACACGCAAGGCGTTAACTTATAATTCAGTCACGGCACAAGGCGAGTTTAATGTAAAGGCCGAAGTAACAAAGCGTGTGAATGACTCTGTTTACTATATGAAAAGAGCCATTTTCACGACTTCTAAGGACCCAAATAATCCTGACTACTACTTCCTTGCTCGTAAAATAAAATTTGTTCCAGGAGAAAAGATTGTCACTGGACTGGTCAATATGTATATTGCTGATGTCCCTACACCTATAGGGTTACCATTTGCTTATTTCCCGATGACAAATGAGCGTAAGAGTGGTGTAATTATCCCATCTTTTGGTAATAACAATAATCAAGGATACTTTTTACAAAATGGTGGATATTATTTTGCTATCAATGATTATGTAGATCTTACTGTTTTAGGTGATTATTTTACTAACGGTAGTTGGGGTTCTAGAATAGAAAGTAGCTATAGAAAGAGATATGCTTTTAATGGTAGCTTCCGTTTTTTATATGAAAATCAAATCCAAAGTGAACGAGGCTTTTCTGATTTCCAACAAACCAATCGTTATAATATCAACTGGCAACACAGTCAGGATGCAAAAAGTAATCCTAACAGCCGTTTCAGTGCTAGTGTAAATTTAGGTAGTAGTCAATTTTTTAGACAATCATTTAATCAAGTTAATCAAAGTGCCACACTGGTCAACAACTTAAGTTCTTCTATCTCATATTCAAAAACTTTTCCTGGTGAACCTCAAGTTAACGTTACCACCACAGTTTCTCACAATCAAAACACCAATACAGATGTGGTTAACTTAACCTTGCCTACACTACAAGCTAGTGTATCAAGAGTTTTTCCTTTTGCACCTAAGGAAGGAGCAAAAAAAGGGCTGATCCATAACATCAACCTACAATACAATTTAAGAGGAGAAAATCGTATCGCTACAACTGATGATGATTTTTTAACCAGTAAAATGTTTGATGGTGCCATAAGTGGTTTGCGACATACCATTCCCATTTCTACTAATTTTAAAATAGCAAATTACTTCTCTGTAGGTTTAAATGCTAATTATGATGAATCGTGGGTATTTGAAACTTACAGGCAGTTTTTAGAAGATAATGGATCTGGTGGATTTAATACAGTGCGCGATACGGTAAGCGGTTTTGACGCGTATCGTACCTATAATTATGGCGCTAGTATAGGAACTACGGTATACGGAAACTGGAAATCCACAAATAAAGAGTCTAAAGTACAGGCTATAAGACATGTAATGAGACCTAGTGTAACCTATAGCGCAAACCCTAGTTTTGAACAATACTACGATCGACTGTTAGATGAACAAGGATTAGACGTGTCTGAAGAAGAGCGATTCTATAGTCGTTTTGATGGTACTTTATTTAGCGCGCCAGGTCGAGTATATTCCAGTAGTTTAGGTATAGGTATTCAAAACACAGTTGAGGCAAAGGTAAGAGACAGAGATTCTACTAAAACAGAACTCAAAAAGATTTCTCTCATTAAATCCTTTAACGTTAACACTTCCTACAATCTCGCAGGTGATTCTTTAAACTGGAGTCCTTTACAATTAAGAGGTGTCATTCCCATATTTAAAAATATAGATTTAAACCTAGACGCAAATTTAGATCCATATGCATTAGATAATACTAACCAACGCATCGATAGATTTAATATTGATAATGGTGGTAGTTTATTCCGGTTAACGCGTGCTGGTGCACGATTTAATTTCAGACTAAGCAATACAGATTTTGAAAAACAAGTAGATAAAAAAGACGACAAACCAGACGATCCTTTACAAAATAGAAATTTACAAAATGGTGGCCGTGAAGATGATCTCTTTGGAGCATCCATAGACTATGCAGATGGTACCACCTATGATCAACAAGAACCAGAAAAAGAGAGCGTTGATATAGACAAGACTAGATATCGATTTAAAATTCCATGGAATTTAAACTTTGCATATACTATGACTTATAATAATGCGCAAAGACAAAATGAAATCAATAATCAATCCTTAATGGTATCTGGTGATGTAGAACTATCTCCTCGATGGAGTGTCGGTGGTAATACAGGTTATGATTTTGCAAATAAAGGTGTATCCTTTACCACATTGCGTTTTAACCGAGACCTAGAAAGCTGGAGATTAAGTTTTAACTGGACTCCTATAGGACCGCAAAACAGCTGGTTCTTCTTTATTGGTATTAAATCTGGTGCATTAAGTGACATTAAGTGGGATCAACGCAAACAGCCAGATCCACAGTTCTAGTACGCGCCTCTACTCCTATTTTTAACTATCTTTATCTAATGAAAAAAATAATATACACAGACCTTGCTCCTAGCCCTATAGGACCTTATAATCAAGCTGTACTCATAGACACACCACATCAAAAAACATTATATACCAGTGGACAAATCGCTATCGATCCAGCTACTGGAGAATTGAAAATAGATGATCTTAAAGAAGAAACTCATCTGGTGATGAAACACCTAGAAAGTTTATTAAAACAAGTCGATATGACGTTTGAAAATGTGATTAAAACGTCCATTTTCTTAAATGATATGAGCAATTTTGCAACGGTTAATGAAGTTTATGGTAGTTATTTTAATGAAGCTACTGCACCTGCTAGAGAAACCGTAGAAGTGGCCAATTTACCTAAGTATGTAAACGTAGAGATTTCAGTAATCGCAATGACCTTTTAATTATGTCTCTAGAAGCATCAGAACTTATATTAAATGATGATGGTAGCATCTACCATCTCAACTTACAACCACATCAACTAGCGCACACCATCATTACGGTAGGTGATCCCGATCGCGTAGGTGAAGTTTCAAAACACTTTGACACGATAGAACATCGTGTGGGCAAGCGTGAATTTCACACGCACACGGGTACATTGAAAGGTAAACGCATTAGTGTCGTATCCACTGGTATAGGAACTGATAACATAGATATTGTTTTTAACGAGTTAGATGCGCTGGTTAATATTGATTTTAAAACACGCACCATTAAATCTCAATTGACTCAATTAGATATTATACGTGTGGGCACATCTGGCGCCGTACAATCTCACATTCCTGTGGATTCTTTTTTATTATCACAACGCGGGATTGGTTTTGACTCTTTATTTCACTGGTATGAAAATGATGGTGGTGATTCCGCTTTCGCGAAAGCGGTTGCAGAACAATTACACTTATCAGAACAGGCAGCTCGACCTTATACCATCAGTTGTGATAAAAAACTAGCTGATATCTTTAAAAGCGATGAAGTATTAATAGGAAATACGATTACTAACGTAGGTTTCTACGGACCTCAAAGTCGACAATTGAGATTAAAACCTGCACACCATCAATTGAACGCAAGTATTGAGTCGTTTGAGTATGAAGGTGAAAAATTAACAAACCTTGAGATGGAGACCGCTGGAATCTATGCTATGGCTAGTCTACTAGGTCATCGAGCTGTTTCTTTAAATGCGATACTCGCTAATAGAGCAACTGGCGAGTTCTCTAAAAACCCTAAATCTATCGTCGACGAATTGATAACATTTACCTTACAACAAATCGTTGATAATTAACAAGGCTTTTACGCAAATCCTTTAACATAGTTTGTATTTTTCAAATGTGAAAGAACAGACTAAATATCCCATTAGACATAGAGACCTTAACTGGTTAAGCTTTAATGACCGCGTACTTCAAGAAGCAAAAGATTCTTCAAATCCGTTATACGAGCGATTAAAGTTTATAAGTATATTTTCTTCTAATCTTGATGAGTTTTTTAGGGTGCGAGTTTCTCAGTTGCGCCAGATAAAAAAGGTAAAAAAGAAACTGAGAAAGAAACTTGCCCTAAGACCTAATAAAATTCTCAAAGAGATATTATTTAAAGTAAATGAGCAGCAAGAAGAACTGGGTTCTATCTTTTATGAATCTATCGTGCCTGAATTAAAGGAAAACGGTATTCAATTGCTTTCTTATGAAGAGCTTATAGAGAATTATAGTGAAGATGCTCAAAGCTATTTTAATGATCATATTAAAGAGCACATAAAGCCTATCATCATTAAAGCAGCTACAGACTCTGACGTATTTTTAGAAAATAGCGAACTGTATTTTTTAGTTACTTTTATGTCAGAGCATCACTATGGCATCGTTAATATACCGTCAGATAAATTAAAAAGATTTATCCCATTAACTGATAAAGATGGTACACATGTGATTGCTTTTATAGATGATATTGTAAAATCACAATTACAATCATTATTTGATAAACAAGATGTTTTAAGGTCTTATGCTATCAAGTTATCACGTGATGCCGAGTTATATCTCGAGCAAGAGGTTGATGTCGATCAAACGCTAGCAGATCAAATTTATGAGTCCTTAAGTCAGCGATTAAATGGTCAACCTACACGTCTACTCTATGACAGCACGTTACCTAATGAGGTGCGTAAAAATTTAAGAAAAAGTCTAGGATTAGGTAAGATAGATATGGTTGCTGGTGGACAATATCACAACTTTGACGATTTCATGAAGTTTCCGGATTTAATAAAAAACAAATCCTTAAAGGCTGATAAGCTAGAACCTATAAGGCATAAGTATTTACACGGTTCTAGTGACTATTTTAAAGTTATTAGAGAAAAAGATCAGCTAGTACATTTTCCATATATGTCATTTGACTATGTGCAAAATTTAATCAATCAGGCTGCATCAGATCAAGATGTTTTGGAAATTAAAATATCGTTGTATCGAGTAGCAGACCAATCAGCTTTAACAGATGCGCTATTATTAGCTTTACAAAATGGCAAAAAAGTAACTGTTTTTATTGAGGCAAAAGCTAGATTTGATGAAGAAAATAATATTAAATGGGGACGCATTTTTGAAGAAAAAGGTGCTCATGTCATTTATAGTTATCCTAAAATTAAAGTACATAGTAAAGTCTTACTCATTTTACGTAAGGAGCAGAGCAAGGTGCAACGATATGCTTATATAGGGACTGGAAACTTTAATGCGCAGACTTCAAAATTTTATTGTGATCATGGTTTATTTACAGCTCATAAAAAAATAACCAAAGAATTACATCGTGTTTTTAAAGTATTGCAAGGTGATATGATTATTCCTAGAGCAAAAAATCTATTAATATCGCCTTTTACAACGCGTTCTACCTTTGAAGAACTGATCAGAAATGAAATAGATGCTGCCATAGCTGGAAAACCATGTGGTATTACTGCCAAAATGAATCAGCTAGAAGATGAAAAGATGATTAAGTTACTGTACAAAGCAAATCAGGCCGGTGTACCTATTAGATTAATTGTTAGAGGTTTTTCAAGACTTATACCAGAAATTAAAGGAATAAGCGATAATATCTATGTGACTAGTATTGTAGATCAGTTTTTAGAGCATGGTCGTATTTATAAATTTCACAACAATGGTACACCTATCATGTATACTGGTAGTGCAGACTGGATGTCACGTAACCTAGATAGAAGAATTGAAGTACTGACACCTATCTATGATCAGAACATTTTTAATGAATTAGATGATATATTAAACATTCAGTTATCAGATAATGTGAAAACTCGCATTCATACTTTAAATGAAGATAATACCATGGTTAAGGATCAAAAGAGGAAAGTCAGGTCACAATTTGAAATACACTCTTATCTTATAAAAAAACATCATTCAGTATAATTTTTATAATTGAGTTTAAGGTTAATATAGATTAGTGGTTTATCCTTATCTGGCACATAAATAACTTATTCATCAGAACGCAAAATTTGAATTGGTTAACCTATTTATTCACATTATGTGGTTATTTATTAGAAGTACCAACAAACTATTAAGTAAACATTAGGACGAAGTAATATATCTTTGTCAGACTTTTACTCATTATGACTACGATAAAAATAGGCGGCGTACCAGAACATTTTAATCTACCATGGCATTTTGCTATAGAAGATGGAGCTTTTGAAAAAGCAGGAATTGATTTGCAATGGGAAGATATTCCAGAAGGAACTGGTCGTATGAGTAAATTACTTCGTACTAAAGAATTAGACGTTGCCTGCATTCTTACAGATGGTATTGTTAAAGATATAATCGCTGGAAATCCTTCACGTATATTACAAGTCTATGTAGCTTCTCCTCTATTATGGGGTGTTCATGCTCCTGGAAACATTGAGGCCGAAAAAACCCAGCAACTAGAGGATGGTAAATTTGCCATTAGTAGATATGGTAGCGGCTCTCATCTAATGAGTTTCTTATTAGCTAAAAGGCATGGTTGGGATACAGATGATTTAAATTTTGAATTAGTTAATACCTTAGATGGTGCTGTAGATGCACTTTCACAAAACAAAGCGCAGCTTTTCTTATGGGAACGCTATATGACACAACCTATAGTAGATCAAGGTATTTTTAAAAGATTAGAAACCATTGCAACACCATGGCCTAGTTTTGTTATCGCAGCTACCCAAGAATGTATTACCGAAAAAGAAGAGGCATTAGGCAAAATGCTTTCTATTATTAATAGATATACGGCAGATTTTAAGCAAATTCCTTCGATAGATCGTACAATTGCTTCTCACTATGATCTTCAAGTAGGTGATGTACAGCAGTGGTTATTACGTACAGAGTTTAGCGATGATCAATTATGGGATGCAACGGTAGATAAAATAAACAAAGAATTTAGTGCTGTAGGCATTATAGATAGAAAAGTAGCCCTAGAAGAGTTAATCTATGATATTCCTAAAGTAGATGAAGAAGAGTAATTGAACTCTAACTCGAGATTGAACTCGAACTTGAACTCGAGGTTGAAGTTGAAATAAATATCCTAACCTGTCATTGCTAGGAGCGCGCGACGAAGCAATCTGTCATTAAAAGTAATAAGTTTTTATCACCATTATACTACCACTCAATCACCTCTTTCCCCATTCCTTGAAGCAACTCATTAACCTGTGAAAAATGTTTATTACCAAACCAGTAACCACGATTTGCACTCAATGGTGAAGGATGACCACTGGTAAGAATATGATGCTTTTTCTTATCGATAAGCTTTGCTTTTCCCTTTGCAAATCCGCCCCAAAGTAGAAATATCACATCTTCTCTTTCTTGAGAAATGGTTTTTATAACAGCATCTGTAAAGCGTTCCCAACCTTTTTTGGCATGAGATCCAGCTTCTCCCTTTCTAACGGTTAAAACGGCATTCAATAGCAAAACACCTTGCTCTGCCCATCGCTCTAAAATGCCACTTACAGGGATTGGTATATTTAAATCTGTATGGATTTCTTTAAAGATATTGATCAATGATGGTGGATGCGGAATTCCGTCAGCCACAGAGAAGCATAAACCGTTTGCTTGTCCAGGTCCGTGATATGGATCTTGACCTATAATGACCACTTTTACTTGATCTATAGGTGCCGCGTCAAATGCTGCAAAGATTTTACTTGCTGGTGGATAAACAGTTTGCGTGGCATATTCTGTTTTCACAAAAGCGGCTAGCTCTTTAAAATAATTGCTATCAAATTCTGATTGTAAAGCCTTTTTCCAGCTTTGGTGAATGCTTAATTCCATGTGGTAAAGTTATAAGATTTTATTATTTTAAGGTTGTTCATCAAACATACTGCACAAAAAAATTCTTGCGATTATATAATTTATTTTAGTTTAAACTTAAAACTGATAATTAATTCTAAAACCTGCGACTACTACACTGGCTAAGTGTATTTTTGTAATCATATTATGAGTAGAATTTCCAGTAAAACCATTCAAGATTTAGAGTTCAACATCGTGTTAGAACAGGCTTCTTCCTTTTGTACTACTACAGATGGGAAAACAAACATGCTTTTACTTGAGCCACTTACCTATCGTAATGCGGTTAAAGACTCTTTACAGCATACAAATGAGTATTTACAATCGTATGCCAGTGAGTACCGCATACCTAATCATGGGTTTGACCCTATAGAAAAGGAATTGCAATTGCTAGGTATTGAAAATTCGACGTTAGAAAAAGACAGTATCCGTAAACTAGCAGTACTGCCACGTACTGTAAATGAACACATAACCTTCTTTAAAAAGCAGCAGCTTTTATTTCCTAAACTATTTTCTAGACTAGAGAAAATAGAAAAGAATGAATACGTACCACAAGCAGTAGACGCTGTTCTAGATCGTTTTGGTGAGGTTAAAGATGACGCATCACCAGATCTTAAAAACTTAAGAAGAGAAATGAATAGTGTTAAAGGCCAGCTCAATGGTAGCTTTGGCGCAGCACTCAGTCATTACTCTCAAATGGATTATCTTGATGAAATCCGTGAAACGGTAATTGAAAACCGTCGCGTTTTAGCCGTTAAAGCCATGTACCGCCGTAAAGTAAAAGGTAAGGTAATGGGAAGTTCTAAAACGGGAAGCATTTCTTATATCGAACCAGAACGTGTGTTAACGCTTTCGCGAAAGCTTGCTGAACTAGAAGTTGAAGAGGCAGAAGAAATCCACCGTATTCTTAAAGCTCTAACAGAGACTTTACGTCCGTTTCTGGAAGAATTTAAGATTTATAGAGATTATTTAACGCACACAGACATTATCGCGGCAAAGTCTCGATATGCACAATCCATCGATGCTCTTTTACCTATACTGGTAGAACACAGAGAACTAGAATTAGTTGATGCATATCACCCGTTATTGCTAGTATCTAATAGAGCGCGAAATGAAAAAACCTATCCACAAACCATAGGTCTTAAAGCGGACAATCGCATCATTGTGATATCAGGTCCTAATGCTGGTGGTAAATCCATTACTCTTAAAACAATAGGTTTACTACAATTGATGATACAAACTGGATTTTTAATTCCAGTTCATGAGAAAAGTAGAATGAGCATATTTAAGCATGTTCTTACTGATATAGGTGATAATCAAAGTATCGATAACCACTTGAGTACTTATAGCTATCGTTTGAAAAATATGCGAGGTTTTCTTAAAAAAGCTGATGATAAGACACTTTTTCTTATTGATGAATTCGGTACAGGATCAGACCCAGAACTAGGTGGCGCACTGGCAGAAAGTATGCTAGAAGAACTTTATAGCCGTAAAAGTTTTGGGATTATTACTACTCATTATACTAATTTGAAGATGCTGGCAAATGAATTGCCAGAGATGACAAATGCAAATATGCTTTTTGACGCACAATCATTAGAGCCTATTTATAAATTGCAACTAGGAGAAGCTGGTAGTTCTTTTACCTTTGAAGTAGCACAAAAAAATGGGATACCCTACTCTCTTATTAATAAAGCAAAAAAGAAAGTTGAACGTGGTAAAATAAGGTTTGATAAATCTATCGCTGCATTACAAAAGGAACGTTCAAATTTGCGTAAAAACAATGAATCACTAAGGGAACGTGAGATAAAAGCTACCCAAAAAGTAAATAAATTAGAAGATACACAGGATCGAGTGCAACAAAAGCTTCTAGACTTTCAAGAAATGTATGATAGTTATCAACGTTACATACAGTTAGGAAAGAAATTTGATGGACTTGCTAAGGATTTTTCAAATAACAAAAAGAAAAAATTACTGGTCGATGAGCTCATGAAAATGGTCATCACTGAAAATGTGAAACGCCAGCCGCCACCTAAAAAAACAGAGGCAAAAAAGCATAAGCAAGAACAAGGTAAAAAGAAACAATTAGAAAATGAAGTGATTCAAAAGGTTGCTAAAATTAGAGAACAAAAAAAGAAAAACCCAAAGCCTGTTGTCGCTCCTAAACCGAAGGTAACACTTAAAAAGAATGATCGTGTGCGCTTGTTAGATTCAAAATCTGTAGGCACAATTGATCAGATTGAAAAAGGAAAAGCTACCGTTAATTATGGTATGTTTACAACTATAGTATCAGTAGAGCAATTAGAAAAAGTGTAATGAAGAATAAGCAAAATGATGTAATTCTCTTTGACGGTGTTTGCAATTTATGCAATGATGCTGTTACTTTTATTATAAAAAGAGATTCTAAAAATCACTTCCGTTTTGCTGCTTTAGAAAGCGATATAGGCCTGCTTTATCTTAAAAAACATCAGATTAACCCTAAAGAAATAGATAGCATTGTATTGATACGTGGCGAGCGAGCTTATGTTAAAGCTAGCGCTGCATTGCGTATAGCTCAAAAAATGGACGGTTTCTGGCCTTTACTTTCTGCCCTTATTATTATTCCTAGGTTGATCTCTAATGCAATCTATGAGTACATAGCCAGAAATAGATATAAATGGTTCGGTAAGCAAGAAAGCTGCATGATACCGACTAAAGACTTACGTGATAAATTCCTTCATAAGTAGAAGGAAGCATATGTTATTCAATAGCCTAGGTTTCTTATATTTAGCACTAAATTTAATTTAGTGAAAAACTTTTTTACAGGTACACTAGCCTTTATAGTCTACGCCGGCTTATGTTTAGCCTTTTTCGGCTATTATTATATCGAACAATTGACTGGAAAGAATACGAATTTTATATCGAGTGATGTTGTCAATGAACAACCTATAATCGATGAATTACCATCTGATGAGTTAGAGTCAGAATTAGAGCCAGTTATTCAATCAACACTTGACCAGCAACTAGATTCTATAGCTGCCGCAAAAGCCCTAATTAATACATTAAGTACTAGTGAAGATTCAACTGTAACAAAAGAATATGAAGTCTCAAACGCAGAAGCTGCTCTAGGTGAAGTAAGTGAGGAATCAACAATCATCAATGGTAATAAAGAAACTGCTGTATATGAAGCAAATACATTTACCATCAATGATCAAAATGGAAATCCATTAACTAATTGTAGCACCTTTACAACCATTTATAAAAATAATTCAAAGGTTAAAATTCCATATCCATGTAGAGCATACGGTAATGAAATTAAAGAAGTTTTGAGCTCTAATCCCAAAGCAGAAATCATCATCAATGGATATTCCTCTATACAAGAAGATGCAGACATAGGAATGAAAAGAGCTCAATATGTAAAAAGACTACTGACCAATATCGGAATCAAAGCTGATAAAATCACGCTTAAAAGTGATAAAAAAGACATACCATTTAAATCTGGGATTGCACAAGGAGGAATAGATATTCAAATACTAAATATTAATAGATCAGAATCTAATAGTAATGCTGTAAAAGCAAGCCCTACAACAGCCGTACCTACTATTTCATCAGGAAATGGGCCGTATGGATATCAACGATTCACAAAAGGATATCAGGGCGACTTTTTTTATGGTAATAGAGCTTTTACAGCCTATATTAAAGAGGTACAGAATTATCTTAATGAAAACCCTGGTAAAAAGGTATATGTCTATGCTTATACAGATACAGTAGGTAATGCCACCGATAATTTTAACATAGGAAAAGATAATGTAAATACAGCAAGGCGACTTATGATTCAAAATGGCATTGCGATTAATCGTATCGTAGCCGTATCAAAAGGCGAAGAATCATCTGGTGCAACAGGCAATAATCGTAGTTTAGTAGTTATCGTAAAATAGAGATATGGAGTCATTTTTAAATTCCCAGATGGGTATATACTTAGTTCTCTTTTTGATGCTACTAGGTGCTTTTATTATTGGATATCTTTTTGGTAATCAAAAAGATGATAAACAAGTGGTCGATGATAAAGTTGAACAGGTTGTTGCACAAGTACGTGAAGTTGAACGTAAGTTAGACCGAGTAGAAAAACGTGTAGAAATATCAGACTTAAGTGAACCTGGTCAAGTACGTGCTATGAAAACTAGAGATAGAACTGGTAAATTATCTGATGATGCAAAAACAGAGATCGTGGAAAGCATACTAGATCTAGATTATATTGGTAAAGGCAATCCTTCTAATCCTGATGATTTTCAGAAAATTGTAGGTATAGGTCCATTTGTAGAGGAAAAACTTAAAAGTATAGGGATAAATAGCTATGAACAACTTTCAAAACTACGCGATCAAGATACAGAAGCAATCACCATGCTTATTGAATTCTTCCCAGGCCGTATACACAGAGATGACTGGAAAGGTCAAGCAACAGCTCTATTGAAATTAAAAAGTAAGAATAAATAAACAATTTATTTCTTTAATAGAAGATATAAAAAAAGCGCAAATCTCACGATTTGCGCTTTTTTTATTTAAATAATACGTGAGGTTATTGATTTCCTAGTATAATAGGTAATCCACCACTCTCGCCGCCACCTATTACGATTACTTTAGAGTTAGGAGATTGTGAAAGCATCAGTGTTGCTTCAATTCCTTTTTCAGTTAAAATTTTATCTGTAAGTGATGCACTTAAAATACGGTTTGCCACAGCTTTACCTTCTGCATCAATTTTTTGACGTTCCGCTTCTTTGGTTGCCTTTGTTAAACGGAATTCATATTCTAGTGATTCTTGCTCTTGCTTTAATTTACGCTCAATAGCTTCTTTTATCTTAATAGGTAAAGTGACATCTTTTACTAGGACTCTATTTACTATAATGTATTGGGTAGTAAGTTCTTTTTGCACTTCTTCAAGAATTTCTTGTTGGATGACATCTCTTTTACTAGAATATAATTGCTCTGGTGTATAACGACCAACAACACTACGTGCTGCAGCACTTATCGCTGGTGCAAGAATCTGAGATTTATAATCAATACCTTTTTCTTGATGTAAGAAAGGTAATTTGTCATATTCTGGCATGTACCATACCGTTGCATCAACCTTAACTTCTAGTCCATTAACTGACAGCACTTGCATTTGATCAGAAACTGATTGTTGTCTTGTAGGATAAACAATCATATCGTTCCATGGTGCGATGATGTGAAAACCTTCTCCATATGTGTTTTCTAAATCTACACCATTTCCTAAAGTTTTAAATAAAACACCAGCTTGTCCAGCTCCTATTACCACTGAACTTTTAAGTATAACAATGATTAATAAAACAACTGCTATGATAGCAACTAATCCTGCTTTGGGTAATTTTTCCATTATAATTTTAATTTAGTTTTGAAGTGTTAAAATACGACACAACAAATGAATCGATCGCAATCTCTAGTTAAAAAGCTGTCCAACTAATTTTATATCTCAACATCCAAATAATGCAGTGCTTAGATTAGTCCATTATACTTTCTTAAGAACCACTCCAGGCCTAGTAGTAGTAATATAATCCCTAGTAAGTATTTCCAATCGATCAAACTTGCATAACTGGTACTAGATCGTTCTACAGGTTTTAATAGAGGGTTTTGCATTAGTTGTGCAACGACCTGTTCCATCTGACCTTGATAGTAAACACTTTCAACACCTACTAATTGTTGCATATCGCTGTCCTGAGCACTAATAAATTGTTTTTCTACATCAAATTCTAGAATACTTAAAGAACCACTCTGGCTTAACTGGTCATTTTCTACCTTAACGGTAAATCGATAATCACCTGCCCCAATACCACTTAAATCAACTGAATAACTATTTCCTTCTAATATAAAAGGTCTTACAATTTGCCTATCAGTTGTTGTATGAATTAATGTCATGTTGAGAATACCATTGTCCTCAAATTCATAATTTTTATCTAGATATTGTGCATTGATTATAATCTTTTGATTTTGATAATAGAAGGTTTTATAGTCTATTTCTAATCTGTTACGCCTTTTATTTGAAGCGAGATATTGAATCTGACTACCTACTAATTCATCCCAGTTTTTAAAATCTTTTTCTTCTAGATAACTCTGTGCTCGCCATCTCCAGAAACCTTCGGCTAGAAACACGGCATGTCTCGTGTCATTCTCTTCATAAGTAAACCATAATGGTTGTTGAGTTTCTACATCACCTATGGACTTAAACATTAATACATTAGGCACTGTGTTCATTCTTACTGCTCCAAAGGGAACCTGCACTGGCGGATAATCATCATAACTATAACCTTCTAAATTAAAGGTTGTGTAAGACGTATTTAAAATAGGTTGTACCTCATCGACTTCCTCATCTAACTCAATACTGTAAGCTGTCATCTGGCTATTTAAAAACTCATAATCAGTACTAGGTCCAGTTATAGTCCATGTATTTTTATTGAGCTGCTTGGCTTGGCTATACGCTTTCGCGAAAGCGTTATCAGGACTATAGAAAATAACCATGTTATAATCATTAAGATCTGGATTATCAATGGTTTTTTGAATACTAACGTCACGCTGTTGATTAGAGGCTATTGCTTTTTTAATAGCAGCAAGATCGGGATGCATGACATTGCTCAATATCAAAATCTTAGTTTGTTGATCAATGACTTCTACTGCAAAATTGCGATAATTATTACTGATATTTTTTTCGGCAGTTAATGGTGTGAGTGATGCTCTTAAGGATTGAGTACCTACCTGTTTACTAGTAAGATTAAGGTTTACAATCTTAGAAGTATTTTCTTTTGAAAAGCGTATTTGCTCTTGATGTAAAGTGGTATTACCGCTAGTGATTTTAAATTGAGTCGTCACTGTAGAGGCTCCATTATATGATGTAAAGATCTCTACTGGAAATTCATTATTCAAATAAGAATAACGATTTACATTAAGTTGTGTAATTTTAAGGTCTGGATAGTTGGTCGTGTCTCCATATATTATTGGATAGATTGCAGTTTTTGAATCGATTGTTGCATATCTATAACTATTACCGCTCGTTTGATTACCATCTGTAAGTATGACCACAGCTTTGTTACGATCCTTAAATAATTTTTGTGGTTGTTCAATTGCATTATAAATATTAGTCTCTGCCCCATTAAAGTTAATACTGTCTAATGGTTGAACCTGATTTGAAAAACTAAAACGTTGAATTTCAAAATTATCTTTTATGGTAGGATGCTCAATTAAAACTGCATAATCTGTTTTTAAATCTTCATTAACTTTTAACTGCGCTATTGAACTAGAGTTATCAACTTGTACTAACAGTAATGGTTTGATAGTTTGATAAGTGGTTTTATCAAATTTAAGATCTAAAAAGAGTATTAGAATAGTAAAAACCGTGAGAAACCTTAAAAAGGCAAACCACGGTTTTTGTTTATTATTTTTTTTATTAGAAAATATATAACCATAATGGAATAAGGCTACTAGAGCTGCAACAATAGTTGCAAGAATAATCCATAATATAGTCATATAAGTCTATTATTTACTAGGTAAGCATACCGCCATCCACGTTAAGTGTCTGACCTGTTACATAAGTTGAAAGATCACTACCTAAGAATACACAAGCATTTGCGACATCTTCTGGGCTACCACCACGTTTTAATGGTATAGCATCTCTCCATCCTTGAACAACATCTTCATTTAATTTACCAGTCATTTCTGTCTCGATAAATCCTGGTGCAATTGAGTTACATCTAATATTTCTAGAACCTAATTCAAGCGCTACAGATTTTGAAAAGCCTATAATACCTGCCTTACTCGCAGCATAGTTAGTTTGACCAGCATTACCTTTAACACCTACTACACTACTCATGTTTATAATACTACCTGATCGCTGTTTCAACATAGTACGTTGAACAGCTTTAGTCATATTAAAAACAGACTTCAAGTTCACTTCTATTACTTGATCAAAGTCTTCCTCACTAATACGCATTAAGAGATTATCCTTAGTAATTCCAGCGTTATTGATTAAAATATCAACAGTACCAAAATCCTCTACAACCTGCACGACTAGATCTTGTGATTCTTGAAAACTTGCTGCATTACTCTTGTAAGCTTTGGCTTTAACACCCATTGCTGTAAGTTCTTTTTCTAGTTCTAGTGCTGGTGCTTCAGAGCTGCTGTAAGTGAATGCAACATTTGCTCCATGCTTTGCATAGACTTGTGCAATTCCTTTACCTATACCTCTACTCGCTCCTGTAATAAGAGCTGTTTTACCTTCAAGTAATTTCATAATTGGTTTAATTAAAAAAGTCTAGACTTCTCTTTATAAAAGAAAAGTCTAGACCATGTGATTTAAAAATTAGCCTATTACTTCAGCTACTTTTTTACCTATTTCAGCAGGAGAATCTACAACGTGAATTCCACATTCTCTCATAATTGCTTTTTTAGCTTGTGCCGTATCTTCAGATCCACCTACAATCGCACCTGCGTGCCCCATAGTACGACCAGCTGGAGCAGTCTCTCCAGCGATAAAGCCTATAACTGGTTTCTTATTTCCAGTAGCTTTAATCCACTGTGCTGCATCAGCCTCTAACTGACCACCTATTTCACCTATCATTACAATAGCTTCAGTTTCTGGATCATTCATAAATAACTCTACGGCCTCTTTAGTAGTTGTTCCTATAATAGGATCACCACCTATACCGATCGCTGTAGAAATACCATATCCTTGTTTTACAACTTGGTCAGATGCCTCATAAGTAAGAGTTCCTGATTTTGAAACGATTCCAACTTTACCCTTTTTAAATACAAAACCAGGCATGATTCCTACCTTTGCTTCTCCTGGAGTGATTACACCTGGACAGTTAGGTCCAACAAGACGACAGTTTTTATCTTTAATATAGTCAGCAGCTTTTACCATATCAGCAACTGGAATACCTTCAGTAATAGTAATTATTACCTCAATTCCTGCGTCTGCAGCTTCCATTATAGCATCTGCAGCAAATGCTGGTGGCACAAAAATGATAGTTACGTTTGCTCCAACTTTCTCAACCGCTTCAGAAACAGTGTTGAAAACAGGCTTATCTAAGTGTGTCTGTCCACCTTTACCTGGTGTTACTCCACCTACTACGTTTGTACCGTATTCAATCATCTGGCCTGCGTGGAATGTTCCTTCACTACCAGTGAAACCTTGTACTATAATTTTAGAATCTTTGTTTACTAAAACGCTCATTTATATATATTTAAGTTGAGTTTTATTTATTTAATTTTCGCTAGGGTGACTCGTTTGATGAATCTCAATAATCTTATTTTCTGAGACTTTAAAGATAGAAATAAAATAACCTATAGGGATTTCTTCTCGAGGATTTTCTACTGTTTTTACAAACACTGTAAACCTTGCTGCTACTTCATCCTTTTCACTGATCATGTGCGTTATATCTGTTCTCATACTTTCATATGATGACGCAGTAGACTCAGTAAGTCTATAATATTCATTATAATCGTATTCTCTATAACCAGAACTTGCGTGCCAGTGTGTTCTAAAATCTGGATGTATGAAATCCTTAAACAATTCAGGATTAATGAATACATCTGAATCCAAGAACGACCGTACAATTTTTTTAGCTGCTGCTGACATTTAATTATTTTTGATAAAGTTAGGTAACATTCTTATAGCTGCCAGCTCTCTAAACTTTTCTTTAGCATTTGAAGCTGGCGACCCAAATAATACATCACCTGGTTTAACATCTTTTGAGACACCACTTTGTGCCATTATTTCACATCCTTTTCCTAATCTAACGTCACTGCGTATACCTACTTGTCCCCAGATTTTTACATCATCTTCTATAACTACACAACCTGATATACCTGTCTGACTAGCTATCAACACATTTTTTCCTAATACCGTATCGTGTCCTATATGCACTTGATTATCCAGTTTACTACCATAACCTATGGTTGTATCGCCACTTACACCACGATCAATAGTGCATGCAGCACCTATTTCAACATGGTCTTCAACGATCACACGACCGTTACTTAGTAATTTATCATATCCTTCAGGTCTACGCTTATAATAGAAGGCATCTGCTCCTAAAACTGTACCTGAGTGAATAATTACATTATTTCCTATAACGCATCTATCATTTATAGACACATTGCTATGTATGATGCAGTTTTCACCTATTACAACCTCATTACCTAAAAAAGCATTGGGTTGTATGACAGTACCTTTACCTACTATAGGTGGATTAGTATTCGCTTTCGCGAAAGCGTGAAATGGAGCAAAGTGCTGTGTTAATTTATTGAAATCTCTAAAAGGATCATCTGATATTAAAAGAGCTTTGCCTGCCGGTGCTTCTACTTTTTTATTAATCAAAACGATGGTGGCATCACTTTGTAATGCTTTATCATAATATTTAGGATGATCCACAAACACAATGTCGCCTGGTGTCACAACATGAATCTCGTTCATACCTGTTACCGGGAACTGATCATCACCTACATACTCACAATCTATGAGCGCAGCAATATCTTTTAAACGATGTGTTTGAGAAAACTTCATTTACTCTTTCATGCGCTCGTGATAAGCACCTTTTTCTGTATCGATACGTATTTTATCTCCTTCATTAATGAAAAGAGGTACGTTAACCTCTGCACCTGTTTCAACAGTTGCTGGTTTAGTAGCGTTTGTAGCTGTATTACCTTTGAGACCAGGCTCTGTTGCCGTTACTTCTAATACAACATACTGAGGCATATCAACTGATAGCGGTGAATCATCTTCAGTATTAATTTGGATCTTTACGATTTCGCCTTCCTTTAATAGACCTGGTGCGTCTAGTACAGATTCTTGTAAACGTATTTGCTCATAAGTATCTGTGTTCATAAAATGGTATCCTTCTGGGTCTTGATATAAATACTGGAAAGATTGAGTCTCTACTCTTATATCTTCTATTTTATGTCCAGCAGAGAAAGTGTTATCGATAACTTTACCGTTAGTTACACTTTTTAATTTTGTTCTTACAAATGCTGGTCCTTTACCAGGCTTAACGTGTAAAAATTCTACAATTTTATAAATATCGTGATTGTATCTAATACACAATCCTTTTCTAATGTCGCTTGTACTTGCCATATCTTATTAATTACTAGCCACGTATCCTCTCATGATACCTCGCTTTGAGTTTTTTATAAATTCTATTATTTCATCTCTTTCATTAGTCGCGCTCATTTCAGCTTCAATAATTTGTACTGCTTGAGAAACGTTATAGTTTTTCTGATAAAGAATGCGGTAAATATCTTGAATTTCTCTGATTTTCTCTAATTCAAAGCCTCTTCTTCTTAATCCTACAGAATTAATACCAACATAACTTAATGGTTCGCGTCCTGCTTTTACAAAAGGAGGAACATCTTTTCTTACTAAAGATCCACCTGTAACAAATGCATGACTACCTATCTGACAGAACTGTTGCACGGCTGCCATTCCAGCAAGAACGACGTGGTCACCTACTGTAATATGTCCAGCTAGTGTACTGTTATTTGAGAATATACAATTATCACCTACAATACAGTCATGTGCGATATGGCAGTAAGCCATGATCCAACAGTTTTTACCTATCACCGTTTTCATGCGGTCAGAGGTTCCTCTATTGATCGTAACACATTCTCTAATTGTCGTATTATCACCTATAACAGTGGTAGTATCCTCATCTTCAAATTTCTTATCTTGAGGAATCGCGCTTATGACAGCACCTGGAAATATACTAACGTTTTTACCGATGCGAGCACCTTCCATAATGGTAACGTTAGATCCTATCCATGTCCCTTCACCGATTATAACGTCATTATGAATAGTTGTAAATGGTTCTATAACTACATTCTTGGCAATTTTTGCACCTGGATGTACGTATGCTAATGGTTGATTCATTATTTTACTTTTGAGATTTGTGCCATTAACTCAGCCTCGGCACATAGTACACCGTTTGCATAAGCATAAGCTTGCATGTGACATATACCTCTTCTAATAGGTGTTATTAAATCACATTTAAATATAAGCGTGTCTCCTGGAGAAACTTTACGCTTGAATTTCACATTATCCATTTTCATGAAGAATGTTAAATAGTTTTCTGGATCTGGAACGGTACTTAACACTAAAATACCACCTGTTTGAGCCATGGCTTCAACGATTAACACTCCAGGCATAACTGGTGCTCCTGGGAAATGGCCATTAAAGAATTGCTCATTCATCGTTACGTTTTTACAACCGATAACGTGACTATCTGATAATTCAAAAATCTTATCTATTAATAAAAATGGTGGTCTATGCGGTAATACCTCCATAATTTTAACCACATCCATTAGTGGTTCTTGATTTAAATCAATTTTTGGAACATTATTACGTGCTTCTAGCTTGATAAGCTTAGATAATTTTTTTGCAAATTGTGTATTTACATAGTGACCAGGCTTGTTAGCTATCACTTTACCTCTTATTCTGGTTCCTACAAGGGCAAGGTCACCTATTACGTCTAAAAGTTTATGGCGTGCAGCTTCATTAGGATAATGTAAGGTTAAATTATCTAAAATCCCATTAGGCTTTACAGACACATTATCTTTATTAAAGGCTTTTTTAAGATTCTCCATCGTTTTAGATGAAAGTTCTTTATCTACATAGACGATGGCATTATTTAAATCTCCTCCTTTTATTAAACCATGCTCTAGCAACATCTCAATCTCGTGCAAGAAACTAAACGTTCTAGAATCTGAGATTTCTGATTTAAAGTCAGATAATTTTTCTAGGGTAGCATTTTGGGTACCTAAAACTTTAGTGCCAAAATCTACCATCGTAGTCACCTGATAAGAGTCTGAAGGCATCAATATGATCTCACTACCCGTTTCTTCATCACGATAAGAGATAACATCTTTAACAACATATTCTTTGCGATTTTCATCTAATGAATCTATACCTGCTTTTTCTAATGCCTCAATAAAGAATTTTGATGACCCATCCATGATAGGCGGTTCACTGTTATCGATCTCAATAAGACAGTTATCTATTTCTAAACCTACCAGCGCTGCAAGGACATGCTCACAAGTATTAATATGAACTCCATTTTTATCTAATGTTGTTCCTCGCTTTGTATCTGTAACAAAATTTGCATCTGCTTCAATCACAGGCTGACCTTCTAAATCAACTCGCTGAAATTTATAGCCGTGATTTGCTGGTGCTGGTTTAAAAACTAAAGTTACATCATTCCCTGTGTGCAATCCTACACCTGTTAAGGAAACATCTTTAGAGATCGTCGTTTGTTTAAAATCTGTAGTAGTCATCTATGAATTCTTTTTCTCAAGATCAGCAATCCTGCCGTCTAGCTTTTTTAAATTTTTAAAATATACATAAGAACGGTTCCAATCGCCATAATCAAATGCTGGTGAACCTTGTATAACACTATTATCTTTTATATTTCTGCCTACACCACTTTGCGCTTGTATCCCAACATTATCACCTATCGTTAAATGTCCTGAAATACCTACCTGACCACCTATACGACAGCTCTTACCTACCTTTGTAGAACCAGCAACACCGGTTTGGGCCGCTATAACCGTATTTTCTCCAATCTCTACATTATGTCCTATCTGTATTTGATTATCTAACTTAGCTCCTTTTTTAATGACAGTGGCTCCTAGAGTAGCTCTATCAATTGTAGTAAGCGCTCCTATATCAACATTATCTTCTATAATGACAATACCTGTTTGAGGTATTTTATTATAAGTACCGTCTGCGTTAGGTGAGAAACCAAAACCATCAGCTCCTACAACAGCGCCTGCATGTATGGTAACGTTATTACCTATTATAGTATCAGACATAATTTTTGCACCTGCGTGGATGATACAGTTATCTCCTATAGTTACATTATCTGATATGTGTACTTGTGAAAAGATCTTTACATTTTCACCTAGTTTGACATTTTGAGAAACGTAGGCAAACGCCGCTAGATATAATCCATCACCATGGATAACTGATTCATGCAAGAAACTAGGTTGCTCAACACCACTTTTGTTGAATTTGATTAATTGATAATACTCAAGTAATTTAGTGAACGCGCTATATGAATCTTCTACCTTTATTAATGTTGTAGATAGGTCCTGATCTGGAACAAAGTCTTCATTTACAATAACCGCACTAGCGTTTGTTGTATATATATAAGGTGTATACTTAGCATTAGATAAAAAACTGATACTACCAGCCTCGCCTTCTTCTATTTTAGATAGCTTAGAAACTTGCATTTCAGAGTCACCTACAATAGTTCCTTCTAGTATATCTGCAATCTGTTGTACGGTAAATTTCATTATCGCAAAAATAGTAATTTTAGTTAATCCTGAATCTTAGGATAGCAATAGTAATATTTTGTCACTTGTTTTGTGAGTGCTTTAAAACTTGCTTCCTCCCCAGCCTTTATGAGCTCTACTAACTTCCCGTTTTTGAAAAGAATTTTGATGGGTTTCGCTTTCGCGTAAGCGAGATTATGAACAGCACCTGAGAAAACAAAATAACGTGCCTCATGGTCAGAAAGGTCATAAACGGTCTTCAAAGTTTTAATTTTCTTATCCAGTTTTGAGTCTTTCACTGGCTGCTTTGTAAACTTAATTTTAAGTAATTGCCTGTTAAGAATCATTTGACATAATTCTTTAAGGACAAAATCTTTATGTTGTGCACCAAATTTTAAAGTGGTAATCAAGTCTGTATCATCTAATCTAGAGAATCTATTCAAGGTTTCTAGATCAAAATCTTTTAAAGAAACCTCGTTTTGCAGAAAGAAATTAAGATCTACTGGGATTTCCATTTTTTCTCCTGACTGAATCAATTCTTTTATACGCACAAAAACTGATTGTAATAAATGCTCAGCTCCTATGCCTGTTTTGTGAAGATAAACCTGCCAGTACATCAGTCTACGACTGCTTAAAAAATGTTCTACAGAGTATATACCCTTTTGCTCAACGACTAGTTCATCCTCTTTTACATTAAGCATAGCGATTAAACGCTGACTATTTATATTACCTTCAGCAACACCTGTGTAAAAGCTATCTCGTTTTAAATAATCAAGCCTGTCCATATCTAGCTGGCTAGAAATAAGCTGCATCATAAATGGACGATGGTATTCTCCTTTAAATATTTTAATGGCAAGCGTTAAACTGCCGTTAAACTCTTTATTAAGAGCCTCCATAAAAAGGATAGAAATATCTTCGTGACTGACGTTATTTACAAAGCTATGTTCCATAGCATGTGAGAATGGACCATGCCCTATGTCATGTAATAAAATGGCTTTATAGAGTGCATCTTCTTCTTTATTAGATATTTTAACACCTTTAGAACGAAGCACTTGCACTGCTTTTTGCATTAAATGCAAGCAACCTAATGCGTGATGGAATCGAGTGTGATGAGCACCTGGATAGACCAGATAACTCAATCCCATTTGAGTAATGCGACGCAACCTTTGAAAGAAAGGATGTTCTATAATTGTAAATAAGTCCTCATTAGGAATGGTAATAAAACCATAAATGGGATCGTTTAATATTTTAAGTTTGTTCTGTTGATTCAAAAGGAACAGCGATTTAATTACAAAGATACTGATATGACAGACATAAAAATCCTTTGGGTAGATGATGAAGTGGATTTATTAAAACCACACATTATATTTTTAGAGAATAAAGGGTACAGTATCGATACTCGAGTAAGTGGTACAGAAGCACTAGAAGCCATTGAAGAGGTAAACTATGATATTGTATTATTAGATGAAAACATGCCTGGCCTTACCGGTCTTGAAACTCTTCATGAAATTAAAGAAAAACAGGCACAATTACCTGTGATTATGATCACTAAGAGTGAAGAAGAGTATATCATGGAAGAAGCTATAGGTTCTAAAATAGCTGATTATTTAATTAAACCGGTGAATCCTAACCAAATATTACTTTCTTTAAAGAAGAATTTAGACCACTCTAGATTGGTATCTAATAAAACAACCTCTGACTACCAGAGAGAATTTAGAAAAATCTCTATGGATCTTTCTATGATTAATTCTTATGAAGAATGGGTGCAGCTATATCAAAAGTTAATTTATTGGGAATTAGAACTAGAGGACATAGATGATACTGGGATGTTAGAAATTCTTACGACGCAAAAAAATGAAGCTAATAATCAATTTTGCAAGTTTATAGATCGTCATTATCCAGAATGGTTTGAAGATAATGATGAAGCGCCTGTCATGTCTCATAGTTTATTTAAGAAAAGAATTGCTCCACATTTAAAGAAAGATAAACCTGTCCTGCTAGTAGTAGTAGATAATTTAAGATATGACCAGTTTAAGGTATTTGAAACCATTATAAATGGTCATTACAAAAAAGAGACTGAAGAAACATACTGTTCTATACTACCTACAGCAACACAGTATGCTAGAAACGCACTATTCTCTGGACTGATGCCTGAGGATATGGCAAAAAGACATCCAGACCTATGGTTAAATGATACCGAAGAAGGTGGAAAAAACATGTATGAAGATGAATTCTTAACTGCACAATTAAAAAGATTAGGTTTAGGACTTTCACACCAGTATCACAAAATAACTAGTGAGCAACAAGGTAGAAAATTAGCTGAGAATTTTAAATCTCAAAAAGATAATGATTTAACGGTAGTGGTCTATAATTTTGTAGATATGCTTTCTCATGCTAAAACTGAAATGAAAGTAATCAAAGACCTGGCGAGTAATGATAAATCATATAGATCCTTAACATTAAGCTGGTTTAAGAACTCTCCATTATTAGAGATTATTCAAAGAGCACAAGATTTAGGTTTTAAATTAATTCTTACTACAGATCACGGAACAATAAATGTCACTAACCCTAGTAAAGTTATAGGTGATAGAGACACTAGCCTTAATTTAAGATATAAAACGGGTCGTAGCTTGAGTTATGAAGATAAAGATGTTCTAGCAGCAAAAGATCCTAGTACTATTAAACTTCCTAAAATAAATATGAGTAGTAGTTACATATTTGCAAAAGGAGATTTGTTTTTTGCTTATCCTAACAACTACAACCACTACGTTAGTTATTATAGAAACACCTATCAACATGGTGGCGTTTCTTTAGAAGAGATGTTAATACCATTTGCTGTTTTTAATCCTAGATAGATGAATATCACGTATCATATAGACGATATAGACCAGGTAGCAAGACAAATTCTAGCTCATACCACAAATAAGGCAATATTGTTCAATGCACCTATGGGAGCAGGCAAAACAACCCTTATAAACGCAATGTGTAAACAATTGGGAATAAATGAGGTAACCTCTTCTCCTACTTTTTCTATAGTGAACGAGTATAAAACCGATAAAATTACCGTTTATCACTTTGATTTATACCGATTAGAGCACACTGAAGAGTTATTGAACATAGGTGTCGAAGATTATATCGATTCTGATGCATACCTTTTTGTAGAATGGCCAGATCTCTTAGAACCTTATTTAGAGAGCTTTACGATAATAAATATAGAAATTCTAAGTCCTAATCAAAGAAAAGTCGTACTATCATAATTGACAAATCCATTAATTTTTAACACTGGTTAACAATATATATTTCTATTTTAACATAACCGACGTTTTGCCCGATTATCGATTTAGTTAATCTTTTTCTTTATTTTTTTATTGGTTTACAGTAATAAACACTATACATTAGTATCACTTATTTACTTAAACCAAATTTATTATGAACAACAAGTCCCTCAAAGCAATGGCTTTGTTAGCGATATTCAGTGTATCGATAGCAGGAGCTGCAGTACAATTTGCGCCACAAGCGCCAACATCGAAGAAAATTGAGAAAAAAACACTAGCTAAGAAATTAGCAGTTGCAAAAGCAAACGGACTATTAGGTTAATCCATTGTTTTTATTATCTTTAAAAATCTTCGTGAAAACGAAGATTTTTTTTGTTACATACTAGATTAAATAAATAAATGCCAAATAATAGTTCAAGTTCACTGATATACGGTACCGTAGTTGCTGTCATCCTAGCTGTTATACCTTATTTATTTTATAGTTATGAGGCTGTTCCTGAAAGCCTATGGGAACTAGAAGCTTTGAAATCTGTTAATGAAAGTTTTGGTGGAGATCCTTATGTAACTACTTGGTTAATAATGATAAAACTACTTCCAGCTCTTTTATTCTTTTTATGGTTTTTAACATGTAAACATTGGTGGTATCATGTTATCATCATACCGTTCTCCATGTACTTTTTTCAACTGGTATCAGTTTTTCTACCTGATGTTGAATACATAGATCATAATGAAATATACTTTATTATTCCAGTAGTTATCGGGTCGCTTTCTGCTAGCTATCTCGCTCGTATTAAAGTATTTGATAAAATTCACGGAATAGACATCTCTGAAATTGAGGATGGCATTAAAAAACCTAGTGATCGATTCTTCAGTTAAATTGACTAATTTTAGGGAATATAATTGTTCTTATGAGTCAACACCTATCTCCATTTACTAAAGATCAACTCTTACCACAAGAGGAACGCCTAGAGATACAACGATCTAAGCAAGAACTACTTATAGGAATCCCTAAAGAAACACAACATCAAGAAAAACGTATTGTTCTTACACCAGATGCAGTAGCAGCGCTCACGGCTCATGGTCATCGCATTTTAATGGAAAAAGGTGCAGGAAATGGATCTAATTTTACAGACTCACAATATAATGAAGCTGGCGCAGAACTTACTTCTGATAGGAATAAAGTCTTTTCTTGCCCTACCATATTAAAAGTCGCTCCACCTTCCTTAGAAGAAATTGAACTCATAAAACCACAAAGCGTTTTAATATCTGCTCTACAGATTAAAACTAGGAACAAAACCTATTTTGAAAAATTAGCTGCTAAAAAAGTTACCGCACTAGCTTTTGAATTTATTCAAGATGACAGTGGTAATTATCCTGCGGTAAGTGCTTTAAGTGAAATATCTGGAATAGCTTCCATACTTATCGCTAGTGAATTATTAAGTAGTGGTGCAAACCGTACAGGACAGCTTTTTGGTAATATTACTGGTGTTCCACCTGTAGACGTGGTCATTATGGGTGCTGGTGTTGTAGGAGAGTTTGCGGCACGCACCGCATTGGGACTAGGTGCAAATGTTAAAGTATTTGATAACTCTATTACTAAGTTGCGTAACCTTCAAGATAAAGTAAGTCAACAGCTATACACCTCTACCCTACAACCTAAATATCTACTAAAGGCTTTGAGAAGATGTGATGTCGTGGTAGGTGCTTTATCTGGTAGCAATAGAGCTCCTGTAGTCGTGACTAAGACTATGGTAGAAAACATGAAGCAAGGATCTGTGATCATGGATATAAGTATAGACATGGGTGGTTGTTTTGAAACTAGTGAAGTCACTACACACGATAAACCTACATTTGAAAAATATGGTGTCACACACTATTGTGTACCTAATATACCTTCACGATACTCAAAAACCGCATCTATTTCATTAAGTAATATTTTCACACCTTACTTGCTTAATATCGCCGAAGATGGTGGGATTGAACATGCTATAAGAATGGATAAAGGCCTTAAATGTGGTATCTATATGTACCACGGCATCAACACAAACAAATCTGTAGGATCATGGTATAACTTACCGTATAGCGACGTAAATTTGCTCATCTTTTAAAGAGTTGCAATGAAGTTTATACAACGTTTAAGTTTTTACCTAGGTGGCGTTTCCATAGGTTTAATATTCTTAGTTTTTTTCCTTACCGGAAAAAGAACACAATGTACCTGGTTTCCAGAATCTAGAGTCCTTGCAGATATAGGGAAAAAATCTATAAGGCTATCACCAGAACTAAGAGAAAACCTTGTACAAAAGGATATCGATACTTTAAGTATACAACTGATACTTAAGTATGGTGATGTCAATTTTTCAAAATCAGATACAGATGCTAGTCCGTGTAAATTTTACCATATTTCAGGTCGAGAAGAACTTTCTAACACCACACTTTGGGTAAAGAATTGTGAGCGATATGCCACCGTTGAAAAAATTATCTACAACGATAATGATTAAAGACCACGTCTTTTCATTTCTTGCTTAATTAATATCAACTCTCTACCGGTTTGTCCAGCGACTGATGTGTTCTCTTGCGCTCTACGTATTAAATATGGCATCACATCTTGTATAGGACCGAAAGGTAATATTTTGAACGTATTATAATTCATTTGCGCAAGGTTAAAAGTCAGATTATCACTCATACCATACAGTTGTCCAAACCATACGTCATGATCCTGTGGCGCAACACCTTTCTTTGCAAGAATCTCTAAAGCCTGCATGGTACTAGATTCATTGTGCGTTCCTATACACAACTTAATAACGTCTAGATGATCAAGGATAAAAAACATAGCACTGTTAAACATCTCATCTGTCGCCATTTTATTAGCACAGATGGGTGATTCATATCCCATTTCTTGAGCACGTGCTCGCTCTTTTTCCATATAAGCACCTCGCACTATTTTAACACCTACTATAAAGTTGTTTTCTTTGGCATCTTCATACAGTGACTTTATATAATCTAAGCGATCATGTCTATAGCATTGTAGCGTGTTGTAAATAATAGCTTTTTCTTTGTTGAACTGTAACATCATGTCACGTATCAACTCATCTGCAGCATCTTGCATCCAGCTTTCTTCACCATCAAAAAGTAAAGCGATATCATTATCATATGCCGTTTGCGATAGTAATAATACTCGATCTTTAATACGTTGCCACTCTGCCTGCTCTGCAGTAGTGAGTTCTTTTTTCTCAGTGACCTTTTGCCAGATGTAAAATCTACCTATACCAGTAGGTTTCACTACTTCAAATGGTAAGGCATCAGATTTTGCAGCATGTTTAATAAGTTTCAATTTCTTATCAACGACAGCATTAAAATCGGCCTCATCTTCCTTTCCTTCAACACTATAATCTAAGATACTACTCACACCTTTAACAAACATTTTTTCTACCACTGGTTCACATTCTTCTTCAGTAGTACCACCACAAAAATGTTCAAATACCGTATGTTTAATAAGGCCTTTTACGGGCAGCTTCCACTGTAGCGATTTCATCATCACAGCAGAACCAAAGTTGACTAACGATGGATAACCCATCATCTTAAATAGAAAATGAGCTTTGCGCAGCTCGCGATTACTTTTTAATGAAAAAGCAATCTCTGTGTTGTTAAAAGGATTTTCCATATTCATGTGACAAATATAGTAGCAAAGGAGTTAAATAATAGCTACATAGATTGTACTTTTAACGCTTTCGCGAAAGCATACAAAACATGAACCCTATTACTATAAAAGACTTCACCATTTACTTTGAAAACCAAGGATTTGAGGCAATCAATCAATGGATCAGAGAAAACCAACCATCTACTATTTTTATTCTTGTTGACGATAAGACGATGGAAAACTGCTATCCTTACTTAATGCCTAAGATTGAAACGACGGCAATTATTGAGGTGATAGAAATCGATCATGGCGAGGAATTCAAAAATATTGACACCTGTGCTGGTGTATGGAGTGCACTAGTTGAGCTAGGTTGCGACCGCAACAGCTTAATGATTAATCTAGGTGGCGGCGTGATTACTGACCTAGGAGGTTTTATAGCGTCCACTATTAAAAGAGGTATCCCATTTATACACATCCCTACTAGTTTATTGGGTATGGTAGATGCTTCCATAGGTGGTAAAAATGGTGTAGACTTAGGCCATCTTAAAAATCAAATAGGTGTGATCAATCCACCTATCATGACCATTATTGATCCTGCATTTTTAAATACATTACCACAGCAACATTTAGTTAATGGTAGTATTGAAATGTTTAAACACGGTTTAATCAGTGATCGCGTGTACTGGAAAGACATGCTCAATGTAACTGATTATTTAAATGAGACCTTTAATTCCCTAATCTATCAAAGCGCTATCATTAAAAGTGATATTGTTGCCATGGATCCATTTGAAAAAGGACCACGTAAAGCCCTTAACTATGGTCATACCGCAGGACACGCAATAGAATCGTTTTTAATGGAACATGAGGAACGAGAAGCTGTTCTACACGGTGAGGCTATTGCTGCTGGGATAGTGGTTGAATCTTTTTTAAGTGTTCAATATGCTAGCTTATCGATGGATGCTTATCAAGAAATTAAAGACTGGTATACTTCTTTAAATTTTTCATTCTCATTTACTGATCAAGAAGTACAGGAGATGATTGAACTTATGAAATATGATAAAAAGAATACTAATGGCGAGATTAAATTTGTACTGCTAGAAAGTATAGGGTCCTTTGTCACTAATCAAGTTGTTGCAACTGAGGATATTTTACAAGCATTTAATGAATTAAAAAAATAATTAATAGTTTACCTAAAGAGATTGGGTGATTTAAGATTTTTATATACTTTAGTTTCTCTCTAAATGTTATTATGAAAAATGTAATTGTAGACTATAAGAAACTAACACCAGATGTATTATCGCTTCTTGTAGAACGATATCCAGACGGTTATGGCGATGATGATATCATATCATTTAAAAACCATAAAAACGAATTAATTGAAGCTGTAGAGGTTAAAACTGAGGATACAAAGTACCTGGTTAAGATATCTAAGCGATTATCCATGCAAATGGAAGCATTTGATGAAGATGATTATGATGATAAGGATATGAATGATCCAGATGTATTACCAGACATGGATCTAGAACAACCTAAAGATGAAGAGTCTGATGAAACTAAAGAAGATTAGACCTTTTAACTAATAAAAAAGCCTCTTATGAAAAGAGGCTTTTTTATTATAATTATGATTAAGGGCTATCTTATAAACTTAATCGTTTCTACCTGATTATCTAAAGTAACCCTTGCGATATACAATCCACTCGATAAGTTGGTCACATCAACTTCATAATCAATCGCATTTGCTGTTGTTGTAGATAATAGCTGTCCATTTAAATTTAAAACTTCTATAGTCGCGCCTTCTAACTTATAATGCGATAAAACTAAGTTGTGATTACTATTTTGAAAGTACTGTACACTTTCTAGTGTTTGATCTTCATTAGATAATAACGATACCGGTTTGATGCGTAAGTTATCAAAATAAGTATCTGTAGTTGCAAAAAACGTCAAACCAAATATCAAACACGATGGTAAGTTAGTCGCATTTGCAGGTGTTGCTACTAGTATCGTTCCTGCATCGCTGGGCGGTATGTTAGTCTGTGCAGATATGGCATTATTATTACTATCACCTACTATAAAGGTATGTGTTGAACCACTATTATTAAAATAGTCGACACTTACAAAATCAAAATTCTCTGCAGATCCTGCTTTAATTAACGATATCGTCCAATTTTGTTCTGGTCTAGAGCCACCAGTACCTCTTAAAGATAGGTCTCCTGTTCCATCATCAAATAATGCTGCCGTACTATTAGAACCATGTACCGCTGTTAAACGGTACCCTATACCATTAACAGTTACGTCTTGTGTTACCGTATTCCCATTAATGGTCGCGTTATCAAAATCAAACTCGATATATTGAGCTTGGGCTGTTATTGTATAAAAGGCTAAAATTAAAAAAGAGTATAAGTGTTTCATAATGTGCTGGTTTATACTCAAATTTAAAGAACAGATTTGATTTACAAACCTTTATCACATAAAAAAACCACGTTGATAAACTTCAACGTGGTTTTATATATTTAATCGAGAATTTATTCTCTAGATCAGTATTAAGCGATTACCGCTTGTACTTTATCTGCAGCTTCCTGGAATTCAACAGCACTTTGTACATCAAGACCAGAGTTGTCGATCAATTCTTTTGCGATTTCTGCATTAGTACCTTGTAGTCTTACAATGATAGGCACATTGATAGCGTCACCCATGTTTTTGTATGCATCTACAATACCTTGTGCCACACGGTCACATCTTACAATACCACCAAAGATATTTACAAGAATAGCCTCTACCTTATCATCTTTAAGAATAATACGGAAAGCTTCTTCAACACGCTTTGCATCTGCAGTACCACCTACATCTAGGAAGTTTGCAGGTTCTCCACCAGCTTGTTTGATAAGGTCCATTGTTGCCATAGCAAGTCCTGCACCGTTTACCATACAACCTACATTACCATCTAGATCTACATAGTTTAATCCTACCGCTTTTGCTTCAACCTCAGTTGGGTTTTCCTCACGTGTATCTCTCATTGCTGCAAGATCTTTGTGACGGAATAATGCGTTTTCATCTAGTGTGATTTTACAATCTACTGCGATAATACGGTTATCACTCGCTTTTAATACTGGATTGATTTCAAATAAAGCAGAATCTGATCCTACATATGCATTGTATAAAGCAGCAACAAACTTTGTCATTTCTTTAAATGCCTTACCGCTTAAACCTAAGTTAAACGCAATACGTCTTGCTTGAAAACCTTGTAAACCATGTGATGCGTCTATCGTCTCTGTAAAGATTAAATGCGGCGTCTCCTCGGCAACAGTCTCGATATCCATTCCACCTTCTGTAGAATACATGATCATGTTTTTTCCTTGTGCACGGTCTAGAAGTACAGACATGTAGAATTCTTCTACCTCTACTTCACCTGGCTCATATACATCTTCAGCCACTAGAACTTGGTGAACACGTTTTCCCTCAGCACTAGTCTGTGGTGTTACTAGGTCCATACCTATGATCTGTCCAGCTATTTCTTCAACTTGTTCAAGATTTTTGGCAAGTTTTACTCCACCACCTTTACCACGTCCACCGGCGTGTACTTGGGCTTTTATAACGTGCCATCCAGTACCAGTTTCTTCAGTTAATTCTTTTGCAGCCGCTACAGCTTCTGCAGCAGTAGTTGCTACTTTACCTCGCTGTATAGTTACACCATAACTAGCTAATATTTCTTTTCCTTGATATTCGTGAAGATTCATAAATGTTCTTTAAGGTTCAATTTTAAGTACAGCAAAAATAAGAAAGTGAACCTTGAATTTGAAATAAAAATATATTTTTTAAGAACAGGTTATGAGTAAGCCAAAAAATTAGACTTTAAGTGATGAAATTATAGTTCCCACTTATACAGAATCAGAATTGATTTTATGAACATCATTCTATAACAACCGTTGTGTTTAAAAGCCATAGCCAGATAATTAACGCTGCACCACAGGCATGCCTTATCTATGATACATAAAGGTAATTTATATCCCTATTTCTATAATTGGAAGCTATCCATAAACCGATGGCGCCATCATTATACCAGCTCATAAGAAAGATTTATCATTTTATTAATAATTATTAGTCCTAACCTAGTAATTTTGTAGGCTTAATTTTTTAAGCATGCAATCACAAGATTTATTGAACATTGCACAGGAACACGGTAGTCCTGTCTATGTGTACGACGCGCATCGTATCGTGTCGCAGTATGAACGTTTGACCTCGGCTTTCGCGCAAGCGAAATCACTGAGAATACATTATGCCGTTAAAGCATTATCAAACTTATCTATCTTGAAGCTGTTTAAACAGTTAGGCGCTGGACTCGATACCGTGAGTCTACAAGAAGTACAGTTGGGTCTAGCTGCTGGTGTAGAGCCACACAAGATCATTTACACGCCTAATGGTGTGTCGCTAGAAGAGATTGAACAAGTCGCTGCCATGGGCGTGCAAATCAATATTGATAATTTATCGATCCTTGAACAATTTGGCTCTAAGCATCCTACCATACCGGTATGTGTACGTATCAATCCACACGTTATGGCTGGTGGTAATGCAAACATATCTGTAGGACACATAGATTCAAAATTTGGGATCTCTATTCACCAGATACCGCATTTACTGCGCATTGTAGAAAATACTAAAATGACCGTTAACGGTGTGCACATGCATACTGGTAGTGACATTCTAGACATAGGCGTGTTTTTATATGCGACAGAAATATTGTTTGAGACCGCAGCAAAGTTTAAGGACCTGGAGTTTATCGATTTTGGTAGTGGATTTAAAGTACCTTATAAAGAAGGCGACGTCGCAACAGATATTGAAGATCTAGGTGAGCAATTAAGCGAGCGTTTCAATAAATTTTGTAAAGATTATGGACGCGATATCACACTAGCCTTTGAACCTGGAAAGTTTCTAGTAAGCGAGGCAGGATATTTTCTTGCCAAAGTGAATGTCGTAAAACAAACCACGTCTACCGTTTTTGCAGGTATCGATAGTGGATTTAATCACCTGATACGTCCTATGTTATATGGATCGTACCACGGTATTAAAAATATCTCTAACGAGAATGGCCGCAATCGTTTTTACAGCGTGGTAGGTTACATCTGTGAGACCGACACCTTTGCACAAAACCGCCAGATCAGCGAGATCACAGAAGGTGACATTCTCGCATTTGCAAACGCTGGTGCCTACTGCTACTCTATGACTAGTAACTATAACTCTAGATACCGTCCGGCAGAGGTGCTGTGGTACAACGGCGAGGCGCATTTAATAAGAGAACGCGAGACCATGGAGGATATTTTAAAACATCAAGTACCTGTAGAGCTAGCACTAGAAGAACTGGTTTAAAATCGGGAATACTGCCATAGCAGTTACATCATAAAGAAGTCCAACCGCAAGGTTGGGCTTTTTTTATGCGATGAAATTGAGCTATAGAAACTCAATCTATGCACACACAGCAGCATCTCATTATACTATCCTTTTTTTAATACCGCTTGCGCGAAAGTGTAACAAGCATCATCCTATTGCACTAATAAACTTATGACTTTATACCAAAACGAATGGTCTAACTTAAAGATGCTGATAAAGCCGACATGAAACGTTTAAAACGAAAAGGTTTGCATATACTACCTTTTTTGAGTTATGATCGATACTGCTAAAAGGTTTGCTTTAAGTCACATACAGTAACGTAATGTTGTAAGATTTTGCTTAGGTTTGTATTTACTAACGTTGCCACACATTTGAGAAAATTACGCTGAAATTGAAAAAAGAATACATTTTTAAATCTGAAAGACTTGGATTTCGCAATTGGGACGAAACTGATTTGACCGAATTTGCGATAATAAATGCGGATTTGGAAGTGATGGAACATTTCCCAAAACCATTAACAGAAAAGGAAACAGCGGAATTTATCGACCGACTTAAAAATCACTATACAAAAAATGGATTCAATTACTTCGCAACGGAAATTTTAGAAAGTGGAGAATTAATCGGATTTATTGGTTTGGCATTTCAAGAATATAAAACTGACTTTACACCTGCTGTTGACATTGGTTGGCGATTAAAAAAAAGTGCTTGGGGAAAAGGATATGCAACCGAAGGCGCAAAAAAATGTCTTGAATTTGCATTTAATGAACTGAATTTAGATAAAATCATTTCCACGTGTACAGAGAAAAATTCTAAATCGGAAAACGTGATGAAAAAAATCGGAATGGAAAAAATCGGAGAATTTAAACATCCGAAATTGAAAGAATATCCCGAATACGAAAAATGTATTTGTTACGAAATAAATAAAAACGTGTGGCAACAACGTGTATAATTAATGGCTAGTAATCTCCTACTTACGAAAATCCTCGCGGATTTTCTATTCGGTTTGTATTTGCTAAATTAGGTGCTTAAACACGCCACTAATCATACACAAAACCGTTGGGCATAATTATGAACAAACCAATTTCAATCATATTAACCTTTCTTTTTGGAATCCAAATGGCAATTGGACAGGAAAAGAATGAAATTAATGATTGGGACAAAATAGTGATAGGAGATGCATATGGTGGATGGTCACATTTTGACAATAAATATCAAGTCAAAAAAGATGATTTATTGCTCACAGCTATTAATAAACCTGATTCGATATTTAAAAAAGTTGATTCTAAATTAATCTCTGAACTTATCAATTTACTAAACAATCCTTCAGATTCAAGAGATAATCCTTTGAGTTTCTTTGGCAAGGATTCATTGTGGCTTAACCAAAATGCAGAACAACTTTGGATTGAATATAAAAATGATAGAAAGGCTACAAAAGAGATATATTCAATCGCAATAAATACAATTAAAGATATTAAAAAAGCTAATCGAGTAGCTTGGACAATTCAAGGTTCACATTGGACTGATGACTATCCCGTAGTTTATGTTCATTTAATCAAAGAAAATGATACATTATCATTATCAACAAATGGACAATATCCTTATATGCTTCCTTGGAATTTTAAAGGGCAGAAAGTCTATAATCATAGAGTATCAGAAATAATTTCCGATTTACTACCTGACATAGTACAAAGCAATAAACAAAGATTAAGTGGAAATAACTTTAATCATCATTTTATAAAGAAAATTTACAGAGCATATATTGAGGATAAAGAGAACTACATAGAAACCAGAAATAAATACTCAAGTACATTTAAATTATTAGAGAAGGAATTTGAAATTAAAAAAGCAGAGATTACTGATATGTCCTCAATTGAATGGGGAGGAAATTGGGGCAGACCTTGTCTTGAAATGTCTTTAAAGGACTCTACTATTTCAAAGAACATAGAGTTTTATACAATTTTCGGAACAAACAAACTTTTGAACTCGCCTAAAAACATCATTTACAAAAAAGATAAATTAATAGAATTATTAGAAGAAAATCCTGTCTACAAATACACTTTGAGTTGTGAAAGTTGCTTGGGAGAAATACATTGGGTTAAATCTCAATCTTTGAGTAAAGAAGCGGAAAAGAGTTTTAAGGAGGATTTAGCTGATAATGGAATTGACAAAAATAAATACAAAGGAAAGTATGGAGATGCAATATTCTACGAATTGACAGAGTATCGAAATTCTAAAAGGAGCTTTTCAAGGTGGATTTTCCTAAAAGATGGAACTTTGATTTTATGGCAATTGAGAGGGAATTATTTAATGAATTTACCCGAAAGTTTTGTCGAAAACCAAGGATATATATGCAAAGAAATTGAGCCGAAAAAAATAACTATGCCCAACATTGGCTATAAGTAATTGCTTGTCCTCGCCTACTTTGGAAATTCCTGCGGAATTTCCAACTTGGTGTGTACTTGTAAAGTTAAGTACTAATCCACGCAACTACTCATAGCCGAGACCGTTGTAAGCAATATGAAAAAAACATTCTCTATCTCAATCTTACTTCTTCTGATGATTATATTATCGTGTAAGAACAAGTTGGATAGTGAAAGTATAACCAAAACAGAATTTCCTGAATTTAATAGTTGGAGAGACCATTGGGAAAATCCAAAACAAAAAACACAATTACTTTCTAATTCGAAAATTCACGAACGAATTAAAGAATCTTTAAATGATACCACAATTGTTGTTTTAACATCAACATTAATAGAAAACCTAGAAAGATATTCTATTATCAAATCGTTAGGAGACATAAATAAAGACGGAATAAATGATTCAATTATAATAATCCCAGAACTATTTATCACTAAAGAGAATAGTTATGAAAATGGTTCTTCTGCAATATTTACTGATAAAAAAATTCCTCGTATAAGAGTTGATGTACCTTGTTTGGAAACTGATTATTTTTTCCCTGTAGATGACATTAATAATGATGGAAATACTGAATTAGGAAAATATTATACGTCTTGTTCAAGTCGTTTCAAAAGTTTAGAATTAATTAGTTTAAGTCAAGAAAAATGGAAAATTAAAGGTCGAGTAACTTTTGATGTTTTCTACGAAGAACCTGAAAAAGAACAGAGAATTGAAAAAATTGAGAGAAATAAATTCCGAATGAGAGAAATAACATCTGAAAATACAGATAACATAATTGATACTTGGAAAACATTTGAAATGAAATAAATACTGCTTACAACACCGTGTATAATTAATTGCTTGGTTTTAGCCAATTTACGAAAGTCCTCGCGGACTTTCTATTAAGTATTTATTTGCTAATTTTAGTGCTTGAAACACGCAACCAATCATACACAACAACGTTCTAGTCCATTGCCTGCGGCCGTAGGTTTTCGCTTTTGTAATTTATAATTACACTCTTGGGATTAGAAACTATAGCACTGCAATAACGCTGCAAAAGATCAACCAGCTTTAGTAATTATAAATCACAAGTCTCCCAACCTACTCAATGGACTAGAATGGCAAAGCTGTAAAACCTCTTGACCAAATGTATTCTTGTACTTACCCAATTCACGCCAGCCGCTAGGAAACAAACAAGAACGTTGTATAATGGCGATTGAGACGTTTTAAAGGCTTATAGCGAGGCTGTGATTGTTCCAAAATTCTGTAACTTCACATCCATTAACCAACAACCAAAAGGTCTACGCGTACCGGCTAAAACGCCTCACTCGCCTTATACCTTTGCCATTACAGGATAATTTACCTGCGGCACAGACTATTCCGCTTTTAAAAACCATTCACACCATGCTATAGCAAAACTGAGATTAAGCAAGCGACCTTTGACATAGTCTATATCTATATTCTCACTTGGGTTTTGTAAAGACTTCTCTAGTCCTTTTTTCTCAGTTTTACGCCATCTTATTTCATCTAATACTTCTTGTTGACTTCTCATAATTTAGTAATTGTTTTTAAAGACTCCCATAGTCTTAAATTATCCTGTAACGCCACCTGTAAATAAGCCTATTCAGTGGGCGTTGTGTGTTTGTTTTTTCAGTTGATGAGCAGTTAAACTATCCATAACACGATGTATATCGTATAAGGCTCATTTATGTCTACCTGTGAGGTGGCTTAATCCTCAATTAGTTGTTTACTTTGAACTGTTCGGAAATACCGAATAGTTGCTATTTACTTGCAAATGAACCTCACACGACATACACAGGTGGCGTTGTAACCAATTAAAAAATGAAAATTTAATGAAGCAAATATTTTTAATATTAACATTATCAAGTTTATCTGTCTTTTCTCAATCAAACTTTGGATTAGGAGTAAAAGGAACAGCGAATGATTTTGACAAGTATCAAGGAGGAGTTTCTTTTGGAATAACATCAGAAATAAAAATTAATGATAAACTATCAATATCTCCAGAAATATTTTTTCTTATAAAACAAACCTATGCTTGGAGGAATAAAGATTTTAATAAGTTTAGAGATAAAAATAATAATATAATAGATGGATTTGATTTTGAATCTCAAGTAATTAATATTCCTTTAAAAATTAATTATTATTTGACAAAAAAGTTTTATTTAAAAACTGGTTTAGATTTAAATTACAGATTAAATGTTGTTGGTTATGATTGGGCTTATGAAGATAATACTATAAAGGAGCTACTTGGAAATGTAAAAAAATTTGATTTTGGAGTAATAATTGGTCTTGGATATAATTTTAATCAAACGTTTTCTGTTAGGTTGTACAGAAATTTTGGAATAACTAACGCCATAAATAAAGAAATAGTCAACAGTTTGAAAAATTCTTATTTTTCTTTAGCTTTGAATTTGAACTTTATAAAATAAACTGGTTACAACACCGTGTATAATTAATTGCTTGGTTCTCGCCTACTTACGAAAGTCCTCGCGGACTTTTTATCTGTGATTTATTTGCTAACTTTAGTGCTTAAAACACGCAACTAATCATACACAAACACGTTGGGTGTAATGCCTGAAACAAAATTTATTACTTGAAGAATATTGAATTCATTAGACTGATAAAACTAAAGTTTCCCGAAATTGAATTTAAGGAGATTGAGTCTAACGACGAGATATGTTTAGAATTTCGAACATTATACTGTAAATCATTTAAGTTTAGAATTTGGGTAGAATCGCTTTGGACAACTACTAACTTATTGGCAATATTGGATTCTGAACCTGACTCCTATTTTTGGTATGATGAAATTATGTTTAATCCTTCTTCAAATGATGTTGATGATGAATGGATAGATGAAACAAAACTAGAAATAATTAGAGCGCTTGATATTTTTATCAAGAGGCCAATAAGAATTACCCAAAGAAAAAAATGGTTCGCCACAAGTTTCAAATGTGAATATTATGATAATAAGTGGATCGACATCGGAAAGAGGATTCTATTTTCTGGAGGAAGAGTTCCAAAAATTAGCGGAAGAAAAAAAATCTACGATTAGAGCGGGCACTACACCCAACAACGTATATAATTCATGGCTCAGTTGGTTAAGTCAATTGCAATTGTTACAAAAAAGATTAACTTGGCTTGACGGAAAAATACGTCGTGCGGCTCACCGCGGCTTCTGATTCTCACGCAGCTTTGCAAGCTGCTGCCAATTCGCTCCCCATTGCTAGCCGCCAAAACGCCACAAATCATATACGTACACGTTGCCATTAATTTGAATGAACTACGCGAACGAGAAAATAATTGAACGAATTGAATCAGGTGAAAACCTGAAATACCTTCTATTTTGGGGACATCAAAAGTCTGACCGAATTACGAAATCTTGTTTCAGTCAATGGTATGAATCTGAATTTGAAGTTAACGGAATTAAATTCTTGACAGCCGAACATTATATGATGGCTGAAAAAGCTTTGTTGTTTAATGACAAAGACATTTATGAACAAATAATCAAAAGCTCAAAAGCTGGAAAAGTAAAAGAACTTGGCAGACAAGTAAAGAACTTTAACCAACGAATTTGGGAAGAAAATAGATTTGAAATAGTTGTAAGAGGTAATTTTCACAAGTTTAGTCAAAACCCAAAGCTATCGGAATTTTTAAGAAATACGAATGACAGAATTTTAGTTGAGGCAAGTCCAGTCGACAATATTTGGGGAATTGGACTCGCTCAAAATAATGAAGACGCTAAAAATCCATACTTTTGGAATGGACTGAATTTACTCGGATACGCTTTAATGGAAACAAGAGACATTCTAAATGAAGTTGGAGAATTTAAAACTCTCAAAAATCCGATTTTACCACCTTGGTTAGCTTATCCAGAAATTGACAAATATAGTATTGGTTGGAGAATGGGTTATGGAGAAACTCATATAATGGAATTGAGTAAATATTTGGACAGTTTAAGTCCTTCTGAAAAGAGAATTTACGAATTGACTTATCCTGAAACTGGAGAATGGAAAGGTTGGTATAATGATGATTACGAATAAAAAACTAATGGCAACAATGTGTATAATTCATTGCTAGTTATAGCTTACTTACGAAAGTCCTCTCGGACTTTCTATCTGTGATTTATTTGCTAACTTTAGTGCTTAAACACGCAACGAAATCATACACTAGACCGTTACCACACATTTGAGAATGACGCAAAAACAAAGACAAATATTCTATCCTACAATTTTCTTTATTGGAATATTTTCAATGTACTTTCAAATACAGATTTTTCGGAATACAATCATTAATTGGTTTATTCCAGCGTTAATAATCATTGTATTCGGAATCATAGCATACGGAATTGATTTTCGGAATTTTAAAAACACATACTTTCATTACAAAACCATAAAACTATATGCTTTAATAAACTATTTCATCGGATTTGGATTTATAGCGTGTTCTGTTTTTATGTTTATGAATTATCACTTTGCTGACAAAAAAAGCAAAAAGGAATCCTATAAAATTGTTGAACGGACTTTTATAGGTGGCGGAACAAAATACAGAATTGGAGAACAACAACCTGTATTTACAGTAAATTACAAAGGAATTAAGAAAGAGTTGGTTTTTAATCACCAATACTTTGAAAAAATGAATCAATATAAAACCGTTGAATTGGAAACTCGGAATGGACTTTTTGGATTTGACATTTTAGAAAATAAAAAACTGAATTAAAACAACAACGGAATAAAAACGTGTGGTAACAATGTGTATAATTCATTGCTAGTTCTAGCCTACTTACGAAAGTCCTCGCGGACTTTCTATCTGTGATTTATTTGCTAACTTTAGTGCTTAAAACACGCAACTAATCTTATACAACAACGTTGCCCACAATTAAAAAAACAGTATGAATAAGAGAGATTATTTTTCGGTACGAACAGGTAAAATTATACCGAATAAAGTAATTGACTTAAAAGTGCTGAAAAAATTATTCCTAATAATTTACAAGAAAATTGAAACTGATGGATATTTTCAAAAATATTTCGGTTTTTATTGCGAAGACCAAGAAGAAGTTGCGGGAGAATTAGGATACGACTTGGATGATGTAATGTTTATCCATTTAAAAAAGGAAAATCTTTTCCCAATAACAAGTCAAATAGAAAATTACTCAGAAGACGATTTATTTGACGTTTTAGAATTTCTACACGATTACTGCTCTAAAGGAATAGATGGTTTTTATCATCAACATAATGGTTGCGGTTATCATTGGGAGGAATTTAATGATAAAGAAGGTCAACTGTATTTTAGAGAACAAATTAATCCGATTTTAAAAGATTACGCAAATGGTTTTGAACTTTCCAAAAATGGAGAAATTCTGCAATTAGCAGATTCAGGATTATCACATCTCTTTGATGCCGATGTTCCTACTTCAGACAAAGAAAATATTGAAACTAAAATAAATAATGCAGTTTTAAAATTTCGGAGATATAAGTCAACAATGGACGAGAGACAAGATTCAATACGAGAATTAGTTGATGTTCTAGAATATTTAAGACCAAAAGCAAAAGAATTTTTAGAATCAAAAGACGAATCGGATTTATTTAATATCGCAAATAATTACGGAATAAGGCATCATAATGAAAAGCAGAAAAGCAAATACGATGTTGCTATTTGGCACAGTTGGATGTTTTATCATTATTTAGCGACAATTCACGCTCTTTTAAGAATAATAAAGAAAAACAAGAAATAACTGTGGGCAACACCGTATATAATTTATTGCTAGTTCTAGTCTACTTACGAAAATCCTCGCGGATTTTCTATTCGGTTTTTATTTACTAAATTTAGTGCTTAAACCACGCAACAAACCATATACAATAACGTTCTAGTCCATTGCCTGCGGCCGTAGGTCTTCGCTTTTGTAATTTATAATTACTCTATTGGGATTAGAAACTATAGCACTGCAATAACGCTGCAAAAGACCAACCAGCTATAGTAATTATAAATCACAAGTCTCCCAACCTACTCAATGGACTAGAATGGCAAAGCTGTAAAACCTCTTGAGCAAATGTATTCTTGTACTTACTCAATTCACGCCAGCCGCTAGGAAACAAACAAGAACGTTGTATAATGGCGATTGAGACGTTTTAAAGGCTTATAGCGAGGCTGTGATTGTTCCAAAATTCTGTAACTTCACATCCATTAACCAACAACCAAAAGGTCTACGCGTACCGGCTAAAACGCCTCACTCGCCTTATACCTTTGCCATTGGCGGTAATTTAAGACAAACAACATTGAACACAATAAAATGTCAGAAATAGAAACAGCAAAAGAATTTTTTGACCAAGATTTTTTGAAAGATATAATTAGTGCATTAATTGGAACAGGAACTGCGCTTTTGGTATTCTATCTTACAATACTTTGGGACAGAAAAAAGGAAAAAAAGAAGAGTAAAGATGATGACAATAATCGAGTTAGACACTTCTCTAATTTAGTCAAATCATCTATTGGTCACGTGGAAACAGTCGCATCGAATTTAGATAAAATGGTTTCAGAATATGAAAAAAATAATCTTGATTTTCAATTATTGAGATTTTCGCCAAACAAAAGTTTTAATCGTTTAGAAAAGCTATTAAAAAATGAAAACTATTTCCTTTCCTATGTAAATAATTTCGGAGAAAGTAAAATTAAAACTTTTAATAACCTTTCATCAGAAGTAGATTATTTTAATATGCAGATAGACCAACTTTGGACAATGGTTGAAAAATCTCAAAATTTTGACTACGAAAGAAAAAAGAGATTCAAAGAACAGGTAAGTGAATTAATGAATTTAACTGCTTGGTTTACTAAACAACCAGAGTTATTGAGTGATAGTGATATTGACCAACTAAACTCTTATATAAAGGAGTTCTATGAAAATATGAAAGACGAATCGGATTTGAATTACTTCTATGAATATATCAGAAAAGTTCTTGAAAATGTACTAATAAAATATACAAGTAATCAAACAGTTCTTAGTCATTTACCAAAATTCAGAGATACATCTGTTCTATTTCGAGAAATCCAATTACAAAACAACAACCATAAAGAAGAATTAAAACAAATTTCAGAAACATTAAAAAATACATTAGAAAAGTATAAAAGTGATGCTTCTGAGCTAATAAAGTAATAAATATGTATTGTATTGAGTGTGGAGCACAAATTCCAGAAAATTCAAAGTTTTGCTCGCATTGTGGCAAATCTCAAAGCGAAGTTGAACCATCTATTAAAGAACAAGTTGCGGAAAAAATTATTGAAAACGAAATAGTGAGACAAGTTGTAAAAGAACATAAACAAAGTCTTGACTACCAATTTTTAAAAAAAGCAATGGGTTGGTATCTCGCTTGGATAATGCTTCATCTATTCTTTTTACTTGCGCTTTCGGATGGACCTTTTGATGGAAAAAATATGGATGGCTCAAAGGACTTTTGGCCATTTGGGAAATATGCCGAATTTGATGAAATTGCTCAATACGATATTACGGAATTCTTATTTTATACCATTTTCCCATTCGCGATACTTATAATAATTAGTATGATTAGGAACAATAAAGAAACTGACGAACAATAAAAACTACCGCCAACAATGTATATAAAACATAGCTATTACAGGATTTTCGAGAGGTTGGTATTTATTTGCGAAGACCGCCAAATTTTTTAATTTGGCTTTTTGAAAAAATAAGTTAAAAAGAAATTAAAAAATTCGGCTAGTGTATAATCCGAAACTATAGCGTCTTTTTACACGCTACGTTTCATATACGGAGACGTTACCCAACATTTGAAAAAAAGCTACTTATGAAAAAAACACTCTTTTTGATTTTAATAATATCCACTAATGTTTTCGGACAAAAAAAAGTCGGAAACGATATTTTTAAAATGGAGTTTTTAAGAATAATGGTAAATCTTGAAGGAAGTTCGAATGATTATTATTCTGATATAGTAGAAAGGTCAATGTTTTCAAAAAAAGATTCATTAAACTATGGATTTATAAACTCAAAAGGTAAAGAAGTTATAAATTCTAAATACACTTATGCATCTGACTTTTTTAATGGAAAATCAAATATTATAAAAGATTCAATACCGGGAATTATACTTGAAAATGGTAATGAAAAAATATTTCCCGAATATAGTGCAACATATTGGTATAAAGATAATTTAGGGATTGCTATAAAAGACAAAAAATATGGTTTCATTGATGAAAATGGTAAAATTATTATTGCTTTAAATTATGAAGATGCGTTTCCATTTTATGAAGGATATGCCTCTGTAAAAACAAACGACAAATGGAATTATGTCGATAAAAATGGAAAGAAAATATTTCCAGATAGTCTAACTTTTAGTTATAGACCAATAATTGATAATAATGCCATTTTTATGATAGAAAGTAAAGCTGTTGAAAAGAACAAATCAATGATTACTGAAAATGGTAGTAGAACTTTTGTAGAGTTTTTAAATAAAACAGGTCATATTCAACTTAAAGAAGGCTTAATTAATATTAATGGAAATGTTATTATAAATCCTATTTATGATGAAATTTCAGGTTACTTTCAAAATGGATTTATGAGAGTAAGAAATAATGGAAAAACAGGTGTAATTGATGAGCAAGGGAAAATTATAATTCCAATTGAATACGATGATATTAGTGATTTAAAAGACGGATTGTTTTTAGCAAAAAAATCTAATAAATGGGGAATGATTGATATTAAGGAGCAAGTCGTTATTCCATTTGAGTATAATAAAATCCGTTATTTTAATGAAGGTCTAGCTTTGGTTATATTAGATGGAAAAGCAGGATATATTAATAAAGAAAACGAAATAATAATTGAACCTCAATATAAATTCAATTTTTTGGGAGACTTCAATAATGGTTTAGCTTGTGTTCGAAAAAACAATAAATATGGCTACATCAATAATAAAAATGAAATCATAATTCCAATTATATACGATAGTGCATTACCATTTAAAGAAAAAAAAGCAATTGTAAAAAAAGATGGAATGTCATTTATAATCAACAATAAAGGAAAAGAAATTAAAAACATTTCTAAACCATATTTATGGCTTGAAAGAAATAAATTAATAAGATTTGCGGAATAAAAACGTTGGGTAACACCGTGTATAATTCATTGCTAGTTATAGCCTACTTACGAAAGTCCTTGCGGACTTTCTATTTGTGATTCATTTGCTAACTTTAGTACCTAAACACGCAACAAAACCATACACAAACCCGTTCTAGTCCATTGCCTGCGGCCGTAGGTTTTCGCTTTTGTAATTTATAATTACACTCTTGGGATTAGAAACTATAGCACTGCAATAACGCTGCAAAAGATCAACCAGCTTTAGTAATTATAAATCACAAGTCTCCCAACCTACTCAATGGACTAGAATGGCAAAGCTGTAAAACCTCTTGACCAAATGTATTCTTGTACTTACCCAATTCACGCCAGCCGCTAGGAAACAAACAAGAACGTTGTATAATGGCGATTGAGACGTTTTAAAGGCTTATAGCGAGGCTGTGATTGTTCCAAAATTCTGTAACTTCACATCCATTAACCAACAACCAAAAGGTCTACGCGTACCGGCTAAAACGCCTCACTCGCCTTATACCTTTGCCATTGTGCTTAATGAGGAAAAAATGAATCAATTAAAAGAATTACCCATAGAATTAAGGCTTCAACACGAACCTGAAATAAATCCCTTTGGAAAAATAATTCGAGGTGTAAAACCGATTGATGAAATTACTCATTGGGTTTATGACTTCGAAGAAAATTGTGATGGTTTTTTTGAATGTTTTAACGACCCTTTCTCTGAATTTTATGAGACAAGCTATGCCAATATTGGTGCAAAATACATATTTAGAGGACATCGAGACTTTAACTGGAAATTAATCCCAACTGCATTTCGAGATTTAAATTCCAACAAAGAAAACAATAGTTTAAATGTGCTAAAATCAGGAAATGGTCATTTTTTGCCTGAATTAACGGATTTTATAAATTTCATTAGAGGTTTAAATAGTTTAGGATATAAAATTGAAGATGATTCCTTTAAACTAATTAACTCAACTTTAATTGATGATAAGTTTAAAGCATTTGACTTAATAGAAGATTTTCCAAAACCAGAACAATTAAAAGAATTAGCTTTAGCTCAACATTATGGTGTTCATACGAGATTATTAGATTTTACTTTTAATCCAAACAAGGCAATATTTTTTGCTACTGAGAATATAAAACATCCAAAAAAAGAGGATAATTCTAAAATTGGAATTTGGGCAATTCCAGAAAGATTAATTGAAATATGTCAAGAAGACTTTTATTTAAAAAGAATATTCGTTGAAGGATTTCAGAATAATAATATGGTAGCACAACAAGGACTGTTTATTAATTATTTTAAAGGTCGTTCAATTGACGAAAATCTTTTTAACAAAGAAGGTAAAATAAAATCATTAGATAATTATTTATTTGATTGTAAAAAGAGTGCTGATAACGAGCGATTAATAAATGAAAAAATTGGAAAACCAAGTTTATTTACTCTATCACATAGAGTTGCTTGGCAAGTTTTAAAAAGACTTGAAATATTAAACATTAACTGGATGACAATTCAACCAGACTTAGATGGAATAAAAAAAGAAGTTGAAAGAAAAAAATAAATCACTAAGCACAACAATGGCTATAAGTAATTGCTTGTTCTCGCCTACTTCTGAAAATCCTCGCGGATTTTCAGTTTGGTGTGTACTTGCAAAGCTAAGTGCTAAACCACGCAACTACTCATAGCCGAGACCGTTCTAGTCCATTGCCTGCGGCCGTAGGTTTTCGCTTTTGTAATTTATAATTACGCTCTTGGGATTAGAAACTATAGCACTGTAATAACTCTGCAAAAGATCAACCAGCTTTAGTAATTATAAATCACAAGTCTCCCAACCTACTCAACTGTCTTCCTCTCGCTGTGCTCGTCGGAGACAATAATGGCAAAGCTGTAAAACCTCTTGAGCAATAGTCAGCTTGTACTTACCCAATTCACGCCAGCCGCTAGGAAACAAACAAAAACGTTGTATAATGGCGATTGAGACGTTTTAAAGGCTTATAGCGAGGCTGTGATTATTCCAAAATTCTGTAACTTCACAACCATTAACCAACAACCAAAAGGTCTACGCGTACCGGCTAAAACGCCTCACTCGCCTTATACCTTTGCCATTGTACGCAATTTGAGAAAAACCTCGAAACTAAATGAAAATCGGAATTAATAACATATTTACATCATTTTGGTTTTTCATAATGCTTCTATGTAGTGGAACTTTGACATTCTTATCATTAAATAAAAATGTATTTGCTGGCGACTTATTTATAGTTGGAAAAATCATAATGGGATTTATGATTTTACTTTTTATCGGATTCTTTTTTTATACTCTATATAAATTTAGAATATTAGTTATTGACAATAATAGTATCGTTTCCATCTATCCGTTTTTATTAAAAAAAGAAAAAATCGACTTGGCTAAAATTAAAAAACTGAAATTAGAAAACTTCTTTGCCTTTAAAGGAACTGTATACAGAAAGATTAAGATTACAGACTTTAGTGGAACGATGGAAATTACCGATTTGGAATTTGAGAACTTTGAAAAACTGACTTCTGAATTAAAGTTAAATCAGAACAAAAAGAAAGAGGTTGATTTAGAACAAGCAAAATCCAATCTTTCGAATGTGAATTTCAATGTTTATTTACTTTCTTCACTTTTAATATTTTTAATAATTAATACTATCTGGAATAGTGGATTTCACATAATAATTCTGGCATTTTTTATATGCAACGGAATTTTATTATTTGCATCAGTTAAACGAAAATTGGAATATAAAAGAAGAATAAAAACGGTACACAACACCGTATAAAATTAATTGCTAGTGCAAGCCTACTTACGAAAATCCTCGCGGATTTTCTATTCGGCTTGTATTTGCTAAATTAGTTGCTTAAACAACGCAACTAATCTTATACAAAACCGTTCTAGTCCATTGCCTGCGGCCGTAGGTTTTCGCTTTTGTAATTTATAATTACTCACTTGGGATTAGAAACTATAGAACTGCAATAACGCTGCAAAAGATCAACCTGCCATAGTAATTATAAATCACAAGTCTCCCAACCTACTCAACTGTCTTCCTCTCGCTGTGCTCGTCGGAGACAATAATGGCAAAGCTGTAAAACCTCTTGAGCAATAGTCAGCTTGTACTTACCCAATTCACGTCAGCCGCTAGGAAACAAACAAGAACGTTGTATAATGGCGATTGAGACGTTTTAAAGGCTTATAGCGAGGCTGTGATTATTCCAAAAATCTGTAACTTCACAACCACTAATCAACAACCAAAAGGTCAACGCGTACCGGCTAAAACGCCTCACTCGCCTTATACCTTTGCCATTAGGCGTTATTAGAGCACTCATATGAAAGAGCACATAAAAAGAAGAATAGAATATTCAAAAGATGCTGTTCCGGACGAATCGACTGAAGAATTCAAAAAAGTCAAAGCTCGTCACGAACAACATATGAGAGAAAATCCAGCTCTCAAAAAAAAATTGCGTGATAATTTAAAAAAGGCAGTCAATACACTAGAACTTCAAGATTCAAATGGAGTTGGTCTGAATATGGATTTTGAAATAAGACATTTTCTAAAAGAATTTAATCATCGGTCTTGGACATATGGACATCGAAAAATGCCAATTATGTTCAATGTAATGGAAGCATTTTTTGACCTCGATAAAACTGTAAATTCATGGAAATTACTTGAAGAAGAAGATTACTTAATTTCTTTTTATGATTTTTTAGACTTCTATACTTCAAGAGATTTTGAGTTCAACATTAATTTTATTAAAGGAAATTTTGAAGAGGACCTGATTTATAATTACAATGTAGGTTCAGAAATTAACGAAATCACATTTAAGACAGAAGAAGGTAGTGAATTTGTAATCGCAGGAGTTTCAATACTTAGGAGAGGAGATGAAGTAACAATGCTTTTTTTAACAGGAGAAATAATTGATACTGAACAAAAAACCAAAGAATTAGTTCCATTACCTAAAAGTAGAATACCTGGAAAAGAAAACATAAAGCCAGCAGAAGAGAGAAAAAGAGAGGCTGTTCGATTAAATGACAATCAAAATTTATGGAAAGTATTAATAGCTTGTAGGCTTGACTTAGAAACTGAAACTTTAGACGCAAGATATGTAGCAAAAGATGAAGGGAATTCTTTTTCAATTTTGACCGATGACATAACTGGTTTTGTAAAAAACGGAGAATGGACATCAAAGGATTTTCAAGAAGCCTTTCAAAATATGCTTTCGGAAGTTGAAGGTTATAGTTCAATTTTTGAACTTGCAAAAGCAGTTTTATATCTGCCATATTATTTTAACACTTTCGAAGATGATATTGAGGAAGAAGAACATGAAACATTATTAAAAAAATAATCAACAGTCCTATTAAAAAAAGAAAATATAAAACTGTAGAATCAAAATATAAGATTAGAAATCGTTCTTTATGGATGTTAAATAGAGAAAACAGATTTTCTGCAGACAGAATCGTTCTGAGAGACGAAAACTTTAAGATTGAAAATGGTGGATATTGGAAAAATCTTTCTCCAGAAGAATTCGGTACAGACAAAAAAGGAAGACAAGTGACAGGAAAAACTTGGGTAAATAAAACAGAAAGTTTTTTTCAAGCAAATACAAACGATTTAATAATTTCTAATAACCAAGAACAACAAGAGTTTCAAGGAGAGAATGCTGGATTTATTTATGTGATGAGAAATGCAACATTCGAAAAAGATATATATAAAATAGGCTTAACCACAAAAAAAACAGAAGAAAGAGCTAAACAACTATCAAAAACAAGTGTTCCCGATAAATTTGCGGTCATGCGAGAATGGGCAGTTAAAGATTGTAAGATAGCGGAAAAAGAAATTCACGAAATTTTAGATTCCTATAGAGTTGACCCAAGGCGAGAATTTTTTAGATTGGATATGAAAATAGCTAATGACACAATTGATAAAGTCATTGGAAAAATAAATAACAACGCCTAACAATGTATATAATTTATTGCTAGGTTCTAGCCTGCTTACGAAAATCCTCGCGGATTTTCTATTCAGTTTTTATTTGCTAATTTAGATGCTTAACCACGCTACTAACGATACACAAACACGTTCTAGTCCATTGCCGTTGTGCGTCATTTAAGAAAAAGTGGAATATACATTTAACATCATAGAAAAAAAGATAATTCAGAAACTAAAAAAATCTGAACCAAAACGAATATGGACTGAATTCGTAAAAGTCATATTTGAGTTTGATAATTATTATATTGAACTAGAATGTGTGCCTGAAATTGCTAGTTCGCAAAATAAAGGTGATGAAGCGATGACGGTCAAAATTCTCGAAATTGAAAATAAATACAATCCTACTGAAAATGCAAAAATAATCACTAAAAACGAACAAATAAAGGATATAAAAAGAGTACGGACTTTTCTGTATTTTACTGATTCTATAACAGAACCAGCTAAAGTCGAAAAAATCGACTCTAAATGGAACAGAATTTTAAGTAAAATAGCTAGAATAAGAAAAAGTGAAATCGAAAAATTACTCGATGGAACTACAAGTAGTTATCACGACCAAATATTATGCAAGCCGAATTCAGATGAAGCTAAAAAAGTAAACGGAGAATTTTCAAACTTAATAGATGTTGGAATAATTTTAGAAATTGGAAAAAATTATTTACCTGCTTTTGTTCAAGGAAATGGATATGGATTTGCTCACTTGGAAAGGAAACCTCTTTTGACATCGAAAGAGCTAAAAGAGGAATTAACTGAATATGAATTGAATTAAAAAACGAACGCACAGCACCGTATAAAATTAATGGTTTGTTCTAACCTATTAAAATACATATTGATATTTACTTTTTGTTTCGGATGTTCTGAAAAAAATACGGAATGGAAATCTGAAATGAATGCAACGATATTCTTTGGTTCAGAATCGAAAAATGAAAAGTTCAATTTGACTTTCAACAAAACGAAAAATTCTCTGAATTATAAATATGTCAATCAAATAGACACATCAAAAACTATTTTTATTAAAAAGATTATTCAATCTGACTCTCTTCTATTCGGATTTGACAAGTTTGTGAAAACTAGCAAAAAGCCTTTCACAAATGATGAACTTCAAGGGTTGGAGTTTGACTATTATGATACATTAGATTATGCAGATGACGCAACTGGACCGATTTTATTTAGTGAGAAATATGGACTTCTTGCAATTAACAATGTATACGGACCGACAATCATATTTCTGGATAAAAAAAATGATTATCTGACTGAACACATAATTGATAATCTAAATGAATAAAAAACGTGTTACAACAAAGAACTAACGTAAAAACCAACACTCTTCTTCGTTCAGTTGAGTTGTTATTACTGCTGAACTATATCGTTATAGTAAAAAATATAATCACTACTTCTTTTATTGCTTAATTTAGAGGCTCTAAAATGGTGTTTCATGATTCAATTCATAATCACTTTCTAAAATATTTATTCGTCACTACAGCAATGCAAAAACTTACACCTTTCACACTAATTACACTTATTACCTTATTTGCGCTTCAGTCTTGTACACAAGAGAACAAGAATCAATTAAAATTTGCCGATACAACAAAAATTGATGATGTAATAGATCATTATGTAGATGAAGATTTTTATCCTTTTGTATATGCGAGAATAGAAGATCTCGATGGTAATATGATTTACGAACATAGTGCTGTAAACAAAACACTGCTTCCTAATACTGAAGTGAATGGCGATACTTGGGTACGTATATGGTCCATGAGTAAAATTGTAACTATTTCTACCGTATTAGATTTAATTGAAGATGGTGCCTTACAACTAGATGATCCAGTAACTAATTATATCCCAGAATTTAAAAATCTCAAAGTTGCTGTTTCCGATAATGGATCGAGTCTGTTAGACTCTGAATGGCAGAATAAAGAAAACGCATGTCCTATAAAGTTGGTTTCTAATGACTCTGTAATGACTGTGCGTCATTTAATAAATCATCAGGCTGGTTTTTATTATGCCACAACTGGTTTTTCTTGTATTGATTCTCTTATCGCAAAACAAAACTTACCCAAGGCTAAGAACTCTGATGAATTAATTAAAAAGATGTCCGAGTTACCATTAATTCAACATTCGGGTACAGATTATTTTTATGGTACAAACACCACAGTATTAGGACTTGTCGCTGAAAGAGCAACCGGTAAAAATTTAAATGAACTGGTAAAAGAACGCATCACCGACCCTATGCATATTGAAGGTTTACGGTATAGATTACCTGAAAACATTGATTTGCTTCCTCGTTTTACAGGAAGAGATTCTGTATTAAGAGTTGCTCGTAAAGGTGAGCTAGATATTCTTGGTCCTGATGTACCTGACTATGATGTTAATCATCCCTTATATTTAGGTGGAGAAGGAATGGTCGCTACGGCAGATGGATATGCCGATTTTGTTCGAATGCTTTTAAAAAGAGGCGAATTAAATAATTATAGATTTCTAGATAAGGAAACCGTAGAAGATATTTATGCCCCACATACTCAAAAAGACAGCCCTTATGGTTATAATGGTTATAATTTGTGGATCAGCGGTGAGTCTATGGAGACCAAAAAACAAGGAGAAGCAGGACTTTGGATAGGTGGTGGATATGAATGCACCTATTTCTGGGCAGATCCAAAAAGAAATTTTGTAGGTATCATTATGTCCCAGAATAACGCAGTTCGCAAACCAGGATATGAGTTAAACGATTCTTTTCGTAGTGCCGTATATCAACAAATTTGGGCAAGTGAAGAAGAAAATAAATATACAAGTAATTAAAACCAGAGCACAACTATAGTTATTAGTAATTGCTTGTACTCACCTACTTCTGTATATCCTCGCGTATTTTCAGTTTAATGTGTATTTACAAATTTAAAAACTCAACCACACAAATACTTGTAATTTAGATCGTTATAAGTAACATTGAACAAAATTTTGTTCTAAATTTAAATTCATGCTGAATAAAAAAATGGATGATAATTTAAATAAAATAAATAACGAAGTGTATACAAAATGCGGACTAAAAATTTCCGACTTTCAAATTGAGCACGAAAGTAAGGAATATAATGCGTGCCGATTTGACTTGAATGGACAGAAAATAATAAGCCGAAATTCAAAAATAACGCCTAAAAAAGTTGGACAGTTTGTTACATTTTGGAAGCGGAACGAAAAAGGCCCCATAGAACCTTTTGAAGAAAACGATCCAATTGATTTTTATACTGTAAACGTGCGAACCGAAAATGACTTTGGTCAATTTGTTTTTCCTAAATCCGTGTTGATTAAAAAAGGGATCATATCCACAACCAAAAAAGAAGGAAAAAGAGCGTTTCGGGTTTATCCAAATTGGGACATTGCAAAGAATAAACAGGCGGAAAGAACTCAAAAATGGCAATTAGAATATTTCTATATAATAAACGATGCCATCAACTTAAAGAAAGTAGTGAAATTATATACAACTGAATAGCTTTGTGCAAAGTATTACTTACCACAAAGAACTGAGGTGAAAAACAACACATTACTTTGTTAATTTGAGACATTATTAATCTGGGCTCATAGAATCGAACAGTTGATTCTGGAGTCTTTTTTATTTTCTATCTTCACTAGTCTTAGATTAAAAACTACCTCTATTTACTTAAGAAACTGTAACTTAACAACCACTAATCAACATCAAATGATACAGACATACCGGCAAAACGCTTTACTCGCCTAATACTATTGCCATTGTGCTTATGTAACAGAAATCGCTAACCAATGATAAAATTCTTTCGGAAAATTCGCAAAAACCTACTCTCAGAAAATAAATTTAGCAAATACATACTTTACGCTTTAGGAGAGATTGTACTTGTAATTATTGGTATTCTCATCGCGCTTCAAATAAATAATAAAAATGAACAGCGAAAAACCGAAAATAAGATTGTTTCTATTTTAAAAGAAGTACAACATGATTTAGGACTAGATATTCAAAAGTCGGACGAGCTAATTGCCTATTACAAAACAAAAGATTCCATCTTCAACTTAGTACAATCTAATCAACTAACCTATGATGATTATAAAAATGATAATAGACATATTTTAAGATACGCTATTATGAACGCTTTTCATATGAAGATTCATAAAAATGGATATACAAACCTCACAGAAAATGTTGATAATGTTTCAGAAAAGCTAAAAGCAGTTATTGAGCCATTAAACGAAATCTATATTTATAATAAATACGAAATAGACAAATTCGATAATCGCTTGGATGTTATTACAGATAGAGTGATTGACGATTTAGCCAAAAGTAAAGATTGGTATTATAGATTAGAACGACCTCAATTAGAAGATGAAATGATTGATTTTTTCCTTAATGACCCTTATTATAAAAATGTTGTAAATCTATACCAAAACGCTGGCTGTGAAAATTTGGCAAGTTATCATGTTATGCAATTTAGAGAAAACGCAATTAATACATACAAACAAATTAACACACTTATTGAAAGTAATGAACCGCTGCCCGATTTTATACCACATAATTTAGTTCATTTAACAACGGCACAACTAAAAGAATATGTGGGTACTTATAAGATTGTAGAGGTAGAAGGTTTTGATGGTCAATTTCCTGATATGAACTATAATATTCAAATAAAAGACGATAACTTAATAGGCGTTATGAATGGAGATCTTGAAGATATAGATTTATTCTATTTTGAAACTGCTGATAAGATATTTGGCCAAACTGACATTTACTTCAAAGGAGAGTTTGTAAGAGATAGCTTGAATGAAATTACTTCTTTAGTTATTTTTAAATACGGAACAAGAGTTCACTTAAATAAACTTTAAACTAATTATAAGAAATTAATAACGAAAGACTATCAAAGAACGGAAGTAAAAAACAACACATATCTTTATTAACTTAAAATCTTATTATTACAAGATCATAGAGTCATTTGTTTGATTCTAGAGCCTGTTTTATTATCAATCTTCACTAGTCTGAAATTAATCACTACTTCTAGTTACTTAATAAACTGTAATTTAATAACCAACAACCAAAAAGTCAACGCGTACTGGCTAAAACGCCTCACTCGCCTTATACCTATGCTATTTACAAATATGTAATTTAAATTACACTATACACTTACTGAACTATTTGAGGACTTATTACCAAATATTTTTTTCCTGTGGTGAACACCCCAATTATGCAGTTCAAAAATGACTTTTTCCAACGTTTTGGAATGCTCTGTGGGCATATATTTTGTTCTAACAGGAAAACCATTTATAACAGTTCTTGTAATCAATTGATTCTCTTCTAAATCTTTTAATTCCTTTGACAAAACTTTGGTGCTTAACTTCGGAATACTACGCTCAATTTCCCTAAAGTGCTTATTTCCTTCCCAAATTGAAATTAAAATTAAAAGTTTCCATTTTCCACCTATAATATCTAAAGTGTCCCTTACAGGTAATAAAGCAGACGTGCACTCTTTATGTTCCTTTTTCCTCATATCTACAAATTTATTGATTACCTTAAAGTAACTGATTACCTATAGGTAGCTGATTACAAATAGTAATCAATAATAGTTAAATTTGCCCTACTATTAACAACAACAATTGAAAAATGAAAAAAATAATTTTTACAGTTTTATGTATCCTATTCGGATTAATGATGATTAATTCAGGTCTTAACAAATTCTTCAACTATATACCTATGCCCGAGATGTCTGAAGAAATGATGCAAATAATGGGTGGATTTATAGCAATTAAATGGATTTTTCCGCTTGTAGCAATTATTGAAATTATTGGAGGCGCTTTAATAGCTATCCCTAAAACAAGAGCATTGGGAGCATTAGTAATTCTTCCAGTTATGGTAGGTATATTTGTTCATCATTTGGTACACGACTTATCAGGAATTGGAATCGCACTAATACTATTCGCAATTAATATCTGGGTAATTGTTACCAATTGGAATAAATACCAACCTATTATAAAAGGTGAATAACATAAAATATAAAAAATTTTCTCATCCATAAGCCGTAAGTCAGTAAAACACTGCTTTAAAACAAAGAACTGAGTACAAAAAAACACTTTTCTTCGTTAATTTGAGACACTATTATTCTGGGCTCATAGAATCAATCAATTGATTCTAGAGCCTTTTTTTATGCACTTTTTTATAATTCATCGAGGCCAGATGAAAACCTGTGTTTCGTCATATGAGCTATCCAGTTTTGCATTAGCAATACATGATATCAGAAACTAACTAAAAACGAATAATTCACTTTAAACTTAATTTTTATCAAAATCTACACACCCTATAAAAATTAGGGTTTAAACCATTTAAAACATACTTTTAAAGAAAAGCACCCTGTAATATTAATAGCTAATACTTTTATAAACCAATAAAAAGTAACAACTTCGGTTTTTAATATAAATGGCTTAAAAATGATTGTAGGGATTCCAAAAGAGATTAAGAATAACGAAAGTAGAGTAAGTATGACACCTGCTGGAGTTTATGAAATGATAAAAAACAACCATACCGTCTATGTACAATCTACTGCTGGTGAAGGAAGTGGCTTTTTTGACAACGACTATAAAAAAGCCGGTGCCATCATAGTCAACACCATTGAAGAAGTTTATGCTATCGCAGAATTAATCGTAAAAGTAAAAGAACCTATCGAGCTAGAATATGACCTAGTGAGAGAAGGACAGGTACTGTTTACCTATTTCCACTTTGCTTCTAGCAAACCTCTAACTAACGCAATGATTAAAGCCAAAGCCATATGCATCGCCTATGAAACCGTAGAAGATCAAGATGGCACCTTACCATTACTGACACCTATGTCTGAGGTTGCAGGTAGACTAGCCATACAACAAGGTGCAAAATACTTAGAAAAACCTGTAAAAGGAAGAGGCGTTCTTTTAGGCGGTGTTCCTGGTGTTGCACCTGGTAAGGTTTTAGTTCTAGGTGCTGGCGTGGTAGGAATTCAGGCCGCAAAAATGGCCGCAGGTCTTGGTGCACACGTTACCATCATGGATATTAATATGAAACGATTGCGCTATGTAAATGATGTGATGCCACCGCACGTCGTGACAGAATTCTCTAACGAATTCAACATCAGGAAACACATCAAGACGCACGACCTGATTATAGGTGGCGTACTTTTAAAAGGTGCCAAAGCTCCTAACCTAATCACACGCGATATGCTTAAAGAAATGCGTCCAGGTACCGTTATAGTAGATGTTGCCGTTGATCAAGGTGGTTGTGTAGAAACCACGAGACCTACCACACATGAAGATCCTATTTACATCATCGACGACGTTGTGCATTATACCGTTGCAAATATGCCTGGTGCGGTTCCCTATACCTCTACCGTGGCACTTACTAATGTGACCTTACCATATGCGCTTCAACTAGCTCGTCATGGTTGGGAAAAGGCTTGCAGCCAGAATCCAAGCCTAGAAAAAGGACTAAATATTATTTCTGGTAAGGTTGTATATAAAGAGATTAATGAGGCCTTTGGGTGGTCATCACAATAGTGTATGGTGTTCTATATGATGATAAATATTACGCTTTCGCGAAAGCGTCATTAAAAAACACCATTGCTAACTTGTCACATTTTAGACAGCAAAAACATAAATAGAGTTACTCAATAGGTAGGTTTTCTATAAATATTAATCACGGTTTTTATGAACTAAAACCCATAATTCTATTTCCTCACTAGAACGCCAGTTTTGATCTCTAGTAGTTTTATCTGAAGCAGACTTGACTCTTTTTTTATAACATCGTTCTAATTGAAATCTATCGTGATGTGCAATCTCATTTTCAATAGGATGATCATTAGTGACATCAGTTATTTGTGCAAGGTTAGAAAATAAGATTAGTAGTTTTCCATCTACAGTCAGTCTTTCCTTTGCAGCAGCAAAAAAATCTGAGAATAACTCTTCTGGATAATACATCGCCTTATCAGTCCTATCGTTTTCTGAAGAAATGGGCAACCACGGTGGATTAAATACAATTAATTCTGTTTGTTTATCCCATTTACCAAATAATGGAGCATGATCCAGCTCTATCTTTCTAGATAGCTTTGTATCGCCCATAAACTCTGTTAGACCTATGATAGCATTAGGATTGATATCTGTCCCATATACTTTTTGAAAACCGTGACCTACTAATTGAAAAGAAAGCGCACCACTACCTACACCTACATCAACAGCTGTTTTCTTAGGACCTTTATAGCGCTTTAACCAGTTGTCAAAAACGGTTAAATGGTCAAATCTAGTTGGGAAATAAACCCCATAATAAGGATGTATTTTATTTCTTAAAGTAGGAACTGATATACCATTTTGATACCACTGCCAGGAACTATTTAATCCTTGCACTTGTGGAAAAGTGAGTAAAAAGTTAGTATTACCAGTATACAGTTTTTCAAGCCAGCCTATAGCAGGTGCTTTTTTTACATCGATTTTATAATTGATGATTTCTAGAAGTATGAGATTAGAAAGCTTATGATAAGCAGCTCGATACTCGCGTTGCTCTTGAAAAGTTTGATGAGGCATCTTACCTTTAAGATACTGCTGTAGTTCTTTAAGTAGTAAAACTCCATTGCTATAAAAATCTGCAATAAGAACTGGCTTACCAGCTTCTAGCGCTTGAATGGTTTTCTTAATTTCTGTAGAAAGGTTAAAAACCTCTAGTCGTTTACCTGTTACAAATGGTGCAGGCTTATGGGCATTAATTGCTGTATTCATCAATTTGCGTTGTGAAGAAACGAGTTGCAAATTAATGAGAAGAGCAAAGCGCGTGATTATATAACACTGTAAGTATAGTTACTTACCAGCAATCAGGCATTAAGTGTTTGCTAGAGTTCATTTGACTATCGTGACCGTAAATGGCATGGTACAGAGATAGTAACAATGAATAAATAATTATAAAGTAAAGGTACTTTTTAAAAAACAAAAAAAGCCTCGCACAAGGCGAAGCTTTTTAATATCATTAAAATTCTAAGAAGATTACTTCTTGAATTTTGCATATTTAGTTTTGAACTTATCAATACGACCAGCCGTATCTAAAAGTTTAGTCTCACCAGTATAAAAAGGATGAGAAGTACGAGAGATCTCTAATTTAATAAGTGGATACTCGTTACCTTCAAACTCAATCGTTTCCTTAGTAGGAGCAGTCGATTTAGTTAAAAATATTTGGTCATTAGACATGTCTTTAAAAGCTACTAGTCTATAATCTTCTGGGTGAATTCCTTTTTGCATGATCTTAATCTTATTCTTTTGCGGCTGCAAATTTAATCATTATTATTAAATCTACAAATAGATTGCTTAAATATATCTGTGCAATTTATAGCTTTCGGGCGTAATGCAAACCATTATATTTGTATTTCTTAAAAAAAAGAACGCTTTGGATCAAATAGTAAAAAAAAACGCTTTCATAATAGGCCTTATCGGTGCGGTGGCAAATCTAGCTTTAGTCATCTATATATGGCAAATTCAAGCATTTAGCAGTGTCGGCTTAGGTATTGCAATGATGATATTACCTATTCCTTTTGGAATTGCAGCACAATGGTGGAGCAAGTCTAGTCTCAATGGTTATCTATCATTAAAACAAGGTGTCCTCGCTTTTTTCTTATGTATGCTCGTAATTTTTCTAGTAGATTTTATTGCAAACTACCTTATTTATGTACAAATAGATCCAGGTGCACAAGCCATAGCCGAAAAAGCAACTGAAGAGTTTGCTCAAAAAAATGAAAATGCTCTTGCAAACCAAGATGTATTTAAGAAACCTGTATATAGTTTAGGCAGCTACTTCACCGGTTTTATATCTAAATTATTGTTTTATACCATTTTTGGAATCTTATCATCTTTGATCTTTAGAAAAGAAACGCCACAACAGGCTTAATTATCATATCCCATAACAGAATCTCTTGCATGAATTTATCCATAGTCATACCGTTGTTAAATGAGGAAGAATCTCTTCCAGAATTACACGCTTGGATCTTACGCGTCATGCAAACCATGGAAATCAGCTATGAGATCATTTTTATAGACGATGGTAGTACAGATGGCAGTTGGGATGTTTTGGAGACGCTTTCGCGTAAGCATGACAGCACACATACCATAAAGTTTTTAAGTAATTATGGAAAATCACAAGCGCTACATGCCGGTTTTCATAAAGCACAAGGTGAGGTCGTAATTACGATGGATGCAGACTTGCAAGATAGTCCAGATGAGATTCCAGAATTATATCGCATGATCACTGTGCAAGACCACGATCTGGTAAGCGGCTGGAAGAAAAAAAGATATGATAGTGTTATTGCAAAAAACTTACCTAGTAAACTTTTTAATTGGGCCGCACGTAAAACAAGCGGTGTTCAATTAAATGATTTTAATTGTGGACTCAAGGCATACAAAGCTGCTGTTATTAAAAATATAGATGTCCATGGCGAGATGCACCGCTATATACCTGTACTGGCCAAAAACGCTGGTTTTAGTAATATCGCTCAAAAAGAGGTCATCCACCAAGCTAGAAAATATGGAACGACTAAATTTGGTTATGAACGTTTTATAAACGGCTTTTTAGACTTAATTACCATTGCCTTTATATCAAAATATGGTAAACGACCTATGCACCTTTTCGGCGCGCTAGGTGTCATTATGTTTATGCTAGGTTTTATTACCGCTGGTTATGTAGGGTTTTCAAAACTTTATAAAATGGCAAATAATATTCCTTATGGTCTTGTAACTGATAATCCATGGTTTTTTATTGCACTCACCACCATGCTGCTGGGTGTTTTGTTCTTTATTGCTGGTTTTCTAGGAGAATTAATCCTTAGAAATGGTAATCAAGTGAATCGCTACTGTATTGAAAAGGAAGTATAAATAAGTTAAAGCAGCTATAGTATATAAATAGCTGTTGTCATTACCAGACTTACATCGATATGCACCAGTGCTAGCGACATAAATCTAACAGCCTGCTACCTACTATTTTCTGTTATCTTTGTATTTCATTCATACGTCATAATAATGGATAAAGAAGCTATTCTTAAAAATGCTCAATCATGGACGCAAGCGCCATTTGATACTGATACAATTACAAAAACACTAGCTTTAATAAGCGCAAATAATGCAGATTTTCAAGAATCTTTCTATAAGGATTTAGAATTTGGCACTGGTGGTATGCGTGGTATTATGGGTGTAGGTACTAACCGTATTAATAAATATACACTAGGTAAAAACACTCAAGGTCTTTCACAATATTTAAAAGAGACCTTTAAAGATGAGCAAATAAAAGTAGCCATCGCATTTGATTGTCGTCATAATTCTAAAGAACTAGCACAAGTAGTGGCAAACGTTTTTAGTGCAAACGGTATACATGTATATCTATTTGAAGACTTGCGCCCTACTCCATTATTATCTTATACAGTAAAAGCAAAAGGTTGCCATGCCGGTATTGTCCTTACCGCAAGTCACAATCCGCCAGAGTATAATGGTTATAAAGTGTACTGGCAAGATGGTGGACAGTTAGTACCACCTCAAGATAAAGAAATATTAGACCTTATTGCTTCTTTAAACTTTAAGGACATTAATTTTAATGGCAATCCAGAATTAATTGAATTACTTACTCCAGCAGATGATAATGCTTTTATTGTGGACAGTATAAAAGCTGGTAAAATTGCTGGTGATATAGACCGTTCTCGATTAAAAATTGTTTTTACGAGTTTACATGGTACCAGTATCACTTTAATTCCAGAGACCTTAAAAAGAGCTGGTTTTACAGATCTACACGTTGTTAAAGAACAAGCGATTCCAGATGGCGATTTCCCTACCGTAGACTCTCCTAACCCAGAAGAACCTGAGGCTCTTAAAATGGCCGTTGATCTGGCCAATAAGATTCATGCTGACATCGTTATAGGAACAGATCCAGACAGTGATCGACTAGGTGTAGCTGTACGTGATAATGATGGTAAAATGGTATTGCTTAATGGTAATCAAACCATGATAGCCATGACAGACTTTCTTTTACAACAATCAGATTTAAAAAACGCGACGCAACCATTCATAGGGTCTACTATTGTGTCCACACCTATGATGCATGATCTAGCGATGGATTATCAGGTGGAATGCAAAGAAGGATTGACCGGATTTAAGTGGATCGCAAAGATGATTAAAGACCATCCACAACAGGACTTTATCGGTGGTGGCGAGGAAAGCTTTGGCTACATGGTTGGTGACTTTGTACGTGATAAGGATGCGGTTACTGCAGCATTGTTAGCCTGTGAGATGTACGCTTACGCGAAAGCGAACTCATCCACAACCTATCAAGAATTATTAAAACTGTACTTAAAACACGGCTGTTATCAAGAAAGACTCGTGTCCCTAGTCAAAAAAGGAATCTCTGGTGCTCAAGAAATCAAACAAATGATGATCGACCTGCGTGAAAACACACCAAAACAAATAGCAGGACAAGATGTCATTATTGTAGAAGACTATGCCGCCAGCACTAGAGAAAACAAGCAATTAAATAAAATTGAAACGCTAGAAGTTCCAAAATCTAACGTTTTAATATTCTATCTAGCAGATGGCTCAAAGATTGCAGCAAGACCTAGCGGAACTGAACCTAAAATAAAGTTCTACATTAGTGTTAAAGCACCACTAGATAAGGTATCTAATTATCCAGCGGTACAAGACCAACTTAATAATAAAATTAACGGCATTCTAGCCGATTTTGATATTTAATTAATGAATTATTTCAAAGAGATTCTTGGGTATGCAAAACCATACAGAAAATGGGCTGTACTCAATATAATAAGTAATGTACTCTTTGCATTTTTTAGTACGTTATCATTTGTTTCTTTAATGCCTGTACTACAGGTATTATTTCAAGAAACTGAGGTCGTTTATAAAAAACCTATCTGGACTGATTTTACTAAAACAAAAGAGTTTGTGGAAGGATATGTGAATTACTACGTATCTGAAGTTGCAAAAAACGACCAAGAACAAGCGTTAATTTTAATGATCGTTCTAGTGATAAGTCTTTTCTTTCTAAAGAATGTATTTGGATATTTAGGAATGTATTTCTTGACCTTTTTCAGGACTGGAATTATGAAAGATCTACGCGATGATTTGTACAAGAAAATTGTGAATCTTCCTGTTTCTTATTTTTCTGAGAAACGTAAAGGAGATGTCATTTCTCGTGCCACGACAGACGTGATAGAAATTCAAAGTAGTTTTTTATCCATACTAGAATTGATTGTAAAAGAACCTCTCAATATCATATTTGCGCTGGCCGCGATGTTAATGTTTAGCGTTAAACTAACCTTGTTTGTTTTAGTATTTATACCAATTAGTGGTTACATCATATCGCTTATAGGTAAACGTTTAAAAAGTAAATCAGAACGGGTACAAAAAGAACAAGGCGCTGTTCTTTCTCAACTAGAAGAAACACTAGGTGGACTTAAAGTCATTAAAGGTTTTAACGCAGAAGAACGCATGCAGGATAGCTTTGAGAAAACCACTAGCAGATTCCGTAGATTTACAAACAGTCTTGATAAACGTAAAAGTTTTGCCAGCCCAGTAAGTGAAGTTTTAGGTATTGCAGTGATAGGAGTTCTACTATGGTTTGGTGGACGCATGGTTTTAGTAGATGGCACCATTGCCGGTTCTACCTTTATTACCTTTATGGGATTAGCTTATGCCATTCTCACACCTGCAAAGGCACTTTCTAAAGCTAGTTATGGTGTTAAAAAAGGAAATGCCGCTGCTGAGCGTGTACTTCAAATATTACATACCGAGAACTCTATAGTCGATCAGCCTCGTGCAGTTCATATTGATGGGTTTAAACAAGGTATAGACATTAATAATGTCACATTTGCCTATGAGGACGAACCAGTACTTAAAAATTTCTCTCTTCATATTCCTAAAGGAAAAAGTGTCGCCTTAGTAGGTCAAAGTGGTTCTGGTAAAAGTACTATTGCAAATCTACTTACTCGATTCTATGATGTTCAAGAAGGAACTATTTCCATTGATGGACATGATATTAAAGATGTGACCCTTAAAAGTTTACGAGACCAAATGGCACTAGTAACTCAAGACTCAATCTTATTTAATGATACGATTGCTGTCAACGTTGCTTTAGCAAATAAAAATGCGAGTGATGAAGAGGTTATCAACGCTCTTAAAATTGCAAACGCGTGGGAATTTGTAAAAGATCTTCCTGAAGGAATTCATACCAACATAGGTGATAGTGGTGGAAAACTAAGTGGTGGACAAAAACAGCGTCTTTCTATTGCACGTGCGGTTCTTAAAAACGCTCCTATACTAGTTCTCGATGAAGCAACCAGTGCACTGGATACAGAAAGTGAAAGACTGGTTCAAGATGCACTTGAGAAAGTGATGAAAAATAGAACGTCTATAGTTATTGCTCACCGACTTTCTACCATTCAAAATGCGGACAACATAGTCGTCATGAATAAAGGTGAAATTGCAGAACAAGGAACGCATGCCGAGTTGATTGAAATGAAAGGCTTATATAATGGTCTGGTAGGAATGCAGAGTTTGTAACATTTTAGAATATTAATATTAAATAATAAAAATATGACCTCACCGGTATGGAAAACCAGTGAGGTTTTTAAATAATAACTAGCTTTAATGCCTTCATTAGAAAATTGCTTTACTCTTTTTAAAACGGACATAACAGGAATCTCTATTCCTAAGAAGTTTACGTTTCCTATTTTCTATGAGCCACATGAGTTGTCCTTAATAGCGACTCGTGAATTACAAGAATATTTAGAACAACCACAAGACTGGCAACACAACTTTTGGAATGAAAAGACAGGTGCTGGAGAAGCCGCAGGAAAAATGTTTGGTGTACTGGTCGTACAAAAAGAAGAAGGAGAACTAGGATATCTATCTGCTTTTAGCGGCCAGATAGATGGAACTATGGATATTGATCCCTTTGTACCAGCTGCTTATGTTGAGGATTTTGATAAAAGTTATTGTGATGGGCAGTTTAAAGAATTTACAAAGTTAAGTAATCAGGTAGCAGCGTTAGAACAAACTAAGGAGTACACTACCGCTTTAAATAATCTTAACTATTTAAAAGAAAAGGCATCCCTTTTACTTGAGGCACAGCGCAAAAAACATAAACTTCAGTCTCGAGAACTTAAAGCACAACTTAGACAAAGCTCTAAAACTCTAGACGAGCAAGAATTTCAAAAGCTTAAAGCTTTACAACACCAACAACATCTCAATCAGAAGTTTCTCTATCGAGAATATGAGATTTACCTATTAGAAAAGCAGCAACCATTTCAAGTTATCGTTGATCAATATCAACAGCAAATGGAAATGCTAACCCAGCAACGTAGACAGCAATCATTAGAATTACAGGATTGGATTTTTAAGCAGTATGCATTACTCAATGCTCGTGGTGAACGCAAAAATGTATTAGAAATCTTTAATGAACTTCAATTAGGCGCTCCACCAGCATCTACAGGAGATTGTGCCGCACCTAAATTGTTGCAATACGCTTTCGCGAAAGCGTTAAAACCCATAGCCCTTGCAGAATTTTGGTGGGGAAAATCGTCTAAATCACAAATCAGAAAACACAAGCAATTTTATCCAGCTTGTCGCAGTAAGTGTGAACCTATATTAGGCCATATGCTGCAAGGATTAGACGTTGAAGACAATCCACTGCTCGTAAATCCTGCCGTAGGAAAAACGATGGATGTGATCTATGAAGATGAGGCCATTATTATTGTAAATAAACCCGAGGAGTTTTTATCTGTGCCTGGTAAAACTATAAAAGACAGTGTATATAGTAGACTGAAAGAGTTATATCCAGAAGCTACGGGACCTATTTTAGTACACAGATTAGATATGTCAACATCTGGGATTTTAGTAGCCACAAAAAACTTAGAATATTATCATTTTATTCAAGAGCAATTTGTGAGTCGTACTATCACTAAACGTTATGTAGCATTGCTCGATGGTGTTTTAGAGAACGAAAATGGTATGATTGAACTTCCATTGCGTGTTGATTTAGATAACAGACCTACACAATTAGTATGCTATGACTACGGTAAAGAAGCGCGCACTAAATATCAAGTGATTGAGCGTCGTGATGCACACACCTTAGTTCACTTCTATCCTATTACCGGTCGCACACATCAGTTAAGAGTTCACGCAGCACATGCCAGTGGATTGAATGCACCGATTGTAGGAGATGATCTATATGGTACAGCAACAAATCGTTTACATTTACATGCTGAGTTTATAAAATTTATTCATCCTGTGACTGGTAAATCAGTTTCCTTTAAAGCACCTGTACCTTTTTAAATATGTCATTTACTCTTCTATCATCACCATTACAAGGTTTTACAGAGTTCCGTTTTAGGAATGCGCTACATAAGTACTTTGGTGGTATAGACACCTTTTATGCACCTTATATCAGGTTTAATAATAAGCCAGAAATCAGTGCAAAATACCAGCGCGATTTACAACTAGAAAATAATCATGTACCTGATTTGATTCCGCAGGTAATGACTAACAGTGCCGATGAGTTCATCACAGCTGTAAAATACATCAGGTCTTTAGGTTATAAAGAATTGAATTGGAACCTAGGATGTCCTTACCCTATGGTGACTAAAAAAGGTATGGGAAGTGGTTTGATTTGTGATCCTTCTAAAATAGATGCCATACTGGATCGCGTTCATACAGAGACCGATGTGATTGTTTCTATGAAAATGAGAATGGGATATCTAGAACCTACAGAGATACTGGACACCTTTCCTATTCTAGAAAAATATCCTATTAAAAATATAGCCATTCACGCACGTATAGGCAAGCAACTATACAAAGGTGGCGTGGATCTAGCATCATTCCAGCGCTGTCTAGATACTACTAAAACTAAACTTTATTATAATGGTGACATAACTACAGTTGCTGGTTTTAGAAAAATGCAGGAACAATTCCCAACCATCGACCACTGGATGATCGGTCGTGGACTTATCGCAGATCCTTTTCTACCGAGCATGATCAAGTCAGATACCGAAGTTTATCCAGAAAATCGCTGGGAAATTTTCCGTGAATTTCACGATACGATTTATCAAGAGTATGATGATTTTCTACAAGGACCAACGCCTATCAAGATGAAAATGCAAGGTTTTTGGGAATACTGGTCACAAACGTTTCCTAATCCGCAAAAGGCTTTTAAAGCGATTAAAAAAGCAAATAATCCACGAGCTTATAAGCAGGCTGTTAATGATAATTTGAAGACGGTTATCAATTAATGAAAGAATTAATTAAGACCATATCACAATGTACGGTTTGCAAAGAACATTTATCGTTAGGTCCTAGACCCATCGTTACAGCACACAAAAAAAGTAAAATAGTCATAATAGGACAAGCACCAGGAACTGTGGTACACAAAACGGGTATACCGTGGAATGATAAAAGTGGTGAGAATTTAAGACAATGGCTTAACATATCACGAGAGGACTTCTATGATGTGGAAAAATTTGCTATTATTCCTATGGGATTCTGCTATCCAGGAAAAGGTAAAACAGGTGATTTACCACCTAGAAAAGAGTGTGCTCCTTTGTGGCACAATCAGTTATTAAGTCATTTAACAGAAGTGGAACTCATTCTACTTATAGGTAAATATGCACAAGATTATTACCTCAAAGAATCTAGCAGAAAGACTTTAACTGAAACGGTTAAGAACTATCAAGAATATTTACCTAAATATTTTGTATTACCACATCCATCACCCAGAAATAATATTTGGCAAGCTAAAAATGAGTGGTTCAAAAGATTAGTTCTTCCGGAACTTAAAAATGAAATAAAATGCATACTTGGTTAAAGTAGCATCTACTAAAACAGAAAATTTCTATAGTGTCAATCACTTACCTTTGTCACTTACTTTATGGAACAAAGAGATTTATTACTAATTACGCCACCGTTCACCCAACTGAACACACCGTATCCGGCGACAGCTTACATCAAAGGTTTCTTGAATACCAAAGATGTGAGTTCATTCCAGATGGATTTAGGAATAGAAGTGATTCTTGCTTTATTTTCAAAAGATGGAATGGAATCAATGTTCGATCTGGCTTTTGATAATCAAAGTATTACATCTCAAAATAGCCAGCGCATTTACGCCTTACAAGATCAATATTTACAAGTACTGGAACCTGTAATTTCCTTTTTACAAGGCCATAACGATACACTGGCTAGACAAATTTGTACTCATAATTATTTACCTAGAGCGTCTAGATTTGAGCAGTTAGATGATATGGAATGGGCTTTTGGTAATATGGGAATGCAGGATAAAGCAAAACATCTGGCTACATTGTATTTAGAAGATTTATCAGACTTTATTAAGGAATGTGTCGATGAAAACTTTGGGTTCAGTCGTTATGCAGAGCGTTTAGGAATGAGTGCTAACAGCTTTGATGAAATCTATGACCATTTAGAAAGTGACCTCACTGCTATTGATGATATCACACTGAACATTTTAGAGAAAAGAATTAAAGAAGTGCAACCTCAACTGGTTTGTCTGTCTGTTCCATTTCCTGGAAATTTATATAGTTCTTTGAGATGTGGTCAGTATATTAAGAAGCATTATCCTCATATTAAAATCGCTTTCGGTGGTGGATTTGCTAATACTGAATTACGCTCTGTGACTGATGTACGCGTGTTTGAATTTATTGATTATATCTCATTAGATGATGGTGAGTTACCGCTAGAATTGATTGTAAAAGATGTTTTAGATCAGCATCAACAACACGTTTTTAAACGCACTTTTATTTTAGAAAATAATGAGGTTGTATATAAAATCAATAGTACCCAAAGTGATTATAAACAAAGTCAAGTAGGAACACCTGATTATAGTGATTTACTACTGGATGAGTATATATCAGTCATAGAAATTGCAAATCCTATGCACAGTTTATGGAGTGATGGTCGCTGGAATAAACTGACCATGGCACATGGTTGTTACTGGGGAAAATGTACATTTTGTGATGTTTCCCTAGATTATATTAAACTTTATGAGCCCGTTGCTGCTGGCATATTAGTAGATCGCATGGAGCAATTGATAACTCAAACTGGTGAAAGTGGTTTTCACTTTGTTGATGAAGCAGCACCGCCAGCATTAATGCGAGCATTAGCACTAGAGATTATTAAGAGAAAACTATCAGTTACCTGGTGGACAAATATCAGGTTTGAAAAGAACTTCACTCAAGATCTATGTCATTTACTAAAAGCTAGTGGTTGTATAGCCGTTTCTGGTGGATTAGAAGTAGCGTCTGACCGCTTATTAAAATTGATAGACAAAGGTGTAACCGTTGCTCAAGTAGCACAAGTGACTAGAAACTTAACAGAATCTGGTATCATGGTACATGCTTACTTAATGTATGGATATCCTACACAAACAATGCAAGAGACAGTAGACAGTCTAGAAATGGTACGACAGCTATTTGAATTAGGTATCATACAGTCAGGATTTTGGCATCAGTTTGCACTTACAGCACATAGCCCAGTAGGTATGAATCCTGAGCGATATAGTATTACACCAAAATTGAAACCTATATCATTTGCTAATAATGATGTGCAATTTGAAGATTCTACTGGAGTTAATCACGCAAAGTTTAGTTATGGTTTAAAAAAATCATTGTTCAACTACATGCACGGTATAGGATTTGAACTTGATTTACAAGAATGGTTTGAATTTGACATTCCTCAAAGTCAAATTAATCCACATTATATCGAGGATTGTTTAAATCACAATGCTTATCGAGCACCTAAGTCTAATCACAAATTGGTATGGTTAGGGAATTCACCATTAATAGGTGCGTCTACGATATTAAAAAAAAGCAAAGAAATCAACACTTTAAAACTTCAATTTCACCAAGCCACTGATTGGTTTGAAATAGAGCTGGAAGAATCAAAAGCAGACTGGTTGATAGATCAATTAGAACAGTCTGTACCTACAGTTAGCCCCATAATGACCTATGGTGCCATGAAGAAAAGTTATGAATCGCAATGGGAACAATTTGATGCTTTCTGGTTTTCAGAACCTATGGAAGAACTTAAGGCTCATGGGTTTTTAATCTTATAAAACACTCACTTAAAAGTTTTGCCCCTATAAAATATTGACATCAAAGTAGTTTTATGCTTACTTTGTAGCTATGAAAAGAGCATATTATATGAAGTACATCGTACTTATGCTGTTGATATTAGGGATATCAATAGCTGCCGCACAAGACGGACTCAATAGCATACCTGTTTCTGAAACTTTTTCAGAAAACGGATCTTTTAAAATAAAATCTATTGCATTTAATAACACACCAGGAAACCTAGATGGTGTATCATATGTCTATGATGGCGATCAATTGATGTATCAGATACCACGATCTTTTGACATGTTATTAGATAACAGTACTCGCGTTGTACTTTCAAATGATGGTAGAATAGTTGTTTATTATCAAAACAAAAAATATAGACCAGAAAAGGAATATGATAATGTAGTGGTTTATAAAGAAGGACTACTCTTTGGCAGCTTTACCACAGATCAATATGCTGATTGTAGTAGTAAGGAAAATAATTGTACTGTATTATATAATAACTATGATGCTGTGATTGACTATAAGAGAAGTGACTATGGAAAAGCAGACTATGAAAAGGTGCTGCGCAGTATGGATGAAGATGAAGAATGGTTGCATCATAAAATGCTTGTCGTAAAGGATAATATAATTTATACAGTAAGCGGTCAGAAAAAGATAAGTGTATTTCATACCGATGATTTAGTTTTAGAAAAGAATGTCGATTTTGAGAAGCTTTATCCATTTATCAAGGACTTCCCTAGTCCCAAGACTACGATTCTTAATGTTCCTAAGACCAGAATGACCATCGATCAATTTATTGAAAAAAAATCAGGTGAGACATTAAATCGTCTTTTAGAGAAACGATATAATTTAAAGTCGGTCTCTAGGAATGATAAAAAAGCTGCTAGCGAGTTTCAATTATATCATATTTCTATGACTGGCTATATGACACGTTTTGGGTTCTTAGAATTGACTTCTTTAGATGTAGATCCTAGATTTGATAAGGAAGATCTTATCAAGTATATAGACGACTTGAGATTTGATCCAGCAACTATAGATCATGAATTACCTAAGCAATATTTCAACTACTATGCTATGTCTTATCGCAATCCTAATGACAACGTTGCGAGAGATGAAAAAATAGCATTTAATAAAGCTGTTAAAGAAGAACAACTCAGAAGAGAACGACTAGATACTATCAATGGATTTTATATCCCTAGATCGCTTGAAGAATCTTTTGTCCAATTAGATAAGATTATGCCAGAAAAAGAACGTAAAATTCTGGTATCCTTAGAAAATCAACCAGATAAATACAACTCTGACGCAGGTGGACTAGGTATATGGATAAGAACTAACTGGGGTATTATTGATGGGTCTAGACTAAAAACCTACTTTAATGAACGCAATTTTCACGACCCAAAAAAGATTTCAGGTATTATTGTAGCGCAATATATTAAATATCTAAAGAGAGAATCTCAAGTAGCCAGAAACTGGGAACGAACACATCCTAGAATTTAGAGCAAAAAAAAAGAGAGGACTTCTCCTCTCTTTCTAAGCGATCTCCACCGCTTTATTTTAATAAACAACGTTTGTATTTCAAAGACTTTGCTTATTTACTTAAACCGTGTCAAATATACAGCAGTGTTTAAGTTTAAAGCATTTTATCAGTGTTTTTTAACGAATTAAATATCGATAAAAAGCTAACCTACTGATTAACAAATTATTGATAAAATTATAAATATGCATTTCGTCGATAATGATTTTACACTTTAACATAGATTAACGACTTTTAATCCTTAATTTCTGCTTATTTTAAAGCTAGAGACACGATTATTACCGGCTAGATAGCCGTTTATCGAATCTATCATTTTTACCGTATAAAATCCTTTATCAGATAGTTGTTTCCAGTCCTTACCTTGATTACCACTCCACCATATACCTGGTGAACCTACCGCTAGTAACTCCTGTCCATTAGTATCTGGTATAAAGATGATATCGCTACTATATCCTGGACCAGTTCCATTAGCTAGTAAATTCCATGATTTACCACCATTATGTGTTATTGCCTTATTATATTTTTGACCTTCTTTTTTATTCCAGTCTCCACCTATGATCACACCTAAATCTTTATCATAAAAATCTACAGCATATATTCCAGTCATTTCACCACCAGCAATGATAGGTGTATTATAAATTTGCCAGTTAGATCCTCTATTATTACTATAAATAACGCGTGCCATTGCACCACCTGTAACTAACCATACTTGATCACCTAATATTTTAATATTTGAATTACTTGCTGCAAACGCAGCCTCACCAGGTACAAAATCAGGTAATTCAGTACATTGTAGTTTTCCCCATGTTTTACCACCATCATAAGTCTTAATGATAGAAAAACATCCACCCATAGGATCTCCCATAGCAATTCCTTCATCATCATTCCAAAACTTCATAGAATCGTAAAACACTCGTTCTTCTACCTCAGTATATACGTGTTCTACAGCACCATCCTTATGAGCAATTTTATAAATTAAAGCAGGATTACCTGCCGTTAAAATATAAGTGTAGTTAGCGGTAGTAGCGATAGATCTAAACTCAACATCATCATCTTCATTAAGTTTAATGACTCCACGTGTAGGCGATCCAGTGGCAGCATCTATACTTCCATAACTACCTTTACTTCCTGCATACCAGTAACTTCCATTACCATAATCTAGCGCTCTCACACTTATAGAATCGGTTAAAACTGGAGTGATCTCAATGGTAGCATCAGTAGCTATTGATGTATCAATCTCTTTTTCAAGAGTCTTATTTTCAGACTCTTTACACGACAACACTGCTATAGCAGCAAGAATATAAATTAGTTTTTTCATGTTACAAAAATAATGACCTTTTTAATGTTTTAGATATAAATGTTACGCTTTCGCGAAAGCGTAATTCACAACAATGTTTTCAAATAAAAAAGGACGCTTCATTTTTTACAGATGAGCTGCAATAAACGTATTTTTGCAAAATGAGATTTCATCATAATTTAGTTCAGGCTACCGTAGACGCATTGCATAACATCTTTAATGATGGTAAATATGCAGATCAAGCAATTCAAAAAATATTAAAACGAGATACTCGTTGGGGTTCTCGTGACAGAGGTTTTATTGCAGAAACCACCTATGATATCGTAAGATATAAAAGGTTATATGCAGAGATTGCCAATGTACACGAACCTTTTAAACCGGCAGACCTATGGCGCATGACTGCGGTATGGATTGTTCTTAAAGGACACGCTGTACCTGCATGGGAAGAGTATTATAACACACCAGAGCGACGTATCAAAGGTCGTTTTGATGAATTAAGTAAAAATCGTGTTTACAGAGAGTCCTTACCAGACTGGATGGATCAACTAGCTCTTAAAGAATTGGGTGGTATCTGGGAAAAAGAAGCTAGTGCATTAAATAAACAGGCTGATGTTGTTTTGAGAGCTAATAGTTTAAAGACTACACCTGCAGAACTTAAGGAAAAACTGCAGTCTGAAGAAATCGCGGTAAGTCAACATGAACGGTTTCCAGATGCGTTGATTCTTAAAGAAAGAGCAAATGTTTTTATGACGCAGGCCTTTAAAGATGGACTCTTTGAAGTACAGGATGCTGGTTCACAACTTATCGCTCCATTTGTACAAGTAGAACCTGGAATGCGTGTCATGGATGCTTGTGCTGGTGCTGGTGGTAAAGCTTTACAGCTAGCGGCATTAATGGAAAATAAAGGTCAGATTATAGCGACCGATATTTACCAAAGTAAATTAAACGAATTAAAACGCCGTGCTCGCCGTGCAGGCGCTCATAATATAGAAACACGTTTAATAGATTCTACTAAAGTCATTAAGAAATTAGCCGGTAAAATGGATCGTTTGCTTATAGACGCACCATGTAGTGGTCTCGGTGTTTTACGTCGCAATCCGGATGCAAAATGGAAACTTCAACCAGAGTTTATAGATGAGATAAGAGCCACGCAACAAGACATCTTGCAACGTTACAGTACAGTAGTTAAACCCGATGGTATGATGGTATATGCTACTTGTTCTATTCTTGCATCAGAAAATGAAAATCAAGTACAAGAATTTTTAAAATCTGAGGCTGGTGCTACTTTTGAGCTTGTTGAAGAGCAGTCATTACTAGCTCATAGAGATGGTTTTGATGGTTTTTACATGGCTTTAATGAAGAAAAAATAGTTTTTACGACTATAATACACATCACGCTTTTTTAAAAGTGAAATAAAACAAACTATGAAGAATCTATTTCTTTTATTTTTTTTAATATGCCTTAGTGCGACAGGACAAATCCCTGCTGGATACTACAACACAGCTAACGGTTTAACAGGATATCCTCTTAAGACAGAATTAAAAAATATTATTACTGCAGGCCATAATCCGCAAAGTTATGATGCACTATATACTCTATATGCAACATCAGATAACGATGATTATTATGATAATGGTACGCAAACCAATACGATACTTGATATTTATTCAGAAACCCTACTGGTGCAGACTCATATAACTTTGGATTAACTCAGGACTGTAGCGGCGTTAGCATTACACAAGAAGGACTTTGTTACAATAGAGAGCATATTTTCCCGCAAGGATTTTTTAATAGCTCTGCAAATCCTACTCCACGTCACGATGCGCATCATGTGATTCCTACAGATGGATTTGTAAATAATGGGCGTTCTAATTATCCGTTTGGAGAAGTAGGAACTGCTCAAGCTACTTATGCAAATGGTAGTAAATGGGGAAATTCAATATCTCCTGGATATACAGATCGAGTTTTTGAACCTATTGATGAATTTAAAGGTGATGTGGCTCGCATGATGTTATACTTTGCCACTCGTTATGAAGATCATTATAATGATTCTTCTTGGGATAATCCTAATGCGTCTAATTATGATCCTAGAGATGGATCTCAAAATCGCTGGTATGAGCAATGGTTCATTGATCAAATGTTAATCTGGCACGCACAAGATCCTGTTAGTCCACGTGAGATAGAACGCAATAATGAGATTTATAACTTTCAAGGTAATAGAAATCCATATATAGATAATCCACAATATGTTGCGATGATATGGAGTAACGGTAGCAGTACTGGAAACGGGACTTTATTCCCTACACTAACGGGTACTTATGTAGATGTCAATACAAACTCTATTGCAGACGCTGGTGATGAAATACACTATTCCTATACTATAGCAAACATAGGAACCACCACACTTTATAATTTAAGAGCTACCTCGCCACTAGGAACATTTAATCCTGGTAATCAAGTGGCTAGTCTTGCTGCTGGACAGACTTTAAATGATCCTTTCGGTACTTTTACTTATGTATTAACTGCTGCAGATGCTACCAATAGCTGTGGTTGCATCACTAATCAATTATTGCTTGCTGCAGATTTTAATGCCGCAGGAACTAACGGTTCCTTAAATGTAGCTAGTGATGATCCTAATAACTTTACTAATAACGATTCTGATGGTGATAATCTACCAGATGATTTCACCATCGTGACTTACCCTAATGGTGGTTCTGGTGTTGCTGGTGATTTATTTATATCAGAATATATAGAAGGTAGTGGTAACAATAAAGCTATTGAAATTGCAAACTTTACCGGTGCACCTGTAGATTTATCTAATTACACCTTGCAAATAAGCACTAATGGTAGTGGTAGCTGGGCTAGTCCTAGAACGTTGATCGGTACACTGGCTGATCAGGATGTTTATTTGATTATAAACAGTGGAGCAATGTTGAGTGTACCTGTAGTTCAAGCAGATGATAATACAAGTAACGCTCCCATGAACTTCAATGGTAACGATGCTGTTGGATTATTTAGAGCTGGTGCATTACTAGATGTAGTAGGCGATCCTAATAGCAGTGCCGACTCTGAAAAAGATCAAACTCTAGTGCGCAAAGCTAGTGTGACTGGTCCTAATACTATTTTTGATAAAGTAGGCGAATGGGATGTTTTCACACAAGATACTTCTAGCGATTTAGGTACTCACACCTATGGAAGTACCGCTAGTATAGTGGACAATGCATTCATTAATTTAAGCATCTATCCTAATCCATCTTCTGGTGTCTTTCATTTTAATAATGATGAGTTGATAGAAGATGTAACCGTTTATGACGTTTCAGGAAGAAGAATTAAAAGCAACTATTCCGATAATGATGGTTTAATTATCAATCATACAGGTATCTATTTTGTGAACGTGATCTCTCAAGGACAAAGCAAAACCTTTAAAGTTATCGTAAGGTAATACCACTTTATATACTTAATAAAAAAGAGCTTCAATAATATTGAAGCTCTTTTTTTATGGAAAAACTAATCGATGTACACGTCTTAAATCATCATGGATATTACGATCTTACACGATACCAGCCTTTTTGTTTATCATATATTATCACCGTGCGACCATCTGGACTATGTAATGCACTCATCACACTATCATAGGATTTAAACTTTGCCGTTTTGCCGTTGAACTCAAGAGTATAATAATCATAGGTCACCGGATAAAACCCAAAAACATAGTGATTACCAGAACCTCTATTTTCTATCACCGCTTGATCAAACAGCGTTAAATAATCTTCAGATGTGTGGTTAAAAGTGCTGAATTTTTCAACCGTTGGTAATTGATCAATATCTTCAAGTAATCTAAACCAGTCTATTCTTGATCTAAACTCTTGATGCCAGCGATGCGCTTTGATATCTTTAGGAATATAAAAATCACCGTCCTGCGTTTGAATAATTAAGCCTCCTAGTTTTACATAGCCGTTACTTAAGTAAGCATCATTATCCAATGTGTGATAGCTAGTAATATCTGGAATCACTCGATTTTTAATCTGGTCATAATGGTGCTGGGCAGCGATATCTCTAATAGAATCTTTACCTTTTTCAGTAGCTCTTTCAATCACATCAAAATCGTATTGAGGCGCTAGTTCTGCAAGCTTTGACTCATAAAACCTTTCATTAAAAAAAGGATGTACTTCTAGATCTTGATACCTTTTTTCTAGATAGTGCACTTTAGCAATTCTATCATCCTGTTTTTTAAAATAAACAAACCCATCTGGTGACACATAGTAATACTCGCTGATTTTTACAGAATCCAGTTTGTCAAATGACTGATCCATTCGTACGGCATAAATCTCTTTTTCATTAAATGAAATTCCCAATAGTTCATCACCGATGATGTATACTTCATTAAAATCAATATGATATTTCTCTAATTCAATTCCTGTGCTATCCAGCTCAGGAAACTCTGCCATATCGGGATATTTATCATCTTCTGTAGTGCTATAACCACAACTGGTTAATAGGGAAATGGTCAATAATAAACAGAAAACATTGTACAGTTTCAGTAGCCTCATAGCGGTCAAAGATATTTAAATAAAACAGATCATAGCATTGTAAACAAGTCGTTAATAATTCCGCTTTCGCGAAAGCGGAAACCCTAAAAATAAAGTCCTAAAAAAGTATCTTTGCAATAGCCCATAAAAGCGCTCACAATGATTCATTTTTACGGAAATCCGTCCAAGTCAGTTTACGCAGTACAAACCCAAGCACCGATCTCTGCAGAGGATGATCAAAAACTACAATGGCTTTTTGCCGATGCTCCAAAACTAGAAGCCGATGCTTTATCGGGATTCTTTACGGGACCACGTGCAACGACTATTACTCCATGGTCTACAAATGCTGTAGAAATCACCCAAAACATGGAAATTAAAGGAATTCAAAGAATAGAAGAATTCCACGCATGTGAAGAGAATTCACACTATGATAAAATGCTGTTGCAAAAATTTGACGGTCTTGATCAGTCACAATTTGATATCAATGTAACTGCAGCTGGTGTTTTAGAAATAGACGATATCGCTGCATATAACATGCAAGAAGGTCTTTCTTTAAGCGATGATGAAATTGATTATTTAATCACTCTTTCAGAAAAACTAGACCGCAAACTTACCGACAGTGAGGTTTTCGGCTTTTCACAAGTAAATAGTGAACACTGTCGTCATAAAATATTCAACGGTACTTTTATTATCGATGGTGAAGAGATGCCTACTTCCCTATTCAAATTGATTAAAGAAACCTCAAAACGCTGGCCTAATGGTATCGTAAGTGCTTACAGCGATAATGTAGCTTTTGTAGAAGGTCCACAAGCCGAGCAGTTTGCGCCTAAAACAGCAAACAAGCCAGACGTTTATCAAACCAGTCTTTTTGATTCGGTAATATCATTAAAAGCAGAAACGCACAACTTCCCAACTACAGTAGAGCCATTTAATGGTGCTGCTACCGGTTCTGGTGGAGAAATACGCGATAGACTTGCTGGTGGACAAGGTTCTTTACCGCTTGCAGGAACAGCGGTTTACATGACCAGCTACTCGAGATTAAATGAAGAACGACCATGGGAAAACGGTTTTGAAGCACGTAAGTGGTTGTATCAAACACCTATGGATATCTTAATTAAAGCATCAAACGGTGCGAGTGATTTTGGTAACAAATTTGGTCAACCGTTAATCACAGGTTCTGTATTAACTTTTGAGCATAATGAACATACAGATTGTCAGACTGAGCCTGTCGAAGCCGACAACCAGTTCGACAAGCTCACTGTGACATCTGAAGATAAAAAACAAAAGAAAAAATCTCAAACTCCTCGTTATTTAGGCTTTGATAAAGTCATCATGCAAGCTGGCGGAATAGGTTATGGAAAGAAAGTTCAAGCCTTAAAGAAAACTCCAGACGCAGGCGATGATATCATCGTTATGGGTGGAGATAATTATAGAATAGGAATGGGTGGCGCTGCCGTAAGTAGTGCAGATACTGGCGCGCTAGATTCTGGTCTAGAATTAAACGCCGTACAACGCTCTAATCCAGAGATGCAAAAACGTGCTGCAAATGCCATACGTGGACTGGTAGAAAGTGATAACAATCCTATTAAATCGATTCACGATCATGGAGCTGGTGGACACTTAAACTGTCTGTCAGAACTGGTAGAAGAAACTGGTGGTGTGATCGATGTAGATGCCTTACCGGTCGGTGATCCTACACTTTCTCGCAAAGAGTTAATCGGTAACGAGTCTCAAGAACGTATGGGATTAGTGATGGATACAAAAGACACGCCTATACTAGAAGAAATTGCTGCTCGTGAGCGTGCACCATTATATAAAGTAGGTAAAGTTACGGGAGATAATAAATTCACCTTTAGTGAAAAAGATGGTCGCAGTCCTATGGATCTGGCACTAGAAGACATGTTTGGCTCTAGTCCTAAAACCATTATGGATGATAAAACCATTCATCGTACCTATGCACCAGTAACATATGATGGAAAAGATTTTAACCTTTACCTCTATCAGGTATTACAACTAGAAGCGGTTGCCTGTAAAGACTGGTTGACTAATAAAGTAGATCGCTGTGTAACTGGTCGTGTGGCCAAACAACAAACTTGTGGAGAACTACAACTACCATTAAATAACGTCGGTGTGATGGCGATGGATTATAATGGTAAAAATGGAGTGGCGACGACGATAGGTCACGCACCAGTTGCCGCATTAATCGATCCAGCTGCTGGTTCTCGCAATGCTATTGCAGAGTCGCTTACTAATCTGGTATTTGCACCATTAGAAAAAGGCCTTAAAGGCGTGAGTCTAAGTGCTAACTGGATGTGGCCTTGTAACAATCCTGGTGAAGATGCCCGATTATACAGCGCTGTAAAAGCCGTTAGTGATTTTGCCATTGAATTAGGAATCAACATTCCTACTGGTAAAGACAGCCTTTCTATGAAGCAAAAATATCCAGATATGGATGTGCTTGCTCCAGGAACGGTGATTATCAGTACCGTTGGGTCTTGTGATGATATTTCTAAAGTTGTTGAGCCTGTACTACAGCGAGATGATAACGCACCTATTTACTACATCAACATGAGTGGTGATGACCATAAATTGGGTGGATCTAGTTTTGCACAAACGCGCAACAGGATAGGTGATGAATGCCCTACGATTGTGAATAGTGACGCTTTCGCGAAAGCGTTTACCGCAATACAAAATTTAATAAAACAAGGCAAAGTACTCGCAGGACACGATGTTGCTAGTGGTGGATTGATCACCACATTACTAGAGATGTGTTTCCCATCACTAGGTGTAGGAATGGATCTAGACCTGAGCGGTGTAGGCCATGATATGGTAAAAGTCCTTTTTGCAGAAAACGCAGGGATCGTATTACAAGTAACCGATGAAAGTGTGGAAAGTGAGCTCTTAAAAGCCGAAGTACCTTTCTATAAAATAGGTCACGCGATCGATGAGGCTGTACTAGACATTAACGATCATATCATTGATGTAGATGACATGCGTGATGTGTGGTATGAAACCTCACGACTACTAGATCAACAACAATCGTTTAACGGCATGGCCGATGAGCGTGCGGTGAATTATGTAGAGCAACCACTAGAATTCAACTTTCCAGCGCATTTTACAGGAAAACTGCCTGAATTGCCGCAAAAACGCATCAAAGCAGCGGTAATACGTGAAAAAGGAAGTAATTCTGAAAGAGAAATGGCACGCGCCATGTACCTCGCAGGATTTGAAGTAATCGATGTGCACATGACCGACTTAATTGCTGGACGTGAGACATTAGAGGATGTACAGTTTATAGCCGCAGTAGGTGGATTCTCAAACAGTGATGTATTGGGAAGTGCCAAAGGTTGGGCTGGTGCTTTCCTTTATAATGAGAAAGCAAATACCGCATTGAAAAACTTTTTCGCCAGACCAGACACCATGAGTATAGGTGTTTGTAACGGTTGCCAACTCTTTGTAGAGCTAGGATTAATTAATCCAGACCATGATGAGAAGCCTAAGATGTTGCACAACGCTAGTGGTAAGTTTGAATGTAATTTTACCAGTGTAGAAATTGCCAAAAACAATTCTATTATGCTGGAGTCACTTGCCGGCAGCAAACTAGGAATTTGGGCGGCACACGGAGAAGGGAAATTCCATTTACCTAAAGACCGCAGTGCTTATCAAATCCCAGCAACTTATGGTTATGATAGCTATCCAGCAAACCCTAATGGATCTGACTATAACGCAGCGATGTTAAACAGTGAAGATGGACGTCACCTAGTAATGATGCCACACCTAGAACGATCTACATTCTCATGGAACTGGGCGCACTACCCTACAGACCGCAAGAATGACGAAGTAACACCATGGCTGGAAGCATTTGTAAATGCTCGTGTTTGGTTGAGTGGTAAATAATATTAAATAAATTATATATGTCAGATTTTGATGAATGGAAAAGTTCTTTAGTAAATTATCTAAACTTTACAAGAGAAGATAGTATAGCTCCAGAAGATAAAATAGAGGTTCTTACAAAGGTTTGTGAATCACTTATAGATAGAGTTGAGTCGTTAAACCTAGTGCAAAAAGAATTAATTAAAGTGGTTAAGGAATTATCAGGGAATTAAGCTAATAATTTATTCATAATAACAATTAGTAAGTATTGCCTTGATTATCAACGTCTGTGAATTCTCGAGTTTGATTGAGTCGAAATGATAAATGTATTATGGACTAAGCTGATATCCAGTTAAAATTTTATATTATGAAATACTAGTAGTTTTCACTAATAGGATGAACGAATGAAAGAATTTATTATTGACGACAAGTATAAATTTGTAGAAAGAATATCCGAGGGAAATATTTGGGATGTTTATAAAAATGAAAATATAATTGAAAATCCAAAATCTTTATATAAGTTTCATTCTCTTGATATTTTTAGCTTGGATAGTCTATTTAGAGGTTATTTTTATCTGGCTAACCCAAGTTCTTTTAATGATCCTTTTGATTGTAATGTAAATTTAGTTACTCCAATAAAAGGTGTTGAAAATTTAACAACAGTTCAACACAATAACTATTCATCTTCCGGTGTTTGCTGCTTATCTGAAACAATAGATAATCATTTATTATGGGCGCATTACACAAACAATTACAACGGTTTTGCTCTTCAGTTTGATGAAATGGAAATTGAAACAAATCTTGAAGAATATAGGGCATTTGGTCTTAGACCAGTAATATATCCTAATAAGCCAAAAAAGGTTGATGTTAAAAAACCATATGCTCATCAATACTTATTTACAACAAAATTAAGTCATTGGGAATATGAAAAGGAATGGAGGATAATAACAGACCTTAGGAATGATAACCGTGAAATGAAATACTGCAATTCAAACGTAAAAGGTATTTATATAGGACATAAAGTAATAGACAGCAAATTGGGACTTTATAAAATGCTTTTAGAAATTCAAGAATCAAAATATCCAAATGCATCCGTATACATAGTTTATCCTCATCCGACGGATTTAAAATTGGAATTTGAGAAGGTTATATAAATAAGTTATTTCAAATACTATCTTAATATTATACGTAGTTAAAAGCAACACTACTGATTCATTTATTGTAACAATCTTATCCACGTCGCGCGCGTTTGCAACGCGTGCATTTTAAACTGAGCATTTGTAATGCGGATACTTAAATTGAATCTAACATGCTAAGTTTCTTCTTCGCATGTTTAGTCAAGTTCAAAAAAATCTATTAAAAACTACATCATCTCGACCATATTTTGACCATGTCAATGCTGATAGTTGGCGTGTCAAATCTTATCTGTCATTCTGAGCTTGACTCAGAATCTGCTATTAGTAGAGATTTAAAGCTTGTACTAGCAAATAACTCATAGCGCTGTAATTGGAGACGCTGAAATAAATTCAGCGTGACAAGTTTCTAAGTTGAAAAGAGCATCTCGCTCGTGAACGTTGCATAACTATTTCAAGACTCACTAAAAGCCAACATGCAATGTAATTTTCTTATCATGTATGGTATAAAAAGAAGATATTAATAATAACATTAATCTCATTAGTCGATACCGTCATGCAGCAGTATGAATTTTAACAACCATCACTTTGAGATTGAGAAATTGACAATAAAAATAGGTGGCTTATCAAATTTCAAAGTCATTTCAAAACAAAAAACCACTACTCTCGTAGTGGTTTTTTATTGAAATATGATATATGGTTATTTCAAAATATTTATTGCTTTAGCATTTACAAATTCTTTGATACCAAATCCTCCATGCTCTCTACCAAAACCAGAATCTTTCACTCCACCAAATGGCATATCTACCTGAGCTAGTCCAAAGGAGTTGATAAAGACCATTCCTGTATCAAAATGATTTTGTGCTAATTCTATTGCTTTATCTTCATCTTTAGAGAAGATTCCGCCACCTAATCCAAAACGACTATCGTTTGCAATGCGCATGGCATCATCTTGATCTTTTGCTTTAATTAGTGATGCTACTGGTCCAAAAAGCTCATCATCATAAGCTGGTTGCCCAGGTGTCACGTTTCCTAATACGGTAGATGGATAATAATAACCATCGCCATCTGGCAACTCTCCACCACATAACACCTCAGCTCCATTTTCAATACTTTCTTGAACTTGGTCATGGATTTTCTCTCTGAGGTCTTTTCTAGCCATAGGTCCTAATTGTGAATTTTCATCCATAGGATCTCCATGTTTGATATTACTCATGCGCTCTACAAAGCCTTTCTTAAATTCTTCATAGACCGCATCCACCACGATAAATCTCTTTGCCGCGACACAGGTTTCTCCGTTGTTGTAGATACGTCCACGTGTACAGGTTTTTACGGCTAGTTCAACATCTGCATCTTCAAGGACGATATAAGCATCATTACTACCTAGTTCAAGGACAGTCTTTTTAATATTTTTACCTGCTTGCTCTCCTATTTTACTACCAGCGCCTGCACTACCTGTAAAGGTAACACCGCGCACTAGATCATGTTCGATGATTTTTTCACTGATGTCGTGATCAATGATTAATACAGTAAATAAATCTTTAGGTAATCCAGCTTCTTCATATATCTCTTTTAGTTTTAATGCACTACCAGTAACATTTGCGGCATGTTTAAGCAATATTCCATTACCCGCCATTAAGTTAACGATAGAATAACGTACCACCTGATAGGCTGGGAAGTTCCATGGTTGTATTCCATAAATAACACCTAGTGGCGAATAAGTCACGATACCTTTACCTCCATTTTGCAAATCGATTTCTTCATTTGCTAATTCTTGAGGTCCGGTAGCTGCGGTATATTCACAAATACCTGCGCACAGGTCTAGTTCTTGTTTACCATGTTTAAATAGTTTCCCCATCTCTTCAGTCATTAATTGGGCAAACTCTTCTTGATGTTCTTTAAACTTCTCTCCTATTTTTTTGATAATTTTTCCTCTTTCTTCAATAGGAGTAGCTTTCCAATTTTCAAATGCTTTATGACAATTTTCTACTGCTTGTAGCGTTTGCTCTTCTGTCATTAAATCATATGATTTAATCTCTTTACCGGTTGCTGGGTTTATGGTTGTGACTTTATCGCTCATAATTTTTTTTATTTAAATATAGAGCTGTACAATACACTATCCCGTTAAATAAATAAGAATAGTCTTTATAAACGCTATAAATTAACGAGCTATTATAGGTATGTTAACATCTAACACTGCTAATCGTTAAAATTAAAATCAATTATTTACATAATTACTAAAAACGATGTGAAGTCTTATTGAAGAATCTGCTTAAGCTCTTGTCTATATTTACTGGCGCTCTTACCGGTGAACTCTTTAAATATTTTATTGAAGTGTGAGAAATTATTAAATCCACAATCAAAACAGATATCTGTTATACTAAGTTGTGTTTCTGATAATAGCTTTGTAGCATGCACTACTCTATACTCATTTACAATCTTAGTAAATGTTTTACCAGAGGTCTTTTTAAAATAACGACAAAAAGCAGGAACGGTCATACTTACCTGATTTGCTATTTCTTCTAACGGTATATGGTTTTGAAAATTTTGATTGATGTATTTGTAGATAATTTCGGTTTTAGAATTGTCTTGCACTTCAGTCTCAAAGGTAAAACTCTCTGCATTTAAGATTTCATAATCATCTGTTATGGCAAGTTCATTTAAAATATCTAATAGTAACAAGGTCCTTGAAAATCCTTTTAACTCATGAAGTTTATGAATTTTTTCTCCCAGTAGATCCTGAGTTTGTTGTTTAAAGAGCAAACCGTTCTTTGCTCTTTCAAATAGATGTTTAATAGGTTCCATCTCGGGCACATTAAAAAAGCTATCACCTAAAAAATTAGGTAAGAATTGCACCAGTAGTTCAGATCCATGATTAGGCCTATCTGTATATCCTATATGTGGTAGCATAGAGCCTATTAATAATAATTGACTATCATTATAATAGGACATATGATTACCTATGTGGCGTTTCCCTTTACCTTCATTAACATATACTAGTTCAATCTCGGGATGAAAATGCCAGAAAGGTTTAAGTTCACTACGTTCTGTAGTACTTTTTTGAACAAAAATAGAATTCCCAAAATCTGGATTAATTTTCTTTAAAGTGGGCTTTTTAAGTAACATACGACATCTATTAATTGATTACAAAGGTCGGCCTAAATTTCTTAATTATATGTTATTTTAATACGATAACGTTATAGTTTCACATACAAGGTTAATATAGCATATAACATGGTCAAATCTGTTGTTTTGTATGCTTGCATAGCACTTTAAATTTGTCATGTAAATCATCAACAAACTATAAAAAGATGAAAACAATGAAAAATTTAATAATTATAGCACTTATGTTGACCACGTTAACAGGCTATGCGGCAAAATTGACAAACACTGTTCCTGCAAAAAATGTAACTACAGTAAAGTTTAACAATGTGAAGAAAGGTCAATTATTGACCATTAAGGATGCTACAGAGGTTACTCTTTATAGCGAGACGATACAATTAAACGGTAATTACAAACAGCAGTTTGATTTAACCACTTTAGAAAATGGGACTTACCGTATTGAATTAAATAAAGACAGCCAGGTCTTAATTCAACAATTTAATGTCAATAACGGTATTGTATCCTTTTCAACAGAGAATGTTTTTTATAAACCAGTTGCGGTACAGAAAAATAATCAAATCCTTATATCACAGCTAGTATCTAGTGATGAGGTATTAGATGTACAGATATACTATAATGACAATTTGATCCACGAAGATGAGATTTCAGACGCTGCAGTGTTAAGTAGAATCTATCAACTATCATCTGATAAGAAAGGTGAATACTTCATTGTCATGAAATCTGCTGGGAAGACTTTCTACAAGTCTATCACGATTTAAATTCTCCCTGAATTTTCTAAAAGGCTGCTTAAATAAAGCAGCCTTTTTTTATACCCTATTTTCTGTGATATCTATTTATTACATTTACTTTAAATCCTAGCAGCATTTTAAGTAAAAGACAAAAATTATTCAACATCATTCTCCTCATTCTAGCAGGAGAAGCTAATTTTATTTTACCCTTTGTACTAGCTCGCATCTTTAGACCTACCGTATTAGATTTATTTGAACTTAGTAACCTACAATTAGGAGCCTGTTTTTCTATATATGGTATTGTTGCTTTTATCTCATACCTATTAGGTGGCAGCCTAGCAGATAAGTTTCAGCCGCGTTATTTAATGGCCTTTTCTTTATTCCTTACCGCTTTAGGCGGAATGTACATGTCTACTTATCCTTCATATATGGGATTAAGTCTTCTGTATGGTTATTGGGGCTTTACCACTATTTTTCTGTTTTGGGCAGCAATGATTAAAGCTACCAGAATTTGGGGTGGACAACACCGGCAAGGAATCGCCTTTGGTTTACTAGATGGTGGCCGTGGATTAATTTCGTTTGCCTTTGGATGGTTGGGTATTCTTATTTTTTCCATACTATTAGTCAATAAGATTGAAGATTCAAGCTTACTAGAGCGTAAAGAAGCCTATCGATACATCGTTCTCATTTGTTCTATCATTATTGCTTTGATAGGAGTTTTATTGATCATGGTATTAAAAGATCATCCTCATCAGCAAACTAGTCCTAGAATACTATCTACCCGTCAGGTATTCAACAACTACCTTAATGTCATTAAGTTACCATCAGTATGGTTATTGATGATTATTATATTATGTGCTTATACTGGTTATAAAATCACAGATATTTATTCTCAATATGCTAATGAAGTCATGGGATATAATGAAACAGATGCTGCCGCTATAGGCAGTAATTTACTGGGTATACGTATCATCATAGGTATCATCATAGGACTGCTGGCAGATAAAACGCGATCTTCATTAATGATGATCATCAGTTTTACAATTACTATTATAGGAGCATTCATATTTGTATCTGGTCTAATACAGCCTGATACTACTCTACTTTTTGGCTTTACAATCATAACCGTCGCTACTGGAGTATATGCCTTTAGAACCTTATACTTTGCAGCCATACAAGAAGGAAAGATACCCATGGCCGTTACCGGTACTGCCGTAGGGCTCATATCTTTAGTAGGCTATACACCAGATATATTTATGGGTCCTGCCATGGGAATACTATTAGACAATTCTCCTGGCTCACTAGGTTTTCAAAAAGTGTTTTTGATGCTGGCCATATTTGCAATAGTAGGATTAATAGCCGCATATTTCTTTCATCGTATAAACACTAGAGAATTACCACAAGAGTTGTAATGTTCCCGCTTTCGCGAAAGCGTCAACAAAAAAAGCAGCCTTATTAGACTGCTTTTTAAAAAAATGAAATCAAGTTTCTTTATCGAGGATTCAGTATTAAATCAACTCGAGCCAGTAAATCTTCATAGTGGTATTTATTAACCTGATTAGATGCTGAGTTTCTCTTACTGCGTAAGGTTGATTGTAAAGTGTTTAACTCACCTCTAACTAATGCTCTAACATCACTTTGTGCGATATTATAAGAACTGCGAGAAGAATCTTCAGTCATTAAATAAGAAAGTCTATCGATATAAACTCTTTGTAGATTTCTCCTATAAATATCTGTAGTAGATTTTGAAAATATTCCCTTTCTAACATCTTGTAACATCTCTAATGCCGTATAATAATTTGCATCTACCGTTTCAGAATTAATCAATCTACCGATACGGTCAAAGCTTAGTAAACTATTTAATTGACGTGCCTGTATTGATCTTAACCTGTCAAAGTAACCTTCAGGCCCTATATTTTGAACGATATTTTTATCAACTAACCAGCTAGGTGTTTCAAAAACGTTTTTAATAATCCACTGTACAGATTCTTGTTGAGTCTTTTTATCTACCGTACTGTACACTGTTCCCGATTGAGATGGTTTTTTAAGATCTTCATTAACGCCACCTACATTAGTCACTACATGACCAGCATATCTTGAATACACGCCTAATAGCTCGCCGTACAATTCTTGTAAATCGTCATAATTATCTGTTTGACTAGATGTCCATTGAGATAAATTTTGAGCAACGTATTTCAAGTTTTTCATTCCATAAGTACTCGCTTTTATAGGATTATTACCTATTGCTTCGGTTTGAGATTGTGGATCAAAACGACTACTCTGACGACCAAATTTATAAACAGGATCACCAGCTTTTTCCATAATCCAACTATTTAAAGTAGCCACTTCATCTTCTGGAGATGTAGCCTCTGGAATCACACGATAACCCCAATTAGTGGCATAGTGATCGTATGGTCCCATTTGACGTACAAACCTGATATTCTCATCACCTGGTTGTGCAATATAATTGTAACGTGCATAGTCCATTAAACTAGCAGCGATACCATTTTCTTGTGTAAAGGCTCCATTTCTATAATCTTCAACATCATAAGCATAACTAGCTGCCATATTGTGAGGAAAACCTAATGCATGTCCTATCTCATGTGCGATTACCTGGCGCATCATCTCACCCATTTCTTTAGTATCAGTATCTAAAGTACGTGCACTAGGATTAGCTGCACCAGTTTCTAATAAGTATCTGTTTCTATATGATCTTAAGTGATTGTGATACCAGATGATATCGCTTTCTATAATTTCTCCACTACGTGGATCACTTACAGATGGTCCTACGGCATTACGTGTTGTACTAGCCACATATCTTACCACAGAGTATCTAATATCTTCTGGGCTAAACTCTGGATCTTCCTCTGGTGTAGGTGCATCCCTGGCAATGATTGCATTTTTAAATCCTGCAGTCTCAAATGGTTTTTGCCAGTCCTCTATTCCTTGTTTAATATATTCTTTTAAATTCTCTGGTGTACCAGGATCTAGATAGTAAACAATAGGCTTAATAGGCTCTACTAATTCACCACGAGCATAAGCTTCTGGATCCTTAGGTTCTAATCTCCATCGACGTATATAGGTTTTCTCATCAGCCTTTAATGCTTTACTAGAATAATCTATCTGATCTACTGTAAAAAAGCCTACTCTAGGATCAAATAATCTAGGCTGCATAGGTACTTCTGGCAGTAAGATCATAGATTGATTAACCTGCATGCTTATCGACCCTACAGAGCTGTTAGAAGGTGGTTCTGCAGCGGTATATGTAAAATCTTGTTTAACCTCTATATTTTCTGGAAATGACTTCACAGAATTTATAAAACTGCGCTCTTTATCCAGACTTCTAACCTTATACTGTTTTCTTAATCTTGAACTCAGTCCACTTATGGATGGTACATCGGTACTTAAAAACTTAGTTACATTGATAACTACAGCGGTAGAGTCTGCACTGAAGGCTACAATATCAAAAGCATACATGATAGGTTCATAATTATTAACTTTTACAGAGTTGCTTATGGCTGCGGTAGAATCTAAAGCCACCTCAGAAAAAGACTTTACTTTTAATAAAATTTTATTTTGAAATCGTTCCCAAGCCACTACTTGCTGGTTTGTTTTACTACCAGCATTCATATAACCACCACCTAGATTAGATGGGATTTGTGCAATACGTGTTACCCATAGCATGTCTTTCTCGAGCATATCATTAGGGATCTCATAGAAAAAATCGTCTTCAACTTGATGCGTTTTAAAAAGCCCATCATCTGTTACAGCATCACTTGTAACCACCTTAGAGTAGGGTTTAAATTTTGATTTTTTCTTACTTGTTTTTTCTGATTCTGTTTTTGCGGCGACAGCTTTTTGTGCTGTTTTACAAGATGTCGAAAACGCAAACAGCAGCAACATCGCAATGAATAAGCCTGATTTCTTCATAAGATTAAGATGTAGTAAAATATTTTAGGCTTACAAAATATGCCATCTCACTCTTCTAATCATAAATGCTATGAAAACGTTAACAATTCTTAACATTTTAAAGTTTGTGTTATAACAATCCCATATCTTTAAAAATCTAATACCTCATTAATGAATTACAGGCTTTTACTTCTAGTTTTAATCCCTACATTACTGATTTGCTCTTGTCATAAAGCGCAAGAGGACGTTATAAAAGATGAGCGTTTTCATATAAAAGTAGTCGATCTAAAAGAGCAAAAACTGCAGTTATACTGGCTGGATAATTATGGTAAACCTTTAAAAACTTTTACCCAACTCAAAAATCACCTCGACCAGCGTGGCGACAGCCTACTCTATGCCATGAATGCAGGCATGTATCTTAAAGACCATTCACCTCAAGGCCTTTATATAGAAAACAAAATCATTCTTAAAAAGCTAGACACTACAACTGTAGCTTATGGTAATTTTTATTTACAACCTAATGGTGTTTTTTATCTTACAAGAAATGGACGCGCACAAGTGGCCGCAACCAGTAAACTTACCGATTTAAGTGAAATGACCTATGCGACACAATCTGGACCTATGTTAGTTATAGATGGGAAACTGCATCCCGCATTTAATCAAGATTCCAAGAATTTACATATCCGTAATGCGGTAGGTATTTTACCTGATGGGCGTATTTTATTAGTCCAATCTAGAGAAAAAATCAATTTTTATGATTTAGCTCTATTTTTTAAAAAACAAGGCTGTAAGAACGCTCTTTATCTCGATGGATTTGTATCCCGTATTTTTGATCCAGAAAATGGTGTTGAACAAATGGACGGTAGATTTGGTGTAATGATAGGTATAAGTAATTAAGAAATTTAAGATGCCTTAATTATATCTTTTACGCTTTCGCGGAAGCGACTAAAAAACCTAACAATCTCCCTTTAAAATCATTGCCTTTTTAAAAAGAGAAGTGTAACTTTACTATATGACAGAACTAGAAATTCTAGAAGAGAATAAACGCATTGCACAAGGTTATAAAGATCTACTAAAGATAAGTTATCAAACACTTACTGACGAAGATAAAAAACTGATACGCAAGGCTTTTGATATTGCCGTAGAAGCACATGCGCCGCAACGTCGTAAATCTGGAGAGGCCTATATCTTTCATCCAATAGCGGTAGCAAAAATTGTTGCAAAACAGATAGGTCTAGACGCTAGTGCCATAGCCGCTGCATTATTACATGACGTTGTTGAGGATACAGAATATACACTAGATGATATTGAGAGACTATTTGGCACTACGATCGCAAAAATAGTTGATGGACTTACTAAAATAGCTCATCTTAAAAAAGATGCCGATATCTCTCAACAGGCAGAGAACTTCCGTAAGATGTTACTCACGCTTAATGAAGATATAAGAGTAATCATCATAAAAATAGCTGACCGCTTGCATAACATGCAAACCATGGACAGTATGCCTGATTATAAACAGGTTAAAATAGCTAGTGAGACTTTATATATTTATGCGCCTATCGCTCATAGATTAGGACTGTATAATATTAAAACTGAACTTGAAGATCTAGGACTAAAGTATACAGAACCTGATGTTTTTAATGACATACAACAATCTATAAAAGAATCTAAAGAGGAACAAGATCAATTTATTGCTGATTTTGCTTCTATTATTGATGATTCCTTAAAAAAAGAAGGACTAGAATACACCATAAAAGGTAGACCCAAATCTGTATTCTCAATACGTCGCAAGATGTTAAAGCAAAATGTCACCTTTGATGAGGTTTATGATAAGTTTGCAGTACGTATTGTTTTCCGTAGTGATCGAGCAAATGAGAAGTTCCTTGCTTGGAAGATTTATTCTATCGTAACTGACCACTTCAGACCTAATCCTGTACGATTGCGTGACTGGATAAGTAGTCCTAAGTCTACTGGATATGAAGCTTTACACATCACTGTAATGGGACCAGATGGTCGCTGGGTAGAAGTACAAATACGCAGCGAACGTATGCATGAAATTGCTGAAAAAGGTTATGCCGCACACTATAAATATAAACAAGGTGATCAAGAAGATGGATTAGATGTATGGTTAAATAGATTGCAAGATGCTCTAGAAAATGCTGACTCTAGCGCCATAGACTTTGTTGAAGAGTTTAAACTCAATTTATACAGCAAAGAGATATTTGTATTCACACCTAAAGGTGAATTAAAGTCTTTACCTAAAGGAGCAACACCTTTAGATTTTGCTTTTAGTATCCATACTGAAGTAGGACTTAAAACTCGAGGTGCCCGTGTTAATGGTAAACTAGTACCTTTATCACATGAATTAAGTAGTGGTGATCAGGTAGATATTATCACTTCAGAAAATCAAAAGCCTACTAAGAACTGGCTGGATTATGCAACTACCGCTAGAGCAAGGCAAAAAATTAAGTCTGCTTTAAAAGATGATCAGAAAGATCTGGCTCTAGAAGGTAAAGCTGTATTGAATAGAAAACTACGTTCTTTAAAAATACCACTGGATGAAAAGTCCATAAATCAAATGGTTAACTTCTTTAAGTTAAAAACCAGTCACGATTTATTTTATCGAGTAGGTCTAGGAACTATAGATAATAAAATGATCAAAGAATACGCAAATAGTCGTAGTAACGCCTTGTATTCTTTTATTAAAAACAAAATCAGGAAGCCTAAAGAAAATCCTGATATTCACAAAGAAGAGGTAACTGAGAATTATGATCAGTTGGTTTTTGGGAAAGATCAACAAAAACTAGATTATTCTTTTTCAAAGTGTTGTAGCCCTTTACCAGGCGATTCTGTTTTTGGATTTGTTACTGTTACAGAAGGTATTAAAGTTCATAAAAATAATTGTCCTAATGCTATTAGTATGCAAAGTAAATTTGCATATCGTATCATGAGTGCAAAATGGATCGATTCTAGTCAGCAAGAGTATCGTGCAGACGTGATACTTACCGGTATTGATCGCATGGGATTAGTTCAAGAAGTGACTAGAGTCATATCTGAAAACATGCATGTAAACATTAGAAATATTAGTTTTACAAGTAATGATGGAATTTTTAAAGGAGAAATCACTGTAGTGGTACCCCATAAAAATATGCTCGTGAAGTTAATGGAAAATTTAAATAAGCTTAACGGGATTGATAAAGTCACGAGAGTATAAAAAATATGAGTAAAATTATTAACAGTTTAGAAAACGAACAGGAAATAGTGAAGAATGTATTCACTCAATTTCTTACCGATAATAAGCATCGTAAGACACCTGAACGTTATGCCATTTTGAATGAAATTTATGCTAGTGAAGACCACTTTGATGTGGAGTCATTATACATAAAAATGAAGAACCAAAATTACCGTGTAAGCCGCGCCACACTTTATAATACTATAGAATTATTACTAGCTAGTGGTTTGGTAAGAAGGCATCAATTTGGTCAAAATCAATCGCATTATGAGAAGTCATTTTTTGATAAACAACACGATCATGTAATCCTTACAGATACCGGAGAAGTTATCGAATTTTGTGACCCGAGAATAGAGTCAATAAAAAAGACCATTGAAGAGATTTTTAATGTCACAATTACCAATCATTCTTTATATTTTTACGGCCTTAAAAACACAACTGAAAAACAAGACTAATGGCAGTAGATTTATTGCTCGGCCTTCAATGGGGCGATGAGGGAAAAGGAAAAATAGTAGATGTATTAACTGCAGACTATGATATCATCGCGAGGTTTCAAGGTGGACCTAACGCAGGACACACTCTAGAATTTGATGGTATTAAACACGTTTTAAGAACGATTCCATCAGGTATATTTCATGAAAAAGCTATCAACGTTATAGGAAATGGAGTTGTTATAGATCCTGTAGTTTTTGTACAAGAATTAGATGGTTTAGAGCAGTTTAAAATTGATTACAAGAGTAAATTGATCATTTCAAGAAAAGCTCACATCATTTTACCTACACATCGTTTACTAGATGCCGCATCTGAAACTTCAAAAGGTAAAGCAAAAATAGGCTCTACTCTTAAAGGAATAGGTCCTACTTATATGGATAAGACAGGCCGTAATGGTTTACGTATAGGTGATCTAGAACAAGATAACTGGAAAGAAAAATACCGCAATCTAGCAAATAAGCATGAAGCCTTAATCGGTTTTCATGATGTTCAAATTCAATATGACCTTGCCGAGTTAGAGAAGGAATTCTTTACCGCAGTAGAGCGTTTAAAAGAATTAACCTTTATAGATTCTGAAGAATATTTCCAAAACGCTCAACGCAATGGAAAAACAATTCTTGCTGAAGGTGCGCAAGGTTCTTTGCTAGACATAGACTTTGGTACTTATCCATTTGTCACCTCTTCAAATACTACAGCCGCTGGTGCCTGTACTGGATTAGGTGTTGCTCCTAATCAGATAGGTGAAGTATATGGAATCTTTAAAGCTTACACAACTCGTGTAGGTAGTGGTCCATTCCCTACAGAATTATTTGATGAGGTAGGTGCTGAAATGGCTAAAGTAGGCCACGAATTTGGTGCAGTTACTGGTAGACCACGTCGTTGTGGATGGTTAGATCTTGTAGCTCTTAAATATACTTGTCAAATCAATGGTGTTACACAATTGATGATGATGAAAGGAGATGTGCTTTCAGGTTTTGATAGTCTACAAGTTTGTACAGGTTATAAATATAAAGGTGAAACCATACACCATTTACCATATAACATTGAGGCAGAAAATGTAACACCTATTTATACTGAATTCCCTTGCTGGAAAGAAGATTTAACTAAAATGAGTGATCCTTCACAATTCCCAGCAGAATTGAACAATTATATTGACTTCCTTGAAAAAGAGTTAGAAATCCCTATCAAAGTAGTTAGTGTAGGTCCAGATAGAACGCAAACTATCCATAGATAAATTTTAAAAAGCCTCTTTGAGGCTTTTTTTTGATACCATTAAAGATTTAACCTTTGAAAAAATACATAGCAACAGCAATTAAAGGAATACTGATGGGCGCGGCAGATGTCGTACCTGGTGTATCTGGTGGTACCATAGCGTTCATTACTGGCATTTATGAAGAACTCATAAAAACTATTGATAGATTAGATATAGGCGTTTTTAAATCTTTTTTTAATCACGGTATAGCTGCCACTTTTAAACGTTACAATTTAGGCTTCTTACTGTCATTAATCATTGGTATAGCGATCAGTATTTTAAGTCTTTCTAAGCTAATCACCTATTTATTAGGTGCGCATCCTATTCTAGTTTGGTCCTTTTTCTTTGGATTAGTTCTAGCCAGTATCCTTTATATAGCAAAACAAATCACACGATGGAACGTAGCAGCCATCACCATTATGATTATAGGTGCTGCTCTATCTTACTGGATTACTATTGCAGAGCCGGTTGCCTCTCCAGAAAGCTGGTGGTATTTACTATTTTCTGGTTTTATAGCGATAATAGCTATGATCCTACCAGGTGTTTCTGGTGCATTTTTATTACTACTACTAGGTAGTTATGAAACAGTACTAGGATCGATTACAGGATTTATGGAAGCTATTATTGCTGGAGATTGGAGTGCAGCATGGGATTATTTTACCAATCTTCTCATGGTAGCCATAGGTGCTATTTTGGGTATTAAGTTATTTTCTAGAGCACTTACATGGTTATTTGAAAACCATAAAAACTTAACTCTAGCATTACTTACAGGATTTATGATAGGTTCACTCAATAAATTATGGCCATGGAAAGTGATTCTTAAAACCAGAATTAATTCACATGGAGAAGAAGTGCCGTTTCTAGAGAAAAGTATTTTACCGCAAAATTTTACGGGTGACGCTCTTATTTTATATGCTGGGATACTTATGGTTCTAGGATTTTTACTTATACTTATATTAGAAAAAGTAGCTCATAAAAAAACGAACTAGTGCGACAACCTACCCGTAGTTTTAGCGATAAATTCTACTTAGTATTAAAAGGCATTGCTATGGGAACCGCAAATAAGGTTCCTGGAGTAAGTGGTGGCGTCGTGGCATATGTAGCCGGATTTTATGAAGAGTTCATATATTCATTTCAAAAACTTAATCTTAAAGCACTCAAATTATTATTTAATGGTAGGTTTAAAACCTTCTATGAATATATAAATGGTCGTTTTCTATCCCTAATCATTCTGGGAGAAGTCCTCAGTTATTTTACAGTAAGTAAAGGATTTGATATACTAATTAAAAATTATCCTATACTGGTGTGGTCAGCATTTTTTGGGATGATACTAGGATCTATCTATTATATCTCTAGAGATTATGATGCCTGGACACGCAAAAATATTATGATTCTAGCTATAGGTACCGCTATAGGTGTAGGTACCTCACTACTAGATCCAGCCACAGATAATACTAACTTATTTTTTGTATTTTTTTGTGGTATGGTAAGCATATCTGGCATGACTTTACCTGGTTTAAGCGGCAGTTTTATACTTATTTTACTAGGTAATTATGTATTGCTTTTAGTAGACAGTATCAATGCCTTTTTTGATACGATGGTCGCGGTCGTACAATGGGATTTTTCTTGGTGGAATGATCCTATTCATATGGACTTACTCGCTATTTTAGGAGTCTTTCTACTAGGGTCATTTATAGGTCTCATTAGTTTATCACACCTACTGGGCTGGACCTTTAAACACTACCGCAATGAGACTAATGCCATGATTATAGGGTTTATAACAGGCTCACTAGGTGTGGTATGGCCATGGAAAAAAGAAATATACACCATAGATGTAGCTGGTAATTATATGACAGACGCTAGTGGTAACCCTATACTAGAAAACTATAGCCGCTACTGGCCAGACCTTACAACAGCACATACCTGGCTAGCAATAGGACTTATAATTGCTGGTTTCTTAATCGTATATCTTATAGATAAATATGGACAACAAGCAAATCCCGCATAGCGTTTTTGGACTCATAGGCCAGAGATTGGACTATAGTTTTTCTCGAGCTTATTTTACAGAAAAATTTGAAAACTTGGGATTAGAAGATCATGAATACCGCAACTTTGAAATAAAAACAGAGGATGATTTATTACGCTTTCGCGAAAGCGTGACCTACAACCCTATCACTAAAACCACCAATGGTAAAAATGAGATCATACGTGGACTCAATGTTACGATTCCATACAAAGAATCCATGCTTAAAATTTGTGATCGATTAACACCTGAAGCCAAAACTATAGGCGCTGTAAATACAGTAGTTATAGAAGATAATGAATGGATAGGACATAATACAGATGTTTACGGATTTGCAAAAAGTCTAGAACCGTTTTTACCTATTCAACAAAATGCTCTAATCTTAGGGACAGGTGGCGCGTCAAAAGCCATATCTTATACATTAGATGCGCTTAAAGTACCACATCTATTTGTTTCTCGTAATCCACAGGCCGAGTACAGTATTCCCTATGAAAAAGTAGATAACGAGGTCCTTAAAATAATTTCACTTATCATTAACTCTACACCTGTAGGGACTTATCCAGATATTGAAGATAGACCAGATTTACCCTATGATCATATCACAAAAGAGCATATTTTATATGATCTAGTCTACAATCCTAGCAATACTATGTTTATGAAAATGGGAAAGGTCCATGGTGCTCGAGTAACTAATGGATATCAAATGCTGGTACATCAAGCAGAGAAGTCTTGGGAATTATGGAATCAGTAATCCTGTTTAATCATTGCCATATCTAGTGATTCTCTTTATCTTGCACTCCTTTAAATCTATATTATGGATACGAACGACAACCTGCATAAAGATGCAGACGGAAATTTAGAAAACGTGAACAACACTGACCAGAACCCACAAGACATGCCAGAAAATGACATGAATACAGAATCTACAACAAATGTAGAAGCAACCACAGTTACACCAGCAGAAACCGTAACTAGTGAAGATATTAAGGATGAGAAAGTTGAAGCACCAGCTGAAACTCTTAAAGAAACTGAGACTACTACAGACAATGATGACGACAGTGATGATCATGTAGAAGATGTTGAAGCTCAAACATTGCCTGATACAGATTATAATACCTTAGAAATGCCTGCATTAGTAGCATCTTTAAGACAATTGATACAGGATTTTCCTATCAACACGATTAAAACTCATGTAGATGATATCAAAAAAGCGTTTGAATCAAAAGATCAAGAAGCTGAGAAAGAAGCTCGTGATGAATTTGTAAAAGCAAATCCAGCTACAGAAGAAGCTCCGGCTCCAGAGTTTGTTTATGATAATCCTATCAGTAAAGAGTTTAACGATTTACACAGTTTATATCGCAAACAACGTGGAGAGTTTCAACGTCAACAACGTAAAGAACAAGAAGACAATCTTGAAAAGAGAAAAAACATCATTGAATCTATTAAGAATTTAATTGATGAAGAGGAAAATATAGGGACTACTTTTAAAAAGTTCAATGCCCTACAACAAGAGTGGAAAAATACTGGTAAAATACCACATGATGCTTATAACATCGTATGGAATGATTATCGTTTACACACTCAAAACTTCTATGATTACATTGATTTAAGTAAAGAATTACGTGATAAAGACTTTGAACGTAATCTAGATTTTCATAATAAAATCATCGCACGTGCTGAAGAGCTAGGAAATGAGCCAGACATCCATAAGGCTTTACGTGAGCTTCAAGAATTACACCGCATGTGGAAAGAAGATGCTGGACCAGTAGCTAAAGAACATAGAGATCCAATCTGGGATAAATTTAGTGCAGCAACTAAAGTGATACATGATAAAAGACAAGCTTATTATGAAGAGCGCGATAAACTAGCTGATAAAAACCAAACGATTAAGCAAAACATAATCGCTGAAATTAAAAAATTACAGCAGCTGGTGCCAAAAATCATAAAGGATGGCAGGACCGTCTAGAGGAAGTAAATGCTTTGAAAGAATTATTTACTCAAACTGGACCTGCAACTAAAGCATTGAACAATCATTTATGGGAACAATTTAGAATTGTTGGACGTGAATTTAATCATGCAAAAAACGCCTTCTATAAAGACCTAAAGAAAGATCAGCAAGAGAATCTAGATAAGAAAATGAAACTTATAGAGATTGCTGAGCAGCACCTGGCTGGCGATGATTTCAATGGCTCTTTACCTGTTATGAAGCGTATTCAAAGTGAATGGAAAGAGATAGGTCATGTTCCTAGGAAAGTAAGTGATAAAATCTGGAAGCGTTTTCAGGCTGCGTGTAATGGTTTCTTTGATAAGAAAAATGCACAAAGAAAAGAAGAGAATGCTGAGGAAACAGCAAATTTTGAGGCAAAGATGAGAGTCTTTGATGCCTTAAAAGAAATGTTACCACAAGATGATCAAGATGCTATGAAGGCTGATGTTGAAAAACATATGGCAGACTGGGCAGCAATAGGTAGAGTTCCTTATTCTAAACGTCATATTCAAGACAAGTTTGATAAATTATTACAAGCTAAATTAAAAGCTGCTGGAATGAGCGCTGTGGATGCAGAAATGCTTAAATATCAGTCTAAACTTTCTAGTTTAGAATCTGGAGATGCTCGTGATTTTACAAATGAGCGCTTTTATTTAAAAAAGCGTCGTGATGAAATACAAGACGAAAAAAGACAGCTTGAAAATAACATGCAGTTTATTAACGCAAAAGATGATAAAAACCCTTTTGTAGTTCAACTAAAAAAGAACACAGCTGCATTAGATAAAGAACTAGACTTAATTAAAGAAAAGCAAAAACAGCTCAATATTCTTGAACGTCAAATGAACAAAACAGATGACGAAGATTCAAAAGATGAAGAATCTTCTGAGGCAACAGAATAGTTCAGTTCTATTGAATAGCATAACTTTAAAGCACCAGTAGATTCTGGTGCTTTTTTTTATTTTTATAATCAAAATCAGAAGTCATGTTTAAATTTTTAAAAAGCCTTTTTGAAACACCTAAAGGTGAACATGGCTCTTTGATGGATAGTCGTGATCCAAAAGCGGAAATTTCTCAAACCACTATTCAAACCGTTGTAGAGGCCTTAAGGCCTATTCAATTGCCTGCTCAACATCTTTCACAATCAAATGAAGTTGACGATAAATTCCCATTATTCCCTATAGATAGCATATGGCCTAGTAACAGGAAGGATAAGCCGTTACAGTACCAAGGTTCTTTAACTACAAATGATTTTAAAGTAGCTATTTTTCAGCATGAAGACGGCTTACGAAAAGATCATACTAATTTGCAATATTTCTATTTTAAGAAAGAAGAATGGAATGAGTTAAAGGAACTTATACCATCAGATTTAAATCTTATCTCAGATAAAAGGTACAAACAGACTGCTATCGTTTCTCTTCCTATCTGGGAAGAAATAATACACAGGTATCCTGAAATCCACAAACTGATCGTTAAACTTGCTCCTAACCATCCATGGACACTTTATAAAAGAGCTAAAAAAGCACTATGCGATATAGATATTACACAACAAATATATGGCTATCCACAATGGATGATTAACGATATAGATTTTAGAAAAATAAAAGAGCTACAATTCTTGTTTCAAATAGAGGACCTCAACAACACAGTAGTCCACTACTATTTCACAGATGGTAAAGAAATTCAACAATTTGTGCAACGGCAATAGAGCCATATAAAGCATCTGAATTTAATTTTACTTATCGATAGAAAGCTTTACCATATCATTCGACTTATTTAACATGGTACGTTTTCTCATTTTATTATTGATTCCCATAAGTATGATAAATACTATAGATATTATTGATTTTGGTAAATCTGGGAATACTAATGATTGGGTGATAGTAAATGATGACGTAATGGGTGGTTTATCGCAAAGCACAGCAGTGGCATATGAAAATTACGTTTTATTTTCTGGTACAACATCATTAAAAAATAATGGTGGTTTTGCCAGCTATCGCAGTCCTTATGGAAATTTTAATCTTAAAGACCTCACAGCTGTTGAAATAAAATTTAAAAGTACAGGCCGGCGGTTTTCTTTTCAGTTAGATGCTTATCGTTCCTGGTGGTATCCTAACTATAAACATCAATTTTCTAATAATAGTGATCAGTGGACTACCGTTCAATTACCGCTCGGAAATTTTAAAGAATATAAAGTAGGAGAACAAACCGGTAAAAAAATATCCCAATCACAATTAGAAAACATCTTGCGATTGGGAATTATATTATTAGATAAAGAAGAAGGTCCTTTTGAATTGCAAATAGACTACATCAAATTTATTTAAGCTTTTAATTTATTTCTGTGATATGCTACAAGACCATCAATCGGTCTACGTACTATGTTTCCAACTTCATAACCAAACTCTGCAGCGACCTGTTTAATTCTATCTTGTGCAAAGTGGGCAATACTACCTACAAAATGAACTTCATAAGATTTAATTTCTTCTCTAAATTGTAAAATCATATTACGAGAAAACTTACGCAATCCTTTCCTAAGTAATTTTTTAATGTAACGTTCATCAAGGTTTTGAAAAATAAATTCAGCATGATGCGCTAGAAAAGCATTAGGATTAGGTTGCTTATACAGATGAAATTTTAAATAATCCGGATCCAGATTATATGCTTTTTCAAATTTATTCATTAAATCTGATGGCATATTTTTAAAACCATAATCTCTCAATAAATTTTTACCATACCAGTTCCCACTGGCCTCATCCATAAGCGTATATCCAAGAGAAACGACACGTTGCTCTATAGTATTTCCATCACTGAAACAGCAGTTAGAACCAGTACCTAATATACAAACGATGCCAGGCTCATCACCTACTGCCGCATAAACCGCCGCTGCTGTATCTTCTTTAACGACTACTTCTGCATTTGAAAAATAATTTTTCAATAAATTCTCAAGAGCAAGTCTAGGATTTTCTGTACCACAACCTGCACCATAAAAAAATAGTTTTTCAACCTGATCCTTATGTGCTACTAATTCTTTACTTTCTAGAATGCGCAAAGGCAATTCTTCAAGAGTAAGAATGGCTGGATTCATACCACCTGTTTTCACTTTAAATAGCTGCTCTCCATTATTATCAAGAGCAATCCAGTCGCACTTAGTAGAGCCACTATCTGTAATTAAAATCATAAAAAAGTATTTAATAAAGTCTATCCTTGGGCTGGATAGAAAAAAGAAGGCTATCGATATGTAATCGATAGCCTTTTTAAAATTATAGAGAGTGTACTTTTTCAGCTAGGTCTACTAACTTATTAGAATAACCAAACTCGTTATCATACCAGCTAACTAACTTAAAGAATGTAGGGTTTAATTCTATAGCTGCGCCTGCATCATATATACTAGTTCTAGCATCACTTACAAAATCCTGTGACACCACTGCTTCATCAGTATAACCTACTACACCAGCCATAGCACCTGTAGACGCATCTTTAAACGCTTTATTAATTTCTTCTAGAGAAGTTTCTTTATTTAACTTAACCGTTAAATCTACTACAGATACATCAACCGTAGGCACACGGAACGCCATACCCGTTAATTTCCCCTTTAAAGATGGAATCACCTTAGTAACTGCCACTGCCGCACCAGTTGTTGCAGGTATAATATTATTCATAGCACTACGACCTAGTCGATAGTTTTTCTTGCTAGGACCATCAACAGTTGCTTGCGTTGCTGTAGTTGCATGTACTGTAGTCATTAAAGCCTCAGCAATACCAAAATTCTCATCAAGTATCTTTGCCATAGGTGCTAGACAGTTTGTCGTACATGAAGCGTTAGATACAATTTTATGATCTGCAGTTAATTCATGATCGTTAACACCCATTACAAACATAGGTGCTGTTTTTGATGGTGCAGATATCACCACTTTCTTTGCTCCAGCATCGATATGTGCCTGTGCACTATCTAGATCAGTAAAAATACCGGTACAATCTGCAACAACGTCTACTCCTACTTCATCCCATTTTAAGTTCTTCGGGTCACGCTCTGCAGTGACACGAACTTGTACGCCGTCAATGATTAAGTTACCATCTTTAATTTCAATAGATCCACCATAACGTCCGTGTACAGAATCATATTCTAGCAAGTAAGCTAGTTGTTCTACATCTACTAAATCATTAATTGCTACTACTTCTACGTTGGCACGTTCTAGAGTTGCTCTAAAAACGATACGTCCTATGCGACCAAATCCGTTGATTGCTAATTTCAGTTTTTTACTCATCTTATTTAATTGTTAGTTCTTATTAATTGTTGTTTGCACGCTTTCGCGAAAGCGTATTTAAAAAATCTATTATACCGTCATGATATCAGATACTCGTAAGAGCTCTGTGTCAATTTCGGTTTTACCTTTTACAGCCATGTCCAATGGACATAACTCAATCTTATTATTATTGATACCGACCATATAATTAGTCTTACCTTCTAGAAGACTTTCTACTGCTTTAACGCCCATACGACTGGCGAGAACACGATCCCAACATGATGGCGAGCCACCGCGTTGCATGTGACCTAGTACAGATACACGTACCTCATACTCTGGCATGTTCTTCTCTACATAATCTTTTAACTCAAACACGTTATCACCTGTCTTATCACCTTCGGCAACTACTACTATACTCGATGATTTACCAGACTCGCGACTGCGTTTTAAACTCTCTACGAGACGATCTTTCCCCATGTCTTCTTCAGGTATAAGAATCTCCTCTGCACCAGCACCTACTCCAGCATTAAGAGCGATGTGCCCTACATCACGTCCCATGACCTCTACAAAAAATAGTCTGTTGTGAGAACTGGCCGTATCCCTAATCTTATCGATACACTCTACTACCGTATTTAATGCAGTGTCAAAACCTAAGGTTGAACTGGTCCCATAAATATCATTATCTATAGTACCAGGAATTCCCATTACAGGAAAGTTAAACTCTTCATTAAAGACCATACCACCGGTAAAACTACCATCTCCACCTATTACCACTAACGCATCCATACCAGATGCTTTTACGTGCTCATAAGCTTTCTTTCTTCCTTCTACCGTGCGGAATTCTTGAGAACGTGCACTTTTAAGTATCGTTCCACCTTTATTAATGATATTATTGACACTACGTGCAGTCATTTCTTTAAAATCACCTTCTATCAATCCTTGATAACCGCGATAAATACCTAAACATTCTACACCATGAAATGCACAGGTACGTACTACTGATCTTAATGCAGCATTCATCCCTGGAGAATCGCCTCCAGAGGTCATAACACCTATTTTCTTAATCGTTTGATTCATTGCGTTTTTCATATAATCCATGCTAATCTAGCAAAGAATCCTTAATGAAACTCATGTTTTATTCTATATTTAACCAATTCTAAAAATTCAAACGTTATCGTTAATAACTTTTACCTATGGCACTAGAACTCATTGACTTTCTGATCATCATATCGTTCTTTTTAGTATCACTATTTGTAGGAATAGCTGTCTCAAAAAAAAGTTCTAAGAACGCATCTTCCTTTTATTTATCTGGTCGTAACATGCCATGGTGGCTTCTAGGAGTTTCTATGGTGGCTACCACTTTTGCAGCAGACACGCCTAATCTGGTCGCAGGTATCGTGCGCAATACCGGTGTAGCCGGTAACTGGGAATGGTGGGCTTTTTTACTTACCGGTATGTTAACGGTCTTTTTCTATGCTAGATTATGGCGCCGCAGTGGAGTTACTACAGATCTAGAGTTTTATGAGTTAAGATATCATGGTAAAAGTGCAGCGTTTTTGAGAGGTTTTAGAGCGATATATCTAGGCGTTATATTTAATGTCATTATTATGGCTACCGTATGCCTGGCAGCAATAAAAATAGGTAATGTGATGTTTGGCTTTACTGCAGGTGAAACATTGTGGATTGCTTCTATTGTTACCGTACTTTATTCTTTATTAGGTGGATTAAAAGGCGTGTTAATCACAGATTTTATACAGTTTATAATTGCCATGGTAGGATCTATATGGGCTACTATGTACATTCTAGACTTACCTGAGATCAATGGTATGCAAAACCTCATCACGCATCCTAATGTTGCCGGTAAGATTGATTTACTGCCTGACTTTTCTAATACAGAGTTGATGATGGGTATTTTCTTAATCCCACTTGCTGTTCAATGGTGGAGTACCTGGTATCCTGGTGCAGAGCCTGGTGGTGGTGGCTATGTTGCACAACGCATGCTTGCAGCAAAGGATGAAAAAAACGCCACTTGGGCCGTGTTATTTTTTAATCTAGCACACTATGCCTTACGTCCATGGCCATGGATCATTATAGGACTGGCATCTCTTATTATCTATCCTAATTTAGACTCGCTAGCGACTGCTTTTCCTAATCTAAATCCTAAGTTTGTTAAAGACGATTTGAGTTACCCAGCGATGCTTACGTTCTTACCTGCTGGTCTGTTAGGCCTAGTTATTACTAGTTTAATAGCTGCTTTTATGAGCACTATATCCACTCATTTAAATTGGGGTTCTAGTTATGTAGTGAACGATTTCTATGCTAGGTTTATAAAAAAGGATGCCAGTGAAAAACAAAAAATAATAGTAGGAAGGCTTTCTATCGTTGCCATGATGGCTTGTGCTGGCCTATTATCATTAGTTTTAGAACAAGCAAAGGATGCTTTTGACCTAGTCATACAAATAGGTGCTGGATCAGGCTTGCTGTTTATTATGCGATGGTTTTGGCATCGTATTAATCCATGGAGTGAGATTACCGCAATGGCAAGCTCTTTAATTATTGCTATGATATTTTTTGCAGACAGTCGATTAGACACGCAACTATTTGCAAACTGGGCTGGTTATGAAAAAATATGTTTCAACGTTGTTGTTACTACCGTTGCATGGCTTATCGCCACATTTACCACCAGACCTACACAAGCAGAGACTCTAGAGCACTTTAATCATGTCATTTTTGGAAAAGAATCAAAGTTCCATAATTTTCCAGTAAAAATTTGGGGCTTTTTTATGGGAATCATTGGGGTATACAGCCTGCTGTTTTCTATCGGTAAATTTCTTTATGGAGATTATACAATGGGAAGTAGTCTAATGGGACTATTTATTATATGTGTTTTGGGATTAATAGCGTTAAGAAAGAAGTTATTTTAATACCTAAATCAATTGCTTAAGTATCAATACTCAAAACTATTTTTTTTGCTTGCGCGAAAAAGTGGAAATAAAATCAATTATTAACATGAATAAAGTAGAAACCATAAGAAAAGGCGAAGGTAAAAACTATAACTACTCACAAGATCACTGCTTTGTAAAACTATCTTCTGATCAAACTAACGGTGAATTATGTATCGTTGAGGATACTCTAAAGCCAGGATTTTATTTACCTAGACATCATCATAAATTGATGACTGAGGTCTTTTATATCCTAGAAGGCGAGGTGGATTTGATATTTGATGATCAAACCATTATTCTCAAACAAGGAGATACCATAACCGTACCTGTCAACATCTGGCATGCGGCTCGTTGTAAACATGGTGGCAAGATGCTTACTATTTTTAAAAATGGACAGTTTGACAAATACCTAGAGCGACTTTCTAAAATGTCTGATCAGGATTTTGAAAATGAAGATTTAATGGAATCTGTAGCCGAATCATTTGACATCTATAATGCCTGATTAGTTGCTGCGTATTTTTATTCTTTAAACTTTTTCATGTTCAAGCAGTCATAGGACCAACTTAAAAGGACAGTTATGAGATTTAAAGAACTCTTATGGTTTTTTATTGCCGTATTTACCAGTAATGGTACACTAGCAATGATTCAAGAACCTGCAAATGCTACACAGGTCACAGATCATCACATCAATTATACAGTGGATCAAGATTCTAACTATTTATTTTTAACTATAAGTACCTCTCATAAAGAAACGTCGCTCTCTATCCTTAGACACGGACTTACCGTTTACTTTGATGAAACTGGCCATAAAGAGAAAGAAGTATTTGTAAGATATCCATATCACAGCACACCGCAACGCCCTAATAGATCATCTAGACCACAAAATAATACAGAAGAAGCGCCTACTATCGATTATCAAGAAATTATTGCTAGTGTACCAGGTGAAGCAGAATTTGCTTTTTATGGCGATCAACAAGAGTTTCATAAAGATTTAAATGCTTTTGACATCTCACTGGGCTTTCAAATGACTGGCGAAGAACAAAACGTTCTAGAATATTTCATAAAGATCCCTAAGAATAAAATTTCTAAAGAAGAGGAAATTGATCTGTCACAACTTACCATAGGTGTTTTTACAAACATGCCAGAAAAAAATAAAGACCGTGAAGGTCAATCAGATACTGGCGTAAGTATGCGAGGAGGCAATCAACGTGGCGGTGGTCGTGGTGGATCTGGTGGCGGTAGAGGCAACCGTGGTGAAAGACCATCAACGCAAAAAGAACCTATTCGTATCGACTATTGGTTCCATGCTTATCTGGACCAGAATTAGTTTAAAGCTTTATTCTTTCCCCAAAGCTCAAAGATTTTTAAAATTTTTATTTGGGCTTTTTTAAATTAAGTATTTTTAAAAAGGAAATTCTTATGTGCTTAATCCATATTTATTGATGGATTCATTTTCTAAGGTGTTTTGTGAAATAAATGTTCATGGATTACGCTTTCGCGAAAGCGTAATAATCAACCGCACATGGGGCATAAAATGAATAAGTATGACAACTAGCATTGTAATATTTGTAGTATCGGCAGCATTAATTGCTGGTGCATTATGGGGTATATATGGTAGCCTCTCTAAAAAAACAGAAGGTTTTTTGGTAGCTTTAGCTGGTGGCGCTTTATTAGTGTCTGCTCTATTGGAGCTTATCAGTCCAGCGATTGAGAATAATTCTTTTTACGTTGCTATAACGGTAGTATTTATAGGTGCTAGTACGTTTACGGGATTAGATTATCTTGTTAAAAAAAATGGGGTGATGACAGTGGTGGTGGTTTACTAGCTGCAATTACACTAGATGGTATACCTGAGAATCTGGCATTGGGCGTAGCTTTAATAGGTGCTGGTCCTTTATCTGTAGCAGCATTATCTGGTTCTATTTTATTGTCTAATTTACCAGAAGCTGCTGGTGGTGCTAAAGAAATGGCTGAAAATCATTCTAAAAAGAAAGTGCTCCTTTTGTGGGTCGCTACCGCCGCTATTCTTGCTGGTGCAGCATTAATAGGTCATTTTTTATTAACTGATGTAAAACAAGAGTATTTAAATTATATAAAATGTTTTGCAGGTGGCGCTGTAGTAGCTTCACTAGCTTTAGAGGTATTTCCTAAATCATTTAAGAAAGATAAATACTGGTCTGGAATAGCCACAACTATTGGGCTTATTATCGCTTTATTCTTGAATAATCTAGGGGAATGATGTTATGAAAAAGGAATAGTATATGGTTTAGATTCTTAAGACCCAACCACAGGATATTAAACATCTTGTTAAACATTCCTGAGACCCTTAATTAATCTATATTTTTGTACCACTATTTTAATACTTATGAAAGACAATAAAGTTCTCAATTATTTAGAAGAAATAATCAAAAACCATCCTTCTGACTGGCTAGGCCTTACCACTCATAGACTGGATATTTATAATGAAAAACTTGCAAAAACACAATTCCTAGAGCAATTAGAAACTCTTTATAGTAAAAATAATGCTTCTACTGGTGCTCTAGCTGTATTACCTACAGCTTACGATTATATAAGATTGGGCCATCCATTATCTAGTGTGTTAGAATGGGGAATTGCTCAGTTAAATGGACTAGAGGCAGAAAATGTTATTAGTTTTTCTTCAAAAATAATTCCTGTACTTGCCGTATTGAGAAAAAATTTGTTGGAAAATCGAGATACTCAGATTAATTATACAGGTGAATTACCATCCATTTTTAATACAACAATTTTAAAAGAAGTTTATGGATATGAATTTCAATTACAAAAAGTAAACGACCCATCTGAGATAGTAGCATTTAATGGTAGTACTATTTTCATCACTGAGAATGATAGCATAAATACAGTAAATATTAGTTCAAATATTGACTTTGTGATCAGCTTGCATGGCAAATTGGGTAGTGTTTTAGTTATTAATAGCTCTTTAGATAAATCCTATGTTTCTGACATACAACATGTACGTAGAAGAGAAACTATAGCAATGACACCATCTAATTCATTAGTGGCTTTAAAATCGCTAGTAAAGCAACAACCTATTATTGTGACAGATAGTGACGTCACTAATGATAAAACTAGTGTATTAAACTCTATTAAAGAAATAACAGGTACGCAGTTATCACCTTTAGTTGCATCTAGTGGATTATCTATTCAATATGCCATAATGATGGGATTAGTACACGACGCGCAAGAAAACCATCCTGGCAAAGCTATCAAATTTATTGTACCACCTAATTGTTATGGTGGAACTAATGATCAAGCCAGACGTGTAGCTGCCTGCTTAAGCAATGTAGCTGTTGTAGACTTACCGGTAGATGGTGATAATGATATGGTACAAAGTATAGATAATGTTTTAAATCAAATCGCTGCTCAAGATGCTGTTCCATACATTATTGCTGAGATACCAACAAATCCAAGAGTTGAAGTTCCTGATCTAGTGGCTTTGAAAAATGCTTTAAGTAAAGAGCGTAAAACACCAGAGGGAACAACGGCGATAGATCCAGTATTTATTCTAGATCAAACTTTTTGTCCTAATGTACATTTTCTAGGTGATGGTAAAATGTTATCAACAGTAAGAACAATATCGTATGCCAGCGGTTCTAAATTCCCTAGTGGTGGAAAATGTACTGCCGGATACTGTGTAGGTAACAATAAAACTAGTAAGTTGATGGATAAGATTGAGTTACACTTAACCTTGTGTGATAATGAAGCAACAGATTTACAATATGAGATTCTTGCAGCTCAATTGCCGTCAATGAATCAACGTATTAAAGACGCTTATAAAAACACCCGTGAATTTGTAACATTTGTCCAAGAGACTTTGCCTAATGCAAAAATCAATTTTGTATCTGAAGAGCTTGCAAAACAAGGATTTACACCATCTGTTTTCTCTCTAGACCTACCTACAAAAGGTGCTACCGAGGAAGAGAAAGAAACCTATAAAAGAGCTTTAAACCTTAAGCTCATCAATCTAATGATCACTGAAATACCAAACGAAAGTAAATTTTGTGTGAGTTATGGGCAATTGAAAGGTTGCTACTGGACCATACCAGCGACATCAACTCAAGGTACTACCAAAGAAGGAGATAAAGACTATATAGTTCGAGCTTCTCTATCACCAGATCTAGACCTAGAGTTACATAAAAGGGTATTTAAAGAATTTGTTGATCATATTTAAAGTTAGAGATGTATTCAAATTAAAATGCCGCTGAGATTAAATTCTAGCGGCATTTTTAATAAAATCAATTTAGAACTAATTGTTAGAACTTATATAGTTTGCTAGAAATTGAGCATCTTTAGACACACCTCCTAAAGTCGCAGAACCACGAGTATACATCCATGGCAATCCCATGAAATATAATCCTTTAATGTTACTGATTCCCCTGTAATTTTTAGGATAATTATCTGCATCTAATTCTAGACCTTCTATCCATGAAAAGTTAGGACGGTAACCAGTTGCCCAAATTATATTTTTAATTGTAGAAACTTTCTTTTTTTCAAAGAATATCTTGTGATCTGATGCATCTCTAGTTCTTCCTACTGGAATGACATTTTCTCTTGAAAGTATTTCTTTTACATCTGTACCTATAACTGGTTGTGTAGATGAGTTAATCTTCTTCCCTATCCAGCTATACTTATTATATTTTAAAAAACCAGTCACCGTAAACCACCACCATAATGTTTTACCTAAAAACTGTTGTGGTAAAGATTTAACAGTAGTATCACCAGAAAAGTAAACCGTTCTAGAAGAATCTTTTGAAATTTCATTCAGAATCTGATATCCAGAATCACCACCACCTACAACTAGCGCATCTCCATTTTGTAACTGGTTCGCATTTTTATAATAATTACTGTGAATTTGAAGTATTTCTTGAGAAGCTTTAGTATGACATGGCGGTGTGTAAGGAATATGAAAAGGTCCCGTAGCTATAACTACATTTTTAGCTTCAATAATTCCATCTTTATACTCTATTGTAAAAGTCTTCTTGTTTTTGCGAACAGACGTAATTAATGTGTTGAACTGAACTGGTATTTCAAATTTTTTGACATAAGCTTTAAAATAATTTGCTACTTCAAATTTTGTTGGGTAATGATTTTTTGGTGCTTTAAATTTTAATCCAGGTAAATGATTGTATTCTGTAGGTGTAAATAATTTAAGCGAGTCCCATCTATTTAACCAAGACGCGCCTATTTGCTCCTCGCCATCGACAATTAAAAAATTTTTATTCTGTTCTTGTAAATGGTATGCTATAGATAAACCTGCTTGTGCGCCACCAATTACTACATAATCCAACATCGAGTTACTCTTTATAATTCGATGCAAAAGTAAGGACTTAAAAAGTGATCCTTAATTTACCAAAATTAAACACCTATTGATCAATTGTAAACTTAAAAATTCGTGAATTTGATTTTTTAAATTAAAGACTATATTACATCTTTAACATAAACTATAATCCCACTGCCAGACAGAACCCATAAACACCTGATTACATACAGCTTAATTCATTAAATAAGGTGATAATATTATTGTTTAATTAGCAGTATAGCTATAGTTTATTAGGTTCTAATTAATATCTTTAAATAATATTGTGTATTTTATAAATAAAAATTTATAATTCTATAAACACCCATTTTTTTTTTTACCAAACCCTTAATCATTAAGACTATAATGAATCCATTTTTAGCAAATCTTATTGTTCAATCGACAAAAAAGTTCAGGGATAAAAAGAAGTTTCCAAAGGGACATCCTTCAGAATACAGATTAGCTAAAAAATATCATGATTTTGTAATCTCTCTAAAACGTAATTTTAAAAACTTTGTTCTTATAGTCATTGGTATATTTTCGGCATCATTCGGCTTTAAAGGCTTTTTACTAACTAACGATTTTATTGATGGTGGCGCTACAGGTATATCACTGCTAGTTGCAGCCGTGACTGGAGTGCCTTTATACCTACTTATTATAGGAGTGAATTTACCATTTGTTGTATTGGGATATAAAATAATGGGTAAACGATTTGCCATTAAAACAGCACTGGCTATTATGGGATTAGCTTTATGCGTTGCTGTCGTGCCTTTCCCTAATGTAACTGATGATGATTTGCTGGTTGCCATTTTTGGAGGTTTCTTTTTAGGTGCAGGAATAGGTTTATCTATAAGAGGTGGCGCGGTTATCGATGGAACAGAAATTCTAGCTATATTTTTAAGTAAAAAATTCTCTACTACCATAGGTGATATAATTATTCTCATTAATATTATTATATTTTCATTTGCTGCTTATTTTTTATCAATAGAAATCGCTCTCTATTCAATGATTACATACATCGCCGCATCTAAAACACTAGATTTTGTTATTGAAGGTATTGAAGAATATATAGGTGTAACCATTATATCATCACAAAGTAATCGCATTAAAGAAGTTCTAATAGGTAAACTAGGCCGTGGAGTTACCATTTATAAAGGGCAAGGCGGATATGCAAAGAATGGAGTCGTTAAAGATATGGATATCATCTATACTGTTATTACACGTCTAGAATTAAATAAACTGAATACTGAAATTGAAAAGATTGAACCTAATGCTTTCATAATCATGAATAGTATAAAAGATATCAAAGGTGGTATGATTAAAAAAAGACCTTTGAAGAGTTAAGTTTATAAATACCTATTCCAGATTGCAATTTTTAATCTTAACAATCCTAAAATTCTAATTTCAAATAAAAATAAGCTTTACATTTTGCGATTTCATTAAGACTATATCTCAATGATTAATAATAACTTAAGCATTGTAAAAGGTCATATCCTTAAACGATATTCCTTGAATAATTAAATCTCGATAAAGTATTATGCAAAAACATGATTTCAGCAACTTAAGTGTTGTATACGTGAATTGTACCTTAAAGAAATCTCCTCAACATAGCCATACGGATTCCTTAATTGATGTCTCTAAAGAGATTATGATAAAAGAAAATGTTACTGTTGAATCCATCAGGTTTATCGACCACGACGTTGCTAGTGGCGTCTATCCAGATATGACAGAACATGGTTGGGATAAGGATGAATGGCCTACCCTATTTAATAAAATTATCAATGCAGATATTCTTATCGTCGGAACTCCAATATGGCTGGGCGAGAAATCATCTCAAGCACAGAAACTTATTGAGCGACTCTATGCTATGAGTGGACAAACAAATGATAAAGGGCAATATAAATTCTATGGTAAAGTAGGTGGTTGTATTATAACGGGTAATGAAGATGGTGTAAAACACTGTGCGATGGGAATTCTATATTCTTTACAACATGTAGGCTACTCTATTCCACCACAAGCAGATTGCGGTTGGATAGGTGAAGTAGGTCCTGGACCTAGTTATGGTGACACAGAATGGCAAGGTGAAAAGATAAATCCACCAGTAGGCTTTAAAAGTGATTTAACTAATAGAAACACAACATTTATGACCTATAACCTATTACATCTAGCCTCTATGCTAAAGTCAAACGGCGGATATCCTAGCTATGGGAATTCTAGAGCTCAATGGGATGATGGAAAGCGATGGGAATTTGAAAACCCAGAATATAGGTAGCCTTATAATATGAAAGCCACAAAAATATTTACATATAAATTCTAAAACAATTACATAAAGTTTGCTTCAAACCAATCTTGAACATTAGACTCAATACGGTTTTTAATATCACTGGTATCTGATTTTTCAAATTCTTTACCTGTGATCTTTTCATATAATTCTATATATCGCTCACTTACCGATAGTATATAATCATCATCCATCTCTGGTAAAGTCTGTCCTTCTAGTCCTTGAAAATCATGAGAAATTAACCACTGACGCACAAATTCTTTACTCAATTGTTTTTGAGGTTCGTTTTTATCTTGACGCTCCTGATAACCTTCAGCATAAAAGTATCGTGAAGAATCCGGTGTGTGAATCTCATCTATTAAGACTATTTTTCCATCTTTAGTTTTACCAAATTCATACTTTGTATCTACCAGTATTAAGCCTCTCTTTTTTGCAAGTTGACTACCACGCTTATACAAATCTCGAGTATACTTTTCTAAAATCTCATAGTCGTGTTCACTAACGATTCCTCGAGATATAATGTCTTCTCTAGAAATATCTTCATCATGATCTCCCATCTCTGCCTTAGTAGCAGGTGTGATGATAGGTTCTGGGAACTTATCATTTTCCTTCATTCCGTCTGGCATAGGCACACCACATAATACTCTACGACCAGCCTTATATTCTCTAGCGGCATGACCACTCATATAACCACGTATCACCATTTCAACTTTAAAAGGTTCGCACTGATAACCTATAGCGACATTAGGATCTGGGCTAGCTAGCAACCAGTTAGGAACTAGATCTTCGGTCGCCTGCATCATTTGCGTCGCTATTTGATTAAGTATCTGACCTTTATAAGGTATACCACGTGGCATTACTACATCAAACGCACTCAATCTATCACTGGCTACCATTACTAGCAAGTCATCGTTAATGCTGTAAACTTGTCTCACTTTACCTTTATAAACATTAGTCTGGTTAGGAAAGTTAAAATCTATATCTGTAATGGTATTCGGTAAATTCATAGTACATCTCATGTGAATTACAAATTTCAAATAATCTTCTTAAATTTTAGAGAAAAACGACAGTATATTTTCAATAAGTTATTGACTAAATATGAAAAGTAAATTTGGTGTGTTGTGTTCGCTTTCGCGAAAGCGAAATAATACCCTTAATTTCTATTCTCAATATCTTTATATGCTGCAATTACCTTCTTAACCAGTCTATGACGTACAACATCTTTATCATCTAAGTACATCATACCTACTCCATCCACATCTTTAAGGATTAATAAAGCTTCTTTAAGGCCAGAGATCACACGTCGTGGTAAATCAATTTGTCCAGGATCACCGGTAATGAAAAACTTTGCGTCTTTTCCCATACGTGTTAAGAACATCTTCATTTGTGCATGAGTTGTGTTTTGGGCTTCATCTAATATAACAAAAGCACCATCAAGTGTTCTACCTCTCATAAACGCTAATGGAGCGATTTGAATAATTCCTTTTTCTATATAACTTGATAGTTTCTCTCCAGGTATCATATCGCGCAATGCATCATAGATAGGCTGCATGTAAGGATCTAATTTTTCTTTAAGATCACCTGGTAAAAACCCTAGGTTCTCGCCTGCTTCAACTGCTGGTCTGGTCATAATAATGCGTCGCACTTGCTTTTCCTTAAGCGCTTTTACAGCCATAGCAACTCCCATATATGTTTTACCGGTACCGGCTGGACCTATGGCAAAAACCATATCATTCTTTTTACATAATTCTACCAGTTTACGCTGATTAGGTGTTTTGGCCTTAATTATTTTACCACTAACACCATGTACTAAGGTATCACCACTACCTTTTCCATTATCATAGTCTTCTCTACTATTACTGGTTAAGACTCTTTCCATAATATTTTCATCCATGGTATTATATTTTCCATAGTGTTCTAGCATCATCTGGATGCGTTTATCAAATTCTGTGAGCTGTTCCTCATCTCCAAAAACCTTCATCGTGCTACCTCGGGCAACAATTTTAAGTTTGGGAAAATGTTGTTTTAAAAAAGCTAAATTTTTATTTCTTACCCCAAAAAACTCTCTAGGATTAGATTCTGACAGATCAATGATAAGTTCGTTCAAAAGCGTGTGATTATATGAATGATTGCGTTTATTATTTTTTAATTTTGCTTGAGCTTGTAACTTTTGCAAAACTTGTAACAATTTAAAGAATTGTAATAGGAAAACCGCAATAGTAACAAAATTTTAATCCTTATTTAATTAACAACTTTCCAGCACCTTTATGCCTATAATCACATTGACCACAGATTTTGGATTAAAAGATCCCTATGTAGGCGCGGTTAAAGGGGCAATCTTTAGTGAGTTGCCAGATGTGAATATTGTTGATATTTCACACTTAGTAACACCTTTTCACATTGCTGAAGCAGCATATATTATCAAAAATGCCTATTATACGTTCCCTAAAGGAACGATACATATCATAGGTGTTGATGCTGAACATACACCGGACAATAAACATGTAGCGGTTTATATGGACGGACATTATTTTGTCTGTGCAGATAATGGGATTATGTGTTTATTAACTGCAAAGTTTAATGCAGATAAAATAGTCGAAATTAATATTCACGATCGCATTACTTCTAACTTTACCGTTATGGATGCTTTTGTACAAACGGCATGTCACATCGCTCGTGGCGGAACTCTAGAAGTCATAGGTAAGCCTATTGAGAAATTAAAAAACATATCTGGTATGCAGCCTGCCGTTGCTAGTAATTCTATCAATGGACAGGTCATTTATATAGATAATTACGGCAATGCGGTTACTAATATTACTAGAGAGCTTTTTAAAAATACTGGAAAAGGTCGAGATTTTACACTTACCGCACGTAGTGAGAAACATTTTAAAATCTATGACCATTACTCTGGTTTTATAGATTTTAATAAAGAAGACTATAAACGTGATATAGACGGTAGGGCTATAGTTATATTCAATAGTTCTGGGTATATTGAAATCGCTACATATAAATCTAACCCTATAACTGTAGGTAGTGCCAGCAGTCTATTTGGACTCAAGGACAACACGCCTATCAATATAAAATTTAACGAGACATGATAGTACGTATCGTAAGAATGCATTTTAGACCAGACGCTGTCACTGCATTTGAGAAATTGTTTGAATCTCATAAAGAGCAAATACGTGCTCAAGATGGTTGTAGTTTATTAGAACTCTATCAAGATAAAGAAGATTACTGTAGTTTTTATACCTACAGTTATTGGGAAAATGAAGAAGCGCTTAATAATTATAGACATTCTGCGTTATTTAGTGAAGTATGGCCAGCGACTAAGGCTCTTTTTGACCAAAAACCTAGTGCCAACTCTTTAAATAAAATACATAGTCTTTTATGAGAGCCATTTATTTAAAAGAATTAAGAAGCTATTTTTCTAGCATTACAGGTTATCTAGTAATCGCCATATTTTTATTAGTAACAAGTCTATTCCTTTTTGTTTTTGATGGTGAGTTCAATATTCTTAATTATGGTTTTGCAGATTTATCACCGTTTTTTTTATTAGCGCCATGGTTGTTCATATTTCTTATTCCAGCAGTGACGATGCGCAGTTTTACCATAGAACGCAATCTGGGAACATTAGAAATGATTTTTACCCGACCTATCTCCTTTAGGAAAATTATCGCTGGTAAATATCTCGCTGGTGTAACGCTTATCATCATAGCACTACTTCCCACGTTGCTATATGTGTTTACCATAGGGCAACTAGGAGAAACAGTTAACAATCTAGATATAGGTAGCGCTATAGGTAGTTATGCAGGTATTTTACTGCTCGTATTGTGTTATGTAGGTATAGGGATTTTTTGTTCATCTGTTACCTCAAATCAAATCATTGCCTTTTTACTAGCCGCTGTTTTATGCTTTGTGATGTATTTTGGTTTTGAAGGATTCTCAACCGTAATTAATAATGACAGTCTAGCCTTTCTTGGTTTAAAATATCATTATGAAAGTATGGCACGAGGCGTTATAGATACTAGAGATGTGATCTATTTCTTAAGTGTTGCTGTATTATTTTTCGCTTTAAGCGAATTGAGCCTTAAAATAATCACCCAGAAGCAATAAGAATGAAGAAAATAATTATATCCCTAATCGTAATTATTGCAGCACTGGTTCTTATCAATTATGGAGCTAGTAAATGGTATGAACGTTTTGATTTAACTAAAGATCAACGCTACACATTGTCACCTGTTGCGACGCAGCTTGCAGAAAGTGTTGAGAGCACGATGCTTATAGACGTATTTTTAGATGGTGAGTTACCACCTGAGTTCCGTAAACTACAATCTGAAACGCAGCAACTACTTGAAGAGTATGCTGCGATAAATAAAAATATCAAATTTAATTTTGTTAACCCTACTGAAGATGAGAGCATTGAAGCTGTAGAGCAAATTACTATGCGACTGGCACAGTATGGTATTAAACCAGCTATGGCAACTATCATGGAAGGTGGAAAGAGCACTAAAGTAGTGGTGTTTCCATGGGCTATTATGGTTTATAATGGTAAAACTACCGCAGTTCCATTATTAAAGACTGTAGCTCGAGCCACGATGGAGGAACGTGTTAACTCATCTATACAAGAGCTAGAATATCAGTTTGCAGACGGAATGAGTAAAGTCATTAATGAAAAGTCTAAAACCATTGCTGTTTTAAGAGATAGTGGTGAATTAAGTGATTTACAAATCAGGGATTTTATTAAGACCTTACAACAATACTACCGTGTAGCACCTTTTGGGATCGAATTTGTAAAGGACAATGATAGTGTAACTCCTGTAGATGTTTTAAATCAACTTAAAAAATTTGATTTAATCATTGAACCCAAACCTACTGTTGCTTTTAGCGAGACTAAAAACTATATTATCGATCAATATATCATGAATGGTGGAAAAATGTTACTAGCTGCAGATCCTATTATATTTGAAAATGATAGCCTTGCAAATCCACAATCGATAGGCTATGGAATGCCTAGAGATTTAAATCTAGATAATTTACTTTTTAAATATGGGTTAAGGCTTAATAACGGAATCGTAAAGGATGAAAGAGCTGGTGGACTTGCTCTAGCCACTGGTCAAGGTCGTAATACGCAATATGAGGCTTTTGACTGGCCATATTACCCTATTTCAAAATCTGATAGCGATAATCCTATTACTAAAAATCTGGAAGTAGTAAAATTTGAATACACGGGAACTATTGATACCCTTAAAAACAATATTAAAAAGACCGTATTATTAAGCACATCGCCTGACACACAAATTAAAATATTACCGGCAGCTATTTCTCTTTCAGAATTAGATCAACCTATAGATCCTCTAGCGACTAAGGTAGGTGAAAAACCGCTAGCTGTTCTCGCCGAAGGTAGCTTTACCAGTGCTTATAAAAATAGAATAAAACCATTTGAAATTACTAAGACCGTTGACAATGGTAAAGAAAGCGCTATCGTTCTTATAGCTGATGGAGATGTAATGAAAAATCAAATAGATGCGGGAAAAGCGCAAGAACTAGGTTATGACATACGTACTGGTGTTCTTTATGGAAATAAAGAATTTTTAATGAATACCGTAAACTACCTATTAGATGATACTGGATTAATTCAATTGCGTAGTAAAAATATCACGGTTCCATTTTTAAATCTCAAAAAGAGTTATGATGAACGTACAAAATGGCAATTGATTAATGTTTTATTACCACTAGTTGCGGTTGCCATATTCGGTTTAGTATTTAATTATATGAGAAGAAAAAAGTATTCATTTTAGTATCTCTACCGATTTGAAATGTAATTTCTTCAGAGCATATGTTTTAATTATTCGCCAGATGTTTTCTTTACGTATTGAGTTAATAGCACAACTTGTGTAGGTCCTACACGACCTTCAATTTGGTCTGCATTATCATGTACTAATGATATATTACGTACGGCAGTACCACGTTTTGCCACTAGACTCGATCCTTTTACATCTAGATCTTTAATTATTACAACGCTGTCACCTCTTTTTAAAATGTTGCCATTGACATCTCTATGAATGATTTGTGGACCACGTTGAATCCCATCTTCAGCCCAGGCTTTTGTTTCTTCTTCCATATACATCATGTCTAGTAAATCTTGAGGCCAGCCTTCTGCCTTTAATTGATCTAACATTCTATAAACTACAACTTGTACTGCTGGTACTGTACTCCACATTGAATCATTAAGTGCACGCCAGTGATTGACATCTACCTTACTACTGTCCTCTAACTGCTCGCGACAGGTTTTACATGCTAAAATGGCAATTTCTTTTACGTTTTTAGGAGATTCTGGCACCTCATAAACTGCAAGTTCCACTTTTTGCTCTAGTGTATCTGTTGCGCTGCAAAGTTCACAGCTATTACCTGATCGATCTTCTAATTGTTTAAGTAAGTCTGACATGTTTATTTATTATGAACGGTAAAGGTAAAAAACCTTAACACTTTTAATAATGTTTTGTAAAAATCTTCTTTCAAGGACCTTTTGTTAATTAAGATAATGAGCTATATTGTAGGCGACAATATTAACGACTAACCAATAACTAATGCAGAAAAATAAAATGACTGTGCTTAAATCCTTAATGGTTGTATTTCTATTAGGATTTTCAACTCAATTAAGTGCTCAAAAATCAGAAAAGGTTATCAATCTATTACTCAACAATGAACGAGCTGATGCCCTTAAACTAGTAGAAAAACTAGATCAAAGTAATGTAGAGAATTACTACTTAAAACAAATTGTTCTTAAGGAAAATGGAGAAATAGCAAATGACTATAATTATTTAGAAGGCCTACTCAATAAAGCAGATTTTGAGCCTTATTTATTTGCCTCGTGGCATGAGACCTTTCTTTTTTCAGATTATGAATCACAAGGATTTGCACCTCTAGAATTGAGAAGACTAGCAGAAATTGAAACGCCGCAGCTCAAAAATGCAAGCCTTAAAGATGCATATTCATATATGCAAAGCATTCATGCAGAGGTTTCAAGAGATTTTGATAAGCAAAAACAACTGGTTGCATCTATTAAAAACATTGAGAACTGGGAACTAGTAGGACCTTTTGAAAACTTAAATGATAGTGGACTAAACATTACTTATGCTCCAGAAAACAAGGCTACTGCTGTAAAAGGCTTTGATACCAATGGTAACGGAATTGTAAACTGGTATGTCGCACCAGATAATCCATTGAGCCCTTATAAAGACTTTATCAATCATGATGAATATGGAAATAAAATAAACTATGCGCAAACATTTATTCAGTCAGATAAAGAACAAAGAGCTGTTTTACATCTAGGTCGTGGCGGTATCATTAAGGTATTCTTAAATGATGTTGAAATATTAGAAGATAAAGAAGACGTGCGCACTGAACTTGATGCTCATCAAATAGAAGTAACACTTAACGCAGGAACTAATAGAATTTTAATTAAATCTGCCTCTAGTGGTACACCTTACTACATTGCAAGATTTATGGACACGGATGGTAAACTACTTAACCTAGGCAATGACCTCAGTAAAAAATCTTACACTAAAGGAACGACAGCAAGTGTTAATGCCATAGCCTTAGAACATCCTATGGAGGCATTTTTTAGAAATAAACTGAATGATAATCCAGACGACTTCTTAAGTTTCTATGGTTTATACCATAGTTTACAACACAATGCACGATATAAAGAAACAATCAACTTAGTAAAAGAACAATTAAAGAAAAACCCACAAAGCTCTTTACTAAACACCATGTTGATGAATGCTTATACTGAAAGTGATCAAGGTGATGAAGCTCTTAAAGTCATGGAGAATTTAATGAAGAATGATCCAGATTATTATCAATCATTAATATTAGAATTTGCTGACACAGATAAGCTTATGAATCTGGATCAACAAGAATTCAGAAAAAAAATGACAGCTATTCAAGGTGCGACTAACCTTAATACTATAGATGAAATGTGTGATTTATTCATTGCACTGCGTAATGAAGAAGAAAAACAAGCTGAAAAGATTCTAGATAGACTTGTTAAAGATGAAAGAACCACAATAAAAGGTCTGGCTACCTATGCTGGATTCTATAACTCTATTTTAAATGATGAAAAGCGATATGAGCAAATCTTAACTGATGCGCATAAAAAATATCACTCATGGTACATCATTAATAATTTAGCAGGCATTTATAGTAGAGAAAACCGCAAGCAAGAATGGGAAGACATAATGAAAACCAATCTGTTGAGATATGACTTTTATAACAATTATTTACAAAGAATGGTTTATGTATATAATGAAAATAAGAAGTATGATGAGTCTTTAAAGCTGATCAATAAAGGATTGAAAAATTACCCAGACGCCTTAAGACTACGTACATTAATGGGTGATACTTACTTAAAGTTAGAGAATAAGAAAGAAGCCATTAAATGGTATGAAGAAAAATTAGAACGTAGTTTATCAGACCTATCCTTACGTCGCAAAGTATATGATCTTAAAGGGATTACAGATCCTATGGAAAAAATAAAGACTAAAGATCATTACAAATACATTGAGAAAAATCGTGATAGTGGCATGGAGAATAACTATGGCCTCAATATTTTATTAGAAGAAAATAATTTAATGCTATATAGTCGTGGTGGTGTACGTTATCACGGTACTATGATTTATGAAGTAACCACACTTAACGGTATAGAATCAATTAAAGAATACAATCTAGGTTTAGGAGGTAATTACACAATAACTAAATCAGAAATCGTTAAAAAGGATAAAAGTATTGAACCAGCAGAACGCAGTGGTTCTAGCATGGTCTTTAATAATCTAGAAATAGGTGATATCGTTTACCTAGATTATGAAACAGAGTACTACACGTACGGAAGATTTTATAAAGACTATGATAATGTATATAATGTAAAAGGATATCACCCTATAAAGCAATATCACTTAAGAGTTATTTCAGAAAGTAATAGACCACTATACCACGAGGTTGTCAATGGAGAGATCCCAGTAAAAAAATATAAGACTGATGGAATGCAGACTTATGAATGGAGTATTAAAGATGTAGCTGCAATCACACTAGCAGAAGACTACATGAAAAACCTAGTAGATCAGACAGAGCATATCCATATCAGTACGTTAAAAGACTGGAAAGATATATCAGAATGGTATTCTGATTTAGTGCGCAGTCAGATAGAAATAGAAGACGAAGTTACTACTGCTTATAATACCATATTCCCTAACGGGCATGAAGGTAAATCAGATGACGAAAAAGCAAAAGCTATTTATGACTATATCACAGATGAATTTACATACAGTTATGTAAGCTTTAAGCAAAGTGGCTATGTTCCACAAAAGCCATCTAAAACGATAAAATCTAAACTAGGAGACTGTAAAGACTTCTCTACCCTATTTGTAACATTAGCTTCTATGAGTGATCTAGACGCAAATCTAGTTTTAATACTTACATCAGACTATGGAGAGAATGCTTTAAAACTTCCATCTAGAGATTTTAATCACTGTATCGTCAAAACTAAAATAGATGGGCAAGAACAGTTTCTAGAATTAACAGATAAATATTTACCTTATAAATCAGTTCCTGGATCATTAAATCATGCGATAGGTCTAGAAATACCATATGATAAAAATGATAAGATGACTAATGATTTATTCATCCTACAAGATGCGGCAACAGCACCTAGTCAATATAACACTACAGCTTATATAACGGTTAAAGAAGATGCCTTTAAAGCAAAACTGACTACCAATCTTAAAGCAAGTACTTCATCATACTTACGTAGTCTAGCAGATGAGGAAAATGAAGAGCTAAAAAAGGACAATTTAAAATCATTCTTAGAAAATAGATCTACGACCACATTTGATGTAGATAAGATCGTTAAAGCAACATATGATCATAAATCAGATGGTATTGAGGTTGAAACAGAACTTAATTTATTATCTAAACCAGGATCCATCGGTAAAATGAAAACCTTTCAATTACCACTATTCTCTGTTCCATATACACAAAGTATAATTGCCGAGGATGAACGCAAGCACGACATTCTATATCGTGATTATGAAGACACATCTTCTTATACTGAATCTATCACCATTGAGTTAGAAGACGGTAAAAAGTTTATTGAAGTTCCAGAGAGTAAATCGCTAAGCTATAAAAAACATAGTTATACAATCACCTATAAAGAACTAGCACCTAATAAGATAGAGGTTAAAATTGTATCTAAACCTAGCTTAGAAGTTATCAAAGCTTCAGAATATGCAGATTTTAAGAACTTTGTAAAATCTGTAATCGAGACTAGAGAACAATACTTAGCTTACAAATAAGGATATCTCTGTTTTACTTTATGAAAGAGGTTATGATATCATAACCTCTTTTTTATTTAAAATACGCTTTCGCGAAAGCGGACTCTTAACAACCTAACCATATGCAAGAAGAATATTCAATATTTAGAAGATTTCCAACTTTAGAACTAGCACTAGAAATAAAAGAATTATTAGAAAACAATAATATAGATGTCGTTCTCGATGATAATGTACCGCCAGTAGACGTCACATTTTCAGGCAGTACCCTACAACATAAAATAGAATTGCGTATCAATGAAGCCGATTTTAACAAGGCTGAAGATATTCTAGAACAACATTCAAACGCTGTGCTCGATGAAATTGAGAAAGACTATTATCTCTTTGACTTTACGGATGAAGAACTGTATGATGTACTATTAAAATCTGATGAATGGAGCAGTCTAGATTACACACTAGCTCAAAAGTTATTGAAAGAACGTGGGAAATCTATAGACAAAGAGTTGCTCATTTCTTTAAAAAAACAACGATTAGAAGAACTAGCAAAACCCGATGATAATCAACAGGCATGGATTATTGCCGGTTATATTTTTTCTATCCTAGGTGGCTTTTTAGGTTTAATCATCGGTTATTTTTTATGGACATCAAAGAAGACTTTGCCCAATGGTCAAAAAGTTGATTCCTACTCATTAAAAGATAAAAAACACGGTAAGAGAATCTTCTATATAGGTGTCATTATAGCTCCCATAGTTCTTATCATGAAAATGTTGAGTTATTTCTAAATCACTTTTAAGGAAATTTTAAAATTTCTCAACAAATCAGGATGTAAGTTGCCGTTTCCTTTTACAACTACATGGTTGTAAAAATCAAATGACGATAGGATGAAACAAGTACATCACATAGAAGACCAAATTGCTGATTTAAGAAATCAATTGCAACAACATCAACTATACAATAATTTATCTAGTATGGATGATGTAAAAATGTTTATGGAGAACCATGTGTATGCAGTATGGGATTTTATGTCACTTTTAAAATCTTTACAAATTCAATTAACTAATGTTTCCACTCCATGGATACCTGTAAAAAACCCTACTCTAGCCCGTTTTATCAATGAGATAGTACATGGTGAAGAAAGTGATATTAATGAAATAGGCGAGCCTAAAAGTCATTTTGAAATGTATCTAGATGCGATGTATCAAGTCGGTGCAGATACTCATCAAATTCAAGATTTTATAAATTCAATTCAATCTGGAGAGACTGTAGGATCGGCATTAAGAAAACTTGAAATTAATGATGGTGTTATTGATTTTGTGAAATTCACCTTTGACATCATTGAGACCGATAAAGCACATTTAATAGCGTCTGCTTTCACCTTTGGCAGAGAAGATGTAATACCTGATATATTTATAGAGATTCTTAAAACTGCCGATGCTAAGAATAATAAATTTAATAAACTACGCTATTACCTAGAACGACATATAGAATTAGATGGAGATGAGCATGGTCCTTTATCATTACAGATGATAGAGGAATTATGTGGTACAGATCAAGTAAAGTGGGATGAAGTCTTAACCGTTGCAAAATTAGCGCTCGAAAAAAGGATTGCCTTATGGGATACTATCAATAATCAGATTACTGAAGATAAAATGCAAGTATCATATAACCACTAAAAGCTTTTCCCTAGTTCAGATCTCCATCTTAAAATAATGGGACGACTTTGAAAAGGATTTACTTTTTTTAAGTTAGCATTTACATTAAAATCAATGATGTTACCGCTTTCATCTATCTTGATAATGGTAGGCACATAACCTATACTTAGATTTTCTAAAAGATTTCTAGCTTCTCTGGGACTGGTACTTAAATGGGATCCTACAATTTGAGAATTTAAAAAAACATCTTTAAAAACTGCCTTAACTCGATCAGTCCCTAGACCGATAGTAATAAAACGCGCATCTTCATCTCGATGTTGTAAATAAAATTGATTCCACTTTAGAAAGTTGTTATCAATATACTCATCTTCTGGCGCATATATTAGTATATATGCTGGCTTACCTTTAGCCTTTTCTAGCTCAATAGGTTTATCATAAAAATCAGTCGTTTCAGGAAAAGGAAAGAAATCTCCCTGCGTTAACCTATTCCGTTTATTATAGATATCCTTTACAGATCGGTAATGAGAAGGTGAATTAGAAAATCTATTGACTAATCGCATGTAATCCTCGCTACGAGAATTTCTTTTATAAATCTGATCAGCCCAAATAGGTATTAAACTAAATTTAAGAATTCTTGAATCAATATCTTTTACTGCATCTTTCATACTATCATAATCCTGCAGCGTATTAATTTTCAGATAATGGTAAGCCAGACTTAATTTTAAATAATCTCTATAATTAAAATGATCTTCTTGATTGTCATAATCCATTTCAGGAAAATCAGTTATGTCTAGTGATGTAAAATCTAAGTCTTCATTACGTAGTACATCATGAAAAACGTAGTGGTAATTGATATAATACTGCCAATATTTTTTTTCATCCTTTATAAAAGAATCTGTAAGCCCTAAGGATCCAGCTATGGATAGCATACTGTCCTTCTTTTGTTCTAATAACAACTTTGCCTGTTCTCTATCTGACTTTTGATAAGAAGCATCTGTTTCTAATTCTTGTAATAATCGAACTCTATCTAATATATAATTGTTTTTAATAGCTCCTACCTCACCAGCATAATAGAAACTATACTCATCAAAATCCTGACCTAATACAATAGTAAAAGTATCTTCCTCTTCTAAATGTAACTGTACTTTATGATTCAACCAGTTTAAATACTGAAAGCCGTTATAAGGTAAATAGCCATTTTCCATAGCTTCTAGAGAGGTACCATAATCTAATCCTGGTTGCCCTACCCAGACAAATTCGTTAACAGTAAGTGTATCTGTATACTCAAAGGTTAAGTTTACAGGAACTTTCTTTTGAGATTGAGCTACTAAAAAGCAAAAACATGTAAAAAGCAGTATGAGATATCTCATTATTTAAGATTTTTTAAAATAAAATCAATGGTTGGATCAATGACAGGCTCTAATTGCAGGGATAGTGATTTATATTTTGACGGTATGGCTAGTCCTTGATTCAACAATTCATTAACTACTGGAGCATACTCTAGTGAGCATTTCCCCATCATCAAATGATCTAGTGAGTTTCCAGCTTTGTACAGATCATATATTTTCTTAAGACCAGATAAGTACAAGGCGTCTTTAGTAAAACCTCCACCACGGTGCACACGCAAGGTGATATTAAAAGCTTTTTCTTTTTTTAACTTATACTGATTATGTATAAGATCAAAAGTATCTGCAAAGGAGTAGCCTTTTGTAAGAGAGTCTACCGCTATAACTCTATAAGCTAGTTCATGTAAGCGAGTCATGGTCAGATTACCGCTTAAATATTCAGACATAACCGCAAGCCCTTCTTGAGTCTCTACATTATTAGGAAAGCCGTTACTAAAAACCTTTAAAGGTTGTTCTAACGCATTGAAAGTAGTGACTAGATGGACACCTATTTCATGATGGCCTAGTAATTCTAGCTCATGTCTCGAGAACTTTTGATTCTTTTTGAGATATAAACATTGTTCATTATTAGAAACCATCGCTGCAGCACTCATGGCAGAACTGGTTTTTATAGAAAAATCAAAACCATATTGATTTCTGAAGTTTTTAAAATATTCTATGGCGTCTTCTGTAGATAACGTTTTTTCAAATAAAGCCTTTTCAGAAACAGGTACCTGATGATGCAAGATAAACTTTGCATTATCTACCATCCTTTCTGTAGGCGTTCCAAAGAATCTTAGACTATTAAAGTAAAATTTGTTTCCTGGCTCTTTAATCGTCTCAATACATTGTACAAGACCACTATATGTGTATATAATATCTTTATAAAGACTTTGAATTAACTCATCTTCTACACGTTCTAATCGTTGAGAGAAAAATAGTCTATGAAGTTTATAAGGTTTAAATTTTACCTTACGATACTTAAAATCAGGTTGGTAATTGAATTTTTCTTTAAAGAAGTTTTTGCGTTCTTGTGCGATATTTAATGGATTGATGTAGGCCAGCAACTCAATTTTACTTACTAGTCTATGAACGTTTGCATCTATATCATAAATAGCTGCGTGATTAAGTTTTTCTCCCTTAAACAATACGTTCGTGTCTTTCATAAAATCTGTGTGCATGCGCTTGTATATAATACTTAAATTGATCTTTTATCGCGTGAACAATATCTGGATAAATGACTCCAGTTTCTTCATCACAATATACTTTAGAAATCTCTGTTGCCAGTACTAAAGTATTTAAGGAGTTAGATGTGACATATTTTAAAAAGTAGCCATTACCTTGAAATACATCGTTAATCCCGCAGTTGATTTCTTGTTCTATAGGCAATTCAATTTTATCTAGTATTTCCTTCCACTGTTGTATGTCATGTACAAATCGGTCTTGATCTATATTTTTAGTTCCTAGATTAAATACGGGTACTTTACGATCCCATCTTTTCCAATTATAAGAATGTATATCATAGAATACCGTCGACCCAAACATTTCTTCTAGCTTTACTATCAAAGACAGTACCACTCTATAAAAATTATTATGCTTTAAAATGGCTTGATCTTTCTGCTTTCGCGAAAGCGGTTTTTTCCATAGCTCTTTTCCCCAAGCAGTTTCATAGATAGCTTCAAGTGGATCTCTATTTAAATCGTATTCAAACCTAGAATCATGTGCTATAAGAGTAATAGGTAATCCCGAAATCATCTCACCAGTACAAGGATCTTCCTCATACCAGCGGTCATACTGTGTATGCATACAGTTGTCCCACAATTGTTTCTGAAAGTGATGGCCATCGTGTACCGCTGCACAAACAAAGGGTACATATTTATCTATTTTAATTGAAAAAGAATAATCGGTAGCCACAGCATGAAATCGCTCTTCACGCTCGATTTTCATCAGCATTTCAGTGATACTTAATTTAAGCATTGCGTATGGAGCTTTTTAATTTATCTCTTCTCTCTGAAGCTAGTATTTTTTCACCTACAACTTCTTCAAAAAAGTCGACAACTTTACATTGTAATTTTACTTTAGATACCTTGTTTATGTAAGTAATACCGCCTGGCGACATTACGTTTACCTCTACTAACATTCCATTAATAACATCGATGCCTACAAAATATAGTCCATCTTTAACAAGTTTAGGACCTATCTTATGACATAGGTTTTTTTCTGCTTTAGTTAATTGGTGACGTTGAAAGGTACCACCAGCACTAATGTTAGAACGATGATCTTCATCTCCAGGAACTCGTTTCACAGCTCCTATGGGCTTACCATTAAGCAATAAGATACGAGTATCGCCTTGATCTGCTCCTTCTATATAATCTTGTAGTATGACATAATTAGTAGTACCGTCTTTATTATCGATATAAAAATCTAGCAATGAGTTAACATTATGCATCGCGTTTTTCTCAATCATAATAACACCACTACCTCCAAAACCATTTAATGGTTTCATGATCATGCGATCCTTTGGATTATCTTTAATGACACTTTTTAGATATTCTTTGTTTTTTGAAACATGCGTTGCGGGAATTATCTCGTTATTAGGATCTTCAAAACAAGCGGTATATAGTTTATTATTTGCTTCTCGCAATCCTTCAATATCATTAACTATAAATACATCATCTTTTACAGAATCTAAAAAATTTAAAGCTATAGGGTCTAATGGTGGATTTGCTCTCATCATAATAATGTCAAATCCTGCTAGTGGCAACATCTTTTCTTTAAGCTCTACTTGCTTGTAAAAAGATTTGAACTGTGCTGGCACCTTTTCCATCTTTTTAATTACACTAGAAAAGGCATATGCTATACTATCTCTTATTGTAAGGTTTGCAGGTGTGGCAACGGCTACTTTATGGCCACGCTTTACACATTCATGAATTATTGCTAGTGTAGAATCGTGTTCTGGTTGTATCTCGTCCCACGGATACATGATGAAACAAATATTCATGTTTTCAAATTTAGTTGGTAGTGCTTAAAACTAAGAAGAAAATCTGATAGTAACCAGTGTAGTATTATAATAATAAGGCTTTTTTAACAGCAACTTTAAGAGGCTAAAAAAGTTTTTCTTAATTACCAGTAACTATAATATTGTCAATATAGAAAAATTCATCTCCAGACCAGTTTTGAAACCTAACTTTTATGACTAAAGTAGAGCCGGTTAATCCTGTTTGAGTTACTGTATCATCTGGAAAATAAGGAGCGCTTCCTGCTCCACCACTTACATAATAAGGTATCAAGGTATGGTGTGTTGTACCATTACCATTAAAATCTGTAATGGTTACAAATGCACCACCATCTATAGAATATGACACATCCATGTAGTCATTTACAGAATTGGTATCATCTGTGTTGTGTAGTGATGGGTTATATTCTACCGGTCCTGTACTACTTAAATCTATACTAAACGATATATTACTATAACCAGTAATGTTAATAGATTGGGTATCTAGCTCAATAGGTCCATTAGTATCGTTAATTTCTAACATACCTGATTGTGTTTCTACATAATCTGATGATGCTAGACTTCCATAAATATCGTTTAAAGTCCATTTTGAAACCGAAGCCGGATAATCTCCTGAATTACCAGATCCATTAATCCCAGTACCTGATGTGTAACTTTCAAAATCCTCAGTATATAAAATAATAGGATCTAAAGTTAGACAGTTTATTTTTTGCCATACATCTTGTTGTCCATCATAAATCTCGAGACATCTAACGCCACTGGCATAAGACACAAAAACAATGATTCCTTCAGATTGAGGTGTGGTGATAATTTGACCTCTTTGAGATTCTGTCACAAGAGGTATTGATAGACCACCAAATCCTACTGTATTTTGACCATAAATATCTAAAGCAGATGCAGCGTTAGGTAAATCAGTATTAATACCAACTTGTGCAGCAGATATATTTGTTAGTATAAGAAGGAGTAGAAGAAATTTCATTATTGATAAAGTCTAAAATTATCAAATGCAGCGAGATCACTTCCTCCATCGAAACGACCGTACATTACAACACCAAATGTTGTAACTGTATTAGGAATATTTATAGTGATAGTTCCATTAAGGTCTGTATCACAACCTGCACAAATATTTTGCTGTCCTTGCCCTACACCATCATAATAAAGTTCATAACCATATCGATCACTAGCAGCATTTAAATCTTGTGATTCATAATCAAATGTAAATATAACATTAGTACCTCCTGAAATATCTACATCATCAAAAGTCAATGTATGAAGAAAGTTCCCTCCTCCATTTGAATTATTTAAATCCCTCATACCCCAAAAGTTTCCATTCAACGTAGAAATAGAGGTCATAGAGTTAACTATATTCCACACATCATCGCTCACATTATAGGCGCTTGGAGAAAGAGTGTAATTCCAATTAACGCTAGAATCAAAATCTTGATTCATCTCTGTAAACAATGGCACTTCATCATCCACTATGTTGAATGTAGTAGATGCATTTGCTCCTATAATGGTGCTTATTCCACCAGATACATTTTGTAAATCAAGTACAATCGTTTCATCTCCTTCAGAAATGAGATCATTAGTAATAAAGAAATCTATTTGTTGTGAAGCACTGGTATTAGCAGGAAATGTTACTGTGATAGGAAAAGTTAGTGCTGTTCCTATGGCATCCGTGTCATAATCAACTCCATTTGTTGCTGTAGATGATGCGTTAAGAGCTACCTCAACCGTGGTAGCTGTTATAGTAGAAGGATTAATGATATTGATATCAATAGAACCGACTAATCCGTTTTCAACTTCTGAATAGGTGATAGAATCAAAGGCAATTTCAGTAGCGCTATCATCATCTATAAAAGTAACTGAATGCGAACCTACCGCACCTATAATTGGGTTAATTCCACCACTAGGGTTTTGTAAATCTAACTGTAATATTTCATCTACAGCATTATTATCATCTGCATAAGCGTATACAACAAAACTAGCAGTTGTCGCACCTGCAGGAATTGTCATCGTGAATGGAAAAGCCGTTACCGCTACACTATTATTATCATCGATATCATAATCTGTACCTAAAACACCGGCGGTGCTTGCAGCATTTAAATTGACCTCAACCGTTGTCGCAACAGTTGGACTAGGATTGAGAACATTAATATTGATTGTGCTAAAATCATTTTCTGGGATAGTACTAGAAGCGACGGCAAACTCGATTTCTGTCTGTTTGAATTTTATTTCTCTATAAGGACTTAAAACCTCAATACCTGGACTAGCTCCAGTACTGGCTCTAGGTGTTACACCTACAGCAACATAAAAATTACCGTCTGCGGTAGTGGTTAAATAAGTAGCTGCGGTTGCTCCTGAAATAGCAATAACATTAGTTCCACTTGCATCATCTGCACGATACCATTGATAAGAAGTTCCAGATTCTGTATCATTTTCACCATCTGTATAAGTGTAACTAGCTGATAAATTTTCATCTACTTCTAAAATTCCAGTATAATCTACGAGAGATGCCTCTGGCAATTCATTCATACAATACCAATCCATCCATTGACTACGTGTGCCATCATAAATCTGCAAACAACGATTGTTTCCATCGCTTAGGTAAATCATTAAACCATCGGGGATGGGTGCTGTTATTGTTGCTCTTTGTGCTAATGTAAGTGTCGGTAATTTTAATCCACCGTAAACTCCTGGGCTGATTTCAGAACGCACATCCAATATTGCCGCTGGATCAGGTGTTTCAGTACCAATACCTACCTGAGCATAGGCGTAATTAAATGCAAATAAGCACAATAGAATTATACGTAAAACTTTCATAAATAGGTGCTTTAGTATTTTAAAAGTACCTAATTCGTTTCAGTTCATTGTTATTTAGTCTTTAACAAATCGGTGAAATACCTAATTTTTTATTAACATAACGTTAAGAAGTTACATCTTCTAGGTTATCATCCCAATTCTCTACATGAGGCTTACCAAATTTACCAAGAGATTTTGCAACAATAGATGCTACTGTTGCATCTCCTGTCACGTTAACTGTAGTTCGCAACATATCTAAAGGTCTATCTACCGCAAAAATTAAGGCAAGAGCTACTGGCAATAATTCACTAGGAAAATCAATAGACTCCAGTACAATCACGAGCATTACCATTCCTGCTCCTGGTACGGCAGCACTTCCTATAGAAGCAAGTAATGCGGTTAAAATAATGGTCAACTGTGCGCTGAAGGTTAAATCAATATCTAACGCTTGACAAACAAACACTGCGGCTACAGCTTGATATAAACTGGTTCCATCCATATTTATTGTTGCACCTACCGGTAATACAAAACTAGACACTTCTTTCTCTACACCCATATGCTCTTCAACTCTTTCCATAGTAACTGGTAATGTAGCAGCACTAGAACTAGTAGAAAAAGCTAATAATTGAGCAGGAGCAATTTTTTGTAAAAACCAGAACGGAGATTTCTTTACGTACAATGCAAATATCAAACAGTAAATAACAATCATAATAAGCAATCCAGCTACCACTGTTAGTGCATAAAATAAAAGTGCTAGTAATACCTCTGGATCATCTGCACTTACAACCACATTTGCTAATAGAGCAAACACAGCAAACGGAGCAAAAAGCATGATCAAGTCTACCATTTTTAAGACAACATCATTTAAACTATCAAAGAAGTTCTTCATAGGTTCTGCTTTTTTCTCACCTATTAATAACATAGATATACCTAAGAAAATCGCAAAGAAGATCACCTGTAGCATTAAACTATTATTAGACATTGCAGCGACCGCATTACTAGGCACCATGTCCACTAGCGCTTGTAATGGTCCAGCGTCTTTGGTTTGTGCAGCGGTAGCCAGTTTACCAGCTATATTAGAATTACCTTCATAGGTAGAGCTCAGTTTTGCAATAGTTTCTTTAGAAATACCATCTCCAGGTGCAAATAGATTTACTAAACCTAGACCTACAGTAATTGCAATTATAGTCGTACATATATAAATAACAATCGTACGCAATCCCATATTGCGGAATTTTGCAATATCTTTTAAATCAGAGATACCTTTGATTAATGATGCTAGAATTAATGGTACCGCAATTAGTTTCAACAAATTGACAAATATGGTCCCAAAAGGATTGACCCAATCACCTACAAATTCTTTTCCCCAATCTACTTGAGTCATGATAAACCCAAAAACGATTCCGAGAACCATTCCTATTAAAATTTGCCAGTGTAGTGCTAGTTTCTTCATGTATACTTTTAATTCTGTTCGAATATAATATTTTATAATCTTGTAGTTCGTGCTCTTAAAAAATGGTCTGCTAGAACTAGTGCCGCCATAGCCTCAACAATAGGCACCGCTCTAGGTACTACACAAGGATCGTGTCTACCTTTACCTTGCATCATCACTTTTTCACCAGCACTATTAATTGTTTCTTGATTTTGAATTAAAGTGGCTACTGGTTTAAAGGCTACCCTAAAATAAATATCCATCCCGTTAGAGATTCCACCTTGTATTCCACCACTTAAATTAGTTTTAGTGGTTCCATCTTCATTATAAAGATCATTGTGTTCACTTCCTTTCATTTTAGCGCCACAAAATCCACTACCATATTCAAATCCTTTTACGGCATTAATGGACAACATCGCTTTGGCTAAGTCTGCATGGAGTTTGTCAAATACAGGTTCTCCTAGACCGCTAGGTACATTTTGTATCACACAAGTAATCGTCCCGCCTATGGTATCTCCTGCCTTTCTTACTTGCATTATTTTTTCTTCAAACGCTTTCGCGAAAGCGGAATCTGGACATCTTACTGCATTATTTTCAATCTCATTAAAGTCAAGATCTTGATAAGGTTTATCGATAAACAAATCGCCGACACTACTAGTAAAAGCATTAATTTTAAAAGAGTTCAATAACTGTTTTGCTATGGCGCCAGCCACTACTCTACTTGCTGTTTCTCGAGCACTGCTGCGTCCACCACCACGATAATCGCGCACACCGTATTTATCATCATACACTTTGTCTGCATGACTAGGTCTGTAAGTATCTTTAATATGTGAGTAATCTTTAGATTTTTGATTCTCATTGACAATTTGGAATCCTATAGGCGTACCGGTAGTCACACCTTCAAAGATACCAGACATAAATTGTACGGTATCAGACTCTTTGCGTTGAGTTACGATTTTACTTTGTCCTGGTCTACGTCTATCCAGATCTCGTTGAATAGCTTCCATATCTAGCTTTAAACCAGCTGGACAACCATCTATTATTCCACCTATTGCTATACCGTGTGACTCACCAAATGTGGTGAGCTTAAAAATTGTACCAAATGTATTTCCTGCCATATGCACAAATATAGTCAGACATATTCATAACTTTGGACACAAATTCATACAATGAAAAAATCTATACTATTAACCATTACTGTATTATTAACAATGGCGTGTGGTTCTCAAAAAACTACAATGAATAATGATAGAAATAAATCAGATTATCAAGAATATCGCGATCGATTTCAAAATGCCAAAGAATTAATAGGTAGAGAACAGTATTCTAGCGCCATATTAAATATAGATCACATGACGGCTTTACAGCTTAATAATGGAGATTATACTCCACAACGTTACAAAGCAATGATACTACAGGTTACAGGCAAAAAAGATGAGGCTAACATTATTTATCAAAGCATCATTAATGCTACCGATGTAAGTAATAGTGAAAAGAAAAAAGCGCAACAATTAATGTTGATTAATAATGAAGCAAAAGCACCATTAACGACAGAAATAGAACGCTTAAAAGACACTACTGAGTTTAAAAATGCAATTAAAGTTATTGAAGTTCCACCGATGTATCCTGGTTGTGAAACTTTACCACAAGAAACATGGAACAACTGCATGTCTCGCGGTGTTGCAAAACATATCGTACGTACTATAGATGTAGATATCGCCCAGGTGACTTCTAATACAGGATTTATAAGATCGTATATTAATTATGAAATTGACACAACAGGACATATTAGTAATATTAAAGCTACTGGTAAAAATAAGTTCTTAAATCTAGAAGCTCATCGTGTTATGGCGCAATTACCACAGGTCACACCTGGATATACAAATGGAGAAAAAGTAGTCGTATCTTATACTATACCTATACGTTTTACTGTAGATTAATAAATTAAATAGTTTTTCAACGATTAATTAAGTCTGTTCGTCTTAATCATATTTGCTTAAAGTTGAATCTCTAGTAAAGCCTTTAAAAATTGATATCTTTATCCCATAAATAAATAACATGAAAAAAATTATATTCTTTATAGCTGTATTGTCAAGTGTAACTCTTACAGCTCAAGTTCAAGCGGCTAAAGATGTATCTTATGCAGTAATTGAAAAAGCACCTACTTATCCTGGTTGCGATAATGGTGACAAAGAATGTTTCCAAGCTAAATTACAAGAAGAAATCACTAAGAATTTTAACAGTAAAATTACTTCTAGTTTATCCAGTAAACAACAAGTCATTGTTCAATTTACAATCACTACAGATGGTGATTTTACAGATGTAAAAGTTAAAGCTCTTAATAATGATATTAAAGAAGAAGTCATAAGGATTTTTTCTTTATTACCTAAAGTGACTCCAGGAACTATGAAAGGTGAATCTAAGGCAGTTACATATACATTACCTCTTATTGTAGAGCCTGCAAAAAAGAAAATATCTAATTCACTTGTAGCTCCTTCTCAACCACAAAATAATTAAAAGATGTTTAAGAAGATTGCTTTAATTTGTATTGCTAGTGTTGCCGTCATTTCTTGTACAGAAAGTGATGATACTGGACGTAGCAATGATAACTTTAGTTATTTACCACTAGCAACCAATAATACATGGACTTATGATGTTGCTACTGGAACTGATAGTTCTAGTGATGAACTGACGGTAAGTTCTGTTTCAGGTTCTAATTACACACTAACTGCAAATCCTGCAGTTCCTGCTGGATTAATGACAGGCGTACTTTCTAGTGGTGAGTTAACCGCTGCAAATGGGCAATTAATCGGTAACGGAACTATCGGTTTTGATTTTCAAGGTGTTGGTGATTTCTCTATTGATATCGTAGACGGTATATTATATGATCAAAACGCTAATAATAATGAAGAGCTTTACACAACTTCTGGTACGTTTACAGAAACCGTAGATGGTTATGACCTAGACATTAACTATGTTGTTTCTACTAAACAATTAGCAGATCAATCGAGTATAACAGTTCCGGCTGGAACGTTTACGGACTTATTGCACTCACAACTTATCATTAATGTAAGTATTAGTACAGACATTGCTATAGGTCCTATTTCACAGACGATTACCTTATTAGACGCACAAGATGTAATAGTAGTAGATAATTACTGGGCACAAGATGTAGGACTAGTAAAGTCTGATAATCAATTAGACTATATGCTTGAAGACTTTTCTTCATTAGGCGTTAATCTACCTGTACCACAAAGTGCAAGTGTACTAACCACTCAAGACTTAACTATTTACACTGTAAATTAAAAAGAGTATTTAAAACTAGAAAAGTCCTTTTCATATTCTGAAAAGGACTTTTTTTATGCTTTAACAATAGTCTTTATTATACAAGTTTGTACTCTGGATAAGTTTCTTCTAGGTACTGCTCTGCCTTTTTAGGAATTTCAAATTGTATGATATAGCTAGTCATGAACAATAAAACAAAAACAAAACTGAAGACCGCAATAAATACAGGACTCTTTTCTACAAAATCGATACCACTAGAGTTCAAAATATTGATTCCTTGTATAGGAACAAAAAACAACCACAATCCACTACCATACTGACGTATAATCTCTTCAAACATCCATTTCTTTTCACCACTATTCTTTTTGGCCTTATTTATTTTAACATGAATTATGGCATCTACAACATAAGCGATCAAGGATAATGCAAGTAGAATGGTTAATACAGATCTGTTTACAATAGCCAGTTCTATAAGGTAGTATAACCCAACGGTCAAACTTATAAGTAGAATGATTTTGGGCAACTTAAAATACTCCTTTAAATGTTTCCAAATCAACTTAGAATATTTTTTGGATAGCACTTTTTGTCGTTCTTCGACGACTTCCATAAACCCGAACACACCAAATTTCTTAAACTCTATTTGCAGCGCGTCTTCAAAGGATAAATGAGGTTTTAATTCCCATTGATCTTCGATTGCATTTGCAAGATGATCCACAAGCTCTGTTTGTAAATCATAATACTCAACATAGTGTTTTCTAGTAAAAGCATATAAGTCTTCTATTTGAGAGTCGTTTAATTTCATTCAAAACTTAGTTTAGGATTAATAATACGTTGCATGTTTGCTAGAAACTCATCTAGTTCTGCAAGCCTGTTAACGGTCTCTTCTTTTCCTACTGGTGTGATATCATAATACTTGCGTACTCGATTATCTACTTTCTTTGCAGTAACGGTAAGATGTCCTGCCGCTTCCATTTTATGTAATGATGGATACAGCGCTCCTTCTTTAATTTCTAAATCACCTTGCGTTAATTCTTTAACTCGTTGAGTGATTTCATAACCGTACATTTCTCCATTTTCCTCGAGTAACTTGAGAATTATGGTGGTGAGACTTCCTCGATACAATTGTGATGTAGACATACCTAAAGTTCTTATGTAAATATACATAAGATTCTTAAGTAAACAAATAAATCTGTGATTTTACGCTTCCGCGAAAGCGTCATAAGGATTCTAAACGATTCTCACCAGTCCATCTTCATCAATAACGTCTAGCGTTACTGTTTGAAGTTCATTCACTAATTCTGGATTCCAGTAAGTTTTTACCTTTACGTAGTTTTCTGTAAACCCTTGAATAAATCCTTCTTTATTCTCTGCTTCCCAAAGTACTGTTTTGGTCTTACCCAACTGGCTTTCATAAAACGCACGACGTTTCTTTACAGATAGTCCACGCAACATCTTTGAACGCTTTGCACGTACTTTTTTAGGTACTACACCTTCCATAGTAGCAGCTTCAGTGTTATCACGTTCAGAATAGGTGAAAACATGTAAATAAGAAATATTCAAATTACTTAAGAAGTTATAGGTATCTAGAAAATGATCATCAGTCTCGCCAGGAAAACCTACAATCACGTCCACACCTATACAGCAATCTGGCATGACTTCTTTAATTTTAGTCACTCGATCTACATAAAGTTCGCGATTATAACGACGTTTCATTTTACCCAACAACTCGTTATTACCAGCTTGAAGCGGTATGTGAAAGTGTGGTACAAAAGCATTTGCTCCAGACACAAATTCTATGGTTTCGTTCTTTAAAAGATTAGGTTCTATAGAAGAAATACGCAAGCGCTCGATTCCGTTGACTGTGTCAAGTGCGTGAACCAGATCAAGAAAAGTGTGCTCATGTCGTTTATTACCAAACTCACCTTTTCCATAATCTCCTATATTCACTCCAGTAAGCACGATTTCTTTAATTCCTTGCTCAGATATCAATCGAGCATTTTCCATCACGTTTTCTAGTGTGTCACTTCTTGAAATACCTCTCGCTAATGGAATAGTACAATAAGTACATTTATAATCACAACCATCTTGTACTTTTAAAAAAGCACGAGTACGATCGCCTATGGAATAAGATCCTACATAAAAGTCTGCCTCATCAATCTCACAAGAATGAATCTGCGTAGGCTCTTCTTTACTTAATTGATTAAGATAATCTGTAATTTTAAATTTTTCTGTAGCACCTAGTACCAAATCTACACCATCAACAGCGGCTAATTCCTCAGGCTTTAATTGAGCATAGCAGCCTACAGCGATTGTAAAGGCATCTTGATTAAGTTGTTGTGCCTTTTTTACGATAGACTTAAAACGTTTATCAGCATTTTCAGTTACACTACAAGTATTAATAACATAAATATCTGCACGTTTTTCAAAATCAACGCGCTCAAATCCTTCTTGCTCAAAATTGCGAGCAATTGTACTAGTTTCACTAAAGTTGAGTTTACAACCTAGTGTATAAAAAGCAACAGATTTTGTAGCGATTTCTGTAGACATAGAGGTAATTAAATAGGCCGGCAAAGATAAGAAGTATTCGTTAGGTATCTGTTAATACTCTTAGCCTTATTGAGTTGTTGCGATAAATTAATTTTTAAAAGCTAACTTTCATTTAATCTTAGGTTAATACAGAATCGCTAAGGATATAATTACTTTGAATAAACAGAGTAGCTTTGAAAAAAAGACCCGTTAATATAGTTGTTATATCAGATGTCCACCTAGGCACTTATGGTTGCCATGCGAGAGAACTTAACACCTATTTAAAATCCATTAGACCAGACCAACTCATACTTAATGGTGATATCATTGACATCTGGCAGTTTAGAAAAAGATATTTCCCGCAGTCGCATTTAAAGGTTTTAAAAACCATTATAAACATGGCCAGTAAAGGAACTGAAGTTACCTATATAACAGGTAATCATGACGAGATGTTGCGCAAATTCTCGCCTACCATTTTAGGGAATATTACCTTAGTAGATAAATTAGTACTAGAATTGAATCATCAAAAAGTATGGATTTTTCATGGTGATGTTTTTGACGCATCCATTCAACACAGTAAATGGCTCGCAAAATTAGGTGGTTGGGCTATGACCTACTGATTTTAATCAATCAAATAATCAATTGGTTTTTACTTAAAATGGGCAAAGACAGGTATTCACTGTCTAAAAAGATTAAAAAATCTGTAAAAGGAGCTGTTAAATTCATCACTGATTTTGAAGAAACAGCTACAGATCTAGCTATCGAAAATGGCTATGACACTGTGATATGTGGACACATACATCAACCACAAAAACGAGTCATCACTAATACAAAAGGAAGCACGTTATACCTTAATAGTGGTGATTGGGTAGAAAATTTAACCGCGTTAGAATATCACAATAACCAGTGGAATATCATCACTTGCCAGCCAGAAGAACATTCCAAAAATTCTGAAGAAGAAAGTCTACATATCCCAGACGCCGCATCGCTCATTCATTTAGTAACTCAAAATTGATTAAAAAATAAGAGTTAAAGTATATTTACAGCATGATTAAAAAATGCTGTTTTTTATTACTGTCGCTCCTATTCATCAATTGCGGTGATACTAGTATTACCATTGATGAAACAACAGTTTTCAGATATAATGAACATGCAAACATCACCACTCTAGATCCTGCATTTGCAAAAGATCAGCGCAATATATGGGCATGCAATTTAATTTATAATGGACTGGTAAAACTGGATAACAATCTCGAGGTAGTTCCAGATCTTGCTAGTGATTGGGTCATCAGTAAAGATGGACTGGTTTATACTTTTCAACTTAAGAAAGATATTTATTTTCAAGAAGTAAACGCTTTCGCGAAAGCGAGACCAGTAACCGCACTAGACTTTAAATATTCCCTAGAACGATTGACAGATCCAGCGGTAGCATCTCCTGGTGCATGGGTAATGTCTAACGTTGCTGCGATAAACGCGATTGATGAGCACCAATTAAGAATCACTTTAAAAAAGCCATTTCCAGCATTCTTAGGATTACTTACCATGAAATTTTGTAGTGTGGTATTACCAGAAGCTGTAGAAAAATATGGAAATGAATACCGTTCAAATCCTGTGGGCACTGGACCTTTCTATTTAAAACGATGGGAAGAAAATGTAAAAATGGTACTGCGCAAGAATAACAACTATCACGAAAAAGACAGTACTGGCAAAGCATTACCTTACCTAGAAGCGGTCGCCATCACTTTTAAAAATGATAAACAAAGTGAATTCCTAGAATATGCTCAAGGAAATTTAGATTTTATAAATGCTATTGATCCTAGTTATAAAGATGAATTGCTGACTACTACTGGAGAATTAAAATCAAAATACTTATCTACCACTAAATTAGTAAAAGCTCCATTTTTAAATACAGAATATCTAGGTTTATACCTAGACAGCGACACTCCAGAACTACAAAACAAACTGATTAGACAGGCGATTAATAAAGGATTTGACAGAAAGAAGATGATCAAATACCTGCGCAACAATATAGGTATTCCTGCAACTAGCGGACTCATTCCTGCCGGACTACCAGCTGGTGGCGTGGTAAAAGGTTATGAATATGATATCCATGAAGCACAACGATTAGTACAACAATATATTACTGAAACTGGTGACACTAATCCCGAAATTACGATTACCACTGGTGCTAATTATCTAGACCTGTGCGAATTCATTCAGAAAGAACTTGAAAAAATAGGTGTGAAAACAATTGTAGAAGTCATGCCACCATCTACATTACGCCAAGCCCGTAGTGCTGGAAAACTAGATATCTTCCGCTCGAGCTGGATTGCCGATTATCCCGATGCCGAGAATTATTTATCGCTAGGGTATTCTAAAAACTTCTCTCCTAACGGACCTAACTACACGCACTTTAAAAATGATACATACGACCTGTTTTACGAGCAAGCACTCACCTTGCCTAACGCTACAGATCGTAAAGAACTCTATATAAAAATGGATTCTATCATTATAAGTGAAGCTCCTATCGTTCCTCTTTATTATGATGAAAGTGTACGTTTTATCAGTAAAAAAGTCAGCGGTTTAGAAACTAATGCAGTGAATATGTTGGATTTGACAAGAGTTGGGAAAACAAATTAAACCTACTCACCACAACCTATAGGACTACCATCCGGTAAACTAGGTAATGTGATGACTTTAAACTTAGTTGGATCTTTAAAATACTGCTCGATTTGAGAACGTAATTCTAGAGCCATGGCATTTTTAAGTCTTTTAAGTTTCTTGTCGATGGTTAACAATTGACTTCTGATCAAACCTTTAGCCGCTACATTTGTTCGTGAGTTAGCATGAGCATTTATCAATTGCATGACGAGTCGTTCTTGAACGCGCTGCTCAATGGCATTTTGATAGTTAGAATTGGTTTCATTTTCAAAAACTACTTCGGTTATGTTTTCTAATAATTCTTTTAGTCCTAGATTATCTGGCTCTATAGCTTTAATTTGAACCAATCGATTCACACGCTGTGGATGCATTAAGAAACTCAATGTCATGTCTGCACTACTGGCAGCAGCATGCAATGGATCAAATGCCACGCCTACTTCACTCTTAAAACTTTCTCTACCGCGAGAGTAACCATAAGCTCGTGGTGGGAACAACTCTAGTAAATCAGTCGGTATCATTAATTGTTCTACCTCAAGAGTTTTTAAAAGAGCTTTTAAAGCACTCATTTGTTCTTGTTTTGAAAGATATCTCATTTCTACAGGATCACCTTTTGTAGCATAGTTGTATTCCATTCCGCCTATCCATTTTGCGGTTGCTTCTACCTGATAACGATGGCCATAATAAACAGGTACAAAAACATCTTCCAGCACACTTAGCGGCTCATCTGTCCTGATGTTATCAATACTAAATTGATTCATCGCTACTTGACGTATTTCTAGCATACGCTCTAGTTCTGCTCCAGGTTGACTTCCATTATCCCATAAATGAGCTTGAGCATGTGCGCCACCAGCAGCTCTAGAATCACTGTCTGATATAAATCTTAAATTTTGAGCAGTAGCTTTATCAATAATACCTTTTAAATATTGCACTTCAGATTGAGTCTTATCTGGGTTTCCATAAGAATATTGAACCGTTAAATCATCCCATGCGCCCATTCCTTCATCATAAGCATCTTCAAGACTTATTTCTCCATCAACTAAATCTAATCTAGGATGTGGATAATCCATCACACTAGCTCTATCATTAGTACTGGCAGCAAAATTATGGGCAAAGCCTAGCGTGTGTCCTACCTCATGAGCTCCTAATTGCCTGATACGTGCTAGTGCTAGTTCCATCATCTCATTGTGGTTCTCATCGCTATCTTTAAAAGGTTCTTTAAGTAAACCTTGAGCGATCATAAAATCTTGTCTTATACGCAAACTTCCTAGACTTACATGACCTTTGATGATTTCGCCTGTTCGTGGATCCGTAATGCTCGCGCCATAACTCCAGCCTCGTGTGCTGCGGTGTACCCATTGAATGACATTATATCTTAAATCCATAGGATCTGCGCCATCGGGTAACATTTTTACTTGAAATGCATTTTTATATCCTGCAGTTTCAAAAGCGGTATTCCACCAGCCAGCTCCATCTAATAAGGCACTACGCACAGGCTCTGGTGTACCAGGATCTAGATAATAAATAATAGGCTCTACTGGTTCACTTAAAGCAGCGTCAGGATTTTTTTTCTCTAATCGATGTCTGGTTATAAAACGTTTTTGAATAGGTTCATAAACTGGTGTGCTATAATCCATATAACTCACATAAAAAGAACCACTACGTGGATGGAAAACGCGAGGCTGATATCCAGCATCTGGTAATTTTACAAAACTGTGATGTTGTATAACCGTAATGGCTTTGGCATCTGGTGCGACGCTTCTTAGGTTGCGACCAGTCGGTGTTCCTGTAAAAGTGAGCATGGCTTCAAACTCACTATTTTCAGGGAAAGATTTTGTGTTTTCCATCCACAAAGCGCTGCGAGATTTATCTACTTTGTAAGTACCTTCTTTGTTTCGTTTGAGTGTTGCCGCTACACCAAAAGTATCCTGCATTAAAAACGACGTTATATCAATCGTGTAAACACCATCTTTCTGTGATTTTATTTCAAAACCGTATAAAACCGACTGTGCAAATGCTTGATTGATAGAAGCGCGTTCCTTTTCATTATCACTACTCGCACGGTATTTAAGGTTGGGCTGCATGAGTAGTAATTTATGACCACTTTTCACCCATTTGACCACAACTCCATCACCCAACTTACCTCTATCGAGACCTATGTCATTAGATCCTAAACCAGTACTTAATGAATAAACATATAGAAATTCCTTATCTAAATCTTTGACTTCTAGAAGTATGTTACCTTTATCTTCAGAGTAAGTAAAGTTATAGTAGCCTTTAAATTCTTGTTTGGATGATTGTGATTGCGCTTTCGCGAAAGCGGAATAAAACAAAACTAAAGTACTTATAAATAGAATTCTTTTCATGTTCTTGAATTAAAGCCGTAAGTTAAGAAAAGAGATTTGAGTATTTTGCTAGTTAAAAGCAACTATTTTTGAATAGTAGCATCTTAATATAAAAGACCATGAAACAAATACTTTTCACCGTAATAGGAATAATTCTCTTGATCAGTTGCGACTCTAGCGATGACGCAGGTAATATTCTCACTAACGACATAGTAGGCACCTGGCAATTAACGGCAAGTCTGTCTGATCCAGGTGATGGTAGTGGTACTTTTCGATCTGTTAGTAGTAATAAAACCATTACATTTAATTCAGACGGCACTTTTACATCTAATGGAAATGTGTGCGATATATCCATAACCACTAGTACTGCTACTAATGGAACTTATAACACCATGGATAACACCATCAACGCAAACTGTGGCTCCATAAACTTACCTATCTCATACAGTATAGATAATCTTACCATGGATATAAGCTATATATGTATTGAGGCGTGTGAATCTAGATATAGAAAAATTAACTAGTCTTTTCTATAAGCGGCAGTTTTCTCAAATACTGCATCTAATATATCGATATCTATTTGTTGTAATGAAAGACCTCGCCTTTTCATCACCACATCTGCAACTTCATAGGCTTTATTAGTCTTATAGGTCATGTTACCTTGAGGTCCACCCCAATTGAAAGATGGAATAAAATTGCGAGGATATCCTGCACCATAGATGTTAGCGCTCACGCCTACTACTGTACCAGTATTGAACATGGTATTGATTCCACATTTTGAATGATCGCCTAGCATTAGTCCACAAAATTGCAAACCAGTTTTGGCAAAACGTCCGGTTTCATAGTCCCATAGTTTTACCTCGGCATAGTTGTTTTTAAGGTTACTCGTATTAGAGTCTGCACCTATATTGCACCATTCGCCTAGGACGCTGTTGCCTAAGAAACCTTCGTGCCCTTTATTTGAATATCCAAAAATCACTGAGTTACTCAACTCACCACCTACTTTAGAATGAGGTCCAACGGTTGTAGGTCCATAAATTTTTGTTCCCAGTTTAGTTGCACTGTGTTCTAGTAAGGCAAATCCACCGCGTATAATACTGCCTTCCATCACCTCAGCATTTTTACCTATATAAATAGGACCGCTACTCGCATTAAGAATCGCAAAATTGAGTACAGCTCCTTCTTCTATAAAAATACGTTCTGGATTGATGGTCTGCACATTATCTGGAATAGGTTGACTAACTCTTCCTGTTGTAATCAGCTCAAAGTCTGCTTCTAGTGCTTTTCCATTTTTTGAGAAAATATCCCAGGTATGATCAATCCCATCACAATCACCTTCAAAAAGTACTTGCGTTAACTCGATAGTTGGTGTATGTACCGCTGTAGCACGATAAGCTACAATGGTATCGTTATACATTAGTTTTTGTCCTAATTTCAGTGCGTTTATTGCTTCACATAATTCATCTGTCGCAAAGATATTTCCCGCAATAACGACGTTATCATTAGTATCAGTCAGTGGATATTTAGTCTGTAGATAATCTTCTGTCAGATTACTAACATTAGCATTTAGCCTTTGTTCCCATTTCTCTTTTAAGGTTAAAATTCCGCAGCGTATTTCACTTGTAGGTCTAGTATACGTAAAAGGTAAAAGAGCTTTATGTTTATTAAAGTCGGCTAGAATGTAGTTCATGGGACGAAAAGTTTTGCGAGTGCAAAGGTAGAGATTTTGGTTTGTTTAGGTACTGGGTTTTTAGGTTGTAGGGTTACTAAGTATTTTAAGTTTTGATTTAAATTTAGTTTTAAGTTTAAAAAGTATCTTAGCACCATGCTCGGAACTAGAAAACGTCATGTAGTAATAGCGATAGGCCTTCTGGCTCTACAAATACTGACGTATTATAATCTTAGAAATTTCCCATCATTTATCGAAAAATATTACAGTAATGGGATATATCCATATATCTCTAAAGCCATGCGCATCGGATTAGGTTGGATTCCAATATCCTTTGGTGACCTGATGTACATGGCAGGAATTGTAATGATATTAAGATGGTTATGGATCAGTAAGATGGATTTAATTACGCTTTCGCGAAAGCGTTATACGCAACTCCTATTTTCATTAAACATCATCTTACTCACTTTTCAAGTTTTATGGGGATTTAATTATTATAGACAGCCGCTGAATGTGACGCTAAATATTGAACGAGAATATACCGTTGATCAACTAAAGAAGACAGTAGAAGACTATACGATTATTTCAAATCGATTACATGAATCTTTGCAACCTGTCGATAGTTTGCCGGTAGCCTTTAATCGATCACAAAAAGAACTATTTAAAATCGCACCCAGCGGATTTGAGAATTTACCGCAACCTCAATTAAAACAAAGTCTGAGACCGAATAGTATCAAGGAGTCATTACTCACGATGCCTTTAACTCAAATGGGATACAGTGGTTATTTGAATCCGATAACCGGCGAAGCTCATACTAATGCATGGATCAATTGCTATAAAACACCTGTGTTGATATTGCATGAGATGTCGCACCAGCTGGGATTTGCAAAAGAAAATGAGGCTAACTATGTTGCCATTCAAGCTGGACTGAATCACGAAGATGTACATTTCCAATACAGCGCAAGCATTTTTGGGTTGAAGTATTTATTGAACGATTTATACACTAAAGATCCTGAGGCTTTTGAGGAAATAAAAGCTGATCTAAGGCCAGGTATTTTAAAAAACTATCAAGAACTGAGAGACTTCTGGGCTCCATATGATGATAATGTTATTGAGCAAGTATCACAAGCTACTTACAATCAGTATTTAAAAGCAAACAATCAACCAGATGGGATGAAGACTTATAGTTATGTAGTCGCATTATTAGTTAATAGCTGATAAGTTGTTTATTTCCTTAACACTTTTTAAGAATTGTGGATTTATGGAATACCTATCTTTAAAAGCTAAATTCAAAAACTTTATTAATGAAACGAGTTCTACTACTCATTTTCCTAGCATGTGGTATAGCCAGTGCGCAGGACTACTTCCCTAATAACGACGACATATCTGCACGTGGTGAGGTTATAGTTGCCATTACCAATGCGACTATTGTTACTCAACCAGGCACCGTTATTACTAATGGAACAATTATCCTTAAGGATGGTAAAATCTCTAATATAGGAAGCGGTATAACCGTTCCTACCGGAGCAGTTATTCAGGATGCAAATGGAAGTTACATCTACCCATCTTTTATCGAGCCTTATGCAGATTTTGGAATGGAAAAGGCTAAACGTGCTTCGGGCAGCGGTCAGCAATATGATGAAAGCCGTCAAGGTTTTTACTGGAACGACCACATCCGCGCAGAGCAGGATGCACTAGACTTCTATAAATATGATGAGAAAGAAGCTAAAAATATGATTGATGCTGGTTATGGTGCGGTTCAAACACACATGAATGACGGTATTGCTCGAGGAACTGGTATGCTGGTGGCACTAAACAATAATGGAGATGATGGGATGCGCATTCTTAAAAAAGAAAGCGGTAACTTCTTTTCTTTGAAACGTAGTGTTCAAACTAGACAATCTTATCCTACTTCATTAATGGGTACACTGGCATTATTGCGCCAGACTCATTTTGATGCAGACTGGTATTCAAAAGGAAATAGTACTACACGCGATCTATCTCTTGAAGCCCTAGTCGCTAATAAAAACTTAGTTCAAATTATTGAAGCTGGCGATAAAAAAAATGTATTGAGAGTAGATAAAATGGGTGATCGTGTCGGTAAACAATTTGTTATTGTAGGTGGTGAAGACGCTTATGAAATGATAGACGATATAAAAGCAACTAATGCGTCATTAATTCTACCTATAAATTTCCCAGATGCCTATGATGTGACTAACCCATATCAAGAATGGTATGTGAATCTAGCAGATATGCGTGAATGGAAACAAGCACCTGCAAATCCATTTTTACTTTCTAAAGCCGGAATTAATTATGCCATCACTAGTCAAGGCTTAAAATCACCAGATAAATTGATGGAGAAATTAAAGATGGCGATGGAATATGGACTTACTGAAGACCAAGCTCTTGCAGCATTAACGACTAAGCCTGCACAGATTTTGGGCGTAAGCGATATGGTAGGAACTCTTGAAAAAGGTAAAGTCGCTAACTTTATTATGACTTCTGGGCCATTATTTGAGGAAGATAGTAAAATCTATGAAAATTGGGTTCAAGGCTCTAAGCATGTCATTAAAGATCGTCACCTTAAGGATATCGATGGATCTTACACGGCTCTTATCGCAGGAGATACCTATAAAATGGATATTTCTGGAGATGCTAAAAAAGTAAGTATCAAAATAGACAGTACTAAATTAGGTGGAAAAATCGCTTATGATGGTAATTGGATTACTATTACGGCTTCTCAAAAAAATGCAGATGATAAGACCTTTACTAGAATGATTAGTAAAGTTTCTAAAGAAGATCGTTTGACAGGTACTGCATACCTAGCAAATGGTAATGAAGTTTCTTTTACCGCAACTAAAAATGTTGAGAAAGAAAAGGATGAAAAAGAGAAGGATGAAAAGAAAAAGGAAACTAAAACTTTAGGTCCACTCACCTTTCCAAATGTAAGCTATGGAAGCGCTACAAAACCTCAAGAAGAGACTATACTGTATCGCAACGCGACCGTATGGACTAATGAGAAAGATGGAATTTTAGAAAACACAGATGTACTGGTTAAAAATGGTAAAATATATAAGATAGGTAAAAACCTTAGTGCTGGTAACGCTAGAGTAATCGATGCTACAGGAAAACACTTAACTAGCGGTATTATAGATGAACATAGTCACATCGCTATAGATAATGGTGTCAATGAAGCAGGACACAATTCTACTGCCGAGGTTACTATTGAAGACGTCGTAGATCACGAAGATGTAAATATTTACAGAGACCTTGCTGGTGGAGTGACAACCTCACAACTCTTACATGGATCAGCAAACCCTATAGGTGGACGTAGTGCAATTATCAAATTGAAATGGGGCTATTCTCCAGAAGAAATGATTTATTCTGACAGTCCTAAGTTTATAAAATTTGCATTAGGTGAAAATGTAAAACAATCTCGTTACCAAAACGGCGTGCGTTTCCCACAGACTCGTATGGGTGTAGAACAAGTATTTGAAGATTACTTTACGCGTGCAAGAGAATATGCAGACTCTAAAGGCAAAAAGAATTTCCGCTATGATGAAGAAATGGAAGTTATTCTAGAAATTCTAGAAAGCGAGCGATTTGTTTCTTGTCACTCTTATGTACAGACCGAAATCAATATGTTAATGAAAGTGGCTGAGAAGCACGGTTTCCGTATCAACACCTTTACGCATATTCTCGAAGGTTATAAAATGGCCGATAAGATGAGAGAACATGGTGTAGGTGGATCTACATTCTCTGATTGGTGGGCTTATAAATATGAAGTTAACGACGCGATACCTTATAACGCAGCCATTATGCATTCTCAAGGTGTTGTAACCGCAATCAACTCTGATGATGCTGAAATGTCTAGACGTTTAAATCAAGAAGCTGCAAAAGCTGTTAAGTATGGTAACGTGAGCGAAGAAGATGCTTGGAAATTTGTAACCTTAAATCCTGCAAAACTTTTACATATCGATGATCGTACAGGAAGTATTAAAACTGGAAAAGATGCAGATCTAGTTCTTTGGTCAGATAATCCTTTATCAGTAACCGCAACTGCCGAGGTCACTATGATCGATGGGATTGTGTTTTTTGATAAGGAACGTGATTTACGCTTTCGCGAAAGCATAAAAGAAGAACGCCAGCAGCTCATCAATGAAATGATCGCTGCAAAGAATAAAGGACTTAAAACACAAGAGCCTAAACAATCTACTAAAACTCTTTATGAGTGTAACACGCTAGAATGGTAATCATGAAAAGAATCATATATATATTATGCGCTGTCGTAGGATTTACCGCAGCAGCACAACAAACTCCAGCACCTGCAGCAAATAAATCATATACTATTATGAATGCTACAGCACACATAGGTAATGGAGAACTTATAGAAAATAGTGTCATTGTTATAGAAAACGGTAAAATTACCACAGTTGCTGATGCTACAACTGTAAAAATGCAACCAAAAGGAGAAGTCATTAACGCCACCGGTATGCATGTTTATCCAGGAATTATCGCCTGTAATACCACACTAGGTCTGGTAGAGATAGATGCGGTAAAGGCCAGTGATGATGATAGAGAAATAGGAACTTATAATCCGCATATACGTAGTTTAATTGCTTATAATGCAGAGAGTCGTGTGGTTGAAACCATGAGACCTAATGGTGTTCTTATTGCTCAAGTAGTACCACGTGGTGGTCGTATTTCTGGTCAAAGTAGTGTGATGCAAATGGATGCATGGAACTGGGAAGATGCTGCTGTGCGAGTAGATGATGGTGTCCATATTAACTGGCCTAGAACATTTAGTAGATCCGGAAGCTGGTATGAACCAGGACCAACCATACCTAGTAAAAATTACGATAAACAAGTAGATGAATTGACTCAGTTTATCGCGGCTGCTCGAGCTTATACAGGAACTGGAAAAAAAGATTTAAAGTATGCGTCTTTAAAACCAGTACTTGCAGGAAATGCAACGGCTTATATTCACGTAAATGGAGAAAAAGCCATACGTGATGTACTAGGTTTTATAAAAGATCAAGATTTAAAAAAGGTAGTTCTTGTAGGTGCTCAAGGTGCTGAAAATGTGACTAAAGAATTGGTAGCGATGAACATTCAAGTTCTTGCAGGTCGTGTACACGATTTACCAGCACGAGATGATGCTGACTATGACATGCCTTATAAGTTCCCAAAGTTATTAAGTGACGCTGGTGTATTAGTCGCACTAGAGAACTCAGGCGATATGGAACGTCACCAAGCCCGTAACTTCCCTTTCTATGCTGGTCATACCGTAGGTTTTGGAATGGATCCAGAAAAAGCCTTACAATTAGTGACTTTAAATGCCGCAACTGTTTTAGGAATAGATAAAGATTACGGATCGCTAGAACAAGGTAAAAGCGCTACCCTATTTATCTCAAAAGGTGATGCCCTAGATATGAGAGGTAATCAATTGACTCGTGCATTTATTGATGGACGTGATATCTCTTTAAATACCAGACAGAAGGATTTGAACGATCGCTATATGGAGAAGTATAGTAAGCAGTAATAAAGATTTTTAATAAATTAAAGCCAGTCCTTTGTGACTGGCTTTTTAATACCATAAAATGAAATACTCCATCAACAACGAAAAAACAGTTTACAACGGCTTTTTCAAAGTCCTAGAAGCTCAAGTGACTTATGATAAAATCAATGAAAGTGGCACTATAGAAGCAACTCGCATTTGTCTTGAACGTGGCGATAGTGTTGCTGTATTGATTTATGAAAAGGATACGGATAGTTTTCTATTCACAATACAATTCAGATATCCTAGTGCAAAACGCAATCATCCATGGATGCTAGAACTAGTCGCAGGATCCGTAGAAGAAGGAGAGAATCCTATGGATTGTGCACAACGAGAAATTGAAGAAGAAATAGGTTATGAAACTAATGAACTGGAATTAATTACCACATATTTCCCATCACCTGGTGGCTGTTCTGAACAAATCCATTTGTATTACACAGAAGTCAACAGCTCTCAAAAAAGATTGCAAGGTGGTGGCGCAATATCTGAAAAAGAAGATATCGAGCTTGTAAAAATCAAAAAAGCAGATCTTAAAAAGCACCTTAAAGAAGGTACCTTTAATAATTCAATATCATTAATTGGTATACAGTGGTATTTATTAAATAGAGTAGATATCAAATAACATTTACGGCAATTTTTGAGCGATGTAAAATATGATTGCTCCAGCCGCATAGCAAACTATATCCCAAAAATCACTGGTATATCTAGCATTACTTAAAGGTAAGTAATATTCAAAATAAAGAGAATACAGCATCACTAAACTTAGTAAACCTATAATCCCGACACGTAATTGCCGATTCTTTTTAACCATCCATATCGCATGAAGACCAATTGTAGCTACAATAGGAATAACTACTAAATCATTCAAATGATTATAAACAAATGGATATGTCACGTAATTTTCTGATTTCATCACCTGAACGATACAGTAAATCAACAAGCAAATGACAAAAATAAAATGGAGTGTTTTTAAAGGTAATCGCTGTATCATGTCGCAAGTAATGCAATAAGCCATGCTAGAAACATACCTACTGCCATAAATACCATCCAGATAGAATGCAGCACTTTATAAGAACCGCTAACTAACCAATAAGGGCTTTGCTCCCATTTTTCAATAAATGATCGTTTATCTTCAGATTTTTTAGCATTGATATCACTATTGATATCAGATAATTCTATCTTATTTGTGATAGGATTTGCATCAATATTTTCAGAATTATTTTGTATTAATTGTCTATCTTTCATGTAGCATCATATTAAGATATCAAAGATTTACTTATCCATCACTACAGTTTTAATATTACAAAACTCTCTAATACCAAAATGCGATAATTCTCTACCATAACCTGAGATTCCTGTTCCACCAAATGGTAAAGCTGGATGACTAGCTACTTTAGCATTTACAAAAACGGCACCATCATCAAATCTAGAAACAAGTTTCTGGGCATTTTCAAGATCTTGTGTAAATAGAGATACTCCTAGACCAAATTCAGAGTCATTTACCAATTCAACAGCCTCATCGTCATTTTTAAATGTAGTTACCGCCATTAAAGGACCAAATGTTTCTTCCTTAAAAACAGGCATATCTTTAGTCACACCAGTTAAAATAGTTGGTTCAAAAAATGCTTTATCACGCTTTCCTCCTAGTTCAAGCATCGCACCCATTTCTATAGACTTATTCATAAGATCTTCTAACTCTTCTGCCAGGTCTTCTCTAGACATCACACCTATATAGGTATCATCATCTTCTGGATTGCCTACTTTTAAATCTCTAACAGCAGTTTTGAATTTTTCCATAAACACATCTGCAATATCTTCATGTAATAAGAGTCTCTTTCCTGCAATACAACTTTGTCCCGTATTTTGATAGCGTGCAGCCACACAGGTCTCGACAGATTTATCAATATCAGCATCTTTAAACACCACTAATGCGTTATTGCCACCTAATTCTAGCACAGTTTTTTTAATCTCACTTCCTGCTGTTCCAGCTACAGCACTACCAGCAGGTTTTGAGCCTGTTAAGGTTACTGCTTTAATTATTGGGTTTTTGATAATATCTTCTACCTCTTTACTACCTATTACTAGGTTCGTAAAACAACCTAAAGGAAATCCGGCTTCTATAAATATCTTTTCCATCATTACAGCGCTACCCATAACACTACTAGCATGTTTAAGTACACCTACATTACCAGCCATTAAAGCGGGAACTATAAAACGCATCACCTGCCAGAATGGATAGTTCCAAGGCATAACAGCTAGAATAACACCTAAAGGTTCATAAGAGACATAAGATTTATAATGATCTGTATCAACTTGTTCATTTTTAAGATGACTCTCTGCATTTTGCGCATAATACTCACATAACCAGGCACATTTCTCTAGTTCACTGCGTGATTGTGCTATAGGTTTCCCCATTTCTCGAGTCATTTTAATAGCATATTCATCCGTATTCTTACGCAATAAACCTGCTACTTTTAAAATAAGATTAGATCTGTGGTCATAGCTTGTTAAACGCCATTGCTCAAATTGTTCTTGTGCAGCATTAAGCTTTTCCTTTATTACTTTTGAGTTATCTTCTTGATATTGTTCAAGCTCTTGACCGTTATATGGATTGATAGTTTGTATCACTTTTTTATTTTAAAGGTACTGATTATTAATCCTTCAACAGGCAAGATTTACACTAGTTTAACGACTATAAAATTAGTGTTGATAAGGTTGTTGAGAAACTACGCTTCCGCGAAAGCGTATGAACCACTAGCCTTAGTAACTTTAAAAAACCTTCTGCCATGAATAATCGAGATGAGTATCTAGTAGCGTTAAGACCCGAAATCCCTAATGCACGTGTAAGTGATGAAATGTCTATGGAAGAACAATTTCAAAATAGGACCTTAAGACCGATCGCAAAATTGCAACACGATTTATTAATCGCTGTCTTTCATAATTACATTAAAAAACATAAAAATGTATTTTTTGGTCTTACTTCAAATAAGCGTATTGATTATATAGAAAATGCGGTGAACAGAGATCAGAAGTTCCGTAATTCTTTAAAAGGAATCATCATAGGTCAATTTACTGTTAATGAATACCTTATGTACATTAAAAATTCTAGTGCACTCAACAAACGTATGATGAATCTAGTTAGAGAGCGATTGATAAATAGTATTCAACTTTTTGAACGTCCATCAGTGGAATTATAAAAGTTTAAGTATACATTTACCTAGGATTTTAAATAGGTGATCCCGTACTTAAAACTTTATATATAATGCTTAAAATCAACGCTGTAAATAAGTGTAAAGAAGTTATTCAAGTTAGTATTAATCGCTATAAAGAACGTGTTCAAGAATTAAGCGATTCACTAGCAGATAATGACGCCAGTAATGATGCCGAGGATGATGACGGATCAGGCGAGCTAATGGCCGATTTTGAGCGATACAACAATCTTAAAGATGAACACGAGAAGTTAAAGAGAGTTTTTGAAAATATCTCTTACGGTAGTGGTAAAACAGTCGTGACAGAAGGTGCTCTAGTCACTACTGACTCAAATATGTTTTTAATAAGTGTATCTTTAGGTGAACTGATTACTGATGAAGGAGAAAAGTTTTATGCTATTTCTTCTAAAGCACCAATCTATGAAGCTATGAGAGATTTAATTGCAGGTGATTCCTTTACTTTTAATGGATTGACACGTAAGATTTTGAAAATAAATTAAATTAAAGATTCACCATTTAAATTTGTAGTCAAAACATCAGTCATATAATCTAGAAAAGGTCTAGCGATTTGAAATGCCTTATTCACTTCATTAAAGAAATCTGGTTTTTGCACTTCTTGATCGGTAAAGCTTTTTAAAAAATAGAAGCTTTTAAATCTTATTAAATCCATGTCTGGATGAGTTTTATCAAAATTTCGTGGTGCGGTTTTTAACTGTTCTCCTTGAAAAGTTGCCCATGTATTGATGAACTGAGGCTTATCAATGATATCCCTCAATTCTTGAGCATCAATTTCTAACTCTTTACGTATTCGTAATAAATCTTCTTTTTCAGGTCCAAAAAAACCTACACCTATCAAATGATGATTTGGTTTTATACGCATATAATAGCTACCACGACGCTCTACACCAGCTCGCATCCAATTAGCACTTCTGTGTACTTTAAAAGGAGTTTTATCTTTTGAAAATCTAATGTCACGATAAATTCTATATGTTTTAGATTTTTCAATTATATCGTGCTCATTAAGCAAGTCTGTTATTTTATTCACACTGGTTTTAAAAGCACTATCTAATTCAAGGAATTGTGATTTATGATTCTCAAACCATGGCCTATTATTGTTTCTTTCTAATTCAGTAAGAAAAGTAAGTAGTTCATTATGTATCATAAATTGAAGATATAAAAAAACCGCTTCAAATAATCTGAAGCGGTTTTTAATATTAGTTAGAAATAAGTTATTATCTAACAATTAATTTTCTAGTGCTTGCAGTGATACCATTCCCTACACGTACTAAGTATATTCCAGAATTCAGATTTGCTGTTGAAATACGTTGTTCAAACAGTCCATTATTATCAAATGATCGAGACATTACTTCTTGTCCTAAAACATCATATACATTCACATTAATCTTATCACCAGATAACTGATTATTAAATGCTATTGTAAAGTGATCAGTAGCAGGATTCGGGAACAAACTAAAACTATCTAGCTGGTCTTCTTTGTTAGAGAATGTTGCTGGGTCTGCACCTGTGATAATTAAAGAAAAAGCTTGAGGAGCAAAAATTAAATTACCTTTATGGGTAACCGTTATAGTATATGATCCGGATGCATTATCTATTTCTACCTTTTCATAGTTATCAACATCATTAGGCGCTATATTGGTAGCAGCAGCAGATGGGGAAGCAGGATTTAAACTCCACGGATAATATGTATTACCAGAAGCATCAGTTACCACTAAATCTAAATCATTAGTAATCGCTTTACGCGTTGGATCAACATCTTGATCACTAGAACTAAATGGTTGAAGACCTCTAAAATCAGTCCATGAGATTGATATGACTAATTTATTTCCTCCTGAAACTGAGAATGTTGATTTTGTATATGTTGCCGAATTTGCTAAAGATAGTTCTTCTATAGAAGTACTACTTCCATTATTTTGAATAGCTAACGCAGCTGCTTCTGTATCTAAAAGTCCCCAACCAAATTGATAATCAGGACCATCAAAAGCACCTGCTTCCTTAACAGTATGAAGTGCTAAACCTTTTACGGTAGCTGACTTCATATATTGTGAATTCAATGAATTATAATATTGTTGCAATAAAATTAATCCTCCAGAAACAGCAGGAGCTGACATACTAGTACCACTTATAGTAGCATATCCAGAATTTCCTAAATTATAGTAAGATGAATACATGTTAACACCTTTAGTTGTGATGTCTGGTTTTACACGACCATCATCTGCAGGTCCCCAAGAGCTAAAAGTAGACATAGGAACTGAAGAAGGACCTGAATAATTAGGATTACCGACAGCTGCTCCAACAATCATCGCATTTTTAGATAATTTATCTCCAGTTAGAAGATCATAACCACCATCTGCAATATTAACACCAGTATTTCTAGAGTTTCCGGCAGACATCACAGGTAAATAATAAGGAGCATTAAAAGTGATATTATCTACCGCACCTGCAGCAGTTTCATAACGACCTAATTGAGCTACAGCAACATTATTAGATGGTATTCCATAACTATGATTAGAAATTAGCATACCATTACTAGCTTCAGAGGTCATCTCTGAATTATCATTAGCAAAATTATAATACTTGGCAGTTGCTTGTGGAGCAATACCAATGGCATTATTATCTGGACCATTAGCAATAATAGTTCCGGTAACATGAGTTGCATGATCATCATCGTCAGGATCACCTGAAGATACAGGTGGTTCTCCAGCCGTAACTCTGCCTATCAAAGCCTCATGTGTTTGTAACACTCTTGCACCATCCCAAACACCAACTTCCATGTTCTGACCTTCTATATTAATTCCCAAAGATCCACCATTCCAAAGCTCATTTGCACCTTGCATGATACCAGCAATTCTATTAAAGGTTGTCATATATACAGGCTCACCATTTACAACGTCATATAAATGACCTGAAGAACCATCTTCAAGTTGCTTGCGAAGCTCCCATCCGTTCTCTTTTGCAAGACGAGTGGCGCGTTCCATTCTTATTTGATATTCCTGTTGGAACTCTTGTCTTAGCTCTTCTAATTTTACTTGATCATAATCTTTAGTAATTTGTGCACGCTCTTCAGCCGTTTGCCCAAAAGAAAGACCTGAACTAAGCAAAGCTAATCCAAGGATAAGTGTAGTCTTTTTCATGTTTTTATTTATAAGTAGGGTTCTTTTGTTAATAAGTATCTTTCAGCTTTATCGATATTAAAATATCTTTGCAGGAATTACTGTATTAGAGTCGAAAAATACGTAAAAAAATTACAATTGGTTTGCATTTAACTAATTCTAATGACACAAATAAGCTATAATAGTATCACAAAAGCATAACACAATATGAAATTTATTGTCTCAAGTTCTTATTTACAGAAACACCTTCAAATGTTAGGTGGCGTTATAAATAGTAATAATACCTTACCTATTCTAGACAACTTTTTATTAGAGTTAAATGGTAAAGAGCTTAAAGTATCTGCATCTGACATGGAAACCACCATGCTTACCGCACTTGAAGTAGAGAGTGAAGATGATGGTAGCATCGCTATACCAGCAAAACTATTACTAGACACTTTAAAAACGTTTCCTGAACAGCCGCTTACGTTTAGTGCAGATAAAAATATCATGACGGTAAGCCATGATAAAGGTAGTTCTGAAATAGCTTGTGCAAATGGAGAAGAATTCCCTAAAGCAGTAAGTTTAACAGACCCTAGTAGCACTTCAATATTAGGAGACACTCTAGCAACCGCAATTAATAAAACTATTTTTGCTGCCGGAAATGATGACCTTAGACCAGTTATGTCAGGTGTATTCTTTCAATTTTCAACAGACTCTTTAACCTTTGTAGCTACAGATGCTCACAAACTAGTAAGATACCGTAGAGAAGATCTAGCCGCAAGTGAAACTGCTGAGTTCATTATGCCTAAAAAACCATTGAATCTCTTAAAATCAATGTTACAAGGTAGTGAGACTGAGGTTTTAATTGAATATAATGAGAGTAATGCACAATTTACTTTTGACTCTACCAGTATTATATGTAGATTAATTGACGGTAAATATCCAAATTACGAAGCTGTAATCCCAAAGGAAAATCCTAACAAATTAGTTATTGCTAGAAATCAATTCCTTAACTCAGTTAGACGTGTGAGTATATTCTCTAACAAAACGACACATCAAATAAGGCTTAAAATGGCTGGTGCTGAATTAAATATATCTGCAGAAGATCTAGATTACAGTAACAAAGCAGATGAAAGGCTAACCTGTGATTATCAAGGAGATGATATGCAAATAGGTTTTAACAGCCGTTTCTTAATTGAAATGTTGAATAATCTTAATTGTGATGACGTATCTCTTGAAATGTCTATGCCTAATAGAGCTGGTATTCTTACTCCAGTTGACGGATTAGATGAAGGCGAACATGTCACAATGCTAGTAATGCCAGTAATGCTTAATCAATAAGCTCCTAATTATATTAAAAAAGGCTCGCATAATGCGAGCCTTTTTTTTTACATAATACTCATATTAAGCATGCTGTTCTTCATGCTTACCTTCTTTTACTTCTTCAACTAGTTTATCATTAAAAGCTTCTAAATCATCTGGAGTCCTACTAGTTGTAAAACCTTCATCTACTACTACTTCTTGATCTACCCAGTTTCCTCCTGCATTTTCTACATCTTTTTGTAATGATGGATATGATGTCAGCTTACGTCCATTCAATACACCTGCATCAATAAGCGGTTGAATACCGTGGCAAATTGCACTTACTGGTTTTTGTTGCTTAAAAAACTCTCTAATGAATTCGATGGATTTTTCATCTTGTCTCAACTGATCTGGATTTAAAACACCACCAGGTAACATTAATGAATTATAATCAGTAGCAGACACTTCAGACACCGCATAATCCACCTTATAGGTGTCAGACCAGTTACCGTCGTTCCATGCTCTTATAGATTCACCTGATGGGCTTATAATATGCACAGTCGCTCCTGCATCCTCTAAAGCTTTCTTAGGGCTAGTTAATTCAATTTCTTCAAATCCGTTTGTGGCTAATATTGCTACTTTCTTTTTCATGGTATAAATTATTTATTGATTTGATACAAATGTGCAATAGTATAGATAGTATATATGATAAGAGCCTGCTAAGATTTACTTAGCAGGCTCTTAAAATTAGCAGTATTATCTAAATTTAACTTAAATAACGCTCTCTAATAACATTTTCGTGGTGTTTGTTATGACCAGCGATTAAAAATGGTATAACTCTTACACTCATAGGGCTTTCGCTCGCTACACCTCTTGATATTAACTGTTTTGCAGTAATCGATTTAAATAGATCGATAGTCGCATTTCTAGTGGCCTTAAAGGAATTTATTAAGTCCGCTTTCGCGAAAGCGTAATTACTATAGTCTTGAGCAAACACATCTTGATCAAATCCAGGTAAAGGCGTTTGATCACCTCTCATAAATCGCAGTGCTCGATAAGCAAAAACACGCTCAGTATCGATATTATGCATTAAGACCTCACCTATACTCCATTTACCAGTCGCATAAGTAGTATCAAATGGTTTATCAATTTTGTTGATAAAACGTATCGTATCCTCTAAACTAGATTGCAATATGGTATCGATCGATGCAGACTCAGGTACTAAATTTAAATAGTGATCATAATAACTGTTATACTCGCCTGATTGAAGTTCTTTACGAGTCATTATTTATAAATCTTGAAATACCTTATGTAATAAACGTTTCTTATCATTTATACTTTCTTCTAGAGAAATCATAGTTTCTGTGCGACTTACACCATCTATATCATCTAGCATAAAAATGATTTTCTTTGCATGAGTAGTATCTTGAGCTCTAATTTTGCAAAAAATATTGAATTTACCTGTAGTGATATGTGCTACAGTAACAAATGGAATCTCTTTAATACGACTTATCACGAATTGTGTTTGTGACGTTTTTTCTAAAAAAACGCCTATATAAGCTATAAAAGTATAACCTAACTGTTCATAATCAACAGTTAATGAAGATCCTTTGATGATGCCGCTTTCTTCCATTTTTTTCACGCGCACGTGAACTGTACCTGCAGATATGTTAAGTCGTTTTGCAATGTCAGTAAAAGGTGTTCTAGTGTTCTCAATTAACACATCAAGTATTTGCTTATCTATATCGTCAATCCTTGCCATTTCTATATTTTATCAATTATTTACAAAAAAACACAAAAAACTAAGATAAACCCGAAGAAAAGTTGAGTTTTATAATATTATTAATAGAAAATTTGAATATCTAAACTATTACTAACAATTTTTTGCCCTTGAGATATCTCAAAATCAACATTTGAGTCTACTAGACTCATATCTATAACACGATGGGCATTCATAACGCTATGATCATTAATACCAGTTAAAAAAGGGACAAAATAGAGCGTATCATTTTCTAAAATCTCACGATACATAATTGATAAATCTACCGTGCGACCGGCCGAAGGAACATTTTTAATAAGAATATCACAAAAATTAGTTTCAATAGAAGTAATCTGATGATATTCTTCTACAACATCCTTGGAATCAAAATCAGTATTTAATGCTATTACCTCAATTGCACATTGTAATGATTTTAAAATAGACCTTACGGTTTCTGAACGATAATAATCACCATCTGCCTGACCTGCTTCAAATAATATAGTAGGTATACCTAGCGACTGAAAAGTATCGCCCACACAGTTTGCATTAAATGCATCACCATAACGACCTATTACACCTAAAGAATCATTACCAATCGCATGAGTCATGTGATTAATTATATGCATGGCTCTTAAACGTGCTGGAGTTATATCGCGATCTTCATTTGCAGCTGGTGATAAAAAGGAACAATGAATTCCTTGTTGTCCGTCTGGAGTTCCATAAATAGTTCTTTGATCATGAAGGTTAAAACATAAGTCGGGTTGAAATGAATTGAATGCTGTTTTTAGCAGGACACTTTCTGGTTGTGAAAGATCTTGCGCATCCCTATTTAGATCCACAGAATTTGCGTTTTCACGCGTCCACTTCTTTAATCCATCAGGATTTAATATAGGAATAATATATAATTTAAATTCATTTACATATTTAGAGTCAAGAAACCATTCAATAAACATAAATAGAGATCGTGTAGTGGTAGACTCATTACCATGCATTTGTGACCACATTAAAATTTTAGTAGATCCATTTCCTAATTGTAACTTATAAATTGGATTTCCTAAAACAGAATAACCCAGCTCATCCATACTAGAGCTTGTGCCTTTATGACTGTTTAAAACAGACTTTAAAGCACTAATATAATCTTCATATATAAAGTAACGATTCTCAAGGATAGGAGCCATAATAGATAAGTTAAATAAGTAGTTTAAAAAACAGTTTTGAACAGAGACACAAATGTAACTTATCCATAGTTTACATATGTAAACACTTAGTTATTTACAATTGTAAACAAAAAATCTTTACACGATGTTTACAAGTGTAATCAAACTAGTATTGATTCTATATATCATTACTATATAAATAGGGACCGTGAGTAGGACGACACCTTTCGTAATATATAAAATGTTGAAATTCAGTATTTTATTATATGTTATGTAATCTAATAGTTGATGTATTTTATTATATTTATATACTAATATTGTATATCATTATCATTTTGTTTAGTTTTGTAAACACTAAAACACAAAAGTTTTTGTTTACAAATGTAACACATGATTAATTCAGCTGATTTTACTAAGAGAATCCATAAAATCATGGAAAAAAATGATTTAAATGCGTCATCGTTTGCTGAAGCTATCAACGTAGGCCGCAGTTCTATTTCTCATATTTTATCTGGTCGTAACAAACCTAGTTTAGATCTAGTCATGAATATTGTAGACCAGTTTCCTGAGGTCGATTTATACTGGTTATTAAATGGAAAAGGCTCTTACCCTAAAAAGGAAACTACTGAAATCATAGCACCTACGCCAGTGGCTCCTACTTATAAAAAAGAAGAAAAAATAGATACAACAGCCGAAGTTAATTCACCTATTACACCATTACCCGATTTATTTTCAACTCCAAAACCTGAAGTCCAAGAACAAATAGTAAAAACTGAAAAAGGGAAAAATATATCAAAAATAATCATCCTATATTCAGATGGAAGTTTTAAGGATTACTTCCCAGAATAGAACGGCTATTGTTTAAATTTGTTTAAAAATAAGTCATGCGTATAATAGGAATTCTGGTGCTAGTTTTAATTACTAGTTCATGCTATCAAGTAGAAAGAAACTGTTCAAATTTTAAAACAGGTACCTTTATATGGGAGCAAGAAAGTGGAGGGAAATTGTTAAAAACAACTTTTACTAGAACTGAAGAATATCAAATAGAAACCTATGAAGGTGTTGTAGATAGTTCTCGAGTTGAATGGATCAATGATTGCGAGTGGAGAATTATTCCTATCAATCCAAAAACAAATGCAGATAGTAGAGCTTATCTTTTTAGAATATTAAATACAACTGAAGATTCTTATAGCTTTGAATTTAAACAATCAGGTCGAGAGCAAACTTATCAAGGTACAGCCATAAAACAATAAATTATAAATTACGTTTGAAATTTTCTCAAGTGCAGATGCTTGGATTGCATTAGTCACTCTTATATTTTTAGAAATTGTTTTAGGAATAGATAATATCTTATTTATATCACTAGCAGCAGATAAATTACCTGCTGATCAAAGAAAGAAAGCTACTAACATAGGTCTTGCACTAGCCATGATATTACGTATCGCACTACTCTTCGGTATTAGTGTCTTGATATCTTTACAGGCTCCATGGTTTATTTTTAATTGGGGTTGGGCACATGGATCTATATCTGGACAATCTTTAATTCTTATCGCCGGTGGAATTTTTCTATTGTATAAATCGACTCAAGAGATTTATGAAAAGGTAGAAGATATAGGTCATGATCAACGTGAGGTGAAACGTAAGCGTACATCGGCATTATCTAAAGTGATAATGGAAATCACCATGATTAATATAGTGTTCTCTTTTGATAGTATATTAACGGCTATAGGAATGACTAATGGATTAAGTGATGATCCAGATGGTGCTTTATTATTAATGATTATCGCGATAGTAATCTCTGTAATCATTATGCTATTATTTGTGCATCCAGTAGGAAAATTTGTCAATAAGCATCCATCTGTACAAGTATTAGGTCTTGCATTTTTATTATTAATAGGATTTATGCTCATTGCAGAAGGTGCGCACATGGCAGACCTAGTCATCTTTAATCAAAGTACCGGTACAATCCCTAAAGGATATTTATACTTTGCCATTTTCTTTTCTATGTTTATAGAATTCTTAAACTTTAAACTGCGTAGTAAAAAATTAAAACTAAGAAGACAACAGATCTATTAGAAGAAGATGAAAAGATTAATTAGACATAGACTACTCTTATTTTAAAATAGAATAACGCCTTAAAATTTAATTTAAGGCGTTATTCTATTTTAACGGCTTATGATTAGCGTCCACCATTAAGTCTTCCTCCTTGACCAGATCCTCTTGCCGGTCTCTCTGGCACAGGAGCGTTTTTAAGCTCTTCTAATGATAGAAATCCATCACTATCAGTATCTAACTTATCAAAGTCATTTTTAAGTGGTCCTTGAACCTCATCTTTAGACAATTTTCCGTCTTCATTAGTATCCATTTGTTGGATAATAGTCGCTGGGTCAGGTCTTTCACCATTCCTAGAGGTTGCTTTATCTACCGTACTTGTAGAGCACAACTAACTAATGTCATGATCCCTATTGATATAGCTATTGATTTAAGTGCATTCATATAATTTGTTTTTTATTAAACTTAAGTATCGTTCAATAGTTAAGTAAACACATAAAAAAAAGCCCATCGTTGTTGATGAGCTTTTTTAAATAACGCTTTCGCGAAAGCGTATTATCAATTATTACTTGATTCTATAGTCTATTCAATTTTGCTTCAATCGCATCAAGACGTTTTAAAGATTGTTCTAGTTTTTGAATCCTTAATTCTTGTGCCTTTAATTTTGAATGAAGTTCAGTGATATAAAGAAATTGTTCTTCTAGTTTTTCTAAGTTTTTAAGCGCCGTTTCAGTAACATTTACCGTCATGCCTTGGGCCTGTATATCTTCAATAGATTTCACACCTATTAAATGACCATTGGTTTTAACGAATGCCTCTGCCTCTTCTAAAGTAGGGAATTGATAAGTTTTACTTAAATCTGATCTTCCCTCATAATACACATCAAATACATAATCTGCATAACCAGTAGGACCAGTGGATGAGACAAAGTTATTTGCAGTAACTGCACCGGTAGTTCTAAAGTTTGCTGGTCCTGCATCTATTTCAGAAATATTACCTAATATCAGTTGATTATCTTTAGTAGTAGTTGCTCCATCACCTAATGCAATAGATCTGTTATGTTTTACTACAGCTCCAGTACCTATTGCAACTGAGTTAGAAGCCGTACTATTGCTAGCTCTAGATTGAGATCCTATGGCAATATTGCGAGTACCTACGACTGATGCAGAGTTCCCTATGGTAATTGCGTCTTCACCACTTGAGGTTGACTTTTTACCTATAGCTATTGCCGTACTTTGTGATGCTTTTGCTTCAAAACCAAGTGCTAATGACTCTGTTCCAGATGCATTTGCTTTATTACCTAAACTAGATGAATTATTAGCGCTTGCTTTTGCCTCTGCTCCTATTGCTGTACTTAACGCACCGCTTGCGCCAGAATTAAATCCTAAAGATGTTGCACTATCTTGTGAGCCTAGGGCATCCTGACCTATTGCGATAGATCGAGCACCATTTGCATTTGCATCTGTACCTATAGCAAGTGCGTTTTCACCTAAGGCATCTGTATCTTCTCCTATCGCTATAGAATTTTGTTTTGAAGCCCGTGCCATAGTACCTATAGCTACTGCAGATATATTTTCTCCAGATGACGAGTTACCTATTGCAATACTGTTAGTAGCAGTAGTACTTGATCTATGACCTAATGATATGGATTGATTACCATTTGCATCTGACTCATTTCCTATTGAAACAGCATTAAGATTATTGGATTTTGCATCATCACCTATAACGGTTGAACTTTCTCCTAAAGCTTGTGCGTCACTACCTATAGCTATAGCAGTAAGTATCGCATCTGTATTTGCTCCTACAGCAATGGCGTTAGATCCAGCTGTATCTGCATTTCTACCTACATTTACAGAGTTTTGTCCTGTCGCATTTGTATTAGATCCGATTACAACAGAGTTTGCGGCTGTGTTGATGGCTGTATCACCTATCGTAACACTATTACCACCAGTATTATTAACGCTACTTCCTATGGCTACAGAATTACTTGAAGTATTAGTGGCATTATTACCTATTGCTATAACATCAGATCCTGTTGCTTTTGAAATGGTACCTAATGCTAGTGCATTCGTACCTGTAGATGTAGCAAGATAACCTAATGATGCTGCATTATCACCTGTAGCATCAGAGTTGAATCCGACCGCAATAGCACGAGTAGATGCTGTAGTAGCATTTGTTCCTATAGATATAGCATATTGTTGTTGTGCAGCTGTTGATGAACCAATTGCTATTGAACTAGAGTTTGCAGCACTAGCGTTATGACCTATAGCGATGGTGTTAATACCATTAACGGTAGCATCACTTCCCATAGCAATGGCATCATTATTACTAGCACTAGCAGATTCTCCTATGGCGATAGAGTTAGAACCATTTGAAGTACTCAGGCTACCTATAACTATAGCATTTTGAGCCGTAACAGAACTAGACTGTCCTAATGCAATGGAATTTTGTCCAGCAGCCGTAGATCTATATCCTATAGCAGTGGCTGTATTATTACCTATCTGGGATTGATTACCTAAAGCAACAGAATTAGATAAATTCCCAGCAGTTACATCTGCATTTGCACCAATTATCGTATTACCGCCGCCATTGCTTACTGATAGACCAGCCTGATATCCAACGGCTACATGATTTGAACTGCGTGCATTTGCAAGAGATCCAACTCCTATAGCAGTATTATCAGCACTATTAGTTGCATAACGCATAGCGTCATTACCTATAGCTGTATTATTTGAGGACGATACTGAGTTTTGGAGTGCCTCATCACCTATCGCTGTATTAAAATTACCGTCTACATTTTTAGATAAACTCAAGGTACCTACCGCCATATTATCACGACCTATAGTATTGAGCGTTCCAGATTGATATCCTATAAAAACATTTTGTTCGCCTTTCCTTCCACTACCATCAGTAGGCACATAACTATCACCAGCATCCTCACCTATGAAAATGGATCTTGCATCAGCAAATACTTCTAATTGACCAGATTCAGTCATTCTAAATCTTTGAATATCATTAACTTTAAATACTACATCTTGTGCTGTGGTGGTTCCCATAAAATGCTGGGTATCGTCAATGTTATCATTACCTTCTATATTCCAACCTGATCCACCTGCTGTAAAAGATATCCAATTTGTTGATGCATTATCCCAGTAATAAAAACCAGGTTCATAATTTTCTAATCCTGTACCAGTAATGTTACGACTTACTGCCGTAGTAAGATATACAAGTAAAGATTGCTGGTTTATGTCTGGATTAGTAGCCGCAAAATCATCCACTCGTGGAATAAGTATTCCTGTACTAGGTAATACTGGTGTATCTGTACTTATATCTAATGTTGCAAATGGATTATCAGTATTAATTCCGACTTGAGCCGTAAGAACGGTAGATAGACTAAAAAAAAGTAGGGTAATATAAATTCTCATAACACTATTAATAGGGATTGCAAATGTATTATCTACCTATTCTTTTTTTAATAGCGCCAAATTAAAAATGTAACAAAAGGACAAAAAACTTAAATACAGGATAAAATACACGATTTAAGACGTTCCAATTAACCGTTAACCGATGTTAAGACTTTTTAGATAGTAATTCATTTTGCTCTTTCATCAATTCTTTAAGGTCAGAAAGCAATTCTATATCCTTTGGTGTTACCACTGTTTTATCTTTTGAATCATGGGACCTATTACGTAGTTTATTCATTCCTTTAACAACTAAAAAGACGGTAAATCCTATGACTAAAAAGTCTAGACTTACTTGAAAAAACTCTCCATACCCTATTTCGATTGCTTTGGCAGCGTCACCCGTTAAATCTGGATTTGCATCTCTTAAAACCCATTTTTTATCTTCATAATTGATACCGTCAGTTAGATATGACAGTGGTGGCAATAATACTTTTTTCACTAAGGTCTGTACTACATTATTAAATGCGGTACCTATGATGATACCTATTGCCATATCAATCATATTACCTTTTACAGCAAATTCCTTAAATTCAGTTAGTATTCCCATAGTTATTGAATTGTGATATAAAAATAAAAATCCTGCTTTCGCAAAAGCAGGATTATATAAATATTTAACTTTTTAAAATAGACTTGCCTGGCCACTGTCATCTATATCTGGATCAGGTGCATTATCATCTTTAATTTCAGGATTAGATGATGTAGCTGTTGTATTATTTTTTGAAGTATCTGTAGTAGACACAACAGTTTCATCATTAACCTCTACCTCATTTGCTGGCTTAGTTTGTGGCTCTTCAAAAGGTAAAGGATCGAGCCAATTGATTTGCTTTACTTTACTTTTTGTAAGTTGATTGCCTTGTGCACCTATTCCTTTAACCGCAATAAATTCATCAACATCTACAGGTTCATTAGGTGGTTGTTCTTTACCTCTAGGTTTATTAAAAACTAATTCTGCCACTGGCTTATAATCTGTAGAAACAACTTCAAGATAAGATCCTTCTACTTCTGGCAGGAATGATTCTTCTTTTTCTTCATTTTCAACCAGAAATCTCTTCACATAAAACAGCTGCTTTTCGCCATGAAAATAAATAGCACTAATAGGTTTTTTAGGTGACCATTTTTCTAAAACAATCATGTCATCATCAAAACGAGCCGTCACTTCTGGAATTATAGTTTTTACTATTCCTTTTTGATTGATAATCAACAATCGATCTTCTCCTCTAAATTCTCCCAGTAATTCTCCTCTTCCATCAACATTAAGTCGTTGAACAGTATCATCAAACCATATTTTACGAGGTTTTAAAGTACTAACACCTTCTTCTTTAAGCTCTACTTTTTTAATGTTATACTTAGTAACTTGATTACCCTTTGAGGCTCTACCTTTAATAAGAATATCAGAAAAATCAAGATCCCATTTAATCTTCTTAATACTTCCCTGCTGTCTTAAATTAATACTTACAACCTCTGCCTCTCCATTAGGATTTGCACTAAAGTAATGGACTTGTGAACCTTTATCTGCTTTACCCATCGGGTAAGCTTTATCTCTGGTTACACTAGTGACTGCAAATCTTTTTACATAGCTAGGTCCTGATTTACCATCACGATAAATGACATTATAAATAGTGCGTTTGTCTTTCTTTTTAAAAACAGCGACATGGATAATATCTTTTCCGATAAAAGTTTTAGCATCTACTTTAGTAACCATCATCTGACCATCTCTTGTAAATACGATGATATCATCAATATCTGCACAATCTGTAACGTACTCATCTTTTTTAAGAGCTGTACCTACAAAACCTTCTTCACGATTTACATATAACTTTGTATTTCTCATTACTACCTTAGTAGCAACAATATCATCAAAGGTTTTAATTTCTGTCTTGCGCTCTCTACCTGCACCGTAATTCTTTTTAAGAGATGTAAAATAATCAATAGCATATTCTACTAGATGAGCTAGGTGATGTTTAAGTTGAGCAATTCGTTCTTCTAATGCATCAATTTTTTGTTGTGCCTTATCGATATCAAATTTTGAAATTCGTTTAATACGTATTTCTGTTAATCTCGTAATATCATCTTCTGTAATTGCTCTTTTTAAATGACCTATATGAGGTTTTAAACCTTTATCTATAGCAGCGATAACTCCTTCCCAGGTTTCCTCTTCCTCTATATCGCGATAAATTCTGTTCTCAATAAAAATACGTTCTAATGATGCAAAGTGCCATTGCTCTTCTACCTCACCAAGTTGTATTTCTAACTCTTGCTTTAATAAATCTACAGTATGATCTGCACTGCGACGTAACATCTCTGTTACACCTACAAATAGTGGTTTATTATCTTCAATAACACAGCCTAGTGGAGATATACTAGATTCACAATTTGTAAACGCAAATAAAGCGTCCATGGTTTTATCTGGAGAAATACCGGCATGAAGATGAATCATAATTTCAACATCTGCGGCGGTGTTATCCTCAATTTTTTTGATTTTGATTTTACCTTTATCATTAGCTTTCAAAATCGAGTCAATCAAGGAGCTGGTATTTGTTGAATACGGTATTTCAGTGATGACAATAGTATTTTTATCTGGTGCATGCATTTTTGCACGCACACGCACTTTACCACCTCGTAAACCGTCGTTGTAGTTTGATATATCGATTTCTCCACCAGTTGGAAAATCTGGATATATGGTAAATCGTTTACCTTGTAAATGCTTTATAGATGCATCTATTAACTCGATAAAATTGTGTGGTAAGACTTTAGTACTTAGTCCCACAGCAATACCTTCTGCTCCTTGTGCGAGCAATAGTGGAAACTTTACCGGTAGGTTAACTGGTTCTTTACGGCGGCCATCATAACTAGCTTGCCACTCGGTAATTTTAGGATTAAAAAGAATTTCTAATGCAAACTTAGACAGTCTAGCCTCTATATAACGAGATGCAGCCGCTGGATCACCGGTAAAGATATTTCCCCAGTTTCCTTGCATGTCGATGAGCATGTCTTTTTGCCCTATTTGCACCATAGCATCGCTTATACTCGCATCTCCATGTGGATGATACTGCATGGCATGACCTACAATATTTGCTACCTTATTATAACGTCCATCATCTAGATCTTTCATAGACTGCATGATACGTCTTTGAACTGGTTTAAAACCGTCTTCAATAGCTGGTACCGCACGCTCTAGAATAACATAGCTAGCATAATCCAGGAACCACTCTTTGTACATTCCCGTAATACGAGTTATACTTTCTGTAGGTTCTAGTATTCCACCATCATTTATAGACTCTAATTCTTCGTTTTCTTCACTCATTATTTAGTTAACTGTTATCGGTTAACGGTTATTTATTTAAAACATCTTGATTCTTAGCAGTTATAGCCTTTATCATTAATAGAATAGCCGCTAAAATCCATAAGATAGTTCCTAAAATTAATAAGGTGCTACCATTTATTTTTATTCCTAAAACAGGAAATTCCCAATGTAAAATCTTAAGTAAAGCGCCTACAGTGTTAGCAATGATTCCAAACGCTGCTGTAATTGCTATGTGTTTAAATTTTATTTTCATATTTATCACGCTTTCGCAAAAGCGTACTACACAGTATCTTCTTCAATTATATCTAGTTCTACTTTCAAATTATCGATGATAAATTCTTGACGATCAGGTGTATTTTTACCCATGTAGAATCTCAGTAAATCTTCAATACTCATGTTATCATCTAACATTAAAGGATCTAGACGCATGTCCTCACCTATAAAATGCTTGAACTCATCTGGGCTTATTTCACCTAAACCTTTAAATCGAGTAATCTCAGGATTTTTACCTAATTCTGCTAATGCTGCTGCACGTTCTTCTGGCGTGTAGCAATACCTTGTTTCCTTTTTATTACGTACTCTAAAGAGTGGAGTTTGTAAGATATAAATATGTCCTTTTTTTATCAATTCTGGAAAAAACTGTAAAAAGAAGGTGATAAGCAATAATCTAATGTGCATACCGTCCACATCTGCATCAGTTGCGATAACTATCTTATTATATCGCAAATCTTCCATACTGTCTTCAATATTGAGAGCTGCTTGCAACAAATTAAATTCCTCATTCTCATACACGATCTTTTTAGACATGTTATAAGAATTCAACGGTTTACCACGTAGCGAAAAAACCGCTTGTGTATTAACGTTACGAGATTTTGTAATAGATCCACTAGCCGAATCACCTTCGGTAATAAATAAGGTGCTTTCTAGATTATTTTCTTTTTTACTGTCAGTTAAATGAACACGGCAATCTCGTAACTTTTTATTGTGTAGACTAGCTTTTTTAGCACGATCACGTGCCAATTTTCTAATTCCTGAAAGATCTTTACGCTCTCGCTCTGCTTGTATAATCTTGCGTTGCATCGCCTCAGCGACGTCAGGATGTTTATGTAAATAATTATCTAGTTTAGTCTTTAAAAAATCGTTTATAAAGGTACGTACAGTTGGTAAGTCACCACCCATATCTGTAGATCCTAGTTTTGTCTTAGTTTGTGATTCAAAGACTGGCTCCATTACCTTAATGGCTATAGCACTTACTATAGACTTGCGTATATCGCTAGCTTCATAGTTTTTACCATAAAATTCTCTTACCGTTCTTACAAGTGCTTCTCTAAAAGCTGCTAGATGTGTTCCTCCTTGGGTAGTGTTCTGGCCATTTACAAATGAGTGATACTCTTCACTATACTGCGTTCTACTATGAGTGATCGCTACCTCGATGTCTTCACTTCTCAAGTGAATTATAGGGTATAATCGATCTGTATCTACAATATTTTCACTCAATAAATCTTTTAAGCCATTTTCAGAGAAGAATTTCTCGCCATTAAACATAATGGTTAATCCAGGATTGAGGTACACATAGTTTTTCAACATACGTGCTATATATTCTGGACGGAATTTAAAATTTTTAAAAATCTCACCATCTGGCACAAAGGTCATTTTAGTTCCTTTGCGACGCGATGTCTCCTCAAGCATCTCCTGATCATTCAGTTCACCACGAGAAAACTCGGCACTGGCACTTTTCCCATCCCTAGTAGATTCTACACGGAAATAACTGGACAACGCATTTACAGCCTTAGTACCTACTCCATTCAAACCTACTGATTTTTTAAAGGCACGACTATCATACTTTCCACCAGTATTCATTTTAGACACTACATCTACTACTTTACCTAGCGGTATACCACGACCATAATCACGTACAGTTACACGTTCACCTTGTACAGAGACTTCAATGGTTTTACCAGATCCCATTACAAACTCATCAATTGAGTTATCGATAACCTCTTTAACTAAAATATAAATACCATCATCTGCACTGGATCCATCGCCCAGCTTACCGATATACATTCCAGGACGCATTCTAATGTGTTCTTTCCAGTCCAGTGAGCGGATGTTATCCTCTGTATATTGCGTGTTTTCAGCCATAAATTAATTCTGCAGTCTTTCCCGAAATATAAGTATATCTGTTTGAATTTCGCTTTCGCGAAAGCGAAATTAATTAACATCATTTCTAACTCAATTGTGGATAAATATCAACAACTATCTAGACGTTATAAAAGTCTAAAAAGCAGTAGCTTTAAGCTTTATTAAAAAATCATGAAAAAGTTATTATTACTATTTACAATATTCAGTCTATTATCCTGCAACACAGGACCTAAACAAGGTGATCCTGTGGACAATGAAGGTATCACTACGTTTTATTTTATTAGACATGCAGAAAAACGCACCGACCAAGGAAGCGATCCAGAGCTGACAGAAGAAGGAAAAAAACGAGCCGATGCTTGGGTGAATTATTTTTTCTTGAAGAATGTAGATCACATTATAAGTTCTGACTATAAGCGTACCAAAGCAACCGCTGCACCACTTGCCGCGGCGCATGACATGGAGATAGAATTGTATGATGTTAGAACGACTAAAGCGTTAGATTTACTTGAAAAATATCGAGGTAAAACGGTCGCACTTTTTGGCCATAGTAATACCATTAATGAGTACACTAACCAACTACAAAATGATAGCATTTATAACGCACTAGATGATAATGATTACGACTCTTATTTTTATGTGCGCGTTAGTGGATCTGGTAAGTCCAGTGGCGTTAAGGAATCTATGGATTTTATGGAAAATTAACTATGAGCACACAACCTAACAACCCATTGCACGGTATTAAACTGGCTCAAATCGTTGAAGATCTCGTAGAGAAATTTGGCTGGGATGAACTGGGCGATCGTATAAGAATCAACTCGTTCAATACTAATCCTACTATAAAGTCAAGTTTAAAATTCTTAAGACGTACCCAATGGGCTCGTGATAAAGTAGAAGCACTTTGGGTAGAAACGTGTTATACCAAAGTGGATGATTAAAACAGTTTTTTAAAAGTATCAATTTCTATAATGAAGTCTAACACAAGTTAGAGAATTGATAGAATGATCTTTATAAAAAAACCGAATCTTTTTAAAAGAAGATTCGGTTTTTAATGAATTCTAATTCGACAAAAGATCGATATATAGCTTTTATACATTAAACAAGAAGTGCATCACATCACCATCTTGTACAATATATTCTTTACCTTCAATTTTAAGCTTACCTGCTTCTTTTACTTTTGCTTCAGATCCATATTCCACAAAGGTGTCATACTTGATAACCTCTGCACGTATAAATCCTTTTTCAAAGTCTGTGTGGATGACACCAGCAGCCTGTGGTCCTGTTGCTCCTATTTTTACAGTCCATGCTCTTACTTCTTTTACACCAGCTGTAAAATAAGTTTGCTGGTTTAATAATTTATAAGCACTACGTATCAATTTTGCACTACCAGCTTCCTCGAGACCTATGTCTGCTAGGAACATCTCGCGCTCTTCATAATCTTCTAGTTCTGCGATATCAGCTTCTGTTCCTACTGCTAGTACAAGAACCTCAGCATTTTCATCTTTTACCATTTCACGTACCTGATCAACATATGCATTACCTGTCACTGCAGATGCGTCATCAACATTACATAAATACAATACAGGCTTATCTGTTATAAATTGTAATGGTTTGATGAATTCATTGTGTATAGCTTCATCAAAGTCGATAGTTCTTACAGATTTACCTGCCTCAAGTGCTTCTTTAACTTTCATTAAAGCCTCTTCCTCTTTCTGGGCTTCTTTATTACCTGTACGAGCGGCGCGTTTTACCTTTTCTAGTTTTTTATCAACTGTTTCAAGGTCTTTTAATTGCAACTCAATATCTATAGTTTCTTTATCACTTATAGGATCTATTTTCCCGTCTACGTGAACTATATTATCATTATCAAAGCAACGTAATACGTGAATAATGGCATCTGTTTCACGTATGTTTCCTAAAAACTGATTCCCTAATCCTTCTCCTTTACTAGCTCCTTTAACTAGTCCTGCGATGTCTACTATTTCAACGGTTGCTGGAATGACACGCTCTGGATTCACTAATTCTTCAAGCTTTTTTAATCTAGGATCTGGTACATTTACCACACCTACATTAGGCTCTATGGTACAAAACGGAAAGTTTGCACTTTGCGCTTTGGCGTTAGACAGACAGTTAAAAAGGGTAGATTTTCCCACGTTAGGTAATCCTACTATTCCTGCTTTCATGTGTTGTAATGTTTGTTGTTATTGCGCTTTTGCGAAAGCGAGATAAAACATCATCACTATCTTAAAAGGCGTGCAAATATAAACCGATTCTTGCAATTTGTTATATTTAAAAATGGTCCCTTTTAAATACAAAAAAACCGCCATAGAAACTACAGCGGTTTTTAAACAAATTTACTTTCTCTTACTCTTTACTATTCATATCAATATCTAAATTTGTGGTATCCATCCCTTTTGAAGCCATTATTTTTTTAACAGCTTCTTCATCGATTTCACCTTCCTCGTTTAGATCTACTCCTATATCTTTAAGGATGTTGTTAATACCTGTTTGATCTAGATTTACGTTTTTCATTTCTTCCATCATTTTCATAATAGAACCTAGTTTCATATCATCACCTAACACTCTAGCGACACCTAATCCCATTTCTGGAGAAGAACCATATATAATCATCTCATCAATACTCTCGCTAGAACCATCATATAAAAATCGCATATTCACACCATCAGACTTGTGAGTCATTAAGGTTTTAAAATCATCGCTTTTTAAAATTGCATTAAGTTGCGCATTTTCTTTTTCAAATGCGGCAGTGTTTTGCTTATCAATTGGATAATAAAGTAAATTCACTTTATTGATGGAATTATAAGCCTCTTGTGATTTATCACTCATCTGAGAAACGTCTAATCCTAGTATACTTTTAGGGATGGTTGTTGTGATAAAGCCTTGCTTTTCTTGACTATCCACAAAGTATTGTTGCAAACTAGGATCTGAACTACATGAGGTTAGAAACAAGATAAATGTGATTCCTAATGCTAAGATTCTTATTATAAGATTATTCATAATGGTAAGTTTTAATGGTTTGTAAATAAGGCCAGATACTGGTCAACTATCTGGCTTATCAGATTTAGATAAATGATTAATTTGTAGCGTCTTCTATTTGCTTCTGACCTGGTACATTCATCATTTTAGTAAGTTTTGATATCTGGTTTAAGTCTATGTCTCCTGATATGATCAGAAAAACGGTGTCCTTATCATCATTATCACCAGATCCATTAATCAACATCACTAGATCGCGTACTTTTTTATCATTACTACCTTTGCGCATGTGGAAAGAGAACATCTGTCCATCTTCTTTAACGTGCATCAATTTCACAAGGTTATTATTTGCGATATACTTTTGAGCAAATGAATTTAAAGTCGCGGCACTAGTAGGGTTATCTGTAGCATAAATGCGTAATTCCTTAAGATTATCAATAATTTTTTTAATCTCGTTGAATTCTTTATCATCACTATCGATATCTACTCCTGCTATTAGTGCAAACATCTCATCGGTCACAACTGTCTCTGATGTGTTTTTAAGATTATCTAGTGCATTAAAGTTTTGTGCCATTGCTATACCACTGGTAAGCAAGAAAGCTGTTATGTAAATTAAATTTTTCATGTTTTTTATTTTAAGAGATTCTTGATTTTTATTATTTAGTTTTAAAGACTTTCTCTGTCTTATTATTAATTTCAGTTAAAGGTTTTAAGTTTTTGCGACCATTATTAAATTTAGAAGAGACTAATTGCAGTGCTTCTACAGTAGCATCATAGGCTTCTTTAGGGTCTTCATAGGTTCCTAAATCTGTGTTAGTCTTTGTTGCTCCTATATAATTAGAACCTACAGCTATCAACACAGCAAATCCTGCGGCAATACCCAAACCTTTAAGGACTTTTATTTTTGATTGATCCTTAGGTTTTTCTTCTGGTATCAGTTTTGCAAACGCATCAAAATCTAAGTCCTCTTTCATCTCGCTCTCTTCTTCAAAAGCATTAAAGATGCTGCGGTAGACTTCATGTTCTGGAGCAACGGCTTCACTTTTAAAGTAAGCTATGAGCTTTTGCTCTTCTTCCAGACTGGATTGTCCTTCCCAATATTTATGTAATAGTTCGTTCATGCGATGTCTATTTGATACTGTTCTTCAATTTTTTCTTTGAGCATTTTACGGGCTCGACTTAAAGTTACTCTAACTGCGGTGGCTTTCATATCTAGTATACGTTCTATGGCCTCAAAGTCATATTGCTGTATATCTCGCAGTTGCAGTACCACTTTATACTGCTCTGGTAAGGTATTAATCACATTCTGTACCATTGTGACTTTTGCCTTGCGTTCCATCTCTTCTTGTGCATTGCGATGGTCATCTTCATAATTACTATGCACAATTCTTAAATGCCCAGCCTGTTTGCTTTTTAAGCGGTCTAGAGAGAAGTTTTTTACCATTTGCATGGCATATGCTTCTTTATTTTTCACTTTTTCTAGAGTGTCTCTTTTCTCCCATAACTTAGCCATTACTTCTTGCACAGCGTCTGCTGCCTCTTCATGCGAGGTAAGCAAGCGTTTTGATAAAAAGTACATTTTGTGTTGCACTTCTTTAAAAACAGCTATGAATTTTTGTTGGTTCATTGTGTTGGTTATACTACCATGACGAGCATGTTATTTTATTGTTACAAGATGCTTTATTTTTTTTCAAATATTATCCTTTCATATAGAAACAATGGGGATTATGAGTACGCTTTCGCGAAAGCGAATACATAAAAATCAAACTAAATAAATGAATAATACGTTATGTAAGTGTGATAACTGCTCGTTATCTTTGAGTTCTATAACCGAAAATATCTTGATGAAAAATATTATTCTTTTTACATTTTTTTTACTGTGTAGTATTTCTTTAAAAGCGCAGTATCAAGAAGGCACTATTATCTTTAAAAACAACACTAGTAAAGAAGGTTTCATAAAGACACGAGCAAATGATAGTGTGAAATTTAAAGAAAACGAAGAAGATCAAACCGTAGTCTATGACCATAAGCATATCATAGGTTTTGATATCGATGGGTTAAAATACAGGTATGTAAGGACGAACCGTACTGATCCACCATCACTTTATTTAGAGATTGAAAGTGGAAAAATCATGTTATATGGATTATACATGCAAGGCGGTACTTCTAGTATAGGTTTTGGACCTGGTACTAACTTACCACCTGTTTATGTGGATCAAGAGCCGTACACTATATATTTTATGGTCATAGACGATCGTTTTGTGAGAATAGGAACTAAATTTAAAAAGAGACATCTTAAAATGTTGAAAGACTGTCCAGAGCTCGTTTCTAAACTCGAAGATGGAAAAATGAAAAAGAAAAGAATTCCCGAGGCAATAGAATTCTACAATGATAATTGTGGCGACTAGAGAATTATCTAGAATACAATTACCTTTAAACCTTAAATAAGCGATTATGATGATGAAATCTTATAAAAATTTAATCCTTTTAGGCCTTACTGTTTTATTAACGGTAAGTTGCTTTAAAGATAATGATGATAATTTTGCTTCTTCTACTTCTATAAAAAACTTTGTTTATAGAGGTATGAATGCCTTTTATTTATATAAACCAGATGTTCCAGAACTAGCAGACGATCGTTTTGCGACAGTTCCAGAATTAGAAGAGTTTCACAGTATTTATGAAACACCAGAGGACTTTTTTGAATCATTAGTTTTTGATAGATCGCTCACAGACAGATTTAGCGTTATTGTAAGTGATTATATAGCACTAGAACAGTTGTTTGCTGGGACGACATTAAACAATGGTATGGAGTTCGGCCTGGTAGGTGAAACAGGTAGCGCGTCTAATGTATGGGGTTATGTGCGTTATGTGTTACCCAACTCTAGTGCCAGTGCACAAGGTGTTGCACGTGGAATGATATTTAATCAAATAGATGGAATTCAATTAACACGTGATAACTTTAGTGTATTGCTGGGACAAAATTCTTATACCATAGGACTAGCAGATCTAAATGCTGGTGTTGCTATTAGTAATGGAATGACAATCACTTTAGATAAGACATCCATAACTGAAAATCCAGTTTTCAGAACCGCTATTATTGATCAAGGTTCGCAAAAAATAGGATACTTAATGTATAATAGTTTTACGTCAAATTTTGATGAACAATTAAATGATGCTTTTGGAACTTTACAATCTGCAGGAGTAACTCATCTAGTATTAGATTTAAGATATAATGGTGGTGGATCTGTAAATACTTCCATCATTTTAGGAAGCCTTATAGCAGGACAACCTACGACAGACATTTTTTCCACAGAGGAATGGAATCCTGATGTGCAAGAATTTTTTGAAAACAATCAACCAGATCGATTAACTAATTTCTTTAAAACAACCACTAATGCTGGCACACCTTTAAATACTCTAGGACTTTCTAAAGTTCATGTCATTACTACAGGTAGCAGCGCTAGTGCTAGTGAGTTAGTCATTGCTGCTTTAGAACCTTATGTAGATGTGGTACAAGTAGGTGATGATACCGCAGGTAAATTTCAAGCAAGCATTACCTTATATGACAGTAGCGATTTTGGTAGATCTGGTGCAAATCCTGCTCATAGATATGCATTACAACCATTAGTTTTAAAAAGTATCAACAGTGCTGGATTTACAGATTATTTTAATGGACTGGTTCCGGATATAGCATTACGCGAAGACTTTGAAAATCTAGGAGTTTTAGGAGATGTGAATGAACCTTTACTAGCAGCATGCCTTCAAGATATTATGGCAAATGGTAGGCCTAGTTTTAATAAATCTAGCATCCAATATGACGAGTTAAGCGGTAGTATGGAGCTGAAACCTTTTAGTCAAGAGATGTGGAAGGAAGCAGAATTAAATGAATACTTGTTAACTAAGTAAATTATGAAAAACCTTCTTCTATTATCTATAGTATTATTTTCCTTTTCAATATCTCATGCCCAATTAGGACGATTTATAAATAGTAATCCCTATTGGGAAGGAGAAATAATAATGACAGATGGCACAAAATTAAGTGGCGAAATTCAAGTACCACATAAGGTAGGTATCAATAAAGTCAAAATTAAGAAATGTAAAAGCTGTAAAACAGAAAAATTAACAGCTAACGATATCAAAATACTTACCGTTTATAGCCCTAAAGAAAATAACGAATACTCTTTTCATTATACTAAAGTATATTTAAGTAAAAGACAGAAAAAAGCTAAATATGCTGGTCTTTACATGGTTTATGGTGCTAACAACTATGCAACAATTTATAAAGCTTCTCAAACTTATAAAGTAAAGAAAAAAGGTGAACACATTATTTTATCTTACGTCGCTGCACCTGGAGATTTCCCGTCTGTAGATCATTACATCAAAAAAAGAGATTCTGATAAAACAGAATTACTTGCCTCTACTAATCTAGTGAATGGTAGAAGAAATATGATGAGACTGCTTGAGGATGCTCCTGTTATATGGAAGAGAATAGAATCTAACGAGTTAGGTATTAATCATGCTGACCTCATTTCTAGAGAGTATCTTAAAGAAACATATGATTACTAATTAACAACAATTATTCCACTACCAATTCTTTAAATCATAAATAACCTCTTAAAATTTGATTTGGCGCCATTAGAATTTCTTTTCGTAGCTATTGGAATTATAAGTATTATTTTACTGTACTGTTCAATTCATTTTTTTATTAAAGCTCGTAATTGTAAAACAATTGTAGAATTTCCCGTTGATTCAAATACGCATAACCTAGAATTTAAAACTTCAGGCTTATTTTCTCTTTGCTTTATAGGTACTAAAAATATTTCTAGTGATGGGAGTTTTAAGGCTATGATTTATAGTAGTGATTTTGCAAGCATCACCCTAAAGCCAACTTTTCCAAATTGGACTTTTAAAGAAAAAGGTGTCTACGGAGTAGAATATTTTAAATTTAATATCAAAAAAACGGGCTGTTATACTTTAGACCTTAAGAATCATGAAGGGCTAAAGACAAGTCAATTTGTACTTCCTTTAAATGCATTATTAGATCATCAGACAGATAATAGTTACTTAAAAGTACGTATTAAACAAGCCGTTCCATCTTGGCAACGATTATTTTCCGTATTGGCACTTGTTTTAGGAATCAACGGTTTAACTTGGGGAATTATGATTGGTGTATTTAATATTTTTAGTGCTGAGTAAAAGTTTTATCTGACTTCTTTTCTCAATATTCAAAATGCTTTGTTAACACGCTTTCGCGAAAGCGGTTTCATGACTTATCTTTAGAGTTCTATAATTTTTACCATGAAAAGAACTCTAATACTATGCGTTTGCTTGATTTCTAGCCTCGCATTTTCTCAAAAACTTGATTTAGAATTAGTTAAAAATCTAGAACCTCGCAACATTGGTCCCGGCGGTATGTCTGGTCGTGTGACGTCTATAGATGTGGTACACGATAATCCAGATATTATTTATGCTGGTACGGCTAGTGGTGGATTGTGGAGCTCACAAAACGGTGGCGTGACCTGGGAACCTATTTTTGAAGATGAAGTTACTGCGTCTATAGGTGCCGTGGCAATTCAACAATCTAATCCTAGTGTAATATGGGTAGGAACTGGTGAGGGAAATCCACGTAACTCTTTGAACGGTGGATACGGTATATACAAGTCACTCGATGGTGGGAAATCATGGAAATCTATGGGACTTGAAAAAACCCGTAACATTCATAGAGTTATTATTGATCCTACTAATCCAGATGTCGTTTATGCCGCAGCCATAGGTTCTCCATGGGGAATTCATCCAGAACGTGGTGTTTTTAAAACCACAGATGGTGGAAAAACATGGAAAAAAATTCTTTACACAAACGACAAGTCCGGTGCAGCAGATCTTGTTATGGACCCTACTAATCCTAATAAACTCATCGCTGCCATGTGGGAACATAAACGCGATCCATGGTTTTTTAAATCTGGTGGTGAAGGATCGGGATTGTATATGACACATGATGGTGGAGAAAACTGGAAAAAAATTACCGCTGAAGATGGATTACCCAAAGGCGAGCTAGGCCGTATAGGTGTTGCCATTGCTCCTAGCGAGCCTAATGTTGTTTATGCACTAGTAGAGGCAAAGAAAAATGCATTGTACAAATCTACAGATGGTGGTTTTAAGTGGAAAAAGATCAATGATAAAAGTGATATAGGTAATAGACCTTTCTATTATTCTGAAATATATGTGGATTCACAAAACGAGAATCGTGTGTACTCTGTTTTCACATACATAAATGTCTCAAACGATGGTGGTAAAAGCTTTAAACAACTGATGCCTGCTTATAATGCAGATAATGGTGTACATCCCGATCACCATGCCTGGTACATCCATCCTACTAACGGTAAATTTATGATCGATGGAAATGATGGAGGTTTAAACATCACACGTGATCGTGGAAAGACATGGCGATTTATAGGGAATCTACCTGTGGCACAATTCTATCATATTAATGTAGATGATGAAGTACCATATAATGTTTATGGTGGTATGCAAGATAATGGTAGCTGGCGTGGACCAGCATACTCATGGCGTGCGCAAGGTATCAGAAATAGTTACTGGCAAGAAATCAGCTTTGGTGACGGTTTTGACGTTGTACCAGATCCAGATAATAGTAGATTCGGTTATTCTATGAGTCAGCAAGGATATGTAAGCCGTTATGACTGGCAAACCGGTAATAACTATAGTGTTAGACCTACACATCCAGATCCAGATGTACAATTACGTTTTAACTGGAATGCTGCCATCAACATGGATCCGTTTGATAGCGCTACCTTATACTTCGGTAGTCAGTTTGTTCATAAATCTACAGATAAAGGACTGACGTGGAAAGTGATTTCTCCAGACTTAACAACTAATGATCCTGAGAAGCAAAAACAATCAGAATCTGGTGGATTAACCATGGATGCTACTGGAGCAGAGAATCATACAACTATACTAGTCATAGAACCTAGTGCTGTAGAACGTGATGTTCTGTACACAGGATCAGACGATGGCCGAGTACACATCACAAAAAATGGTGGTGATAGTTGGGAAGATATTTCAAAAGGGTTAAAAGGTCTACCACAAGGCAGCTGGATTACCCAAATAAAAGCCTCAAAAACTAAAAAAGGTCATGCACTACTAGTTGCAAACGATTATCGTAGATTCAACTTTGAGGCCTATGCATATCGTACCACTAACTATGGTAAAAGTTGGACTAGAATTGTAGATAGTGATGATGTAGAAAGCTACGCCTTATGTATCATTGAACATCCAGAAGAGAACAATTTGATGTTTTTAGGTACTGATGATGGTCTATACGTAAGTATTAACGCTGGCGATGATTGGGTAAAATACACTAATGGTTTCCCTACCGTTTCTGTTAAGGACCTTGCTATTCAAGAGCGCGAGAATGATCTGGTGATAGGAACATTTGGTCGTGCGGCTTGGGTTTTAGACGACCTTGCTCCTTTTGTTGCTTTCGCGAAAGCGCAACCTCAACAACCTATTGCTCTATACCAGCCACCTACTGCATACTTTGCTAGATATCAACAACCTACTGGAAGTAGATTTGGCGCAGACGCGATGTTCCATGGAGAAAACCGCGGTAGTGGAGCAAAATTTAAATACTATTTTAATAAAGACTTAAAAACAAAAAACGACACCATAAAATCCGACTCTATCTATTTAAAAATCTATGATGATGAAAGATTAATACGCACCCTATCTAGTAAAGTTCCTAAAGAAAAAGGTATACATACCTGGAGCTGGAGAATGAGAGAAAAAGGTGCTGATCGACCATCAAGAAAAGTTAATACTTCAAAAAGGGAACCTAGTGGTGTCCGTGTATTACCAGGCACGTATAGAGCCGTATTAGAATATGGAAATACTAAAAGTGAAACCAGTATTACTATTAAAGAAGATCCTAGGATTGATGAACTGAGCATGGCAGACATGAAGTCTAAATATGATGCACAAAAAAGATTAGAAGCTCTATCGATTACCGTATCTGGAATCACTGAGCAACTGGCCGTAAATAAAAAGAAAGCCCAAACCTTCCTTAAGTTGATGAAGGATAAGGATAAAAAAGCATACAAAGATCAAATCAAAAGAACCGATTCTATTATAAAAGGTATTGAACTTGAGCAGAATAAGTATTTTGGTACACCTGATAAACGTCAGGGAATTACTCGTAATCCTGAAGTCACTGTAATGAATCGTATAGGATTAGCAAATCAATACATAAGCAGCCGTCAAGGTCCACAAACTGCTACAGAAACACAATTATTTAATCAAGCTAGAGAATTAGCAAATGAAAGAATTATTGAGTCACAAAAATGGCTGACTGAAAACTGGGATCCTTTTGTGATAGAAATGAAGGATATTACAATTGATTTATGGGATTAAATAAAACGTTATGAACTTTGAGAAAATCAACTTTAAAAACACGGCTGGTTATGAACTTAGTGGTCGCCTAGAGCTACCAGCAGACCAACATCCACATAACTATGCTGTTTTTGCGCATTGTTTTACATGCAGCAAAAACTTTAGTGCAACTAAGAATATTTCTCGAGCTTTAACTACGGCAGGTTTTGGAGTATTACGATTTGATTTTACTGGATTAGGTGATAGTGATGGTGATTTTGCAGACACTAATTTCTCTGGTAATGTAGGCGACTTGCTAGCTGCTATAAATTATTTAAAAGAACACTATCAGGCACCTACTCTATTGGTAGGACACAGTTTAGGTGGTGCTGCGGTCATCTACGCATCTGCACAAGCAGACTCTATTGAAGCCGTTGCTACAATTGGAGCACCTAGTGACACAAAACATGTACGACATTTATTTGGTGATCAATTAGAGGCCATTATAGAAAATGGAGAAGCAACAGTACAATTAAGCGGTAGACCTTTTAAGATCAAAGAACAATTGCTTAAAGATCTCAATGAACAAAAGGTAACACAAACACTGAAAGACCTGCGCAAGCCTATTTTGATTATGCATTCACCGCAGGACGATACTGTTGGCATTCAACATGCAGAAAAATTATACCACGCTGCTCTTCATCCCAAAAGCTTTGTTAGTTTAAATGGTGCAGACCATTTATTGATGGATAAAAAAGATTCTAAATATGTAGGTGAGGTCATTGCAGGATGGTCTTCAAGATATATTGATGTGGAAGAAGATATTGCTTTAGCATCAAAGCATAATGTGGTCGCTAGTCTAGATAATGATAGCTTGTTCACTACTCAAATGCGTGCTGGCAGACATTATTTTACAGCAGATGAACCTACCAGTATAGGTGGTAATGACTTTGGGCCTACACCATATGAACTACTTTCCAGTGGATTAGCAGCCTGCACGGTTATGACTATTCAAATGTACGCTAGACGCAAAAAATGGATAATAGATAATGTAGAATGTCATGTGGATTATGATAAACAACATGCCATAGATTGTGAGAATTGTGAAGAATCAAGCGCAAAAATAGACACCTTTACCAGAGAGATCAAAATTACAGGAGACCTGGATGAGAAACAACTACAACGAGTTCTTCAAATAGCAGATAAATGTCCGGTTCACAAAACTTTACATAGCGAGACACAGGTAGTGACTAAATTAGTACGTTAATGAGCTATACTTTTAAGACCTCCATAGGTAATAATGGTTACACAGGCGCTATTTTAATACCAGAAGATATTGCGACACAATTAGCTGTAAACAAAATCAAACGAGTGGTTGCCACTGTAAAAGCTCATGATAAAGAGATTACACTATATGCAGGTATTGCTAAAAAGCATGGTGTCATCTACATGATGTTTTCAAAAGCTAATCAAAAAACTTTAGGTGTAACGGCTGGAGACTCGTTAAGTATTGAAATGCATGAAGACACTAGTAAATATCAAGCTCCCATGACAGAAGAACTGGAAGCAGTTCTTTTAAGTGATTATGAAGCTTTTGAAATTTTTGAATCACTATTACCAGGTAAACAACGTAATATTATTTTTATGGTATATCGTGTAAATGATTCTCAAAAACGTGTTGACATAGCCTTAAACATAATGGAAAACTTAAAGATAGGTAACCATGAGCCTATAAAATTTGAGAAACTCTTATGATGTAAATCAGGTAGAGATGCTTATTTTTAAATCAAAATTATACAACCATGAAAAAAATAACACTAGCCATAATGGCACTAGGATTAATAACAGGATTGAACTCTTGTAAAGAATCTACTAAAGAACAAATTAACGATATCACTGATGACATGTCCTATGATGATGATGGCGGTGATGATGACGGTGGTCATGCACATGACGGTGATGACCATGGAGATACTTTAATGGTAGGTAAAGAATTGATCATCTCTATGGGATCAAAAAGCGGTAGCGATGTATCCGGTAAAATTATTTTAACTCAAGGCGAAAAAGAGGTAAATATGGTCGTTTCATTAACAGGTCTGACTGCTGGTGAACACGCTATTCACATACATGAAAATGGAGATTGTACTAGTGATGATGGAAAAAGCGCTGGTGGACACTGGAATCCTACAACAGAAGACCATGGTAAATGGGGCGATCACGATCACCACATGGGTGATATAGGAAATCTAGTAGCAAATGAAGAAGGTGGTGCTACATTAACATTTAATACTGATAAGTGGTGTATAGGCTGTGATGATGATACTCGTAACGTATTAGGTAAAGCATTCATTGTTCATGCTGCTGCAGACGATTTTGAATCACAACCTAGTGGAGCTGCTGGTGCAAGAGTGGCGTGTGGTGTGATAGAATAAACCGGTTCAAAATAATTAACAAAAAATCCGCGTGGAAACTCGCGGATTTTTTGCATCTTGAACTTTACAAATCTTCCCTATGAGTAATCAACCCGATTTACTAATACTAAAAATGCAAGAAGGAAGCGAAATGGCTTTTTCTCGCGTTTATGAACGATATAATGAGGCATTGCGTGGAATTATATTTGCGGTAGTTAAAGATGATGCCGTCGCTGAAGAAGTCTTGCAAGACGTTTTTATGAAAATATGGAACAATTCATCTTCATATGATGTTAAGCAAGGACGTTTTTTTACTTGGGCTTTGAATATATCGCGTAATGCTGCTATAGATCATCTAAGGTCTAAAGCACATAAGAATAATCTTAAAAACCTAAGTCGCGATTATTTCGTACATATTCCAGAGGATGCTACTGACGAAATGGAAGTGCAAACGGACAGTCTAGGTATAATGAAATGGGTAAATAAATTAAAACCTACTTGTATTAAAATTATAGACTTGATTTTCTTTAAAGGCTTTACTTTTAAAGATGGCGCTACAGAATTAAATATTCCAGAAGGCACTCTCAAAACTAGGCACAGAAAATGTGTAAATGAATTACGTAATGTAATGGGAGAATGATAGACACAAAAGAATTAATAGAAAGTGGTGATCTTGAACTATATGTGTGCGGTGCTTTACCGGCAAATAGAGCTCAAGAAATTGCACAAATTTCAAAACAGCATCCTGAGGTGCTAGAAGAAATTATAAGTATAGAAAATGCATATCAACGACTGGCTGCAGGACTTGCACCAGATCATAACGATGAGACCTATGCTAAGCTAGAGGCTATTATAGGTGCTAAAAACAAGGTACTAAAATCACCTAGCTCATGGAGTCCTTATATAGGATGGGCTGCAGCTGGTTTATTACTAATTGCTTCTGGTTATTTCTATAATGCAAATAATGAGGCAAATGAAGAAATAGTGCAAATTGAGCAACAAAAGGAATTTCTAGAAACTGAGAATATAGAAATGGAAAGTATCAATTCTCAATATGTTTCCACCTTACAAGTTTTATCAGATCCAAAAACGGTTAAAGTAAATCTAGCAGGTCAAGCTGGTTTTGAATCCAGTAATGCAGTAGCATTTTATAATAATGAAAAGAACGTTACTTATATAGACACTAAAGGTTTACCAGAGGTACCAGAAAATATGGTGTATCAATTATGGTCTTTAACTCTAGATCCATTAACACCTACTAGTCTAGGTACTCTACCTACAGAAAAAGACGCTTACAATGAGCTACTAAGAATAGATAACGATTATGACACGCAAGCATTTGGAATTACACTTGAAGAAGCTGGTGGTGCCATTGCACCTACTCTAGAAAGGCTCTACACACTAGGTGTTATTGATAAAGGATAATCCTATTATTAGATATATTTAGAATCCAGTTCTTATTAAAGAGCTGGATTTTTTTTGTCCTATTTTTATAATATAATTCAATAAACCAATGTAGTAACTTATATCAACCCTTTGATAATGAAAAGCTTTATCGTTCTTATAATTATCTATTTAAGCGTTCATCTTACTAGTCAACAGGACACTATCTCAAATAAATATAAAATTATTGCTGAAGCATACGGAGATTTGAATGCTGATGGAATCGAAGAAAAGGTTTCGGTACTAGAAACTATTGAAAAATCAGAATCAGGAAATATAAGACTAATCCAAATTTATAGATATATGGATGGAAAGTGGACCGTGTGGCATTCATCAGATAAAGCAATTTTAAAATATCAGAAAGATATTATGATGAGTGACCCATTTGACGGAATTAAAATAGATCATGACACATTATTGATATACTTTTCTGGTGGTAGTAGCTGGAAATGGTCGTACACTGACAGGTATAGATTTCAAAACAATCAATTTGAACTTATAGGGTATACTAGCAACTATTTTAAACTTTGTGAATATTGGTTAACCGTAGATTATAACCTATCTACTTGAAAACTAATTACTACTAAAGAATTTGAAAAATGTGAAAATCAAGAACAAATCAATTATAAAAAAGAAAACGAAATATTCTATAAATCCAACATTAACATTAATCTGCAAAATAGAAATACAAAAGAGGTTATGATAATAACACCTAAATATGGAAGACATATTTTCATATAAATCTTTATAAAACAGAAACCCGACCTGCAAATGCAAATCGGGAATCCCAACTAACCAACCAAAAAGACTTTCCCCAAAGCCGTCTAGAAATACTCATGCATCTTTCTAGAGTTTACAATTTGAAAGGAAAGTGATTCATCTTACTTACTTACTTACTTACTTACTTACTTACTTAACAAATATTATCTACTTGGTAACATCAATTCTTTATTAAATCTGTTGCACTTCTTTATAAGTGACTGGACCTAATTCATACCTAGTCTCTAGTAATTCATTCTTAATAGGTTGGGCAACTTCACCCAATTTATTTTCTTTCAAAATTTGAGCCAGATGTAGTTGAGCTACCGGTTCAAATGTTTTATTTTGAACAAAACGCTTATGATTTTCCAAAGCAATTACCGGCATTTTATTGACTAGATATGCATAACCTAATAGATCATAAGTCTCTGGTGTAGCCCGGTTTCCAACCTCTTCAATAGCTAGTTCTAGACCAGCTTTTTGTTGATTTTCATTACCTGCAAGTAAGTTTTCAATGCGATAAGTATTATACATTGCTCTGTAAGCAGGCTGATTTGTTTCTTTTAAAAATTCATCTCGTAATCTCTGTGCCTGACTCTCATTATTTTGATATTCTGCAAATTCTGCTAAAATGAGTTTATAGTCTGGTATATCATGTCTAGATTGTAACGTATTAATTATTTGTGATGCCAGTTTAATGTCATTATCATTGGAATATGCTATCCAGGATATTCCTTTTAAAGCATAATCATTTTGTGGATCTAACTGTAGCGTTTTTAAATAATATTTATAAGATAGTGTGAGATCTCCATGGTGTCCATAATAGTCTGCGATGTTAGAATAACTCCATAACATTAAATTTTCTGAACCACTTTCTTCTGCTAGTTCCATGGCCTTTTCCATCAGTCTTATGGTATCATCTAGATTGCCTTTATAATCATTCCATTTTGCAGCTCTTATCAAATAATTGTAATCATTTAAATTTTTAATAGAGCTCAATAGGCTTTCTGCCTTTGTATAATCTCCTAGTTCCATGGCTATATCAAATTTCACAAGTTGATCTTGCTTTTCATTAGCCTCTATGGTATTCATTAAACTATCAGCTTCTTTAAAACGGTGTTGTTTAATATACATTTGAGCTAGTGATCTACGGGCACTTTCTGGCTTTATAGCTGTTCTTTGTAGCACTTTTTCGCGCAAGCGTACTGCTTGTTCTAAATAATCTATATCTCCTGTAATATCATATAATTGATTATTTAATCCAGCTAATCGTGACATTTGAATAATACGTGTTGAGTCTTTTTCTATGTCTAGCTGTAATGGTTCTGTTTGCGACTTTAAGTCTTTTACTAGTGTGTTTCTATCTATATTAAGATAGGACTCTATGTCGTTAATGTCTGTAATTACTGTTTGGTTTTGTTCAGGTGCCGTGGCACAAGAAACTAGAAACAATAAAATTAAAAAGGTGATGAGATTTTTCATTATTTGGGGTTATGGTGGCTTAAAAAAATATAACTAGGCTTTAGAGAAGCCTAGTTATAAATTATAACTGATCTAGAACTGCGCGGCAGTTAAGTATGGGAAAGTTGTTGAAGAGGTTCCAGCTTCTTGCGCTACGTTATCTGAAACAAGATTAGGAGTACCGTTATTACCATCAAATCTTGCTCCTGTGTTACCACCAAAAAGTAAAATTAACGACACGTCTATCACGTCATCTTCTATGGCACGACCTGTTAACGGTACACCAGCTGCACTGAAATATGATGTAGGTGCATCTGGAGAAACTTGAAGTACATCTAAAGCTAGTGCCGTAGTTAAAGTAGGCAAGTCTAATCCTAGTATGTTGTTCTCATAGGTTGCTCCATATGCATTATAATATGCTTCTATACGGGATTGAAAAGTAGGTTGAAACATAGCAATTCCATTAGCAGGAATGGTAACGTTAAACATATTCTCATCAGCCTCTGTAGGTGTAAAAACGGTATTTATACCTGGACGACCCATTTGATCTTGTTGTATAAATGTTCCTGAAAAATCTGTAGTTGCTGGATTGCCTCCTACGATATCATCATCATCACCACATGAAACTGTAATTGCAGCAACAGCAGTAAGAGCTATTAAATATTTGAATATTTTCATTTTTGTAAATTTTAAATTGTTAGTTTTTATCTTCTTTTAGTTTCTACCCATACGTTGTAAGCAACTGGTAGGCCTGGTCCATTAGGTGCCAGTAATTGATCTACTATGTGAGTAGGAGCTGTTCCTAACATACTATTAGGCACTTCAATAACTATCGCGTTAACATTTAATGGTGCAAACGTGTTGTTACCAGTAGTACCAAAACCTGTAGCCGGTGCCATACTGATCACATTATTAAAGGCTTCAAAATCAAAGAAGAATGCATCTTGCCTTAATCCAGCAAAATAATTAACGCCACCTACAGTCGTCATAGAACCTATATCTACACTAGCAGCAAGCTCATTAGTATCTATTGTACTGTTAAGACCAGTTGTTGATGGTGCATATGGACCAAAGAAGTACATCTTATCACCTTGACGTAATGCTTGTATGACTAGGTCTTCTGTCACACCAGTTGTTCCTGCATCAACACCAGTATTATCAATATTGATTTCAATAAGAACGTTTTCATCAAATTGAGTTGATGCGCTTGCGGCAGGTAAGGTCACAACAAATGTTGTTGAATTAGAGTCTGCACCTTCAAAGGCGTAAAAATCTGCGATGTCTGCTGTCGTATTAGCCACAGCTGGCGCATCTAAGTGATCTGCTGCGATAAACGCTCCTACACATACTGCGAGTGCAAGGCTAGACCAAAGGGCAATTTTTTTCATGTTAATTGGGTTTTATTAATTGTTATATACCTTACCTACGCAAGAATGCTAGATGCAGTTTTACTTCTATTGTTAAAACTCTCTTAATGCCTTTGAGTTAACTTTGATATAATGAAAAAAGCGACTCACTTTTCAGTAAGTCGCTTTTTATCAGAGCGTTTAATTATTCTTTTATTTTTCCAACCAGTTTTTAAAATCCTTTACTCGTTCCCTACTGACTATTAATTCCATTTCTTTAAAAGAGTTGATTTTTATTTTAAGACGTGAGTTTGTATAAGAAATCATATCATCTATGGCGTTTACATTTATTATGGCCTGTCTCGATATGCGAAAAAATTGTGAAGGATCGAGTTCTTTCTCAATTGATTCTAGTTTATCATCAATAAGATAATTGCGACCGTTCTCTAGGTTAAGATAACTTCCTTTATTTTCAGAATAAAAAAGCTGTACCTCATCTGTATTAAATAACTTGAGATGCTCACCTACCTTGGCCGTATATCTTTTTTTATAAACACGATCTACTGGATTACCTAACATCTTTGCAATTTCATTAAAATCAATGAGCTGTTTTTTCTCGCTTTCGCGGAAGCGTAATTCAAAACGCTCTACTGCTGCTTTTAACTCATCCTCGTCAATGGGTTTTAACAGGTAATCTATACTATTAAGTTTAAAGGCCTGCAGTGCATATTCATCATATGCTGTGGTAAATATAATAGCACTGTTGATGTCTACCTGGTCAAAAATCTCAAATGATAATCCATCACTTAATTGTATGTCTAGGAAAATCAGGTCTGGCGCTGAATGATTAAGTAAGTACTCTACAGACTCGTGCACAGAATGTAGCATGATCTCTGGCTTTACACCTATATCATCTAGCATGCGACTTAATCTTCTTGCAGATGGTTTTTCATCTTCTATGATTATAGCTTTCATATTAATTTTCTTTATCTAGGTATTTTTTAATTTGGCGTTCTTCCCACTTTTTACTTGTGAAAGGATTCCATTTAATGACGATCATCCACTGGATAAAAATGCCCATTCCCCATGGTAAAACAAAGAAGTTAATAAAATAGTTTACACTAAAATCAATGTAGAGAACCACCGCTAGAAAAATTAGATTCATCACCACAAATATGATTAAGTGGTTATAGAGACCTTTTATATTTCTAACTTTTGTCTTGGCTTTTTCTAGCTCTTTACTCATTGTTATTGATTTTCTTGTTCTTCTATAAACTGTTTAAGTTTACGTTTTTCCCAATCTTCAGTAGTAAATGGATTCCATTTAAAAACGACTAATGCATGAATAAATAGTCCAATTCCCCAACCTAGTAATGTAAAGGTTATAAAAAACCTTAAATCACCATTAAAATAAAGCACTGCCGCTAGAATTAATAAATGGATGATGATAAATACTATTAAGTGATCATAAAAGCCTTTTATATCTTTAACACGTTTCTGGGCTTTTTCACGTGCTTCTTGCTCGTTAAATTTAGATTCCATAGTTAGTTGTTTAAACGTTCTTTTTCCATTAATTCTTGAATCTTGCGTTGTTCCCAATTCTTACCCGTAAATGGATTTGCACTGAATGTACCTAGTGCGTGACCTAGTAGACCTATTCCCCATCCACCTAAAGGGAATAAAAACCATGCAAATTGCCACTCATTTTGATAATAGTTAAGTGATGCAATACCTATATTAACAATGATATAAATAAATAGGTGGTTATAAAATGATCTAATCTCTTCAACTCGAGCCTTTGCTCTTGTGTAACGTTCTTGATATGTTTCTTCTTTTTTCATCTTAAAAGTTTTTATCGTTCATTAATTCTTCAATCTTACGGTCTTCCCAGCCTTTACCTAAAAACACATCATTTTCATAAGTGCGCAGGTATTGAAATACTAACCCTATACTCATACCTATCGCAGGGAATATCACCCATGGAAAGTCTGATGTAAAGTAATTAATAGCGGCTAGGAAAAGTAAAATACCAACTGTCTTAACAACATCATCATAAAACTCTTTAATGCTGGCTACTCGTTCTTTTGCTTTGATTAATTTTATGTCCTCTACTGGTGTCATGTCTTCTATTTTTGAGGTTAATACATCTTGTGATTTAATTAGAATAGGAATTTGTACTCTGAAAAACTGATCATCTTGTGCGATACTCATTTTACGCTTAGTAAGTAATTGATATCTTGATGCAATATTTTGAAGTCCTACACCACTGCTGGTATTAGGCACTTGTTTTTTTTGCAAATTGTTTTCGATGATTAACTGATTGTTCTCTTCATAGATACGCAGTTTTAAAGGCTTGCTATCGCTTACAACATTGTGTTTTACGGCGTTCTCAAGTAATAATTGCAAGGATAACGGCACTACTTTCATGTCTGGATCAGAGCTTTTTTCTGGGATATCTATTTCTATGCTATCTTCAAATCGCGTTTTAAGAAGTCCTACATAAGCTCTTGCAAAACTCAATTCATCATCTACCGTTACCAGTTCTTTATTGCGCTGTTCTAGTACATAGCGATACACTTTAGAAAGTGATGTGGTAAACTTAGTAGCGGCTTTAGGATTTTCTTCAATTAAAGAAACCAATACATTTAAACTATTGAATAAAAAGTGTGGATCCAGCTGGTTCTTTAAAGCATCAAATTGTGCGGTTGCAGACCTTGCAATAACTTTTTGTTCATTTACTTTTTGAGTTTGAGACAATCTATAGAAGTAAATAGCATGATAGATAAGTGTCATCACTAGGGTGATAAATAACCCAAACAAATACCAATCTATAGACTGTTTACTCACAAAGCTATCCCAGCTACCACCGTAGATGACCACATAAGTAAAAAAATTAAGTATGGTTAATAAAACCATAGTAATGATTACTGATCCTACTGCACCTAGTATAATACGTTTTAAAGTATGTTCTTTCCAAGAATACTTTTTGGTCATTAAATCAAACCACCATTGATTTCCCACTGTTAACACGATAGAAAACATAAAGTTGATACCAAAACCTTCTATTTCTTTTACAATGGTTAAAAAGCCACCTCTCATGTATGCATTAATTAAATTAATGACAATAGAGATAACTATACCTGCGATTATAAATTTTATAAATTTCTTAAATGACATACTTTCTGTTTGTAATTCTAAAAATACTTTATTCGTTTAGAACAGCACAAATATGAAACAGTCTTCTCTTTATATAAAGTCATAATAACCCAATTGTAGAAAAACACAACTCAATTGTAAAAAATCACCCTTCGGCTATTATATTTAGCTTTTATAATACATTTCTTGCATGCCCATTTTTAATCTTTTCCGTAAAAAAACACCAGCACCATCTACAGATCACTGGGATGAAATCTTACTAGAACATGTCAGCTTTTTTAAAAAGTTAGAACCTAGAGAACGATTGTTTTTTAAACTGCGCATGCAAGCGTTTCTTGATGAGATTGAGATTGAAACTATAGAAACAGAACCTACAGAAACTGATGCTTTATTAATAGCCGCTAGCGCAATAATACCTGTATTTCAATTTCCTGACTGGCATTATAGCAACTTAAAAACCGTTATTATACTGCCCGAACATTTTAATGAGAATCTAGAATTTGAAGGCCATGGAAATGGTAGACGCATATTTGGAATGGTAGGAACCGGTAAGTGGAATCATAAAATGATATTGTCTAAAGAAGCACTCTACCATGGTTTTAAAAACGATACCGATAAATTAAATACCGCCATACACGAGTTTGTACACCTTATTGATAAAATGGATGGTACTATTGATGGTATACCTGATGCTTTATTAGAACAATCATACGTGATTCCATGGATCAATCTAATGCATGAAGAAATGGAGCGCATTAATAGAGACAAATCAGACTTACGTCATTATGGTGGTAGCAGCCAGATAGAATTTTTTGCTGTTGCAGCAGAGTATTTTTTCTCGAGACCCAAATTAATGAAACGCAAACATCCAGACATTTATCAAATGCTCTCAAAGTGTTTTACACCAGACCAAGAATAATTAATAAATACCTAACATTATTAAATTACGGCAGTAGTAACTTGCCACAAAAATTAAATCATGCGTTACATCATTGCTTTATTTCTATTTTTAGTTACCTATACTGTACAAGCAGACGATTGGGGAAAAACCGGTCACCGCACTACTGGTGCTATAGCAGACCAATATCTAAATAAAAAAGCTCGTAAAGCAATTGCCCAGTTGCTAGATGGAGAATCACTCGCTCTAGTATCAACCTATGCAGACGACATAAAAAGTGACACCTTATATAGAGCTTATGGTCCACAACATTATGTGAACATTCCTTTTGATAAGACTTATGACACGCATCCACAAAGTGAGAAAGGCGACATCATACAGGCCATTGATCACTGTATAGCCACCTTAAAGTCTGATATGGCTTCAAAAGAAGAAAAAGCTTTTCAACTGCGTCTATTAGTTCATTTCATAGGTGACCTACATCAACCATTGCATACTGGTATTAGTGAAGATAAAGGTGGAAATGATTTTCAAGTGCGCTGGTATCGTGATGGTTCTAATTTACATCGCGTTTGGGATTCTCAAATGATAGAAAGTTATGGAATGTCATATAGTGAACTAGCTATTAACATGCCACAACTTACTAGAAAAGAACTTAAAGCCATGGCTAGTGGTACACATAGAGACTGGTTAGAAGATAGTCGGATTGTAGTAAGAGATATCTATGCAAACACGACCGTAGGAGAAAAATTAGGTTATCGCTATATGTACGACTATTTTGCTGTACTTAAAGGACAGTTACAAAAAGGTGGAGTGCGACTAGCGGCACTACTCAATGAGGTGCTAGGTTAGGTTTATTGATTACGCTTTCGCGAAAGCGTAATTATTAAAATCTTATATATTTACTAAATGAATCTTACCTACGACAAAACCAGAGTTAACAACTTTACGGACGCGGTATTTGCCATTGCAATGACCTTGTTGGTACTGGATCTAACAGTACCTAATTATCGAGCAATACAGACCAACACCTTTGCTTTTAATATTTCCCAACTGATTCCTAATTTTATAGGATATACAGTTAGTTTTATTGTGATAGCCGTTTATTGGGTGAGTCACATGAATATTTCTAAGCATATTAAACATTATACCACATCGGTACTGTGGATCAATATCATGCTATTGTTTATGGTAGTATTAATGCCGTTTACAACAGCTTTCTATTGCAAAACATTTTATATAAACGAACCATTTATGGTGTATTCTGGAAATATAATAGCACTCAGCTTGTTCAAATATTTAATGGTATATAGGATTCAGAAAGATGGCTTATTAAATAATCCTAAAGAAAAGATCACCCTACAATGGATTAAGTCTAGAGATCTAGCAGCGAGTTTCATATGGTTACTAGCGATAATCGTTTCTTTAAAGTTTGTAATCCTCTCTAGATTTACACCTATCCTATTGTTGCCTTTACTTAAGTTTATTGATATCGTTTATAAACGTAAAAGTACCCGACGTGGTAGACGCATCTCTCGCAAACAGAAGAAATAAATTGTACGGTTTAAAACCTTTTCAGACTCATATTTAGCAATTTAGAATTATGAATAAAATTGATATTCGTACTGTAGATGTTGTACGTTATGTACAACCCTTACGAGAAGGTGGTTCACTACCTGCCATCGTTAAAGCAGACGATGATTTTCTCTATGTCATAAAATTCAGAGGTGCTGGACAAGGTAAAAAAGCTCTTATCTCTGAGCTTTTAGGAGGTGAAATAGCTCGTTCTATAGGTTTAAATGTCCCGGAAATAGTCTTTATGAATCTGGACGACTCTTTCAGTAAAACAGAACCTGATGAAGAGATACAGGACCTACTTAAATTTAGCGTCGGTTTAAATCTAGGATTACATTTTTTAACAGGCTCCATCACTTACGATCCACTAGTAAGTGAAACAGATGCTCTTACCGCATCAAAAGTTGTACTACTGGATAGTATCATTAGTAATATAGACCGCACTGCAAAAAACACAAATTTACTACACTGGAATAAAGAACTATGGGTAATAGATAATGGTGCTAGCTTTTACTTCCATCACGACTGGAGCTCCTGGGAGAATCACCTTACCAGAACTTTTCCTTTAATTAAAGATCATGTACTGCTTCAAAAAGCTACTAAACTAGAAGAAGCTGCAATAGTTATTAGAGAATCTTTAAGTCTGGAAAAAATTACAGAAATAGTCTCTAACATACCAGAGGACTGGTTAACTAATGAGACAGATCACATGTCTAGTATCAAGATTAAAAATGCTTATATATTATTTTTAAAATCGCGGTTGTCTAAAATTGATTTACTCATTAAAGAAGTTATAGATGCAAGATAGATTTACATTTGAGTATGCGGTAATAAGAATAGTCCCTAAAGTTGAAAGAGAAGAATTCTTTAATGTAGGTGTGATTCTATTTTGCAAGCGCAAAAAATTTATAGGTATTAAATATTTCATTAACCCAGAAAAGTTAATGGCATTTAATCCAGATGCTGATATTACAGTTTTTGAAGATTATCTTAATGCGTGGAAAATCATTTGCGATGGCTCACCTACTAGCGGTAAAATAGGTGCTATGGAATTGTCTGATCGTTTCCGGTGGTTATCTGCTTGTAGAAGTACGATTATTCAAAGTTCTAAGACTCATCCAGGTTTAACTGATGATCCAGAAAAAACACTAGAAGAATTATACACACACTATGTTCTTTAAAGATGTTGTTTAGCAGTAGTAACACTATAAAAAGTGATTCATTTTTATAAAATTAAAAGCCTAGACCATCGCAAATTATTAACTTTGTAAGGCTTAAAAAGATAAATACTTAAACAGCTTTAAAATTAAATTTAACACTGTAACATTTTAAGTTATCTATAAATCTGAATCATGAAACTACGTCGCATTGTTTATACAAGTAAGGCCTGTAAAGATTTTAATAAAAGAGATTTACTTGATTTATTACATGACTCAAGAGCATATAATACTTTAGATAATATCAGTGGTGTTTTAGTTCATAAAGATGGTTATTTTCTACAAATCATAGAAGGCGAATTAAATAAGATGACTGAATTATTAGAACGTTTAGTAAAAGATAGTCGTCATACAGATTTTAAAATATTAAATGACAGCATCGTAAAGAATCGACTATTTTCTAATTGGTCAATGGGTTGTGCAGATTTTAATGACCCTTCAATAAGTATGATACCTGGAATATTACATGGATTTGAAAATCCCAACCTTTCAAATGAACTTATCAATCAATTACCTGAAATTGCAGATTATTTACATACACATCTTACCCATCAACAAGTAAATGGCACACAGGTTTAACTGGTTCTAATTACCTATTTTAAACGATAATATAAATTTATATTAGACAAAAGCTAATACACCCATTTTATGAACTGGATATTATTAATCATTGCAGGTTTATTTGAAGTGGCTTTTGCGACCTGTTTAGGCAAGGCTAAAGAAAGCACAGGTATACACACCACCTATTGGTACATAGGTTTTATAGTATGCTTATCCATAAGTATGATCTTGCTAGTTAAAGTGACTAAGGAACTACCTATAGGTACTGCTTATGCTGTATGGACAGGTATAGGTGCCATAGGAACTGTTCTATTAGGCATTCTTGTTTTTAAAGAACCTGCCACCTTCTGGAGATTGTTTTTTATTTCCACTTTAGTAATGTCTATTGTAGGCTTAAAAGCGGTATCTAATTAGATTTATATCATAATACAAAACCTCTATGCAACCTTTGCGGTTATAGAGGTTTTGTAACTTATTATTTTCTAAATCTTATTTGAAAAAGTGTATAAATGATCTCTCTAGATTAATGTTTGCTGGTTGAGTAAACTCAGCATGTACAATCAAATTATTTTCATGATGTTGTTCAAGTTCACTTAACACTTTTCTATTTAATAACAAGATCGTAGAATTACCGTGGTGATCCATTTTATCTAAAATAGTTTTGCCATTAAACTCACATATCCAGTGAGTCTCAGACATATTTTCTTGATAAACTATTTCAATAGTAGGTACCTGATAATAGCTATGCTCACCTATATCTTTTAAATCAAACACAAGACGTAGTAAACCACTATCTAAATTAACTGAATCATTTTCAAAACCCATTGCTGTAAATGATATCTTGCCAGACTCTAACCCTTTAAGTTTAACTTTAATTTCTCCTTGATTGATTTCTACGTTATTCATGTTGTGAGTTTTTGTTATTTATTCAAAATTAAATAACAGTAACCTCAACTTATATGATATATATCAGGCTTAAAATAAAGTAGTTAAGAATCTTTTTTAGTATTATCTAACAAACAATTGAACCGCACTTACAGCACTAGCGTTAGATGGCACGCCACCATTCCATTGATTAACACTTCCTAACGAATAATACCAGTTTCCTGAATTAACTGAGCCATCTAAGAAAGTATTACTACCAGACAGTTCTAATCCACCCCAATTATTATTAGACATACTAATATTAATCGGGTTATACCCAGCTACAGGCCTTATTCCTGATGCTGCACTTCTAGGGTCAAAAGTTTGTGACCAGTGATTAGTCAAACTTAAAGTCGGGTAATGAAGTCTAAACTCATAAGCCGTTCCACTTATAAGCTCATCTAGTTTACTTAAAATTGAATACTTATTGGTCGTTAAACTAGGTGAAGCTACATTAAACTCAATTGCTTCAGTGTTATTTGCCCAGTAACCTCCAGCTGTATTATGATTAAATACTAGAGTCCATCCACCACCATCATTAGTCATATCACAATAACAGTTATAAGCTGGATTTCCTCCAGCACCATCTGGATCAATATTATAAACTCCATCAGTAGTGTAACCTGCATTATAATAAGCTAGACAATTTGATAAAACTGATGTTACATTAACGCTAGCTAGACAAGTATCTCCTCTACCTGTAAAGGTTATAGTAAAATCATCAGATTGTTGAGCCACTGGTGTACCTGAACCAGTAAGAGTGATTGTATTTAAACCTATATTACTAAAAACACCAGAGCCTGTAAAGCTATACCCATTCAATGTATTAGTACTTATAGTGTATGCTTCTATAACATTAACTATAACATCTATGGTTATTGTATTAGTCGCATTTAAAGGATTACCTGTTAAGTATGCTCCATTTACTGTCGTTGATGAACAAACTAGAGAATTGATAGGCGCTTCACTCAAACAACCAGACCAGGCTGTACCTTTGTAATATTGAAAACAATCACTGTCTAAATTATATATAAAAAGACCTATCGCTGGTGTTAAAATTGCATTTCTCTCAACAGTTGTCATCCTAGGAAACAAAACACCTTGTGTAGTCGATTCTATATCAAGAATGGAAGACGGCTCTGGTAATATGGTTCCTATACCTACCTGAGAATAACTAATAAAAAAAGAGAATAACAATAATAACGCACTACTAAAATACTTGAGCATTTAAAAAAATTAAAATATGAGCAATATTTAAGAGTCAAATATAACCATTAGAGCATCAACACATTAATTTATTTACCAATTCTAAAATGGTGCTCACTTAAAAAACCTATGCTCATAGAAACTACATTTAAAGCAAATCAGCTTTTAACAAGCTTTAAAGCTAACTATTATGGTAAGCATTCATTTAAATAATTACTTATTTAAGTAATGTAATTTGCACCTCTTCTAATTTTATCTCACTAAGCAACTCTAGATTTTCATCGATAAAAAGTTGATCCATTTGTGAGAGATCAGGATCTTGAACAGATTCTTTATAATTATTATAATCTTGGATGGTCACACCCTTAAGACTCCTGCGGTTTACGCTTTCGCGAAAGCGATATCCACAATCCTCTTCACAATAAGAATATGCGAGATAATCTATATGGAAGGTTTCTTTATGTATCCAATATATAAATTCATCTTCATGATCTTCTCCACCACCATTAGGATCGAATGTTACCTTAATTTTATAGTAAGGCTGATTTTTAATAATCTTCTCTCCTATTAATTTGCGATAAACAGCGGTACCGTTGAGACTATAAGGTAGTTGAGCAAAATAAATGACGCTATTCACACTACTAGCATAATTAGCCATAGTTGAATCTGCTATTTTTTGCGGGATTTTATTGATAGTACGTTTACTCGTTTCATTATTCAATATATCTATAACGATAGTAGAATCAGTTGCACGTGTTTTAGTAAATTCATAGATACCACTATTGCGTGTCGCTTTATATGCGATATCTCTAAAATTAAACTCCATAACAGAATTTTCTAATAAATCACTACCGTGTGCATGAAGTGCTTTATCGATAATCTGGTCTGCATTGAGGGATGGCTTATTATCACAGGATTGCAATAAAACTGCAGAAATACAAATAAATGTAAAGATGATTTTTTTCATTTCACAAATATATAACGATGACTTAGGACCATTAAATTATATTTGCCAATGTTATATGAAATTTAAGAACAACATAGAGATTAAAAATCGTAAAGCACGATTTGAATACGAGATACTGGATAAGTATATGGCTGGTATCGTTTTGGGCGGTACAGAAATTAAAGCTATACGTTTAGGTAAAGCTAGTATAGCCGAGGCGTTTTGTGAATTTACAAATGGCGAACTTTTTATAATTAACATGACTGTACAAGAATACTCTCATGCAACTTATTTTAATCATAAGCCTAAACAAGCTCGCAAGCTACTATTAAACCGTAAGGAGCTTAAAAAGCTAGAAAAAGACGTCAACTCTAGTGGTAATACAATTATACCTCTTAAGTTATTTATCAATGATAAAGGACTTGCTAAAATGGATATCGCTCTAGCTAAAGGAAAGAAACTACACGATAAAAGGGAAACTATTAAAGATCGTGATAATAAAAAACGACTGGATCAAATTAAGAAAGCTTATAAATAGTTTTTTAATAATAGTTACCGCTTAAGTACGATTGAGGCTAGAAGTTTATGAAATTTTATAAAAGCTATGATTACAAGCCTCTAAATTTTTAGTTAAAACGATTTACGAAAACGTTGTAGAAGTATTACTTTTGCAGCCAAATAAAACCCACAAAAACCCATTCAATGAGTAGCTTAGATACTTATGAAAAAGAGCTCGCCTTTCAAACTGATAGGCGTCGCGCAGCAGTTGCATTTATTAAAGCCGTAAGTGATTTATGGTATGATAAGTCTATAGAGCTGGTGCTTTTTAGAAATCAATTGATTGATCGTAACGTGAGTGAGATCATCAACCTGCATGAGTATGCTGGTGAGTTTGTACAAAAGCCTATATCGGTTTTTGATAGTGTAGAAATAGCTCAGGCTATTCTACAATTAGACATGCCTCCTGCAAAACTAGACATAGGTAAATTAACTTATGAGTACCATCTAGAAGATAATGACTATCAAAATGCGACCGCATTTGTTGCTAGTAAATTAGGTGATGCACAACAAGCAAATGATATCAAGCCTAAGGATGTGGTATTATACGGTTTTGGTAGAATTGGTCGCTTATTAGCTCGCGAGTTAATGACTAAGGCCGGAAAAGGTAGCCAGTTAAGATTAAGAGCTATAGTAACTCGTGGTAAAATCGATGAGACCGTTTTAGAAAAACGTGCTTCTCTACTTGCACAAGATTCTGTACATGGTGATTTTTCTGGAACTGTAAGTTTTGATGTTGCAAATGAATCTCTCATTATAAATGGTACTACCGTTAAAATGATTAGTGCAAATGCTCCTGAAGATATTGACTATACCTCTTATGGTATTAATGATGCATTAATTATAGATAATACTGGAGCTTTTAGAGATGATGAAGCACTAGCTCGTCATTTAAAAGCTAAAGGTGCTCATAAAGTATTATTAACGGCTCCAGGTAAAGGAATCCCTAATATTGTACATGGTGTTAACCAGTTAGAGAATGATCCAGATCAAGTAGATATTTTCTCTGCTGCTAGCTGTACGACTAATGCTATTACACCAGTATTAAAGGCTGTAGAAGACACCTTCGGTGTGGTAAAAGGACACTTAGAGACCATACACGCTTATACCAATGATCAAAATCTAGTAGATAATATGCACAGTAAATACCGCCGTGGTCGTGCAGCTGCTTTAAATATGGTTATTACTGAGACAGGTGCTGGTAAAGCGGTCAGTAAAGCCTTACCATCATTTGAAGGTAAATTAACCTCTAATGCAATACGTGTTCCCGTGCCTAATGGGTCTCTTGCTATCTTAAATCTAGAATTAGAAACAGTTACTAGTAAAGAAGGTATTAATCAAATCATGAAAAAGTATGCACTAGAAGGTGATCTTGTAGAGCAAATCAAATATTCAATTGATAATGAATTAGTTTCTAGTGACATAATAGGCTCTAACGCTCCATCTATATTTGATTCTAATGCAACAATTGTAAGTGCAGACGGTAAAAACGTCGTGTTGTATGTATGGTATGATAATGAGTATGGATACAGTCATCAAGTAATAAGACTTGCAAAATATATTGCTAAAGTAAGACGATTCACATACTATTAAAATTGCTGATAATAAATTTAAAAAGCCATCTCTATAGAGATGGCTTTTTTTATTCGTTTCAAAACAGTTTTACATTATAAAAGAACATAATTTAATTAGATCTAATATATTTTGAGCATTAGACTTTTAGTAATTTGGAAGCTTGTGTATAACCACCTTGATCACCATCTAAAAAGTGTACATGATAGTCATCAATAGCTGTCACATAACACGATAGAATACTAGTTTTACTTACATAAAAACCGTAACGCAACAAACCTTTATCCTGCATTGACTGTAATTCAAACAGCAATAATTCACGTTGTTTTTTTGTTCCAGATATAACTGTATTAATGGTACCATCTACCATTAGAGATTCTGTTAACTCTGGTAATTCTCTTAAATAATCACGTCCTTTTTTATTATTTTTTAAATACCATCGGGCCATAATAGAGCGCAAGGCGCTGGTTAGCACTTCTTTCCATTTAAGTTCAGAGAACTTCATTAAGACTTCGCTTTTGAGCTGATCTAGACTATTAATCATTATCAATTTTTCACTAGTAATGGGATGTCTTTTTTTTACATCACCATAAATAGTCTCCATTTTAGATAAAACTTCACTATATATAGAGCTTTGTAAATTCGTGGTTTCAGCTTTGATTATAAGAGTCAAAATTTCATTATCATCTACTGGTGGAGCAATCTTATCCCATTTACACTCCATTCCTTTTAAATTGAGGTTATAAGGAATATCAAATAATGTCATCTTCCGACTTCTAGACTTCACTTCATCTTCGGCCATTTGTAGCGCATCACCTAGTACCACAGGAATGATATGTAAATCATTCAATTTTACTTTAGTAATTTTTAATGTAGCGCCGTTTTTATACATGTCGCCTACTTTACAAGAATCAACTCTCAAAAAGAAATCAAAATTAGATTGACAATTCTCTTGATGCAAGATAAGCGCATGTAAACATTCTTTAAGTATCAGATCTGGGACTATTATCGTTGCTCCATCACCACCAAAAAAAAACGGTATCATCACTTGATGATCTCTTGCTATATTAAGACATGCCACAATACTACCTGTGGCAGCTAGATTAACTAATTGATGATTTCCTGCACCTACTGCGGCAGTTGAATTTTGCACATCAGTAACAATGATATTCCAGTTGTCTGGTACATTTTCAAATAATGAAGGATCTAACAACACCTCTTGAATAGGCATATGCTGGATGAATAAATTACGATAAAAGTCATTATTTGTCATATTCAAACTTACATTTATTAATCATGCGAGACAATAGTCCTGCAAAACCTAATTGTCCTTTAAAAACTCTTAACTTAAACAGAAAAAGCATACATTTAATACGCTATAAAATTGAATTATGAAGACCACCGTTACCTTACTATTATTAGTTTTTAATCTTATCATATCACAAGGACAAGAAATAAAAAAAATATCCACTGGTGGCTATCACTATCAATTAGGTGATGATTTTCTAAATATTTCTGACTTAGATAGAGTTTTAGAATCTAATAAAGAGGCCCATAGATTGTTGTACGATGCTAGACAATATAGAGGTATATCTCAAATATTAGGGTTTGCCGGTGGCGCATTAATAGGATATCAACTAGGAAATTTAATTGCTGGAAAAAATTTTGATAACGTACAAGGGTTTCTAGGTGCAGGATTGATAGTAATCGCCATTCCTATCAATATAAAACAGACTAGAAAAATAGATACCGCAGTAGACATCTATAATTCAGGCCTGACAGACTCTGCCTATATTCCAACTCAACTGTCTTTCTTTTCAACAGGTAACTCTATAGGACTTTCAATACGTTTTTAATTATTGGATAACTCCTTTATAATTAACTATTTCTTATTCTCAGATGCGTAAAAACAAATGTATTTTTGCGCAAAATCCCCTTTAATGAAAAAATTTATCATTTTTATAAGCATGGCTCTTTTTGGTCTCGCTTTCGCGAAAGCGCAAGTAGTCATCAATGAGCTAGACGCTGACACACCTAGTACAAATGACCGTCAATTTGTAGAATTGAAGTCTGATGTACCATTCTTTTCTCTCAACGGATACGTTCTCGTATTTTTTAACGGCTCTACAAGTTCTTCCACAGGAATGGGAAGAAGTTATTATACAGTAGATTTAGATGGTCTTACTACAGACGATAATGGACTAGTAGTGTTAGGAAGCTCACTCGTTTCTCCTGTGCCAGACCGTTATCTAGCTGAAAGTAACATTCAATTAGGAGCTGATGCAGTAGCTATTTATGCAGGAAATGATACTGACTGGCCAGATCAATCCTTTGCCTCTCAAACTAATCTCATAGATGCACTGATCTATGATACTGATGATGCAGATAATACAACACTGATGACTTTATTAGGTACCACAGTGCAAATCAACGAAAACGAAAACGGTAATAAAACTACTGAGTCTATACAGCGCAAAGCCGATGGAACTTATGAAGTGAAAGCACCTTCTCCTCACTCTTTAAATGATGCTACTGTTCCTACTTACACGGGTATAGATTTTACAGTAGCGCCATTACCTATTAATGAAGGAGGTAATTTTGATATAACCTTTACCCTTTCACAGCCGTTAACTACTGACTATTTATTGAATTATACAATTGGTTTAGGAAATTTTGATAGTACGGACTATACAGGTCCTTCTCAAGTTACTTTTACTGCAGGACAAACTAGTGTTATTGCCAATTATACCGTCATAGACGATAATATTGATGAAGGTGATGAAGAATTAAGAGTTAATCTAGACAATAATGTCCCAGTAGGCTTTAAAAGATTAAAAGACAATGAACGCCATCTAGTTGTTGATAACGATTTTCAAGTAGCAGCTTACGGTACACCTCTAGCACCTACATACGGTATTGTAAATAGTACAGCACCGGCAAACTATTATGATTCTTTAGACGGGCTAGCTAGTCCACAATTAGAAACTGCCATAACTAACATTATTGCTGAAGAGTTTGTAGTACGCATTCATACTTATGACGATATCGTTCAAATCATGAAAGAATCTGATCAGTCTCCATTAAACTCTAATCAGGTATGGCTGATGTATACGGAACAACAACGCTCTAAAGCAGACTATCAAACAGGTAGTAATAGTACTGGAAAATGGAATCGAGAACACATCTATCCACGTTCAAGAGGTGGCTTTTATGAAATAGAATATGATGAGACTATTGATGGAATGGCTGTATGGACTAACACAAATGTAGATAGTTTAAGACATGGACAAAGTGATGCTCATCATTTAAGAGCTACTGATGGTGGTGAGAATAGCTCACGAGGTAATAAAGATTACCCAGAATATGATGGGCCTAATGGTACGCAAGGTTCTTGGCATGGAGACGTAGCTCGAGCTATATTTTATATGACCTTGCGTTATAATAATATTGATGTGGTAAATGGTAATCCTAGCAACTCCACTTTAGGACAGTTAGGTGATCTAGCAACACTATTACAATGGCATAGAAATGATCCACCAGATGATTTTGAAATGAATCGTAATAATGTAATCTATACATGGCAAATCAATCGTAATCCTTTTATCGATCATCCAGAGTTAGTAGAGTATATTTGGGGAAATCAAGTAGGTCAAAACTATACTTTATCAAATGAAAGTGACCTGTTAACTACTGTAAAACTATTTCCTAATCCTAGTGAAAATAACTTCCATATTTATGGGATAGAACAAAAGACTCAGGTAACAATCTATGATCAATTAGGACGAATGACCCTTAAAAAAGATATCGATCAAAACACAACCTTTGAACACAATTTACCTATAGGTTTATATATAGTGAAAGTTCAAACTGAAAATGCGTCACAAAGTTTGAAGTTGATTGTAAAATAAGAATGATAAAAAATCTGACATTTTAAAAGAAGCCCGTTTAATGCTATGTAGTATTTTAACTGGTAGATTACAATCCATCTTTTTATTTGCCTTCATTCTATTTATCATTCCTTATGTACTTTTTTTCACAGCACCTATAATCGATTATACAATCATCATAGGTAGCATTCTATGTATCTTATTTGGACTGTGGCTGGTTAGGTCTAAATTAAGAGACTATAAAGAAGAGTACCGCAGACAAGATTTGAGGAAAGAACAACGCAAAAAAGGTCTGAGAAATAGATATTAATCGTACTCTTTCTTATCTCATTAAAATAAAATAAAAAAGCCTGTTTAGTCAATACTAAACAGGCTTTTTTAAAACTTAAAATATAGTGATTACCACTTACGACCTTTAAAGCCGCCACGGTTACCACCACTATCATTACCGCCAGAAGAAGAATCACTTCTGCGACGACTACTTCTATTACCTGAACCGCTATCAGCATCAGAACGTCTTCCTCTGTGGCTACTGCCTCCAGAGTTACTACGGCCTTTAAAACCGCCACCACCGTTTGAATCACGACGTCCCTTGAAACCGCCACCGCTACGACCACCACGTTCACGTGCTGGTTCTTTAACGACACCTTTATGTTCATTAACTCTTAGGTCATGACCATTACGTTGCTTTCCGTCTAATGTTAGTATTTGTGCCGCTACGTCCTCTGCTACATCCATGTAAGAATGTGTTTTATCCATAACGATACGACCTATTTGTGCACCAGAAATACCTGTAGTATCACATACATATCCTAGTAAAGCTCCTTTATTAATGTCATCTTTGAGACCTAAATTGATAAAGTAAGTCTTCATTCCTTCTTCCGTACCACGACTTGTACGTTTACCACGCTCACGTCTTGGACTATCATCTCTATCACGTCCCTTAGAACGATCATTAAGATCAGAAATAGAGTTACGTTTATAAATTGAGTTATATTCTTTAGTCAACAATTTTGCAATCAACTCTTCCTTAGTCACGTCGGCAAAACTTTCTTGTACAGCGTTTACTAATTCTTCATCAATTTTCTCATTAATCTCTTGTTTGATCATATTATCAGACCAGCGAGAAATACGTTTTTGAGTAATTGCTTCTAGAGCAGGCACTTCACCTTGTGTAAACTCAATTCCTAATTTACTAGCAATAAATTTTAGTTTACGATTATCTCCACGAGTAATTAAAGCAATAGAAACACCTTTTTTACCAGCACGAGCTGTACGACCAGATCGGTGCGTGTAAAACTCTGGATCATCTGGTAAGGCAAAGTGTATCACGTGAGTAATATCATCTACATCAATACCACGTGCAGCAACATCTGTTGCTATAAGTAGCTTAAGATTTTTATTACGGAAACGTTTCATCGCAGCATCTCGTTGTGCTTGTGACATGTCACCATGTAAAGCCTCAGTTGCATAACCATTGTTGTTCAACTGATCTGCTACATTTTGAGTATCCCGTTTTGTACGACAAAAAACGACACCAAACATATCCTGATCATAATCTAAGAAACGTCTTAACGCCTCAATCTTATCAGATGCTTTTAATTGTATCGATTGATGCTCGATGTTTGTATTTACGATATTTTCTCTGTTGATACGTACTTCTTCAGGCTGTACCATGTAAGTATCTACAATACGCTTTATCTCGCGTGCCATTGTAGCAGAAAATAACCAGATATTTCTACCAGTATCACTCTTTGAGAGGATAAAATCGATATCTTCTTTGAAACCCATGTTAAGCATCTCATCAGCCTCATCAAGTATCATGTACTTTAAAGCATCTAATTTTACTTCACGACGTTTCATTAAATCCATTAATCGACCAGGCGTAGCCACAATAATCTGTGCACCACGACGTATGTCTCTAATTTGATTCATAATATTTGCTCCACCAAAAACGGGAACAACATTCACTTTACCTAAGTGTTTAGACATTTGTTCCATTTGCCCACAAATTTGTTGAGCAAGTTCGCGAGTAGGTGCCAGAACAAGGGCTTGTACTTCACGAGAATTAACATCTATAAGATCCAATAAGGGTAAACCGAAAGCAGCAGTTTTTCCCGTACCAGTTTGAGCAAGACCTATAAAGTCTCCGTCGTGCTTCAATAAAATGGGAATAGACTGTTGCTGAATCTCTGTTGGGTTTTCAAAACCCATGTCAGCGAGGCCGTCTAATAACGGCTGTGAGAGTCCTAAGACTTCAAAATTTTTCAAATAACTTCTTTTAAATATTTTGCAAAAATACAAATTAAAAGCTCTATCTACTAATTATTAATCAACTGATTATCAATAATCTTATAGTAAGGCCTTAACTTTTTGAAGCAAATAGGTCACGCGTGCGCTGTACTAGGTCTATACCTGTATCATAATTCACATTAAATTGATCAAATAAGGTTACTATCTCATCTGTGTTCTTTTGTGTTTTGGCTCTATTTTCAATTTCCTGCAGTAGTAATGTTTCCATTTCCATATCTAGTAATCGATAACTAGATTTTATCTTATGTGCTATTTCACCAGCATTCTTATAATCTTTTGTTGTGATTTGCTTTTTAAGTAATTGATAATCTACTGGTACTTCTTGCAAGAAAACATCTAAAATTTGTACAAATGTTTCTGCATCATCGCCAAAGTTATCTTTAAGCGTTTCTAGTTTTAAAATTTCACTCATTTATCATAAATAATTTAACCCAGCCAGCCATCTCTATCCAGGCTGCGGTATTGTATAGCTTCTGCAATATGTGTGCCTGTAATGTCTGGGGCACCTTCTAAATCTGCAATGGTTCTTGATACTTTTAAAATCCGGTCATAAGCTCTAGCACTCAGATTTAATCTTTCCATCGCATTTTTAAGTAATTCCTTACTACCTTCATCTAGGACACAATATTTTCTAATATCCTTGACGCTCATTTGAGCATTATAATGTGTTTTCTCGCTTTCGCGAAAGCGAACCGTCTGAACATCTCTGGCAGCAGTAACACGTTTTCTGATCTCAGCAGACTTTTCTGCTTGTCTTTCTTCGGTTAATTTTTCAAACGGCACAGGTGTAACTTCTATATGTATGTCAATACGATCTAATAATGGTCCGGATATTTTACTGAGGTATCGTTGCATTTCTGCTGGACTACTTTGTACAGGTGCGTCTGGATCATTAAAATAACCACCTGGACTAGGGTTCATACTCGCGACCAGCATGAAACTGGATGGATAAGTTACTGTAAATTTTGCTCTAGAAATAGTGACTTCACGATCCTCGAGTGGTTGTCGCATCACTTCTAGCACAGTACGTTTAAACTCTGGCAACTCATCTAAAAAGAGAACTCCATTGTGAGATAATGAAATTTCACCTGGTTGTGGATATGCTCCTCCACCAACTAATGCTACATCTGATATGGTATGATGTGGACTGCGGAATGGTCGTTGCGCCATCAATCCTACTTTTTCTTGTGTACGACCAGCCACGCTATGAATTTTAGTGGTCTCTAGCGCCTCGTGTAATGTCATAGGCGGTAGTATTGATGGTAATCTTTTTGCCAGCATGGTTTTTCCTGCACCAGGTGGCCCTATAAGAATAATATTATGTCCACCAGCTGCTGCTATTTCCATACAACGCTTAATGGATTCTTGTCCTTTTACATCGGCAAAGTCAAATTCTGGATGCTCTAAAGCTTGAAAGAACTCATCTCTAGTATCAACTATGGTAGGTTCTAGTGGCTTGCCTTCATTAAAAAAATCTATAACTTGTGATATATTATCAACACCATAGACTTCAAGACCGTCTACAATAGCGGCCTCACGTGCATTTTGCGCTGGTAGAATGAAGCCTTTATATTTCTCTTCTCTAGCTTTTATCGCTATGGGTAACGCTCCTTTAATAGGTTGCAAACTACCATCTAGTGATAGTTCTCCCATGATTAGATATTGATCCACCTCATCTGCCTTAATTTGTCCAGAAGATATAAGTATACCTATTGCTAGTGTTAAATCATAGGCACTACCTTCTTTACGCAAGTCTGCTGGTGCCATATTGATCGTAATCTTTTTCCCAGGTAATTTATAACCTACGTTAGATAATGCTGCCGCGATACGATAGGAGCTCTCGCTAATTGCTTTATCTGGTAACCCTACTAGATGATATCCTATTCCTTTTACACTATTAACTTCTACAGTTATAGTAGTAGCTTCTACACCAAAAACGGCACTTCCATAGACTTTTGTGAGCATATTATAGGTTTATGGTTTAAAAGTAGGAAATTTAATAAAAGTGTTAGTATCTCATATGTAGTTATATAAAGAATGGGACCAAGGTCCCATTCTTCCAGTTAATGTGTTACTAATCTAGGTCATATGGTCACCTTTAATTGATGGATTGATACTTTTTCCCCCGAAAACTAGACGATCCATGTCCATCAAAACAATTAGCAAAACTTATTTAAATACTCAATTCAAATACGATTCCTTTTTAAAAAGGAAAGTAGAAATGAGGCGCTAGCCCCATTTCCTTTCCCCTTTAAATACTCTGTATACAGAGTGTGTAATTTAAGTTCAACTTACATCCCTTTTCCCCTACAAAACTGAATAAAGAAGAACTCATGCTTAATTACACTTCAAATTTATGGAGACTTCTTTGCTCGTGAAATAGGTATAAATACCTGTTTTTATATTGTGAAGAATTAGATGTAAATAGAAAATGAGGCCTAAGCCTCACTTTCATTGCCTTAGAATATGATTCTGGAAGGTTTAATAGGTCGTTCTAACATAAATAAGTATAGTTTCTCGGTTTCCCCTACAAAAACAAGAAAATAACAATAGTTAAAACTACCTTTTTAAATATACGTTTTTTATAACAGTTATCAAACTAATAATCTATCCATTGATGGCTTTAAACAATAAATGAGGCTTGCGCCTCATCTACTGTTCTCTAAAAATTCATTTTTGATGCGTCAAAAACAATCTTAGCTTTTCAAGTTAAGATATCTCCTTGGTTTCCCCTACAAAATCAAACAGAGTCTTTAACTTTACTTATTTTACTTGTTCAAATTTAAACCCTATAAGAGATGCCTACAATAGGTATAAATACCTGTTTTTAATAAAAAATCAAATTTCTACTGTTATAATAGCATTTTGTATGGCATATGCTACCAGTCCTGCCACGTTGCGCATTTGAGTTTTAATTAATAAGTTATTGCGATGTCCATCTACGGTACGTTTAGATACACAAAGTTTTTCAGCAATTTCAGTAGTTGTGAATTGCTCGCAAATCAATTGTAAGACATCTATTTCTCTAGGAGAAAGTAGATTATGGTCTAGTGTGCTGCGTCTATAATTTCCATCTTGAGAGTTGTCTTGTAATATGCGTAACACATTTTTATCATAATAAAATCCTTTAGCAGCAACTTCTCTTATGGTAAGTTCTACTTGTGCAGGCGTGGTATTTTTTACTAGATATGATGCCGCTCCTACACCTAGCATATTAGATATAAAAACATCAGTATTATAACTACTTAATGCAATAACACTTAGTTCTGGAAAGAGTTCTTTAATTTTTTTGGTAGCCTCAACGCCATTTAATTCGGGCATTTTAAGATCTGTAACCACTACATCTGGTAATGGTGATTGAGTAGACAATTGATTTACAAGATCCTGTCCATTAGTTGCTGTAAATACCACATTGAAATCTGGAATTCTTTGCAACATAAAACTTAAAGTATCTAGAAATAAACTCTCATCATCTGCCAGGGCAATGTTAATCATATTGGTTTAAGATTTAGGGAATTTAAAAGTATATACAACACCATTTCCATGACTAGTTTGCAGGTCATGCGTTCCATTTAACAGGTCGACTCTACTACTTATATTACTAGTTCCTAGACCTATTTGAGTATTATCTTGAAAGCCTATTCCATTATCACTATAAGTAAATAATCGATACTCATCTTCTTCATTAAGTATTATCGACACTTTATCTGAATGAGCATACTTTATTGTATTGTTGAGTAATTCTTGTATGATACGATATACGTGTAATTGAGAATCAGGACTTAATTGCTCTTCATTCCAGTCACAACTAAAATAGATATCTATTTGATGGCCATTGATACTCTTTACGACCTCTGAAATAGCTGCACATAAACCAAATTTTTCAAGTACTGGCGGTAATAGATTGTGAGCTATTTCACGTGCGTTTTCAAGTGTTTTACCTGTAGCAGTCTCGATACGGGTGATTAACATTTCACGTTCTGTACTAGATAGAGATTCTTCTTTTAACATGTTAGTATTCATAGCAATCACATTTAGTTTTGCACTTATCTCATCGTGCAAATCTCTCGCGATACGCTGTCTTTCTTTTTCTTGTGTAACTATGGTAGCAGACATGACATCCTTTTGAGCTTTAATTTGGGTATCTCTTACTTCCAGATCTGCTTCTGTGATACGCTTACGCGAAAGCAGGAAAAAAATAACCATCCCTATAGAAAATAGAATAATGAAAATCATCAATCCTATAGCTATATAGTTGATCGAGGTATTTGAGATTTGAAGTATAACAGGCATTCGTAGATGAATAATAAGTGTAACACAATTAAAGGAAAGATATGAAGAATTCTTAATAGAATTCTTACATAAGAAGAAACACCTTCATAAAACTGAATCGTCATTAAAAATATCAAGGTATTTCCTAATATTAAAAATAGACCTATGTTAATAAATGGGTATCCATTTTTATTTTTTAATAGTTCTATAAAGTAATATGCACTATAAAAAAGTAACAACGGCATGGTTATTAAGGGCAACCATACAGAAAAATGCAGCAACCATGATGGATTAAAGACATAAGGAACTAACCCAATAATTAAAACCACCATTATTAAATATTTAAAATATCTTTTAAAAACAGGACAAGTAATGACCTTTTTATAAAAATAGGATAGAAATAAAAATTGTAGAATAGAGAATAAAAAATAAAAAGGCGCATTAGTTTTCTCACCTAAAACTAAGAAGTAATCTCTGATAACTAATTTACTCATCACCTCAGTAAAAACCCCAGACATTAGGTATAGTAAAATGGGTTTAAAATCATTTTTACCTAGTATAACAGCTATTGAATAACAAACAAAATTGAAAATCAGCAAGCTAAAATATACTACGGTAAGATTATCAAAAATTGTTTCCATTTGCTCTAGAGAGGTTACCGTTGTATGCGTTGCAGTTTAAAACTATCTTCTTTTTTAAAAAATAAATATGCTCCTAATAAAAACATCACGTACATAATTATTAAAACTATTCTATTAATAGACTCTCTAAAATACCAGACATCTAGATCAACACCTACATAAGTACCATTCACAGCACTAGATATTAGAAAACTACCCGACACTAAAAATATCCCTGTGGTTATATAAGGATAACCTTCAGTGTCCTTTAATAATTTTGTATAGTAAACCATAGAAGCTATGATGATAGCTGACATCAAAGAGAAAGCTAACCATGGATCATTTTGTAAAAAATAATTATTCAATCTAGATTGTGATAGAATACCGATTACAGAACAAATTGAAAACAAATAGACAAAAAATATTTTAGTAGTTTTTCTTTTTTGAACACTATATAAAAAGAACCCAAAACTTAAGAAAGAAGTCCATTTATAAACATGACCAACTATCGCGTTATTTTGTTCTCCCATTATTAATAAGTAATCCTCACGTATTAAAAAAGTAAAAAATTCGCAAAGACAACCTATGATTAAACAAATAGTAATAGGCAAAAACTTTCTGGCACCATAAACAGTTGATACTAAAAACACAATGGTCGTCAGTATCAACAGTAAATAGTAAAAATCAGCAATGAAATCTGAAAAAGACAATGTTTAAATCTAATTTAAAGGACTTGATGAATCTCCATTAGGTGGAATACTGCTCGAATTATCGTAGATATAATATCCATTCTCTGCATCTATCAAGTCTTTACCGTCGCTCCCTACAGCCACTAACATAACTTTTGCCACGCCGCCGGTTCCTGGCTCAGTAAGACCTAAGTAAATTCTACAATCTACTCCATTTTCTCCAGTTACTTGAGAAAGGTCACTTCCAGGAACTAAGAATCCTTGTAATTCATTTGTTTGTGCTTGCATCCATTCAATACCAGATGCTTTCCAATTGCTACGCCATTGTTGGGCTTGTTCTAATGGGATTGTGTTTTCTGCCATAATACTCTAAAATTAATTGGGGTTAAAAATTCATAATTCGATATAAAGCTAACACAATTTTGTTAAATCGGCATTAAAGCTTTTCCTATCTTGTTTATTCTCTATCATATTCATATTATCTTTATTAAAAAAAATGCTAGATCATATTCTTAAAACACGTCGTAGTGTATTTCCTGCGCAGTATACCGGAGAAATAATACCAAGAGAAGATATTCTTAAAATAATTGATAGCGCGAGATGGGCACCAAATCATCGTAAGACTGAGCCATGGCGTTTTCAAGTACTGACCGGTAAAGCATTAGAAAGGTTAGGAAACTTTATGGCGACATCTTATGCCCAGACTGAAGGCTATAAAAAGTTTAAACTTAAAAAACTACAAGAAAATCCGACTAAAGCTAGTGCTATCATTCTAATCTTTATGCATCGCGACGTCAATGAAAGTGTACCAGAATGGGAAGAGTTAGCAGCAGTTTCTATGAGCGTGCAAAATATGTGGCTGACTAGTCATGATATGAAATATGGCGCCTACTGGAGTTCTCCTAAATCATTTATAAACATTAAAAATCTAGAAGGAATTCAAGTTGCAGATAATGAACAATTTTTAGGCTTTTTCTATCTAGGGACTTATCCTTATGAGGAGCAAGAACTTCCAGAACGTAAATCGATAAATGAGATTGCTAGCTTTATTTACGAGTAGATTAACTCTCTATAAAATCTTTATATTCCCAGAAAAACAGTTCCAATTTATCCATGTAGGTATAGAAAAACTCATAAACCTTTGGCCATTGAGTTTTCTTCTGAATTTTAACATCTTCTAACATTACATAAACACGAGAAATTTGCTTACCTGATTCTAGAACATAGTCTGCATCTAAAATTATATCGGGTGATACTTCTTCTTTTAAAATCGACCGTAGAGTGACCAGTTTTTCAAAATAATACTCGCGATAAAAAGCCTCATCATGTTCTATATCTATAGAAACCAGTGCACGTCGATCCTCAAAAGAGAACTTAAGAACCACATCTTTAATTTTAGTATTGTATAACAACCACTTACGATCATATCGTTTACCAAACATGGTCCAGAATTGCTGTCTAACTAGTTTTGCCTCTTCACGTGAATACATGTTACAAATTTAGGATCTTTTTTAGGCACTACAACTTCCATTGCTTAGACTATTTAAAGAATTATAAAATAGAATTGTCATAGGATTAAGATAGAAATGCTGGCTTCTCTTTACCTTTGTAATATGTATAAAAATGATACCATTGTAGCGCTGGCAACTCCAGCAGGATCAGGAGCGATAGCCGTTGTTAGATTATCTGGCTCACTGTCACATGAAATAGCAAGTAAGATTTTTGTTCCCGCTTTCGCGAAAGCGGACTCCAAATCAACATCAGAGCTTTATAATAATCTAGGAGCAAACACGGTTACTTTAGGTCATATCTATGACGGTAATCGCATGGTAGATGAGGTGCTGCTTACTAAATTTAACGCACCACGATCCTACACAGGTGAGCACGTTGTTGAGATATCGTGCCATGGTTCTATTTATATACAACAAGAAATTATTGCGGTATGCCTTAAAAATGGTGCCCGTATGGCAAATGCTGGTGAGTTCACTTTACAAGCGTTTTTAAATGCAAAAATGGACCTCAACCAAGCAGAAGCTGTTGCAGATCTTATCTCTAGTGAAAGTGAGACAGCACATCAAATAGCGCTACAACAAATGCGCGGTGGTTTCTCGAGTGAGCTTAAAGATTTGCGAGGTCAACTGCTCAACTTTGCCAGTTTAATAGAACTAGAATTAGACTTTAGTGAGGAAGATGTCGCCTTTGCAGATCGTGAAGACTTGAAAAGATTATTATCAGAAAGTCAGCAAACCTTACGTAAGTTAATCGACTCCTTTGCACTAGGTAACGTTCTTAAAACAGGTATTCCTGTTGCGATAGTAGGTGAACCTAATGTAGGTAAGTCTACTCTACTTAATGCATTACTTAATGAAGAAAAGGCTATCGTAAGTGACATTGCTGGTACCACTCGTGACTCAATAGAAGATGAAATCAATATCGATGGTGTACGATTTAGATTAATAGATACTGCTGGATTGCGAGAAACGACAGACACTATTGAAGGCATGGGAATACAACGTTCTTATGCCAAAGCAGAACAGTCTAAACTAGTGTTATATCTACTAGACGCCACTCAACTTAATACGGCACCTAGAATCATGCATTGCTTAATGCGCATACAGATTTTAAGAGAGAAATTCCCAGATAAACCACTGGTTGTGATTATCAATAAAATAGATCAAATCACTGGTCTAGAACATGCTGAGATTACTAAACAAATCAACTCAAAATCGCCAGAGACGATTCTAATTTCTTTAAGTGCCAAATCTCGTGCTGGTGTGGACGAATTAAAAACAGCACTGGTTAGTAGTTTTAAAAGTGGTGCTCTATCACAAGATGATACTATCGTGAGCAATGCTAGACACTATGATGCTTTACAACAAGCCTATAGCTCTTTATTAGAGGTTCAAGAAGGAATAGAAAATGACATTTCTAGTGAATTTCTAGCTATTGACATACGCGCCACGGCAGAGTCGCTGGGAATCATCACTGGAGAGATTACTAATGATGAGTTATTGGGTAATATTTTTAGTCAGTTCTGTATCGGAAAGTAATTATCTTTCTTTTGTTTTCTAACTACTTGTTTTTATTGACCTTATTGGTTTTTAGCATCTCTTTTTTGTTGCCCAATTGCTCTTTATTTCTTATATTTGTTGTTCAATTGTTGCCCTAATAGCTTATCTGTTGCCCAAATCATAAAGCAACAAATCAAAGCGAAATGATGCACCATATAGCACCACCAAGCAACATTGAGCTACAAGTAGCACCAAATGAGCAGTACAATTAAAATACCGAAATTCTGTCAATTCTGTGGAATGGCTTTTGTTGCACAAAAGACCACCACTAAGTATTGCGGTCATACGTGTGCAAGTAGAGCCTATAAACAGCGTAAGCGAGAAGAAAAAGTACAATCCACTCTATCCGAGCAAATAAATAATAGCAAGCCTACATCTTCTGAAAACTTGCAAACTCTGCAAACCTTACCTACACAAGCAGGGAATCATATCAACCTAAGAGATAAAGAATTTCTAAGTATTACTGAAGCTGCCGATTTATTAGGTGCAAGCAGATGGACTATTCAGCGGATGATAAAACGCAACCAATTGAGCATTGCAAAATTAGGCAGACGTACTATTATAAAACGGACAGAAATCGATAATCTCTTTAAAATATAGCCTTATGAAAGTAACATTAAGAAAACGCAAGAAAGGAAACAAAATCAGTTTGTATTTAGATTACTATGCTAATGGTAAGCGAGAATACGAATACTTAAAATTGTATCTAAAACCTGACCCAGAAAAAGGTTCACTTACTAAGGCAGAGAAAGACCAAAATAAAACGATACTACAATTAGCTGAAAGTATTAGAGCCAAAAGACACTTAGAAATTCAGAATAACATTTATGATTTTCAAGACAAGGAGAAACTAAAAGGCAGTTTCTTATTATACTTTGATGCACTCACAGAAAAGAGAAAAGCCAGTTTAGGTAATTATGGCAATTGGGATAGTGTTGGGAAGCATTTAAGAAAATACAGTCCAAGAGATATTTCATTTGATAGAGTTAATCGTGAATGGGTACAAGGCTTTAAAGATTATTTAGACAATGAAGCTAAAACCAAAAGTGAAAACGAATTATCTCAAAATTCTAAATACTCCTACTTCAACAAATTAAAGGCAGCATTAAAACAAGCAGTTAGAGATGGGATTTTAAAATACAATCCTGCGGAGCAAGTCCAGGGATTCAAACAAGGAGAACCACAAAGAGAGTTTTTAACCTTAGAAGAAGTACAAGCATTAGTAAACGCAGAGTGCGAAAGCAAGCAGCTAAAAACTGCGTTTTTATTCGCTTGTCTTACTGGTTTAAGATGGTCAGATATAAATAAGTTGGTTTGGTCAGAGGTGCAACATTCTGATGAAATGGGCTACTATATTCGTTTCAGACAGCAAAAGACTAAAGGAGCTGAAACCCTACCAATTTCCGAGCAAGCTCGTAATATGTTAGGAGAACAAAAGGAACAAACAGAGCGTGTTTTCAAAGGCTTAAAATATAGTGCTTGGCACAATGTTAAATTAGCTCAATGGGTACTTCGTGCAGGTATTACTAAAAACATCACGTTCCATTGTGCAAGACACACCTATGCGACCCTACAGCTTACTATGGGTACAGATATTTACACCGTATCAAAACTATTAGGTCATAGAGAATTAAAAACCACTCAGATATATGCCAAAGTAATAGATAACAAGAAGAAAGAAGCAGCTAATAAAATTCAACTCGATTTATAATATGGAACTAACTATTTTTAAAAGCATCATCTATGGCGACCTAAAACCTTGGGCAAGTGATGCAGTCAATGAAAAGTTTTATAGACAAAATTTGTCTCCAAAATTTATGAAGCCTATACAGACTATAAACGAGTATTACAATGCATTAAAGGAAATGCATAAGAACAAGCCCAATCTATTCAAAGAAGATGGTTTGGAAATATATCTTTTGCAACCAGATACAGATATTAGCCACGATATTCTGCATCCATTAGTAGAAACTCAATTAGCAGAACCAACCACAGCAACACAAAGGTTTTATCATTACTTGCTTTTGAATGAAGCTACAAGACTATCGGACAGAGTTTTTAAATGTGTAAATAAGGACATTGGAGAAATTCAGAAAAAAGAGATAGTTCAAAATGTAGTGAAATCCTGCAAAGACTTATTATTAAGAATAGGAACAGACCAAGATAGTTTTAAGCAAACCGACTTAACAGCTTATGTTATTCCGCAACTCATTACTAACGTAATTCGTTTTTTAAAAGAAACCGAAAAGTTATATCCTCAATTCCTTTCGGAATTACCGTCAAACAAAAATGAGCTTTACGGAGAACTACTTCAACAACCCATTCCAGATATAGAGATTGACAAAACAACGCCTGAATTTGAAACAGCAAACAATATTCTTTTAGGTATTGATGATTATAAGTTTGAAAAAGACACTCGTTTCTCATTCGGTTTTAATGGAGATGAAACAAAGCTAAAATCAACCCTTTCAGCTTTAAATATACACGTAGAGTTATTGAATGAAGATAAAACCACAGTAGGGCAATTAGTAAGTGTTTTAACAAGTAAAGATTTAAAGATAGGTGCTCCTCAAATTCACTTGAATTGTGAAACAACCCAATTCAGTTATATAGTTTCAAAAATGGAGCAACACTTTAGCAATTTTAATCCTACCACTATTGAGCAATCAAACCTCTTTTATTCCAAAAAGGGAACTGATTTAAAACGTAATAATTTGTATAAAAACAAGAACAATTACCCTAAAGAACAAGGCACTATTGATGACATTCTCAGACAACTGTAAATAAAAACAGTAAGATGAGTAAGATATAGTAGTAAGACGTTACCGTCTTACTGATTACCGGACTGTTACGATAGAAGTTTGCAATAGAATTTATTGTAAAACTTTTAAAAATCGTAACAAAATGAGTAACGAAAATTTAATTTTAGAAAAGCTCAACAGACTTGAGCAAAAGATTGAGGAACAAAACCTCTTAAAGAAAGAAGTACTAAACTTCAATGATGCTTGTAGCTATTTAGACATAAGTGCTTCGCATCTGTACAAACTTACCAGTCAGAAATCCGTTCCGCATTTCTGCCCACAGGGTAAAAAACTCTATTTCAATCGTACCGAGTTAGACGAATGGTTACAGCGTAACCGTCAATCTTCTACGGACGAAATCGAAAAAGCAGCAGCCAATTATCTAATTCAAAACAAACGCAGTTAGATATGGGCTTTTATCATCCTTTAGACGAAAAGTTAGAACAGATAGACGATAGACTATCAGAACTAACACTTATGCTTAAAGACAAGCAAAGAAGCAATCCTGACCAAGTGTTTTTCGACACCCAAGAGTTTCTACAGATAATGAATGTTAGTAAGCGTACCGCCCAATATTGGCGAGATAGTGGACTCATAGGCTATTGCCAAATTGGGTACAAAATCTATTACCGCTTATCAGACATACTCCAATTGTTAGACCAAAATTTTAAAGCACCTATCAATGGAAAATAATCACATAAATACTTCTAAAATGGCATCATCTACTATATATAAAAATTTCAATCAACCCATAGAAAATAAAGCATTACTACTAATAGTAAAAGACGTTATTGAGGGCAAATACAAAGAACCTATTGAAGCTATCCGTATGGCTATTGGAATGGGTAAACCAGAACGAGCAGACCAATTCAAAAAAGAATTAGTTGCCTTTACACCGTCAGCAACTTTTGAAGGTGGGCGTAAAATGGAATACTTTAAAAAGTACAGCGGATTTGTACACTTAGATTTTGATAAGTTAGAACCAGAGGAGCTTCAAGAAGCAAAACAGAAAATACAATCCATTCCTTTCACTTTTGCTTGTTTCACAAGCCCAAGCGGTAATGGCCTAAAAGTTTTTATTGAAGTTGATACTACTAAAGAGCAGCATAAAACCGCTTATGCACAAGTGCAAGCGTTTTATGAAAAAGAAGTTGGTATTGAAGCAGACCCAAAATGTAAAGACATTACAAGGTTGTGTTTTGTGTCTTACGACTCAAACGGATATAAGAACATTCAAAACGAAAAGTTCAAGGTTAAAACCGAAACGGTTTTAAAACCTATCACACCAACAACACCCAAAACAGTAGTAACCCAAAATCTTAGCAATAATGAAAACAGTAATAGTTCAGAAATCTTTACCGAGTGCATCTCATTCACCGAAAACAAAGAAAGCTATGCAGAAGGCAACCGAAACAATTTCATATATCAATTGGCTTGTAATTGCAACAGGAGAGGAATCGTGTATGATGATACTTTGCATCATATTTTAAATACTTACGACCTTAATCAAGATGAAATAAAAGCATCTGTAAAATCTGCGTATGATAACAATGCTATGCAATTTGCGAGCTATCCAAGTCAGAAGCAAATAGCACAGTCAAATGAGATAGTAAACAATGAAGATTATCTAAAAAACACACCCACTTTTGACGAGCAGTTATTTGACAACCTACCAGAGGTTTTAAGAAAAGGTACAATGGCATTTACAGACCCAAGAGAACGTGATGTTTTTTTTACTGGTGCATTATCTATTCTTAGTGGTTGTTTACCAAATGTTTCAGGCGTGTATGCTCAACAGACCGTATTCCCTAATCTGTTTTCGTTTATCATAGCTCCAGCAGCAAGTGGAAAAGGTGCTTTAAAATTTGCTAAAATATTGGCAGACCCTTATCAAGAAAGTGTATTGGAACAAAGCAATCAAGATAAGTCCATTTATGAAGCCGAATTAGCTCAATACAAGGTAGAACAACGAAACCGAAAGAAAGACGACACAGAAACTCCAGAAGAGCCTGTAAAACCACCTTTTAAAGTCGTATTCATTCCTGCCAACACCTCTTATGCAGCTATCTTACAACACATACAACAAAATGAGGGCAAAGGAATTATTTGCGAAACAGAAGCAGATAGTATGGGTGCAGTTTTTAAGCAAGATTGGGGCGGATATTCCGATATGCTCAGAAAGGCGTTTCATTCTGAAACGATTTCTGTTTCAAGAAAAACAGACAATGAATATGTTATTATAAAAGAGCCTAAAATTTCTGTGGCGTTATCAGGGACTCCTGGTCAAGTAGCCAATATCATTGCATCAGCAGAAGATGGTTTATTCAGTCGTTTTTTATTCTATACGTTTAAAGTAGAGCAACTTTGGAAAGATGTATCGCCTTTCGGCAACACCTTAAATTTAAACGACCATTTTGAAGCCTTATCGCAGAATGTATTAGAAATGATTCACTTCTTAGAAGCAAATCCAACTCAAATACACTTATCTAAAGAACAATGGCAAACAGTTAATTATACAGGGCAACAATGGTTGACAGAAGTAACCACCTTTACAGCAGAAGAAGCTGGTAGCGTAGTAAAACGGTTAGGCTTAATTCTATATCGTATTTGTATGATATTATCCACGCTTCGCAAGTTTGATAATGGAGATTGTACCGAAAATGTTACGTGTACAGATGAAGATTTTGAAATGGCATTATTGATTGCAAATGTCTATCTACAACACAGTTTATTAATGTACAACAACCTACCAAAGAAAGAAGAAACAGGCGTTTTTAAAGGTGCTAACAATAAAAAACAATTCTTTGAAGCCTTACCGCAAAATTTTAAACGTGAAGAAGCCATCATCATAGGCAAGAAATACCAACTTAAAGATCGTTCTATTGATAATTTACTCAAATCTTTATTAGGTTCACACCTCACACAACCCAGTTACGGACACTATCAGAAGATTATATCTTCTTTATAGTTTGCAATCTTTGCACTTTTTGTAATTATTCTTGTAGTTTTTGTTCTTGTTTATTTTTATTTGTCTATATTTGACAAATGCAATTAACACAAATAAGCAAAGGATGAATAAGTTTGGAGACTTAATAAGATCTAAAAGAGAAGAACAAGAAATGCTGCTCAGGCACTTATCCGCAGAGTTAGACATTGATACCGCAATGCTTAGTAAAATAGAAAGAGGAGAAAAAACTGCTAAACGTGAGCATATAGTTCATTTAGCAAAACTTTTCAAACTTGATTATAACGAACTGTTTTCACTTTGGTTAGCAGACCAAGTGTTTCAGTTAGTAGAAAATGAAGAACAGGCATTGCAAGCCTTAAAAATTGCTGAGAAGGAAATGAAATTACTAACTATGAAAAAAGATTAGGTTATGATACAGTTTAAGATAAAAGAATTAAAATCGGTAAATAATCCTAACTCAATACACGGTGTATACCCTTATAGAGGGAAAATTTCCCCTATTGATGCTAATCAAGTATTAGATCAAATACCTGAGTATTCAAATTTATTAGATCCATTTTGTGGTTCTGGGACAATTGTATATGAAGGTTTAAAAAGAAACATAAATACAATAGGTGTAGATCTAAATCCTATTGCTTCATATATAGCTGAGGGGAAAATAAGTGTGCCTTCAACTTTAGAAACGGTTATTGAAGAATGTCAATATTTTATTGATAAGAGTAGTAATGTAAAATTAGATTTTGAATTAAAAGAATCTGCATATTATTTTCATAAGAATTCACATAACCAAATATGTTCAATTGCTACCTTTTTTGACGAAATGTCTTCTTATTTAAAAGCTTGTTTTTTTGGTGCTATAGCTTTAACCGCAAGAGGTTGCAATCACTATAAATGGACCTCCAGTACTGTTGGTAAAAATATTGAACCAAAACGTGATATTGATTTTTTTGAAAAACTATTACATAAAGTTAAAAAGCATTATTTTCCTTTAGAATCAAGTTCAAATTCTAAAATTATAAAGTGCGATTCTCGTAAGTTAAGTTCAAAAATTAAGCCCAACTCTATTGATTATGTATTTACAAGCCCCCCATATTTTGATTGCTTAGATTACACAGCATATTATGCTAAAATTATTTATTCAATATTAGATATAGATAGGTTAGAAATAAAATCTGATTTAATTCAATCGTTTAAATCTTATGAAGAAGATATGACTAACGTTCTTAATGAACTATATACCGTTTGTAAAGATGGTGCACAAGTCATTTTTGTTGTAGGAGATAAAAAAGTAAAAGGAAAAGTAATTAATGGAGCAGAATTTTTTAATAATATCAGTCCATTTGAAAGTGCAGAGATAATAGAAAGAGAATATACAGGTACAAGCTCACAAGTATTTGATAAATTAAATAAAACAAATAGAAAAGAACAAATAATTATATGGACAAAGTAAATGACTCAATAGAAATCAATGATGCAAAAATATTTTTTAAAAACTCAACAGATATGTCTGAGATCCCGTCATCATCGGTTAACTTAATTGTAACATCTCCACCTTATTGGACTTTAAAAGATTATGAAAATGAAGATCAAATTGGTTTAGGTAGTTCTTCATATGAATACTATTTAAGTGAACTAAATAAAGTATGGAAAGAATGTATTAGAGTATTAGCTCCAGATGGTAAAATTTGCATCAATATTATGCCTTTTTTATTAACAGGGAAAGCTGCTCGTTTCAAACGTAGAGAAACAAGGTTGGTGTTAGGTGATATTGAAAGATTTATGGATAGCTCAAAGGAAATGTATCAGTTTGGTCTTTATATATGGGACAAAAGAAAAATTGCTCGTTTTAGTTCTTTTGGTTCATATCCTTATCCTCCTAATCTTTTTTCCACTTATCCTTATGAATGGATTACAGTTTTTTCTAAACAAGGTAAGCGACCTAAAGTAGCTAAAGAGATAAAAGAAAAATCTAAATTAACAACAAAGGAATGGCAAGATTGGGCAATAAATTCAATATGGGAAATGCAACCTGCAAGTGCAAAAAGAGAGAAACACCCAGCTCCCTTTCCTGATGAGATGCCGAAAAGATTAATAAAATTACACAGCTTTTATGGAGATACTGTTCTTGATCCTTTTTTGGGGACAGGTACAACTGCTAAAGTTGCTTTAGAATTAGGGCGTAAGGCAATAGGTTATGAATTAAATAAAGAATATGAGCCATTAATCACTAAAAAATTAACAGCAGTTGAAGAATGCGTATCATAAAATTAAATGTTGGATCTAACCTAATTGACGTATCCAAAAAAATAGATTCAGGCAACATCAGGGAGTATATAGATTTAGGTAACGCTTCAAAAAAACAAAATGACTTAATTATAACAATAGCAGGTGTATTATCTGAAAGTAATTATGATTTTGTTGGAATTGAATGTAAGTACCTTTTTGGTAAAAGAGATAAAAGACTTGAGGTTGTATTTAAGTATGACAACATAATTTATATAGTTAAAATTTCAAAACAGAAAAAATTTGATAAAGATGCGATAGAGTTAGACAACATAATATCCGATATATCACAGAAACATAACATTTCTGTAAAAGGCTTTGTTCTTTTAACAGATGAATTTAATACTGATATTATCGAGTCTTATTCTAAGTCTATGCAAAATTCGATAGCTTTTTTAAGTTATAATCAATTTATAGAAAAATATGGCATATTTAATAAATAGAAATCCTCCTGGCAGAATAGAGTGTCTTCATAATTTATGCAAATTCATTAGTAGTAAATATAATATTGGTGAACAGTTCAATATGAAAGATATTAAGTACAACCCTGAGGAAGATAATATATTAAATCATTGTAATTTACTAAATTCAAATAGCTTACTAAATATTAAGTATTGTCCATACAAGGACAATCCTCTTAATACTTCAGGTTGTTCTTTAACAAATGGCGTAAATGATGATACTACTAAATCCAAAGAAATTAGTAATACTGTAAATGCGTTAGATTCCTTAGGTTTTTTATATCGGAGAAAAAGAAATATTGAAATCACACATCAAGGATTACTTTTTGCAAAAACTGAGTATAATTCTGTAGATATGCTTCAAATCATTAGAAAAGCAGTATCTGGTTATGGAATGTTCATTGGTTTTCTTGCACAAATAAAATTGTTAGGTAAAACCAGTTTTGACACAAATGAAATAACGTTAGGTTATCCAAATTCTAATGAAAAAATATTATATGAAGGTAACTCTATTATTATTTCAGGTGGTTCTGAGAGCGATAGCAATACAAGAACAAAATCTTGTTTGTTAGCTTGGGGTATTTCTTGTGGTTTTTTATTCCAGAAAATTTGGATAATGATAGTTATGATGCTGACACTTTATATCAAGAAGTAACAAGAAATTATACTCTTGCAAAAAAACGGAATTTAAGAAAGTATAAAATAACGAACTTTCCCGACTATCTATTTAATGGAAATCATATTGTTACAAAGCCATTAGATTATAATAATTTGACGAAAAATACTGGAGCACTTCGTGAAAATAATCAGGCAAAAATTAGAGAACTTACGTTAAAAGTAGAACCAAAAATAAAAAACCGTAGATATGCAATTATCTACGCCTTAAATAAAGCCTATTTAGAAAAAACAACACTTGATTTTGACACATTAATTGATTTTTAAATAATTATCCGGATCTATTTATTGTAAATCAAGAATCTTTTGATGATGTGATGTACTCTGAACTAAATATTGCTTTTATGGTAGGTACTCCTTTTTCGATAGGTATAAATAACGAATTAAATCCTCTTGTAGGGGTAGATATGTCAGAAGTTAATTTAGGTGCTCCAGATGATTTAATTAACGTTATGAATAAATTCAACATATGAGTGAAAATAAATACTGTCCACATACTTACGAAACATCATTACCACCTTGTATAAGTTTAGGTGTTGTAAAATATAATTACTTGAAAGATCTTTTGGATAATAACAAAGGTTCTAACCAAGAATTAATGATTGCACATTCAATAGAGTGTATTGAATTTAAAAATAAAGCTATTGATATAAAAAATGAGAATTGTATCAATTGTATGTATTGTGTTTTTGGATGTCCAGGCAACAATATTGAGATCGATAATAAATTTAACCTTTCAGCTTTGTGTTCTGACTTTAAGAGTGATTATGAAAATCGCCTTAAACAAGAAACTTTAGATAAACTATTTAATGGTTCTTTTATAAGACTACCAAAAATAAGATTAGCTCAATTCAAAGTGAAATACAAATCTTTTTCTGACTTTACTTCTGTAGATGAGACTAAAAACATATCTGTTTGGGGTGCTAATAGCTTAAAATTCTTATCAAAATCTTCTAACCCTCAATTGGGTCTTGAAATAGGTATGAAAATAAAATCAAGAGACAGAGGTGGGCGTTTAGATATTTGCCTACTAAATAAAGGTTTATTATTAGTTGCAGAAGCAAAAGTTAGCTTTTCTAAGATGATGAATGAGAATAGATACTTATCCCAAATGATTGCTTATGAAGAGGAGATTTTATCAACATTAGAAAAAAAAGATGATAACATAAAACACTATAAATTCTTACTAATTGGAGGCAATGAATCAGACTTATTGCCACCAACACATCCAGAATGCACTTCTAATGTAGGGAATCAGTCATCACTTTTTTATAAAAATTGCTTAGACAATAATATTTTCTTTATAAGTGCCAATGCTATTTTATCACTTGGTATTAAGAAAGTGTTTTTTGGAGATATTTACTCTATTGAAAACTTAATCAATAATATATTTTCACCTGATAATATTGGTTTGTTATCGTCTGGTTTAATCCAAAGAGATTTCACATTAAAACCTTTAATTGTAAAATAATATGTAAATGAATAACCTTACTATAAATATCATCCCATTCAAACACCCTTCTATTCAAAAGGAGTTTGGATTTTATACCGAGAAAAAAGAAGGTTATTTCCCTATACATAGAACCGAACTTCCCAATGAGTTATGGGATAATCAAAAAGAAGAAGTTGTAAAACATAAATATTACTACTCCAATTTTGAAGATACAGAAGATTGCATACTCAAGACCAAAGTAGATTTATACAGCAGCATCAAGTTTGCAAAGCACCTTTATACTCGTTTGGTGTATCAGTATTTCATTGATATTGCAGATGCAATACAATTCAATTATGTAGGCGATATAGAAGTATGGTTATTAGATGCTAAAGCATCAACAACCAAATACAACAGTTATAACAAATACACCCTAAAAATTGAGTTTTCAGGTTTAACAAAAAGTCCTGCATTGCTTTTGTCGTATGATAGTACTTCTAAAGTTGCAACTACAAGTATTGATGAAATCAATATTCCTACGGAATATTTCAAAACAGTAATTTACAACAAAGAAATACAACGTTTTAAATACCTTTCAGAAGATGCAAAACAACATTTAGACCAAGTATATCCATTACTCAATATACCGCTTAAAAACCATTTAGAAATACCGCATACAGTACCAAGAAAAGGAAATAGATACAAACCTTACTTTAATCACATAACCTCTTTTTATAACAATTATCTAAATACAGATGAATTTAGAGCCATACTACCATTAGATGAAAATGGCTTTTTCGATATTCCAGAAGATGAAGTGTTGCAAACACATTATCACTCAAACAATTTAAGGTTTTATGATGGTGTAGGTATAGACCCAAAAGCAGGAATGAAAAATCCTGGTCCTTACAAATCAAGTCCACACGATAATGTAAGGTTCTTTTTTATCTACCATAAACCTGATAGAGCAGACTATGTAGTTAAATTATATAACTATTTTGAAAAAGGATATAAATCGTTCTTCCCACCGCTAAAAAAACATATTCGTCAACCATTTTATATGGATAACGATACCAGTTTAGCATTTGAAAGTCCTGATACTGCAATAAAAGAAATCAAAAATCATCTAATCAATTTAGAGAAACAACCAAATACAAGATATGTTGCGGTTTATGTAAGCCCAATACATAAAGAGGATGAAGATAACAAACACTTATATTATCAAGTAAAAGAAGAGCTTTTAAAGCACGAAATAACCTCACAAGTAATTTACAAAGAGAGTATCAATAATGCCTATTTTGGTGCATTCTTAGAGAATATCACACCTGCATTATTAGCTAAAATAGACGGTATTCCTTGGCGTTTAGATAGAGAACTGAAACAAGAGTTAATTGTGGGTGTAGGTGCTTTTAAATCAATGGAAACCAATACTCGTTTTGTAGGTAGTGCATTCTGTTTTAATAACAAAGGAGAATTTAAAGGATTTGATTGTTTTAGAGATAATGAATTTGACTTAATAGCTGGAGCAATAGGAAAACAGATTTTAAAATTTGTGGTAGATAATGATAATAAAGCAGAAAGACTAATCATTCACTACTATAAGCCAATAAGCAAAGACGAAATAGACCCAATTCAAAAAACTTTAGGAAGATTAAAATTAGATATTCCAATAGTTATAGTAACTATCAATAAAACAGAATCAAGCGACTATGTAGCATTCGATACCAATGATGATGCGTTAATGCCTTTAAGTGGTACAATTATAGAGATTGCACATCTAAAATATTTGTTATTTAACAATGCCAAATACAGTAGTAACGGTTTTGCAAAAGACCATCCATTCCCTGTAAAGCTAAGTCTATATTGTACAGAACAAGACTATTTTGAGGATATAGCAATTGTAAAAGAGTTGATAGACCAAGTATATCAATTCAGCAGAATGTATTGGAAATCCGTAAAACAACAAAACTTACCAGTAACCATAAAATACCCTGAAATGGTAGCCCAAATATTCCCTCATTTTGAAGGAGATAAACTACCAGACTTCGGTAAAAATAATCTATGGTTTTTATAATAGTTAAATAATAAGGTGTGCCACAGGCACGTCTTTAATAACGGTTGGTTCCGTAGGTTTCTTTCCCCAGCCTATAAAAATCCAACGTTATTCGTGCCTCATAACTCCTCTGTCTTTTTATAGGCTTCCGCTCTTCCCACGCTACAGTTGTTATTTTCTGTCACACTTTTTGCAAGCCAACGCTAATTATAGCACATTACTATCCTCGTTCCTGCGGTAGTAAAGAGCTATGCCAACACACAAAAGCAAAAAGGCGTATGCACTCCAAAGTACCGCTCTGTGCAACTTGTGCCAGAAAATAACAACCCAAAGCTACATTAACATAATGTGGCATTATAGTACATACCACAAGGGCTTCATTGCATTACGGGCTAAAGCCTATGTCCTATAATAACATTATGTTAAGTATCCGCTCATTGCCAACGCTTTAAACCTACTTCACCAACCGAAAAACCAACAATTCCCCACCACCCTTTTCAGCGGTCAGAAAAAAAATAAACTATGAGTTAATGTCGGTTTATAGTAGGTACATTTCATTCTCTCATTTCGTGCCTACATTCTTTCATTGCATATACCCACTAACACCTAATAAGGCAAGCAAGAGTAGCTCATTCTCTACACTTCACTAAGCCACACATTATTCCATTACGCAATCCGTATGCAAGCCCACCGCACAACAACTTTGCAGTAAATTGTAAAGTTTGCAAAGTCTGCAACCTTGCAATGCATACAGTATTACTTCATTCCATCCCACCGCATTTAGTTCCGTTTCTTTCAATCGCTACACTTGCCACACACCAGCCCACGCTTTTAGAATAGGTATAGTTTATTTTTTTTCTGGTCATATTTCCCCAAAGGAATTGAACAACACAACAAGCATTTTACAAATAAGAGAAGTAGTAAATAATGTTATGCCAAAAGAATAAAAAAGGCAGCAAATGTAGGTGGTTACAATTGGTCTGAAAAGGTCAAGCCCTACGGGTTTTAAAAAAATCTCCACCCACAAGGGGTAGTATTTTCCTTAAAAACCTTGTCAGCTCACTTTCCACCACCAGTTGTATGGCTTTCTTTTTTTTTCGTTTTTTTCTTTGTCAAAAAATTTTGTGAAGGGGATTTCGGAAGCCAACTAAAATTCTCGGAAAATGACAAAATTCACTCTAAAAACTTACAGACCATCAGCCGAAACTGAAAAGCCACATTTCTACATTTTGAACAAAGGGATGAACAGCGGAAAGCCACTAAAACAACCTTGTCCGAATTGCTTCATTTTGATAGCACCCACAGAGGAAGCCAAAGAGCAGTTATATTGGTTATCCTTTGGGCTATGGCGTGCAAAATCCTTTCATTACTATTTAAAAGGTTCAGTTATTCCATTCATCACAAAAAACGACCTTAAACAAGGCATTTTAAATGGATTTGAACAGGCAAATAATGATATTCCAATTTTTAAAAAGTCGGTCAAAGCCTTACAGCTTTTAGAAGAGCAAGAAAAGGTTTATAAACTTAATCTAAAACTCATTGATGATGCACGTAGGGCGGTTTTCTATCGCTATATTTCTAAAAAGCGATATTCTTAGGGCTACTCATATTTGAGTACTGTATAAGTCATATTATAGCCCAATATGATTGCACCGTCTTAATAAAAAAATGCAAACCTTACAGAGTGCCAAAAAGAAAAGCCTACTCAAATGAGCAGGCTTTCTTCTAATTCCATAAATCTCTAAAATGGCATCTTAGAATATTTCGGAAATCTTTAAGGCGTTACCTTGTGCAAATACATAGTAGTTTGAACCTACTTCTTGATAGAACTCAATACCGATAGAGTTTAAAACACTTACATCAGTTGTCATAGTTGGAGAACCTGGTAATGTTGCAACCAATGAAACCAAAGCAGTAACCGAATCCACAGGTAAATAAGCAGAATACTGAACATCTTTCAATTCATTCAAACTTGCCTCTTTAGGCTCATAAACCTTTGTAGTAGTGTTGAACTCATAATCAGACAATACTGAAATAGCATTGATAATTCTAAAGTGAGTTGCACCGGCTGGAATGTTTAAGTAATTCAACGGATTGAATGCAGGAACATCCAAAGTTGAACTATCACGAGAACCAGCAGGAGTAATTGTGAACGGAGCATTAAAAGCACCATTGAAAGAAGTGAATCTATTAAAATCAAATCCTTTCAAATAGTTTGGTACTGCAGAAACCAACACAGCTCGTCTACCTCTGGCTTCAGAACCATCTTCTAAATTGATTTTTTTCATTATAGCAGTTAATCTTCCAGTCACTTGACTGTCTGCCATATTTTTCATTAGGCTTGCTAATCCGACTCTTACGGATTTACCAACCATTGCACAACCTCCAAATTCGTTCATATTTTCACGAGTTCTTTGAAATGCTGGGTCAGTTGCAATTTGTTCAGCAGTTGGACCACCAGTCAAACCTGCAAAATAACCTTCATTTCCTTTAATTTTAAAATGTCTAATATCTCCAAGAGTACCGACATATTTTAGGGGACCTTTCTGTCTTGCCATTTTTCTAAATTTTTAAATGTTAATAATAATTCTTACTATTACAAAGATAAGTCTAACATATTGACTATCAATTGATTAAAAAACGTAAACAAATGCAAACAAGTGCTAATAAACAAACAAGGGTAAGACCACACTATGAAGTGGTTAAAGTGTTGGACGGAGACGGACTAATCGTTAAAAATATTTTCACAAATGATGAAGAAGAAATAAGGCTATTAGGTATTGATGCTCCAGAGATAAAAGTTTGTAGAAAATTAAAGCAAGATGAAAGAGAAGTGAATATCTCAGGCACTTATTTAATTGAGTTGGGTTTTAAGTCTATGAAATTTCTACTTAAAAAAGCCAAACCACAAACAAGCGTTACCATAGTCCAAGAACAATCAAATCTTACTGATGCTTTTGGAAGAACATTAGCTTATATCATTTTGCCAAATGGCAAAACGCTTAATGAAATAATGGTCAGAAGAGGTTATGCAAAGCCATACAACAAGGTTTTCTGTTCAGAGTTACCAAAGTACCAAGCACTTAATTTGAGGGCTAAAACAAAGAAAAAAGGTTTATATTCGCTTATCAATTCGTTCTAATCTCCCTACATTTACTTGCTCTTATTATCTCTTATTTATAGTTTATTGTTGCCTATTTGTTGCCCAATAGACATAACTAACTGATATACAGCATTACTTTACTTTTTGTATTGGGAAGTAAACGATCAAAAAAGATCTTTTACAGGCTATTAAAATGACTTATTCCTTTTCTTTCTCGGCATTTTTTGTAGCATAAAAGTAAAGGGAATGTTCTTCAATAGAAACGTTAAATACCTCTTCTATAGTTTTCTTAATCTCATGCACCATAGGATCAGAGAATTCTAGAACTTCTCCTGTGTCCGTCATTATAATATGGTCGTGTTTACCATCAAAGAAAGATTTTTCATAGAAAGCTGTATTGTTATCAAACTGATGTTTACGAACCAGTTTAGATTCTAACAAAATGTCCAACGTATTATATAATGTCGCCCTACTGACTCTATAATTTTTATTCTTCATTCTTAAAAAAAGCATATCGACATCCAGATGCTCTGTGGCATTATATATTTCTTCTAGAATTGCATAACGTTCTGGCGTCTTGCGATGTCCATTTTCTTCTAGATAAACTGTAAATCGTTCTTTAATAATTTTAAAACTACTTATACAAGCCATAATTGCATTATTTATTATGACCTCAATCCTATTCTATTGAGGTTTAAGATTTTTATTTGTAAGAATAGATAAAAGACTATTAAGTATATATTAAAAGTCTTTTATCTATTTAGGTAGATGAGTTGATGTCACTTAAAAGCTAGTCTCTCCTTGATTAGGATTATAGACATAGTTAAAGGTGTAGTAACGACCTTCTGCAGTGGTATCTTGATTTTCATAATAGCTAAGGATTTCAATCTTAGCATATCTACCATCTCTAGTTCTTATTACTATAACCTGTCCTGGAATAGGCGATACTATATTAGTCATGAAATTATAATTATACCAGCCATTATCACTACCAGTTGGAATGGCAAATGACGTAGAGCTATCTTGATTAAATGTAAATCCATCTACCGATTGTATACTATTAAAAGTTCCTGTAACAATGGTAGCTGCTGCATCACCAGTGCGAGCAGGTTCATCTGCAGTTCCTGTTTCTGTACCACCATTAATGGCAATAGTTGTTCCTCTAAAAGCAATATCCCAATCTGTATCACTAGTAGTTTCTAAACCTGTGGCAAAGTCAAATTTTGTAAATTCTCCACCTATAGGCTGACCTTGCCCACCAGTTTGTGGTGCATATAAATTAGATATAGTATCAATTTCTAAAGCAACGGTAGAGTTCATATCGTCATCGTTATCACAAGAGGTAAAACCTATAAATAGTAAAGCAATGGCTAGTGTTTGTAATGTTTTCATTTTTTTCATTTTGGATGTAATTATGGTTATTGATTATTGTTAGAATTGATAATTAATTTTAAGGTAACCTTGAATCCCTGGTAATGTAGGAATGTTGTTATCTGTATAGTTCAAAAGGTTATTTGCACCTATTTGTAAATCAAACTTGTTATAAAAAGTTTTTGTAGCAGCTACATTTGCAGTAAGGTATCCATCAATAAAACTACTATCATAGCTATCGATAAGTCCATTACCGTTAGTATCAAATTGACCATACTTACTTCTATATAACAGTCTTAGATTGATATTTGATCGATACTTTTTTAAATCATAAAAGATTTTAAAATTAGCATTGTGACGTGAGCGATTCACCAGTCCAAAATATTCAGATCTCTCAATAGCTACGGACTGATTAGTTTGTGCATCACGTATAAATACACGACCATCTTTAACAGCTTTTTCTTTTGCTTTATCAAATGCATAAAGCAGCTGATATCCGGCACTTAATCGAATGTTTTTATTCCATTTATAGCCTGTATTCAGTTCAAATCCTGCGGTGTAGATTTCGTCATAATTGACATAACTAAATACATTTTGACCATTAGTTTTACGTGCTATAATTCTAGTATCAATTAAATTTTTAAAATCATTACGGAATAGGTTTAACTCTGCATTCCATTTACCTTTCTTGTAAGTTGCCCCTAGGTTATACCCTATACTGCTTTCTGCCTCGAGAGGATCATTCAATTCACTAAGTGGTACCACAACATCTAAAATTTGATCTTGTTCTTGTAATTCATTCAATTTATCAACTGCGACATTGTATCCTAATACGGTATACCCTACCGATGAGTTTGTAAAATCAAAATATAATTGTCTAAAATCTGGCGCTTTAAAACCATACCCTACAGATCCCTTTAAAGCTATAAAGTCATTTAGTTGATATAGAGCAGCAAGTTTAGGACTGAACTGGTCCCTATATTCAGAGTGATTGTCATATCGTGCACCAGCTATTACATTCCACTTATCATTGAGATTGACATCATATTGCGCATAGATATATTGAGAATCAAATTGAACTCGTTGATCAAAAAATGTTCTATCTAATGCTTCAACTTGATAGCCCATACCAGCGCTAAGTGTACTATTTGTAGAAAGCTCATAATTAGTTCTTATTTCTGGACGCAATAAGGTCTGGTCAAAATCACTATTACTAAGTATTTCATCATCTATAATGCTTTGAAGTAATTCATTTGCTTTATAGTTTGTGTAGTAAAACTCATAAGACGCAGACAGACGTTCATTCCATTGATGATCCAGTCTCGCATGTGCATTCCACTCTTTTTCCTTGCTATCTCCTTCATATAAAACATTATCTAATGAAAAGTCAGCTTCCTGAGATTGATCATAATATCTAGCAGATGTGAAAAGGGACAGATCATCACTGAAGTCATAAAACACACGAGAATTGAGTGTATAATTTGTAAAGGGATTTACAGTCTGTCCATCTGTGTCTGGTGTTAAATCATAACCGTTACTCGAGAAACGATTTGCAAACAACCCGACACGCCATTTATTAAATTTCTTATTGAGATTAAGATTGATATCTTGCTGGGCAAAACTTCCTATTCTATAAGAAACATCACCTTTAAGTTGATGACTTCTAGGCTTTTCAGTAATAATATTGATAACACCACCTAGCGCTTCACTACCATATAAACTACTTGATGGTCCTTTTACGACTTCAATTTGTTTGATATTACCTACGGTAAGTCTACTCAAATCAAAATTTCCTGCACTGCGACCTACTAAGGGCACTCCATCAATTAATATTAAGATATAATCTGATGAAATACCTTGAATTTGAACACCTTCAAAGCCGCTTTCGTCTGCCACGGTAATAATACCAGTTTGCTCATTAAGAATTTCATTAAGACGTACTGTACCAGATTGCGTTATTTTCTTTTTAGAAATCAATGTGACTGGTAATGGTAATGAAGATAATTGACGTTCTGTGCGCGTGGCAGTTAGCACAATTTCTTCTAGTTTTTCAGTCTTAGTAGTATCCACTATTTTTTGTTGTGAGTCCGCTTTCGCGAAAGCTAAAACACATAAACAAAAGGAAATCAAACACTTATACATATCACTACTTAGAATCGTTCTTAATAAAGCGCAAATATATAGATTATTCTTATTTAGATTCAATAAAAACAATTAATTTTGCCGCAGAATTTTTAACTATTAAAACAAAACCACGATGAGAACAACTTATGTCTCTTTACTAGCTCTATTTATGGTCATAATGGCCACCGCACAAGACAAAAAGCAACAGGATATAGACGCCATTAAAAGCATGTGTGGCTGCTATGAAGTAACTTTTAATTTTACCGAAACATTTAATTATTCTAGTGATTCACTTTATAAACCGTCTGCTACTAAAGTGGATAAAGCGCTAGAATGGGCGCAATTAGTAACTGATGATGAGGATAAAATTCAAATTCAGCATTTATTACAGGTTGGTGATCCATCAAAACCTATGATTATAAAGCACTGGAGACAGGACTGGTTATATCAAAATCAAGAATTATATACCTATGACTTTGATAATAAGTGGAACTATGAAGAAAAATCGGAAGATCAAGTTCAAGGTCAATGGACTCAAAAAGTGTATCAGGTTGATGATAGTCCACGGTATGAAGGCAGCGCAACCTGGGTTCATGTAGATGGAAAAAGCTATTGGGAAAACACAACGCCTGCTCCACTAGCCCGTAGAGAATATACAACACGTAGTGACTATAACATGCTGTTGAGAGATAATCGTCATGAAATTACAAATTATGGATGGTTGCATGAGCAAGACAATAGCAAGGTTATTAAAGAAGAAGGAAAAGAAGATGTTCTACTTGCCAAAGAAAAAGGATACAATACTTATGTAAAGGTGGATGACAGTCGTTGTGCTGCCGCAGCTAACTGGTGGAAAGAACATAGTGATAAATGGGAATTAGTGCGCGCAAAATGGAATCAAGTTTATAATCGTGACCGTGACTTAACATTAGAAAACAAAGTAGATAATAAGACTTTATATAAGTTCTTATTTGACGAGAATGTGGACCAAGCAGACCAAATCTATACAATCATTGAATCCTTTGTAAAAAAATAATCCCATGAAAAATATATGGATCACTACACTCCTATTTTTAATAGGAATATCATCTATCGCACAAGAGAATATATTTCACTCTAGCGACTTCTGGAATACCAACCCAAGTCTTGAAGAGGTAAAGCAATTGATTAAAGAAGGTAACAGTCCTGTTGCGTTGAACAAGAATGCTTTTGACGCTACTGTGTATGCAATAATCAGAGGTGCACAAAATGACATCATTGAATACCTGCTGAATATGGAAGGGAATTCACCTAATAAAAAAACACACGATGGTCGCAATTATCTACACTGGGCATCATATGCAAACAATGTTGCTATAGTTCAAGAATTATTAGAGAAAGGATCTTCAGTTACAAAAAAAGATAGTCATGGTTTAACGCCGCTAGCCTTTGCCGCAAATGCTGGAGTAACAAATATCGAGCTCTATAAGTTATTTAAAGATTATGATGTAGACCTTTTAAAAGAGCAAAGTGAACATGGCGCTAGTTTGTTATTATTAGTTGCCGCGAGCTTACAAAATGAAAAGGAGCTTAATGATTTTTTAAATCTAGGACTTGACTTACATAGTGTCGATGAAGACGGAAATAACATCTTTCATTATGCCGTTAAAAAAGGAAATATCTCTTTCTTAAAATTACTGATACAAAAAGGTGTCAACCATAAAGCGATCAATAAAAATGGAGGAAATGCCATGCTTATGGCTAGTCGTGGTTCAAGAGGACATCAAAATGCTTTAGATCTGTATACCTTTTTAGAATCACACGAGATTCCTGTGAATATTACAGGTGATCAAGGCCGTAATCCCTTACATGCTATTGCCTCTAATTCTAAAGATATAGATATCATCAATTATTTTATAGAACGTAATGTTGATGTAAATCTAGCTGACATTGATGGCAACACGCCTTTTATGAATGCAACGAGCTATAATAATTTAGAGGTTGTAAAACATCTTTATACACATGTCGATCAAGTAAATCTTAAAAATAAAGAAGGGAAAACAGCTTTAATGATGGCTGTTTATAGAAATGAACCATCTGTTGTTCAATTTTTAATTGATCAACATGCTGATTTAAGTCCTACAGATCATAAGGGTAATAGTCTTGCTTATTATTTATTGAAGTCCTACAGCGATAGAAATACAGATCATTTTAACGCAAAACTTGAATTATTAACTCATCTAGGTGTCTCTATGAATACAATTCAAGAAGATGGTCATACTTTATATCATATCGCAGTAGCTCAAGGCAGCTTAAATTTATTAAAGCAACTAGAGGAATTTGACATAGATCTTAACTTAAAAAATGATGATGGATTGACTGCTTTGCATCTCGCAGCGATGACCGCAAAAAATGAATCCATCATTAAATACTTAATTTCAAAAGGCGCTGATATTCATATAAAAACAGATTTTGAAGAATCTGCTTATGATCTAGCCAAAGAGAACGAATTATTAAACAACACCGCTTTAAACTATCTAAAATAATGAAACGTATTTTTCAAATATTACCAGTCTTTATATTAGGCTCATTTTTGCTTTTTAGTTTTATCAATCCCATAGAAAAAACTAGTTATAAGTGTATGATCCAGCTCAAAAATTATACTGGAGAAGGTGCTTATATTGTCATTTCCTTATTAAATCCTGAAGAAGAATATGTAGAGACTCTATATGTACAAGGTAAGGACAGTGAATGGTATAGCGAGATTGCACAATGGTGGAAGTTCTATGGGAAACGACGTCCAGATATAGACGCTATTTCTGGCGCCACAATAAGCGGTGGCGAGCGTGTCATAAATCTTATTCAAATTCCTAAAGATAAAATTGATCAAGGCTATTTTATCAGGTTTGAAACCGCGGTAGAAGATCAAGAATACTATGTAAAAGATCTACAATTTGAGTTAACCAGCGAGAATCTTAAAGGTAAAAAAGAAGGAAGCGGTTTCATACGCTACGTTAGATTGTTGCCTCAGTAAATTAGAGTTCCTATGACCATTTCTTTTTGGAGATATAGTCACTTGCTTCTTGCAGGTACATCTGCTTTGTTTTTAATTATCGCATCAGTTACTGGTGTCATACTAGCTTGCGAGCCCATCGCAGATCGATCTCAATCGTATAAAGTTGTCGATTTAGAAACTGTATCTACTGCGAAGGCTATTATAGCACTACAAAAAGAATATGATGAAGTACTCTCATTACAAGTTACTTCTAATGATGAAGTAATAGCATCAGTCATTACGGTAGATGGTATAAGTGAGGAAATCTATGTGAACCCTACTAATGGACAGCGATTAGGTAAGGTAAAAGAACGACATCCAGTATTTATATGGACCACAAATTTGCATCGTTCTCTATTTTTAAAAAGCCTAGGTCGCATTTTTGTTGGTATCATCTCGTTATTACTATGTCTTATCGCTGTAACAGGTTTATTAGTATTAATACAGCGTCAGGGCGGTTTATTAAAATTATATAGCAAGGTTAAAGAACGAGACTTCAACCAGCGTTATCATGTTATTTTAGGTCGATGGCTTTTGATTCCTCTAATCATTATTGCCAGTACAGGTGTTTACTTATCATTAGAAAAATTTGATTTAATACCAGTTCATCAAGCAGAACTGGACTGGAATAAAGAACCAGTCCTGCCTGTACATTATCAAGGATTGAGCGAGTTAGCCTTCTTCAAAGAATTGAAATTAAATGAGGTCAGGCAAATTACCTTTCCCTTTTCTGAAGATGAGCTGGATTATTATGAATTTAATTTAAAAACACGTGATCTATTAGTCCATCAGTATAGCGGCGAGATTATTAGTGAGATAGAACAACCATTTAGTTTGTTACTTTCTCGGTGGAGCTTTAACCTACATACGGGATCAGGCAGCATACTATGGTCGTTAATTTTACTGGTTGCCAGTGCCAGTATATTGTTCTTTATATTTTCTGGATTAATGCTGTTTATAAAACGACGTCGCTTTTCTGATAAGATTACCATAGTAAGTGATAAAGATGTGAGTGACATTATCATTCTAGTAGGTTCAGAAAGTGGTCAAACATATGCTTTTGCGCGCCACATCACACAAGAGTTAATACAGCAAGGTAAAAGCGTCTTTGTAAGCAGTTTGAATGAATATACCAGCTATAAAAAAGCAACCCATTTACTAGTGTTAACCGCTACTTATGGTGATGGTGACGCACCTACTAATGCTAGACACTTTCTATCTCTATTACCTACCATACATCAACCTCATCCTATTCAATTTGCTGTTTTAGGTTTTGGTTCCATGGATTATAAACATTATTGCAAATTTGCCATAAAGGTAGACGCGAGTCTGCAAGATCATCAAAGTTTTACACCTCTTATTCCTTTAGAAAAGATAAATGAGCAATCAGAAAAACAGCTTAATACCTGGCTAGAAAAATGGTCTGCCGCTATAGGAGTTCATCATAAATCTTATCAGTCTAAAAAGAAAGACATCACATTTGCAGAATTTAAAGTGATAGAACGTACCGCTCTCAATCTAGATCAAACCTTTCTATTAAAATTAAGACTTGATCATAATCAAACTTGTCAATCAGGAGATATTATACATATAAAAGCTCCTAAAACCGATAAGCCCAGAGCGTATTCTATCGCAAGAATAGAAGATGATATAGTACTCAGTATCAAAAAACATGAGCACGGTATTTGTTCCTCATACTTGAGTGATCTGCAAATAGACGACACCGTACATGCCTATATAGAAGAAAATGCACATTTTCATTTACCCTTAAATCCAGAGTCTATAATTTTTATCTCTAATGGTACTGGTATAGCTCCTTTTCTAGGAATGATTCCTAATTTGATAGACAACGGTCAGCAATTCCAGTTTTTCTGGGGTGGACGGTTTAAAGAAAGTGTTAAACTATATCAACCATACCTTCCATTTACAGCAGGTGATCCATCTTCTAGCGTGCATCTCACCTACTCGCGTGCACCACAACAAAAATATGTACAACACGAGATCTGGGATCAACGCAAACTAATCGCAGCCCGTTTACATAACGGCTGTCACATCATGATTTGTGGTTCTATGGCTATGAAAGACGATGTCATTGAGGTTCTAGAAAAAATTTCAATTCAAGAAAATCACACAGCTCTCACCTATTATGAATCCCGAGGACAGATCCATATCGACTGTTACTAAATCTTTAAACAATGTGCCATAACGTAAAAACCATTGCCAAAAATAAACAAGGTCAACTCTCCTATTGCACAGATTGTAAGGTTTATCGATTGATTTTTAACAACCTACAATTGGATTTCAGTCCTCAACAATTAAAAAGGTTTAAGAAATATATCGACCAGTTAGAAACGGAATACTGGGAATTGAGATATGAACGTGTCGTTAAGGAAAGAAAAATACCAGTTCCATCTGCTCAAGATAATCTCGTGATGATTTTTAATAAACACGAGCTGCAACTGCTGCGCTCTTTACTTCATTTAGACACGCCTCAATCCATGGAAATTATTGACATTGTGGATATCAATTATACGTTGTTTTTGAATTAGATGGATTGATACGCTTTCGCGAAAGCGTCTCCACAACAAACTAATAATACAACCTAAAGTCTAGCAACTGACAAAGTTTATACTGCTTGTAAAACAAACGCTCCACAACTTCTTTTAAGTCATCATTCTCATAGAACAAACTGAAAAACAGACGATCTAGCGTAAACGCACTGGTCATGTGAGCGGATGAAACTCCATAACCAGAAATGGCTCTAGCACCAGTGACATCTAGAAAATATTGCGATTCATCATCAGTGAGGTCTAGTAATTTTTTGTTTGCAAAATGTATGACTTTACCATCCATTTTTCCTTCAAAAAGCTCTGCGATTTCCTCGATGCTGTAGTAGTAACCATTGATTAATATATTGTTAGCCTCGCCAGGTAAGACCAAGTAAATCATTTCATAATCTTGAAAGTGATGGTCATCATACAGTAAATGATTGATACTATCTTCTAGATCTTCAATGGTATCACAGGCCTTATAAATACTGGTGATTTGTTGTTGTAGCGCCATATCTTCTAGTATGGTAAGCACCTCAGTCGTTTCAGTAGAATTTGCATCCGGCACTACCTCTAGACAGTAAATAAAATTCTCAATCTCAGTTATAGGGATTTCCAGTTTGCTCATAGACGCCTCGCCGTTCAATTCTTAAATGCAATATTAGTATTGAAAAGTTAGAATAAAACACTTCAAAGTCATAAAATGTAGAGGTAACTGTAAAGCCTGATATAACACATTATAAGAATGTAAGCACCAAGATTATAGAATTGATGATGCTCTCTATTAGATACAACCGATTATAAATTTAACCGCTTGCGCTCTAATTATTTTCATAGAATAATTAATCTGGTTTACGGGAAACCGTAAGAAAATATTTCATTGTAAAATTATGTTTGTCGCTCAGTCGGAATATACTGAAAAACGACTTTAACCAGGAGTAGGTAATAACTAAACACTTTATTAAATGACTAAAAAAATTACAATCGTAGCAATGACAGCAATTTTCTTAATGACCACAAGTTGCGCAAGTATTATTACGGGATCAAAAAGAAATGTTCTCTTTGAATCAGATCCATCAGGAGCAAAGGTTTTTGTAAATGGATTTGAAAAAGGAACGACACCAGTTCAAATCAAAGTAAGAGCAGATGACCGAATTGATTTTAGACTTGATAATTATCGCGAACGTGTCGTTATCATGGATAGTAAATTTAATCTAGTAAGTATAATTAACGGATTTAGTTTAATAGGTTGGGGAGTTGATGCAATTACAGGCTCACTAAAACGAGTAGATACTAAATATGTTAAGGTAACACTGGAAAAAACAGAGAAAACTGCTTTTATCAATCATTTAGAAAACGGTAACATCACCACAATAAATATAGATGAAGAAAATAAAATTATAGAAACAGTTGTGATTTTAACTGAATAATTATTAATTAAAAATCACGCATCAATAAGAACAACACTTTTTCTTATAAAGAGTGTTGTTCTTTCATTTAATCAAAACAAACATATTTATTAATCATGTAACTAGTAATTGGTTTTAATGTTATTCCTGTTTCTGGGTGTAATCCTAGATTCGTAAAATATTCTAATTGCTTTTTAGAATTCTTCCCATACCATATACGTACACTATTATCTTCATTAAAAAAGTCGGTATAACAATTAACTTCTACTTTTTTGAAAGATTTAATTTTTTCTTCACGATATAATTTGAGCTGTTTAACATTATACTTAGTGGCATCAAAATCTACTTCAACATAATGATCAGTCTGCCATACCATCCAGCGTTGTTTATTAGAATAATTATAAATCAATAATACAATTAACACCATCCCTATTCCCGGAAGAATATATTTAAATGGTAATGACTGTATTACATTTCTATTAAATTCAGTCACATTTAAATCATTATTTGTTGAATCAATTGCTTTCTGAAAATCATTGTAATTCTCGTAACCTAAATATTGACATAGACCATTTATAACTTCAATTTGTTTAATACTTATATCCTCATCCTTGCCATCTAATTTCTGCGCATCTCCTCGGTATATTCTTAAACTTCTTTCTCCTAATACAACATTCCAATTCTCTTCTAAATAATGAGATAATTTGGTGGACATTTGAGTCAGTGATGGATTAGTTACACCATTATTATACAATTCTTGACTAGCCTTAACAAAAGCGCGTAATATTAATTCTTTATTCATAATACTGATAATCAATTATTTAAAAACGGAAAAAAATCGGAAATTCAATTCCAGAAAGTTTCCTAATCAATTCCACAATATTACCAATCTTACTTGATCAGTACTCCTTTATTTGTATCAGAATTCATTACCGCCTTACTCGCAATAGGGCTTGCGAAAATTAATTCTACCATGGAGTAGCATTGTGAATTGAGACAACTATTTGGGAAGTAATTATCTCATTTACTCTTGCACCTCCATACTTCCCATAGAAGAGAAAGCTCTTCAAGTTATAGCCAGTGTTGCTAACTAAAATTTTCTGAGACAATCTCGGACAGCAACACTATTGTCCAATATTAAACCATTCAAATATGAAAAAAATAACATTAATAGTGTTTACGGGAATCCTCATTTCTACATTTATATCATGTACACCAGAGAGTATTATAGATGAAGCTAAAGATATTAAAGCTTGTTGTGGTAATGAAGGCACTATAGAATTACCGCCACCACCGCCACCGCCGCCAGAAGATATTACCGGAGATTAATACTCTATTTTCTATTTACTTATTACATTAGAGGAATGAAATCGACCATAACTTCATTCCTCTTTTTTTGTATTACCATACTAACCGCATACTTATCTAACGCACAGGTTACAGACAGTTTAACATACTATTCTGGTATTGTAGACAACCCTACTAAACCAGAGGATCTTGCTAAAGCCTATACCTTTTTTACAAAAGAAAAAGCAAAGAATGCGACGAGCCCTAAAAAACTCGCAAATGAGCTCTATGCCACGCAATATCTAGCTGAAATTCAAAAGAAGCTAGGCTATTCTTCAGAAAATGAATTATTAAATCTAGAAAGTTTAAAAATTTTAGAACGCATTCAACCCAAAACAGAATGGACTGACATAAGCTATTTAAGAGTTATTAACGAATTAGGTATTATTTATAGAGAAAGAGAGGACTATACACAAGCACTAAAGCTTTATCAAGAAGCATTAACCAGCGCGACAACATTGAAAAATCAGGCTGTTCTCTTAAATAATATAGGTTATGTATATGAGCATCTTGAAGAACTTGACATAGCATATAAATATTATGATCAAGCTTATACAAAAGCAGTAGAAGCAAATCACACCAGAGAAATTGCAAGAACCTTGAGTAATCTAAGCTTTATAAAATCAAAACTAGATTTACCAGGCGCAAGACAAGGCTTACTAAAAGCGCTAGAGTTAAGACTTTCTAATCCGTACACTTATGAATTAGGCTCTAGCTATGAACATCTAGCAAAGCATTTTTTTCAACTTAAGGATACCATTTCTACAAAAAAATATAGTGATGATTTTATACAACTAGCTCGCAAAAACAATATCGCAGAACTGTTACAAAGTGCCCTTAAATTAAAGATAGTCACTGGCGAACCTAAATATGCTAGTGAATATTTAAAAATCAACGACAGCCTAACTAAAATTGAAGAAGAGCAACGTAATAATTTTAATTACTATGTGTACCAGTATGATAAAAAAGAAAAAGACTTGCAGAAAAGTCAACTATTTAATGAACGACTTCTTTATCTCATCCTTTTTATTGCATTAGCATCTCTATCTATATATTTCGTTTTAAAATACAAACACCGAAAAGAAAAACTACAAGAAATTTATAATACAGAAACTCGTATTTCTAGAAAAATACATGACGAAGTTGCAAATGATGTTTACCATGTCATGACCCAATTACAAACTAGTGCACATGATAACAAGGAACTCTTAGACGATCTAGAAAATATATACAATAGAACCAGAGACATCTCTAGACAAAATAGCACTATCAACCTTACAACGCCATATGTAGATCTTTTACAGGATCTATTTTTAAGTTATAAAGATGATCAGGTTAACGTTATAACAAAAGGGCTTCCTTCAATCAACTGGGAACAATTAAAAGATGTCCAAAAAACAACGATTTATAGAGTGTTACAAGAGCTATTAACGAATATGAAAAAACATAGCCATGCCAGCATTGTTATTTTAAGTTTTGAAAAATCTGGAAAATCATTAATTATAAACTATAAAGATAACGGTAAAGGAACGGCCATAATAAAAGGAAACGGCCTTCAAAATACGGAAAACCGTATCCATTCCATAAACGGATCAATTACATTTGAATCAGAATTAGGAAAAGGCTTCAAAGCCGTAATTATGATTTAAAAGATGTTTAAAAAGGTATTAATTTCAGACGATTATAGCAGCATTAATCAAGGTGTGCTTGCTATATTAGATCAATTAGGTATTGCAAAGGTGAAACAAGTGCAATATTGCGATGACGCTTATCTAGAAATTAAAAGCGCGATTCTTAATAAAGAACCTTATGATTTATTCATCACAGATTTAAACTTTAAAACAGATCATCGCCAGCAAAAATATACCTCAGGAGAAGAACTTGCGGCACAATTGCGCAATGAGTATCCAGATTTAAAGATGATCGTATATTCAGTAGAAGATCGATTGCAAAAAGTAAGGTATTTAATCAATAGCTTGCGAGTCAATGCCTTTGTTTGTAAAGGTAGAGATGGCTTAAAAGATTTATCAAGTGCTATACAAGCGGTTGATCAAGATCAAATGTTTCTCTCTGCGCCTGTAGAACAAGCTTTAAATCCTAGAAACAATCTAGAGATCAATGATTATGATATAGAGTTATTATCATTACTAGCCTCAGGACAATCTAAAGAAGCCATTAGTAAACAATTTAAAGATCAAGGCATCACACCTAGCAGCCTGAGCTCTATTGAAAAAAAACAAGCAAAACTTCTCTTACAATTTAGAGCAAATAATGCCACACATCTTATCAGTATCGTAAAAGATTTGGGACTTATTTAATTTTTTTTAGCCTTTACGGGAAACCGTAAACTAAAAGCAACTTACCTATTTACTTTTACCATCAAATGGGTGAATTGCTCATTTTTAGGGGATAAGAGCGCATACTTGATAGGTATGCGCTTTTTGTATGAATGAGGTTTACCGTAAACATTTTCTATAAAGACTTAATAGATTTGATTATAAATCAAAGCAAAAATGGAACATTTAAAGAAATATCTTAACGAACAGCAAGATCCAGCAGCAGTACAAAAAATTCTAGAAAAAGTTAGTGATTTGCTCACTACAAATGAAGTAATAGAATATATAGCAGTTCAAAAAAAACCTGCATTAAACTTGTCTCCCGATTGTATCTCATTAACTAACAAACGTATTATATTTTGTCATCCTAAAACCTTTGGATTCTCAATGGATTTTCAAGACTTTCAATGGAAAGATGTATGTGATTGTCACATGAAAGAAGGTATTATGGGAGCTACTTTTTTTATGAAAACAGTAAGAAATCAAGTGGTCAGTTTAAACTATTTACCAAAGAGTCAGGCAAGAATGCTTTACAGATTTGCACAAGAGCGTGAAGAAGAAATGTCTGAATATAGAAGACAGCGTGAATTAGAAAATGCACGTGCTAACGCTGGTGGCAGCATTACTGTAAACACTAATGATCAGACAAAACCTCAAACATCAACAGCAATAGTTGATGATCCTATGGCTAGCCTTCAAAAACTGAAAACATTATTTGATAATTCTCTTATAAGTCAAGACGAGTTTGACAGCAAAAAGAACGAGATTTTGTCTCGACTTTAATAACTTAAATTATACTCTAAAATTATATAATAGCGCATGTTTCTTATCAATAGGCGCTATTATAACTTTATCTTATTCCCTATTCCTTTTAAAATTCTCTGCTTGTTCTAAGATCTCTTTGTAAACTTCATTACGTTCTATTGGCGGATATCCGTTCTCATCTAAGAGGATTATAATTCCTGCAAAAAGTGAAGCTTGTATGGCTGTATTATTTTTCCAGTCCGGAAAGTTGGTTTCTTTATCTACAAGATTTTTTACTTTTTTAGCTAGTTGAATAAGTTGATCTTCTGGATAACTGAAATCGTACTTTGAGCAAAGCGATTTAAGAATATCATAGAAAGCTTTTTCTTGAAAACTGATTCCCAGGTCATCGCCAGAATCAAATTCTTCTTTTACTTTCCAAATCAAATCGGTTACCTCTTGACTAAACTCTTTATAGGTTTCTGCTTCCCATTTGTCAGCTTCACGCTCATTGTATCTTTTCACTAGAGCTTCCATCTTTTTACTGAAATCTACACCAGCTACTTTGTTATTTTTCTTCAACTCACCTATGGCCTTTTTAAGAAGCTGCTGTAATAATTTGATCTTGGTATTAGGCAGTTTTATTTTATCAATCTTGGCCATATAATCTTCATCAAAAAGATCATATTCTACGGTATCTTCTTCTCCTATTTTAAAAATCTCGGTAACTCCATCGCTTTCTAACGCTTCTTTAATCATGTCACGCACCTTTGCATTCATTTGTGCGGTATCAGGAGCATCTCCTTTAGTAATTTTAAAAACTATACTTCTTATAGCTAGATAATAATGCACTTGATCTCTTTCTACCTGTTTGATTTTTTCACTTCCAGAACAGATGTCATAAGACGCTTTTAAACGTTTTACCATGTCCATAAAGCGCTTTTCTTGTTGTTCTGCCTGCATAACAAATTCAGACGCCTTCTTTAGATTGAGCAACTGCTGCATTGCGATTCCCGTAAAATATGGCGTACTATCAAATTTATGAAACATGCGATTTAGTAAGTCCAGCATATCACGCATCACTCCTACTGACTTCTCTACCTCTTCCATATTCTCCTCTTCGCCTTCACCATATTTTTTTAAGGCGATATTCATGCGCTTTTTAATACCTATATAATCGACGATTAATCCCTTTTTCTTGCCAGCAAATTTTCTGTTAACTCGAGAAATGGTCTGTATTAAATTGTGTTCTTGTAATGGCTTGTCTATATAAATAGTATCTAAAAATGGCACATCAAAACCTGTTAACCACATATCTACAACAATGGCTATTTTAAAATTAGACTTACCATTTTTAAATTGCCTGTCCAGTTCTTTACGATAGTCCTTTGTGCCTAGCATATTATAAAGCTTCTTATCGTCGTCCTTATTTCTGGTCATGATTAGCTTCACACGTTGCATAGGTTTGATTACCTTCATTTCTTTTTCAGAAAGTTCTACTCCTTCTTCAGCAACTTTTACTTCTGCCCATTCTGGGCGTAGTAAAATCAACTGTTTATAAAGTTCGTACGCTATTTCACGACTACTACTCACAAACATCGCTTTACCTTTTACCGTAGCACCTTCATTCACTCTAGTTTCATAATGCTTTACAAAATCCTCAGCAATAGCCTTTAAACGGTCTGGATCGCCTAGAATAGCATTCATGCTAGCACTTTGCTCCTTACTGCGCTCCACTTGATAGCTGTTTGCTCCAGCTTCTTCTACCTCATTATAATATTGCTCTATTTCTTTAAGCTTGCTATTCTTGAGATTTACTAATGCAGCTCTACCTTCATATACTAATCGTACCGTGATTTCATCTCGTACAGATTCTGTCATGGTATAAATATCTACTACTTTACCAAAAACATCTAGTGTTGCATCAATAGGTGTTCCTGTAAAACCTACATAAGTTGCTTGTGGTAAGGACTGATGTAAATAATACGCAAAGCCAAAGCTTTTCTTCACACCTTTTTCTGTGACTTTTACTTTTTGATCTAGATTGGTCTGGCTTCTATGTGCCTCATCACTGATACAAATCACATTATTTCTATCAGTAAGCACTTTTGTATCTTCTGTAAACTTATGAATGGTCGTTAAATAAACACCACCACTTTCTATGCCTTGTAGTCGCTTTCTTAAATCTTTACGGCTTGTTACACTTATGATATTCTCGTCTCCTAAAAATACTTTTGCATTCGTAAAACTTTCTGATAATTGGTCATCTAGATCTGTGCGATCTGTGATAAGAATGATTGTAGGATTATTAAAGTAAACACTCTTCATTAATAATCTGGCTAGATACAGCATGGTAAAACTCTTACCGCATCCTGTGGCACCAAAGTAAGTTCCTCCTTTGCCATTACCATCTGGTCGTTGTGCTACTTTAACCTGATTATACAAAGCTCTTGCAGCATAATATTGTGGATAGCGACATACTATCTTCATATCATTCTTACTACTGTCTGGCATGTAGATAAAATTGCGCACTATATCGCGCAGTCTATTCTTATGCAACATTCCTTGTACTAGAGTAAACATGCTATCTATTCCATCCACATCTGCAGCGAGACCAGATACACGACGCCAGGAATAATAAAAATCATAAGAAGCATAAAAAGAACCTGCTTTATTATTTACTCCATCACTTATCACACAAAAAGCGTTGTATTTAAAAAGAGAAGGAATATCGCGACCATATCTCGTCGTGATTTGTTTATAAGCATCATGAGTGGTGCAATCTTCTTTTATCGCTGTCTTAAATTCAAAAACCACAAGCGGTAATCCATTCACATAAAGAATCCCATCAGGTATGCGACCTTCTGGATGGTTCTCTACTATTTTCATTTGAGTAACAAAACGATAGATGTTTTTGTCTTTGTTGGTATAGCTTGTATCAGGTTCTGGCTCTGCAACAACATGATCTACGCTTGCACTGTTTACCTGTTCTTCGAGACCAGAATAATCTATTAGATAAGCATGAAAATCTTTGTGTTTATAATCTTCACGTTCTAGTATAAAACCATCACGCAATCGCTGCATGATTTTTTTATTTGTTTCATAAAGATCAGATGCTGGTAATTTCTTTAAGTCTTGTATAATGACTTTAATTTCTGCTTCTGTTATTCCTTTGTCTGCATATTTACGCGCTAGATAGTTTTTAAATCATCTTCTATCAACACATCCTCTTGAGATCTATTCAGGCTATCACCATAGTAATGAGGATAACCTTCCTGAACAAGTAACTCTGTAAATGTATCTTCTAGCTGTGCTTCTGTAAATTTTTGCATACTCTTATTTTAGTTTCGCTTTCGCGAAAGCTTAACTATCAACTACTTTTTAGAAGTTAAATAATTATCTAGCTTATGAAATATAGATAATAAATGATCTTCTTTTATACGTTCCGAAATGTACTGCGCTAGGTTGGTAAGTTGCTCTTTAGTAGGATGGTAATGTTTTACGGCAAAATGTGCCCAACTATAGTTGGTAGTTCTAAAATTGTCGCAATAAGCTAACTCATTCTCTTCTTTAGAAAATGCAATGTTTCTATACTGCTCTCTATCTTTTAAAGCACTACCAACAAGTTCTACGGCAATGTGCATAGATTTATCTTTTTTTTCATCTAGCAAGTTTGCAAACACTACTACAAACATTAAATCTTTATTTCTAGGAGAAACAAAATATCGCGCTCTCTTATCGTTTGTAGAATTTGCTCGTGGCGCATAAAATTCAAAGTCACCCAACATGGTGTTTGCTTTTTCAACCTCGGCAATGATGTGTTGTCGCATTCTATATTTAAAAGAGATAAGGTCGTTGATATGCTCTTGATTTTTAAAATAAAAATCTACTTCTTTAAATGTCGCCATAGGTGTACTCATGTTAATGATATTTTGAATAAAGTCAATTAGGAAGATATGATATTTAGGTTGCGCATCAAGCGTATAAATCCCGATATATCTCTGTATGCGCGTCACCAGTTGTAAATGAGTAATATTAATATAATGACTTGCCATTTTATTATGGTTATACTCACTAGTTGGAACTGGCAACAAGGAAAGCACAACGCCTATTTTACATTTACTAGATCCATCTATAATAACACTATCCCAGTAATCATCAAGGTCATTTTCTTTGATATGATGATGCACCTTATTTTCAATAATAATCGCGTGATAATCGCTTTGTAATAACATATCGATGCGTCCACCACCTGCTGTAAGATACTCTGTAGTAACCTTGAAGTTTTCAATATTTTGTACTGACTCTTTCTCGTCTCCAATTAGAGATTCTTTGATAAGTTCTAGAAGACTTTTTATGAATAGATCTCGATACCCATGTATTTCTTTTACTCTAAAGAAAAAAGCATACATATTACTCAACACATTTTCATAATGCGGCTGCTTTGCTATTCCTAAAAAAGTCTTGGGACGCTTTTTAGATTTTGGGATCTCGTGTTGATCGAGGAAATTTTGGAGTTCTTGGAGATTTTTCAATGCTTTATATTTTTTGACTATAAACTCTCATAATACCTACGTATCTTAAAAGCCATCATCCTCCTACGTTCTACAAGGAAATCTTTGAAATTCTCATGTGTATAATTCATCAATTCTTGCGGAATATCATTTGCTACCAGATTTTCTTTAAGGATTTCATAGCTATCTATAGTTGAGATCTTAATCTCCTGGTTATCAATTTCTTTTTTGACAAGATCCAGATACACATTAGGTGGCATCTTACCTACTTTGATATTAGTGGCTTGTTCTGTGTAGACATAGTTAGCTACTTGATTGTACTGACGTAATATGAATCCATTATCAGATAAATATTTCTTAGGGAAAATGTGATGTAAGTCTCCACGTTGTTCTATCAAACTACTAATCTTCATACTTTTAGAAAGAAAAGCAACACTTTGTGCATTACACTGTGCTGCGAGATACACGTTATAAGCGTTATTATTGACACTGGTACTCTCTAAATCTGAGATGATTCCAAAATCCCAGAAACCATCTCCTAAATGTGTACGTTCCATTTGAGTGAGGTATTCTTGAATTCCTTTCTCGTTTATTTGCTTGATATCTTCATCTATGGTAGATTCTGAAGAGCCAGAATATCTTCCTATGAGTAAGGACATCACTAACCATTTCTTTACATAAAACTGAGTTTCATTTTCTCCCATTCCTTCATTACGCAGTTTTAAATACAAGGCATAAGAAAAGTTCAAGGCATTTTTAGAGGCAATGAGTTTGTTACTTATAAATCCAGCCGACTTCACTATCATTAAAAAGCGCTGGTAATAGTTTTTATTAACTACATCTAATAGACCATCGCTTAGTTTTTTATAGCTGTGCTCTGCGATTTCGCTTTCATAGGTACGTAGTTCAAAATTCCTTCCTGAAAGTAGCGCTACCAAATCACTGAACTTACCACGACTGAATCTATTGGTAAATGCCACACGCAATACGTCCATATAATTAGGCACATACAAATCATCATGACCTTGTGCCATCCATGATAAGGCTTTGTAGTAATCTGTACTTACAAAATCTTTGTCGTTATCAAGTATGTGTTTATGAAAGTCTTTATCTACTATCAAACGACAGAAATAATCTACTAGCTTACGCAACTTATTACCGCCATAATGTCCATCTGATGCTATTTTAGACATTACAAAGTCTGCATTGCTTAGTACCACACCTTTTTGATTGATGCGTATAAAAATTTCTGTAACGGTATCAATGTCTAGCGTGCTGTCTAATTCTATAATACCAACTTGTTTATTTTTAATACGTTTTAAATTCTCTATACGATCTTCTACGAGATCTTCATTTGCCTCAGGATTTAACTCTAAGTATTTTCTAATCGCCTTTGTGATAGAAATCTCATCATTAACGATGGGATTGATATTATTAATCCATTCAGGACTTTTTTCATAAGCCTTATTCAATACCTCAAAACGCTCTGACAACGGATTAAAAGCAATGCGTATAGATATTTCCTTATAGTTTTTATTTAAGACACGTTGCCCTACTATCGCCGCGGTTAATGCGGTAATGCGCTGCTGTCCATCAATTAATACTTTTTTACCAGCAGAAAGCTCGCCGTTTTTCAATTTCACATCTGGATTGCGCCAGGTGATGATATAACCTACTGGATAACCTTGGTATAAAGAATCTATAAGATCACGTACCTTTTTAGGTTTCCAGACAAAGGGACGTTGAATCTCTGGTATAGCAATCTCACCAGACTTGATCCAGCTTAGTAAGGTATCTACAGGTTGTTGATGTACGGAGTATTTTGCCATTATTTGTATCGTTTACTTAAATGTGGTTACTTTAATTTTATTTCCTTTTGGTATAACCTTAGATACCATATCGTTTTCTAAAAGCAAATCAAAAAACAACTGATTAGATAACGTATTTGTAAAACTTGGCATTGGACCATATTCTGTTAACTTCTCATAATCACCACCCATTTTTATAAGTTCTTTTCTTAAATACTCAGAATCTAACAAATTTTTATTTATAGAAGTAATCAATTTGATTCGATGTTCTCTTTTCAAATTTTCTAGATCTAGTATTTCAAATTTTGTTTCATTACGTAAATTCAATGAATTTTCTCTTAAGAAGACGCTTAATACTTGTTCTAGTAATTTAACGCTTGATATGGAATGATTTTTATCGTAGATCTCAATTAGTGATATTTTCTCCTCAGCTGTTAAACTTAAACTCTTCAAAATGTCAGCCATTATAGATTCATCGATCTTTTTTTCAATTAGATACTTGTTAAATTCTTTCAAGTAAACACCTAAATAAAGAGGTAATAATTTGGGATAATAATTCTCAATTCTTATATAATTGGGTTCTGAAAAATCATACCTTTTATTTTTAATCAACAATTCAATTTTAGGTATTGAAAGTCCTTGAATATTCAAACCATCCCAAGCTTGAGGAAACACATTTAAATACATTTCATATAATAAATTATCGATATGATCATTTAAAATAAATGTCTCTCTAAAGTTTAAATTTTCTTTGCCATTTAAACCATTAGAATTTTGACTTAAAGCAATGGCGTTTTTTTTATTATTTAAAAAGACCAAAAGCTTTTCGGTAATAGTATTTTCGTTAAAACTGTAATCATATATAACATTATTCCAATTAGGTTCGAGACCGGTATTTGTCATAAGAAAATTTCTCATTTCATTATAAAAATCGAAGTCTTGAGCTCGGACAATTTTATTATCTGATTTAACAAGGACGTTTTCTTTCCAATTTACGTCAAGTGAAACATTATTCAAAAGTTTCATTAGTGAATCAGTAGACTCTTGATTGTTTTCTTTTATTTGGCAAAAAACTTTTCGTACATAATCACTAATTTCAACTTCGACGTAATCAATTAAACTATCAATTCCAGATTCAATAATTGCGGTGTAATTTGAGTTTAAAAATAATTTTTCATCATATACATCATGATTTTTTAATACAGATCGAATGTTTTCAATATTCATCTCATAATTCTGGAATGACTCTAAGTTTTCAAAAAGTTCCGATTCGAATGGTACTTCAGATAGGTTTTCAACTTTTATATCAAGAATAAAAAACAAATCATCTTTTCTATTTTTATCGATTTTATTAAGGACAAGTGGATTTTTATTAATGAAATCAATTAATGAATCATTATCTTCTAATTCATTAATCGAATCTACGGATAAAGAAGAAACCATAATTTCAACCAATTTTATTAATCTAACACTTTCTATAGGTTCGTGAATCAAAATGTTTTTCCACAATTTTTTGGAATCACTAAACACACGAGATATGAATTGAGTGACCTTTATATTTCTATCTATAAAGTCAAAAACAAAACTTCTGTAGATGGCTTCCTCATTGTTGAATTGTGCTAAAATTTTATATGATTTCTCATCTAATAACAAATTACCTACTACGTAATCTATCAATTGAAAATTTAAACAACTACTTCTTTCAAAATGAATGACAGACATTTTATTGAAAACACTTTGGACATTATCAAGTACAAAATCAAAATCATTTCGTTTATTATTTCTATTATCCATGATAAAAGCAAAATCAGCTCGTGACAAATCACCTTCATAGAAATAACTGATATAATCTAAGTAGTCTTCAGCTATAAAACCTAATGAAACTAAAGAATAAATCAAATTTGATTGTTTGGCATTAGCTTTGTCTATTTTTTTATCTACAATTAAATCTTTGATAGGCAATCTATGAACTTTGTTTAATTGTTCTTTCAGAGTGTCAATTTCATTTTTCAAATTAGAAATCTTTCCTATATTTATTTTATTTATTTGTGACATATAGCCTCTATATGTATAACCAGGATGTATTTTTTGTTCAAGATCAGAGAATCTTAAATTGAAAGAGAATTGACCATTTCTATTGTCATAGCCCTGATAATTTTGTTTAGTTAACAATTCAAACATTTCAGAATCCTCAATCAGAACTTTTGGCCTATAATTCTGATTGTTCATTCTAATATAATTTGCACTTTTATTATCGGGAGATGAAATTAAAATTTCTAAAACGTATTTTTTACGTAATTCAATTTCGTCAGTAATTCGAATTTGTTTCAACTTGTCTATCTCTTTCTCTAGAGAAGAGACCTTTAATTCTAAGGCTTCAGTCTTTGGAACTAACAAAACCGCCTTTGATATATGAAGTATTTGATAAAGCACTCCTTCTTGATTTAATAAATCCACAAAGTCTGAAGGATGTAAATTCTTATAGACAATTAATGCCAAAAGTTTCTGTTGATTATGTTTGCTCGACTGAAGTTTTTGCTTGTAAATAGCAAATTCATTCGCAATATTATATAGCAAGCGCATATCATCTATAAAGAATGCTATCTCATTAATCAAAGGTAAATGCACCTCATAATTATGAGCCTTGAGAGAACTTAAAAGCTTCTCCTTAGAGTTAGAATAATTAATAACTGGTATAACTGGAACTATAAAATCAAAAAACTTAGTCCTTTCTGAACCTTGAAACATCTCGTCTCGAACAGCGTAAATAAAAACTACGTGTTTATTGATAGGTTTAGAATTATTGATTAATAAGTTAACCTCTCTAAGTTTAGTAAATATCTCAGTCTGCTTAAAGCGATCTAGATCTTCGACGATAACAACATTGTAATCACTGGCTTCAAAGAAGTAAAGAATCTCATCAATGTGATGATTCAAAATAGACTTATCTACTTTTTCAGAAACTTCAATTTCAAGACTATTGAAATTTAGTTTATTGACAGTAAATTTCTGAAAGAATTGAATAAGCCTTTTAACCAAATAATAAGAAAGAAATATTATTGTTAGCAAGGAAAGCACCTTGAAAATAATATTTACCCAACGGTAAGATTTTAAATAATCGATACCAATACTATCCTGAATTTTTGGAAGATATAAAAGGTAAACTACACAACCTATAAACAATAGAACCAAAAACGAAGCCTTTTTTAAATTTTGATTAGTAAAAGATCTTACTTTTTTAAATCTCGAATCTGGAATATTTTTTTGTTCCTCATGATAAAATATTTGCTGAAGAATACTGAGTTCAATGAGTCTTAATTGATCTTTTCTTGCAGCTATTTTAGCATTATCAAGTAGTTTTATCTGTTCACCTTCTTCATTCAAATAAGGTTCATCCTTGAAACTAGCTAACGAGATATTCAAAAAGTGTAATGAATTATCTTCATTGGTTTCCTGAAGCGTTTTTAGAATACTACTCTTTCCAGATCCATAAGTACCTGTTAACGCTATATTTTTAATATCTTCTTTCTTACGATTTTGCAAAGCCCAATTCAAAGCATCACAATATTGTTTATGCTGTATGACATCAGAAACAGGAGATAAAGAATTAAAAGATCTTTCTTTTTCGTTGTTAAGAATTGGTTCTTGTTTTTCAAGTAGAAATCTCGTAGAAAACAGAATAAGCTTTTTATTCAACCAGTTTTTAAACTGCTGCTTTCTACTAATCTCTTTATTCTTAATTTCCGTATTCATTTCACATTCTTATCTAATTCACAACTCTTTGTGATCTAATACCGTTGCCATTTTTGAAAGGAGTAAATCACTTAATTCACGATGTTTAATATTCTCTATTTGCGCATTTAAAATATTTGAATAAATAGGTTCCAATAAGTCATTAAACTTCAGTTTTACAGTTAGTGATGGTTTTAAAATCATTGTACTTTCAAAATCTTTTGTAACCAAAGCACTAAAAACCGCACCTACGGCTTGTCTTTTCAAATTATCAATTGCAAATTTTGCTAATTGATGACCATAAAATTGTAAATTATCCTTGTCAATAAAAGCATAACAGCTTTGATTCATGGCCATGTCTCTTCCAGACATTGAAATAGCTCCAACTGTTCCTCTCGCTGTTATGAAAATGGTATTTTTCTTATATAATTTGCTGCTACAGTTATCTAATCCTTCTTGAGTCAAATATTTTTCTACATTTACGGTAAAGAAAGATTTGCTAACATCTTTAGGTGTGAAAAACGGTATTGCACCGTCCCAAAAATTAGGATTTGTTGTTTTAGGAGTTCCACCACCGTTTATATTTAGTTCATCTAAAAAACTTACCACTTCCCATCCCACAGGAATCTCCTGATCCAATTCCTCATTATAAACCATAGCGCCACCGCTGGATTTGTAGCCTTTTGAGTGGTCTATATTTTCGACATTAACATCGTCTTCGAGTCGCACTTCGACAGGCTCAGTGTGACAAAGGGAAATAGGAAACTCGAAGTCCACAAACCAATGTTTATACAACGCCTGCGCAGTTTCTTCTAGTGCGGTATTAAGCTCTCCGTTAATACGTATACGGTCTTGTACTGTATTATAATCATCTACAATTTCTTGTTGTTTTTCTAGAGATGGAACTGGTAATTCTACCTCGCAAAGCTCATCCCACTTAAATCCACCTCTTATGGCACTATCACATCTAAAATCTGCGTACCTATCAAATTCTGATCTTCTGAACCACATCATTAAATATTCTGGTAATAATTGTTTCTGATCGATAACCTCAAATGTTATGTATGCAGGAGAAACAATAACCGGTTCTACTTCAGTATGTAATACAACAGGTAATTTATGCACTCGTATGACTGACATAAAATCACATGCAAATTGATTTTTATGAACAAGCTTATACTTGGACAAATCAGTCCCTACGATATTTGAAGTGGATTTCCTGAATTCTTTATTCATACTCAATCCTCTCAAATCTTCTGAAATGATAGGATTATTCCGATTATTGACCTTTCTTATATAGTCACCCAAAAGTCTATAATTAGATTTCATAACCCATCTTTTTAAAGACTGCTGCCAGTGCGGTATCGTTTTGCGCTTTTTCTTGCATCAATGACTTAACGGTGGTTTGAAGCTCTGCCATTTTATCGTGGTAGTCCACTTGCTCATCACGGTTGACAAATTCAATGTATTTACTTGGTACTAGGGAGAAGTCTTTTTTCTCAATCTCTTTATTAGTGACACTGGCGCAAAATTCTGGCACATCTTTATAATTGCCATCGACTTGTTGCCAGTTGTGATACGTATCAGTAATTTCAGTAATATTCTCGTCACTAAACTGGATAAACTTTTTCTCAAACGGTATGCCTCGTTGTCTCAGGTCCATGAATAAGACTTCGTTTTCGCGAAAGCGGTATTGCCTTTCTACATCACCTATTTTACGCGTATGTGCTTTTTTATTTTTATTAATGATCCAAAGCGTCACACTAATATCTGTGGTATAAAACATTGCTCTAGGCAAAATCACAATAGCTTCTACTAGGTTATTCTCAATGAGTTTCTTACGTATTTTATATTCCTCGCCGCCACCGCTTAACGCACCGTTTGCGAGTATAAAACCAGCAACGCCTTGATCAGATAGTTTTGCGACCATGTTGAGAATCCACGCATAGTTGGCATTAGACTTAGGTGGCGTTTCATAGCCTTGCCATCTGGGATCATCGGTAAGTTCATTTTCGGCACGCCAGTCCTTTTGATTAAAGGGTGGATTTGCCATGATATAGTCGGCTTTAAGATCTGGATGCTGGTCGCGTGCAAAAGTGTCGGCCGCTACAGCGCCTAGATTTCCAGCGATACCACGTATGGCGAGGTTCATTTTGGCAAGTTTATAGGTCGTATTTGTATATTCCTGACCGTAAATAGAGATGTTCTTCTTATTACCGTTGTGGTTTTCTATAAATTTAATGGATTGCACAAACATACCACCAGAGCCACAAGCAGGATCATAGATAATCCCTTCATAGGGTTCTATCATCTCTGCAATAAGATTTACAATACTCTTAGGTGTGTAGAATTCTCCTTTACCTTTTCCCTCGGCCAGTGCAAACTTGCTTAAGAAATATTCATAGACGCGTCCTACAATATCAGTCGCTTCATCCTTTTGCGTGTCTATTTTATTAATAGTGTCCAGCAATGCGCCCAGTTTACTTTTATCGAGTTGCAATCTGGAAAAATAATTATCGGGCAGCGCACCTTTAAGACTAGGGTTTGCTTTTTCAATCTGGTGCAAAGCCGTATCGATCTTAATGGCAATATCGTCTTGCTTTGCATTATCGATGATATAGCTCCACCTTGAACTAGGTTCTAGAAAAAAGACATTCTTCTCGTTATAGAAAGCCGCCATTTCTAGGTATTTTTCTTTTCCTTCTTCAATCAATTGGGCGCGGCGCACTTCAAATTTATCACTTGCAAATTTGAGGAATATCAGTCCTAGTACGACGTGTTTATATTCGGCACTTTCTACACTACCACGCAATTTGTTAGCGCTTTGCCATAGGGATTCCTCAATTGATTTTTCTTTTACTTGTTTCTTTTTTGCCATTTAGGGGATTATGTTAGTTTACGCTTTCGCGAAAGCGTTATTTTTATTGATTAATAGAATTCTAAAACTACTATTCTTTATACAGAAATCACGTATGATTTCTTATGCAGTTTTTAATTCTTTTAAAGTTTTTTTATTAAAAAATGTCTTGAGACGTTTCCAAAAGGATATGGTATTTACTGCTTCTACATTTTCAGGTTCATTATAATCTATACTCAGTTGTGCAGCAATCTCTGCATAGTGTTTCTTATAGCTGCGATTGAGTAACAAACTCACAGACTGGTCTGCATTTGTAATAGAAGAAAATAGAATTCCTTTTTTTATAAATGCACCACTAAGATCTAGTTCTACCGTATGTGGAAAGAAAAAATACTTGCGCCTGGATATAAATAGACGCTCGCCTTCTTTTTCTAATCTCACAATGCGACCTGCTTTCATTTTATGATATTTGGTTTTATTATAAACTAAAATAGAGAGCTGCTCGCCGTTTGTTAAAATCTGCTCTTTATTCCTCCGCATATTATAAACTGGATAGAGGACCAAATATTTAAATCGCTGTATGGTGCGACGTGCACGTCTATATAAGAGTAAAGAGATTAAAAAGATAATAATGGTGACAACAAAACCAGCCAAAGGATAAAAAACACTAAGTAAGACTAAACCAAAAGTAAAACCAATTTTTACCAAATTAAGAATGCTATCTACTAATGGAAATGGAGAGAGAAATACCAGCAAGTCTATAAAATAACGCACAGTAGAAATGACGATTACAAAATATGTCGTGATGACAAGTAATAAAGCGACCTTTAAACTAAGTGTTATAAAACCAGCCTGCACCACAGTCTGTTCCATTACAGGATCTTGGTTTAAAAACGTGGGCAAAAGCACCACTATAAGGTTAATTAAAACAGAGGCTTTGGTTTCTAGAAAATCTTCGGCATTCCCTATGACACCTGTTACTTGATTTGTTTTTACAAAAGTTCCAATAATAGCTGTAAATGCGAATAGAAAACCAAATAGAATAACGATAAACCAATTGTCATAAAAAGGATGGTTATGAATATAGTCATTATGAAATCCCATTTTAGAAAGCAGTGCCGTACCAAAAACTGCAAGATATGGATTAACAGCCACAGGACTTACTGTGCTAATCATCTCCACAAACTCAATATTGTGATCTAGTGTTTCTACAGCTATTTCTTCTTGTGCTGTACACCAAAATGTATGAAGTAAGAATAAAAAAATAAGGTTAGTTTAGTTTTCATACAATTCGAATTATTTAATAAAAAAACCCTAAACCACACTTATCCAATGATGTAGGAAAAGTTATGTTTTAGGGGATTGTGAATATAATAAATGATCTATAAAAAGGCAGTTTATTTTAATAGAAAAACCCATACTGCATTAATCTAAATCTGGCGCACAAGGTGAATTATCTCCATAGGGTTCTATATAACTCCAGAAAGCTTTTCCGGCGCTATCCAGATAGTTCATAGAGTAGTTGTACTTTGTATTGGACCCTACTTGATATAAATACTCACTACAGCCGTAAGAGTATTTGCTTTTAAAACACACTACCGCAAAATAAACCGTACGGTAATCTATCGTAGCTTGATAAAACGTAACTTTTGATATCGCTGTACTAGTAGGGCTACTGTAGGTAGAGCCGTAGTAGTTATCTTCTAAATATTCAATTTGCTCTTCACAGGATTGTGAGAATACCATGCTTGATAAAAACAAGAATGTAATAGTCGTAAATATGTGTTTCATTGCGTTTTATTTAAGTATAAAGTCTTTGATAACTTTATCCATGTTAGCAGGAAGACCTGCCGTTTTAATCTCATATTTCTTTATTCCCATAGCATCAAACCATTCACTCCAGTATTTCCTAATAACATCTTCTTCATACGGATTTTTATTATCAGGATTAATTCCTAAAACTAAAACTTCTAAATTATCGAGACCTTCTATTGCAGGGATAAAACCATAACCATGGTCATTGAACTTCTCTTCCCATTTACTGGAATTCAAACCAGCTGCTCTAATCGTTTGAGGTGTTAAATAAGTGCTTTTATTTTCTTCTTTAAACTTGGTATCCTTATGATAGATATAGCCATCAGTTAACACGACTAATATGTTACGGTGATCTTTTTCTATACAATAATCTTTAACTTTAGTTTTAAAGAATTTCCATGTATCAGAACCTATATATTTATCATCTGCTATTGCTAGTTTATATATTTCAACTGGCATAGAATCATAAACCTTTCGAACATCTCTAATTTTCTCTATTGTGGTTGTTTTTCTAGTAAAAGAAAATTTTAGATTACTCGATATTTTATTTATTCTTTGGTTTAAAGGCTCAGGATCAAAAAAGACTTGAATTTTATCATTCATTAATCGCACTTTTTTTCCTCTTAAGTGTGAATAAAAAGCTGTGGATACAGATCGAATGTATGCGGCATCACGCTCATAAAAATCCATTGTCGGATTAGGATATTTTTTAGGATTTATTCTATCTGATAGGTCTAAGAGAAAACTTACATTTATGTCTTGGTTACCTGTATTTGTTTTTTCTACAGTTTCAACAATATTTGTCTCTAAGGAGTCTAAGTCCTCAATATTTGAGTCATTTTTACAACCAGTTAATAAAATAAATAATAAGAAAAGAAGGTTTTTGTTAATAAGGCTAAAATATTTCATAGTTGCTATAAGATTAAGAATAAACTATTTTTTGATGATCTGCTTCAGATAAATTAAGTCTAGTCAAATGTGCTTTTGCTACTAATTCGCACTCGGCTCTTCTTTCATCCAATTGTTTTATAGGCCATGGCAACTCAGAATTAATGGCTTGATACCAGCCTTCTACATACTGGTAGTGATAATGTAAGTACTCCTTAACAGGAAAAATAAAACCGTCAATTTTAGATTGTAGCTCTGCTATTTTACCTTCAACAGCGGTGATATCATTTTTTAAAGTATCTATCTTTTTTAATAATTCTTCTTTTTTATCTAAATCATTTCTAATAGCCTCTTTTTTGGAACGGATAAAACCTCTTATTTTATCTACATTTTCATGTTCTTTCATGACAAAGTCAAAGACTAATCCCCAAATAACATAAACAACAAAACCAGCGAATATAATTCCCCAGAAATTGACACTTTGAAGAGCGTCATTTGCGGTAAATGATTGTCCAGGTAATGCATTGAAATCAAATATTTTTTTCTCAATTAAATAAGCTAAGATCACATCAAAGAAAAAGTTAAAACAAAAAGCACTATCAATTTCATCACACTTTTCCATCCTTTTTCCTTTTGAAACATATGCACTAAATATCCTAAACCCATAAATACAAATGGTATCGTACCAACGAAAATAGCTTCTAAAACTCCATCATTTAGAGCTTTACTAAAGGCCTCTGCATCAAAAATTGCAGCTGTTAAACTTCCGTCTTCAAAATCTTTAAAAAAGGAAGAATAAGATGCAGATATGTAAAACACAAACAAGTAAATTGTGATAGGAACTAATAGAGCTAAACCGATATAGAACTGCGCCTTAGGCCTTTTATCTACATCAATACCAAATTTATCGGGATTCTGTTTAACCTCGATAATTTCAGACTTATGACGATCGATATCTTCAGTTTTAGATTTTACTTGTCCTTCATATATGGATAAAGCGGTATCTAGTTTCCGTAATTGAGTTCTCTCTTGCTCTTGAGTTTGTTTATATGGTTGCTTTAATATTTGTTGTTCATTGATTTGCTTTCTACATAAATCTTCAAAACTGTTATATAAATTATGAAGGGCAATTTCTAAAGTTGGTGGATTACCTTCTGCTTTTTTAGAGGCTCCATAACCTGATTGATAATAGGTCATCCTTACTTGCTCTCTAGCCTCTTTAGTATCTACCTCATTTTCTTCCGGAGTTTTAATCTCATTCTTTACTTTGAATAAATTTTTTATCGCACTCATGACACTAAGAATTTATACTATTAATGATCTCTTCCTTACTAACACCATTATTTGCTGACTCTAATAAATAGTCTGCCAAGGCTTCAATATTTTCATCTAAAAATCCAAATTTCTTACAGTATTTTTTAAGAGCTATATATTCATCTTCATCAACCTTATCATCTGCCCAAATCATTATAGCTAAATCATACAAATATTCTACACGTGTTTCTATGGAGTCTGGTATGGAAATATCTGTTGATGGATTGAGTAATATTCCATCAAGTTGTTCTTTAGTAAGACCTCTATCATTTGCAAATTGATAAAGCATTTCAAGTTCTAGTTTATCAAAACTATCATCTGCAAATGCGATTTGATAAAGACGCAAAAAATGTCCTTTGAGTTCATTGGTTATCATAAGGTTAGATATTTTTCAGTTAGAGTAACAAACGTATATCACTTCTTTAAAAAAACTTTACGGTTTCCCGTAAGTCTATACCAATTGGTTATAAATACATTTGTTAAACAATTAATATTCTAGAATAATAATTAGATCAATAAGGAAGTTTCAAGGCTTTCGCGAAAGCGAAATGGATAAAAAATCATCCCATATTATATCACTTTTTATGAGCATAAAACATTTACTATTCATAGTCATCTTAACTCTAAGCATACCATTGTCAACTCATGCACAAGAAACATCATTAGTAACGTGGAACATTAGAGACTTCGGTAAGACAAAGTCTGCTGACGAAATCGAAAATATTGCCGAAATTTTGAGGGATTATGACATCATCGCCATTCAAGAAGTGGTAGCAGGATATGGTGGTTCACAAGCGGTTGCAAGACTGGCCGATGAGCTTAATAGAAAAGGAAGTAAATGGGATTACTCTATAAGCTATGCGACTAAAAGTCCTAAATATAAAACAGAAAAATATGCCTTTTTATGGAAAACGAGTAAGTTAAAAGTTGTTGAAAAAGGAGTCTTAGTAACAGAATTAGATTCTTGTGTGTATCGAGAACCTTATAGAATGAGATTTGAAGCAAACGGGAAGATCTTTACTGTTCTTAACTACCATTCTAGAAAGTATAGTGAGCAACCTGAGATTGAAATAAATTGCCTAAGTGATTATATGCTTAACCATAAAGATGAGAATATTATTCTCGCTGGAGATTTTAATTTACCAATTAGTCATCGTGTATTTAATACATTCAAAGAAAATAATTTTAAAGCTTGTCTCAACGGTGATAAAACAACCTTAAAGCAATCATGTGACAACCATACATATCTGAATCATGCCGTAGATAATATTATTTATGACTCGATAAAAACTAAATTAATCGATTGTGGAAGTATTGATTTTGTGCAGTCTTGCGATCAATTATATGATATGAGAATGCTATCTGATCATTTGCCTGTATATATGAAGTTCCAATAACTGCTACTACAACAACTTTATAAACTTAAAATAGCGACATCCATATTACCACGCAGGTCGTTTGCAATATTCCAGAGTGTTTGTTTGAGTATTTGTTGTTTTTCTTCTTCTGACATTTAGGATACTGTTTGTGTGTTGTAATTCCGCTTTCGCGAAAGCGTAATTTAAATCAAAAAACCCTAAAACGCACTGATCCAATGATGTAGGAAATTTTGTGTTTTAGGGGAATGTGAAGATAAGAGAATTAAAGAGAAAAGGAAAAAATAAATGAGTAGCTCCATACTCTAGAGCCACTTATTTAAATGAAAATCAATTATTTAAAAATGGCAAGCTTATTAAAATATTTGTACTTGCTTGTTTGTGAGTAAATAGTATCACCAATATTTGACATCTAAATCTTTGTATGATATAGGTAACCGGTATATTATCCTATAATTGCTGGCCTTAACAATACGTCCACAAATGATTGCTATGATCTAAGGACTGCCTACTACTGCAACTTTGTAATCTTTAGATAGCTACAGTCTGACACAAGATTTGCGCCTACACCATTAGTAATGATAAAATCTATCCCACCAGAACTGCTAGTAATAGTGACTATAGCTCGTTGTGGAGCAGTACTGGTATGAAGTAGAGCTACAGCAGATACTGACGATCCTGGAATGGAGCCTGCATATATAGTGCCGCCCACACGCATGTTCCATTCTATAGCTACATTAGGATTGAGCCTTAAGTCTGATTCTATTTCATAAACTCCAGGCGGCAACATTAATTCATTACCTACAAAACTTGCTCCTTGAATACTGGAGAATCTCAAGTTGTCAAAATTGAAAACCGTACCAGAAATACCTTAACCTACACCAGATATCGAGCACATCATCATAGCATTCTCAGTCATTAACTTACACCATTGGGTAATGGTTCCATTCCAATAGTAAAAACCTGGTGTACTATTACCTGTGGTTGTAGTAAGATATACTAACATTCCATCTTGACTCACGTCTGGAGCAACCGCAGGAAAAGCACTAACACGTGGTATTAATATACCATCTGTACTATCTGGCGCAGCTGGATCAGACACTTCAATATCTAGTAAGGCTTGCGGTAATTGGGTATTAATACCTACTTGACCATAAGCTAAAAAAGGCGTGCATGACAGAATTGCCACAAAAATTAAAAATTTCATAATATTTGATTTTACTCATAATTATTAAATTTTTAGGGGAGAGATTATTATTAATAAAAATGATTTGGTGTTTAACTTTCAAATCTATTTTATAGAGATATTCTAAACATCTCGGGACAATTATAATACAATTATTTGATCTACAAAAGTGATGTAAATATCGAAAACGTTTTCGATTTTATATTTATAAAATTAATCAATAAACACTTAAAAAACAAGCCATTAACCCAATTATCTTTTTTGCCTTTTATCGATGTTATTCTGCTGTTGTTTCTGCTTCTAGTTGTTCTCTTAAAGCTTTAAGATCTGCCATTTGTTGTTCTCTTGCGGCTTTTTCAACTTGGTAAGCAGAGTCTCTTAATCGGGTTTGTTCTGCGAGTTGGGCATCGATTTCTGCCTGGCGTTGATTTTGAATTAATTGTTGCGCTTGTTCTTGCGATACCGCATTCTCTTCTTGCAATCGCTGGTCACGATCGTATTTTTTATACAATCGACCTGCAGTCACAATAATGATTAACAATACGACAATGATAATTCCCCAAGTCTTTTTCATAATAAAACGGTTAGTAATCAAATATATGAGTATGATTTGAATATCAACATACCCGTTAAAGGGTATATTAAGAACTTTAAGCTTTAATCTGGAATGTCCTTCATTACATACTTGAGAAAGTATTTATAATAACTTTTATTTCTATAGTTCTTGTGACCGGCAGCTCGCTTTTTTTTAATCACTTCTATAGACTGGTAGATCCATATAATGATGATGATCATAAAAATTAGTAAGCCTATAAAAAAATATTGATTCATTGCAGTTAACCAGATTCGTATATAATGAAAGTGTTCTGAAAATCACAAAACTAAGTTTCATACAGTTTTAAACTAAATTAAATATAAGAAAATTCTTAACTACTTACCAAACCACTAAAACTTAGCTATAACAACCTAACTAAAGCAATCTTATGGATTTAATTCAGTAACTCGCTTCTTTCTGTAATTCGATAAGCCTGTTCTGCACCTAGATGGTCTGGATCACCTAATTCTTCTGACCAGAAACCATCTAGAATATCCTTAGTTAAGCATTTATACACTACCACACCTTTAAATATCGCACCGGTATCAGATGTATAGTTAAAGTTAATGACTAGAATATGATCTTTATAAAAGCCTATTCCTTGTTGCACTTGATCATTACCTATTTGCCATCGTGCAACCACTCTATCGTGTTGATCCAGTGATAAGGTAAGAACACCACTATAGCTGCTATGTGCTCGATCTTGATTATGTCCTTTAACTTTATAAGTACCTACCAGATCTTTTACGGTCATCGTTATTTTTATTTGTAAAGGTAAGTGCTATCTTCAAATCTACTATATCACTACCTTTGCCAGTAGATGATATGCTCATGGCCAAAGCTGGAAAAGAAAAAAACACCAAAAACAAGAGTAAGCACACAAAGCTTATGAATCGCAAGAAGAATAAATTGCGAGAGGAGAAAGAGGCTCGTGCCCTAAGGTTAAAAGCGATTATTAAAGCTGCTCAAAACAGTAAAGAGCAGTAGGCTTTTTTATAGTTCGCTTTCGCGAAAGCGGAATTCCACAATCCATTTGCCTCTTATACCATCGCGTCTAGATAAACCCAATGTCCATTCTCTTTACAGAATCTAGAATGCTCGTGAATGACGTCTACCCGACCATTTTCCATAAAATAAGCTTTGAACTCTACCGTACCTGTTAAATCGTTTTTCAGTCCTTTATTAGTTTGTAAAACTTCTAATTTAATCCAATCTACAGATTGAGTCCATTGTTTGATCTCACGAGCTTCTTTTTTACTAGGTCTCATAGAGCTGTGATGACTGCGTTGTAGAAAATCGATGTCACCTATAACAAAAGCGCTATAACGCGATCGCATCAATTGCTGTGCTGTAGCGACATCATTAATTTGATGATGCGCGATTGCACAACAGTTTTTATAGAGTCGCTGGGTATCACAAGGACAGTGCAATGGATTATTTTTTGATGACAAAATTAATCATTGATAAGAGTATTGATCGATACTTTTTCATTATTTCACCCTACTGAAAAGTAGCGCGTCTACCGTAAAATCTGTAGGACGTGATCCTCCACCGAAGCCTATGGCAAGATGCATTTGATCATGAGATTTCATCTCTATAATTCCTTTAAGGCGTCCTCGTTCAGCATCAGTGCTTTTATCGATCATAATAAAATCGATATGTGCTGGTGATTGCTTTTTATCAATTTTATAAGTCATTGCGAGTTCTACTCCATCACTAACATAGGATTGGCCGCCCATTTTTTGTCCTTCGAATTCAAAGGTAGCATATCCATCACTGGTCAATTCTAGAAATCCCATATCGCCTTTATCTTCACCCTTCCAACGACCTACATGAGGACTATCGCCCACTAGCGCTGTAAAAGAGGTTAAAAACATAAATAAAACTGCGGTAAGACTTAAAGCTTTTAAAATTTTCATGTGCTATGTTTTAATGATTGTTCTTCAATAATACAAATTCTTTTAAGTTTTAAATAGATTAGGTAAAAATTGAATTCCTAACGTGAACTTTCCATCTCTTAACTGGTTTTGTGAACTGATGGGTTTAAAATTTACTGATATCCTCATAGAGTCTTTAATTGTCACGCCTGCTGTTATGAATCCAAAATCAAAAACCTTTTCCTCAACACCTAATCGTTCTCTAAAAGCGCTTGCTCCAGTATATGAGCCATAACTGGCTTGCACATAAAAATTAAAGGCACGATCATCACTATTAATAGCCAGTACTACATGGCCAGTACTACTGAATACAACTGAACTTGTGTCTACATCATCTGAAAAATCATCGAGTTCTAAAGACATTCTACCACGCATATAACCAAAAAACGTAAATCGATGTGAACTATAATACAAGAACGGAAGCTCTAATCCTAGATAAGTGTTTCCTCCACCAGTAATTAAACGTTGTTTGCTTTCTTCGCTTACTTTTACCTCTTCCACAATAGGAGTGGTAGGATCTATTACCGCAACCTCATCATTAGATCCAGTACTTAAAACCGTTCCAAAATTGACTCGCAACGGTCCAAAAAATGTCGCTGCAAATTCAGTATTTACAACTGCTGCATCGGTATTGAATTGTAGGGCTGATTCATTGACAAAATACAACTTACCATGATCTCGAGCATATATATGTTGCACTGGATCTATCTGATTCTCTTTAAAAATATTGTACTTGATATTTGTAGAATCTCGGGCATCGTGAAACAGTGTTTTTAAAGTATCAGCACTTATTTGAAACTTCTTCTCTATTATCGTTAATCTCTCTGCCTCGATAAATTCTTGATTATCTAGTAAGGCGCGCTTCTTTTTTCTGACCGCATCTAACTGTTTTAACGCTTGATGATACTTGACTTTAAAAAGTGGAAAGCGATCTTGAGAAGCAGGTACTGATTCTGCGATAAAATGCATATTGATAAAATCATCTAGTGTAGCATTATCATAATCTATAGATTTAAGGTTTAAAATAAGACCATCCTTATCCTCTATATTTTCCTTAATCACATCATATAAAGCTATTTGTGCTGTATCTAACCTTTTTCTATTTACAGCCATTTTTTTTTGAAAAGTACTCAGGTCTGTTTTTTGCAAAAGATCAAAATCTAGACTTGGGTCTATTTTCTCTTTAAGGAATATGTTTAGATCTTCTTTGTATATAGTAATCACTACTCTATTTGCAGAAACACTATCACCAAATTTTACTAAATCAGCGTCGTTAACAGTTAAAGGTGAATAAGACTTTTCACTAGCTCTAAAACTGGGGAACTGTGCCATCGTTATATTTATGAATAAACAGAATACTATACTGATGATTACATTTTTCATAATTTATAATTATTGATTAATGATGAAAATTACATTGTTATAGAATAGTAAACCATTCCCATTATGGGGGATTTTTGAGATTCCTTTATATATGGTTTGGCATATCATTAAATCTAGTTTCCCTTCAATTCTGCTACCTTTGTATCATGCACAACATCCATATTAATAACAGCTTTACAGACGCGTTACCACAGGACCCAATAACAGAAAATTACACTAGACAAGTTACTGGTGCGGCTTATTCCCTAGCGCAACCATTAGTCTTTAAAAACGCACAAGTCATTCATGTATCTAAGCTAGCACAAGAGCTGGGTTTTACAAATGAAGATGTGCAGTCACTTTCCTTTAAAAAGTTAGTCACTGGACAAGAATTACCAGATAACGTTGCACCTTATGCAATGGCATATGCCGGACATCAATTTGGCAATTGGGCTGGACAGTTAGGTGATGGACGTGCTATCAATTTATTTGAGATGCTGCATCATGACCAGCGATGGGCATGGCAGTTAAAAGGTGCTGGTCCTACTCCATATTCTCGACGTGGTGATGGACTTGCCGTGCTGCGCAGCAGTATACGCGAGCATTTATGTAGCGAGGCGATGCATTATCTAGGTGTTCCTACCACGCGGTCCTTATCACTTTCATTAAGTGGCGACCAGGTACTGCGTGATATGTTATATGATGGTAATGCTGCACATGAAAAAGGTGCTATTGTATGTCGTGTAGCGCCTAGTTTTATACGCTTTGGAAATTTTGAATGGGCTGCAGCGCAAGGCAATCCAGAGTATTTGAAGCAGCTTACTGATTATACCATAAAAACATTTTATAGTCATATTACCGCGACAGGTAAAGAAGCCTATTTACAATTCTTTCAAGAGGTGACTCATCGCACGCTAGAAATGATTATTCACTGGCAGCGTGTAGGCTTTGTACATGGAGTGATGAACACAGATAATATGTCTATTCTAGGACTTACTATAGATTACGGACCCTATGGCTGGTTAGAGCCTTATGAACATGGATGGACACCTAACACCACAGACAGCCAGAATAAACGTTACCGCTATGGTGCACAACCAGAGATAGGTTTATGGAACCTATTGCAACTAGCAAATGCATTATATGAATTAATTAATGATGGTCCGGCACTAGAAGCTATTTTAAATGAATATAAATCAAACTATCAGTCCCAGTACTTGATGATGATGAAAAGCAAATTGGGACTTCAAACCACTCAAGAAAATGATCAAAAGCTAGTCGCTACTTTAGAACATCATCTACAGCTGCACGAGACAGACATGACTTTGTTTTTCAGGGAATTATCTTTGATTGAACCACATATGGATGCTGATAAAGCCTTCATAACTATTTCAATGGCTTTCTATGATCTTGAAAACATCAGCGAGCCACATCAGTGGAGCTGGCTAGAATGGTTAGAAACATATTTAAAAAGACTGCAGTTAGAGCAAGACGCGTTAGGTATGGATGGTATCGCTTTCGCGAAAGCGAAACAACAACAAATGAACGCTATTAACCCAAAATATGTGTTTAGAAATTATATCGCACAATTAGTAATTGACGAGGCTGATAAAGGTGATTATACCTTATTAAATGAGGTCTATAGAATGTTGCAACGACCATATGACGAGCAACCAGAATTTGATAAATGGTATGATCTGCGACCAGACTGGGCTCGTACCAAAGTAGGATGTAGTATGTTGAGCTGTAGTAGTTAAGAGTAAACAAAATCAAAAGCATTATAAAAGCCTCATTTTTACAGTTGAGCTTATGGATTGTTTCTTTTGTTATAGAAATTTCTTCTGTTCAAGAATCCTTTCAGTAATTGCGTGATGTCACTAAAAGTTTTCTGTTAATCGATTAATCTAGTAATGAGCATGGTATTAAGGTGAAGAACAGTATTATTGAAATACTCTATTACTTAAACCCAACCTTCATGAAGTCTTATTACATTATTATTTTGTTTCTGTCCTTTACCGTACAAGCACAGGTAGGTGTAGGAACCGTTAGTCCCCAAAATGATTTACATGTTGCAGGCGGTATACGTATCGATGACGCACCTAACGGTACCAACTATGATGCTCAAAACAGATTACTAGCAAGAGATTCCAACGGCGATATAGTGAATGTAACTATTGATCAGGCCGTAGAAAATGTGGGAATACCTCAACTGGCGTTTAATGCAAAATTTGGTTCTGGTGGTAATGTCTTTTTTAGCGATTGTGTTCCATGTGCTAGTGGACAAGAAAGAAGATTCCATTTAGAACTACCACAAATTAATATTAATAATACATCTTTAATTGAATTAGTAGACCCAACGGGAACAACAGTTTTGGGTGACGAGTATTTTGAAATTAAAAAGGCAGGTTTTTATAGATTTGAGGTTAATTCTACAGTAGCTATTTCTGGATCGAGTACTTTTTTCATCAATCTTTATCTTAATAATTTAAAACTTTCTGGTACTACTGAAACGGATAGTTTTAGAATTTTTGGTGGTATCCCTAGAGGTTCTGTAAATTCACCAGTAAGTGTTCCTTTTTATGCCACAGACATACGTTACTATGATCTAGGCGATCAGGTTCATCTAGGTCTTAAGGCTGCAGTAGTTGAAGGCGCAGGAAGTAGAGAGCTATTTAGCATACTACCTATAGATGCTACCTATATCGCTCAAATAACGATTACTAAGTATTAAATTCTTGAGCAAGGATGATTCTCGTAGTTCGTGCTGGATTTTAGCTATATGTTAAAAATTCAATTGAAGCTATATTAGCTGGAATTATTCCATAATTTTGGAACATTTCCAAATAACAGCATTTGAATCATCTTGAAAATTTATATTGTGTCGTTGACATAGAGACTACTGGTAACCGTATGAGCGGTAATCGTATGACCGAGATTTGCATAGTACGCATGCGCGGCGATACCATTCTGGATAAATACAGCTCTTTAATAGATCCAGAAGTTTTAATCCCAGATTACATTACGACTTTAACTGGTATTGATAATGCTATGGTAGCCAGTGCGCCAGTATTTGCAGATGTGGCTGAGGACATCTTGAATTTTACAAAAGATTGCATTTTTGTAGCTCATAATGTCAACTTTGACTACAATGTATTGCGCAACGAGTTTAAAAGAATAGACCACGATTTTAAACGTAAAAAATTATGCACGGTAAGATTATCTAGAGAATTAATACCTGGTATAAATTCTTATAGCCTCGGTAAATTATGTGATGCAATAGACATTCCATTGATCAATAGACATCGTGCTGAAGGTGATACCGATGCGACCGTTATCCTTTTTCAAAAATTACTTACCATGGATAAGGATGGTGCTGTGTTTGACAAATTTGTGAAAGGAACTTTTAAAGAAGGTACCTTTCCACCACATTTAGAAAGATCACAGTTTGACGAACTACCCGAAACCGCTGGTGTTTATATTTTTAAAGATAAAGGTCATAAAATCATTTATATAGGTAAGGCCATCAACATACGTAAAAGAGTATTATCTCATTTCTATTCTAAGACGTCTAAGTCTTACTTGATGTGTCAAGAGATTTTTTACATTGACCATATTGTGACGGGTAATGAACTGGTTGCATTGCTGCAGGAATCTGATTTAATTAAAAAGCACTATCCACGTTTTAATGTGGTTCAAAAAAAGCCTAAACCAGCCTATCAAATCCTTCATTATAAAAATCAGCTAGGGATTATTCAATTTGCGGTAGGATTAGTTAAGTCCTATGATTATTCTGTCGTGACGCATTATAATCGCGCTCATGCGGTAGAACAACTAGAACAATTATGTGCAAATCATAATCTATGTCCTCGATATTGTAGTTTTAAAACTCAAGAAGATTGTACATCACATTATAAATTAAAGAACTGCAAAGGTGTATGTAAGAAAGAAGAGCTTGTTTCTTTATACAACTTGCGTGCACAACAGGCGATAGAATCATTACATAATCAAAATCCTAATTATATCATCAAACAGCCTGGTAGAACTCATGAAGAATCTTGTTTTATACTTATAAAAGGTGGTGAATATCAAGGATATGGATATATTGATCGCTATGCGACCATCAATTCTTTATCTGACTGTGAAGATTTCATAGAACGCAAAGTGGCAAACTTTCATACCAATCAAATTATAAGAGCTTACCTTAAAAAATATGGCGAGCAAAATGTGATTTATGAAGAGAATGCTGTTGAATTATGATTAGATGTTAAGCTATTTCCTTATTTATGTTAATTCCATATCAATTAAGAAATTATTAAAAATTTGAAATATAGATATCTTTTAATTTTATAAAAAAAAAGATGAATCACACATTTTCACCAAACGGCTACAGCGATTACAAGCGTAAGACTATCGATGATCATGAGGATTATGAAGACGACGTGAATAACACTCCATCATCTTCACGCTTTGAAAGCTATTTATAAAAAAATCCGATCAAATGATCGGATTTTTTTTATTAAGAATTAGAATAGTTGCTATCTATTTTGTTCCATAAATTTGAGATAATCTTTTGCTAAGCTGGTTTTCTCTTTTTCCTTTAAAGCTTTACCAGCAAGTTGAAAGACTTCTTGCTCTTCTTCATCAAGATGATGTTCTACTTGATGCGCCAGCTCCTTCATGTATTTAAGCCAGGCACTGCTATCCATGTCTGTTTCTTCTAGTTTTTCAACTAACTCATCCATCTCGTGATGCTCAGCAATGCTATGTCTAGCTTTTTCTTGTGTGAGATCAGACTCAATCAATGGTACATAAAAATGTCTTTCCTCAGCGTCTGCATGTATAGCCAACTCGTGTTTTAATTTTTCAAACATGTTTTTTCTTAATGCGGTGTCTCCAGATGTATGGACTAGTTGATCACAAAGTTCTCTTTGTATCTCGTGATCTTTTCTAAGGGCTTCAAAAATATTCATATCCGTTGTCATTATAATTTTAAACTTCCACTAGTTCCTATTTCTGTCTCATCACCGGTGATAGCTGTGTACGCTAATTTTGCAAGGGTTACAATTGAATTCGTCTTAGTATCCCAATATTGCGCCTGCTGTGGTGTGAAGGTCAACACTGTTATTGTTGGGTCATCTTTTCCTTTAAACCAATTGTTATCCAGGTTTCCATACAGCTCTTCAATTAATATTGGGTCTTTACTAATAGTAGTGGTTCCATAAACACTTAAAAACTCTTTAGACTTCACATTACTAAAAATTAATTGAGTATCTGGATCATTTTCAATGTTTTTATTATGATCACTCGTGCTTTTACTGAAGAATAGTATGGAGCCGTTATCATTTATCCTTTTAGGAGTCATCGGTATACTGTCCACTGGCTTTGACCCTAAATTAGTAAGCATCATGCTGGTCTCAATTGATCTAGATAATTCTAGATATTTCTCTAAGGCTTCTTTTTGGTAAAGGTTTTCTGTACTCATTTTTTATTTTCAATATACAGATCTATCATCAGTAACTTTCTTAATATATTAAGAATTAACTCACTTTTTAGAAGTTTCAACAAGTATTTTCACATTAAAACAGTTGTTTAAACACATCTGTTATGTAGTCAGCTACCTAAAGTATCTGGTATGAAAAGTATATCCACCATATAATAGGTACTGTTACATTGAGCAGTTTTGGCTGGTTTGATTTATTTAGTAACGCTTTCGCGAAAGCGTACTAACGATCTACAATAGGGTTGTCATCTGAGTTGATCAATTCTTCAATTTCCATCTCAGTAACATCTTCTCCTTTATCGGTAATGATTAGTTCCTCTCTATATTTTAAGGATTTTGAACTAGGAGATATTCCATGACCATAACGTGATGCATATACTTTAATAAACTCGGCCCCATAAAAAAGTATTAAGGACGAGTAAGAAACCCATAAAAGCAAAAGTACGATAAGACCTGCTGCACCATAAGCACTAGCTGGAGAGGACTGTGTGAAATAAATTTCTAATAAAAATTTACCTGTTTCAAATAAAATACCGGTTAGTAAAGCGCCTGGCCAGACCATATCCCATTTAAGACGTGCATCTGGTAAGTATCTAAACATCAACCCAAACAGAAATGAAATAATTGCCAAGGAAACGATGTAATTGACCACTAGAGCTAGTTGTCCTAAATAATCTGCAATGTGAATTTGTATCCAGTCTTGTAAAATCCCTATAACTGCAGATAGTATAAAACTAATAAGTATTAAAAACCCTAGAACGAGAATAAATCCAAAACTCTTTACGCGATCCGTAATGATTTTCCACCACGGTGTTTTGGGGTTAATTTTAAGCTTCCATATTTTATTTAGAGATAGCTGCAACTGGTAAAAGACACCGGTAGCCGCAAAAACTAATGTCGATATCCCAACAATTTTTGCAAACCAACTGTCTGAATCGCGACTTGCGGCTTGTAAAATTCCATTGATACTTTCGGCACTATCATACCCTATTAATGATGTAAGGCTAGAGGTTAATCTACCTGTGGCAATTTCAGTATCCCATACCGCTCCTACGATGTTAATCATAATGACTAGCAATCCTGGTAAGGCAAGTATGGTATAATAAGCAACGCTAGCACTTAATTGCCACACATCATCATCATTCCATTTTTTTGCACTTTCCCATAAAATGGACGGCAAATGAAGCCATTTAAATTTTTGCAGAGACATTGTTTCTTTTAAGCATGTTACTACGAATTAAAGAAGTAATCTTAAGTATTCCAATAGCATTAGATATAGTTTAACTTAAAAATCTATTAATTCTTAATTATAAAATCTACAGATACTCCAACTCTTTTTTGACTAATCGCACTCACCGCTTTTTCAGTAAGTTGTAATACTCTAGGATAACCACCTGTCGTTTGTGCATCTCTCATTAATACAATTAACCTACCTTGTGGTGTTAATTGTATGGTCCCTGGTAATACAGGACTACTTTTTATGGCTGCTAGATGGTTAGCTATGACTTCATTTAATTGATAAGCCATACGATCCCACTCATTTGATACTGTAAAAGTGGTCGCTAGTAACTGTTCTTGCTGCTTTCTATTGAGCAAATGAAATTCTGGACCTGCATATGCTTTTAAACTAGCGTTTAAATTTGATGGGATTTCATCAATTAGTTCTATACTTTTTTCTGCTCGATGGTATGAAAGGTGATCGCCTTTTTTAAGTAATGCGTTGTCTAAAATATGTGGATAGTAAGATCGACTACCTAGAGATGATTCTGTTTGAAAACCGTTCTTAATCCCTAAATAAATAAAATTACCATCTATAGCAGGACCTATTTTAACTACATCTCCTGTTTTAAGTCTTATCACACTAGGACTTTTATAAACCTTGTGTTGTACCTGTATTTTACAATGTGCTCCAGTGATTGCAATTTGTGTAGGCTCTGAAAAAATCATTTCGGCACCGGACAATGTCATTTCGATTACTGCATCATCATCCTTATTATTTAATAATCGATTTGCTAGACGCGAGCTAACTAGATCCATGGCGCCACTATGTGGCACACCATATTCTCTATATGCAAATCTGCCCGTATCTTGTACAGTTGATTGAAAACCTGGATTAAGAACAGTTAGTCTAGCCATGTATAAATTGATTAATGTCTAGATGACTTGAATGTTGTTTTAGATATTTAAAAGTTGACTTATCTATTGCATAAAATTCAACTTGATCATGGATAGATAATAAAAAAGGTTGTTCTCGTTCTCTATTAAAAAGTGGTACAGGACAGTTCCCTAGTACGTACCAGCCACCAGGACTGTTTTGTGGATAAATACCACAGATTCCTGCCGCAATAGCCACAGATCCCATTTCTACGGCTTGCGATGGTATTGCCTTACGAGGAATAGTTAGTTCTTTAGACAACCCTTTTAGATAGGGAAATCCTGGCAAAAATCCCATAAAATGAACCGAATAAACTATTTGTTGATGTAGACGTATTATTTCGTCAACTTCCAAATTTGTATATTTTGATACTGCTCTTATATCTGCGGAAAGACAATCATAATAAACCGGTAATTTCCATTTATTGATAACACGCATTGGAGATGGAGTTATGCCTTTTAATAACAATTTTACCTCATTTATCAAAGTTTGATTTACAGACTCTTCACGCCATAAAATGAGAACAGAATTAAATCCTTGATTCAATACAACCCTATGTCCATATTGATCATTAATTAATCTCGTAATGTATGAACGGTATTCTTGCACATCGGTGTCTATATCAATAGTAACCAGTAAACTATTCTCACTATATCGATGATATACAATGAAGCTATCCAATTTTAATTCGATTTAAATTCAATGCAGTAATTACCTCATTAAAATTGTGAACTATCGATAGATTATCTCCATGCACACAATAGGTTTGTGCATTTAAGGGGATTTCCTGCTCATCTATACAAATCACCTTATGTTCATGAACCATCATTGATAGTTGATTAACAAGCTTTGATACATCTTCAATTACCGCATTAGGTTTACTGCGAGGAACTAATTTCCCATCACCATCATAACGTCGGTCAGCAAATGCCTCTTGTAAATAAGACAATCTATGATTCTTTAATTCTTGTTCTATTAAGCTGTCAGATGGTACATATAACTTAACATCTGGATATTGGTCTCTCACCAACTTAATTGTCCAATCAACATATTCAGGTAAGTGTGCTGTTGCATGATATAAAGCACCGTGCATTTTGATGTGATGCATAGTCATTCCTAGCTCTAATGCTACATCATGGAATTGCTGGATTTGTTTAGATACGCTTTCGCGAAAGCGTGCTTCATTCCAATCTAAATGAATTCGACCAAAATTCTCTCGATCTTCAAAAGAAGGATGCGCACCTGTTTTGACACCATATTTTTGAGCTAAAAGCAAGGTCTCTTTTATAGAATCATAATTTCCATAATGGCCACCGCATGCAATATTACAAGAACTTATATATGGCATAACCTGTCCTTCAACATTCATTCCTTCACCTAGGTCCATATTAACATCAATCGTAACCATATCAGATAATTTCAAATACCTTTAAAAGTGTTTTTGCACCTAATATAATGGCTATTGCGATAACGATAAGAGCCATAATGTTTTGCCAACTGCGATTTTGATAAGCACCTAGAAACTTTTGATTCACCAGCCATAATAATAGAATAGCGATAATGGGTAATAACAATCCATTTGCAATTTGAGCAAATGTGATAATGTCTAGTGGCTTTAAACCTATACTAGAAAATAGCACTCCTAGCGCTAGTATAATCATCCATACCGCTCTAAAAGACCAACTTTTCATATTACCATGCCATCCTAGACAACCTTTAACGACATATGCAGCAGCAAGAGGCGCAGTAATCGCACTGGTAATTCCGGCGGCTAAAATACCGATAGAAAATACGTAAGTTGACGCCACGCCAAAGATCGGTTCAAGAGCTTTTGCTACATCTGCTCCTGTAGAGACTCTAGTGGATTGTAACGCTGTTGCTGCAACAATGATCGACATAGAGACTAATCCTCCTAAAATGACACTTATAATAGTGTCTTTTCTAACGGCATTTAAATCCATTGTGTCATTCCACTTCTCACTTACTAATGACGCATGTAAAAAAAGATTATAAGGCACCACTGTGGTACCTATTAAGCCTACTATAGTTAAGAGATTACCTTCATTAATGGATGGAATAAATAGACCTTTTAAAATCAAACTAAAGTCTGGTCCTATCGCTATTGCGGTTGCTATAAATGAAATTCCCATGATAACTACTAGCGTGATTAATACACGTTCTAATACTTTATAATTTCCATAAATGAGTAGACAAAAAGCAATCAATCCTAGTAATAATGGAAAATACCAATGTGTACCGAATATGATATTTAAACCCAGCACACCACCAGAAATATTACCTGCTTCATAAGCCGCATTACCAACCGCAATGGCTGCTAGTACTAGAATAACTATTGCCATTCTAATTATTTTATTGCTTATTGTACTGTGCAATATTTCCGGTAATCCTTTACCAGTAATCAACCCTAATCGGGCAGCCATCTCTTGCAATACAATCGTCGCAAAAATAGAAAGCAGCATCGCCCAAAGCAGGCTATAACCATAGTTTGCGCCTGCAAGAGTACAAACAGTAACTGTTCCAGGACCTATAAAAGCCGCAGCTACTAAAGTTCCAGGACCTATATTTTTAAAGATCTTCTGGAACATGCGATGCATTTTGTAAAGCATAAATAGCAAAGCTACCCAACCAATGTCCACCGGCATAGTCGTCTGCTACCAGATTAGGTATCGTATTGGTCAAATGTGCATCTGCAGTTTCTTGTAATGCAGCATATTGCTGTGGATACTGACTTATCAATCCATAAAGTACCCATGCACGACTGAGGTTAAGTCCATCGATATGTACTAGTTTACCATCACTACGGTCTGAAACACGACCTATTTCTATATCTAATTTTCCATTTTGAATATGAGGTATAAACGCAGCAACCCATTGATGGAAATCTGCGGCTGGTAAAATGCGCCTCATAATATCTATTTCTTCAAGACATGGTGATAAGAAATCATAGCCGCTAGGTTCCCACGATAATGGACAATCGGTATCATTCATATAAAATTCTTTGGCCTTAGACTCTATGGCTGCTTTCAATTCTAGTTCACCGGCATGTGTTGCATAATCCCAGGCAAATACCATCCCAAATGCTGTGTTAGAATGCTCACCTACTCTTATAGCATAATTAAGTTTAGGTAAGTAGTCTGTATATCGCTCTATAACGACATCACTTAATGGTTGAAGAATTTGAGCTAGTTCTTGTCCTTGAGGATTTTCCCAAGTGTCTAGTTCTTGTTGTAGTTTGAGCAACCATGCCCATCCATAAGTGCGTTCAAATGTTTTATTATTCTCCGTATTTAAGTACGCTATTTCGACCGCGATATTCTCTGTGGTAAGATTGCGTTTTATTTTTGCTAGCAATTCTTCTCTAGCCTCAAGTTCTGGAAACTGCTTTATTAAAGTTACAGCACTCCAGTAGCCGTGTACTGCACTATGCCAGTCAAAACAGCCGTAGAAAACAGGATGCTGTTCTGTTGGTCGTTTTTGGTCTTCTGGTGCTGCGGTAACATGCCCCATTTTATTAGGATACTCAGTCTCAATACAATGTAAAGGTAGTTCCGCGAGATTGTTAGCCTGATCTAGAAGAAGTTGCGGTGTTGCAATCTTATCGATGATTACTACTTGTTGTTCTCCACCTTCATCTTTACAGGCTATTAAACTGATTAATAGTAGTGTATAAAAAAAATGCTTCATCTTTATATCTTAGTTAAGATTCTAAAGATAAAGCATCCTTGATGGATTATAATAATTACGCTTTCGCGAAAGCGTCTCTCAAAACATCAATCTCTACACAGCGATATCATCTTCTATAAAAACAGATTCCTCAGTTTGTATAGACTTAGACCAAATCGCAAGGCCAAAGGTCAATACTCCTAGCCTACCTATGAACATAATTATAATGATTAACATTTTACCTATGCTAGATAAATCGCCCGTTATTCCCATACTTAATCCTACTGTACCTAATGCAGAGCTGACCTCAAATAGGGATTTTTCTAGACCGAAGTCATCAGTAAACGTAAGTGCTAGAGTGAAAATGAAAATTAAGCTCGTATAAAATATAAAAGACGATGTAGCGATATATAATCTTTCAAAAGGAATCTTACGACCTAGAAAAGTAATTTCTTTTGAGCCTCTAAGCCTACTTTTCATGATAGCAAATACGGCAGATAGTGTTGTTATTTTTATTCCTCCAGCAGTTCCAGATGGCGAGGCACCTACATACATTAAAAAAATGGTTACCAATATAATAGGTATAGAATAGGATCCATAATCGACCGTATTAAATCCTACGGTGGTCATTGCAGACATAGTTTGAAAAAATGCAGCATATAATCGGGCACTTCCATCCAATGCCGTTATAGTAGGCTCAAAGAAGTACATAAATATAAATCCAAAACTCAACAAAAATGCAAAGCCTATAAATATGATGAGTGACGTAAAACTTAATTGATGGGTACGATCTTTAATCCACAGCACTAAATCCGTCACAACTATAAAGCCTAACGAGCCTGCTATTGCTAAAAAAGCGATAATAAAGTTTACAAAGCCATCATCTACATATTCTGTAAATCCACTATTGAAAAGGCTAAAACCTGCCGTACAAAATGCACTAATACTATGAAAAATAGAGTTCCAAATTGCCTCGCCTACAGGCATACCTTTATTATAAAATGCTATAAAAAATAGAATAGCTCCTATCGTTTCCATAACAACTGTAAAAAGGATTACAGATTTTAAAAAGTCTTTAATTTTAATAGTTACAGGTAAGGTAAACTCACAATTCAACAACTTTTTATGCCAGTGAGTGATACGTCTGGTTGTGGATAATAACATAAAAGTTGTAAAGGTTAAATATCCTATACCACCTAATTGAAATAATGACATGATCACCAGTTGACCTACAAAATTATAAGAATCATATATACTTACTGTTACTAGACCTGTAGTAGACACTGCACTAGTAGCTGTAAATAAGTTATCTATAAAAGCGATGTCAGTTTTTTGCAACCATGGAAGAGACAGTAAGACAAACCCAGCTATGACATAGGTAAAGAAGCCATAAAAGAGATTTTGCTGCGGACTTAATTTTAATTTAAACTTAGTGTATTGATTTTTCCAAATTTTAAGCTTGTTCATAATAGCTACATCTATTGTTATTGCAAAATTCTGAATCAATAATGAGACAATGCGTTAACAAATTGCCATTAATTCAAGAAGGTATCAATAATTAAACATTTCTATATAGATTCTAGCAGCACGATACCACGTTGAGTTTGAACGGTGACTGTACCATCTACTACATCTAAAATAGTTCCCGTATAAGCATTACGTAATTGAGTAACATCTTTAAAAACACGAGTAATATCTATAGTCACATTTTCATCTTTTAAGCCTGCTCCAGCGATTATTTGATCTTGAAAACCGTTTTTATCATACCATCTAGCAAAAATGGTTCCCGTTCCATCATGTTCTAGGGAATGATGGCTACCTGCTCCTACCGCAGGATGATTGCGACGGAACTGACCTAATTTTTGCCAGTGGCTCAATAAATTTGCATCAATATTATCCCAGTCCATATTGGATCTTAATGTGGCGTCACCTTGAGTACCTTCTATGATAAGAGGTCTTGCTACCTCATCACCATAATAGATTTGTGCCATTCCAGGCGTGAGTAATAACTTAGTAACACTCTCAAAAGTACGCTCTCTAGCTGCATCAAAAGGTTGACCATCATCATGACTGCTTATATAATTCATAAAATAAGCAGGATCATTAGGGTCTTCTAGAAGTAAGCTATCTCTAAAGCCATCATATCGTTTAAATAGCTCTTTATATGGCGCTATAGCATGTCTCTTGAAACCAAAATTAATCATCGCGTCATAGCCATAATCAAAATAGTCTACTGGATTATCATTAAAATAATATCTTCTACCACCACTCGCCTCATAACCGTATAACTCTCCTAGAATAAAGAAGGCATCGTCATGTATTTTCTTTTCGGGATTTGCTTTCTTCCAGTCTTCATAAGCTATTATGGCTTGTTCATTAAAGACTTTCCAAACCTCTTCTTCTACATGCTTCACCGTATCAATTCTAAATCCATCGACACCTGTTTCACGAGCATAATCAGTAACCCATTTAATAATATAATTAACCGGTGTGCGTGGTAATCCTGTACGATTAAAAAAATCATCCAGCTCTTTAAGTTCTGCTTCAAGGCGGCCTTCTTGTTTCCATTTTTGAACCAAATGCGCTGGCAATTCTACTTCTTCTTTACTATCCGTTCTTATATCTGGTAGGTTATTAGTTAAAGTACAACTCACTGCGGTTTCTTGATCCTGATAGGTACAAGCAGGTCCTGTACGAACCCAATCTGCTGGCCATACTGGATCCATTTCTGTCACAGGTCCTGTATGATTTATAACAACATCTAGTAAAATCCTTATATTTTTATCATGCGCCTTTTGAACTAATGATTCAAATTCTGCCTGTGTACCATAACTAGGTTCTACTGCGGTCCAGTCTTTTGCCCAGTATCCATGAAAAGCATAAGAGTATCCTGTTCCTTCATCTATACCTTCATGAATTTGCTCCCAAATGGGTGTTAACCAAATGGCATTAACTCCTAAATCTGTAAAGTAATCATCGTCTATTTTTTCAATGATACCGGCAAAATCTCCACCTTCAAATCCACGTAATTTACCTGTTTCCTTGTTTCTGTTGATGATGGTATCGTTTGATGCATCACCATTATGAAATCGATCTGTCAATAGAAAATAAACGTTTGCAGCACTCCAGTCAAAATGAGCCTGCTCCTTTTCTAATGATAACCTTTGACTTTCAACCTCAGTCTTACAGGAATAAAGTACTATTATTAAAAATAGAAAGAGAATGGAGTTTTTCATGAATTTTATTTTACTTGCTCAAAAATAAAGGATACACAGTACTTTATACTAGAATAGATTTCTAATATTGAGATAACGTTGTAGTAAGTGTAACAAGTAGTAATTTTATGATTTATTAAGCGACATTACATATATGCAAGATTATATCGATCTATTTATTAATTCCTTTTCTGATTACTGGAATTATCTCGTTAAAGAAATCACCACGCCATCATGGACCAACTATTTTTATTGGCTAGTGGGACTTTCATTATTAGTATTTACCTTAGAAATTATAAAGCCGTGGCGCAAGGATCAGAAAGTATTACGTCGCGATTTTTGGTTGGATTTATTTTACTTGTTTTTCAATTTCTTTTTGTTCTCACTAGTAGGTTACAATTCTATATCAAATGTTGCTGTTGCGGCATTCAATGATGGTCTTAAAAGTATAGGAATTGAAAATCTAGTTGCCATCGAATTGGGAAGCCTTCCAGTGTGGAGCCAGTTGCTTATCATGTTTATCATTGCAGATTTTATACAATGGAACATCCATCGTTTACTACATCGTGTACCTATGTTATGGGAATTCCATAAGGTACACCATAGTATTAAGGAGATGGGATTTGCTGCGCAATTCCGTTTTCATTTTATGGAAACTATAATTTATAAAAGTCTTCAATACATACCATTAGCCATGTTAGGCTTTGGTATTGAACAATTTTTTATCGTTCATATGTTCAGCGTCTTTATAGGACATTTAAACCATGCAAATTTGAATTGGGATTATGGTCCTTTGAAATACATTATCAACAATCCTAAAATGCACCTTTGGCATCACGCAAGAGATTTACCTGCTGACCATAAATACGGTGTTAATTATGGATTATCTTTAAGTATTTGGGATTACCTATTTGGTACTGCTCATGTACCTTATCACGATGCTCATCTAGAGTTAGGATTTCATGGCGATGAACACTATCCAGATAGTTTTGGGAAACAACTTGTTGAACCTTTTAAAAAGTAAATTGATTTTAATTACGCTTTCGCGAAAGCGTCCTAATAATGGACAATAACTTCAAAAAAGTCATTTGAAGAAGAACCAATACTATACCAAGTACTGCCGCCACCACCGTCAACAAAAAGCTCTACGTCAATAACATATGAACTACCTGAAGGGCTACCAGAAAGTGGTATATATCCTTTACCATTCAAATACATAAATCCTGAAGCTATAGCACCTCCTGTACCGTCTGCTGTGTACATTTTTGAGGTCTGACCTATAACACGACCGTTGACTTTCACTCTTATCCCATATTTTCTAGGTCTACCATCTGTTATGGCTCCACCTGAGTTGTTTCTTACCGAAACGGATGTCTGATATACAACTTCTAATAACCCATCTTCAAAAAGCTCTTCTGATGTACTATGCAATACAACCGTCTGTGCTCCTAACGTTGTACTGCGTACGTTTACAGTAGAAGATAGATATGCAGATTCAAATTCAAATTGTGGTAATTGAGTAACATGCGGCGTAGATTCTAGTGTCAATTCACCATTATGATCTACATATAATAAGGATTTATCAACTCCATTATTATTCATATGGGAAGATGACAGATTATTGAATCTTACATTGCTAGTTGCTCCTTGGAGATGTAAAGAAGCATCAATAGGTGTCGTAGATGCTATCCCTATTCCATCTGCACTAGCATCTATTTGTAAAGCGGTTGTTGTAGTACTATTTATAGATAAATCAATATTTTCTTGTGAAGGATTGATAATTACTCCATTTGTAGGCGCTACAGAAATGTAATCTTTACCTACAAGACTTATTCTTAAATCATTACCTAAACTATATGCACCTATTCCGGCATTAATCATAGACCATGATGGATTAGATTTAGAACCGTTATTGTGAGTCACTAAACGTTGTGCAGTTGTAAAGTGTAGGCGAGGCAAACCTGCTGTACCTATAATGAAAGAATTATTATCTGCTGTGCCTAAAAAATTAGAACTAGACAAGTTATCGTCGCCATAAGTACTCCAAAAAAAGTTATTATTAACATGATTCCAAGAGCTACCATTCCAATAAGTAAAACCTTTACCTAAAGTAGCATTAGTATTATAAAGTAATAGAGATTCTGTTTGAGAACCTACAGGCAAATTAAAACTATCAAAATCACTGATTGAGATACGTGGTAGCAACAAACCTTTATCAATAGCGTATACATCCATCAAAGTTTCTGGTTGAGGACCACTGGTACCAAATCCTATTTGAGCTGTAGCACATAGAAAGCTCATTGAAAACAATAAGATGGTATATATATTTTTCAAGCTCATAATATTAATATCTTACTAGAACTTGAAAAGTGTCATCTCCATTACCACCATAAGAACACCTAGTAGAGGCAGTGTTTCCATAAACCTCTGCAAATACTTTTATTTCATGAGTAATTCCCGTAGTAGATCCAGGTAATTGAACATAACCATTACCATTAAGATAAAATGGTCCATTTACTATAGTCGTACCTGTCGTACTTCTACTGGTATAGGCATCTCCTTTATAGGCTACCTTTCTACCATCTATTTCTACAAATATTCTATAGATTCTAGGTCTTCCATCATATATAAAAGCATTTGATGTATCTGTTATCGTTACACCTGCCTGATATACCACTTCAATAAGTGCGTCTCTAGTTAAAGTAACCGTTGTAGCATAAAGCTCAGTAATTGTTCTACCACTAGACGTATTGTCTACAATTACAGGTGTAGATAAAAACGCTGTATTATCTTCTACTAATTGAGTAATAACGTTTGAACCTTGAATACTTAACTCACCATTTGCATCTACAAATACTGGTGTAGAAACAGATCCTTTATTATTAACATTATTAGTAGAATTAAGAGCATCTATTCTAATAGTACTAGTAGTACCACCGACATGAAGCGTTGCTTGTGGATTGCTGTTTGCAATACCTATACGGTCTGTATCAGCGTCTACAAAAAGCATATGTGATTCTCCTTGTGTTGCAATGCGTGTATCAACGTTTGCATTTGTAGGATTCAAAATAGTTTGAGGACTAGATCCTCCATCAAATTCTACCATGTTATTACCTGCCGCGCTCACGTTTAACTTATCTGTTCCCTCAGAATAGATACCTGTATCACTGTCTGAATGAAAAGAGAAAGTAGGTGCTGCTGCAGAACCTGCATTAGATGCTAACACCTGTCCAGTACTAGTTACTCGCATCACCTCTGTACTATTAGTAGCTATAACTAAATCTTGAGCGTCTTTAGTTCCTAAATAATTCTCACCAGCTGATGTGCCAGGTGTTGTTCCTGTATTACCGTCCTTTTCCCAGTACAAACCTTTACCTACTGGAACCCATTCGATTCCAGACCAAAAATAGAAACCTTTACCAGTAGTCGTGTTTGTATTATAGACTAGTAAACTTTCTGTAGAACCACCAGTAACAGGTGCTATGGTAGATAAATCTGACAGATCTAATCGTGGTATCAATACACCTTTATCAGTTCCTTCTATATCTAAAGCAGCGTCTGGAGCAGGTGTATCTGTATTGATTCCAACCTGACCGATAGATTGACTACAGAATAGAATTAACAAAACGAATAATACGTTTTTCATTTGGGGAGTTATTTTTTTAACACCGCAAAAGTATCTCGTTAAGATAGGTTGATATATTAACTTTTGATAAAAAAAATCGGTTTTCGTTAAAGAACACTAAATTGACGTTTAACAACACCAGATACCGAAATTGATTATTTAATCTATGTAACATGCTAAAAAACAGATATTAACACATTATGCTTTTTGATCTCGATATCTTTTATAAATTTTAAATAAAATCATTAAAACAGCCGCTAGTAAAAAGATTCCTACGACACCATAAATCCAATTGATAGCGCTTTTAAGTATAACTAAAAAGATAACAGCAAATAAGATAAGTGTTGCACCTTCATTATACAATCTCATGCCATTTGAGGTCCACTTTATAATATCATTCTCTAATTCTTTAAAAATATAATGGGTTTTAATGTGATATATAAAAAGTAACACCACAAAACCCAACTTAACCTGCATCCATTGTGCTTCAATAATTGCAGGATTAATAAATATTAAACATAAGGCAAATGATGTAGCAAGCACTGCACTAGGCCATGAAATGATATACCATAACCTGCGTGTCATCAATTGTAATTGTTTAAGCAATATAGATTTTACCGGTTCTTGTTCTTGATGAGCCTCAATTTGATATACAAATAATCGCGGAATGTAAAACAAGCCTGCAAACCATGTCACAATAAAAATAAGATGTAAAGCCTTGAAATATAGATAATAATCTTCCAATAGTTATGATTTAAATATGACTGTAAAAATATTAAATCAATATCAAGAAATAACAACGCAATAAGAATCTTTTGTAAGAACTTAAGAACTGATAAATATCATTTTTTAAAAATGAGCATACCTCTAGTTTTGGTCTTTAAATTAAGAACACATAGGTCTCATTATTGAAGTGTGTTTTATGAAAAATCAGGTATGTCTTCACTCGTTCAAAAATACAATGTTGCTGGACCACGTTACACTAGTTATCCTACTGTACCTTACTGGGAAGAAAATTCTTTTACTAAATCAAACTGGGAAAGTTCTGTCATAAAAAGTTTTAAAGAATCTAATCAAAAAGAAGGAATCAGCTTATACATTCATTTACCATTTTGTGAAGCGATGTGTACATTTTGTGGATGCAATAAAAGAATAACCGTAAATCATAATGTAGAGCTTCCTTATATCACAAATGTGCTTAAAGAGTGGTCTCTTTATTTAGCACTTTTAGATGAAACTCCTATCATCAGTGAATTACACCTAGGTGGAGGAACTCCGACATTTTTCTCTCCAGAAAATTTACAAATTCTTATTGATGAAATTTTTAAAAATGCTCATAAAGCAAAAAATGCGACTCTCAGTTTTGAAGGGCATCCTAATAACACAACAAAAGAACACCTAAAGACTTTATTTGAATTAGGTTTTAATCGCGTGAGCTATGGTGTACAAGATTATAACCTAGAGGTCCAAAAGGCTATTCACAGAGTACAACCATTTGAGAATGTTCTAAATGCTACACTTAACGCCAGAGAAACAGGTTACACCTCTGTCGGACATGATTTAATTTACGGCCTTCCTTTTCAAAAAAAAGAACATGTTATACATACTATTAAACAAACGATAGCACTTAAACCAGATCGTATAGCCTTTTATAGTTATGCATTTGTGCCATGGATAAAAGGTAACGGGCAACGTGGTTTTAGTCAAGATAACCTACCTAGTCCAGATGAAAAAAGAGCTCAATATGAGATCGGAAAAAAAATGTTAGAAGACGCTGGTTATATTGAGATAGGAATGGATCACTTTGCACTGGTTAGTGATGAGTTGAATATAGCTATGGAAACTAAAAAGTTACATCGCAATTTTATGGGATATAGTTCTAGTAGTACACAAGCTATGATAGGCCTAGGAGTTTCTTCTATCAGTGATAGCTGGTACGGGTTTTCTCAAAATGTAAAAAGTATTACAGAATATAAAAAGTTACTGGATCAAGATCAAATTCCAGTTTACAGAGGACATTTATTAAATAATGAAGATTTAATCATCAGAAAACACATCCTGAATTTAATGTGTCATTTTGAAACTCAATGGGAAAAGAATGGAGAACTCTATTTTGAAGAGATTCCAGATATATTGATTAGTCTTAAAGAGATGGAAGAAGACGGATTGCTTATTCTAGAATCTAATGGTATAAGTGTTACTGAAAAAGGTAGACCATTTGTACGCAATATTTGTATGGCCTTTGATTTGAGGCTAAAACGAAAAAAACCTAACACGCAATTATTTTCAATGACGATTTAATATGGTAAATAATCTTAATGATTTGAACAAATCTCCTTTAACAAGGAGATTTTTTTTTGCTTTAAAGTCGATAGTTTTTTGTTAAAAAATTTAAGTTCACTACAAAGAAAGAGGTACTCTATACAGAATACCTCTTTCAACCAATTAACCAAAATAAATCATGACGGGCCTTACAGCTCGCCTTGAAACATTCTCACTACAGACTTATTCAGCCCTAGTACTTTCATCCTTTTTTTATCTGTTTTCATCATATTCATAACAATCGCGACCAGTGCGACACATACTAGTGCAAACACACCTATTAAAACTGCTCCCATGGTCCAGTCTACTAGAGGTAACATATTCATAATTTTTATTTTTGATTTGTATTTAAAACTATAGTTGTATGACAGGACTGCTGTGCAGACTGTTGATTTTTCATATTTTTAGGAGATAGATATGGTATCCCTAAACCTAGACCTCTAACGATAAAAAGTAAACCGATAAGGATTATAAAAACAGGAACTGCTTTTCTCATAAAAGTTTTTACTTTTAACGATATCACATTACCTAAATAAACTGCAGCCGTCATTAACGGTACAGTACCTAATCCAAAAAACATCATATATACCGTACCTTCCAGTGCATTTCCAGATCCTACGGCTCCTATAACAGCCATATATACTAATCCACATGGTAGTAGACCATTTAAAAAACCCATAGTAAAAAATGCGTCATAGGTTTTCTTTTTGAGCTCCTTACCCATCGCACTTTTTAATTTACCTACTAGTCTATATAACGGTTTAGTCACTGTAAAATTCATACCTATGAAATAGGTAGTTATTACCATTACAATCATCGCTATCCCTACTACAATGCTCAATTGCTGTTGCCACCCAAAAAGGTCAAAACTTTTACCTAATAAGCCTAATAAAAAACCTATTAAACCATAAGCAAACAGTCTACCAGCATGATAAACACTGACCTGTACGGCTTTTTGAGTTGGCTTTTTGTGGTTCACTGGTAATAAAAAAGCTATAGGACCGCACATTCCCATACAATGGAAACTACCCAATAGACCTAATAAGAATCCAGACCACAACATATTAATAGATGATTGAATTTTTATATTTAAACGGTTGACCATCTAGAGTAGCCGTTATAAGAATGTCCCATCGACCGTCGGTTAAGCGATTGTCAGGTATGAGCAAATAGTTACCAGATAAAACTATAGGCAGTTCAAAATCTAGCTGCTTATCTGACGGTCTGTATAAGGACACTTTTCCTTTAAATTCTTTCTCTGCGACACTTTCTGGAAATTCAATTGCCCATCCGGTCGTTGTTTTCAAACCTTTTATCTCACCTAGGTTTTTTGCATTCTGTTCTGCATCAATTTCTTGTTGAAATAGCAATTCTTTTTTGTAATAGTCGGTAGTGACCATGTCGTGATCAAAACCTTTATCTGTAAGCATCGTTACCACCATTACCATTATAAAACCTATAAATAATGTAATCGCAATCGCTATGCTGGTTCCCCAATTTAATTTCATGATGATAATGTTTATTGTTAATACGCTTTCGCGAAAGCATATTTTAATTCAATTATTCTCTATTTATAACTTCTAGGGCCTAGAAATGATGTCGTGGTCGTTTCAATCAAATCATCGCCGCTATATATCCCTATTTCTATACGTTCTTTATCACTTTTAATAGCGCCGGTATTGAGTTCAATAAATAAGGTTCCTTCTGCAAGGCCTTCTTTAGCGATACTGAATCCTTGGTTTTTTACTAAATGAATAGTGCCTTTATGGGACAATAATTTAAAGTTTATATCTTCTATAGGTACTATTGTTTTGTTTACTAATTTATATGTGTAAACATTACTTATTATATGCTCTCCTTTATGTTCATATAAGGAACCTGGCAACCTTAAAACGCGTGCTTCAACATCATTGCGCAGTAACATCATACCAGAGAAAATACCTAATAAAATGGCTAGTACAGCGATGTAACCTTTTAATCTAGGTGTCCATTCAAACTTATTGCCTTTAGTGATATTATCTTCACTTGCATAACGGATCAAACCTTTAGGAAGATCTACTTTTTCCATCATGTGATCACAAGCATCTATACAAGCTGTACAATTGACACATTCTAGTTGTGTACCATTTCTAATATCTATACCAGTAGGACAAACCTGGACACACTGACCACAATCAATACAGTCACCTTTACCAGTTGCTGCACGATCTTCATTCTTTTTAAATAAGGCACGACCTTCCTCTTTCTCACCTCTTTTGTGATCATATGCAACTATAATAGATTTATCATCTAATAATACACCTTGCAACCTACCATAAGGACAGGCAATTATACAAACCTGTTCTCTAAACCATGCAAAAACAAAGTAAAACACTCCTGTAAATATGATGAGCGAGATTAAAGTGCTTATGTGGGCTAGTGGACCGTCCTTGATATATTTGAAGAGCTGATCACTACCTATAAGATAAGCTAGAAAAACATTTGCGATAATGAATGATATGATGGCAAATAAGAGCCACTTAGTTCCTTTCTTGCGTATTTTTTCTGCATCCCATTTTTGCTTATCTAGTCTTATTTGTTTTCCACGATCACCTTCTATCCAATATTCAATTCTACGGAAAACCATTTCCATAAAAATAGTCTGCGGGCACATCCATCCACAAAATATTCTTCCAAAAGCTACCGTGAAAAAAATCACAAACACAACACCTATTATCATCATGATAACAAAAAGGTGAAAATCTTGTGGCCAGAATGGGAATCCGAAAATATTAAAACGCCTTTCCAGTACATTTATCATAATGAACTGGTTACCGTTTACTTTAATAAATGGAGCCGCTAGTAAAAATGCCAGCAATCCATAACTTACCCATTTACGGTAGTCATAAAATTTACCTGACGGCTTTTTAGGGTATAACCAGTTGCGTTTACCATCTTCATTAATGGTTCCTATACTGTCTCTAAAAACCTCATTTTCTGGCGTCTCCATTTTATTATGCTTTAAACTTAATTATTAAAAGTTACCGCTGTAGAATCCACTTGAGTTTCTGGTGCTGCTGGTTGCTCTATTTCTTTAGGAGCGTCTGGATCTTCCCATATTTCTCCTTCTGGTTCTTTAGGTTCTGCAGGAGTAGTACCTTGAAAAGTCATAACATAACTAGCGACTTGCGCCATTTCACTAGGAGATAAATCTGCTTTCCAGGACACCATACCTTTACCATCACGTCCACCTTCACTTATTGTATTAAATACATTTTTAATTCCACCACCTAGAATCCAGTATCGATCTGTAAGATTAGGCCCTATACCACCACCACCATCTGCCTTATGACATGCGATACAATTGTCTTGAAAAATACCTTGTCCAGCTTTAAGGTCTGACGCATCAGTAAGTAAAGTCACTGTATTGACATCTATAAGATTTTTTGCTGTTTTCTTGTATTCTTCTATTTCCTTTTCAGCAATAGCAACTTCTTGTAGATATTCTTCAGCCTGATCAGGTGCGATATCAAAAACGTGATATTTAGTTAGATATACAACTCCAAAAAGAATGGTTGCATAGAATAAATAAACCCACCATGGCGGTAAATTATTATCCAATTCACGTATACCGTCATAATTATGATCTAGTTCAATCTCTCCTTCATCTTCAATAGGCTTACTACCCAGCATTTTTGCATAAGTCTTTTTAATACCGGCAAATTCTTGCTCTTTACGGGCTATAGTCGCGGCATCATATCTTTCTTTTGCCTCATCGCTTAATGTATTATAAAGAACTCTCTCTAGAGTCTTGACACTAGTTTCTAATAGGTATGCACATAGAAACAATACGCCTAAGATGAGCCATATTAAAGGATATTCTTGCACAGCCCAAGTACCTTCTTTACCTGCGACTAGTTCAAATAGAACTAAAGCTAGAATCATAAAAATGATTATTCTAAAAAGTGCTGATTTATTCATCTTCTTGGTTTTTAGTTGGTTCGTTTAATGGCATCTCACTAAGAGTGTTGATATGATCCTTTTTTGCTGTAAACACGTATAGAAAAAGTAAAGTGAAAAAAGTAAAAAAGATAAGTAGTGATATGATGGGATAGATAGACACACCTTCTATCGCTTCTAGATTTCCTTTTATAAATTTGAGCATGGTTTAGTCGTTTTGATTAACACTTAAAGCCTCAGCATTTTTCACCTTAATGTCTGTTCCTAATCGTTGTAAATAAGCAATAATAGAAACTACTTCTCTATCTCTCATTTCAACAAATTCTTCTCCATTTTCTTCGGCATATTTTTTATCTGCATTATAGATTTTTGCAAAGTCTGGATCATTCATTAAGCTCATTTCAATCTTTAAAGCTTGAGCCGCCATTGTCTCTGGTGCGTTCTCAATATCTGCTGGTGAGTAAGGCACGCCTAGACTTACCATTACCTCCATTTTTTCTTGAGTCTGACTGCGATCATGCTCGTTTTCTATTAACCATTTATATGATGGCATAATAGAACCAGAACTAGTCGTTTGCGGATCATAAAAGTGATTTAAGTGCCAGTTATCGTTATACTTCCCACCTACTCTCATTAAATCTGGTCCAGTTCTTTTAGAGCCAAATAAGAAAGGATGATCGTATACATATTCTCCAGCTTTGGAATATTCTCCATATCGTTCTACCTCACTACGGAAAGGTCTAATCATTTGCGAGTGACATCCCACACAACCTTCCCTAATGTAAATATCTCTACCTTCTAATTCTAATGGGGTATATGGCTTAACACTAGAGATAACTGGTATATAATCATCTACCATTAATGAAGGTACAATTTGTACCAGCCCACCTATTAATATGGCAATAGTTGAGTACAATGTCATTTTCAAAGGCTTTCTTTCTAACCAGGTGTGCCATCCTTCACTAGCTGTTCTCTTTTTAGAAACGCGAGTTAATGGTGCAGCCTCTACTAGTTCATCTGTAACTTTACTACCTTGTCTAACCGTCATAATTACATTGTATACTAATACAAGCATACCAGCAATATATAATGTACCTCCTATAGCACGCATCCAATACATAGGCATAATTTCATTTACCGTTTCTAAGAAATTACCATAAGCAAGTGTACCATCTGGATTAAATTGTTTCCACATAAACGCTTGTACAAATCCAGCTACATACATAGGTAATGCATAGAGAATGATACCTAAAGTACCTATCCAAAAGTGAAAGTTTGCTAGTTTAGTAGATGCTAATTTTGTTTTAAAAAGAATAGGCACTAAATAATAAATAATACCAAAAGTCATAAATCCATTCCATGCTAATGCACCGACGTGAACGTGGGCAATAATCCAGTCAGAGAAGTGAGCTATCGCATTTACATTTTTAAGAGATAACATAGGTCCTTCAAAAGTTGCCATCCCATAACCTGTAATAGCTACAACCATAAATTTTAATACTGGACTGGTACGCACTTTATCCCATGCACCTCGCAGTGTTAGTAATCCATTAATCATTCCACCCCATGATGGCGCAATTAACATTACAGAAAACGCTACACCTAGATTTTGCGCCCAGTCTGGTAAGGCACTATATAATAAATGGTGAGGACCTGCCCAGATATAGATAAATATCAAAGACCAAAAGTGAATAATAGATAATCTATAAGAATAAACTGGTCTATTTGCAGCTTTAGGTACAAAGTAATACATCAATCCTAAAAATGGTGTTGTTAAGAAAAATGCTACCGCATTATGACCATACCACCATTGTACTAGCGCATCTTGCACACCAGCATATGCAGAATAACTCTTAAACATATTTACTGGCAAGGCCATACTATTGAAAATATGCAATACTGCTACAGTGACAAAAGTGGCTATATAAAACCAGATCGCAACATATAAGTGACGTTGTCGTCTTTTTATAAGTGTACCGATAAGGTTAACACCAAAAGCAACCCAAATTAATGCAATCGCAATATCAATAGGCCATTCAAGCTCTGCATATTCTTTTGAAGACGTCATACCTAATGGTAAAGTAATGGCAGCAGCTACAATAATTAATTGCCATCCCCAAAAGTTGACCTTAGATAAAAAGTCACTCCACATACGTGCTTTAAGTAAACGCTGGGTAGAATAATATACACCTGCAAAAATAGCGTTACCAACAAAGGCAAATATCACCGCGTTAGTATGAAGTGGTCTCAACCTACCGAAACTAAGCCATGAAATGCCATCTGTCAAGTTAGGAAAAAGAAACATAAACGCCAGTAATAAACCGACTGTCATCCCTACGACACCCCAAAGTATGGTCGCATAAAGGAAATTCTTAACGATTTTATTATCGTAATGGAATTGTTCTAATTGCATAATTATTTTGAATTAATTTGGTTGTTTTCTTCTTTAGTTTTAACGACTTCGTCATCAAATAGCATGCGCACACTAGGCGTGTACGTATCATCATATTGTCCATCCTTTACAGACACTATAAATAGAACAAAAAATAGTAGTGCTACGACCACACTCACTGCTAATAACATATATATGATACTCATACCTCTTTGAATTATCGTTACAAAAATATTTCTACCGCCTTCCTTAAAACATGACAATTATCAGTTTTGAGAAGTTTTATTAGATATTTTTCTACCTAAATAATTAGTCATAACTGTAGTAAATACAACAACACTCAATGAACTTAACGGCATTAAAACAGCTGCCATTACAGGTGTTAAATTGCCGCTTAAAGCGATTGAAATACCTATAAGATTATAGAATAATGACAGGATAAAACACCAATTGATGATGTTTACCGCTTTTCGCGAAAGCGTGATCACATCATCCATACGGTCTATGATACTTGCATCCATAATAGCATCACAGGCTGGTGTGAAAACGTTTACGTTTTCGGCTATTGAAATACCTACATCTGACTGTGCAAGTGCGCCAGCATCGTTTAATCCATCACCTACCATCATTACTCTAGCGCCCTGCGATTGTAGATCTTTGATATAATTAAGCTTTTGTTCTGGTTGTTGATTAAATTTAAGTATCACATCAGATGGTAATAGTTCCTTGAGATGTTTTTTTTCTCCTGCATTATCACCAGATACAACATGTAATTTATAGTGTTTTGACAATCGTTTAAATAGGGTATCTACACCAGTTCTATACTTATTCTTAAAAGTATATTTCCCCTTGTATTGTTGATTAAAATTGATATGAACTGCCGTTTCTACATGCTCGTTTTGAGCTATTTGAGATGCAGTAAACGATGGCGAACCTACCTTAATTACCTCTTTATCTATTCTAGATATCAGTCCTTTTCCAGCCACTTCTTTAAAATCATCTAAAGCAGGCAGGATATCATTTTTTTTAAGCTCGTTGTACAGCGCTCTACTCAATGGATGGTTAGAACCGCGCAAAGTACTTGCTAGATTTTTTTCTTCAAATTCATTTAAAGGATCACCTTGATATTCTATTTGCGAGCTAGAGCTCGTTGTAATAGTACCTGTTTTATCAAATACTATGGTATCAATTTGTGACATGCGCTCAATGATAACAGACTCTTTAAGATACAATCCCATATGACCATAAATGCGCAACATATTACCCATTGTAAATGGAGTAGATAAAGCAATAGCACAAGGACAAGCAACAATTAAAACCGCTGTGAACACATTAATAGCAATGAGTGGATTAATAAATAACCATATGAAAGCTCCTATTACCGCTATAGTAATAATGGTAACTGTAAATTTTTTTGAGATACGATCGACTAGTGTTTGAAAACTAGAGTGGCGTTTTTTCTTAAAAACATCATTACTCCACAGACTGGTTAAATAACTTTGCTCTACATTTTTTATAGCTTCTACCTCTATTAGCCCTGATTGCTGCCTACCACCAGCGTATAGTACCTCTCCTAAATATTTAGTGATATGATCAGATTCACCCGTTACAAAACTATAATCCATCGAGGCTTTATCGCTTAATAAAACAGCATCTACTGGTAAAATCTCACCAGATCTTATCAGTAGTCTATCTCCTTTTTCGATTTTATAAATAGGTACTTGATCTTCATCTACAAGACCATCTTTTTTAAGTAATCTAGTTACTGCAATAGGAAAATAAGATTTGAAATCTCTATCAAAAGAGAGGTATGCATAGGTACGTTGCTGGAAAAAACGGCCTAATAATAGAAAGAATACTAAACCAGTAAGACTATCTAAAAAACCAGTACCTAAATCAAAAACGATCTCAATCGTACTACGTACAAATAACACTACAATCCCTAAAGCGATAGGAATATCGATATTTAAAACACCAGACTTAATCCCTTTATAAGCAGATTTAAGATAATCTATACCTGCATAGAAAACTACTGGTAAAGAAAAAGCAAACATCATCCAGCGGAAAAGCCCCTTAAACTGATCTAACCAAAACTCTTGAACCTCAAAATACTCTGGGAATGATAAAAACATCACGTTCCCAAAAGCAAATCCTGCTACACCTAATTTATAGATTAAAGAGCGATCAACTTTTTTATCTTTTTCTTCATAATCATCTAATGATATATAAGGCTCATAACCAATTGAAGCAAGTAATATCGCTAGTGCTTTAAGTTCTAATTCATTTGAATTAAAGGTAACTCTTACAGTTTTTTTAGGAAAATCTACTTGAGAAGACTTAACTCCATGATGAATACGTTGTAAATTTTCTAATACCCATATACAAGAACTACAATGTATTGACGGTATAGATAATTGAACCACTTGAACATCTTGCTCATTGAACTCCAGTAATTTTTGAACTATTTCTTCATTTTCAAGAAAGTTGAATTTATCTTTTGAAAAAGAAGGAGATGTACCTGGATTATTCTCAATATTATAATAATTACCTAAATCATTATCACTTAGTATTTCATAAACCAGTTTGCATCCATTACAACAAAACTTCTTCTCATCATGTGCGATAGTTTGTTCAATGCATGGATCTCCACAATGGAAACAATTATCCATAATTTATTTATTTGCTCATTATACCTAGTGCAAATTTCATTTTAAAAACAGTTTTAAAACATGACAATTATCACATTAAGAAATAGACTTTAATTTTCTACATACTTTAATTTTGTATTAGCCCAATCTAATAATACGATGAGTACAAAATGTGAAAACTGTGTCATAAGACAATACAATGCTCTAAGAGTATTAAACGCAGAAGATCTTGCTGAAATTAATACCATTAAAGAACTTCAATCTATTTCAAAAGGTGAAATGATCTTTAAAGAAGGACAACGTTTAAGTGGTATATATTGTTTACGTAATGGGGCTACAAAGCTATCTAAGATAACAGCATCTGGCCGTGATCAAATTGTAAAAATCGCCTCCAAAGGAGAGATTCTAGGACAACGATCTATAGTATGTGATGAGAATGCAAATTTAAGCGCAACGGCACTTAACGATATGGAAGTGTGTTATATACCTAAGTCTGCTATTAAAAATCGAATCGCTAATAATCCTCTTTTTGTAAAAGAATTACTTATCACCATGGCTACAGAATTAAAGATTGCAGACGATATGATTGTAAATTTATCTGAGAAAACTGTAAAACAACGTCTGGCTCAATCATTATTATATCTTAAAAAACAATTTGGTGAGGATCCAGCTACAGGTGATTTAACCTTGGTATTATCTAGAGAAGATCTCGCCGCAGCTATAGGCACTGCAACAGAATCATGCATTAGGCTATTATCTGACTTTAAAAAGAAAGGTTACATTACAACACAAGGAAAAAACATCAAAATTATACAACTTGACGCTCTAGAAGAGTTGACTAAAGACTTTTAAAGCTTGTAATGTTTCTTGAGCATTTTTTCATAACGCTTTTCAGGCAATATTTTTTTGAGAACAATTGAAAATTTCTGTAAAAAACTACCTACCTTATAGTGTATTCCAGGATTTTTTTCTTGTAGGATATCATAAATCTTATAGGCGACTTCCATAGGGTCACTACCATCATCGACATGCTCATCAATAAGCTTTAAAGTTTTAGAATATCCAATAGCATAATCACTACCTTCTATAACTGGCGCATGAAAACGACCTGCTGCAATATTAGTAGCAAAATCTCCCGGCGCTACATTGCTAAAATGTATATTTAAATGAGCACACTCCATACGATACGCCTCGGTAACGATTTCTAAAGCTCCTTTACTAGCGCTGTAAATTCCTCGATAAGGTAATCCCATATAACCAGCGATACTGGTAATATTAATAACTCTACCAGACTGTTGTTTCCTCATATATGGTAATACAGCTTGCAGCACACGCAATGGACCATAGAAATTTGTATCCATCGCGCCATGTATTTCTTCAATAGGCGTTTCCTCTACGGGACCGGTAATACCTACTCCAGCGTTATTAATAAGGATATCTATTTTACTTTCTTTATCAATAATCTCAACAACAGCCTCCTTAATAGAGATAGGATCTTTAACATCCATAGCAACTAGATTTATAGGACTGTCTGGATACCGATTAGGATTTCTACTCGTTCCATAAACAGTATAACCTTTACTTTTAAGATAAATAGAAATAGACTTTCCTATACCGCTAGAACCGCCGGTTACAAGAACAACTTTATTCATAACAACCTATTATTGAGATGATTAGATTTGAGTATTGGACACAAAAAAAGGCAAGCTACCTACATCACACTGCTACGACCGCTTACCTTTGCTGCGTTCCCGCCCTGGAGGAGTTCAACAGGAGCTAGTTGTGTAGGACTTGCCAGGTGCAAATATAATACCTAGTTTATACTTTGCAAAGATTTTAAGCAAGCAATTTTATCGTTATATTTCGACCTCTTAAAAACCATATATGAACTGGAAAAATGCCGCTATAATCTTACTAGCAACCATCTCGTTAACAGCCTGTAAGAATGATATCGATACCTTTAAAGACAATTATAGTTTAGAGATAACTAATCCTAAAAATTCTTACACCAACTCAGATTCGATCAATTTATCAGTTATCGATGCCTCAGAAATAGGAAATGATAGCATCATTTGGCATATAAATGCTGGTAAAGTTGAAGGTGAAAATAGTATTACGCTTTCGCGAAAGCTGAGTACACAACCTTATGGTAAACTTACATTTGAAGCGTCCATATATAAAGATGGAAAGATGGTAACAAAGTCTGCACACATCACAAGATTAGCTCCTAATAATGTAAAAGTTTATCAAATAGAAGAAATTGCTACTTATCCTCATAAAACAGAATCGTATACGCAAGGGCTTGAGTTTTATGGCGACTCACTTTATGAGAGTACCGGACAGTTTAAAGAAAGTGACCTAAGAATTACAGATGTAAATACAGGAGAGGCTTTAAAGAAGTTTGAATTACCAGACCACATATTTGCAGAAGGTATGACGATTCTTAATGATAAAATTTATCAATTATCGTGGCAAGCTGGATATGGATATGTCTATGATCTATCTCTTAATCGTATCGATGAGTTTAAATATGGTCGCAGTAAAGAAGGTTGGGGACTTTGTAATGATGGTAAATATTTATACAAGAGTGATGGTACTGATAAAATATGGAAGATCGACCCAATAACTTTTGAAGAGTTAAGTTATGTACAAGTCGTATCTACTAAAAATAGTATTACAAAAATTAATGAACTAGAGTGGATTGATGGTAAAATATATGCAAATGTGTATCAAACCAATGGTATAACAATTATCAACCCAAAAACTGGTGTCGTAGAAGGTATTGTAGATTTAAAATCATTAACTGCTCAAATTCCCAATGCAAATAAGGATGATAACGTACTTAATGGAATTGCTTTCAACCCTAAGAGCGGTACTATTTTTGTAACTGGTAAGAGATGGGATAAGATGTTTGAAATTAAAATTAAGAAATAGTGATTAGCGCAGATTTACCAACATATACAGTAACTAGAAAGGTTACAGATGCAGAAATTGATGATCTTAACCATGTTAATAATGTGGTGTATAATCAATGGGCTAATGAAATTGCCATAGAACACTGGTTAACAGTAGGTACAGAGGCTTTAAAAAAACAATTTGACTGGGTAATGATTAAACATAACCTAGAATATAAAGCTGCAGCGTTTTTAGGCGATACTATCTTGATAAAAACTCAAGTAGGTCAGGCAACAAACGTAAAATACGAGCGTTTTATAGAAATATATAATGCCACTACAGAACAGTTGTTAGTTAAAACTAAATCTGTATGGTGTGCGATAAATAAAAAAGGGAAACCGGTAAAAATATCTCAAGAGTTAAGAGACCTTTTTGAAACACTTACATGAAGAAATACTTTATAATCATTCCGTCTCTTATCCTGTGTATCATCTTTGCTTCTTGTAGAGATGATTTTGCTTTTTCAAACAGTACTGGAGATTTAGGCTTTTCTCAAGACACCGTTTTCTTAGATACTGTATTTACTAATATAGGATCGAGTACTCGTACATTTAAAGTTTATAATAACAGTAGTAATGACATTGTTATTCCTCGTGTTGCTCTCGCTCAAGGCGAAAACTCAAAATATAGACTCGCTGTAGATGGTGTACCAGGCCGCATCTTTGAAGATGTAGAATTACTTGCCAAAGATTCTCTTTTTGTATTTGTAGAGACCACAATTGATATTAATGACTTCTCTTCAGGAGATGAATTTTTATATACCGACACCATAGAATTTGATAATGGACCTAACCAGCAAGTAGTTGAACTAGTAACGCTGGTCCAAGATGCCATATTTCTATTTCCCGAAAGAGATGCACAAGGTATAGAAGAGACTCTTTTACTAGGTACCACAGATGACGGTGAGGAAATAAGAATAAGCGGTTTCTTTCTAGATGATACTGAATTAACATTAACAGCAGCAAAGCCCTATGTGATTTATGGATATGCTGGTGTACCGCCCAATAAGACATTAATGATTGAAGCTGGAGCAAGACTACATTTTCATAATGAAAGTGGTATTATTGTCGCTAATGAAGGTAGTCTGCAAGTTAACGGCTTACCTTCTACAACAGATGAGTTAGAGAACGAAGTCATTTTTGAAGGTGATCGTTTAGAACCTGTATATGCAGATGTAGCTGGTCAATGGGGTGCAATATGGCTTACTGATGGTAGCAAGGATAATATTATAAATAACGCTACTATAAAAAACGCTAGCGTAGGAATCATAATGGATAATAGTAATGCTGCCTCAAACGGTGCTACACTTAAGATTAATAACACACAAATTTATAACAGTTCAAACTCTGGTTTAATAGGAACTACTGGTCATATTGAAGCTAATAATATGGTAGTTAACAATTCGGGTCAGTCATCAGTTGTGCTGCGATTAGGTGGAGATTATACCTTTAACAACTGTACGATTGCAAATTATTGGAATAATAGCTTTAGACAAGATCCCACCCTATTTATTTCAAACATAATTCCTAATACGGACTTAACTGAAGATTTAGTAAACGCTCAATTCTCAAATTGTATCATCTATGGAGATCGCGATATAGAATTTATTCTAGCTGATGATGGTGTGTCTCAATTCAATTTTAGTTTTGACCATTCCTTATTAAAATTTAATGATCGATTTGATGATTTTGTAGGATTCCCTAATTATGATTTTTCAAATACTAACTTGTTTAATCAAAATGTTTTAAACGTAGACCCAGTATTTAGAGACGAGGATAACAACGGTCTACAAATAGATAATTCCAGTGGTGCCAACGGAATTGCAAATCCTGTTACTGCAACCAGTAATGATATCTTAGGTAATTCTAGAAGTACTGCACCTGATGCAGGTGCTTATGAATCTATAGATCTTAGTGCTGGATAATCCATCGACTAAAACATCGACTAAAAGGGCATTTACTACCAAAAATCTGTTAAATACGACCTTTAAACGTCAAAATGTCTTAAAAATGTTGTGAGACAACAGATTAAAGTATATGTTTGTCTCATCTTAAACAAGAATATATTTCTTTTCAAGATATTTAGAAATGATAAATGCCCAGTTAAGAATCCCTACATTCTTACTGGGCATTACCTTTTAAAATAAATACCAAAACGGAATAGGCACAGAACTATTGATAATTGCGTAAGTATCATAGTTAGTTACCCTAGACATATTTGAATCTTGCTCAGGGACTCAAGTCCACTATGTAGATAACGCATTTACTACATAAGGATAAAGAGCGCCTATTCCCAATCTGGCATTATAGCATTCGTAAATAAATCTTCTCTAGTGTCTGCTATAGTTAATTCTAGAGTTTGTATTATAGGAGCAGAGTTTCCATCATTATCTTGGTTTTTACATATCACTAAGCCTTCTGTAGGAGAGAATCGAGCATCAAGATCATTTGTCCCTGCAGGTTTATTATATGAAACCTCTATTTCTTGTAACGTATTTAAATTGTAAACAAAGAGCCTAGAGTCTAGCTGTCTATAAGCAATGTTTTCAAAACCAGTAACATCTCTAGAATATAATATGGTAGAGTTGTCTGCACTTAAATCTATACTACCAGCAGCACCAGGCATACCACTTAAAACGGTTTGCACTACAGCAGCCTGCATATCTAGTATCAAAATTTCAACGTTGTAACCTGCAAAATCATTAGTTTTCACCGCTATTCTAGGCTCATTAACATCTACATCGGTAATGATATTACCATTAGTAGTTTGATAAAATTGAGTTAGACCAGCACCACTAGGTTGTATGGCATATAATTTATCTAACGATGGATAATAAATTAATGATCCATTAGTCGCCCATGATATATCGACCTCATCTAGGTTAAAACCTGCAACGGCAACAGTAGATGTTACTTGCTGCACCTGTGACCCATCTAAATTCATAGTAAACACATGCACCTGTGCACCTACACTTCTTAAAAAAGCAATTTTATTAGCTTGTCGATTCACTCTAGGTCGCCAGCTATTAGTAGTTGTAGTGGTAAGCGCTACTTCTGTTCCATTCTCATCACTACTGTAAATAACATTATTACCGTTCACCTTACGTACATATAGAAATCTATTGGTCGGGAAATCTGAAGTACTAAAAGAAAATAAAGCACTATTAATGGTCTGGTTAATGCCATCGTCTGCTCTTACTTGCCATAAATATGTAGTACCAAAATCCAGAGTAACGTCCAGCATAGGCTCTGTGATATCCTCAAATATTTCGACTGTATTATCTGAAGTGTTTCTCAGTTCTACTGTAAAGGTTAATTCATCATCTTCAGGATCAGTTGCTAGCCATTCTAGTGTTACATTAGACGATACGTCGACCTCGTTATCTGCTGGTGATACTAGTACAGGAGTATCTGGCGCTCTATTATTTGCAGTCTCAACTTGTAACTCAAAAACAATTTCAACTGTTTCATCCACCTCAACTGTAGCACTCTCAAAGTCTGTTAAAAAGCCATCTTTCTCTGCCTGCACAGAATACTGACCATTATCTAGTTCAAATTCAAATAATCCATCAGCATCAGTAAAAACAGTGTTTGTATTGGGATTAGTTGATATTTTCACATTTTCTTGTGGTAAAAATGTCTCGGCAGCTACTACCCGACCTTTTAAAGTTCCTTTACCGTTAATTTGTAATTTATCCTCGCTACATCCCGACACTAAAAGTAGGATGGTAATTCCAGCTATATATTGCAGTAATTTCATTTTTTCTATCTTTTAATTATGGGTTAGGGAAGTTTGAGTTATTACGCTTTCGCGAAAGCGTGTCTCCAGCAACTTCTTGCTCTGCCTGAACTCTTAGTTTCATTTTTTCTATACGTCGTTGTGTACGACGGTATTTTCTCATTTTACGTTTTTCATCATTATCCTTTGCTTCATTACCACCTAAATAGATATTCACACCAAGGCCAAATTTGAGGTAATGATCATCTCGCTGTCCTGCCACGACATAGTCTAAATCATCTGATAACACAGCATTATAGTCTGCATATAATTTTATACCTAAGGATGGTGAAATTGTATATTCAAGACCTAATCCTGCTTGCGCCTTTACATCGTTTTGTTCAAAAAAGTTAGCATGATTTAAACCTGCACCTCCATATATATAAGGAGTGAATTTATCATAAGGTAGCATGGTTAAATGCACATTAAGTTCTGACGCAGCAAATTCTCGATTAAATAGATCTGTGTTTTTCAATCTGAATTTATGCACTGACGCATGAATACCTACATAAGGTGAAAAATTGTACTGTACACCTAGTGTGGCAGCATATTCATAATAAGAATTAGGGTAATCACCATTAATTAATGTACCACCTGCACCGGCGTCAACTCGCCACTTGCTGCGTCTATCAAGCATATTGCGTTGATACACATCAGTATTTTCTGCAACAGATTTTTCTTCTTTATAAGCTGCTATCATTTGATCAGCTACGGGTTTTCCTCCTTTAGGATACCATAATTGTGCATCAATACCTTCAATTATAAGAGCCTCGACTGCTTTTTCAATAGCCTCTTTAACGGCTAGCTGTCCAGGTTCATTTCTAGTAAATCCAGTTTCAGCTTCTAATAATCTTTTAAAACTAACGTATCTAAATAGACTTGCATCTACTGCTTGAGAATAGATTGTTTTTGACACATAAACGGTTTTCATAATTTTACCCGTTTTTGTAGAAACGGCTCTTAAATAAACGGTCACACGATCTTGTCTATACTTTGTAGAACCACCAGCGCCAAAATATCTCGCACCGGCACCACCCGTTAACACGTTAGTGTCATAAGAAACAATTCCTCCTTCTATAAGCACGCCTGCATATAGTAATGGATCTAATTCTTTAACTTGTGTATTACTGCGCGCTGCATAATCTTTTCTGGTATTGAGTATAATATTACGTTCTTGAAGTAAGTTCCCTAGATTCTCTCTTTCAATAGGTGTAAACCATTTTGAGTCCTCTAGCGCTTTTACTAATATGGTTGTTCCACCTTGGGTAACAGCGTTACTGAAGGTGCTTCCATTTTCTGATTGTTTGAATTGACCAGTTTGATCTTCAAATTCATAGACACCGACAACTGCTGGTGCACTAGGCTCTGGTAGAGCGATTAATCTCTTAGAGACTTCTGTCGCTTCACCTATACGGGCTGGTTGAGTTCCCATAGGCTGATTCATATATGCTCCACAAGCCGTTAATAGCATGGTAAGCATCATGAGAATCATGATGTTTTTATAAGATTTCATAGTAGAGTTCTTTAAACCTAATTATTAGGTATAATAATTTGGGTTTGATCTCCTGTATTAGTATCTAAAAGATTGACCACTAGACCTTCCAAAGATTCTAAAACTTCAACTTCATAAGAACCTATAGTGAAAACACCTGGTCTTAATTCTTCGTCTCCTAATTGTAGATTTAAAATTTGACGTGAAAATCCACTAAGCAGTTGTCGATTTAAGCCTTCTGTAAAGGCATCTAGTTCCGACGTATCATCTATTGCAGATTCTGCTGGATCTGTAAATTTGTTTTGTGCTTCAGCACTTTGTATCAACCATTGATAGTTAAACGTATCTCCTCCAAAAGCTGGATTAATAGGTTTATAAGTAAATTGTTGTGCGTTGCAAGCCGTGTAAGCAAGAACTAAAAATAACAACGAGAGCAATGTTGTAGATTTTGTGAGCATGATATATTTATTTAATTAGTTTCTTCTTTATTAAGTTGTAAAAACTTTTGAAAAACAGAGCGTATGGCATTATCTGCCATCTGTTTCATGTACTTCTTTTTAGGTGTTACAAAAAATTGATAAACAACTTCTCTACCTACGGTAACTTTAATCAATGAATTTCTCCCTTGACCAAATTCCTCCTCTACGGTAACAATGCGATTACCATTAATTTTGTATTTGTGATATTCTCCATAGAAATAATCATAGAAGTCTCTAGCAGGTTTAGTCCTTGTTTTTTCAATAACAATTCCTCTTATTTCAACGCCATCATTAGAAACTATTTCTTTTTTTTCAAGTTGAAGAGAATTCTCCTTTAACACTTGTACCGCTTTACCTACTAGCTTATTATTTAGATCATATATAAGCAACATGATGGTAATTTTTGATGGGTTGTTAATATTAACGGTTGTAGTGGATAGAATCGCTTTAGTCTTTGCGTTTAAAACACCGCGCCCTTCTTGCTTGTTTTTAGAGGTATTGTTTAGACTGTCCTTTTTAAACACGGTAAGTTCATATCGTATACTGGCAGAAACATCTGTAAGATTTGAAGCCACTCCTTGAATGGAAACATAATCTCCTTTCTGTTCTAAGAATAACTCTCCACTTATCTCTTGATTATAATATGATTTTTGCTCTTGCGCTTGAGCGTGCAAAAAACAACAGGTTAAGAAAAATATTATGTTTAAGAGAACCTTCATTATATCTTAAAAGTTAATTACAAACACAGACCTACCATTTCCTGTCTGATTAATTCTCATATTTTCAGATATAGCATTGGAACCTGCTGTAATGGATGTATTAAAATTTCCATTCTGAATAATGTCTAATGAATGGTTTGCAGCACTAATAGTACTATAGTCGTATACTACATTAGCATTTCCTATTTGTACAATATTTTGCCTAATGCGATCTGCAGTGTGATTTAAAACAGTGCTATTAAGAGTTCCATTTTGATAAACATTAATCTGACTATCATCTGATGAAACGCTTACGGTAGCGTTATTACTTGTACCTACTTGTTCAATAAACACACTATTTTGGTTAACAAATTGAGTTGTCGTAGTTGCAGATGAATTTTGGTCAGAAGCTAAATTGAGCTGTGCATTTACAGTTTGTAAATTTGCTGTATTGATTACTTGACTATCATCTACATAAGTCTGACCAAACGTTGTAAATGCAGAGAAAATGAGTAAGAAAAGTATATTTTTCATAATGATAGTTTTTAATTAACCGAAAAGCCCATAAGGGCTTCTCAGTTCAAGTAATTAAGCAATATTAAAATGTGTGAGACTTGGTAGCAGCAGCACGTTGAGTTTGACGATTTAAAGAAACGTTTGCATTTCTTTGAGTAACAGTAGCTGAATTACTACCGCCTGTACCAGCCGAAGTTCCTAGACTATTTTGATTAATAACAGACACATGATTCATTCCTAGCTGATCAACATCTGCAATATTTCCATTAGCCATTTGATTTACGTAAGAATTGTTGCTAATTCCACTTTGAATAGTAAGCGCTTGATTTCCTGTAAGCTGTCCACCATTTTGTATAACAACTGATTCATTAAACACCCCATATTGTTCTTGATTTGCAGAATGATTCTGTCCATCTTGTTCAATATAAGCCTCGTTAAAACCTCCTATTTGGTACTGTTCTGCATAATTATCTCCACCTGTAGATAACGTGTTTTGATGTACTTCAGCAGTATTTAATAAACCGTTTTGTTCTTGAAAAGAAGTGTTGTCTGAACCATATTGCGTAGAAAATACATTATTATAACCTCCATTTTGAGTTTGTTGCGAGAAGGCTCTTTCAGCAGTTAATACAGCATCTCCTTGATTAGCCTCAGCATAGTTATCACCTCCAAAAGGCTGATAATCACTATCCTGACTTTGAACGATTTCATTATCATCTCCATATTGAGTACCTATTGCTTTATGACCTGGTGTTTGATTTCCATCAGAGATTTGACTTTGATAAGACCTATTTCCTACTCCATTTACAGCATCATTATCTTGAGTAATTGAAGATTCATTATTATCAAATCTTTGTTGTACCTCAGCAAAGTTGCCTTTACCATTTTGATTGACTAAAGCAAGATTATCTTGAGCTTGTTGAGCTAGATTAGCACCTTGTTGAACAATAGCAGTGTTATCAATACCTGTTTGAGTACCAAATACTTCATTCTTGTCTCCTTGTTGGAATACTGAGAAGTTATTACCTGCACCATCTTGTTTGATTTCAGAATAATTTTCTTCACCGCTTAAGGCTGACACATTTCCCCATTGAAGGACATCAACTGAATTACGATTACCGGCATCCGTACCGGTTTGTTCTATAAAAGAGGCATTAGCAGTTCCTTGTTGTTGAACTAGTGCGTCACTACCGATTCCTTTTTGATCGATATTTGAATAATTACCACCTACTGTTGATCCAGCAGTTGGCGAAATTTGTTGTACAGGCGCAACAATTGTTTGTCGTGTCTGTGATGTTTGAGCGATTGCGATACCACTAATGAGCAGTGATAAACCGCATATTATTGAGCTTTTCATAATAAATATTTAGAAATATTAATAAAAGGATGGTAATGGTGTGACACTACTACCATCCTTAAGTACTTATTTAAATTAAACCGTCCCTACTGGTTTAATAATTAAAATGTGTGTCTTTTAGACGCAGCGATTCTTCTAGTTTGTGGAGTTAATGCCACGTTAGCATTTCTCTGAATAACTGTAGCATTGTTATAACCACCTGCTGCTGCAGCTGCACCAGTCGTTGGGTTATTTTGGTTGATTAAACTTGTTTGTCCATCACCTGTTTGATCTACCATAGACATGTTTCCATGAGATTGTTGGTTGATTACAGAGTTGTTTAAAGAACCATCTTGGATAGATGTAGCCATGTTACCAGCATCTTGTCCATAACGTTGCTTCACGCTAGAAAAGTTATCTTGACCATATTGCTCTTGGTTAACAGTGTTACCGTTACCATTTTGATCAGATCGAGCCTCGTTACGATCTCCATCTTGGAATTGCTCAACTAAGTTGTTTCCTCCAGAAGAAATTCCACCAGTGTTTTGATCAACTACAGCTTTGTTGTCTGTTCCTAATTGCTCTTGGTAAGACTCATCACTAGAAAGATATTGTGTAGCATATGCTTCGTTAGTTGCTCCAGACTGAACTTGTTGTGCAAATGCACCGGTAGCTTCAGTAGTTGCATCACCTTGCTGAATTTCAGCATGGTTTCCACCACCTAATGCAGGAGAACCACTATCTTGAATTTGTACAGCCTCATTGTTATCACCCCATTGCTCACCTATAGCAACTTGTCCTGCAGATTGATTTGGGTTTGATCTTTGATCTTGATAAGAACGGTTACCTACACCAGCTACAGCATCATTTCTTTGAAGGATGCTAGCTTCGTTATCATCATAACGTTGTTGAACTTCAGCATAGTTATCTTTACCATCTTGATCTACTTTAGCTAAATTGTTTTGAGCTTGTTGTGGAGTATTTGCTCCTTGTTGTACAAGTGCAGCATTGTCTAATCCATTTTGTAAACCTAAGATTTCATTTTCATCACCTTGTTGTGTTGCCATAAAATTATTACCTGCACCATCTTGCTTGATATCAGAATAGTTAAGGTGTCCACTTATACTAGGTTGTACATTACCCCATTGTAGTACATCTACTGAGTTGCGATTTGCTACATCAGTTCCTGTTTGCTCGATAAATGAAGCGTTTGCTGTTCCTTGTTGTTGAACTTTTGCATCACTACCTATTCCTTTTTGGTCGATATTAGAATAGTTACCACCTACTGTAGCTGCTGCTGTCGGAGACGTTTGCTGCACGATTGGTGTGATTGTTTGAGGAGTTTGCGCAAATGCAAATCCACCGATTGCTAGTGCCGCAGCACTTAAAATTACTCTTTTCATAATTATTGATATTTAGATTTAAATTGGTTTGAGATATTAGAACTCTTATTTTAAAAGTCGGCTAAGGCTCTCAAATACCTTAGCCTACTTTAAAATCACATTAAACCGTCCCTACTGGTTTATTAAATAATATTAAAATGTGTGTCTTTTTGTTGCTGCCGCTCTTCTAGCTTGAGGAGTTAAAGCAACATTTGCATTTCTTTGAATAACTGTTGCATTGTTTTGACCAGAAGTTAATGCTGGTTGTCCTGCTAATGGCGCATTTTGGTTGATTAAACTTGTTTGTCCATTACCCGTTTGATCTACCATCGACATGTTACCATTTGCACGTTGGTTAATCACAGAATGGTGGTCAGCACCATCTTGAATAGAAGTAGCCATATTACCGACCGCTTGTCCATTTCCTTGACTTACACGAGAATAGTTATCCATTCCATACTGCTCTTGGTTAACCATGTTGTTGTTACCGTTTTGAGTAGAACGTGCTTCGTTACGATCACCATCTTGGAATTGCTCAACCAGGTTATCACCACCATTTAAAGATCCAGCAGTATTTTGATTTACAACCGCTTTGTTGTCTGTACCTAATTGTTCTTGGAAAGAAGTGTCTCCAGATAAGAATTGTGTAGCATAAGCTTCGTTAGTTGCACCAGACTGAACTTGTTGTGCAAATGCATCAGATGCGTCTTTCGTTGCATCACCTTGCTGAATTTCAGCATGATTTCCACCACCTAATGCAGGAGAACCACTATCTTGAATTTGTACAGCCTCGTTATTATCACCCCATTGCTCACCTATAGCAACTTGTCCTGCAGTTTGATTTGGGTTTGATCTTTGATCTTGATAAGAACGGTTACCTACACCAGCTGCAGCATCATTTCTTTGAAGGATGCTTGCTTCATTATCATCATAACGTTGTTGAACTTCAGCATAGTTATCTTTACCATCTTGATCTACTTTAGCTAAATTGTTTTGAGCTTGTTGTGGAGTATTTGCTCCTTGTTGTACAAGTGCAGCATTGTCTAATCCATTTTGTAAACCTAAGATTTCATTTTCATCACCTTGTTGTGTTGCCATGAAATTATTACCTGCACCATCTTGCTTGATATCAGAATAGTTAAGGTGTCCACTTATACTAGGTTGTACATTACCCCATTGTAGCACATCTACTGAGTTGCGATTTGCTACATCAGTACCAGTTTGCTCGATAAATGAAGCGTTTGCTGTTCCTTGTTGTTGAACCTTTGCATCACTACCTATTCCTTTTTGGTCGATGTCTGAATAGTTTCCACCTACTGTGGCTGCAGCTGTCGGAGATGACTGCTGTACTATTGGTGTGATTGTCTGCGGAGTCTGTGCAAAGACAAATCCTCCTATTGCAAGTGCCGCGGCACTCATGATTACTCTTTTCATAATTAAATATTTAGAATTAATATAAACACATTTGCGAGCGACGATGATAGCCTTACGTGCTATAATCATTTGCGAACCAAGGTTCATTATTCTAAGGGGTTAATTATGACAGGAGATAGGGATATCTGCCAATTTGTTCTTAAGAAACTTGAGCGGTCACTTAATTACATGCCAAATATAACAGCGATTTTTAAACTTGTGCAAGTGTTAAATCTCAAAAAATAAGAAATCATAAAAAAAAACTAAATTTTCTTAGTAAAATCAATCACTTAGGCAGTATGTTAATTTTATGTTAATAGTTCTATTTGTAAGTAAATACTACATATGACTTAAAATCGAAAACGATTTCGTTTAATATTCAACTAAAATACATAAACAATCACGTGTTTTAATACATATTTCTCCTACAAAAAAGACAGCAAAAGATGTGATTAATGATCAAAATATGATAATTTCTAATTAAATTGGATTATTAATAAAATCATAAAATGGATAGTTTTTAAGCATAAAAAAAGCATTCAATATTTAAATATTGAATGCTTTAATTCAGTGTTTATAATTATACTTATTTAATCAAATCATAACTTCTTTTAACAAAATCTGTTAAGGCTTCTCCTTTTAAAAGACCTTGAGAAAGTTTTGCTAGATCTACCGATTGTTTTATCAAACTTGCTTTCTTTTCATCAGATTTTGAATTAAAAATCTCTTGGACTAGGTCATGATTTGCATTAACAACTAAATTGTACATATCTGGCATATTACCAAAGCCCATCATTCCACCACCACCTGTTGCCTGCATTTCCTTCATACGACGCATAAACTCTGGCTGTGTAATTATAAATGGTGCGGCATCACTACTCATAGCTTCTACTTGTACAGTATAACTCGCATCACTAATTGTGTCAGTTATTGTTTTTTGCAATGATTCTTTTTCCTCATCTGATAATTTAGAAATTTGATCTTCATCCTTTTTAATTAAATTATCAATGTGGTCTGCATCTACTCTTACAAAAGATATGTTCTCCTTAGAAGTTTCAAGTTTTTGCATTAAGTGAGATACGATAGGTGAGTCTAACAATAGTACTTCATACCCTTTATCAGTAGCTGCATTCACATAGCTGTGTTGAGCTTCTTTATTTGAAGTATATAACACAACTGTTTTATCATCTTTATTTGTTTGAGAAGGTTTAATTTTCTCTATTAATTCATCCCATGTATAATAAGAACCATTTACAGTAGGATATAAAGCAAACTTATCTGCTTTTTCAAAAAACTTTTCCTCACTCAACATTCCATACTCAATGACAATTTTTATATCGTTCCACTTTTCTTCAAATGCGGCACGATCTTCATTGAATAAAGACTTAAGCTTATCTGCAACTTTACGGGTAATGTAACTAGATATTTTCTTTACTGCTCCATCAGCTTGTAAATATGATCTAGACACATTTAAAGGTATATCTGGAGAATCAATAACACCACGTAACATCGTTAAAAACTCTGGTACAATACCTTCTACATTATCCGTAACATACACTTGATTTTGATACAACTGGATACGATCCTTTTGTACATTCAAATCTTGAGTCATTTTAGGGAAATACAGTATACCGGTAAGATTAAAAGGATAATCTACATTAAGGTGTATATTAAAAAGAGGTTCCTCAAATTGCATAGGATACAACTCTCTATAAAAATTCTTGTAATCCTGATCTTCTAAATCTGCCGGTTGTTTAGTCCAAGCCGGATTAGGATTATTAATAATGTTATCTACCTCTTGAGTAGGTGCTGGATCTTCATCTTTGGCATCTTCTGGCTTAGGCAACGTCTCTGTCTTCATCCCAAATTTAATTGGGACAGGCATAAATTTATTATACTTATTTAACAGTTCTGTTATACGAGATTCTTCTAGAAACTCTAATTCATCATCAGAAATGTGCAACACAATTTCTGTCCCAAAGTCTTTCTTATCTGCTGGTTCAATCGTGTAGTTAGGTGAACCATCACATGACCAGTGCACCGCAGGTTCATCCTTAAATGACTTAGTAATAATATCTACCTTATCTGCTACCATAAAGGCACTATAAAACCCTAGACCAAAATGTCCTATGATTCCACTATCCTTGGCAGTATCCTTATATTTTTCTAAAAATTCCTCTGCACCAGAAAAAGCAACCTCGTTAATATATTTCTGCACTTCTTCTTCACTCATCCCTAGACCTTGATCTATGATGTGAAGCGTTTTTGCATCTTTATTAATCTTTACTTCTATTTTTTGATCTCCCAGTTCCACTTTTGCTTCACCTATTCTCGCCAGGTGCTGTAACTTAAGAGTTGCATCTGTAGCGTTGGAGATCAGCTCACGTAGAAAAATCTCGTGATCACTGTATAAAAACTTCTTAATCAGCGGGAAAATATTCTCCACCGCTACGTTAATGGTTCCTTGTTGTGACATAATATGTAATATTCTTAAAGTTTATATTGTATACGCTTTCGCGAAAGCGTGATTATCAATCTCCTTCTACTAGTCAAATGCAATACCATTTCATCAATAAATGACAAGCTGACAGCACAACTGTAAAATCATCAGAATATGATAACAACCGATGATGGTTTGAAACCTACCGATAATCAAATGACCGTTGATTAAACCTACTGTTAACCACATATTTGTCCTGTTATTCAAGGTGACAGAGCTGTGATTTGAATTAGCCAATTGTGAAGAATCAAGCTCTTTCACTTTATAACATAAACTAAATCTTTAATTATGAAACTTTTAAAACTCTCCATGGCGTTTTTAACGCTCTTAATTAGTTTATCGGGCTGGGCGCAAATAGATCATACCACCGATAACTATTTCCAAATCTCTCCTAGAATAGGTTATGATTTCCCTGCATACCTTAACAACACACCTTATATAGATTATAACGGTGGCCTGGAAGCTGGAATAAGCTTTGATTACTACTGGAACTGGATAGGTATAGGTCTAGATGTAGACTACATTAAAAACAGTCCAGAAAGTACTTATCCTACTGATGGGTTACTGGATTTTGACGGTACAGCATTTACTTCATCTACTATTACTGAAGATGGAATCACTAGAATATTTTACGGTATAGGACCTGATTTTCAATATCGTAATGCAAGTCGCAACTTTAGTGCAGAATTGAACACTCGTGTAGGTCTAGCTTCTATAAAAGGTGGACGCGTAACTCACGAAGTTGCGGCAGCCGGTGGAACAAGTGTACCTGTAAACTTCCATGCGGGATATGATGTGAGCAGTGCCTTAAGTTTTAAGCTACAAACAAGATTCAACTATTTCTTCAATGAAAAATGGGGAATTCACGCTGGTGCTTATTACATGAGACATATTAATGTTACAGAATCAACAGAAAGTGGAATTTCTACAGGATACCATACTTTTAATTCTGATCAAGGGCAGAACATACTTTCTCAACGCGATTACAGACAGCGCGAGGAACCTTGTGATTGCGATATATCTTCAGTTGGAATTTTTGCTGGTGTAAGTTTTAAATTAAGCAAACACGATAAAGAAAATTGTCAGGTTTGCGAAAAGTACAATCTAGCCGTTACAGCAAGAGATAAGTTCACTAAAGAATTATTACCAGACACTGATATCGTCCTTAAAGATGCTGAAGGTAATGTGATACAGTCTGGAAGATCAAACGCCTATGGTGTAGTAGTGTTTAATGATATTAATAAGGATGACTACACCATAGAAGGAAAACTATATGATGTAGAATTAGAAAGTACCGCTGCTGTTAAAAGTGAATTTAAACCTAATGAAACTTTACAAAAAGAAATCGTTTACAGCGACCTGAACTTTATCTTAAAAGGTAATGCCGTAGTATGTAACACTAATACGGCTCTTGATGGCGTATCTGTGATATTGAACAATTTATCACAAGCAGAACAAAAGAACACGATGACTGATGATAAAGGTCAGTTTATCTTTAATGTTAAGCAAAAAGCCACTTACTCTCTAAGAGGTAAAAAGGCAAATTATTTCTCTCAAACAGAAACTATTTCTACAGAGAATTATGATCGTAGTACTACTCTATTTGTAAAACTGGAAGTATGTCTAGAAGAAGCTGACTGTGGTAGAGCCATAGCTCTTAAAAACATCTTATATGATCTAGATAAATACTTCATAAGAGCTGATGCAAAACCGGAATTAAACAGACTAGTACAATTCATGAAAGATAATCCTAGTGTACGTATTGAAATCTCTTCACACACAGATTCTAGAGGTTCTAATGCCTATAACAAAACTCTTTCTCAAAATCGTGCGAGTGCTGCTAGAGATTACATCGCTTCTCAAGGAATTGATGCAGATCGAGTAGTAGGAATAGGTTATGGTGAAACTAGATTATTGAATCGTTGTGCAGATGGTACAGAATGTAGTGAGGCAGAGCATCAAATCAATCGTAGAACAGAGATGAAAGTCATCTGTCCAGAATAACAATTAACAATCAACTCCTCAGCCTGTTATAAGGCTGAGGCTTAAAATAGAAATCATGAAAAACTATATCAATAATTTTAAATTAATAGGATTGAGCATGCTAGCCATGTTTGTTTTCTCTTGCGATGGCAATGAAGTTTGTGGATACACCGGAGATGATGATCCTGATTGTCCTAATTTACAAGCTAACATAGGTGATGCATGTGATAGTAACGGAAATGGTATGCTAGACGGCACAATCAATGAGTTTTGTGAATGTATAGGCGATTCTAATTTAATACCTACCGCTTGTGACCTTTCTAGTGAATTAAACCTTACTAGTGGTATTGACAATACAGGTATGATGATTCCGGCAGCTTTTGGTGCTGTAGACCCGTTTTGGAAAGTATTGAACAGACCACCTTTAATTAATGGAAATAATCCAGCAAATCCTTGTAATAGTCCTGCTGTAGCTCCTTTTAATGGAGATGTTTTTTCTATGAATCTCACAGGTCAACCTGACACCGGATGGGTGAATCAACCTGGCGCAGCCACTCTGGCACCTTTTGACCTAGGACCTAATGGTAGTTTCAACTGTAATAATGCTCAGAATTCAGCTGGGCAAGCCGTTCCTTTTGTATTTGAACGAGCGTTTTGTGTATTGGAAGATACTGCAGTGGATTTCAGCTTTACATTTGAAGGAGATGATGAAATATTTTTTGAATTGTTAGACAGTAATAATAACGTCCTAAGCACTAGTCCTGTATATGATTGGTCACCTAACACAGGTATTCAAACATGGTCTGCTACTGCTCTTGCACTTCCTGCAGATACTTATAGTATAAGAGGTTACTTATTAAATACAGGTTCTGTAATCTTAGGATTCTCGTTTTTAGGTAATATGGTTACTACTAATGGTGATATGGCCATATCTAATAATAATAGTGATAATGAAGGAAATTGTTGTGAAAATAATACCATCAGTATTTTAAATATTCTAGAAGGAATAAATTCATGTGATAGAGCGTTTAATGATGCTAGTGATGCTATAGGAGACAACTGGACTTTTGAAGTACTGGATAGTAACAATAATGTTATAAGAATAGGCACTACTGATATTAATGGTAATTACTTCTTTTCAGGTCTTGCAGATGGAAACTATACCATAAGAATCATAAATCAAACCGGATGGACACAAACTGTAACTACTGAAACCGTGTCCTTAGCAAACAATAGTATCGAGTTAATTACTTTTTATTCTTGTCCTAATTAAGGTAACATTTCAAGGGGACAGCGTAGTATGGAGCAATCTTGCTGCGCTGGTTCTATTATGATAATTCGCTTATAAAAAAGCGATTCTAACGATAATAAAAAACATATACCTTTAAAACTTACTTAAAACCCAACCTTATGAAAACTAAACAAATTACTTATGTATTAATAGCTTGTATTGTTGTACTAGTTACTGCTTGCAACTGGCCTACATCATCTTCAGATGACGATATAACACTTGATTGTTCTGGAGACAACGGACAAATTAATCGAGATGTAGCTGTAGGTATGGTAAGACAATATGAAGCTATTAGAAATTCAACTGTTAGTGACCCTACAATCGTATATCGAGATACTACTAACACTATTGTTAATTTCAACCATTCTACTGAAGTCTTTTTTAAGCTTGAGGATATGAAATGTTTTATTGAACATGTAGAAAGTTTTAATGGAAACTATGATAACTTAGGAATTAGAGCATACTTAGCTGCAAGTAATGACCAAAACGGCACTCTAACAAGCACAATCATTTTTGTACCAGCAGGAACAACTACGGGCAGTAGAAGTAATGATATTCCTAATATTCCAGGAGGAAATGTTCTTAATCATGGTACTGCAGGAATGCCACCGTCTGGAAACCAAATAACTAATCCATAAGAAGTGGATTTTATATCAATCACTCAATACTTTTTATATGGCAGTATGATAATTGCATTCATTTATGCAATTATCAACTGGCATATTTTAAAAAATACACCTGAAAAATGGTTAGTAGTTTTCCTTTCCATAACGGTTGTAATTGAAATATTTGCAAACTACTTCAAAAGAGTTGAAGAATCTAGTTTATTGATTTTTAGTAATTTAGTTATAATTCTAACTAATATAGTTTTGTTCATTTGGTTTTATGAAAACATCAAAAACAACAAATTATTAATTACTAGTATATCTATAGGTTTATTATCGTTTTTAATAAATATGTTGTACCAAAATTTTCTTTTTGAAATTTTTACTATTCCAATTTTATTATTTCAATAATTATTTTGATCAACGTATTTGTCTACTTACAACAACTATTGAATAATAGTGAAGTCATAAATTTTAAAAGAATACCAGCATTTTGGGTATCAATAGCAGTAATCATTTATCAATTAAACTTAGTTGTCATTTTCTTCTTGATACAAGAATTAATTACGATTCATAAAAATATCTTTTACTCAATAATTACTATATCAAGTTTAGTTTTATACGGTAGCATGATTTATGGAATTAAACTCAGAAAATTAAATGGATAATCTAGCGATAACATACCTATTTCTATTTATCTTAATACTAGTCATTGTGATAGGAATGGTTTTTCTTTTCATCACATTCAACAATCGTAAAAACCAACTACTTCAACAACAACTAGAAGATCAACTAGCGGCTCAAAAGAAACAATATGAAAGCGAACTTAACGCACTGCGCAGCCAGTTGAATCCGCATTTTGTGCATAATAGCTTAAACGCTATCCAGTATTATATACAGCGCAATGAAGTAGAAATAAGTGAAGATTACCTCACAAAATTTTCAAAATTAATGCGCCTTTTTTTTGATTATTCTAGGACCAAAACTATTACCCTTAAAGAAGAAATTGCTTTTATTAAAAATATCTAGACATTGAAAAATTAAGGTTTGAAGATAAAATATCATACCATATTAACATAGATAAAACACTAGACATCACAGACTTAAGCATACCTACAATGATGATACAGCCTATGCTAGAAAACGCTGTCAATCATGGTATTTTTCATAAAACCTCATCAGGTATTATAGAAGTGGACTTTAAGACTACAACGTTAACAAATCAATATATCATTATTATTAAAGATGATGGTATAGGACTTAACAAGACTAAAAAACACAATAAGCAAACTATGGGTACTGCAAAGGCTCATTCCAGTGCTGTAATTGCAGAACGATTAGAAATTTTAAACGATAGCGGTGACTGGAACATCTCCTACTCTATTCAAGACCGATCAGAACTTAATGATGGTACAGGAACAATCGTGGAACTAAGCATTCAAAATTTAACGGACTTATGAGCATAAAAACCATTCTTATAGATGATGAGCCTAAGGCTATCGCAATTCTTAAAAGTAAGATTGAACGCTTCTGTCCAGAACTAGACATCATAGCGACTATAGAAAAACCGGCACAGGCATTTGACATCATTAACGAGTTGCAACCACAACTCGTTTTTATAGACATCGCCATGCCTGGCATGAGCGGTTTTGACGTGCTAGAGCAATTTAAAAATCCTCAATTTGAGATCATTTTTGCTACCGCATTTGATCAGTATGCGCTTGATGCTATTAAACAATGCGCCATAGGATATCTAGTAAAACCTATTGATAATGAAGATCTTGTAGAATCGGTCACAAACGCAACGATAAATATTAATCAAAAAAATGCACTCCTAAAAAACAAACAACTACTAGAAAACATAAGTCAAGAAAATTTTCAAAAAAAGAAGATTGTCATTCCTTCTATTGATGGTCTTGAGTTTGTAAAAGTAAAGACCATTACTCATTGTGAAGGCGTGGATGGTTACACTAAAATTCATTTCACTAATCGCAAACCCATACTTAGTTCAAGCAGCATCGGTCATTTTAAAAAACTTCTCACTCATCCCGATTTTTATCACATTCATAAATCTTATGTAGTGAATACCACACACATTGTAAAATATTTAAATGATGGTTATGTAGTTTTATCAAGTGACGCTACTATTCCCGTTGCCAGAGCTAAACGTGCTGAATTTTTAGAGCGATTCCGTGGTTAAAAGCTATCGCTTACTCACAAATTGACTCGTATTTAAGTAAAAACGCCGTGGTAAGTGCTTATCATCTCCTGCATAATCGATTCCTATTCTAGTGGTTGAGGTAATACCGCTTTCGCGAAAGCGTAATAAATCATTCTTTTCAATCCATACCTCATCACCGGTTAAATCTGCTCCATAATGTGACTTATCTAAAGCAAATGCTTTACTAAAATTGCCAGGTCCTGAGGTCAGTGTTTTATCTAGTTTCTTTTTACCTCTGCGTTTGAGCATGATTTCGACACCTTGTACAGGCTCTACTGCACGTATTAAGATAGCGTCTGCATTACCATCAATATTTGTGATGATATTAAATAAGTGATGGATACCATAGCACAAGTAAACATAAGCAACGCCACCTGGTTCATACATCACCTTAGTCCTGTCTGTAAAACGTCCTAAATGTGCGTGGCAGGCCTTATCATCATAGCCTCGATAGGCCTCAGTTTCAGTTATGATACCACTTGTCAGTTCTCCGTTAATGTTACTCACTACCTTCTTACCTATTAAATTTTTTGCGAGATACACCACATCATTTTGCTGGTAATAAGAAAGTGGTAGTTTTTGTGACATGAGATGCGATTAAAACACTAATTTAAAGCTTGCAACGTTTGCCTATTGTTATGAAGATGATAAAATACCTTTTCTTATTAATTACAACCATAGGGTTTTCTCAAGTATCGACTGAAGAATTTTCTATATACTTTGAAACCGATAGTGCAATACTAACAGAGCAATCAATTAAAAATATAGAAGCTCGATTAATTGTAGATCAAACAACAAAAATAACCGCAATTGCGCTAATTGGTTACTGTGATGATCGTGGTAGTGTTTCTTACAACCTGCAACTCGCTACTAACAGAGTACAATCAGTCATCAATTATTTAAAACCACGATTTACAGACAATTATTTTCAACAGAAAATTGTGGGTGAGGTACCATTAAAGAATCGTAGCAATATAAAAGCGCAACGTTATAGAAATAGACGAGTAGAAATAAGTGTAACCTATAAAAAAACAATAGATATACCTAAAGCAGTGGTAACCGATAGTATTGAAAAATACCGTTCATATGATATCTTAAAAGACAGTCTTCAAATAGGTGATAAACTAGTATTTAATAATGTCATTTTCTATCCAGGCAGGCATGTATTAAGAGAATCTTCTTTTCCTGTAATGGATTCTATCATTAATTCACTATTGCTTCATAAAAAATATGAAATCGAAATACAAGGACATATATGTTGTTTATCACCAGGCGTTTATGGACGTGATATGGACACAGGTCAATGGAATCTATCTCAAGCTAGAGCAGAACAAGTGAAACGCTTTCTCGTTAAATATGGAGTCGCTGCTGATCGCCTAACGACCGTAGGGAAACAGGCTAATTTTAAAACTGGAAAAGGTGATTTTTATGACCGTAGAGTTGAAATTCATATCACAGGAATACGTGAAGATGATTAAAAATAGTCAACTTGAGAATTTGATATTCTAAATTTGAAATTTTAAAACTACATCTCTTATCAGTTACACATACTAAGACAACTGTATTTTACTGTAAAAACGAGCTATCTTTGCATGGTATAAAATCAACATATGTCTTTTGAATCCTTAGGATTATCTAACCAATTACTTTTTGCCTTAAGAGAAAATCAATTTTCTCACCCTACACCTATTCAAAAGCTAGCCATGCCTGATATTCTTGCTGGTAAAGATGTGCTAGGAATTGCAAAAACTGGATCTGGTAAAACCATGGCATATGCCTTACCGCTTTTACAGCGACTAGAAGGAATTGAATCTGAAAACAGACATATTACCGCATTGATACTGGTACCTACTAGAGAACTAGCAGCGCAAGTAAGTGAGGTTTTTATTCCATACTCTAAAGCTTTAACAAAGCCTTTAATTACTATGGCCGTTTATGGTGGTGCTTCCATCAATCCGCAAATGCGTAAGATGAATAATGTCGATATTCTAGTAGCGACACCTGGTAGATTGTTAGAACTTATTGAAGCAAACGCAGTGCATTTAAAAAATGTCAAAGCTTTAGTCCTCGATGAAGCCGATAAAATGCTAACTAAAGGTTTTAAAAAGGAACTCGACCAGATTCTAAAGCTATTGCCTAATAGAAGACAAAACTTGTTATTCTCTGCCACGTTGAGTGAAGATGTTGATGAATTACAAAGAGTTTTGTTGGATGATCCAGTAACCGCATCTGTAGAAGAAAAGGAAGAAGAAATATCTTTAATTAAGCAAATAGGTTATCGAGTCACTGAGAATAAAAAAGGTGAATTATTAAGACATCTCATGAAAGAAAAAGAGATGACTCAAGTACTAATTTTCTGCTCTTCCACCTATCAAGTCGATCATGTAAATGATAAGCTCAAAAAGAACGGAATAGCCTCAAAAGCTATTCATAGTAAGAAAAGTCAAGGTGCAAGAAACTCTGCATTGAGCGAATTCAAATCAGGAGAATTAACAGCATTAGTCTCAACAGATCTACTCGCTCGCGGAATAGACATCGAGTTTTTACCTTTTGTAGTAAATTATGAATTACCTCGATCTCCTAAAGACTTTGTTCACCGTATAGGAAGAACCGGTCGTGCTGAAAATCCAGGAGAAGCGATCACACTTATAAGTCCCGAAGAATCACACCACTGGCGCGTAATACAAAAGAAAATGAAAATCAAAGTCTGGACTGAGGATTTACCAGAGTGGAATCCTAAGTAGTGGGCAGTCTTTTTTAAGTTTTTACTCGCAGTGCAGTATCAAGTGTAAGTTTAGGTTTAAGTTTAGGTTTAAGTTTAGGTTTAAGTTTAGGTTTAAGTTTAAGTTTAAGTTTAAGTTTAAAATACTTAAAGGCACAAAACTTGATGACTTACCTACATGAAAATATTATTGATTCTTTCTATACTCATCTTAGCTTTTAGTTCTTGCAAGGACTCGGTTGTAATTGAAGTTCCTGAGGAAAAAGCCTTTGATTACAAAGCTTATTTGTTGAGAAATGATGATGATAATGTCCCGACAATTGATTTTCCCGCCAATTTGAGTGTTCAAGAGATTTATGTTTTAATAAGGTCAGACTTTAAATTCAAAAAGAATTGTGTAGATTCCTTTAGGTTTAATTATAACACTGGAACATATGAAATTAATAGTTTTGCAGGAGAATATTGTCTGAGTGTTCCACCACCTCCTATAATACATCCTTTAGTAATTGAAACTCAAATTGATAAGAAAGTATTCTTTAACAATGAAATTGTGGATTTCAGACACATTGAATCCAAAAGCATTAACTATTTCCAAAAAGTTAATAATTTAGATCAGTTACCTCATCTTATATTTCGCAATGATAACTCAATTAGCGAGGACTTCTCTGAGCAAGTTTTGAAATCAGTTATAAAATCCTATCTTAAGTTTGCCGAAAGCGATTTTTACAAAGAATATAAAATTCCAATGTCAACAGCCCCAAAAGAAAAGGTTCATAACTATAAAATTGAAAACCAACCGATTTTAATTTTTAGTGAATTTTATTATAATGACTATAAGATAATTACTTCAGATAAAACAAATAATAAATAAAGTCACAACTAAAGTGCTATAGAGATTTAAACCATTACTGAGACCGTAACCTAAATCACTCACTTTTAAAATCTATACTCACACTATTCACGCAGTGTCTAATCCCAGTAGCTGTAGGTCCATCGTTAAAAACATGGCCTAGATGGCTACCGCAGTTAGCACACATAATCTCGGTACGTATCATACCATGAGATACATCACGTTTGCGCATAATAGCTCCTTCTATTTCATCATCAAAAGATGGCCATCCACAACCGCTGTCAAATTTAGTTTCAGACTTATATAAATCATTTCCACAGGCGGCACAGCTATAAGTTCCATCTTCATAATGCGTATTATACTCACCTGTAAATGGTCGCTCTGTTCCTTTTTCTCTTAGAACTCTATATTGCTCTGGAGTGAGTTCTTTTTTCCATTCAGCTTCTGTTTTTTCTAACATAATACTATTGTTTGTTCGGTTTGATTTGTAAATACGCTTTCGCGAAAGCGTAATCCACACCAGCTTATGGGATTATTTATTTAATGCAGGAATTGCCTCACCTTCAGGTATAAATTCTAGAGCTACTCCATTTATGCAATGGCGTTTACCTGTTGTATCACTAGGCCCATCATTAAACTCATGTCCTAGGTGACTACCACATGTATTACATTTTAATTCTGTACGAGCATATCCTATTTTATAATCGACATCACGTTCTACCTGACCTTCAATAGCCCTATCATAACTAGGCCATCCTGTACCTGAATCAAATTTGTGAGCATTATCATAAACAGGAGCATTACAACCTGCACAGATCAAGGTTCCTGCGGCATATTGCTTATTTAAAGGACTAGTGTGAGGTCGCTCAGTACCAGCACGGCGTAACACATCGTATTGTGCAGGCGTTAATTCTGCTTTCCATTGGGCATCTGATTTCTGTACTTCATATACTTTTTCTTGGGTCTCATTTTGAGCTAGTTCGGTTGTTGAAGTTTTGCAACCTATAGTTGCTATGAGAGTTAATGCTATTATTAAATATTTCATGTCTTATTTTTAAGTAAAGTTACGTGATAATAAGGTTTACGGTTCTTTAAGATTTGTTAAGTATTATGTCGTTTATATCACAAAAACATTGCAGATAAGTAAACAGTAAGTAGGAATGACTGCAGAAACAAAAGAAAATAAAAAATGCTATTAAATAGCGACTGCCTTTACGGCATAATTGCTAATTTTAGGGCATGAATAAAAAAGTAGCAATTATAATGGGCTCTACTAGTGACTTGCCAGTGATGCAAGATGCTATAGATGTTTTAAAAGAATTAGGAATAAAGACTGAAGTGGATGTAGTTAGTGCTCATCGTACACCAGAGAAAATGTATGATTTTGGTAAAAATGCTCATAAAAATGGCATTGCGGTAATTATCGCTGGTGCTGGTGGAGCTGCACATTTACCAGGTATGGTGGCTAGTTTATCTCCTTTACCTGTAGTAGGTGTTCCTGTTAAATCATCAAATTCTATTGATGGCTGGGACAGTGTATTATCAATATTACAAATGCCTGGTGGCGTACCTGTCGCAACGGTGGCACTTAATGGTGCAAAAAATGCCGGTATACTTGCTGCCCAAATCATAGGAGCTACTCAAGAAGACGTACGTGAGCGTATTGTTGCTTACAAAGAAAGTCTTAAGGAAAAAGTTACTAAGGCCGCACAAGAGATGCGCAACAATGGCTAGATCATTTCAAATAGCATCGATTATTACCATAGGTCTTACCCTTGTTTGGCTTGTAATTATGGGGCTGGATAAATATACACCGCAGTGGCAGTTTCTTACCGCAGGCGGTATTCATTTCTTAATGTCTATAATCATCAATAGACAATTTGTAAAAGCTAGATACAATTACCTGGGCATCATACACAGTATATTAATGATTGTACTAGGCGGCTATGGCTACTTCTTTATTTAAATAAATTTGTTTAACCTTTTTGTACAAAAGTTTAACAGTTCTACATGGAACATATTGACTTTTGAAGATTAATTTTACCATATCATGAGTGTTACTAAAAACCCTTTATTAGAAAAATTTAATACTTTTCAAGACACTGCTCCTTTTTCAAAAATTAAAGAAGAGCATTTTGAAGAGGCTTTTGATATTGCTATAGATCAAGCTCGTAAAGAGATAAACGCAATAACTAATAATACAGATACTCCTACATTTGAAAACACCATTGAGGCGCTAGACATGTCTGGTGATTTATTAAGTCGTATTTCTAGTATATTTTTCAATCTTAACAGTGCAGAGACTAACGATGAGATTCAACGTATTGCGAGAGAGATAAGTCCTAAGCTGTCACAATTCGGTAATGATATCACGTTAAATGAAGACTTATTTAAACGTGTTAAAGAGGTCTATGATTCTAAAGAGAATCTCGATTTGAATGTTGAGCAATCTACTCTATTAGACAAAAAGTATAAGAGTTTCTCACGTAATGGCGCAAATTTAAGTGAAGATAAAAAATCACGCTTACGCGAAATAGATAGCCAACTATCCCAGTTGACCTTAAAATTTGGTGAGAATGTACTAGCGGCAACTAATGCTTTTGAATTACATCTAACAGATGATTCAAGATTAGCTGGTTTACCAGAAAGTGCAAAAGAAGCTGCAGCTGAGCTTGCAAAAGCTAAAGGAAAAGAAGGATATATTTTTACATTAGACTACCCTAGTTATATACCGTTCATGACCTATGTAGATGATCGTGAATTACGTAAAGAATTGTCTATAGCTTTTGGGTCTAAAGCTTTTAAAGACGATTTTGACAACCAAGATAACGTGCTTCAAATAGCGACTTTAAGATATGAAAGAGCACAACTTTTAGGTTATAAAACACATGCCCATTTTGTACTAGAAGAACGTATGGCTATGACACCAGAAAAGGTCATGGAATTTTCAAACGAAATTCTAGAAAAAGCAAAACCTGCCGCAGAACGTGACTTTTTAGAATTACAAAATTTTGCCATAGCTGCAGCTTCAAAATCTGATGTGAGCGAACCTATCACAAAATTGCAAAAATGGGATGCCGCTTACTATGCTGAGAAGTTGAAGAAACAACTCTTTGAACTAGATGATGAATTATTAAAACCTTATTTTAAACTAGAAAATGTAATCGATGGCGCGTTTGAGGTGGCAAATCGTCTTTTTGGATTAAGTTTTGAAAAATCCACACAAATAGATAAGTATCATGAAGATGTCATGACTTATGAAGTTAAAAATGAGGATGGTAGTTTAAATTCTATTTTTTATGCAGACTTCTTTCCTCGTAAAGGAAAACGTAATGGTGCCTGGATGACTTCTTTTAAAAGTCAATATGTAGAACATGAAAAAAATGTACGACCGCATGTGTCCATCGTTTGTAATTTTACTAAACCTACAAAAACAAAACCTTCCTTATTAACCTTTAATGAAGTTACTACTTTGTTCCACGAATTTGGTCATGCCCTACATGGTATGCTAGCAAACACGCAATACCGCAGTTTATCTGGAACATCGGTTTACTGGGATTTTGTAGAATTACCCAGCCAGATTTTAGAGAATTGGTGTTATGAAAAGGAAGCATTAGAAATTTTTGCTAGACATTATGAAACTGACGAAGTCATACCACTAGAGTATATTGAAAAAATTAAAAAAGCAGCAAACTTTCAAGAAGGTTTACAGACCTTAAGACAGTTATCTTTTGGTATGCTAGATATGAGCTGGCATGGTATTAATCCATCAGATATTACAGATGTAAAAGGTCACGAAAGAACCGTTTTTGAAAAAACAGATTTGTATCCAGATGTTTCTTCAAGTTGTATGAGTACGGCCTTTGGACATATTTTTCAAGGTGGATACAGTGCAGGATATTACAGTTATAAATGGGCAGAAGTATTAGATGCCGATGCCTTTGAGTTATTTAAAGAGAAAGGGATTTTTGATAGAACAACAGCAACCAGTTTTAAAGATCATATTTTATCAAAAGGAGGAACACAAAACCCTATGTTATTATATAAACGTTTCCGTGGAAGCGAACCTAAAATAGATGCCTTGCTTAAAAGAGCAGGACTCGTCACATAAATAAACGATGCCAGAAGTAAAATTAATACCTGAAAAATGGGTAGACCGTTATGGCGACTACCTTTTCAACTTTACCATTTCTAGAGTTAACGACTCTATTATGGCTCAAGACCTGGTGTCTGAGACCTTTCTGGCAGGTTTAAAAAGTGCTCATAGATTTAAAGGTCAATCGACAGAACGTACCTGGTTGATCTCTATACTCAAACGTAAAATTATAGATCATTATCGTAAGTCTAACTCAAAAAAAGGTCAGGCCGAAGTGCGGATGAGTTACCTAGATAATAATGATCAAAACGGTGACTGGATGGAAGAACAGGTTAGAGACCTGCGTAATCCTAATGTTGAAGATGAAATTGAACAAAAAGAACTAGGTGTAGCATTAAATGAATGTATTGCTGCCTTACCCGAGAGATATGCAACTATATTTGTCCAGAAAACCATTGACAAGTTGGATACTGAAACTATCTGTAAGGAACATGATATCACAGCGTCCAACCTATGGGTAATCATCCACCGTGCGCGTGTACAGTTGATGGATTGCTTGAATAGCAAATGGTATAAGAAGGATTAAAAAATGAGTAGAATTTTTATCTCGTGTGATGAGGCGAGTATTTTAAGCACTAGAGATCAGTATAATGATCTTTCTCCTAAAGAAAAATTTAGGATAAAATTACATCATGGACATTGTCTAGGATGTAGAAGCTTTGATAAAAAGTCACGCTTATTTTCAAGAACAATCAATAGTCTAGGATGGGTTAAACTGTCTAAGTCTCAGAAAAATTCTATTAAGAAAAAACTTAAAGATGCTATGAATAAGTAGGTTTATAAAATGCAATACATTACTAACCATATTAATGGAATAGCTTCTATAAAAAAACTGGCATAATAGTCTGATTTAAACTTATCTGAAAACCATATAGCTACTCCAGTTATAATAATCATCATAATCTCGCTGTATTGAATATCTTCAATTTTAAATTTTTGAAAGAACAGCAATAAGAGATAAAGTCCACATAAACACAGCCCGATATATTTAGATACTTGGACTCCTAGTACCTGTGGTAATGTCTGTAGTTGTTCCTCATCATATTTTAAGTCTCTAATTTCAAAAGGAATACAAAGGGCAATGACTAATACAAATATTTTTAAGGTATGTAGCTCAACATAATTGCTTACAAAAAAATGTAATCTATAATCATCAATTAAATAAGTTACGGGAGTAGTTTCATAATATAAAAATTGAGGTATCGCAATAATTAAAATAGCCCAAACAATTGAAACAGAAAACAATTTAAAAAATGGACTGTACCTTAATCCATGACCTTTCCAAATAGGTAAAACATATAACATGTTGATTGCAGTAATTATCATTAATAAGATCAATGCATATTTACCTATTTCTAGCTTTATTAACATTGCTAAAGCAACTACTGTTGCCATAAAAGACAACAACTTAAGGATGAAGTTAAATCCTAGTGGCTTTTTAAGCCATATAAAACCGTATTTAATCAAGTTATATCCAGCAATAGCACAGCAAAAAAGAAATATATAATAATGAATAGGCACATACAATCCATGTGTACCATTATAAACAATTGCTAAAGCTACAAAGCAAATCGCTACGTGTAAACTACTACGTATATAAAAGTCCAGAATTATTTTCAATAACCTCATCATTCAAATTTACAGCGCATAGTTAATAACTAGGTTAAAAAGGTTGAAAAATACATCCATTTCTTGCGAACGCTTGTTAGTTTAAAAGTCTTAAACGACTACTTTTGCACTATCTCAAATAGACCATATAAGTACTATGAATACAGATCGTTTTGCCCTAAGACATATCGGACCTCGCAAATCAGACCTTGCGCCCATGCTAGAAACAATAGGTGTAGAATCTATTGACCAGCTAGTTTATGAAACCGTCCCAGAAAACATACGCCTTCAACAGGATTTACAGCTAGATCCAGCCATGAGTGAATATGAGTTTTTATCTCATATTAAAAAATTAGGCGATAAGAATAAGCAATATAGATCCTACATAGGTCTAGGATATAATGCACCGATTACACCAGCGGTGATCCAAAGAAATATTTTGGAAAACCCAGGATGGTATACAGCATACACACCTTATCAAGCAGAGATTGCACAAGGTCGTCTAGAGGCTCTATTGAATTTCCAGACAATGATCACTGATTTAACGGGAATGGAGCTAGCAAACGCTTCTTTACTTGATGAGTCAACGGCAGCTGCCGAAGCGATGACTCTACTTTTCTCAGTAAGAGAAAGAGCTCAGAAAAAAGATAATGTTGTAAAATTCTTTGTAGATCAAGACACCTTACCACAAACAAAGGAATTATTAAAAACTCGTGCCATTCCACTAGGAATTGAATTAGTGGAAGGTAATCCACAAGATATGGATATGAACGATGGCTATTATGCGATCCTTTTACAATATCCTGGTGCTAGTGGTAACGTAGTCGATTATACTGCATTTGCAAAAAAATGTCAAGAAAATAATATTCGTGTTGCTGTTGCTGCAGACATCCTTTCCTTAGTAGTATTAGAAGCTCCAGGACATTGGGGCGCAGATGTGGTTGTGGGAACAACACAACGTTTTGGAATTCCATTAGGTTATGGTGGACCGCATGCAGCTTACTTTGCTACTCGAGAAGAATACAAGAGACAAATCCCAGGTCGTATCATAGGTGTTACTAAAGATACTGATGGAAAACGTGCCTTGCGCATGGCTTTACAAACGCGCGAGCAACACATTAAAAGAGACAAAGCAACTTCAAACATATGTACAGCTCAAGTGTTACTAGCAGTAATGGCAGGTATGTATGGTGTTTATCATGGACCACGTGGTTTGAAGTTTATCGCAAATAAATTACACGCCCAAACAGCCACTCTTGCAGATGCTGTTGAAAATCTAGGAATCTATCAGACTAATGAGAATTACTTTGACACTTTAAGTTTTAAAGTAGATGCCGAGGCTGTCAAAAAAGAGGCTTTGGCTTTAGAAATCAATTTCTATTATCCAGATGCTGAAACAGTTCAGGTTTCTTTAAATGAAACTACTTCTTTGACAGACTTGAATGATGTTGTTTCCGCTTTCGCGAAAGCGGTAAACAAAGACTTTACTCCTATTACTAAACTTTTAGAAAGCACTCATCTAGGAACTGGTCGTCAAACAGATTTTATGACTTATGAGGTATTTAATTCCTATCATTCAGAGACAGAATTAATGCGTTATATCAAAAAACTAGAACGTAAAGATTTAGCATTAAATCATTCTATGATTGCACTAGGTTCTTGTACGATGAAATTGAATGCGGCTGCAGAAATGCTTCCACTCTCTAATCCTCAATGGGGAAACATCCATCCTTTTGTACCGGTAGATCAAGCGCAAGGTTATCAAGAAATGTTGAAAAAACTAGAACTTCAATTAAATGAAGCAACTGGTTTTGCGGGTACTTCTCTACAACCTAATTCTGGTGCACAAGGTGAATTTGCCGGATTAATGGCAATACGAGCTTATCACCACAGTCGTGGAGATCACCACAGAGATATTTGTTTAATTCCATCTAGTGCGCATGGTACTAATCCAGCTAGTGCAGTAATGGCAGGTATGAAGGTAGTCGTTACTAAAGCGTTAGAAAATGGAAACATTGATGTAGATGATTTACGAGAAAAAGCTCTTAAACATAAAGACAATTTAAGTGCATTAATGGTTACATATCCATCCACACATGGTGTTTATGAAAGTGCTATTAAGGAAATCACCAGTATCATCCACGAGAATGGAGGACAAGTTTATATGGACGGTGCAAATATGAATGCACAGGTAGGACTTACTAATCCTGGTAACATCGGTGCAGATGTATGTCACCTTAACTTACACAAAACATTTGCTATCCCACATGGTGGTGGTGGACCTGGTGTAGGTCCTATATGTGTGGCTCCGCAATTGGTTCCATTTTTACCTAGCAATCCTATCATACCTACAGGTGGCGATCAAGCTATTTCACCTATCAGTGCAGCACCTTTCGGTAGTGCATCAGTTTGTTTAATTTCTTATGGCTATATCTGTATGCTAGGAGCCGAAGGTCTTAAGAGATCTACAGAGTATGCAATCATCAATGCAAACTATATTAAAGAGCGACTTAAAGGCAGCTATGAATGTCTATATACTGGCGAGAAAGGTCGTGCGGCACACGAAATGATTATAGACTGTCGTCCTTTTAAAGAACATGGCATTGAGGTAGTTGATATAGCAAAGCGTTTAATGGATTATGGTTTCCATGCTCCTACTGTATCGTTCCCAGTAAACGGTACGATGATGATAGAGCCTACTGAGTCTGAGTCTAAAGAAGAAATGGACCGTTTTTGTGACGCTATGATTTCTATTAGAAAAGAGATTGCAGAATGTTCTAGTGATAATCCTAATAATGTTCTTAAAAATAGTCCACACACATTACAAATGATTACTAGTGATCACTGGGATTTACCTTACACGAGACAACAAGCAGCATATCCATTAGACTACATTGCAGACAATAAATTCTGGCCTACTGTACGAAGAGCAGACGATGCTTATGGGGACCGTAATTTAATGTGTACTTGTGCTCCTATGGAAGAGTATATTAAATAATATTTATATTTACTAAAAGTAGTGTTATGTTTTTGAAAAAATATATAGTCGGTTATACATTCTTTATCGTTTTACTTGTTTCTTGTTCCAGTGATGATGGTGCAAATGTTAACACAGACGTAGATTTGGGAGATGAGATTCTTGTGGCTAGAGGTCCTTCTTTAGTAACTATTAATTCAATTACTGGGATTAAAACAGATTTTTTTCGTTATGCTACGAATGATGATTTCAACAACGGTAATTTTCATTCAATTGCTCCATCAACCTTTATCAAAGACTCGAACAAAGTATATGTGCAATCTGTTAATTCATTATTTCCAGACGAAAGTGATAATCAAATATTAGAATTAGATCTTGAAACACGATTTGTATCAAGACATAACTTGCAAGTTGAGGATGCAGTTTTAAATATTAGTGACTCAGATAGTTCAATGATACAAGATGATAATTTTCTTTATTGTCTTGCAAAAAATCCGGATTTTTTTGATTCATTTAACGTAGTAGTTCGTATTAATAAAATGGATTATTCAGCTGATATATATTTTGATGATTTTCAGCTAAATCCACAGAATTCTGAAAAGGTTATCAGTCTAATTGCGGTAGCAAACGATCATATCTATTATACAGATAACCTACAGAGATTAGTTAAAGTCAACGTAACAACTTCTCAAAAAACAATTTTACATAATGAAAGTAATTCTCCAAGAAGAATCAGAAACATTAGTTTAATTGATCCAAATCAAGATCAGTTTGTGTGTGTAAACACTACTTCAAATAATTCAACTCAATTTTCATTTTCTTTTTTTCCAATAATACTTTTAATGATATTTTGGCTTCATCTTTCCCTGTTACCGCAACTAACTCTTTTTATTCAATGGCTGCAGATACCAACAACTTGATATATTATAATGATGAAACTAATGAATATTACATTTCTGCTCGTATTTTTGAATTTGATGAAAGTATTTATTATATACCTCAGAGTTCTATTTTAAAATTCAATTTGACCGAAGAAACCTTTGGTATTATCGAATTACCAAATGCCCAAAATATTAATCTCTCAATACAAAACATACTTGGAATTTTATAGTATTAAATCGTTTTGAAAGTCGTCTACATAGGTTAATAAGGATTTTGGTGTGTATTAAATCTAAATTTAGTTGTTTTAAATGTACTGTGACTCATGATGATAGTAACTATTTTTAAGCTAAAGCACTTAAAACTCTTCGAATCCAAACATGTTATTGCAAAACATGTAATCGTTTCTTTACGAAAAATTATTTAGTTAATTAAAAATATCCTGTGAAGCACACGTACGTTGGTAAAGTGTTAAATGATCAAAATAAATAACCTAGTATATACAATTATGAGTCATACAAAATATAGGTAAAGACTTAGAACGCGAACCAGCAATACCTGAGACGTCAGCAAACTCTAATACAATGTATTAAATGTATAGCAATAAATGAGCAAATCGTTGATTTCCTATGCAACGCATTGTATTATTCGCAACAAAACAATCAAAAACTTAGCAAATTCTTAAACAACAGAAAAGTTCTATATATTAAGCTTTCAATTATTAGGAAAACATCGCATTTATCACTTTTTTTGTCCTTACAAGTTGATGAACATGAGAGCAAAAATTACAGGAGTAGGTAGTCATATACCTGATGTAGTGAGAAAAAATGAAGAATTCATGAATCATGAGTTCCTTAATAATGATGGTAGTTCCTTCGGTAGTGATAATGCTACCATAATTGAAAAATTTGTGGCTATCACAGGTATTGAAGAACGTCGATATATGGACGATAAACTCATGACCAGTGATATCGCAACTTATGCGGCACAAAAAGCTATAGAAGATGCAAGGTGTGACCCAGAAACATTAGACTTTATAATTGTTGCCCACAACTACGGCGATGTAAAACCTGATGGTGGCTCTAGTGACATGGTCCCTAGTCTTGCGAGTCGGGTTAAAAATAAACTAGGAATTAAAAATCCTGCCTGTGTTGCTTATGATGTGCTATTTGGTTGTCCAGGATGGGTTTTAGGTCTTACACAAGCAGATTCTTTTATCAAGTCTGGACTCGCAAAAAAAGTTCTAGTCATAGGTGCAGAGGCACTATCACGTGTGGTAGATCCACATGACCGTGATTCTATGATCTATTCTGACGGTGCAGGTGCCGTGGTGGTTGAACCTAGCAGCGATGAACATGGTATCTTAGGACAGGCAACAGCCACTTATACTGAAGAAGAAGCTTTTTTCATTTTTAATGAAACTTCTTACAATAAAGATCTACAAGACAAGACTAAATACATTAAAATGTATGGTCGTCGTATTTACAACTTTGCACTCTCTAAAGTTCCTGAAGGTATGAAAGCCGCTATGGATCAGGCTGGTGTAGATATTAAAGATTTGAAAAAAATCTTTATACATCAAGCAAATGAAAAAATGGATGAGGCTATAGTAGAACGTTTCTACAAATTATATGACATGGAAGTGCCGCGTGATATCATGCCTATGATTATTCATAAACTTGGGAATAGCTCTGTAGCAACTGTACCTACTGTGATGGATCTAGTAGTACGTGGTAAAATGCCTCAACACAAAGTAGAAAAAGGTGATGTAGTTATGTTTGCTAGTGTAGGTGCTGGTATGAATATTAACGCCATTGTTTATCGTTATTAGCAAGAATAATTATAACTATAAAAAAAACTCCTTTTCAGTTTTGAAAAGGAGTTTTTTTTGTGATCTTAATTAGATAATAATATTCATAATTAATAAAATATGAAACCTATTCTATCACACTCATATCAATGTAGATATCTTTCTTAGGCCAGTCTCTTGAATCAGTTTCTACTTTTGAAATCTCCTCTGCGACATCCATGCCTTTTATCACTCGACCAAAAATGGTATGCTCACCATCTAAATGCTCTGTTGCCCTTAAAGAAATAAAAAAGTCAAAAGGATTGTGCCAGTTTTCAGGATTATTTTCCCAATACTTGGCACTACTCAAGGTTCCATATGCATGTTTAACATCTGGCAGGATATGCATAGGTAATTGATAGTTTCCTGCGCTACCTTTTTTTTGTGCGGTAATCATGTTGTCACTATTACCAGCTTGAACGATAAATCCTTTAACGGCACGATGTACTACAGTCTCATCAAAATATCCATTATTAATTAAAAATAAAAAACTAGCTCTATATAATGGTGTCTCTTTAAATAAAACCATGTCTATGTCTCCATATGTGGTCGTCATACGCACTTTAGTCTCTGGATGTTCTTTACCATATCTAGTAAAAAAAACCTCTACAGAGTCTTGTGGTATGTAGGGTAACAGAGTATCACCTTTTCTATTCAGACTGCGTTTATAAAACCTAGCAATCTCTTTTTCCTTACGTTCATTTAAGATTTGTTCTTTGGTGCGTGTTTCCTTTACTTCGTCGTTTACAGGTGTTTCTTTTTGTGAACTATCTTTACAACCCAATGTAAGGAATATCACTAATATTAAAAACAGACCATTTGATTTCATTTAACGCTTTTAAAGATTCGGTTTCAAAAATAAAGAAAATGCCTTTACCAGGATTTGAAGCACAACTTAAAATGGCTGCGGTAGAACGATTAGAAGAATTGCAACGCGTGTCGCTACTTAAAAAAACACCACGCAAGGCAGCTGTTATGATGCTTATTTATCCGGTAAATGATGTCGCCCATTTTGTACTCATTGAACGCATGGTTTCTAAAGGTGCACATAGTGGTCAGATTGCATTTCCTGGTGGTCGTCAGGAAGAAGAAGATCAAGATGATGCTGTTACCGCTATTAGAGAGACACATGAAGAAGTAGGTATTATTCCAGACCATCAAGAGATTATTGCTGCAGGTACTCCTATCTATATTCCACCTAGTAATTACATGGTTTCTCCTTTTCTCGCTTTCGCGAAAGCGGAATTACAATTCACTCCACAACCTAGCGAAGTCAAATCAATTATTGAAGTCCCATTGCATGAATTAATAGATCCTAATAATGTAAGCAAACACACCTTATCTACTAGTTATGCAACTAACATTACAGTACCATGTTACAACTTGCAGGATCATGTAGTTTGGGGTGCTACCGCAATGATGCTAGCAGAATTTAAAACCATGTTGCAAAAAAGTTTATCTTTAAAAGATGTTTAAAAACAAGATATATATCATCTTATTATTTACATTAAGCACTATACTTACTGCTGCGCAAGACCGTGTGTTTATAGATTTTGGATCTAGTAATGAGAGCCAAGCAAGTAGCGAGTATATCAACAATATTTCAACTAGTTATCAAGCTGGTTATTCTAATGGTGTATTGCTATACAACCACTTAGGGACATCAACAGGCATAAATTTACAAGTACACGATGCCTGGCTCAACATTAATTCTTCCGGTACAACGACTCCTTCTTATTTAATCAATGTGCCACAATCAGCAAGTTCTGACAGTTTCTTTGGTGCAACAGGATTTTTTAATGGTAATACTCAATTAACTGGTGGTTTTAAATTACGTCAACTCGATCCAAGTAAATTTTATAGCTTTTCATTTTTTGCCTCTAGGATGAACGTTACTGACAATCGAGAAACATCATATACGGTTACGGGAACCACAACTCAAATTGTAAACTTAAACGCATCAAATAATACAACACAAAAAATTGAGGTTTATAATATACAACCAGATAGTAATGGCATTATTGAAATTATAGCCACAGCTGGTGCTAACAATACAAACAGCTATGGTTTTTATTATCTCAACACTCTTGAAATACAAATAAACACCTCTCCTATTTCACAATTTATAACGCAAGCAGATTTACAACTTACCTACCCTACACAACAAGCGACCTGGGAAGTAGGTAAAACTGTCCAGATTTTATGGAAAAGTGAAGACATAGACATGGTTACTCTTCAATATTCAATAGATGGTGGCTCGACATTCAACGCTATTGCTACAGTACCTGCAACAGATGCTAGATATAATTTTACAGTACCTAATCAATTATCTAATAATGTCATAATTAGACTAAGTCATAACGGTCAGATTATAGATAGTCCACCAGTATCGATTATACCAGACGATAATACCGTTTACAGAATTGTAGTACTAGGATCGTCAACTGCAGCAGGCAGTGGTCCTTCAAACCAGTATAACGCTTGGGTATGGAAATACCGCCGTTACTTAGAACAATTAGACACACGTTATGAGGTTATAAATCTGGCACAAGGTGGATTTGTCACCTATAATATTTTACCTACTGGAACCACAATACCTGCAGGTGTTAATAAAACTATTAATGTAGATAAGAATATAACTAAGGCTGTCAACCTTAATGCGCATGGTATTATCATCAATTTACCTTCAAATGATGCTGCAAGTAATTATCCGGTGGCAGATCAATTACATAATTATAGTCTGATCGCTCAAACAGCCTCGCAAAATCAGATTCCTTTATGGGTTGCGACACCACAACCACGCAACTTTGCAGCAAATGGAAGTCAAGTAGCGATTCAAACACAGATGGTTACAGAAACTTATAACACATTTGGTAATAATGCGGTAGATTTCTGGTCTGGTCTAGGAAATACGGCTGGCAACCAACTTTTATTAGCATATAATAGTGGTGATGGTGTTCACGCTACTAATGAAGCTCATCAAATTTTTTATGAACGATTACTTTTAAAAGATATTCATGGCGCAGTAAAAACACAAGTCGATGCTGCTTTATCTGCACCTACAGCAGTAGAAACTGCCATCTCTATATACCCTAATCCTGTAAAATCACTTTTATTTATAGAGAGCACTAACCCTATTGAAATGATAGAAATTTATAATCAATTAGGACAGCTTGTAATGGAAAAAGAAAACCCAATGGATATGATCAACTTGCAATCTTTAGAAACAGGATTCTATATGGCTCATATTCATGTTAATAATTCGATTGTTTATAAAAGACTACTTAAAAAATAAGTCATTTTTATAGGTGATTAACAGCTAGTACGTCCACAATCCCTATATTAGCCGTCCCTTAAACTTAAATGACTCTATGGGATTATTCAAAAAGAATCCTTTCGGACATATATTATGGATCAAACGCTTTCTAATACGCTTCTTAGGTGTACTATCTCACAGACGTTTTAGAGGTTTTAATGAATTAAACATTGAAGGTAGTGATGTGTTGAGAAACCTACCTGATCAAGGCGTTCTATTTATATCAAATCATCAAACATATTTTGCAGATGTGGTAAGTATGTTCCATGTATTTAATGCAGCTTTATCTGGTAGGCAAGATTCTATTAAAAATGTAGGTTATTTATGGAATCCTAAACTCAATATTTATTATGTTGCTGCAAAGGAAACCATGACCAGCGGCTTTTTACCTAAAGTATTTGCTTATGTAGGTGCCATCACGGTAGAACGTACCTGGCGTGCAAAAGGAGAAGAAATAAATCGATCAGTGAACCCAGATGACACAAAAAATATAGGTATAGCATTAAATGATGGTTGGGTAATTACATTTCCACAAGGAACGACTAAACCTTTCAAACCCATTAGAAAAGGTACCGCTCATATCATTAAACAATATAAACCTATTGTTGTGCCTATCGTCATTGACGGTTTCCGTAGAAGTTTTGATAAAAAAGGATTGCGTATTAAAAAACGTAATATTCTTCAATCCATGGTTATTAAAGAACCATTAGATATCGATTATGAAAATGAAAGTGTAGAATCGATAGTAGAAAAAATTGAGTATGCTATTGAACAACACCCATCATTTTTAAAAGTGATTCCACAAGATGCACTGGAAGAAATGGAACAATTAAATGAAAAACGTAAGTGGGATTATTAACACATATTAATTCGATTTAAAATATGGGAACTTTTGCTGTCCTCATCTTTATCATTACTATTTTAATCATGATTGGTTTTGTGGTGGGAATGGTGTTTCTCATACGTTGGGTTATTAAAAAAAGTAATGGTAATAAATCTCCAGAACACACTCAAAACGAGCAGCAGCAAATGCTTGCACGAGTAGATTACATGAAAAAATCACTCGTCCCATGGGGAGATCGTAGTTATACAGATATCTCGTCATATATGACAGCTCAATTCTCAAAAGGTTTTGCACGACGCCTTATAGGAACCGTATACTCTACTGATAAGCAACCGATTATGGCATTCAGCCGTATAGAGCGCGGCATGAAATCTGACGGATATTTCTTTGTAGGTGCGACTAATTTCAATTTAGCCTGTGAAGTGGTTGATGATCATATAAATGTGAACTTGAATAATGAATCTCTAGGCAGAATTTCTAGTTCTGGAGAGATTACAGATCATCATGGAAACTTTCTAGGAACAGCAAAACATCCTACTAAAATATCAATCAGTTCAGGTAGTTTGAGATATCGTTTTGGAGAATCCACTTATGACGTGGTACTTCAAGGTAAACTCCTAGCAAAGGTCTATGTCGCTCCCAACTATGCCGATTTTGATCATGGATCTTTTTCTCATAACTTTAATGAAAATGCTATTGGGCAACCTATTATGAAGTTGCTAGACACGCCTACTCCACAGCAGGAGAAGTGGCTGCTTGCTATTGCTGTTTTAGAAATAGTGCATCATGGCCACTGGATGATATAAAGCAAGTGTGATTATACTGGATACGCTTTCGCGAAAGCGGCATTAATACTATCTTTACCGCCTTAAAAAATCACAATTTTATGAAGGTTTCTTACAACTGGATACGTCAATTTATCACTGTCCCTGAATCTATTGAAGAACACGCAGCATTGCTAACTTCTCTAGGTCTAGAAGTAGAAGGTATTGAGAAATTTGAAAGTGTAAAAGGTGGATTACAAGGTATTGTTGTAGGACATGTAATAGAATGTATACAACATCCCAATGCAGATAAACTTAAACTTACTAAAGTAAACATAGGTACTGAAACTGTACAGATTGTTTGTGGAGCTCCTAACGTGGCTGCAGGACAAAAGGTTCCCGTAGCAACTATAGGAACTACACTTTATACTGATACTGGCGATGGCTGGAAAATTAAGAAAGGTAAAATACGTGGTGAAGAAAGTCACGGTATGATCTGTGCTGAAGATGAACTTAATATAGGCACGTCACACGATGGTATCATGGTGCTAGATGAAAGCTTAGAACCAGGTACCCTTTTCAGTGATGTGATTAAAATTGAAAAAGACTATACCATAGAAATAGGACTTACACCTAATAGATCTGACGCGATGTCTCATCTAGGTGTAGCTCGTGATTTAAGAGCAGGACTAGCAATTGATGGTGATTTACTTGAATTTATCACACCATCTGTAAGTAGTTTTCATGTAGACAACCGTTCTCATAGAGTAGATATCGATATAGAACGACCAGATCTAGCACCACGCTATTGCGGTGTTACACTTACTGGTCTAACTATTAAAGAATCACCAGAGTGGATTCAAAATAGATTAAAAGCTATAGGTATCGTTCCCAAAAACAATGTTGTCGACATAACTAATTATGTGATGCATGAATTAGGGCAACCGTTACATGCTTTTGACCTAGGTACTATTGAAGGAAATAAAATTGTAGTCAAAACTTTACCTACAGGGACAAAATTCACAACTCTAGACGAGGTGGAACATGAATTACATGATGAAGATCTAATGATATGTGATGCCGTAAAACCTTTATGTATTGCAGGAGTTTATGGTGGAGTAAATAGTGGTGTAAAAAAAGGAACCAGTTCTATATTTTTAGAATCGGCATACTTTAATCCTGTCAGTGTCCGTAAAACTGCAAAACGTCATGGATTTAATACTGATGCCTCTTTTAGATTTGAACGTGGGATTGATCCTAATATTACTGAATATGCTCTTAAACGAGCCGCTTTACTAATTATAGAAACAGCAGGTGGAGAAGTAAGCAGTGACATTACTGATGTTTACTCTCAGAAAATAGAAGATCAGCAGGTATTCTTACCTTTTTCAAAAGTAAACTCTTTGATAGGTCAAGAAATCCCTAAAGAAGAAATTAAAAGTATTTTACGCACATTAGATATCAATGTGAATAATGTTACTGAAACCGGTCTAGGACTGACAATTCCTGCTTACCGTAATGATGTGACTAGACCTGCAGATGTTATTGAAGAAATCTTACGTGTTTATGGTTATGATCGCATAAAAACAAGCGATAAACTAAATGCTAGTATTGCAAAAAGTTCAAGATTAGATAATCATAAGTTACAAGACCTAGTCGCCCAACAGCTTGCAGGTCAAGGGTTTTATGAAATGATGGCTAATAGTCTAACTTCAGATAAATACCATACCTTAACAGACCAAATTTCTCCTAAAAATGAAGTACGCATGTTAAATCCTTTAAGTAGTGATTTAAGTGTAATGCGTCAAAGCATGATTTATGGAGCACTAGAAGCGGTTGCTCATAATATTAATCGCAGACAAGAGAATTTGAGATTGTTTGAATATGGTAATACCTACCATCAATATCAAGAAAGACAATTTACAGAGCAAAAGCATCTAAGCTTAATCACTACTGGTGCTATCCATGAGCAAAGCTGGAACAATCCATCGCGCACGGCAGATTTCTTTTACATAAAAGGTGTAGTAATAAGTGCTCTCAACAGATTAGGCATAACGTCGATTAGTGAAAAACCTACAAAAATGGATTTCTTAAGTGAGGGAATATCTTTAAATAGCGGTGTAAAAATTGCAGATCTAGGTGTGGTTAAAAAGAAAATATGTAAATCTTTTGACATCGATGTTACTGTGCATTATGCAAATATTTACTGGGATGAAGTATTAAAACTAGTTAAAGAAGAACGTAAAACAGTTACTGCTATTCCTAAATTTCCAGCTGTAAAGCGAGATCTTGCCTTATTAGTTGACGATAAGACTAGTTTTAAAGAATTACACGATATTGCTATACAAACTGAGAAAAAGTTACTCAAAGAAGTTCAGTTATTTGATGTTTATGAAGGTAAAAACCTTGCAAAAGGTAAAAAATCTTATGCCTTAAGCTTTTTACTCCAGGATGAGGTGAAAACACTTACTGATAAGCAAATCGATAAAGCAATGCAAAAAATACAACAACAGTTAGAAAAACAAGCTGGTGTAGAACTACGTTAAAAATTTTCTTTAACTGATAGCTTTTCAACTCCTTTACGACATAGTGTGTAAAGGAGTTTTTTATTTAAAAAAAATCCGATAATTTTAAATATCTAATAAATAGGAATTTATGTTTGAGCGCACAGATATTGAACTACAACTTCAAAAAGCTAGAAATAAAAAGTATCAAGAGGTAGATATTTTACAGCAAGTTTCAAAAATTCTAGAAGAAGATCAACTTAAGGAAGATGCTATAATGGCTCGCATGAAGAGCCCTCAAAAGCCTACTCCTAGAAACCAGTTCAATCTTGACCTACTAGAAACAGATCGCATATATCATATAGATCAAATTAGAGATATATGTGTAGACTATCGTTTACGATTTTTAGATACTAAGTATTTCAAAAATGAGATTCCTCAAGAAGCGGTAAGTAAAATCAAGCAAATCGAGAAAGATCATAAAATTACTTTACGTGGTTTTAAAATAGTAGCGCCATCAAAGATGTTCAAACTAGAAAATGCTGATGACCCCTTACTTTTTGCGCCTATAGGTAATGGATATTTCTACCTAATTCATAAATGGGGAAATGATTTAAGTCCATGGAGAAAAGTATGGGCATGGTCCTTTAAAAGTTTTGAAAATTTAATAGTCAGTACTATTTTAGTAAGCTTATTGATAAGCGCTCTAGTTCCTGGAGGCATTTTTTCACCAGAAAATAGCGGCGTACAATTTGTCTTGATATTCTTCTTTACGTTTAAGTCAGTAGCTAGTATGGTTTTATACTACTCATTTGCTAAAGGAAAGAACTTTAATAAAGCCATATGGAATTCAAAATATTTTAATGCTTAAAACCTCTAATTAAAACCCAATATTCAAACGCTCCTATTTTTTAATAGGAGCGTTTTTTTATTATCTTGCTTTCATAAAACAAAATATGAAGACTAGAAATCCACTTTTAGGAGGAATCATCGCTGCCATCATGATAGGATTTGGCTCATGGAGGCTATATAACTATTTTATACTAGGAGAAGAAATGCCTACATGGCGAGTAGTACTGTCTGTAGCAATAGTAATTTACGGGCTAGTAGTAGCTTACAATGCATTAATTAATAAAAATGCAGAATAAGGAGTCCTTCAAATTTTTTCTAGGACTTGCATTTTTAGGTTTAGGAACATGGAAAATATATGAACGATTCATATTAAACAAAGATATTTCTAATCTTCAATTAGCAGGTTCCATATTCTTAGTCACTCTAGGATTATATAGAGCTTTTGAATATTTTAAGCACAAAAAAACAAACACCTAGACCTTTAGTAGTTAAAATTCTAATAAAAAAAGCCCGTTTCTAAAAATATAGAAACGGGCTTTTTTTATTAGAATGTAGTTTTAAGAATTGTACATCTTATTTCTTAATTCTTTAATCGCTTTATCATCCATATATTCTTCAAAGGTCGTGTAGCGATCGATAACTCCATTAGGTGTTAATTCAATAACACGATTACCTACCGTTTGTGCAAACTCGTGATCATGTGTCGTAAGCATCACTGTCCCTTTAAAGTTTTTTAAACTATTATTCAATGCCTGTATGGACTCTAGGTCAAGGTGGTTTGTAGGTTCATCTACTATTAGTACGTTTGCTCTCTTCATCATCATGCGAGATAACATACATCTTACTTTTTCTCCTCCAGAAAGTACTTTAGCACTTTTTAACGCCTCTTCTCCAGAAAAAATCATCTTACCTAAAAATCCTCGTAAATGAACTTCTTCACGCTCTTCTTCTGTTTGAGCATATTGCCTTAACCAATCTACTAAGTTTAAATCAACGTCAAAAAACTCAGCATTATCAACAGGTAAGTAACTCTGAATTGTTGTGATTCCCCACATGTATGAACCAGAGTCTGCTTTCATTTTATCGTTGATGATTTCATAAAACGCTGTTGTAGCACGACTATCTCGAGAAAACACTACCACCTTATCACCTTTTGCAAGGTTTATATTTACATCTTTAAATAAAACCTCACCATCTATAGAAGCTGCTAGTTTTTCTACATTCAATATTTGATCACCGGCTTCTCTTTCTCTTTCAAAAATAATTGCAGGGTAACGACGTGATGAAGGTTTAATCTCTTCAATATTTAATTTATCAATCATCTTCTTACGAGATGTTGCTTGTTTAGATTTAGCAACGTTTGCACTAAATCTTGCGATAAATTCTTGTAATTCTTTCTTCTTTTCTTCTGCTTTTTTATTTGCCTGCGCTTTTTGACGTGCAGCCAGTTGAGAAGACTCATACCAGAAAGTATAATTACCACTATATTGATTTACTTTACCAAAATCAATATCAGCGATATGCGTACATACAGCATCTAAAAAGTGACGGTCATGTGATACTACTATTACCGTGTTCTCATAATTAGCAAGAAAATGCTCTAGCCACGAGATAGTTTCATAATCCAGGTCGTTAGTAGGCTCATCCATAATAAGTACATCTGGATTTCCAAAAAGAGCTTGTGTCAGTAACACACGTACTTTAAGTTTATTATCCATATCACCCATCAATGTATAATGGTACTCTTCTCCTATACCTAGATTAGATAGTAAAGATGCTGCCGCACTGTCTGCATTCCACCCATCCATTTCTTCAAATTGTACTTGAAGCTCACCTATCCTTTCTGCATTCTCATCTGTATAATCTGCATAGAGCGCATCGATTTCTTTCTTTAAATCATATAAAGGCTTATTACCTTGCAGTACCGTATCTAGAACAGTAGCATCATCATAAGCATTATGATTTTGTTCTAGAACAGACATGCGTTTTCCTGCCTCTAACGAGACATGACCACTTGTAGGTTCCATCTGGCCTGTTAAAATCTTTAAAAAAGTAGATTTTCCAGCACCATTTGCACCTATAATTCCATAACAATTACTACCACCAAATTTTGCGTTAACCTCATCAAAAAGGATGCGTTTACCAAATTGAACAGATAAATTAGAAACTGATAACATATTTTTGTCTTTGAGCGTGCAAAAGTACTGATATTATTAGGTTTTTACCATATTGATTTTGTTGTTTTTAACAGCTCATTAACTACTTTTAGTGTAGATAAATCTTTCTTTTGTTGTTGGCCCTAATTAGTACCGTAAATGACACTTTATAGTTTGCTTTCGCGAAAGCGTAATTATCTTCTTATCAGCTCCTTAATAACTGGAGTGATATTACTATCTACGTCGTGTAAAGAGGATAATTCTAATGCAGCTACTTATATATCAGGTAAAATTATTAATCCACATAAGGACTTTGTAACTTTAAAAGACTTCAACGGCTTAATAGATACCATACCTCTCGCAGCTGATGGATCCTTTTCAAAGTCTTACCTTTCATTAAAACCTGGGTTATATACTTTTGCACATCCAGGAGAATATCAATCAGTCTTTTTATCACCAGGTGATAGTACAATATTGAGATTAAACACCAAGGCATTTGATGAAACACTTGCTTTTTCTGGAACTCATTCCAAGGAAAATAATTATTTGATTAATCTTTTTGTACAAATTGAAAAGGATGATCGTGAGTTTTTAAATAATTATAAATTATCACATTCTGATTTTAAAAAGGTACTAGACAGCATTACTGAGGCTAGATTACTACATCTAGAAACTATTGCAAAAGAGCACTCTTTTGATCCTGACTTTTTATGCCATGCAGATAAGGTTATCAAATTTTCTATGTGGTCTAAAATAGAACGTTTCCCTTTTGTACATTACGGTAAAAATGATTTTTTAGACAGTAAAGAGTTACCTGCGTCTTTTTACTCCTATAGAAAAGAGTTTGATCTAGATGACAAGTCATTACTTAATAATATTGCTTTTAGACCTTATGTGAACTCACTTATTTCTAATCTAGCATTTACTAGTCTAGCAGAAGAACTAGGCTCAGGTGTTTTAGTAAACCGTTCTAGTTTAAAGTATCAAAAGAAGAGACTAGCCGTTATTGATAGTTTATTTACTCGCGGCATTATAAAAGATATTTTTGCTTCTAACATCACGCAGCATTTTATTATGAATCGTAAAAACGCTAATGAGATTAATGAGTTAGTAGATGTTTTTACACATATGACCGACGATGCTGAATTAAAAAACCGAATTACTACTACCGCATCTACCTACATTAAATTAGATCCTGGTAATGAAATGCCCAACATCAAAATCCAAAACACTCTTAAAGATAAAATGGAATTATCTGACCGTGTTAAGAGACTGAGTGTATTATTTTTCTGGTCTGATGATGAGCGTGAATATGCAATAAGAGTGCACGATAAAATAAAAGACCTAAGGCTTAAGTATCCTGAAATTGACTTTATAGGTATTAATCTTGATGATTCTGAAGGTAATCAATGGGAAGAAGCTTATGAGAGGTACAACTTTAATCCTCAAATGGAATATCAAATTTTAAACACCTCACCGGTCACGGCGCAACTAGCATTGCGCAATGATAACCGCAGTATGGTTATTGATAAAAATCTTACCATTATAGATCCTAGTATTAATCTATTTCATTATCAAATAGAAACTACTTTACTGGGATATATCAATAGATAAAAGTATTAAAAAAAGGGCTCGCTATGTGAGCCCTTTTTTTTATTATCAAAGAAATATAATTAGTTTCCTTTATTATAATCTGCCAAGAATTTTGCAAGACCAATATCTGTTAATGGGTGTTTTAACAATCCTTCAATAGAACTTAATGGTCCTGTCATAACGTCTGCTCCTAATTTTGCACAGTCAATTACATGCATGGTATGTCTTACAGATGCTGCAAGAATTTCTGTTTCAAAACCATAGTTATCATAAATCATTCTGATTTCTGCAATTAGGTTCAAACCATCTGTAGATATATCGTCTAATCTACCTATAAATGGTGATACATAAGTGGCTCCAGCTTTTGCTGCAAGCAATGCTTGTCCTGGGCTAAAAACCAAAGTAACATTAGTCTTAATACCTTTATCACTAAAATACTTACAAGCTCTTACACCATCTTTAATCATAGGTAGTTTTACTACTATCTGATCGTTCATAGCTGCTAGCGCTTCTCCTTCTTTTACCATTCCATCAAAATCTGTTGAAATAACCTCAGCACTTACATGCCCATCAACTATATCACATATTTTTTTATAATGATTTAAAATATTCTCGCTACCTGTTATACCTTCTTTAGCCATAAGAGAAGGATTAGTAGTTACTCCATCTAGAACACCCATTGATTGGGCTTCGGCGATTTGATCTAGATTTGCAGTGTCAATAAAAAATTTCATAGTTGTGATATGTATTATAAAAGTTGATGATAAGTAGTTACAAAAGTCGTCAATGTAATGTCTAATTTTGTAATCTTGTAGTCTTAAGATATTAAATGTTTTTAACAGCTAAGTTTTCCTTAATGAGTTTATTTAAAAAATCGATTTTTCCTCTGTTCCTTTTATTTGTTTTAGTAATCAGCTGTGGACCCAAACCTAGCAATAATGATGATATAGCGATTGAATTAGAGGACACATCAATTCCTCCAGGAACTATCAAACTTACTGATAACTTGTATATCGATAGAGTTCCTGTCACTAATCTTATGTATTCTGAATTTTTAGACCATTTAGGTAATTACTGGTCAGAGAAAAAACATGAAAAAATGAAAACCTATCCATCTTACGGATTAGAGGCTGATTCTGTTTTCCAACCCTATAGCGGTAGTACTAGATTAATGATAGGAGCTACTTTAGACCCTAAATTGATGGTCACACCTAAACTAACATTGGGTAACTATACAAGTCATCCATATTACCAATGGCATCCCGTAGTGCAAGTGTCACAAGAAAAAGCTGAGCTATTTTGTAAATGGCGTACTGATATGGTAAATGCAGTTTATGGGATACGTAGTAAAAATGAAAATCAAAGATCGCAATATCCAACTAAGGTTTTATACCGTTTACCTACTGAAAAAGAAATGATTGCAGCTCAAAACTTGCTAGATAAAAAACTAAAGCTTCTTACATACCAAGATGAGATATATAGCTATGCTGGTGATTTCTATAAATTCAGAAGGATTCAAGATGATTATCACATGGCCATATTTGAAATGAGAGAGCTTTCTAAAAATGGCCCGTACTTGCCTATTTATAAATCTTTATCATATTATGAAACCAGTGAACTTAACACTGGATTCCGTTGCATTTGTGAGGTAACTCCATAATTTTAATATATCTACTTGTCTTATGAGTATTTTCTACTTAATTATAGGTTTAGTCTTATTAGTCATAGGTGGTGAGTTTCTCGTACGATCATCAGTAGGGCTTTCTTTAAAACTCAATCTGTCCCGTATGATTATAGGACTTACAGTAGTTTCTTTTGCTACTAGCGCACCAGAACTTATTGTAAGTATACAGTCTGCACTAGATGGTTTTTCAGGATTAGCCTTAGGTAATGTTATAGGATCAAATATCGCAAATATCGCTTTAGTACTAGGAGCGACAGCTCTTATTGCTCCTCTAGCTATTGATAAAGATTTTTTTAAATTCAACTGGCCATGGATGATGGCATTTAGCATTCTATTATATGTATTACTACTTTCTGATAATAACCTAGTGCGATGGGAAGGTGGCGTTTTAGTAGCTAGTATTGTTGTATTTCTTGTATTGCTTATAAGAAGAGCTCGTAAAAACCCAGAAGCTGTAGATGTAGAAGAAGAACTTCAAGAAGCTAAATGGTGGAAAATCATTATGTTTCTTATACTAGGTGGTATTGCATTATGGAAAGGAAGTGAATGGCTTGTGGAAGGTGCAGTAGATATTGCAGCAAGTTTAGGTATTCCCGAAAGTATTATTGCGGTATCTATGGTCGCCATAGGAACATCTGTACCAGAACTTGCGGCTTCCATAATCGCTGCTTTGAAAAAAGAAAAAGCCATTTCTCTAGGAAACCTTATAGGGTCAAACATATTCAACATAGGTTCTGTTCTAGGAATTACAGCATTAATTCAACCTATCCAAATTGAAGAAAAAGGAATGGGATTATTAAATAATGATATCTTTTGGATGCTGGGAATAGCATTTGCACTATTACCACTCGCCTTTTTACCCAAGGCATATAATATTTCAAGATATAAAGGAATTCTTTACTTAGCATCATACGTACTATTCCTTTACTTAGCATTTGCAACCCTAATCTAATTAGGGGTTATTGACATAATTTAATGTTTTGTTGATATTACATCCCTAAAAATACAAGGGTTGATTTATAAAAAGTATTACTTTTGCGGTGTATTATTATAAAAATAACACCACATCATGTCTACATTAAGATTTAACGCTTTAAAAGAAACACTCAATCGCCAGCCTATTGAAGTGAATGAACCAAAACGTCGTAGTGAAATATTCGGTAAGAATGTTTTCAATAAACACGCGATGCGTCAGCATTTGACGAAGCAAGCCTATAAAAGTGTCATAGATGCTATGGAAAACGGCACAAAAATAAGTCGTGAAGTAGCAGATCATATTTCAACAGGTATGAAAGAATGGTCTATTCAAAATGGCGCAACACACTACACGCACTGGTTTCAACCTCTTACCGGTGGAACTGCAGAGAAACATGATGCTTTCTTTGAACTAGAAATGGATGGTGAAGTGATTGAGAAATTTGGTGGTGGACAATTAGTTCAACAAGAGCCAGATGCCTCTTCTTTCCCTAATGGTGGAATAAGAAACACCTTTGAAGCTCGTGGATACACTGCTTGGGATCCTACATCTCCAGCTTTTATAATGGGAACTACCTTATGTATTCCTACTGTATTTATCGCTTACACAGGAGAAGCCCTAGATAATAAAACTCCACTTTTAAGATCATTACAAGTTGTAGATCAAGCAGCAACTGATGTTTGTAAATATTTTGACAAAAACGTTTCTAAAGTAATCGCAACTTTAGGATGGGAACAAGAATACTTTTTAATAGACGCTGCACTTGCTGACTCACGTCCAGATTTACAACTAGCTGGTCGTACATTATTAGGTCACTCATCTGCTAAAGGACAACAACTAGATGATCATTACTTTGGATCTATACCTTCTAGAGTATTAAATTATATGCGTGACATGGAAACAGAATGTATGCTATTAGGTATACCTGTTAAAACACGTCATAATGAGGTGGCTCCTAATCAGTTTGAGCTTGCTCCTATTTTTGAAGAAGCAAACCTTGCGGTAGATCATAACTCTTTATTAATGGATGTGATGCGCAAAGTCGCTTCACGTCACAACTTTAAAGTATTATTCCACGAGAAGCCATTTGCAGGAGTAAATGGTTCTGGAAAACACAATAACTGGTCTCTAGCTACTAATACTGGTGTGAATCTATTATCACCAGGTAGCACACCTATGAAGAATTTACAATTCTTAACATTCTTTGTAAATACAATTAAAGCCGTACATGATAATGAAGAATTAATTAGAGCTACCATCGCTAGTGCATCTAACGACCACCGTCTAGGAGCAAATGAAGCGCCACCGGCTATTATTTCTGTATTCATCGGTTCGCAATTAACTAAAGTTCTTGACGAACTTGAAAAAGTAACTGATGGAAAACTTTCTCCAGAAGAGAAGACAGACCTTAAACTTAATGTTGTTGGTAAAATTCCAGAAGTCATTTTAGATAATACAGACCGTAACCGCACATCACCATTTGCGTTTACAGGAAATAAATTTGAATTACGTGCCGTAGGTTCTACAGCAAATTGTGCAAACCCAATGACGGTTTTAAACGCGATTGTTGCACAACAATTAATTGAGTTCAAATCAGAAGTAGATGCTTTAATTAAAGACAAAAAGCTTAAGAAGGACGAAGCTATCTTTAATGTATTACGTGAGTACATCAAGCAATCTAAAAAGATACGTTTTGAAGGTGATGGATATGGAGAAGCATGGGAAAAAGAAGCTAAAAAACGTGGCTTAAGTAATAATAAAACTACGCCTACAGCTCTTAAAGCAAAAGTTTCTAAGAAAACTATAAAGCTTTTTGAAGACTTAAACATCATGAGTAAGATCGAGACAGAATCTCGTTATGAAATTGAAGTTGAAGAATATGCAATGCGCATCCAGATTGAAGGACGCATTCTAGGTGACATCGCACGTAATCATGTGATTCCTACAGCAGTTAAATATCAAAACAGATTGATAGAAAACGTAGTAGGATTAAAAGAAATCTACGGTAAAGAATTCAAGAAAGTAGCAAAAGAGCAAATGATTCTTATTGAAGAAATCTCAGAGCATATTGAGAAGATCAATAAAGGAATTACAGAAATGACTGAGGCTCGTAAAAAAGCAAACAACGCAAAGAGTGCTGAAGATACTGCAGCTCAATACTGTGATAAAGTAAAGCCTTACTTTGACGTGATCCGTTATAGCTGTGATAAACTAGAATTATTAGTAGACGATGAATTATGGCCACTTACAAAGTACCGTGAATTATTATTTACACGTTAGTTTAACTAAATCATAAATGAAATAAAAGCCTCTAATTTAATTATTAGAGGCTTTTTTGTACATGCTTTCGCGAAAGCGTAGCCGTAAATTATCATAAATCACATATTGAATAAGAAATTTGTAAAATCTAGTATCACATCTTAATAACCTATTCATACTTTTTATTTAATACTTAAAACTTAATACCTCATAATTATTAGTAAATAGTAAATTTGCGATATGAGCCAAGACATTTCCAAAAGATATGCACAGCGTGGTGTAAGCGCTGGCAAAGAAGACGTACACAATGCGATCAAAAATGTAGATAAAGGACTGTTTCCACAAGCCTTTTGTAAAATCGTACCTGATACGTTAACTGGTTCTTCAGACCATTGCCTTATCATGCATGCAGATGGCGCCGGCACTAAGTCCAGCCTTGCTTACATGTACTGGAAAGAAACTGGAGATATAAGCGTATGGAAAGGAATCGCTCAAGACGCATTAATAATGAATGTCGATGACTTATTGTGTGTAGGTGCCACTGATAATATTTTACTTTCTAGTACCATAGGAAGAAATAAAAATCTAATTCCAGGAGAAGTGATTAGTGCTATAATTAACGGAACTGAAGAACTTATCGCTGACCTTAAAAAACATGGTGTAGAAATTATTTCTACAGGCGGAGAAACAGCAGATGTTGGTGACCTAGTAAGAACCATTATCGTAGATTCTACAGTAACGGCACGTATGAAACGTAGCGATGTAGTCGATAATGCAAACATTGAAGCTGGTGATGTTATCGTGGGACTTTCTAGTTCTGGTCAGGCTACTTATGAAACAGAATACAATGGCGGTATGGGATCAAATGGTCTCACTAGCGCTAGACATGACGTATTTAATAAAACACTAGCTCAAAAATTTCCAGAGAGTTTTGACGCAGCCGTACCAGAAGACTTAGTGTATTCTGGATCTCAAAATTTGACTAATCCAGTTGAAGGTAGTCCTCTAGATGCAGGTAAACTAGTCCTTTCTCCTACTCGAACTTATGCTCCTATTATTAAAAAGATTTTGAGCGATGTAAATCGTGCAGATCTACACGGTATGGTACACTGTTCTGGTGGCGCACAGACTAAAATTTTACATTTTGTAAATGACTTGCATATCATCAAGGATAACATGTTTGAATTACCACCACTTTTCAAAATGATTCAAGAGGAATCTGGTACAGATTGGAAAGAAATGTACCAAGTTTTCAATATGGGACATCGTATGGAACTCTATGTAAATGAATCTATTGCTCAACAAATCATTGATATCTCAAAATCCTTTAATGTCGATGCTCAAATCATAGGTCGTGTAGAAGCTGCAAACTCTAAAAAGTTGACTATTGATAGTGAATTTGGAATATTTGAATATTAAGAGTTAAAGAGTCACACTAGGCTTGTCAAGGCACATTGGTTTATAATAAGAGCCTCGTCGACTAGCTGAGACAGACGTTTAGCTTTTGAGTATATCACTAACTAATTTTAACTTCGGCTCGATATATCGTTTACAAAACGGTGCGTCAGGTCTGGTTTTATAGTAATTCTGTATGGACTCGCGAGATGGTTTAAACGCTACAAAAGGTAACACTGCAGTGATGTAGTTTTTACTACGTTTACGCGAAAGCGTGCTTATAATAGACTTCACCTTTTTTTCAGTCTCTACATCAAAGAAATATACCGCACTACGGTAATCATCTCTCCTACTGTGTTGTCTTGTTGAAGCATGTGTTTCTAAATGGATATCGATAAGCTTTTTAAGGTCTACCACATCTTTAAAATGTGCTATAACAGCTTCACTCATAGAATCATAAGGCATCTTACTAGAAATGTATCCTTGTTCTACTTTTAAAACACCAGGTACTGCTTGAAAAACAGCCTCAGTACACCAGTGACAGCCACCACCTAATCCTATTTTAAGAATTGTTTTCATAGCTATTAATATAGTAAAAAATTGAGGCTAATTTTGTATTTTCGCAAGACTTGATATAGACCATGATAGATAAATTAAACATAGTAAAAAATCGTTTTGACGAGGTAAATGATTTAATCATTCAACCAGATATAATTTCTGATCAAAAACGATACGTTCAACTTACTAAAGAATATAAAGATCTTAAAGCTTTAATGGATGTGCGTGAAGAGTACATGACTCTTACTGCAAATCTGGATGAGGCCAAAGAAATCATAGCAGATGGTAGCGATGCAGACATGGTTGAAATGGCCCAAATGCAATATGATGAGGCTAAAGAAGCCATACCACAATTAGAAGAAAAAATACGCATGATGTTGGTCCCTAAAGACCCAGAAGATGCTAAGAATGCTGTAATGGAAATACGTGCTGGTGCTGGTGGTGATGAGGCGAGTATTTTTGCCGGTGACTTATTCCGTATGTATGAAAAATATTGTTCTAGCAAAGGCTGGAGCACCAGTGTTGTAGATACTAGTCATGGTACCAGTGGTGGTTATAAAGAGATCATTCTAGAAGTAAATGGAGAAGATGTTTATGGAACACTTAAGTTTGAGGCTGGTGTACACCGTGTACAACGTGTACCGCAAACTGAAACTCAAGGACGTGTACACACTAGTGCTGCAACAGTTATGGTACTTCCCGAGGCAGAAGAATTTGATGTGGAACTAGACATGACTGAAGTACGTATAGAACGTACCACGTCTACTGGTCCTGGTGGGCAGTCTGTAAACACAACTTATAGTGCGATCAAATTACACCACGAGCCTACTGGAATGATCGTGAGTTGTCAAGACCAAAAATCTTCTCATAAAAACCTTGAAAAGGCTTTAAAAGTTTTACGCTCTCGTTTATATGAAATGGAACTTGCAAAGAAAATGGAAGCCGATTCTGAAAAGCGTAAAAGCATGGTAAGTTCTGGTGACCGTAGTGCAAAGATCAGAACTTACAACTACTCTCAAGGTCGTGTGACAGATCACCGTATCAACTTGACACTTTATGACCTAGATAATATTATCAATGGTGATATTCAAAAAATCATAGACGAGCTTCAACTGGTAGATAATACCGAGAAGTTGAAAATGACAGACGAAGGTTTGTAGAACTTGAAGTTGAACTTGAATTCTTAAAATGACCTTACATAAACTTACCCAGCAAATTCAAGAAAAAAAGTCATTCCTATGCGTAGGTCTCGATATTGATTTAGAGAAAATACCAGCTCATTTATTACAGGAAGAAGATCCTATTTTTGCATTTGCAAAGGCGATTATAGACGCTACTCATGATTTGTGTGTGGCTTATAAACCTAACACAGCATTCTTTGAAGCTTATGGTGTGAAAGGCTGGCAAGCACTGGAAAAAACTATTAATTATCTTAACGAGAATTATCCTGACCACTTTACCATAGCCGATGCTAAACGTGGTGATATAGGCAATACCTCTACTAGATATGCAAAGGCTTTTTATGAAGACCTAAACTTTGATAGTGTAACTATTGCCCCATATATGGGTAAGGATTCTGTAGAACCCTTTCTAGATTTTGAGGATAAGTTTGCTATTCTACTAGCACTAACTTCCAATGCAGGAAGTGCAGATTTCCAAACTAAATCAGTTGATGGAAAGCCATTATATCAAGAAGTGTTGAAAACAGCTTCTCAATACCAGCACAGCGAGCGTTTAATGTATGTTGTAGGCGCTACAAAAGCTGAATATCTAAGTAACATTAGAGCTATTGTACCAGATGCTTTTTTATTAGTACCTGGTGTAGGAGCACAAGGTGGTTCTTTAAGCGAGGTTGTTAAATATGGTAAAAATGACCAAGTAGGTTTATTAGTGAATTCCTCTAGAGGTATTATTTATGCATCAGTAGAGAGTGATTTTGCTCAAGCCGCACGTGCTAAAGCACTGGAATTACAACAGGAAATGGCTGGATTGTTGTAGATAATTTAAATCTTTAGTAAAACACCCATCCCAGCCTTCCCGTACCTATCGGCAGGCGAGCCTCAAAGGAAGGAGCTATTCTATATTTTTCAATTTGTCATTCTGAGTTTATCTCAGAATCTGCCGGTGATGAAATTCTATGATTATAATAGGCAATAAATCTATCTCTCTATATATGGAGACGCTGAAATAAATTTAGCGTGAAATGCACAATGGACCAAGCTTAAACATTAAAACCGCTCCTTATGAAACAATTTCCCGTCTCGCGTGTAAGCTCTCCAGGTTCCTGTTTTTTCACCTTTATTAAAACGACCAGAGATTTTTAATTCTCCATTATAGTAATAAAGTTTATAGCGTCCGTGAGGCATACCATCTTTCAAGTATACTTTCATTTCTAATTTTCCATTATTGAATTTAGTTTCATAGCTATTTGCTGTAAAATCACTAGGGAAAATCTCAGGAACGTTAAAAATTGTTTCCTTATTAATTTCTTCCTTATTAATTTTTAATACTGAAAACGGCACTCCTTCTGTTTGTTGTTCTAAACGCTGAGCTTCTATGTCATAATCTGCATCATAATGGACAACCGCTTTAGTTATAAAGTGATCATCGTCTGCTTTAAATTCTAGACCTAATTGGGTAAATTGGGAAAAGAAAGTCTCATTATTTTTAAGTTGATTTTTAGAATCAGTATTCAAATAAGATTGGGATGCATGAGCAAGTTTATTAGTATCTACATAAAGGAAAACATTGCTAGTATTACTAAATTCATCTATGAAATCTCTAAAATACTCATCTGTCATTAGTGTTGTATTTGCCTCAAAAGCGTCTACATATAATTTTAAGGTTACTGGCGAATTACTGAATATGACATAATCATCAATAAAAGTGTAATAAGGTTTTTCAATATTCTCAAAAAGAGATCCTAAGATCAATTTAAAGAACCCTTTAATATTTAAATAATGTATGTCATATCCTTTATAATCTACCGTCTGAAATTTAACAGGTGTGGTTTTTTTAATTTGGTTTTCAATAAACTTTAATTTTGTCTTACTCTCATCTACATCTTTAGTTTTAAATGCTATAGCTAGACCATCTTTCTCGCTAAGATGTGGAAAATCCGCTTTCGCGAAAGCGATCTCATCATCAATCCAGCTGTAAAAATCCTTTTCTAAATTAATGTCTATCAGATTTTCTATTTTTTCTTTACCTAAAACATATTCTTTGACCATAACCGGCTGTGTAGAATCCAATAGATCATAAAACGAGTGATGCAATTTTGAAAAATCATCAAACCCAAAACTCATATAAAGTGCTGTCTCTTGAGGTAATATAGATACGGCGTCTACAGATCCAGTGCCTGAGTCATCGAGCGCCTTTATAAGAGCATCCATGACTTCATTTCCACTAGAATAACCTGCCGCAGTTAATAAACGATCATCATCCTCATCAATATAAAATCCAGAGTAGTTAAAGTTATCCTCTAATGATTGAACAATTGTACTGGGCTCATTAGAAAATACTTTATAATAATCAGAGAGTTCCTTGTGGTTGAGATATAAACGGAATAGACCTTTCTTTTTGAGCTCTTTTTGGATTTCTAAGAATTGTAAATCCCTTCCTATTTGCGGCTTCTCATACTCATCAATAGATTTCTCAACCAGCGAGTGCGTGTAGGAAGCGACCATTTGATTCTTAATAAATGCAATATTTAATATTTCATAGGTCTCTAAGTCAGTGACTTCAGTAATTTCTGTGTTTTTATATAGCCGTTTAGTTACTTTAAAATCCTTATTGAGTAATTGATTAATATTATTTTTAATAACACCTAATCTCGATAACTTATCCATATCCACTACATAGAGAAATGCATAATCATCTTTTTTAATCATATGAGCGGATAGAAGAATGTCACGTTCACCTATCATTTTTAAAAGGTCTGTTTTTTGTTGAAAAAGAGAGTCTAACGCATTGACTTTGGCTGACATTTCATGGATTTGCTCATTGGTTTGTAAATGATCCCATAGAGCACTTTTAGAAAGAGTTTCCATATTCTCCAGCGGCTCATCAAATTCCATGATAAATATCGCATCACTCGGTATCAAATACACCGAGTTGATTTTATCTTCTTCTAGCGCAAAAAAGGTTACGGCTTGATAACCTAGAAAGGCTATCATCGCAATAATGATGATATAAATGATTTTTTTTAATGTCAAAATATTATGAATTAAGAAGTTAACTAAAATTAATCAATCGGTTTCTTTTGTAAGAAAATTAAATTGACTTAATTTGAGGAACCTACGTTTTATGAAAAGTACATTTATCAGCTCAGATGACGAAAATATCATCGTTTTACTTCACGGAAACTCATCTTCATCTAAAGTTTTTAAAGATTTAAAATTAAATAACTCAGTTCTAATCCCTACGCTTTCTGGACACGAAATTAACGAGAATCCAGATGATAACACTGATTTCAGCCTATCGTTTTATAAACAAAAGCTATTATCACTTATAAATAGTTATGGGAAACCTATATTACTGGCCGGTAATAGTTTAGGCGGTCATATTGCTATGGAAATAGCACATCAAATAAAGGAACTTAAAGGGTTGATTATTTTTAGTGCACCACCAGTTAAAAAGCCTATTAATTTTGAAGAAGCTTTTTTACCTGTAGAAGCATTACAAACCTTTTTAAAAGAGAATTCTACTGATGAAGAAATAGTAAGTGCCGCATCTGTAACGGTATATGAGCAAAAATTCACAGAACAAATAGTCAACGATTTTAAAAATTCTAATCCCAAAGTGAGATCTGCGACGGCTGAAGATTTATTTAATGGTAACTGGTCAGATCAACATAAATCTTTTATAAATTTAAAATGTCCTAAGGTAATTGTAAGTGGCTCGAATGATCCATCAGTAAACAAAGAATATTTGAAAAAGGTAGTTCAAGAATCATCACACAACACTAGTTATATTGAGCTAGAAAACTGTGGCCATTACCCAACTTTAGAGCTACCTGAAGAGATGTCCACTATAATCAATCAACTTGCCAGAGACGTTTTTAAACCTCATTTACAATAGAGAAATGAATCTATTTACCGAGAATGAGTACCGCGTCCAATCACAACATCTTGCCTTTAGGTTAAAACACTTATTTCAAAATGATAGAAATAGTTTTAACGCGATAGTAGATTTTCTACCTCAACCGGTTTATGTTAATGATAGAGTTACCTTAGAATATGAAGTTTTTGCCGATGTGTTTTTTAGTTACGGTCAAGAAATGGAATTGCTTTATGAAATTGGAATAGAGTATTTACCGTCCATATCAAATCCTCATTTATACAAAAACGCTATCAACAAGGCTAAAATTCTAAATTTTAGAAATGACTTTGATGAAGTTAGCGACTATTTACAATGTGTGTCAATGAATGGTAAAATGGTGACTTATTTCACAAATAAGATATTATTGAATGAAACTTTAAGTCTCAACACTACTTTTTTTCCACATCAACAAAGTGGATTAGAAAAAGTGCTGAAACAAATAATTCCATGGGGAGAAAAATCTCTTCTACAATGGCAACGATTTCAAACCTTAACTAAAAGGGAAAAAGAAATCATAAAGCTTATCGCAAAAGGAAAATCTAATCAAGAAATAAGCGAAATTCTTATTATTTCTAAGCATAGTGTCCATACCCATAGAAAGAATATTTATAGAAAACTTGATGTATCAAAAATTACTGAAATTGTCAAAATTTCTTTAGCTCTTGAACTATTATAAAATATACCCCAAATAGGGTATTTTATACATTAGGTTGTGATTGTAGTTTTGACCAAACTACATATTATGAAAATTAAATTACTTATTATAATCGGGTTTGTGCTCAATATTTCTTTGATGACAGCTCAACCTAATGATTTTATGGTTGGCTTATATCAACTTACCAACGGGACTACTGGAGTAGGTTCTGCTTTCACCGCTTCTAACTTTAATGAAACAGATGTTTATATTTCAGTCGGAAACACACCTAATGAAAGAGTATTTACAATTCAATTACTACCTGAGTTTAATGGTGCAACGGTTTCGGTAGTTTTAGATTTATCAAATAATGAAATAGCTGTTCCTTTATTAGACACAAATCTACAATGTACTACTGCTCCTAATATCATCTATGATGAAGCTAGTGCCGGCAACAATTCTTTATGGAGTATCACTAGTGGTGATAATAATTTTACTATAAATTATACAGAAAACACCATGGCAGCTTGTGGGATTCCGACCGCTCAAGCCACATTTAACTTAATCAAAGTAAATGTCCCTGCAGGACAAACGGTAATACCTGATGATAATTTTGAACAAGAACTAATCACTTTAGGTTATGATACGATATTAGATAATTTTCTAGATAGTGCAAATGTAAGTGCCGTTAATACTTTAGACATATCTAATAAAGGGATTAGTGACTTAACTGGTTTAGAGGCTTTTGTTGCTCTAGACACGTTAAGAGCAAATGATAATTCCATAGCTACATTTAACTCTCAACTAGTAAATAATGCTCGCTTTGTGAATCTAGGTAATAATTCTATTACTACAGTGGACATGAGTTCTACAAATTCAATAACTTATGCCAGCTTTATTTTTAATTTTAGCTTACAGAATATTGACATTTCCGGAGCTACCAACCTTGAATTTCTAGATGCCATAGGAGGAACCTACTCCAGTATAAATACCAATAATAACCCTAACTTAAGAACCTTAAGACTTGCATTTGCAAATCAATTGACATCTATTGATGTCAGTCAAAACTCTTTATTAGAACGTCTAGAATTACTATCCTGTCCACTACTAACAGGTATTGATATTACCTTAAATCCACAATTAGAATATTTAAGATTTGGTTCAAGTAATTTTGATCGCACTACTACTGACTACCCAATAACATCGATTGATTTTACCAACAACTCAAACCTTATAGAACTAATCAACGTTGGTAGTAGAATAACAAATCCAGATTTCAGTCTTCTGGGTAGTGTAGAATCTCTTTTTTGGGATAATAGTGAACTTACCGCAGTAAATATTAATAGTAATATTAACTTAATTGAAGTTGGTTTCACAAACAATCTATTAGGTACAATAGACTTTAGTCAGAATGTTTTACTCGAAGGCATTTATTTAAATAACAACAATTTAAGCAATGTAGACCTGTCTATGAATAGCGCTCTAAAATTTCTAGTAACGAGAGATAATAGCCTAGGTCAATTAGATTTATCTTCAAATGCTTTACTCACATTTATCGACGTAAATAACAATCAATTAACCCAACTAAATTTAAATAACGGCGCTAACGGTCTGCTAGCTCCAAATGACCCAACAGACCCTACCAATGAAAATTTATGGAATTTTAATGCTCTTAACAATACTGGCCTCACTTGTATTGAAGTATCTGACATAACCTATATGAATAGTAATTTTGTAACTAATATCGATGCCACAGCTTCATTTAATATGAATTGCGCAACAGCCAGTATAGTTGACATAGAGGTCGATGTGGAACTATTCCCTAATCCTTCACAAGATTTAGTAAATATCAGTACTATTAACTCATCTATAGAAGCGATAGGCATATATGATATCACTGGTAAAAACATCAAGCGTATACAGTTGGAAAACCAAAGTGACAAGTATATACTTAATATTGAAAACCTAAGTAAAGGACAATATTTACTGATCATTGATACTAACAATGGTAGAAGTGCTAAAAACTTCTTTAAGAACTAACATCTATTCTTTTTCTATAAAAAATAAAGCTCCAAAATCAAGAATGATTTTGGAGCTTTATTTTTGTTGTGTTATTAATTTAATTACGTCTGTATAACGCCTAAGTTAAAGTCCTTTGTGATAGGCGCATGATCTGCCGCTTCAATTCCCATAGAAATCCACTTGCGTGTATCTCGTGGATCTATAACGCCATCAGTCCATATTCTGGATGCTGCATAATATGGTGATACTTGCTCATCATAACGATCTTTAGTTTTAGCAAACAGTTCTTTTTCTTCTTCTTCAGTCAGTTTTTTACCTGATTTTTCTAGAGAAGCTTTTTCTATTTGCATCAGTACTTTTGCGGCACTATTTCCACTCATTACTGCTAGCTCTGCACTAGGCCAAGCGGCTATTAATCTAGGGTCATAAGCTTTACCACACATGGCATAATTTCCAGCTCCGTAGCTATTTCCTATCACGATAGTGAATTTAGGAACCACAGAATTTGAAACGGCATTTACCATTTTTGCTCCATCTTTAATAATACCACCATGTTCCGACTTAGATCCTACCATAAAGCCAGTAACGTCTTGTAAAAACACCAGCGGTATTTTTTTCTGGTTACAGTTGGCTATAAAACGAGTGGCCTTATCAGCACTATCGCTGTAGATCACACCACCGAACTGCATCTCACCTTTCTTCGTTTTTACAATCTTGCGCTGGTTAGCCACTATTCCTACTGCCCAACCATCTATACGTGCATAACCAGTAATAATAGTTTGACCATAGCCATCTTTATAAGCTTCAAAAGTATCGGCATCTACAACTCTGTTGATGATATCCATCATGTCATATTGAGCAGATCGTTCTCTAGGCAATACACCAAATAATTCTTCTGGATCCAGCGCTGGTTTTACCGCTTCTACTCGACTGAAACCGGCACGATCATAATCACCTATTTTATCGATGATGTTTTTGATTTTATCCAGCGCATCTTTATCGTCTGCTGCTTTATAGTCTGTAACACCGCTAATCTCGCAATGCGTCGTTGCACCACCTAAAGTTTCATTATCTATACTTTCTCCTATCGCTGCTTTAACGAGGTAAGAACCAGCAAGGAAAATACTACCTGTTTTATCTACTATAAGTGCTTCATCACTCATAATAGGTAAATAAGCACCACCAGCCACACAACTACCCATAACGGCAGCTATTTGGGTAATTCCCATACTGCTCATCACTGCATTATTTCTAAATATGCGACCGAAATGTTCTTTATCTGGAAAAATCTCATCCTGCATAGGTAAATACACACCAGCACTATCTACCAGATAGATAATAGGCAATCTATTTTCCATGGCAATTTCTTGTGCTCTCAAGTTCTTTTTTCCTGTAATAGGGAACCATGCGCCGGCTTTTACAGTAGCATCATTTGCCACCACCATAACCTGTCTACCTTTTACATATCCTATCTTTATCACCACGCCACCACTAGGGCAACCACCATGCTCTTTATACATTCCATCACCTGCAAACGCTGCTATTTCTATGCAATCCTCTGGATTATCGACTAGATAATCAATACGTTCTCTAGCTGTCATCTTACCTTTGGCATGCAATTTTTCAATACGCTTTTTACCGCCACCTAAATGCACGTCAGCAAGTCTGCGTTTTAAATCTGAAAGTAGTAACTTATTGTGATCTTCGTTTTTATTGAAGTTAATGTCCATGTAATGAATGTTTGCTCAAAAATAGCGATTTTAGATGTTAGAAAAATGTGAATTATTACGCTTTCGCGAAAGCGTAATCTTAACTAGCCCTATCTTTAAAATCTAACTTACCATCATGAAAAGACTACTCTATTTATTAATGATTCTTTTTATCATCTCTTGCCGTGGTATATCTAAAACACTTAACGGTGGATCGATTGCAACTAATGATTATTCTGAAGTCATCAAATTTAATTATGATTATAATTTTGCATTAATAGATGTTGTAATTAATCATAAGACTTATACTTTTCTGGTAGATACTGGCGCACCTACCGTTATTTCTAATCAAATTTATAGAGATTTAAATGTAGATTCTGCTCACAACACAAATGTGAAAGACTCACAAGGGCAGTCCAATAATCAAGAGGTAGTTATTGTGCCTGAAATAAAAATTGGCAACCTGCTATATTATGACATAGGAGCCATAGTTGCTGACCTGCGTGATGTATTTGAATTTAACTGCATGGAAATCGATGGAATAATAGGCGCTAATCAAATGGCAAAATCATTTTGGAAATTTGATTATCAGAATAAAGAAATCACCATCACAGATCAACTAGATAACTTTGATATATCAAGTTATCGTGACAGTTTACAGTTTTATACGAGTGCACAAAAAACACCTTATGTCATAGGCTTTGTTAATGGTGTCAAAACAAGTTTCACTTTTGATACAGGATTTGCAGGCCATATAGATGTGGATAGTGATATTGCAGATTTTAAAGAATCCATAGGGTATGTAAAGTATGGTAGTTCTAGCGTCGGTCTTTATAATGTTAAAGACTCTACGTCTACTAGAACGATAAAGACAGATAGTTTAAAGATAGGCTCGATTAAAATGGGGCAACAAATTGTAGAACTAGATCACGGAAGTTTGATAGGAAATGATTTTATGAATAAGCATGATGTGATTATAGACTGGTCTTCTAATATCATTTACCTCAACAAACTAAAAGAATTTGAAAAGGCAGAAAAAAGCGCTTTTGGTTTTCAAACTAGGTTTAAAGAAAATAAAGCTATAGTTGTGGCACTAATTAAAGATATTGAGATTGATCTACAGATAGGTGATCAATTATTAAATATTAATGAGCATAATTTGAGATCGCTTACCGACCAAACTGCTTGCGAGGTATATAATACCCTTGATCTAGAAGAATTAGAAGTACTAGAGATTACTTACTTGCGACATAATAAAGAATATAAAACAACTTTAAAACGTAAGAAGTTAATAGATTAAAATAAACATATTGAATACCTTCATTTAATTTTCTTAACTTAGGCAAGACATTGGAAACTAACCATTAACATACGTCATGTTAACCAGCCTATATAAAGAACAAACAGCCCAAAAACCCACTTTACTACATGATACTTATTTTAACGATTTAAGACGCAAAGAATACTCGCGTCTATGCAATCAACAACATACTTATCTAGATTATACTGGTGGTAATTTATATGCTCAATCGCAAATCGATAAGCATCACTCTTTATTGCTTAATCACGTTTTAGGTAATCCACACTCTGGAAATCCTTCTAGTTTGCTAGCAACTCAATTAGTTCAAGAAGCTCGAGATAAAGTCTTAGCATTCTTTAATGCGAGTGATGACTATCATTGTATTTTTACACAAAATGCTAGTGGAGCCTTAAAGATCATAGGAGAATGTTATTCTCATAGTAAGGATAGTCATCTACTTATGATTGCAGACAATCATAACAGCGTACACGGCATGCGAGAGTATTGCAGCAAGCAAGGTGGCAGCTATAGCTATGCACCTCTTAACTATGAAGATCTTACCATAAGTAGCCAGCATCTTAAAGATAATTTGCAACAATATGTTGAAAAGAAAAATAAACTTTTCACTTACCCGGCACAGTCTAACGTCTCTGGTATAAAACATGATCTAGAATGGATAAATACAGCTCAAGAAAACGGCTGGGATGTTTGTCTAGATGCAGCAGCATATGTCCCTAGTAGCCATTTAAATTTAAAAGAATATCAACCAGAATTTGTCACTGTATCGTTTTACAAAATCTTTGGGTATCCTACAGGGATCGGTTGCTTATTAGTTAAAAAATGTGCCTTTCATAAACTGGATAAAAAATGGTTTGCCGGTGGCACAGTTCAGTATGCCAGTGTCAGTAATCCATTTTACTTTCTAGCAGATGATTATGAACGTTTTGAAAATGGTACAATTAATTATTTAGATATTCCAGCAGTGACCATAGGACTGGACTACATTCTTGACATAGGCATGCAACGTATTAATGAGCGCGTTACCTCTATGACAAAATACTTATATCAATCACTTAAAAACATATATTACAAGGACGGCTCTAGGTTTATACATTTATTTGGTCCATCGTGTCGAGAAACCACAGGTGGCACCATAATCATGAATTTCTTTAAACCAGACGGTGCATTAATTTCGGTTTATGATGTAGAAGAAAAGGCAAATGCCATGAATATATCACTTAGATCTGGCTGTTTCTGTAATCCTGGAATTGATGAACTCAATAATCATATCACAAACGATGGAATAGAGAACGAATTTTATGCGGTTGATGACAGCAATCGTAATAACCTTGTAAAAAAATTAAAGAATATGCGCGGTGCAACTCGAGTGTCTGTGGGCATCGCTACTATTCAAAAAGATCTCGAGCATTACATTCAATTTGTCAAATCAGTCAGAGATGAATTTGATTGTAACTAATCATTTAAGTAATTAGAAAAAGATATTGATAATTTAACTTTAATAGTTTTTACTTATAATGATGTAGTCATAAAAAATATACAAGCACAAAAAGAAACTGATCTAATACCTAATTTTAACCAAAATCTAATTTAAATATTCTACATATGGATTCCTCTAATAATACTAAAGTATGGGACATCAATAATTCTGATGCCTCTTCAAAATGCCCTTTTATGGGAGCTGCAACTGCAAATACAGCCGGTCGCGGTACTCGCAATAAAGACTGGTGGCCTAATCAATTACGGTTAAATGTGCTACGTCAGAACGCACCGCAATCTGACCCGATGGATCCTGACTTTGATTATGTAGAAGCATTTAATAGTCTAGATATGGATGCCTTAAGAAAAGATCTTACTGATCTTATGACAGACTCACAAGACTGGTGGCCAGCAGATTTTGGCCATTATGGAGGCTTTTTTGTAAGAATGGCATGGCACAGTGCTGGTACCTATCGTGTAGGTGATGGTCGTGGTGGATCGTGTTCTGGTAGTCAGCGATTTGCACCTTTAAATAGCTGGCCAGATAATGGTAACCTAGATAAAGCTAGATTGCTATTATGGCCTATAAAACAGAAATATGGAAAAAGCATCTCGTGGGCAGATCTAATGATTCTTACTGGTAATGTTGCTATGGAATCTATGGGATTAAAAAAATTAGGCTTTGCCGGTGGTCGTGAAGACATATGGGAACCAGAGCAAGACATTTATTGGGGTAGCGAGACAGAATGGTTAGGTAATGACGCTCGATATGAGAATGGCGAACTAGAAGGTATGCTAGGTGCTGCACATATGGGATTAATTTATGTAAATCCCGAAGGTCCTAACGGGAAACCAGACCCTATAGGTAGTGCGCACGATATTAGAGAAACCTTTGGCCGTATGGCTATGAACGACTATGAAACGGTTGCCTTGATTGCTGGTGGACATACCTTTGGTAAGGCACATGGTGCCTCAGACCCAGATAAATATATGGGACCAGAACCAGCTGGTGCTCGTATTGAAGAAATGAGTACAGGATGGAACAGTACTTATGGTAAAGGACATGGCGATGACACCACTACTAGTGGTCTAGAAGGTGCATGGACACCTCATCCAGATCGTTGGGATCACGATTATTTTAGAGTATTGCTAGATTATGAATGGGAACTTACAAAAAGTCCAGCTGGTGCGCATCAATGGAGACCTACTGATGCCTCAAATGCAGATCAAGCTCCTATGGCAGGTGATTCTTCTAAACGTCAGGATCTTATGATGTCCACTGCAGATATTGCCTTAAAAACAGACCCAGAATATCTTAAAATTTCTAAACACTTTAGAGATAATCCAGATGAGTTTGAAGATGCTTTCGCAAAAGCGTGGTTCAAATTAACACATAGAGATATGGGACCTACAACTAGATATCTAGGTAACGATATACCAGAGAAAGAAGAACTTTGGCAAGACCCAATTCCTACTGTCACACATGAGTTAATTAATGATGAAGATATTAATCATCTGAAATCTCAAATTTTAGATAGTGGCTTATCTGTTCAAGAATTAATATCAGTTGCATGGGCTAGTGCTTCAACTTATAGAGATAGTGATAAAAGAGGTGGCGCAAATGGTGCAAGAATAAGACTAGCGCCACAAAACCAATGGGAAGCAAACAATCCTAAACGATTACATAAAGTGCTAGATGCTTTATTTGCCGTACAAAATGATTTTAATGTTGCACAAACAGGTGATAAACAAGTATCAATGGCAGACTTAATTGTACTAGGAGGAAATGCTGCTATTGAAAAAGCTGCAAAAGATGCTGGCCATAATGTTACCGTACCATTTACCGCAGGAAGAGCTGATGCCACACAAGAGCAAACTGATGTTGAATCGTTCACTTATCTCGAGCCTCGTGCAGACGGATTTAGAAACTTCTTAGGTAGTGAACAAAAAGCCGCTGGGGAAGATCTACTTATCGATAAAGCAAATCTATTGAGCCTTTCTGTACCAGAAATGACAGTATTAATAGGTGGATTAAGAGCTATGGACACTAACTATGACCACTCTAACTATGGAGTATTCACAGATCGTCCAGGTCACTTAACTAACGATTATTTTATCAATGTTTTAGATTTAAGTACTAAATGGCGATCTAAGTCATCTGCAGATTTATTATTTGAAGGCCGTGATCGCAAAACTGGTGACTTAAAATGGACTGGTACACGTGTCGACCTTATATTTGGTTCAAACACTGAGTTGAGAGCTATTGCTGAAGTTTATGCAAGTAACGATAGTAAAACTAAATTTATAAATGACTTTATCGCTGCATGGAATAAAGTGATGAACCTAGATCGTTTTGATTTAAAGTAACAATCAAAACTTAGCATAAGAAAGGTGGACTATATAGTCCACCTTTTTTATTAATTAATTATTTAATTGACTAATCCTCAGCATCTAATAAGTCAGTTGCAATATGATATCTAGGATCCTCAATACTACTTTCTATAATAGTTTCAAACTCAGGATTGTTTTTGATCAATAGCTGTTTACATTCTGGACTTAAATGAGTTAATTTAATCTCTTTCCCTAGGTCTAGGTACTTATTAGCAACACCTCTTAAAGCTTCTATACCAGAATGATCTTGTACACGAGCTTCTATAAAATCGATTTCAACTTTATCTGGGTCATTTTTAGGATCAAATTTCATATTAAAATCTGTTACTGAACCAAAGAATAATGGACCCCAAATTTCATAAACCTTTGTTCCATCTTCCTTAAGGCTCTTGCGCGCTCTAATACGTTTTGCACTTTCCCATGCAAATACTAAGGCTGATATAATTACACCTACAAATACGGCAATTGCAAGATCAAACACCACCGTTACCACAGATACAATGATTAAAACTAAAGCGTCAGACTTAGGTATTTTACCCAGTATTCTAAAACTAGACCAAGCAAAAGTCTCAATAACCATCATAAACATAACTCCTACTAAGGCTGCAATAGGCACTTGTTCAATGTACTGATCAGTAAAAAGTAAGAAGACTAGTAATGTAAGAGACATCATGACACCACTTAGACGTCCACGTCCACCAGCGTTAATATTAATAACAGTCTGTCCTATCATACCACAACCACCTGTTCCTCCAAAAAGCCCACTTACTATGTTACCAGCTCCTTGCGCAACACATTCCCGATTACCACTACCACGTGTTTCTGTCAGTTCATCAACTAGATTCATCGTCATTAAGGATTCAATCAATCCTACTGCTGCTGCGAGAAATGCATATGGCAATATGAATTTAAAAGTTTCAAAACCTAGTGGTAACTTCTCCCAAAGCTCTGTATTAAAGGTTGGTAATTCTCCCTTAAGACCAGTTCCACCACCATCTCTAATATAAGAACCTACCGTACTCACTCCTTCTATATCGCCTAGTATAACGATAGCCGTAACCACAATAATAGCCGTTAAAGCTGCAGGTATTTTTTTAGTTAGTTTAGGTAATAAAAATACAATCGCCATTGTAAGCGCAACTAGACCTATCATGATATATAGCTGTGATCCTTCCATATAACTTGCGACATAATCAGTCACACCATTCTCATCAACAACAGCAGTTCTATTTCTAAACATTTTTACCTGTGCCCAGAATATCACAATAGCCAGACCATTAACAAATCCCATCATTACAGGATGTGGAATTAATCGCACAAACTTCCCTACTTTAAAAACACCAGCTAGAACTTGAATAATACCCATTAAAATTACAGCAGCAAACAGGTAGATATATTGCATATTATCCACAGGCACTTCCATGGCAAGACCTTTCTCGTGACCTTCAATAATTAAATCTGCAAAAATTACTGCAACAGCACCAGCTGCACCAGATATCAATCCTGGTCTACCGCCAAAAAGAGCTGTAATCAAACCTATCATAAAAGCTCCAGAAAGAGCTACTAAGGGATCAATACCTATTACAAAAGCAAATGCTACCACTTCTGGTATCATTGCTAGAGAAACGGTGATTCCTGAAAGAATATCGTCTTTTGGATTTTTAGTAAAGTTATTGAAGATCTTACGCATGATGCTTGATTTTTAAGCGTGCAAAAATACGTCTTTAAAAAGAATATCGAGAATTACGCTTTCGCGAAAGCGAATTGAATAAATTCATGGAGTTCTTCAATTATTAATTATTTGCGAGTGAATTATTGAAGCTTAAATACCTAAATGATCCTGATCACAGTAATAATCGTGTAGGCTTAAGTTTTCACAATGCTTCTCAGCAATTAATGGAGATTGATTTTTATAAGCATTTTTTCTAAAAATTTCAATTAGGTTGAATAATGATTTTACGGGATTTTTCATAATGTATCGTTTTAAGATTAATGATGATACAAAGATGATAAGATCACTGAGTAATATGTAGATCTGTTGTTCCCTATCAATGATTGATTTTTCCCTATAAACTAAAAGCCACGATTTAAATTCATAAATAGTGGCTTTCATTAAATAGATAAGAAAATTGTATTAATATCTTCTTCTGGGCTTATTAGCTCCAGCGTTTTTAGATCCACCAGATTTAGGTTTACCATTATTAGATCCACCACTACGTTGTGGTCTGCGACCACGTTGCCCTTGTTTTTTCAAACTAGGCTCTGCAGCGTCTTCCATTTTAAAAGGAAAGTCGTGCTCTTCTATCACTGGGATTTGTTGCTGTATTAATTTTTCAATATCCTTTAAGAATGGTCTTTCTTCTAGCATACAGAATGAGACAGCCAGACCACTAGCACCTGCTCTACCAGTACGACCTATACGGTGTACATATGATTCTGCAACGTTAGGTAAATCATAATTCACTACATAGCTCAACTCATCTATATCAATACCACGTGCAGCAATATCTGTTGCCACTAGTGTTTGAATCTTCCCGTCTTTAAAATCACCTAGCGCTCGTTGTCTAGCTGCTTGTGATTTATTACCATGTATGGCTGCACTACCTATTCCTGCTTTTTCTAGATCTTTAACAATCTTATTAGCTCCATGTTTAGTACGTGAAAAAATAAGTGTAGAGTCTAATAATTTAGTTTCAAGCAGTTCTATCAATAGATCTGTCTTATTCTTTTTATTAACGTGATAGATTTGTTGTTCTACTTTCTCTGCTGTCGTTTTTTCAGGTGCGATAGTCACACGCTCAAAATCACCTAAGATTTGTCTAGATAACTCTACAATAGTTTTAGGCATGGTAGCACTAAAGAAAAGCGACTGTCTCTCATGAGGCAATAATTTCAGTAGTTTTTTAATATCATGGATAAAACCCATATCCAGCATTTGATCTGCTTCATCTAGGACAAAGTATTCAATATGCTTTAAGGTAATAAAACCTTGATTAATTAAATCTAGTAATCTACCAGGTGTTGCGACTAGAACATCGATACCACTTTTAAGTCTATTGACTTGTTGTGCTTGTTTAACACCACCGTAAATAACCGTATTTCTAATATCAGTATACTTTGCATAGGCCTTGAAATTCTCATCAATTTGTATAGCAAGTTCTCGTGTAGGTGTTACTACTAGTGCTTTAATAGGTCTGCGCCCTTTAGGCGGTGCACCGTTATATAAATGTTGTAAAATTGGAATTGAAAACGCGGCTGTTTTACCGGTACCTGTCTGTGCAACTCCTAATAAATCTTTCCCTTTTAATAAAACAGGAATGGATTGCGCTTGAATAGGTGTAGGATTTTCATATCCTTGGTCTTGCAGCGCACGCAAGATAGGCTCTACGAGCCCTAGTTCTTTAAATGTCATGAATTGTATTAAGCTACAAAGGTAAACTAATTAAGCTGGGCAAACGTGCCCAGCTTATTATTGTATTTGCAATGAGTAAAAACGCTCATCGGTATAAGAGCATAAAGAATCTCCATCTTCTAATGGACCGTCATCATCATCAAACACTAGATATTGTGGTTCTACTTCTAGAAAAACTTCTATACTGTATCTACCAGGTGACTGTGGTGTACCGAAAATATACAAGTCCTGTCCTACAAATTCATAATCCATTCCAGCGGGCAAACCAGTTACTGTAAAATAATACCAGTAATCGCGGTCTCTAGGTTCGTTTCTAATTTCGGCTCTAATAAAGTCTTCATAGTAAACGCCTTCTCTACCATCTACAAAGTCCGTATGAGGTAAGTGTGGACGTGTGTTAACAATACAGTCTGTGACAGGATCACAGCTCATCATTACCGTAGTCGTAAGTATCAATAAAATAAGTATTGTAAAATTTTTCATAATCCTGGCTTTAATTAGCTATATCAAAACCTTTGCCAGAATGATTTTACTCACCTCAGGATTTACTTACTCACCAGCGCTTTGCTCTAACTCTTTAAGCAACTCATCATAATCGATTTGTAAACCACTATCATCACTCTCTACGTCATATTCTAACTGCTGGATCGTTTCAACCGATTGATAAAAAGCTGGAAAATAGCGATCTCTTCTATCTGTTAATGTCCAGCAAGTGATATAAAATATATCATGATCACTTTCAATAGTTGTGATTATGTAGGATACATTAAGACCATCAATAGAAGCGTTTGCCTCTACTATCATAGCAGGCATATCATTAATAACCGTTGTAGTTTTTTCTTTTACTACATCATAACTAAAAGACTCTGTCATGGACTCTAATTGCATGTCCATGTAATTCTCTGCATAAGAAAGACTATCATTTCCCATACCTAGAATTTCACTAGCAAAATCAAAATCAGACTTCGACTCGGCCATGACGATCATGTAAGTCTCACGGAACATGTTTTGCATTTGCATCTCTGCATCCTCATTTAAATCATCAGTTTCTGTTAAATAACCTGGGACTTTAATACTAAATTTTTTACTTTCAAACAGCTTGAAATCTTGCTCTATATCTAGTTTCTCAGCTTTATTAGATCCACCTAAACAGCTAGACAAAGTCGTTAATAATACAAAGATGAAGGATGCTTTTAATAGAGTTTTCATGAAATGGGATAAAAGGTTGGTTAATGGTTACGCTTGTGCGAAAAAAGTATTTACAACACAAATGTACTATTATTTGAGTCCTTTTATACAACCGCACACTACTACTCTATTTACATCTCAAAATACTTCATAAAAAGAACAGTTGGTATCATCAACACACCATTATATAAGGCATGAAACAACATAGAATAAAGCAATCCAACCTTCACACGTATCAATCCTAGAAATAAACCAGTCACAATTTGTGGTCCAGTAATGATGGGTAATAGTAATATGGTCGTTAAGTTAACGCCATAGTTTGAGATATGTACTGCACCAAAGGCTAAGGCAAATAAATAAAATATCCATCTAAAATCACTACGATCTACCGTATGGAAAAGTGTTATAGGTGCTCTAAAAATTAATTCTTCTAGCAATGGCGCTAGCACAACAGCTGCTATCAATATAAAATAGACAGACTCGTTCTTTACCATATCCATGACCGCATGCTTATCAGTGTCAATAAGGCCTAGACCTTCAATTCCATAAATAAGTATAGAAAAAGCAACATTACATACCATAATCATCCAGAACGATGTCCAGAATAGTTTTACCTTTTGAGCATTGAAAACATTATCACCTTTAAGGCAATCGGGATTTTTAAAGTAATCGAGAATATCTTGAACCATCTAACTTATTTTAAAAGTTAGTATTGGATAAAGCCCATTTGTTACAGTTGGGTTATTGGGTTATTGAGTTATTGGGTAATTGGTGATTGGAACGTCACAAATCTAAATTCAAAGGTTGCAACGATAACCTATCGTGATTGTGACCGTTTCTATGCTTGCAATAGAGTCTTTATAGATTGCAATTCATCCACTACCAGCCACCGCTAGCACCACCACCACCAAAGCCGCCGCCGCCAAAGCCACCACCAAAACCGCCGCCAGAAGATCCACCACCAAAGCCGCCACCGCCAAAGCCGCCGCCCATACTACCGCGGCCCATATTACTTAAAATGATGACATCTAGTAAAGATGGACTACCGCCACCGCGACCACCATTATTACGGTTATTTTTACTAGCACTTAAAATGATAAAAAAGAGAAAAATCCCAAAAATGATCAAAGAACTCCATGGAAAATCTTCTTTAGTAAAATCTCGAGATTCTGTAAATTCTCCAGTTAGAACTTTAAAAATAGCTTCTACACCATCGTTAAGACCAGCATAATAATTACCCGTTTTAAACTGTGGTATCATCACACGATTGATTATGCGTTCAGACAATAAGTCTGTCATACGGTATTCTATACCATAACCGGTTGATATATCGACTTTACGATCTTCTACAGCCAGTAAAATAACGATTCCATTATCTTCCTTTTCCTGGCCTATGCCCCATTGTTGTCCCCATTGTGTGGACACCATTGAGATATCATCGCCTTTAGTAGAGGCAACGATAAACACTACAATTTGTGTAGATGTAGAGTCTGCATAGCGCAGTAATTTATTTTCTAGCGATACACGCTGCGACTGGTCCAGCAAACTGGCATAATCATACAGTGATGTCTGTAAATTATCTACCGGTTTTGGCGGAATGATAAATTGCCCATATGCCTGTAAAGTAACCAGCAACAACAACCCTATAATTAAATGGAGCTTCTTCATTAACTAGTCGTTATCTCATCTGGTAATTCATTGACATCATCTACATCCCACGGGAAATAGCACGCTAGCTGTTCACCGGTAAGGTGTATGGCATCTATAAGGCCTTGGTGAAATACGCTTTCGCGAAAGCGTGATACCAACAACTCTTTAATACTTACCCAAAAATCGTCTCCTACATGCTGGTGGATCCCATGATCACCGATAATGGCAAATTTGCGATCTGTAACAGCGATGTAAAATAGGATACCGTTTTCATCCTTTGTATTATCCATTTTAAGTAGATGAAAAATCTCTTGCGCACGTGCATAAGCGTCACCAGCGCAGTGAGACTCGAGATGGACTCTTATCTCACCACTTGTGGTACGTTCTGCCTTTCTAATAGCGGCAATGATTTGCTGCTCTTGTGCGGCCGTGAGAAAATCTTCTACTTTAGATCCCATAGAACTAGTTGAATAGATCTTCTACAACAGGTGCGGTTTCTGATCCAGCCTCTGCCTGGAAATATGGCGAACCAGTAAAGCCAAACCATGATGCATAGAATCTACCTGGTATCATACCTATGTGTGCGTTATATGCTTTAACGTCACCGTTGTAGCGGTTGCGCTCTGTATTGATACGATTTTCTGTACGTTCTAGCTCGTTGATGAGTTCTAGGAAATTCTCGTTTGCCTTTAAGTCTGGATAGTTCTCATAGGTGGCGAGTAAACGTCCTAGTCCAGAACTTACCGCGCCTTGTGCCTGAGAGAATTCTTGAATTTGCTCACTGGTTAAGTTTGATGCATCGACGTTAATAGAAGTTGCTTTGGCACGAGCTTCTATCACTTGCGTCAGTGTTTCCTGTTCAAACTCTGCATATTTTTTGGCCGTTGCGACTATGTTAGGGATAAGATCTGCACGACGTTGATAACTGCTTTCTACATTTGCCCATTGTGCTTGTACATTTTCTTTAAGTCCTATCGCACTGTTATACCAGCTGTATGCATTAATCGCTATAATCACAGCGATAACCGCTACACCTATTAATCCTAATCCTGCGCAGCCTAAACCCGCAAATTTTGCTTTACTCATATTCTTTTATTTAATGTAATTGATTGGTATCTTATTGAGGCATAAAGTTACAAAAAAGAATGGTGGACTGTTAAAAGGAAAGGTGATGTTGCATGCTATCCGACTAAGGTTAGTTTTGTATCTGTTAAACGCTTTTTGCGATCTTAATACTGTAGATTTATTATTATAGAGAATACTATATTCCTGTTGAAACAGCAGATAACTTTGCTATGGATTCATAAAAAAAGACCTGATTGCTCAGGTCTTTTTAAATATAAAATGGAAAGTGGTTTAAGCTTTATTTCCCATAAGAAGTAGCTCGCTGCATACAATCTCTGTAACGTATCTTTTGATACCATCTTTATCTTCATAAGATCTAGAGGTCAATTTACCTTCTACACCTATTTGGTTGCCTTTTTGAACGTACTGCTCTACAATGTCTGCAGTTTTTCCCCAGGCGATAATGTTGTGCCATTGGGTATCATTTACTAGCTCGCCTTGCTTATTTTTATAACGATCTGTTGTTGCGATAGAGAATTTTGCCAGTTTATTACCAGAGTCTAAAACTTTGATTTCTGGAGTCTGACCTAGGTTACCGATTAACTGTACTTTGTTTCTTAATGTGCTCATAATTAAATTGTTTTTGTATGGATTAAATTAGTTTATGTATCGTGACATCACAGTTTGTTTGTTGATGACGGTGCAAATATGTGACGGGTTAAAAGTTGTATAAGTATTTTAAACGTTTGTTTACGTTTATTTACGTTTGTAATGGTTTAAATCGCTTTTAAGTCATTAAAATACTACTTTACAGCATTTTAATAATTAAGATGAGTTTTTAATAAAAACCAATTGATAAAGTTGTAAAATTGGTTTTAGAACAAGTTAACAACATTATATGAACCCAGGTACAGTCTCAAAAATACTATGGCATTTTACAGGTGGTCCCTTATGGAATGAGATTCTAAATAAGCAAGAAAATCAACCAAAACCAGTAGAATTAAGCTATGATATCTTAATTAAAATTCTTGAATGACAAGAACTTCGCATTAGCAAGTATTCGGAATTAATTCGTGTCTTGGTACCTGAAATACCATTTTGGAATTGGGAAGAAAAAAAAATAGATGTAAAATATAATACTGAACAAACTATAAAGTCCTCAAAAGTAGCTTGTTTAGCTGATATACCAATTCAACATCTTGACTACCATTCTAAACGTTATGGAAAGTTCGCTATTGGATTTCACAGAGATTCAGCAATCAAAAATAACTTTAATCCTGTTTTTTATAGTTTACAGAATTCACCTATTATGAACTCCATATACTCTGGTTTATCAATAATTAATTCTTCTACTGAAACATATCATATTAAATCTGAAATAAAAAGAATCGATAATTTACTAGACGATATTAAAAAAGAAAGTTTTAGACCGAAAAATGAAACTAATCTTACCTCATTTAGTTGGATAGATATTAAATCTAATCTAGAATATCAAGTTGACAACTTGGAGAAAGAAATCAAAGCTACGAAAGAAAGTTTGTCGGATTTTGTAGCATTCGTAAAAACGTTTAACGATGAAGAGTTTAATTCTATTTATTGTGAAAGAGAATGGAGAACTCTTAATCCATTCAATTTTTCATTTGATGACATTGCAATGATTGTTTTACCTAGAAAAGGAGGATTCTTTGAAAACCTAATACAACAAGAGATTATCCCAAGACAAATTTCTATTATGGCATGGGAAGACTTAGTAGAACATTAAAACACTTATCAACAAAACACTAAATTGAACAAATCATTTTGTGCAATCATATAATCAAACTAAAAGGAGCTAGATGGGAATATTTGACAAAATTTTTGGAAGCAAAAAAGAGAAGTCTTCTGAAAACTCAACAAATCAAGACATGAGATTAGAGTATAATGTCATGAAAAATATCTCAATAGGTAAAAGTCTTAAATATGAGAACTCTGAACAATTCAAACCAATTGAAAATGGTATTTATCAAGATTTAAAAGATAATGATGATACAAAATACCGAATGACTATTTGTTATGAATTAGAACCTGATAATGAAACCAACAACCAATATCCGCTAGAAGATATATTAGATAAGTATTATCTATATGTTGCTGACTTTTTAGAAACTGAAAACCATACAGAACCTAATAAATTTAAGCTTGAACTGGCTGGAGAATTAAAAGACATTAAAAATGGTCAAGAAATAATAGGTAAGAAAATATATAATCAAGAATTTGAAGACGTTGATGGACAGATAAGAGTACATCTAAAAATTGAGTAAAACTATAGATAAATTCAATTTTACAATTTTAAACAGACTTGTCCTAAATTGAAAGGTGATTAATTTTTCACTGTAATATATATAATAAACTATACGGTACGCATATCACGCAAGCACATCTAGTCCCTATAATTTACCTTTTAAGTGATTTAAAAATTCACTGTAATGATCTAATTCTAGAGGGACATCGGCATTTTTTTCCATATCGTGAAAGTGATGTGTTGCTAACAATTGTATTCCTGTAAAAGCATTCATTTTGTGAAATCCAAACATGACTCCATTGTCTACACTTCTTTGATCAAAAAATTCATTTTCTAAAGTAAAAGCTGTTTTAGGAGCATTCCAACTGGTAGTCAGTACATATTTTTTTCCATGCATTAAACCACCAGTTCCGTAATTGATATTTGGATTTTTTCTACTTCTTCCATCGCTGGTATAAATACCATTTTGGTGACCTTCTGTAAAAACTTCATCTATGTATTTTTTGAAGCCAAAGGGAATTTGAAACCACCATATAGGTGTATGATAAATGACAAGGTCTGCCCATTTAAACTTTTCGACCTCATCTTTGGCATTATATGGATCTCCTACTTGGGTAAATTTAACTTCAAAACCATCTAAAGATTTAAAAAATGAAATAGTCGTATTAAAAAGGGTTTCATTAAATCGACCTCCAGAATGTGCAAATGGATGACTTCCATTAATTATAAATATGTTTTTCATAGATCTCTTATTTTATTCTGAGACAAAATTAAGTTGACACTATTTATTATAAAAATAATACAAATCATACCTTTGTATTAATATTTTAATAACTATGGTGAATTTAGAGTGGTATAGGACATTTAAAGAAATATATGAAAATGGAACGTTGACCAAAGCTTCTGTTGCCTTATATGCATCACAACCAGGAGTTAGTGTACACTTAAATGCTTTAGAAGCGTATGTAGGTAAGAAGTTATTTGAAAGAACATCAAGAAAAATGATTCCAACAGAAGATGGGAAATTTTTATATGAATATATTATTGAGTCTTTAAATAAACTAGAGATAGCAGAGCAACATTTTAAAAAAACGACTCAAGAAAAAATCCTTCTTTAAATATTGGGATGTGTTCAGAAATGTTTCAGCTTATTATTGAACCTGAAATTCCAAACCTAAACTTTGATCTAGTCGCTAGGTTTGGAGCACATACAGATTTAATAAAAGATCTTAATAATGGAATATTAGATTTGGTTATCACACCTAATAAACAGAATGAAAAAAGATCTTTGGTGGAATACCTTCCTTTTTCAAAAGAAAGAATTGTCTTGATCGCAGGAAATAAAACAAATACTGATGACATTCAAAGTCTTATCAATGCTAATCAATTTGATGAATTAGAAGAAGAACTACTCAAAAATGTATGGTATAGCTCATCAAACGAAATGGAACATTTCAGACGTTTTTGGTTTGAGAATTTCAATAAAAAGCCTGCCTTCAAACCCAACTATATTTTACCCAATATTACTTCCATTATTAGATGTTTAAACAATGGAAAAGGATTAGCTTTAGTTCCAGATTTCTTATGTCAAGAAGAAATTCGAAGAAACGAAATTGAATTGGTTTGGAATGGAAAAGTAAAAACAGAAAACACCTTATATTTTGCATCTAGAACAGATTTGAAATATAAAACAGAACTAGATATTATTCAAAATATATTTAAATCAAAAATGAAATCTATGTCTTAATATAAAGACTTGAGAAGAAATAATTTATCAAAAAGAAACTAGAGTAAAACCACTTACCAACCATACTTCAAGCTTCTTTATCTTTACCATTCCAAAAATTTAGATTTCAAATACCATTGAGTAACGAGCAGCAACATCATTTTTGCTGGACCAGCTGTCCAGATTGTCAAGGTAGAGGCAAAAAAAGTGGCCGCTTGCGCAAAAAAGATAAGTTAGCTTATCAAAAAGCTTTAGAGCAATTTGAAAACAGCGATCAAAAAGGCATTGCTCCTACCCGACCTAAAGCACATTTACACATTTGCAAAACCTGCCATGGAAAAGGTATTAACCCTTCAACAAATTTCCCAACACCTGATGTAGAGAACTATCCGCACGTGGCTATTATCGGCGGTGGAATCGGTGGTGTGGCACTGGCAGTAGCCTGCTTACATCGCGGCATACCATTTACTTTATACGAACGTGATAGTAGTTTTGATGCAAGATCACAAGGTTATGGATTAACCTTACAACAAGCTAGTAAAGCGATTGAAGGCTTAGGAATCCAAACGCTTAAAGATGGAGTGATATCCACAAAACATGTGGTACATACACCTGAAGGTCATGTTGTCGGTGAATGGGGAATTAGAAAATGGTTGCCATCAGAAAACAAACCATATCCAAAACGAACCAATATTCATATTGCGAGACAATCCCTTAGATTAGAATTAATCAATCAATTAGGTGGATCTCAACATATTCAATGGAATCATCAATTAATCGATGTCCAAATTGCTCCAGAAAACGGTGGAATATTGACTTTTAATATCGACGGAGAAAAGAAAACCGTTCAAGCAGATTTAATTGTAGGCGCAGATGGAATACGTAGTACAGTGCGCAAACACCTTATAGGTGAAGAACGCACACCTTTAAGATACTTAGGCTGTATTGTGATTTTAGGTATTTGCCCATTGGACCAACTTAAGAATGTGGAAAGTTCTTTATTAGATTCGGCTACGGTTTTTCAAACTGCTAATGGAAATGAGAGAATCTATATGATGCCATATGATGCTCATTCTGTAATGTGGCAACTCAGTTTCCCGATGTCAGAACAAGAGGCTAAAAATTTAAGTTTAAAAGGTACTCAAGCCCTTAAGACTGAAGCCCAATTAAGAACTCTATGGCATGATCCTATTCCGCAAATTCTGGAAGCTACTAAAGAATCAGACATTACCGGCTATCCTGTTTATGATCGTGAATTGTTAAATCCAGACTTATTAAGTCATAGTAAAATGGTGACCTTAATTGGTGATGCGGCACATCCTATGAGTCCATTTAAAGGACAAGGTGCAAATCAAGCTTTACTGGATGCTTTATCCCTAGCACGCAGTATCACAATAGGTTGCAGACCACAATCCAACTGGCGAGAAGTAGGATTAAAGAAAAATGTCTTAGAAAAATTTGAAACTGAAATGCTTCAACGTACCGCTACTAAAGTGAGAGATTCGGCTGCCGCAGCACAATTTCTACATTCTGATATTGTACTTCATGAAGGTGATGAACCTAGAGGTCGTTGTCTGAAAAGGAAATAATATAACAAGCCCAATTCCAGACAGATGCTATGCTTAATTGAACATAAGTGAGGTATTTGATAATTATTAGTTAAAAGCTTTTTTAATACTAAACGGTTGGTTAGTTTTGTATGGTATTAGAAATAATGGCTAGAAAAAAGGAATATATCGAGAGTGAAGTCATTGAAAAAGCGATGACTCTTTTTTGGCGTAATGGCTATGAGAATACCTCTATGCAAATGCTAGAGAAAGAAATGGGCATTAATAAATTTTCTATTTATTCAAGTTTTGGCAGCAAACATGGCGTCTTTATAGAAAGTCTAAAAAGCTACAAAACTAAGGTCAAAGATGTATTTGATAAACTGAAAAACGCTTCAAATGGTGTTGAGGATATCAAACAATTCTTCTATGATTCTGTTCAGTTAGGTCGCGATAATGAAAAATCAGAAAAAGGTTGTTTAATCACAAACACCTATAATGAGTTTTCTCAAAGCCCAGATGAATTAATTAAAGAACAGATGAATGCTTTTATGAATGACCTTAAAGAGGTATTTATAGAAAAATTGAGAATGGATGCATCTAAGAATGAAGAAACCATTCAAAAACAGGCTAATTTTTTATTGTTAGCTAAGCATGGTCTAGCCGCTGCTTCTAGAGTAAACAGCACCAAAGAAATTGAAGATTACATCGAGATGACATTCGATAGATTGTAATATATTTTTTACCCTATAACTAAACGATTGTTTAGTTATAATTAACATAAATTAAAAATTAAAATTATGACCACTTTAAAAGTTCACAACATTGAGAGCGCACCAGAAGAAAGCAAAGCTTTACTAGAGAATTCTCAAAAAGCATATGGAATGATACCAGGTTTACACGGTGTACTAGCTGCTTCTCCACAATTATTAAAGGCATACCAGCAATTACATGAACTGTTTGTAAACTCATCATTTAATGAAGATGAATTAACTGTTGTATGGCAAACTATTAATGTAGAGCATGCCTGTCATTACTGTGTACCAGCACACACTGGTATTGCAAAAATGATGAAAGTAGACGATAGCATCACAGATGCTTTACGTAATGAGACTCCTTTAGAAGACTCAAAATTAGAAGCACTACGTAACATGACTTTATCTGTAGTACGCAATCGCGGTAATGTATCTCAAGAAGACTTAGACGCATTTTATGCTGCAGGTTATGGAGAGAGACAAGTATTGGACATCATTCTAGGAATGTCACAAAAAGTAATCAGTAATTATACAAATCACATCGCACATACTCCTGTTGATGCTGCATTTGAAAAATTTGCATGGAAAAAATAAATTGTTGATTCCCTAAATCTCAATTTATTACAATAAGCCTTCCGTTTAAGTGCGGAAGGTTTATTAACTTACTAAAATAAATATCATTATTATGATTAAAGTATCTGTAATGTATCCTAACGGTAAAGACGTTCAGTTTGATACAGATTATTATAAAAATAGTCATTTACCTATGATTTCTAAATCATTAGGTAAAGATTTAAAAGGACTAGAATTTGAAGTAGGAATTGCAGGAAGACAGCCTGATGAACTAGCTCCCTATGTTGCAATCGCGCATTTACTGTTTGACGATGTCGCTAGTTTTAAATCTTCGTTTGCTCCACATGCTGCAACATTTGCTGCTGATGTAAAAAACTATAGCAATGTTGATGGTGAATTACAAATTAGCGAACTTATAACTCTATCCTAATGGCTGAGAAATTAAAAATTGATATTGTATCTGATGTGGTCTGTCCATGGTGTACCATAGGCTATAAAAGATTAGAAAAGGCTATTGATGAATTAGGTATTCAAGATCAAGTCGAAATAGAGTGGCAACCATTTGAATTGAATCCTAATATGCCCATTGAAGGTCAAAACCTTAATGAACATATCACTGAAAAATATGGTTCCACTAAAGAACAGCAGCAAGCTTCTAAAAAACATATGATAGAGGCTGGAGCAGAACTAGGTTTCACCTTTGACTACTTTGACGAGATGCGCATGGTCAACACCTTTAATGCTCATATCTTACTTGAGTATGCAAAAGAATTTGGTAAGCAAACTGAGTTAAAAATGCAGCTTACAAAAGCCTTTTTTAGTGATCGTAAAGATGTTTCTCAACACGATGTTTTAAAAGAAGCATTGACTTCAGTAGGTCTTAATGCTACAGAAGCTTTAGCTCTAATCGATCAACCTGAAGCACAACAAGAAGTTCGAAAAAAGGAACAATTCTGGCAAAACTTAGGAGTAAGTTCGGTTCCTACAATAGTATTCAATAGAAAAAGCGCTGTTTCTGGTGCACAACCAGTAGATATTTTTAAACAAGTACTATCTGAAATCATTGCAGAATAATATCCAATCTCAACTATAAAAAAAGAAAAATGGAAACCAAAAATGGAGCATTAGACCGTTTACTAGAGCCACAGCGCGAGGCAGGAATTGCAAAATTTACAGCCGAAAAGAATAAAATCTATAATGATGGTATTGAAAGTGTTGCAAATTCAGGTGTTTTAGAAAATGCATTAAACATAGGTGATAAAGCCCCAAATTTTGAACTTAAAAATGCTATAAATCAGTCCATTTCTCTGTATAATCAGCTAGAAAAAGGCCCAGTTATTTTAACTTGGTATAGAGGTGGATGGTGTCCATATTGTAATATTACATTGCACTATTTGCAAGAAATATTACCTGAGTTTGAAAAGTTCAATGCTCAATTAATTGCACTAACACCAGAACTACCTGACAATTCACTGAACACAGCTGAGAAAAATAATTTGAAATTCAACGTTTTAAGCGATATAGGAAACACCATAGGTAAAGAATACGGTGTAGTTTATCAATTAACTGATGATGTTGCTGCGATATATGAAGCTGGGTTTAAATTAAGTGAGAAAAATGGTGATCATAGTAATGAGTTACCACTTGCTGCAACTTATGTCATTGATCAAAAAGGAATTATTCAATATGCTTTTTTAGATGCAGATTATAAAGAAAGAGCAGAAGGAACAGATATACTAACTGCATTAAAACATTTAAAAGCATAGATAAATCATTTGAACATGAAACCTAAAATCAAGCCTAAAGTATTATTCTTTGACGTCAATGAGACTTTGTTAGACCTTACACAAATGAAAAAACAGGTTTCAGAGGCCTTAGGTGGAAATGATCATTTATTACCGCTGTGGTTTACAACGATGTTACAATATTCACTAGTAATGTCTGCGAGTGGTCGATATGAACCTTTCGGTCATATAGGTGCGGCAGCTTTACAGATGGTCGCTGCAAATCACGATATTAAGATGACCGAAGAAGAGGCTAGAAATCTTGTCATTAATGGATTGCGCAACTTACCACCACATCCCGAAGTTAAAGAAGCCTTATCAAAATTAAAAGAAGCTGGATACACATTAGTTTCTCTTACTAATTCATCTGATAAAGGTGTACAACATCAATTTAAAAACGCTGGATTGAATAGCTATTTTGATCGCAGACTAAGTATTGAGCCCGTAAAAAAGTTTAAGCCTTTTACCGATACTTATGATTGGGCTGCAAATCAACTTCACGTACAGTCAGAAGACTGTATGTTAATAGCTGCTCATGGTTGGGACGTTGCTGGTGCTCTATGGGCTGGATGGCGTGCCGCATTTGTAAGTAGACCAGGACAACAACTTTTTCCACTAGCTCCACAAACGGAAATCAACGCTCCAGATTTACTGAAAGTGGCAGATTTATTAGTAGCATACCATTAAACTGTTTATTTCAGTGATTTACGATATTGACAGTTCTTATTATTTGAGAGAAGTCAGATAAATGTAAAAGTTAAAACATGTATTAATTCTTATATTTCGCCTTGTTTATACCATACTCATTTTTCAAAATCCATATATGCAGATTCTCATTTCCATTTTAATAGGTTTTATCGCTTTAATTCACGTCTATATTTTATGGTTTGAAATGTTTGCTTGGGAAACTAAAGGCAGAAAAGTATTTAAAAGTTTCCCCAAAGAATTATTTGCTCCTACTAAATCCATGGCTGCAAATCAAGGCTTATACAATGGTTTTCTAGCCGCCGGATTGATATGGAGTTTATTAATCACAGATGATATATGGCAATCATATGTGGCCCTATTTTTTCTTGCATGTGTAGCCATCGCTGGTATTTATGGTGCTTTAACAGTAGAACGCAAAATCCTTTTTGTACAAACTATTCCTGCTGTGATTACTATTTTACTAATATTGATATTTTAAAAAGAGATTAATGAATCAGAATTACCCAGAACTCAGGCCTTGGGGAATGGAACTCAACCAATTTTGCATGTTTATGCATCTTTCTCAATTTGCAGGTTATATCGTTCCTTTAATAGGTATTGTATTACCTATTGTAATGTGGTTAACTAATAAAGATCAATCTCATGTAGTTGATCAACATGGTAAGCATATTGTTAACTGGATGATTAGCTCTTTTATATACGTCATTATAGGTCTAATTTTAACTTGTGTCATTATTGGCATACCATTACTAGTAGGATTGGGAATATTAAGCATCGTTTTCCCTATCATAGGAGCTGTAAAAGCTGCTGAAGGTAGTTTTTACAAATATCCTATCACCATAAAGTTTATAGCTTAATACCTGTTTAGAAAAAACGATACTCGTCAAATAACCTCATCATGGGAACCTATAATTGATCCTTTATTTTTAACAGCTCTGCCTTAACATGCTCTAGTTTTTTGATGATCTCTAGATTAGACAATTCATTTTTATGAGACTTCATATATTCTCGTGCTCCTTCTAGAGTAAAACCACGCTCTTTTACCAGATGATAGATGGTCTGTAAGTTCTTCACATCTTCTTTAGTAAACTTGCGATTACCTCTCGAGTTCTTTTTGGGCTGTAAAATATCAAACTCCTTTTCCCAGAATCTAATTAATGACGCATTAACCTGAAAAGCTTTAGTAAGCTCTCCCATAGAATAATACAACTTATCTGGCAGGTCTATATACATTAGTCTAACGAGATGTTTTCTTGTTGAGAAGCTTTCAATAATAAGTTGAACTCTTCTGGAGTTAAATTACCATAGTAGAAGTTAATAGGATTGATACGCTCCTTATCTTTAAACACTTCATAATGTAAATGCGGTGCCTGGGAACGACCTGTACTACCTACATAACCTATAATATCACCACGCTTAACACGTTGCCCTACTCTAACATTATAAGGTTTATTCTCTCTTAAGTGAGCATATAAAGACACGTATCCAAAACCGTGGTCAATACGTATATGATTACCATATCCAGCACTATTAGCATCTGCCCTATCCACTACTCCATCTCCAGTAGCAAATACTGGAGTACCTCGCGGTGCGGTAAAGTCCATACCATAATGGAATTTGCGTGTTTTATTAAATGGATCAGTACGATATCCATAACCACTCGCCATGCGTGTTAAATCTTCATTACGCACTGGTTGTATCGCAGGAATAGAAGCTAAAAGCTCTTCTTTACTTTTGGCTAGCTCTTCAATCTCATCCAGTGATTTAGACTGTATAGCTACACGCTTTTTCAATTTATCTATAGACTCTTTAAGACCTATAATTTTTTTAGAACTATCATAACCTTCAAAATCCTTATAGCGATTCACACCACCAAAACCCGACTGTCGCTGCTCATCAGATATAGGTGCCGCATCAAAATAAATGCGATAAATAGAATTATCTCGCTCTTCTACATTTTTAATCACCTTTGCTAGATCATTGACATCTTCTTGCGACTCTTTAAGACTTAATTTAAGAAACTCGTTCTCACGCTTCAATTTACGCGCTTGCGGCGATTCATAAAACTGTGAAGCCAGATTAAAAAACAAAAAACCAAACAATGCACTGGCCACTGTAAACAGCGCTATTTTTCTAAAAGTATTGCGTTTGCGCTTCTCTACTTTGCGGTAAGAAAGCGTTTCTGCATCATAGTAATACTTGACCTTTGACATATGGTATAAAGTGCTATTTTTGTGTCGTTAAATGGATTGTTTTAATAACGCATAAAGAAGGTAATTGTTACGCTTTCGCGAAAGCGAATACTCAACAACCCAACTACTCCATTTCAACAAAAATAACAAATTACCATTAACCGCTTTTAAAGCTGCACATGAAATCACAACAGATACGACAAACGTTCCTAGACTTTTATAAATCCAAGCAACATGAGGTTGTGGCCAGTGCGCCTATGGTGATTAAAAACGACCCGACTTTAATGTTTGTCAACGCAGGTATGAATCCTTTTAAAGAATACTTTTTAGGGATAAGTGAGTCTAAACATAGTCGTATCGCAGATTCTCAAAAGTGTTTGCGTGTAAGTGGTAAACATAACGACCTCGAGGAAGTAGGTGTTGACACCTATCACCACACGATGTTTGAGATGTTAGGGAACTGGAGTTTTGGCGATTACTTTAAAAAAGAAGCAATTGCTTGGGCCTGGGAATTACTGACTGAAGTTTATAAAATTGACAAAGACTGTTTATACGTCACCATATTTGAAGGAGATGCCAGTGAAAATCTAGAGCGCGATACTGAGGCTTATGATTACTGGAAAGAATTTATTGCAGAAGATAGAATCCTTAATGGTAATAAGAAAGATAACTTCTGGGAAATGGGTGATCAAGGTCCTTGTGGTCCATGTTCAGAAATCCACGTGGATATTAGAACCGCTGAGGAAAAAGCTGCTGTAGATGGCGCTAGTCTGGTAAACGCAGACCATCCACAAGTTGTAGAAATATGGAATCTAGTGTTCATGCAATTCAACCGCATGGCAGACGGATCTCTTAAAAACCTACCAGCACAACATGTAGATACAGGAATGGGATTTGAACGTCTTGCTATGGTTATGCAAGGTGTGCGATCTAATTATGATACCGATGTATTTACACCGTTAATACGTGAAATAGAAACCATCACTGGTCATGCTTATGGTAAGACAGAACAAGAAGATATTGCTATACGAGTTATTGCAGACCATGTGCGTGCTGTATCCTTCTCTATTGCAGACGGGCAACTACCATCTAATAATGGTGCAGGTTACGTAATCCGTAGAATCTTGCGACGTGCGATACGTTATGGATTTACCTACCTGAATAAAAAAGAGCCATTTATATATATGCTGGTGAATACACTAGCAAAACAAATGGGTGATGCTTTTCCAGAGCTTAAATCACAAAAGAATTTGATTCTTAACGTGATTAAAGAAGAAGAGCAATCGTTTTTGCGTGCACTGGATCAAGGACTAGTCCTTCTCGATTCCATGATTACTGCAGCAAAAAGTAACTCACAGAATATCATCGACGGGAATAAGGCATTTGAGCTTTATGATACCTATGGTTTCCCCATAGACTTAACCGCATTAATCTTGCGTGAAAAAGGGATGGAACTAGATGAGGCTGGATTTGAGAAAGCGATGGCTGCTCAAAAACAACGATCACGTGCTGCTAGTGAAACCACAACTACTGACTGGACAGAATTGCGCAGTGATGATACTCAAGAATTTATAGGATATGATAAACTTGAAGCAGATGTGCGCATCTCTCGTTACCGTAAAGTAACGACTAAAAAAGATGGTGATTTGTATCAACTCGTCTTTAACATGACACCTTTTTATGGAGAAAGTGGTGGACAGACTGGTGATAAAGGATATCTAGAAAGCACCAGTGGTGATACTGTTTACATAATAGATACTAAGAAAGAAAACGGACAGACCGTACATCTGACTAAAAATTTACCTAAAGATTTAGAAGGCTCTCATAAAGCTGCTGTAGATGTAAATCAACGTCATAGAACAAGCTCTAACCATACAGCCACTCACCTATTACATCAAGCATTGCGCAAGGTATTAGGTGATCATGTAGAACAAAAAGGTTCTATGGTACGTAGCGCGAGTTTGCGTTTTGACTTTTCACATTTTGCAAAGGTGACACCAGAACAATTACAAGAAGTAGAAAACTTTGTAAATGCCCGTATACGTGAGCAATTACCACTTGAAGAAAATAGAACCAATACCTATGACGCCGCTGTTGAAGATGGTGCTATGGCTTTATTTGGTGAGAAATATGGTGATGTGGTACGTACTATAAAGTTTGGTAATAGTTATGAACTTTGTGGTGGAACGCATGTTCCAAACACTGCCGATGTATGGCATTTTAAAATCATGAGTGAAGGAGCTGTTGCGGCAGGTATACGTCGTATTGAAGCTATATCTAGTGATGCTGTAAAAGATTTCTTTGCGGAACAGTCTAGACATTTTGATGAAATCAAAACCATCTTAAAATCTAATACTAAAAATCCTGCTGAGGCAATTGCTCAACTACAAGATGAGAACGTAGCACTTAAAAAGGAAATAGAACAACTTTTAAAAGCCAAAGCCGGTAATTTAAAAGGTAATTTAATAGCAAGCGCACAAGATATCAATGGTGTCAACTTTATCGCGACACAAACAGATCTTGATGCTAAATCTGTAAAAGAACTAGCTTTTGAAATTGAACGCGAGATGGACAACCTTTTCCTTATTATCGGAGCAAGCGATGGAGAGAAAGCAACCTTAACCGTTATGATTTCAAAGAATCTTGTAGAAGAAAAAGATCTTAACGCTGGATCTATAGTTCGCGAACTAGGAAAGCACATTCAAGGCGGCGGTGGCGGACAAGCACATTTTGCAACTGCTGGAGGAAAAAATCCTAGTGGAATTGCGGCAGCACTTGATGCAGCTAAGGAGATGATTTAAATGGATATCGTTAAGGAGAAAATAACTCTAGAAGACAATTTAATAGGCCTTTTTTATAAAGCACAGCATTCTAAGGAGTATCAAGCAAAACTTCTAAAAACTAGACTTACTTTTCCATTAATTTGGACAGCGTTGGTAATTGTTCTTTTTATAATAAATGATACCATAAGTTGGATTGGAATTATACTATTGCTATTTAGCATATTGTGGTTTTTCTTTTACCCAATACGTTATAAGCGGTTACACATCAAACATTATAGAAAATATCTTGAAAACAAGAAAAAGGAATTAGGCGACAGCTATACCGAAGAAGATATATTTTATCTAAATCAAACTGATTTTAAAATTAATAGTGATGGAGTTGAATTAATTATCCCTATTTCTCGCATCGAAAAATTAGTTGAATTAAATACCCATCTCATTCTATTTATAAAAGCTGGAGGATTGATAGCTTTCAATAAAACCTCTGATAACTACGATAAACTCGATGACTATTTAAAATCTATAAATATTCCTATAGAACAGGATTTAAACTGGTCGATGTAGTTTATTAAAAGTATGAAAGGTGTATACTATAGTCTGCACCTTTTTTTTCTGAACCTCAAAAATTTTGTAACGTTTCATTGACTTATCAGACTGATTAAGTTATATGGGATCTGGCGGCAGCATATCATCTATGGTTACTATCATGAGAAACAACAAGAAATTGTTTCTTGAGAGAAAAGAACGTCGTAAAAAAAGAAAACAATCTCATGCTACTTATTCTCAAGGTGTAGAAAGAAAAGATTACACAATACAAGAAGTAGAAGCAGCAAAACGCAAGATACGCAAGCAGGCAGATAAGGATAAGAGAAAATCACTTCTCATTATCATCATAACGATTATCGCGGCACCTATCGTTTTTTATGGAATTGGCACCTTGCTATATGAATTAATGAAGTTTCAGTCTAATTCTTAAGCCGTATGTATTATAACAATCATCTCTATAAAAAAATACAGGCTATTCAAAATAAAGCGACGCAACGTAGAACCAACAGAATAAATGATGCTCGTAATTCAGTTTACAATGAGCAGACAAGTTCAAAAATGAGTCTGCTGTTTACACCAGAACAAGTCGCAAGTACTAAAAGAAAAGTAATAGCAAAGGCGCTTAAAGACCAGCGTGACAACAAACGCTTCTGATACCTTAAATTAATACTCACCATCGTTTTATTACTCTTAATTTATTGGTGGTTATTTTTATAACTACAGCATTACTTTACCTTTGATGTTATTAAATGTAAAGATAACAATGCAACTTACCACACCAGTTCCTATTAAACCGTTACAACCTGCCATTAACTATGACAGTGCTATGGTATTTTTAGGTAGTTGTTTTACAGAAAATATAGGTAGCAAAATGGCTTATCACGGCTTTAAGACTTGCGTAAATCCATTTGGGATTATTTTTAATCCTCATAGTTTACTAGTATTGATCGAGCGTTCTTTGAGTAACGACTTGTTTTCTCTAGAAGATATCGATACTCATTTTTCTTACCTCGCGCATTCTGATTTAAACGGTTCTAGTCAAGATGCGGTTTTAAAAAACCTAAATACTGCTGGAAAAGTTCTCGTTCAACATATTAAAAAAGCATCTCACATATTTATAACGCTGGGAACAGCCTGGGTTTATAAGCATATTGAGAAGAAGATAATTGTAGCAAATTGCCATAAACAATCTCAGCAACTATTTAAGAAAAAGTTACTTTCTATTAATCAAATTATAGATAGTTTAAATACTATGATTAGCCTGATTAACGAGGCCAATCCTCAAGCTCAAGTTATTTTCACGCTTTCTCCTGTACGACATATTAAAGATGGATTTACTGAAAACCAACGCAGTAAATCTAGACTTTTTGAAGCCATTCAAGCGGTAGTAGAAACGCAAAAAGCGCAGTATTTCCCGGCATATGAGATTGTAATGGATGAACTGCGTGACTATAGATTCTATGGCCGTGATATGGTTCATTTAAGTGAAACGGGCATTGAGTTGGTTTGGGAACGCTTCCGCGAAAGCGTGATTTCTACAACCTGTTTACCTATAATGAAAGCCGTGGATAAACATCGTAAACTTGTCGCACACAGACCATCCAACGTTGATTTGCATCTGGAACAGATTGAAAACTCACTAGCTAACCTACAACAAAAATATCCTCATATTCAATTATGAAAAATTTAAAAACACTAGTTCTAGGCGCTTTGATGATGCTTGCCATTGTTTTGATTTATGACTACATAAAAGGTTATAAGACTGATCAGGAAAATCTTATTGCGCAAACAGAACTTATTGGAAAAGAAGTGCGTAATGTGAGTAAACTTATAGTAACTGAAGTTAATTACGGTAAAGTGTATACTTATGAAAACACAAAGTCCTATGGCTGGGATTTCTTTGCTAGTAAGAAAAAAGCACTTGTGGTTTCAAATGCCAAAGCACAAGTCATTTATAACCTCAAAAATTTAGAATACTCTGTAGACGCTGAGAATAAACAAATCATCTTTTCAAAACTACCCGAGCCCATTATCAACATTAATCCTAATTTAAGTCTTTACCAGTTGGATAATGGTATACTCAACACCTTTGAGGCAAAGGATTTCAATAGTATGAAACAAAAGATATCAAAAGATATTGAGCGTCAAATTAGGAATAGTGATATCCTTAAAAACGCAGATGACAGATTATTACTAGAACTGTCACGCATTTTTGTTTTGAGCAATTCTATGGGATGGACGGTTATCTATGATGGAAAGTCTGTAGAAAATATTACGGAAATAACAGAATTTAAAGACTAGTCTGTTTTGATTTGATATTCTTCAGATAGTTTATCATATTCTGTCTGTAACATTTGCCATCTGGTATTAAAGATTTGTTTTTTAAGAGCACACATTTTAGCATTCTTCTCTAGTGCTTTTTCAAATTCTGGAGCGGTAAGCTCTTTATTCATGTAGGCATTAGTTATTCCTGGTCGCTCTTCTTTACAAGCTTGATATTCATTATAGGCTAGGACATACTCTTGATATGCCTGACTACTTTTAATACCATCAGTCGCCTCTGTAGTAGTCGTAGTATCTTGTTGATTGCACGATGCTAATCCTATTACTAAAAAGATTAAAAAGAACTTTTTCATGATAATTAATTTTAATTCAAATTTAAGCTTTGATATTAAATTTTAAAAACTAAAAAAGCCTTTTCAATTGCTTTTTGAAAAGGCTCTTATCCATTAATAAATCAAATAAATCGACAGTTGTTTAAGGTCTGTCTCTACCTCTACGTTCTTTATATTCTCTTAGCATTTTTTTTCTGAAATCCATTTCAGCTTTCATGAGTTTTAAAAAACGTTTTGCTCCTATTATTTTAATAATCTCATTGCTATTTTGCTCATAACTAGCAGCATGAATTTGATTGTCTAAATCTGTAATTTTACTCACATAGTTAGACGCCTCGTTATCTGTTAGTGCATCTACTTTAGATTCCATTTCACGTATCAAGGCTTTCTTTTTGCGCTCTAAAGAGTGACGCTTTTCTCTCAGTTTGTTAAAAACTGGCCAGAACTTGCCTGCTTCATCTGGTGTTAATTCTAACTGCTCTGTGATGTAAGCTACCGCTAGTGCTTCAATTTTCTCTTTATTCATACGACGATGATTATCTCTATCGCCTTCAGGTCCTTGCGCCATCCCTATAGTACTTATAAGTACGACTATTATTAATATATACTTTTCATTCTGTAATAATTTCGTTTAACTCCATTTCTTCTTCTAGATAATCATACAATACGTCTGTATCTAGACTTTCTGTAAGACTGATGTCATCTAGTATATCATTATCTGCAAATAAAATATCCACGGTCGTGTCATCATATAAAAAAGACTCTTCGATAAGATAATCTTCAAGCACTGATGTTTCTACACTTGCGATATCTATAGGTTCATTTCCAGTATTGAAGGTTAAAACAATAGCTAACATGGCAGCTATCGCAAGAACTGGATATAAGAAAGTTGTAAAATTAGATTTTTTAGGTAGATGTCTTACCTTATCATCAACTACTGGAATTAATTGTTCTTCTAGAGATTCAAAATAACCATCAGGTACCTCAAAACCAGTTTCTTTACCTAGTTTTTCCTCTAGATTCCATTGCGTCATCATATCTTCTTCAAAATTTTTAAAGAAGTCTTGAGGTACTTGAAAACCTAAATCCTTATTATGTTTATTTTCTTTTTCCATGTTCTGGTTTTAAGACTCTTAAGTTCTTAAATAGTTTAATCTTGTTTTATAAATTGTTCAATCTTCTTTGCTGCAATATGATAGCTAGACTTAACAGCTCCTTCACTTAATTCTAACAAATCTGCAATATCTTTAAATTTAACCTCATCATAATAACGCATTTTAAAAATCTCGCTTTGTCTTTTAGGTAATTGAGCGAGAGCCTTTTGTAAGGCTAGTTGAATTTCATCACCAGTAAAATATACATCTGCCTCTAGTTGATCTACCAGATGGGCTTGCAGCTCTGTATCATTGACCTGTAATTGCTTCCCTTTTTTAGTTAAGAACGTCATGCTTTCATTATAAGCGATACGATACAACCATGATGATAATTTACTATCACCTTTAAAATTTTTATCCCTTTAAAAACTTTTACAAAAACATTTTGCAGTACATCATGCGCATCGTCATGATCTATAACTAACTTTCTTATTTGCCAGTATAACTGTTGTTGATACTCTTTTAAAAGCATGCGGTAGCCAGCCTCTATAGTTTGAGGAGCATTGATAAGCTCTAGAATCTCGTATTCTTTATCTATTATCATAGTCTACCTTATGACTTAAAAAGAAAGATAAGGTTTAATCCATTGGCAGAAAATTTTATTAATGTTTTAGCGTTGTAAAATTGTAGATTAATTATCTTCACTACTTGTAATTTAAACTAACCATGGATCATAACAATATTTCTTCATATCAACCACTTATCGCAGCTAGTGATGATACTAGAGTAGCTTTCTATAAACGTACTTATGCACACGTTGCTCTAGCCGTTTTACTTTTTATAGTTGTAGAATCTATTTTTTTACGTATTGAGCCACTAGTAGAATTTGCCTTATCTATGACTCAAGGATGGCGATGGTTACTTATTCTAGGTGGATTTATGTTAGCGACTAACTATGCCGAAAATATAGCCCATAAATCACATGATAAGACTAAACAATACCTTGCATTATTGTTATATGTCATCGCAGAAGCTTTTATCTTTTTACCTATGATATGGATTGCTATTGCTTACTCTGGTGGTAGTATGAATATATTTGACAATTCTATCATTAATCAAGCAGCTGTAATGACTCTAGCTTTATTTACAGGCTTGAGTGCTATCGTATTATTTACAAAAAAAGATTTCAGCTTTTTGCGCAATATACTTATGGTAGGTTTTTTTATTGCCTTAGGCCTTATCGTAGCCGGAATGATTTTTGGCTTTAATCTTGGACTTGCATTTAGTGCCGGAATGGTGGTTCTAGCAGCAGGATCCATACTATACCAAACATCCAATCTTGTACATAAATACAGTACAGATCAACATGTAGGCGCCTCACTAGGTCTATTTGCATCATTGATGCTGTTATTTTGGTACTTACTGAGTATATTTTCTAGAGATTAGATTGCTCTCTCACATACTTGTTCTAAATCCAGAGACAGAATGGATGGCTCCATACGCATTTGCGGCAGTTGCTGTTGGATTCTTATTTTTCTTTGGTCATCTTATTTTACGCAGGTTACAGCACAAAAAAGACTTTATATGGAATAGACAGCCATTTACGTATCGCAGGTTACCGCTTTCGCGAAAGCGTCTACTAGAAACCTATCCTTTTTATTTAAAGCTATCTAAAAAATACCAGCGACAGTTTGAACATCGCATGGCAGCCTTTATAAAAGATAAAGATTTCAGACATCGATATGAAAATCAAGTATCTGATGCACAGGTTACCTATAGCGCGGCAGTAGCGATACAATTAAGTTTTGGCAGGGCAAATTATTTGTACAGTATGTTGAATACGGTACTGTTTTTCCCACAGGCATTCCAAAGCCCAACTAACGAAGCTATGCACAAAGGTGAATACAATCCTCGTGCTAAAGTCCTTGCTCTATCCTGGGAAGATTTTTTAACAGGTATGGCAATCGATAATGATAATCTTCACCTGGGATTGCATGAATTAATGCACGTTATGCATTTTGAAAGTAAACATAGTACAGATGTAGATTCTGCTAGATTCCATAAATATGAGCAAAAGATATTGCGACATATTATGAATCCTGAAGTGAGACAAAAGTTAGATGATACTAAATACTTTAGAGCATATGCATTTACAAATGAGTATGAATTTCTATCTGTACTTACAGAATACTTCTTTGAATCTCCAGCCGATTTTAAATCTGGTTTCCCAGTATTGTTCAATTATTTGAAAACAGCCTTACTTTATAAGGACGAGTGGATTTTTGAAAATTAATACCTCGCCATATCATTGCGACCATTCCATATCAAGTATAAGCCTAATACAAAAGGAAAGGTATAAACAGCAATCACAAATTTATTTAAGGTGACTACATTATAAATGAACGGGAAAACACAGCCAAAAAACAACAAAGCGATCCCTATCCACAATTTATTTCTACCCGTTTGATGTATCGCTTTTAACTCTGTCAACCTAGCCGCTCTTTTATCAACTCTATTGACCGTATAATTTACGTCTTCTAGATCCATCATTTGATTTTTAAGCTTATTACGTACAGCACTTAAATCCATCTTACCACTACTCACTTCTTGTGCATAGTATTCTATTTGAGCTCTTATGTCTGCCGTATGCGGATTCATATATTATATTTTTTTAAATTAAATAAAAAAGTCCGTAGTTCAAATTTGAACTACGGACTCTAAACGTAAAAACTTAAGACCTCAATGCTAGTCTCTAATTAATTTCTTATAACGTATTCTCTTAGGCGTTACATCACCTAATCGTTTTTTCTTATTTTCTTCATATTCCGTAAAACTCCCTTCAAAAGAATAGATCTGAGAGTCACCTTCAAATGCGATGATATGTGTACATACTCTATCTAAAAACCACCTGTCGTGAGAAATAATAACCGCACAACCTGCAAAGTTATCAAGTCCTTCTTCTAGTGCACGTAGTGTATTTACATCTAGATCGTTAGTAGGCTCATCGAGTAATAATACGTTTCCTTCTTCTTTAAGAGTCATCGCTAGATGTAAACGGTTGCGTTCACCACCAGAAAGCGTAGAAACCTTCTTATTTTGCTCAGATCCTGAAAAGTTAAAACGACTTAGGTAAGCTCTAGAGTTAACCATACGTCCCGCCATCATTACCATGTCTTGGCCATCTGCAAAGTTTTCCCATATTGATTTATCTGGATCGATATCGCTGTGTGATTGATCTACATAAGCCAGCTTAACAGTTTCACCTACTGTAAATGATCCTTTATCTGGTTGCTCTTGCCCCATAATCATTTTGAAAATGGTTGTTTTACCAGCACCATTGGGACCTATGATACCTACAATACCATTTTGTGGTAACACAAAATTTAAGTCTTCATAAAGTAACTTATCGCCAAAGGCCTTACTCACTCCTTTTGCCTCAATTACATTAGTACCTAGACGTGGTCCATTAGGTATATAAATCTCTAGCTTTTCCTCTTTTTGTTTTTGATCTTCATTCAATAACTTATCATAGTTATTTAAACGTGCCTTTTGTTTAGACTGTCTACCTTTTGCACCTTGACGTACCCAATCCAGCTCACGCTGCAATGTTTTTTGACGTTTAGATTCTGTTTTTTCTTCTTTTCTTAAACGGTCACCTTTTTGCTCTAACCAGCTAGAGTAATTTCCTTTCCATGGAATTCCTTCTCCACGATCCAGTTCTAGAATCCAACCTGCAACGTTATCTAAGAAATATCTATCGTGCGTTACAGCGATTACCGTTCCTTTATATTGTGCAAGGTGTTGTTCTAACCATAAAACAGACTCTGCGTCGAGGTGGTTAGTAGGCTCATCTAATAATAAAATCTCTGGTTGTTGAAGTAATAAACGACATAGCGCTACACGACGTTTCTCTCCACCAGATAAATTCTTAATACTAGCGTCTCCAGGTGGTGTGCGCAGGGCATCCATGGCAATTTCTAGTTTAGTATCTAGTTCCCAGGCGTTTGTCGCATCTATCTTATCTTGCAGCTCTGCTTGACGGTTCATTAGTTTCTCCATCTTATCTGCGTCTGAGTACACTTCTTCTAGACCAAAATCATCGTTAATTTTATTATACTCATCTAGAATAGCAACAGTCTCTGCAACACCTTCGCGCACGATTTCCATTACTGTTTTAGAGTCATCTAGTTGTGGCTCTTGCTCGAGATAACCTACATTATAACCTGGTAAGAAATGAATATCTCCTTGATAATTCTTTTCAATACCAGCAATGATTTTCATCAACGTAGATTTACCAGATCCGTTAAGACCTAGTATTCCTATTTTTGCCCCATAGAAAAAACTTAAGTGTATATTCTTAAGAACCTGTTTCCCTGTACTTTGATAAGTCTTTGAAAGACCTGACATGGAAAATATTACTTGTTTATCATCGCTCATAGTTGCGCTGTTTTTTGTTGTATTAATGTATGTAATTGTGTGAGAGATTCTTTTTGAAAACGCTTTCGCGAAAGCGTCATCGCATCCATCTCATTTATTTTAATTATCAATCCAGCATCAGTCAGTTGATACTTTTCTATGTCACTAAATTGAAAACCAAAAGTTTTATGCCCTAATAATTTTGCGGTTAGACCAGTGTTTGTGAATTTAATAGTGTTGCGCTGTCTTATATTTTTTATTTGTGGAATACCGATGAGGATAATCCCTATAAATGCTGGTATAATGTAATACCAGTGAGCACCATCAACTATTATTAAAGTTCCAAAAACAAAACAAGAAATTATAGCTATTACAGTAGGGATAACTACTTTAAGAGCTGTAAGATCTTCAAATTGAATTTTTTCCTTCACTACACTCGCCCTTTCAACGCGTTAAAAACCCAAGCGATAGCAAAGAAACCTACACCTACTGCAGCAAATCCATAGCCAGCTACCTGATTGTATCTAAATGCGCCCAGTGCTATAAGTCCTAGTCCTATGATAATCATGATTAAAGTTGCCCAGCCTAAAACGCCATTTTTATTCATCGCCATATAATCTTCTTTTCAATTTCAAAGATAAGAAGGAAAGCACAAGTAATTAAATTGATATTATTACAAACATGACTTCCTTTAAATCTCTATGTTGTATACTTCTAATTAATTATAATTGATTATTTAAAATTCTCTAATGATTGCATTACTTAGAGTCTCCATCAACTAATTTATGGAGTTTCTTTGTACCGCGATACATTTCATATTTTACAAACCGTGCTTCTAGTTTACCATTATATACTTTAATCTTGCGAGATGGACGTAATCCCACTGATTTTAATGCCTCGAGATTACCGGTTATCATCCATGCTGTAGAACCGGTATAACGCTGTTTTAAAGTATCACCTATTGATTTATAAAATGCATCGGTATCGATCTCTATACGTTCATCATATGGTGGATTAAACATTAAAAAGGCTTGTGCACTTTGATGATCTCTAAAGAAATCACCTTTTTCTAGTTTTATAAAGTCTTGAAGATTAGCATTTTTTACGTTTTCTTTTGCTTTTTCCAGTGTGTATCCATCAGCATCACGTGCGATGATAGGACCTTCAAACTCACGCATTTTCTTTAGACAGCTTTCTTGAATCATTTCAAAAAGTGCATTATCATAATTGGGCCATTTTTCAAAGCCAAATTCTGGTCGGTTCAAATTAGGTGCGATGTTTGCTGCTATCATTGCGGCCTCTATAGCAATCGTTCCACTACCACACATGGGATCTATAAATTGAGATCGTTGATCCCAATCACTTAGTAAAATTAATCCTGCTGCAAGCACCTCATTTATAGGTGCTATGTTAGTCTCTTGACGATAACCACGTTTAAATAGCGGCTCACCACTAGAGTCAATAGAAACGTCTACTTTTTGATCATTGATATGCACAGACACTCTTAAGTCTGGATGTTTAGTATCCACATCTGGACGTCTACCTGTGTTATTACGTATTTGATCTACAATTGCATCTTTAGTTTTTAAAGCGACATACTGACTATGATTAAAGTATTGTGACGCTACCGTACCGTGTACGGCAAGTGTATCGTGTGCAGTCAGATACTTAGACCAATCCATTTGATAAATACCATCATAGAGGTCTACTTCATTGCGCGCTCTAAAAGAATGTATAGGTACTAGAATACGTATTGCTGTGCGCAACATCATATTTGCCTTGTACATAAAACCCAGATCGCCTTCAAAACTCACCATGCGCACACCTTTCTCTATATGTGTTGCACCTAACTGGCGGAGCTCTTTTTCAAGGACTTCTTCTAGGCCAAAAAGCGTTTTGGCAATCATCTTAAAACTTTGGGACATTCTTCACAGATTTGAGCCGCAAAATTAAGCTATTTTTGTTGCCTATGAGCACTGCATCCCAAACAGATCAATGGTACGCGAGTTGGTTTGACACTCCATATTATCATATTCTTTATCGAGATAGAGATTATCAAGAAGCTGGCGCATTTATGCGTCGCCTTACAGACAGCCTTAACTTAACTAAGTCTTCTCATATCATGGACTTAGCCTGTGGTCGTGGTAGACACAGTATGTATTTGAATCGTCTAGGATATCGTGTAACTGGTGTTGATTTAAGTCCATCTAGTATTGCATTTGCAAAAGCACAATTGAGAGACAATACGACTTCTACCTCAGATGTAGAAAATGATAAATCGCTCTTACCAATCGATGCAAGTCGTATTAATTTTGAGGTACATAATATGACAGTACCCTATGATGGTCAATTTGACGCGGTATTTAATCTCTTTACTAGTTTTGGTTATTTTGATGATGTGGCAGATAATGTAAATACTATTAAAGCTATTTATTCAAATTTAAAGCCTGGTGGATATGGAGTTATCGATTTTATGAATGCTCCATTTGTCATTAAAAATCTAGTTGCCTATAATGAGAAAATTGAGGATGGCATTACCTTTAAACAATGGCGTCGTTATGAAAAAGGTCATATCTATAAGGATATTAAATTTACAGATCAAGAACGTAATTATCATTTTACAGAACGTGTGAGCGCCCTAGAATTAGCAGATTTTACGAATTATTTTAAAAAAGCAGGATTAGAATTAATAGAGGTTTATGGAGATTATCATTTAAACAATTATGATGCTGCAACTAGTGAGCGACTAATTATGGTTGTCAGAAAGTAAATCAATACTGGACCAATTCTTTATTCAGACCATAAATCACCTCACAGATAATTCATTAATATTACTTTTACGCTTTAACAAATAACCCGAATTGAATTTTTTACTTCCATTTATCGCTGTATTACTAGGAGCTGGAGCAGCAATGTTGTTCAAATCACCTGCTGCAAATAGAATGAAATTATTGCTTGCATTTTCTGGGGCATTTTTATTAAGTAGCGTCGCTTCAGAATTTTTACCTGAAATTTATGAAGATGGCGATAGCACGATGGGAATATATCTTATCGCTGGAGTTTTTATACAGATTATACTAGAATTCTTTTCAAAAGGTGCAGAACATGGCCACCTACACGTAAGTAAAGAGATTCAACAGTTTCCTTATCTACTTTTTAGTAGTTTATGCTTGCATGCATTCCTAGAAGGTATGCCGTTGCAAGGTCATGGTGGTATGGTATATGGTATTTCTATTCATAAAATACCTATAGCTTTTATTTTTGCTAGTTTTTTATTGAACAGCACCATGTCGCGATGGAAGTCTATTGCTATATTATTATTATTTGCAGTCATGTCACCACTAGGTAGTTTACTAGCTAGTGAGATGAGCTTTTTTGATGCTTATATGACACCTATCAAAGCTATTGTTGCAGGTATTGTACTGCATGTATCCACTACTCTTATTCTAGAATCGAGTGAAGCGCACAAATTTAACCTTGCTAAGATTTTAGTAATGTTAACGGGTGCTGTGTTAGGTTTTTTGGTTTAAACGTTAACCACCTCAAGCACCATCAAAAAATGACTGATGCTTCCACCTAACACAAATAGGTGCCAGATAACATGATTGAAATAGAGTTTATTCCAAGCATAAAAGACGATTCCTACGGTAAAAAAGACGCCACCTGCGATTAACCAAAAAATCATTGAATCTGTAAATAAGGACTGTACACTTTCTAAATCTAAAATAATCAACCAGCCCATCACTAAGTATAGAATGCTAGAAAATGCCTCATATTTACCTGTAAAGAACAGCTTCCATATAAGTCCAAAAATTGCAATTCCCCACACAGCATATAAAATCATCCAGCCATTACTATCTTGTAATAATAATAAACACATAGGTGTATAAGTTCCTGCAATAGATCCGTAAATAGCGATATGATCCATCTTGCGCAGTACATCTTTTCTTGAACCTACTTCAACCCAATGATAGTAAGTTGATGAAAAGTAAAGAAGAATCTGTGAAAACGTATAAATCCCTATAGCTGGATATGTATAAGCTTGATTACTGTCTTCAATTTTTAAAAACAATAATACCGCACCAATTAATGCTAAAATTAAACCAAAGCCATGTGTAATGACGTTCCACTTTTCCTCTAGCGGTGATTGTGCTCTAGCCATGTAGTGACATCTTCATCATTTCTTTTCTAGCTTCCTCATATTCAGACACCATATTTTCAACGACTTGTGCCGCCGGTAAAATATCATTAATCAATCCCGATATTTGACCTATTTCTAGTTCACCTTCATTCAAATCACCTTCAAACATTCCTTTCTTAGCTCTCGCTCGACCCAGTAAGGTTTTTAATTCTTCAGGTGATGGTGCTGTTTTGTAAAGCTCTTGTACATCTCCCCAAAATTTATTGCGCAGTAAACGTACTGGCGCTAACTCTTTAAGTGTCAAATGTGTATCACCTTCCTTTGCATCAACCACAGCCTGTTTAAAAGCGAGGTGGCTACTAGCTTCATGAGTGGCTACAAAACGGCTTCCTACCTGAACAGCTTCAGCTCCTAGCGTCATGGCAGCGAGCATACCTCTACCTGTTGCAATACCGCCAGCAGCGATTAATGGTATTTTCAAAGCTGCTTTTACCATAGGTATTAAAGTAAGCGTTGTGGTCTCTTCTCTTCCATTGTGACCACCGGCTTCAAATCCTTCTGCTACCACAGCATCTACTCCAGCATCTTGACATTTTAAAGCAAATTTCACAGAACTTACTACATGTACCACAGTGATTCCTGCGTCCTTCAACCTTTGAGTATAAGTTTTAGGGTTACCTGCACTGGTAAAAACAATTGGTACTTTTTCTTCTATAATGATTTGAAGAATTTCTTCTAGATCGGTATACAGCAACGGTACGTTAACACCATAAGGTTGATCTGTGGCTTTTTTAACTTTTTGAATATGTTCTCTTAAAACATCAGGATACATAGAACCAGCACCTATAAGCCCTAATCCTCCAGCATTAGATACTGCACTAGCTAGCTTATAACCACTAGCCCATATCATACCACCTTGAATAATGGGATATTTAACACCGAATAAAGAAGTAATTCTATTTTCCATAGTTTCATTTTACAGTTACAAATTTAAAAGAAAAAGAGAGGCGTAAAGACCGATTGAGTGGATTACTCAAAAATAGAATCTAAAGAATAATAAATTCTTAAAAGGCAACATTTATTGATCTATTCAACTCTTCAATTTGAAATATATAAATACCAGAATTAAAAGAATTCAACTCAAGTGGCTTTTCATTCTCGAGCATACCAGTCCAAACGCACTGTCCCATAAGGTTGTAAAGCCTAGCTTGTACCTCTGTATAGTCTTGTGGTAAATCAACCACCAACTGTTTACTATTATTAATGTAGTAATTCAATTCTACATCTTTAAACTGCGTTATACTCAAAGTTTGAAATACCGCACCAAAATCAGGAATCCCATATCCAAATTGATTATTTGGAGTCATAAAATTATCTGCACTTTGCTCTATAGCGTTTTTAAGTTGTAAAGGAGTTAAATTGGGATATGCTTGTATTAAACAGGCAACAGCACCACTAATCAAAGGAGCACTATAAGAGGTACCACTACCAGAAACTAAAGCTCCATTCTCAGTAATTAGTGCCGTACCGCTTCCTTGTGCTACTACATTAGGTTTTAATCGATTGTCAAATGTTGGTCCCGTACTCGAGAAATTTGATAACTGTTCCGTCGCTGTTACAGATCCGATACTAAAGGCTCCAGCAGCGTCTGCCGGTGCACTGATGTATGGATGCGAAGTCGAGGTTCCGGAATTACCGGCACTTACCACAACAAATAATCCTTTTTCAAATGCTACGTTTGCACCACGTGATATAAAAGCCGTTTGTCCGTCCAAATCTGTATAACTCAAACTTTCTGCAGGATTATCAAAACTCAAATAGCCTAGCGATACGTTGATCACATCAACACCTAATGAATCTGCACGTTCTGCTGCGGCAACCCAATAGCTTAATTCTACTGGCGTTTCTGTAGCAACGTCTTCGGTTCTAAATAAATAATATTGCGCATCGGGCGCGCTTCCTTCAAAATTACCAGCCTCATGTGCTGCCATAATACTCAACACTCGTGCACCGTGAAAATGATCACCATAATAACTGTTATCGCCTGCTACAAAGTCGTATCCACCAGCGACACCATTATTATTACGCAATTGTTGAAACGCTGGATTAGTATCTACATTAGGAAAACCGCTATCGGTTACTGCGATGGTAACACCAGAGCCTGTGTTGCCTAAATCATGTAAATCATTTAAACCTATCATATCAATTTGGTTCAATGCATTTCCATAAGTGAGCGGTGGAATGGTCGTCTGGGCAAATTTATTGTGGTGATTGATTTGGGTCATTTTAGTAGGATCTGCAAAATCAATGCTAGACACAAATGATAATGCGAACAATGCATTAATATCTGTTTCTAAGCCCGTAACATGCACACAATTAAACCACTTAGACTGTGTTTTATAAGTGATACCTGGCTGCGATTGAATTTGAGTGACATAGTTTTGATTGACAGGCACGTCTCGATCATCAATAGCGATTCCATGTCTAGCCTTGCGTTGTATTGCTTTTTGAGTAAGTATACTTTGTGGCGACGCTATGCTAGCAGTGACATTAGGCTTATCTGTAAAATAGATCCATGCATGTAGTTCTTGTGCATACGCTTTCCCGAAAGCGAGATAAAAAACGATACACAAAACAATTCTCATCTGGGCAAGTTAAGAAATTACACCAGAACCTAAACATTCATTGTCCTGATACCATGCCGCAAACTGTCCTGGTGAAATAGCACTTTGTGGTGCATCAAAAATCAAATAAGCGCCATCACTTACTACATTTAAAACAGCCTTTTCTAAAGTCTGTCTATAACGTATTCTAGCCATAACATCCGTGGTCTGTCCTGGTTGAAGTGCCAGATCTTCACGTATCCAGTGCAGCTCGCTTTTATCTATGAAAAGTCCACGACGGTAAAGTCCTGGATGCTGTTTTCCCTGGCCTACATAAACCGTGTTATTCTTTACATCTGTCTCTATAACAAAAAGTGGTTGTGGCGTACCACCTACCGCGAGACCTTTGCGCTGCCCACGTGTAAAGTAATGCGCTCCTTGATGTGTGCCCAGTTTTTTTCCTTCATGTGGTTGATAATGTCGCTTACGCGAAAGCGTAATCATAGCATCCTCATCTTCTACAACTGCAGCTTTATCCATACTTACTTCGGCTGGAATTTCTACAATGTCACCGGTTTTGGGTTTCAACTGTTGCTGTAAAAAGTCTGGCAGACGTACTTTACCAATAAAGCATAAACCTTGAGAATCTTTCTTGCCTGCAGTAATTAAGTCCTGTGCTGCTGCGATTTTACGTACTTCAGGTTTTTGAAGATGACCTATAGGGAATAATGTACGAGCTAACTGCTCTTGTGATACCTGACATAAAAAATAGCTTTGATCTTTATTAAGATCTGCTCCACCAATAAGATGATGAATCTCTTTACCATCAACTGTGGTGGTTGTCTTTTGACAGTAGTGTCCAGTAGCGACATAATCTGCCCCTAATTCTAAAGCGATATCCATAAAAACATCAAATTTAATCTCACGATTACATAAAACATCTGGATTGGGCGTGCGGCCACGAGCATACTCATCAAACATATAATCAACGATACGCTCCTTATACTGCTCACTTAAATCTACAGTTTGAAACGGTATCCCTAGCTTATCTGCGACTAACATCGCATCATTTGAATCCTCTAGCCATGGACACTCATCACTAATGGTAACGGTATCATCATGCCAGTTTTTCATAAATAGACCTATTACCTCGTGACCTTGCTCTTTTAAAAGATATGCCGCAACGCTAGAATCTACTCCACCTGAAAGTCCTACTACTACTTTTGCCATGCTGCAAAAATAATTCATCTGTATTACAGTTAAGGCGGTAGTCAAGTTGATTTTTCTTATAGTGAGCATGATAAAAATTGATAATGACCTGTCTTAAGCTTTTGTTTAATACTTTTAACAAATCATTAAACATAATAGGTGGTAATTGAGACTATATTTGAACAAATAAAAAAACTAAAACCCAAACTCATGAAAAAGTTAATAACCAATTTTAAGGTATTGATGCTTGCGGCACTTACCATAGGTGCAGTATCTTGTACAGATGACGATGATAATGGAGGAATATTGGATAACAATAATTCTGCTTACGACTTAACAGTAGATAATGCTGATTTTACTATTCTAAATGCAGCCTTATTAAGAACCGGATTAGACGCTACACTAGATCAAGCAGGTGGGACATTTACTGTATTTGCACCGACAGACACAGCTTTTCAAACATTTTTATCAGCAAACGGATTTGCTACTATAGATGATGTGCCAGTTTTAGTTTTAAGAAACACATTGCGCAACCACGTGCTAGGAACTGTGGCGCGATCAACAGACCTTACTGATGGGTATGTAAAGACCAGTGCAACAAACAATGATGGTGACGCATTAGATTTATACATTGACCTTACAGCAGGTGTTGTTTTAAATGGTGTTGCAGAAGTAACTATGCCAGACGTAACGGTAGATAACGGTGTAGTACATGTAGTTGATGAAGTAATCGCATTGCCTACAGTAGTGACTCTGGCCGCTGCAAACCCAAGTTTTTCAAATCTAGTTACCGCAGTGGATCAAGAAGGATTAGTACCTACGTTAAGTGATGACACGGCAACATTTACTGTGTTTGCTCCTACTAATGATGCTTTTCAAGCCTTAATTGATGAAAGCACAACAGACGGATTAAATGATATAGCAGACGTTCTAGCATTATCTAATTTAACTGACGTACTTACTTACCATGTAGTGAGCGGTGCAGCGGTAAGAGCAGAAAATATCGTAGACGGTGCAAATGTGGATCCTATAGGACCTGGAACTTTTTCTATCACAGGAACAGTAATTACAGATGCACAAACAAGAGACACAAATATTATTGTAACTAACGTTACAGCAATTAATGGAGTAGTACACGCTATAGACAACGTGTTGCTACCATAAACTTTTAGGTTAGTAGAGAAAAAGCCTCATTGCCTCGTGCGTGAGGCTTTTTTGTTTTATAAAATCTCGTGTTCATATTGTTTACTTTTACAGTCTAATCACATTTATGAAATCTACTACCTTTAAAAAAGAAGTATATGATCAATGTTATCATATTCTCAAAGACCATATTTCTACTATCGCTAAAAATCTAGAAAGATTAATGGATTCTAAACAAAATGAAACTAAAAGTAGTGCTGGTGATAAGTATGAAACGGGAATGGCCATGATCCAAAATGAAGAAGATCTATATAAAAGACAACTAGCAGATACTTCTAAAATAATGGAGCATTTTCAAAAAATAGAAGCTTTAAAAAAGTGTGATATGGTAGAACCTGGCGCACTTTTAAAATTGCCTGCTGGCTGGTTTTATGTAAGCGCCGGTATGGGAAAAATAATGGTAGATGGTGAGGCTATATTTTGTATATCGCTACAATCACCTATAGGAGTAGCGCTGAAACATAAAAAAACTAATGATATTGTTAGTTTTAATGATCAAAAGTTTACCATTCAGGAAATTTATTAAAGATGCAACAAATCAAACAACAACTTACAGAACTTCAAAACTTGACGCAATTAGGAGATCAAGAAAATAATGAAGTATCAAAAGTGGGTAGCTACTGGCATATCGATCATGCGCTACAAGTTATTAATAGCATTCCTCAAGCTCTGGCATCTTCTCAACCTAATGATTTTAAACCCAAATGGTCTTTTCTTAAATGGACCATAATGACATTTAAAAAAATTCCTCGAGGAAAAGGTCGCGCTCCTAAACATGTTTTACCTAAAGAGACAATCTCAAAAAATCACTTATTAGAACAACTACGAATTGCCTCAAAAAGAATTGAAAGCTTGAAGCAGTTAGATTCTAAAAGCCATTTTAAGCATCCACTATTTGGACATTTAAATTTAAAAGAATCTCAAAAATTTCTATATATCCACACAGAGCACCACTTAAAAATTATACGTGATATCATCAGATAAAAAACGTCATCTACTCTTCTTCCTCATTAGATTTGGGAACAAAAATTTCAGTACGCTCTAAAAGTTTATCAGAGATTTTAAATTCTGTGCTAAAATTGAAGGTCTTATCCTCATAAAAGTATTTATAGTAGGCGGTCTTCAACCATCTTACATCTGTCGCCTTTTTATTATACTCATTATGCGATGCTATTTTTACGACTTCATTATCGCTCCATACTAGCAACCTGTATGCTCCTACTCCATTACTAGCACAACGTTTAATCAATTCTTTAAATTGATCAGCATTAAACACATAAATAGATTCACCTTTTACTGTGTATTGAAGATCTTTGAAAAGGGTTTGTGTTAAGAATTGTTCTTGTGGAGTCATGAAAATAATTTAAAGGACAAAGGTAGGTTGAACTGCAGCTTCAATAACATCTTTAAAGAAGAAAATATAAACTCAAAATCCTACCTTTGCCCTATGTCTGAAAATAAAGGAATACGCATTAATAAATACTTGAGTGAACAAGGCTTTTGCTCACGTCGCGCCGCAGATAGATTAATCGAGCAACAACGCGTCACCATCAATGGTTCTGTTCCTGAAATGGGAACTAAAGTTCAACCCAACGATAAAGTTGCCGTTGATGGTGAACCTATTTCAAAAAAGAAAGAAAAACCTGTTTATATCGCATTTCACAAACCTACAGGAATTGTATGTACTACAGATACACGTGTTGAACCTGATAATATCATAGAATATATCAACTATCCGACTCGTATTTTCCCTATAGGCCGCTTAGATAAAATGAGCGAAGGATTAATTTTCTTGACTAATGATGGAGATATTGTTAATAAGATCTTGCGCTCTCGTAATAATCATGGTAAAGAATATATAGTCACGGTAGACCACAGTATAGATGACCGATTTATAAGAAGAATGGCGTCAGGAATCCCTATCCTCGATACCGTTACTAAAAAATGTGAGGTAGAGCAAATAGGACGTAAAACCTTCAGGATCGTTCTCACTCAAGGTCTTAATAGACAAATACGTCGCATGTGTGAATACCTCGATTATCGAGTAACAAAATTAAAGCGTATCCGTATTATGAATGTAGAGCTGGATATTCCTAAAGGCACCTATCGTGACTTAACTCAAGAAGAACTCGATGAAATCTACAGACTTACTGCTGAAAGTACCAAAACCTATGAAGAAGAAAACAATAGTTTTGACGAAATAGATGATGAGTAGAAAATTAAAAAAAAGCCTCGATTTAACATCGAGGCTTTTTTATTTTGTAGTGTTGTACCTTATTGTTTGACAACTTTAGTCGTATAAGTTTGGTCACCATTGCGCAGCTCGGCAATATAGATTCCCGCAGGAAGATCTGTAAAATCGAGTTGAGGATTGTTATTAGTCAGCTTTCGCGAAAGCGTAATTCTACCTCTCACATCATATAAAACAACCTGTGCGTTATCTAGAACGGCATTTTGCAAGTTTACCTGAACAATACCAGAAGTAGGATTAGGAATTAAACTGAAATTCACCACTGCTGGCTCATCGATACTCAATGGAGTGCGGAAGGTAGACGTAAATGTATTAGTGATAATAGGCGGATTGAAATCAAAGTAAATTTCGGCCGTATTAGGAATCACGGTTCCTTCACTAGAAGCAAGCGGCTTAATTTTAAAGTATATGTAACCATTTGCACCTACAGGATCTGTGGTAGAGTCTGGTAATAATATATTATCAAATCTCCATACGACTTGCTCTTCCATTTGCTCCATCACATAGTTATGACTAGAATTAATCATTTCTAATGTCGACCAATCTAGTTGCGCATCTAATGTATCTTCTACTCTTACATTGATAGCGCTTGCCGTTCCTGTGTTTTCAAATCTAATGGTGTAGTAGAAATAATCACTAGGACCAAATTCTGATGGGTTGATGAAGGCTCCACGAGATTCCATTTTATCATTAGGGTCATAGCTACCTATCACTATTTGAGAACTTACACTAGTATTATTAAGAGGTGTTATATCATTTGCTACAGGTGTTATACTTGCTGTGTTAGTTAATATATCACCTAGATTAATATTAGGTATTACTGGAATTTGCATTTCTATTTCCATAGTTCGATATTCAAATGGTAATAGATTTGTATAGTTTAAATCCACACTCGTTGGGTTAATAACAGCGGTTGGATCATCTACTGCAACAATAGAAAGTTGTGGGTCATAGGAAAACTGCAATTGTCCCGTTGCTACTGGAGTGGTTCCCAGATTTGCATAGACGACTGTTTCTTTATAAGTAAATCCAGGACGTGGTTGCTGTTGCGGTATGATATATACGACGACATCTTCATAAGCAGCGAGTGGAGTAACTAGAAAATCTCTAGTTGTGACGCCTGAGCCTGCTGGTATGCTTTGCGCACTATAGGTTGCAGGCGATACTGTGTAATTTGAAGCATATGCTGGTATTACATTATAGCCCAAGTCATAACTGTTTGCCGGATCTGAGTCATAAATAGTATAAGCTGATAGTGGCGTTACAACTTGCATGACACTACCATTCATGTTCTTTTCCCAATCAAATATCCCTAGTGGAAAAGGAACATCTGTAGCATCAACAACACCGTTAAGGTTAACATCTAGTATGGATTGCATTCTTATTCCATCGCAATTAACGGTAGCAGTACTTCCTGCTCCAATTTCTACTTTTAAAAAGCCAGCAGTGTTCGAAAAATTTGAAGTTAATAAAAGGTAATATTCACCAGATTGAGCATTATTGATTTGGCCTATTTCGGGCATGTTTACAGAGAAACTATGATCTACATAATTAGCTTGTGTAAGACCATTTGCGCATCCACCTGTTGCTGTTGTAAATGGACCATATAAAGCATAATCAATGTCTAAATCCTGCCCTAAAAAATCTGGTTGTGTGTTTTGCCACACTTCAATAGTTAAATCACCACTAGTCTCTATAGGAATATAAAACCATGATGGATTTCTAGGACCTGTTGATTGAGAAAAAGGATAATAATTACCTAGTTGTGCATTTGAATTATCAGCTATATTCACAAATGGTTGTCCTATACGATCACATAATGATAGCGCATTTTCACATAAGTAAGAGTTATTACAATTTCCTTGTGCATTCAATTGAATGGTATAAATCAAATCACAATCACCAGCAACAGTTTCCCTTACATAAACGGTGTTGAATTGACTATTAACTGGTAAATTATAAAGTGATGGATTAGTGATCGCTTGTGTCTCATTTTGAGCATCAATAGGATCTTCATAATAACTTAATATTGCACCTGCGTTAAGCTGTGTTGCAATTAAAGTTAAATCAAAGTCTACATTTCCATTAAGGTCTGTATCACACTCATCTAGTATTAATGAGACTGTATTATCATAGGTATAAGTATTAATAAAAAGATCAAAACTGCCTACTCTATAGGCTCCTGTTGCATTTTCTTCTAGTCTGAAGTATATGATCTGATTACTATTTATACAATAATTGTTAGGAGCTGATATCGCACTGGTATCGGTATTTGCGTCTGCATCACTGAGATGATAAGAAATACTAAAATCTGTAGGATTATTATTTGCCATTATTTGACCAGCGTGTTGTGTGAGATCAAAACACACTTGAACTCCAGGATCTGCACATTGTAATAAATGAGACGGATTGCCTATGGAGAAACAATTTGGGTCTGTAATTAACTGTAATGGAGAGGCGCTAGCACAGCCCGAAGGGAAAAAATCTGTTCTAACATAAACTTGGCTGACTGCTGCTGTCGTTGAAAAGTTTGCTCCAAAACCTATTAAATTAACACGATCTAAAGCATCTTGCTGTGTTAAATAGTACTCTGTAAACGCACTGTCTATGTTAGGTGTTGCAGTGGCATCAATCTCGGCAAGTACCGCACTACTGTCCCAATCTATAAATCCATCTCCATCGTCATCACAGCCCGTAATAGGAGTTAAATTAAATACTGGTGGTGCTGGACTGATAACTAAGTTAAAAGATTGAGAAGTATCTCCACTTCCTGTAGTGATATCATGAACTCTAACAAAGATAGGTTGAGATGTAGATGTACAATAAGGAGAAGTTAATGGATTTACATTATTATCAGCATCAACTTGAGAAATATGATAAGTGACACTATACTGGTTTGGTGAAAGCGTTCCTAGAGCTGGAAAATCATTCACGTTTAAGTCAAAACATGCTGAATTATTTTGATCTTCGCACTCTTCTAGATCTACTACTTGAGTATTCTGATTACAGTCTGTTAAAATTGCAACTACATTAATGACTATGTGACAATTTAATGAAGTTTGTACTCGTATAAATAAATCTACAGGAGAGTTTGCCTGATGGATAAAAGTTGTAGAAAGCGGATTTGAATTACTGTCTGCATCTTGCTGACTTAAAAAATAAGTGAAAAGCAAATTGTTCTGACCATTTGACATAAATGGCTCGATATCATAAAGATCTACTTGAACCTCACCGGTAGCAGTAATTGAACCGCAATAGGTAAAGCTCTGTAGATTATTAACAACAGGTAAGGTCTCAACTATTAAATTACCTGTAGTAATATTAAAGTTACCCGTTGCATTATCATCTACACGTATAAATATCAACTCTGGATTAGTAACGTTTGAATAATTTGCCATGGGCAATTGATTCAAATTATTAACAGCATCAAATTGGGAAGAAAAATAAGTTGCACTGTGCGTCGCAGGACTTTGATTCCCTATTGCCGTAGCATCCCAAAAAGTCAAATCAAAAAGTTCTGTTCCGTCATTAGAAACATCATCACATAAAATATAATCTGGAACTGGACCAGCAGTTACTTGTGCTGTAGCAATGGTAGTCAACAGTAGTACTGTTAAGAGTAAAATTCTTTTCATGGCGGTAGTTTTATGGTTATAAGTTAGTTGAAATCATGGTCATTTCAGGTATTGAACGACCTTTATTAGACTACTGACTTATTCCATAGATGAACTAATAACCAGATGGTTGCGTGAAAAAGATTCCTACATTATAGGTTTTCTGGCATTACTGCTAGACTCTTAAATAAATTTGCTTTAGATATAAACAGCTTTTTATAGGTATTAATTTCCTTAAGTTTTGAATCTATTAATTTAACCTCTCTACTATTGATCAAAAATAATGAGCTATCACCTAAGTCAAATTTACGTTCTTCTCCCGTTAACATAATTTGCGATGACTCTACAATATTAGTTATCATATTTACTTGAACGGTATAAGAATCTAATTCATTAAAAATACTAGTGACTTTATTTTTAATTTCTAACTGTGTTGACGCCAGGTCGTATTGTGCATCGGCAATTTTAATTTGTGCTAGCTTTAAATCACCACGTTCTTTTCTTAAAAATAAAGGCATAGAAAAAGTGATACCACCTTTATAATTTGCTGTTTGAAAACTATTAAATTCATTCCATTCTGGAGACAAAAAATTATAATCCAGTGTCAACTTAGGCAATAATTTATTTGCCTTTAATCTGCGATCGATATCTAATTGATCAATTTTAAAATTCATTGAACGCAACTTAGGATGATTTTCTATGGTAAATTCATTTAAAGAGAAACCATAAATTTCTAGCGTTGTATCGATCTCGTTGTTCAAATCTGCTTGAGGCACAATAGTAGGTTGCAATTCTACAGGTATCTCATTAAGCCATAAAAAATTAGAAAGCTCAAGACGTTGTTTAACAAGCTCTATACGAGCTTGCTCTCTATTGAGCGCTCTGTTCTGAGCCGCAATGCCTGCTTCTACAGTATCTATAGCGGCCTTATCACCTGCTAGAAAGCTAGTTTTTACCGCTTGAAATCTGATTTGGGCATTTTCATAAAACTGATCATAGACTTTGTATTCCTCATGTATTTGCCACCATTTAAAATATGCAAGTGCAGCTTCATATAAAACCGCATTAACTAATAAATCGCGATCAACTATACTTTGCTCATTATAAATTTTGGCCTTACGTAAGGTGGCCATACGTTCATTAATCAAAAACCCTTGACCTAGATTAACACTTACACCAGCATTATACAATCCATTTTCTGGAACTGTATTAGAAGGATCTAAAAAAGTTCCTTCATTGCGCTCAACACCAGCCTTAAATTCAATACCATACCAGGTAGGTATTTTGAACATCGCATTAAGTTGATCATAATACTCTGTTCCTTTAAATTCCTTACGATCATAGTCTACCTCAATTTTTGGATCAAATCCACCACGAGAACGCAGCAAGTTAGCCTGTCCACCATCGATTAATAATTGAGCTTGCTTTGCAATAGGATGATGCGCTTTTACAAACCCCATATACTCTCTAAAACTCATTTCAGTAGAATCTAGAGCAATGGTTGATAGTTGCGAGCTGTGTTGTGTGCGCTTTCGCGAAAGCGGACTCTCCACCACAGTGGCATTCATTATAAAGCTGATGAGCAGACCTATGAGCAATAGGGATTTATTTCTTTTTCTTATCGGCATCTTTTGTCGTTTTAGGCTGATAATAATTAGGTGGAAAACCGTTTAAACGTCGCCATAATTCATACCAAATAGGCACATCTTCTAATAAAGCAATGGTATATGCACCAGAACCAGCACGCAATGCTGTAGGCCATGGATGATCGTTCTCATCTGGTGCTAGTAGAACGCGATATTTTCCATTATCACTGATAAAGGTTTCTACAGCAACTACTTTTGCACCATAGGTACCATAGGAAACATTAGGCCAACCAGAAAAAACGATGGCTGGCCAGCCATCAAACTGGACACGCACCTCTTCACCTAGATGAATTAAAGGTAAATCTAGCGGCTCTACAAAGGTTTCTACGGCAAGGTCATAATCTGCAGGCATTACGTTTACTAATGGCTCACCTTCTTTAAACGTTTCACCTAATCCACCAAAAATAGCTTTATTGATATATCCATTTTGTGGTGCTGTTATAAAGTAAAGATCATTACGCATTTGATAATTTGTACGATCTGTTTCTAGTTTAGATACTTGTGCTTCTGCATCAAACTGGCTAGACTGTGCTGTAAATTGATCGCTACGCGCTTTGGCTATTTTTTCTGCATACTCTTGTTGTATACGATTAAGGTCAATTTGAGCGTTAATGATTTCATTACGACTCGTTAATAATTTATTTTCTTGAGATATTAATTTAGCTTGAGTTTCTTGAGTTTTCAAACGCTTTTCCTCAACCTCAGTCATCGGTTTAAGACCTTCATTATTTAAGGTTTGTGCACGTAATAATTGAGTCTCGGCAATTTTTAAATTAGTTTGTGCTGCGATATAATCGATACTATCTGTGGTCACTTTTAATCGTGCTTGCATCAACTTATTGCGACCTTGTTCTAGTTTTAATTGTCTTTCTTGAGCTAGTGCACCAATTTGATTTTCTAATGCTTTTACCTTCTCACTATATGAAGATACGCTCATGGTTTTGGCATCAATTTGCTGTCCTGTACGTTTCACTAGATTAGGATCAAAATACTCGTTCTTGATCTCACTTATACGCAGTATGGTATCTCCTTTTGCAACAAAGTCACCTTCACGTACAAGCCATTGCTCTATCCTACCTGGAATGGGTGATTGAATAGTCTGTGGTCGTTGATCTGGTGTAAGTGTTGTTACATATCCATTACCCGTTACATTTTGTGTCCATGGTAAGAATAACATAACCACACAGGCAATTGCGGCACCTGTTAAAAATCTATTGAAATATTTATAGTGTCTACGTTCTAGAACACGCTGACCAGACTTATAATTAATAAGATCTAGCCTTTTTACTAATTCTGTTTGAGAAATATTGAGCATCGTTCTTTATTTATCTTCTATTAATTTACCTTGATCAAGTGTCACTACACGACTACATTTACTGGTCCACGCCGGGTTTTGACTCACTACAATTAAGGACCATCCATTACTTTTATCGGTTAAGAACTCCATAATTCTTTCTGCTTCAGACTCATCAAATTGATCTAATGGATCTTTAAGAATGAGCATTTTGGGCTTGCGTACAATACTGCGAGCAAGAACAATTTTTTTAGAGACTGTATAGGATAATTGCTTTCCTTCTGGAAATAAAATAGTCTTTAAGCCCAATGGTAACTTTTTCAAAAAGCTATTGAGTCCTACCTTACTTAAAGCCCAGTAAACTTCATCATCTGTTATTTCAGGATCACCAAAGGTTATATTTTCTCTCAAAGTACCTTCAAAAGGAGATTCTTCAGTTAATGATTGTCCTATATGCGACCTGTAGTAATTTAAATTAACTCCTCTTAAATCAGTATTATTGACATATATATTACCATGTGTAGGTTCTATAATACCGGTTATGAGTCTCAATAAAGTAGCTTTACCACTACCGTTATTACCTCTTAAAGCAATATTACAAGACTGAGTAATTTTAAGAGACACGTCATTTATAATAGGAAGACTTCTATCTTCTACTTCATAGGTTACGTGTTCCAAGTCAACAGAAAAATTATCATCATCTTTAAATGGTTTTTCTCCATCCATAGGCTCTAATTCTTTATCGACTACATTACCTAATTTTTCTAATGAGGTTAAAACGTCATAAACTGACTCTAAGCCTGTGATTAATTTTTCAACAGCACCGATGATGATTAATATTATTAACTCTGCAGCTACAAACTGACCTATGTTCATTTCTTGACTCAATACCAGAATACCACCTATTAATAATAAACCTGCTGTCACTAGAACTTTAAAGCCTATCATTTGTGTGAACTGGCTAATCAAAACGTTGAAATGCTTTTCTCGATATTTCAAATACTCTGCTGTGAGTTGATCATTTTTATCAACTGCAAGAGTCGTTTTACCTGATAATTTAAAGCTAACAATAGATCGTGCCACCTCTTGCAACCAGTGAGCCACTTTATATTTACTTTGTGACTCCATTAAACTACTATCTAATCCCTTTTGCGCGGTAAATTTGAAAAGAATATAGACTAATAATACTAGTAAAAATCCGTAGATAATAAAAAATGGATGGTAAAAAGATAGTAGTATTAAACCGAAGAGTATCTGTAGTAATGCCGTAGGATAATCTACTAAAATCTTAGACAGGCTTTTTTGAATAGTTAATGTGTCAAAAAAACGATTAGCCAACTCAGGCGGATAAATACCGTGCAATTCACTCATTTTAATTTTAGGAAAGCGATATGCAAATTCAAATGAAGAACGTGTGAAAATCTTTTGTTGTATGTTCTCTGTTATCCTTATTTGCATAAGTTGTAATACTCCACCAAAAGCTACACCTAAGGTTACTAAAATAACCAGTATAATCCAGGAGGTACTTATTTGCGCTCCTTGAATTAAATTAATTATAGCTTGAATTCCTAGAGGTAATGATAAACCTACCAATCCAGCAAATATGGCATAATAAAAGATCTGTCGTACATCTTTCTTGTCCAGCTTAAGCATTCTTACTAAGCGCTGCCATGCGGTTAAAATATTCTTACTTTTTGCCATAATTTATTTAAGAGTTTGAAATACTAAATGCTTGAAGTAATCTGTAGGTGATACTTGATCATTACAATCTGTTAAGTTTTTAAAATGATCTTTTAAAAAATGTTGATGTAGTGCACCTTCTAGTATCGTACTACTTAATGATGAAGGGTATGGATAATCTGCATTCACCAATAAAATCATATCCTTCACTCTCTCAACTAATCGTTTATAAATGGTAAAGTAGCCGCTTTTATTTTCCTCATCCACCTCTTTTGTTAGGTAAGATTTAGAATACTCTGCAATGACTATTTTATTTAAAACTACCTCATCTATATGTTCAAACTTTGAATCTTGCTCAATAGGTTGAGTTATGATTTCTACCGCTCTACGCAAACGGTCTGTAGGCTGTGTAATTTTAAGAGTTTCGATTACCAGCTGGTACTCTAACCAGCCCCAATACCATGATGTTAGGTACAGCAACAGCTTATGCTTATTTTCAAAATATCTATATATAGAACTCTCATTAGAGCCTATTAACTTGCCTAACTTTTTAAATGTAAATTGTTCAAAGCCCATTTCATGTATCATGGTTATACTATTACTGATAATGCGCTGCCCTAATTCAGATGATTCAGGATCTTTTACAAAGATTTTATCGTTAATCTGTACCTTTAAATTTTGTAGTAATTGGTCCATGTTAATTGTATTACCACACAAACATAATAGTATTACTATTAATAATGAATAGTTTTAGTATTATTTAACAATACAGAAACTATCATTAAATAATGAAGCACAAAAAAACCTGTGAAAATCACAGGTTTATAAATAAGATATAAGATTCTGTTACTGAATCTCGGCCGTTAAACCGGCTTCTAATAATTTTGAACAGCGTGGCTCAAGATCTTTATATGCGCCAGTTTTCACACTGCATTTCCCTTTATAATGAACAATCATAGAACATTGCTCTGCCTGTAGCGGTGTATGGTCACAGGCTGCAACTAGCATATCTATAACATGGTCAAAGGTATTCACCTCATCATTATAAAGAACAATTTTATTTTCTTCTTGTTCTAGCACCTCTAAGTCTAACTCTGGAGATACTTTTTCTTTTGTACTCATAATCATCATATTACAAAGGTAAAAAAGATATTAAACTAAATTTTAAAAGCGTCTTAATTTTTAATTCTTAATCATTTTAAGTCCTACCCAATTGTCTCTTACCATATGTGAGTCGTATTGAATACTCACTTTATTACAGGCTTGTTTAATTAATTCAAGATCTTCAGTATAAAATCCTGAAAAGAGTATGGTGCCACCAGACTTTAAGCATTTACTATAAACAGGTATATCTTGAAGTAAGATATTCCTATTAATATTTGCTATGATAAAATCATAGAATTTATTTTCTAACTGCTCTGCACCACCTAGAATGACATTAACATTGTCAGCATTATTACGTTCTACATTTTCAATAGCATTTTCATAACACCAGGTATCAATATCTATTGCATCCACCTCTAGGGCACCTCGCATTTGCGCGAGAATACCTAACACTCCAGTACCGCTACCCATATCTAGAACTTTTAAATCCGATAGATCTTCATTTAACAAATGCTGAATCATCATATGAGTGGTCTGATGATGACCAGTACCGAAACTCATTTTAGGTTCAATTACGATGTCATATTCTACACCAGTCGCTTCATGAAAAGGTGCTCTTACCTCACAACGGTTGTCCACAGTGATTGGGTTAAAGTTTTTTTCCCACTCTGCATTCCAGTTAGTGGGTTCTATTTCTGCTTTCGCGAAAGCGATATCTACCATCTCATTTTTTAAAATATCTACACTTTCTAAAATAGAATCGCTGTCGATTGATTTTAAAACATAACCGGTGACACCTGTTTCTGTTTCAACGAAACTCTCAAATCCGGCTTCTCCTAATTGTGCGATTAAAACATCGTTCCATGGTTGTAGCGGTGTTATTGTAAATTGATATTCTATGTAAATTTGATCTGTGACGCTATGGCTCATATCTGTAATGTCCGGTTATATTAAATTGAAAAAGACAGTCTTCATACACTTGTCCTGCTCCTATGTTGTGAACTATATAGTACCTATTAGTTCCTTTAATTTTATTTTTACTAACAATGCCTATATGAGTTAATCCATTAGGTAAAACCCAGCTTACGACATCACCTGGCAAATAATCTGACACGTTAAGACTAACTTTTAAAGAACTATTATGTCGTTCAAAAAAGCGTCTTAAATTAGGCACTCGCCTGTGATCTATATTACTGTCTGTATGACTTAAACCCCAATTTTGTGGATAGGCACTGAAGTGATTTTTCATATCTTCATGTACTTCTTTTTGAAGGTCTATGTCTAAGGCGCGATATGCCCTGATGATTACATCTGTACAAACACCATAATTAGAAGGCACGTCACCGCCTGGGTAATTAATAGAAAAATATGCGCCGTTATAAGTGACGTCATCTTTAGTCAGTTCTCCAGCAGCATGTGCTAATTCCCACCCAAAACTAGTTTGAGAAAAGCTGGTAAAAGGTATTAACAGTAATAGTGTTAATAGTATTTTTCTAAAATGCATCTGCAATAGCAAGAAAAGATTTTGCGTCTAGCGATGCACCACCTACAAGGCCACCATCAACATCCGGCTTTGCAAAAATTTCTTTAGCGTTACTAGGTTTTACACTTCCACCATAAAGAATACTGGTATGTCTTGCAGTCATATCACCATACTTTGCCTGTATAAAAGATCTAATTTCTGCATGCATTTCTTGGGCCTGTTCAGGACTAGCCGTTTCTCCAGTTCCAATTGCCCATACAGGTTCATATGCAATAACTATTTGCTCCATTTGAGAAGTATCTAATTGAAAAAGTCCTTTTTCTATTTGCGCTGTTACCGTGTTTACGTGATTACCTGCTTTACGTTGCTCAAGATGTTCACCACAGCAAAAAATAACACGCATACCTTTTTCAACTGCGGCAAGAGTTTTTGCTGCCAATAGTTCATCAGATTCTGCATAGATATCGCGTCGCTCTGAATGGCCTATGATTACTGTTTTAACTCCTACACTTTGTAGCATGTCTATAGATACTTCTCCTGTATAGGCTCCTTTTTCATGCTCGCATACATTTTGGGCTACTACTTCTATGGGTGTATCTAAGGTATTATTAAAAGCAGGATACAAACATGGATGAGAAGGTGCTATCATCAACTCGCAGTTATAATCTGCTTTAAGTTCTTTTTTAAGGTCACCAATTAAGGTTTGTGTCATGGATAAATCACAATTCATTTTCCAATTACCTGCAACTATATTTTTTCTCATCGTATTTTTTTTTAAAGTGGTATTAATCGAGTTGAACTCTGGGATCGAGCCAAACGTAAATTATATCTACAAAGATATTGATAATTATAAAGAGCGCAGCAATAACTAATACTGCTCCAGTAATAATAGGTAGATCTAACGTGTTAAGAGCTTCTACTATTTCTTTTCCTAGACCATTCCAGTTAAAAATATATTCAACAAATACCGCACCAGCAAGCATACTAGCAAACCATCCACTGACTGCCGTGACAACCGGATTTAAGGCATTTTTAAAAGCATGTCTTTTTAAAACTTGTAAAGTGGTTAAACCCTTTGCATATGCGGTGGTAATATACTCTTGACTCATGACCTCTAATAAGCTATTGCGCATTAACTGAGTTATAACAGCTAGTGGACGTATACCCAATACCACAGCTGGTAATATCAAATTGCGCCATTGAATGTGCATTGCCTCTCCATAATCATCCATTTCATAAAGACTACCACTCATTTTCAAACCAGTAAATTCATGTAAAACATAACCAAATAAAAAGGCAAATAATATGGCACTAAAAAATGATGGAACACTCATTCCCATGGTACTTACTACCTGTATGAATTTATCTAACCAGCCATCTCTATATAATGCAGATACCACACCTAGGAATAATCCTAAAATCAAAGCTACACATATAGCGGCTACAGCAAGAATTATAGTATTAGGTAAAGTTTCTTCTATTACAGCACTGACGTTTTTTCCCGTTTTCTGAAAAGACTGTCTTAGATACGGAAACTTTAAAAGCACAACAGTATCACCTATCTTAAATAATGAAACACCCGTATATTTTAAACCGTCATTATATGTGAAGTCTACAGGACTAGAGCTATGAAAAGATAATGGTGATAAATCATTTAAAAAATAAAGATACTGTGTACCTAAAGATTGATCAAAACCATATTTATGTTTTACTATAGCAAGCTGTTCAGCACTTTCATTTTGCCCCATCATCATTTGAGCCGGATCACCTGGCAATAAATAAAAGAGTAAAAAGACTACTGTTATAACTCCATATAAAGTGAGTAAAGCATAGCTTATCTTGCGCAGCACATAGGATATCATAACTCTAGGCTATCGATATCATTCCAATGTGATTTTGCCATAATCGTTCCTTTATCTAATAGAATAATACCAGGATTAGAACGTATTATCGTCTTAAGTGCCGTTTCATCAGTAACATAAAAAGTAGTTTCAAAACCGTACTTCTTCATTATTTCTTGTGCCTGACTATCACTGGATGCACTTAACGCTAACACTTCATAACCAGCACTTTCTGCACGATCTATAAAAGCGTTTAATTTATAGAGGCCTTCACTTTCAGACTTGCTTAAGTTATAAGTGATGATTATAGCTATTTTCTCTTTGGAGAGTATATCAGCTGTAAAATCCTCTCCCTTTCTTTCAATAGAAAAATCATGTATAGGTGGCACATATCCTTTTTCAACAAGTCTAGGCTCCACTTTATCATATTTAGGGTATCCACTAGGTGGAGCTCCTTCTGTAGACACAATTTCTTCTTTACCATCAATAGTATAATACCAGTCGTATGCATATACGTCTGGATTATCAGGATCTTCGGCCATGCCTTCTTCAATGTTAACACCTACTTTATATGCTCTAAAATCTAGGGTAGGTAAATGCATTAACACATAATAAGCTATTGCAAAACAAATTAAAGTAACTACTAAAATGATATATTTCAAGGACGCTTTCGCGAAAAGCGGTTGAATATACTTCATGTTATAAAACATAATCACTATTAAAATAGTAAGCAAGACGTCTTTAAGGAATGATTCAAATGGCACCAATGGTATCGCATCACCGAAGCAACCACAGTCAGTAACTTTATCAAATGCCCAAGAATAGAAAGTCAGAAACGTAAAGAAAATGATCATTAATAATAAGGACCAAATCGTAAACTTCTTTTGAAAACCTATGAGCAACATGACACCTAAAACAACCTCAAAAATGACTAGAAATATAGCAAGAGGTAAGGCTAATGGTTGTAAAAACTCAAGACCTAATACAGCAGCACTGAAGTATTCATCTAGCTTATACGAGAATCCTAAAGGATCATTTAATTTAATTAAACCGCTGAAAATAAACAGGATACCTACAAACCATCTACAAAACTGAACCAGTGCTTTCATTATATTTTTTTAGTTGCTCAAATATAGGAATTAGCGTTGAGTTGTAGGCTTATGCTTGTTTAGTTTATGAGATTTTTAGAGGTATAAGAATTGACTAGAAATTAAAAAAGCATCGATCTTTTAAAATCGATGCTTTGAATATCTGATAATTAAGAATTATTTAATGCCTACTAACTCAACATCAAAGACTAGTGTTGCATTAGGTGGAATCACTCCACCAGCTCCAGCACTACCATAACCTATATGAGATGGAATCACTAATCTAGCCTTATCACCTACCTTAAGTAATGCAATACCTTCATCCCATCCAGCAATAACTTGTCCTGCTCCTAATTGGAAATCAATAGGCTGCTTACGTTCAAAACTAGAATCAAACACTTTACCATTAGGCAACATCCCTTTATAATGTACAGATACGGTTTTACCGTTTTCAGCCTGCGCACCATTACCTTGTTGAATAATTTTATAACGCAATCCACTTTCAGTTTTATCAAATCCAGCCGCTATTTCATCTAGATCCTGTTCTGCTTGTTTACGTGCTTGCTCTTCACGTAATTTTGCAGCTCCTTCAAACTGACGGAATTCTTCAACAGCATTAAATGATTGTGCTGCTTCACCTTCTCTAATAATCTCGACAGTTTCTATAGAATCTCCTTGTGCAATAGCGTCTACTACATCCTGACCTTCTACAACTTTACCAAAAACAGTATGCTTATCATCTAACCAAGCCGTTTCAACATGTGTAATAAAAAATTGAGATCCATTTGTTCCAGGACCGGCATTTGCCATACTCAAGACACCTGGACCATCGTGGCGCAATTCTGGGTGAAATTCATCATCAAATTTATATCCTGGTCCACCTGCACCAGATCCCTGTGGATCACCACCTTGAATCATAAAATCAGGTATTACTCTGTGAAAAGTTAAACCATCATAGTACGGCGTTCCTTGTGGTTTTGCATCGTTTTCTAAGTTACCTTCAGCTAGTGCCACAAAGTTACCAACAGTACCAGGAGTTTTATCGTGGTGAAGTTGAATTAAAATTGAACCTTTAGTCGTATTAAATTTTGCATAAATACCTTCTTGCATGTCTTCTTTTTTTAAGGCTGCAAAGATACGCAATCAACTCAAAGTCTAACTAATAGCTTTTTCACAAATTAAAATTAAAAAAGCCATAACAACTTCATAGTTGTTATGGCAGAAAGGTTTATTTCAATTACAATTAGTCTGTAGATCCTCTTTTAAAGAAAACACCATCATCCCAATCATCGTGATTATCATCTGGAAAATACCCAAAATCCTGGTTATGAGTAAGTCGTTCACGCATATTTACCTGTCCACGTGCAGCAATTAATTTACCATTGCGATTATATCTTACTTCTAATCCACCTACTTGATTCAAAACACCACTTCTATGTGTGTAGTCCATATTAATATGTCCAATACGAGCCACTCGACCGCTTGCAAAATATGAGATGCGAGTATTGCCTATTTTAGTTACCTGACCTCGACGATTATATTTCACAAAAACACGATTGTTAGATCGATTTGATGACCTTCTATTAACATCATATCTGCGATAGTTACTACGATTACCATAAACTTGTCTTGTATTAGGTAATTCAAACTCAACGCGTCCATCTGGAAAAACAGCATAGTCTATGCCATTAAGAGCAAAAAGAACTGGTTGCGCATTGCGGTAACGTGTTAATTCACCCTGTAAATTATCTTGGTTTACAAGAACTTCATTAGCCTGTGCAGTAGTCATCATCATCAGACCAGCTGCCATTAAAAGTATCATTTTTTTCATGACTTTAATATTTAGGGTTTTGCCTACTCTATAAGCTTTTCGGCTGTCGCTTGTTAAGTAGTTTTCAAATGCCGTGCCATTTACGCAAACGTTTGCGTAGAATATGACATACCAGCTTATAAAACCCTTATATCGTGGTGATTACCTTGTTTTAAAGTAAACTAAAAAAACCATTCCATAAAAAAACGCCCTTATAAATAAGAGCGTTTTAAATCATTCTATAAAGTATGTACAACTAGTTTGCCACTTCACTAATAAATTTTAAGCGATATAATCGTATTTCTTCTTCTTCATAATCACCGTCAAATTCTTCCATCGCATCTTCTATTTTATCAGATTCTGATTCTAGGAAATAGTCATGTAATTCTTCTTGTTGATCTTCATCTAGTATTTCATCAATCCAATAGCCTACATTAAGTCGTGTCCCGCTATAAACAATACTTTCTAATTCTTCAATTAATTGATCAATCTCCATACCCTTTGCGCTAGCTATGTCATCAAAACTTAATTTGCGATCAATGCTCGTGATAAAATAGAGTTTGTTTCCAGATTTAGATCCAGTAGATTTAATAATAAGATCATCTGGTCTGGTTATATCGTTATCTTCTACATATCGTTGAATGAGCTCAATAAACTTTGCGCCGTATTTTTTTGCCTTTCCTTCTCCTACGCCATGTATGTTTGCCAGTTCTTCCATATTGATAGGATACTTAGTAGCCATATCATCTAGTGAAGGATCTTGGAAAACAACATATGGAGGGACATTTTTCTGAGCACCTACTTTCTTGCGTAGTTCTTTTAACATTTTAACAAGTGCCGTATCTACAGCACCACCTTGCCCGGCAGCAATTACAGTTGTACTCGCATTCTCTGGGTAAGTATGGTCTTCAGTCATCATAAATGACTTACCGTTTTTCAAAAATTCTTTACCAGCTTTGAGTAATCTTAAAGTTCCGTAGGACTCTATATCTTTCTTTATATACTGCGCTACTAGAATTTGCCTGATAAGTGCCATCCAGTAAGTAGGTTCTTTATCTTTTCCACTACCAAAAAAGTCGTGTTGATCCAGCTTATGCGAACTTATCATCGCATTAGTCTTACCTATTATTATATTAACTATATCTTTTGCTTTGTATCGCTGACCAGCAGCTCCTATAACATGTATCAACTTTTTAACATCATCAACGGCTTCTTTTTGAGGTTTCGGATTACGCATGTTATCATCCATATCACCACCTTCACCAGTTGCGGGATCAAACTCTTCACCAAAATAATGTAATATAAATTGCCTACGACTCATACTAGTCTCAGCATATCCTACCATTTCTTGAAGTAAAGCATGCCCTATTTCTTGTTCGGCAATAGGCTTTCCAGCCATAAATTTCTCTAACTTTTCAATATCTTTATAAGAATAGTAAGCAAGACAGTGTCCTTCTCCACCGTCACGACCTGCTCGACCGGTTTCTTGATAATAGGACTCTATACTTTTAGGTATATCATGATGGATTACAAAACGCACATCAGGCTTATCAATTCCCATCCCAAAGGCAATAGTTGCTACAACCACGTCACAATCTTCCATTAAGAATTTATCCTGGTGCAATACTCTAGTCTTTGCATCTAGTCCTGCATGATAAGGCACAGCATCTATACCATTTACCTGTAATACCTGTGCTAGTTCTTCTACTCTTTTACGAGATAGACAGTATACAATACCACTTTTACCTTCATGTTGTTTTATAAACCTAGTAATATCAGCATCTACTTGAGCTGTTTTAGGACGTACTTCATAAAATAAATTGGGCCTGTTAAAAGAGGCTTGATATGTTGTCGCGTCAGATATTTGTAAGTTTTTAAGAATATCCTCTTGTACCTTAGGTGTTGCTGTCGCTGTTAACCCTATAATAGGTATGCGCTCATCAATACGGTCTATAATCTTGCGCAGGTTACGATACTCTGGTCTGAAATCGTGTCCCCATTCACTGATACAGTGTGCTTCATCAACTGCGAGAAAAGATATTTTTTCTCCTTTCAAAAAGTCTACATACTCTTCTTTAGTAAGTGACTCAGGTGCGACATAGAGCAGTTTTGTAATACCATTTGAGATATCATCTTTTACTTGTTGCACATCTGTTTTTGATAATGAAGAGTTCAATACATGAGCTACTCCATCATGGTCACTGATACCTCTTATGGCATCGACTTGATTTTTCATTAAGGCTATTAAAGGAGAAACTACAATAGCAGTTCCTTCTTGCATTAATGCTGGCAATTGATAACACAGTGATTTCCCACCACCGGTAGGCATTATTACAAAAACATCTTCCTTATTAAGGAGTGATGTGATTACTTTTTTCTGTAATCCTCTGAATTGGTCAAAGCCGAAATACTTCTTTAATTGTTCCTCTAGTCCTATAGACGATTCTGGCATGGGGCTGATACGTTTTACTTATCTTTGTAACTTGAAATTTACGATTTTTATCTTTTTCTACAAACCATAAAAAACAATTAACTTTTTTGGACACTGAGAATAATATTTTAGAAGTAGCAAAACGCACGATTCGTATAGAGTCTGCGGCCGTTAAAAACCTTGAAAATAGTTTGGATTCCGCTTTCGCGAAAGCGGTAAATCATATCCACACTGCTCAAGGTAGAGTCATTATTACTGGTATAGGTAAAAGTGCCATAATAGCGATGAAGATTGTAGCCACAATGAATTCGACAGGCACACCTGCTATTTTTATGCATGCGGCAGATGCGATACATGGAGATCTAGGGATTATTCAAAAAAATGATGTTGTGATCTGTATTTCAAAAAGTGGAAACACTCCAGAGATTAAAGTTTTAGTTCCTTTAATTAAAAATTTTGAAAATAAATTAATCGCTATTACTAGTCATAGAGACTCATTTTTAGGTAAAGAAGCAGATTTTGTACTACACGCACCTATAGAAGAAGAGGCTTGTCCTAATGGACTTGCTCCTACAACTAGTACTACAGCACAACTAGTAGTAGGTGATGCACTAGCTATTTGTTTATTAGAACTAAAAGGATTTACAGATAAAGATTTTGCTCGCTATCATCCTGGTGGCGCGTTGGGCAAAAAATTATATTTGAGAGTTCAAGAACTTATTGAACAAAACACAAAACCTCAAGTAAGCTCTACAAGTTCACTAAGAGAGGTGATTGTCAACATATCAGAAAACCGACTAGGTATGACCGTGGTTGTAGACGACTCTAAGTTAACAGGCATCATAACTGATGGAGACTTAAGACGTATGCTTTCCACAGGTAAAGACATAGACAGCCTTACCGCTGCAGACATTATGACTACATCACCTAAAACCATCGCTGCAGACGATATGGCTGTGCAAGCACGTGAGGTAATGGAAGAGTATAATGTTTCTCAACTAGTTGCTGTAGATGATAACGGCTATGCTGGAGTGGTACATATACATGATTTAATTAGAGAAGGAATTTTATAACATGGCACGTAAAAAGGCAGACCCTAATAATATGTCATTTCTAGACCACGTAGAAGAGCTGCGCTGGTCACTCATACGTTCTATACTAGGTATTCTTATCGCTGCAATTGTTGCTTTTATTTTTACTGAATTTATTTTTGACACCATTATTTTTGGACCTAAGAGCAAGGATTTTGTGACTTATGGCGCGTTTTGTGACATAGGCCGGTTTATAGGTGTAGAAAGTGAATTTTGTGATCCTAAATTAGATTTCATGCCTCAGTCCCGCAAAATGTCTGATCTTTTCAGCGCACATGTATGGACATCTATCACGGTAGGTTTTGTAGCTGCGTTTCCATGGGTATTATGGCAATTTTGGAAATTCATATCACCTGGTCTTAAAGCAAATGAACGCAAATATTCTAGCGGCTTTATTATCATAAGCTCTATTTTATTCTTTTTAGGTGTTGTATTTGGCTATTATCTAATTGCTCCTTTATCAGTACATTTTCTAGCCACATATGACTTGAGCGACGGAATTAAATTTGAGCCAGATTTACAAAGCTATATTGCATTAATAAGAGCAAGTGTTCTCGCCTGCGGACTCATGTTTGAATTGCCAGTTATCGTGTATTTTTTAACTAAAATAGGCCTATGTACACCTCAAGGAATGAGAAAATATCGCAAGTACGCATTAGTTCTTATACTTATTATTTCGGCCGTAATAACGCCTCCAGATATACAAAGTCAGGTTATAGTTGCTATACCTGTGTTAATTTTATATGAGCTAAGCATTTTTATATCGATGTTTGTACTTAGAAATAAACGCAAACAGAAATTAGCTGCATTAAACAATGAGTAATATCGTAGAAGAATTTAATGAGTATCGTGAAAAAATGAACGATGCCATTCTTGAAGACAACAATAAGATTATCAAACGTATCTTTAATTTAGATACTAATGCATTCACAGAAGGTGCTTTAGATAAAAAAACTAAAGAATTACTAGGACTAGTCGCTAGTACCGTATTACGATGTGATGATTGTGTAAAATACCACTTAGAAGCAAGTCACAAAGCTGGCCTGTCTAAAGAAGAGGTTGTAGAAGCACTCTCAATCGCAACACTAGTAGGTGGAACTATAGTTATTCCACACTTACGACGTGCATACGAGTACTGGGATGCTGTTGAGAAACAAGCCTAAGCTTCTTGTAATGACTAAAAGATTACAAAGACCTCTACCCTATTAAAGGATAGAGGTCTTTTTTTAATCATTACAAATTTAAATTGGCTATTCTGATTGCTCTATTTTATATTTGAGCAAAAGCTATATCATGTTTTACTGGGGAATTTTTGGATTTGCTGGGATCTTTTTTTCATTTGGTTGAGTAATAAGAATCGTAAGTTACGACTAGAAAAAAAAGGGCTATCGCAAAAGTTTAAAAGCTAGACTTAAAGAAAATAGAACAACTAGGGATATTGAATAGCCTTAATCATATAACATTTAACCTAACTATATCATAATATGAAAATATATACTAAAACAGGTGATGAAGGAACTACAGCACTATTTGGTGGGACAAGAGTTCCTAAGCATAATTTACGTATCGATAGTTATGGTACTGTAGATGAATTAAACTCATGGATAGGTCTTATAAGAGATCAACCAGTAAATGAACACACAAAGGGCGTTTTAATTCAAATACAAGATGATTTATTTACGGCAGGTGCCATACTGGCAACAGATCCCGAAAAATTAATTTTAAAAAATGGTAAAGAGCGATTAAATATCCCTAAAATTAATGATGAGAAAATAGAACTGCTTGAAAAGGAAATGGATGCCATGGATAAAGAGTTACCACCTATGACTCACTTTATCTTACCTGGCGGCAATCAATCTGTGTCATTTTGTCACATAACACGTACTGTGTGCCGTCGTGCAGAGCGACTTGCGGCCGAACTCCACGCTCAATCACCCATTGATGTTCAAGTTTTAAAGTATTTAAATAGACTATCTGACTACCTTTTTGTCTTGGCACGTAAATTGTCACAAGACCTACAAGCAGAAGAAATCAAATGGATCCCAAAGAAGTATTAAAAACGTGGGGCAACTGAAGAGTATTTTTCAGCAAAAACATTTTGATTCTCAAAAGCTTACACGCTCTTGTAAATCTTGATATCATTAATTAAAAAATAACTTGCATAAATTCACAAGAAGTTTATTTTTGCAAAAATTAAAACGGTAAAACTATGTACTGGACATTAGAACTAGCATCTTATTTAAGTGACGCACCTTGGCCTGCTGAGAAAGACGAACTTATTGATTACGCTATTCGCACAGGTGCTCCTCTGGAAGTGGTAGAAAACCTTCAAGCAATTGAAGATGAAGGTGAAATGTACGACTCTATTGAAGAGATCTGGCCTGACTACCCTACAGACGATGACTACCTCTGGAATGAGGACGAATATTAATAGCGGTAATCGCTGCATAAAAAGTCTCGCTTAGAGACTTTTTTTTTGCCTTAATTTTTAGATATTGCAACTGGAACGTGTGTTTTTATAAACCACTATAAACCAATTAAATAACCACATAATGGGACTATTAGATTCCGTACTTAAAGTATTTGTAGGCGATAAAGCCAAAAAAGACATCAAAGATATTCGACCTTTAGTTGATAAAATCTTAGCTATTGAGCCGTCTATGGAGAAACTCTCTATTGATGAATTAAGGCATAAAACTGTAGAGTTTAAAGAAAAAATAGCTCTTGCCAAAGCAGATACTGTGGCAAAAATCACAGCCCTAAAAGCTGATGCAGATAATGAAAATGATATTGATAAGCGTGAAGATATCTATAATGAAATCGATAAGCTAGAAGATGTAGCTTATGAGCAAGGTGAAGTTGCTTTAAATGAATTATTACCTGAGGCCTTTGCAGTTGTAAAAGAAACTGCAAAACGATTTTTCCACAATAGCATAATCCGAGTAAAAGCAACTGAACAAGACCGAATTTTATCTGCAAATAAAGACTATGTAAGCTTAGAAGGTGATGACGCCATATGGCAAAATTCATGGGACGCCGCTGGTAAACCTATCGTATGGGACATGATCCATTACGATGTACAACTTATAGGTGGTGCTGCATTACATCAAGGGAAAATCGCCGAAATGCAAACTGGTGAAGGTAAAACCCTTGTAGCGACCTTACCTGTTTATCTTAATGCACTTTCAGGTAATGGTGTTCATGTAGTAACTGTAAATGATTATCTCGCAAAACGTGATGGGGCATGGATAGGTCCATTATTTGAATTTCATGGTTTAACGATCGACTGTATCGATTATCACAAACCTAATTCTGAAGAGCGTAGAAATGCCTACAACGCAGACATCACTTATGGAACTAATAACGAATTTGGATTTGATTACCTGCGCGATAACATGGCGCACAGTCCTAAAGATCTAGTTCAAAGACGTCATAATTATGCGATTATTGATGAGACAGATTCTGTTCTTATTGACGATGCACGTACTCCATTAATTATCTCAGGACCAGTTCCAGAAGGTGACCGTCAAGAGTTTGATGTCCTTAAAGCTCCTGTAGAAAGTATTGTACAAGCCCAGCGTACAGAGTTGATTAAAACCCTTGCACAAGCAAAGAAATTAATTGCTGATGGTGACCTTAAGGAAGGCGGAATGCAATTATTGCGTGTTTATAGAGGATTGCCTAAAAATAAAGCGCTTATTAAATTCTTAAGTGAAGAAGGAATTAAAACTCTTCTTCAAAAAACAGAGAATTTCTATATGCAAGATAACAATCGTGAGATGCCTAAAGTAGATGAGGCTCTTTACTTTGTTATTGATGAAAAGAATAATCAAGTAGAACTTACTGATAAAGGTATCGATTACCTATCTGGACAGGATGACCCTAATTTCTTTGTCATGCCTGAGATGGGAATGGAAATAGGTAAGATTGAAAATTCAGGTTTAAGTATTGAAGAACAAGCAGAAGCAAAAGAAGATCTTTTCCGTGAATTTTCTATAAAATCAGAACGTGTACATACATTAAACCAGTTACTTAAAGCGTATACGCTATTTGAAAAAGATACTGAGTATGTCGTACAACCGCATGAGAAACGCACACCTAATGGTATCGTGCAAGAAATGCAAGTAATGATTGTAGATGAGCAAACGGGTCGTATTATGGATGGTCGTCGTTATAGCGATGGACTACACCAGGCGATTGAAGCAAAAGAGAATGTAAAAATTCAAGATGCGACACAAACCTTTGCTACCATTACATTACAAAACTACTTCCGTATGTATCGCAAACTATCTGGTATGACAGGTACAGCGGTAACAGAAGCAGGAGAATTCTGGGAAATCTATAAACTGGACGTAGTAGAAATACCTACTAACAGGCCTATCGCTCGTGATGACCGTCAGGATTTAGTTTATAAAACAAAACGTGAAAAATATAACGCTGTTATAGAAGAAGTAACACGTTTAAAACAAGCTGGTCGTCCAGTATTGATAGGTACAACTTCAGTTGAGATATCTGAGATTTTAAGTCGCACCTTACAACGTGCAGGAATTGATCATAACGTACTGAATGCAAAACAGCATAAACGCGAGGCAGAGATTGTAGCACAAGCTGGTGATCCAGGACAGATTACTATTGCTACTAACATGGCTGGTCGTGGTACAGATATTAAATTGTCTGACGAAGTAAAAGCCGCTGGTGGTCTTGCCATTATAGGTACAGAGCGTCATGATTCACGTCGTGTAGATAGACAATTACGTGGTCGTGCTGGTCGTCAAGGTGATCCAGGAAGCTCTCAATTCTATGTTTCTCTCGAGGATAACTTAATGAGACTCTTCGGTTCTGAGCGCATGGCAAAAACCATGGACAGATTAGGAATGAAAGAAGGCGAAGTAATTCAGCATTCTATGATTTCTAAGTCTATTGAACGTGCTCAAAAGAAAGTAGAAGAAAACGCATTCGGTGTACGTAAGCGTTTACTAGAATATGATGATGTGATGAACGCGCAACGTGAAGTGATTTACAAGCGTCGTTATAATGCTTTGTTTGGAGATCGTCTTGCAGTAGATATTGCAAACATGGTCTATGATATTGCCGAGGTTGTTACCGAGACTAATAAACAAGCTCAAGATTATAAAAACTTTGAATTTGAAATCATGCGTTACTTCTCAATGAGTAGCCCAGTTTCTGAAGCAGAATTCGGTTCTAAAAACGAGCAAACCATTACCGGTATAGTTTATAAAGCAGCTTACCAGCATTATAAAGAAAAAATGGAACGCACCGCTACAGAGGTGTATCCAGTCATCAAAAATGTATATGAAAATGACGAGCGCCAGTACAAGCGCATCGCCGTACCATTTACAGATGGAATAAAAACTTTAAACGTTGCTACAGATTTAGATAAGGCTTATGAATCTCAAGGAAAATCATTAGTCCTTGATTTTGAAAAGAACATTACACTGGCCATTATCGATGATTCTTGGAAAACGCACTTGCGCAAGATGGATGAATTAAAGCAAAGTGTTCAACTAGCCGTTCACGAGCAAAAAGACCCATTATTAATCTATAAGTTTGAAGCTTTTGAGCTTTTCAAAAAAATGGTTGATAAGGTAAATAAAGAAGTAATCAGCTTTATGTTTAAGGGTGATTTACCTACACGTGACACTGCAGCTATTCAAGAAGCAGAACAACGTAAGGCAGAAAAAACTACTACACAAAAAGAAGAAATCTTAAACAGTGATGAACGTGCTGCACAAAACCGTGCTGTAGGAGCTGGAGCAAGTAACGCAGGACAACGTCCACCAGTAACTGAAACCATTACTCGTGACCAGCCTAAGATAGGTCGTAATGATAAAGTCACTATTAAGAATGTAATGAACGGCGAGACTAAAGAAGTGAAGTATAAAGCCGCTATCCCTTTGATTAATAAAGGAGAATGGGTTCTAGAACGATAGTTTTTAAATTACGCTTACGCGAAAAGATAATTTCAAAAATGCCTTGCTGTTTAGTAAGGCTTTTTTTATTTTATAATAAAATTCATATAGTAGCACTCAAAATAGCTATCAGTTTTCAATAAACATTAATCTTCTACAAACGCAAACTGCCATAATTTTGAATTTAACTCATACTTCAATAAGGGCACTATACTATTAAGAAATGAAACATGCCCAACAATGTGATAGTCAGAAAGCTTGAAAACCTAAGAGCTTTTACTGCTGTAAAAACTATTATTACTATTTTTAAATCTTAAAAACCAACCATTATGAATCCAATTGTAAAAAACATTCTAGCCGTACTCGCTGGAGTAGTCATAGGTAACGTCGTTAACATGGGATTTATCGAACTGGGCAATATTGTAGTCCCAATTGAAGGTGTGGATGTAAGCGATATGGAAGCTCTAAAAAAAGCGATGCCTGATTTTGGTGTTGAAAATTTTATCTTTCCATTTTTAGCCCATGCTTTAGGTACCTTGGTAGGTGCTTACATAGCAGCGCGTCTTGCTGCTACTCACAAAATGAAATTTGCGATGGGAATAGGTGTCTTTTTTCTCATCGGTGGTATCGCTGTAAATATGATGCTGCCAGGTCCTATATGGTTCACCATTATGGATATCGCACTGGCATATATCCCAATGGCCTACATAGGTGGTACTCTTGCAATAAAACACACACAAAAAGCATAATTGGTCACTAATTCACATATAAATCCTCGAGCACGACGTAAGAAAGGAACTGTTGATGTCGATTCACTTTTTAAGGACTTACTTGCTGGTCAGGTAAGTGCGTTAAGTCGTGCGATAACTCTGGTAGAAAGTACCGCTAGTGGTGATTCCGCTTTCGCGAAAGCGATTATAAAACAAGCCTTAACAGAGTCTGGAAAATCCTTTAGATTAGGAATTACTGGTGTACCAGGTGTGGGAAAATCTACCTTTATAGAATCGCTGGGAAGACAACTCATAGAACGCGGTAAAAAAGTCGCCGTACTTGCCATAGATCCATCGAGCAATATCTCACGAGGCAGTATTTTGGGTGACAAAACACGCATGGAAGAATTGGTCAAAAGCGACCGAGCCTTCATAAGACCTAGCCCAGCAGGAACAACATTAGGCGGCGTGGCACGCAAAACACGCGAGGCGATTATTTTATGTGAGGCCGCAGGATATGATTTTATCATTGTAGAAACCGTAGGCGTAGGACAGAGCGAGACCGCAGTCCATTCCATGACCGACTTTTTCTTATTACTCAAACTCGCTGGCGCTGGCGACGATTTACAAGGCATAAAACGCGGCATTATGGAAATGGCTGATGCCATCATCATCAATAAAGCCGATGGCGAGAATCAAACCGCCGCAAAGCACGCAAGACGCGAATTCAAAAACGCTGTTCACCTCATGCCACAAAAAGACCACGGCTGGCCTACACAAGTACTGACTTGTAGTGGATTAAATGGTGTAGGAATTACAGAAGTCATAGAAGAAATTGACAACTATAAAACACACGCTACCGATAACCAAAGCTTTACCAATAAACGCAACGCACAAGAATTGTACTGGTTCCATCAGACCATAGAAGACGCTATCAAAACTAATTTCTATAACCGACCAGAAGTGATTGCAAAACTCGCTGTACTAGAACAGGAAGTTTTAAGTAAAAAGAAAAGTCCTTTTGACGCGGCTGGGGAATTGTTGGGGTTGTGATTGTTTAGGAAAAACGTGCTTTCATTATGGAAAATATACTACTTTATTTATGCAAAAGAAGATGAAAAAGTTTATAACAGAAGACTCAATGGTTGTAATGTACATAGCCATTATGCTAATGTTACCATTTCTTGTTCAAAGTAGCAATTCAATAATCATCATGATTATATTTTTTATTACTCTTCTTGCTGTTTACATAATTACTTACCAGTGTTATAAAAATAAATACAGAAATTCATTCAAGATCCTTTTTTTAATAAGTTTGATAACAGTTTTTTTTCCAATTACCCATTTAGTATTGTTTGAATTAGATAAAAAAACTATTCATATAATGCTGATTTTTTAGAGTATCAAACTAGGATAATCGATGAAGAAATAAAACTGGTTGATGATTTTGAAGTACTGGAGACATTACTCAAAACTGAAGAACCGATTTTACTAGACACTTCTATTTTATATAATGAAACAGACACACTAATTTATATAGATAAATTTAAATTAGAAATACCTAAAGCAGAACGATTAAGATCGTCATTAGGTGGTGGCGGAATACCACGTCCATTAAAAACTCCATTAAGAATATATTCCAAATACTCTAATGATAAACTAGCCACACTAAATGTAGTTAGAGACAATATTAAAACGTCAATAAACGACAAGCTCGAAAGAAGAAAGAACCTTATTGAATACAGAAAGAATCCGATATCCTATGTAAGCTATAGAGATGTTTGGATAGATTCTTTTACTGGATTTATTTTAAGCAATATAAAACCTGTTTCATTTTTACCTCAAACAATCCAAATTTGTCAAGTCTTTATTTTTTTCCTAATTGGGTCTATCCTTAGTGGTTTTATAAGTAACTCCAAAAGTTTTATGCTTGAAAAGAAGAAAACAAAGAAGAAAACAAAGAAGAAAACAAAGAAGAAAAATTAAATTTAATTTCAATAGGTTTTCATAGTAATTAAGTAACTCTATAATCATTCTCAAACCCAGAATAGCGAGCGTTTACAACGCGTGCCCACAAACTTAGCGTTGTTAATGCGACATTACTTTTTTCAAACAACAGAATCTTATCTTAGCACTATCAAAATCCCACACATGAAAAAAAGTGCTTTCCTTTTTCTAGCGATAGTCATCATCTTAACAAGTTGCCAAGAAAAAAAACAAACTGAATCTGAAATAGCTTCTAAACCCTACACAGAAGAACCACATTCCTACGCACAACCTAATGATGCGATAATAAAACACCTAGATTTGGACATCAATGTAGATTTTGAAAGCCAATTGATAAGCGGTACCGCAACTTATGATATTAAGAATAATGGCTCAAAAACAATTATTCTAGACAGTAAATTTTTAGAAATTGAACGAGTTACTCAAAATGGCGAAACAACTGAATTTGAGTTGGGTGAATTTGATGAATCATTAGGGCAACCTTTGACTATTCAAATTAAAGATGACACTAAGCAAATAGCCATCACCTACTCTACCACGGCAAAAACAGAAGCCTTACAATGGCTCACTGCTCAACAAACGGCAGACAAGGCCCATCCGTTTTTATTTACACAAGGTCAGGCTATATTGACACGCACATGGATTCCTATTCAGGATAGTCCGCAAATACGTATTACTTATGATGCGACTGTAAAAGTTCCTCAAGAATTGATGGCTGTAATGAGTGCGGAGAATCCTAAGGAAAAGAATAAAAATGGTGTTTACAATTTCAAAATGGTACAGCCTATTCCGGCTTATCTAATTGCTCTTGCTGTAGGAGATATAGAATACAAAGAGATAAGTGAACGTACTGGTGTTTATGCCGAGAAGTCCATGCTTGCAAAAGTCCATGAAGAATTCTCAGATATGGAAAAAATGGTTGTTGCAGCAGAGAATCTATATGGAGATTACGACTGGGAACAGTTTGATGTGATTGTGTTGCCACCTAGTTTTCCTTTCGGTGGAATGGAGAATCCGCGATTGACCTTTGCAACTCCTACGGTTATTGCAGGCGATAAGAGTTTGACATCTCTTGTGGCACATGAGTTGGCTCATTCTTGGTCTGGTAATTTGGTGACCAATGCAACATGGAATGATTTCTGGCTTAATGAAGGTTTTACCGTTTATTTTGAAATCCGCATTATGGAAGCATTATACGGAAAAGACCGTGCTAATATGCTCGCCTTAATAGGTAGACAAGATCTTGAAGATGAAATAGAAGGAATGAAAGAAACTCCTAATGACACCAAACTAAAACTGGATCTAAAAGGTCGTAATCCAGATGATGGAATGAACAGCATCGCTTATGATAAAGGCTATTTATTTTTAAGAACTTTAGAAGAAAAAGTAGGACGTGACAACATGGATACATTCTTAAAATCCTATTTTAAAAAGAATGCCTTTTCTACCACAAACACTGAAGATTTTATCACTTACCTCAACGAGAATTTGCTAGAGAAAAACAACATCACGTTCAATACTGAGGAATGGATTTACCAGCCTGGAATTCCTGATAACGCTGCCGTTATTCAATCGGACGCTTTCACAAACGTAGAAAAAACATTGAATGACTTTATTGCCACTAACGAGATCGATGTGGCTGCAACAGCAAACTGGACACCACAAGAATGGGTGCACTTCATTCGTAATTTTCCAACCGACATTTCTGCTGCGCAAATGCAACAATTGGATAACATCTTTGACTTTACCAATTCAACCAATTCTTACATCACCATGGTTTGGTATGAGCAATCTATTTTGAACAATTACCATGACAACAATGTCGACACAAAAATCGCTGAGTTTTTAAATACGGTAGGACGTCGCTGGTATGTAACTACTTTATTTTCCGCTTTCGCGAAAGCGGAACGAATAGAAGAAGCCAAAGAAATTTATAAAACCGCAAGAGGCAACTACCACAGTGTCACGGCAAATACGGTGGATGAGCTATTGAGAATGGATTAGGGGTTTTTGTCAAAACTAGCATCTTTCAACCACTCCGAGATTTCTGCGAAATCCCACCTATGCATTCCTCTCGCTGAAAAAGCTCGTCGGATGCAGGATCTAAGGCGAGGAGTTTATTTAAATCTCTGTTTATTAAAACTCCTTTCCTTGATCCCTGATAATTTGTTAAGGCAAATTTCTGAGATGGGAAAGGTGGCTCTTAGCATCGCCGAGAGTCGGAAAGGATCGATACGATGCTATTTAAAATCTACTAATAGTTTTAAGATTTTATAAGGCTAATAATATAGAATAGCAAAGTATCTTACTACCAGTTAAACAAGCGATTTACAAATTAAGTAACATGAAAACTTCCATTAACATTCAAGATTCTCTTTTACCATTTCTACCTTTATTGTATATCGCATGGGCTGATGGTATATTAGAAAAACATGAAATCGATTATATAAAAAATCAGATTGATGATAACAACACCATCACTGACGCAACAAAACAACTGATTTCAAAGTGGCTAGACCCTAGTCATCCACCATCTGCAAGAGAATTAGTTTATTGGAAAAAGTATATAAAACAGCATGCTGATGTGCTGGACTTAAGTGAAAAACAAGATTTATATTCTCTAGGAACGGTACTGGCTAAAAAACCAAACCTAGAAGAATGGGCAAATGAAAAGACAAAACAGTCGTTACAGCAAATTGAAAATTACCTAGGTGTTTCAAGTCATGAAGCTATACGATTTATAGATGATTTTAATCCTGCATTATTTAAGGTAGATTCTAATTTAAAAAGGTCTGAAGCCCCATATTCCAAGGCTTTAAAGACTTTACTACAACATGGAAATACCGACATAAAGAATAAAGTACAAAGTATTCTAGATCCACATAAGGTAGAGATTGAAAGTCACAACGATGATTTATTTACCAGAAGAGAAAAAGTATTGCAATGGACTCAAGAACTTGCTGATGCTGGACTAGGTAAACTTGCTTATCCATCTGCTTATGGAGGATCTGATTCCATGGTGCAATATGCTTCTGTATTTGAAGAAATAGCAAAATATGATTTGAGTCTAACAATAAAATTCGGTGTACATTTTGGGTTGTTCGGTGGTAGTGTAGAATCTTTAGGTACTAATTATCATCACGATAAGTATTTAATAGACATAGGTACGATGGCTTTACCTGGCTGTTTTGCAATGACAGAAATGCACCATGGCAGCAATGTAAAAGCTTTACAAACTACGGCTACTTACCAACCAGATGATCAATCATTTATTATTCATACACCAACACAAAATGATAGAAAAACATATATAGGTAACGCTGCTATGCATGCTCAAATGGCAACTGTTTTTGCACAGCTTATCGTGGATGAGGAAGAATATGGAATACATGCTTTTTTAGTTCCCATTAGAAATAAACAAGGTGAAACTATGCCTGGAATTACGATAGGCGATAATGGTCATAAAATGGGGCTTAATGGTGTAGATAATGGGACATTACATTTTGATAAGGTTACAATCCCAAAAGAAAATTTACTCAACAAATTTGGTGATGTAGATGAAGAAGGACAATACACCAGTCCTATAAGTAGCTCGTCCAGACGTTTCTTTACTATGTTAGGAACCTTAGTTGGTGGAAGGCTTTGTGTCCCTATTGCTGGAAATACTGCTTCCAAGAAAGCTTTAAATATGGCTGTTTATTTTGCCTTAGATCGCAAACAGTTTGGTCCACCAGGGAAAGAGGAGCAATCAATAATGGATTACCCAACACATCAAAAAAAGTTAATGCCACTTATAGCAAATGCTTATGCATATGACATCGCGCATGAGCACTTATTGAGAGAATACACTAGTGATTTAAATCACGACGCTCAACAAATGGAAGCTCTAGCCGCTGGATTGAAGTCGTTAAGCACATGGAATGCTACTGAAACGATTCAAACTTGTCGAGAAGCTTGTGGAGGAAAAGGATATTTAAGCGAGATGTACTTTGATCGATTAAAAGCAGATACTGACATTTTTACCACATTTGAAGGAGACAATACGGTATTGTTACAACTTACCGCCAAAAGTCGTTTGACCTATTTCAAAAAGCAATTTGGTCGTATGGACTGGTGGGACACTTTAAAATACATTTCAAATATAGCCTCCACAAATTTGAGTGAATTGAATCCACTAGTAACTAGAGACACATCAGAAGATCATTTATTAGAAAATGATTTTCAACTCAGTGCTTTTACTTATCGCGAGGAATACTCTCTACGTTCACTAGCAATGAGATTAAATAAGAAAATTAAAAATGGTGTGGATAGCTATGACGCTTTTCTAGACACTCAAGTGCACTTAATAGATATGGCAAGCGCTTATATTGACCGTATTGTTTTAGAAAGATTTATCGCAAAGATTGAAGAACAGGAAAACAAAAGCGTAAAAGATATACTTACCTCATTAAAAAACCTTTATGCATTGCATCGTATAGAAGAAAATAAAGGCTGGTATCTAGAACATGATTATATCTCAGGCTCAAAATCACTCGCCATTAACAAGCTCGTTCAAAAATTGTGTAAAGAATTAAAGAATGAGAGCCAGTATCTGGTAGATGCGTTTGATATACCTAAACACATGACAGCAACTGCTTTGAAGTTTTATTAAATCTTTTTATGATATAAAAATCATTCAATGCTTGAACTGTCCACAAGCATAGACCTGTATTTTGTTTATTATTGCATGATTAAAATAAGGCAGCTAATCATCTGTTAACTGTCCTAACACGTTGTATACTGACACATTAAAAATATTAATGGAAGATCTATTAACCTTTGCCTTTACTGTATTCACTGGCTTTTTTGCTATTATGAATCCTATTTCTAATATGCCTATCTTTTTAACCTTAACTGATGGTGCAGATAAAGAAACAAAGCAAAGAATAAATTTAAAAGCCGTTATTGTAGCTTTTATAATCGTGACCACATTTGTGCTGTTAGGAAATTATATTTTTGAGCTTTTTGGTATTACTATCCCAGCATTTAAAATCGCAGGTGGAATTTTAATATTCTTTGTAGGTTTTGAAATGTTACAGTCAAAAAAGTCCAATATTAAGAGACTTAAAACCGTTAATTATGATGAAAACATTGCTATTTCACCACTAGCAATACCTATTTTGGCGGGTCCTGGTACTATTGTAACGGCAACTAACTTTGTAGCAAACACCTCATCATACATGAGTATTGCTGTGATTATAGTAGTATTTGCCTTAATGTGCTTGCTCAATTACATCGCGTTTTCATTAAGTGATGTTATTGCAAAAAAGATAGGTGACAATGTCATTTCAGTAATTGGAAAATTAATGGGATTAATCATTGCCATAATAGGAACTAGTATGATAATTTCAGGTTTGAAATTGTCATTTGAAGTTTTGAATTAGAAACCTCTTAATCAGCTTGTAAGGTCTTCACATCTGCTATTAGTTGATTTACTGAGGCTTTATTTAATCCATTATATATTCCACGAATACGTTTATTTTTATCTATTAGAATGAAGTTTTCAGTATGTAGAAAATCATTAACATTTTTAGTTGTTCCTAGATCTTCTTCCACAAAATAATGATTTCTACCTAGATTATAAATAAGCTCTTTATCACCAGTAACTAGATTCCATTTTGCAGCGTTGACACCCATGCGTTGAGCATAATCTTTTAAAACAGCAGGTGTATCATAATCTGGTGTCACTGAATGTGATAGTAATAATACTTCACTATCATTTAAAAATTCACTTTGAAGGCGACTCATATTTTTGGTCATTGCTGGACATATACCAGGACACACAGTAAAAAAGAAATCAGTGATATATATTTTATCCTTGTAGTAATCTTGTGTGATAATATCACCTTCTTGATTGATAAAAGAAAAATCAGGTATACTATGAAAGTCCTTAAGCGAGTCACTGTCTTTTGAGAACCAACGTGGTGTAAAATTAGCCTCATTATAATAGGGCAATTCCTCTACTCTACTTTCTACCTGGTCTACTACAGTATTAGTATTTTGTTCTTTTGAGCCACAACTGATAATTAAAATAATATTACAAAGTATCAGTAACGATCTCTTGATTCTCGAGAGAGAAGCAAAGTGTTGCCTTTTTGAGTCCGAAGATTCTGCCATTTTTAGCTTCATAATTATTATATAATTTACCATTCTGTCGGTAAGATTTTTGCATGCCTTGCTCACGTCCATCAATCAATTGTATTTCTTTAAAAATAGATCCATTAGTATACCATTGAAATTGAGCACCTTGAGCTATACCATTCTCAAAATTACTTTGAGAACGTTTGTGACCATTTTTCCACCAAGATATAGACGCTCCATGTTGTAATCCATTCTCATACTGGGATTGAAAACTCAAAGTACCATCAACAAACCACTTTTCATATAATCCATGACGTAATCCATTAAGATATTGAATCCTTTGTGCAACTATACCATTAGGATAACTTGTTATAGAAAAACCTGTAAAAGGCTCATCGTTATAATACATGAGCCCTTCATTAGGTCTTAAATCTAATTGAGCTATATCAATCTCTAACTTTTCAGTCGTTAATACAACATGATTTGGATCTGTTTTACAGCCCATTAAAAGTAATAAGATTAATATACTACTGTATGTTATTAGGTGTGCCTTGATAATCGCCAGGGAATATGATATAATATTGATTTAAGTAAACCGTATTTTGTATATGGTAATGATACTCTGCAGTTGTCGTGTGCTGTGTAATAGAAGTATGACCACCAGATGCGTCTAGATCAGTAGGATATGTTCCTGTAGAAGCACATTTTCTACCATAAATAAAGAAACCATCACTGATAATACCAACTAATGCATCATCATCATCAGAGAAAGCTTTAGGTTCTAAGTGATAATGATAACTTTGTGGTCCTGTGTGTGCCGCCGTATAATCTAAAGATCCTACAGCACTATCCAGCGGTACGTTAGGTCCTTCTTCATCATTATAAATAACTGAACCACTAATTGCAATACCTATAGCTCCTAATCCGGTAGCTGATGAATTGCTGGCTAGCGTTGGACTAGATGGAACAGTTAAAGAAAATGAACCATTAAAATCGTCTATGTTTCCTGGTGCCATTTGATCTCCACTTGTAACAACTGGATCTACATATAATGGATGATCAGTAGCTGCAGGACCAGTTACTACCACGTTACCATTAGGACCTGTTATAGAACGTACGTTTGTACTAGACCAGTAAGGTGATGTATGGTTAGGCATACCATTAGTCTCTATATTTACAGAAGATGTGCCACTCATCATAATAGTGACATTACTGGTATCAAACTCTGCAAAAGCTGCGTGTAACTCTGTCGTACCATTACCGCTTCCGTCATCAGTATCATTACCATTATCGTCATCGCTAGACGTACAAGAGTAAACTCCTGCGGTACACATTACCGCAATTCCTATATAAGTAAGGAGTAATTTAATTTTTGATTGATTCATACATTTAAGAGTTATGCGCTTTCATTTAAAGCACTGTTTATTAATTTAAAACTTAGACTATTAAAAAATCTAAAAGTTTAATGAGCTCTTAAAAAAATGTTAACGAGTTTCTATAATCGGCTTTATTTCAACTTCAAACTTGACAGAATTTGCTATAAAACATAACTGGTGCGCTTGATTATGCAAACTGGTAGCTAATGTTACTTGATCAACATCCAAAATTATTACTTTGGGCTGAAGGACAATTTTTTGAAAAGCACCACTAGCATTATCATTTAATAATAATGTACCTGTCACCTTATCACTATATTCCAAAATCTCTATCCCATACTGCTGGCACACATAGAAATAGGACATCATATGGCAAGAAGAGAGCGCGTTTAATAAAAAGTCTTCGGGATTATAATGACACTCATCTCCTTTAAACTCTCGAGCGGCAGATATTATCATATCTTTTTTTCCTGCGATTTGAGAAATATGAGTTTTAGGATTTTCAAACTGCCCTTTCTTCCATAAAGTTGCTACCTCAAAGGTAAAATCTTTTTTCATTGGATAGAGTTTATCAAGAAGAAGAAGCTGGTGTATATTTCGCTTTCGCGAAAGCGTATAATCGATAACATAGCCACCCTATAACAGTCCCCATAAACATACCCATCAAAACATCTCCAGGATAATGTACTCCAAGATAAACACGACTATAAGCCACTAGAACAGCCCATATAAAAAGTAAGACTCCTATGGTTTTATGTGATTTTTTAAGCATTTGCCACATAAACACAGCAAGTGCCATAGCATTACTAGCATGACCGCTATAAAAACCAAAGGTTCCTCCACTTTTACCTACCTTAGAAATTAAACCATCTAATGCAGGTTCTCTAAAAGGTCTTAATCGCTGGACTAATGTGTTTTTGAAAAGCATCGCTACTTGATCACTTACTGCGACTAGAATTGCTATGGTTATAAGCGCAATAATTAATTCACGTTTAGGGAGTTTTTTATACAATATATAAAGAAGATATAAGTATAGAGGAATGGCATAGAACTTATAAGTAATGATGTTAAATATTAAATCAACAGTATCATTTCCCCAATCATTGAGGAAAAGCATCATGTCCCAGTCTAGCTGTATGAGATCTTCCATTACTCTTGATCATATAAAGCACACTGCTCGTCATAAAAACGGCTGGCCTCTTCTATAAGGTTTTTAGTCTCTTCTTCCAGTTCTTCTTTATCTTTCTTTTCAATATCTTCAAGAAATTCTAGTGTATCATCTTTTAAATTAATTACAAATCGAGGATAATCGAGATGGACTACAAAAATATCTTCGGGATGGTGAGCGTTATCGCCCATAAGAAATCTAGGGAAAGCCATTTTATGAATTAAGAGTTATGAGTTGAGAGCATAGAATCATAGAAGGATATTTTAAACCAATTTATGACAGACTAAATTCTCTTAACTTAGTTTTTAATAATAGTGCAATCTAAGAAATTCTAAATTCAGAATTATAAAAAGTATCTTTGTTTTATGCAACAACTAAGAGCAGACAATTTACAGAAGTCCTATAAAGGTAGACCAGTCGTTAAAGGTGTTTCTTTTGAAGTCAACCAAGGTGAAATCGTAGGACTACTAGGACCTAACGGTGCTGGTAAAACAACCTCATTCTACATGACTGTAGGACTAGTAAAACCTACAGGTGGTGATGTATGGCTAGACGATAAAAAAATCACCCAATATCCTATGTACAAACGTGCACAAAATGGTATAGGTTATCTAGCACAAGAGGCTTCTATTTTTAGAAAACTGACTGTAGAGCAAAATATACTAGGTGTATTGCAACTTACTAACCTTTCTAAAAAAGAACAGAAAGAACGTTGTGAAATGCTACTAGAAGAATTTAGTCTAGAAGATAGACGCAATCGTAATGGTGATTTGTTAAGTGGTGGAGAACGTCGCCGTACTGAAATTGCACGCGCACTAGCAACTAATCCTACTTTTATATTACTAGATGAGCCATTTGCAGGTGTAGATCCAGTGGCCGTTGAAGACATTCAACGTATTGTCGCGCAGTTAACTAAAAAGAATATAGGCATTCTTATCACTGACCATAATGTTCAAGAAACACTTGCCATAACAGACCGTACATACCTAATGTTTGAAGGTAATATTCTTAAACATGGTAGCCCAGAAGAACTTGCTGAAGATGAAGTAGTAAGACGAGTATATCTAGGTCAAAATTTTGAACTGCGCAAGAAGAAACTTTTTACAGACTAGTAAAACACGTTAGGACTTTGCGTTTTTTAAATTATTGAACACACTCATTAAAATGTAAAGTACAATAATACACGGTACCGCATATATTTTGAGAAACACGATCATAGCTATACAAATAGCGATAAAAATCCAGCGTATCTCGTTGCCTTTCCAACCGAAGCTTTTAAACTTTAAGGCAAACAACGGTAGCTCGGCATTTAATAAATAGCAACTTAATAGTGTTATACCTATTAAAGCATAAGGGTTATTCAATATGTTATAAATCAAATCACTCGTTGTCATCTGAGCTATGATACCTAGCGAAATAATTAAAATAGCGTTTGCTGGTGTAGGAACACCTATAAAAGAATCTGTCTGTCTGGTATCGATGTTAAACTTTGCAAGTCGATAACCACTGGCGGCAGTAATTAAGAATCCCAAAAAAGTCATTTCTTTAAATAAACTAGTCGCACTACTCCATCCCAGATCACCATCCATAGCAAACAAGGTAGATGAGTGACCTGTAGCATCTGCAAGCAACTGACACATTACAATTCCAGGAACTACTCCACTAGTCACCATATCTGCAAGTGAATCTAACTGTGTACCTAGCTCGCTAGAAACATTTAATAATCTAGCTGCAAGACCGTCAAAGAAGTCAAAAAATATGCCCAGCGCCACAAAAACACCGGCAAGAATCAATTCATCTTTAAAAGCATATACCGCAGCGATGCAACCAGACAATAGGTTCAACATCGTTATTAAATTGGGAATCCATTTCTTCATGTTACAAATATGCAGATTTATATTCTACTAGTTTCAACTAGATATGCAATATCCTCGGCTTTTGCTAGTTATTTAGTGAGAAACCTAGATATTTGCAGCTCGATTATATATGACCAGAAAAGCTAATTTTATTATTGTATTGTGTTGTGTTCTCGCTTTAGCGAAAGCGTATTCACAAACCTCTAGAGCCTACTCCAACGAATTCTTAAATATAGGAGTGGATGCAGCTGCATTAGGTATGAGCAATGCAGTGGTTGCTAGCACAAAAGATGTAAATGCTGGTTACTGGAATCCTGCCGGGCTAATGCGAGTTCAAGAACAAGAGATTAGTGTGATGCATGCCAACTATTTTGCAAACATTGCACAGTACAATTATGGTGCTTTTGCAATGCCTATTGATGATTTTAGTGCCTTTGGGTTTTCAGTAATTCGTTTTTCAGTCGATGATATTCTTAATACGACACAATTAATAGATCAACAAGGAAATATTAATTATGATCGTATTTCTACATTCTCAACTGCAGATTGGGCATTCACATTTTCTTATGCAAGAGAATCACAATTAGACGGTTTTAGTTATGGAGGTAATGTGAAAGTCATACGACGAGTTATAGGAGAATTTGCAAATGCATGGGGTTTTGGCTTTGATGTAGGCGCACAATTTAAACGTGGTGACTGGGAACTAGGTTTTATGGCTAGAGACATTACAACAACCTATAATACCTGGACCATCGATGAAGAAAAATATGCCGAAGTACAAGGAGCCGTGGAAAATCAAAATCAAGATTTACCAGAAACAACAGAAATAACATTACCTAAATTACAGATAGGTGTTGCTCGTACTTTCACATTTCACTACGACCATATTCTAACTGCCGAAGTTGATTTAAATATGCGCTTTATACAAACTAATGATATCATATCCAGTAGTGCCGTAAGTGCAACACCAGCATTAGGCTTGCAGTATGGATTTACAGATTTAGTTTTTGTGAGAGCTGGAGTCGGTAATTTTCAAAACGTGCAACAACTCGATGGAAGTGATAATGTGAACTTTCAACCTAATATAGGAATAGGCTTTAAGTACAAAGGCATTGCGGTAGATTACGCACTGACAGATATAGGCGATTCTAGCGAGGCGCTTTATTCCAATATTTTTTCTTTAAAGGTAGATCTCTCTACTTTTTCTAGATAAGTTTGATAACTTAGCAGCATCGTTTTCTTATGAAGTATTCCAGTATTCTTCTCGCTTTGTTATCCGGTATTTTACTATGGTTAGGATGGCCTACCTATGGGGTTCCTTTGCTGTTATTAGGTGCATTTGTACCATTACTGTTTGCAGAACGTCGTATTAGAAAATCTGATTTAAAATTGAAAGGATGGCGAATTCTAGGACTATCCTATCTCAGTTTCTTTATATGGAATATTGCTACAACCTGGTGGTTATATCTAGCTACAGGATTCGGAATGTGGTTTGCCGTTTTAGTGAATAGTTTATTAATGGCTCTGGTATTTTTGTGCTATCATAAGTTTGCTAGTAAGGTTTCTCAAGGTGCTGCATTTACATTTTTAGTTTGCTCATGGATAAGCTTTGAATATTTACACCTGCATTGGGATTTTTCATGGCCATGGCTCAATTTAGGGAATGGTTTTAGTGAATATACAGGTTGGATTCAATGGTATGAATACACAGGTACTTTTGGTGGTACGTTGTGGATATGGTCATTGAACGTTGTTCTTTTTTATGGAGTTTCCAGTTTGATTAAAAAAGGTTTTACTATAAAAACTATCCTTAAAAAATCAGTGACTCTTGCTTTAATGGTATTCATTCCCATAGGTATATCTCAAATTATTTTCCTTAATTATTTTGAAGTAGATAAAAACCCTGGCACTGAGATAGTTATTGTACAACCCAACATAGACCCTTATGAAGAGAAGTATTCAATGGGTAATGAGCAAATAGCTCGTCTTATTTCAAATCTTACAGTTCCTAAACTAACCCAAACCACCGAATTTGTTATTGCACCAGAAACTGTGTTTGCAGACAATATAAGAATAAGTCAAGTCAATTATCATCCTACTTTACAAGGTTTAAGAGGTAGCTATGCATCATATCCTAATTTAAACTATTTAGGTGGAATTTCTCTGGTAGATGTATTTAAAAATCCAGATCAAGCCACAAGGCAAACTAACCTAGCAAGTGATGGCGTTACATATTATAATGACTATAATAGCGCCATGTTTTTTAATCAAAAGGGTGCAATAGACTTATACCATAAATCTAAGCTAGTGGTAGGTATAGAAAACTTTCCATACAAGAATATTCTTAAGCCTATTTTAGGCGATGCTATGATTGATTTAGGAGGTACTGTGGCCACCAAGACTACCCAAGAAGACCGTAGTGTTTTCAAGTCTTCAAATGATATTAAAGTTGCGCCCATAATTTGTTATGAGTCAGTTTATGGAGAGTATGTCACCGATTACATTGGCAATGGCGCTGAGTTTTTTGCCATAATAACTAATGATGCTTGGTGGGGAAATACACAAGGCCATCAACAACATTTGAGTCTGGCTAAACTACGTGCCATAGAATCCAGAAGATGGATCGCAAGAAGTGCTAACACTGGTATCAGTGCAATTATAGACCATTATGGCAATATCACTCAATCATTAGAATATGATAAACAAGGTGTAATTAAGGGAACCATTAGAAAACGTAATGACGTCACCTTTTATGTAAAGCATGGTGATTACATAGCACGAATAGCAATATTCATGGCGCTATTTACATTTTTATTTGGCCATACAAGACGTCGTAAAAAAAGATCTTAATTAAATGATGTGATTCTTTAAAGATAAGGAATGATACTAAGCAGAATTTAAGTTAGCAAATCTTATCTCTAGTTGTGATATAAACTACTTATTGACCTTTAAAGAAAATAATCGTACTTAAGGTTTTGACAATGATTCTTACATCTAAGAATAGACTGCGGTGTTTAATATAAAAAAGATCATACTGTAACTTCCTTAAACTATCTGATTCAGATTCTCCATATTTAGTTTTAACTTGAGCCCAACCTGTTAATCCAGGTTTCACAACATGCCTTGTTTCATAAAAAGGAATTTTTCAGAAAGTTGTTTTACAAATACAGGTCTTTCTGGTCTTGGTCCTATAATACTCATCTCACCTTTAATAATATTATAGAATTGAGGAAATTCATCAAGACGTGATTTTCTTAAAAACCTACCAAATGATGTAATCCTACTATCGTTTTTAGTGGCAAATTGAGCTCCATCAACCTCAGCATTTTCAACCATTGTTCTGAATTTATAAATCTGAAAAGTCTTACGGTTCTTTCCAACACGCTCTTGCTTGTAGAATAATGATCCTCTATTACCTATGATATTCCCAATTAATATAAAAGGTATTAATACGACACCTAATGTTATTCCAAGTATGGAACATAAAAGATCAAACAATCGATGATATACTATGTAAAGTTTGTTTTGATTACTACGTGCAAATGGAAAATATTTATAAAAATCTTTACCTACATACTGTACTGGTACACGATCAGTAATTTCTTCATAGATCTGAGTATATTCTCTAACTGAGAAACCATTTTCTACTAACTCGATAAGCCATTCATAAAGTTCTGGTGTAATTCCTTCAACATTAGAAGATGCAATTACAATCTCGCTCACTTCTTGTCCTTCTAATCGATCTTTGGCCTGTTGTATTGTCAGGATACTAATACGATCATCATGACCTATTTCAAGTTCTCTATCTGTATTGATATAACCAGCAATTTTATAATTAGGATCAGCCTCTTGTAATGTTTCTGCCACTTGAGCGGCATCACTGGCATCAGCGATAATTAAAATATTCTTATAAAATCTAGAACTAGAAAATAGTTTGATATATAAAGCTCGCCATATCAATAGTGATAAAGTAATTGCTAGATAAAAATATAAAATCTGCAATCTATTTTCTGGTAAAGAAGGAGTTAAAAAAGGTGTCAATAGATAGACTAAAGAGGTCATCGAACTGGTAAAAACCACACCTCTTAAAGTAGAGGTAATACGACTAGCACGTTGTAAATGATACAGTTCAAATACCGTTGCAAAAAACAATAGATATCCACCCAATATGATAATCCATAACCAATGTTCCTCATTAATTTTGAAATAATCAAAATTAAACACTGTACCTATAAGATGAAGCGCACCTAAAACGACCGCTATATCTATAATACGCAGCAATACCTTACGTTCAGAAATTTCAAAATGTATAGAACCTGGTTGGGACATTGTTCAAATTGGGGCTCTAAAGATAAGATTACCCTTCAAATAATTGAAGCCATAAGTATTTAACTTTATCCCAATTAAAATCTTCGGCAGTTGCCTTGGCATTTTGAGCGATACGTATTACTAACTCATTATTCTCTAACAACTCATAAATATGGTCAGCCATTCCAACGGCTTTAAAAGGTGGCGTTAGAATTCCATTTTCACCATGTTTTATTAAGAATGGAATACCGCCTACATCTGTCGATATTACAGGTAATCCTAAAGCCATAGCTTCTATAACACTGACGGGTAAATTATCAAAATTTGAGGTATTGATGAATAGATCATAGTTTTTACTCATTGATATCCAATCTTCTTTATCAAGCAAACCTGTAAACTCTATCGATAAATTCTTTTGAGCTGCTATTGAAATACATTTCTTCATTGATCCATCCTTATCCGGTCCAACCATGCATAAATGAGAATCTGGATATTTTTCAGAGATCAGCTCGAGTACGTCAAGAGCCATTTCTGGATTATAAATATCTGCAAAAGATCTTACCCATAATAATCTCGGTTGTATCTCAGAGCGTAACTTAAAAGGATATTTTTTTAAATCTATATGATTGGGAATTTTAATGATATGATTGAAGTTCGCTTTCGCGAAAGCGTCTATCAAATAATCACTAGGGCTTACCACGACATGGGCATTTTTAATAAATATATTTAAAGCTTTAGGGTTTTTTATCAATCGCTCTGGTAAATTACCTCCGTGAAGTATAGGAATATAATTCATTCTCAAAGATTTACACAAACGAGCAACGGTTATAGCATACCAAAAATTACGTGTACTATATGTATCTATGAGTACAAAGTGAGCCCAATTTCTACTCAAAAACGTAATGCGCATCATGTGTAATAAACGTGCACTCACGTTATGCAAAGAAGATGCATACCTCAATTTAAAACCTTCTTCTTGAAGCAAAGGCCCAAGTATATCAATCGTTGTGGCAGTGCGTCCTTTACCAGCTAACTTATTCCCTATATACAGAATGTTTTTCATTAGGCAAGAAGGGCATTATCTGTACTATTTACAGTTGATATTTTCTTTTTAATTTTCACAGACCTAACATATAATAAAGCCATTCCATAGAAAAATGCTGGTGCTGCAATACGCATCGCGCTATGATTAATTGTTGCTATCCAAAAAATTAAAAAAGCATAGAAGTAAATATTACCTCGATGAAAAAGTCTAAAAAACAATGGTGTAAATATTAAAACTAACAAGGAGAAAATCCCAATAGCTCCATGTTCTGAAAGTAATCTACTGGTCTCATTATGTGATGCAGCTATAATTCCATCTTTTTTTGCTCTATAATACTTTACCTGTCCAGCACCTATACCTGCAATAGGGTTTTCAAAAAAAGCTTCTAATTCAATTGATATAAGCTCAGTACGTCCAGTGGACAAATCATCTTTAGCACGACCAGCAGCATCTTCATTTGCATAGCGTTTATCTATCAATCCATTTGTTACTAATGAAGTAAAACCCCAAGCCATTATTAAACCTAAAGCAATCACGGCTAGCTTAGGAATAAATGAAACCTTAAACTCACTACGCTTTAACAAGAATAAAGTTCCTATTACCGCTATAATCATTAAGAATGCAGTATAAACTCCACCTCTAGAGAAAGTCACCCAAGCCCGATAAGTCATGGCTAGAAAGAGAACAATATCTGAAATATTAATCATTAAATTCTTAATACGTAAGAAACGAACAAAGGTGATAAACATACCGATACCTAGCACTGTAGCTACTTGATTAGGTCCATATCCTCCAGATGTTGCAAAGTTTGAGGCCGTATTAGTAACTACATCTCTAATATCTGGCGTTACTAAGAATAAATAGGTAGTTATCATAACTATAGGTCCCACACAAAATTTTAATATTTGATCTAATCTCGTACTGGTTATTGACCTTTGATAACAGTAAATTGCAGTGATCCCTAAAGTTACTGGACCACTTAAATTAAAAGCAACAGCTTTACGTAGACTTTCTCCTAACGGAATATTCCCAGCAGCTACAATTATACTAGGTATTAATAACAAAAGATAAAAAACATAAGGAATGGACTTTAATGAAAAACCTCTCATAATAATCCCAATCATCATAAAAACGATGACTAGGTATTTCATAAATTCATAAAAGATTAAGGCTTGGTTCATCCTTAAGAAAACCTCTAAAGTCACTAAATAAGCACATGCTAAAAGTGCTTCTTGACCTGAATCTTTTTGTATCAACACCCTAAGTCCAAAATAAATAATCGAAGCATAAAAAAATAACGGAATCAAAAATGGTGCTGCAATCATGAATATGGTCAAAATGATATGACCAGCAATCAATAACGGATAAGGTAATTTCTCAAATTGAATCATTATAAGGAACTATAAAAAGTCTCTAACTTCTCGATGTAAAAAGCAGCTCCAAAGGTAGTCATTACATGTTGTTGGAAAGAGTGAGCCATTGATTTTGATTCTTCAGGATTTTCTATAAATTCTTGAATAGCTTGAGTTAGCGTCGCTGGATTTTGTGCAGGAACCACAGCGCCATAGTCACTTACAACTTCTTTGCAAGCGCCTACATCTGTTGCGACCACTGGTAATCCTGCCATACCATATTCTAGCAAAGCCACAGGTAATCCTTCAGACTTAGAAGACAATACTCCAATATCACATGCTTCTAGAATTGCCGGTGTATCTTCTCGAGATCCTAAGAGATGTATATGATCATCTAATTTTAAATCTTTTATTTTGAATTTTATTTCTCGTGAATAATCATCTTGAAAATCTAATCCTACCAGTAAAAGATTCCAATCGGGCGAATTTTTATATACTTCTTTAAAAGCTCGGATTAATGTGATATGATCTTTTTGCGGTCTCAAATTAGCTAAATGTACTATTCGTTTACCTGTAGAACCAGGTAACGGTTTTAACAATTGTTGTTTTAGAGTATTAGATACAAAATTTCTTAAATAAACTACTTTTGAAGGTTTTAAATTACGGATAGACCAATCTTTCAATAGTTCATTGACGCTTATAATTCCATTGAAAAAACGAGAACATTTTTTTAAAGTACCAGCTTTGCGATTCTCAACTTCTTCAGCATTACCGTAGTGGTCATGCCATACTAACTTGATAGAAGGCAACCACCATTTGATTACCGTCGCAGTAAAAAATGAAGTGCTATGAGCATGAATAATTTCAATCTTATTCTTTACAATGTAGGTCTTCAACTTAGTCATGGCTTTAATCCCTATACGACCTTTTTTTTCTAAAAAAATATAACCTACAGATTCGTGAATTGATTTTTTAAGTAATCCTTCCTTTCTAGTCGCGCATAAATGGGATTGGTGTCCAGCAGCGTATAGTTCGTTTGCAATTTGTACTGCCATGCGTTCTGCTCCACCGGCATCGAGACTATCTATGATTTGAATTACTCTCATGACTGAAGCAATTTAATTATTTCGGTTTCAAATTTTTCCAGTGTGTATTCATGTGACCATCGTTGTGCATTATGTGAAATTGTAGCCATTTTTTCTTTTTCATCAACTAGTTCTTTAATGAGTCGTGTTATTTGATCCACATATTTAAAGATAATTCCTCGTGACCCTATTTGATTTTGACCAGAAACACCTAACATCCATGGCACACAACTCACTGGTGTAGAGATAGGAATACATCCATACCACATCGATTCTGCTACAGCTTTTGGCCAGCCTTCACTCTGTGAAGCTAGAAAAGAGAAATGTGCATTTTGATAGGCTCGTTTGACGACATCACTAGGTTGATTACCGTAGAAATAAAAAGTTTTATCTTTTTGAAACTGTTCTCGGCTTTCGCTCGAACTGACATTTGAAACTTCCACTTGGAACTCTGAACTCTGAACTTTAAGCTCTTCCATCATAGGACCATCGCCGTAAAAATGTGCTTGTGCCCTAATGCCTTTATGATTTAATTCAGTCACAAGTTCCATCAACGACTGCGGATTTTTATTTACTGAAAGTGTTCCCACAAAAATAAATTGTAGTGGTTCGTTGAACTCTTTTTGGAAGTCTTTGCGATCTTTTTCTGAATAGGTTGCTGTAAAAAATGGCTTGACATTTCTACTTTGGTTAGGCCACTCTCCATAGACTAACAAATCGATGTTTTTAGATAACGTTGTGTTAGATAAAATCCTCTTCTGCCAGCGGTATGAAAATGGTTGTGATGCCGTAGGGCTGAAATTACCTGCGTATTTTACAGATTTACGCTTTCGCGGAAGCGTGACCTGAACCATACTCGCCAGCAACGCCAAATTTCCTGGACATCTTAGATGGATATGATCTGCTTTGCGCATGGCGTTCCATAAAACAATAGTTTGATATGGAATTGTGATTAACGATATCAATGCCGCTATAACATTGTGAAATTCTAATCTTCTAAGAGGAAGCACCTTAAAATCTTGGTTTTGAAAAGGCTGTGTTAAAAGCGTGCGTTTATATCGAGTAGGACAAACAAAAGATACTTTGCCAGCATGTCTCAACCATAAATCCATTTCTTTCACATAAGGCGCATAAGCTTCCTTTTTACTAATATGACTTAAAATGGGCGCGTCTGAAATTACAAGCAACTTCATAAAATATAATCAGCTGAGTCGTTATCACTTACTTTAATGGCAGGAACACCTACTACTGTTGTTCCTCCTTCCACATCTTTAACTACCAGACTATTGGCACCTATCACCGCTTTATCACCTATGGTAATTTTACCAGCGATGGTAGCGTTTGCTCCTATATAGACATGGTCACCTATAGTAGGAACTCCACGGTGCTCGCCTCTACCGCTCACACCTATGGTGACACCTTGAGAAATATTACAATTCTTACCTATGACTGCATGTGCATTTATAACAATACCAGAATGATGACCTATATAAAAACCTTCTCCTATGGTTGCGCTATATGGAATGGTTATTCCTGTCAATACTTCAATACCTTTTAATTTAAGGACTCCTATACCTAATAAAAGCCATTTGAGAATCTTAGGTAATGAAGAAGTATAAATCCAATTGAAGAAACGATACTGTAGTAGCGCCCATAATCCTTGCTGAGTCAACAACATGACTAAAGCAGACTTACCACTGTAATCTGTATATCTTTTGATGTCTTTTGAAAACTTCATTACTTAGGTTTATTGAAAAGCAAACTTAGGATGCCAACAGTTCTACCTATAGCTTCTGTAAATGCTTCTTTGCGTTCATTAGTAGTAAAGATATTGAGAAATCTAATAGTAGTAAGTAATATGGTAATTTGATACCATTTTATCTTGTTTTTAAATGATGGGTTAGGATGTTTGACACGCCATACGTACCAGCCATTGCGCACTACCATTTTACCATATCTATACTTATTAGGTCTTCCCGCTGCATCGTGATGGTGTTCTAGTTGAACATTTGTTGCTAGATAATTCTGACCAAAACTCAAGGCTCTTAAAGAGAAGTCTGCATCTTCATAAAGGCCGTAACCTTCAAAGAATTTTGAAAACTTAATCTGATCGACGACTTTTTTTCTAAATGACATACTCATTCCTACAATTAAATCTACTGGGTAATATTTTCCAGTTATAGGATAAGAAAAGGTACGACCATGAGAGTAAGAAGGTAAAACTCCTGGTAATTCATTAGAACCAAGGTGAAGTTTATTACGGAGCACGTTACGTGTAGATTCTTTTATTACATGATCTTCAAAAATGTAGTAGTGATGTTTATCATATTTTTTTTGAGCTTTTTTCTTCCACCTGTTTTCATTTGTGGCAATTCCTCCTATTCCAGAGGCATCTGGCAATTCTAGAAATGCCTTTTTTAAATTTTCAAAATAAAGTTGATCTAAGACTGTGTCATCATCAAGAAAAGCAACAATATCTATATCTTCTCGTACTCGTTCTATACCATAATTACGCTGCTTGGTAAGCCCTCGATGTTCTGGCGGCACTTTATAGTAGGAAATAATTGAATTTGAAGCTGAACTTGAAAGTCGGTCTTCGAGCACCTCAGATCTCGCATTAGGATTGAAACTTGAATTTAAAAATAGGCGTTCAATAACCTCAGACCTCGCGATGGAGTTGGAAATAGAATTGAATTTATCTAATATCAATTGGGTGGCATCATCTGTAGAACCATCTATGATTAGAATTTCTGCGGGTACATGTGTTTGCGACATCACGGTTTCCAATAACCTTGATAAAGGCTCTGGACGCATATAGGTACATATAATGAGAGAGATATTCAAACTATAGCATCGCTTTTAAAGAGTGATAAAGCTTACAAAAATAAGCATGTCTCACTAGATAGTCTTTATATAAATTGCGATTAGACAGTTGAAGCTTTTCAAATTCCTCAGGAGTTAGACTTTTATGAAAATTTAGTAATTTTTCTCCCAAATTTTCTTTTGGTAATACACGACATATATGTTGATCCCAGTCTATTAATTCTTCTAAAGGTAAACTAACATCGGTATCGATAAGCACAGGAATACGACCAAAAGCAAGTGATTCATAAAAACGAACCGAAAAATTTCCTGCACCACGCAAACAAAAGGTGTAAGGAGAATTTTTCAGGTTTTCAAAAAACTCGCGAGTGGTTTGCTCTCGTTGCGTTAAAGTGACAGCACCAGCGCGATATTTATCTCTATAGATAAAATCAGTTTTAATATTTGAATTACTTTCTAAATCTTTTAAATAAGAAAACCTTTTTACTGCTGCATTATATAATAACTGTTTGTCGCTGTTATCAAAACCTAAAGTTCTATTCATATTTCCTTTTGCCGTAGAAAGTTGCATTCTTAATTTCTCTTTCCAGCTATTAGTAGCAAATCCGGTAAAAGAAATTTGTGGTTGTGTTTTATAAAGATGAATGTTAGATGTTAAATCATCACGTTCAACAGGATCTGAAATAAACGCGGGAATTATGATGGTTTGATCATCATTACTTGATAGAAAACCGGCATTACGCCAAGTGATAATATTCTTATCATGAAAAGTTTTACCATAATCACCGCCGGTGTACACCATCATTTTTTTGCCATTTGACATGGCCAGCTGATATAAAGATTTAAAGTATTCTTGATAGGCCTTTTGCTTGATTGAGAAATAGTTGATGGGAAAAATAATAACATCAGCAGCACTAGGCTCCTTTACTAACTGATAATACTCTTTTACAGAAGGGTGCGCGTTCTCATAATAACACAAATCAAAGAGCAATGGAAAAACGACTTTCCTATTCTCTGGAATAAGTAATTCTTGATATGTGTATAGTTTGATCATAACTGGCTCGCCCATTTCTCACTTTGCTTCCAAGCAGCTAAGTATTTTTTATGATGAGCGTATGGATTTTTAGTTCCGAAGGAACCATAAGTCTTAAAAAACTGTACCATTTTATATCCAAGTAATTGTTTGTGCGTATAGTTCTTCTTGCGGTGATACATGATTTGCGGCGATGGCTTAGGTTGAATCTCATCTATTCTCCAAGGAAAAACATACTGTTTTCTAAATCCACCAACAGGAGCTTTTAGGTGTAGAATTGGAATTTGAGGTGCATAAATGACGTCAAATCCAGCGTTTCGTACTTGCATTCCATAATCAACGTCTTCTCCATAACCATGTTCTAAAGCCATATCAAAATTACATTTCTCAAAGACTCCTCTATGAACTAAAGAACAGCCTGACCCAAAAGATTCCCATTGTTTAAAAGTTTGCATATTTTCAATCTCTCCATACTGTAAACAGGCAAATGTGACACATTTTGCATTTGACCTATTTAAGAAATCTTCAACTTGAATTGAGAAATTTTCTTCAATTCTTACATCATCATCAAACAATAATATCCATGGCGCTCTAGAATAACTAATCGCCTCATTACGAGCTCTACAAGCACCAGTAACATTTGTGAAATGATGAATTAATTTGAACTGGTAGGTTTCATTTCTTAAATCATCTAACTCACTTGTAGTGTTCTCACATGCATTTTGCTCTATTATTATCACTGATTTCGGTGCTCTATTTTGTTTATTAAGATCAAATAAAACGTCCTGTAAATAGGAAGCACGTCCCATTGTCGGTATCACCACATCATAGATTAAATCTTTTTTTGAGATAATATCTTGAGGTTTTTGCAATTTTTCTACGTTAAGTTTTAAGGACCGATTTTTATAGAATTGCGCTTTCGCGAAAGCGTACAGAGGGAAACGTTTCTCATACCACATATGACACATAAACAAGATAAAAATCCAGCGTGTTTTATAATGTTGTTTAACAAAACGATACAATGTCGTTGTATCAAATTGATCTTCTTGTGAATTATAAACAGGAATTTGATAACTCAAAACTCCTAAAGGTCGTGCTAACTTACTAATGGAATTAATCCAATACAGTAAGTTACTTTTGTCATTTAACTGACCATTTAATTGATTTATTAATGAGGCGTGAATGGTGAAAGCTGTGGTGCTTTTTATCCACGTAGGATAAGTTACAGCATTAGAAATATTAATGAATGGTGAGTCTTCTACATAGCCTAAATCTTTGTGCAATCGATTGTAAGAAGAAACAATAACATAAGGCTGTAATAAATTTTTTATAGCATCTTTAACTGGAGTAGTATCGATACCTTTCTTATATATAACTATGGATTGATTTGGATTTTCTTGAGCGATTTTTACAATAGCTGTAATGGCTCTTTCTCCATTATGAAGTGAACTAGTAACTCTATTATTCTCGTGTTCAATGAATATCATATGTTGCAAACCTAATAATAGAATTAATTAAATATCGTGATGAAGGACTTTAATTCGAGGTGCTGTTGCGATGCGCTGATTTATAAAATCAACATCTCTTATAAATATAGTGTTGAATTGGTTTTTATCGTATTTTTCTACAGGATTCAAGCACCTAGTAAAGGGCATATATCTAAAGGGTGAAAAACCACGCTCTACCAAGAAATTTGAAATCTCATCATCATCAATATTGTAATATTTTCCAGAACCATTTAGTTCTATAATAATCACTTTTAAAGCTGCATTATTAAGTGTTTTCACAGCACCTTTAAGCGCTTGCAATTCATAACCTTCTACATCTATTTTCACAGCTGTTATAGTCGTTGTGTTTACCAATTGATCTATAGTTTTCACATCTATGGCGCTGGCATGTGGATGACATTCATCTACTATTTTATTCATCACACCTTGATCATTACTAAGAAACAAGTTTCCAGCCTCACTAGAAACACCAAAATTATGAGCTTGAACAAGTGTATCTAGTTTATTTAAAGATACTTGTTCTTTCAATCTATTAAAAGTAGATTTTAGTGGCTCTACACAAATTGACCTATTCCTTATAGAACCTGAAGTAAGTATACTGAAATGTCCCATATTTGCTCCTACATCTAGAAAACAATCTTCGCTTCTTAAAAAATGCAACAAAAATAAAGACTCTCTAAACTCATATAACCCATAATAAATATTCCCTACTAATCCTGCATCACCTTTTTGAATAGATAATTTCAAACCATTTATCCATTGATGAATAACCCGGGTTTTATAAATAAATTGCAAGTTTGTGTACATGTATCGCCCTAGAGCCTGTCGTGGCTTATTAGCCGTTAACTCGTGGCTTTTAAACATCCTAAATCGCTTTTTATTTTTAGTAATAATAGATTTAAAACTAAGCATTTATCGCAGATTTATAAAAGGTTACATTTTGCTTCACTATTTGTGCTTTTGAAAAATTAGACTCTAAATGAGCACGAGCATTTTTCCCACATTGTAAGGCAAACTCTTTATGAGTTAACATTTTTTTTAATTCATCTGAAAGTGCCTGGGTATCATCTGGTTGTATAGTGGAACCTGTTATTCCATCAATCATTACTTCATTTGCCCAGCCTATATTACTTGTCACCAGTGGTTTTTCTAATGCCATTGCCTCTAGCCATGTCATAGGAAAAGCTTCGGCATAGCTAGGAAGACATACAACAGATGCATCATTAATATAAGAATTCACTTTGTGGTAAGACACTTGAGAAATAAAAGTTACTCTATGGTGGTATCTTTCATCTATTTCTAATTTAATCAATTCACTAGTCATTTTTCCCGTTAAGGCATCCTTAACATCTGTCCCTAAATATTTGAGTTGCACTTCGCTATTGTTTTGTGCTATAGAGTTGAAAGCTCTTGCTAGTGCTATTACACCTTTTTTCCTAATCACGGAACCAAAATTGATAATATATGGAACCTGACTTTTTGAACTCGTTGGAACGAATTTGTCTAAAGCTATCATATTTGGGATGACTTTGATATCGAATGATAAATTAAAAAGAGCCTTAGTTTTTTGAGATGTGAAATTACTAACACTAGTGAGAGCATTGGCTTTTCGGAGCGCCCATTTTTCAAAAAGAAAATTCTTCTTTTTTTGAGATCGATGTTCTAAATGACAAAAATAAGTGTCACTACCATGCAACCTAATCACAAGAGGCTTTTTTAACTTCATAAAAGCAGTTATTCCTGTCCAGTCAGGTGCTTCTATAACATCTATACCATGTGAGTTATTATTAATATACTCCTGGATATATTTTCTATAAAAATAAAAGCCTCCTATTTTATATTGTTTTTGTTTAATGAGGTGAAAGTGTATTCCATTTTCTACAAAGATTTGATTTACTTTTTGGCCATAAATAAACAAAGTACACTCATAACCACTTTCTACCAGAGCAGTGGCTAAATTATTGATACTTGTACCTATTCCAGCGCTGTATTGCACAGATTTATGAGGATACTCTGGTGTGAGGAAAGCGATGTGCATTTTAATCTATAAGTAAGTCTTCAGTTAATATTGCCGTAAACTCTCTTGCTCCAGTGATATTTAAATGACCACAATCAGAATAATATTGAGGTGTATTATCAAAAATATCAATATAACTAATTACTTCCGGATATTTAGCAATTAAATCTTTATTGAATATGTCCCTATTAGTAGCTTGAGAGCAATATGGAGCCGTATAAAAAATTAAATTATTGTTTTCCAATTTCTTCATCCATAAAACACCTCGATTAGAGGCTTTAGCGGTTGCTGGTAAATTCCCTTTAATATCTCGACCAATTCCTTGTTTACCTTCAAAACCATTCGATAAATCAATTCTACTAGGCTTGTCAAATAATTGAAGTATAACTTCTCTAAATCCACTTAACTTGTCATTTGCTGCATATCTTACAAAAGGTAATCTGTACATAAAAGGATTATTTAAGTCTATTATAATATTATCACTTACTGATTCGGTATTTAGATATGGAGTAATAAAAGACTTAAATTGTGGTGAGTAAGCATCAAAATTTACTGCATAATCCAGCTGAAACAATACCTTTTTATAACTCACATTATTATTATTAAGCATTTGAAGAAATACAGCGCTGTCGTTAGTCTTGCTGCCTTGAAGCCCTAGGTTAATACATGATTTTCCAGTAATCCTAGAAACTACTTCACAATCTATATGATTCTCTACACGTGAACTACCTAAAAAGATATAATCAATGTGTGTATTTCTAAGTTGACTTATAAATTGCACTTTATTTCTAGGATTACTAGTATTAAATGCTCTTGTATATACTTTATCTATAACTAATGCAGTTACTACTAGAGTAAGAATTATGAATAAGGTATGATTTAAAAATCGAGTCATTAAAACTGAAAATATATAAAATCTTGATGGCTAGAATAAACACCTAATGTTAATAGCATAAAAATAACACAAGTGATTTTAATCCATTTCCAGTTACCAGTGAATGGATGTTCTTGAGTCCTATGAAACCATTCAAATAACACAAAAATAAATATTAATAAGAGTAATTCGACATTATATCTTTCCATGAACAAATACTGAATATCGAAATCTAATTTTGTAACTACTGCCTTTATGTAGCTACATGCCTCCGTAATATTTGAAGCTCTAAAAAATACCCAGGCTAAACAAACTAAACTAAAAGTAGTCAACATCTGGGTAAATTCTTTTAAACTAGGCAAAATTCTATTTTCACTTACTTGATTTACATTTTTTCTGTTTCCATCAAGTAATAGAACTGGAACAAAAAAGAGCGCATGTAAAAAACCCCAAAAAACAAATGTCCAGTTTGCCCCATGCCAGAAACCACTCACCATAAATATGATGAATACGTTTCGTAATTGCATCCACCTAGAACCTCTAGAACCACCTAGCGGAATGTAAACGTAATCTCTAAACCAGGTAGATAGAGAAATATGCCAGCGCCTCCAGAATTCTGCCATATCACGGGAGAAATAGGGATAGTTAAAGTTACGCATCAAGTCAAATCCTAATAATCGTGCTGTACCTATAGCTATGTTTGAATAACCTGCAAAATCTCCATAAATCTGAAAAGCAAAATAAACAGCACCTAGAATAAGACTCAGGCTGTTCATGCTTTCATAATTATCAAATATGCTATTTACATAAGGTGCACAACTGTCTGCTATCACTACTTTTTGAAAAAGTCCCCAAAGAATTAAGTTGATTCCAGAAATTCCTTGCGCTTCATTAAAAACCCGTTTTTTAGAAAATTGAGGTAATAAATTTGTCGCTCGTTCAATAGGTCCAGCTACTAACTGCGGAAAAAAAGCAACATAAGCTGCAAAATTGATGAAATTTCTCGACGGCTTTAGTTTCTCTCTATAAATGTCTATAGTGTAGCTAAGCGTTTGAAACGTATAAAATGAGATTCCTACTGGTAGTATGATATTCAACGTACTACGGTGCATTTCAACACCTATAGCTTCAAACGCATCTACCCAAGAGTCTACAAAAAAGTTATAGTATTTAAAGAAACCTAACAGCCCTAAATTCACCATTAATGATATGATGAGCAGCGCCTTTTTTCTTGACTTTAAATTTGACTCCTCAATGGTCAAACCTATAAAGTAATCTACTACAGTACTAAAGGCGATTAAAGCAAGAAATCGATAATCCCACCATCCATAAAAAAAATAGCTAGCCAAAAGAATAAAGGCATTCTGTAATTTAAGATTTCTTTGCACTACAAACCAGTATATTATAAAACATACTGGTAGAAATAGAAGAAATTCAATAGAATTAAATAGCATTCTTTTGAATTTTTTGAATAACTTCCCATATACGCTCACTGGCTTTCTCTGGAAATCCGGGTTTATTTACAATGCCGTACCAGGATTTACAAACAAGCACTGGATCAACCACTCTTTCTAAAAGCTGCTTGATACCAGTATAAATATCTTCCTTCTTATGAGCCCAAAATACGGCATCATTGGGCATGGTTCTAAAATGAACATACTTATAATTCTGACCTATGTCTCTTATCCCTTTTTTAAGTTCCGGTTGCTCATAATTTGGATAAATTGTAGGCTTATCATGTATCACAAAGTCAAACACCATACTAGAACATATATTAACCACTAGTTCACAGTGATAACATGTATTTACCAGCAATGCAAAATCTTCCTTAGTAGGCATCACCTGATTCCACTGTTCACCCATAGGTTTCCACAATGGCTTAATGGTAGTAATGATATCATCAAACTCCTTCAATATCTCGCTATATCTATCAGAATGATCTACTGGCACTGGACGGAATATGATACCTATGTTATATCCACGATCGTTAAGTTTTTGAACAGCCTCAGCGGTATCTTTAAGATACAAATGATCTAATGGTGAAGTAGTCGTATCATCACCAGAAAAACAGATGTAATCCTTATTTTCATCTAGACCATGCTGTTCACAATAACGCTTCCGCGAAAGCAATAAAGAATCATCATAATGTGGCTCAAATTGTGGTGTTCCCGTGACAAAGATTTGTTCTTCTCTAGTTTTAGGATAATATTCAAGCAACTGCGATTTCATCAATTCTGACCAGACAAAATAATAATCAGTTTCAATGGTGGTCATTCCTTTTGGAAGATTATCCCAACTGTAAATCCAGCAAGCGGTTTTAATTCCTAAATCTTGAGCCGCAAGTATAGGTGCGATGGCTTGTGTCGCTCGTTGCGTGGTACAAAATACCAAATCTGGCCTGTGCTCTTCTAGCTGTGCTTTCACTTCTTGATATCGTTGTGTAGAACGTTCGGCAGAATTCATTTGATCCATCAAGCGTTGCCAGCCTTTTGGAGTAGCATTAAAGGTTTCATGAAACTTTACAAATGAACTTTTAGCGATATTCTTCAAGCTGTTCCACCTCAATGGAAATCTATAGGTAGGATAGACCTTATCTTGAGTTCGCTTTCGCGAAAGCGATAACTCCACTCTTTTACGAGCATGATTGATTACCGGTGTTTTAGGATGTATTCTAGTACTTTCTATCTTTAATTCTGGATAGCCCAACTCTTTTTCAATAGAAAAAACAGTATTATTCCAGTATGTAATATCAAAGCCTTGTTGCTCACCGATTTCTTTGAATTGAGTAAACGCAAAATTGCGCAGTCCTACTCCATCAGGAAATAGAATGAATACTTTGGATTTGATATTTTTAATCATATAAGCAAATATTTTATAAAATTGTCATACCGAGCTTACCGAAGTAGAGTTTAAATCAGAGAACTGCTGAAATATCAAATCTTTCTTAATAAGACTGTATGGAGTACATCGAAGTTCTCGAACTGATATCACATTTTAAGTTTAAGTTTTAAAATAATAATTATTCAGAACTCACAACTCACAACTAATCAACTCAAAGACTCACCGACTATTTCCTATACTTCAACTTATCACGTTGCACTTGCTCGATAGGTAAGATGTCTGTCGCTTTATAATCTAATGCTTGATAAACAGCTTTTAAATCACGAGCCAGTTTTCGCATTCCGGCTGGTTCTAAAGAGGCACTGTGATCTGTACCTTTCCAAGTACGATCTAGTGTGTAATGACGTTCTACCACATTTGCGCCTAGTGTATAAGCCGCAACATCTACAGCAATTCCTAAATGATGTCCAGAGAATCCAATCGTTTTAACGCGATCACCATATTTTTGAATCATGGTGGTAATGTCTAATAAACACACGTCTGGAAATGGCACTGGATATCCTGAGGTACAGTTGTATAGAACAAGATCTTTTGCACGATGATGATTTTCAAAAAACGCTACGAGTTCTTCCACCTCATCCTTAGTAGTCATTCCAGTAGAACAGTGAATTTCTCCTTTATAGTTTTCACATAACCAGCCTAACATCTCATAATGATTATTACAAGCACTAGGTATTTTTATAAATTCAGGATTCAAACCTGCAATTTCTTTAGCACTTGTTAGATCCCAAACACTAGTAGAATAAGTAATGCCTACTTCTTCACAATAGGCCTTTAACTCTGCATGCTGATTCACATCAAATTCTAAGAATTCTCTATGCGCTCCATACGTATCACCATAAGAGTTTACAGGATTAGGATGCGGTGCCTCGTATTGCTCTTTAGTCAGGAGCTCGATATTATGACGTTTTTGAAACTTTACGGCATCTACTTTACAGAATATTGCCGCTACTTTTATTAGTTCTTTAGCAATCTCCATGTCGCCTTTGTGATTACCACCTATCTCTGCGATAACATAGGGCGCTTTATATTTACTCATAACGGTTATTGTATTTTATAATAAATTCTGTAGCCTCACGTATGGCACCTTCGGCACTATTATTTTGCAGGATAACATCTGCATGATTTTTTATGGGTTGTGTGGCGTTTGCAGGTGTAAACGACCAACCTGCGGCACAAATATTTGCCATATCATTAACGTCATCACCTATGTAGGCTATGTTTGAAAATGATAAATCTCTATGTGTAACGATTCTGGATAGCAAACTATACTTGTCTTTTACACCTAAGTAAACATCTTTAATTTGTAGCTTTTTCATTCGGCTCGCGACGATTTGTGAATCTTCAGAAGTCATGACCATTACTTCTACTCCATACTGACGTAGGATTTCTAATCCCATGCCATCGCGCATGTCAAATTTTTTCATCAATTCACCATCAGCTCCATAATAAATGCAACCATCAGTAAAAACGCCATCTACATCTAGAATAAGGTGAGTAATTTTTTCACTTTGTTTCTTTAACTTTAAACGTGCTGCTAGTAATTCTTCTACGATTTTCCAGTCTGTTAAGGAATCTATCTCAGTAAGACTATCCTCAGGCATAAGGACTGTTGCTATATTACCGCTTATTCTATTTTGGCTTTCGCGTAAAGCAGAATCAGTAGTTACATAACAAGCGCCATTTTCAATTAATAAACCTTCAAAATCCTGTCTGCGCGGTCTGTTGAAGATATCATAGTTCTTAGGAGTACCGTCGGCATGCCAAGTAAAGCGATGCGTGTTAACCACAGTCAGTGCACTGTCGTAATTTTTACCATCGGTAACTGTTTCTAAACAATTATTAATATCTACAGCGGTTGTAAATGGCGAAGTCGCTTGAAGTAAGCAAAATAAATCAAAGTTTGATTCGTGCTTGTTTACAAATTCCATTATAGCTATTTCTGTACTTGCAGTATCTGTAGCGCTGATATCGCTGCGTTTTATCGCTTTTACCTTAGTAGTCCAGTGATATTCTTTTTCTATAAAAGATAGAATGTCTTGGTCATCTGTATAAACATAGACTTCGTCGAGATTTGAAGCAATGGCTTCACCTAGCGTCCAACAAAAAAGAGGTCTTCCTAAAAGCTTCTTTTTATTCTTTCCTGGAATACCTTTGGAGCCAGCACGTAATGGTATAAATCCTATGGATTTCATAGTTCTAGGGTTGTGCGCAAATTTAAGGAAAGTATTAACCTTATGCCTTAGAATTTTAAATTCCTACTGATATTCAAATAATTTGATTCAAGGTTTTTACTATTTCCATCAAACTCTTGTTACGTTCTTTTATAAAAAATGTAGCTTCATGCAGATGAAATTTTTGATAAACACTGATACACCTGTTTAATCTCGTTACAAATTCGACATTTTCTAAATTATCTATAAAATCAAATAATTCTTTAGGACTACTCATTTTAGAATAATCTATAAAACTATTTTCTGGAAATAACTCATAGATGCCATTATCACCAAAATAAATAGGCAAACAATAATTTTCAATACTATCCCAGATTTTTTCAGTAATGTAGTTACGAGCAGTAGTATTTTCAAATGACAAATTAAAATGATACGGCCTGAGTAAATCTTTTTTACGGGTTGACCAATCGCCTTCTCTACTATCTTCAAGGGATATATTATCTGGCCATCCTTTACCATAAACATCCAAGGCATTATTACTATGACCGTAAAGAGCTATTTCTGTACGCTTTTTGATAAGGTCAACGTCTTTTTTTCCGATAATGACAGCTTCGGTATTTAATCCTTTGTAAAATGACATTAAAGCCACTACTTTTTTATTTTTAAATTGGAAATCTTCAGGAATCTCATGTAATGATTCTCTGAAAAAGCTATGGTTAAACGGTGTTGTACTATGAAAAACTTTAGCATTATATACGTTCATAATATGAACTTTTGCTATTCCTAGTGCATATTTCTTTACATCACTAGACGTTGTGTCAAACCTTGGTTCATTAGACCAAAGTAGGAACTTTTTAGTAAAGGCGTATCTATATATATATTTTCTTAGATACTTTAGATTTTGTGAAACGATAACATCAGCCTGTTGCACTTTTTCAACCATAGAAATACCATGTGCATTTAAAAACGGGATATCTTGAGGATCGAAAACTCCAAAAGGAGTCCAACGCATATTACCAGAAGTAAATACTTTAATTTCTTTCATCTATTTAGTGCTCTTACTATTCCTTTTTAACATAGATTTTAAACTCGTTTTTAACTTCATTTGAAAAGCTTGATTTTTATGAAAAAACTTAATCTGACAATTTTCCTTTAGTAAACTTAAAAGTTCATCATCGTGAATAGTGTTAGTACCCATTAACAAAGATGAAATATAAGTTCCCCTTTGAGCATTGAATAGTTCTAAATTAAAAACATTTTTAAATAAATTAATATCCAATAGTTGTTCTAGTGACAGCGCTGTTCTCATACATTTTTCACAAGTAGAACAATTCAAATGTCCTGTGTTATTAGCTTTAAAAGTATTTGTGCACACATCTAAATGATGGCGTGTTATTTTAAAATTAGCAATGTAATTGACACGTTCTATTCTCCTTTTATCTCCTAAAGTAGATGTTGTATTTAAGTAAGAAGCATAAAGCTGCGGCAGTATATAATGATCATAGTTACTGGTATCACCTGATACTAGGCTACTCTGATTTAATGAATAAGCCGATGCATAATAGTACTCATTTATAAAACCTTGGGTTGCAAATACGCAAGATAGGTTTAAAAAACTGTGTGCACTTTTAAACTGCCCTTTTAATAATTGATGAACGTTTGTTCTCACTTTAATAATCTCTAAATCCAGATTTTCTGCAGCTTTTAGCGCATTTTCTAATCTATGATTAAAGGTTATTTCTGTATTATGAGTTCCAAAAGCACCATGAGAACCTGCATCAAAAAAAGTAAGATAATCTAGTTTAGTATTTGAATCAATAAACTCTTTTACTGTAGCTATGCTATCTACACCACATGAAATACCTGTGGCTTTCGTAAGATTATCAATTTTAATTTCTATTGTTTGAGAAGCCTTAATCTCAATATGCTTATTCATTTTATGAATAATACACAACTCAGGTAATATGGATTTATTGAGTTGATCTAACAGCACCTGATCCACTGTACCCTTTATTTCTAAATTTTCACACTTTTCTAGCATTAAAGGAATAAGAGCTATCATAAATGAATCATATAACAATACTCCATTTGCAGATTGATGTAAATGAGTCATCTTAAAATAAATGCGAGTATTATCAAGAAAGCACTCAATTACATCAAGTCCATTTGCCTTATAAAGCTTTATGTTATCTAATATCATAGTGCAATATTTTTATAAATGTCGAGCACTTCGTTTTGAATTAAAACTCTATCAAATTGAGCTCTGATTGATGCATTATTTTCATAAAAAACACGATAAGATTGCTGCAAATGAATAGCCTTTAAAATTACATCCCTAATATGTAAAAAATCCAGTGGATTCTGAATTAAAAAACCATTGAATTCGTGTTTTATGATCTCTGCAGTTGCGTTTCCAGGATTAGACTGAATAGGAATACAACCCATAAAAATAGCCTCTAACATAGAGTTAGGAATCCCGTCACTAATACTATTCCCTATGTAAAACCTTGAAGATTCCATTAAGGCCAGTACTTGAGCATGAGAAATTTCTTGATGAACATCAATACTCATATTCGTTAAGTCATTTGCTTTTATGAAATCTAGTAAAGACTTTGTAGCACCAAAAACAATAAGTTGTATTTCTTGTTCTTTTGCAACTAATTGAAAGGCTTTTAAAACTGGAATCGCTTTACCTAACTCATTTTCATAACCTTTAAGAATAAAGGTGTTTTTATTTCGGTCTAGAGTAACTTCTTTCTGGATAAATCCACCACCACCAGGAAAAATTCCTTTATGCACCCCATTATAACCCATTTTACAAGCAATAATAGCATCTCTTTCACAATCTGTGATAAGATAATTTACCCTTGCTAAAACTCGTGTAACTTCATTTTCATAATTAGGTTTATTTGCTCTGTAAAAAAGATCACTACCCCAACTGGAGTACATCCATTTTACAGCTTTATGTTCTTGCATTGCATCTAGGATGGGTAAACAAGCTGTATATAAAGCAAAACTATGTACTAAATCTGGTTGAATTTCTTGAATAGATTTTTCAAAAGCTGTCGTAACGCTAGTATCATATTTATGAACCAGAGCATTAAATAATTTAGGTAGCTTATTTTTTAAGAATGTACGACCTCGTTTTTTTAAAAAGCCTTTTTTCCATCCTGTGATTTGTGTCATCCAGCTCATAGATGGCGCATATCCTTGATCTAATATATCAAACCAGTACACTTCATGACCTCTATCTCGCAACTGGTCTGACCAGCGACGGAAATGAATGGAATTCATAGAAACTAAGAGGATTTTCATGAAACACGTGTTATGTGAATGACGAGCTTAATTTCTCCTTGGACTCTATTAAAACTATAGGTATGTGGCTGGTCATGATGTCTCAAAATAAGTGCTTCCAGTAACATTTCATTGACTCTTTCAAGGCTTATAAAAAGAGGCGTTTTTTTTCCTAATACTTTCTTTGCAGTTGTTTTTAATGTATTAAATTCAGTATGTGCTGTGACCATTAATTTAATCACGCCTGAATCTTGATAATTACCTAGAAAAAAGATAAAAGACTTTATATCTTCTTCTGTGGCATGTCTTTTTAACAATACATCTGGTCGGTCCAGTGCTTTATAATCCTCCAGATTAAAGCTCTTTCCCCAGTTATTTGAATAATTTGCTTTTATTTTTTTAACCTCTTTAGTAGCTGTAAAGTAGCTGTGATTTATACGTTCTAAGTAAGGATGATAAGGAAAACTACTTTTCTTGCTTCGATACGATTTTGCGTGCCATTGATGCTTAAATAAAACTTCGCTTTCGCGAAAGCGGACTTCATAACCAGCATTTCTCAATCTTACATGCACATCAGTATCCTCACTGCCCCAACCGTGATAAAATTCATCAAAACCATTAATAGACTTTAAATGTTCTACAGGGAAAACAGTTATTCCAGTGGCTTCATAATCTGTTTTAAACTTAACTTTATAATCGATGAAGGCAACCTCTTTACTACTTTCTTCTTGAGTCATAATACCTACGGTATAATAGACCGATTGAGAATTTGAAAATTCTGGCAACTCCAATTTTATAAAATCAGGATGCCATATCATGTCCATATCACATACCATAAAATGAGAACTAGTAGAATGCTTTAACACCAGATTAATGGCCCGTGATTTATTCCATAACTGTTGTTGACATGGGCAGTAGATAATCTCCATAAGAGGAAATTTACTAGAGTGTTCTTTTAATTCATCTTGATAAGAAATACCGCTTCCATAATCTACAAGCACTAATCTTACATTATCATTTAACTGCTCGTGAATTGAATTTAAACTCTTTTCTACAAGTTTCAAATCTCGATTTCTATTGGGAATTACTATGGTAAGTGTATTGCTCATTGCTACAGTTGAGTTAATGCCCTTTTTAAAGTGGTTACACTTAAATATTCCGCAACGTCTGGTCTATTTAATTTAGACCGATCTGTATCATTTTTCCAGTAATTATATAAATCCTTAAGGTGAGATTTAATAAGCTGGATATTATGTATCTCACTATAATAAGGATAATCTTCACCTAGAATTCTCCTTGATTCACTGTAGTGTGGTCCTAGAAGCAGTATAGGCTTATTTGCAGCAACACTGTGAGGAAATTTACCGGGTAAAAAGGGACTGAGTGGTCCTTTTGCCTCGAGAATCACATTAACCGCTGCTTTTTGTTGCATAGCATGTGTTATATGAAACTCTTCATAACCATCACTTATCACAAGCTGAGAATATTCTTTTTGAATCTCATACATTTCCTTATGAAAAACAGATTCTATACCTACAAAGACTAATCGTGCATCTTCCATTGCTAGCGGATATTCATTTAAAAACTCTATAAAGGCTTGAATTAAAGATCGTGGATCTCTAGCACTCATTAATAATCCGGAATGTAAAATATTGAAGCATTTTCCTTCAAAGTATGTAGGAAAACTAGCTTTAAAAACTAAAGAATCATCTATCAAATGTGGGATAATAACAGATTTATTTTGAGCCTCATGATAATAACTTTCCATCCACTCAGCTAGCAATTGACTGGGATAAATAATGCGATAAGCATTTTGAGAAATAGATTTAAAAAAGTCTCTTTTATATTGATGACCAGGCTCTACCCAATCATAAGGCCTAGGATAACTATGCATAGGATATGGATCATGCACATAAGCCAGCCATTTAGAATGCCAATCTGGGAGATCTAATAAAGTTCTATGGGTTCTAAAACTACTCGCCAGACTTAAGGTTAAAATGTAATCGTATTGTTTACAGTCTTCCTTTTGCACCGCAGCTTTCATACTTAAGGCATCGGCGGTGTGAGTGAATGAGAAACCTCTTTTCTTTTCTACGTACTCGTTAAGTTTAACTGGGATAAATCGCTGGAGTAAAATCACAAACTTACCTAAATAATAGAACCAAGATTTTCTCTCCTTAATGCTGATACTTTCACAACCTTCTATAAGAATCTCTTGTCTCGAATAATGCAGTACTTTAATGATTGTAACACATTTAACAAGATTGCGTATTAAAGATAGTCTTCCCTTTGCTGCACTGCTTGCATTAACGTCAAGATTCTCTGCAAGAACTAGTATTTTAAGAGATTTAGGCATAGAGCTAAATTACATTTTTACTCCTTAAAATAGGAATAACTCTGTGTTTCAATTTAAAAGGTTACAAAAAATGATCCATCACCTTTGCAGGCAGACCTTTTTTTGAGTAAAAATATTTTTTAAAAGATGATAACTTCATTAATTTTGAAATCACTTTAAACTTTATAAAGTAGGTTAAAGGTTGCGCTTTTAATTCATTGCCAAACACAGGTATTTCTCGTTTTTTCTGAAAGGTATTTATTTTATACAATTCATTATTTTCAACATAGGTATTTCCCAAGTGAAATCCATTAGTCTTATAAGTTGCTAATCGATATGCATCACATTTAATAGTAGGTTTATCTAAATAAGGGAACATTGAGTTATTGCCTAAAAGATACACTGGATTTTCTTTAGGTAAATTTTTAAAGACCGTGGTTTTATAAGTAGCGCAAAAGTGACTATGGCCTACAACTGCTGTATGATTATTACATTCAACGGTAAGAATATGTTCTTTATAATATTGGGGTAGATGCGGCCAACCTATACTTCTTGCAAAATGCTCTATACCTGAAACATCAGCAGGAGATTTAAATTTGAGTTTGCTTGAAAAAAAATAGTCTACCCATAAATTTATAGTATAGCCTGAATGGGAACGCATAATAGGAATAGGTGATACGGCTCCAGCTTTCTTATGATTTTTAAAGACATCTATTACATGCTGATCCCAGTTATCAGCAAAAAATACATCACCATCACTAATGGTCACATAATATTCTGGTACGTCGCGCAGGACTTTTAAAATTGCATTTACTTTCCCTATTGGTTCTGGAAAAAATAATAATTCATCTATGAATCCTTCTTGATAATAGGAAATAAGCTCTTTCTCTATGAGAACATTTCTATTACCATTGCATATTAATGTAATCTTGTGATAATAAACACTATGGGCTTTTAAAGATTTTAAACTCAATTCTAAAATACGCAGATTATCTTTATAGAAATCTTTCCCATCTGAAATATAAAATGGTATAATAATACGGTGATTTGTGTGGCTATAATCCACCTTCACTCCTTTAGTATTATTGACTCCTTCTCTCATTAATAATAGTACTGGTACTTAATTAATTAAAGCGCATATAATTTTGATACGCCCTTTTAGCCTTATATAAAGCTAATTTAATTTTGTGCAATTTATTTTTAGACTTTATAAGTTCTTTAGGAATTAATGATTCTTTTACATCTAGTTCCCATTGCTGATCTACCCAACTATTAAAAAAAGACCTTTGACATCCATCTTTAATCCATTGTTGAGCCTCTTGATGTTTATCAGGATTATGAATATGGTAAGCGGGAAAATGGGTATCTATAAAAATATCTATTCCTAGAACCTCTGCTCTTGTGCAAATATGTCTATCCTCACCACCATAAGGTAAGTTAGAAATTCTATCAAAGTTGAGTCCCAGTTCCATCGCCTTTCGCGAAATTAAAGTACAAGCACCACCAGCACCTACTTTATAAGTTCCAGGATTTTTAAGTTGTAAAATAGTTTGAGCACTTGAATAATTCCACGAGTGCACATCCCAGCAATTAGGTTTGGCTATAGCATCATTTGTAAATACGGTCCAGAATAGTTCAAAAACAAAATCCTTTTCTTGATTTACAAGATGAACTAATGTTTTAGGGTTCAACACTAAATCTGCATCAACTAGAAAAATGAAATCATAGTTCTTATCAAGTGCCTTTTGAATAGCGCTATTCTTAATTTCAATGATGCGATCTACAGCACTTACCGTCCAATCGTGATTTTTATATGATGATCTACTTTCCAGATAATCTTTCTCAACAATAACATGATCATGTTTATCAGCCTGTAGTTGTGTAAAGGATTGAGCTTCTTTAGTTTTATTATCATCATAAAAAAGCACCTCTAACTGTATTCCTTCTTGTTCTAAGTGAATCATAGAAGGCAGTGTTTGCTCTAAGACTTTTTTAGGCTTACATAAGGAAGAAAATAATAGGACTTTTTTCAAATTATCGATGATAGATTATGATTCAAAAATACAACTTATGAAATTCTTCTTTTAAGCCTTTTAAAACCCTTAAAAAAGAAAGATACCCATTTAACTTTTAAGAGAAAGAAAGCACCAAATCTCTTTTTAATAAAATATGATTTACTATCTGAAATTTTTTGTTGTAATTCTTGAGAAATAGAAGCACCTGATCCACCGCCTAAATGAACTATAGTAGCTTCTGGGAGAATTACACTCAAATAATTATGCCTGCCATATCTCCATCCCAGCTCCATATCTTCATAATATAAAAAAATATGTGGATCAAACAATCCTAGCTCTTTAATTACAGTTGATTTAATGAGAATTCCAGCTGCTGCTAGATAACCTACTTCTTTTGGTCGCTTCGTATCACACACTTTATAGGTAGCATAGTTTACATATTCTTGGATAGGTATTTTATAAATCCCTATGTCACTCCATATTTTACGCTTCTCTAGTAGATTGCCGTAAGCATAATTTGGGGAACCATCTTTTTTTATGAAGTTAGGACCTACTATTCCTACGTGTTCATGCTTCTCTAAATAGTCCATCATTATAAGAATACTGCTGGTGTCAACTAAATAAGCATCAGAGTTGAGCAATAAAATATATTTACCTTGAGCATGTTGAAATCCTAAATTATTTGCTCTACCAAAACCTAAGTTCTCCTCACTTTTTATTAAAATCACATCTGGAAAAGCAGCTATCGCAACTTCTATAGAACCCTTTATACTTGCGTTATCCACCACGATCACCTCAAATAACTGCAAATCCAAATACTTATAAACGGAAGAAATTGCTTGAGCAACAAGATCTGGTGTATTATAATTAACTATTATGAAGGAAATCATAACTTAAATAACTTTTTAAATTGTCTTTTAAGCATGCACGTCAATTTAAAAATTTTGTAATTCAAACTGTTTTTAAAACCACTTAACTCCATTTCTTGATACTTCGACTTCTTAACTAAGTTATGGTAACTACCAAAGGTCTCTATATAATAGTTTGTATGTTTATTAAACACATAAGACTGTATTTCGGTTTGTATTAATTGATTCACACTAGTATTGCGAGACTTTGGTTTGATGCGATAGTAAAGACATATATTTTCAATGAATTTAACAATAGGATCATCTTTTAATAAATGAATCCAAAACTCCCAATCTTCAAGTCCTTTATCCAATTTAACATCATATCCTTCTATACGTTGCCATTCTTTTTTTCTGTAAATTCCACTAACAGGAATAATATTATAAATAGCAAGTTCTTTCATGCTGAATTCTGGTAATTCCCACTTTTCATTCTTTTCACCTATCATCATAACAGCACCATAAACGACTTTACATGAAGGAGAAGTATTAAAAAGATCAAATGCGCTTTCTAAATAATTTTCATCAATATAATCATCAGCATCGATTGGTAAAATATATTCCCCTTTTGCTTTAATAATTCCCTGATTACGCGCATTACTGACGCCAGAATTCTCAATTGATATTAAGGAAAATCTAGAGTCATTTTGCATCCATCTTCTAACTATATTTTCAGTATCATCAGTACTACCGTCATTTACGATAATGCATTCCCAATCTTCATAACTTTGGTTTAAAACAGACTGCAAGCACTCGTCAAGGAATTCACCTTGATTATAGCACGGTACGATTACTGAGACTTTAACCATCAATCAACGTTTTTTTTAATTTTTTCAATTATTGAATTCATCTTCTTTTTGGCAAGACTGAAATTCTTTTGAAGTTTACTGGGGTAATACGAATAATGTAATTTAAGTTTATTTGGAAAATATTGACGAATTACTTTTAAGCGCTCTTTACTAATTTGATTATACTGTTGGCTGCTTATGCCGTCATAGTAAAAAACACTAATGACTTCATCTACATAATGGTATTTAAATGATTGTTTACCTATTCCTAACAAGAAAAACTTCCAGTCTGCCACTATATCTAACGAAGTATCATAAAGCTCGTTATTAAAGCAATCCTTTCTAATAAGAGTTGCGGGATGCGGTAAACTATCCTTGATTAAATAATCTAAATTGATTGTATCTGGATATTTTTTCACCCAAGTACGTTCCGCTACAACCTCTATATTTCCATAAATTAATTCAACTGGATCTGTTTTATCAATAACTTTAGTTAATTTTAATAAACTGTCTGCATCTTTAAAATGATCTCCACTATTTAAAAAAGTAAATAATCTCCATTTGCTTTTTTAATGCCCTTATTCATGGCGTCATAAACTCCTTGATCAGGTTCACTTATATTGTAGCTAAAGCGGCTTTTATTTTTCTCAATTAATTCTTTGCTTGCATCATTACTGCCGCCGTCAATGATTATATGCTCAAAATCCTTACTAGTTTGTTTTTGAACGCTTTTTATTGTTCTTTCAAGACCTGATACATCATTATAATTAATCGTTACAATCGATATTTTCATTGTCCAAAATATTATTAAATAATTTGAGATACTTATTTGCTTGTTTAGCAAGGTTATACTTATAAATTGTACGATCCCTAATAACTTGTGGATTAAAATTATAACCTTCATTAATAAAATCAATTAAGGTCGCGCGCAAGGAATCAACAGTAATATCTTTAACAACTAATCCATTAATTCCATGGTCTATCATATCTACAATGCCACCAGATGGAAATCCTATAACTGGTGTTCCACACATTAATGATTCTAGAACTGTGTTAGGTAAGTTATCCATAATTGATGGTATCACAAAAACATCTGCAGCGCTGTAACAATAACTTAATGAATCATAATCATTCAAATAACCCATTTGAACTAAATTAGAAATATGATCTAAATCAGAATACCTCTTACCTACGGCACATAATATCGTATCTTTAAATTCAGCCTGAGAATTTTCAATTGATTTAAGTAAAAACAAAAAGCCTTTGCGGCTATTTGTCAAAGAATCTGCAACAAATAAAATAATTTTTTTATCTAACGGCAGATTGAAGTGATTTCTAGCCTCGATTTTATTATAGAACCTAAACTTCTTACTATCTAAACCGTAGGGAATACAGACCGACTTATAATTCCCAAATACTTTGCTTTTCTTAGACTCTTCAAGCAACCATCGAGATGGAGCAGAAATAGTTAAATCCTTAAAATGTTTAAGAGCTTTTAATTTATAATTTACAACATTTTTAAAGATAGCCTTTTCATATTCTGTTAATACTCTAGGAATAGGTTCTCCACTATTTGAAATCCCAATAAATTTCTCAATATAATGTTCACCTCCTGTAAATGGATTCATATCGTGCAAAGTCCATACGATAGGTTTTTTATTCTTCTTAAAGAATGATTCGTAATCTAAAAAATTAGCAGTCCAATGCAGGTTAATGATATCTGCTTCTTTATATAAATCAGATTTAGTAATGTCAAATTTAGATTGAGGAAAACTAAATAAATCTAATTCTTTATTTCTTTGACTTATGAATAAATGATTACTTGATGATTTTTTAATTTTAAATCCTAACTTCCTTAAAAATTTCCTAGAATATAAACTAATCTTATCTTGAATAGATTTTTTCTGAATATCCATCGAATCAAACTGATAAGAGTTTTTTATATCCTTTTTTTTGTGCAGGACGAGTAATTTAGAGTCCACATCTGCATTCAAAAAACCTTCGTGCAGCCTTATACAAGCATTTGCAGCTCCACCTGTGTCGTATGTATTCACTATTAGAATTTTCATTCAACTTTATTATTCTCGGAATCCGTATATATTAAGTTGCATGTCCATACCATTATAGATATTAAGACTCTGAAAAGGTTGCTTACTACTTAAGCCAGGTGCGTTGACATGAAGTCTAAAACCAGAATTTTCTAAAATATTTATAATTTCTCCTAGATTTTGAGTTTGTTGTACAAAAGAATGATATTCTACAAAAATCCTATTTACATTATCTAAACTTGATTCAATATCTTTAATAACCACACTTTCAGCACCTTCAATATCTAATTTTAAAAAATCAACATTCCTATTTAAATAAGGAAGCAATGATTCTACATTTATACTTTCAAAACTTCCTGAATTTTTACCATCTGTATCGATTAAGCCACCATCAGCACCTTCATTATAAAAGTTAAGCGTTTCGCACTTATTCCACAATCCGGATTTTATTAAAGTTACATTTTGCAATCCAAATGACTCAATATTTTTTTTCAAAACGGCATGAATTTGAGTATCAGGTTCAAAAGCTAAAATCTCTGACTTTGGAAAAAGCTTTTTGAAATATATTGTAGCTAATCCAATATTTGCGCCTCCATCTATAATATAAGGTGATTTGTTTTCAGAACTAAACTTATAAATCTCTTGCTCAAATATTTCTTTATACATAAAAATAAATGAGGCAGCGTCTGGAATATAAATAGTTTTTCCCTTTAATTCAAAATTTGTAGATACAAATCGAGGAGTATTGTACAACCGATCTAATGGATTTGATTTCTTATTATTTTTTCTTCTATAATAATGTAATAATTCAGGTGCTAATATTTTTTTAGTTTCTTCTTAATATTTTTAATGGTGATCTTTTTTTGATGGTTTTTTACTTGAAAATTATCATAAATATTGGGATTAATACTAACTTCTATCTTTTTAGGCTTAATATAATTATTAATATCCTTCTCTACTTTATTCTCTCGTTGACAATGGACTCCAGAACCATCAAAACCTATATTTCTTAATAAGGATTTATTAGGAAATAAAAACACACCATTTTGCAATAACATACTTGTGTAGAATCGAACTGCCCACGAATCCAATCTTCCAGAAACTTGAGATTGTAACATCCCATAAAAATCAAGAGTTCCAAATCTCATTTGATCTTTAAGATTTCTATCAAAAACTTTTTGGTTTAATCTATTAGCATTAAAATCAATTTTACTCCAACTATGAGACCATGTAGCATAACCCCATGAACTCATTATAGGTAAGAAATAAGTAGATTGTTTAATTGGTTTATCACAATCAAATTTATAGCCCGAAATTCCAAATACTCTTTCTTCATCTTTATATAATTCCAAAGATTGGTTCATAAACTTCAAGAAACCCTTTTCTGTCACAATATCATCTTCAAGGACTATTACAGAATCGTTTTTTGACAAAACTTCTGTAACTCCGTCAATAACAGAGTTTGCTAAACCTTTGTTTTTTTTAGATTCTATAATGTGAATCTCTTTACACCACTTCTTACTTTTAATAACATCTCTAGTCTGCTCAATTTTTAATAATTCCTGAGTAGTCGCATTATCTTTAGGGCCATCTGCATACACAAATAAAACAGAATCTTTTGCAAAATCATTTTTCTTTAAGGCCTCCAAAGTTTTTCTAGAATGTTCTGGACGATTATAAATAAATAATGCTATTGGTGCTAATTTCATTACTATATTCCTAAAACATTTAATTCTCTATAAAAAATAGTCGTACATTTCTTATAAAATAACCCTGGAGAAATTCCCCAAAAATCCAATCGTTTGAAACCTTTCTGCATTATAAATTCAATTGCTTTTTGATATGCTATACGTTCTGAATCATCTAACACCATAACCCCTGATTCATTAAGTGCTTCAAAGGAATTGATTAAACAATTTACTCTATCTCTTCCATCAATACTTATCAAATCATATTTTTTTTCCGAACGAATAGCTACTTCAGAATAATTACCACCGTAAACTAATTTCTCAAAATAAATCTTTGCATTATCAGGTAATTTAACTGCCATTTTATTGAACCATTCTTGATCATGCTCTACAGAATCTATCTGTTGAACTTTATCACTAAAAAACAAAGTTGAATTTCCTGAGCCAAATTCAAAAACATTAAACTCTTTATTTAACCTATTAGAAATAAAGAAAATATAACTATATGTAACCCAAGGTAATGGCTTCCCGTTTTTATCTTGTGGATTTCTTGTCCGCCATGAATTCCACCAACCTATATCGTTTAAGAATTCATGATTTACAAATCTAACCGCTTGATTTTCCTCCTTACTTAAAACTCTTGCAAATAGTTTATCCTTAGAAAACTTCCTTACTATAAAATCTAGTATGTAATACTTAATTTTAGTTTTAATTTTTCTCATATCCTATGAAGTCATGTTTGATTAATAGATCACCTTGATTACCTTCTATTAATTGCCCAGTTTTAAAAAAGTCACCATTCTCTACTTCAAATGTGCCTGCATTTTCTATCCAGTCTTGAATATTCTCGTTATCCTTAACGAAAAGTGTGAAATAATAATAGCCCGATTGTAACGGTAAATTAGAAATATGAATTCTTATTTCTTTACATTCATTAGCTTCAAAATTTATTTTTTGATTTGTTAAAAAATTGTCCAACAAAGACAATCTATTACCTTTTGAATTATCAATTCCTATTGAAATTTTTATGTTCTGAAAACTCTTAGGTACAACATTATTAATTTTCACAACAAAATAAAAATTCAATCCTGATTGTAATAATTTAAGTTTTTTTCCATTTTCATTTTCAAACCAATAGGACTCAAATACCAGTTCCTGTTTACCTTTTCTATCTTCTCTAAATACTAGATCCTGTTGTAATTTTTCATCTCTAAAAATCTGTAAATAATAATTAATTATCTCACTAGTAAACCCATCTTTTTCAATTCTTCCATTATGCATCAAAATAGTTCTTGGACACAAGTTTTGAACAGCCGCCATATTATGACTCACAAACAGCACCGTTCTACCACTAGTACTGGAAATATCTTGCATTTTACCTATGGCTTTTTTTTGAAACTCAGCATCACCTACTGCAAGCACTTCATCAACCACGAGGATATCTGGCTCGAGAAATGCTGCCACGGCAAATCCTAAACGCACTCTCATACCGCTAGAGTACCTTTTTACCGGTGTATCTATATACATTTGACAACCTGAGAATTCTATAATCTCATCGATCTTACTAGAGATCTCTGTCTTATTCATTCCTAAAATTGCACCGTTTAAATAAATATTTTCTCTACCGGTAAGCTCCGGATGCATTCCTGTTCCGACTTCTAGTAAACTAGCAATACGACCTTTAGTCTTTATACTTCCCGTCGTAGGACTGGTCACTCGAGAGAGTATTTTTAATAAGGTAGATTTACCAGCTCCATTTTTACCTATAATTCCTAGAATCTCTCCTCTCTTAACTTCAAAATTAATGTCTTGCAATGCCCATACATAATCCGAACTAGCGCTAGCACTACGATCATTTACAGCACCTATTTGTAAGTAAGGATCTTCTTTACCTCGTATCTTATGCCAGAACCTATTTAAATCATGTGTTAAAGTCCCTGTACCTACTAATCCTAAACGGTACTGTTTAGATACATTTGAGGCTTTCAAAATGATATTATCACTCATATCGCTGTGTTTTTAAAAGGACAAACAGCTAGTAAGCCTTGTTGTATTTGTTTAATTTTTGAGGTACTAGGTAGGGCGTCTATGTGATCTTTAATATAACTTATAGATTCTTCTACAGCTTGCGCTTCAAACAATTCCATAGGAGTGTAAGTGTTTAAACCTACAGATAAAAAATAATCGTGATACTTCACACCATCACCATGGATATTATTTGAAAAACGCACTTGTACCGCAGGTGTTTGATAAGCGTGTGCCACAATAACTCCATGTAAAGAGGAAGATAGAATATATTCACAAGATAGTATCTCATCTGTTGTTTGCTCCACATCATTAGTTCTAAAATGAATCACTTTTACTTGTTCCATGTTTTGATACCATTCCTTAACCACCTCATAATCATTTATATGGGGAATTATCCCTAATTTGTATTTCTTCTCTATTTTTGGATGATAATACAATGGTAAAAGTAACGCTGGGTCACCATAGACTGCTGGACAGTTATAATTGAGTTCTTGAAGACGCTTTCGCGAAAGCGGACCTCTTACAGCTAAAAATGTGGCACCAGCTACTTGAGCATCTCTAGAGATAATGCCACTACCCCAAACCGTACAATGCGTGCCTATATGTTCTAGTATACTACCGATAGTTACATAAACAGGCTGCCACAGATTTTTAAAGTAAAATTTATTTGCTCTTAACCACTGTACCTTTTTACCTGATATTTTTTCTACCAAATATTTTCCTAAAAGATCTCCATAGTTCTCTTTTTTCTTCTTTTGGATGTATATCTCACTCCACCAGTATAATCGTATGATTTGTCCCATTAAACCGTATCTATAAAGGTTTTCTCTGTACGATTAAAGAAAATAAGACCTATAAAAAACAAAACAATTCCTAGTCCAAATCCTGCATAGAGTCCAGTCCAATGGATATCGAGGCTATTAAACCATAAACTGCGGTAACTTTCTATAATATGTGCAATAGGATTCCATTCTACTGCCCAATAATAATTTGTTAACTTATCCTTTGCCGCATCTATAGAATACATCACTGCACTGAGGTACATTAATAAATTTAAACCAAAACCAACGAGCAATGATAAGTCTCGATATTTAGTAGTAAAAGAGGATAAAACCATACCTATTCCCATAGCAAGTAAGATAATGTTCAACAGTATGATAATCAAGAGTGGGAAATAGACAGAAGGCCTTACTTCCATGCCGTTATAAGCAAAATACACATAAAAAATGACCAATATTAACAGCTGAATTGCATATTTAAGTAGTCCCGAGATTACCTTAGAAGCTGGCGATATAAACCTAGGAAAATATACTTTCCCAAAAATCCCTGCATTACTTTTAAAGGAATTACTAGTCGCGTTTAATGATTCTTTAAAATAAGACCATAGCGTTAATCCTGTAAGATTGAATAAAAAATTAGGGATAGCACCATTGCTAATTCCTGCAACTTCATTAAAAATTAAGGTAAAAACTACACTAGTAAATAAAGGTTGTATGATAAACCATAGCGGACCGAGTATAGTCTGTTTATAAACAGTAACTATATCTCTTTTTACAAAAAGAACAAGCAAATCCCTATAGCGCCAGATCTCTTTAAGATTCAGGTCTATCAGCTTACCTTTAGGTTTGATTTCGTAAAGCCAATTATCTGTATTACTACTCATAGGTGTTATTAATTACACTAGTAAAAGTGTTATAAAGCTACTTATCCAGGTTTGATAATACCTTTGATTAACTTTTTGATTCTTTCTACAATTCCATCTTTCATATCATTTTCATGATACCCATTCCCATAAGCTCCATAACCATAGCCATAACCATAACCATAGCCATAGCCATAGCCATATTTACCGCGTTCATTGAAATAGTTAAATACAAAACTTAGATTTTTAATTTCGCCTCTATTGTACTTTTCATTTACTACATCTAGCATTCCTTTTTTAGTATATCCTTGACGAACCATATATAAGGAAGCGTCTGCATGTTTTGCAATTTCCATAGCATCTGCCACTAAACCTAATGGTGGTGTATCGAGAATCACATAATCATAATCCTTTTTAAATTGCTCAATCATTTTTCCTGCTCGCTTGGACATGATTAATTCACTAGGGTTAGGTGGTACAGGACCAGATAAAGCTATGTCTAAGTTTTCCATACCTGCCGATCTTATGATTTCATTGAGCGAACAATCATTTACTAAATAATTAGAAACACCTAAATCATTTTCAATACCAAAATCATCAAAGATCTTAGGCTTTCTTAAATCCATTCCAACCAATAAGGTGCGTTTACCACTTAAAGCAAACACACTAGCTAAATTGATACTGGTAAAAGTTTTACCTTCTCCACTTACACTACTAGTGACCATAATAGTACGTGAACCATATAATGACTCTTGATCATAAATAAAGTGTAAACTAGAACGTATACCTCTAAAAGACTCGGCGATGGTAGATTTAGGTTTATCTTTTACTATCAGATTTGTCGGGTGATCCATCTTTCCAACCACACCTATCAAAGGTATTTTAGATAATTTTTCAATGTCTTTAGGAGAATGGATATAAAAATCTAATATGGTTAAAATAAAAGCAACACTTATAGGTATAGAAAACCCAACTAATAATGCCATTAAATAATTAATATTTGAATCTCTACGTGTCCCACCATCACCTGTATCTTTGGCCTCATCAATTACATATACATCAGACACATTTGCTGCTTTAACTAGTTCTGCTTCAGCTTTTTTGGCCATAAACAGATTGTAAGTGTTTTGATTAACGTCAAATTGTCTTTGAATTTTTAAAAACTCTTGCTGTTCTTTTGGCAACTTTTTGATTTGAGCTTCAACTTTTCCTATCTGACCATATAATGCGCTAAGCTCCTTATTTAACAAGGATTTTGAACTAATAATATTTTCGAAAATCACATCCTTAATGGCGTTGATATCTCTGTCTATTTGCTGAAAAACAGGAGCGTCTGCCCGCATCGCAAACTCTCTTCTCTTTCTTTCTTCTGATAGAGTTATCAACCTACTAACTGCTGCAGATATACTTCCTTCTTCTATACCTACTACTGATGGAGCTTGAATTACCGTATAATCGGTCCTATTTTGTAAATATTGCTTTAAATTATCATAGTAATTCAATTTGTTTTGAATACTACGTTTTTGAATTTCAAATTCTGTTAATTTTTGATTGAAGTCAGTATTCTGAGCAGTAACGTCCAGTATTTGGGACTTGTCTCTAAAATCTTCTAAGTCTTGCTCGGACTTTTTAAGAGCCGCCACTTGAACGACCAGTGAACTATCTATGTATTTAATCGTACTAACAGCAAATTTATTTTTACGCTGCAACTCGCCACGTTCTAAAATAACAGAACTCGTATTGATATAATCAATTAATCTTTGTTTATTACCGCCAGACATGCTTAATAACAAAATGGACGACCCATCTGGTTGCTGTCTAATCGATATCCCTTTATATCTATTTACCGTACCCCAATAATTACCGAAATTAAACAACCATTCTCCAGTCGCCGTGGTTTTACCTCTTTTATCTATTACAATGTTTAAAAATGGTAATTGTATAGAGTCTCCAAATTTGAACTGTTGTTTCCATTCTCCTACTGGCACTGTAACAACTTGACTTTTTTTCAAACTGTAATGGTAACCTGAGGCTGTTGCATTAGAAAAACTAGTAGAAAGCTCAAATCGTTCTTGATCCAGCACTTTAATTCTAATATTTTTGCCTGACAATTGCGCTTTGCTGCTGTCAGCATAAATGTAGAAAGGTGTTTTCTTATAAGCATCAGTATTATAATAATCTCCTTCCTTTATATAATTTATATAGAATTGTAATTCATCAACAACCTGCTCAGCGTGAGTACGAGATTTAAATTGTACTATGGCTGTGGTCACCTTATCAGTAGTACCACCCCAATTGAATGTTAAACTAGTATTACTAGTAAATAGCGGATTTGAATTATCCTTGATACTAATTAAAGAACTAGCACTATAAACCGTTTGAATAAACTGATTTTTATAATAAGCATAGGCTAAACCGATCCCTATGCATAGAATAAATAACCACCACAATTTGATTAGTTTTGTAAAAAACTGACGTATATCAAATATGCCTGATAAGGAATTAATTTCTTTTTCTTCTTCCATTTTATAAACGTGTAAAGAACAGTACTGTAGTTACAAGTGTCGTTAATACTGATATTATAGTGGTAAAAGAAGCTAGACCTGTAGTCCCTGTACCTAAAGATTTTTGTGGTAACGGATCTACAACAATCATATCATTAGGCTGTATATAATAGTAAGGTGAATAAACAACGTCTAATTGCGTTAGGTCTAAATGATGGACTTTTACACCATCAGGATACTGTCGTACAATTCTAACTTTAGTTAGATCACCTGTAATTGGAACACCACCACTATTTGCGATAGCTTCAATGATGGACACTTGATCTCTGAAAATAACTTGTTCACCTTGACCGCTTACTTCACCTGCCATAACATAACGTAATCCACCTAATCTTACCGTCACAAATAAGTCTGCATTTTCCTTAAAATATTCGGTAAGCAAACGTCTTTCAATCAACTCTCTTAATTCTTCTAAAGTCAAACCTAGAGCTTTAATTTCTCCTAATTGTGGAACTCGTATATCACCATGCTGATCAATGGTATAACCAGAAAAATATAATCCTCCTGCTTGATTTGAAGAACTATTGCTAGCAGTATTTCCTACATTAAACATAGAAACTAACTCTGGATCATAAGGCGCCTTTATTTGAATGCTTAAAACATCATTGATTTGTAATCTATATGGTGGCTGTACTTTTTGAATAGTAATAAGAGAGTCGTTTTTTACAGTTGGAGACTCTTGTAAATAAGTGATGTTACGGGTAGGTACACAAGAACTCACCATTAAAACCAAAACTATAATTATTAAACCTAATACGGTACGCATAAAACTTCTCAGAATAAGCTGTAAATATAAAGTTATCTATTTAAAATGCCTATAAACACCATGCTATTATCACTACAGTTCTATGAACAACATTTCTTAATCGCTTTTATTTCATACTTAAGTAAAAACAGCTCTTTAAAATTTAAATAGAATTCATTAAACACCCTATAGAAAACCAATAACCTTAAACATTAAACCCCTAAAAAAACACGTATTATTGCAATCTCTTAAAACATAGGATTTCATGAACTATATATCTGTTGAAAATGTCTCTCGTAGCTTTGGAGAACGTGTGCTGTTTGATAATATCTCACTTGGGATTAATGAAGGGCAGAAAATAGGTTTTGTGGCAAAAAACGGTTTCGGTAAAACTTCTTTACTCGATATTATCATTGGTAAAGAACAACCTAATACGGGTAGCGTAAATCGTCGTAATGATTTGCGTATGGCTTTTCTTCTTCAAGAACCAGACTTAAATCCTAATTCTACCATTGAAGAAATTATACTGGCATCAGATATCCCTACCATAAAAATTATTGCAAATTATGAGAAAGCTTTGCAAAATATGGAAGACGCAGACAAGTATCAAGCAGCCTTTGATGCTATGGATTCTTCAAACGCTTGGGATTTTGAAACTAAGTATAAGCAAATTCTTTCTAAGCTTAAATTAGACGATTTGTCTCAAAAGGTAGAAAACCTAAGTGGTGGACAAAAAAAACGTATCGCAATGGCTATTGCGTTATTATCTGATCCGCAATTATTAATTATGGATGAGCCTACTAACCACCTAGATCTAGAAATGATTGAGTGGCTAGAAGAATATTTTAAGCAAGAAAATTATACCATTTTAATGGTGACGCACGACCGTTACTTTTTAGATCGAGTTTGTAATGAAATCATAGAACTGGATAATGGGAAACTATATACCTATAAAGGAAACTATTCCTACTATGTAGAGAAAAAACAAGAACGCCTTGAGGTAGAGCAAACCACCCAAGAAAAAGCTCAGCAACTTTATAAAAAAGAGCTACAATGGATGCGCCGCCAGCCTAAAGCTCGTACTACAAAATCTAAGTCACGTATCGATGACTTTTACACTATAAAAGAAGCAGCTCACAACCGTCGTAAAGATCATAAGATTGAACTTGAGATCAATATGGAACGACTAGGAACTAAAGTGATAGAACTTCATAAAATTTCTAAATCATTTCCTGGTAAAAAGCTTATCGATAATTTCTCATATAATTTTATAAAAGGAGAACGTATAGGAATTATAGGAAAAAATGGAACTGGTAAATCGACATTCCTGAATATGATCACTGGGAATCTACTACCAGACTCTGGTAAAGTAGTGAAAGGTGAAACAGTAAAAATAGGATACTATACTCAAGGCGGAATAGACATTAAACCTGGTCAAAAAGTTATCGATGTCATCAAGGAATACGGTGAATATATTCCTCTCAACAAAGGTAAAATCATTAGTGCTAGCCAGCTGTTAGAGCGATTTATGTTTGACAGTAAAAAGAAACATGACTTTGTAGAAAAACTAAGTGGTGGTGAACGCAAACGACTTTACTTATGTACAGTACTTATACAAAACCCTAATTTTCTGATTCTTGATGAACCGACTAACGATCTAGATATCCCTACTTTAAATATCTTAGAAAACTTTTTAATGGATTTCCCTGGTTGTTTGATGGTTGTGAGTCACGACCGTTATTTTATGGATAAGATCGTAGATCATCTATTTGTTTTCAATCAGTCCGGAACAATCACAGATTTCCCTGGGAACTATAGTGATTTCCGTGCCTATGTAGGAAATACTGATCTAGCATTAGATAAAGAAGATACCGCTCCTAGCGAAAAGGTAATTACACAAAAGCCTGTCGAAAAGAAAACTATAGAAAAAACTGGACCTACACGTGAACAGCAAAAAGAACTTTCTAGACTAGAAAATAGCATTAAGAAACTAGAAGAACAACGTGTAAAACTTCAAGAATCTTTTTTAGACACCTCATTAGCACCAGAGCAATTAGCCGAAAATTCTATAAAACTAGATCAATTAAAAGCAGACTTAGAAGAAAGAGAAATGGAATGGTTAGAACTTACGGAGTCGATTGGATAGTATTTTTATAAAATTAAAGTTGAATTCAAATACTACTTTTAAATAAACAGAAAATAGTAATACAGTAATAGTTTCCTCTTGCTCCACCAACTCAAGAACTATATCAAACACTGCCTTAAATCCTTTCATTTACATGGGATTCACTCGCCGTTTGTGTTTACACTCGAGAAAAAGTGCTTAAGAGATAAAACGTATTATGAGCAGTATGATGCTATAAGATGCTTCCGCGAAAGCGTAAAAAATAACAACACCATTTTACACATAGAAGATTATGGAGCTGGTAGCAAAGTCTTTAAAACAGATGAACGTTGTGTGAGCGATATTCTGAAATACAATTCCAGTGACAAAAAATCTGCCGAAATGTTATTCCGGTTATGCAACTATTTTAATGTAAAAAAGGTATTAGAACTTGGCACCTCAATAGGTATAGCAACACATGCTATGACCTTATCAGGAGCTCATGTAACCACAATTGAAGGTAGTCCTGAAGTTCAAAAATTTGCACAATCGCAATTTAAAAAATTTAATCTCGATAAAGTACAAAGCATTTGTAGCAAGTTCAAAGAGTTTCTTAAACATCAAATAGGGACTACATATGACCTTATCTATATAGACGGCCATCACGATGGGATGGCAACCATAAACTATTTTAATGCTTGCCTAAAACTATCTCATAAAGACACCATTTTTATACTGGACGACATATACTGGTCGCGAGATATGACAGATGCATGGAATCAACTATGTCAACATGCAAACGTGACCGCTAGTATAGATCTTTATGATGTCGGACTCTTATTTTTAAGAACAGAACAATTGCAAGAACGTTTTTACATCAAGTTGTAACGTTATGAGAATTTGAACGTCCTATGAGAAAGGCTAATAATTCCATACTTTTAACCTATGAGTGATAATGTGATAGATGTACGTGGTATCGTGCGTAATTTTAAACTGGGACAAGAAGTTGTCAAGGTGCTTAAAGGAATCGATCTCGAGATTAAACGTGGTGATTATGTAGCACTTATGGGACCATCAGGTTCTGGAAAATCCACTTTAATGAATTTACTAGGCTGTCTAGACACTCCTACAGCTGGTTCTTATAAATTAAACGGTACAGACGTTTCTAGCTTAAGCGATGATCAACTGGCAGATATTAGAAACACAGAAATAGGTTTTGTCTTTCAAACTTTCAACCTTTTACCTCGTACAACAGCATTAGATAATGTCGCATTACCTATGGTATATGCCGGTAAGTCTAAAAAAGAACGTAATGCTCGCGCCACTGAAGTGCTTGAAAGTGTAGGATTAGGTGATCGTATGGATCACCAACCTAATCAACTATCTGGTGGACAACGCCAACGTGTTGCGGTAGGTAGAGCGCTAGTTAACAATCCTTCTATTATACTAGCTGATGAACCTACCGGAAATTTAGATTCAAAAACTGGTGTCGAGATTATGGCTCTTTTTGACAAGATTCATGCCGATGGAAATACAGTGATTCTAGTAACGCATGAAGAAGAAATTGCAGAGCATGCTCATAGAGTCATCAGACTACGTGATGGCGTTATTGAAACAGACATTAGAAATAAAGAATGGAAGGATTAAGCGACTACCAAGACTGGCTGTATATAGGTGCTGTTATCATTGCCTTTTTTGTATTCTTATTATGGAATCGCAAAACACATGGCCAGTCTAGAACAAAAAATAGACGTAGCTTTAAAGCCAGACTAGAAGATCGTAAAAAAGAACAGAGGAAATAATATTACTCATTTACCATTTCTCTTAATGTTGCAGATAAGTTCAAATGCTCTGCAATGATATCACCATAGACCTGAACAATTCTACCGTTTTTATCTAATAGTAAATTCATAGGAAAAGCCTGAACGCCATAAGCATCGATTGCAGGTCGCACATCTGTAAGATGTTCAAAATTGAATGCCTTTCTATCTAGAAAATGATTGACCACATAGTCTTTATCAAAAGTGATAGCTACAAAATTAACCTCGCCGTTGAACTCTTCTGATAGTTGATTTAAATATGGGATTTCTATAATACAAGGTCCACATCGAGTAAACCAAAAATTAACAACTGTAGGCTTACCTGTATAATCCACATCATCAATTCCAGAACTATCACTAGCTATAAACTCCTCCATAGGAAATCGATCACCTATCTTTTTACGATGCACTAAAAAAGGATCATAATAATTCGAATCTGGATTACTGTCTACAATCGTAACTTTAACCGTTTGAATTACTGAATCCTGAGCCGTTCGTGTACTAACTGAATTATGTATTACTAAACCTGTGGATAAGTTTTTTTTATATTTCTCAAACTCAAAAAAGTCCATCACAGTTCCATCCTCTATCTGATAGTAAGTAATTTGCGCCTGAGACAATGCAGCTGCACTGATCAATAAAATAATAAAAAACAACTTTTTCATAAGTCAAAAATACGGATTTGTAGAACGTATCACAGTATTCAAAGAAGATGCCAAGTTCTGATTGAATAACTTTTATACATCGACAATGTTGAAATAAAAAATGCTTCTTTAGTTCTTACCAAAAGAAGCATTGTTCATTATATATTTAATAGTGTTTTAAAATACAAAAATTAGTCTACTGGCTTACCATAAAGATCAAAATCTTCTGCTTCTGTAATGGTAACATTAACAAATGAACCTACAGACAGGTAATGCTTTTCTGCATCGATCAATACTTCATTATCCACATCAGGGCTATCAAACTCTGTACGACCTACAAAGTAATTACCTCTTTTGCGATCTATAATAACTTTAAAAGTCTGACCTATTTTATGCTGATTCAATTCCCAAGAGATCTGTGATTGAATTTCCATGATCTCATTTGCACGCTCTTGTTTTACTTCTTCAGGCACATCATCTTCTAACTTATATGCATGTGTATTCTCCTCATGAGAGTATGTAAAACATCCCATACGTTCAAAACGCTGATCTTTTACCCATTGTTTTAAAATCTGATAATCCTCTTCTGTTTCTCCAGGATATCCTACAATTAAAGTAGTACGTATCGCCATTTCTGGAACCGTTGCTCTAAAATCTTCTAGAAGCGCATTTGTCTTCTCAAATGTAGTACCGCGACGCATCGATTTTAAAACAGGTGTTGAAATATGTTGTAATGGTATATCTAAATAATTACACACTTTAGGCTCTGATTTCATAACCTCAAGAACATCCATAGGGAAACCAGTTGGGAATGCATAGTGCATGCGTATCCATTCAATCCCTTCTACTTTTACCAGTTCTTTTAAAAGATCTGCAAGACGCCTCTTTTTATATAAATCTAGTCCATAATAAGTTAAATCTTGAGCGATAAGAATAAGCTCTTTAACACCATTTGCAGCCAGTTTTTCAGCTTCAATGACTAGGTGTTCTATAGGTGTACTTTTATGACCACCACGCATTAATGGGATTGCACAAAAAGAACATGGCCTATCACAACCTTCGGCGATTTTAAAATATGCATAGTTCTTAGGAGTCGTTGTTACACGTTCACCTATCAACTCGTGTTTGTAATCTGCACCTAGCGCTTTTAATAAAGACGGCAACTCTGTGGTACCAAAATACTGATCCACATCTGGAATTTCCTTTTGTAAATCTGGCTTATAACGCTCTGACAAGCAACCCGACACAAATACCTGATCAACTTCTCCATTATTTTTGCGTTCTACAAAATCTAGGATTGTGTTTACAGATTCCTCCTTTGCGTTATCGATAAAACCACAGGTGTTAATTACGACGATATTCCCTTCTTCTTCATGGACCACATCTTTGCCACTGGCCTTCAGCTGTCCCATCAACACTTCACTATCATAGACATTCTTTGAACATCCTAGAGTGATGACATTAATCTTATTCTTTTTTCTTGATTTTGTTCTCATAAGCGGCTGCAAATTTACGACTTAACTAGATGTAAATGTTGTTTTTGATCACGCTTTCGCGAAAGCGTATTCATAAAAATTAGTATTTTCAACAATCTCAAGTAAATCAAATGGTAATACTCACCGGAGCTGCTTTTTTTCAAGGACTATTATTGACCTTTTTTTTGTATAGCTTATTTTATATAATACCTATTTAAATAGATAATAGCTTATGGGAAATGGATTATACACATCCTATGGCCGTTATATTTCAAGATCATTTATGCGCATGGTTTGTATGCTCATGTGTCATGTTACATATTTAAGATATGGTCATTTATGATTTCAATTGCATTTTTCGGTTTGAAAGATAGCTTTATAAAAACATCATGATATGAAGCTCAAGACGCTCTTACAATATTAAAATCTGGGAATGATACGCCTTAATTAGAATGTTGGATACTAATTTACCCAATTTACAATATCCTCAAAAAAGAATCGAGTATACAATGAGATCACAATGCAGGCCACGGTAACTAACCAATAATACTTTTTAGTCAGCAGCATCGCACTACAAATAAGTAACATGATGAAATGTATACCAGCGACTATATATATAGGCAACTGGTAGGTATCCACAATCGTTGATTCTTCAGATAGGGAATCTACATAAGTTTTTCCTAATACGGTAACGATATGAAAGGCTGCATAGATTGCCATAAACTTCGTTAGAATAACGAGACTTTTAGAACTAAGCAACGACGGCTTTTGAGTTGAATCTTTCAATGACTGTTGATTTTAATTGTAACCTTTAGGCATCTTACGGTGTTGGGTTGCTTTTTCATAAGCAGCTGCCCATTGATAAAGCATCTTCTCTTCTTCAGTAGGTGCAATGAAAGTTAATCCATATGGCTGACCATTTTCATCATATCCCATAGGAACAGTGATTGCAGGATAAAAAGCCACAGCAGCTTCTGCCGCATTATAATTATTAACTGATAAAAAACCATCTAGATTGTGAGACTGAATGTAATAATCAAAATACTCTTGCGCTTGTGTTGTTAATCTGGTTTTAAGAGCCGCAGATTCTACTGGAGAATAATCCTTCTCATCCATTATACCTTGAAACAATCGTTGACCATAAGGCATATAATTTAAAGAATCTACTCTATTTAATTCCATCACCTTAGCCACATCCCATCCTTGATACTCAGGCAATCCTAATCCCATGAAATATGCAGGCAAATCCTTTTTCATATCGACATTAAGTAAAGAAACAAATCCTTCTAGTTGCGGTTGTTTTTCTTCTAGTTCTACCACCGTTGCTCCTAGTGCAACAATTTGTTCAACAGCACTGGCATATAATGGATTTTTCTTATAACCAGGAAATACCCCAAAAACACGACCTTGAACCGTAGAGGTCCCCAAATTTGCAATAAACAAATCGCTAAACATGCGTTTATCACTTAACATCCCACGCATTAAAATGACATTATCCACAACATTCTTAGACATAGGACCTGCTGTATCGAGATAAGTTGATATAGGAATAATACCTATCCCACTTAAAGTACCTACTGATGGTTTTAAACCTACTACACTATTTTGTGACGCTGGCGATAATATCGAACCTGCCGTCTCAGAACCTACAGCAGCCACTGCAAAATTTGCAGCCACAGCAACACCGCTACCACTACTCGATCCACCTGTATCCATATCCTTACGACCATAGGGATTTAATGTTTGTCCACCTATTGCGCTATAACCACTAGGACAATCACCACAGAAAAAATAAGCCCATTCACTTAGATTTGCTTTTCCTAAAATGATAGCATCTGCCTCAATCAATCGTTGTACTATACGAGCATTTTGAGGTTCTAGATCTTTTAAGACAGCCGCACCAGCAGTAGTTTTCATCCCTGCGGCATTGATGTTATCTTTTAATAAAATAGGCATACCCATTAAACTATAAGGGTTAAACTTACCTTCTCCACGTCTGAACTCATCTATTCTTAAATCATAAGCATAAGCATCTTCCATAGCTTGTGGATTAAGTGCTATAATCGAATTTAAAGATTTTCGATTTTCTCTATCATACTTTGCAATTCTATTGATATAAAATAAGGTAAGTTGCTGGTAAGAGAGCTTACCATCATATACAGCTTGCTGAATTTCAGGAATGCTCTTTTCTAAAATTAATGATTTGAGTTCCTCGCTTTCGCGAAAGCTGGACAAATCTTCTTTAAAAGGAGCTATAATATCTTCTTTATTTAAAAACCTTGAGTCCAACACTTTATAATTTTCATCATCTTGAGACGTCGACTGAGGCCCTTGATTTGCAGCTTTAGGAGATTGACAGCTCCACATAGTTAATGCTAAAAGAAGTAGTATAAAACGCATATATTATTTTTCTTAAAAGTAAAAAAACTCTTAGACCTAACCGTTGCTAGATTTAAGAGTTATTAAATGTTTATTGTTGGACTTAATTAAAGAAACTATCAACGAATTCAGTTTTATTAAAAACTTGTAAATCATCCATTCCTTCGCCCACACCTATATATCTTACCGGAATTTGAAATTGATCTGAAATACCTATCACGACTCCACCTTTTGCAGTACCATCTAATTTAGTAACGGCAAGAGAACTTACCTCTGTCGCAGCAGTAAACTGTTTTGCTTGTTCAAATGCATTTTGACCTGTTGAACCATCGAGAACTAACATTACATCATGAGGAGCATTAGGTATAATTTTTTGCATTACACGTTTGACTTTAGTAAGCTCGTTCATAAGATTAACCTTATTATGTAAACGACCTGCAGTATCTAGCAGCACAACATCTGCATTTTGAGCGACGGCACTTTGCAATGTATCAAAAGCGACACTTGCAGGATCACTACCCATTTCTTGCTTAACTATTTCTACACCTACACGATCTGCCCAGATTTGCAATTGATCAACAGCCGCTGCTCTAAAAGTGTCACCAGCACCTAAAACAACTTTAAGACCTTTTTGTTTAAATTGGTGTGCAAGCTTACCTATGGTAGTCGTTTTACCTACACCATTAACTCCTACCACCATAACTACATAAGGCCCATCTTGTTTTGGGATAGTAAAATCAGTGGCATCGCCATTATTAACTTCACTAAGAAGCCCTGCTATTTCATCTCGTAAAATCCCGTTAAGCTCAGTAGTACCTAGGTATTTATCTTTTGCGACACGTTCTTCAATACGATTTATTACTTTAATAGTAGTAGCCACACCTACATCGCTAGAAATTAATACATCTTCAAGATCATCTAGAACATCTGCATCGACCTTAGATTTACCAGCTACGGCTTTACCTAATTTATCAAAGAATGTTGTTTTGGTTTTTTCTAGTCCTTTATCTAGTGTTTCTTTCTTCTCTTTTGAAAATATCTTTTTAAAAAAACTCATTTTGGCTATTTCTGGTGGTTGCAAATTTAATCATATATGTGATACTATAGAAGTATCATCATTTTATGCAGTCAATTTGTAGGCCATTAAGAGATGACTGACAAATGGTCTACAAAAAAAGACCGCTCTGCAAGCAGAGCGGTCTTTTATCATCTTAACTAACCAACTTATTTCTTTTTCAAGAAATCGTTTACTAATTCTGGTGCCATAATAGCACTTACAAATGTGTATGCACCTGACTTAGGTGATTTAACCATCTTAATGGCCTTTGTTAATCTCTTTGACCCAGTTTGTAGGGTTGCTACTGATTTCTTTGCCATGTCGTATTATTTAATTTCTTTATGAACAGTCATACGCTTTAAGATCGGATTGAATTTTTTAATTTCCAAACGATCTGGCGTGTTCTTTTTATTCTTAGTTGTAATGTAACGAGAAGTTCCAGCTTGACCAGACTCCTTGTGCTCAGTACATTCAAGTATTACTTGAATTCTATTACCTTTCTTTGCCATCTTCTAGTATATTAATAGATTACTTAGTAAGAAGCCCTTTAGCGCGAGCTTGCTTCATTACCTCAGTAATACCTAATTTATTGATGTTTTTTATCGCCTTAGCAGATACTTTAAGTGAAATCCACTTATCCTCTTCAGGAAGGTAGAAACGCTTAGTAAAAAGATTCACGTTGAATCTACGTTTAGTCTTATTCATTGCGTGAGAAACATTGTTTCCTGACATCGCTCTCTTACCTGTAAGTTCACAAACTCGTGACATGATTATCTGTGTTTAAAATCGGACTGCAAAATAACGATTATTTATTCGTTCTCACAAGCCTAAATTGTACCCTTTTTTATATTTTTTTTCTAAAAGCTAATTATCTTACTATTTCTATATTAAAAAAAGCAATCCCAATCTTCTCGCAACGACTAATATTACTGACCTATCAGCTCTTTTTGCAATAGCTCTAATGCTTTATTGATTGTTTTTTGAACTACTCTTTCTCGATGATTACCCATCATAAATCGTAGAGCATAAGCTTTTTCTGGTGTTGCTATCCCTATATAGACTGTTCCTACAGGTGCATCACTATCACCTTGAGTAGGTCCAGCGTTTCCTGTAGTAGCCACTGCATAATCTGACTTAAATTTTATACGGGCTTTAGAAGCCATTTCTAGTGCTACTTGTTCACTAACCACGCTGTACTTTTCTATAATTGCTGGGTCAACTCCTAACATATCAACTTTAGACTGTGTAGCATAAGTAACAGTGCTTCCCATAAATACTTTTGATGCTCCAGGAATTTCTGTGATAAGACTCGCTATTTTACCACCTGTACAACTCTCAGCCGTCGCAACCGTTTTACTTTTCTCTTTTAAAAGATGAACTACTGCATGAACTAAACTCTCATCATTACTTTCTCCTACAATAACATCATTTATAAGTACATAAAGCTGCTTAATTTGATCATCAACCGTTCTAAGAATAAAATCTTTATCCATTCCTCGAGAGGACAATCTTAAACGTACAGTTCCTAAACTGGGCAAATAAGCAAGTTTAATATGAGCAGGTAAGTTATTTTCCCATTGCTCTAATCGTGTAGCTATTGTACTTTCTCCTTGACCTGCTGTAAGAATCGTACGGTGATGTATAAATGGTAATTCACCTATATTGAGAATTTTTGGTATAACACCATCAGACATTAAAGCCTTCATTTCAAATGGCACACCTGGCATGGATACAAAAATGGTTTCTTCATCTTCAATCCACATACCTGGCGCAGTACCGTACTGATTAGATATTACCTGCGCTCTAGACGGTACTAATGCTTGATCTTTATTCATGTCAACCATAGGTGCCTTTACATATTCTTTAAACAACCTTGTTACATGATCTAAAACTTCTTGATTTAATTCCAGATGATCATCAAAAAACTCGCAAATTGTCTTCTTAGTTATGTCATCTTTAGTCGGACCTAATCCTCCAGTTACAAGAACGATGTCTGATTGTTGTTTCGCTTTCGCGAAAGCGGAAAGAATATGATCCCTATCATCACTAATAGATATGATCTCATACACATTTACTCCTATTTTATTGAGTTCATGTGACATCCATGCAGAGTTAGTATCTACAATTTGTCCTATAAGAATTTCGTCTCCTATAGTAATTATAGTTGCTTGCATTTAAAAATCTCTTTTAAGTTGTATAAGTGCCATATCTAACTCTTGATTTACACGCATGAAATGTTCTTTAATTTCCATTTCATCATTTGATTTTCCCCAAGCTTCAATAATCAATATGTCTGACAGGCAGTCCAGACCAAACATATCAATACTGGGTTTCATTTTATGAGCGTACTCGTGCACTCGCGCTCTATCATCATCAATTATAGCGACCGCAAGATGTTCAAGATCTTTAGGAATTTCAGTTATAAACATGTTTACCATGTCTTTGATAAAGCCTGCATCGTTATCAGATAACTCTTTTAACTTTTGTAGATCGTATAGTGTTTGTTTCATTTTACTTTAATCTGGAACATTTCTCTACCAGCTAGAACTCCTTTTAAAACATCATTCTCAGCGACTTTAGAAACGCCTGCCGGAGTTCCTGTAAAAATAAGATCTCCTATTTTAAGTGTGAAGTATTGAGAGACATGCTCGATAATTTCATCTATTTTCCAAAGCATATGACTAGTATCACCACTTTGCTGCAAGTTATCGTTTTTATATAGTTCAAAAGATAATTTATTTAAATCACCTAATTCTTCTTTATCAACAAACTCTCTTGAAACAACACTAGCTCCATCAAAAGACTTAGCCTTTTCCCAAGGTAATCCTTTTTCTTTACAACGTTGTTGTACATCTCTTGCCGTAAAATCAATTCCTAGACCGATTTCATTATAATATTTATGTGCAAATTTTTTATCGATATGCTTACCGATACGATTAATACGTACTACTACTTCAACCTCGTGATGAACATCATTTGAGAATGTAGGTATGAAAAACGGCTGTTTATGTAGTAAAATAGAAGTGTCTGGTTTTAAAAACACAACTGGCTCAGTAGGTCGCTCATTTTGGAGCTCTGCTATATGCTCTGTATAATTACGCCCGATGCAAATTATTTTCATTATTATTTACGACTATAATTAGGTGCCTCTTTTGTAATAGTAACGTCATGCGGATGACTTTCATGAACACCAGCTGCTGTGATTTTCACAAAGCGACCATTATTTTTAAGTGATTCTATATCACCAGCTCCACAATAACCCATTCCTGCACGCAAACCACCTATAAATTGCGTCATGCTTTCTACTAGATCACCTTTATATGGCACACGACCTACAATACCTTCTGGAACTAACTTTTTAATATCATCTTCAACATCTTGGAAATAACGATCTTTTGAACCATGTTGCATGGCCTCAACAGATCCCATACCACGATAAGATTTAAATTTACGCCCATCATATATTATGGTTTCTCCTGGAGACTCTGTAGTACCAGCTAGCATAGAGCCCAGCATCACACAATCTGCTCCAGCCGCTATTGCTTTAGGGATATCACCAGTATAACGTATTCCACCATCTGCGATTACAGGAACTCCAGTACCTTTTAACGCATGAGCAGCCTCCATAACAGCACTTAATTGTGGAAAACCTACACCAGCAACAACACGTGTTGTACATATAGATCCAGGACCTATACCTACCTTTACAGCATCTGCACCAGCATCTGCTAAATATTTTGCAGCTTCAGCAGTAGCAACGTTACCTACTACAACATCTAAATCTGGATAAGCTGCTTTTACTTTTTTAAGAACATCTACCACACCTTTAGTATGACCATGTGCGGTATCGATAACAACGGCATCTACTCCTGCATCTACTAAAGCACCAGCTCTATCAACAGCATCTCCTGTAACACCTATTGCAGCTGCCACTCTTAAACGGCCGTACTGATCTTTATTAGCATTAGGCTTTAAAGTTAGTTTAGTAATATCCCTAAAGGTTATAAGACCAACTAACTTGTCCTGATCATCTACTACTAATAATTTTTCTATTTTATATTCTTGTAATATAGCTTCAGCATCATGTAAGGATGTGCCTGCTTTTGCGGTGATTAAATTCTCTGATGTCATCACATCTGTAACAGAGCGACTATTATCTTTTTCAAACCTTAAATCTCTATTAGTAACGATTCCTTTTATAAAACCAGCTTCATCAACAATAGGTATTCCACCTATACTGTGTTCTCTCATACTAGCCTTAGCATCACCTATCGTGGCCTCTATGGTTAGAGTAACTGGATCGATAATCATACCGCTCTCAGCCCTTTTTACACGTCGTACTTTTTGAGCTTGAGCTTCTATAGACATGTTCTTATGCAAGATCCCTATTCCACCTTCTTGCGCCATAGCGATAGCCATACGGCTTTCTGTTACCGTATCCATAGCTGCACTAATTACAGGTGCATTAAGTGTAATATTTCTTGAAAATTTTGTTTTTATACTTACTTCTCGAGGGAGCACCTCACTATAAGCAGGTACAAGAAGTACATCGTCATAGGTTAAACCTTCACCTAGAAATTTAGAATCGTGGGAAATCATGCAATAGAATTTTATTGCATGCAAATATACGTTTTTTAATTAGTGAGTACTTAAATGAATATTACAATACTTAAATAGTCAATAACTTACTATTTAGAACCAGTATTAATAACAAAAAACAATCATTAAATCATTTTTTATCAGAAATATCGATAACAAATTCACAGCCTTATCTTTATTAAATCTAAATAAGGGCTTAAATTTGCAGCCGAAATTAGTTCAACTATTTATATCAAGTCTAAATAAAAGAAAAATGACTCTTAGAAAAATATCTTTAATCGCTACTGCTGTCCTAGCTATCTTTCTTACCACTTCATGTGATAATGATGATGACATGACTGCTAACAATGTAATTGCACCTGCAACTTATTCATTCACTAGAGGAACTGAAAGTACCGTTAGTTACTCTGGTCAGACCACACGCATAGCAATGGCAGAAGAAATTAAAACGGCTTTTAAAGAAACTACCACTACAGAAACGCAATTAGCTAACATGTTTGCTCATGTAGCAGGATCTAATGATTTTAGCGACGCAGACCTAAACGCATCTGATAAAAGTGTACGCAGTAAAGTTGCTGCCAGTGCTGACTATTTTTCTAGCAACGCTACAGATGCTGCTGCGATTAGAGCAGATTTTGATAACTATATATCATCCCAAGTAAATGACATATTCCCTGCATGGAACAACACTGCTAGTGCTGGTGTACCAGGACAGATTCAACAAGCTGGTGGCGGTACCATTAGATACGTTAATGCCAAAGGTCTAGAATATGATCAAGCATTTGCTAAAGGTCTTTTAGGAGCTTTAATGTCTGACCAGATTTTAAATAATTATTTGAGTACAACCGTACTTGACGAAAGCACAAACAGAGCAGATAATGATAATGATATATTAGTATCAGGTAAAAACTATACTAATATGGAGCACAAATGGGATGAAGCATTTGGATACTTATATGGAGCAGAACCAGATGCAACCGCGCCTGTTTTAGATCAAGACAGCTTTTTAAGTGAATATATCGATCGTGTAGAAAGTGATGCAGATTTTGCTGGTATAGCAAGTACAATCTATGATGCTTTTAAATTAGGACGTCAAGCAATTGTTGATAAAAATTATAGTGTAAGAGATGAGCAAGCGGCTATAATTAGAGAGAACATCTCATTAATTCCTGCTGTAAGAGCTGTGTTTTACTTACAAAACGGAAAAGACAACTTGACAACAGATCCTGCAAGAGCTTTTCATGGATTATCTGAAGCTTACGGATTTATCTATAGTCTTCAATTCACACGTAATCCTATTACTGATGCCCCTTATTTTAGTAAGACCGAAGTAGATAACTATTTAAATCAATTAATGACTGGAAATGGTTTCTGGGACGTTACTCCTGCTACTTTAGATCAAATATCAGATGATATCGCAGCAAGGTTTAATTTCACTACCACACAAGCTAGTAATTAAATTATCATTTATTTAATGTAGTTAATAGGACATACTCTCGACTACAACGGTACATTTGCAAACTTTTAAAAATTAATAATGAAGATCAAACAATTAGCTTTAGCCCTGTTTTCTGTAATACTGATCAGCTCATGTACTGAATCTAATGACGATTCTGCTAACGGTTCATCAGACAACTTTGACAGAAAATCGCTTTTAGAAAATGCAGCAGATAACATTATCATACCTGCTTTACAAGATTTGGATTCTGACTTAGTTGCTTTAAAAGCTTCAAAAGAAATTTTTATAGCGACGCCTAATCAGACTAATCTTGATAATTTAAGAACTGACTGGCTAGCAGCTTATAAAACATGGCAGTACGTTGAGATGTTTAACATTGGTAAGGCTGAAGAAATTCTATATAGTTTCCAGATGAATATCTATCCTACAAATACGACTGATATCCAAAACAACATAGCATCTGGAACCTATGACCTTACCAGTCCTAATAATAATGACGCTGTAGGCTTTCCTGCAATAGACTACTTACTATACGGTTTAGGTAATGACGACAGTGCTATAATAGACTTTTACACCACTGACAGCAACGCACTAGGATACAAAAATTACCTAAGTGATATTATTGATCAAATGCATATACTTACCACAACTGTATTAACTGACTGGACTAGTTCTTATAGAGATATATTTGTAAACAGCACTGCAAATACAGCTTCAAGCTCTGTAAACATGCTGATTAACGATTTCATTTTTTATTATGAAAAGGGATTGCGTGCAAATAAAGTAGGAATACCTGCAGGAGTTTTTTCAACAACACCACTTGCAGATAAAGTTGAAGGATTATACAGTAAAGTTTATTCTAAAGAACTTGCCCTAACTGCTCTACAAGCGGTTCAAGACTTCTTTAATGGTAGAGCTTATAATAACTCAACCAATGGTATAAGCTATGCAAGTTATGTGACTCTATTAAGAGATAACAGTGGAACTTCTGACCTTACAGCCTCTATAAATAGTCAGATAGAAGCCGCCAGAACTGAACTTAATCAACTGGATAATAATTTATTTGATCAGGTAAATAATAATAATGTTGCTATGTTAATGACTTATGATGAACTACAACGTGTCACCGTTATGTTAAAAGTAGACATGTTACAAACACTTAATATAAGTGTAGATTATGTCGATGCTGATGGTGATTAATCCCTATCAATACATTTTAAAAAAGGTTGTCCTCATAGAAAAATATGAGACAACCTTTTTTTAGGTTATGAAAAAAACGATACTGACATATCTAGATAAGAACACATCTGCTGCGCCATTAGCGGTTTTCCGCATTGGATTTGGAGTCATGATGTTTTATAGTATTATAAGATTTGCTGCACATGGATGGATCAATAGCCTTTACATAGAACCTCAATTTCATTTCTCATATTTTGGATTTGAATGGGCAAAACCTCTAGGCACATTCACTTATTTATTATTTACTATTTGCGGTTTAACCGCTTTTTTTATTGCCATAGGATTTAAATATAGGTTATCTATTATCCTGTTTTTCTTAAGCTTCACTTATATAGAGTTGATGGATAAAACTACTTATTTAAATCACTATTACTTTATTAGCCTACTTAGTTTTTTGATGATTTTTTTACCAGCAAACCGCTATTTTTCCCTAGACTATAATAAAACAAAAACTAACAATCTAACCACACCATCCATACCACAATGGAGTATTGATAGCATAAAACTACTATTAAGTATTGTCTATTTTTATGCTGGACTAGCAAAAATCAATAGCGACTGGCTCTTAAAAGCCATGCCTTTAAAAATATGGCTACCTTCAAAATACGACTTACCATTTCTGGGTAACATCATGCAACAAGAATGGGTACATTATGCATTTAGTTGGACTGGCATGATCTATGACTTGCTCATCCCTTTTCTATTACTTTATAAAAAAACAAGGCTTTGGGCATTCATAGCTGTGATTATATTTCATGTATTGACACGTGTATTGTTTCCTATAGGAATGTTTCCATTTATAATGATTGTAAGTGCCTTGGTATTTTTTGACAGTAAATTGCATGAAAATATAATAGCCTTTCTAAAAAAACAATTGAGCCCATTAAGCTTTTTATTAACTCCGCTTTCGCGAAAGCGTACTGGTCATACACCATATGAAATTAAATTTAAAAATATCATTATACCAGTATTAGTTATATTTTTCACATTCCAACTACTATTCCCATGGCGCTACCTTACCTATCCCGGTGAATTGTTCTGGACTGAAGAAGGTTATAGATTCTCGTGGCGAGTGATGTTAATGGAGAAAATGGGAAATGCACAATTCAAAATAGTCGACGCATCAGGACAGTCATTTTACATACAAAATGATGATTTTTTAACGTCTTTTCAAGAGAAACAAATGAGCTTTCAACCAGATTTTATTTTAGAATATGCTCATTTTTTAGGGGATCACTACAGCGCACAAGGTTATAAAAATGTACAAGTTTATGTAGACTGTTATGCCGCGTTAAATGGAAGGACCAGCCGCAGATTAATAGATCCTACAACAGATCTATACCAGATTAAAGATTCATTCCAGCACAAAGACTGGATATTACCACTAGAAGATGAAATTAAAGGATTATAGTATTTTACTATTAATGATACTGACCTGGTCTGTGTCATATGCACAAGCTTACCAAATTACGGGTACAGTTACTGATCGCATCACTGGTACAGCCATTGAAAATGTAGCCATCTATGATAAAAACGCTGGGCAACTAGCCATAACTGATCTAAATGGAAAGTATCGTTTTTCAACCACACAAAATCAGTTAACACTCATCTGGTTCAGTTATGAATATGTTGTGTATGAAGAATCTATAAATATTAATACAGACCTTGTAAAAGATGTACAATTACAGCAACTAGGTGAAGAGCTAACAGCAATTGAGTTAACGGTACGTAAAGAAAAAATATTTCAACTAGAACGTTTAAAAGATGTTGAAGGAACTTCTATATATGCTGGTAAAAAAACAGAAGTTGTCCTGATTGAAAATTCTACTGCAAACCTAGCGGCAAATAACGCGCGTCAAATATTTAATCAAGTAGCTGGCCTAAACATTTATCAAAATGATGATGCCGGTTTACAATTAAACATAGGCGGCCGTGGACTAGACCCTAATAGAACCGCAAACTTTAATACGAGACAAAATGGTTATGACATCAGTGCAGATGTGCTGGGTTATCCAGAGAGTTACTATGCTCCACCTGCAGAAGGTTTAAAGAGTATTCAAGTAATACGTGGTGCAGCATCCTTGCAATACGGCACACAATTCGGTGGTCTAGTAAATTTTGTTATGAAAGAACCTCATCCATCTAAATCTCTAGAGCTTATCACTAGAAACACTATAGGATCTAATGGGCTATACACTAACTTTACCAGCCTAAGCGGCACCAGTGGTAAATGGAGTTATTATACTTTTTTCAATTATAAAAAAGGCGATGGTTTTAGACCTAATTCTCAGTTTGAATCAAAAAATGTGTATGCTCACATCGGTTATCAATTTAGTGATCAGACTAAGGTAACAGGAGAGATCACATATCTTAATTACCTAGCACAGCAGGCTGGTGGTCTTAATGATCGACAATTTGAAGATGATCCTTTTCAAAGCAATAGAGAACGTAACTGGTTTGAAGTAGATTGGTTTTTATACAATCTTAAGTTCTCTCATGATTTTACTGAAGACACAAAATTCACATTTAACGCATTTGGACTGCAAGCACAACGTAATGCGTTAGGTTTCAGAACAAATCGTGTCGATCAAGTTGATCCAGGTAATGAAAGAGATTTAATAAAAGGAGATTTTAATAATTATGGAGCCGAAGCTCGATTATTAAGCCACTACAATCTTGCTGGAAAGAAAAATATTTTCTTAATCGGTTCTAAGTTTTATAAAGCAAACAACACAAGTACTCAAGGTCCTGGAAGCGATGGTAGCGATGCAGATTTCAACTTCAGATTTGATGAGTTTCCTAACTACTCAAATCAAAATGACTTTATTTATCCCAATTTAAATATTTCTCTATTTGGTGAAAACATCTTTTATGCAAACGATAAACTTTCTTTTACACCAGGCTTCAGACTAGAATATATAAAAACCGAAAGTGAAGGATTTACAAGAGAAATAAGAACGGACGCTGCAGGCAATGTCATCTTTAATGAAATAATTGACGAAAATAGATCTAATGAAAGGGCATTTGCCTTACTAGGATTAGGAACTAGTTATAAACCTACTGACGCTGTAGAATTTTATGGTAACATTTCACAAAACTATAGGTCAGTAACATTTACAGACATAAGCACCATAAATCCAGCTTTTGAGATTAACCCAAATATAGATGATGAGAAAGGTTTTACAGCAGATATAGGTGCACGTGGTAATATTAATAACTTCGTTTCTTATGACGCTAGTGCGTTTGCCTTATTTTATAATGACCGTATAGGTTTTACTCAGGTTGTATCCAATGATGGTCGTGTAAAAAGTCAACGTGGTAATGTAGGTGACGCAGTTATCTATGGTTTAGAAAGCCTGGTTGACCTCAACTTACAGAAATTATTCATTAAAAATCGAGATTATAAATTCAATCTATTTTTCAACACTTCTCTAGTAAGTTCAGAGTACACAAATTCTGATGCAAACGGTATTGAAGGTAATAAGGTAGAATTTATACCAGAAGTTAATTTTAAAACCGGAATTCAATTAGGATATAAAAATTTCTTATCCAGTATACAGTACTCTTACTTATCACAACAATTTACAGATGCAACAAATGCAACTGATGGAAATTTAAGTGGTGTGATAGGTGCCATACCTGCTTATGATGTGTTAGATTTCTCAACATCATATAAATACAATCGCTTTAAACTAGAAGCTGGAATTAATAACGTACTAGACAATTCCTATTTTACAAGAAGAGCAACCGGTTATCCAGGACCAGGAATTATCACCTCGCCTAACCGTAATTACTATGTAACTCTAGAGATTAAGATCTAAGAAAATAATCTTTAAAAATATTATATTCTTAAAAACTACTAGCCTCAATTATAGATACTGGAATATTCTTACTAATAGTTAGCTTATTTTCATTTTTTTCTATTGTATCTAGAAAAGTATTTTACTAAATTGCTAACGTTTTGTAAAGTTAATTCAAAATGCTTTCCCCTAAAATGCCCTAATTCATAAGTAGGGCATTTTTTTTATGCCTTTCTAGCTCTTACTTCAAAGATTATAGGATACAATCCATCTTCTAGATAATACAATCCATCATCCTGCAACTTCATGTTTGGAAAAACATTATAGGGACTTCCATCATGCTCAGTAAGCAAATCTATATCAAGTCCAGCATTTAAGAGTGACTGTACTACTTCACTCAGGCTGTGATTCCAGCCATACTCCTTACTAATTATTTTAGATGTATTATTTGCATAAGTACCTTCATATTCATCATATATGGCTTCTTCTCTCGCATAGTGATATTTCATAACCGGCGGTGTCACATTGTAATCATACATCCAGGCGATAGGATGAAAATCTGCTATATAGAAAATTCCGCCTGATTTTAAGCGTTCACTTATCATCTGTGCCCATGGCTTTAGATCTGGCAACCAGCCTATAGTACCATAACTGGTAAAGATGATATCAAATTTATCTTCAACATAATCTGATGTTTCAAGCACATTACAGCACACAAATTGCGCAGGTATATCTAGCTCTTTACTCAATTTACGAGCTAGTTTTATAGCCTCATCACTTATATCTACTCCTGTAACTTCAGCGCCTTTATGTGCCCAGCTCAAGGTATCCTGACCAAAATGACATTGTAAATGCAGCAACTTTTTACCTTTTACATCACCTAGTGCCGTTAATTCATAAGTATTAAGAGAATTCTTCGCTTTCGCGAAAGCGTCCTTATCATAGAACTCACTCTCAAAATGTACAGCTGTCTTTTTATTCCAAGTTTCTTTATTTATTTCAAAAGCTTTTTCAAGATCCATGACGCACTATTTAATTGATGTAAAACAATAATAGATAATATCTTATCGCGAAACAGTGAACTAGTATATGAAGAGCAAATAAAATCGGTTAACCGCGCTTTTAATCGGATAAAACAACAATTAGTTCAGTTCAACTGTAAAATTCTATCAACAATTCACTTAACAAATCAACATACTGAAAACCAAACATTTACACATTGATTAGGAATTAAGTATCTGTAACGAGTAAGAATAAAATTACCTATATCTTAAATTTTTAACATATAAATTGATTAACTATATGTCATTAACCTTAAAACAATCAAAGAATGAGAATTACTACTAAACGCTTACTTTGTTCTTTCATCGGTCTAATAGGACTTCTGTCAGTCGCTCAGACAGAAAAAGAACGCGAGACGATAACCAGTAGAATGGATCTGGTTAAACTTCAGCAACTTGAGACCAGATTCCAACTAGAGTCTGTTCAAGAAAAACAGGAAGCTATGAGCTATGCCATAGCCAACAACATCGCTGTTAGAAAAATATTAGATGATGGTACATTAGTGGAAATACAAAGAATTGTAAATGGCACTCCTATCTATTATTCAACCCTAAATGTAGATGCCGCAACATCTACACGCACTAATTATTTACATAGCAATGGTGGACTAGGACTAAACATAGAAGGTCAAAACATGACCGGTTACATTTGGGATGGTGGACTGGCTCGTGCATCACATCAAGAGTATGATGGTCCTGGTGGCACTAATCGTTTTTCTATAGGTGACAGCTCAACCACACTTAATTACCATGCTGCACACGTCACGGGAACTGTAATAGCTTATGGAGCTCAACCAGCCGCTAAAGGTATGGCTCCACGTGCTAGCGCTGTAGGCCACGACTGGAATAATGATAAAGCCGAAGCAACATCGCAAGCCTCAAATGGTATGTTACTTTCTAACCATTCTTATGGTTATGCGACCAGAGATCAATTTGGTAATCCACAACTGCCTTCTTACTTCTTTGGTGGTTATATTGATGAGTCTAGAGATTGGGACATTATCATGTATAATGCTCCATATTACTTAATGGTAGTTGCCGCTGGAAATGATGGTAATGATAACAGTGCAAATGGTGCTCCACTAGACGGAAATGCTAGTTATGATAAATTAACTGGTCATGCCGTTTCAAAAAATAACCTAGTTGTCGCAAATGCAAATGATGCTAATATCAATTCAAATGGTACGTTGAACAGCGTTTCAATCAATAGTAGTTCTAGTGAAGGTCCCACAGACGATTTACGTATAAAACCAGACATCACAGGTAATGGTACAAGTGTTTATTCTACTTATGAAAGTAGTAATACAGCCTATAATTCAATTACAGGAACATCGATGGCATCACCTAATGTGATGGGATCTTTATTACTATTACAACAATATCACAACAGCCTTAACGGCTCGTACATGAGAGCAGCAACCTTAAAAGGTATAGCACTACACACAGCAGATGATGCTGGAAGCAGTGGTCCTGACGCCATCTATGGTTGGGGACTTATGAATACTAAAAAAGCAGCCGAAACTTTAATGACAGAAGGAACTAATTCTATCGTTTCAGAACTGACACTAAGCTCGGGACAATCTTATACTATAGATGTAAATGCTAGTGGACTTGAAGACCTTAAAGCTTCTATTTCATGGACAGATGTTGCCGGTACAGCAACCACCACTGCAAATAGTAATACCGCGCGACTGGTAAATGATTTAGACATTAGAGTTACTAAGTCTGGAACGACATTTAATCCATGGAGACTTACTGGTATCACCTCTAACGGCAAAGGAGACAATAGTCGTGATCCCTATGAACGTGTTGATATAAACAATCCATCTGGTACATACACGATAACCATAACACATAAAGGAAGTTTAAGTAGCGGTAGTCAAAATTATTCTTTAATCGTGACTGGAATTGCCGCTCAAGCTCAACCATGTGTTGCCTCTACTCCATCCGGCATCAATGTAAATGGCTCAAGTAGTTCTGACGCATCTATAGGCTGGAATGCTGTGGCAAGTGCTACGTATCAGGTACGCTTTCGCGAAAGCGGAACCACAACATGGACTAACCTTGCCACAAACACGCCTAGTATAACTATCAATGGATTAACTGCGACGACATCTTACCAGGCTCAAGTACGCAGTGTTTGTGACGACGGAAGTGTTAGCGCATACAGTTCTAGCATCACATTCTCAACAACCAGCGTACAATACTGTGCCTCAAATGGTAATAGCGTTGCAGACGAGTTTATAGGTCGTGTACAATTTAATACGATTGATCAAAGTAGCGTTGCTGGTGCTGGTGGTTATACAAACTATACTAATGTATCTACTAATCTTTCTAAAGGAACTGATTACACCTTAACCGTAACACCTACTTGGACAGGTACTGTGTATGCTGAAGGTTATGCAGCCTGGATAGATTTTAATCAGGATGGTGATTTTAACGATAGTGGTGAAACCGTCTGGACAGCAGCTGCATCGCAAAACACGCCTGCTAGTGGTTCTATTTCTATACCTAACAGTGCATTAAGTGGTGCCACTAGAATGAGAATTTCTATGCAATACAATGCAATACCTGCATCTTGTGGTAGTTTTAATTATGGCGAGGTAGAAGATTATACGGTGATTATAAGCAATAGCACTGTTGATACTACAGCACCTAGCGCTCCTTCATCATTGACTAGTAGTAACCTTACTGAATCTACGGTAGATTTAAACTGGACCGCATCAACTGATAATATAGGCGTTATTGCTTATGAAGTTAGACGTGGCACTACTGTATTGACAACCACGGCAAACACTAGTATACAAATTACAGGATTAGTAATAGGTACTAGCTATAGCTTTAATATAAGAGCTGTAGACGCAGCAGGTAATATCTCTAGCGCCTCTAATAGTATAAGTGTCACACCAACTGATCAAACAGCACCATCAGTTCCGGCTGGGTTAAGTGTTACTTCAATAACTCAAAATACCGCTACCATTTCATGGAGTGCGTCTAGTGACAACATAGGAGTAACTAGTTATGACCTTTATATAGATGGTTCTCTATTAAATAATGTGACTGGAACTACAGCAAGCTTAACCGGTTTGAGCGCTGGAACATCTTATAGCGTTGCAGTAAGAGCAAAAGACGCTGCCGGTAACAACAGCTCACTAAGTAGTGCTGTTAATTTTACCACTGAAGCTACCTCAACACCTGGTTGTGTAAATGCTATTTCTTTACCGTATAATGAAGGATATGAAACAGGTTTAGGCGGTTGGTCTCAGGGAACTGGAGATGATTTTGACTGGACTAGAAGATCAGGTAGTACACCATCAAGTAATACAGGTCCTAGTTCGGCTTCTCAAGGCTCGTTTTATATGTATGTTGAGGCATCTGCTCCTAACAACACTTCAAAAACCACCTATTTTAATTCGCCATGTTTTGACTTAACCACTTTAAATTCTGCAACTATGAGTTTTAAATATCATATGTATGGCATTGCCAGTATGGGAAGTTTAACGTTGCAGGCAAGTATTGATAATGGCTCTAGCTGGTCTGCGTTATGGTCTCGAGCAGGCAATCAAGGAAACGCTTGGTTAACGGCCAGTATAGACTTAAGTCCTTACACTGGAAATGACGTTCAATTAAGATTTGTAGGAACTACAACTAATCAATGGCAAGGTGATATAGCCATAGACGATATAGCTTTAAGTTCAAATGCCACAAGTACCACAGCAAACCTTTCCATAACCTTTGACCGTTATGCTTCAGAAACAAGTTGGTCTTTAGCAAATGGCAATGGTACAACTATAGCCTCTGGTAGTGGATATGATGGACAGGCAGAAGGTTCAAGCATCAATATTCCGTTATCATTACCAGCAGATTGCTATGTATTAACTTTTAATGATTCATATGGAGACGGAATGTGTTGTTCTTATGGGAATGGAAGCTATAGCTTGACCGCAGATGGAACAACACTTGCTGCTGGTGGATCTTTTACCACTACAGAGGTTACTAACTTTTGTGTAGGTGGCGCTATTGCTAATAGCTTCCTAAGCAGCGTTACGGCCGTAAGTACACCGTTTATAACAATATATCCAAATCCAGTACGTAATGGCTACTTAAACATTGCGGCACCTAGATTAGAGTCTATAGACTATAGCATAATTAATTTGCAAGGACAATATATTTCTAGTGGTAAAACAAAACAAAAAGTCGATGTATCAGACTTACCTACAGGAATTTATATGATTCAAATTAAGACTTATAAAGAAACTATAATCAAAAGATTTATAGTTGAATAATGGATTAAAATTTAATTAACCCTTAAAATGGTCTCTTTATTAGAGACCATTTTTTTATTCTGTATTTAATAATGTTTAACTTTTAAGTTGAAATATTAAACGTAATTTTGACTACATGCAACATATCTCACACAAAGACTTAGAAAACTATGATCGCTTTTATCGCGGCAATCTTATTAATAGTGTAACTGGATTTAAGAGCGCTAACCTACTAGCATCTCGTTCCATAGACGATACAGACAATGTAGCCATTTTTAGTAGTGTCACACATTTAGGAAGCAATCCAGCCATGTTTAGTTTTGTCCAACGACCATTAGGACATGGAGTCGGTCATACTTATCAGAATTTAAAAACTACTGGTAAAATTACCTTAAACCATGTGAATATGAATCTAGTAGACAGAGCACATCAATCGAGTGCAAAATATGCTGAGCAAGTTTCTGAATTTGATGAGTTAGATATAGAATTACTTCGTCGTGATAATTTTGTTGCACCTTTTGTAAAGGAAGCATCCATTCAAGTTGCAGCAGATTATGTAAACGAATACCCTATTAAAGAGAACAACTGCATTCTAGTCATTTGTAAAATAACTGACATATTTATAACACCAGATATTTTACACCTAGATGGATGGCTAGACATAGGTAAAGCAGGTAGCATTGCAATTAATGGTTTAGACGGTTATGCTGTCACCAACACAAAAAAGCGATTGTCTTATGCACAAGTAGACAAAGAGTTAGAAGAACTTTCAATTCACCATAATGCGTAACCAACACAACTTACCTACTAAAGTATGTCCGGTGTGTAATAGAGAATTCACCTGGCGTAAAAAATGGGAAAAGAATTGGGAAACTGTAAAGTATTGCAGTAAAAAATGTAGCGCAAATAAATAGCATTAATTGATATATGAATAATCTCGTCTGGTTTAGAAATGATTTAAGAGTAACTGATAATCATAGCCTTAAAAATGCGTGTGATAATAACGGTGAAGTAATAGGTGTATATTGTTTTGACCCAATCTTTTATCAGAACAGTAATTTTGGTCTTGATATTGATCTAGATTTACCTTTTGGTAAAATGGGAAAATTTAGAGCGCAGTTCATTATTGAAGCTATAGAAGATTTACGCAAACAATTAAAAGACCACGGTATTCCTTTGCTAGTATACTACGATTCGCCAGCAAATGTGATTCCAGATATAATTAAAGAGCATCACATCACAAATATCTTTTTACAAAAAGAGTGGACACGTGATGAGGTTGAGCAAGAAAAACGATTAGGTACAGCACTCGATAAGCTAGAGATAAAACCTAAAGGACATCGCATTTATGATCAGTTCCTTTTTCATCCAGAAGATGTTCCCTACTCTAACTTTCAAAAAATCCCAACCGTTTTTACGCAGTTCCGTAAAAAGTGTGAGAAAGAATCTCGAGTAAGATCGTTAGTTGATATAAGAAATTACAAACAAGAACTTCCGGAAGTTGCTCTTACTACAATCCCAACACTACAAGACCTAGGCCTAGAAAGCTTTGAAAAAGATCATCGCAGCACATTTCCATGGAAAGGTGGCGCCACTGCAGCATGGGATAGAATCAATCATTATTTCTGGGATACTGGCAAACTTCAATACTATAAAAAAACTAGAAACGGTTTAATAGGCATCGATTACAGTAGCAAATTAAGTGCTTGGCTAGCAATAGGTTGCATCAGTGCACGTGAAATCTATTGGGAAGTACAACGATTTGAAAAAGAAGTGAAAAAAAATCAAGATACCTATTGGCTTGTTTTTGAGCTTATATGGCGTGATTTCTTTAAATATGTTTCATTGAAAAATGGGAACAACATCTTCAAATTAGGTGGTATCCTACACAAAGATTATGAATGGAAAACCAGTGAACGTGAATTAATAAAATGGATCAATGGTGAAACTCATGAGAGATTTGTAAACGCAAACATGATGGAACTGGCCGCCACTGGTTGGATGAGCAATAGAGGTAGGCAAAACGTTGCCAGCTACTGGTCCATGCATAAAGAACAAGACTGGCGTATAGGCGCAGCATATTTTGAGCATATTTTAATTGATTATGATGTGCATTCTAATTATGGTAACTGGATGTACAATAGTGGTGTAGGTAACGATCCTAGAAATAGAACCTTTAATATTCAATTGCAAGCAAGTAGGTACGATAGTGATGGTAAATATCAAAGAATATGGTTACAAGAGGAATTGTTTTAAAACTCATTAGCAGTACTTCAAATCTCTAGGTAAAAAAGCCATTACAGACCCAATCTGAAATTTTAAAAAATGAAAACATTAAGACTCATACTAGGCGATCAACTTAATCATAAACACTCTTGGTTTAATGGTGACCAAGAAAACATCATTTACTTCATGGCCGAAATGCGTCAGGAAACAGATTATGTCACCCATCATATACAAAAAGTCGTTGCCTTTTTTATGGCGATGCGTGGTTTTAATGAATGGATAAACAATCGTGGCTGGAAAAGCATTTACTACCACCTCGATGATGATAAAAATACCCAAGATCTAGTAGAGAACCTTAACCAAATCATCAAAGAACAAAAGATTGAAAAGTTTGAATACCTAGCACCAGATGAATACAGACTAGATCAACAGCTCAAAGACTTCTGTAAATCACTAGAAATAGAATGGCAAGGTTATGATACCGAACATTTTTTTACTAAAAGAAAAGATGTTGAGAAATTCTTTAAAGGTAAAAAACGCATGACAATGGAATATTTCTATCGAGATATGCGCAAGAAGCATCAAATTATGATTGATGATGACCTAGAACCCGAAGGAGGAAAATGGAATTATGATCACAGTAACCGCAATCAATGGAAAGGCGAGACTGACATACCACACAAGCGTGGTTTTAGAAAAGACGTTACTGCAATAGTAAATCTTCTTAAAAAAGAAGGTGTAAAAACCATGGGACGCATCGATGAAAAAGACTTCAACTGGCCTACCAGTAGACAGGATGGACTGGATGTATTAAATTACTTCTGTGAGCATTTACTTATAGAATTCGGCACCTATCAAGATGCTATGCATACAGACCAACACTATTTATATCATTCGAGGTTGAGCTTTGCAATGAATTGTAAACTATTAAGCCCTAGAGAAGTCATAGACGCTGTATTAGTTCGCTTTCGCGAAAGCGGAAAACCAAAAATTGACATTTCCCAAGTAGAAGGTTTTATAAGACAAATACTAGGATGGCGCGAATTTATGCGAGGAATATACTGGAAGGAAATGCCTAGCTATCAAAGTCAAAACCAACTAGAAAATCAAAATAAGTTACCAGAATTTTACTGGACTGGTAAGACTAAGATGAACTGTTTAAGTCACTCCATTAATAATTCCCTCGATAATGCATATGCACATCATATTCAACGATTGATGGTCACTGGGAACTATGCATTACTGACCATGACAGAGCCTAGTTATGTAGACGAATGGTATCTAGGCATTTATATAGATGCTATAGAATGGGTAGAGATCACTAACACACGTGGTATGTCGCAATGGGCAGATGGTGGGATAGTTGCTACTAAGCCTTACGTATCTAGCGGTAGTTACATTAATAAAATGAGTAATTACTGTAAAGGGTGCCATTATAAAGTTTCTAAAAAGAATGCTGAGGAAAATGCATGCCCTTTCAATTCTTTATACTGGAATTTTCTAGATGAGAAGAAAGATTATTTTAAAGGAAATCATCGCATGGCTATGATGATGAATTTATTGAAGAAGATGGATACAGATAAATTAATGGCTCATAAATCAAGAGCAAATGACGTAATTAATAATCCTCACAATTATTAACATAATTTAATGTGAATTTTGATTTTATTAGCAAATTGATAAAAGAATAGTTATAAATTAGTCATATAACCAATTAAACATTTAAATTATGAGAAGTATTTTATGGCTTGTAGCAGTAATCTGTATAATTATTTGGGTCTTAGGACTAGCTGGAATAGGCGGTGGAATGGGAATGGGTAATCTTATTCATGTTTTACTAGTAATTGCAGTAATCGTAATTCTTTACAATATTATATCAGGTAAGAAACCATTATAATCAAACACTAACTTTTAAAAACCAATATCATGATCAAAAAATCAATCGTAATTGCCATTGTTGCATTATTCACTATTTCTATATCTAGTTGTCGTGAAGAAAGCACAGGAGATAAAGTAGAAGACGCTGTTGAAAGCGTTGCAGATGACGTAGAAGATGCAGTAGACTAGTTGTACTGTATATATTATAAACAAAAAGCCATTCTTAAAGGAATGGCTTTTTTCTTAGGCTATATTCAAAAGTTCTTATTGAACATCTAAATCAAATTCAACTTGTACATCAGTTTCGCCGCCTGCATTTGCTAGTGTTCCATCGTTAGGCTTTAAAGGCTCATGTCTTAAAACAACTGTCAATGTACCTGTGCCAGAAGCTCCAGTAGTGAATGTAGTATCTAAGCCTAGAGAATTACCGTTTACATCTGTATCAACTTTTGCGATAGTTAAGTCAGATATAGAATCGATATAGAAAACTTCATGCTCATCATCTTCTTCTGCAACTTCAACAGTAATGTCTTCTGCTGGTGATTCTAATTCATTTAAAAATTTAATACTACCATTGTAGACTGTATTAGCCATTAAGGTTCCAGTAACAGTTTCTACTGGAGAAAGCGGCCCTTCACCATCTGCATCTACTGATGTAAACACTACTACATTATTAGCATCAGTTGTACTCGTTAATGTGTACTCAACAGTTGTTATTACTTCTTCTTCATTTTCAGCACTAATATCATCATCATTATCACATGATGTAAAGACAGCTGTTGCCGCTAGTAATCCTAGTACTTTAATTGCATTTGATCTCATTGTTCTCGGGTTGATTGCGTTAATTGTTTTCATTGTTTTCATTATTTACTTAATTTACTTGTTTAATTAATTGTTATTATGGTTTATTATTAAATATTATATATGAATTGAAGTTGAATATCACGACCTACATCATCAGCATAGAAGCGCTGTCTATTAAGGTAATTGCGATAGCTGGTATTAAATATGTTTAGCACACTGAGTTTTAAAAGAGATTTTCTGACTTTTGGATTTTTCTTAGAGAAAAAACTATAACTCACTCCAGCATTCCATAGACTATAAGCTGCCGGTGGCTGTGAAATGTTTACTTCACGCATTTCAAAACCACCTGTTTCTAAAGGAACATTTACTTCATAGTTATTATTAGGAAATCGTGTTTGCTCCAGCACAGTATGATTTGTTAAGTAAAATTCTAATCCTGTATTCACAGCATTAAACCAAGTTATCGTATTACTGAACTGTGCTGGTGGCATATCGATAAGAGGCTCATCTGCGTCAATATCAGTTCCATGTATATAAGAAAACTGCGAATTAAAATTCAACAAACGTTTGACTTTATAAACCAGATCGTTTTCAGTTGTTTGCTTTACAGGCTGTTTACTATAAAAATTATAACTCGCACTTACATCCATTCCCCATAATCTCGCATCCAGTTGTTCATATTGATACACTGGGAAAGCACCTCGAGTCGTGGTCTCTATTGAGGTAGGTACTAACTGAATAAAATCACTTACAAAATTTAGATAAGGATTAAATTCCAGGTCAAGCTTTCCATGATTTACATGGAAAGTGGTATTAAATTTATAAGATTGCTCTTTATCTAGGTCTAATCTCCCTAATTCAATCGTCGCTAGAGCATGATGTAGTCCATCACTAAACAACTCGCTAGGGTTAGGTGCACGGTTTGCAGAACTAACATTAACAGCAAGATCATAATGATCATTAAAGAAATATTTAGTCCCTGCTGTAAAAGCAAATAGACCATAATCTAAAACAGGATTAGTAAGTAATTGATTTCCTTCTGTTCTTATTTCAAACTGTGGAAATTGCTGGTCATAGCCTAGACTTTCCCAGCGAGTTTGAAAATAAAATTTATCTGCATCTATTTTATATGAGTCTAATCTTAAACCAGCATCTATAATCCAATTATCTTTAAGATGATGATTAACACTAAGATAAGTTCCCACCTTTGTTGCATTATAATCAGGGATTAATCGACGTACACCAGTATTAGCATCTGGTGTATTGACTTGATACATTCCATCTATCCCTACATTTACTGTGGTTGTATTGCTAGCATCCAATAATATATTTAATGAAGCGTTATGTGTAATTAAATCCATGTCCAAAGACGCCCTACCAGCATTACTTCCACGTCTTATGTCATATTCTTTTCGATTATTAAATTGTAACGAGTAATCTGCCTCAAGTTTTCCTAGACTAGCAAACCTTTTAAAAGCGTTAAATCTCAAACTATGATGAGCTACTTCTTGCCTTGGGACATCGATAGCATAAGTAAAATCATTAATGACCGTAGGTGTTCCAGAATTAATACTGCGCACTAAGTCTGCTGCATTTCCTATATGAGAAGCTCTTAAAATCCCTAAAGATGATTCATAATAAGAATATTTAAAATTTCCCCCATACTCAAATGACTTAAAACCTATCCCTAGATTTAATGCAGTTGTCTCATTACCAGTATTTCTCAATACATAATCTGGTGCTTCATAATCGCCTAATCTTTTATAAGTAGCCGTGACTTGTTGATACCAGCCCGATTTGCGATAGTTATTTAATGATCCAGTAATAGAACCACCACGACCATTAGACTGCACCTGACTAATAACTGTTCCTATTAAAGTATCTTTTGATATAATTCTAGCTGGTTCAATTATTATTGTTCCTCCTATCGCATCACCACCATACCTTAAAGCACTTGCTCCCTTAATCACTTGTATACTACTTGCAGTATTTACATCTATATTAGGCGCGTGCTCAATTCCCCATTCTTGATCTTGTTGACGGATTCCATCATTAACTATAGCTACTCTACTACCATAAAGACCATGTATTACAGGCTTTACTACACTATTCCCGGTTTTTAATGAACTAACACCAGCAACACTCGATAAAGCATCACCTAAAGTTGCTCCACTATAATTTTGTACCGTTTCTTTCTTGATACGCGTTGTGGACTGTGTATTATTGTGATCATCGTGTACATCTGCAATAACTTTAATAGTTTGCAGATCCTCAACATGATGCTCTAGTAAAATTTCAATTTTTTGAGAGTTCGTAAGGTCAACCGTAATTTTTTTAGGCTCACAATCGATATGGGCAATTGATAAATAATAAACTCCTGCGCACAAGTCCTTTATTTTAAAAGAACCATTCACATCAGTACTTACTGTTCTCTGTAAATTTGCTATATAAACTGTTGCCAGTTCTAGTGAACTATTATCATGATAGTCTTTGACAGTACCTTCTAATGTGTAGGCACAGTCCTGTGCAGTTGACCATAGTGCTGCAAAAAGCATTATGAGCAACCACAATGTAAGTGTTTTCATTGTAGTAAATTAACTGTTAATCGTAAAAAAAATACTGGGATTATACAGCTGGCGGTGGCCTGATGGAAATGTGTAAAGGTGTATAGGACGCTTTCGCGAAAGCAAAATACTCATCACCCTTATCTTGAATAACAGGTATTTCTATTACTGAGCAAACTGTGGTCGTTATTGCTAATTGATAAGATTGAGATTGAAAATCATGAGAAATCATGCAAATATCGCAATTGTGCGATGCATCATCGTGTTGCAATTCATGCAATGCAGATAGCTGAACCATTACAAAAATGGCTAGCAATAGACGCGATATGAACAATCTAGCTTTCATCAATGCCAAATATAGAATACTAATTCTTAATTAATTCTAAATAAAGGCATAAAAAAAGCTGCTATAAAATAGCAGCTTTTAAAAAATTCATCATTCCTTTTTATTCATTGTAGAAATCTACTGAACTAGCAGATGTCAACATATTGTTTACCATAGGCGTTGCATTACCCGTTGCTGTTACTGGGAATCCTAGGATTCTACCACCACCATTTGCAATCTCGGCAATATAAACAACATTTGCATCTGTGTCATATGTCACATCTACTGGGTTACCTAATAAGGTGTTAGACCCAGCGATTCTTGTTTGAGATGCTACTGCTAATGTACCGCCATTTGCTACTCCTGAAATTTGAGAAGTTGCATTTTCAATAAGATGATAACCACCATCTGAGTCACTTCCTGCATCACCTATATCAGTCATGATTAATAAATCATCTGATGCGTCATAAGCAATACCGTGTGTTCTTACTATCCCTTCAATGGTAATTCTTTTTGAAGCTGCAAGAGCTCCATCTGCTGAGTTACTTAAGAAGTTATTGAAAACTGCAAGATCACCTGTTGTATCAACTACGACATATAAATCGTTGCCTACAAATTCAATTCCCCATACAGGAAAAGAAATATCAAAAGTATTTGCTAGAGAAAGACCATTAGACGTTCTATTATATACAAATAATTGATTGTTACCATTATCTGCAACGACAACACTATTTCCACTTACTGCAAGAGCTCGAGGACTTGTAAAATCAATAGAACCATTTACACCTACTATCGCTGTTGTAGTTCCTAAAAGCTGTGCTTCTATATTTGAGTAAGCATTTAAGTTGAATGAGCTACGGGAGGCTACATAAAGCTCATCAGCAGCGGCGCTATATTGAATACCTTCATTTGAAGTGGAAGCTGTTGTTAGTGTGCTTGTGGAAGGACTGGCACCGGTAGAAAAGTCGTATACGGTTATGTTTCCATTTGCTGTACTAGTTGCATATAGTTCAGCTCTTTTAGGGTTACTGTTTCCATTATCATCGTCATTTGAACATGAGAAAATGGTTAAACTTAATACTGCGATGGCAATAATTTGCTTTTTCATAGTTGTACTATTTATTGTTAGTTACAATATGTACGCTAGAACAGTTCTTATGGTTTTATAAAAATGACTAATTTCAATCAGTTTTAACAATTTCAACAGTTTTACTGTCGCTAAAGCAGATCAAAAACCCATAAATTAACATTCTTTAAGATAAAATTTAGAATAGTAAGAAGAAGTACTTATAAGAAGAAATTCCAAACTACACCAAAACGGACAGTAAAGTCGCGATATGGAGTACGTGGAGCACTAAAATAATTGTCGCCACTAGCAAATAGCTGGTTAAGATGCTCTAACTTAAAAAAGATCCGTGTTTGTCTAACCTTAGCATTTACAAAAAAGTCGACCATTGGGAACGCTCCTAATTCCTGATCTGTTTGTACCGTAAATTCTCCTAGTACAGGATCATATGAATCCATGTAATAGCTACTAAAGTATTTTAAAGTAAGACCCGTTTGTAATAAAAGGGCATTTTTAAACAGTCGATCTTTGTAGTATAAGGAGTTTCTAGTAGTAAATTCTGGAACATTAATAATGTCTGATCCTTGAGAAACGTTTTGATACATAATGGTATTGTCTAAACCAAAGTATCTCAAGAATCTAATATCCTTGTGCGCTTTTATTTTTAAATAAGTTATATCATCTAAAGCTTGAACAGGTCGTGAGTTATAACCGGTCACTTCGTTATCAGAATTCAGCACATTATTTTCCTCAAAATACACATGATCTTGTAAGGTTGTAAAACTGATATCTAAATCAAAATATTTTTCTGATTGTACGTTAAAGCTTAACTGCTGTTTTTCTATATTACTGAAATTATTTTGCCAGTTATAGTTTACGTAATCACTTTGAAATAATTGATAGTTAAAATCTGGCGCTCTAGAGCTAATTGCAATACCGGCATCAATCTTCACGTCTTTAAAAGCATAACGAGCGCTACCATTAAGATACTGCCCATCTAAATCACCAGCAACATTTATTCCCGTAGCTATTTTAATATCAAACTTACCTATACGTTTTTCAAAGGCACCTTTGAATTGATATAATTCACCCTTTAATCTATTAGTAATAAAATTTCCTGGGCCTAAATCTAACGTTCTATTATAACCATAATTATATTCTTGCCTTACAACACCAGCTTTAAAATAACCTAGTATATAGTGATCATAAGTAATTCCAGCCTCTAAAGCGCCTTGTTCTAAATCTGTCTGATCTCTTAAGTTACTACTCACGTATGAAGCTCCTAAAAAACTATTGCTAGCACTATTTTCTTCATAGCGATAAAGCTTATCTTCATAGAAAGCTGTATTATAAACCCGTGCACTGTAATAGGAAGTAGAATCCTTATCGCCTAAAATCTCATAATCGTGATTAAGATAATATCGTTTTCCTTCTAAAAAACTAGTGGCATCTGTTAAATTAGGTTCTAACCTGCCACGATCTTGTAAATCCTCATTACCTGTTATAAATCCTTCTAATGATTCTGGATTAAGACCACCATTTTCTTGATTTAAATTATCTTGAAAAACAGTGTGCAATCTCAGTCTATATTTTTTACTTTTTGAAACATAATTAGTGGTAAACTTAAAATTCCCTGTACTAGTAAGTGTATTAACATAATTACCAGCACTACGTAAACCTTTATATGATATAGAAAAATTCAATTCTGGTGACACATTTGTCGTAAAAAGAGCATCTAATTGCTGACCTTGATTCACAACCGTTTTGAAATATAACTCTGTGAGAGGTGTAGGCACATGATAATCAAGAACATCATCTATTTCTATATAATTAGCATGCCTTGCTCGAGCACCTATACGTGGAGTCAATAAATCAAAATCAAAATTTTTCCCTAAACTATTATATGGTCTACCTATATTATGGAAAGGCATTAATTCAAAATCATCACGACGCAAGTAATTATATTTATAATCCTTGGCCATAGTAAGAGTCGTGTCTACAAATGTAGTATCACGATCTTGCGATATGATTAAATAATCTGTAATAGGCGGTTTTTCACCTTCAACCGTTAAATCTTTTTCTTTACCAAATTGAGGCCGATTGTTATTAAGACCACTAGTTGTAGTTTGAGTAGGCAATTGAGCCCAAGCCCAAAGCGGTAATAGTAAAAAGAGTAATATATTCTTATTCATGTGCATAGCTGCTCAAGGCATCAAAAGTAAACATAATAACGCGTTTAAAGTGGTCCTATTATGAAAAACGATAATCACAAGTTTTTCAAGCACTAGGTTAAGGTTTTAAATTTTGTATGTTAAATGGTCATAAACATATTATCGGTCATCGATCTCAAATCTTAAGTAGTTTCTCAACTGTAATCACAAATTAATTTTAACAATAATTCCTATTTTAGCATATGCTTTTAAATCAAATACATCCTGATATTGTTGAATGTGGTACTGACGAGGCTGGTAGAGGTTGCCTTTCTGGACCTGTGACTGCTGCCGCAGTTATTTTACCACCTAATTTTAAAAGTGATTTATTAAATGATAGTAAGAAGCTTTCGCGTAAGCGTAGATATCAACTACGCACCATAATAGAAGAGCACGCCATCGCCTATCACGTATCTCATGTAATGATGGATACCATAGATAAAATCAATATTCTTAATGCTAGCATTCTAGCCATGCACCAGGCTATTGATGGGCTAAAAATAAGACCAGAACATATAGCGGTTGATGGTAACCGTTTTAAACCATATGCAAATATCACTGCCACTACAGTTATTAAAGGAGATGGTAAGTACTTACATATTGCCGCAGCATCAATTCTGGCCAAAACCTACCGTGATGATTACATGGAAAATATATCTATGGAATATCCACAATACGACTGGAATAAAAACCAAGGTTATCCAACAAAAAAACATCGAGAAGCCATTAAAGAACACGGCACTACTCCATACCATAGAATGACTTTTAAACTTTTACCAGATCAGTTAAAGGTAGATCTATAACTTATTGCAAACTGTAACGTTATCGTAAATTATCTTTCTATTTTTGTACAAACACTTAAACTATGCGTGGCCTTATTGCCGTACTTTTTCTTAGCCTTTTTTTAATAGGCTGTAACGATAATACTACCGTTAATCAACAGATTTTAAATCGCATTCCTACTGATTCTAAAATAATCGTAGCAACTAATGATATAAAAAACTTAAGTGATGTACTCTCCTCTAGCGCCCTTTTAAAAGAAGTTAAAGATTTAAAGCGCATCCAAGAGTTAACAAATGCAAGTGCTTTTTTGATGGATTATGATCTTAAAGGAGAAAGTATTATCGCCATCAGTCCTGAAGGTAAGGACAACATCGCCATAACTTTAATTACTGACCTCATAGAGAGTAAAGTTGTAATAGCAGACAGCATGTCCGTCCACACTTATGATCAGATAACTTATGCCGAAGATTCAACACATGATATACCATATTATTATCTTAATCATAATGGATTCCATATAGCAAGTACCTCACGATTAGTTATTGAAAGTTTGATACGTCGCAATGTTGATGATTATGTTTTTGATTCTCAATTTGCATCCATTTATAATCGCACATCTGGAGCAGATTTAAGTATTTACATTCACGGTTCTCAAAAAGACTGGTTACAGCATTTTTTATTAAAGCAAAAATCTAATAGTTCTAAAATTAGAGGCCACTGGTTTCAATTAGAACCACGTAAAACAGATCATGCCTTTAACATTGACGGTATATTCACTTATGCAGATTCATCACAGCAATTCCATGCGATTTTTAATGACTTAAAAGCACAACAAAACCGTCTACCTGCGATCATACCTAGTAATGTTAATCAAGCGGTGATTGTCACATATAATGACATAAATAAATTACACAAACAGATCGACTATTACAATGATAACACCACTAAACTAGATAAGACCCTACAATTAATACTAGACAATAGCACAGAACTAGCGCAAGTGGCACTACCTAAAACAGAAGCTTTGGTCTTTTCACTTAAACCGTTTGAGGCCTTATTTATGGATATGGACAGTGCGACAAGTGCAAAATTTGACTATCGCAATTTCACTATCTATGAACTAAGAGAACCCGTTAAAACAGCTGGTATGCAACCACTACTACCTGTTAACGACTATAAGTTCCTTACCGTTATAGAAGACTTTTTAATACTATCAACCACAGCTACTGCTCCAGAGGAATTTATAGTCAGTTACCAAAACAAATCTGCTTTATCACAACAAGCCTGGTGGGAAGATTTATCTAATAATATAAGTGATTCTAGCACACTTATGTACTTTACCAGTTTAAGTAATATTCAAGAATCTGTTACAGATAACGATGACTCTAAAATCATCAATAAAGTATCGAGTAAAGATTACCCTTTTATGGTCAGTCAATATGTGCATGAAAAGGGTTATGCTCACTACCACACCAGTATACCACAATTAGACGCTAGTATTCAATCTAGCGGCATTGTTCAATCTGGGTCTTTTAAATCACCACGCAAAATTATCGCAGGTCCATTTATATTCCCTAATCATCTTACCGGGAAACACGATGTCGCTTTTCAAGATGAGGACTTTAAATTACACCTAATATCAGACACTGGTAAAAAATACTGGAGCAAGGATCTAGACGCTATTATAATAGGTGAGATAAATGCGGTAGACGGCTATAAAAATGGACGCAAACAACTTGCATTCAGCACTAATAAATCCGTCTATTACCTAGATCGCAATGGTAATGATGTGAACAAATACCCTATTAAGATTAAAGGTGGTATTACTCAGCCACTCAGCGTATTTGACTATGATAATAATCGTAATTATCGCTTTTTAATAACACATGGTAAAATGCTTACCATGTATGACATTAGTGGTAATGAAGTAAAAGGTTTTAAGTATAAAGATCAGGAAGAGATCATAAGTCAACCACAGCATTATAGAGTAGGCAGTCGTGATTACATCGCTTTCGCGAAAGCGGATAATACTATCTCTCTACTCAACCGTACAGGAAAAATAAGAACTAAAGTTAAAGAGAATGTTCAACTGGTAGGAACCATGAGTTTTCAGAAAAACTTAATAAAAATGTTAGATGATGACAAACTGATCTATTTAAACCCTACAACCGGTAAAATAACAGATTCTGGCAAAAAACTTACTGATACTGAACACTACATAGCCTTAAAGAGTGTAGAACTAATTCAAAACAACAATAAGCTGACAATTAACGGCAAAACGATAGAATTACCGTACGGGACTTATTCTAAAGCCAAAATGGACAAACTACTTAGAGAAGAGTTTATTCATCTTATAGATTCTGGTGAGAATCTAGTCTATTTGCTAGATAAAAATGGGAATATTTTAAATTCTTTTCCTGTTTATGGTAGCGGCAACACGGCCGTTGCAAGATCTAAAAGCAATTTACTAGCCACACTAGACGGTGATGACATTATCATCTATAAGTGGTAGTATGTAGATTAGGTGTTAAATTTGATTTCAAAATCTGCTATAATTTCTTGAACACATTTCTCAGTTGCTTCAAAAAACTCGCTATCCTTTAATTTTTTAAGTTTCTGTGTATAACTTTTAAAAGATCCATTTCTGTAAGATTCTGGCAGCTGTGGATGCACATAATATTTTTTACAAACCGTTCTTGTATTCCCTAAAGCATCTGCAGCAGCGTCATACGATTTTAAAATATTTTTCTCACACTCTTTATCATCTTGATAGTGATCTAACTCTGTTAGGTTCTTAAAAAACTCGTGAGTAGCACCCCATGTTCTAAAATCTTTTGCACTAAAAATATCACCTGCAACATCATGTATATAGTCATTAATCATTCCACTATCTATAGATTGATGTTGACCATTTTCATCATAATATTGAAATAATTCCCATCCTGGTATTTCTTCACATTGATGGATATGATTCACTAGATCTGGATCTTCAATACTAGTTTCTTGTTGAACTCCTTTTTTACCTATAAATGAGAATTGAATGCCTTGATTAGTATTTTTAAGATGCCTAGTACGCATCGTTGATAAACCATAGGTATCATTCTTATCTGCATAATATTGGTTTCCTACTCTTATATAGGTTTGATCCATGATGCTTAAAACTAAAGCTAGACATTTACTTTGTGGCATCCCATCTTGATCGAGGTCATTTTCCAATCTCTTTCTTATTTTAGGTAATGCCTTTGCAAAAGCTGACATTTTAAAAAACTTAGTTTGATTGCGTAATAACGACCACATGTCGTGATATAAATAGACTTTTCTATTTTTATCATCACGACCTACTACTTGTAAATGACCATTAGGTAATTCACTGATACGAACTTCTCGCCATGCCGGCGGTATCACTAAAGATTTTATTCTTTTAAGCTGCTTTTTATCTACCAGTCGTTCCTTGTTATGAATTAAGTAGGTAAATCCTCTACCATATTTTTTACGATAAATATTTAAATGATCATTATGTATATACACAAGATCTGCTAGTTGAGCAGCTGCTTCAGGTTGAGTGAGACATTCTTTTATTTGATCTGGTGATAAAGTCATGTTTTAAAAATAGAACAGAATCCTACTTTTAAAACATAAAAAAAGGCTAATTCTGAAACAATTAGCTATTAAAACTATTGTTTATACTAGTTCTGCTTCAAAAAGTTCTGAGAAATACATTTTAATTTTCTCTTTCACTTCATTCTCATCAACTGGACGTTTTAGTTCTACAGCAAGTGAAGTGACGGCCTTATCTTCAATACCACATGGAATGATGTGATCAAAATAGCCTAGGTTAGCATTTACATTAAATGCAAACCCATGCATGGTCACCCAGCGACTAGCTCGTACACCCATAGCACAAATCTTGCGCGCAAATGGAGTTCCTACATCTAGCCATACACCTGTCTCGCCATCACTACGTTCTCCCTTAAGACCATAATCTGCTAGAATTTTAATAAAAATCTCTTCAAGGAAACGTAAGTACTTATGTATGTCAGTAAAGAAGTTTTCTAAATCTAGTATAGGATAACCAACAATCTGTCCTGGTCCATGGTAAGTAATATCGCCACCACGATTGATCTTGTAAAAAGTAGCTCCTATGTTTTTAAGTAAACTCTCGTTAGCTAATAGGTTTTCTAAATCACCACTTTTACCTAGTGTATAAACGTGATCATGCTCTACAAAAAGTAAATGATTATCAGTTTCGAGACCTGCATCTTCTCTCCTATTCTTAATTTTTACATCAATAATATCTTTGAAAAGTTGCTCTTGATGATCCCAAGTTTCTTTATAATCCTTGCGACCCAAATCTTTAAACTGCACTTGTTTATTCATATGGCAAAGGTAAAACTTGCAGCCATAAAACTATCAGACTAGTATCTTAAAAAAGAAATAAGACTTTTCTAGTTGTAGACAATCTCATTATTTAATTCTCTTAATTCACTCAAGGTTAAATCATATCGCTCATCAAATAGTTGATTATCCACGATATCTTGCCATGAATTTGTATCATACACATCTTTACTGATAATAATAAGCGTCAAATCTGTATTACCAGAAAAGACACTTTCATCTACAGAAAATAAACTACTACTCATGGATTGAATTAATCTTGAAGATTCAAGACTAGAATCTTCAAACGAAGAAATTACAGAATTATCAAAATCAAAGGCGATATAAATCTCTTCACTAGAATTGTTAGTTACAATAAACGTATTATAATCTTCTTCAATCGAACAAGAAATAATAGTAACCACTGCGATAAATAAAAAAATAAGACGTTTCATTAAATTGGACGATTATATAAAAGGTAATGCTTTTACAACATCATAGATGCTTATTTAACTTATAGGTTGCTTATAAAGGCTAGTTATTTTTATTCAAAATAATTAACGCAGCTATAACTCCAGGAACCCAACCTAGACAAGTTAGTATAAAAACAATTAAAATAGAACCGCATCCTTTCCCTATAACAGATAATGGAGGAAAAATAATCGCGAGTAATACACGCCAGAAACTCATAATTTTATATAGTAATCAGTTGAAAATAATTAAATTATCACCTTAAGAGTAAATAATCTTCAGTCACAATTTAAAACTGCGACTAAAAATAGGACTGCACAAAAACAATTTTGTTACACCATGTAAGCAAGTTATCTTTGCAAGCTTAATAAATTAAGACATGAATCCACTTTCTGAACAAGAAATCATACGCCGCGAGAAACTAGGCAAATTGCGTGAGATGGGAATTGATCCTTATCCTGCAGCTTTATATCCAGTAGATCATACCTCTACATCTATAAAAGCAGATTTCAAGGAAGGTAAACAGGTAAACGTCGCAGGACGTTTAATGTCTAGACGTATTGCTGGAGCTGCCTCTTTTGCTGAGCTTCAAGATAGTGAAGGCCGTATACAAGTATATTTTAATCGTGATGAAATCTGTCCAGGTGATGATAAATCACAGTATAATGATGTTTATAAAAAATTATTAGACATAGGTGACATTATAGGTATAGAAGGTGAATTATTTAAAACACAGGTGGGAGAAATGACCATCATGGTTAAAAAATTCACACTTCTTACTAAAGCATTGAAACCATTACCATTACCTAAGGTTGATGCAGAAGGTAAAGTACATGATGGATTTGTAGATCCAGAAATGCGTTATCGCCAGCGTTATGCAGATCTAGTGGTAAATCCACAGGTAAAAGAAGTTTTTGTAAAACGTACAAAACTCTTCAACGCCATGCGCACATTTTTTAACGACCGCGAGTATTTTGAAGTAGAAACTCCTATACTACAACCTATCCCAGGTGGAGCTGCTGCACGTCCATTTATAACGCATCACAATTCGTTAGACATACCGCTTTATATGCGTATTGCAAATGAATTATATTTAAAAAGATTAATCGTTGGTGGATTTGATGGTGTATATGAATTCAGTAAAAACTTCCGTAATGAAGGTATGGATCGAACTCACAATCCAGAGTTTACCGCAATGGAAATCTATGTCGCTTATAAGGACTACAACTGGATGATGGATTTCACAGAGCGCCTTTTAGAACATTGTGCTGTTTCTGTTAATGGAAAAACAAGTAGTCAGTTTGGAGATCAAACAATAGAATGGAAAGCACCTTATCCTAGAATAACCATGCGTCAATCGATCATTGATTTTACAGGATTTGATATTGATGGAAAAAGTGAGGCTGAGTTATACGCTTTCGCGAAAGCGGAAGGAATAGACGTAGATGCCACAATGGGTAAAGGAAAGCTTATCGATGAAATCTTTGGAGAAAAGTGTGAAGGAAACTATATCCAACCTACCTTTATCACAGACTATCCTAAAGAGATGTCACCACTATGTAAAGCACACAGAGATAATCCAGAACTTACAGAACGTTTTGAATTGATGGTGTGTGGTAAGGAGATCGCAAATGCTTACTCTGAGTTGAATGACCCAATTGATCAACGCGAGCGTTTTGAAGCGCAAGTTGCACTAGGTGATCGTGGCGATGATGAGGCAATGTTTATCGACCAGGATTTCTTAAGAGCACTAGAATACGGTATGCCACCTACTAGTGGACTAGGAATAGGGATGGATCGGTTGATCATGTTCTTAACCAATAATCCTTCTATACAAGAAGTATTATTCTTCCCTCAAATGAAACCTGAGAAGAAAGCTCTAGATCTTACTGAAGATGAAAAAACCGTTTTTGACATTCTTAAAAAACAAACAGAAATGGATTTAAATGAGCTTAAAGAGCAAGTAAGCTTAAGTAATAAAAAATGGGATAAGGCTATAAAAGGCTTAAACGCAAAAAAAATCACCAAAGTAGAAAAGACCGATGATTCTTTAATTATCAAAACTATATAAACCTGAATCATTACCTTTTAAAATTTAAAAATACATATGAAAAAGATTATAGCCCTAGTTGCCGTTTTAACAATCGCAGCATCCTGTCAAGAAACTCAAAAAATTGCTTTTATAGACAATGCTAAAGTTTATGAAGAATATCAAGAAAAAATTGATCTAGAAGCTTCTATTACTAAAAGACAAGAAGACTTTAAGAAAAGAACAGATAGTCTAGCGATGGCTTATCAAGTTGAAGCTGCACCACTGCAAGCAAAATTCAATAAACTAAGCCAACAACAACAACAAACTAATCCAGATATTGTCGCATTTGGTAAGAAATGGCAGATGATAGAGTCTCAAATCAAAACTCAAGAACAAAGTTTACAAGAGCAGCTTGAAAATGATTTAAAAGAATTAGACACTCATGTAGAAGAGTTTATTGCAGACTATGCAAAGAAGAATAATTACTCTTTTGTGCTAGGAAAAAATAAATCTGGTGGATTAATTTATGGTAATGAGTCTAGTAATATTACAGAGACTATCATCAAAGAAATTAATGCTTCATACAGCAGTAAAAAAGATTCTAAGACCCCAAATACTGAGGATAGTACAGAAAATAATGAAACTGCTGAATAGTAAGGTATAACAAACCTATTAGTCTCTTAAAGTTTAAAAAGTCAAGCATATCGCTTGGCTTTTTTTTATACCATTATTAAACCTTTTCATCTTTACTCTAGTCATAGAGATGTAACAAAAAATAAAAAACATGAAAAAGATAATTGTACTAATTGCCTTAATGGTAATGACAGTAACACAAGCACAAGAAGGAAGACAAGGACAGCGAGGAGAAAGAATGAAAGATGTCTCACCTCAAGAAATGGCCACAGTTCAATCTAAAAAGTTAACACTTGCATTAGATTTATCTGATCAACAAGAAAAAGACGTTTATCAAATTCTTTTGAAACAAGCTGAAAAGAGAAAAGCAAACAAAATATCTCGTGAAGATCGTGAAAAACTGACTGATGAGCAGAAGAAGGAAGCAAGACTAAAAATGCTAGATGAAAAGATTGCGGTTAAAAGAAGTATGAAAAAATACTTAATAATGATCAATATGCAGAATGGGAAAAAATGATGCAGCAAAGAGCAAAAAAGCGCGGAAAAGGCGACAGAAAAAGAAAAAATAGAGATTAGTTTGATTTAGTTTAGTTTGGTTTAAAAGTCCTTATCATTAGAATGTTAAGGGCTTTTATTTTGTTTAACTATTTTATTTCTTATTTTTAAAACCTTGAAAAACAACAATCATGAAAAATTACTTTTTATACTAGCAATATCAGTGGCAGGTTTAGGCTATGCTCAAACACCTCAAATAACTGATGCTCAATTAGAAAACAGCCGTTTAATCTCTGAAAAGAATGACAAGATTAATGCAATAATTGATCAAAAGGTAGATCAAATCATGACATTAGGTAATGTAGAAACAAAAAGAAGAGGAGAATTACTTGAGCTAGTCCATGAAAAAGAGACTCAAACTTTAAGTGTAAAAAGAGAAAATCTATCTGATATTGCAATGCAGTCCAAAATCAATGATATCAGCGATAGATTTGAATCTCAACTAAAAACTTTTTTAGGAGAGGAAAAATATGCAATGGTTAAAAACGCGATGAATCCTAAATAAGATTTATTCTTTAACATATAAAAAAGCCGTTTCAATTGAAACGGCTTTTTTATATGTTATATTTTATTCTACCACTCTGCAACTACTTCTCTAGTAGCTTCAATAGTCTTATCTATATCTTCATTGCTCAATGCATTGTTTAAGAAATAACTTTCAAACGCACTAGGTGGTAAATAAATACCACGATTTAAAAGTCCATGGAAAAATTTCTTAAACCAGTCATTATTACCTGTTGCCGCACTAGTAAAATCGATCACTGGTTGATCTGTAAAATGAACAGACATCATGGAACCATATCTATTAATTTGATACGGCATGCCTTTCTCTGTTAATACGACATCAATTCCTTTGTGAAGACGTTCCGTTTTTTGAGCTAGACTCGTAAAGATATCAGGATTGTCATTTAAATGAGATAACATTGCAATACCAGCACTCATAGCTAGTGGATTACCACTCAATGTTCCTGCTTGATAAACAGGACCTAATGGCGCTAGATGATTCATTATTTCTTGTCTCGCAGCAAATGCTCCTACTGGCAATCCACCACCTATCACTTTTCCATAGGTAACTATGTCTGCCTTTACTCCTGTTGTTTCTTGAGCACCACCTGCAGCTAGTCTGAAACCGGTCATCACCTCATCAAAAATAAATAAAGAACCATTCTCATCACAAAGCGACCTTACACCTTCTAGAAAACCCTTTTGAGGAACTATACATCCCATATTACCTGCAATAGGTTCAATGATAACACAAGCTATCTCTCCTTCGTTTTTCTTAAATATATCTGCAACTTGCTCTAGATTATTATACTGCGCTAACAAGGTGTCCTTTGCAGTACCTTGAGTCACTCCAGGACTATTAGGACTACCAAAAGTGACAGCACCACTACCAGCCTGAATTAAAAAAGAATCACTGTGACCATGGTAGCAACCTGCAAATTTGATGATTTTATCACGACCAGTAAATCCACGAGCTAATCGTACAGCGCTCATACAAGCCTCAGTACCAGAATTTACCATACGTATTTGGTCTACGTTAGGTGCCATGGACACTGCTAGTTCTGCTATTTTGGTTTCTAATTCTGTAGGCATACCATAAGAGGTTCCTTTATCTGCAGCTGCTTTTACGGCATCTACTACAGGATCAAAGGCATGACCTAAAATCATAGGTCCCCATGAGGCTATGTAATCGATGATCTTATTTCCATCTACATCATATAAATAAGCACCTTTAGCATGATTAACAAAAACAGGAGATCCGCCTACTGCATTAAATGCACGAACAGGAGAGTTGACTCCACCAGGAATTACTTTTTGCGCTTCTTTAAAAAGCGCACTACTACGTTGATAACTAAATGACATTAAAAATCTTTAGAAATTGGTTTAACAATTAGGACTTGTCCTATACTTAGTGTTGTAGATTTTAAACTATTATAAGTTTTTAATTGTTCTACGGTAAGATTATATTTTTTGGCGATACCATAAAGTGTATCTCCAGATTTAACAATATGACGTTCTGTTTTGTCTGTTGATGTGGTCGTCTCTGTATATGTTTTTACAGGATGACCTAAAACAATGGCATCATATTGATATAGTTGGTATCTTTCTATAAGGCTTATTAATTTTTGAGGATATTTTTTATCAGTCGCATATCCTGCTTTACGTAATCCGTGTGCCCAACCCTTATAATCATCTTTATCTAATTTAAATAAGCCGGCATACCTTTTACGCTGTGTTAAGAATAAAGAATGATCGCGATAAGAATAATCAGGTGAAACGTATTTTCTAAAACACTCTTGATCTTCATCATCATCATGGTAAATGCGTTCACCTGTCCATGCCGTGTGACATTTAATCCCAAAATGGTTATTTGCCTCTACTGATAATCTACCGAATCCAGAACCACTTTCTAAAATACCTTGTGCAAGAGTGATACTTGCTGGAATTTTATAGAGTCGCATTTCCTTCATCGCAACATCTTTAAATTGATCTACATAATTAGCCACTTTATCACCGCTACGCGTTTTTACAGTTTCTGTGATTTTTTCTTCATCTTCAGTAATTACTGTATTATGTGTTTCGGTATTAGGGTTATCGTTACGGGTTTTGGTCGTTTTATCCCGTTTTTTAGTGGTGACCACCTTTTTATTTGAGCCACAAGAAGCTATAAATAAACTAATAAGTGCGATGTAGAGTATGGACTTAAATTTCATTGATATAATCTAAGGTAATTTTGCCTTTTTTTTCTAGCATGTCATTGTATCCTGCGACACTTTGCAAACCGCCAGTATGAATGGCTAAAATACGAGTTTCTCCAGAGATAACGCCAGACTTAATAAGATGTTCTAATCGATACATCATTTTTCCTGTATAAATGGGTTCAAGTGGTATTCCCTTAGGATTTTGCTCAGTTACGCTTTCGCGAAAGCGTCCATTCATAAACTTAATTAATCCATCACTAGACTTTGCATATCCGCCAAATCTATCTTCATTAAATACCATAAAGTTTTCTCTATCGGTATACTTAGCGATCTCATCAAACATAAAATCACCTTTCAATGCCGAAAACACTAATACTCTTTGATGACTTTCTACACTATTAATAATTCCTGCGGCTGTACCACCAGTTCCAGCGGCTAGACAAATGTAATCATATGTAGTTTTGTCCACTGAGGTTAAAATTTCTTCACAACCTTTAACTGCTAGTTGATTAGTACCACCTTCTGGAATGTTATAAAACTCTATAAATTCTGCTTTTAATCGTTGCTGAAATTCTTTTTCATATTTAACTCTATAATCAGAACGAGATATAAATTTAAACTGCATCCCTAATTGATGTGCCGTTTGTAAAGTTTTATTGCTGTTGAGAGTTTTCTCTAGATCGCGTCCTAACTCTTCACCTCTTATAACACCTATGGTTTTAAATCCGCAAATATTCCCAGCAGCCGCTGTAGCAGCAATATGATTAGAAAACGCCCCACCATAGGTGAGTACAGTATTTATACCTTTTTGTTGCGCTTGTAATAAATTGTATTTCAATTTGCGCAGTTTATTCCCAGATACATGAGTATTTAATAAATCTTCGCGTTTTATATCCACTACAATCGCTCCATTATTAAATTCACGATATCGTTGATTCACTGCATTTTTCACATCAAAAATCTTCATACCCTATACTTTTGAGAGTAAAATTTCATAAAACTCAAAGTCCTACGAGATTTTAAGTAATCCAGATCACACTCCATAACATAAGCCTCTCTTTCAAAAACGATATTGCGATATGCTCTATCATGTTTATACTTTAATCTTAACACACAATATTCAATAAGATACCATATAAAAAATGGAATAATTAGCAATTCTAACTGCTGTCTTTCATGGATTTTCTCATGATTCATAAAAACAGGATCTTCAATAGACTTTTTATCTTGAACTAATAAAAATGGCCATATCACCATTCCATTTACCCATTTAAATAATGTAACGCGTCTTATAAACATGGAACAAAAATACCACTTCTAGGATTCTGCTACTACAATACTTTATAGACCGCAAACAGTGTCGTATTTTTATGGCAATGAAAAAAATCATTCCCGTAGAAGAAGGAGATTATTATCTCACACCTCAAGGTTATCGCTGTTTTACAGAACAATACCACCTTAAAAGAGGCTATTGTTGTAAAAGTGGTTGCCGCCATTGTCCTTACGGTTATGATAAATCATCAGATAGTATTAAAAAATAACTATGATGCAAATAGCCCCAAATGATTCTTTAACACGCTTCCGCGAAAGCATAAAACAAGGAATCCCAGATACATTACCAGCACCGTATGTCTATGATTCTAATGTGAATCATGCACCTAAACGCAAAAAAATTCTTTCTGAAGCTGAAGAAGAACTAGCCTTACGCAATGCTTTAAGATATTTTGAACCAAAACATCATGCCACATTACTTCCTGAGTTTAAAAAAGAACTGCAGGATTATGGTCGTATTTATATGTATCGATTTATGCCTGCTTATGAAATCAAAGCTCGTAATATTGAAGATTACCCATATAAATCAAAACAGGCTGCCGCGATTATGTTAATGATTCAAAATAACTTAGATCATGCCGTAGCACAACATCCACATGAATTAATCACCTATGGTGGTAACGGTGGTGTTTTTTCAAATTGGGCACAGTACTTATTAACCATGAAGTACCTCAGTGAGATGACTGATGAACAAACGTTAGCGATGTACAGTGGTCATCCCATGGGACTCTTCCCTTCACATAAAGGTGCACCACGATGTGTTGTGACTAATGGCATGATGATTCCTAATTATTCTCAACCTGATGATTGGGAAAAATTTAATGCATTAGGTGTTACTCAATATGGACAGATGACTGCTGGTTCATACATGTATATAGGACCACAAGGCATTGTTCATGGAACTACAATAACAGTATTGAACGCGTTTAGAAAAATAAAAAAAGAACCTACTGGTAATATTTTTGTTACATCTGGACTAGGCGGAATGAGTGGCGCACAACCTAAAGCTGGTAATATCGCAGGATGCATCACTATCTGTGCTGAAATGAATCCTAAAGCTGTTCATACCAGACACTCACAAGGCTGGGTAGATGTTGTGATTAAAAATACAGAACAATTAATTACACGAGTTAAAGAAGCCCAATCTAACAATGAGATTGTATCCATAGCATATGAAGGTAATATTGTTAATGTATGGGAAGCACTTTATGAGGCAAACATAGACATATCTATAGGTAGCGATCAAACCAGTTTACACAATCCTTGGGCAGGTGGATACTATCCAGTTGATTTAAGCTTTGAAGAGTCTAATGAGATGATGAGTGATCATCCCGAAGAATTTAAAAAAGAAGTGCAACGCTCATTGCGCAGACATGTAGATGCCATAAATAAACACACAGATAAAGGCACTTATTTCTTTGATTATGGTAACGCATTCTTACTAGAATCTAGCCGTGCAGATGCTGATATCACTGGTGAAGACAAAGAGTTCAGATATCCATCTTATGTACAAGACATTATGGGACCTATGTGTTTTGATTACGGCTTTGGTCCATTTAGATGGGTTTGCGCATCTAATGATCCAGAAGATCTTAAGAAAACAGATCAAATTGCGACAGATGTATTAGAGCAATTATCACAAGATGCACCTGAATGTATCCAACAGCAAATGCAGGATAATATAAAATGGATAAAAGGCGCTCAAGAGAATAAACTTGTAGTAGGTTCTCAAGCACGCATCCTTTATGCAGATGCGCAAGGACGTATAGAAATAGCAAGAGCATTTAATAAAGCGATTGCTGATGGTTACATAGGACCAGTTGTTCTAGGTCGTGATCATCACGATGTATCAGGTACAGATTCACCATATAGAGAGACCTCTAATATATATGATGGCTCTCGTTTCACCGCAGATATGGCGATACAGAATGTAATAGGAGACAGTTTTAGAGGTGCTACCTGGGTATCTATTCACAATGGTGGTGGCGTCGGTTGGGGCGAGGTAATTAACGGTGGTTTCGGCATGTTTATTGATGGTACTATTGAAGCAGAAACGAGACTTGAGTCTATGCTTTTTTGGGATGTTAATAATGGTATTGCTAGACGTAACTGGGCTAGAAATGACAATGCTGTTTTTGCTATTAAAAGAGCTATGGAATTGAATCCACAGCTGCAAGTTACCTTACCGCATAGCGTGAGTGATGATTTATTGAATAAAGTTTAATTGCTTTTGAGAAAGTTGATTAGTAATCACGTTTTCGCAAAAGCGTAATCTATAAAGCCATGATAAAAAAAGCTACTTTACTAATCGCAGCAATTGTATTGCTAGTAGGATGTCAAACCGTGAGAGTTTCTCAAGACTATGCAGTAGGAACCGATTTTAATCAATTTAAGACCTACGGATATTTTAAACAAGGTATCGATGAGGCTGACATTAACGACTTAGATAAAAAACGTATTTTAAAAGCAATTGATGCACAAATGCTAGCGAGCGGCTGGAGCAAATCACAAACGCCTGACGTTATGATCAACATTTTCACTAAAACACAACAGCGTGTTGATGTGTACAACAATTGGGGCTGGAATGCTGGCTTTGGTTGGGGCTGGGGCGGACTAGGCTGGAATAACGGTTTTGGCGGCAATAATGTAAACACAGTTAATGAAGGTGTTCTACATATAGACTTTATAGATGCGCAAAAAAAAGAATTAATATGGCAAGGTGTAGGAACTGCGCCTATACGTAGTAACGACCCAGTTAAAAAAACAGAACGAATTAATAAAATCGTACAAGAAATCTTAATGCAGTATCCACCAAAACAATAATCCTATTACATTTTAACTCAAATCCCATTTCTTTAATATGAAATGGGATTTTTTTATTTTACAGTGTACAAATTTCCGTTCAACGGTATGGCAAAAATGACATTTTACCGATTTAAAAAGCAAAAACATCGACAAAGTGTTTCATTATGATATTATTAGGTCATCAATGGGTAACATAACTTAAATTTGAAGACAATTTTATTTATATGAGAATATTTACTCTTTTATTTATTTTTCTGAGCTCTCAAGTCATTTTTGCGCAAGTCGGGATCAACACTTCTTCCCCAGCAGATGGAACCGCACTAGATATTAATGAAACTGATAAAGGAATTCTTATACCTAAGGTAGCTCTATCAGCCAGTAATAGTTTATCTGGAATCTCACTTTCTGGAAGCACTCTAGAAGAAGGAGTTTTAGTCTACAACATAAATGTTGTAAATGGTTCAAATCCTTTAAATAAAGGCTTTTACTATTGGAATGGTACAGATCAATGGATTGCTTTAGGGAATGACTCGGATTGGTCTCTTGAAGGTAATACCATCACTTCAACAAATAGATTAGGGAGTAATAATTCACAACCTGTGATTATAAAAACAAATAGTAGTGACAGATTTAGATTTGAGACTAACGGAACATTACGAAGTATTGCTAACGGTACTGAGACTTCACCTAGTTATTCTTTTGTGAACTCATCAAATTCTGGAATGTATTTAAGCTCGAGTAACCTCAATCTTACTTTTACCAGTAATGGTGACGATTTTCTAGCTCATCAATCTTTTGGTAGTTCAAGTCAGATTACCTTTAATCCTGATGGTGATCCAGATATGAATCTACAAATACGTGGAGATTCTGGAGTGATACTCAATGCAAATCCAGAGAGAGAAAACATTCAAATAGGAGCAAATAGTAATCCTGATTATGCTTCTTTATCTTTAGCTCATAGTGACAAAGGTTTTCTACCTAACCGTATTAATATTGCAGATTTATCAACCTTTGCTCCATTAGTAAGTGATCCATTAAATGGACTAATTGCTTATAATTCCAGGACGAGCTCAGGTACAGAAGGTTTATATGTCTGGCAAGAAAGATGGAATAGAATTATAACATCTGCTGACAAGGATTATGACTGGCATGTAGAATCTACTACTAACGCTGCTACTGATATTACTGATAACATTTACACTAATGGTAGTGTAGGAATAGGTACTACTTCTATAGAAGATGCAGCTAGTCTAGAGCTAGGAGCTACAGATAAAGGACTATTGATAAATAGAGTTGCTCTTACTGACGCATCACTAGCTGCACCTGTAACTGGTGTTGTAAAAGGAACAATTATCTACAATACTAATGAAGACCTCAGTCCATCAGGTTATCGCAACGATGTTAGAGAAGGATTATATTCATGGAACGGAAGTAGATGGATTCCTCAATTTAGAGAAGATCGTTCAGCGCGATTCGGTAATGCCGCTAGTAGACCACAAAACCTTAATGATTTTACAGGAAATGAATTAGAGTTATTTGCTTTCAATGAATGGAATGATGACACAAGTCTTTTTACTGTTGCTGAAAGTGATTCACAAACTCGTCTTACCGTTAATGAAGATGGACGCTACAGAATTGTTGTAGCAATGGCGATGGTTATTGACCCTACGACTACTGTGGCCGACTTACAATTAGATGCAGAATTAAGAATTGATCGATCTGGATCTTTTGAGTTTCCCGGATCACCTACATCAAATAATTACATAAGAAATCGAAATGGAGTTAATACTTCCAGTATTAACATCACTGAAATAATTGAAATTCAAGCTGGTGATGAAATTTTTGTTCATGTTGAACAAGCTGGAAATAATGGAACCATTACAATGCGGCCTGATGCTGGTAGCAACTTTTTTACGATTGAGAAAATAAAATAATTTCAAAATCATCTTCAAATAAACAAGCCTTCTTAACTAAGAAGGCTTGTTTATTTGAATACTATATGTAATCTCCACACACTTATCAAAACTCTTTGAAACTGAGCAATATTTAGCAAAACTTAAATCTGCAGCTTTTTGAGCTTTATCTGGATGGATATCTCCTTCTAATTTCACAAGAACATGCATAGATTTAAATGGCTTAGAATCATCTAACTCATAACGCTCTCCAGTTACCTCAACCTTATAACTAGTAATATTCTGGCGTTGTTTTTTTAAAATCGCGATAATATCTATCGCACTACAAGAGCCTACACCCATAAGAAGTAACTCCATAGGACTTACTCCTTGAACAGTTTCCATACCGCTATGGTCTATCATCACGGTGTTTCCAGAAACACCTTTTGCTTCTAGTAGATATTCTGTATTCTTTCTTTCTAGGGTTATTTTCATGCTTTCTAGCTATAATTTTAATTAAAAAACTTATTTAACTCTAACTTTAGGTCGGTAATAAGATATCGTTTCAGAATTTCCCCAATTGATTTTTAATTCTTTATAAGTTTGAAATAGGAGTTTGCCAGAATAAACTTTCGAATTTCTGAAATAGAAAATACTATCCATTTTCAAAACATATTTTTGATTCTCATTTTTAGTAAAGTTATTTTCCTTATTTAATCTATAACCATCTTTATAAATAACATAGCTCTTGTCCGATGGATAATTGATAAGCCATTTTCCCTGAACCGCATTTTCATTAAATGTAAACAAAGTATCACCAGGTTTTAATACATAACTTGGTGATTGAACATAGCTGTAATTCCTATGCGCGCATGAAAGAACAACAATCAGTACGAATAAAACTAGAAATCGCTTCATAACTAATAAAACAATATTTCCTTAATCTTAGTTTTTACTTTCTCTGTACTTGGAATCATCGTTTCTTCAAGCACTGAATTTAATGGTATCGCTGGCATATTTTCTGAACCTATAACCATTACTGGTGCGTCTAAATATCTAAAACACTCTTCTTGAATACGACCTTGTAAGGCACGTGAGAAACTATTTTCACTAGGTTCTTCGGTGACTACTAAACACTTACCACATTTTTTTACACTAGCAAAAACGGTCTCATAATCTAGTGGATGCAGCGTTCTTAAATCCACTACTTCTACTCTATCCTGTAAGCCTAATTCTTCTGTAGCATTCATTGCCCAGTGCACACCCATTCCGTAAGTAATAATACTCAAGGTTTCTTCTTCCTGTTTTTTCCAGATTTCTTGAAGCACCCATGCTTTCCCAAAAGGCAATACATAATCTTCACTAGGCTCTACACTTGTAGCTCCTTTAGTTCCTTTTACTTTAGACCAGTACAATCCTTTGTGCTCAAAAATCACCACCGGATTAGGGTCATAATAAGCAGCTTTCATCAATCCTTTTAAGTCGGCGCCATTTGATGGATAGGCGATCTTTAAACCTCTTATGTTAGACACCACGCTTTCCATAGAACTAGAGTGGTAAGGACCACCAGAACCATAAGCACCTATCGGAACGCGCAAGATCATCGATACTGGCCATTTTCCATTACTTAGGTAACAAGAACGAGACACCTCTGTAAACAGCTGATTCAATCCAGGCCAGATATAATCTGCAAATTGCACCTCTACGATAGGTTTTAAACCTGCAGCACTCATTCCTACCGTACTACCTACTATAAATGCTTCTTGAATCGGCGTATTGAATACTCGATTATCGCCAAATTTTTGTGCCAGCGTCGCCGCTTCTCTAAAAACACCACCTAATCTACCACCTACATCTTGCCCATATAACAAGCATTCTGGATGTTTTTTCATTAATTCCTCAATGGCAAACAGTGCACAATCTACCATCACGACTTTTTCTGCGCCTTCTGGAGAGCGTTCTCCTTTTTCTTCCGTAATTGGAGTTGGCGCAAAATCATGTGTGAATAAATCTGATGGCTCAGGATCTGGCATGGTCATAGCTTGCTCAAGAGCTTTTTTAGATTCCGCTTTCGCGAAAGCGTCATAATCATCCACATCCTGCTCACTAAATCCATTATCGAGCAATAACTGTCTCATACGCGGATACGGATCACGGCTTCTTGCCTCTTCCAAATCATCACGATAAAACTCCATTCTTACACCACTCGTGTGGTGATTCAACAAAGGAACTTTAGCATGGACTAAAAACGGTCTGCGTTCTGTCCTTATTTTTTCTATCACCGCATTCAAAGTGTTGTAACTTTCTTCAAAGTCAGTTCCATCAATGGAAATGGCCTCTATTCCATGGAATCCAGCAGCATATTCTGCCGCATTTTGTGCACGAGTCTCTGCAGCATTTGCGCTGATATCCCAACCGTTATCTTGCACTAGATATAAAATAGGCAATTGCTTTAAAGCTGCCATTTGAAAAGCCTCAGCAATCTCACCTTCGGTCACAGATGCATCACCTAGAGAACAAACGACAATGGAATCAGAACTTGAACTTGAATTTGAATTTGAATCAATAGCAACTCTTTGTTCATCAGTTAAACTCTCACGATAGTGAAGTCCTAAAGCAACACCAGTCGCAGGAATCGCCTGCATTCCTGTAGCACTAGATTGATGTGGGATTTTAGGCTTATCGATATCATTCAATGATGGATGTGAATAATACGTACGTCCACCAGAAAATGGATCATCTTTTTTAGCCAGTAACTGCAACATTAAATCATAAGGTTTCATCCCTATAGAGAGTAACATGGCATCATCACGATAGTACGGAAACGCATAATCTTGAGGTAACAACTGCATTCCTAGCGCCGTCTGAATCACCTCGTGACCACGACTAGTTGCATGCACGTACTTAGAAACTGTTTTAAAGTTCTCTTCGTAGAGTTCTGCCATGGCTTTGGCAGTTGTTAGGTTTTTGTAACCGAATTCTAAAATTGACTTTTCCAATTTGTTTGTTTTTATGTCAAGCCGTTGTAGAACGGCTATGCTTAATAATTAACTCAGTAGATTTTTAATTCGTCTTCGACAAGCTCAGACTGACACCTAAATTTTTTTAAAAAATCTTTATCAGGTGCAGCTTCTAAATTCAAAGCCACTTGCTTTAAAAAACTACCTCCCAAAAAGCCATCTACTACTCTATGATCAAATGATAATGATAGCATCATCATACTTCTTATCTCAATACTGTCCACGCCATCTATGGTTATTACCTCGGCACGTTTTTTTATAATTCCTGTTGCAAGAATAGCCACCTCTGGCTGATTGATAATAGGTGTTCCCATTAATGAACCAAAAGTTCCCACATTTGATATAGTAAACGTTCCACCTTTAATATCGTCACCACCTAATTTATTTTCTCTTGCTAGGTTTGCCATGCGATTCACATCTGCAGCGATTTCTTGTAGAGATTTTTGGTCTGCATTTTTAACCACAGGTACTATTAAATTACCTGATGGTAATGCTGTTGCCATTCCTACATTGATATTTTCTTTAACGATGATATTGGAACCATCTACACTAGCGTTGATATTAGGATATTCTTTAATCGCTCTCGCTACTGCATCTACAAAAAGTGGTGTAAACGTTAATCGCTCACCGTATTTTTCTTGAAAAGGTGCTTTATTTTTATTACGCCAGTTCACTAAATCTGTAAGATCTGCTTCTACATAAGCAGTCACATGTGGACTGGTATGTTTAGAATACACCATATGATCTGCAATCATAGAGCGCATGCGGTCCATTTTTATAATGGTTCCAGTTCCTTTATCCAGTTTTAATTGAGGTATACGGTATGCGGTAGGATCTGGTTCATTTGAGACTGCTTGCGCAAACTGAAAAGGTCTACCTTCATTAATATAATTTACCACGTCACTCTTGCGCAATCTACCTTCATGACCAGTTGCTGGTATGCGAGCAAGTTCCTCATAAGAAATATGATGCTTACGTGCCATACTATCTATGAGCGGACTCACAAAAAGATCTTGATTAACATAAGAATTAGAAACCGCAGTAGCTTTTGAACTTGCTTTTACCATCTTAGGCGGCTTATCTACGATTAAATCTTTTTTAACTGCCTGATTAGCATTTGAAGATTTTGGGCCAGCCGCAGTTTTTACAGTACCATCAGACTCTTCAAACTGTGCAATCACGCTTCCTATTTCGACAACATCACCGTCGGTAAATAAATGTTTAGACATTACACCTGCCACAGGTGCCGGCACCTCATTATCTACCTTATCCGTTCCTACTTCTACAAGAATATCTCCTTCTTCAAAAGCTTCTCCTTCTTGAACTAGCCAGTTAAGTATTGTTCCTTCTGTAATTGATTCTCCCATTTTTGGGAGTATAAAATCCATAGTCTTTGCCATGGCATAAAAATAAGAAAACTAACGCTTGTTAGTAGTGAAAAGTTTGTTGTAATTCTGCTTTCGCGAAAGCGGATCTACAACAATTATTTTATTTACCTTTAATCTCCTGTAGTGTCTTATAAAAATCTTCTTGAACAGGTCTATTTTCAGGAATCTCACGAAGTGGTTCTACTTCTTGCATGGTCTCGTGACAGTCTGCAGGTAGTTGTTGATATAGTTTAGTTCCAGCAGTTTTCCACTTGATCATTTGATCAGAAACATCTTTAATTTTTTTGGCTGGATTTCCTACGATAAGACTACGTGGTTCAAAAACGGCTTCGGCTTTTACAAATGCCATGGCACCTACTATGCACTCGTCTCCTATAATTGCGTCATCCATAATGACACTATTCATACCTATCATACAATTGCGACCTAGGTTTGCGCCATGGATAATAGCTCCGTGACCTACGTGCGCACCTTCTTTAAGCGTGATGCTTTTACCTGGAAACATATGGATCGTACAATTTTCTTGCACATTCACACCATTTTCAATTATGATCTCACCCCAATCACCGCGTATTACTGCACTAGGCCCAACATAACAATTCTTACCTATAATCACATTACCAATTACAGTTGCTTGTGGATGCACAAAACTAGACTCGTGAATTACTGGAATGTGGGATTTGAAAGAGTAGATCATAGAGCTATGAGTTTTGAGCTATGAGCGGTTAGCTCCTAGCGTTCAATTATTTTGATTTTAATTTACTTCTTAGTCCAAAAATCATTTTACCTATTTCAGTAAGCACGGCTCGATTATTTTCAAATTCCTCTTTTGAGATATACTTTCTCAGAAATGCTTTAGTATTCCAGGTAACGCATTCATGACTGCTATCCCAGGCCATTTTTAGGTATCTATTAAAATTAGGATCTGTGCTTCCTGAACCTTCTGATATATTAGCTGCTATTGAATCTGCTGCTCGACAGAATTGTGAGGATAAGCGATACATTTCCTTTTTAGGAAATTTATCTACAAGTTGATTAATAGTCTCGCCAAAATAAACAGCTTTTTGATAAACCTTTAGATTTTCAAAACTGAAATGATAATTACTTTCAAATTCCATAATTCTAATTTGAATATTTATTGTCATTTTATTAGGATCCACTTATAACTCATAGCTCATAACTCATAACTCATAACTCAAGACTAGCGAAAGCGCTTCAAGGTCTCCTTAGTAAACTCACTCAATACCAATCTTCCAGAAATCTTTGCTCTTTCAAAAAGTAATTGATCCCAATTTTCACAACCAGTCCAGAACATCTTTTTCATCTCGACCATAGCATCTGGATTATAAGTGCATAGGTTCTCTGCAAATGCTTGTATTCCTGCGTCCATTTCTTCTGTAGATTCATACACTTCAGCAAATAGCCCGTTGTCTTTTGCCCATTGTGGTGAATAGAATTCGTTTGCGTTTATGGCGATCTGGCTCATTCCAGTTAATCCTAGTTTGCGCTCTACCGCTGGACCTACTACAAATGGTCCGATTCCTATGTTGAGTTCGCTTAACTTAATACTAGCAAATTTAGTAGCAAAACAATAGTCTGTGGCTGCAGCAACTCCTACTCCACCACCTACTGTTTTTCCTTGCACACGGCCTAATATGAACTTAGGACATTTGCGCATTGCGTTGATCACGTTTGCAAAGCCAGAGAAGAATACTTCGCCAGTTTTTTCATCATCGATTGCGATGAGCTCTTTAAAACTTGCTCCTGCACAAAAAGTGCGTTCTCCACCAGATTTTAGGATGATTACTTTGGTCGCATCGTCATTTCCAGCATCAGTAATAGCTTGTGCTAGTTGTGCTAGAATATCACCTGGCAACGAATTGTGCGCTGGGTGAAAGAATTCTATGGTTTGTATTTGATTTTCTGTTGTTGTTTTTACGTATTCCTTTGTCAAAATGTATGTCTTAATGTCAAGCCGCTGTAGAGCGGCTTCGGTTATAATTTATCTCCAAAGCTTTTAAATACCAAGCCCTATTTAATTTATCTAAATATTTATTTAAATCTCTCCTTATTGGTAATAAAACCAGTGAAATCCCAATCTTCTGCCAGATCATTCCAATCTGGATTTATACTCTATATCAAATTAATCTTATATTCTCGTTTCCATTTTTTAATAAGTTTTTCACGCTTAATAGCTTCTGTTGGGTTGTCATGTTTTTCAAACCAAACTAACTGCTTGATATTAAATTTACCAACATGAGTTTCAAAAGTAGCATTCTTATGGTCAAAGACTCGCTGTTTAATATTGTTAGTCACACCTACATAAAATAGTTTATTCTCAACATGAGACATTATGTATGTATACATTGTTTTCATCACGGATTGTGAATTATTACTGTCATCTCCATTAGAATTTAGCGAAGCCGCTCTGCAGCGGCTTGACCTACTAAAAGGCTTTTGTAACGCCTGCGCGGATGTTTTGAACAGTTTAACCTACTAGATTAAACTGTTCAAAATGATGACTCAAATGCTTTCTCTCTAACAAGGTCCATTCATACTTACTCAACGGTCCAAAAACAGCATTCTTTGTTGATGCTTTTGGATTCTTTTTATAGAAATCTAGATATTCATTTCTAGCTTCTAATAGTTGTTGTTTTGCCGTTTCTAAATCTCCATGTTTTAAGTCTTCAAGTGTTCCATCTTGTTTCATTAATGGCATTTTGTGATTTTGTGGCATCTTGTCATAATTCCACAAAGTCGCTGCTACTTTTTCTAGATATTCATCTGGTGTAGCCACTTCAAAATCTTGAATCTCTCCACTAGCAATTCTATAGCTCATCTCTAGATGTTCTACCATATGTTGTGGTGTCATCGTTCCCCATTGAGGTTTTGCATTTGCATCTAATTTTGCTAAAGCAGACTTGATATAATCTTCTGTAATTTCTGGAAATACCGTTTGTTTTTTCTCTACCATGGTAAGAATGGTTGCCACAGCTACCAGTGCTGTTGCTTCTTCATCAGTCTTACCATTTTCATAATCTACAGGCTCTGCATCAAAAACTTCTACATACCATTTTACAATTCCAGATGGGTGCTCACGACCAGCGACGTCTCTTTCTCTTTTTTCTTTACAAGTCAAACGTACATAAATCGTGTCATTGTGATATAATGGTCTCAAGAAACGAATATCTTCTAGACCATAATTTGCACTTACCGGACCTTTATTAGGATAAACAAAAAGTCCTGCTGCGGCACTGATTATAAAGTATCCGTGCGCGGTACGTTTCTTAAAAATACTACCATCTAAACTGGTAATATCTGTATGCGCATAGAAATGATCCCAAGTAAGGTTTGCAAAATTCTGGATATCATTATCAGTCAGTGTTCTTTTATGCGTCTCTAGACTCATTCCTGGCTTGATATCTTCATAATGGTATGAGAATGGATGATTCTCTGCTTTTTTATAAGCACCATTAGGTTGATAGATTCCGGTGATTTCAGTTAACGAAGTTGGACTTCCTTGAACGGCACAACGCTGCATGTAATGTTTAATACCTCGCAGTCCGCCCATTTCCTCGCCGCCACCAGCACGTCCTGGTCCACCATGCACTAACAATGGTAACGGCGATCCGTGACCTGTGGATTGTGGTGCGCTATCTCTATTTAAAGTCAATATTCTACCATGAGACGATGCTGCGTTTATGGTGTACGCTTTCGCGAAAGCGTCATCACTAGTAACTACACTGCTCACCAACGAGCCTTTACCCATGTGAGCTAGCTCGATTGCCTCATCTATATTTTTATAAGGCATCAAAGTACTCACAGGACCAAAACATTCTATCTCGTGAGCTGCGGTATTTTTAAACGGTTGATCTTCTCGCATTAAAATAGGTGACATAAACGCTCCTTTTTGGGCGCGATCTCCTAAAATCTCCACCTCATCTAAGTTACCATAAACCATTTGTGCGGTTTGAGCAATTTTTGAGATTTGAGATTTAGTAGTTTCTCTTTGATCGTTATTAATAAGAGCACCCATGCGAGTTTCTCTCAATAATGGATCACCTATCACTGTTTTGGAAAGTTGTTTCCCTAATGCAATTTGTACATCTTCCATTAAGTTTTCTGGGACAAGAATCCTTCTAATCGCAGTACATTTTTGTCCAGCTTTAGAGGTCATCTCTTTACGTACTTCTTTTACAAATATGTCAAATTCTGGCGTTCCAGGAACAGCGTCTGGTCCTAAAACAGAAGAGTTTAAAGAATCGGCTTCCATGGTAAAAGGAACTGATTCTTCTAAAAGTCTTGGATGTGCTTTAAGCTTTCTACCTGTTGCTGCACTACCTGTGAATGTTACTACGTCTTGCGAGTTGACTGTATCTAAAATACTTGTGGTCAATCCACTTAGGAGCTGTAAAGATCCTTCAGGAAGTATACCTGAATTTATGATTTCACGCACTACAGCTTCCGTTAAAAAGGCTGTTTGTGGTGCTGGCAACACGACTGCTGGCATACCAGCCATCCAGTTTACAGCACATTTTTCTAACATTCCCCATACAGGGAAGTTAAAGGCGTTGATATGTACGGCGACACCTCTGCGAGGTACTAGAATGTGATGTGCCATAAAACGACCACCACGCGATAAATCTATAGGGTCACCTTCTACCGCATAGGACTGATCTGGAAAGAGTTTTCTTAAACTAGCATTTGCAAATAAATTTCCAAAACCACCTTCTATATCTACCCAACTATCTGCACGTGTGGCACCAGTTTTATAACTAATGTCATAAAATGCTTTTTTTCTTTTATTGAGGTAAAGTGCTAATTTCTTAATCATATTACCACGTTGCTGAAACGTCATATCTCTCAACACCTTACCGTGGTCGCGACCATATTGTAACGCACTAGCAATATCTAAACCTTCTGTACTTGTAAGACCTATGATATCACCAGTAATGGCGTCATACATATTACGTGTAGATTTCTCCTCACCAGCAATCCACTGGCCATTGATGTAACTTTCTAGAATCATAATTTCTTAATAGATAGTTGTGATCTCGCTTCCGCGAAAGCGTAACACTTATATGCCTACGAAAATACAAAAAGTGAGTGGAAAGACTAACAGTTGTTAGTTAAAGTAAAATAGTAATATTTTTGCTCTAAATAAAAAGTCTCTAAATCCAATAAAGATTTAGAGACTTATAAGTTTAATTTAGGAGATTGTTCTAACTAACATTCTCAATCACCATCGCATACCCTTGCCCTACTCCTACGCACATAGTTATTAAGGCATATTTCTTATTAGTTAATTGAAGTTCTAATGCAGCACTATAAGCTAATCTAGTTCCAGTCACACCTAGTGGATGCCCTATCGCGATAGATCCACCATTCGGATTAAGTCTTGGATCATCATCTGCAAGTCCCCAAGCTCTGGTGCAAGCTAGTGCTTGTGATGCAAATGCTTCATTCAATTCTATCACATCCATATCAGCTAGCGTTAAACCTGCCTTTTCTAATGCTTTATTACTCGCTGTAACTGGACCTATTCCCATAATGCGTGGCTCTACTCCAACTACCGCACTACTCACCACTCTAGCCATAGGCTTTAAGTTATATTTCTTTACAGCATCTTCACTGGCAATAATCGTTGCAGCGGCACCATCATTTAAACCGCTGGAATTTCCCGCAGTAACAGAACCACCGTCTTTTTTAAAGGCTGGACGTAGTTTTGCTAGAACTTCTTTAGTTGTAGTCGGTTTGATGAACTCGTCATCTTTAAAGATGATAGGATCTTTTTTACGTTGTGGAATTTCTACAGCTACTATTTCTTTAGCCAATCTTCCTGATTGTTGAGCTGCTGTCGCTTTTTGTTGGGACCACGCTGCAAATGCATCTTGATCTTCTCGAGAGATTGTAAATTTCTCTACAAGGTTTTCAGCAGTGTTTCCCATTCCGTCTACACCGTACATTTCGGCCATTTTGTGATTGACAAAACGCCAACCAAAACTAGAATCGTACATCTTAGAATCGGTACCAAAGGCGCTACTAGGTTTTGCAATTACTAATGGTCCACGAGTCATATTCTCTACTCCACCAGAAATAAAAACATCTCCATCACCAGTTTGTATTGCTCTATGTGCATGCACAATAGCACTTAATCCACTACTACACAGTCTGTTGACCGTTTCTCCTGGAACTGTAACTGGTAAACCAGCGAGTAATGCTGCCATACGTGCTACATTACGGTTATCTTCTCCTGCCTGGTTAGCACAGCCCATGATCACATCGGCATAGGCGTCTTTTGGGATATTTGGATTACGCTTTACTACAGTTTTTATAACATGTGCCGCAAGATCATCTGGTCTTATGGTAGATAATGTTCCTTTGTAATTTCCTATGGGTGTACGAACACCGTCGATTATATATGTGTTTTTCAAAATATTAATTTTTAGTTTTTATATTTTTTTATTCCCAATCCTTATTAGTCCTATAAACCACTCCTTTAAAAAGTGCCACCAACTCATCGCCTTTTTTTACCTCAACGATGTTAAAACCTACTTTGGTTTTGGTTTTGTCTAGGGTACATTCTGCTGTAATGTAGTCGCCTTCTTCTAATGCTTCTATGTGGTTGATGCTTGTTTCTATGGATACAGCAAATTTACCGTGCGTGTTGGATGAAAAACCAAAAGCAGTATCTGCCAGCGAGTAAGTAATCCCACCATGTGCTTTTCCCATACTATTCAACATTTCTGGTCTTATGGTCATTCCTAACTTTACACAACCTATTTCTACAGAAAGGATTTCAATACCTAACCATGTAGAATATGGATCAAGTGAAAGCATTTTTGCTGGAATATCAGTTCCTTTAAGTTTTTGAGTCATTTAGTTGGTGAGTTGGTGAGTTGGTGAGTTGGTGAGTTGGTGAGTTGGTGAGTTGGTGAGTAAATGTCTTACTTATTTTTAAGACTTCGCCTTAACGATGATATCATTTTACCAATTTCGGTTAAATCTTTTCTATTAGCTTCAAAAGTATCGTGTGTGATATACTGCCTTAGAAACGCCTTAGAATTCCAAGTTACACACTCGTGACTACTATCCCAAGCCATTTTTAAATATCTATTAAAATTTGCATCTGTACTTCCATATCCCTCAGAAATATTTGCAGCGATAGAATCAGCTGCTCTTGCATATTGAGAAGACAATCTATAAAGTTCTTTTTTGGGAAAACTCTCTGATAAAACATTTATCTTTTCACCAAAAGCCATAGCCTTTTGATAAACAATCAGATCTTCAAATTTAAAATGATACTTACTTTCAAACATAATTGCATTATTAAACTAACTTTATAACTAACAGACTCAAAGACTCACTAACTTAGTTGTAGTGTTATAATTACGCATTGTTGATGTCACACCTAGTTTCTTTTCAAACCATGCATTAGTCATTTTAGTCTTGCCAAAACCTACTCCGCAATAGAAATACATCACATCATCTACTATTTTAAAGGTTTCGATTTCTGTGGAGAATGACATCACCTCATCAATCTTTTCTGTAACTGGAATCTTATCGAAAAAGCCAAAACTCATGAATTTAGAATTCTCAATAGTTCTCGTTTCAAAAGGGTTTACTTTTAGTATATCTTTAATCGCAGATTGTTCACGCACAATTACAGGAACATTTAAATCAAATTCTGCTTTCAATAAATCTGCAATAATCTGCTCACAAGTAGTTATATCTAAATCGGCATTAAAAACAATATTACCAGATTGTATATAAGTGGTCGCGTCACAAAATGGAGTTGCTTTAAGAGCTTCTCTTAAAAGTGCCATTGGTAATTTATTCTTACCACTAACATTAACACCACGCAATAAAGCAACATATCTCATTACAGCGAGAATTTAGTTCCAGCAGCATTCATTTTACGTAAAATCGGCGAGCATCTGTAGCGATCTTCTCGGTACAAATCATACATCGCGTCCAGTCCGTTTACACACCATTCTATTCCTTTTTCGTTTGCCCAGGCGAGTAATCCTTTTGGATAATTCACGCCTTTGGTCATCGCGCTATCTATTCCTTGTGCCGTTGCTATGTTTAGAAATAAGGCATCTGCCGCCTCATTGATTAACATAACGAGTACACGATCTTGAATTTCTTTTATGAGTTCAGGTGATTTTACTGGGTCCGCTTTCGCGAAAGCGTGCTCACTATCCACATTTACATAATCATAAAATCCTCTACCTGATTTACGACCTAGCCAGCCAGCTTCCATCAATCGTTTTTGAGTTAAAGATGGCTTGTAACGAGGATCAAAATAGAAGGCAGCAAAAACAGTTTCGGTCACCACATAATTCACATCGTGACCTATATAATCCATCAATTCAAAAGGTCCCATTTTAAAACCAAGTCCTTTCAAGGCATAGTCTATTGTGGCAAAACTCGCCATTCCTTCTTCATAAATACGCAACGATTCACTGTAAAATGGTCGCGCCACACGATTAACTATGAAACCTGGAGTATCCTTTGCTACGGCAACTACTTTTTTCCAATTCTCGATAGTAGCCACACAAGTATCTGTAACATTTTGAGCCGTTTGTACGGCAGGAATTACCTCAACAAGCTTCATTAATGGCGCTGGATTAAAAAAGTGAATTCCTATGCAACGCTCTGGTTTATCGAGTGATGCTGCAATACTAGCGATGCTTAGACTAGAAGTGTTTGAAGCTATAATACAGCTGTCAGACACATGAGATTCTAGTTCTTGAAACACCTTTTTCTTAATATCTAGATTCTCAACAATCGCCTCGATAGTTAGATCAGAGTCAGCTAGATCCTTTACCGTACTAACATAAGTGATATTAGATTGAATGCGACTTTTCTCAGCAGTATCTATTCTACCTTTCTCGATAAGTCGGTTCATTATCTTTTCTAGAGCAGCTTGTGCTTTATCTAGTTGCGCCTGATTAACATCAAACAGTTTTACTTTACAACCAGCAGTGGCAGCTACTTGAGCAATTCCACTTCCCATTGTTCCTGCTCCTATGACTCCTACTTTATTGATATCCATAGATTTAATAATTCACCATTAATTTTTGGCTATTCTTAGTTTCTTTTACTTACCAAATATAATAAGTTACTTAGTCAAGTCATCTAATAAAAATATAAGTCTTGACCGGATACACAATATAAACACATTGATTATTTACCCTTACAATTAAATTATTTTGAACTATTGGGCAATAGGACCTAGATTTGTTTATAAGCTCAAGGCATTACGTTACTTTTATAACTTGCCGACTAAAAAACATTGTACTATGCTTTCTTCTTTTTATGATACTAAAAATTTAAAAGGTGATCTCACTGGTGGTCTAGTCGCTGGTGTTGTTGCACTACCGCTTGCACTAGCATTTGGTGTTCAATCTGGTTTAGGAGCTATTGCTGGACTATATGGTGCTATCGCAGTTGGGATTTTTGCAGCTATCTTTGGTGGTACTGCAACTCAAGCCAGTGGACCTACTGGACCTATGACGGTAGTATCTGCTGCTTTAGTGGTAAAAGCTATTGAACTTACCGGCAGCGTAGAAGCCGCGATGCCTATAATCATACTTACGTTTTTAACTGGTGGGATTATTCAAATGCTTTTTGGCTTTATCAACATAGCTGGATACATTAAATACTTCCCTTATCCTGTGGTATCTGGTTTTATGAGCGGTGTAGGTTTAATCATTATATTACTTCAAATATTCCCGCTTTTTGGAATGGTATCCCCTAAAAACACATTGAAAGTTCTAAGTGACATGCCGTTATTAATAGAAGGCTTTAATTGGCAAGCACTAGTATTAGGATCGTTAACTGTATTCATTTATTATACATTTCCTAAAATTACTAAAGTAATACCTAGTGCACTAGTGGCGTTGATAGTTGTTTCTGTTGTTGCTTATTTCTTACCGTGGCAAGTGCCTATCATAGGCGATATCCCATCTGGATTACCTTCTTTGAAATTAAACGGAATTTTAGATATTGACTCGAGTGCCTATGCACTTGTGGCCGAATATGCCTTAGTACTAGCTGTTTTAGGTTCTATAGACTCTTTGCTTACATCAGTCATTGCAGATAATATGACTAAAACAAAACATAATAGCAATAGAGAATTAATAGGTCAAGGAATAGGGAACATGGTTGCTGCGATATTTGGTGGTATTCCAGGTGCTGGAGCTACAAAAGGAACAGTAGTAAATATAAATTCTGGTGGAAAAACACGCTTGTCAGGTGTGTTACATGGATTATTTCTTGCAGCAGTTTTACTAGGTTTGAGTGGTCTTGCAGCGCATATTCCACTAGCTGTTCTTGCCGGAATTTTGATTCCTATCGGTTTTAAAATTATAGATACAAAAGGATTGAAGCATTTACTTGCGGTACCGCGTGCAGATGCAGTGGTTTTAATTATCGTACTGTTGATGACCACATTTGGTAGTCTCATACAAGCGGTAGGAATCGGAGTGATACTGGCATCCTTACTATTTATGAAACGCGCAAGCGATCTAGGAGAAAAAGGACTAGAAGTAGGAACTCTTGCAGGATTTGACGGTGAACAACCTTGGAAAGACGAGCAAGAGTTATATGATACTTTTAAGGATCAAATTTATATAAAGCACCTCTATGGACCATTGTTCTTCGGTTTCACGTCACACTTTCAAGAAACTATTAAAGCTCTTTCTCCAGAAGTAAAAGCGTTGATAATTCGTCTAGATCGAGTTCCATACATAGATCAATCTGGTTTGTATGCTTTAGAAAATGCTGTTCTAGACTTAGAAAAACGTGGTGTAAGAGTAGTTCTTACCGGTTTACAAGAACAACCTAAAGATAAATTAGAATCGATTGATATCATACCAGATTTAGTAAGTGAATCTGAGACTTTTGCAACTATAGAAGAAGCCTTTGAGTACTTAAAAAATTATTTTAAATTATAAAAACTGTTCTATTTTCCTTTAAAAACAGGTTTACGTTTCTCCATAAAACTCGACACACCTTCAGCATAATCTTCTGTGGATGCGCTTTCTATTTGTAGTTTTGACTCTAGAACTAGTTGCTCTTCTACCGTATTGTAAAATGATTGATTGAGTGCTTTTTTAGTATTAGCTAACGCTACTGTAGGTAATGCTGCTAGTTTTTGAGCGGTCTTTTGAGCTGTTTCAATAAAATCTGCGTCAGGAATGGCTTTATAGATCATTCCCATTTGGTCAGCTTCTGGTGCTGTAATTTTATCAGCCAGCATCATCGCGGCACTTGCTTTACCAAAACCGATGAGTCTAGGTAAAAAGAAGGTTCCCGCACTATCTGGAATCAGACCGATTTTAGAAAATGCCTGAATGAATGCAGCACCTTCTGTAGCAATAACCACATCACAACACAAGGCGATATTTGCTCCGGCACCAGCGGCTACTCCATTTACTGCAGCAACAACTGGTTTTTCAAGGTTTCTAATTTTTAAAACTATAGGATTATAATGATCGTCTAGAATCGCTTTAAAACCTGGATTCAAATCTGGATTTGTGATTTCTTGAATGTCCTGACCGGCACAAAAGGCTTTTCCTTCTCCTATAATCATCACAGCTCTCACTTCATCGTTTGAAGCACATTGATCGAGTGCGTCCTGCAAGGCAAATGCCATCTCGCGGTTAAAGGAATTGAATACTTGTGGTCTATTTAAAGTTATGGTTGCAACGCCGTTATTGACTTGTAGCAAGATAGAATCTGACATTAAATGATGTATATTAAATATCGTCTTCGACAAGCTCAGACTGATATTTTAGTTTTAAAAATTTATTTAAAGATAGTGGTTGTTACGCTTTCGCGAAAGCGTTCTTATTTCAAACACTTAAAGTAATCAAAAGGCTCTAGACAGTCCTCACATTGAAACATTGCTTTACACGCTGTAGAACCAAACTGACTGACCAGCTTCGTATTCTTTGAGCCACAATTGGTACATTTTACCAGTTTCTTATCGTTAAGAAGTACATCTTTATCGGCAGTTTCTTCTAGTGGTGCAGCAATACCGTATTCTTCTAGCGCTTTACGACCACGTTCGGTAATCCAGTCAGTTGTCCACGGCGGACTCATAATTAATTGTATGTGAGTTGTGTAACCGTGAACTGCAAATGCTCGCTCTAGATCATCGCCTATAACATCCATCGCTGGACAGCCGCTATAAGTAGGTGTGAGTTTTATGGTGATTTCTTTTCCTTCAACTAAAACTTCTCTTATTACACCTAGATCTACGACGTTTAATACAGGTATTTCAGGATCGGCAACTTCTTCTAGAATGGCAAGAATCTCTTTTGGTAAAGATTCGAATATTTGATCTGCCATACTTGAAGAAGTTGAACTCGAACTTGAATCTGAACTCGAATTTAAATTTGATAAATTATTCATTTGAATTTTAATTAGAGTTACTATAATTCTTATTAATTCATCATTTTCTTTTACCAGATCTTTACAATCATCCACGCTGATTAGATCTGCTTTCCTTTGAATGTTTAAATTCCTCAAACTTTCACGTAGTTCCTTTAAAGAAATACGTAGTTTATTGATTCGATCTTTAGAAGTACCTGCGCCTAGAGCTTCTCCATAATTGAGAGCCGATGAACATGAAGAACGAATAATTTGCTGAGCAAGATATTGACCAGCATAAGAAGTAGGCATTTTGATATACAATTTAATAATTGCCGCCGCAAAATCCTCTAATCTTTCTGCTAAGTCTTGATAAGACATCTTAATAATTTAAAATTTCGAGTTACTTCAAATTCGAGTTCGAATTCAAGTTCAAATTCAAATTCAAAGATTACCACTTACTATCTGGATAAGTCCTCTGCATATACTGCATATCTGCAAGGATATAACCCATGTGCTCGCTATGTAATCCTTCTTTACCACCTTTTTGGAAGTATTCTACTTCTGGAATTTTTAATGTCGCTGTAGTAAGTAAATCTTCTACTTTTTCATAGTAATATTCTCTTAATTGCAACATGTCTGGCGCTACACCAGCAGCTATCATAGCATCATCTGCCTTAGTGGTGTGAAACAGCTCATCTGTATAAACCCAAAGGTCATTTACTGCTTGTTGCACTCGCTGATGACTTTCTTCAGTACCATCACCTAATCGTTTTAACCAATCTCCTGAAAAACGCTCATGATAACTTGCTTCTTTGATTCCTTTAAAAGCAAGAGCTCTAAGCGTTTCATCAGCACTTTGTTGTAAAGCTCCTAAAAACATTCTGTTATAGACATCAAAGAAAAACTGACGTACAATCACGTATCCAAAATCTGTATTAGGTTGTTCCACCAATAATACATTCTTATACTCACGCTCTTTTCTTAAGAAAGCAATATCATCCTCAGTGGTTTTATCACCTTTCAACTGTGCGATATATTGGTAAAAACTACGCACTTGCCCTAACATATCTAGCGAAATATTAGTCAATGCTATATCTGGCTCTAGATTAGGTCCATGACCACAAAGTTCGCCTAGACGCTGTCCTAAGATTAAATAATTATCTGCCACACCTAGAAGATAGTCGATCAGGTGTTGTTTGTTTTCCTTGGACTCTAGGAATTGTGGATTTAGTTCTTTTATTGGTTGTTTCATATCTAATGATATTAAACTTAAATCTAAATTTAAATCTAAATTTAAAGGGTTATCGTTTATTTATAATAGCTACTAGAATTCTGATAATTTGTTCCGCTTCATCCTGCAGCTTTGTCAATTGGTCTTTGTTGCTTAAACCAGCTTTGAGTTGGATTTTTAAATTGTTATTGCACTCTTTAATCTCTTTAAGCGATATTCTCAATTTATTGATTTTATCTTTTTCAGTTCCTGCACCAGCAAATTCACTAAAATTTAAAGAGACAGAACCAGAAGATCTTATGAGTTGCTCAGCATAGTATTTAGAAGCGTAAGTTTTAGCAGGCTTGTCAAAAACTACAATTACATCAGCAGCAAAACTGATTAATCGATCTTCTAGATCATACGGTTTACCCATTAATTTTAAATTTAAGTTTCAACTTAAGTTTAGATTTAAGAATTAAAACACATGTAAAAGCTGTGCTTATTACATGTGTTTTAATTCTTCAGGTAACTCATAAAAAGTAGGATGTCTATAGACTTTATCGCTAGCAGGTTCAAATAATTCGCCGCTGTCCTCTGGACTGCTAGCTGTTATATTTTTAGATTCTACTACCCAAATACTTACACCTTCATTTCTACGAGTATACACGTCACGAGCATTGTTTAATGCCATTTCAGCATCTTCGGCATGTAAGCTACCGCAATGCCTGTGTTCTAATCCGTTTTTAGATCTTATAAAAACTTCCCAAAGTGGAATTTCTTGACTCATAATTAGTTGTAATTAATTTGCCAGCCTGAGCTTGTCGATGGTGATTCATACCCAATCAGCTTCGACAAGTTCAGCTTGACAGTAGGGATATAATTATACCGCTTGTGCAGTTTCTTTTCTCGTTTTCTGTTTAGCCGCATATGCAGTAGCTGCTTCCCGTACCCAAGCGCCGTTTTCCCACGCATTGCGACGGTCATCTAGACGTTTCTTGTTCATAGGTCCGTGGCCTTTTACTACTTGCCAGAACTCGTCCCAATCGATTTCGCCAAAATCATAGCTTCCCTTTTCATCATTCCATTTTAAATCTGGATCTGGAATAGTAAGTCCTAGAAGTTCTGCTTGTGGAACTGTTTGATCTATAAATTGCTGGCGTAATTCATCATTTGTCTTACGCTTTAACTTCCATTTCATGGATTGCTCTGTATGCGTACTTGCCGCATCTGTAGGACCTAACATCATCAATGACGGCCACCACCAGCGATTCAATGCATCTTGTGCCATTTCTTTTTGTTCTTCACTACCGTTACATAGCGATAACATGATTTCATATCCTTGACGCTGGTGAAAACTTTCTTCCTTACAAACACGTACCATAGCACGAGCATAAGGTCCAAAAGAAGTACTACACAATGGTACCTGATTGATAATCGCAGCACCATCCACTAGCCAGCCTATCGCTCCCATATCTGCCCAAGTCATGGTAGGATAATTAAAAATAGAAGAATACTTTGCTTTTCCTGAATGTAAATCTTCATAAAGTTGCTCACGAGTGATACCTAAAGTTTCACAAGCGCTGTATAAATAGAGTCCATGTCCAGCCTCATCTTGCACCTTAGCAAGTAACGCTACTTTGCGTCGCAATGATGGTGCACGTGTAATCCAGTTACCTTCTGGCAACATCCCTACAATTTCAGAATGAGCGTGCTGGGATATTTGTCTGATATGTGTCTTGCGATACTTTTCAGGCATCCAGTCCTTAGGCTCAATCTTTTCATCTCTCGCAATTTTAGCATCAAATTGCGCTTCTAAATTTTTGATTTCTGCTTCACTCATCTTTTTTATTTTTAATTCCTGCGCAGGCAGGAATCTCTGTGGATTCATCACCTGCAATTGGTTTATACTTTACTTTGTTAAACCGTTTTACAAAACGACTTTAATTTACTTCTGATTATTGCTTACTGTAATTCCGCTTTCGCGAAAGCGAGATAGCAAGCACCTTTATAACATATTACTAATCTGAATTACTAGAACCAAATTTGGACAACTCAGCTTAGAGATTCCTGCCTGCGCAGGAATTTGGTTACACATCATAATCCACCACTAATTTTTTACTCGTTGGTACACTCACACAACTAAGCACAAATCCTTTTTCTACCTCTTCATCAGTCAAAGCGTAGTTAACTTTCATCTCGACGGTTCCTTCCACCACTTTACATTTACAAGTGCTGCACACGCCGCCTTTACAAGCATATGGCAAATCTGCTCCAGCACCTATGGCACCATCTAGGACATTATCATAATCATCGCCTAGAACAAAATGAAATTCTTTACTTCCATCAATAATTGTAACATCCACTCCATCAACTTTTTTCTCTAGTGCTGCAGCGGCTCTGGCCTTATCTGCATCGCTTAATCCACTTACAAAGAGTTCAAAATGAACATTTTCTTTTTTCATTCCTGCCGCCACGAGTTCATCTCTTATCAAGAAAATCATCTCTTCTGGACCACAAATAAATGCATGGTCTGTATGCGGTGCGTTGATTAAAGTTTTAGTAAGCGTTTGTAATTTTTCTTGATCAAAACGCCCATTAAACAATGGAATATCTCTATGCTCACGACTTAAAAAATAAAACACTTCAAAACGACTTAAATACTTGTTTTTGAGCGCTTCAATCTCTTCCTTAAAGATAATCGATTTTACGGTTCTATTAAGGTAGAATAACTTGAATTTTGCATTAGGCTCACTAGCAAGGTGCGTCTTAATAATACTCAACATAGGTGTGATTCCACTACCTGCGGCAAATGCTATGTAGTTTTTGGCATCATTCTCTTCTGACTCTTCGATTCCAAAATCACCGCTAGGTGCAGCAACTTGCAATACATCACCAGTCTTTAACTCACGATTTACATAAGTTGAAAATTTACCTTCAAAGATTTCCTTAACTGCAACCTTCCACTCATTATCTAGCGGACTACTACATAAAGAATAACTGCGTCGCACATCTTCACCATTTATCATAGCGCGCAAAGTCAAAAACTGTCCTGGACGATAATTAAATTCTTCTTTAAGTTCTTGTGGAACGTCAAAGGCTATTACCGTGGTATCATCTGTCTCTTTATAGACTTGAGATAATGTTATGTTATGAAAGCTGTTCACAGATATTAAGTCGTTAAGTTTACACAAAACTAACACTTGTTAGTTTGGAAAACAAATATGTTACTTTCTAGCTGTTTAAACTAATAAAATGAGATGATTGTAGTTTACTATTGCGAAAACGGAATTAGAATAACACCCAATCTTTAACTTCATTTTCACGACTAAAAACGTACAGCTCTATTATATTGCGAGATATGCAATACCCTAACATTACAGCTCCAGATTCCATCTTAAAAGAGGCAGAAAAAGCGATGTCTTTCTATCCTGCTTTAAAAGAAACAGAAATAGAATTTAAGTTTAATGACATGGTACGCAAAAACTTTATGCAGGCACAACCTACCTGGAAAAGCTTATTTAAGTCACGTAAGAACCGCAGTTACATCATTTTAATAAGCAAGGAATTTAAAGTAGAAAATGAAATTTTTACTATTAAAGAAATTCCTAGCGATGTTCTTACTGGCTGGCTAGGTCATGAATTAGGTCACGTGATGGACTATAGATCACGTTCTACCATAGATATGATTTTCTTTGGCCTTAAATATTTATATTCTCATTCTCATATTCAAGAGGTAGAACGCGCGGCAGACGATTATGCCGTGCGCCACGGTATGGGAGAATATATTTTAAAAACTAAAAATTTTATTCTTAACCATACCAGCCTATCTGAGAAATATAAAAAGCACATGCGTAAATTCTATCTTTCTCCTGAGGAGATTTTAGAATTGATTAACCGTTATGGAGAAACTGGAGAAAAACCTACTAAGGAAGAGCTGGCGCCTAATTAGTTGGTTAGTCGTTGAGTTGGTGAGTTCGTGAGTTCGTGAGTTTTTTTTGCTGGGCAAAAAAATCGGTTGGTTCTGATAGTATGTTCCTCAAAGACTCAGAGACTCACAAACTCAAAGACTACTCACAAACTCTTCCCAGGCTTTAAACTTCTCTTCATCCATTACTTTTTCCATTTTTACCTGACCACCTTTTTTCTTATTATGGTCGTTCCATTGTGCAAACGTTTCTGGTTGTACTTTATGAACTTGCACACCTTTTAAAGCTTTACTTCTGGCAACTTTATAATTTTTATTAGCTTCTTGAAGTGATAAATCTAGTGCCTCAGCAAGTTCCATTTCTGAGGTTTCTGTTTCTGTACCTAGATACCATACGTGTTGAAATTCTCCATCGATTTTCTTTACAGACACAGTAAATTCTTTGATGCTGGTATTAAATTTTTCTTGTAATTCTGTAATCGCGGTTTCCATTTTTAAAACTGATAACTGACTACCTACTACGTTTAAGAAAAACTTAGTTCTTCCTGTTATTTTAATTTCGGCTTTTTCTACATCTGTAAATTTAATAGTATCACCTATTAGATAGCGCCACGCACCAGAAACGGTAGATATAATTAATGCATAATCTACCTCTGGTTGCACCTCGGCCATGGTTAGAACTGGTGCATTATTAGAAATACTACCATCTTGTTCAACATACTCTGGCTGGAACGGTACAAATTCAAAATAAATACCGCCATCGGTAATCAATTGCATAGAACTAGATTCTGGACGTTGTTGACATGCGATAAAACCTTCACTAGCTAGATAGGTATCTACTATCTGGACAGGCTTTGAAAATAATTTTTCAAAACTTGATCGGTAAGGTTCAAATGCCACACCACCAGAAGTATAGACTGATAGATTAGGCCATATGTCATGTATAGAATCTACTTTATGATAATCCATCACTTTTTTGAGCATCATTTCTAACCATGATGGGATACCGCTTAACATTCCTATATCCCAGTTTTTGGCTTCTTCGGCTATTTTTTGAACACGTTCATCCCAGTCATCAATAGAGGATATTTCTTTTCCTGGCCTGTAAAATGAATCTAGAAATTCAGGAATATTACTGGCTGATATACCACTAATTTCACCTATTGTAAAACCATCTTCTTCACTTAAATCTGTCGAACTACCTAGTGCAAGCACTTCACTTTCAAAAACATCGGTAGGCAAATCAAAATTAGTCAACGCGCTTACCTGTCTGGTTCCTGCAGTTTTAATGGCAGCAATCATTTCATCTGTTACAGGTATGGTTTTAGATTTTTTTCCAGTTGTACCACTTGACCTAGCAAGAAATTTTGGCACACCTGGCCATGTGATATCAGGTTTCCCTTCTTTCATGCGAGACCACCATTGCTCATCCATTTTGTGATAGTCATAAAATGGTATCGCTTCCGCGAAAGCGTGCTCCATATCATCATCTTCTAGAATGTTGTTGAAGTCATAATAAAGACCAAAAGAGGTTTTCTTTGCCGTTTTCAATAAATACTCCAAGACTTTGCGCTGTGCAACCACATGATCAGATGTTGCGGTTATAGTCTCGTGTAGATTTAATGCTGTCTTAATTATAGGACCTAATAGTGCCATGGTATAGTGGTTTATACCAAAAATAGCCCTTTAGACGCCTGTGCTAGGTTAAGATTCTGATAAGATTTTAAGCACGAAGAAATTTACGTGTTTAGCCTAATGACTCATGGAACTAGACTACTAAAATAATTACAGCCTAATGATATTTAGTAAAAATCTTTGTTGCCTCATTATAGCTACTTTCAAAAGACATCGCGTTTACATTAGTATCTGCTTTAACCGTATTAAAATAGCTCACCATTTTTTCAGTAGGCATATTCCCTGTAAGATCATCTTTTGCCATAGGACAACCACCAAAACCTTGAATCGCACCATCAAAACGGCGGCAACCAGCTCTATAAGCAGCATCTACTTTCTCATGCCATGTAGTAGGTGTGGTATGCAAATGTGCACCAAATTCGATCTCAGGATATTTAGGAATCAAGTTAGAAAACAAATAGGTAATTGTTTCAGGATCTGAGCTACCTATGGTATCTGAAAGTGATAAAATCTTAACGCCCATATTATATAACTTCTCTGTCCATTCTCCTACGATTTCTACATTCCAAGGATCTCCATAAGGATTACCAAAGCCCATCGAGATATAAACTACTAATTCTTTATCATGCTTTTGTGCCAGATCTATAACCTCTTGCAGTAAATCTACACTTTGAGCTATCGTTTTATGGGTATTACGCATTTGAAAGTTCTCTGAAATCGAGAATGGATAACCCAAATATTGAATCTCTGGATGCTCACATGCAGCTTGCGCACCTCGTAGGTTTGCAATAATAGCAAGTAGTTTAGATTCAGTTTTTGAAAGATCAAGTTTTGAAAGAACCTCAGCCGTATCCACCAGTTGTGGTATAGCTTTGGGAGAAACAAAACTACCAAAGTCTATAGTATCAAAACCACATCGCAATAAGGACTGAAGATATTGCACCTTCAAATCTGTAGGGATAAATTCTTTTATTCCTTGCATCGCGTCACGTGGACATTCTATGATTTTCACCTTTTCCATCAGCGTGTAAAGATAATGTGGATTTAAGGTTTACGAAAACGATTTCAACTTCTTATTTTTAACGCAAAAAGCCTCTTAAAAACTAAGAGACCTTAAGGTTCAAGCAAAAATTAAGGGGAAGTTTAATTTTTAATTGTAATTTCTTTTCTATCAAATCTGAGTTCAAATATGAATGATAAGAATCACATAAATATCACAAACTTATGAAACCCTAGAAAAGCGTTCCTTTTAAGGAATCAGTATCGCCACCGCAATCCCTATAAAAACAACGATCTGCGTCCATTTCATAACTGGCGCGAACCATTTTGAAGATTTGATAAAACTGGCAGCTTTACCGGCAAGCAAAGCAATCGTGTAAAAAGTCAGTAAAGAAACAAGCATAAAAACGCCACCTAGCAAATAGATTTGAATCCAATCGGGATAAGAGTTTGCGATTACAAACTGTGGTAATAAAGCGAGAAAAAACAATGTCACTTTAGGATTCAACAAATTCATGGTGATTCCTGTTTTGTATAGTTTCCATAGACTTTGAGAAGAAGCTTTTGAATCGCCAAATTCAATGCTCGCGTCTGACTTAAAGATTTTATAAGCGAGATACAATAAGTAAATGGAACCAGCTATTTTAATGGTATAGAGCAACCACTGATTGTCTCTAATGATTACTGCAAAACCTAAAGCAACAATGGAAGTGTGAACGATGCAGCCTGTGATTAAACCGCTAGCAATTGCGATTCCATATTTAGAACCTCTTGCTACAGATTGTGTGAGTACAAAAATATTATCTGGTCCTGGACTGAGTGCAAGAAGCAGCGTTGCAAATGCAAAGGAGACCAGTGATTCTATCATAACCCTTGAGCGATAATAGCTTTATTTATATCTCTTATCAACTTAGGTCCTTCATAAACAAAACCGGTATACAACTGTACCAGACTTGCTCCTGCATTCAGTTTATCAATCGCATCTTGTGCGGTCATGATACCGCCTACTCCAATTATAGGAAAGGCACCGTTGCTTTTATCATGTAAAAAAGAAATGACTTCAGTAGCGCGATTTGTTAGTGGTGCACCGCTTAGTCCGCCGGCTTGTTTTACTAACGATTCTTCAGACTGCAATCCTTCTCTAGAGATGGTTGTATTTGAAGCAATGACACCATCGATTTTTGTATCTGCCACAATTCCTATGATGTCCATTAATTGATCATCTGTCAAATCTGGAGCAATTTTAAGAAGTATAGGCTTTCTGTTAGCCTTCTTATTATTTAAGTCTTGAAGTGTTTGAAGTATGTACGTTAAAGGCTTTCTATCTTGTAGTTCGCGCAATCCTGGTGTGTTAGGAGAACTAACATTTACAGTAAAATAGTCAACGTGATCAAATAATTTTTCAAAACAAATGATGTAATCATTCACCGCTTCATCATTAGGTGTAAGTTTGTTCTTCCCAATATTTCCACCTATTAAGACGTGATTAGGTTGACCTAGCTTTGGATTTTTTTTCAATCGTTCTACAGCAGCATCTACTCCACCGTTATTGAATCCCATTCTGTTTACAATCGCTTGGTCTTTCTTTAATCTGAACAATCGTTGCCTGGGATTTCCATCTTGCGGCTTTGGTGTCAGCGTTCCTATTTCTATAAATCCAAAACCAAGATTAGAAAATTCTTTAAATGCTTTAGCATCTTTATCAAATCCTGCTGCCATTCCTACTGGATTCTCAAATTGTAAACCGAAGAGTTCTCTTTTAAGAGCTGGATGGTTGGGTTTGAAACGCTTTCGCGAAAGCGCACTAAAACCAGGTACTTTGCTCAATAATTTGATACTTTTAAAAGAAAAATGATGAACCGCCTCTGGATCAAAGGAAAAAAGTAACGGACGTACTATAGATTTATACATAAGAATAAGGTTGCGCAAATTTACAATCCATTAGACTTTATTCCATATTTTTGTGACTCTTAAAAATTGACAGATATGAGTAAATATGATGTAATCGTTTTAGGTAGTGGACCTGGTGGATATGTAACTGCAATACGCGCGTCTCAATTAGGTTTGAAAACTGCTATTGTAGAGAAGGAATCTCTAGGTGGAGTATGTTTGAATTGGGGTTGTATTCCTACAAAAGCATTAATTAAAAGTGCTGATGTTTTCAATTACCTCAACCACGCCGAAGATTATGGTCTTAAAGTTACTGGTGTAGATAAAGATTTTAACGCGGTTGTAAAACGTTCTCGTGATGTCGCTGACGGAATGAGTAAAGGTGTACAGTTCTTATTAAAGAAGAATAAGATAGACGTGATCATGGGTTATGGTACCGTGAAAAAAGGAAAGAAAATTGAGGTGAAAGCTGAAGATGGTTCTACATCGACTGTTGAAGGAAATCATATCATTATTGCAACTGGAGCAAAGTCTCGTGTGCTTCCTAATTTACCACAGGATGGTAAAAAAGTAATAGGTTATCGCGAAGCTATGACACTAGAAAAGCAGCCTAAGAAGATGATCGTGGTAGGATCTGGAGCAATAGGTGTTGAGTTTGCTTATTTCTATAACTCTATGGGAACTGAAGTTACTATTGTAGAGTATGTTGATCGTATTGTACCAGTTGAAGATATTGACGTTTCAAAGCAAATGGAACGTAGCTTTAAAAAAGCAGGTATTAAAATTATGACCTCTAGTGAAGTTACTGGTGTAGATACATCTGGTAATGGCGTTAAAGCAACTGTTAAAACTAAAAAAGGAGAAGAAGTTCTTGAAGCTGATATCGTTTTAAGTGCGGTAGGAATTGAGACTAACTTATCTAACATAGGTCTAGAAGAAGTAGGAATTTCTACAGATCGTGGTAAGGTACTAGTTAACGACTGGTACCAAACTAACATACCTGGATATTATGCCATAGGTGATATTACAGCTGGTCCAGCTCTAGCTCACGTGGCAAGTGCCGAAGGTATTTTATGTGTAGAGAAAATTGCAGATATGCATGTGGAACCACTGGATTATGGAAACATACCTGGTTGCACATACTCTACTCCAGAAATTGCGAGTGTAGGTATGACAGAAGCACAAGCTAAAGAAGCTGGTTATGAATTAAAGGTTGGTAAATTTCCATTCAGCGCATCTGGAAAAGCAAGCGCATCTGGAGCAAAAGATGGTTTTGTAAAAGTGATTTTTGATGCTAAGTATGGTGAATGGTTAGGATGTCACATGATAGGTGCTGGTGTTACTGACATGATTGCCGAGGCAGTTCTAGGTCGTAAACTAGAAACTACTGGTCACGAAGTTTTAAAAGCGGTGCATCCACACCCGACAATGAGTGAAGCGGTAATGGAAGCTGTAGCAGACGCATATGGTGAAGTGATTCACTTATAAAGTAAGATTGATAATAAATCAAAAGCCTCAATTTCAATAAGAAATTGAGGCTTTTTTTATTTTTTATCGATTTCAGGCTTTTCTTTATAAAAGACAAGTTTAACCTCTTCACCTACTATAAGACTTGATAATAGATCGATGGTCTCTCCTTTTCCATCAGATAATTTGATTTTTGCAGTATTAGGAGCTTCTTTACCTTCGTTTAGCGCAGTGACCGTGATTGTATTAACATCATTAGTAAGTTGCAGTTCTATTTCCTTTTGCTTCTTTACCGTACTATATGATGATAAAACATCTTTCCCGTTTAAAGTCACTTTTATAATATCACCATCTACAGTTCCGGGATCCCAAATCATCAATTTTAAATAATCCTGATTCCATATAATATTTACCTTTTCGCCACCTTTCAACCTGTTATCTTCAAAACGGCTCATGAATTGATTCATGTCTATTTTTTGCTTGGTACTATCTGCAATTTTATTAGACTTTGCAACCAATCTTTCAAATCGCTCTGTTCGCTTTTCAATTTTATCAGCAGCGTTAAGACTTAACTCACCATCAATGCAACTTGTTAAATCGTCATAATAACTCTTAAAAGTTCCTTCTACAGCAGCCTTACCGTTAAGTTTTCTGGTTTTACCAGTAAAGTATACATAACAAAAATCAAGTTCAGTAATATCAGACTTGGTATAAATAGTAGAAACTTCTCTGAACTCTAAGGTATTCTTGCGATCATTAAATCGACCAACAATAGAGGATTTAGTCTCGTGATCTCCATTCATATCTGTATAAGAGTATCCCTTAATTAACCCATTGTTTTCAGTAAAATTAACTTTATAAGATATAAAGGTACTGTCTGGTAATTTTAAAAAACCTAAATACTCATGCTCTTGAGCGTTTGATATGACAGAAAACAAGATTACTATAATTAAAAGGTTCTTATTCATTATAAATTATATATTTGGTAAATATAACTAACTAAATTTTCTAATATGAAAACTAAACTGACTCTTGCTCTTATGAGCATTTTCATGCTGGTAAGCACATTAAGTTTTGCTTCTTTCCCAGTAGAACGCAACGTTGTTACTACAGTTAACACGTCAACAACTGTTGAGGAATCTACTACAACTGTTACTCTTTCTTCTCCAGCTGCTGCGGCACTAGATGAAGAGATGTGGATTGCAGCTGCTTTATGGTTCTTTTTAGGAGGATTTGCTGCTCACAGATGGTACTTAGGTAGCCCATGGTACTGGAATGTACTTTTCATTATCACTTTAGGTGGTATAGGTATATGGTGGCTAGTTGATGGTATTCAAATACTTTCTGACAACTGGTAGAGATCAGTTCTAGACATTATTAAAAAGGCCACTATTACTAGTGGCCTTTTTTTATAACTTAAAACTTTTAATGGCTAGTTCATAGCCTTTGAGTCCAAAACCACTAATGATCCCAGCGGCATTTTTTGAAATATAGGAAACATGTCTAAACTCTTCTCGATCCATCACATTTGAGATATGTACCTCAATCACAGGAACACTTATACCAGCAACAGCATCGCCTATTGCAACTGATGTATGCGTGTAACCACCAGCGTTAAAAATCACACCATCTACTCCATTTTCTTGAGCAGCATGTAATTCATTAATTAGTTCTCCTTCAACATTTGACTGGTAATATGAAAGCTCAATTTCTTTAAAAGCAAATTGCAACTCTCTAAAGTATTCTTCAAAACTTTTAGAACCATAAGTTTCTGGTTCTCTCTTCCCTAATAGATTTAAATTAGGTCCATTAATGATATGTATTTTCATGGTTTAAAGATATTGGTAATTACGCTTTCGCGAAAGCGTGAAACAAAAAAAGCAGCCATAAGGCTGCTTTTTAAATTGTCGTTTATAATCTCCTTAGAATTTGTACCCTAATGATATCTGTAAATTTGAATTAGTAATATCATCACCAAAGGTATCATTATCCTTATACACATTACTTAATCCAATCATATAACGTGCGCTGACGTTAAATCCTTCTAGAGACGTACCTTCTTTAAATTTATAGGCTAATCCACCACCTACACTTAGATCGATAGTTTCTGCATTAAGTTCTTCATTGACGATTTCTCCATTAATTTCATCTTTATCGTTGACTAAAAAACCTATTTGTGGTCCTGCATCAATAGAAAATCCAGAATCAGCTATGTAGAATTTAGCCAATACTGGTACGTTGATGTAATCTAATTTTATAACACGCTCAAAATTTTGACCAGCTATTGTAGTTTCTGACTGTAATCCTTGAGTAGAATATACTACCTCACCTTGTAATCCAAAGGTGTCATTGAACATATACTCTCCAGTAAGACCTACATGAAAACCTGTTCTTCCATCTGCGTCTTCAACATCATCTCCTGTTAGTTTTGCAAAGTTAACACCACCTTTAACCCCAAAATCAATTTCTTGCGCTGATGATACTCCAAAAGCAAATACTCCTAAAATTAAACTTAATGCAATTTTTTCATAATATTTTGATTTTTTATTAGTTTGATGCAAATATAATTGCGTCCTAAACCGGTATGTATTAAAAAAAATATAAGGAGTCTTAAAGGATGTTAATTGAAAAATGCCAATTATTAACTGTCAACCTTTTAAGCCGATGTATTAATTTTTAATTAACACAACCTCATTATCCTAATTTATAAATGGTAATACTTCTACCTTTACAATTATGAAATGGGAACACAGCATTAAGGACTTTTTGACATACTCTAGATTGGAACGCAGTCTAGCAGATAATACCATAAAAGCTTATAGACGCGATCTAGAAAAACTTATTACATGGTTGACAGAACATGAGATATCTCAATCACCTATTCACATTACCACAGATACCATAAGAGATTATATTTATGAACTCGCAAAAAATGTATCTGCTCGATCACAAGCGAGAGCTTTAAGCAGTTTAAAAGCTTTTTTTAATTATCTAATTCTTGAAGATTATAGAAAAGACAACCCACTAGAATTAATAGAATCGCCTAAAATAGGTCGCAAACTACCTGACACTTTAAGTACCAGCGAGATCGACTCACTAATAAATTCCATAGATCGATCTACACCACAAGGCGAGCGCAATCGTGCTATACTAGAAACATTGTACGGTTGTGGACTACGCGTGAGTGAACTCATTACACTGAAGATAAGTGACCTATTTTTTGAAGAAGGCTTTATAAAGGTAACTGGTAAAGGAGATAAACAACGATTTATACCTATAGGAGAATTTACTATAAACGTTATCAATCTTTATAGAGATGAGATACGTTGCCACATACCTATTAAACCACAACATACAGACACTCTTTTCCTTAATAGACGTGGTGCAGGACTGACTAGAGCAATGATTTTTCACATTATAAAAGAGCTTAAAATTAAGGCCGGTATTACAAAAAAAATTAGTCCACACACTTTCAGACACTCATTTGCCACGCACCTCTTAGAAAACGGCGCTGACCTCAGATCTATTCAAATGATGCTAGGACATGAAAGCATCACCACCACAGAAATATATATGCATGTCGACCGCGCGCACTTGACTAAAATCATGGAAAAACATCATCCTAGAGCTTAGTTATATTCTATTAAAGTTATGTCAAAGTAGTTGAATTACTTTTATCTCGCTTACGCGAAAGCTAACTTTATAAAAAAACTAAGACTTATGAAATCTTTAAAATTTAAAAATGGCGATGAGCTATTCCCTATAGGTTTAGGAACATGGAAATCAAAACCAGGCGAGGTTAAAAATGCTGTAATTAGCGCTTTAGAATCTGGTTATAAACACATAGACTGCGCTGCTATTTATGGCAACGAAAAAGAAATAGGTGAAGCATTCAATGAAGTATTCTCTAAAGGAGAGATTAAAAGAGAAGATGTATGGATAACATCAAAATTGTGGAACAATGCACATCTACCACAAGATGTAGAGCCAGCAATGAAACAAACCCTTAATGACCTACAACTAGACTATCTAGATTTATATTTAATACACTGGCCAGTTGCATTTAAACCAGACGTACAATCACCAGAAGGTCCTGAAGATTATTTAACACCACAAGAAGCACCTATTTCTGAGACATGGAAAGCGATGAGTCAACTTAAAGAAAAAGGTCTAGCAAAACATATAGGAGTTTCTAACTTTAGTAAGCAAAAATTAGAAGAACTGATTGCAAATACTGGTGAAATACCAGAAATGAATCAAGTGGAACTGCATCCATTACTACAACAAAACGATCTATTTGAATACTGTAGCAAACAAGGTATTCACTTAACGGGCTATTCACCATTAGGTAGTGGAGATAGATCTGATGGTATGAAGCAAGAAAATGAACCTAATATGTTTGAAAAAACAGCCGTTCAAAAGATTGCAAGTAAACATAACGTATCGCCAGCGCAAGTGCTAATTAACTGGTCTGCACAACGTGGAACTGCAGTAATACCTAAATCAACTAATCCAGGTAGAATTAAAGAGAACCTAGAGGCTGCAAGACTTCAATTAGATAAGGACGATTTAAAAGACCTAGCACAACTGGACGAACATTATAGGTATGTAACCGGTAAGTTTTTTGAAGTTGAAGAGAAAGGTTACAAAAACATATATGACGAATAAACAAATGTTTAAACTAATGTAAATAAACTTGTTACAAAAAAAATACCCTATAAAGGGTATTTTTTTGAGCTAGTTTTTCTTAACTTTATACCGTAGTAATTAAGCAAAACTTTTTAAGTACGCATTAATTAAAAAGCTGTGAGAGATTTATTTTAAATCAAATCACTAATTATTATGCAAATGAGCACCTGTAAAAAGGTGATCAATAAGAAAACTCTAGACGTGTAGGGGCGACTAGAGTTTTACTTTATAATAAAAGAGCGCTGCATGATGCAGCGCTCTTTTTAGTTTAAGAAAACATAACCAGTCTACTTAGCTATATTAACAGCTCTAGTTTCCCTTATCACAGTAACTTTAACCTGACCAGGATAGGTCATATCCGTCTGTATTTTTTGTGAGATTTCAAAAGATAATTGCGCCGCTTTATCATCGCTTACTTTTTCACTTTCTACAATGACACGTAATTCACGACCTGCTTGTATAGCATATGCTTTTTCTACTCCATTAAATCCAAATGCAATTTCTTCAAGATCTTTTAGTCGTTGTATATATGAATCTAGCACCTGGCGTCTAGCTCCTGGACGCGCACCGCTTATAGCATCACATACCTGTACGATAGGAGAAAGTAATGATGTCATCTCAATTTCATCATGGTGAGCACCTATTGCATTACAAACTTCAGGCTTTTCACCATGCTTTTCAGCTAGGTTCATACCTAAGATTGCGTGAGGAGTTTCATCTTCAGTTTCTGGCACCTTACCTATATCATGCAACAGTCCGGCACGTTTTGCAAGTTTAGGATTCAGTCCTAATTCTGCTGCCATGGTACCACATAGTTTTGCTACTTCTCTACTGTGCTGTAATAAATTCTGACCATAAGAAGAACGATACTTCATTCTACCTACCATCTTAATTAATTCTGGATGCAGACCATGTATCCCTAGATCGATTACTGTGCGCTTTCCAACCTCAGCAATTTCTTGGTCAATTTGTTTTCTAGTCTTTGCAACTACTTCTTCAATTCTTGCTGGGTGAATACGTCCATCAGTCACTAACTTATGTAGTGATAAACGCGCCACCTCTCTACGTACAGAATCAAAACAAGAAAGAATAATTGCGTCTGGAGTGTCATCCACTATAATCTCAACACCGGTGGCTGCTTCAATGGCTCTAATATTACGACCTTCACGTCCTATGATACGCCCTTTGACATCATCTGATTCAAGATTAAAAACAGACACACAATTTTCTACAGCTTCTTCAGTCCCAATACGTTGAATAGTATTGATAATTACTTTGCGAGCCTCTTGCGTTGCCGTTAGTTTTGCTTCTTCGATAGTACTTTGTACAATACTCATCGCTTCTGTCTTTGCCTTATCTTTTAAAGATTCAACTAATTGTTTTTTAGCATCTTCTCCAGACATCCCACTGATCACTTCAAGCTGTTTCACTTGTGACTCGTGCATCTTTTCAACTTCGGCTTGCTTTTTTAATATGGAATCTCTTTTTGAGTCTAGCTCTTCAATCTTACTAGACAATTTTTGTTCTAATTGCTTAGTTTTAGCAAGTTCACTAGACACTTTAGATTCTTTATCTCTAGTACGCTTTTCAGCATCACTCATCTTTTTTTCGCGGTTCATGATTTCTTTTTCATGTTGCGATTTAAGTTCAATAAACTTTTCTTTTGCTTTGAAGGTTTTTTCGTTTTTAATTTTTTCGCCTTCTACTTGGGCTTCTTTAATTAAAGACTTTGCCTCCTTTTGTGCATCGGCTATAAGTTGAGAGGCTTTGCCTTTTTCAACGATAGATTTTGCTATGAAGTAGCCTATTGCTAGACCTACTATTAATGCTACGATAGCATATATGATTGGTGTCATTACTGATGTTTCCATTGGTTATTATATATAAAAAAACCTGCACAAGTTGTGTTTTGAATGAACTCCTTAAATAAAGTTTAAGGTTAACTGGTTGATCAAGGATCCGGCCCATATGTCCGGCTTGCTTTTACAACCACGACTCACCTTTTTTAAAGAATTATGTGTTGAGTTCACCAAAAAATGTAACAAGTGCAGGTAGTAACTGTTTATGTTTAAAGAACGACTAAGATAATTGTTGTGATAATAGCTGGTTCAAGACTTCTAACTGTTCTTGTGCCTGGGCTACATCTTCACTACTATCTATATTTATTTGTTCAGCTTTTGCAGCAAATTGAAGAGCACACATTGCTAGAACGTCTTGCTTATCCCTTACTGCATAACTGCTTTCAAGCTGTTTAATCATCGCCTCAATATTTTTTGCTGCTTTACGCAAACCTTCTTCACGAGAAGGATCTATGGTCAGTGGATAAACACGATCTGCAATTGAAATCTTTATTTTTAGTTTATCTGCCACTATGAAGCTATTTGATCTATACACTGATCGAGTTCACGAATCAGTGCGTTTATTTTGAGCTTGGTTTTTGTTTTATAATCGTCACTACCCAGCATAGCATTTGCGGTTTTTAGGGCCACAATTCTCTCTTCACTTACTTTTAACGCCTCAACGAGCTCTTTATTATCGTTTTCTAGCAACGACATCGCTGTCATTTGCTGTTCATTTTGCGTCTTCAATCGCGCATTTTCTTCAATTAAAGCCTTGATTTTAAGCTCTATGGTTGCTATTTGGGAAGAAAGTGTAGGCACTTGAGCAAATTTTATACTGTTCTTACAAAATTAGGATTACCGCGAGACTTATCAAACATTATTGGAACAAAGTTTGAAAGACCAGTAAGAAATCTCTTTGCAAGTTGGCGTAAGCCTATTATATTTAGCCTATGTTACATAAAAAAATATTTTTCTTCTTCTCTTTGCTTGTCGCATCTCATTTTGGCGCAAGCCAAATCCAAAAAAACATTCCCGAAGGTTATTTTAAAAATCCATTGGATATTGAATTAAAATTGTCTGGAACTTTTGGAGAACTGCGTTCTAACCACTTTCATAGTGGTTTAGATATTAAAACTAACCAGCGCACTGGTTTAAAAGTTTATGCTACCGCATCTGGTTATGTAAGTCGTATCAAAATTGAACGCTATGGATACGGTAAGGCGATCTACATTACACATCCCAATGGATACACTAGTGTTTATGCACACTTAGACAGGTTATCACCTCGTATTGAAGAGTATCTTAAAAAAAGACAATATGAAAATGAAACTTATGAAATCCAACTTTTCCCTAGTGATCTAGAATTAAGAGTCGATCAAGGCGAGGTCATCGCATATAGCGGTAATAGTGGTGGTAGCGGTGGACCACACTTACATTTTGAAATTAGAGATAGTGCCGCTAGACCCATTAACCCTATGATGATGGGAATTCAAGTTCCAGACACAAAAAAACCTCTAGTTAAACAGGTTATGGCTTATCCACTAGATGAAAATGCTACTATTAACGGAAAAAATGAGCCTGCCCTTTTAAGACTTATTCCTTTAAAAAACGGAGGTTTTAAAACTGAAAAACTAAACGCTTATGGTACTATAGGCATAGGTGTAAATACCAGCGATCGTCAAAATGGCGGAAATAATCAAAACGGAGTATATCAAATCAATACTAGTTTCAACGGCACTCCTAATTTTGAAATATGTTTTGACACATACGCTTTTAGCGAGACTAGATACTTGAACCAAATGATTGATTATGGATTCTTTAAAGAAAACAAAAGCCGTATCTCAAAGTTATTCATACCATCTGGCAGTCCATTAAGTCTTTATGGCAACTCTATTAACGATGGAAAACTATCGCTTTATGATCCTGGATCAAACAGTAATTATCAAATTGAAATCAAGGACTATCAAGGCAACACTAGTAGAATAGTTGTAGACATTTTCAACGATGAACCACCTACCGACTTACTTGCACCTGACAATGATGGTCTTGAATACGTGAGTCATTCTGCAAGTTTTAATCGCAAAATGGGAAACTTTAACCTCACAATTCCTAAAGGAGCTTTATATGAGGATCAACTACTAGAAATTAAAGAAAACTTAGACACCATCACTGTACATAGAGATGTGGTGCCTCTACATAAAAACTTTATCTTAGAATACGACATAAGCTCAAAAGTTGGAGATAATCTAGACCAGTACTATATTGCTCGTATCACCTCATGGGGCGCAGCATATCACGTTAACACAAAACGCAATGGCAACAAACTGATTGCTTACAGTAAAATAATGGGTACTTATGCTATTACTAAGGATGATAAAAAACCTAGCATTAAACCTATTAATTTCAAAAATAAACAATGGATTAGTAAGAATAAAGAATTAAGATTATCTATTGCAGATAAAGAAAGTGGCATAGACGGATATCGCGCCACAGTCAATGGCAAATTCATCCTCATGGAGTATGACTATAAAACCGGCATCATCAAACACGATTTTTCAGATAATGTCGTTACTGATAGTGAAAACCACCTTAAAGTAATCGTAACTGACAATGCAGGAAATAGCACTACATTTGAAGCTACGTTTTTCCGCAAGATTTAAAAAAGACATTTGAAGACCTATCTTTTCCTCACTGCATTTCTTTTAAGCCTTATTACAATGGCTCAACAAGCCACTATACAAGGTGTAATTTTAGATGAATTTAATGAACCTGTAAAAGATGTAAATGTATCTATTCAAGGTACTACAATTGGTACAGCATCTAATGAAAATGGATTCTATCAATTAAAAGTGCCTGCAAATCAAAAAGTAATCATCACATTTACTGCAATAAGTTATAAAGGTGGACAAAAGGAATTAACCCTTAAAAATCGTCAGGTTTATGAATTAAATCCTGTGATGGTTTCTAGTGTAGAGATCATAGACACAGTAGTTTTAAACACTACTACACGCGAGGATTTAGAAGGAATTACAACTATAAGCGCAACGGTGATACGTAAAATCCCTGGAGCACAACCTGGTGTAGAGAACATATTAAAATCATTACCTGGTGTAAGCGGCAGCAATGAATTAAGCACACAATATCGTGCTCGTGGTGGAAACTTTGATGAAAACCTGGTTTACATAAATGAGATTGAAGTATATAGACCATTCTTAATACGTAGTGGTCAGCAAGAAGGATTGAGTTTTGTAAATTCTGACATGGTGCGTAGTGTAGATTTTAGTGCTGGTGGTTTTCAATCTAAATATGGTGATAAACTGAGTTCTGTATTGGACATTGATTACCGTCGTCCTACAGCCTTTGGTGCAGGAATAGACGCTAGTTTACTAGGTGTTAACGCGTTTGTTGAAGGAGACGCTTTTGCGAAAGCGTTTACAGGAATACTAGGTGTGCGTTACAGAGACAATAGCTTATTAGTAAACTCTAGAGAAACCGAAGCTAATGCTATACCAAGATTCTTTGACGCACAGACCTACTTGACATATAAAATCAATTCAAAGTTAGAACTGGGCTTTCTAGGTAACATTGCGATTAACAGTTATGAATTTGAACCGAAACTTAGAGAAGCCAATTTTGGGACATTACAAGATGTCCAAGGAATTATAATCAATTATGAAGGTCGTGAAGATGACCAGTATGAAACCTATTTTGGAGCCCTTAAAGCTAGTTATGATGCTACCGAAAATTTAAGCCTAAGGTTTATTACTAGTGTTTATCATACTCAAGAACAAGAGCATTATGATATTTTAGCTAACTATGGTCTTGGAAGACCAAACACGGATATAGGAAGTAGTGATTTAGGGCAAATAGATTTTGTTACATCTGTAGGTTCTGAGCTAGAACATGGTCGTAATGACCTAGATGCTCTTATTATGACCGCAGAGCATCGTGGAACTCTGGAAATACCAAGTGAGAAAAAGGAAAACGATCGCCTCGATTGGGGAATTAAATTCTCTAAAGAAGATATAAGAGATCGTGTACGAGAATATAACGTGATCGACAGTGCAGGTTTTAATATAAGACCACCATTTGCTGACCTAGCAAACGATCAACCTTATGAACCTTTTACTGGACCACTCGTTCCTTTTGAATCTACTAGTGCAGATAATGATGTACAAGTGACACGTTATCAATTATTTGGTCAATATAGCAGTCGTGGTTATATCAAAGACACAGAGGTTTTTTGGAACGCTGGGATACGTTCCCATACCTGGAATGTAAGTGGTGACGGCATTGAAAGCACAACGCAAACTGTAGTCTCGCCACGTGGTCAACTCGCTATAAAACCAGCCTGGAATAATACTGATATGCTCTTCCGCATTTCTGGTGGACTATATTACCAACCACCATTTTATAGAGAGTTACGTGACCAGCAAGGTGTGGTAAATCCTGCTGTAAAAGCACAAAAATCCATTCATGCTGTAATAGGAAACGACTGGAGTTTTAACTGGATATCTAGCGATGGTAAAAAACGACCATTTAAATTAACAACTGAAGTTTATTACAAAGATTTGACAGATGTAAATACCTATACACTAGAAAACGTACGCATCAGGTACAGAGCAAATAATGATGCCGTTGCTTATGCTTATGGTGTAGACTTGCGTATTAATGGTGAATTTGTACCAGGTACTGAGAGCTGGTTCAGTGCTGGATATTTAAAGACTGAAGAGAATTTAAATGGCAGAGGCTATATCGCAAGACCAACAGATCAACGATTAAAATTTGCGGCCTTATTTCAAGACTATGTTCCTAACATGCCACATTTAAAAATGTATTTAAACTTAGTATATAATACAGGCCTACCTGGCGGATCACCTAATTATGCAGACCCATATGATTTTCAGTTCCGTTTACAAGATTATCGTAGAGCAGATATAGGTATCAATTTAGTATTGAAAGACGATAAAAAGTCTAGTAAATTATTCAGCAATTTTACTGAAGTAACCATAGGTGCAGAGATCTACAACATCTTTGATGAAAGCAACTCAATTACTAACATTTGGGTACGTGATGTTTCTAGTCAGCAGCAATTTGCTATACCTAATGAGTTAACGCCACGAGTATTTAATGTAAGATTAGTAGCTAGACTATAAAAGTTCAGCTTTGAAATGACGCTTTCGCGAAAGCGTTTTAAATAGACTTTAGATACTCTACTAAAACATCCACCACGTAATCCAACTCTTCTTTAGTATTAAAGATAGAGAAACTAAATCGCAGACTAGGTTTATTTAAGTCTTCATCTGCTAGCACATTAGTTAATACGTGAGATCCTTTTTGAGAACCACTCTGGCAGGCACTACCTTTAGAACAAGCAATACCTTTTAAATCCATTGTAAAAAGTAACATCGCTGCCTTATCTGCAGGACAAGGAAGACAGACATTCAATAAAGTAAACGTACTATTTTTATGATCTCCACAATTACCATTAAATTTTACTCCAGGAATTTTTTCTAACAGCTGAGCTTTAAAATAATCTTTTAGACCTTTAACATACTCGCGTTCTTTTTCTAGGTTTTCATAAGCCATAGATAAAGACTTATCCATACCTACAATATTATGCACACTTTCTGTACCAGCACGGTAACCACGTTCTTGTGCACCACCTAAAATTAATGGTTTTAAACCAGTACCTTTTCTTATAAAAGCAAACCCAACACCTTTAGGACCATGGAATTTATGCGCGCTTACCGCGGTAAAATCAACAGGTAGTGTGGAGAAATCCATTTCATAATGACCTATGGATTGCACACAATCACTATGAAATAGTGAATTGTATTTTTTACACATATTCCCTACTCGATCGATATCTAATTTGTTACCTATCTCATTATTAATATGCATCAAGCTCACAAGAGTTTTTTGAGACTCATCTTTAAGTAACTCTTGTAGGTGATCATAACTAGGCGTTCCACAATCTTGTAAATCTAGATATTCAACATGAGTTCCATATTTCTCTTTACAGTAGTCTACAATATAAAGAACAGCATGGTGCTCAATTTTTGTGGTAATTATGCGTTGTACTCCTAGATCACGAACACAACTGTGAATAGCTAGATTATCTGCTTCAGTACCACCAGATGTGAAAATGATTTCTGCTGCGGTGACACCTAGTTGAGATGCGATGTTTTTACGAGCATTTTCTATTAATGATTTTGCACTGCGGCCATAACTATGTGTGCTGCTAGGATTACCATAAACGTCTTGCATTACTCGAGTCATCTCATCAATAACCTCAGTTCTCATTTGTGTGGTAGCGGCACTATCTAAATATACTTGTCTCATGCCGGCAAAAGTAAAAGAAATGACCTTAAAAATTAACTTTAAAGCTCGAATAGTAATCCTTATTTTTGAAGATATGAAAAAACTGCTTTACCTAATAATTCCTATAGCTTTAATAGGCTGTGATGATGGAGACCTAATTCTAGATGATTTAGACTTTGAAGGCGCCACCGTTCAAGCATGTGAAATTCTAGAAGATGAGGACACGTCAGATTATCTTTTCTATATGATTAATGATACTGAAACGATATCATTACAATTGTCTACAACAGACGATATTTTGAGTTCTGAGGCAACACATGGTCCATATTCTTTAACTACTAATGATTTAGAATACCGTAAACTTAGTGACGCAGCAGGTAGTGATTATTATTGTAATGATATTCCTCCGTCTAGCCCAACAACTTTACAAACCTTCATAGGTGAAGATGGCGACGTCTATATTGTAACCAGTATTGAAGAAGAAGACAATGACGGAATCAGTGCTGTTGACGAAGGAATTGCGACCTTGCAAGATACAGATATGGATGGTCTACCAGATTACATTGATGAAGATGACGATGGTGATAATGTATTAACTATTAATGAAGGGATTAACCTTACCGATCTTTCCTTGAGTCAGGATACAGATGGTGATGGAATACCAGATTATCTAGATAATGATGACGATGGTGATGGCATCCCTACCATACAAGAAGACCTTAATCGTGATTTAAGCCCTGCAAATGACCGCCTATTAGTAGGAACAGATTTACAACCTTACTATCTTATCAATTCTACAGAAATGGCTAGTCCAGCCATCGACACATTTAGACCACATGAGTACTCAAGTACGGCAAGTTTAGATATTAGTATAGAAAATTTAACAGCAACTAGCGACAGTAGAGAAATCATTATCGCTTTTTACGAGTTTGGAACATTTGTAAGAACAGTGACAAAGACGATCACACCTAATTTTGTCCCTTAGAGCTTTTATTTAGGATTCTGATATATATAAACCTCAGTGGCACCTCTACCATATTTCTGAAAATCAGCATCATAATAAGTAATATCATTATAGCGATCAAACAGAAATTCTAGCTCTTTTTTAAGGACACCTTCACCTACACCATGTATAAAAACAAGTTTAGGAATACGTTCCTTACGAGCCCATTCTAACTTATATCGTGCTGTATCCATTTGTGTATTAAGTTTATCAAAAGCATCCATACCACGTTCACTTTTTACTAATTGATGGATGTGCAGATCTATTTCTACAGCTGGAATTTCCTTAGCTTTTTTACGAGAAACCTGACGCTTTTTTCCTTTTTGAATAGCAACCTCTTGCTTTACAACAACACGATCAACTTTAAATCTTTGATCTAAAATAAGCTCTGATTCATGGTAATCGATTTCAATATCATCATCTGTAATGATGGTAATTAATTTCGCTTTCGCGGAAGCGACTACACCACCAAACTCATCGTCTAATACCAATACCCGATCACCTACCTTAAATTTCCTCATTTTCATCAATATTATCTTCTTGCTTATCACGACTATATTGATAAGCAGCAATCATAAGCAAAACGATTCCAGCAATTTGAAAGAACAAAACACCATTCTCAAAATACATAGAACACAGTAAAAATAGAATACCTGCGATAAGCAGAATTCCGTTAAATTGTTTTATATTTATCATATTCATCGTCAAATTTACACCATACATCTAATTTAAGTGTAAGGAATCAATATTTACGTAAAACTTTTCCTGTGTAGGTCTGAAAAGCTTTTATTTTGTAATCGCTAGTTAATAGTATTTAATATGAAAAATTTTATTTTAAGTTTAATTACAATTCTTACCTTAAGCGTTGGAGCTGCTCAGGTTTATGTAGGTGATGGTTTTATTTATTCCAAAGGAACTAACCTGTATGCAAAAGGGAAAATAAATCTTTCTACCAACGGAAAGTTATATTTAAGAAACGAAGCTCAATTAATTCAAAGTGATAATGTGGACAATGAAGGAGCTGGTATTTTATCTGTATTTCAAGAAGGAACATCAAATGAATATACCTATAATTATTGGTCTTCTCCGGTAGGAAACCCAACAGGTATAGGAAATCAAGATTTTGACTTAAGTGAACAAATTTACTTTCCGGTATTACAAGCTGGATTTACTGAAACCGGTTTTGACGCTGCTGCTCCGAATACCGACTTGAGAACTAATTTGGTTATCGATGCACAAAAAGCGACGTTAACTGGGATAGGCAACCCTACTGGAAGATCTGATGTCCAAGATTTATCTACACTAACGGTGACTAGACCTTTAGAAATTTCAGGTCGATGGTTGTACAAATATGATCTAGCAGGAAGTGGAAACGGAAGTTACGGTAACTGGACTAGAGTAATTACAGCAGATGTAGAACCTGGAATAGCTTTTACTATGAAAGGTGTAGAACAAGTCGGTGGTGGACCTAACTTAGTTTCAAATGCTGTTACTGGCTTTTTAGGTCAGAGAATAGATTTTAGAGGAAGACCTCTTAACGGTGACATTTCAATGACTATCGCATTAGATGATGTAGCCATTATAGGTAATCCTTATCCTAGCGCATTGGATATGAAAAAGTTTTTAGAGGACAATACCAATCCTTCATCTTCTTTATCACAAATTGATCCAGTAATTTACTTTTGGGAATCAAAAAGTACAAGCCATCAGCTTACTGACTATATAGGTGGATACGGAACATATGTACCTAATGGTTTTGCTGTAGACGGTAATGGTGAGTATCTTGATGATGGTATTTATGCATCTGCAGCATACAGTCGCTACAATTCTGATGGAACACCTTCTAATGGTAATATCTCAGGAGGAGCAGGCGGATTTGTATCACCAGCAGGAGCTTCTGGTGGAAGAAGATATGCTGCGATAGGTCAAGGTTTTGTGGTTACAAGATCAACTGACCCAACACTAGCTAACAATAGCGCAGGTAATCCTGTTGCTGGAACTGGTGGAACTTTCTCTGCAGGAGATGGTGATGGAACTATAACTTTTAATAATAGTCAACGTACTTTTTATAAAGAGAGTGACGGCGATTTATCATTCTTTGCATCGGCACCAGGTAGCAATAATAACAATCCTATTAATGGAACGCCTGCAAACGTACTACCAGCAATCAGATTCAATGTTGCTATTAACGATCTGTATGTAAGAGAACTAGTACTGCAATTTGAACCAAGTACAACTATGGACTTAGACTATGGATGGGAAGGCCCAATAGCTAATAATAAGCAAGTCAACGATGTATATATGGAAGTTGAGGATCAAGGCCTTGTGATTAACTCAATACCTTTTTCAACAGATAAAAAAGTACCTCTTAGTTTTGATTTAGCTAACAATAGCATTTTTGAATTCAATATCAAAGCGTTACAAAACTTTGACACGCCATATATTATCTTACATGATAAATATACCAACACAACATATGACTTAAAGAATGGTACATCTACTATATCTTTAAACGCAGGAACTATCGATGATCGTTTTGAAATTATTTTCCAAGACCCGACAACACTTTCTAATGACGAAATTGTTAACGCTGAAAAAGAATTTGATATCGTTCAAAACAATAGTCGTCAAGAATTAACAATTTTCAATCCTAATGGTATCGAGGTAAGCAACATCTCGTTATTTGACCTTTCTGGAAAAGAGTTAATCTCTAGTAAAGAAGGCACTTCTAATAGCGCATACTCTTTTGAAACAAGTAACTTTAGCACTGGAATCTACATCGTAAGAGTAATTACTGCTGACCAAAGAGAAGCTGCTGTAAAAGTGAGTATCAGTAACTAATATGAATATACTAAATGCCGATGATAGCTGGATGCTACCATGCATGAGTAAAAAAATGACTGGAATGGACTGTCCTGGATGTGGTATCCAGCGGTCCATTTCTCTTTTAATGAAAGGCGAAGTTGTTGATGCATTCTTTATGTATCCAGGAATTTACCCGATGTTTTTTCTTTTTGTTTTTCTTACATTTGACTGGTTCTTTAAAATAAAATATGGAGAGAAAATCAAGCTAACGCTTGCCATACTTACCATAGGAACTATTTTAATTAACTATATCATTAAATTAATCTTTTAACCAATCAATCATTATGCAAAAATTAAACACAACCCTAGTTTACATACTATCTGTAGTAGGTTTTATATGCTGTTGCTTCAGTGGTGTCGGAGTGATACCAGCAGGAATAGCATTCTACCTTGCAAACAAAGGTGTTAAAGAATATGAAGCAAATCCAGAAGCATATTCTAATGGGCCAGCTATGAAAACAGCTAAAACTGTTTCTCTAGTAGTAACAGTAATCGCTGGACTTATGGCGCTATACAGTATCTACAATTATGTTTCTACTACTCCAGAAGAAAGAGCTCAACAACAACGTGAAATGCTAGAGCAATTTGGTATGGACCCAGAAATGATGGAAGATGCAGGATATTAATCCAATCTTTCTATAAATATTATAAGGGAACGCAATGCGTTCCCTTTTTTATTATTTTTACGCTTTAACCAAAATTCAAATCATGCAAAAATTAAACACCACTGCCATTTACATCCTTTCGGTTGTTGGTTTCTTATGTTGTTGTTTCTATGGAATAGGAACCATTGCAGCTATCATAGCACTAGTTCTAGCAAATAAAGAACTTGCTAAGTACAACGCAGATCCTGAACTTTATAGTAACGGAAAGGCTATGAAAACAGCAAAAACATTAGCGATAGTATCACTAGTGATTTCACTTATCGGACTCGCATTTATCATTTGGTTTTATTTCAACCAGTGTGAATTTTATGAGTGGTATCTAGAATTTGCTTTAAATAATCCAGGCGTGACTGAAGAGCAACTAGCTCCATTATATGATGCTATGGAAGAAGCAGGATGTAGATAATACTATGGCCAATTTCTTTTTAAATAAAAAAGGCTCGCAATTGTGAGCCTTTTTTATTTAACTAATATATTTTATTCAAAACTCTTCAGTGTTTTGATGATGATATCAATACATGCATCAAGTTGTTCTTTTGTCATTACTAGTGGTGGTGCAAATCTAATAATGTTACCATGTGTAGGTTTTGCCAGCAAACCATTATCACGCAATTTTAGACAGATATTCCATGCCGTATCACCTTCTTCAGTATCATTAATTACAATTGCATTAAGCAAACCACGACCTCTCACTAATGTCACAGTATCAGTAGTTTCTATATACTCATTTATACGAGCTCTAAAATAATTTCCTAGTTCTCTAGCATTTTGAGCTAGCTTTTCATCCTTTACTACATCAAGTGCAGCCATACCAACAACCGCTGCAACTGGATTACCACCAAAAGTACTTCCATGCTGTCCAGGTTTAATAACGTTCATTATTTCATTATTTGCTAATACAGCACTTACTGGATAAGCTCCACCAGACAACGCTTTACCCAAAATTAAAACATCAGGTTGAGCATAAGTAGCTTGTTGCTTTTCACAATGACCAGCACAATCACATTTACCACACACAGCTAGTAAAGCACCAGTTCTTGCTATACCCGTTTGGATCTCATCTGCAATAAAAAGTGCATTATACTTTTCACAAAGCTCTTGTGATGCTCTCATGTAATCATCATCTGGAGTGTAAACACCAGCTTCACCTTGTATAGGTTCTACTAGAAAACCTGCTACATTATCTTCTTGTAACGCTTTTTCTAATGCAGCCGTATCATCATAAGGAATCTTAATAAAACCTGGTGTATAAGGACCAAAGTTTTTGCGAGCTACTTCATCATTAGAAAAAGATATAATAGTAGTGGTGCGACCGTGGAAATTATTCTCAGCAACGATAATTTTAGCCTCATGCTCTGCAACACCTTTTTTCTCATAAGCCCATTTACGAGCAATTTTAATAGCAGTCTCAACCGCTTCAGCTCCAGTATTCATTGGCAGGACTTTATCAAAGCCAAAATACTCAGTCATGTATTTTTCATAAACACCTAGCTTATCGTTATGAAAAGCACGAGATGTTAGGGTTAGTGTTTGTGCTTGCTGGCTCATAGCATTCACAATAGAAGGATGACAATGTCCTTGATTTACTGCAGAGTAAGCACTTAGAAAGTCATAATAACGTTTACCTTCTACATCCCATACATATACACCATCACCTCTTTCAAGCACTACTGGTAGTGGATGATAGTTGTGTGCTCCATGCGCATCTTCAAGATCTATATAATGTTGACTTCCTTTTTTAGTCGCTGTACTCATAATGTATTTTTTATCTAGGTCGCAATTTACAAAAACAGCTGTCCAAGACATGAGGCTAATGCTTAAATTTTATAGAAATTATGAGTTCCACCTCAGTCTATTCTCTTAAATTTGGACACATGTCAAAAAGAAGAAATCGAGCCAATAAAACCTTTGAAAATGTTCCTGTCGTAGACGCTGGAGCAAAAGGTAAAAGCGTAGCCAAAACTGAGGATGGCGCCGTTATATTTTTAAAAAACGCAGTACCTGGAGATGTTGTAGACATCAAAACTTTTAAAAAGAGAAAAACTTTTTATGAAGGAGAAGCCACTGCTTTTCATACCTTATCAGATCGACGTACAAATCCAGTTTGCAAACATTTTGGAACTTGTGGTGGTTGTAAGTGGCAACACATGAGTTATGATAGCCAGCTATTTTTTAAACAAAAAGAAGTTGTTGAAAACCTTACGAGAATAGGCCATCTAGACCTGCCCGAGGTCACTCCTATTGCAGGATCTGTAAATCAGTATTACTATCGCAATAAAATGGAATTCAGCTTTTCAGCCAGCAGGTGGTTGACCTTAGAAGAAATCCAGAGTGATATTCAAATAGAGGATAAAAAAGCTCTTGGCTTTCATATACCTGGAATGTGGGATAAAATATTGCACCTAGATGAATGTCATTTACATCCTGCCATAGGAGAGCAAATTAGATTGAGTGTTCACGCTTTCGCGGAAGCGGAACATATAGAATACTTTAACCCTAGAGAGAAAACTGGAGTTTTAAGAACCTTAATGCTGCGTATGTCATCGACAGGAGAAATCATGGTTGTCATACAGTTCTTTAAAGAAGATGAAAAAGCTAGAATCGGTCTGTTAGAACACTTGAAAACTACTTTCCCACAGATCAAATCGTTACAATATATAATTAACGAAAAGGCAAACGATACCATTTATGATCAAGATGTGATATGCTATCACGGACGTGATCATATATTTGAAGAGATGGAAGGATTACAGTTTAAGATTAATGCAAAATCTTTCTACCAGACTAACTCACAACAGGCATATGAGCTGTATAAAATCACTCGCGATTTTGCAGGATTATCTGGTGATGAATTAGTGTATGATTTATATACCGGTACTGGTACTATTGCACAGTTTGTGGCAAAAGAAGCCAAACATGTAGTAGGAATTGAGTCTGTGCCTGTCGCAATTGAAGACGCAAAGGCAAATGCAGCACATAATAATATTGATAATACCACCTTCTTTGCTGGTGATATGAGAGATGTTTTTACCGCTGATTTCATTACAGAACATGGCTCACCAGATGTAGTAATCACAGATCCACCACGCGATGGAATGCATAAAGATGTCGTAGCACAATTACTAGCACTTGCAGCACCACGTATTGTTTATGTAAGTTGTAATAGCGCAACACAAGCTAGAGATCTAGCGTTATTAAAAGAACAGTATAAGGTTGTAAAATATCAGCCAGTAGACATGTTCCCACAAACGCATCACGTAGAAAGTGTTGTACTTTTAGAAAAAATCAAATAATAGTCACATGAATAAAATTCTCTTTATCGCTTTTATCATGGTGGGTTTAATGGCTTGTAATGACAACCAGATAAACGATTCTACTACTAAGGAAGCTCAAGTATCTGGTAGGATAACTGCTGTAGAATCTATAGCTGTGCCAGAAAAACTTATTGCTTATTTATATAATGAATCCAAAGCAGACTATGATAAAATTGATATTGAGGTAGCACCAGATGGTAGCTTTACATCTACACTACCAGTGGATAGAACAATGAGCATATCTATATATGGAGATTATGGAGTGCAATTGTTGACTAGTCCTGGTGATTCTATATTCATTACAACAGATGCTAGGTTTGAAAATGTAACTTACAATGGAAAAGGTGGCGATGTTAACACAGCACTTACTGCTTATAAAGACAACAATCCGACAGAGAAATTACTAGAATCAGAAGAAATCTTATCTCCACAAGATTATGCTTTATTACTAGACAGTATATTTACCGAGGTACAATCTTATAATAAGAATTTTCTAGCTAACCATGATCAGCAAGTTTTACAAGATTATGTAAAGTCTGAAGAGGCATTTTTAGTACCCGCAAAAAAACTCGCTTATGCTCTTTACAGTCCGCAAGGAGCTGTTGCATTAAAGGATAGTACATTTACAATTACCTTTAACAACTTACCTAAGTACAAGAAAGAATATGACCTTAATACCAATAACCCAGCGATGGTTGCTAATTACCTAGGTTATGTATGGGAAGTAGATGCCTTAGAAAACACAACCGAGTCAAGAGAAGAAGCTTTTATGAATCACTTGTTATTACTAGAAAACAATGATTATCTTAAAAAGAAAATTTTACAAAGTAAAGTGATGAATATGTTAGAAGATAACAAAATCACTTTTTATGAAAACTATAGAAATAAAATTGATCAGGTATTCAATGGCACTCCTATTTACACCACTGTATCAAAGAAATATGACGACGTAAAAAAACTACTTAATAACCCAGAAATACCTGCAGATGCAGAGCTTTTAACTTTTAAATCTGAAGATGCTACTCAATTCATAGATGAAATTATAGAAAACGCTAATGGTAAAGTGATCTATATCGATAATTGGGCAACATGGTGTGGACCATGTAAGAGTGAGTTTAAAAATGCCTCTCCAAAACTACATGAAAAATTTAAGGATGACGTTGAATTTGTGTATTTATGCCATCAAAGTAAAGAGGCTGGATATGTGCCATCCATAGCTAAATTTAAAATTGCTGGTAAACATTACTTTTTAACTGAAGATCAATCTAGACCTATTTTTAAACAAATAAATCTAGAAGGTTTTCCTACTTACACGATTATAAATAAAAACGGAGAAATTGTTTTATCAGACTATATCCACAGACCTAGTTATGCCAAAACGTCAGAGATTCTTACAGGACTAATTAATGAAGAAATATAAATATCCTTTTATACTAAGTATTATCCTTTTAATAGCTGGTACATCCAGCTGTGAAAAAGATGATTTATGTGATCCTTCTTTAAGCGTGACACCACGTTTGATTATAAAATTTACAGACATAGGTAATCCAGACGAATCTAAGACAGTAGAGCAATTACAAATACGAGAGATAGGTTTTACAGGGTTTGCCCCTTTAAATAGTGAAGGCTCAACATTACTTACCGCTGTTGACTCTATAGCCATACCTTTAAGAACTGATAGTAATAATACTAGCTATGAATTTTTCTTAGACGATGATGACGGTACTAATATAGACAGCATAGATTTTAATTATAACCTAGATGAAATTTATATCAATCGAGCATGCGGCTTTAAAGTAGTTTATAATGAATTAAGCGCTATTAAACTACCAGAGCCTGCAGGCGAGGAATGGATTATTAATATACAAGTAGTTACACCAGAAGTAACATCAAATAATGATATACACATTGAGATACGTCACTAATATATTATTTCTACTCATAGGTTTTATAGCGTTATCGCAAACGCAAGAATCAACTGCCATTGATAGTGTACAATATAAACGCACTTATGGATTGCGAGTAGGAATAGATGCGGCCAGTTTAATACGTACTGGAATTGATCCAGAATATAATGGATTTCAAATCTTAGGAGACTATAGAATTAAGGACAGATTATATATCGCTGGCGAAATAGGTAATGAAAACCTAGATCGCAATTCTGATAGAATAGATTTTAAAACTAGTGGTTCTTATTTTAAAGCTGGTATCGATTATAACCTTTACCAAAACTGGTTAGATATGGATAACATGATTTACTTTGGTGCGCGACTGGGCGCGGCAAATTTCTCACAGAACTTGTTAAGGTATGATTATGCTCAAGATAATAGCTATTTCCCTGTATTTACTAATGCTGTGAATAGAGAGTTTAAAGGGTTAACAGCTCTTTGGTTAGAAATTCAATTAGGTATTAAAGTTGAAGTATTACCTAATCTGTACATGGTTGCAAATATGCAATTAAAGAGAATGATCACAGAAAAAACGCCTGAAAATTTTGACAATTTATACGTTCCTGGATTTGGAAAAACTTATGATACTGGTGAAATAGGTGTCGGTTATACCTATGGAATTATGTATCGCATCCCGTTTTTTAAGAAGTGATACTTAATCCATCACAAATATAAAAGCCTTTCTTTCCAGAAAGGCTTTTTAAGTTTTATTGTAGTTTTACTAATCTACTCTTCTTCCTGACTTAAAGAAGACAATAGATCATTAGACTGAAGCAGGTTATACCACTGTACTACCTTTTTAATATCACTAGCATAGACACGGTCTTCATCATAATTTGGTAATACTTCACTAAAATATGATTGCAGCTCATTCTTACTTACCTTATGGTTAATAGAAGGACCTTGATTTTCTTTTTCGGCAATCTTTTGAAACACTTCCTTAAGAGGCACTTCAGTCTCATAAGTGTAAATAGAGATATCTTTAAGAACACTCACGTTATGATTGATTCCTATAATAGCTGTTTTTTTATCGATTAATGATTCGACTACAAAACCATTACGTGTCTTAGTCTTTAATTGATATAAACCTGGCTTACCCGTAACTGATAAAATGTTTTCTAAACTCATATTCTTCTTTTTCTGAGGACGGCAAATATATTAAACCTCAACTTTAAAATGGTGATTATTTTCTTCCTTTCACTTCTGGAAATCGCATGCGGTAATCGATACTCACTTTTCCTTTAGAAATATTAGCAAGTTTCCCTTTTATTAATCGCTTTTTTAGAGAAGATATTTTATCCGTGAATAAAATCCCTTCAATATGATCATATTCATGTTGTATCACTCTAGCCATTAATCCAGTATAAGTTTCTGTCACTTCCCTAAAATTCTCATCACAATATCTAATGGTCACCTCTTCTGGTCTAAAAACATCTTCCCTAACGTTAGGAATACTTAGACAACCTTCATTAAAAGCCCATTCTTCGCCATTTTCTTCGACAATATGTGCGTTGATAAAAGCCTTTTTAAAAGAACCTAACTGCTTTTGTTCTTCTGGAGTAAGATCTGGATCATCGCCAAAAGGTGATGTATCTACTAAAAAAATACGAATAGGCATCCCTACCTGTGGCGCCGCTAGCCCTACTCCACTTGCACCATACATGGTTTCCCACATATTTTCTAGAACCTTATCTAGATTAGGATAGTCAGGTGTGATATCCTTTGCTACTTTTCTTAATACTGGATCGCCATAAGCGACTATAGGATAAATCATGTGTTCTGAATGATTAATTTTTATTCTTAATTAAAAGGACTTTTCTTGTCCATAAATGTTTGCAATATGATAGTAGCTGCTATTTCATCTACTAGCGCCTTATTTCTACGTTTAGACTTACTTAATCCACTATCTATCATGGTTTGAAATGCCATTTTTGAAGTAAACCGTTCATCCACTCTTTCAATAATTATATGAGGATATTTTTCTTGTAACGCTTTCGCGAAAGCGTGAATAACACTGCCCAGCTCACTATCTGTATAATCCATCTGTTTAGGTTCACCTATAACGATGGTCTCTACATCCTCTGATTTTAAATACCTTTCTAGAAAAGCAAACAACTCGTGCGTGGCAACAGTAGTCAGACCAGAGGCAATAATTTGCATAGGATCTGTTACCGCGATGCCAGTTCGTTTTTTACCATAATCTATAGCCAGTATTCTACTCATAAGGACTGCAAAAATAAGGTTATTTGTGAACTAGTTACTAAAATCGAGCCAAGGCATGAAAACCTATAAATGTTTCCATTTATATTTGTAAAAAATCATAAGCTTTGGATCAATTACAAAACGTTATAGAAGCAGCATGGGATGATCGTTCCCAGCTAGAAAATGCAGTGACACAATCTGCTATTAGAGAAGTAGTAGAAATGCTAGATCGCGGTACCTTGCGAGTAGCAGAACCTACTGACGATGGATGGGTCGTAAACGAATGGATTAAAAAAGCAGTAGTCCTTTATTTCCCTATACAGAAAATGGAGACTATTGAATGTGGCCCATTAGAATTTCACGATAAAATTCCGCTTAAAACTGGATATGCAGATAAAGGAATACGTGTTGTACCACATGCCGTTGCTAGACATGGTGCTTATATTTCAAAAGGTGTGATAATGATGCCTAGTTATATCAATATAGGTGCATATGTTGATGAAGGCACTATGGTTGATACTTGGGCAACAGTAGGTAGCTGTGCACAAATAGGTAAAAACGTGCACTTAAGTGGTGGCGTAGGTATCGGTGGTGTTTTAGAGCCTTTACAAGCCGCACCAGTAATTATAGAAGATGGCGCGTTTATAGGATCTAGATGCATCGTTGTAGAAGGAGTGCATGTAGAAAAAGAAGCCGTACTAGGTGCAAACGTTGTACTTACAATGAGTACAAAGATTATCGATGTTACCGGAGATGAGCCTGTCGAAATGAAAGGTCGTGTCCCTGAAAGATCTGTAGTGATTCCTGGTAGTTATGCAAAAGAGTTTCCTTCTGGAACTTATAATGTACCATGTGCTTTAATCATAGGTAAACGCAAAGAAAGTACTAATAAAAAGACTTCCTTGAACGACGCATTGCGTGAGTATAATGTTGCAGTATAGTGAATATACTGCTCATTCAATATAAAATGATAGGTGATGTACTGACCAGTACCATCATCGCAGAGCAGTTAAAAATCATTTATCCAGACGCTCAAATTCATTATCTTATTTCTAAAACAGCTCTTGCTGTTGTAGAAGGTAACACAGCTATTGATAAATTTATCTGTGTAGATAACAATGAGTTTGATAGCTGGAGAGGTATTATCACGCTTGCGCGGAAGCTCAAAAAAAACAACTATTCTATTTCCATTGATGCCTATGGAAAAAATAACAGTGCATTACTATCTAGACTAGTAGGCGCTGTTCAAAGAATAGGATATAAAAAGTGGTTTGCACCATGGACTTATACAACTGCTATCAAAAATAGTCCTGATCCTGCAATTTATAAAACAGGATTATCCCTAGGTAGTCGTATGCTACTTACAACACCATTGACAAATGAAGTAAAATGGAATTTACTACCTAAAATCTATCTTACCGATACTGAAAAGCTGGATGGCAAAAAATGGTTGTCAGAAAACGGACTTGATTTGAACTTACCTATCACTATGGTGAGTGCATTAGGTTCTAGTAAGGATAAGACTTTACCATTATCGTATATGGCACAGATAGTAGACCATTTAGTACAAATGACGAGTAGTCAAATGCTTTTCAACTACCTACCATCACAAAAAGATGAAGCGTATAAAATATATGATGCCTGTCTACCTGAAACGCAAAAACACATTTTTATAAAGGCTATTACTCCTAGTTTACGCGATTATATAAAAGTTCTTTACCATTGTACTACTGTTATAGGTAATGAAGGTGGTGCTATCAATATGGGAAAAGCACTGGACATATCTAGTTTTTCAATATTTAGTCCTTGGATCAACAAACGTTCATGGAACGCTGGCGAAGACGGGAAAAAACATATCACTGTTCATCTTAAAGAAGTAAAGCCAGAACTTTATGGTACAAAAAAAGCGAGCGCTTTTAAAAAACACGCGCAAGAGCTATATCAAAAGTTTCAACCAGAATTAATGACTGATCAACTAAAAACGTTTGTAGAAGAAAATTATTAAAAGAGCTACAGCATTTAAGAATCTTTTACAATTCCATAAGGTGTAAAGTCTTTCTTTTCATTACGTGTTGCTTTTCTTATTGCTAGATTTTTGTCAATTGATTCTTGGTTTTTATAACCACGTGCATGATCTAAATGAAGACATATAGCACTATATCTAATCTGTTTAGATTTAATACCATGATTAAATAATCGTTCTCCCAGCTCGCGATCTTGTCCTCCATATTGCATACGCTCATCAAAACCATTAACAGCTTTTAAATCCTTTAACCAGCCGCTAGAGTTATGACCATTCCAGCTAGCATTAGTAGGCGTTAATCGTTCCATAACACCTGCCTGTACAAACCCAGAAGTGAGCTTTTGATTTTTATAAGAAGAAGGTAATCCGTGCTTCTTCAACCATTTCAAATCAAAACATTTTTGTGTTGCAATATCTTCTTTAGTAATGGATTGCGATAAGTCTAATGGTAATTTATAATATCCACCCGATAAAAAATATCCTGGCGAACGGCGCTCATAATGGATCTGTAAAAAATCTTCTCTTGCAATACAATCGCCATCAGTCATAACTACATATGAAGAAGTACAGGCCATCAATGCCTTATTAAGAATCTCACTTTTTTGAAAACCATTATCCTCGTGCCAGACGTGTATAATAGGTTTTGAAGAAATGGTTCTATAATTATCAATAAAGTCTTTTGTCTCTTGACCACTTCCATCATCTGCAATTACAATTTCAAATTCTCTAAAAATTTGATGCTCATAACTCCACAAGGTCTTCTCTAACCATTCTACTGAGTTATATGTACTAATGACAACAGATATAGACGGATTTTCTATCATAAAAAAGAATAATACTGTAAATTTCGACAAATTTAGTGATTCATAAGCGGTTATATGAATTACAAGTTTATTTTTGCTCAGATTAAACCCCAGAATCTACTTGCCATATGTCTAAAGTTTCATTATCTGCTATAGTACCTGCATACAATGAGGCACATAATATTGTTGAAGTTTTAAAAAGCGTTGACTTTTGTGATGAAGTCATTCTAGTGGACAGTAATAGCACTGATAACACTATAGAACTAGCACAACCCTATATTACAAAGTTATTGACTAGAGAGTATGTGCATAGTGCTTCTCAAAAAAACTGGGCTATACCACAGGCAAAGCATGAGTGGATTCTATTAGTAGATGCAGATGAGCGAGTAACACCTGCATTAAGAGAAGAAATACTGACGCTACTAGAAACTATAGATGATCGTGAAGAAGTAGGCTACTGGATGAAGCGTCGCAACTTCTTTATGGGTAAACAGATACGCCATAGTGGATGGAAAAATGATCGTGTTATACGTCTTTTCAAAAAATCTAAATGTAAATATGTAGACAAGCACGTACATTCAGAAATTGAAGCTGATGGTAAAGTAGGCTGGCTAGAAAATAAACTATTACACTACAAATACATCAGTATCGATCATCACGTGGATAAGCTGCAGCGATATGCTGGTTTACAAGCCCGTGATTTTGACAAAAAGGTAGGTAAGATTACCGCTTTTCATATGGTTATTAAGCCCATGTGGGGTTTTACAAAACATTATTTTGTACAACTAGGGTTTTTAGATGGCTTTGTAGGGTTCTCTATCGCCTACTTAAGAAGCTATGGTATTTTTATGCGTTATGTAAAGTTATGGCTTTATCGTCGCGGTCTGGATTAATAATATCTAATAACTCATTGCCATAATACGCTTCAATCTGTTCCCATTGAACACGTTTTTGATCTAAATTATTATTAGTCTTTTTTAAAGCGACTTTTTGCGTTCCCCAAATAGGTATAGGCTCTGGTGCAGGAATAATTGATGCTACAGATTTCTTGTGATTAAGAATGGTCATCGTTTTAAACCATAAATCATCACTGCGCGGCGATATTTTTGTGAATAATTCAATATTTGTCGCATCCTTACTTAAAATACCTGGTGGATATAATACTAGAAATGCACCTACTGGCATTAACAACAGCTCATTTCTTAATGGCTTTCTTGTAAAAGGCCATTTTAAATATGGTAGTGCAACACCATTCTCATAAGTAATTTCACGGCAATTGTGAGCTACAACCTGACCTTGTTGCTTTAAATGTGATTGATATAAGTTACCTAATGTCTCACTAGGATAGATTAAATCATCGTCAGAAGTTACAAGTATTTTATCTGGAAAAGCATCTAGACTATGGATTAATTTGCGATGTGAAAATAGATAAGGAGAGAATCTAATTTCAAATACATCACCTACCAGTTTACTTAAATTTTTAGGCACCCGATTTTTAAAGTCGTCATTAAGCCACAACACAATTTTCTCAGGTTGCGCATCTTGCAGTAATAAACTACGTATGGTTAAGTGTAAGGTACCTATTCTACTAGGTATAGTGGTTAGAGTTATAATTACGGGTATTTGGTCAGCTTCTCTTTTCCTTAAATCTTCAAGACTTTTAAACCTCATTTTTAATGACGATATTAAAGACTTAGGTATTTCGTTTAACTTCATAATTAATTCTTTCCGTTAATTAAAGATTTCAACTTTTTTTTCAATCGTTTCTTACGATGAAAGGCGTCTTGAAAATTCTGTGTGTAGTTCCACATTTGTGAGATGGTGTCCTCAGGACGCTTTCGCGAAAGCGTAGCATACTCTAGCCCCATTACTTCATACATCCATTTATGTGGCGACAGTCTTTCAAAATTTTTGAGACGATCATCCCATGGAATGTTATAAAACTTCATGCGGTTCAAATCGACCAAAGCAAATTCATAATGATCATCTACCTTAGTGATTAATGTGTTTCCTGGTGAATTATCTAGGAAGTAAACACCTGCCTCGTGCATATGATAGATAAACCTAGTAAACTCTTTTAAAATCTGTTCTTTATCTTCTATCGAGTCATCATTGATAAGCTCGCGATAGGTAAAATCACAATTTAATTGTTTTGAAATGTAAAAACTAGTACCAAAGTTAAACAAAGACTCTTCTTCCAGATAAGCGACAGGATCTGGTGTGCCTATGCCCTTTTCTTTAAGAACAGTTGCATACTCAAAGGAGCGTTGTGCTTTAGATTTTCTGAAAAATTTATAGACTATTTTATTGATTGTATTAGGCTTTTTAAATCTCTTAAAATTAAGAGATTCACCTTCTACATCTATCACTTTAACCACGTTACGCCCATCGTGTAATGATTTTCCTATCTGGTTAAAACGAGTTATTGCGTCCTCTATAGAAGGTCTTAAATATTGATATGAATCTCGATATACACTTTTCATGTGCCAAAACTACGAGAAGTTAATAAATACACATCCTTTGTTTTCATTTATCTTTACATCTAGACCTACATAAAATAGTAAATCCCGATTTTTGTACATCAATAAACGTCAATGATAGAAAAATTAAAATCTAGTTATTATAAGAAGGCCACGTTTAAAAAGATTCTAGGTATGGATCAGAAAAACGATGGTATCATCAATATACATCGCTATGACGCATCTAATGTAGGCGACCTATATTGTGCTCCACATCAATATTTTAAAGAGCTAGAAAACAAATATTCTGATATTTTCTTGTACAAACGTACAGATAAAAAAGACAGAACTAAGTTAATAAACGACATGGTCAATAACTCTTTGATTATAGGCGGTGGTGGTCTATTAAATAGAGGAAGCTTTACTAATCAAATGAAATTTTATCAGGAACTAGCTCTACATGGAAAAAAACAGTTTTATGGGGTGTAGGTCATAATGAAAAAAAGTCTAGTCTCTATGGTAAAATAAAATCTTATGACGTTGATGTAACTAAATTTGGCATGGCAGGAACCAGAGACTACAATATGCCTGGTGAATGGCTACCATGTGTGAGTTGCTTACACCAACTATTTGATAATTCTTATGAAACAACGCAAGAAATAGGTGTAATTTTTCATAAGAAGACAATTCAGCAACCTAGTATAACATCAAAATTTAAAGAATACCCTAGCACCTCCAATACCGTTGACCTTGATGCACTTATAAATTTTATAGGTTCTAGTGAGCACATTATAACAGATAGTTACCATGCGATGTACTGGTCAATGCTATTAGGAAAAAAAGTAGCGGTCATTCCTAATTCTTCTAAATTTTACGATTTTAAATATAATCCTCTATTCACAGATTTTGATAACGCGATAGATCAAGTAAAGAATGCCACGATAAAGGACGGATTGTTAGAGGAATGTCGTGAGCTTAATCGTAATTTTGCAAAAAGAGCTTTTGAATACCTAGAAGTCTCATAATACAGTAGATTATGCCACGACGCAGTGAACGCGATAAAAATAGAAGAGATCAAGTAAGAGGACGCACTCCTAGCAAGAAAAAGCAAGAAGTAGTTGACTTACCTATGGAAGATGTAAGAGAAGCAGTTACTGCTTTAAAGAAAGGAAAAATCATTCTTTATCCTACAGACACTATTTATGGTATAGGCTGTGATGCCACTAACTATGATGCTGTAGAAGAACTTTATAAAATTAAAGAAAGAGATCCTGCAAAATCACTAATTATCTTAGTAGATAGTTTTGACATGCTAGATCGCTACATTGAAGAAGTGCCAGAGATGGCATGGCAAGTTTTAAAATTGAACAAAAAGCCACTTACTATAATCTATGACAGACCTAAAGCTGTTGCAGAGAATCTAATTGCGACAGACAATACACTTGCCATTAGAGTGACTAACGATCCAGTATGTCGTGCACTTATAAGAGGTTTAAGAAAACCTATAGTTTCAACTAGCGCAAACTTAAGTGGTGAAAAAACTCCAGTAGGATTTATAGACATTAGTGAAGAATTAAAAAGTAGAATAGATCACATCTTAGATTTACCACTTGCCAAAACTAATGTCCCACCATCATCCATCATTAAAATCTCTAATGATGGAACAATGAAAATATTGAGAAAGTAATATCATGGAGCAACTGCAATTTAAAGATGCAATCTCACATCCAGTATTTAAAACCATAAGTGAAGCTGCAGCAGCAATAGAAGTTGACGCATATGTAATAGGTGGATTTGTAAGAGACTATTTTCTCAAACGTGGTGCAAAACAAGATATAGACATCGTCGCAGTAGGCAGCGGTATTGAACTAGCTCAAAAAGTAGCAGAATTGTTACCGCAAAGCACTAAGGTATCTGTTTTTAAAACCTACGGTACCGCCATGGTAAAGACCGATGATTTTGAACTTGAATTTGTAGGTGCTCGCAAAGAAAGCTACACTAGAGATAGTCGCAATCCGATTGTAGAAGATGGCACTCTAGAAGATGATCAAAACCGTAGAGACTTTACCATTAACGCTATGGCGTTCTCATTAAACCCAGATAACTATGGGGAATTAATAGACCCTTTTAACGGTATGGTAGATCTTGAAAAAAAGATTATTAAAACTCCATTAGAACCAGACGTCACCTATAGTGATGACCCATTGCGCATGATGCGAGCCATTAGATTTGCTGCTCAATTAAACTTTAGGATTAACGATGATTCATTTCATAGTATAAAGAATAATGCAAGCCGCATTAAAATTATCACTAATGAACGCATCATCACAGAATTAAATAAAATTATGATGTGTGATGAACCATCACATGGCTTTATTTTATTAGAAAAGACAGGCCTCTTGCCCTACTTTTTACCAGAACTTACAGCCCTTAAAGGTATTGAAGAGGTAGAAGGTCAAAAGCATAAAGATAACTTTTACCACACACTAGAAGTAGTCGATAACATCTCTCGCAATACAGACAATTTATGGTTGCGATGGGCTGCTTTATTACATGATATAGGTAAGGCGCCGACTAAAAGATTTAGTAAAAAAGTAGGGTGGACTTTCCACGGACACGAGTTTAAAGGTGCAAAGATGGTATATCATCTTTTCAAACGTTTAAAAATGCCACTTAACGATAAAATGAAGTTTGTTCAGTTAATGGTGCGCATGTCCTCTAGGCCTATAGCCGTTATTGATGAAAGTGCAACAGATAGCGCCGTACGTAGATTGGTGCATGACGCCGGTGATCACATAGAAGATTTAATGACTTTATGCGAAGCAGACATCACTACAAAAAATCCATATCGCTTTAAGAAGTACCATAACAACTTCCAAAAAGTAAGAGATAAAATTATAGAAGTTGAAGAACGTGATCATGTGCGCAACTTTCAGCCGCCAGTTAGTGGAGAAGAAATTATGAAAGCGTTTAATTTACAACCATGTCGAGAGATAGGTATGATTAAAAGCGCGATTAAAAACTCCATCCTCGATGGCGATATTCCTAATGAACATGATGCAGCCTATGCTTTTATGATTGAAAAAGGTATAAAACTAGGCCTTAAACAAGTAGAAGAACTTTAAGAGTATCGCTTTCGCGAAAGCGGAACACAATTGCTATCTTTAACCTATGAAAAGGAATGTTTTATATATCAGTATATTGTATTTGATAAGTTGGAACGCTAACTCACAAATAGACAACGACAGCAACCTAGAACAATTCAATTTATATGTATTGCCACAAGCACAAATTGAGGTAAAACTAAGTTTTGACAGTAGAATATTGCGCAACGATCCTAGAGCTTTCTCTGTAACACCAGGACGTGAAGGAATAGACATGATGGCTATTTATAGAGAAAAACAAGATCTAGAAGAGAAAGAATACACACCCTATGTAGTTGCTCATTTTGAACGTAAAAGACAGCAACAACAGGAACAACAACAAAGTACTTTATCTAGACCATCGAGTCTTACCATTCAAAATCCGTACTACAGTAATTCAAACTACACGCTTCAACAACTGCGACGACAGAGTTACTTTAATCAATTATACAGACCTATTTACAGATATTAAATGATCAATAAACAAGAAATTACAGACAGATTTATCAGCTACATCACTATCGATACAGAATCTGACCCTAATAGCGAGACAACACCTAGTACTGAAAAGCAATGGGATCTAGCACGTAAGCTTCATCAAGAATTAATTGACATGGGAATGAGTGATGTAACTATTGATGAAAATGCTTATGTTATGGCCACACTTCCATCTAATGTTGACCATGATGTTCCGGTTATAGGTTTTATTTCACATTTTGATAGCACACCAGATTTTACAGGAAAAGATATCAAACCTCAAATCATACACGATTATGATGGTGGTGATATACCACTTAAAGGCAGCGACCTAGTTTTAACACCAGACTATTTTGAATCTTTAAATCAATATAAGGGACAAACAATCATTACCACAGACGGTACAACCCTACTCGCTGCAGATGATAAGGCCGGTATTACAGAAATAATGACTGCCATGAAGGTCATGATAGATAACCCATCTATAAAACATGGTACTATTAAAATAGGTTTTACACCTGATGAAGAAATAGGTCGTGGCGCACATAAATTTGATGTAAAAAAATTTGGAGCAGATTGGGCTTATACAATGGATGGAAGTCAGATAGGTGAATTAGAGTATGAGAACTTTAATGCTGCTGGTGCTGTAGTCACATTTCATGGTAAGATTGTACATCCAGGATATGCTAAAGGAAAGATGATTAACTCTATGTATATCGCGCAAGAGTTTATAGAATCTCTTCCTAGAATGGAAACACCAGAACATACTGAAGATTACCAAGGGTTTTTCCATTTGCACAATATGAAAGGTGCGGTTGAAAAAACAGAACTACAATATATTATCAGAGATCATGATCGCGGCCATTTTGAAGCTCGTAAAGAGGTGATGAATAAATTAGTTGCAGATTTAAATGCCCAATACGATCGTGAGGCCGTAACCATTGAAATTAAAGATCAGTATTTCAATATGCGTGAGAAAGTTGAGCCAGTAATGCATATTGTGGATCTAGCCGAACAAGCTATGCGCGAATTAGGCATAGAACCTTTAATAAAACCTATACGTGGTGGAACAGACGGCTCTCAATTGAGTTATATGGGTTTACCATGTCCTAACATATTTGCAGGTGGTCATAATTTTCATGGCCCTTATGAGTATGTGCCTGTTGAAAGTATGATGAAGGCTACAGAAGTTATAGTAAAAATAGCAGAGTTAGTCGCTATGGACGCTAACGGTTAAACGATTAACTTTAAATTAGATATCGACGCAACGTTATCTCAATAATTACATCTAGTGACTACAAACTAAACTATGAAAATAATAATTTTAACAGCGATTGCACTTTGTACATTGAGCATTGCTATGGGGCAACAAGAAGAGCTGACAGATTCACAAGAACGAATGGAAAATTTCAATTCTGTTAAAAAACATGAAGTCAGTCTAGATGTCGTCGCAGCCATAGGTGGACTAGGTATTAATCCTAGATATGAATACGTATTAGGACGATATTCTGGTGTAGGTGTCGATCTTAATATCGGGATTTTTGATAACGATGATAATTTTGAATACATAGAAACATTTAGTTTATCGCCATATTACAGGCAATACTTCTTTTCAAAAGAAGATTATGGTGCTAAAGGCTTCTATGGCGAAGGATTTGTAAAAGTTTTCACTTTTGACGATGGGTACTATGAAAATGATTTTTTTGGCTCTGGAAGCTATAGGACTGAGTCTTATACAGAGGCTGCTATTGGTGTTGGTATAGGATGGAAATGGGTGAGCGACAGTGGCTTTTTAATTGACATAGGTTTTGGAGTTGGTCGTAATTTAGGCATTGCTAGTGATCCACAAGATTATGAATTACCTTCTGTCACTGGTCGTGGTGGAGTCAATTTTGGATGGAGATTCTAAATGAATAGTATTAAATTTAAAAAAGGAGCTTAACGGCTCTTTTTTTTATATTATCATTATAATTTCATTTTATATGGCAAATCCAAAGGCTGGAAATACACAAGAGTATATCTCCTTTTTTCCTAAATGGAAAAATCATTTTGAAGCTATTCACAAAATTCTACAAACAACAGAACTCGAAGAATCTATAAAATGGGGCGCACCATGCTATACCTTAAAAGGCAAAAACTTAATAGGTATGGTAGGCTTTAAGAATCATTGTGCTGTGTGGTTTCATAAAGGAGCTCTTTTAAAAGACGATAAAAACGTACTTATAAATGCACAACCTGGCAAAACGCAAATGTTAAGACAAATACGTTATAAAGAGAACGAGGCAGTTGACACACAATTACTTGAGAATTATATTTCTGAAACTATAGAAAATGAAAAAGGTTAAGCATATAAATGCTTAACCTTTCACTTTTTATCAAGTAGTCTACCTACTTCCCTACAATATGTAATTCAACAAAGTTTTTATTTACATACATCGTTTGTGTATTAAGGTCGTAGTTAAGATCTTCCATACTTATTTTTAAATTATCAACTTCTACATAATCAATTTCAAATGGAAGACCTATAAAGTTGAGACGTAACGTCTCATATTCTGTAGTGTATTTACCATCCTTGTATTGAGATATAATTATTTCATTTTCTGTACCATTAAATGATAAGTTGCGTAGACTAAAACGTCCTTTTTTATAGTCATAACCATCACTAGCGTCCTCATAAACAACAGATTTATCTTTCCCTATCGCACAATAAACATCTAGTGTAAGAAATTCTATTACTTTTTCACCTACATATTGCATCACTGGATACCTAGGAATAATCGAACCAGCTTTAACAAACAATGGGATTTCATCAATATCTGCATCTACCCATGCTTCCTTTCCACCTATTATCGTTTCTCTAGTCCAGAAGTTATACCATTCTCCACGTGGAATGTACATTCGACGACCTTTAGCATTAGGTTCAAGGACTGGACAAACTAAGAATTTATCACCATACATAAACTCATCATTACGATAATGTGTTTGCGCGTCTTCTTGATCATATACAACTAGAGACTTTAACATAGGTGTTCCTTCCTCAACATACTGCCAGAAAGTAGTGTATAGATATGGCAATAACTTATAACGTAACTCAACAAACTTACGTGTGATGTTTGTAACATTTTCATCAAATGTCCACGGCTCTTGATCACCATGATCACCGCTAGAATGCACTCGACAAAAAGGATGAAAAACACCTAAGGCTATCCATCTGGCAAATAGCTCGCCCGTAGGCTGCTCAGCAAAGCCACCAATATCTGATCCGGCAAATGACATTCCTGAAAGTGACATACGTTGTGCTTGAATATTTGCAATACTTAGATGTTCCCAAGTAGCCACATTATCTCCAAACCAGCTACTAGTATAACGTTGCGTACCTGAATATGCAGACCTAGTAATTACAAATGGTCTCTTAGGGTAAATAAATTTCTTCACACCTTCATAAGTGGCACGTGCCATTTGCATTCCATAAATATTATGCGCTTTTCTATGAGAACATGGGTGGCCATCAAAATCGTGTCGCACATCATCAGGGAACGTCTTATTAGGAACTTCCATAACTGCTGGTTCATTCATATCATTCCAGACACCAGCAAGCCCATTATCTGCAATTAAACCTTTAAATAAATCTGCCCACCAAGTTCGTACTTTTGGATTAGTATAATCTGGAAAATAACATTGCCCTGGCCATACTTTTCCCTTCATATATGGACCATCTGCACGTTTACAAAAATAATCTTTTTCCATCGCTTCTTGATACACACTATATTCAGGATCTACTTTAATACCAGGATCTATAATTGCAATCGTTTTAAAGCCATCTTCTCGCAAATCACTTATCATTTGAGTAGGATTAGGGAATTTTTCCTCATCCCATGTAAAGCAACGGAAACCATCCATATAATCAATATCTAAGTAAATCGCGTCACACGGAATTTGTAATTCACGAAATTTTGCAGCCACTTCTCTTACATTGCTCTCTGGATAATAACTCCATTTACATTGATGATAACCTAGAGCCCATAAAGGAGGCAACTCTGGTTTACCAGTTAATTCTGTATAACCACTTACCACACTATTAACATCTGGTCCATAAATAAAATAATAATCCATCACTCCACCTTGGGCCCAGAAACTTGTAACATGATGGCGTTCTTGAGCAAAATCAAAAAATGACCTAAAGGTGTTGTCAAAGAAAATACCGTAAGAAATTTTATTTTGTAGCCCTATGTAAAAAGGTACGTTCTTATAAAGTGGATCTGTTTGTTTTCCAAAAGCGTACTGATCGGTTCCCCATAATTCAAATCGTTTAGCACGCATATTATTATCTGCTGGTTTATCACCTAGCCCATAATAGCTCTCACCAGGTTGCGCTTTTTTAGACATTTTTACTATCTCACCACCGTATTGATAACTTTCTTCATAATGAAAACCTAGTTCATCTTCACATACTATTTTACCTTCTAAATCAAAAATACGTGATCGTAAATCAGCCTTTGATATCTTACATATAATTTTAGAAGTTGTTATTTCATAATGGTTTTCCTTTTCAATAACCTCTAATTTATTATAACCGCGATTTCCATCTTCATCAATTGCATAAGAAAAATCTTCCTCCAGTTTTCCTCCAGTACCATATTTGAATCTGATAACGCTGTCGCGAAAAACTTGCAAGCGCAATATCACACCGTTATCAGTGTTAAAGGTTAAAGTGTCGACTACTTGGTCAAACTGGTTTAATTTACCAGGAAAGACATTCCCTTGACTATGTAACTCAGTATTTGTAATCATAAAATGATGATATTCAATATTTTAATGTTATGCCATTTTTATAAGGCCATACCGTTGAAGGTATAAAAAAAGGTTGAAAAGGGAACCTAAAAACAATATTTGTTACGAGAACGTTGTCGATAAACCTTACTCGGCTTTATAAATTACAACTGCTAAAGGTGGCAAATTTAAGGCTGCACTTTGTAATCGCTGTTGCCACTGTTTATTTTGTGAATTAAAACTTTCATTCACTTCAAAGCCAGAGCCACCATAATCAATTTCATCACTATTGAAAAGCAACTTATAAATTCCCTTTGTGGGTAAACCTATTAGATAGTTTACTCGTGGTTCTGGTGTTAAATTACAAATTATGACAACTTGCGAGTTATCGCTACTACGAACATAACTGATTACAGTATTCTCAGCATCCTCATGAGAGATCCATGCAAAACCGTCATCATCAAATTGTTTTTCATGTAATGCTTTTTGTGATCTATATATTTGATTGAGATCTTTTATTAAGTTTTGAATACCTTGATGAGGAGCGAATTCTGTAAGATGCCAATCAAGACTACTTTCAAAATTCCACTCTTCATGTTGTCCAAACTCTGATCCCATCATCAATAGTTTTCCACCTGAATGTGTAAACATATAACTATAGAGCAATCTTAAATTAGCAAATTTTTGCCATTGATCTCCAGGCATTCTCCCAAGAATAGAGCTTTTACCGTATACAACCTCATCGTGCGATAATGGTAGCATAAAATTCTCAGTAAAAGCATAAGTCATGGAAAAAGTTAAATCATTTTGATGATGACGTCTGTGAATGGGGTCTTTTTTAAAGTATTCTAATGTATCATGCATCCAACCCATCATCCATTTCATACCGAATCCTAGTCCACCTATAGAAGTTGGCTTACTCACCATAGGGAAACTAGTGCTTTCTTCGGCAATAGTTTGTGTATCGGGATAGTTGAGATATACCGCTTCGTTCATTTCTTTCAAGAATGTTATGGCTTCTAGATTTTCCCTACCACCGTTTATATTAGGTTCCCACTCGCCTTCTTCACGAGAGTAATCTAAAAACAACATACTCGCTACCGCATCTACTCTTAAACCATCAATATGATACTGATCGAGCCAAAACAGCGCATTAGAAATCAAAAAACTCTTGACCTCATTACGTCCATAATTGAAAATAAGTGATTTCCAGTCTGGATGATAACCACGTTTTCTATCAGGATGTTCATATAAATGCGTCCCGTCAAAATTTCCTAAACCATGCGCATCTTCAGGAAAATGGGATGGTACCCAATCAAGTATGACTCCAATTCCTGCATTATGACAAGCATTAACGAGTTCTTGAAATTCTTCTGGATAACCAAATCTAGATGTAGGTGCAAAGTAACCTGTGATTTGATAACCCCATGAAGGATCATATGGATACTCCATAATGGGCATGAACTCAATGTGAGTAAATTGCATCTTTTTCGCGTAAGCAACTAACTCTAAAGAAAGTTCGTGATAACTTAAACTTCGGTTTTCTTCTATCTTCCGTTTCCAACTACCCAAATGAACTTCATACACAGAGTATGGAGCATCAAGTGCATTATTTTTTTCTCGGTTTTGCATCCAGTCGTTATCGTTCCATGTAGGCTTGTATTCATAAACAATACTTGCAGTTTTAGGTGGATGCTCACAACGTCTCGCATATGGATCAGCTTTTTCTGTGACTATTCCACGATTAGTGGAATGGATTTTATATTTATAGGTCATGCCATGTAAAACGCCAGGAATAAATCCTTCCCAGATACCGCTGCTATCCCAGCGCACATTGAGCTGATGTTGTTCTCCATCCCAGAAATTAAATTCGCCGATCACCGCAACAGATTGTGCACTAGGCGCCCATACAGCAAAATAAGTTCCACGAACTCCATTTACCTCTATAACATGCGAACCCATTTTTTCATACAAACGATAATGCTTTCCACTCTTAAAAAGGTTGATATCAAAATCTGTAAATAAGCTATGTATCTGAACCTTACTCATCAGTTAAAGTGAGAATCCTTTAGGAATTACTGCGTGTTTTTTAATAACAACGATACCATCTTTAACGACATATTGATCCGTTTCTTGATTTTCTAAATGTGGTCCACCATTGATTCTTACATCATCTCCGATGCGTACATTTTTATCTAAAATGGTGTTTTTTATAAAACAACGATCACCTATACCGGCTAGAATTTCTATTTTAGAATTAGCTATCTGATTCAAAGATTCATAGTCATCATTACCCATCATATAAGTATTGATAACTGTTGTTTCTTTACCTATTCTTGATCTTATTCCTATTACTGATCGTTGGATTTTTGCAGCATGGATGATACAACCTTCTGCAATAACCGCTTTATCTAAATGCGTTCCAGAGATTTTAGACGTAGGTAATAGACGTGCGTTAGTATATACACGCTGTTTGTAATCATATAAATTAAATTCTGGTATATCATCTGTAAGTCCTAAATTAGCCTCAAAGAAGGAGTCTATGTTACCTATATCTGTCCAATAGCCTTCAAACTGATAACTCAAAGTTTTATACTTATCTATAGATTGTGGTATAATTTCTTTACCAAAATCTATAGTACTCTCATCTCCCATTAATTCAACCAATAAGTCTCTATTAAAAATATAGATTCCCATACTGGCTAGATGATTCTTGTTTTGGTTTTTCATCTCTTCGCTTACAGGACTTGTCCAATCTGGAAGAAGACTAGCATCTGGTTTTTCTATAAATGAAGTAATGATATTTTTATCATCAGTCTTTAAAATACCAAATGACGTTGCGTCCTTTTCTGTAACGGGTATAGTCGCTATGGAGATTTTTGCATTGGTATCTATATGTGCCTGAAGCATTTCATTAAAATCTATTTGATACAATTGATCACCCGACAGGATTAAAACATATTCAAAATCATGCCTGAGTGCATGATGCATACTTTGTCTTACTGCGTCTGCGGTACCTTGAAACCAGCCCTTATTATCTGGAGTTTGCTCTGCAGCAAGGACATCAACAAATGCAGAACTAAAAAAACTAAAGTGATACGTATTTTTTATATGCCTGTTAAGAGATGCACTATTAAATTGCGTCAGTACAAACATCCTCTTTAAACCAGAATTAATACAGTTAGAGATAGGAATATCTACAAGACGATATTTACCTGCAATAGGTACCGCAGGTTTTGAACGACTTTCTGTTAATGGATATAATCGAGATCCTTGTCCACCACCTAGAATTATACTTAAAACTTTATCATTCATTCTTTTCAGTTTTTAAGAGTATTATATAAACTAATGTATTGTTGTGCCGAGTTATCCCAAGAGTGATCGATTTTCATAATACGTGTTCTTATTTTTTTAAACTTTAGCGTGTTGTCATAAAAAGCGGCTGCTCGCTGCATCGCATTTTTAATCTGGCCTACACTAGTATCCTCATGTACAAATCCATAACCATCATTATCGACATCAACGATTGTATCCTTTAAACCACCTATACTGCGCACTATAGGAATAGTACCGTAAGTTAAGGAATACATTTGATTTAAACCACAAGGTTCTACTCGCGATGGCATTAAAAGAAAATCTGCACCAGCATATATTAAGTGTGACAGTTCTTCATCGTAACCTATGTAGGCATTGAAATGTCCCTTAAACTTCTCTCTTAGTGCAATAAGTTTGTTTTCAGTATCTGAGTCTCCAGATCCCAATAACAAAATAGACACATCATTTTCCTGAAGAATCTCTTTAAATACCTGAGGAAATAAATCAGATCCTTTTTCATAAACCAGTCTACCGATAAAAACAAATAATGGTTTATTGAAATCTAATCCGTAAGTATCACACAACCATTTTTTATTTACTTTTTTACCACTAATGTGTGAGCTACTAGAGTACTGTTTTTTTATAAAAGCATCGGTTGTAGGGTTCCAAACTGTAGTATCAATTCCATTAAGTATCCCTAAACATTTTGCACTCTCGTGACTCAATAAAGCTTCTAGACCATTAGCTTTTTGCTGTAATTCCACCATATAACTAGGTGATACTGTATTAACTTTCCACGCGCACTTAATAGCTGTTGCGAGAGGATTTATTGAACCATCCCAATCTAACAACCCTACATGTTGTTTATCAAAATCAGGAATCATCGCTATGCGATCATGTGAAAACCATCCTTGATATTGCGCATTATGAATGGTTAACACACTAGGTATATTTTTTAAATTTTCAAATCTATAGCAATATTGCATCATAAAAGGCACTAAACCAGTATGATGATCATGACAATGTATAACATCTGGTTTATGTTGATGAGTCTGTATCCATTGCAATACTGCAATTTGAAAAGCTGTAAAACGTTGAGCATCGTCATGAGAATACACGTAATCTTTATACAGTAATTGTGGAATATCAACCAGAAACAACTCAAAATCTTTTGATAGATCAGCTAACTTCAAGATTTTAAAATGAAAATTATCTGCTGCTACAAAAACAGTATCTTCATATATGGTTTCAAACTGATGGTTTTGTGTAAAGCGTACATCGTAAAATGGCATAATGACACTACACTGTTGTCCCGAATTATTTAAATATTTAGGTAATGCACCGACTACATCAGCTAGTCCGCCTACTTTAGCGACTGGATAACACTCTGCACTTATATGTAAGATTCTCATGTATTCAAATTTATAATTGTAGGTAGTACGCTTTCGCGAAAGCGTAATTACCTATCTACAGTTCTATTTAAAAAATCTGCTCGCTCTTATCAAATATAACACATGTACTTATGAGTTAAATTTATAGACTATTAAGGTCAAGTCATTTTTAAATAATTGAAAGTTATCTTTGTGTAAATTGATGACATGCCTGATTTACATCTAGAAACCATTATTAAAGCTCCTCTTGAAATAGTTTTTGACCTATCAAGAAGCATTGATTTACATATCCTTTCTCTAGAACATACTCGAGAACGAGCAGTTGCTGGCAGGCTAACTGGCCTAGTAGAAAAAGGTGAAACCGTCACCTGGAGCGCAAAACACTTAGGAGTAACTCAAAAACTTACTAGCTTGATTACAGATGTAGAACCTTATCACTTTTTTGCAGACGAAATGGTAAGTGGAGCCTTTAAAGAATTTAGACACGAGCATCATTTTGAGAAGTTAGAAAATGGCGACACCTTTATGAAAGATCTATTTTCTTATACATCACCACTAGGGTTTTTAGGCATTATCGCAGATAAGCTTTTCTTAGAAAACTACATGACTAAATTATTAGAGCAACGCAACCTAACACTTAAACAAGTTGCCGAGAATGGCCAATGGAAAGAGTTACCTGGTATGGAGTCACACCTATAACTACTTACATCGATTCACTAATATAATTATTCCAAAAGTTTCAAGTATAAAAAAAGCCCTTGATTACTCAAGGGCTTTTCAATTTAGAAGTTATACTTCTTACTTTTCTTTCAGCGGTGCAATAAGCTTTTTAGACAGCTCAGTAGAAATCGCTGATTTCTCAAAGGTTATTTTCCCTGCCCCAGTTTCCACTTGAACAGTACCTTTTTCGGCATTGATTTGGCTTATTTTTCCGTGGATTCCACTAGACATAATTACCTTATCACCTATTTTTAAAGTTTCTGCAAACTCTTTTTCTTCTTTTCTACGTCGGGCCTGAGGTCTTAATATTAGGAAATAAAATATCCCTATCATAAGTACAATAGGACCCCATTGCATGATCAATTCTTGATTCATTAATTATGCGTTAGGAGCAGCGGCCTTAGCCTTAGGTGTTACAAATCCTTTGATACGAATAGATTCAGTACCAGATTCAGTGTTTGCCTTAATAGTTACCGTTTTAGTTTGGTTGTTAGGCTTTCCGTTAGTATTAAATTTAACTAACATAGATCCTTCTTCACCTGGCGCGATAGGCTCTTTAGACCATGTAGGAACTGTACATCCACAGCTACCTTTTGCATTAACAACGATAAGTGGTGCACTACCTGTATTCTTAAATTTATATTCATGCTCTACAACAGTACCTTCATCTACAGTACCAAAATCGTATTCTACCTGCTCAAAAGTCATTACAGGAAAATCACCAGCAACTGACTCACGTTCTGCAGCGGCAGTTAAGTTTGCTTCATCAATCGTTGCAGCAGCTTTCTCATTACAACCTGTAATTGCCATTGTAGCTATAGCAGCTACCATTAAAACCAATTTTTTCATAATATAATTTTTAAATTTTTTTTAGAGTATTGCAAATGTAACTAAAAGAACGATTTACATCAAGCCGCGACCTGATTTATTAAGGATACCTTCAGATTCATATTCCTTAGATAAATTATCAAGGATACCATTGATAAAGAAGCTACTTTTAGGAGTAGAGTAATCCTTAGAAATTTCTAGATACTCATTTAAACTCACTTTAACCGGTATACTATTAAATTTAAGAAATTCACATTGTGCCATCATGATTAAAACGAGATCTATTTGTGCAATACGATCCTGTTCCCAGTTAGGTGTTTTCCCTTCAATACGTTCTAGAAATTCTTCTCTATTAAATAGTGTCTTTCTAAAAAGATCCATTGTGAACTTTACGTCATCCTCATCTTTAATAAGCTCTGGTAATTTAATTTCTTTACCAGGCTTTATCTTGCGCAAAAACATAATCATCGCAGAGTTGACTAAAGGATAATCATCTGTCCATGTGATATTTTCATCTTCTAGAAAATCTAGAATCTCATCATTAGGCGCAATGATATCAGTGTATATTTGAGTAAGAAACTTAAGATCTGCCTTTAAAGATTGATCTGGTTCACTCATATAGATGACATAAGTTTTACTAGTAGTTATCTGGTTATATAAATTTTCTACATACTTAACATTGAGATGCCATGGTTTAAGATCACGCTGTTTAAGAGCGTCAACAAGCACCTGACTTTCTCTCAGTTTTATAAGTATTTTATTATCTATAAAATTACGTGCAGGATTAAGATCTGAGTCTGTCGCTAGATGACGTTGCTGCCCTTTTATAACTTTATCTTCTGCTAGTTTGTGAATTTCTACAAGTAATTGAGTCATGTACAAAAACAAGGAATAGGTTTTTGACATGCTTTGATTTAAGAATGTTTCAAATTCTTTAATCTCGGCATTTTCTTGCTTTTGAAAAGCAAAAATAGCTTGCATCACTTTGATACGTAGTTGTCGACGGGTAAGCATAAGAACGTTTTTTAAGTATACGCTTTCGCGAAAGCGTTATTAAATATTAATAGAGGTCTATAAGACCATATAATGAAAGGACAAAGTTACTACTTTAAGTGCAACTTATCCACGATTTTCCTGACGACGTGCATCAATGCGAGCTTGAGCAATTTGCAATGCTGCCGTGTGAGTTGTCACACCATTTTCTTGCGCTTTGTTCAAAATCTCAATGGTTGTTGTGTAAATGTTTTCTGTTTTACGCATGATTTCAGAACGGTCATACCCTTCTAACTCTGCATAAACATTAATAATCCCACCTGCGTTAATTAAGAAATCTGGTGCATAAACGATGCCGCGTTGTTGCAGTAACATACCATGCTTACCTTCATCAGCTAATTGATTATTTGCTGCTCCAGCAACAATGTCTGCCTGAAGTTTTTGTATGGTATTATCATTCACTGTTGCACCTAATGCACATGGCGCATAGATATCCATTTTTTCGGCATGTAGATCAGCACCTGTATAGATTTTGGCACCATATTTTGCACTTACTTCTTCTAATCGATCTTGATTAATGTCTGCGATATGAACTTGTGCACCTTCTTGTGTTAAGTACTCTACTAGTGTTTCTCCTACATTCCCTATTCCTTCTACATAAACCACTTTATCTTCTAGAACATCGCTTCCGTATTTATATTTTGCGGCTGCTTTCATTCCCATAAACACACCATATGCAGTTATAGGTGATGGGTTACCTGCCCCACCTTTTTCTTGAGATATACCAGTTACATAAGGTGTTACCTCACGTACTGTATCCATATCACCTGTGGTCATTCCTACATCTTCTGCAGTGATATATTTACCACTTAAAGAGTGAACAAATTCTCCAAAACGACGCATCATTTCTGGAGTTTTTTGTGTCTTGGCATCGCCTATAATCACAGCTTTTCCTCCACCTAGGTTCAATCCGGTAATGGCGCTTTTAAAGGTCATTCCACGAGAAAGACGTAGAGCATCATTTAATGCAGCCCATTCATTATCATATTGCCACATACGTGTACCACCTAGTGCTGGACCGAGAACGGTATTATGAATCCCTATGATGGCTTTTAAACCTGTATCTTTGTCATTACAGAAAACGACTTGTTCGTGATCGTCAAAAGACAGCTGTCCGAAAACAGGATCTTGGTTAATAATCTTTTCCAATGTAGTATGTTGAGACATGAGTGTTTTTTTAATGGCTATTTTATATACGCTTAAAAAGCGTGCAAAAATAACTTCATTTTAGCAACTTAACAATAACACTGACCTAAATTCGCATTTAGAATGTAGAAAGTAAATTCTTTGAAGGATTTTTACCTATTATGAAGGAACTTAAAAAGCTCAATAAACTCTTTGTAAAGTACAAGTGGCAATTACTAGGTGGTTTTCTGGTTACCATAATTGCACGAGTACTTTCCATTTTCTTACCTAAGTATATAGGTAAGATCATTAACCTGCTTAACGATTGGGGTAATGGTAAGATTACAGATGAATCATTTCTCAATGACCAGTTATTACTTTACATAGGTATTATTTTAGGAACCACCTTACTGTCTGCTGGACTTACTTTTGTTATGCGACAGTTAATAATTGTGGTATCAAGACATCTTGAATATGATCTTAAAAACATTATTTATAATCAATATCAAAGATTATCATTAGGTTTTTACAAACAAAATCGTACAGGTGATTTAATGAATCGCATTAGTGAAGATGTATCTAAAGTACGTATGTACATGGGGCCAGCATTAATGTATAGTGTAAATATGATCACACTATTTGCGGTAGTAATACCTGCCATGATTTATACTGCTCCTACCCTAGCGATTTACACCATTATACCACTTCCCTTTTTATCTGTTGCCATATATTTAGTAAGCCGCGAGATACAAAAAAGATCAAAGTTAGTACAGGAGCAACTTTCTAGTTTAAATACGATTGCACAAGAGTCATTTAGCGGTATATCTGTAATAAAGGCATACAATTTATCCCAGCAAATGAATGAGCAATTTACCGTCGTTGCAAATGATAGTAAAGAAAAGAACATAGACCTTGCCCGTATACAAGCCTTATTTTTTCCGCTGATGGTTTTATTAATAGGACTCAGTAACATACTAGTTTTATATATAGGAGGAAAACAAGCTGCAGAAGGTATCATAGAAGTAGGTGTCATTCCTGAATTTTTAATTTATGTCAATATGTTAACCTGGCCTGTAGCCGTTGTAGGATGGGTAACTAATATGGTACAACAAGCAGCCGCATCGCAGAAACGTATAAACGAGTTTCTAGATATCAATCCAGCGATACAAAATTTAGTAGAAACAGATACACCTGTCACTGGAAACATCACTTTCAATAACGTTAACTTTGTATATGAAGACACTAACATACAAGCGCTTAAAGATGTAAGCTTCAGTGTTGAGGCTGGTAAAACACTAGCCATTTTAGGTAAAACCGGTAGTGGTAAATCTACTATACTAGAATTAATAGGCAGATTATATGATGTAACGGATGGCACAATCGTTATAGATAATCATCCTATTAAAGAGCTTAATCTAGATATTTTGCGACAGGCAATAGGTTATGTACCACAAGATGCTTTCTTATTTTCTGATACAATAGGTAATAATATAGCCTTTGGAAAAAAAGATGCTAGTGAAGAAGAAATTATTGAAGCCGCAAAAAATGCTGTCGTACATAAAAACATCATTGATTTTACAAATGACTATGATACCGTATTAGGAGAACGTGGAATTACCTTAAGTGGTGGACAAAAACAACGCGTTTCTATCGCTCGTGCCATTATCAAAAAACCTCAAATTTTATTATTTGACGACTGTTTAAGCGCAGTAGATACTGAAACTGAAGAGAAGATTCTTAACAATCTTAAGAAAGTGACTAAAAACACAACTACCATCATCGTTAGTCACCGAGTAAGTAGTGCAAAAAATGCTGATCAAATTATCGTATTAGATGAAGGACGCGTGGTTGAAAACGGTAACCACGAATCTCTAATTAAAAACAATGGCTACTATGCAGAATTGTATACGAATCAAATGATGGAAGACGATAGATAAATTATTAATGTGCTAATCAATAATTTCACATCTTTATAATTCTACTACTATTATCATCGATTTTAAGTCATAGACTATCAACAATTTAGCACAATAACTCAATAATAGCTTTTCCATTTAACATTTTTTTATATTTTTGGGCTTATTGACAACCTTGAAATAGCATAATGAGCGATAGAGATTACAAAGATCAAGAAGATATTTTTTCAAAAGTAGTACGTGCAGGACGACGCACCTATTTCTTTGACGTGAGGTCAACTAAGGCAGATGATTATTACCTAACCATCACTGAAAGTAAAAAGTTTACTAACGACGACGGAAGTTTTCACTTTAAAAAGCATAAAATATATCTTTATAAAGAAGATTTTGCAGAGTTTGAAAGTACTCTAGCAGAAATGACACAATTCATCATTAAAGAAAAAGGTGACACTGTTATTTCAGAAAGACATCAAGCAGATTATAATCCTGCTGTACACACAACAGACAGTGTAGAAACAGAAACTACTGAGACAGCACAAAGCTTCACAGACGTTAGCTTTGATGACATATAAGTAACATCACAAAGATTTCTTAAAGCCTTTCTAAATGAAAGGCTTTTTTATTTTTAGATTTTAACAACCTACTATGTATAAAGCAATTCTAATGGTGGCTTGTCTCGCTTTCGCGAAAGCGGTAACCGCACAAACTATCACAACACCTACTTTAGGTTACTATTTACCAGACCACCTTACAACTTACAATCCTGAGATTTCTACACCTGAAGAAGTTTTAGGATACGTTCCAGGAGAATGGCATGTAACACATGACAAGCTTATCGAATATATGCGCACGCTGGCGAGAGAATCTGATAGAATAAGTATTGAAAATCGAGGGACTACTTATGAAGGCAGGCCTATCGTTCTGCTTACCATAACATCGGCTAAAAACCATGAGAATCTAGATCAGATTCAAGCAGATCATGTTGCGCTAACTGAAGGCAGTACCGCTTCTACCGCAAATATGCCTATCGTAGTTTATCAAGGTTTTTCTATACATGGTAACGAACCTAGTGGTTCTAATGCGGCACTACTTCTGGCCTATCATCTTGCTGCCGGACAAGGAGCTGAGATGGATGAATTACTGGATAATACCGTTATACTTTTTGACCCTAGTTTTAATCCCGATGGATTGCAGCGATTTGCCGGCTGGGTGAACCAACATAAAAGTATAAATGTAAATCCAGATTCTTATGACCGTGAGTATAGTGAAGCATGGCCTGGTGGAAGAACTAACCACTACTGGTTTGACATGAATCGCGACTGGCTACCTGTTCAATTACCAGAATCTCAAGCGAGAATTGAGACCTTTCATAATTGGATGCCTAATATCTTAACTGATCATCATGAGATGGGCACTAATGCGACTTTCTTTTTCCAGCCAGGAATTCCGTCACGCACGCATCCTTTAACACCTGCAATGAATCAACAGCTAACCCGTAAAATAGGAGATTTTCATGCAGCCGAATTAGATAAAATAGGATCACTATACTATACTGAAGAAAGCTATGACGACTTCTATTACGGGAAAGGATCTACTTTTCCAGATATCAACGGTTCTATAGGAATCCTATTTGAACAAGCCAGCTCTCGTGGTCATGCACAAAATTCAGAAAATGGTGTTTTGACTTTTCCATTTACCATACGCAATCAATTTACCGCAGGAATTAGCACGCTCAAAGCAGCCGCAGGAATGCGTCAAAAGATCCTTGATTACCAAAGACAGTTTTACAAAGACTCAAAAAAGGAAGCTGCAAGTGGCGCTATAATCTTCGGTGATCATACAGATGCTGGTAGAACAGATGCACTAGCTGATATTCTCTTAAGGCATAAAATAGAAGTGCGTTCCCTGAAAAACGATGTCACTAAAAATGGCAAAACCTACAAAAAGGACTATGCCTACATCGTTCCTAAAAATCAAAAGAACTCGCGATTAATCAACGCTATGTTTGAAAAGCGCACCACATTTCAAGACAGTTTGTTTTATGATATAAGTGCCTGGACTTTCCCACTAGCTTTTGACATGGATTATGATGAAAATGCAAGTTTGGCTGATGCCACTGATAAAATTTCTGTCAGAACTGGAATTGGCAAGATCACGGTTTCTGACTATGCGTATTTAATGCCATGGAACGAGTATAAAACACCCATGATTTTAAACATTCTTTTAGAAGAAGGTATCAGAGCCAAAGTCGCAATGGAAAATTTCTCTATTGAAGGCAAAGATTATGATTATGGTACTATTCTTATCCCAGTTCAGAATCAAAAATGGGATTCTGGGGAATTTGCAGACTATTTAGGCGATATATATTTACATCATGGAGTTGAATTTCATGGAGTTCAATCTGGACTCACCACAGGTATCGATTTAGGATCACGTCAATTTAGAGCTTTAACGCACCCTAAAATTGCTTTACTTATAGGTGACGGAATCAATCCTTATGATGCTGGTGAGATCTGGCATTTACTAGACCAGCGTTATAATATGATGGTGACTAAAATTGACATCAACGACATTAATCGTAAAGATTTATCGCGTTACAACACCATTATCGTCTCGGCAACCTATGGTAGCCCAGAAAATGAAGTCGTGGATCAACTTAAAGAATGGACGCGTGCTGGTGGAACTTTAATAGGTTATCGCAGTGCGTTAAGATGGATGAGCAGTTCTAAATTGTTACCGCTTACTTTTAAAAGTATCGATAATCCAGCAAACGACATCACCTTTGAACAACGTTCTGATTTTTATGGAGCACAAAATATAGGTGGCGCCATATTTGAAACTCAACTAGATCGTTCACATCCTATCGCATTTGGATTTAAAGATGATCAATTACCTATGTTTAGAAACACACGACTATTTATTGAACCTCATTCAGACTCTTTTAGAAACCCGATTCGTTATACAGATAACCCTTTAATGAGTGGTTATATCTCAGATCTGAATTTAGAAGCGTTAAAAAACACGGTTCCTTTTCAGCATAATAATTATGGGCGTGGTGATGTCATAGGCTTTACTGACAACACACAGTTTAGAGCATTTTGGTATGGAACAAATAAGCTATTGATGAATGCTATTTTTTTTGCTGAGGAGATGTAAGGGAATTAAAATTATATTTAAAAAAATACCTATACATATATTATGGCACTCAAGATAAGAGTGCCATAAAAGTTTAAAGCCTTTTTTAAAGTAATGCTGATTCAAACTATCCATGAAAGGCTTAGATGAACATTCTTTTTTATAAAATCTCAGACAACCATTTTAAAAAAGTCTCGTCTATATACAAAACGAGCTGTAAATTCGTTTGTAGGTCAACCACCAAATAACTCTTCTATGAAAAATATTCTGTTTGCGATAATGCTATTATGTTTCGCTTTCGCGCAAGCGCAATTATCAGGTACTTTATATGATAATCAAAAAGAACCTATCGCCTTTGCCTCTATTTATGTTGAGGGCACTTACATAGGTACAACGACAAACAATAGTGGGCAATACACGCTTATGTTTCCAGAAAACGGAACCTATAACGTGGTTTTTAAGTCGCTGGGTTATAAAACCCAAATAGTTGAGATAGTCTTTAATGGTACTGCTGTTACCAAAGATGTAACGCTTACCGAAGAGCTCACCACGCTAGATGCTGTGGTAATCACAAATGGCGAGGATCCTGCTTACCGCATCATACGAGAGGCGATCAAAAATAGAGAGGCTAACCGTAAAAAATTCTCGAGCTATACGGCAGATTTTTACTCGCGTGGTTTCTGGTACATGGATGACGTGCCAGAGAAATTCCTAGGTGAGGAGATAGGTGATCTAGATGGATCGCTAGATTCTTTAACGCGTAGCGGTATCGTTTACCTATCTGAAACCGTGAGCGAAATAGCTTATGACGCACCAGACAATTTTAAAGAACGCATCGTGGCCAGTAAAGTCAGTGGCGATGATAATGGTTTTTCTGTTAACAGTGCCGAGAGTGCCAACTTTGACTTCTATAACAATAATATAGATTTAAATAATCGTATCGTATCGCCTATCGCAGACTATGCACTAGGATACTATGAGTATAAATTGCTAGGTACCTTTTATGACGATAATAATTTTTTAATCAATAAAATACAGGTGAGCTCTCGCAGACCTAAGGACAATACCTTTAACGGTACGATTTATATTGTAGAAGATGATTGGACCATTTACGGTGTAGAGCTAACCACTCGTGGCGAGAATATCAATGTGCCTATCATTGAAGAATTGGTCTTTAATCAATCATTTACCTATGAAGAAGCAAGTGGTGACTGGATTAAAAGATCGCAGTCTATCGATTTTCAATTTGCCTTTTTAGGCTTTAAAGGTTATGGTCGCTTTATAGCTAATTATACTAACTATGACTTTAAGCCTCAATTTGATAAAAAATATTTTGGCCCAGAAGTGTTGAGCTTTGCAGATGGTGCCAACAAAAAGGACAGTACCTACTGGAATGCAAAACGTCCTACACCACTTACCGTTGCCGAAACTGATGAATACGTTAAGAAAGATAGCATATCTGCCGTGCGCAACGACCCAAAATATAAAGATAGTGTTGATGCCGTAAATAATAAACTAGACCTGCTAGATATACTGACCGGTTACACTTATCGCAATTCAAATAACCGCAGTTCGATAGGTTATAAAGGTGTCACAGACTTTAAAGGTTTTAATACGGTACAAGGTTATGTACTAGGTACCGGACTATTTTATTCAAAAGGATATGATGAGGATTATAACAAATACCTATATGCCAGTGTAGATGCAGACTACGGATTCTCTGATGATCGCGTGCGTTACAACGCATCCATCTATTATCGATTTAATAGAACAAACAGGCGTAGCCTGCGACTTTCTGGTGGTACCGCTGTACAGCAAATCAATAACAGCAATCCTATATCGACGATGGAAAACACGTTGTCCAGCTTACTGTTTGAACGCAATTTTGCCAAATTCTATGAAGTCGATTATGCCCGAGCTAGCTATAGTGAAGAACTCATCAATGGACTATTTGCAAACGCTTATGTAGGTTATGAAAGACGCCAGCCGTTAACCAACACAACAGACCAGGTTTTCTTCTCACAGTCAGACGTAGACTATACACGCAATAATCCATTACAGCTGGACAACAGTAGACTCGCCTTAATAGATGAGCACGAGATGGTAAAAGTAGGTCTAGGACTGACCATACGTCCAGGACAGAAATTCCAGAGCTATCCAGATCAGAAGTATAACATCAATAACGAAAAATACCCAACCATTACTCTTAACTATGAAGGTGCACTCGCGTCAGACAACAGCAACTATGACTATCACCAGTTTAGAGCAAGCCTTTATCAATCCTTTGACATGGGTAATGTAGGACGCAGTAGTTACTGGGTAAACGGTGGTACTTTTATTAATGGTGATGGTATCTCATTTATAGACTACCAGCACTTTAATGGGAACAGGTTGCGTTATAAGTTACAAGCCTTAAATCCTTATGGTTTTGGTCTATTGAACTACTATGACTACAGTACAAACAGCGATTATGCACAGGTACACTTACAACACGATTTTAAAGGCTTTATACTAGGTAAAATCCCAGGATTAAATAAGCTTAACTATGACCTCATCTTAAGTGGTAAAGCGCTGTTTACAGACCGCAAACCCTATTTTGAGGCCAGTGCCGGAATCGATAATATAGGATTTGGTAAGTTCAGACCTTTCCGTGTGGACTATGTACACAGCATCACCAGCGGTCGCAGTTATGGGGCCTTTGTGGTAGGTATTAACTTTGGCCTATAATACAAAAATACACATACCGCTTGCGCGAAAAGTTAGACGCTAACACCTTGTGGTAATAATTAACTTCTATGTAAAGGACTCATACCTGTGTATGGGTCTTTTTTTTCATCTGTGGTAAAGAGCTTTGTTTTAATCAATAGAGGAATTTTCTGTAATTTTACTTATCAATAATTGAAATTGATTAAATAGACATTACTTGTAAAAGTTCAGGCTTATTCTTCTAAAACCTCTATCCACAAATAACATATAAAATGAAAACTTACTTTAGAACTATATCAGTAATAATTCTTTTTATTGTTATCAGTTTAACCTCCCTAAATATATATCAATTAGAAAAATCTAATCGTATTTTAAAAGCTGACCTTACAGAGTTATCAGATATAAAATATGGCCTTTTTAATGTAGATGTGTGGAAGGAAAAAATCGCCACCATAATTACTAAAAAAATAGATGAACTTGAAATAACAGATAAAAATCGAGAAAAGAATAAGCAAAAAATTATTAAATTTTTAGAGATAGTTATAAAAGATTTTGAACAGAATTTTAAAGAGAAAAACAGAAAAGAATCTTTATTTGGCATTTCTTATAAAAACATTGGTGCTGATACATTTTCAGTTTTCTCCCGTCTCAACGAAGAAATTCCAAGTATCGCAGACAAAGTCTTAAATTTTTTAGAAGAGAAAGAAAATAAGGATAAGATAAAGGCATATATCATCTCAAAACTAGATGAATATACAGATAAAACTTTTCAAAAAGTGGACTATTCCGTTTATGATAGTATTCATATTAAATATAATGCTAAGAATATTTCTGATTGCATTATTATTATTAATAGCAAGAGAGAAGCTATGGAAGCTCGAATAGACCATAACAATTATTTAATTTTATTTCTATTTGTTATTTTATTAGTTATGATTATAAAATTTAAGAATACATCTAAATTTGAAATTATATCTTATTCTACAATTGCTATAGTTCTATTATCACTAGGTATTACCCTACCTATGATTGATATAGATGCGAGAATTGAATTAATGGAATTTGATTTATTAGGTGAAAGTTTATCTTTTAAAAATCAAGTCTTATACTTTAAAAGTAAAAGCATTCTAGAAATGGCAAATTTGATGTTATTTCATAGTGACTTGAAAATATTTTTTGTCGGTTTATTAGTATTAAGCTTTAGTGTTTTATTTCCTTTATGTAAAATCATTTCTACTATACTCGTATTATTTTACAAAAAACTTAAAAACAACTTAATCATTAATTTCTTAGTTTTTAAAAGCGGAAAATGGTCTATGGCTGATGTGATGGTTGTAGCTATTTTCATGTCATATATAGGTTTTACAGGAATAATATCTAGTCAATTATCCCAACTAGAAAAGATATCAACCAAAGTGAGCATACTAACAACTAACGATTCTGATATTCAAAGTGGCTTTTTCTTTTTTACTGGATTTGTAATATTAGGGATCTTTATCTCACAAATGATATCCAAACAACTAGAATTGAAAAACACTAAGTCAGATTAAAATATCTGATTACTAAGTATATAAAGCAATATTTAATTGAATTAACAGAAACATTGATCTTCTATAGAAATGAAAAACATTACTTACCTATTACTCTTATTTATAATAGTTATTGGCTGTAAGAGAAACTTATCTGACACAGCAGAAAAACAAGTTTCTGAATTGATCCGTAAAGCACAAGTCCATAGAATGAATGGTCATTTAAATCAAACACAAGTTAACTACCTAAAGGCGTTAGAAATTGATAAAACAATACTGCTATACGATATGTATTAATAGGTGTTTATATTGAGAAAGATACTTTAGACCTAGCTTTTCAAGTTTTAAAACAAATCCCAGAAGAAGAACGAGAATCAACAGATTACTATCATATAGAAGGTGGACTTTATGACTACAATGGTCAAAGTCAAAAAGCAATAGAAAGTTATCAAAAAGCCTTGAACCTGACCCAAATTCCAGTAGTTGTTAATCAGCAGGATTTGAATTTATTGATCAATTATGCAATGTTAGAAACTTTAGCCGGCAAGAAGGAAAAAGGAGTCGAAAGATTAAATAATACACTCTCTTTTTCATGGCTGACAGAAAGTGACAAAGCATTATTAGAAAATTTCAGAAATGAATTTGAATATTATCAAGGCACAGGAGTTGTAGAATTTCATGCTACAAGAGACTTTTCAATACTCACCAATAATCCGGACAGTTTAGAACAGGTTTTTAAAAACTCATCATATCAATATCAAAGCAAAAAGTACAGGTCAACATCATGATTCTACAGAAATATTCTTTTCAAAAAAATCTAAATCTGGAATTGAAAAACTAGGAATAAAGATCAAAACTTAAAGCCATTAAATGTTATATAAAGTATAAAACATTTTCACATATCGCTATTTATAGATATGTTTGCATCATGAATATTAAGACAGCTACTGAAATAGGAAAATGTTTATCAAATGAGACTCGATTTCAGATCATGGAATGGTTGAAAGAACCAGAAAAGAATTTTCCACCACATGAGACACTCAAACATTTTAATGATGGTGTTTGCGTTACGTATATTCAAGAAAAAGCAGGACTATCGCAATCCACCATTTCTACGTATTTAACTAATATGGAAAAATGCGGATTACTTATATCGACAAGACACGGCAAGTGGTCGTATCTCAAACGAAATGAAAACACCATCGGACAATTTATCAAATTTCTGAAATAAAAAAATTAACAAGACATATCGACATATATAGATATAACGAATCATGGAAATTTTAATTGACATCATCGGCTGGTCAGGATCTGGATTGATTATCCTAGCCTATGCCCTTACTTTAATTGAGGATAAGAAGTTTTTAGATTATGGAAAATATTTAAATTTAGTAGGTGGACTTTTTATAGCAACTAATTGCTATTACTATAGTGCAATACCACCATTTACCACTAATTTAATATGGAGTATCATGCTACAGTAACTATATATAGGTCCGGTAATAGAAAAAAGAAGAATAAAAAGAAATGCAATAAAAATAATTGTCTCACTTAAAAAAATGAAAATGAAAATATTGATTATAGGTGGTCATGGTACCATAGGAAAAAAAGTAGTTTCACACTTTCAAAATGAAAATGAAATCATTATCGCTGGTCGTTCTAATGGTGATATAACAGTCGATATTGCTGATGCAAAATCAATTAAAACCATGTTTCATCAGTTGGGTAAATTAGATGCCATCATTTGTATTGCAGGAGAAGCAAAATGGGCGCCATTCAACGACCTAACAGAAGATGATTATTACATAGGTCTTAAAAGCAAACTCATGGGGCAGGTTAATCTGGTCCGTATAGGTCAAGATTACTTAAATAGCAATGGCTCTATCACTTTATCTACAGGAATTCTAGCAGATGATCCTGTAGTGAAAACGACCAGTGCAGCGATGGTAAATGGCGGTATACATAGCTTCGTAAAAGCAGTAGCTCTAGAAATAGAAAATGGAATCAGAGTAAATGTGGTTTCCTCTGGAGTGGTGGAAGATGCTTATGATAAATATAAAGACTATTTCCCAGGCCACAATCCGATCCCTATGACTAAGGTAATTAATGGTTACGTGAGAAGTGTTAATGGAAAAGGTAATGGAGAAATTATCAGAATTTATGATTAATCATCATTAATTATTTACACTTCGTTTAGCATAAAAAGCTCTAAAATTCTATCACAGGATTTTAGAGCTTTTTTATAGGCTTTAATCAACAAATGCAAATGTTTTTACATGACCTGTGTCACCTATTGCAATCTCATCATGCTCCAAAAAGTATATCAATTTCGAAAATGTGTGTAAGTCACAAAGATGATTGTCAAGCTAATTTTGCACTGTAAATTTTATTGAATAATAACAAATTATTATGAGCAAGAATCAATTTGGTAAAAATGGTTGGACACCAGACATTATAGGTTCCCTTAAAGGTAAAACATATATCATTACAGGAACTACAAGCGGTACCGGTTTTGAAGCCGCAAAGATTTTACTTGCTAAAGACGCTAAAGTCGTAATGCTAAATCGTAACAATACTAAAGCTCAAGACACGATTGCTAAGTTCAAAAATGAGTTGGGTAATCATATTGAAGTATCTAATATTCAAATGGATTTAGCACAATTAGCATCAGTAAGAAAAACTGCTGAACAGGTACTCTCCACAATTTCTCATATTGATGCATTGATTTGTAATGCTGCTATTGCACAAGTCCCAAAACAAGTACTTACTGTTGACGGTTTTGAAAGTCAGTTAGGTGTTAATCATTACGGAAACTTTTTATTACAAGGATTGCTTTTTCCTTTAATCGATAAATCTAACGGACGTATCGTGACTGTAGGTAGTGAAGGATATAAAATGGGAATAAAAACCATAAAGTTTGATGACATGAATTGGGACGATAACTATGAACCCAATACTGTTTATAGTCAAAGTAAACTAGCACAGATTATGTCTGTTTATGAGTTGCAAGATCGACTTAAGAATGCCGGAAAATCAAATGTTAAGGTTTATGCATGTCATCCAGGTGCGTCGAGAACTTCATTAATTAAAACCAGCGGAAGTTTAATGACCCGATTCATTTGGCAAATGATGAAATTATCTCCATTTGTACAATCTGCAGAAAAAGGTTCTTATCCAGAACTAATGTGTGCTACAGAGCCTAATTTAGATCAAAACGGTTTTTATGGCCCTACTGGTCGCAACTACTGGACCGGACCTGTAGGTGAGTGTGACTTAGAATCACATGCAAAAGATAAAGCCGTGATGCAAAAACTTTGGATCATTTCTGAGAAAGCAACAGATTTTCAATGGAATCTATAACTTAGTATTATGAAACATTTTAAAACACTCTCGTCATTTCTACAATATATGGAACTACCACTTCCAGAGCATCCTATGTTTAGTATATACGTAGCTCAAGAAGAATCCTTTCTTCCATGTCCTAGAGAAAGCTCGCCGCCTATAACAAATGATTGTTACTCCATTAGCTTAAAGAAAATTGTTAAGGGTGATTTAAATTATGGAAGAACCTCCTATGATTTTACAAATGGTGCATTAATTTTTATAGCTCCTAGACAAGTGTTACAATGGGATAGTAGTGTCATTTTTGAACAGAAAGGATTTTCTATCAATTTTCATGAAGATTTTTTAAAAGGTACAGAATTAGCTACCCAAATAAAAAAATATAACTTCTTCTCCTACTCAGTTAATGAATCGCTACACCTATCTCCCAAAGAAGAGAAACAGATTGAGTCAATCGTTCATAATATCAAAATCGAGTATCAAAATAATCAAGACGAATTCAGCAAGGAAATCATTATTTCTCAATTAAGCACTTTACTTAAATATGCTAACCGTTTTTATGAAAGACAATTTTTAAACAGAAAAGAACTGTCTAATGATTTACTAGAGAAATTTAATTTTCAATTGGCTATGTATTTTGAATCAGGAAAACTATCAGAGAATGGTATTCCCACAATAGAGCAAATTGCAAATAAATTGAACGTCTCTCAACGTTATCTAAGTGATACTTTAAAAAAAGAAACTGGTAAAACCACGACAGAACATTTACAATTGAACTTAATAGACAAGGCTAAGGACATATTACTTCAACCACATAAGACCATTGCTGAAGTCGCTTATGAGCTAGGGTTTGAATATCCGCACTACTTCTCCAGACTCTTTAAAAAGAAAGAAGGAATTAGTCCTTCACAATACATTGAAAAATATAAAATGAATTAATTATGGACATACTTAAACTAGCCACTGAATGGGCTAAATCTGAAGTCTTCTCTACGCGTTTCTTTATAATATTCGGACTACTATTCATTAGTGCAAGTATTGGATTTTGGCAGTTGGGAAAAACGGATTTAGCAAAATCGTATATCTTACCAACTCTGGTAGCAGGTATAATGTTAAGCATTATAGGACTAGGCCTCTTTTACACCAATAAATCAAGAATAGTTGAATTTAAAAAAGCCTATTATGAAAATGCTATTGTATTTAAAAAATCAGAATTAGAAAGAATTGATAAGACTTTAAAGGAATATAATACTATAGTGTTTAAAGCTATTCCCATTATAATTATAGCTGCCGCTTTAATTATCATTTTTATTAATTCAGCGACTTGGCGGGCAATTAGTATTACTACAATTGCTATGTTAATAGTTATTTTATTAATTGATGGTACTGCTCATAGTAGAATAGAAAATTACCGTCAACAGCTATTAGTTAGTTCTATATAGTTCATTTAAAAAAATCGGGTTCAAATAAGATAAAACTCATTTTTAGACCATAAGATTTTGCGGCTCTAATCTTCCAGTGATAGAAGTTTAGAGCTTTTTTTTTACAAATTATTTTATGATAACTTCACCTAAATTTTAATAGAGAAAGATTCACTATCGACTTAACACGGTATGAATCTATAAATCTGCAATACAACCACTTTGAAGAAAAAGCTTATTATATTAATTGGAATCTTAATCACACTAATACTGGGTTACCTTATAGTTGATTATTCGCTTTTCAATGGTATCAAATCAAAATATATAAATGAAAATGGTTTTCAAGGCAATTACTTTACTAAAGAAAATATAGAGAACAAAACGGCTGTAATCCTCATTGGTGGTGGTGATTGGGGCGATTATTGGGCTCAAGAATTTGCTCAAAAAGATCTAGTAGGGCTATCATTACCATATTCAGGTAAAGAGAATTTACCTCAATTACCTGAAGAAATTAAATTAGAGTATTTTGAAAATGCAATCCTATGGCTAGCACAACAAAAATCTGTGAATCCAGAAAAGATTGTGGTCATGGGCACTTCTAGAAATGCAGAATTAGCTTTATTAATTGCCTCTACATATCCAGAAATTATTAGCGGTGTAATTGCTTATGCTCCTAGTTCTGTATCATGGTCTAATACTGTTTTACCTTATAATTCTGATACTATTAAACCTAGTTGGACCTATCAAGGAATTGAAGTTCCTTATATTCCTATGAAAAAGATCAAAGGAAATAACACTAATCAAATTACATTTTTAAACTATTGGGAAGAAGGATTACTAAAATCAGATATAGCAGATAATGCCGCCATTAAAGTAGAGCAAATTAATGGACACGTACTTCTATTTTCTGGCTTAGACGATCAGGTATGGCCATCTGCTAAAATGGCTCATAGAATTGAGGAGCGATTAAAAAAACACCATTTTAACTTTAAATTGCAAAATGTAAAATATAAAAATGCTGGACATCTAATATCTAATATTCCAGAACAGAAATCAGAAAACAGATTAGGAACATTAAATATTAACGGTAAAACATATACTTACAATTATGGAGGAACTAATGATGGTGATTTTAAAGCAAAAACAGATGCTAAAATTAAATTGACAGAATACCTATTAAAACTAGATGCAAGATAATTTTCCTAATTGTTGAATCTTGAATTATTTGTAGACCTTACTCTAAAAGAAGAATATTAATATTAACTGTGACAGTATATTAGCAAGAAATTAATTTTACATTTATTCATTAAATCAATACTACAATCACTCTTCTATGCGCTTTATTAATAGACTTGTATCAATATTAAAAGGTGTTTTAATATGTGTTATACTTATACAGTGCAAAGATTCTAGTACAGCATTAAAAGAATCTCAAGAATTAAAAACAGTAGAGACTATTACTCCTATACCCTTTACAGATTATTATCCTTCAGGAAACCTTAAAACAAAAGGGCAATTACTGCACGATAAAAAAATGGGTACATGGATTTCTTATCTTGAAAATGGAGACGAAAAATCAATTCAAAATTTTAAAGATGATGTTTTAGATGGTTTTCAAAAAACACTGTACTCGCAAGAACTTTACATGGAAGGCGATTTTAAGCAAGGTGTAAAAATTGGTACTTGGAAAAGCTATTTTAAAGACAACCATCAACTTAAATATCTCAAACATTTCGATAATAATGGTAACAGTACTGGTAAATGGGAAAGTTATTACGACAGCGGCGAATTATCTTTAATTGAAAATTATGTCAACAATCAGGCTAATGGTAATAAAACAGAATATTTTAAAAATGGTCAAATAAGTAGTACTGGAAAACTGATTAATGGTAAAAACCATGGTATATGGAATTATTACTATGATACTGGCGTACTACAATGCGAGAAAGAATTTAAAATAGGTATTGAAGAAGGCGTATACAAACAGTATTATGAAAACGGTAGCCTATACAAAGAAGGTACTAAAACAAACTTTGAAAAAACAGGCGTTTGGAAAACATATGACCAGAATGGTAGTATTATAGAAACGAAATCATACCGCGATTCAAAAAATTAATAGATTTAAATTATGAACGACTCTTTAAATACAGACACAGAAACCAACTGGGAATTAGCCGCCTTTGTAGGTGAGAATCGAGCTTATTATTTAGAGAAATGGGAAAGCTTAAAAAACGGTAGTGTTTTATCTTTTAATTTCTACGCATTTTTATTTGGTATCACTTGGCTACTTTATAGAAAAATGTATCGTGAAGCAGGTATTTTATTTGCCATCATCCTTATTGAGTCAGAGGTTACTTTTAATCTGGTAGGCGATAATGGCGCGGTGGATATAGCGATTAGAATTTTCTATTCCCTAGCCATAGGTTTTACGTCAAACTACTTTTATCTCAAACATGCCGAAAGAGAAATTCAGAAATTGAATGAGCAATTTCAAGACCCTACTGCATTAAAAGAACTTATCATAAAGAAAGGTGGCACATCATGGGCTTCTGTGGTCATAGGACTAGTTATCATTATAGGATTATCCATTTTACTCGCCTATGTACTAGGTGACTTGAATTTTTAGTTATGAGAATTTTCAAATATTGGATTGCATATTCCAAAGAACTCTCTATAAATGGATTTAAACAAATCTCTACTACCTATGGAGGCTCTAATATTTCTAAGGATGAAGCCATTAAAGATGCCATTCTCAAACTTAACAACGCCCAAAAAAGAATTAACGGCGAGCTAGTAACAAATAGAGATTATGAAGCAGACATCATAGAAGAAATTATTGACATCATCAACAAAGACAATATTATTACAAGAAATAGATATGGTGCACTGGTATTAAATTCTAAAAAATTAATGTTCATAGATATTGATCAATATTCATCATCTATAAGCGATCTTATCTTTAGGAAATCTTATTCTCAAAAAGAATTAATGCTGCGCAAGATTGAGAAAACAGCACAAAAAAAGGAATATCATCAACTAGGATTCAGGATATATGAGACCGCAAAAGGTTATCGTGTATTAGTCACTAATAAAGATTTTGATCCTAGAAGTTATGAATCAAAGCGCATGATGAGAGATTTTAATGCGGATCATTTATACCGTTGGTTGTGTAGAAAACAAAACTGTTATCGCGCAAGATTAACGCCTAAACCACATCGCATCAATTTAAAAAAGATTAAAGTCATTTTTCCAAATAGGACAGCCTTACAGCAACAAGAACTAACCAACTGGCTGAACGAATATGAAGTGAAATCTCAACGATCTTCTAGTTGTCATCTAGTAAAAGAAATTGGTCAGGTACGCACCAATGAAGCCATTGAATACCACGACCGTTTGAGCGGTATTCAATGGAAATATAGTCTAGCCTAAAAAAACAACCTTAAATAAGTCTATTATTTTAAACCAATGATACCATCATCTACTCTGCTTTTTTAAGCGCTCAACCATTTCTAGTAAATAAGGTATAACTAGATCTGGTCTTTTCCAGGCGATCTCGTGACCTAGATTTGGAATAGTAATCACCTCAACATTTGAAAAAACAGTCTTACTATAATCCACATTGATATAAGGAACGAGCTCATCACTATCTCCATGAATGTGTAATACAGGAACATTAATTTGTGACCAATCTTTTTCTATAGCGGCTAGCTCTTGCGCATGTACCGTTTTCTCATCACCGGCAACTCGATAACCAGTAGGTACCAGCCAGCGTGTTAACCACCATTGTGTAAAGTCAGATTGCCATACTCGTTTTTCATGATCTGGATCTATGGCTGGCGATACCATAACAACAGCTTTAATTTGATCATTTTCTTTAGGTAATCTAGCAGCTACAGGACCGCCATAAGAAGTACCTACCGCAATAACATTTTCTAAATTTAATTGATCAATAACCTCACTTATAACCTTAGTTTGTGTATCAATAGAGGTCATTTCTTTCCCAAAATCTGAATAACCATATCCTGGTCGATCTACGGCATGTAGGTTGACTGTACCATGCAGTAAGCTGTCTTTAAGATAAGCTTGCCATGCCGTTAAGGAACTAGGCGATCCATGTAAGAAAACTATATTATAAATGGTTTTTGTTTGCGTGACACTTTGCACACGTACTTTTAAATCCATACTATCTATCTTAACATACGATATGGTGGTCGGTAAGTCCGCTTTCGCGAAAGCGGAATATATAGCATCATCAGGTAATCGATACTGTAAGCTTTTACAAGAACTAAGAAAAAGTAAACTTAGTACAAAGAAAAATAGATGCCTCATATCTTAAGAATGGAATGTATAAAAGTAAGGATATTTAGATAGTGATAAATTGCTTTCTATTACATTGGGTAGGTTACTATGATACTTCATAAAGACTATAAACCTCAAAGCTATAGTAGTAGTGATAGACAACGCTGTTTAGGTCGTATATTCGCGCTCATTACAATTGGTATATTCCACATTACTGTTTTCTATGACATTACATGTCCAAACTTCCTCAAGAGCATAAATTTATCGACTTGTCTGATTATGGACGACCGATTGCAAAAATCATAGCTCATTCTTTAAAACATACCGCAGCTACACCAGTCCATGTAACGATAGGTTTTATCATATCTGGCCTGATAGGTGTTTATTGCATTTTAACCGATTACTATTGGTTTGCAGGCTTTTTTCTAATTTTTAAATCTATACTAGATGCCGCAGATGGCGAACTTGCACGTGTAAAACAAAAACCATCATATACTGGTCGCTATCTAGATTCTGTGGCAGATATCTTATTAAACGCTATCATCTTTCTATCCTTATGGTACGTTACAAACACAAGTTTATGGGTTTGTATTTTAGCCTTTATAGGTCTGCAATTACAAGGCACCTTGTACAATTATTATTATGTCATCCTGCGCAATAAGTTTAATGGAGATAGGACTAGTCGTGTATTTGAAAATAAAACACCTGTCGCATTACATGGTGAATCGCAACGACAAGTTGATATTTTATTTAAGCTCTATAAATTTCTTTATGGCATCTTTGATAAAATGATATATGCATTGGATCCTAGAGCAGGTTTTGGCAAACCACTACCTAAATGGTTTATGACCAGTGTATCCACGTTTGGGTTAGGATTTCAATTATTGATAATCTCAGTGATGCTAGTCCTAGGATTTAAAGCCTTGATTCTTCCCTTCTTTTTAAGTTATACTATGATGGTATTTATTTTTGTAGGAATTAGAAAAATGTTTTATTGAAAAAGCTAACTCCTTCTATAAAACTACTCGAGATTAACTTTTATTGTTTCCCATCTAAAAATGGAACAAACCTGAACTCACCAAAAGTCTCCTTAGAAAATTGTGTCGCAGATTCTCTAATTAATAAAGTCATGATTTGTGGATCATCACCTACTGGTATGACCATGCGACCACCTATCTTAAGTTGACCTAATAAAGTTTGAGGAATATAAGGCGCGCCGCATGTAACGATAATAGAATCAAAAGGTGCATCTTCTGGCATGCCTTTGTATCCATCGCCAAAGAAATATCTTTTAGGCCTGTAATTTAATTTTCTGAAGATCAAATTGGTCTTTTTATACAATTCATTTTGTCGTTCAATAGTATAAACCTGTGCACCCATTTCTAGAAGTACAGCACATTGATAACCACTACCTGTTCCTATTTCTAATACCTTATCATTGGGTTTTACTTGTAATAGTTCACTTTGAAAAGCCACTGTATAAGGATGTGATATGGTCTGATCTGCACCTATAGGAAAAGCTTTATTTTGATAAGCATGCTCTAGAAAAGAACTGTCCAAAAAAACATGACGTGGCACTTTATTCATGGCATCCAGCACACGCTGGTCCTTGATTCCTTTCTCACGCATCAACTCAACGAGCTGTCGTCTTTTACCTTTATGTATGAAGTCGTCTTTGATACCGCTAATTTATAATGACTGCTTAAAAAGTACAGCACTTTTATCAAAAAGATTTAAGATAATTTTCTGCTCGCTAATCCTTATTTTTGTGGAAAACACATAAACTATGCTTAAAGCTGGCGTGCTAGGTGCTGGACACCTCGGAAAAATTCACTTAAGACTTCTAGAACAAAGTGAGCGTTATGAATTAATAGGATTTTATGATGCAAATCCCGAGTATGCAGCATCCATTGAGGCAGAGTTTGGTTACAAATATTTTTCAGACATCGACGCACTTATCGCGGCCTGTGATATGATAGATGTGGTCACTCCTACTTCTTACCACCACGAGAGTGGAATGAAAGTACTCGAGGCTGGCAAGCACTTATTTGTTGAGAAACCTATAACGGTTACTGTAGAAGAGGCAAATGATTTAATTGCGCTTTCGCGAAAGCGTAATGTAAAAGGTCAAGTAGGTCAGGTAGAACGTTTCAATCCTGCATTTAGATCAGTAGTGGATCGATTTGATAATCCTATGTTTATAGAAACTCATCGCCTGGCAGAGTTTAATCCACGTGGTACGGATGTAAGTGTGGTGCTGGATTTAATGATACACGATATTGATGCCATATTAAGTGTGGTAAAAAGCCCTGTAAAATCTGTAAGCGCAAGTGGTGTTTCTGTAATTTCTAAAACTCCGGACATTGCCAATGCTCGTATAGAATTTGAAAATGGTTGTGTTGCAAATCTAACGGCTAGTCGTATCAGTCTTAAGAAAATGCGTAAGGCACGTTTTTTCCAGCGTGATGCTTACATATCTGTTGATTTTTTAACTAAGGCTGTAGAAGTGGTGCGCATGAAAGATGCTCCTGAAGTTCCAGGAGATTTTGATATGATTCTTAAAAATGCCGAAGGCGAGAAAAAACAAATCTATTTTGACAATCCTGATGTGGCAGATAATAATGCCATACTCGATGAACTAGAGACATTTGCAGACGCTATAGAAAATGATACCAGACCAGTGGTAAATCTAGAAGATGGAACAGCGGCACTAGATGTAGCCTTAAAAATCATTAAGGAATTTAAATCACTGTAATGAATTACAAACTTCTAGTTAGCTTAATGATTTTATGTGGTTTGAGCAGCTGCAAAAACGCTGATACTACAGCTACAGATGAAAATATCATTGTAAAAGCTGTTGAAGTAGAACTGGATAAAAAATTAGATAGCATACACCAACTGAAACAATTTCATGGTATAGGTGTTTCTATAGTTAATGAAAAAGGACCTGTTTTTCAAGAAGGATATGGATATCTAGATCGCAAAATAAGAGCAGATTATACAGAAAACACCATTCAAAACATCGCTTCAATCTCAAAAGTAATCTTGGGATTAACTCTTGCTAAAGCGGTCGAAGACGGACACATCAATCTGGATGATGATATTAACAATTATCTTGATTTTAATGTACGTAATCCTCAATATCCAGATGATCCTATTTTAGTAAGACATCTAACCTCACACACAAGTAGTATTTTAGACGGTGATTATTATGACTTAAGCTATATCAATCTTGAAGATGACGCTGTAGATAATCCTAAAATTGATCAAGAAGAATTAAAATATTTTCAGACGGACAAGGAAGCTTTATCTCTACAAGACTTTTTAAAAAATGGTTTAACGACCACAGATACGGCACTTACTTCATATATCTATAGTGATTATGCACCAGGTACAGCATATTCTTACTCAAATATAGCGGCAGGATTAACGGCTTACATTATTGAAAGAGCAGTTGGTGAAGATTTCAAGAGCTATTCTAAAAAGCACATTATTGACCCTTTAGGTTTAAAAAATACCTCTTGGAATGTTGCAGACCTAGACTCGCGTCAACGTAGCTCTTTATACAGCACGCTAGAACTGCGTTATCCTGTGTATCGATTGATCACATTTGCAGATGGTGGTTTATATACCACACCTAACGATTTAGGAATAATTCTTACTGAACTTATTAATGGATATAATGGTAAGGGAACTTTATTAAAAACGTCCACTTATGTACAGTTCTATAAAAAGCAACTGAATGAATCGATGTTTAAAACAGAAAAATCAATGGCCGCCTTTCAGAAAGGTTTTAATAAAGGAATGTTTATCACCTATGAAAGAGATGGCATAGGTCACTCTGGTGGTGATCCAGGTGTTTCTACCTTAATGTATTTTAATCCTAAAACTAATATAGGTCAAATCACCTTTTTAAATACTGATTTTAATAGTCAGGAAGCTTATGATAGTTTTATTGCTATCGCTTCCATTTTAAAAGAATATGGTAACAAATTATTAAAAAATAAACAGCTATAACAATGAAAAATATAACCGTAATAGGCGCAGGAACCATGGGTAATGGTATTGCACACACATTTGCACAATCTGGATTTAATGTTTCGCTAGTCGATATTTCTCAAGAAAATATTGATCGTGGTTTAGGTACCATCTCAAAGAACCTAGATCGTATGATTGCAAAAGAAAAAATTACAGAAGCTGATAAAAACGAAACTTTAAGTAATATCTCAACATTTACAGATTTAAAATCTGGTGTTGAAAAAGCAGACTTAATAGTAGAAGCAGCTACAGAAAATGTAGATCTTAAACTAAAAATATTTGGACAGATGGATGAATTTGCTCCGGCAGATTGTATTCTATCGACTAACACTTCATCTATTTCTATTACTCAAATAGCGTCTGTTACTAAACGTCCAGAGAAAGTTATAGGAATGCATTTTATGAATCCAGTGCCTATTATGAAACTGGTAGAAATCATAAGAGGTTATTCTACTAGTGATGAGGTGACTACAACCATCATGGAGTTATCAAAACAACTAGGTAAAACACCTACTGAAGTAAATGATTATCCTGGATTTGTAGCAAACCGTATTTTAATGCCTATGATTAATGAGGCTATTGAAACCTTATATAATGGCGTTGCAGGTGTACAAGAAATCGACACGGTAATGAAATTAGGTATGGCACATCCTATGGGACCATTACAACTAGCAGATTTTATAGGACTAGACGTTTGTCTTTCTATTCTTAATGTAATGCACGATGGGTTCAAAAACCCTAAATATGCTCCATGTCCATTATTAGTAAATATGGTCATGGCAGGCAAAAAAGGTGTGAAATCTGGAGAAGGTTTTTATGACTATTCAGAATCCAGAAAAGCAGAGAAAGTGAGTGCTAGTTTTAAATAGGATTTTTAAATGCCCATCATAAAACCTTTTAAAGGAGTAAGAGCAGCACCGCATATGGCGTCACACGTCATATCGCGCACCTATCAAGATTATAGTGACACAGAGCTAGAGGCGATTTTAAAATATAATCCCTTTAGCTTTTTGCACATTCTCAATCCTGGTTATAAATTCAGTAATAGCCTTAAAGGAGAAGAGCGATTTAATCTAGTGCGCAATCGGTATCTAGAATTTAAGGAAGAACAATACCTTGTTCAAGATAAGTCGCCTGTATTTTACATCTATGAAAGGTCAGATGCAGTACACTCATACACAGGCATCATAGCCGGAACTGCTACATCAGACTATGATAATGGAAAGATTAAAAAGCATGAAGACACTTTAGAACAACGAGAAAAGTTATTTAAAGACTACTTAAAAACAGTAGGCTTTAATGCAGAGCCTGTACTACTCACCTATCCAGATGACCACGTTATTGATGAAGTAATTGACCATGAAAAAAAGCAAAGACCTGTCTATGATTTTGTCACCACAGATCGCAGTTGTCATAAACTATGGGTGATAAAAGACATCCATCATATAGAGTTATTGCAACAGCAATTTGCAGCCATGCCACACATCTATATTGCAGATGGTCACCATCGTAGTGCCAGTTCTTCCCTACTCGCTAGTGAGATGGGAGAAAAGCACGACAGCTATAATCACTTTATGAGCTACCTCATCGCTCAAAGTCAGTTGCGTATCTATGAATTTAATAGACTCATTAAAGATCTAAACGGTTTGAGTAAAGAAGCTTTTCTCATGCAACTGGATATGAAATTCCGCATACAGAATCGTGGTCTGGAGATGTACAAACCATCAAAAAAACACCATTTCTCTATGTATCTAGATGGCGAGTTTTACAGTTTGTATTTACGTAAAGACACTTATAACATTGAAACACCACTCGATGATCTGGACACTCAAATGTTATTTGATTTGGTCTTAAATCCTATATTAGGCATAGAGGACTTGCGCAACGATTCTCGTATCGCTTATAGCTATGGACAAACAGATTTATTGCGCATTAAAGATCGAGTAGATAAAAATGAATTTGCCGTTGGTTTTGGTTTATTCCCAGCCACAGTAGAGCAAATGAAATCCATCGCAGACGAGTCTCTAATCATGCCACCTAAAAGCACTTACATCAGACCTAAGTTACCTAGCGGCCTTACCATTTACGAATTTGAATCATGAGCATAAAAGATCATTTATTACGCTTTCGCGAAAGCATAGAACCCAAAGCCACTCTAGTTGCCGTAAGCAAAACCAAACCTATAAGCGATGTGCAAGAAGCTTATGATGCTGGACAAAGACACTTTGGCGAGAATAAAATTCAGGAAATGACCGAAAAATGGGAAACGCTACCTAAGGACATTTACTGGCACATGATAGGTCACACACAGCGCAATAAGGTAAAATATATGGCGCCTTATGTTCATTTAATTCACAGTGTGGATTCACCACGATTACTCAAGGAAATCAACAAACAAGCAGAAAAAAACGAAAGAGTCATCGATTGTCTTTTACAGATTCATATTGCTGAAGAGGAAACAAAATTTGGTTTTGATCAAAATGAACTGCTCGAGTTATTAAGCAGTGATGCCTTTGCAGGTTATAAAAACGTGCGCATCACAGGACTGATGGGCATGGCCACTTTTACAGATAATGAAGAACAAGTACGTAAAGAGTTTAAAAGTCTCAAAACATTACTAGATCATATCAACGACAATCACCTGATTAGTGATTCACACGATTTGAAAACACTTTCTATGGGAATGACAGGCGATTATAAAATCGCGATAGAAGAAGGCAGCACGATGGTGAGGATAGGTAGTGCGATTTTTGGGAGTAGAGCTTAACCACAGTGTTTATTTAAAGACTTCATTCACTGTAGATATAAAACTTTCAATGTCTGATAACGTAATCATTAGTTAACTAAAAATCAAGTTTTGGAATTATCCCTAAGCATACCAGCCCTACTCTTCCCAGCCATATCATTAACCATGCTGGCTTATAACGCACGTTATCTAGCGATTGCAGCGTTAATAAGAAATCTATATGCTAAGTACGAAGAAAATCCATCAGATAAAATACGTATTCAAGTTCAAAAATTAAGAAAGCGACTGACCATCATTAAAAATATGCAAGCCGTTGCTATTTTAAGTTTCTTACTTGCGGTAATCACGATGTTCTTAATTTATATAGAATTGGATTTTTGGGCAAATCTAGTTTTCGGAATCAGTTTACTGGCTTTAATGATATCACTTATTCTATCACTTATAGAGGTGCAGTTGTCTACTAAAGCACTATCAATCCAACTGGAAAGCATTAGTAAAAACGGAATGGACGTTAATAATCGATAACTTCACTTAAGTCATAACCTCCAAAACGTTTCATATACGTCTTTACAGAACTACCATAAGCATCACGATTAGACTTACGACCTTTAGTTTTAAAGAAACGTTTTACACCACCGGGACCAGATAGGTGCGCAGCAGCTAGAATACCACTTTCAGTCACGTAAATTCCTCCTACTTTTTTACCGGCATATTTTTCAATATATGGCTCTAGAATCTCGTGATTGTAACGTAGGTTTTTTATAAAAACACGTTCTTGTAGTCTAGGTGATCTCAAAAATTGTAAAGAATCTCTAATGCCTAAAGTTTCTAATGTGGTCATACCAAATTGATATTTCCCCATATAACCGAGACTATTGACTTTCCAAAATTTCCCTTGGGATTCCTTAAAAGCTAAAGCTTCTCTAAAGGTTAAAAATGAATCTGGTGGTGTAATCGCTAAAGAGTAATAGCGTACATCAAATAAATTAGAGCTTGTCACAGGGCCTATAAAAGCATCTGCATCATAGAACTCTTCATTGATATTATTATCACTGGTTTTAAAAACACCAGAATCTAATTTCAAGTGGTTATTACTAAAAGACCAGAAGATTAACACTAATGGTAAAACAACCAAATACACATGACGTGATTTCATAAATTTTGTTTTCGAAAGTTACTGTCACCCTTTCTTTAACGCGGCGCAAATTTACGACTAATTAATGGTTGTGGATTTTTAAGATGTTAAATTAGTCCCAACAGACTCATAAATATTTGAAAACCAAAATCATACACAGTATTTCACATAGATTTTCAAAAACTTAACTAAAGATAATTTTATATATTTTGAATAGAAACCAGTTAATAATATGGCTTTTCTTGAAGAAACAACTTACCTATTTATTCCTTGCCTACTCACCCATCTGCGATAAGCAGCTGCATTTACATTATGTTGACTTAAAGTCTTAGCAAACTTATGATATCCAAAATTTTCAACATTAGCAACAAAATAATAATAGCCATGTTTCTCATAATTAAGAACTGCGTCGATAGCGTTCAGGTCTGGTGTTACTATAGGTCCAGGTGGTAAACTAGAATATTTGTAAGTATTATAAGGAGAATCGATAGTTAAATCAACGTATAACACACGTTTAATAGTCTGACTGAAGTCTTTTTCCTTTAATTTTTTAGCATAAATAACGGTTGGGTCTGCATCTAGCTTTATACCTCTATTTAATCTATTCATGTAAACACCAGCTACTCTAGGACGTTCATCTGCTTTAGCTGTTTCTTTCTGGACTATACTGGCAAGTGTATATACTTCTTGAGGTGTGAGATCGATCTTTTTTGCTTTAGCAAGTCTGTCTTCGTTCCAGAAATTCTCATAAGCACTTAACATTTTATCTCTCAGCTTTACAGCACTAGTATTCCAGTAGCAATCATAAGAATTAGGCATATACATAGTCAGTGCAGTTTCTTCTGTAAACCCATGTTCTTTTAAAAATGCTGGATCTTTCATCACTTTTAATAGAGTGAGGCTATCTGGTTCCACCTGCTGTGCTAGCCGTCCGGCTAGATCTTCTAATCGTTCTTGATTATTAAATCGCACCTTAACAGGTTGGTTTTGACTGCGTATCGTATTGATAATATCATTATTACTCATTCCTTTCTTTAGAATGTAACGACCAGGTTTTATGTTTGAATTATAACCTTTACGGACAGCTGTTTCATGAAATGCGTCTCTGTCATCAACAGCGTCTGCTACAAGCATAAAAGCAGCATTATAATCTGCAGTAGAAGGAATAAAGACTTCATAGGTTTGTGTATCAAAATTAGTGTTTGCACTAAAAAATGTACTGTATACTTTATAAGCAAACACTGACATTGCTATCAGTCCTACTAGGGCTACTCCTACAATTACGTTTTTATATTTATTCATTGATAAGCTGGTAGGTGATTTCGTTTTTATATGATGTTTCTGTGGCAATCCAGTCTTTTTTTATTCCGCTTTCGCGAAAGCGTAATTTCTCAAACAATCTTCTACTAGCCACATTATCTTCAGTAACACCGGCATATAACTGGTGTAATCTTAAATGTTTAAAAGCATAATCGATCATTAACTGTAATCCTTGAGAGGCATAACCTTTTTGCCTATCAGCATGTTGAGATATCACGATTCCTACACCAGCACGTTTATGATAAGGATCAAAATCGTAAAGATCCACAACACCTATTATTTCTTCTTTTAAATTACAAATGGCAAGTCGCAATTGCTTAACCTCATAGATATCACGATGTGCATTTTCTAGATATTCTCTTATGGTATATTTTGAAAATGGTGTCCATGTATTTCCCACTTCCCATAACTCAGAATTATTTTCTAATTTATAGATAAATTCCATATCCTCGGGATCTACAGCTCTCAAGAAGCAATGTTGGGACTGCAACATCATGCGGTAAAGGTTCCTTTAAATACTTGCAGTGCAGGACCTGTCAGCCATATATTTTCATATCCAGTATCACAAGCTTCAAAAGATACTTTTAAAACACCACCAGGTGTTTCTAAAGTCACCTCATTAGACGCAGTGTGGTTAGTCTTGTGCATAGCAATAGCAACAGCTGTGACGCCAGTACCGCAACTTAGTGTTTCATCCTCTACTCCACGTTCATAAGTACGTACTTTAAAAGTGTTGCTATCTTGAAGCTGAACAAAATTAATATTTGCACCAGCTTTTCCATATACATTATCTCGCAAGTACTTTCCTTCTTTATAAACATCTATTTCTGTCAAATTTTCAGTAAGCTGAACATGATGTGGCGATCCTGTATCTGTATACACATAGGTGTTTTCTATCCTCATTTCTGTGACATCACTCATTTGCAAACTGATAGATATATCATCTACAACTCGAGCGTGATGCATACCATCTATTGCTTCAAAGGTTGCTGTGTCTTTGATAATTTCTAGAAATTGTGCAAATCGCACAAGGCATCTTCCTCCATTACCACACATGGTACTTTCTTGCCCATCTGCGTTATAATAGACCATTTTAAAATGTGCCGTAGGATGATTTTCTAATAAGATTAGTCCATCTGCACCTATGCCAAATTTACGGTCACATAATAACTCTATGAGTTTGGTATCGTTTTTGGAAAATAATTGATCACGATTATCAATCATGACAAAGTCGTTACCGGTTCCTTGATATTTATAGAAGTGTATGTGGCTCATAACTGCAAAGGTAAAGCGAAAACTTTTTTCTAGCTCTTATGACTGCAATTTCTTAATTATATAGGTATCTAAGTATATGATTTATTTAAAAAAACGATTTGTTAAAAAGCTTATTCACAACTGTTAAATAAGGTTAAACTAATATGTATTGTACAATCACTAAACTAATTTTAAGTTATTAAGTCATAATAGAAAAAGAAAGCAAATGAAAACAATTATCAAATCTCTAGGAATGGCTATTCTAGGTGGAATAGTCGCATTAGGCGGTTACCAGCTGGTACAGAATGAAGACTCTAGCAACCATATCATCACCCAACCGGCTGTGGTGGAAAGTCCATTACCAGTAACTCCTGTTTCTTATACTGGCAACACTTCTATTGCTGGTGTAGATTTTACTGAAGCAGCAGAAAAAACAGTACATTCAGTAGTTCACGTTATTAACAAAACTGTAGCGAGAGCACCTATGTCCATGGCTGATGTATGGGCAGGACGCACTCCATATCGTGAAGCTATAGGTACTGGTAGCGGTGTAATCATTACACCAGATGGTTATATTATCACTAATAATCATGTGATTAAAAATTCTAATCACTTACAGGTGACTTTAAATAATAATCAATCCTATAAAGCTGAGCTTATAGGTGCCGATGAAGAAAGTGATATTGCATTGATAAAGATTGAAACAGATGAAGATTTACCGTTTGTTCCTTTTGGCGATTCAAACAATGCAAAAATCGGTGAATGGGTCCTAGCTGTAGGTAACCCATTTAATTTAACTAGCACAGTAACTGCTGGGATAATAAGTGCTAAAGGTCGTGATCTCGAATCAAGAGATCAGAACATTCAATCCTTTATACAAACTGATGCTGCTGTAAACCCAGGTAATTCTGGTGGTGCGTTAGTAAACACGCGCGGTGAATTAATAGGTATCAACACAGCAATTAAATCTCAAACAGGTTCTTATATAGGTTACTCATTTGCAGTGCCGTCTAATAATGCTCGTAAAATCATAGAGGATTTTATGGAGTTTGGTTTTGTACAGAAAGGTATGTTGGGCATAAGAGGAACTGATTTAAATGGGACAAACTCTAAGGAATTTGGCCTTAACTCCACTGAAGGAATCTATGTAGCAGAAATCGTAGAAGATAGTGGTGCTGCTAAAAGCGATCTTAGAAAAGGTGATGTTATAACATCGTTAGATGGAGTTAAAATCAGTAAATTCTCTGAATTATCTGGGTATATCAAAACTAAAAACCCAGGCGATATTGTGAATGCTGAAGTCATTAGAAAAAATAACCTCATCAATATACCTATAACAATTTCAAGAAATAATACGGTCACGATTCCTCAAATAGAAATGGAATTACGTAATCTTACAAGTGAGGAAAAGAAAGTTTTTAACGTTAAAGAAGGTGTGAAAATCACAAAAACAATAGGGAAATTATCTCGTTATAACCTTAGCGACTATATTGTTACAAAAGTAAATGATACAGATGTCGCTGATATCGATGATATACAAGCTGTCTTACGAGATGTAGTGCCTAACGAGACCTTATTAATACAAATGAAAAACTCTAGAGGTGAAATTGAACGTTTCCGTTATACGGTGAATTAATCTCTTAAAATAAAAAAGCAGCTCTTAATTAAGAGCTGCTTTTATTTTGAACTATTCCTTTCCATCTGGTAGGGCTAGCTAACCTACTCTATCACCATTGCAAGCAGTATCACTAGGCTGTAAAAGTATCACGTCTTTATTATCTCCTACTACTCCTAACACAAGGCATTCACTCATGAAATTTGCTATTTGTTTTTTTGGAAAATTGATAATGGCAATAACCTGTTTTCCTATCAATTCTTTTTTATCATAACGCTTAGTTATTTGCGCACTAGTTTTTCTAGTTCCCATAGGACCAAAGTCGATCTGTAATTGATATGCAGCATTTTTTGCCTCTGGAAAATCACTGGCGGTAAGCACGGTACCTACTCGCATATCTATCTTTTCAAAATCACTCCAAGAGATCTCCATTAATGCATTCTTAGCTTTTCAATCATTTCACGAGATATAGCTACATCTGCTCCATAAGCGTCTAGCAATATACCTTTTTCACCATCTGCACACTCAAGTGCATATAAGATCATGTTATCACCAGGATTAGTCATTCCTTCAAATCTGTAGAATTCTTTCACCTCTATTTCTCCTGCTTTCCATTCTTTCTTCAAATGCTTGGAATGGACTCCATCCTCTACTAGATCAAAATCGATGGTGTATCCCTTAGATTGTAAATCTTCAATGGCTTCCGTTACTGTGTCATATCCTTTTTTCATCTTTTTATTTTAAATTTAAAAAAAATTAGACCATTCCTTACAGGTTTAAAAAACTTTAAGTATTGAATTTTACATATGAAGTTGAGAATCGCTCCCGCGAAAGCGTAACGAAATTGAACTTTTTACTACTAATTATAAAAAATTAAATGGCACTCACACCTTCTACAATGCTGCCCTTAAATACTAAAGCGCCACAGTTTCACTTATTAGACACCATTAGTGGTGATACGCTGTCATTTAATGACGTGAAAGGTAAAAAAGGCACTGTGGTAATGTTTATATGCAATCACTGCCCATTTGTTATTCATGTAAATGAAGAAATTGTGAGAATGGCAAATGACTATAGAATATTGGGATTTGGCTTTGTAGCCATTTCTAGCAATGATATTGTAAAGTATCCACAAGACTCACCTGACTTAATGTATAAGACAGCCATGGATAACGACTACACATTTCCATATTTATTTGATGAAAGTCAAGAGATTGCCAAAGCTTATGCTGCGGCGTGCACACCAGATTTTTACCTATTTGATAGTGAAGATTATCTGGTCTACCGTGGTCAATTAGACGATTCTAGACCAGGCAATGGTATACCTTTAACAGGACGCTCTTTACGTGAGGCAATGGATGCTATAATGGGCAATAAAAAAGTTCCTATGATCCAAAAGCCTAGTATGGGCTGCGGTATTAAATGGAAATAATTTAAAATACACTAGCAAGATTTTAATTTACCGCTAGTACTTATCTATTGATGAAGGGTTTATAATTAAGTCTTGAGATTATTTTGCTCCTAAGTGAATCATAGCAAATACGGCATAATTAATCATGTCTTGGTAATTTGCATCTAGACCTTCAGACACGATAGTTTTACCTTCATTATCCTCAATTTGCTTTACTCTCAAGAGTTTTTGAAGAATTAAATCAGTAAGCGAGCTCACTCTCATATCACGCCATGCTTCACCATAATCGTGATTTTTATCCATCATCAACTGCTTAGTTATTCCTACATGATAATCGTATAATTCTAGCGATTGCTCTAGTGTTAAGTCCGGTTGTTCAACGACACCTTTTTCTAGTTGAACTAGCGCCATAATAGAGTAATTAATGATACCTATAAATTCACTTTCCTGACCTTCATCTACCTTAGACTCTGCAAGTGTTTGTAATCCTCTAATGCGTTGTGCTTTAATAAATATCTGATCTGTTAGTGATGGTAACCTTAAAATGCGCCAGGCACTTCCATAATCTTTCATTTTCTTTGAGAATAGATCTCTGCAAGTTGTGATTACGGCATCGTATTGCTGGCTGGTCTGGGACATAAACGGATAAAATTTTGTGTAAATTTCGGCTTTAAATTTCAAATAACCATAATTTAATGCATACCATCAATTGTAACGGTCATTTAATAGACCTATCCACTCCACATGTGATGGGTATAGTTAATGTCACACCTGATTCTTTCTATGATGGCGGAAAATTAAAATCTGATATTGATTTATTACAACAGGTCAATAAAATGTTAGCTGATGGTGCTACATTTATAGATATAGGTGGTTATAGTTCCAGACCAGACGGAATGGATATCACTGTTGATGAAGAATTGAATCGCGTAATTCCTATGATTGATATATTAATCAAGGAATTTAAAGATCTTAATCTTAGTATAGACAGCTTCCGCTCACGAGTGGTAGATCAAGCAATACAGCATGGTGTCAATATAGTAAATGATATAAGTGCTGGAATGATTGATGAAAAGATGATTGAAACGGTAGCTCAACATCGAGTACCATATATAATGATGCACATGCGTGGTACACCACAAACAATGAGATCATTAAATAAATATAACAATCTTATAAAAGATATTAATTTTTATTTTTCCGAACGTATTGCTACAGCAAGAGCAGCTGGAATTGATGATATTATAATTGATCCAGGATATGGATTTGCTAAAACAGTGAATCAAAATTATCACTTACTTCAAAACCAAGGTCTAGTAAAGCTTCATAATGTCCCTATTCTATCAGGAATTTCTCGTAAATCGATGATTTACAAAACACTAGACATTAAGGCAACACAAGCATTAAATGGCACCAGTGCCCTACATATGATATGTCTACAGCAAGGCGCTTCTATTCTAAGGGTACATGACGTAAATGAAGCTATGGAAGTGATAAAGCTTTATCATATGATAGAAGCAAATTAAATTCTATTTTTACAAAAACCGATCCCATTGGAATTACCAGATTTAAGAATTCTCGACGTTATAGATATTTTGTTAGTGGCAGCGCTGACTTTTTATTTATATAGACTGGTGAAAGGTACACCTGCGATAAATATTTTTATAGGTATTGTAATCATCTACATTATTTATAGTATTACAGAGACCCTTAAAATGGAGTTACTTAGTCGTGCTTTAGGAGCTTTTACTGGCGCTGGCGTTTTTGCATTAATTGTTGTTTTTCAACAAGAAATTAGAAAATTCTTATTGATGCTGGGCTCAACAAATTTCACATCTCGTAAGGGTTTTTTAAAACAGCTACATTTTTTTAAAGATGACGCAGACACAGACCATACTGCAGTAGATCAAATAGTTAAAGCTTGTGACGAAATGTCTAAAACTTTTACAGGCGCATTAATAGTAATTAAAAGAGATGGATCATTAGATTTTGTAAAAAACACTGGTGATGAACAAGATATAATCGTTAATAAATCTATTATTAAAAGTATTTTCTTTAAAAACTCACCATTGCACGATGGTGCTATGATTATTGAAGGAAATCGCATTACCGCCACTCGAGTTATCTTACCAGTATCAGATAATAGGAGTATTCCGCAACGTTTTGGCTTGCGCCATAGAGCTGCGGTAGGTGTTACTGAAAGAAGTAACGCTATCGCTATTGCAGTAAGTGAAGAAACCGGTCAAATTTCTTTAATTAATAATGCAGAATTTGAAACATTTGAAAATTTAGAAGACCTATCTGTAAGAATTAAAAAGCATCTTGAGTGAAAACATGTAAAAACTGCACAACTAGATACTCAAATAAATTCAACTTTTGTCCACATTGTGGTGCGCAATGGTTGGACTACAGACTTACACCTCGTAAAATAACTACTGAGTTTACTGAGCGTTATTTAGGTACAGAGAATGTATTCATTAAAACCTGCATAACTCTATTTAAATATCCTGAAGATGTTATTAACGGTTATATCACAGGACAACGTAAAAAGTACGTAAATGTGATTAACTTCTTCTTTATTAGTCTAACACTATTTGGAATACACATATTTGTACTTAAAAATTTCTACCCAGAATTATTAGGCTTTGACAACATATCTTCAAATGAGAAAAATGCACAAGAATACCTGTCCTACCTCTATGATTATATGGGACTCTTAACCTCTATATTTATACCTTTTTATGCACTAACCGGCTGGGTAACCTTTTATAAAAGATCTTATAATTTTGTTGAACACCTTGTATTATTTGGTTATGTATTTGGGTTAATAAATCTAGTAACGGTCTTATTGACACCCGTTATAATTATGACATCTATGAATTATTTTCAAATGTCTTCAATTCTATCCGTTTTCTCTTTTATATTGATAGGATGGTACTATAAAAGGATATTTAAATTATCATTTTGGAAAACGGTTTGGAAAACTATTTTAATGACCTTTTTATATTTTATTGTACAATCGGTGATCACCTTAATTATTGGGATAATAGTTATCGCAGGAATAGTGATTTTTTATCCTGATTTATTAGAAGGAATTAATATCAACTTAAATGGAACGCAACTGTAAAAACTGTGGCAGTCTTGTATATGCTGGTAAATCATATTGCGCAGATTGCGGTGCAAAATGGATTGAAAAACGTATAACAATGCGCAATGTAGGTGTAGATTTTGCAGACATGTATCTGGGAATAGACACTAAATTTGGTCGTAATTTTATAGACCTTTTTACTAAACCACATCAGGTTATTAATGGCTACATAAAAGGCGCTCGTATGAATTATGTGGATGCAATACGCTATGTATTTATAGCTATTTTTATGAGTGGTATCTACATGTATGTTGTTAAAACATTTGATATAGATATTACCGCTGGATTAGCTAACAATGATGAATTCTATAGATCCTTAGGCTATACAGAAGAAAAAATTGCCGAGACTAATAAAATAAATGGACATGTCTTTGATTTTATTACAAAGTATCAAGGTCTGATCGTATTTATGACTTTACCTATTCTGGCCTTAATAGGTCGCATTACCTTCTGGCGCAATAGGCAATATAATTTTACAGAGCATCTGGTCTTTCATATGTACACCTATAGCCATTTTGTGATTTTTACGACACCTATCTCTATATTATTAAGTTTTATTGACGTTGATATATTGATGATCTGGTCTATGCTGGCCTATCCTATGCTATTTGCTTACAATACGTATTGCTATAAAAAATGTATGTATTTGAACTGGCAAGAAGCTATTCTCAAAGCACTTATCGCAATCATCGTTTCAGTAGTTCTTGCTATAATCACCTTTATGGCTGGCATGATTTTTACCATTATAGGTGTTATTATTTATAAAAAATATATAAATCCGGTATAGCTGTTTAATAGTTCGCTTTCGCGAAAGCGAACTAACAACAAGCTATTTAAAATTATGCGACCTCTTCTTGTGCAAACTGCACCTCGTAAAGATTCTTATAATACCCATCTGTTTTTTGAAGAAGCTCAAAATGCGAACCAATTTCAACAATTTGACCTGCATCCATTACAATAATTTTATCAGCTTTTTTAATGGTAGCGAGTCTGTGTGCAATCACGATAGAGGTGCGGTTTTTTGTTATCTTTTCTGTAGCTTCTTGTATCAACTGCTCACTATAACCATCTACAGAGCTAGTTGCCTCATCAAGTACAAGAATACTAGGATTAGAAACATATGCTCTTAAAAAAGCAATTAATTGTCGTTGACCAGAACTCAACATCACACCGCGTTCTTTAACATTGTAGTGGTAACCACCTGGCAATGATGAAATAAATTTATGGACACCTATTTCCTTGGCTGCATTTATGACGTCATCCTCAGTTATACTAGCTTCGTTGAGCGTTATATTATTAAGTATAGTATCTGCAAATAAGAAAACATCTTGAAGAACCACTGCTATTTCTGATCGCAAGCTATACAAATCATAGTCCTTTGTATTAACACCATCTATTAAAATATCTCCATCATTAATTTCATAAAATCTAGACAGTAGATTAATGATAGTTGATTTACCAGCACCAGTGGCACCTACAATAGCTACCGTATTACCAGGATCAACCTTAAAGCTGATTCCTTTTAGGACTAACTCATCATCAACATAACTAAATTTAACGTCATCAAAAACAATCTCACCTTTAAGATGTGACGCCTTTACATTTCCTGTATTTTCAATAGTAGAATCAGTATCTAATATACCAAATACTCTATTTGCGGCTACCATACCCATTTGTAAGGTATTAAATTTATCTGCGATCTGACGCAATGGTCTGAAGAGCATTTGAGCGAGTTGTATAAACATCACAATAGTACCTATCTGTAAACTAGCTTCTTCTAATGTATCACTAGAAACCATTAACTTAAAACCTAGAAAAACTATTAAAGCAATGGTAATGCTAGAGGCCATTTCAGCAATCGGAAAAAATATAGAGTTATACCATACTGTCTTTACCCATGCATTACGGTGTCGATTATTGATTTCCTTAAATTGTTGATACTCTACTTTTTCACGATTAAAGATTTGAACAATCTTCATTCCTGTCACCCGTTCTTGCACAAAAGAGTTTAAGTTACTTACTTGGTTGCGCACATCTTCAAAGGCTTTTTTCATAGCTTTTTGAAAAACACGAGTGGCATATAAAATAAATGGCATTACTATTAAAGAGACTAAAGTCAACTGCCAACTAGAAATAGCCATAAAACCAAGTACTACTAGCATTTTTAATAGGTCTGAAATGATTACAAATAAACCTTGTGAAAAAATACTTGCTATAGTCTCTATGTCACTAACTGCTCTAGTTACTAATTTACCTACAGCACTTTTATCAAAATACTTCATCTTAAAACTAAGCATATGACTGAATAGCTTTAATCTTAAATCTCTAATAACTTGTTGCCCCAGCCAGTTTGCATAAAATATGAAAGAGAATTGTAACAGCACCTCTAACAACAATGCAGCGACCATTACACAAATTACTATGTAAATACCACTTAATTCTTGAGGGATGATATAGTCATCAATTAATACTTTGATTAAATACGGCATTGCAATAGCAAGACCAGACAGCAATATTGCAGAAATTGCAACAAAGTAATAAGTAGCTCTGTAGGGTTTTGTGTAAGAGATCAATCTCTTAAACAATTTGAAGTTAAATGCATTACCTGTAGTAGATGCCATAATTATTTTAATAAATGTGCAATTTTAGACTGCAATTCTTTTTCTTTTTGCGTACCGATAACATACTGCTTACCAGCTATTTTAACATGTAGACCTTTTGAACCTTTAACGTTATAAACAGTACCATAAACAGTCCATAACCGTATTCCCCATCCACCTACAAAACCATAATCTATCACTTGTGCATTTGATAATTCAGACCATTTAAACACTTTCTTTATAAATGGAAAGTATCGTATAGATATGATTTCATCAGTTATTATGGTAATCATTTGAAGGCTTAAAAATAAAACCAAAATAAGACCTATGATAACACTTGGCATAACTTTATCAATAGTGAATTGACTTATTAAGTCTTGATCCCAATTAAACTGAGAAATCATCACAATCACTAAACCAGTAATCACAAGCCACAACCACCATTGATTAAATCGTTGTTTTTCTTGAAAGATAATTTCATTTTTCATAAAAATAACTCCTCTGGATAATGAATTTTAGTAAGAAATAATCCTCCTGCAGGAGCACTTGCTCCCGCATTGCTACGTTTTTTTGAAGCAATGATATCTCGCAAGTCATCTATGGTTTTTTTACCATAACCTATATCTAGTAATGTTCCTACTACTGCCCTAACCATATTACGCAAAAATCGATTAGCAGTGATATGAAATATTACTTTATGCTCCTTAAATTCAAAATAAGCCTCAGATAGGTCACATATATATGTTTTCACATCAGTATTAGATCTTGAAAAACATTCAAAATCTTTGTATTCTGGTAATATAGCTGCCGCTTCCTGCATTAATTTAAAGTCTGGTTTTCTAAAGAGAACATAAGCCTGCATGACTTGAAATGGATCCGGTCTCAGTAAAAAATGATATTCATAAGACCTTTTATAAGCATGGAATCGCGCATGCGCATTTTCTACCACGGGCTTTACCTCATAAACTGCAATATCGCCGGGCAACCATCTATTCAATCTATATACTAAATGTTCTAAATCTATTTCTCCTGCATAATCAAAATGAGCTACCATAAAAGCTGCATGCACACCAGCATCAGTCCTACCAGCTCCTTGGATAATAATTTTATCCCTTAGCATTTTACACAATCCATCTTCTAGAACTTCTTGCACAGATATACTTTGTGGCTGTCGTTGCCACCCATGATAAGCTGTTCCATCATAGGCCAACTCTATAAAATAACGTCTCTTCTCTAGCATCAATACAAAGATAAGTGGATATAGTGGGATTATAAACCTGATTTAACAAGAGAACAATTAATCAATGCTTCAATAACAACACTTAACACCCATTTTAAATACCATCTATCAACGATCACTTACTATCTTTGAACTATGAAAATTCTATTACTTTCAGACACACATAGTCATATCGATAACTTTATCATTAAGTATATTCATCAAGCCGATGAAGTATGGCATGCTGGCGATATAGGAGATTTAAAGGTCACTGACCAAATAGCTGCTATCAAGCCACTACGTGCCGTGTGGGGTAATATTGACGATGATAAAGCAAGAATGCAATTTCCAGAAAACAATCGTTTTATATGTGAAGGGATGGATATATGGATAACACACATAGGCGGTTATCCCGGCAGGTACAATCAACGAGTTAAACCAGAAATATTTAACAATCCACCAGATATTTTTATTTGCGGTCACTCACATATTCTTAAAGTAGTCAACGATAAAAAAATCAATTGTCTTCACATGAATCCAGGCGCCATAGGCATGCACGGTTTTCATAAAAAACGCACAATGTTAAGGTTTGAAATCAATGAAGGCAAGATTTCAAATCTAGAATTAATTGAGAAGGATCGCTAGAAAGTAGACTTAATGGACTTAACAATAACGCTTTCGCGAAAGCGTAAAAACAAAAACCTGCAAGGTGGCGCCTCGCAGGTTTTTCACTAAATAAACTAAGATACAGTGTTTAACGAAAACGATCTGCAGATTTTACGAGTTGCTCATCCCTACGAATAGCTCTGTTAGCCAGAACTAAAAAAACGATAGATATGATAGGTAAAAGCATCCCAATGCCTTTCTCAGAAACCGCCGTTTCTCCAGACATAGTTAGCGATCGATAAACGAAAACTCCTAGCAAAATAAGGTTCAATAAAATATTAAGACGGTTGATTACCGTTTGTAACTTTCTGTTATTATAAATAAAAATAGCTACTAATGATAATAATGCACTAGCAACAAAAGCACCAAAATAACTGGACTCATCCATTGCCACTACTTCATTACCTTCTCCATCTATCCATAAACTTACTATAAATATAAGACCACCAGAAATAGCTGCGGCAATTAATAAATATATAGTTTGAATACGTTGAATCATAAATTTAAAGTAGGCTATTCACTTTACTTAACTGATGCCAAAAATAATATATATCCTTAAAAAAGCATAGCTCATATTAATATTTATATGTATTATTGTAATACCGAACAGTTAACCATCTCTTACTAGGTTAACTAACCCCTAAATAATTTCTTATTCTTTCGGTTTATCTATAGAATGATATATCTCACACATTATAATTTATGTTTCAAATCGCTGATTTAAAATCAAAAAAGCTACCTGAATTACAGGAAATAGCTAAAGGACTTAACGTACCTAAATACAAGCAGCTCAGAAAATTAGACCTAGTATACAAAATTCTAGATCTGCAAGCCGCAAATCCAGATGTAGTAAAAAAACTAGATGTAGTGACAACACCTACTGCATCAGACAAAGCACCTACATCAGAGAAAAAAGAAGCTCCTAAACAACAACGCAAGCCTAACCCTAGACCTAGAAAAGCGGCTGCTAAGAAAGAAGAAGTAAAAGAAACCGCTACAACTTCTAAAAAAGAAGATTCAGAGAAAAAAGAGGTAGCCCCTAAAAAAGAGCCTAGAACACCACGTACAAAGCAGAATGATAATCGTAACGAGAAATCAGACCGCTCAAATGACAAAAAGATTAAAAACGCACAAAGCGATAAAAACGATAAACGTAATGATCAAAATAATGATCGTAACGATAGAAATGATCGCAATAACCGTAATAAAAATCAGCGCAACAATAACCAAAACAACGTACCTAAAGGGAATAAAGACACCCGTAATCGCTATCGCGATCCCGACTTTGAGTTTGATGGAATCATTGAAAGTGAAGGATGTCTAGACATGATGCCAGATGGGTATGGGTTCTTGCGCAGCAGCGATTATAATTACCTAGCATCACCAGATGATATTTATGTCTCGCAGTCACAGGTGCGCCTTTTCGGACTTAAAACCGGTGATACGGTACTAGGAATGGTGCGACCACCTAAAGAAGGAGAAAAATATTTTCCTCTTATCAAAATCATCAAGATTAACGGACTAGATCCTAGTGTAGTTAGAGATAGAGTTTCTTTTGAACATTTGACTCCTTTATTTCCAGATGAGAAATTTAATATTGCAGATCGTCAATCCTCACTCTCTACTCGCATAATGGATCTTTTTGCCCCTATCGGTAAAGGTCAACGTGGAATGATTGTAGCACAACCTAAAACAGGAAAAACGATGTTATTAAAAGACATCGCTAATGCCATTGCTGCAAATAACCCAGAAGTATATCAACTTGTTTTATTAATTGATGAACGTCCAGAGGAAGTAACCGATATGCAACGTAATGTAGACGGTGAAGTAATTGCATCGACTTTTGATAAAGAAGCACATGACCATGTTAAAGTGGCCAATATCGTCTTGGAAAAAGCAAAGCGCATGGTAGAGTGTGGACATGACGTAGTTATTTTACTGGATTCTATTACCCGTCTTGCAAGAGCTTATAACACTGTACAACCAGCTAGTGGTAAAGTACTATCAGGTGGTGTGGATGCAAATGCGTTACATAAGCCTAAACGTTTCTTTGGTGCAGCACGTAATATTGAAGGCGGTGGATCCTTAACCATTATTGCTACCGCACTTACTGAAACTGGATCTAAAATGGATGAGGTAATCTTTGAAGAATTTAAAGGAACTGGTAATATGGAATTACAGTTAGATCGTAATATTTCCAACAGACGTATCTTCCCAGCGATTGACTTAACATCTTCATCTACAAGGCGTGACGACCTGTTATTAGACGAACAAGCTATTAAACACATGTGGATATTGAGAAAGTATCTAGCAGATATGAATGCAGTAGAGGCTATGGAGTTTATATCTCAAAGAATGAAACAAACTCGTAATAACGAAGAATTCATTGCAACGATGAATAGTTAAGAATTTAACTAATTAATTCTAAAAGAGCTTATTTCATTATAAGCTCTTTTTTTTGCTCTTACTACAATGGACCACAAAAAGCACCATCAATTTGAGTTAACAAATAGATATTAAAAATAAATTATCACTATTTTTAAAGGCATTTTACCCTAAAAACTCAAACTTTGAAACATAAATTACTTATACTCAGCTCGCTACTGTGTGTCAACGCCTTTTCGCAAGAAAACCAACCTGTGCAGGACAGCACCATCAAAGCCAAATTTGAACAAACAATTGATGAAGCAAATCGTTATCAAGATTTTAAGGTAATAAAGCAAAGCAAGCTTCAAGAATTGAAAAAAGAAACTGTTGCTCGTATTGATGGACTTAAAGACTCAATAGATATTTTAGAACAACAGATTATCCTTAAAGACAAAAACACAGTTACTCTAGAAGAGCAAATTGCTCTGAAAAATACCGCTTTAAAAGAAATAGATCAAGAAAAGAATTCTATTTCCCTATTCGGTATTATGCTAGACAAAGTCACTTACAATTTAATTTTATGGTCTATAATTGGAATACTATTACTAGCGCTGCTAATTTTTATTTTTAAATATCGCAGCAGTAATGAAATCACCAGTGTCTCTCAGACGAATTTAAAGCTTGCTGAAGAAGAATTGGAAAGTTATAAACGCAGATCATTAGAAAAAGAGCAACAATTAAGTAGACAATTAATGGATGAGCGCAAAAAAAACTCAGGGAACAATTAATTACTAATCAACTTAGCTATTTCATAATAAAGGTCTTTCTATCAAGAAAGGCCTTTATTTTATTTAAACAGTGTAATGATCTTTAACTATATGGTGATAGAAATTCAAAACCAACTATGCTCTTCATCTCTCAAATACAAAGATCATATTATAAAAGACAAATATTCACAACTCTATTATCCTTTTAAAATACTAAACATAAAAAAAGCCTTTCATGAATGAAAGGCTTTAAATTTCTTAAAGAATTAAATACTATAGAGCATTAACAAACTTTGCAAGCTTAGACTTAATATTAGAAGCCTTATTATCATGAATGATATTGCGCTTTGCAAGTTTATCAACCATAGAAGTAACTTCTACATAAAGTTTTTGAGCTTCAGACTTATCCTCAGTCTCACGTAATTTTTTAATTGCATTACGAGTTGTTTTGTGCTGATACTTATTTCTAAGTCGAGCCACTTCGTTTCTTCTAATTCTCTTTAAAGCACTTTTATGATTTGCCATATACTTTTAAATGTGGTTTATTAAAACCTAATTTGTTGTAGCCCGTAGGGGAATCGAACCCCTCTTACATGGATGAAAACCATGCGTCCTAGCCGATAGACGAACGGGCCATTAATGTTTTGCTCGTTTAGCGGATGCAAAAATAAACACTTTTTTCAATCACACAAACATCAGAGGCAACTTTTTTTAAAAAAATTAATAAGCCTTAGCAAATAACACTCTTTTTAAAGATATATTTCCCGTAAAAACACACTTACCTTCCTCATTTTCAGAATCTAAAGGCACACATCTAATTGTAGCTTTAGTAATCTCTTTTATTTTATCTTCTGTCTCAATTGTACCATCCCAATGCGCAGAAACAAATCCACCTTTTGTTTCAAGTACATTTTTGAACTCCTCAAACGTGTCTACTTTTGTTGTATGAGTGTTTTTATATTCCAATGCTCTATCATATAATGATGACTGTATTTCTTTTAATAAAGCCACCACTTTATCTTCTATCCCTTCTAAGGTAGCTATCTCTTTAGTTAATGTATCTCGTCTAGCTAATTCAACTGTACCATTCTCAAGATCCCTAGCTCCTATAGCAATTCTTAATGGCACACCTTGTAACTCGTGTTGAGCAAATTTAGCACCTGGCCTTAACGTATCTCTTTTGTCATATTTAACAGTTACACCTTTTGATCGTAAAGTTTTCATTAATGGAGTAACCACGTTAGTAATTTCATCAAATTGATCCTCTGTTTTAAAAATAGGCACAATCACCACCTGATTAGGCGCTAGGTTTGGTGGTAGTACTAAACCTTTATCATCACTATGAGTCATTATTAAAGCACCCATTAGACGAGTAGAAACACCCCATGACGTTGCCCACACATACTCTTGTTTTCCTTCTTTTGATGTGAATTTCACATCAAAAGCCTTAGCAAAATTCTGTCCTAAGAAATGTGAAGTCCCTGCTTGTAGCGCTTTCCCATCTTGCATTAAAGCTTCAATACAATACGTTTCATCTGCACCCGCAAAACGTTCACTTTCCGTCTTTAGTCCTTTAACCACAGGTATAGCCATAAAATTTTGAGCAAATTCGGCATAGATATCATTCATTTGTTCTGCCTCAGCTATTGCCTCTTTTTTAGTTGAATGAGCTGTATGACCTTCTTGCCATAAAAACTCAGCTGTACGCAAGAATAATCTAGTACGCATCTCCCATCTAACGACATTTGCCCATTGATTAATTAATAATGGTAAATCTCTATAGGACTGAATCCAACCTTTATAGGTATTCCAAATTATTGCCTCACTAGTAGGCCTAACAACTAATTCCTCTTCAAGTTTAGCTTCAGGATCTACCCTTAACTTTCCAGGATTATCTGGATCATTCTGTAATCGATAATGAGTAACAACGGCGCATTCCTTAGCAAAGCCTTCAGCATTTTTCTCTTCAGCCTCAAAAAGACTTTTAGGAACGAAAAGTGGAAAATAAGCATTTTGATGACCTGTCTCCTTAAACATTCGATCTAATTCTGCCTGCATCTTCTCCCATATAGCATAACCATATGGCTTGATAACCATACATCCTCTAACCGCACTGTTTTCCGCTAGATCGGCTTTGACAACTAGCTCATTATACCATTTTGAATAGTCTTCACTTCTACTGGTTAAGTTCTTTCCCATGTATATTATTTTGGCACAAAACTTGATGAATATTATTAAGTTTTGTTAAAAGGTTTATTTAGCCCTCAAAACTACTTATTTTTATACTATCATCATAAATTATTACGCTATGAGAACATCTACTTTAAAAATTCCAAATTCACCAAGCATATATGCACTACTAGCATTGATGATTACCTTAACCTCATGTGGATCATTTGATGCGGTCTCTTATAATGATGGGATTTATGGCGATAGTAATGAAGAAGAATTAGTTGAGGAAGTAAGTTACGAAGAGAATAGTGGCTCTTACTATAAAAATTTATTTGCTGAAAAAGCGCAACAATACGGCGGAAATTTTGGTCAGGACAGTGTATTTACTGATGTTGACAATTACTCATCTCAAAGTTATAATCAATCTAATCCAGATTACACTTCAAATTATGGCGGTGGAGAAAGTGGTTTTGGAGAAAACCCAAATTCTGTCGTAATTAATTATTACGATAACGGCTTGAACAATTGGGGTTGGAATAGAGGATTCGGATGGGGAAACCCATGGTATGGTGGATACCGTTGGAACAATTGGGGCTGGAATCAAGGCTTTGGATGGGGAAACCCATGGTATGGTGGATATGGTTGGAACAACTGGGGCTGGAATCAAGGCTTTGGATGGGGCGGCGGATTCGGATGGAATTATTGGGGTTACAATAATGGTTTCGCTTGGGGAAATCGCTGGGGAAATTACTACAATAGAAACAATTACGCATTTGTAAATGGAAATAGAAATTACTACAGTAGAAATGCGGTTGGAAATTCATCTAGATATTCAAGAGGAACTACTTCTGTAAACAATAGAAATACAACGAGACGCAATGTAGGTAGAGGCACTAACGGCGTTAGTCGAGGACGATCAACTACGGCAACTAACTCTCGTAGCACTAGTAGAAATAGTACAGGTGTCTCTAGACGCAGTTCAACTAGATCAAGAAATACAACCGCAAGAAACAACTCCTCTAGTCGTTCTTCTAGAACAACTACAATGGGTCGTTCTAGTTCTAGCTCTAGAAGCTCCTCAAGCTCTACACGATCATCTAGCAGTTCTTCCGGAAGATCTTCAAGCGGAACAAGATCTAGCGGCCGTAGAGGATAGTTTTAAACTCATTATTTTATTATGAAAAAATCAATAATATTATGCGCTTGCCTTTTAGGCGCAGTAAGCAGTTATGGACAAACTATAGCAGATGGATTATTATATGGTCAACAAGGCTCATATGGAACTGCTCGATACCGTAGCATGAGCGGAGCCTTTGGCGCTCTAGGAGGAGACCTTACAGCTATAGGGAGCAATCCAGCAGGATCTGTCATATTTACTAATCATTACGCAAGCGTTTCTTTAGGATACACGGGCAACCAGACAGAGAGCAGTTTCAATAGTACTTTTGCAGAAGATAATGACAACGACTTTACTTTAAATCAAGCCGGCGCAGTTCTAGTTTATAAAAATCAAAACGAGAACGCAGCTGTTACTAAATTCTCTTTTGGACTTAATTATGATGACACTCGCAATTATGACAATAACTTATTTATAGCAGGATCAAATAATATTTCTATATCGGAATATTTCTTGAGTTTTGCGAATGGTGTTGAGCTAGACAACTTTCAATTGAGACCCGACGAAACCGTGTCTGGTCTTTATCGATTTTTAGGTGAAGACCAAGGATTTGGCACTCAACAGGGCTTTTTGGGATATCAATCATTTGTTATTGATGCCGTTGATAATAACGATGAATTCAATACTGCTTATATCTCTAATACTGGTAGTGGTACGTTTGAACAACAATTATCACAAAATTCCTCGGGATATCAGAGTAAACTATCTTTTAATGGAGCGTTAGTGATAAAAAATAAATTAAGTTTAGGTCTTAACATTAATACTCACTACATAGATTATCAGCGTTCTACATCATTTTCAGAACAGAATAATAATGGAGCATTAGTAGATGCTGTAAGATTCAATAATTATCTAGATGTTCAGGCCTCTGGTATTTCTCTTCAAGTAGGAGCTATAGCAAAGTTAACAGACGCTATAAGAGTAGGAGCAGCTTATGAATCACCTACTTGGTACGATGTTGAAGAGTCAATCACACAATCTGTATCTGCAAGACGTGCTGATGGTAGTGGTGGTACTATAACAGAAATCATCGACCCTAATGTGGTAAATGTTTTTGCCCCTTATGATTTAAGAACACCAGGAAGTATAAGTGGAAGTTTTGCTTACATTTTTGGTAAAAAAGGATTAATAAGTTTAGACTACAGCTCTAAAAATTATTCTAATTTAAAATTTAAGCCTTCTAGTGATCCTCTTTTTGCAGAAAACAATCAACAAATTACTGAAGAATTAACTAACGCTGGAACATTGCGTATAGGTGGAGAATACCGAGTTAGCAATTGGTCATTAAGAGCAGGTTATCGCAATGAACAGTCTCCTTATAAAAACAAAGATATCATGGATGATCTTACCGGATATAGCTTGGGTTTAGGATACACATGGGGACAAACTACGCTAGACATCTCTTACGATCGTGCTGAAAGAGACTATAGCCAGCAATTATTTGAATCTGGCTTAACTTCTAGCGCAGCAATTAACAATGTTCAAAACAACATCATCGCCACGATTGGATTCAATTTTTAAGCGATTCTTATTAATAAATTAAAAAGCCTTTGAGGATATCCTCAAAGGCTTTTTTTAATATAAAATGTAAAGCATTCCGTTGCTATGCGAGTTACGCTTTCGCGAAAGCGTAATACTATTTTCCTTATCGCTTCAATGCAAAGTGACCATTTGCCTCACCTTTTCTTCCATCTTGCACATACTCTATCTTAAACCAATAATCTGAGCTAGGTAATGGCTGCCCGTTATAATTCCCGTCCCATCCAGGCCCTAAGGTATCTAGTTGTTTTAACAATTTACCATATCTATCAAAGATATATAGCGTTGTGACGGGTAGTCGATCTGCACCGATGATATTCCAAGTATCATGATAACCATCATTATTAGGCGTAAAGTAGTCTGGATAACCAAATACAAACACCTCAACGATTAATTCACCACAACCAGAACGTTCAGCTATCGTTACATTGTGTAATCCTGGTGATACGTTATTAAACACTCCATTGTTTACATATGGCCCATCATCAAGTCTAAACCAGTATTCATCTGGTCCTGTAGCTGTAGCGATTATCTGATGATCTACTGCATAGGTATCTGTTGATATGTCGACACTATACGCTATAGGAATACCTGATTGCCTCACATTAGTCGTTGTTGAATTATCACAACCAGTTGCAATGTTAGTAACGACTACTTCATAATCACCAGGTTCAATTGCATCGTGTGATGCACTACTAGAACCTGTTATAATCGTTCCGTCTAAATACCATTCATAGGTGTAGTCTGTATTATTCAATCCCGTATCTAGAACCTCTGGACCATTTAATAAAACTCCATTATTATCAATACACAAAACGTATTGAGATAACAAGTTAGGCTGTGGTAAAGGATCGATAATTAAATTTACAGTGGTAAAACTTACACAATCCGTATTATCGTCTTCTACTCTTATGAATAAAGTGGTATCTGAACTGTAAGCATAAGTGGAAGCTACTGCATTTAAATCAGTGTCAGCATCGGCTTGTGACTCATGATAACTCACAGTAACTCCTGTTTGAGCACCTATAACTTGGATAGTAACTGGCGCTAAATCTGCGATAGCATTTCCAGTACCATCATCACAATTATTAACATCCATTGGCATTACAACCACTGGCGCAGCAACAGCGTCTATGATAAAATCACCTATCGCATAACAGCCAGAGGCATTAGTAAGTCTATAACTTATGGTTTGAGGGTTTGCTGTATTAGAGTAAGAATTCTCATCTAAAGCATTGTTATTATTTAAAGCATCTGCATTAGAAGCATAATACAACACCGTGACACCTGTCTGGCCATTTATAATTTCAGACTCACGATCTCTTAAAGAAAATATCGCTACCGTATCTCCATCTTCATCACACTCTTCTAAATTAGAAACTGTCGCTATAGAAGGAATAGCTTCTACTATTAAATTAAAGTTAGTTGTGTTATAACATCCTGTATTAATGTTTTCTACTCGTACATAAATAGTTTCTGGTGAGACTGTATTATCATAAGCAGTAGCAATTGATGGTGCATCAGCATCAGCATTTGCTTGACTAGTATGATAGGTAAAGATAAAATCTGCTGGCGCTAGACCATTAAGAATTGCAGTTTCATTAACCGTTAAATCAAAATTCTCTACACCATCACCACTAGGATCATCACATAATTGTAAATCTGCAGCAACTGCAATTATAGGCGCAGGATTCAAAATTAAATCAAAACTTGTCGTTGTATAACAATCAGTATTATTAACATTTTCTGCTCGAACATAAATCGTTTGTGGACTTGAAGTATTTCCATAGCTTAAGGCTAAAGAACCTGTGTCCGCATCAGCATCTGCTTGTGATGCATGATAAGTCACCTCAACATCAGCAGGTAATTGTGTTCCTAATACCGTTGCTGTTTGTGTAGATAAGTCGAATACTTCAGTACCATCATTTGAAGAATCATCACACAATGTCATATCAGTAAGAGGATTTGCAACAGCCGTAGGACTCACTTCAATGTCAAAGGTACCCGTTGCATAACAATTCACGTTTCCATTAGGAGAAATTCTAACATAAATCGTTTCAACAGGTGTTGAAATATTAGTATAACTTCCTGGATTAGGAATGGACGCCGTATTCATATCTGCATCCATCTGAGTATTATGATAGGAAATTGTGAAATCTGCTGGATTTTGAGTTCCTAAAATATCTGCTTCATTACTGGTAATATCAAAGATTTCAAACCCATCATTAGAAACATCATCGCACAAAGTGATAGTTTGAGCTGTATTAAATACAGCTTGAGGATCTACTCTAATTAAAAATGAAGTTGTGTTATAGCATGCATCGTTAAGTATGCTCTCTATACGCACATAAATCGTTTCAGGTCCCGTACCAGCATTCATATATCCACTACTAGTCAAAGCTGCTGTATTTGAATCTGCATCAGCTTGAGTACTGTGATATGAAATATTAAAATCTGCTGGGTTTTGCGCTCCCAATACCATACTACTTCTAGATGAAAGAATAAAGGTTGCTATCCCATCATTAGACACATCATCACAAGCAATCATATCCATAGGAACATTTGCGACTGGTGTAGGTGAAACTGTGATATCAAAGCTTCCTGTATCATTACATGTGGCGTCCGTGGCACTTTCGACACGTACATAAATCGTTTCTGCTGGTGTCTGTACGTTTATATAATTAGCAGGATTAGGAATAGCATTCATACCAGCATCAGCATCTAACTGACTAGTATGATAGGTAACTGTAAAATCCATAGCAGATTGACTACCCAAGATACCAGCCTCTTGTGATGTTAAATCAAATGCCTCAAACCCATTACTACTAGGATCATCACATAAGTCAATATCTGGAACTGTATTATAAGTAGCACTGCCTACAGAGATATCAAATGATTCAACAACTACACACATAGTTGTGCTATCTGTTATTGCTGCATAAATCGTTTGTGGATTTGAAGAGTTTGTAAATGCTGTAGGTGTTGTTATCGCTCCTACTCCATTTTCTGCATCTGATTGTGTCAAATGATAAGTAATAGGAAAATCCGTTGCTGCGAGACCGTTTAATATCTCTACATCACGAGTCGTTAAATCTACCGTAGCGGCTGTTCCTGTAGGATCACAAATTACAAATCCAGATGGAACACCATTAGTTATTTCTGGAAGTACTGTTATACAAACAACCTCTGTATAAGTACAACCGAAGTTATCTATAAACTCATAGGTATAACAATTCACACCTTCGGCGGTAGGAGTTACTGTTATCGTATTACCTACCGTATTTGTAATAGACGGATCAGGTAACCATTGCTCACTAGTCGCGTTAGGTGTAAATGATAAATCTGCTGGGATAATTGCCGGATTAAAATTAAGTCCCCAATAAAATATATAACCATTATCAGACGACAAATTATCTGTAATATTAATACACCATTGTCCATTAAGCGGCGTACCTACAAAAGTACTATAAGGATCAACTGGCAAATAATCACCTGCTGGCAAAGTAGTTACACCAGCCTGAGCTTGCGCCCAAGTTTGCGTTGCACTTTCTGTAAAAACATAATCAAATCCGGTACCTGGATTTAAATCAGTATCAACATCGATAGGTACTCCTAAGAAAGTATTTCCACCACCACTTCCATAGGTATGTAAAGAAACAGTTGCTCCGTTAGGTGCTGTAACTGATATATCTAAATCACCAAGATAGGAGTGCTCCATATTTAAGAAGATATCTACTAGATCAGATGCGTTAGTCATCGTCGCTCCTGGCGGGAACAAATCAACACTAACACAAGTTTGATAACTAGTCGTCCCATTATCATCTGGTAAAAATGTTCTACCAGTAATGGGTGGTGATGGCGTTATTGCAAATTCTATAGGCGTTACATTACCATTAATATCAGTGGATTCTCCATAACAGATAGTATTATCTACCGCTGCAGTTCCTGTAAAATCCGGATCTGTAGATACGTGAACGACAACATCTCTAGATTCTCGATCAGAACAACCCGTTGCGTCAGTAACAACAAAATCTATTAAATAAATACCAGAAGTGGTATAAGTTTCACTTTGAATAGCTCCAGGATTTAATCCTCCACCATTTCCTAGATCCCATTCATAGGTAGCACCAGTTCCGTCGACACTAAAGGTTGCAGATCCATCAAAGTTTACAGTATCACCTTGACAAATACGTACAATACCATCTGCATCCGGTACCGGTGTTGTTAAGATTGTGGTACTTATAGCTTGACAAGGATCAAAACAGCTTATCCCAGCTCTCCATCCTGCACCAGTTCCACTACCATTAGAAGTAAAGGTCACGGTTAAACAACCCGTTGGGTTTCCTGCACTAGCCTGAAACATTCCTGGCGCTGTGGTCGTATTAGTAAAAGTCCCTAACTGCGGCGCCGCGGTAGAATCACCATCATAGATAGTTAACACATCTCCGGTTTGGATAATCATTTGGATAAAGTTAAGCTGCATCCTATCGGTCTGTATACCTGGACAAAAAACGGCATAACCATTCATGTTATTACTATAATCTCCATTTTGACCATCATCATTAAAGGAACCACTACAGGTTACAAACCTAGTAGGAACGCCGTTATTATCGGGCATATTAATAATTCCTTGACCAGTGGCAAATAACCCTATAAAGATTATCGCAATTGTTAATAAATGTTTCATCGTTTTAAATTTGCTTTTTTCACTTTTTCATCTGCTTCTACAAATATGCAGAAAATCCTTAACATCATCTTAACGCTACATCACTTTTCTTTAGTCTAAATCCCTTAAAACACTCGTATTACATCCGTATTCCATACCTTTGCTTTTTAATATTTATGGCTCCTTTTAGAGCAAATGTGCACATGAAAATAGAAGACTTAATTAATAATGTAGATGATCACGATCATTTATCATCAAATGAACAAACACCTTTACGACCTGACGCTTTTGAAAAAAGCGATGCAGAAAAAATAGAACTCATCAAAAAAGATGTCCACAACATCCTTGAAACGCTAGGAATGGACATGACAGATGATAGTTTAAAGGGCACACCCAATCGTGTTGCAAAAATGTTTGTAAAAGAAATTTTTGGCGGTTTACGTCCAGATGCAAAACCTAGTGCATCAACCTTTGACAACAAGTATAAATACGGCGAGATGCTGGTAGAAAAGAACATTGTTCTTTACTCAACATGTGAGCACCACTTACTTCCTATTGTAGGTAGAGCACACGTCGCTTATATCTCAAACGGATCTGTCGTTGGACTTTCTAAAATGAACCGTATAGTAGATTATTATGCAAAACGTCCACAGGTTCAAGAACGATTAAACATACAGATTGTACGTGAACTGCAACAAGTCATGAATACAGAAGATGTAGCCTGCGTTATCGATGCAAAACACCTATGTGTTAATAGTCGTGGTATACGCGATATAGAAAGCAGTACGGTGACCGGTGAATTTGGCGGTGCGTTTAAAGATCCTATTGTACGTCGAGAATTTCTCGATTACATTAAAATGGAAACAAAATTTTAATTAGTATAGAATCACAAGTCTGTAGATAGTTTTACCTAATATGATGAATTAGGCATTCATCTTTTCTTTATGTGCTTTCGCGAAAGCGTATTTTTAAAGACCAAACTACCTACAACTACTTCAAATAATATATAAATCATGGTGCGATATCAAGATCAAAAGCTCCAATTGTACAACTCTCTTACGGGAGAAAAAGAAATTTTTAAATCTATAAACGAAGGTCTAGTAGGTATGTATGTCTGCGGTCCTACAGTATATAGCAATGTACATTTAGGAAACTGTCGTACGTTCATTTCTTTTGACATGATTTATCGTTATTTACAGCATCTAGGTTATAAAGTACGTTATGTACGTAATATTACTGATGCTGGTCACCTAACTGATGATGCTGATGAAGGTGAAGATAAAATATCAAAAAAGGCTCGTGTAGAAAAACTAGAACCTATGGAAATCGTACAGCAATACACGCTAGATTTTCATAACGTTTTAAATAAATTCAACAATCTACCGCCTAATATTGAACCTACAGCAACTGGTCATATCGTTGAACAAATAGAAATTATCAAAACAATTATTGATAACGGATATGCTTATGAACGTAATGGATCCATCTATTTCAATGTTCTTAAATTTAATGAAGACCATGAATATGGTAAATTAAGTGGCCGTAAGTTAGAAGATATGATTGCTAATACTCGAGCGCTAGATGCGCAGAGTGAAAAAGATAATCCACAGGATTTTGCATTGTGGAAAAAAGCAAGTCCAGCACACATCATGCGATGGCCTAGTCCATGGGGCGACGGTTTTCCAGGATGGCATCTAGAGTGTACTGTAATGAGTTCAAAATATCTAGGAGAGACTTTTGACATACATGGTGGCGGAATGGATTTAAAATTCCCACATCACGAGTGTGAGATTGCACAAGGTGAGGCAGCGCATGGTCACAGTCCAGTTAACTACTGGCTGCATGCTAATATGTTAACACTTAACGGTAAAAAGATGTCTAAATCTACTGGTAATTCTATTTTACCAGAAGAGCTCTTTACTGGTGATAATGACTTTATGGAAAAGGCATTTTCACCTAGTGTCGTACGTTTCTTTATGATGCAAGCGCATTATAGAAGTGTATTAGACTTTAGTAACGATGCGATCCTAGCTGCAGAAAAAGGTTTCAATAGACTAAGTGAAGCCATTAAAACCATCGCTGACCTAACGTCAAGTAAAGAAGGTAGCATAGACGTGCCTGCATGGGTAGAGCGTTGTTATGCAGCCATGAATGATGATTTTAATTCGCCTATTCTTATTGCCGAGCTTTTTGAAGGTGCCAAAATGATTCATGCGGTTAAAGAAGGTAAACAAACGGCTACAGCTGCTGACATAGAATTGATTAAGGAAACATTTAATGCCTTTTTCTATGATGTGTTGGGTCTAGAAACCAGTTCAAAAACGGGCTCTACAGACTCTAAACACCTGGATGGAGCGATGCAATTAATTATAGATTTAAGAACACAAGCAAGGGCTAATAAAGATTGGGCCACTAGTGACCAGATTAGAGACCAATTAGTTGCTGCAGGTATTCAATTAAAAGATGGTGCAGATGGCACTACTTATACTGTAAAATAAAAATGAAGTATTCGATACTGGCATATCCGTTATTGTGGATTGTAAGGTTTTATCAAGTTGCGATATCTCCTTTCACACCAGCGAGTTGCCGGTACTCGCCTACTTGCTCTCATTATGCTGTCGGTGCCTTAAAAAAACATGGTGCTTTTAAAGGTGGCTGGCTAGCCCTTAAAAGAATACTGAGCTGTCATCCATGGGGCGGCAGTGGTTATGATCCGGTTCCCTGATTTAAGATTAAGTTTAAGTTTAAGTTTAAAAGCTACAGATTTTCTTTTTACTCACCAACAAGTTATTATACCATAAAATAGAAATATATCTAGGTCTCGAATGTCGCTAAACCTGACATGGATTTTACTTTTATAATTATCATATTATATAACAATTTTAAAATCCGAAAATATCTTAGCTCACATTTTCATTCTTACTGCTAGACAAACTCACTACTCAAAAACTAAAACCTCACGACTAAAATCCTTAATTTAGCCACTCAATAAAAGCATATGTATTCATTAAAAGTTATCTGGAACCCATTAGAAGGGATTGATCTAGGATTTTTTACCATTCATTTTTACAGTTTATCTTATGTCATTGCCTTTGTACTGGGCTGGTATATCATTAAACCAATTTTTAAACGTGATGGTGTAGGAATGGATAAGTTAGATCCATTGTTTATGTATACCGTTATAGGTTGCCTTGCTGGTGCGCGTATCGGGCATTATCTTTTTTATGAGACAAAAGTACTTTTTAATGACCCATTACACGTTTTACTACCTTTTTCTTTAGATCCATTTGAATGGACTGGATTTGCTGGTATGGCTAGCCATGGTGCAGCATTAGGAATCATCATAGCCATGTTTTTTTACAGTAGAAAACATTTAAAAAAACATATGTTTTGGGTATTGGACCGTATTGTAATCCCTACCGCAATAGGAGGAACTTTTGTACGATTAGGAAACCTATTCAATAGTGAGATTAACGGAAAGGAAAGTGGAGATTTCTGGGCTGGATTTAAATTTGTAAGAGATACATCAGATCCACATGTGGCTGCCGCTTTACAAAAAACGGGCTATACCGATACGGATAAAGCAATTGATACAGTTGTAAATAATCCGCAATTTACGGAAGTTCTAGAGTCTATACCTTTTAAACATCCTGCACAGTTGTATGAAGCCATATGTTATGTCGGTGTATTTGTGATTTTATTTCTGGTTTATTGGAAAACTGAGAAACGTCATAAATTAGGTTACTTATTAGGATTATTTTTTGTCTTACTATTTACGGTGCGTTTCTTTATTGAGTTTATCAAAGAACCTCAGACCGAGACTGATAGCTTTACCTTAATAGGCATGCATTTCAATACAGGACAATTATTGAGTATTCCGTTTATACTGATCGGACTCTTTTTAATGTTTAGTCCTAAAGGGCTATTCAAAAACCCAGAACCTAAAGCCCATGCGTAATTCCATCTTTACTATTCTTATTGCTGCTATAGCACTTACAGGTTGTCGCGATGAAAAATCTACTTCCTTAAGTACTGACGAAATCTCTTTCTCCAAAGAAGCTACAGGTTACTTGATCAAAAAAGCTACTCGAGATACTATACAAACTCTAGAGGTTGAAATTGCCGATACGGATTATGATATTCAAACAGGATTGATGTACCGCACCAGCATGAATAATGATCAAGCGATGTTATTTGTTTTTAAAGAAGAACAAGAACTTTCTTTTTACATGAAGAATACGCAAATCGCTCTTGACATTATCTATCTTAAAGCAGATGGTACAATTGTAAGCTTTGTTGAGAACGCAAAACCTATGGACGAAACACTGTTACCTAGTGCTGGACCTGCACAATATGCCTTAGAAATAAAAGCTGGCCTTGCAGAAAAATGGGGACTGGATGTAGGTGATGTTTTTGTTTGGGAATAGAAATAATCACGTCATTCTAAGAAATATTCTGTCATGCTGAATTTATTTCAGCATCTCTTTTTACAAAGACGATTGATTATCGTATAAAATATTCCTTTGTTTTCTATAGCCAGCAAATTCTGTTGCGATTAGTATTTAGCGCATTACAAATGCTACGTTATAACGAACGCGTTGCAAACGTGCGCGACGTGGAGAAAAGAATTAATCATGTCATGCTGAACTTGATTCAGCATCTCATTTTACAACGTCCTCTGATCGTCGTTTAAAAGATTTATTTGATTTCTGTAACCAACAAATTCTGAAACGAGTTCAGAATGACAGATCTAATTTTAATATTATAATACCCAATTTTCAGAAAAATCATCCCAATTAGGATTATCCTTTTCAATAAGATTTATTTTCCACTGTCGATGCCAGTTTTTAATTTGTTTTTCACGGGTAATAGCATCATTAACATATTGAAATTCTTCAAAATAGACCAACTTACTAGCGTTGTATTTTTTAGTAAATTTTGATCCTTCCCCTAAACGATGCCTCAATAATCTATCATCTAATCCTCCAGTCATGCCTGTATATAGTACTCCTAATTTTTTATTGGTTAAGATATAAACAGTATAATTATGGTGAGCTCTTTTTGGCATAAACTTTAAATTTACTAAAAAAGACATAACACCTGTCATGCTGAATTTATTTCAGCATCTCATATTACAGCGACGCTTGATAATCGTTTAAAATATTTCTTTGTTTTCCATCATTAGTAGATTCTGAAACGAGTTCAGAATGACAGTATAAAAAAAGAGCCTCTCAAATGAAAGGCTCTTTTTAAAAATTCAGATGTCTGTAATACGCTTTCGCGAAAGCGTATTACTACATTATTAATAGTTGATATAAACCCAACTAGCTACATCTTCTGTTTCTGCATCGTTGTACTTAATTACATAGAAATAGGTTCCTACAGGAAGAAGTCCGTCACCTGCTAATGCTCCTTTATTAGGCACTCCAGCAAACTCTTCATAATTAGAAGCTTTAGTTTCATAAACAGTACTACCGTTTCTATTGAATACAGTTAATTCAAAATTAGGATATTGCTGTAAATTAGGAATAGAGAACGTGTCGTTGATTCCATCATTATTAGGTGAGAATCCTTCTGGTATCACTACTTCACATACTTCAACAGTAATGTTGAAAGAGGTGTAGTCAAAACATCCTGTAGCGTTATCTGTTATACGTGCATAGATCGTTTCTTGATCTGTTGATGCATAAGGCGAGCTTAATGCACTTGCTCCACTTTGTGCATTTGCCTCACTGTTGTAGTAAGTAATAGTGTAGGCTGCTGCGCTCAGTCCATTTAATACTGCTGCGTCATAGTCTGCAAGTACTAGATCTAATTGATTTGTGATAGGATTAGTAGCACAATCAGACACGTCAGACACGGCTCCTATCGCCGGAGCGCTTAATACTTCTATATTAAATTGTCCTGTCTGGTAACAATCTTGATCTTGAGCGTTTGAAATACGAACGTATATGGTTTCTGGATTAGAAACATTATCATATGCTGCAGGAGTTGTAATCGCTCCTGTATTAGCATCTGCATCTGCCTGACTATTGAAAAAGGCAATATTAAAGTCTGCAGATGACTGTGAACCTAATATGCCTGCAATTTGAGATGTTAAGTCAAATGTCTCTACTTGATCTGCAGATAAATCATCACAAAGTTCAAGATCTGCAACAGTATTATAATTCACTTCTTGGAAAGTAACATTTACTTGTTCTGTTTTAAAGCAAGAATTTACATTATCAAATACTCTTGCCCAAACCGTAGTACTAGCTGTAACCGCAAAAGCATCTGGCGTTACAATAGGATTCATGTCTGCTTGTGCATCTGCATCACTATTGAAATAGGTTACATCATAATCTGTAGCAACTAGGCCATTTCTGATTTCATCATCTTTGGTTGTTAAGTCTACTGTAACGGTTCCCGTATTTTGACAAACAATAATATCTGCTGGTTGAACACTTGTAATTTCTGGTGCCACATCGATACAAACTGTCTCTATGTATGTACAACCGAAACTGTCTGTTAATTCAAAATCATAACAATTTTGTCCTGCTGTAGTCGGTGTTACTGTAATGTCTGAACCATTAGTATTTGTTATATCAGGATTAGTCAACCATAGTTCTGTTACTTCACCTGGCTGATAAGAACCTGCTGTAGGTATGATTGCAGGATTAAAGTTAAGACCCCAATAAAATATATATCCATTATCAATTTGAAGATTATCTACAATATCTAAACACCATAAACCATTTAAAGTAGTACCTACCAAAGCAGAAAAAGGAGTCTCTGGTGCGTAGTTACCTGCTGGCATAGAGGTTCCGCCACCTACTCCAGGAGTAGAAGCATCTAATGTTGCCCCTGCAGATTCTGTAAACACATAGTCGAATCCAATACCAGGAGTTGTTGTACCATCATCTAAAGCATTACCTAAAAATATTCCTCCACCACTGTTAGGGAAGTTTAATAGTTCAACCTGAGCGCCATTGGGTGCTGTAAGAGTTATATCTAAATCACCCATATAGGAATGCTCCATATTGATGAAAATATCAACTAAGTCTGAAGCACTTTGAAAAGTCGTCCCTGGATTAAAACCAGTAACATCAATACAAGTTTGATAAGCTACACCACTACCGTCTGGTAAGAATGTCTGACCTGTCACCGGTGGAGCAACATCAGCAATAAATTGAGTCGTAACTACCTGACCTGATATTGTGGTAGATTCTCCAAAGCACAAGGACGTATCTGCAGCAAGTGTTCCTGTAAAATCTGGAGTAGTAGACACTAAAACAGTAACATCAACTAACAACCTATCTCTACATCCTGTAGAGTCAAAAGTCACATAATCAATTTCATATATACCAGGACCCGAGAAAGTTTCTGAAGCAGTCGTTCCAGAAACAACTGTACCATCTGCTAATCTATACTCATGTGTTGCACCTGTACCGTCAACACTGTAAGTTGAAGTAGCACTAAATGAAACAGTGTCTCCTTGACAAACTCTCAAGATACCATCACCATCTGGAGCAGGAACTGTAGTCACTACATTAGAAATAGTTTGACAACTATCAATACAAGCCATAGTTGCTTGCCATCCTGGTCCTGTACTCGTTGTATTTGAGATAAATCTAAATGTTAGACAACCTGAAGTGTTAGCTGCTGATGCCGTAATAACCGTCGGTGTTATTGCAGAATTAAATACACCGATTGGTGAACCGGTAGCTGTATCTCCATCATAAGCTAAAAGAATATCTCCACTTCCTACATTCCAAAGAGTAAATGTAGCCTGAACGTCATCTGTAGGGAAAGGTGAGCAAAATGTAATCGTAAAATCTTCTCCATTTGCATAATCACCTGCAAGACCACCTGAATCAGTAAAATCTCCACTACAGGTTACAAAGCTACCATCAGTCATAGCATACTCTTGCGCTGCTGCTATCGTGGCTGTAAACAACAAGCTTAAGGTTAATAATAATAGTTTTTTCATGGGTTAGAGTTTAATCTCAGTTAGTAATAGAGTGTTCTTGCTCTTGCTAAAACACCATGCAAAATAATAAAATAGTATTACATCACGCTATAACATGCATAATTCTATTAACCTATTATTAAGAAATCTTATTTGTTTTGGATATAAAGTAATTAAACTCTATTAATGGGTATAAAAAAACCGCTGTGAAAAATCACAGCGGTTTTAAATTTAAAGAGAAACGGTATTATAATTCTTCCTTAGCCGGTTTAGGCTCTTTAGGAAGTAATTTACCATTTGATTTCTCCATTGTATCAAACATGATAGGAGTTGCAATAAATACAGAGGAATAGGTACCTACTAAAACACCTATAATTAATGCTAACATAAATCCTTGTATAGATTCACCACCAAATGTGAAAATTGCAAGAAGTACAATTAATGTTGTTAACGATGTATTCAATGTTCTAGAGATAGTACTGCTTATTGCTGCATTTACCGTACGTGCAAATTCCCAGTTTGTTCTCTCGTTAATAAATTCGCGAATTCTATCAAATACAACTACAGTATCATTCAGTGAGTAACCAATTACCGTTAGTATAGCCGCAATAAAGGCTTGATCAATCTCCATATTAAATGGTAATAAATCATAAGTTAAAGAGAATATACCTAATACTATTAATACATCATGGAATACCGCTATAACCGCTCCTAAAGAGAATTGCCATTTACGGAAACGAATTAAGATATAAAGGAATACTACAATTAGAGATCCAAAAATAGCATATAGTGATCCTGTTAAGATATCATCTGCAATAGTAGGCCCAACCTGGAAGTTAGACATAATACCATATTGCTTGTCATCTTTACTTACATCTACAAACGTAGCCATATCCATATCGGCTGGCATGTATTGCTTAAGATTTGTAAATAATTTGTCTTCGATCTCTTTAGTTACCTCAGCATCGACACCATCAATACCATACTTAGTACTAATTTTCAATTGATTATCAGAACCATAAGTTTTAGCCTCTGCACTTCCGAAAACATCTTCGGCAGACAACATTTTAGTCACCTCAGTAGCGTTAACTGGTTGCTCAAAACGTATTGTATACGTACGACCACCAGAGAAGTCAATACCAAAGTTCAAACTCTTTGTAAATAATGAAATAGCACTAATCAAAACAAAAGCAAGAGATATCATGTATGCCACTTTTCTCTTCTTTAAGAAATCAATGTTCACATTTCTGAACCAGTTTTTAGTAAGTGGTGTTGAGAACGCAAGAGACTTACCATTTTTACCATAACCATCAATAAATAATCTAGTGATGAAAATTGCCGTAAATAATGAAGTAAGGATACCGATCATTAAAGTTGTTGCAAATCCTTGAATTGGACCTGTACCAAAAATGAAAAGAATCAATGCCGTAAGGAAGGTTGTAATGTTTGCATCAAGAATAGAGCTTAATGCATTATTAAATCCATCTTTAATACTGTCTGCTTGAGACTTACCTTTTGCTAATTCTTCCCTAATACGTTCAAAAATAAGAACGTTTGCATCTACCGAAATACCTATTGTTAATACAATACCTGCAATACCAGGTAATGTTAATACTGCTTTTAATGATGCTAAAGCACCAAATATGAATAAAATGTTTACCACTAAGGCAATGTCTGCGTATAGACCAGCTCTACCATAATAAAACACCATCCATACTAATACAAGTAATAATGCAATACCGAATGACCAAAGACCACTGTTTATTGCTTCTTTACCTAATGATGGTCCAACTACCGCTTTTTGAATAATCTCAGCTCCTGCAGGTAATTTACCAGCACGTAATACGTTTGCAAGATCCTCAGCTTCAGCAACTGTAAAGTTTCCGGAAATCTGACTGCTTCCACCTGTAATAGGTCCATTAGTAATTCCTGGTGCACTGTAAACCGTATCATCTAACACTACTGCTATTTGAGATCCATTTTGATAAGCCTCAGTAGTCATATCCTCCCAGATCTTTGCTCCTTCAGAATTCATTGACATACTTACCACTACCTGACCACTTAATTCAAAATCTTGACGTGCATCAGTAATCACTGCTCCACCTAAAGGTGCTTCACCTTCACGATTAGAACGTATAGCATATAAATCAGTGATTTCATATCCTAACTCATCATTCAATACTGGTAAGCCCCATGCAAATTTAACATTGCGCAACTCTGCAGGTAATTTAGAACGTACTTGAGCATCATTTAAATAACTTACTATTAAATCCTTATCAGATGCTTTAAAAGTTGCGATAACTGGACCTGTACCATTACCTGGCGCAAGCATTCTAGATAAGATTGGATTTTGGTCATAATTAAACTCTGCATCTTCACCTTCAACATCTGTCGTTGCGTCATTTCCTAATATATCACCTACTGCGTCTACAGCCTCATCTGCAGCATCTTGAGCAGCGTCTGCAACAGCGTCAGCTTCCTTAGAATCAGCTGGTTGAGATTCTTGATTTTTAGCAGCAAGTTTTTCTGCCCAGTAAGTATCTGCTTCAATCACAAATTGTGAAACCTCTGAAGCTTTATAGACGTGCCAGAATTCTAATTGAGCCGTACTGGTTAAAATATCTTCTACACGCTTAATATCTTTTGCACCTGGCAATTCAATTAAAATACGTCCAGAATCACCTAAACGTTGGATATTAGGTTGAGTAACACCAAATTTATCAATACGTTTTCTTAGTACTTCAAAAGCACTAACCATATATTCCTTAAGCTTAACTCTTAATTTAGGCTCAATTTCAGAATTAGACATATTAAAATCTATTACTCCGTCCATTTCTTGATTAGAAAATATATCTGGAGAACCTAATTTTGCACCATCTATAGCATTAAACTCTTCTATAAAATAATCAAAATAGTCTGCCTGACCATCTTTAACACGCTCATCTGCACGTTCTAAGGCCGTACGGAAATCAGGATCTTTTGATCCATCTGCCATACCTATTAATAAATCCTTTACAGAAATTTGAAGGATTACATTGATTCCTCCTTTAAGATCTAGTCCTTTTTGAAGTTCTTGTTCTTTTGCATCTGCATAAGTAGTATATCCACCCCACACGTCTTTAGATGCGATAGAATCTAAGTACGATTTTGTTGCCTCATCTCTTAATGCGGCCGCATTTTGATCTTCTGAATTTACAATTGAATTTGCATAAGCATCTGCATCTCCTTCTACTTTATTTGTAATAAAAGTATAGGTTAATTGGTAAATACTTACCAGTGCAAAAACGATCGCAAAAACTCTGATCAGTCCTTTATTTTGCATAATTATTAGTTTTTAATAAAATTTTTCAATCCGGCAAATATATAGTGAGCCATAGGATTGTATGTGTTTTTTTTGATATAAATAGAAGTATTCTTTAACAGTTAGAAATAGTTAAAGAAAATAGACCCTAATGAAAGATCTTAACATATAAGGAAGTTGTCCTTTTCTAAGATAAAACCGGACCAGCTCGTACAGCTGGAACTGCATATGAACGACTAGCAATCGTAAGGCCTAAAACTGTTTTAGAACACCTTATAGAATCTATAAAAACAGCATCTAGTTTAGAGCACACTTCTTTAGGTAGAAATGGATAACTTACCTGAGAACCGCGATGATAATCTTGTTTAATTTCAAGTAGAAGTGCATTATTTGTGTCTGCAAACCCACTTTTATCTTGTTGAATGTCATAAACATCCATCTTTAAGACCACTTCATCGTCAGAGACAGGTACGTTAGAAAGAGGTGATTGATTATTTATAAAACCAGTAAAGGCTTTAACATTAATATGCTTTTTAATACTATTAACGCTAAGATCACTGTGGTAGCTAATTTTATAAACGCCACTAGATTGTAGCTCTGTTTTAACAGATAATACTCCAGCGTCTGATAATTGTTTATTTAATAAACTAAGAGAGCACTGAACGTCTTCTATAGAAATGGCATTACTGTTAAAATGTAAAACAATTTCTTGATTAGGTACGACAGATTCCTGTTGCTGAACAACAAAAATTGAAATAAGACCTATGAATATACTTATGTACCACTTCACACTCATGCGGCAAATATAACAAAATAGAACATTCCAAGAATATTGCGCTCAAAGCTCTTTTTCATATCAACGTTGTGGTAATTAGAGACGTTTTTTAACCTACGCTTTCGCGAAAGCGTGACCATATAAACAGTAAAAGTTTTAAATAAAAAAACCGCTCTATAATTAGAGCGGTTTTTAATTTATATGTAAGGGATATACTAGATAAGACCGTTAGTTGCCTTTACACCTTCTGCGCTTTCTTGAAGCTTTGCTTTTTCTGCGTCACTTAAATTGATTTCGACAATTTTTTCAATACCGTTGCGACCTAAAACGACTGGCACACCTATACAAAGGTCAGAAAGACCATATTCTCCATCTAGCATTACACTACACGGGAAGATTTTTTTCTGATCACAAGCGATTGCTTGAACTAATCCAGACACGGCAGCACCTGGCGCATACCATGCACTAGTTCCTAATAATTTTGTTAATGTCGCACCACCTACTTTAGTATCTTCTAACACTTGATTAAGACGCTCTTCACTTAAAAATTCACTCGCAGGCACTGAGTTACGTGTAGCAAGACGTGTTAATGGCACCATTCCTTTATCGCTATGACCACCGATTACCATACCGTCAACATCTGATATAGGAGCCTCAAGAGCTTCTGCTAGACGATATTTAAAACGTGCACTATCTAAAGCACCACCCATACCTATAATTCTATTTTTAGGTAAACCAGTTACCTTGTGAGCTAGATATGTCATGGTATCCATAGGATTAGAAACCACGATTAGAATGACGTTAGGAGAATGCTCTACTAAGCTAGCCGCTACAGACTTAACAATACCAGCGTTAATACCTATTAATTCTTCACGAGTCATTCCAGGCTTGCGCGGTATACCTGAAGTGATTACTGCGATATCGCTACCAGCTGTTTTAGAATAATCACTAGTAGAACCAGTAATTTTAGTATCAAAACCGTTTAAAGAAGCCGTTTGCATTAAATCCATGGCTTTACCTTCTGCAAATCCCTCTTTAATATCTAAGATGACTACTTCACTTGCAAAGTCTTTAATCGCGATATACTCTGCACAACTTGCGCCTACTGCGCCTGCCCCTACTACGGTTACTTTCATTATATTATATTTTAAATTTATTGAATTAAAAGGTCTATCTGTTGGACTTCCAGCAGATTGTAAAAATACAAAATGAGGACCACATTTTAAGATTAGAACTTATGAAATAAAGAATATATTAACATGATTAAATTCTGAAAAAGATACTGGCTGTTGCGGTACTATATTCTCCAAAAGTATAGTCTGCATTAATATTAAATGCTCCTAGCGATAGCTTTAAACCTGCCGTACCTAAAAAACCATTAACGTCTGTTTCTACAGATATAGGATCCTCTACTGTCGCAGCAAGAGGAAATATTACTGTATTAGAGGCAAAAGTATAGGTCCCCAATAGATCTGTTTGAGTAGTTCCTCTATTATAATTCAAACCACCATAAAAGTTGAGCGTTTTAAAATTAGTGCTAACTATTGCAGATAGATTTAAACTGCTTATTTGAGTTTCTATAGATTGATTTGCTCCATCTACCACTACACCATCCTCAAAGTCATATGAAGCATCAAGACGTGTATAGCCTGCTAGAAATGAAGCTGCTACAGGCAATTTTTTATCGTCTGACTGTAATAACTGAGTAAATTCCCATTGCAAGCCTAATCCATACAAACTAGTTTCTGCCTCATCAAAGGTTATTTTAGGCACTAACCTTCCTTTTAATTCTAGTCCTGCACCTATCCCAACACCAGCTTGTAAAAAAGCCGTAGGAACTAAATCTAAACCTTCATTACCTAAACCATTAGGCAAATTAATGATATCTTCTTGTAATAAAATCCCACTGGTAGCCTCTCTACTGCTTATAACCAACTGTTGATCCATCACATTTTCTCCTAAAGCAGTTGCAATTGATCGCGGTGCTGTAGACCCATCTCCAAAACTCACCTCTATATTTGCTGGCGGATTATTAGTGTTATCATAGCTCTCTTGAATAATCGCTTCATACTCTTCGGGATCAAGCATAAAACTTTTTTTATCATCTGGCGCAAAAGTACCTTGAGCTTTAATTTGAATTTTAAATTTACCTGGCTTTAATACCCTTGCATCATCATACCAACCAGAACTTAAGTTAAAACTTAACGCTTCACCTGCGGGCGCCATGTACGAATTTGAATAACGCTCACCTGCCTCTACTCCAGCAGCTAATATATCTGAAAATCCATCTTGAGCGGTCACCGTTAAGGAACCCACTAAAAAACCATATAGTAATAAAGATTTTTCATAAGAATCAAAATTTGTTTAATATCTACGAAAGTAATGAGTTAATCGTTTATTTAATAAAAAAGGCCCTTTAAATATAAAGGGCCTTTTATCAAAATATAAGTTAGAAGCTATTATGCGTCGATATTTGCATAAATAGCATTCTTTTCAATAAATTCTCTACGCGGCGGCACTTCATCACCCATTAACATAGAAAAAATACGATCTGCTTCTGGAAGACTGTCGATCGTCACCTGTCTTAAGGTTCTGAACTCTGGATTCATTGTGGTATCCCATAATTGATCAGCATTCATCTCTCCTAAACCTTTATAACGCTGGATATTTACTCCACCGCCAAAACTATCTGCTATTTCATCACGCTCTTTATCAGACCACGCATAGCGCTTTTTTGCACCTTTTTTTACAAGATATAAAGGCGGCGTTGCGATGTATATATAACCTTTTTCAATCATCTCACGCATATAACGGAAGAAGAACGTCAAAATCAAAGTAGCAATGTGAGAACCATCAATATCTGCATCACACATGATGACTACTTTATGATATCTAAGCTTCTCCATATTAAGAGCTTTTGAATCCTCTTCAGTTCCTATGGTAACACCTAACGCAGTATAAATATTTCTAATTTCTTCATTTTCAAAAACCTTATGAGTCATGGCCTTTTCTACATTTAGAATTTTACCACGCAACGGCATTATTGCTTGGAATTCACGGTCACGACCTTGTTTAGCCGTTCCACCTGCAGAATCTCCCTCAACAAGAAACACCTCACATAATGTAGGGTCTGTCTCAGAACAGTCAGATAATTTACCTGGTAATCCACCACCGCTCATAACGGTCTTGCGCTGTACCATTTCACGGGCTTTACGTGCTGCATGACGTGCCTGTGCGGCTAGAATAACCTTTTGGACAATTGTTTTGGCATCATTAGGATTCTCTTCTAAGTACGCTTCAAGCATTTGAGATACTGCCTGAGATACTGCACTAGTAACCTCACGGTTACCTAATTTAGTTTTAGTTTGACCTTCAAATTGCGGTTCTTGAACTTTTACTGAGATAATAGCTGTTAAACCTTCACGGAAATCATCACCAGCAATATCAAATTTTAATTTATCAAGAAGACCAGATGCATCTGCATATTTCTTTAATGTAGAAGTTAATCCACGTCGGAAACCTGCTAGGTGAGTTCCTCCTTCATGTGTATTGATATTATTTACGTAAGAATGAAGGTTCTCTGCATAACTATCATTATAAATCATTGCTACCTCAACAGGAATACCGTTTTTCTCACCTTCCATTGAGATAACATCTGCAATGATAGGTTGACGAGTATCATCTAAGAAACGTATAAATTCTTTCAATCCTTCTTCAGATTGAAAAACATCAGTCACAAAATTCCCTTCCTCATCCTTATGACGTTTATCTGTAAGGATGATCTTAATTCCTTTATTAAGGAAAGCTAGTTCTCTTAAACGATTTGCTAAAGTCTCATAGCTGAACTGAGTAGTTTGTGTAAAAATGCTTCTATCTGGTAAGAAGGTTACATCTGTACCTCTTTTATCAGTATCACCTATTGCTTTAACAGGATACATAGCTTTACCACGCTCATACTCTTGCTCCCATATTTTCCCATCGCGGTAAACAGTTGCTTTTAAATGATCAGAAAGTGCATTAACACAAGAAACACCTACACCGTGTAATCCACCAGATACTTTATAAGAATCTTTATCAAATTTCCCACCAGCACCGATCTTAGTCATTACAACCTGTAGGGCTGAAACACCTTCTTTCTTATGTATTCCTACCGGAATACCACGACCATCATCAGTAACGGTAATACTATTATTTTCATTAATTGCCACTGTAATGTTATTACAATGACCGGCAAGCGCTTCATCAATAGAATTATCTACAACCTCATACACTAGATGGTGCAATCCACGCACTCCTACATCACCGATATACATCGATGGACGCATACGTACGTGCTCCATACCTTCTAGTGCCTGAATCTGATCAGCACCATATCCACTTTTATCGTTTTCTTCGCTCATAATTTGAGTGTAAATTTTACTTAAATTCCGTAACAAACAAATATAAGGAACCATCAAGGTTTATAGGCTTTTGAGCCTTGTTTATGACTCTAAGTTATTAACAAATTATTAATATCAAATCTCTTTTTAATTGCAGACTTTTATAACTTACAGTCATTTAAACAACATCACATGAAATACTTCATTTTTATATTTTCCTTATTTATAGCAACTAGCGCTGTTCAAGCTCAAGAAATAGCTTTCTCTAAAATAGATAAAAGCCCACTAGACGTAGTCATTCATAGAGATAACAATAATCAAGCAATCGCTCGTGTAATTTATAGCAGACCTGCTAAAAGAGATCGCAAGATTTTTGGCGAATTAGTTAAATATGGGGAAGTATGGCGTACTGGCGCAAATGAAGCTACAGAAATAGACTTTTTTTACGACGTTACTATTAATGGAAATTTAGTGAAAGCTGGCGCATATTCAATCTACACCATACCTGGAGAAGAAGAATGGACCTTTATTCTTAATTCACAAACTAATCAATGGGGAACAAAACACGACCCTTCTAAAGATATTCTTAAAGTAACGATGGATAGCATGCCATCTCCACAAACTATTGAAGAATTCTCTATTAGTTTTGTTGAAGATCCAGACGGATTAATTTTATTTATGGGATGGGACAACACACTTGTAAACTTACCTATTCAGGTAGCCCAACTTTAAGGTATATTTAAATACTTATGCGTCTGAAGTGAAACGTGCCATTCTGGATTATCCATTACAAACTCTGTAATCATAGGAATCATTTTTTCACGTACAGACCATTCTGGTTGTAAATACAATTTACAGTTTGATGAAACTTTTTCGGCTTCCGCTTTCGCGAAAGCGAAATCATGTCTATTAAATACAATTACCTTAAGCTCGTGCGCAGCCTCATAGACTTCCGGCAGTGGCATTTTCATTTTTTTAGGAGATAGACAAATCCAGTCCCATGTACCAGAAAGTGGATATGCACCGCTAGTTTCAATATGAACCTGCATTCCCTCATTTTTAAGCCCTGTAGTTAAAGGACCCATATCCCATGTTAAAGGTTCTCCACCTGTAACAACAATGGTTTTACTATACTTTGCAGCATTTGCAACTATCGCATCAACCGCCGTAGGCGGATGTTTTTCTGGATCCCAGCTTTCCTTCACATCACACCAGTGACAACCTACATCACAACCTCCTACCCTTATAAAATAAGCTGCTTTTCCTGTATGACTACCTTCACCTTGAATTGTATAAAATTCTTCCATTAATGGAAGCATTTCACCTTTTTCAACCGCCTGAGAAATTGATTTTTCTAACATGCTGCAAAAATAAGACTTATATATAATCGGCGACCATTTATATTCTAGTTAAATTTTAGTTCTGCTTTTTTAAATACATTTTTTTATCTTTTCTTTGCAAAATGAAAAGAAATTTACTGTTACACATTTTATTATTATTGAGTTTTTTGAGTGCCGCGCAGGTTGGAATTAATACAGACACACCTGATGATGGTAGTGCCTTACAAATAGATAGTACCACTGGCGGTCTAGTACCTCCCAGAATGAACACCTCTCAAATGCTTTCTATACCTACACCACTCGAGGGCAGTATTGTTTTCAACACGACAGAATCTGTACTTTTTATTTTTAAAAATGGAAGTTGGGAATCAAATAAAAATAATTCTAGTGTTGTACTTAATAGGAGTTTTGCTGGCTCTGAAACGATTCCATCAAATAGCACCTTCAACTCTTTACCTATAGGAGCATCTACATCAGAAATTGTTGAAACAGACACTGCCGATTTTACCGTAAATGGTGATGGTAGCATTACAGTTTTAAAAAGTGGCGTTTATCAAATATCTGGCGGTATCTCTATACGCAACATGAGTGCGGGAACTCATAAGTATATTTTGGCAGCATTTATTAATGGAACTCGATCAGGTTATTTAAGTAGAGGTTACACCACATTACCTAGTTCAGATTACTGGGGCACATCAGGTACAGTAACGCTTAAACTTAATGCTAATCAAACCATCACAGTAGAATTTTGGTTAAATAGCGGCAGTACAGAAACCCTAGACTTTTGTAATATCAGTATCGTAAAACTGAATTAAATCAACTAGGACACTACCTTATAAATTTACAAATTCCCGTACGGGCTAACTTTGTTACGTCTTAATTTGATTATTTTTGATTTTAAATCAACTAATAATGTCAGATAAAGATTCTTTACATAAAATAATTACTGAAGGTTATAACCCTAAAGGCGACTCTATCATTATGGGCGCTGCAATGCTTAATGGGGAAACCTTAACTGGTGCACATGTAAAAATCCCACTTAAAACCATGAATAGACATGGTCTTATTGCTGGTGCTACTGGAACAGGAAAAACTAAAACACTGCAAATCATAGCTGAACAGCTTTCTCAAAAAGGAATTCCATCATTATTAATGGATATTAAAGGTGATTTATCTGGAATAGCAGCCACTAGTGATGGACATCCCAAGATTGATGAACGTCATGAAAAGATAGGCCTAGAATATACTGCACATAATTCACCGGTTGAAATCATGACTATTTCTGAGCAAGCTGGTATAAGAATGAGAGCAACCGTTAGTGAGTTCGGGCCAGTTTTGCTTTCGCGAATATTAGATGTAACTGAAACCCAAGCAGGAATAATATCTGTGGTTTTTAAATATTGTGATGACAATAAATTACCACTTCTAGATTTAGATGATTTAAAAAAGGTATTACAGTATGCTACAGGAGCAGGAAAAGAAGAATTTCAAGCAGAATATGGACGTATATCGACCTCTTCAACTGGAGCGATTTTAAGAAAAATTATTGAACTAGAACAACAAGGCGCAGATCAATTCTTTGGAGAACGCAGTTTTGAAGTAAAAGATCTAGTACGTAGAGACAGAGAAGGTCGTGGTTATGTAAATGTAATACGTCTTACAGATATACAAGATAGACCTAAATTATTTTCTACGTTTATGTTGAGCTTACTGGCCGAGATTTACAGCACATTCCCTGAGCAAGGCGATGCAGATCAACCAGAACTGATTATGTTTATTGATGAAGCGCATTTGATTTTTGATCAAGCGAGCGGTGCATTATTAGATCAAATAGAAAGTATTGTAAAGTTAATACGATCAAAAGGTATAGGACTATATTTTGTAACTCAAAATCCTACAGATATACCTGAAGGTGTTTTGAGTCAGTTAGGTCTTAAAATTCAACATGCATTACGTGCATTTACAGCCAAGGACCGTAAAGCTATCAAACTGACTGCTCAAAACTATCCTGAAACAGAATTTTATGATACTGCCGAAGTATTAACTTCTTTAGGAATTGGAGAAGCTTTAATATCTGCTCTAGATGAAAAAGGAAGACCTAGTCCACTTGCGGCAGCTCTTTTAAGAGCACCAGCGAGTAGAATGGATGTATTAACCGACAGAGAGTTAAGCGACCTCATCGCAGACTCTGAACTGACTGACAAGTACAATGAAGAAATCAATCGTGAAAGCGCAGAGGAAATTCTTCAAGAGAAAATAGAAAAAGCAAACGAAGACGAAATAAAAGAGAAAGCCAAAGCAGAAAAAGCTAAAGCTAATAAAAGCACATCCAGACGCTCCAGCACTAGACAAAATCCTATAATTAAAGTTCTTACCAGCGCTAGTTTTATAAGAGGAGTCATGGGGATTCTAGGAAAAGCTCTCAAGTAAAATTTATCATCATTTTAATCGTTTGTTATCATAACTAAAAGTAGTTTTGCAACCTCATAAAACACACTATATGAAAAATACTTTCTTATTACTTATCCTGGTTATCATTATAACGTCTTGTACTAAAAAACAAAATCCATTTGAATGGAATAAGGATCGTGTAGGACACCTTACTAAAGATATGATGGTTTATCAATTAGATAGTCTGTATGCAAATGATAGTATTGTAAAAAACATTAAAGGTGATGAATTTAGTAATGGCCCAAGTGCTATTGAAATTTATGAAAAAGGTGGCAAACATTTATTAACACTTACGCCTGTAGAAGAAGACAGTACTTCTACAATCGAGTACGTGCGTATAAGAGACAATCGTTTTACAACTGAAAAAGGCATTACGATTGAAAGTGATTATAAGACTATAAGTACAGCATACAAAGTATCTAGTATTGACAATATGATTAAAGATGCTGTCGTAAGAATAGACGATCAAAATTTTTACTTTACCATCAGTAAAGACTTGTTGCCACCAGAAATCAGATTTGATATGGCAGCACCTATTGAAAAAACTATGATCCCGGACACAGCGACACCTAAATTTGTTTTTGTAAGCTGGTAAAATTATTTCATGAAACAATTTTTACAAAAAGCCATACCTAAACTGTATGGCTTTTATTTTAACGTCATAAGCCTATTCTCAAAGAAAAAGGCAGCACAACTAGCTCTAGAAGTTTTCAGTACTCCACGTAGAGGTCGTATTCTAGAACATCAAGCTCCATTTTTAAACACGGCACGTCAACAGCGCATCACGTCTGAAGATTGTCTCTATATGCTTTATCATTGGAAAGGTAATGGTCCTACTGTCTTATTAAACCATGGATGGGAATCAAACGCTTTTAGATGGAAATATCTATTTGATGATTTAAAGAGATTAGATTTAAACATTATTGCTGTAGATGGACCTGCTCATGGTAATTCTAGCGGCAAATTATTTACCGCTATTAAGTACTCAAAGGTTATCAAATCAACCATTGAATTGTATGAACCAGAAATAATCATTTCTCATAGTGTAGGCGCGATGGCTACCATTTATAATGAATATCACCATCCTTCTCCTAGCCTCAAAAAATTAATTCTATTAGGTGGTCCTAATTCTCTAGAGACGATCATGCAAGACTATCAAAGGTTACTCAGTTTCAATAACCGTGTTTATAATGGGTTAAACGCAACGCTAAAAGAGAAATTTGGTTATGAAATAGAGAAATTTAACGCGGCAGATTTTGCTGTAAATATAGAGGCTAACACTTTGTTATTACATGCTCAACAAGACGCAATAGTACCATGCTCAGCGAGTAAAGCTATTGCAGGACGCATGAAAAATGCTATCTATATTGAGACACAAACAGGTGGTCATAGTTTGCATACCGAAGAAAACACTAAGCACATTCTCGATTTCTTATCAAAAGCTTAATTAGAGTCATTTTAACAGATTTATTATTGAGATTGAATTATCTTAAAAATAAAAATGGATTCAATTAAAAATAGAGATCAATATGAGGCTTTGCGCGATCAAGGATATTCTAAAGAAAAAGCCGCTCGCATAGCTAATACTAAAAACGCTGGCAAAAAGGGTGGAAAAGCTAGTAACTATGAGTCTAGAACAAAAGATGAACTCTACCAAAAAGCTAAAGAAATAGGGATAGATGGTAGGTCAAATATGAATAAACAAGAACTTATAAACGCCTTGCGTAATAACTAACCTATGTCCCATCAAATCCCAACTATTAAAATACGTCAGATATTTATTCTGATTGTGATAATGTATATCCTTTACCTTATTGGTAAAGAGCTAGCACCATACTTAGGTGGTTTGCTAGGTGCGATTACTTTATACGTGCTATTAGAACCAATGCAAAAATGGTTAGAAGCAAAAAAATGGAAACCGTCTGTAGCCTCTTCGTTTCTTATCGCATTTTCTTTTGTTATTATACTATTACCTATAGTTGGAATAGGATTGATGATGAGTTCAAAAGTAAAAACGGCAATTGAAAATAGTACACAAATCACAGAAACTATAAAATCAAAAGTTGCCGAAACAGAAAATCTTATAGGAGTTAATGTATCCGAAAACATTAACACAGAAGAAGTGAGCAGTTGGGTATCGAGCAACGTGCAAAATCTAGCCAACTCAAGTCTTACCGTTTCCATTTCTATTGGTATCATGTTTTTCTTATTATACTTTATGCTGGTAGATCGTAAAAAATGGCTTGAAGCAGCATTAATTTATATGCCATTAAAAGAAAAGAATTTAAAAATAATAGGAAAAGAAAGTATTGATCTAGTAAAATCTAATGCCATCGGCATCCCTTTAGTAGCCTTATTGCAAGGTATAGTTGCACTGATTGGTTATTTCATTTTTGGAGTTGAAAATCCGTTTTTCTGGTTTGTAATTACAGTTATAGGTAGTATGATACCTTTTGTAGGAACAGCATTGGGTATATTACCTGTGACCATATTATTATTTTCTCAAGGAGAAACTGCAGCGGCAATCGGTATATTAATATACGGTGTGATTGTGGTAGGATCTACTGACAACCTGTTCAGGCTAGTTGTTCAAAAACGATTAGCTGATGTTCATCCACTGGTTACATTGATAGGTGTCATTGTAGGTGTACCTTTATTTGGATTCATAGGTTTAATTTTTGGTCCACTTTTAGTTAGCTTATTTTTGCTACTTCTAAAAATTTATAAAAACGAATACGGAAAAGAAGGTGAGACCATATAGTCTTGTTAAATCGGTAATTATTTTTTTAGATTCCTTATTTTTAACACTTAAATAAAATTGAATGAGCAAAACATCTAAACTTCAAGATAAGATAGATAATGTCCATATAGAACAACGTAAAATTTTTATATGGGGAATGGTTAATGATCAAACTGCAAAGCATTGTGTAGATAGATTATTATATCTAGATTCATTAAACCATGAAGAAATTACATTTGTCATCAATAGCCCAGGTGGTTATGTGACTTCAGGTTTCTCCATTTATGACACGATGCAGCAAATTAAAAGTCCAGTAAGCACTGTATGCTCTGGTCTTGCCGCATCTATGGGATCTCTTTTACTTTCAGGAGGAGAAAAAGGACGCCGTTTTATTCAAAAACACGGTCGTGTAATGATACACCAACCTAGTGGTGGAGCACGCGGAACCAGTGCAGATATAGAAATTACAGCGGCCGAAATTCTTAAAACTAAAGAACTAAGTGCTCACATTCTTGCAGACAATTGTGGTCAGACATTTGAAAAGGTAATGAAAGACTTTAATCGTGATTACTGGATGGGCGCAGATGAAGCCGTGGAATACGGAATCGTAGACGGAATCGTTTAAAAACAATTCAACATATTTTAAAAAGCCACCTTATCTTTAGGGTGGCTTTTTAAATATATGCAATTATGAAACTCACACCTTTTCACCTCGCTATCCCAGTAAAAGAAATCACTACCACACGAGCATTTTATCGAGACACCTTAGGTTGTGAAGAAGGACGCAGTTCAGACCATTGGGTAGATTTTAATTTCTTCGGTCATCAACTAGTGATTCATATTTCTGATAATGCTCCTGTAAACGCAACAAATGCCGTAGATGGAAAAGCGGTGCCAGTTCCTCACTTTGGTGTGGTGCTAGAGTGGGATGTTTTTCACGCTTTCGCGAAAGCGGTACAAGAAAAAGGCATCGAGTTCATCATAGAACCGTACATAAGATTTGAAGGATTACCAGGCGAGCAGGCCACTATGTTCTTTAAAGATCCAAGCGGAAACGCCTTAGAATTCAAAGCCTTTAAGGATATGAGTCAGGTATTTGCTACTTAGACTCATAAACCTGTTCTCCATTTATGAAGGTTGATTTTACGGTAGCCTGATGTAATTGAGTTACTGGAATCTCCATAATGTTATCATTAAGAATCACAAAGTCTGCAGCCTTTCCTGGCTCTAAACTTCCTTTTTCTGTTTCTTCAAAATTGAAATAAGCCGCCCAAATAGTCATACCTCTCAAGGCATCTTCTCTACTCAAGGCTTGCTCTGGTAAAAAGCCACCTTCTGGATAACCACTCGTATCTTGACGAGCTACGGCTGCATAAAATGTCAAGAATGGATTTACTTGTTCTACTGGATAATCTGTTCCTAGTGCGATTCTCTTCGATTGTTTCAAAAGAGTTTGATAAGCATAAGCACCTTTAATTCGGTCTGCTCCTACTCGATCTTGTGCCCAGTACATATCACTGGTCGCATGTGTAGGCTGTACAGATGGCAGAATATTTTGCTCGTCAAAAAGATTGAAATCTGCAGAGTCAACGATTTGAGCATGCTCAATTCTCCAGCGTCTGTCTGTTTTATCTTTTAATAATTCTTGATAAGTTTTAAGTACCACATAGTTGGCACTATCACCTATGGCGTGCGTGTTCATTTGATACTCTGTTGCTGCTATACGAGCTGCGGTTTCTTTAATGGTTTCTATAGGGCTAAGTAGCGCTCCATAATGATCGTGTCTATCAGAATAAGGTTCTTTCATCGCTGCACCACGACTTCCCAGAGCACCATCTGCATAAAACTTAACAGATCTTACATTTAAACGATCTGTTTTTATGATTCCTTTATTGAGGTAATAGTCTAGATTCTCTGGCGTGTTGCTAATCATCGCATACATCTTAACTTTTAAATCACCAGCTTGTTGCAAACTATCTATTAATTCAATCGTTTCTTTAAATAATCCCGCATCATCAACGGTGGTTAATCCATAGCTCAAATTAATGTCTTGTGCCGCCATTAACGATGCGATAGATTCTTGAGTTGTTTCTTTAGGAAAAACAGCCTCTACTAATTCCATAGGGTTATCAACTAAAATCCCTGTGAGTTCGCCATTTTTAATTTCAATAGCTCCGCCAGATGCGTCTGTAGTTATGGTTATTCCGGCTGCGTCTAGTGCTGCTTGATTTGCAATCATGGCGTGACCATCTATACGAGTAATGGCGACTGGTGTGTTAGGAAACATTTCATTAAGCTCTTGATTTGAAGGGAATTCTTGAATTTCCCAGTCGTTTTGATCCCAACCACGACCTATGATAAAAGATTTATTTTTCTCTTTTTGGAAACTAGAGATTCTTTCTAGGACCTCATCATAGCTTTTAGTTCCTACTAGATCTACGCGTTGTAACTGTTGTCCTAATCCATAGAAATGACAATGTCCATCGATTAATCCTGGAACGATGGCTTTTCCTTGTGCATCTATGGTTTGTGTTGCGCTATAAACTTGCACCTCAGCATTAGTTCCTGTAGCGAGTATTTTACCATCTTTTACAGCCATTGCTGTTGCCACAGAGAAGTCATTATCTACGGTATAAATTTTTGCATTGGTAATAATTAAGTCAGCAGTTGCTTGTTGCTCCTTATTACAAGAAATTAAAATAATAGATAGCGCGAGTAGGTAAATTTTTTTCATGACCGAAAATTAAGCCATAGAAAACGAACAGAAATATAAAATGCTGTGAAAGTTTTTGAGTTCTCTTATGCCTAACATCAAAAAGTTAAATATTATTACCACTCAACTTATTTCACTTCCATCGTTTTGTGAAATGGAATATCTATTTCTCCATCTCTTCCATAAAACCTTAAAGCTCCGTCGATTTCATATGTGCCTTTTTGCAACGATTGAAATTCAATATCGGCAAAAGAGTAATTATCTTTCAATTTGTAATCGATCATTTTTTGCTGACCATTCAATTCCATTTGATTAATAATAATATGTCTATTTTCTTTAATTGCTTGACCATATTCAGAAGTGAAGGTTAGTTTTATTCCATTTTCGATTTTTCTGGAAATGATACTATCTATTTCTACTTTATAAAAACTGTCTACCGAGAGTGTTTTTCTACTTCCATATTCAAAAGCATAAGCCATGGCAATCACGAGTCTATTCTTCAAATACCTTAATCTCAATTCATGAGAATTGTTTTTTGGTTCTATTAATTGATTCAACAAATAGTCTTTTCTATTATCTACAATTTTTGGAAGTTCATTAAAAATTTCTTTAGATTCAGAAGTTATATTTTTCAGATTGTATGCGTCATTCAAAATCGCTTCATCTATTTTAATAATGAGCGACTTAAACTTAGCATCCAACTCATTTAACCTTACGATTTCCCTTGAAGGCTGACTTTCGGTTAATTGACAGTATTCGGCTTTATATTTATTTAGAATCCTATTATTAAACTCAAAGCTCTGCCGTAGATACGAACTCATCTCTTCTGACCCTTCTATTTTCTCCTCACAAGAAAATAGAAAGAAAGTAGAACATAATAAAACAAACAGCAATCTCATAATACCAGATTAAATTTTACTTTTAGAATTAAGAAGCTCAGTAACTTGTTTTGCTTTTTCAAAATCAGCATCCATTAAATAGATGATATTTTTTTGATTTTTCATTTCAAGAATAAGGTTTGCTTTATCCTTAAACTTACCACCAACAGCACTTCCTGAAAATAGGTCGACAACAATACTTGCGATAGAAATCCACCAGTTCGTTCTGTCATTATTTAACAAGGCGCTTTTGAAAATTTCAAATGGATATTCACCATTATTCCCAAGATCATAGCCGTCGATAATTTGAAAACTGTCTTCACCTATAATGAACTTCAATTCTGGTTGATGTCTTAACTCAAATATTTCATTCATACCACTAACTATATAAAAACATCTTAATTATATGTCATACGCTTTCGCGAAAGCGAAATTTTAAAAATCAAACTTATAGACTGCACCACCTAAAATCTGTAAATTCTGTACAGGATAGTCTAGATAATACTGGTAGTTGCCGCCAGTAAGATTGTGACCTCTTAAGAAAGCGGTCAACTTAGGGTTAATTTTATAATTGATATCTAGATTCAAGTCTATAAAGGAATCTAAAGTTTCTGTTGCCGTTGTGTTACCGATTCTGAAAACATCACGCTCTCCGACGAAGTATAGCGTTGTCCCGATGTTCCATTTATCATTGATATCATAGTTACCGACAATATCTGCAGTAAAGGTTGGTAACTGCGATGCTACGTTATCAAAATCGTCGCCATTAGTGACGTCATAACTCATGAACTGAGTATTTAAGGTAAGATTGAATTGAGTATTTAAATCCACACTTGCAGATCCTCCAAAAGTCAATGTGTTTAAATCACCATATTGAGTCGCAAATGTATTTGCATAATTGTAGGATGGTCGCTCAACTCCGATTCCTGTGAAAATGGCATTATTATCTTTAGTATAGAAATATCTGTTTTCTTCTAGGCTATAACCTCCATAAAGCTTGTAACCAAAATTAGAAGACAGCTTTCCTTTGATCCCTAATTGTGCATCTACCTGACGATTAGTAGGCGCTACGGTTATTGCTGGAGCGATAAATACGTTCTCATCTGCAAAATTTTGTAATGTATTCATATCTAATCCACCACCGATGACCGTATAAGCAATCACTTTTTCTTCCATCAATATATAGCTGGCATTAATATCTGGATAGACATAAAAGTTACTTTCAGAATTCTCACTGTCTGTGATATAATTTAATCGAGCTCCTAATTCTACTTTATACTTATCGCCATAAAGATTGATACTAGGATTTGCTCCTATGTTTAAATAAGAATAAGCGTCTGGCGCTGGTAGTGATCCTTGTGTATCAAAAGAACCGGTTAAGTAATCTACCTCAACTCCTAGTGCAATTTCTTCTTCAAGTACTTCAAATGCTAGTTGTGGTTGTAATCTTACTCGAGTTTCAGAACCATCATTACCAGAACTTATATTAGAAAGTCCTACCTCAACCTTTTCTAAAACAGAATCAAAGAACTGTGCTTTACCAGACAGGCCTATGGTTAAATAAGAAGTCCCAGCATCTACCTCTATACCGGTAGGAACACTAGATAACGCTACTGGTGCTACACCATACCAGTTTGCGGTTTGATACCTACCACCAGCGGTAATTCCCCAATTTGAATCGCGATTGCGTTTTCCATAAGATATGTCTAGAGACGTATCTGAAAAATCATCGTCAAAAGCAATGTCATCGATACCACCTTGCGATGAGTTATGATTAAAAAACACGCCTACGTCTGAGTCTCTATCTATCTCAAAATTACCTGCAAACTCTCCTAAGATGTTCACGTAATTACCAACACCTAATCGTGCATAATTATCAAAGAATTTTGCTCTTTTAGGAGCTTTGCGTCTAGACAATTTTCCTTTGGCTGGTGTAAAAGTAGATGCTACCGGCACAGAGAAAATGCTATAGGTAACTGGCTTTTTCTTAACCTTGGTCGTGTCATTTACTGATGGTGTGCTTTTTACTTTAAAGGCATCACTAATGGTAGGATCATAAGGTTTTACAACCGTAATGGTTCCACCATTCAATTCACTTTCTTCTTCTACTTGTGCCTGCGCATTGCTAAAAGCTATTAATGCGATGACAACTGATATATATGATTGATATAATTTCATAATGCTTCTTATTAATTTCCTGCAGGAACTACTGATGAATTTGTTTTGGCAGCGTTAGTTTTTATAGCGTCTAATTCTGCTTGAGCGCTAGCGACTACTTCTGGGTATTGAGCAAAATTACCAACGACATATTCTAGTATAGTAGTTGCATTTAATGTTTGCCCTTGTGCGTTATAACATTTACCCATAATTACTAAACCTTTTGAAGTCCATAATTTATAACCAGCATAGTTTTTAGTAAGACTTTGCACAGTAGCGATGGCAGCGTCATAATTACTTGCTTTATGTTCAAAATAAGCTTTAAAGTAAGTAGCCTCTGCCGCTAGTGTACCACTTGCATTCAATCTTACCGCTTCATAAGCTGTTTTTGCAGCAGCTTCGTTTCCTGTTTTCCAACTTGAGCGAGCAATAATCACGTTTGCATCTGATCTTACATTATCACTTATAGTAAGGTCTGACAACACCTTATTTGCATAACTCACAGACTGGTTATAATTTTCTTGCTCATAATATGCTTTCATCAGGTTAGACTGTGCATAAATCACATTTTGAGGAAAATCTGCTAGTTGTTCTAATTGAGTGAGCACTGGAATCGCTTTTGCATAAGCTTTATCGCCCAAGTAAATCTCACTTAAACGTGCCAAAGCTTGTTCTGTAAACTCACTGCGTTCTTTATTAATCACATATTCATAACTAGCGATAGACTCTTGTTTTTTATCTTGAGAAAACAATGCTTGTGCTAGATAAAAGTGTGCTTGTAATGTGTGTTTACCATTAGGATATTCTGCTAGATATTTTCTCATAGAACGTGTTGTTCCAGACATATCATTTTGTAGATAAGGCTGCTCTGCACTTTCATAAGCCGTATCATCCAACTCAGAATCGCTCACATCTACAAAGTCCAGTGTGCGCACCCATGCGGCATAGTCATTAGTACGGTTTTGATCCACATAAATCAATCGTGCACTACTTACAGCTTCATTTGCTTGTGGCGTGCCTGGATATCTTGCTACAACATCTTTAAACACTACTAATGCATCATCTAGTTTTGAATCGTTATAAAGCTGTAACCCTTTACGCATCATCGCTTGCGAGGTGTAACTACTTTGTGGAAATTCATTAATTAATCGGTCATAGGTCTGTATACCTTTATCAACATTATTTGTATTAATGTATGTATTACCTAATTCATACAACACGTCATCGCGATAAGCAGATTTATTGAATTTATTTAAAAACCCGTTAAGGTCTTCAATCTTACGATCATTCTTACCTACAAAACCATATGAAATAGCCTTTTGAAATGCCGCATAATCTGCATTAAAACCATTCATTGAAATGGATTTATTATAAGCCTCCATTGCTGGCCAGTATTGCTTACTTACAAAGTTTGCATCACCTATTCGCAGGTAAGCATCATTCAATCTAGCTGGCTCATTATTAATACCAGATTGCTTTGTATAAGCGGTGAATGTATTGATGGCATTAGTGTAATTTTTAAGTTTAAACTGTGTATAAGCTAGGTCATAGTTCAATAAATCATCTTCTTCAATACTATTATTCATTTTCTTTACAGCATTAAAAGCAGTAAGTGCTGCCGGAAAATCATTGAGTTCATAATAACTTTCTGCCTTCCAAAAAGTTGCTTTCTTTTTTAAATCTGCAGACTGCGCATATTGAATGGTTTTATTAAGGTTCTCTATAGATTTTTTATAATCTCCTGATTTAAATTGACTCAAACCTTCATAAAGCGCCACTTTACCATACACATCTTCATTGCCAGCAATACGTCCATCTTCCATAAGACGCAATGCCTCAGTATAGTTTTTTGAAGAGAAATATGAATCTATTAAGAATTCATTCATCTCTGCATTTTTATCAGTGTTTGGATATTTTTCTAGATAAGCCAGTATTACAGCAGGCACACTATCATATGGATTGCCGTATTCATAACTGATCTTAGCATAGTTGTAACTAGCATCTTGCTGGATCTGAGCGTCAAAATCCATCTCACTCGCTTTCTTAAAAGCAGTCAATGCATCTTCGCTTTTATTAAGTTTAATATAGCTCTGCGCTAGATGGTAGTATGCATTTTGTGCCGTTTTATTCTCACCATCTACGATTTTATTAAAAGTCTCTACAGCCTTTTCAAAATCGCCTTGTTTGTAATAAGCATATCCTAACTGATAGTAATCATTATTATTCAACCTGCCGCGCACACCTTTATATTCTTGTAAATAAGGTAGTGCTTGATCATATTTACCTTGATTAAAAAGACTTTGTCCTATGATTCTATTTAATTCAGACTGTTCTTGTGGTGTAGAGCGAGATAGTTGCTCATTTGCAAGAGTAATAGCTTTATCAAAATTCCCTAACTTATAATTTAAATCTGCCTGATAGTAAGAAAGCTTTTCATCCTCATCAGGTGATTCTCCAGCTTCATCAAATAAATCGCTAGCTTCTTGATAATCGTCTCCTTCATAAGCGATGTACCCTAGATAATATTTTGCCTGCGATCCATATTCTGGATCATCACTTACTCGATTTAGATAAGGTTTTGCCTCTTCATACTTTTTGCTTTGCACAAGAGTATATCCAGTATTGAAATAGTATCTGCTTTTTTGCTTTCGCGAAAGCGTGCTCTCATCAACCTTTTCATACCATTTTGCCGCCTGGTTGTATTTACCATTATCAAAATAGAAATCTGCCACATCAATAAAAGCCGTATTGCGTTTTGTAGAAGTAGGATACTCTTCAACGAAAGATTCCATAAGCGCGTCTGCATTGCGCTGGTTCAAACGCACGGCACAATTTGCGATGTAATATGCCGCATTACCTTGAATGGCATCATCTTCTACCTGATTTTTTACTTTTTCAAATAAACGTTGCGCTGCAATGTATTGCTGCTCTTGATATAAATCAATCGCCTGATTATAAGTGCGCAGGTCATCTGTAAATATTTTGGACTGTTGTGCGTTAACCTCTATAAAAGAAGTAGCAGCCAGCAACAGAGTAAGCACGATTTTTTTCATAACGGGTTATGTTATTTATAGGAAAGTAAAGTTAAAATCTTACGATACTATAACGTCATAAAGTCTGTTTAATTATTCATAATCTTATTCACAGCATTGTGTAACTTTACAGCAAAACCTATACTTATGTCAGACCACGTTTTATCATTGAACCATGTAGACATCTACCAGCAAGAAAATCTGATACTTAAGGACGTTAACTTGAGTATTAAGAAAGGTGAGTTTGTCTATTTAATAGGTAAAACAGGTAGTGGTAAAAGTTCTTTAATGAAGACACTTTATGGCGATATACCACTTAAAAAGGGCGAAGGAACCATCGTAGAACATAATTTATCCACCTTAAAAGAGCGTGACATACCGTATTTGAGACGTAAACTAGGTGTGGTTTTTCAAGATTTTAAACTCTTAACTGATCGTACCATTAAGGACAATCTCAAATTTGTTTTAAAGGCCACTGGCTGGAAGAAAAAGGCAGAGATGGAAGAGAAAATAGATCAAGTACTGGATAAAGTAGGTATGAAAACGACCGGATTTAAATATCCACATGAACTATCTGGTGGAGAACAACAGCGCATTGCCATTGCAAGAGCGCTTTTAAATGACCCAGAACTTATCATTGCAGATGAGCCTACAGGAAACCTAGATCCACAAACTAGTGTCGAGATTATGGAAGTGCTACAACAAATCAATAAAAATGGGAATACCATTCTTATGGCGACACATGATTATGCATTGCTATTGAAATATCCGTCAAAAACTTTAAAATGTGATGGCGGCGAAGTTTTTGAAGTAGTTCAAAAAACACTATAAGTTCATACAGATGCAAGAAATTCGCCCATTTTTTAGCATCATTATACCAACATATAACGCGTCTTCAACTCTTGCTAAAGCTATAGACAGTATTCTTTCTCAAACCTTTACTAGTTTTGAAATTTTAATCATGGACGGCGAGTCCAGCGATACTACTGTACAGATTGCTAAGTCTTTTTTGAATTTTGACCATCCTATTTCTATCATCTCTCAATCAGATGATGGAATTTATGATGCTATGAATAATGGAATTAAAAAGGCACGTGGCCTATACTTTTATTTTTTGGGCGCAGACGATTACCTCATCGACAATACAGTTCTAGCAGACATTCACCAGCAACTCATCATAACCAGTACAGATGTTATTTATGGTAATGTACTAAGCCCATCATTAGGCTCCAGTTACATGGGTGAATGCGATGATCAATTGATATTTCACAAAAACATTGCGCATCAATCTATCTTTTTTCACAGAAGAATTTTTGAACTCACCGGCTATTTCAATTTAAAATATAGAACTCACGCAGACTGGGCTCATAACATCAATTGGTTTTTTAATTCTGAAATAACAAATCAGTATTTCAACAGAGTTATTGCGCATTATGCAGATGGTGGTTACAGTTCTAGAACAAAGGATCATCAATTTAGAAAGGACTTAATTTCAATGTATTATCTTAACGCAATAAACAGAAACAGTAAACTAAAAGTTGTTTTTAATATAACGAAAGGAATGTTTTCAAGAATAACTCGATGAGTAACCCTAACATACTTGTTATTATACCTGTATACAATAAACAGGCTACTATTGAACGTGCTATCAATTCAGTTTTAGAACAGACTGTTTCTTGTGATTTACTTGTAATAAATGACGGTTCTACAGACTATAGCGCATCTGTTATTGAAAAATTCAACAATCCTAGACTATCCTATACATCACAGCTTAATCATGGTGTGAGTTTTACTAGAAATAGAGGAATTAAAACTGCCCTAAAAAATGGTTATGAATATATAGCATTTCTAGACGCTGACGATTACTGGTTAGATAATCACATTGAGCAAATAGAACAGCTGATTGAAAAATTTCCTGAAGCTTCTGTATTTGCAAATAACTATCACCTTAAAATAGGTGAATCGCGATGGAACCGAACTAAATTCAGCAACCTTAAAGATCAAGAATCTCAAATAGTGAAACCTTTTTTTAAGGCAAACTACCTCAACTCTATTTTAAGCTCTTCTAGTTACTGCATGCGTTTAATAGGAAACGATCCTATTTATTATAACGAAGAACTGACACATACTGAGGACACTGATTTTTTAATAAAAGTCGGGTTAACAAAAACTGTTGCTTTTAATAATAAAGCTACTGTAATTATTGACAAACAAGCAGATAACAGATCTGATGCTGTACACATTCTTAAAAGAACGGTAACCAACTTTGACTGTTATGAAGAGAAATATGGAGCAGTTGAAGGATTAAAAAAATATCTAGACATTAATAGGTTTTCTATTGCTGTTAATTATAGAATGCATGGCCTTATAGAAAGAGCGGTGTTTTATCAAAGAAAAATTGACCTTGACCATTTATCATGTAAACAGCTACAGTTATTAAAAATGAGTCGTTTGCAACTTAAAGCGCTTCACAAGACCAAAAAAATTCTTGAAGTAATTGGGTTAGATTTAAGAACTGGCTAAGTCTTTAAATTCATTATAGTCTCTAATGTAGTCATCTTCACTAAATTCCATAGAAGCGACAACCATACAGACAGAGCCACTAGAGAAATTCTCTAATTCGCGCCATACCATTATTGGTATTAACAGACCTTTATCTGGCTTATTCAACGTGATGGTTTTTTGCTCTTTACCATCATCTAGGACCACATCAAAGCTACCACTTAACGCTATAATAAGCTGTCTTAACTCTTTATGCGCATGACCACCACGTTGTGAGGTGCTAGGAACATCGTATAAATAGTAGACGCGTTCCATTTTAAAAGGAATGGTGTCACCTTCTATGACCGCAAGATTTCCTCTTGGGTCTGTAATTTTAGGAATATCGATAATTTTTATGTCCATGTGGTAAATATAACTATAAGTCTGGATGACCTATACGATGACCTTCAAAACCAGTTAAGTAATCATTCATGCCGTGATTAAAAACCATGTATTTATCATATAAATTGCGCCAACCTTTCACATAACCTTTACGCCACAAGAAAAATACATATTTAAACTGCTTCATTTGTGCAGTCCATAGGTTTTCTTTAGCCGCTAGTGCTCCACGTGCATAAATCACTCGATTATTTGCTGGATCATTTCCAGTACTCATCTCATCGTGTAATACAACAACTTTAGGTATAAACACAATTTGCTTACTCGTCTCAAAAATTTCTTGTGCTAGTAAGAATTCTTCTCCCATTTCAAATTGTGCTCCTAAACCAAATCTTAAATCAAAATTTAAATTGTGTTTTCTAAGAAAATTTACATGAAGCACCATTTCGACAGAATGTATATGATTTAATTCACTTCTGCTTGTAATACTTTTCTCTTCGTTGAGATATATTCTTTTATCAAATCCTTCTGGAGTCCGTATTTTAAAAAATAATAGATCAGCACCTTCATAAATATTGATGCTATCTATAATAGTATCAATGGCACCAGGCAAAATTTGAACATCATCATCAAGTATCCAAGCATATGAAGCATCGCTTTTACTAATCGCCATGTTCCTACTTCTAGATAAACCAAAATTTGATTCATTAAAAACTTGTATATTGGGATAATCCGACCTTAAAGTTGTCGTTTTAGACTGATTAACAATAATAAGACGATACTTAATCTCACTTACCTTACATTGAAACATCGTCTCAAGAAAAGATAGATCACTCCTATTCATCGTTGCGATAAGGATTTGTAAATCTTGATTAGTGTATGAATTCAACAGTGTATCTTTACGTCAAAGATAACTTTTATGCGCATTTTGCTCATAGGCGAGTACAGTGGTTTTCACAATTCTCTTAAATATGGACTTCAACAATTAGGTCACGAGGTAACTCTTGTGGGCGATGGTGATGGTTTTAAAAAATTTCCTGTAGACATAGAAGTAGGTAGTGATTACTTTAGAAGAGACTGGTTGCGAGAAAAAGTTAAAGTAGCCTGGTGGAAACTTACCGGTCATAATCTTGAGGATAATATTCGTTTAGCACGCTTCCGCGAAAGCGAGCATCTTATGATAGATTATGATATCGTTCAATTTATCAATTCAAACGCGCTGGGTTGTGAACCACCGATCGAGTGGCAAATGATTGATTACCTTCTCAAAAATAATAACAAAGCTTTTTTAGTAGCTTGTGGAGATGACTATCCATATGCACAGTATCTAACCGAAAAACATCAAGGCTACAGTATACTGACACCATATCTAGAAGACACTTCTCTAAAAAACCAATATCTCCATACTTTTAAATACCTAAAAAAAGGATATCGAGAGAATTATGATCGATTATTAAGCAAGTGCAAAGCCATCATACCATCTCATACTGATTTTCAAATGGCATTAACTGAAGAACCTAAATGTGCTGACATGATTCCCAGTGCAGTAATTATGGAGCAACTTGAATTGCATCAAAATCATATCGCGCAACCTATCGAAATCTTTATGGGGATTAATAGAGGAAACTATTTTAAAAAAGGGATTCCTTATTTTGAAAAATCCCTTGATATTTTAAAATCTAAATACAGTCAAAAAGTAAATATCACCATTGCCGAAAACTTGCCTTATGATGAATACATCAAGTCCTATCAAAAAAGTCACATCTTACTAGATCAAGTCCTTAGCTATGATCAAGGTTATAATGCACTAGAAGCAATGGCACAAGGTAAAGTTGTGTTTGCAGGAGCTGGAATACCATTTTTAAAAGCTTATCAACTTGAAAAGGCTCCACTTATAGATGCCAAACCAGATGTTGATTATCTAGTGCAAGAACTATCTAACCTCATCGAACATCCTGATGAAATTTTTAAATTAGGTAAAGAAGCTAGAGAATTTGTAGAGAGACATCATAATGCTATTGACACTGCTAGAAAGTATCAGGCTTTATATATCGCTTAAAAAAGAAATCCAAAAATAAGTGGATTATCTATTCTTCCACTGGATATCGATACCATTAAAATCTGTCGCAGCTTGTTCTTTTGCCTGTTTAGGAATCATAAATTCGAATTCTAAGACCACTTCTAGACCATCATCTAGATAGAACAACATGGTTTCTTCGCCTTCATAATCACAGATAACAACAGCGTGAATTTCATGAACATTGAAATATTCGTCCTTCACTTCTTGTGGCTCTACAAACTCAAAATAATGCAGTACCCTAGCACCTTTAAAGTAATCGATTTGCTGTAAGTAGATATCTTTTTCCATGTGACAAAGGTAAGGTGTTTTTAAGTAATTGTTTATGAATCATGAGTTATGAAACCTAAGTAAATTGAAAAACCGCTTCAGAATACTGAAGCGGTTTTTCTATAAAAATATGATAAAGTAATTATTTAATTCTAGATTTCACGTTTATCATCAAATCCTTCTAATAATTGCGCTACTCGTTGAACAAATTGTCCACCTAGCGCTCCATTGACTACTCTGTGATCATAACTGTGTGATAAGAACATCTTCATACGTATTCCTATAAAATCACCTTGTGGTGTTTCTACAACCGCAGGAACTTTTCTGATTGCTCCTAGCGCAAGAATACCTACTTGCGGTTGATTGATAATAGGAGTTCCTAATACAGACCCGAAAGTACCGACATTAGTAACTGTATAAGTTCCACCTTGTGTATCATCTGGTTTTAACTTACCATCTCTAGATCTTCTAGCCAGGTCATTTACAGCCTTTGCCATTCCCATAAGATTTAATTGATCAGCATTTTTAATAACCGGTACAATTAAATTACCATCTGGTAGAGCAGCTGCCATACCTAGATTAATATTCTTGCGCTTGATAATGTTATCACCATCTACCGCTATGTTCATCATCGGGAATTCCTTGAGAGCCTTAGCAACGGCTTCCATAAAAATAGGTGTGAACGTAAGGTTTTCTCCTTCTCTTTTTGCAAAGGCGTCTTTATGTTTCTTTCTCCAGTTCCAGATATTAGTAACATCACACTCAATAAAACTTTGAACATGAGCACTAGTTTGAACTGATGCAATCATGTGATGAGAAATAAGTTTTCCCATACGCGTCATTTCAATTATCTCATCACCACCGTTTACACTAACTGGCGCCGCTGGTTTTTGAACTGGCGCATTGGCTGGCGCAGTTGTTTTAGCTTGTGGTGCAGCAGCGGTAGTTGTTTTACCAGCTTTCTTATCTGCTACGTAACTAAGCATATCATTTTTAGTCACACGACCATTACTACCAGTACCTTTTATAGACTCTAGTTCTTGCAAAGAAATATTTTCTTCTTTGGCAATGTTTTTTACTAATGGAGAGTAAAAACTATCTGAATCAGTATAATCTACTGGTGCAGCAGTTTCCATACCTTTTTCTACCTGTGCACTTGCTGTCTCAACAGTTGTCGCTGCTGGTGCAGTAGTTTCTGTTGCAGCTGGTGCTGGAACAGATGCGTTATCGCCATCTGTCTCAATAATAGCTATCGTCTGGCCTACTTGAACTACATCATCAACTTGAAAAAGTACTTCTACAAGCGTACCGTCCACCTCACTAGGGACTTCACTATCTACCTTATCTGTTGCGATTTCAAGAATGGCCTCATCGGCCTCTATCGTGTCACCTACATTCTTAAGCCATGAAGTAATTGTGGCCTCAGCCACAGATTCACCCATTTTAGGTAATTTAAGTTCAAATTTTGCCATATCGTATAGTAACTATATCGTTTTCTTAGAAGTTGCAAAAGTAAGAATTCTAAAGAAAGAAAAGCACAATTTATCTCGCGTTAGGACTATTTTAAGTTTCAGCTACTGAGGCATCAGCTCTTTAACCTCTCCACGAGAGGAACTACTATCACTTCCTATAATTAAATTGCGTTTTACATTTAAGAAGCGATAAGTATACTGTAACGATGTGTTGCCGGCCATAAAATTGATTATTTCATCAAAGGAAAGTGTCGCCGTATCCCAAATAAATTGAGTTTGAGCACTATGCTCACGACTACATAACTGCTCATAAGTAATTACCTCATCACATAGTTGTAATTGAAGTGTATTATCATTAGTAACAAGGACTTTATAGGAGCTATTTGTATTTACGACATTTTCATTTTCTATAGATTTTGCAGCGATAATACCTTTTAAGGCAAGATCTACTAGTGCTTTTTCTATTTTGGATTTCTTAAAATGTTTGTTATAAAATAATCCCATAGCACCATAAAAGCGCTCTAAGTATTTTCTATCCTTTACCGTACTTTCTCCTTTAAAATGTATGACTTTAAGCTTGCCTAAATAATAATTGCGATAACCATGTTGCAACGCTGTGTAGCTAAGATCAATGTCCTCACCATACATGAAATACATTGGGTCAAAACCACCTAACTTCTCGTAAACAGACTTTTTACAAACCATCATCGCTCCTACCAGCACTTCTATCTCTCCATTCTCATCTTTTTTTAAATGACTAGCATAATATTTAGAATCATTACCTAAGATTTTCTGTCTAGCGATTTGTGGAGTTGGGACATTGCGTTTGCTTTCTGGCAAATAAGATCCTATGCCGTCTATCAATTGTGTGGTAGTGAATGCTATTTGTGGATTCGCTTTCGCGAAAGCGAGAACTTCATCAAAAACCGTTTCTCCAACAATGGTATCGGGATTAAGAATGCCTAAGTAATCACCTTGCGCGTGTTGCACTCCAATATTATTACCTTTTGAAAAGCCTAGATTCTCTTGATTTGTAACCAACTTAACTTGTGGAAAATTGTTTTGCAACATTTCAACACTGTGATCTGTAGAGTCGTTATCAACCACAATAACCTCTGCATCAATATTGTTGACCGCTTTAAGAACACTATATAAACACTGCTCAAGAAAAGCTGCAGCATTATAATTAAGTATGATAATGGATAAATCCAAATTTAGTTTTTTAGCGAGTTTTCATAAGGAACACGATGTAAGATACTGCGCCCTAGAGTAACCTCATCTGCAAATTCTAGTTCATCACCTACAGCGATTCCTCTGGCTATGGTAGATGTGTTCACCTCTAAACCATTGAGCTGTTTAAATATATAAAAATTAGTCGTGTCACCTTCTATAGTTGGACTAAGCGCAAAAATAAGTTCTTGAACTCCATCATTCTGAATGCGTTGTATCAAAGACTTAATATTTAAATCTTGTGGACCTATACCGTCCATCGGGCTTATTTTTCCACCAAGAACATGGTATAAACCTCTATACTGGCTGGTATTTTCTATCGCCATTACATCGCGTATATCTTCTACCACACAAACGATGGTTTTATCTCTATTATGACTGGCACATATCTCACAGATATCGACATCACTTACATTATGACAGTTCTTACAAAATTTTAAATCATGACGCATATTAGTAAGCGCTTGTGATAAAACGTCTGTCTGGTTTGCGGGCTGCCGCATTAAATGTAATACTAATCTCAAGGCCGTGCGCTTACCTATACCTGGTAATTGCGAGACTTGATTAACAGCTTCTTCTAATATTTTTGAGGAAAAATTCATGTGCTACAAATATAATGGTTGTGGAATTAGGTATAAGCGATGAGGAAAAAGGTTTTTTTACAGGATCTAAACATGTAAATTTTGATTTATTACTTTCTTATTTCAGTTATTGACTAGACTGAGACTTACATTTGTGTTTTCAGTTTCTATGCCTACATTAGCGCCAAAATAATTCCTGTGACTTCTACTCAAATTCTTATAACTATTGCGGTATACTTTGCCGTTCTTATCTTGATTTCATTTATTGTAGGTCGCAAAGGTGACAGCGCTACATTTTTTAGAGGTAATCGCAGCTCGCCGTGGTATGTAGTAGCTTTTGGGATGATAGGCGCTTCATTAAGTGGCGTGACTTTTATATCTGTTCCTGGCGCGGTAGAACTGGGCGCGATGAATTATTTTCAAGTGGTACTGGGCTATATATTAGGTTATGTGGTGATAGGATTAGTACTGCTACCGCTATATTATAGAATGAATCTTACTTCTATCTATAGTTATTTACACGATCGCTATGGTAGTGCGGCACAATATACAGGTTCTAGTTTCTTTTTATTATCTAGAGTTGTAGGTGCGAGTTTCCGCCTATACTTAATTGCAGGAGTGCTACAGGATTTTGTTTTTGAAAGTATGGGAATCCAGTTCTGGCAAACGGTAACGTTAACCGTTATACTTATATGGCTATATACGTTCAAATCTGGAATCAAAACGATTGTCTGGACTGACACTTTGCAAACTTTATTTATGCTTATCGCAGTAGGTGTTGCCATCTATTTTGTGTCAGACGGACTAGGCTTAAATGGTATAGGAGAAATTGCCTCTTTTATTAGTGACAGTGAGATGTCACAAATATTCTTTTGGGATGACTGGAAAAGTGGTCAACACTTTGTCAAACAATTTATGGCTGGTGCTTTTATCGCTATAGTTATGACAGGACTAGATCAAGATATGATGCAAAAGAACTTAACCTGTCGTAGTTTAAAAGACGCACAGAAGAACATGTTCTGGTTTACCATAGTATTGACATTTGTAAATTTATTATTTCTAGGATTAGGAGTTCTATTAACAGAGTATGCTATATCAACTGGAATAGATGCTCATAAAGATGCATTGTTTCCTACGATTGCATTACAGACTAAAATGGGCATAGGTCTAGGTCTGGTATTTATACTAGGTTTAATTGCCGCGGCTTATTCTAGCGCAGACAGTGCACTTACATCACTTACCACTTCATTTTCAGTAGACATCTTAAAAATAGAAGAACGCTATGGTGTAAAAAAGCAAAATCTACTGCGTAAATTGATACATGTAGGCTTCTCAGCTGTTCTTATACTAGTTATTGTAAGTTTTGAGTACTTGATAAAAGACGCCAGTGTTATTAACAAGCTATTTACATTTGCTGGATACACCTATGGACCACTGCTGGGATTATTTTCTTTTGGAATCTTAACTAGACTCAAGGTGCACCATATCGCAACGCCATTTATAGCTATAGCGTCTCCATTTATTGCTTACTTGTTAAGTTGGATTGCCCTTGACATATTTGAATTTGAATTTGGCTTTTTTATCTTATTACTTAATGGAGCGGTCACTTTTATAGGCTTACTAATTGCTTCTTTATTTACAAAAAACTAGTATTGTCCTGTACCTAAAAGTACTAATGTACAAGCGACCTCAGATTTAATACCAGCTTGATTTAATTTCTCATAGAATTCTGGATTCTCAGTTCCTGGATTAAATATGACCCGTTGAGGCTTTAAACTTATAATATAGTCATAGTACTGTGGTTGTCGTTGTGCATTAAGATATAACGTCACTGTATCAACACCTATAAATGGCAACAGTTCCTTATGGATCTTAACATCGTCAACCATACCTGTGCGCATACCTATTGCCACGGTCTCAATATTAAACTTGCGTAGTCGATAGATGGCAATATTAGAATAACGTTCTTCTTTAAGAGATGCTCCTAGTACTAATGTTTTTTTAGACATATTTTAAGATAATTGCTGTAACAATTATACAAATGTATCGTCTTTTAGGTGAAGAGGCTGATTACCTTTTGATTTATTTGATTAAGATTGAATTTTATGAAAAAGAAAAGTTCAAGATAACAATCGTATAGTTCATAATTAATGGTTAGTGTTATTATACGATTTAGAAAACCCGAGCTTGCAGGCTCGGGTTTTTGATTTTATAAAATAAGAAATCGTAATTATTTTACCATTTGATCACAGCACTAGCCCATGTAAATCCACTACCAAAGGCTGCTAATACAACCGTATCACCTTCCTTAACCTTACCTTCTTCCCATGCCTCACATAATGCGATAGGAATGGAAGCTGCCGTGGTGTTTCCATACTTCTGGATATTATTGTACACCTGATTGTCTGATAACTGAAATTTCTTTTGAATAAATTGAGAAATACGCAAGTTTGCCTGGTGTGGTACGAGCATATCGATATCACTTACCTCAAGATTGTTTGCCTTTAAACCTTCCATAATCACCTCGCTAAAACGCACTACGGCATTTTTAAATACAAACTGACCATTCATATAAGGATAATAAGGAATGTCCTCTTGTGGGTTTTCTTCAATTAATTGAGGTACCCAATGGTTAGTTGATGGACCTTTAAGCGATAACTCAAGTGCATGCTTTCCTTCGCTATGTAAGTGCGTAGAAAGAATTCCATGACCTTCATCTTCACTTCTTGAAAGAACTGCAGCACCTGCACCATCACCAAAAATTACTGAAACAGATCTACCACGAGTCGTAAAATCCAATCCACCACTATGATTCTCAGATCCTATTACCAGCACATTTTTATACATACCTGTTTTAATAAACTGATCTGCAACTGATAGTGCATATACAAATCCACTACACTGGTTGCGCACGTCTATCGCTGGGCAAGTATGTATATCCATCATTTCCTGCACTTGTACACCACAACCAGGGAAATAATAATCTGGCGATAAGGTGGCAAACACTATCATATCGATATCATCTTTAGAAACTTTTGCACGCTCTAGAGCAATCTCTGCTGCTTTAACGCCCATTACTGCGGTAGAGTTTCCATCACCTATTTTAATATGACGTCTTTCTTTAATACCTGTACGTTCCTGTATCCAGGCGTCATTAGTATCCATTAATTTGGAAAGATCGTCGTTAGTAACTATATTTTCTGGGACATATTTTCCCATTCCGGTAATGCGAGAAGTATACATATTTATCTTTGTAAGGGTCGCAAGATAAGACCTAGCCTACATAAGGTACTAGAAGTTTTCTTTAATTTAATATGCATGCATAACAATTTGTTCCCGACAGATTTTCCAGATATACCAGATGCTCTAGTGCATTATGATGGTAATTTTTACGCTTTCGCGGAAGCGCAAGAACTACTATCCATATTAATCAAAGAAACACCATGGAGACAAAATAAGATTACGGTTTATGGTAAAGAATATGACGAACCTAGACTAACCCAGCTCTATGGAGATCCAGGAATAAATTACGGTTACAGCAACATCTCTTTTAATGCGTTACCATGGACCAAGACACTGCAAAAAATTAAGCAAGATGTTGAAAATGCTACAGGTGCAACATTTAATATTTGCCTCATAAATAGATATAGAAATGGGCAAGATTCTAACGGCTGGCATGCAGATAATGAAAAAGAACTAGGAACCAATCCAGTAATTGCTTCTATAAGTCTAGGTCAAGAAAGGTTTTTTCATTTAAAACATCTTAATAATAAAGACTGGAAATTTAAATTCCCACTACAACACGGCAGCTTATTAGTTATGGCAGGTCAAACACAACATACCTATAAACATCAAATTGCCAAAACTAAAAGACCTATTGATGAACGTATCAACCTTACCTTTAGAAAGATTGTTAAACCATAGTTTAGATAAGTATTAACGTTAAGAAAAATCTAGTGATTGTAAATTAGTAATCTAGTTTACGACTATTTACTTATGGCAAGAGCAAAAGATATTTTAAAAGACCTAGATGACAGAGCAATAGACCGTATTATAGAAATGGGCTGGGAAGACCGTACACCTTTTGATGCTATCGAGGCACAGTTTGGTGTTACAGAAAGTCAAGTCATTAAAATCATGCGCAACCAGATGAAGGAAAGTAGTTTCCGTATGTGGCGAGCTCGTGTTCAAGGTCGTTCTACTAAACATGTCGCACAACGTGATCCAGAAATGGACCGTTTCCGCTGCTCTAGACAACGTCATATATCTAATAATAAGGTATCAAAACGATAATTATAATATTATTTTAAGGAGCAAAATGAGCAAACTAAGTTTGCTCATTTTTTTATGGCTATTATTTTCAATTAGGTTGTTTTCTGAAAAATGATCAAATAAATTGTAACAAATTAGTTTTATTATCTACTTATTTAGAAATTTGTCTAAATACCTAATTAAGTGAACAGCCTTTTTAAAGCTTTAAATGATAACACGCGACGAGAAATTCTTGAAATCCTTAAGGATGAAGACCTCAACGCTGGAGAAATAGCAAGTCATTTTGATATTTCTAAACCTAGCATATCGCATCATCTCGATTTATTAAAGCAAGCTGGTTTAGTAACGGCTATAAAAAATGGGCAGTACATCACCTACTCTATTAACACAACGGTTATGGATGAGTTAGTTCAATGGATTATGAAACTAAAAGATTAAAAAATGAGAAATTCATCTTTACAAGAAACGGTTATTATCATCCTCACTCTTATACCATTTATATATTTAGGGTTCGTTTATAGTAGCTTACCAGACATATTACCGATGCACTGGAATGCAAATGGCGAGGTGGACCGCATGGGCAGTAAACAAGAATTGTGGTTAATTCCCATCTTATTAACTGGATTGATGTACGTTATATTAAAATATGTACCTAAACTAGACCCAAAAGGTCAAATTAAAAAAATGGGAAATAAATTTGGCCATTTAAGAGTTGCCATCACTTTATTTCAGACTGCACTTGCGGTAGGTATTATATATATGTCTACCACTTATAAGGATGGTGATACCGGTTCACCTTCATGGATTTTTATGCTTATAGGGCTATTATTTATCGTGATAGGCAATTACATGCCAGCTATGAAACCTAACTATTTTGTCGGTATAAGAACACCATGGACACTTGATAATGAGAATGTATGGCGCAAAACACATCGTGTAGGCGCTATATTATTTATCATATCAGGCGTTATAATATTAACTACGTCGTTATTACTTAATTTTCAAATCGCTTTTTATGCCACGATTGGCACAGCATTTGTCATAGCGGCATGGACCTTTATTTACAGTTACACACTTTATAAAAAACTACAGTAATCATGAAAAAAATAATCATTTTAATAGCACTACTTCCTCTACTATGTTTTTCACAAAACCTATTTAATAAAGGCAATAAAGAAGTAGAAAAAGACCCTACAGAATTAAACATTACAGAAAATGTTCAAGGAACATTATGGTTACCAGATGGAGTGTCTAATCCACCTCTAGTAATTATGTTAACTGGTAGTGGCCCTAATGACAGAGATGGTAATAGTGTAATGACTAAAAACGATAGTCATAAACAACTCGCTCTTGCTTTAAAAAAGGAAGGTATTGCCACCTATCGATATGACAAGCGTGTAGTAACACAGATGAAAAAGAAAAAAGTAGATCCTGATACTAGCTTTGACGATTTTGTTAAAGATGCGCGTGATATCGTTGCCTATTTTGAGAAAGACAAACGCTTTTCAAAGATTTACATCGCCGGTCATAGTCAAGGCTCATTAGTAGGTATGCTAGCCGTTAATAAAAATATTGACGGGTTTATTTCACTAGCTGGTGCCGGAGAAGTTATTGATAACGTCATTGTCTCTCAAATAGCAGCACAAAGTCCCGGACTGGACACCATCGCGAGAACTACTTTTGATAAAATGCGTGCCCAAGAAGAAATCGTGGAAGATGTAAATCCTTATCTGATGCAATTACAAGGTCCGCAAATGCAACCTTTTATGGAGTCCTGGATGGCTTATGATCCAGCCATAGAAATCGCAAAATTAAAAACACCTATTTTGATTATTAATGGAGATCGTGATTTTCAAGTATCTATAGAACAGGCAAAAATGCTGCATGCTGCTGCACCTTCTAGTCAATTAGAAATCATTGAAGGATTGAATCATGTACTTAAAAAGGTAGGTAAAGACGATATCGAAGCTGCAAAAAGTTATACTGACGTAAATTTCCCTATCCATCCTGTTTTAATAGAAAAAATGGTCGCTTTTATTAAGAGATAACTTCTTAATAATTACGCTTTCGCGAAAGCGTGATTTCAACCACACAATGTATATAAAGTCGTATTTTGCAATCATTCAAAATACGACTTTATGATTTTTCAAGAGCTAGTAGAAAATGCCATCGACACAACTCCTTTCATCACTAAAGACACTATCGTTTTTGGTTTATTGATGATATGTCTCACATTGGTATTTTATTCTTCTTCTTTAAAAAAAGGCTTTTGGACTGGATTTTATAAAATTGTTCCGGCTTTACTAATGTGCTATTTATTACCATCTATCTTAAGTTCTCTGGGAATTATTGCTCCAGAATGGACTACTATAGATGAGGATGGAACGGTTACTGAGAATAGCTCATCTCTATATTACATGGCGTCGCGTTACTTATTACCAGCAGCACTAGTGTTGATGACTTTATCAATAGACTTAAAGGCCGTATTTAACTTAGGCCCTAAAGCACTTATTATGTTTCTTACTGGAACTATAGGAATTGTTATAGGTGGACCAATCGCTATTTTAATTATAGGTTCCTTTTCTCCAGAAACAGTCGGTGGCGAAGGTTTTGACGCAGTATGGCGCGGACTTTCTACTCTTGCTGGAAGCTGGATAGGTGGTGGTGCAAATCAAACAGCCATGCTTGAAGTTTATGAGTTCAATCAAGCAAAATATGGCGGTATGGTACTGGTAGATATTGTGGTGGCAAACTTGTGGATGGGAATTCTTCTTTTTGGGATAGGGAAAGCTGCAAAAATAGATCGATGGTTTGGTGCTGACAGTCGTGCGATAGAAGATCTTAAAAAACGAGTTTCTGATTATACAGCAAGTGTAAAACGAGAAGCTACTTTTACTGATACCATGGTGATGTTAGGAATAGGTTTTGGAGCTGTCGCCATAGCTCACTTTGGAGCAAATTACCTATCTGATTTAACAAGTAACATGGATGGGATATCTGATAATATCTATTTAAGCTTCTTAACGAGTCAGTTCTTTTGGATGATTTCCATAGCGACAATGATAGGAATCTTGTTGTCGTTTACACCAGCAAAGAGTTATGAAGGTACTGGCGCCAGTAGTATAGGTAGTATTTTCATTTATGTACTAGTAGCGACCATAGGAATGAAAATGGATTTAACGCAAATCGTAGAAAACCCATTATTAATTCTAGTAGGTATTGTATGGATGGCTATCCATGCTGGATTATTAATCCTTATGGCTAAGTTAATTAAAGCTCCATATTTTTTCCTTGCCGTAGGCTCACAGGCAAATGTCGGTGGTGCAGCCAGCGCTCCTATCGTTGCTGCAGAGTTTCATCCATCACTGACTAGTGTCGGTGTATTACTAGCCGTTTTTGGCTATGTAGTCGGTACTATAGGTGCTATAGCCTGTACAGTATTAATGCAAATTGTCGCAACATCTTAAAGATATTCTCTTAACTATTTCAAATGACTTTATGGTATAATTCAAACTTATATATCATATTTGCAGCCCAATAAAAAGCTCATGAAAAACACATTTATAGCCATAATCACTTTATTAATTTTAACCTCTTGCGGTAATGATAAGAGTGGTAATCTGATTGTTAATGGTACCGTAGATGGACTTAAGATAGGTAAGTTATACTTGCAACAATTGCAGGATACTACTTTAGTAAACGTAGATTCTGTTATTGTAGATGGAGAAGCGCCTTTTCAAATGAGCGCGACTATAGATGAACCACAATTAATGTACATATATCTAGATAAAAAAGACGGTACCATCTATGATGACAGACTAACATTTTTTGCAGAGGATACAATCATCACAATCAATACAACACTTGATAAATTTGAAACTAGCGCAGTCGTTACTGGTTCAAAAAACCAAAAATTATATAATGAGTTTAATGAGGTGAATAGGCAACTATCAGAACGTTATACAGATTTATTTAAGCGCAGTATGAATTTAAGTCAAGCTGATGTAAGAGATCAAGATTCTATTGATGCTCTATCTACTGACATCAACAAGCATTTAAAAAGAAAAGTAGGATATGCATTAAATTTTGCAATGCTTAATAAGGACTATGAAATTGCCCCATTTATACTTTTAAAAGAAGGTTATGAAGCTAATCCAGTATATCTAGATAGTGCTTATAACATGATGCCAAAAAAAATTCAGAGCAGTCGTTATGGAAAACAACTGTCTGAATTTATTAAAGAAAGAAAAGAGGAATTATAATTTATTGATACGCTCAATAAGTTCTCCACCTTTAGTTTCAAGGTCTTGACGTACACTCTTTAAGTGAGCTTTACGGTTTTCTACACTTTTGTCGTTCACTTTTGCGATCAACTCATCAAATACAACGATACTATCATCTACAATTGCTTCAGTAGCTGCAACATCTGCATCTGGATTTGTATCTTGTTGAATTAGTGCTGCGTCTATAATATCTCCTATTACAAAGTTGATATCTTGTTTAAGGTCTCTAATACTTGCCATGGTAAATTATTTTGTGCAAAAATACACCAAAATTAAACGCTATAGATGAACGCTCAACAATTTTGCTTCATTACTAGATTTTACTAATACATAGGGTACCGCAGCAGGTATTAAAATAGTCTGTGCAGGCTCTAGTTTATGACTTATGCCATTACAGTACACATCGCAAGACTTACCTACATTCATTAATACCATAAAACTTTTATGCACATTCACTTCGATACGCTTGCATCCTTTAAAGAAAAGATAATCTGTTGTAAAATATTGATTAGTGGCTAGATTCTGTTCACCTGATTGATTAGGATTATAATCAATCACATGATTATGAGACACTTTATAATCACTAACTTCTATAGAGTCGTCTATGTGTAGTTCTCTTGCATTCCCTAAATGATCTCTTCTATCAAAATCGTATACTCTATAGGTAATATCGCTAGACTGTTGAATTTCAGCAAGGGTAATCCCTGCACCTATGGCATGTACTAAGCCCGGTTTAATAAAGAAAGAATCACCTTCTGTAACCTCGATTTGATTAAATAAATCCATTACAGTGTTTTCAGATATCGCTTTCGCGAAAGCGTCTTTATTACTCTCTTCCTTAAATCCTAAAATCAATCTTGAATCTGGTTGCGCATCCATAATATACCACATTTCAGTTTTACCAAAACTGTTGTGCTTTTTCATAGCTACAGCATCATCGGGATGTACCTGAATCGATAAATCTTGTGCCGCATTGATATATTTAATAAGTAGTGGAAACTGTTTACCGTGTTGTTCAATAACCTTTTCACCTAGTAATTCTTGTGGGAATTTCTCAATCAACTCATTAAGATTAAGACCTCGATAAGCACCTGATTTCACGACACTTATATCATTTTCGACAACTGAAATCTCCCAGCTTTCTCCTAGTTTTGATATGGGCGGCTCTATATTTTTTATCTTATTGAGTTTATCTCCACCCCATATTTTATCCTTTAAAATAGGCTCGAAACTTAACGGGTATAACTTCATTATTCTCCTTTATAGACTACAAAATTACGTTCTGTTTCATAGAGTTTTATTTCTATGTCGTACTTTGAGTCGAGTTTTGCTTTTATTTTATTATAAATCACATAAGCAATATTTTCTGCCGTGGGATTTAATGTTTTGAAATCTGGGACTTCAATATTTAAATTTTTATGATCAAAGGCTTCCTCTACTTCAGATTTGATAACATCTTTTAAAATTTTCAAATCTATAAGATATCCTGTTTCTGGATCCACGTCACCTGTCACACCTACTTCAAGATCATAGTTGTGACCATGAAAATTTGGGTTATTGCACTTACCAAAGATAGCTGCATTTTTTTGATCACTCCAGTCTGGTCTATGCAGTCTGTGCGCAGCGTTAAAGTGCGCTTTACGATAGGCTGTTATTCTCATGAGATATGATTATAATATTTGTCAAAAATGATCTTAAACCACGCAGTGTAAAGATCTGGTTGCGCGATCATATCTTCTTGAATGTCGTTTGCTTTCATCCATTTGAAGCTTGCTACTTCATCTGGATTAATAACAGGATCATCATTTGAGTATCCTACCATTACATGATCAAGCTCATGTTCTGTAAGGCCATTGTCAAATGGTGCTATATATATAAAGTGAAATAGTTCTTTAAGATCTGCGGTCATACCCATTTCCTCCACTAGTCTTCTTTTACCAGCCTCTATATTACTTTCTCCATCTCTTTGATGACTACAACATGTGTTAGTCCACAATCCAGGAGAGTGATATTTACTTAGTGCTCTTTGTTGAAGTAAAATCTCATCCTTGTCATTAATAATGAACACTGAAAACGCTCTATGCAAAAGTGCTTTTTCATGGGCCTCTATCTTTTCCATGAGGCCTACTTTTTCATCCTCGGGATTTACTAATATAACGTACTCTTTATTATCCATTATTTTAATTATAGTTTCAAATTTACGAAATGACGTTATATCTTTTACTAGTCACCATGTTAACAAAAAAAACCGTCAGAGATCGTCTGACGGTTTTTTTGTTGAACAGAAATTTATTATTTCAATTTCATTATTATAAATTCTGAACGTCTGTTGAGTTGATGTTGCTCTTCAGTACAATCCACACCATTAGAACATTCATTTACCAATTGATACTCTCCATAGCCTCTAGCTGTCAAGCGATTTGCTTTTATACCCTTCATGATAAGGTATGCTCTCGTACTTTTTGCTCTACGATCACTTAATTTAATATTATAACCATCAGACGCACGACTGTCTGTGTGTGATCTTATGTCAATGATTGAGTTAGGATAAGCTTTCATAAACGCAAGCACTTTTTGCAATTCAATCTCTGCATCATACCTAATGTTGTGTTTATCAAAATCAAAATAAATCATATTAAGATCTAGTATATCATTTAAATCATCACCTACTTTAATATCGACAACCTTATCCTCTACTGCTTTTGCAACAGCAAGCGGTTGCTCTAATGTAGTAGAAATTTTAGGTGTTTGAACAAACTCTTCAGCAATAGAGAAGTCTTCTTTTTGCGCTCTTATTGAATAATTCTGTCCACACTCTAACACAAAGCTGTAAGCTGCATCTTCACCTACTACGATAGATTTTATTTTCTTATTGTCTTTATCTAATAGAGTTACTGTTGCAAACGGCATTAATTCTCCATTTTCTTCATTAGTAACGATACCATTAATATCTACAACACATTTCAGATCTTTAGTTTGTTTGAAACTGTAAATATCATCTAGTCCTTTACCTGATTTCCTGTTAGAACTAAAATATCCAGTTTTTAAACTATCCTTTATTATAAAAGCAAAATCATCATATGAACTGTTTACTGGCTTACCTATGTTGATTACTTCTTTGACTGGCATTCCTTTATCATTAGTTTGAACGACATAAACATCTAAACCTCCTAAACCTTGATGACCTGTTGAAGAATAATAAAAATCGCCATTATCACTTATAAAAGGAAATAAATCATTACCAATTGTATTCACTGAATTCACATTAACAGGCTCACTGAAATCACCATTTTCATCGATGGTAACATACCAGATGTCTGATGTCAATCTATTATTTCCATCAGTCATACTACCTGGACGATCACTAGCAAAAAATAATCTTTTCCCATCCTTACTTAATGCAGGATGTGCCGTAGAAAACTCGTCACTATTAAATGGCAATTCTGTGATGTTTTCCCATGGAGAAGTCGCATTCTCCCTGGTTGCTTTTAAAATTTTAAGCTTATTTATTTCATCAGAACTTGTCTTATAGTTACGTTTTATGTAATTATTTCTAGTGAAATACATGGTATTACCATCCTTTGTAAATACTGCGTTACTCTCGTGGAATTTTGTGTTAAGAGCTTTATTAAGTTTTACAGCATCACTTAATTCTAGTGTAATTGAATCTGCAGTCGCTTTATATAAATTCAGAAAAACTCTTTCATTCCACTTATGACGTCTTTTAACTAAAGACGCTGTGTCTTGAGAACTTGCATAAACAATACTATTAGAATTAGGTAAATAAGACGTTCCAAAATCTTGAATCTCACTATTCATTTCAAGGTTTTTAATTTCATACCTACCAGATTGCCTTTTAATCTTTTCTAGATAATTAGGCTGATTAAGATAATTCTCTAGATACTGATCTTCTCCTTTCACCTCTGCATAAAGGTTTAAAATCTGATCAGCTTTTTCATATTCTCGTACGGCTTTTAAAGTTTGAATGTATTTAAAATAGTAATTGCGATCAATTGATTCTGGATCATATTGAAAAACTTTTGAGTACCATAAATTAGCATTTGTATAATCATTATTGTAGTAATAAGTATCACCTAATTTTTCAAAAACCTCTTTATTTTCATATCCGTTTTTCACTATACTCAAATACATTTTCTGAGCATCGATGTAAGCAAGATCTTTATAATCTTGATTAGATTCTTTTACCTTTTCCTTTTGCCCAAATACCACAGTGGAAATCAAGACAAATAGTATAAATAGTTTTTTAGTCATAATCTTTATTTTTAAAAGAATCGAGGCGTTATTATTCTATCGTAGCTATTGAAAAGTTCAAACCTCACAAAGAGTTCATAACTTCCATCATTGTATAGGGCATTACCCAGTTCTGTCGTTTCACGATCATATGCAAATCCTATCATCATTTGATCACTTAATTGAAATCCTACCAGTCCACTTATCGCAGCACTCCAGCGATAGGCTGCTCCTAAAGTCAATTTCTCATTGAATAAAAAGTTTGCCGTTAAGTCCACCTGTAACGGTGATCCATTTACCATCTTAACTAAGGTTGCTGGTTTAAACTTAATATCGTCATTTAAATCAAATACATATCCTGCGGTTGCAAAATAATGTATGCGCTCTTCTGCAATGAATGTAGTTGCACTAGTATCATTACTATCATCAAAGTGATTTGTCTGTAACACATTAGGCGTACTCAATCCTACATAAAAACGATCTGTATGATAATACAATCCCAGTCCCACTGTAGGTGATAACTTATTATCAATATTTTCCTGCAACCTAGGATCTGATGTATTAAAGATATTCAGCTTTGTAAAATCAACATTTAATAAATGAACTCCTCCTTTTAATCCAAAACTTAATCGAGCCTCATCTCCTACTGGTAAAGTATAACTAAAGTCGGCAGCTATATAAGTCTCATCACTAGGTCCTATCTCATCATTTACTACACTTAATCCCAAACCTACTCGACTGTTCTCTATAGGTGTATGTAATGACAAACTTTGAGTGCGTGGTGCGCCATCTAATCCTACCCATTGACTTCTATGAAGACCGACAATACTCATCACTCCACGATTTCCTGCATAGGCCGGATTTATCGTTATTGGATTATACATGTACTGTGTGTATTGTGGATCCTGTTGTGCTGTAACCGCTTTCGCGAAAGCAAACAATAATATAATCGTTAATAATTTATTCATCTCTTCTTATGTTTCAATTAATGTATCCCGATAAGTTAAAACGAATCGGGATACGTGAAATTATTTATCGTACGTAAAGGTATCCTGCTATTTGTTGAACACCACCAAAGTCATCGATATACTCAACCACGTAGTAGTAAGTACCTGTAGGCAATTTATCTCCTTGACCTATTGTAGTCCTTCCATCTGATACTCCTACAAAACGCTTAGTAGAGTTATCATAATTATCTGCATTGAAAACTTCAATTCCCCAACGGTTGAATATTCTAACCGTGTTTTCAAAATTCTCAATACCTTGAATGAAGAAGAAGTCATTCTGACCATCTCCATCTGGAGTAACTGCATTCCAAACTCTAACTCTTCTAGCATCCTGATCTAAGTAATCTGGGATACCATCTCCATCAATATCACTAGTATTACCAGTGTTAGGATTAAGGTCGCCATCTGGATTAGCTCCTTCATCTGCAGTAGCAAGACCATCACCGTCATCATCAACATCTAGATAATCCGGAATTCCATCTCCGTCAGAATCTTGATTAGTCGGATCGTTATCACCATCATAGTCCTCATAGATTGTAGCAACACCGTCGCCATCATCATCAATATCGAACACATCTGGTATACCATCACCATCAGTATCTCCTTGACCTAGCTCATCTCCATTTGATACATTATCCATGTCACAATCTGCATCTAACCATGCTTGATCAGGCGTCATATTTTGATTATCAAGATCAACATTACAAGGATCTTGAGGATTTGTAGGAATACCTCCATTTGGTGGTAATAGCTCATCAATATTGCTTACTCCATCACCATCACAATCTAAATTATCCCATTCTCCTGTTGCGGAAACTAAATCTTGAGAGATTGCTTCATAACTACATGGATCTTGAGGATCTGTTCCGTCGATTTCCTCTTGTCTATTGGACACTCCATCACCATCACAGTCTAATTGACCATATTCATCTGATGTATCTACTGTCTGACTAGTTGTTAAGAAATCACATGGATCATTTGGATCAGTTCCATCTATAATTTCATTACCGTTTGTCACACCATCGCCATCACAATCTGCATCATTAAAGTCTCCACCAACTGGTGTTGTTTGACTAGCGACAACAAATTCACAAGGGTCAGTTGGATTAGTGGCATCTGCAACTTCATCTGCATTAGTAACACCATCACCATCACAGTCTAGAAGTTGCCAATCAGCGCTTGGAGTTAAGTCTTGACTACTAACATTCAGGTCACATTGATCTAAAGGATCTGTCCCGTCTATAACTTCTAGTCCATTACTTACTCCATCACCATCACAATCTAAAGCTTCCCATGCCATTGTCTGAGGCACTGTTACATTTTCAAGCATAAAATCACAAGGGTCAATAGGATTTGTTCCATCTATAACTTCATCACCATTTGTAACACCATCACCATCACAATCAGAGTTATTCCAAGTCGTTGAAGGAATAGTATCTTGACTGGTATACAGTAAATCACAAGGATCTTGCGTATCTGTACCATCTATTATCTCAACACCATTACTTACACCATCACCATCACAATCTAAAGCTTCCCATGCTAATGAAGGTGTTAATGTTTGACTAGCTAAAACATAATCACATGGATCTTGTGGATCTGTCATATCTAACATTTCGTCACCATTTATTACACCATCACCATCACAATCTAAACTATTCCATGCGTTAGTAACATTTGCGATAACTTGACTATTCACATCAAAATCACATGGATCTTGTGGGTCCGTACCATCACCTATTTCAGTTCCATTCGATACGCCGTCACCATCACAATCTCCTCCTAACCAAAGAGTGGAAACGTTATTAATATTTTGTGCTGAAGCATCATAGTCACAAGGATCATTTGGATCTGTTCCTTGTGCAAGTTCATCTCCGTTAGAAATACCATCTCCATCACAATCTGCGGTTAAATAATCTCCCGTTTGTGTAACAGTTACACTAGCTAAATTGAAATCACATGGATCATTCGGATCCGTTCCATCAGCGATTTCATCTGCATCAATTACTCCATCTCCATCACAATCTACCATACTGGTAATAGTTAGACTAATACTAGCAACATCATAACTACATGGATCGTTCGGATTTGTTCCGTCTGGAGTTGTCGGATCACCGTCTGGACCGTTAATTTCATCAGCATCTGTAACTCCATCTCCATCACAATCTACTGTGCTGGTTACTGGAACACTAATACTTCCTACTGTGTAAGAACATGCGTCATTAGGATCAGTCCCAGCTGCTATCTCATCGGCATCTGTAACTCCATCTCCATCACAATCTACTGTGCTGGTTACTGGAACACTAATACTTCCTACTGTGTAAGAACATGCGTCATTAGGATCAGTCCCATCAGCGATTTCATCTGCATCTGTAACCCCATCTCCATCACAATCTACTGTACTTGTTACTGGCACACTTACGCTTCCTACGTTGTATGAACACGCATCGTTTGGATCAGTTCCATCGGCTATTTCATTCGCATCCGTTACTCCATCTCCATCACAATCTACCATACTTGTTACTGATACAGTTACGCTTCCTACGTTGTATGAACACGCATCGTTTGGATCAGTTCCATCAGCGATTTCATCTGCATCTGTAACTCCATCTCCATCACAATCTACTGTGCTGGTAACTGCTAACGTCACACTTGCCGGATCATAATCACATGGATCATTTGGATCTGTTCCATCTGCTGTAGCTGGATCACCATCTGGTCCGTTGATCTCATCAGCATCGGTTACTCCATCTCCATCACAATCTACTGTGCTAGTTACTGGTAAACTTATATCTGCTACTTCATAATCACAGGCGTCATTACTATCTGTTCCGTCTGGTGTCGTTGGATCTCCATCTGGTCCATTAATCTCATCGGCATCCGTTACTCCATCGCCGTCACAGTCTCCCATGCTCGTAGCTGGTACGGTTGCTGCTCCATCTATATAATCACATGCATCATTTGGATCGGTTCCATCTGGTGTCGCTGGATCTCCATCTGGTCCATTTACTTCATTTGCATCCGTTACTCCATCTCCATCACAATCTACTGTGCTTGTTGCTACTACGGTTACAGCTGCAACATTGTAACTACATGGATCATTTGGATCGGTTCCCGCTGCTATCTCGTCGGCATCCGTTACTCCATCTCCATCACAATCTACGGTACTTGTTACAGTTACCGTTACACTTGCGGGATCGTAGTCACATGGGTCATTTGGATCTGTTCCATCTGCTGTAGTTGGGTTACCATCTGGTCCGTTGATTTCATCGGCATCGGTAACTCCATCTCCATCACAATCTACAATGCTGGTTACTGGAACACTAATACTTCCTACTGTGTAAGAACATGGGTCGTTAGGATCAGTTCCATCAGCGATTTCATCTGCATCCGTCACTCCATCTCCATCACAATCTACCATACTTGTTACTGGCACACTTACGCTTCCTACATTGTATGAACAAGCATCATTTGGATCAGTTCCATCGGCTATTTCATTCGCATCCGTTACTCCATCTCCATCACAATCTACCATACTTGTTACTGATACAGTTACGCTTCCTACTATGTAAGAACAAGGATCGTTTGGATCAGTTCCATCAGCGATTTCATCTGCATCTGTAACTCCATCTCCATCACAATCTACTGTGCTGGTAACTGCTAACGTCACACTTGCTGGATCATAATCACATGGATCATTTGGATCTGTTCCATCTGCTGTAGCTGGATCACCATCTGGTCCGTTGATCTCATCAGCATCGGTTACTCCATCTCCATCACAATCTACTGTGCTGGTTACTGGAACACTAATACTTCCTACTGTGTAAGAACATGCGTCATTAGGATCAGTCCCATCAGCGATTTCATCTGCATCTGTAACCCATCTCCATCACAATCTACTGTACTTGTTACTGGCACACTTACGCTTCCTACGTTGTATGAACACGCATCGTTTGGATCAGTTCCATCGGCTATCTCATTCGCATCCGTTACTCCATCTCCATCACAATCTACCATACTTGTTACTGATACAGTTACGCTTCCTACGTTGTATGAACACGCATCGTTTGGATCAGTTCCATCAGCGATTTCATCTGCATCTGTAACTCCATCTCCATCACAATCTACGGTACTTGTTACTGCTAACGTCACACTTGCTGGATCATAATCACATGGATCATTTGGATCGGTTCCATCTGCTGTAGCTGGATCACCATCTGGTCCGTTGATTTCATCAGCATCGGTTACTCCATCACCATCACAATCTACTGTGCTAGTTACTGGTAAACTTATATCTGCTACTTCATAATCACAGGCGTCATTACTATCTGTTCCGTCTGGTGTCGTTGGATCTCCATCTGGTCCATTAATCTCATCGGCATCCGTTACTCCATCTCCGTCACAGTCTCCCATACTCGTAGCTGGTACGGTTGCTGCTCCATCTATATAATCACATGCATCATTTGGATCGGTTCCATCTGGTGTCGCTGGATCTCCATCTGGTCCATTTACTTCATTTGCATCCGTTACTCCATCTCCATCACAATCTACCATACTTGTTACTGATACAGTTACGCTTCCTACGTTGTATGAACACGCATCGTTTGGATCAGTTCCATCAGCGATTTCATCTGCATCTGTAACTCCATCTCCATCACAATCTACGGTACTTGTTACTGCTAACGTCACACTTGCTGGATCATAATCACATGGATCATTTGGATCGGTTCCATCTGCTGTAGCTGGATCACCATCTGGTCCGTTGATTTCATCAGCATCGGTTGCTCCATCACCATCACAATCTACTGTGCTAGTTACTGGTAAACTTATATCTGCTACTTCATAATCACAGGCGTCATTACTATCTGTTCCGTCTGGTGTCGTTGGATCTCCATCTGGTCCATTAATCTCATCGGCATCCGTTACTCCATCGCCGTCACAGTCTCCCATGCTAGTAGCTGGTACGGTTGCTGCTCCATCTATATAATCACATGCATCATTTGGATCGGTTCCATCTGGTGTCGCTGGATCTCCATCTGGTCCATTTACTTCATTTGCATCCGTTACTCCATCTCCATCACAATCTACTGTGCTTGTTGCTACTACGGTTACAGCTGCAACATTGTAACTACATGGATCGTTTGGATCGGTTCCCGCTGCTATCTCGTCGGCATCCGTTACTCCATCTCCATCACAATCTACGGTACTTGTTACAGTTACCGTTACACTTGCGGGATCGTAGTCACATGGGTCATTTGGATCTGTTCCATCTGCTGTAGTTGGGTTACCATCTGGTCCGTTGATTTCATCAGCATCTGTAACTCCATCTCCATCACAATCTACAATGCTGGTTACTGGAACACTAATACTTCCTACTGTGTAAGAACATGGGTCGTTAGGATCAGTTCCATCAGCGATTTCATCTGCATCCGTCACTCCATCTCCATCACAATCTACCATACTTGTTACTGGCACACTTACGCTTCCTACATTGTATGAACAAGCATCATTTGGATCAGTTCCATCGGCTATTTCATTCGCATCCGTTACTCCATCTCCATCACAATCTACCATACTTGTTACTGATACAGTTACGCTTCCTACGTTGTATGAACACGCATCATTTGGATCAGTTCCATCAGCGATTTCATCTGCATCTGTAACTCCATCTCCATCACAATCTACTGTGCTGGTAACTGCTAACGTCACACTTGCTGGATCATAATCACATGGATCATTTGGATCTGTTCCATCTGCTGTAGCTGGATCACCATCTGGTCCGTTGATCTCATCAGCATCGGTTACTCCATCTCCATCACAATCTACTGTGCTGGTTACTGGAACACTAATACTTCCTACTGTGTAAGAACATGCGTCATTAGGATCAGTCCCATCAGCGATTTCATCTGCATCTGTAACCCCATCTCCATCACAATCTACTGTACTTGTTACTGGCACACTTACGCTTCCTACGTTGTATGAACACGCATCGTTTGGATCAGTTCCATCGGCTATCTCATTCGCATCCGTTACTCCATCTCCATCACAATCTACCATACTTGTTACCGATACAGTTACGCTTCCTACGTTGTATGAACACGCATCGTTTGGATCAGTTCCATCAGCGATTTCATCTGCATCTGTAACTCCATCTCCATCACAATCTACGGTACTTGTTACTGCTAACTTCACACTTGCTGGATCATAATCACATGGATCATTTGGATCTGTTCCATCTGCTGTAGCTGGATCACCATCTGGTCCGTTGATCTCATCAGCATCGGTTACTCCATCTCCATCACAATCTACTGTGCTAGTTACTGGTAAACTTATATCTGCTACTTCATAATCACAGGCGTCATTACTATCTGTTCCGTCTGGTGTCGTTGGATCTCCATCTGGTCCATTAATCTCATCGGCATCCGTTACTCCATCGCCGTCACAGTCTCCCATGCTCGTAGCTGGTACGGTTGCTGCTCCATCTATATAATCACATGCATCATTTGGATCGGTTCCATCTGGTGTCGCTGGATCTCCATCTGGTCCATTTACTTCATTTGCATCCGTTACTCCATCTCCATCACAATCTACTGTGCTTGTTGCTACTACGGTTACAGCTGCAACATTGTAACTACATGGATCATTTGGATCGGTTCCCGCTGCTATCTCGTCGGCATCCGTTACTCCATCTCCATCACAATCTACGGTACTTGTTACAGTTACCGTTACACTTGCGGGATCGTAGTCACATGGGTCATTTGGATCTGTTCCATCTGCTGTAGTTGGGTTACCATCTGGTCCGTTGATTTCATCGGCATCGGTAACTCCATCTCCATCACAATCTACAATGCTGGTTACTGGAACACTAATACTTCCTACTGTGTAAGAACATGGGTCGTTAGGATCAGTTCCATCAGCGATTTCATCTGCATCCGTCACTCCATCTCCATCACAATCTACCATACTTGTTACTGGCACACTTACGCTTCCTACATTGTATGAACAAGCATCATTTGGATCAGTTCCATCGGCTATTTCATTCGCATCCGTTACTCCATCTCCATCACAATCTACCATACTTGTTACTGATACAGTTACGCTTCCTACTATGTAAGAACAAGGATCGTTTGGATCAGTTCCATCAGCGATTTCATCTGCATCTGTAACTCCATCTCCATCACAATCTACTGTGCTGGTAACTGCTAACGTCACACTTGCTGGATCATAATCACATGGATCATTTGGATCTGTTCCATCTGCTGTAGCTGGATCACCATCTGGTCCGTTGATCTCATCAGCATCGGTTACTCCATCTCCATCACAATCTACTGTGCTGGTTACTGGAACACTAATACTTCCTACTGTGTAAGAACATGCGTCATTAGGATCAGTCCCATCAGCGATTTCATCTGCATCTGTAACCCCATCTCCATCACAATCTACTGTACTTGTTACTGGCACACTTACGCTTCCTACGTTGTATGAACACGCATCGTTTGGATCAGTTCCATCGGCTATCTCATTCGCATCCGTTACTCCATCTCCATCACAATCTACCATACTTGTTACTGATACAGTTACGCTTCCTACGTTGTATGAACACGCATCGTTTGGATCAGTTCCATCAGCGATTTCATCTGCATCTGTAACTCCATCTCCATCACAATCTACGGTACTTGTTACTGCTAACGTCACACTTGCTGGATCATAATCACATGGATCATTTGGATCGGTTCCATCTGCTGTAGCTGGATCACCATCTGGTCCGTTGATTTCATCAGCATCGGTTACTCCATCACCATCACAATCTACTGTGCTAGTTACTGGTAAACTTATATCTGCTACTTCATAATCACAGGCGTCATTACTATCTGTTCCGTCTGGTGTCGTTGGATCTCCATCTGGTCCATTAATCTCATCGGCATCCGTTACTCCATCTCCGTCACAGTCTCCCATACTCGTAGCTGGTACGGTTGCTGCTCCATCTATATAATCACATGCATCATTTGGATCGGTTCCATCTGGTGTCGCTGGATCTCCATCTGGTCCATTTACTTCATTTGCATCCGTTACTCCATCTCCATCACAATCTACCATACTTGTTACTGATACAGTTACGCTTCCTACGTTGTATGAACACGCATCGTTTGGATCAGTTCCATCAGCGATTTCATCTGCATCTGTAACTCCATCTCCATCACAATCTACGGTACTTGTTACTGCTAACGTCACACTTGCTGGATCATAATCACATGGATCATTTGGATCGGTTCCATCTGCTGTAGCTGGATCACCATCTGGTCCGTTGATTTCATCAGCATCGGTTGCTCCATCACCATCACAATCTACTGTGCTAGTTACTGGTAAACTTATATCTGCTACTTCATAATCACAGGCGTCATTACTATCTGTTCCGTCTGGTGTCGTTGGATCTCCATCTGGTCCATTAATCTCATCGGCATCCGTTACTCCATCGCCGTCACAGTCTCCCATGCTAGTAGCTGGTACGGTTGCTGCTCCATCTATATAATCACATGCATCATTTGGATCGGTTCCATCTGGTGTCGTTGGATCTCCATCCGGTCCATTTACTTCATTTGCATCCGTTACTCCATCTCCATCACAATCTACTGTGCTTGTTGCTACTACGGTTACAGCTGCAACATTGTAACTACATGGATCGTTTGGATCGGTTCCCGCTGCTATCTCGTCGGCATCCGTTACTCCATCTCCATCACAATCTACGGTACTTGTTACAGTTACCGTTACACTTGCTGGATCATAATCACATGGGTCATTTGGATCTGTTCCATCTGCTGTAGTTGGGTTACCATCTGGTCCGTTGATTTCATCGGCATCGGTAACTCCATCTCCATCACAATCTACAATGCTGGTTACTGGTAAACTTATATCTGATACTTCATAATCACAGGCATCATTACTATCTGTTCCATCTGGTGTCGTTGGATCTCCATCTGGTCCATTAATCTCATCGGCATCCGTTACTCCATCGCCGTCACAGTCTCCCATACTCGTAGCTGGTACGGTTGCTGCTCCATCTATATAATCACATACATCATTTGGATCGGTTCCATCTGGTGTCGTTGGATCTCCATCCGGTCCATTTACTTCATTTGCATCCGTTACTCCATCTCCATCACAATCTACTGTACTTGTTGCTATTACGGTTACAGCTGCAACATTGTAACTACATGGATCATTTGGATCGGTTCCTGCTGCTATCTCGTCGGCATCCGTTACTCCATCTCCATCACAATCTACGGTACTTGTTACTGCTAACGTCACACTTGCTGGATCATAATCACATGGATCATTTGGATCGGTTCCATCTGCTGTAGCTGGATCACCATCTGGTCCGTTGATTTCATCAGCATCGGTTGCTCCATCACCATCACAATCTACTGTGCTAGTTACTGGTAAACTTATATCTGCTACTTCATAATCACAGGCGTCATTACTATCTGTTCCGTCTGGTGTCGTTGGATCTCCATCTGGCCCATTAATCTCATCGGCATCCGTTACTCCATCGCCGTCACAGTCTCCCATACTCGTAGCTGGTACGGTTGCTGCTCCATCTATATAATCACATGCATCATTTGGATCCGTTCCATTTGCTATCTCTTCACTATTTAGAACACCATCTCCATCACAATCAGCGGACAACCATGGCTCCGCTTGAGTTCCATCTACCACATCCTCATCATTGTAATCACAAGGATCATTTAAATCGGTTCCATTAGGACCAGCAACACCATCCATATCTGGATCTAGTTCTAAACCATTAATCACACCATCTCCATCACAATCAGCGTTATACCAATTTGTGTTATTATCTGACAAATCAACGTTAGCAAGCTCTATTCCTACACAAGGATCAAATGGAGCTGGATCATCTCCATTTGTCTCTCCATCTCCATCACAATCGGCGGCTTGCCAGATTGCATTACTCGTGTCTGCTGTACTTCCGGCTGTAAACACACATGGATCTTCTGGGTCTGGATCGGTTCCGTTAGGATCGCCATCTCCATCACAATCGGCAGCTTGCCAAATTGCATTACTCGTATCGGCTGTACTTCCGGCTGTAAACACACATGGATCTGTTGGGTCTGGATCGGTTCCGTTAGAATCGCCATCTCCATCACAATCGGCGGCTTGCCAAATTGCATTACTCGTATCTGCTACACTTCCTGCTGCAAATACACATGGATCTGTTGGATCTGTATCCGTTCCATTGGAGTCTCCATCGCCATCACAATCAGCTGCTGCCCATACATCATATGCATTTTGAGCTGGCGTTCCTGCCATCATTGGATTTGTTGGTATCGTGGCATTGGTTACACTACATGGATCAAATGGTTCTGTACCATTCATCACTTCTTCTCCGTTAGTCTCGCCATCTCCATCACAATCGGCAGCTGCCCATACGGCATAATTCTCATCACTTACATCTGGAACTGTTGCTGTTCCACTTACATCACATGGATCAGTAGGATCTGATCCATTCATTATTTCTGTTCCGTTAGTCTCTCCATCTCCATCACAATCGGCGGCTTGCCAGATTGCATTACTCGTGTCTGCTGTACTTCCGGCTGTAAACACACATGGATCTTCTGGGTCTGGATCGGTTCCGTTAGGATCGCCATCTCCATCACAATCGGCAGCTTGCCAAATTGCATTACTCGTATCGGCTGTACTTCCGGCTGTAAACACACATGGATCTGTTGGGTCTGGATCGGTTCCGTTAGAATCGCCATCTCCATCACAATCGGCGGCTTGCCAAATTGCATTACTCGTATCTGCTACACTTCCTGCTGCAAATACACATGGATCTGTTGGATCTGTATCCGTTCCATTGGAGTCTCCATCGCCATCACAATCAGCTGCTGCCCATACATCATATGCATTTTGAGCTGGCGTTCCTGCCATCATTGGATTTGTTGGTATCGTGGCATTGGTTACACTACATGGATCAAATGGTTCTGTACCATTCATCACTTCTTCTCCGTTAGTCTCGCCATCTCCATCACAATCGGCAGCTGCCCATACGGCATAATTCTCATCACTTACATCTGGAACTGTTGCTGTTCCACTTACATCACATGGATCAGTAGGATCTGATCCATTCATTATTTCTGTTCCGTTAGTCTCTCCATCTCCATCACAATCGGCGGCTTGCCAGATTGCATTACTCGTGTCTGCTGTACTTCCGGCTGTAAACACACATGGATCTTCTGGGTCTGGATCGGTTCCGTTAGGATCGCCATCTCCATCACAATCGGCAGCTTGCCAAATTGCATTACTCGTATCGGCTGTACTTCCGGCTGTAAACACACATGGATCTGTTGGGTCTGGATCGGTTCCGTTAGAATCGCCATCTCCATCACAATCGGCGGCTTGCCAAATTGCATTACTCGTATCTGCTACACTTCCTGCTGCAAATACACATGGATCTGTTGGATCTGTATCCGTTCCATTGGAGTCTCCATCGCCATCACAATCAGCTGCTGCCCATACATCATATGCATTTTGAGCTGGCGTTCCTGCCATCATTGGATTTGTTGGTATCGTGGCATTGGTTACACTACATGGATCAAATGGTTCTGTACCATTCATCACTTCTTCTCCGTTAGTCTCGCCATCTCCATCACAATCGGCAGCTGCCCATACGGCATAATTCTCATCACTTACATCTGGAACTGTTGCTGTTCCACTTACATCACATGGATCAGTAGGATCTGATCCATTCATTATTTCTGTTCCGTTAGTCTCTCCATCTCCATCACAATCGGCGGCTTGCCAGATTGCATTACTCGTGTCTGCTGTACTTCCGGCTGTAAACACACATGGATCTTCTGGGTCTGGATCGGTTCCGTTAGGATCGCCATCTCCATCACAATCGGCAGCTTGCCAAATTGCATTACTCGTATCGGCTGTACTTCCGGCTGTAAACACACATGGATCTGTTGGGTCTGGATCGGTTCCGTTAGAATCGCCATCTCCATCACAATCGGCGGCTTGCCAAATTGCATTACTCGTATCTGCTACACTTCCTGCTGCAAATACACATGGATCTGTTGGATCTGTATCCGTTCCATTGGAGTCTCCATCGCCATCACAATCAGCTGCTGCCCATACATCATATGCATTTTGAGCTGGCGTTCCTGCCATCATTGGATTTGTTGGTATCGTGGCATTGGTTACACTACATGGATCAAATGGTTCTGTACCATTCATCACTTCTTCTCCGTTAGTCTCGCCATCTCCATCACAATCGGCAGCTGCCCATACGGCATAATTCTCATCACTTACATCTGGAACTGTTGCTGTTCCACTTACATCACATGGATCAGTAGGATCTGATCCATTCATTATTTCTGTTCCGTTAGTCTCTCCATCTCCATCACAATCGGCGGCTTGCCAGATTGCATTACTCGTGTCTGCTGTACTTCCGGCTGTAAACACACATGGATCTTCTGGGTCTGGATCGGTTCCGTTAGAATCTCCATCACCATCACAATCGGCAGCTTGCCAAATTGCATTACTCGTATCTGCTGTACTTCCTGCTGTAAACACACATGGATCATTTGGTGCTGGATCGGTTCCGTTGGAATCTCCATCACCATCACAATCTGCTGCTTGCCAAATTGAATTACTTGTATCTGCTATACTTCCGGCTGTAAACACACATGGATCTGTTGGATCTGCATCCGTTCCATTAGAGTCTCCATCGCCATCACAGTCTGCTGCTGCCCATACATCATATGCATTTTGAGCTGGCGTTCCTGCCATCATTGGATTTGTTGGTATCGTGGCATTGGTTACACTACATGGATCAAATGGTTCTGTACCATTCATCACTTCTTCTCCGTTAGTCTCGCCATCTCCATCACAATCGGCAGCTGCCCATACGGCATAATTCTCATCACTTACATCTGGAACTGTTGCTGTTCCACTTACATCACATGGATCAGTAGGATCTGATCCATTCATTATTTCTGTTCCGTTAGTCTCTCCATCTCCATCACAATCGGCGGCTTGCCAGATTGCATTACTCGTGTCTGCTGTACTTCCGGCTGTAAACACACATGGATCTTCTGGGTCTGGATCGGTTCCGTTAGGATCGCCATCTCCATCACAATCGGCAGCTTGCCAAATTGCATTACTCGTATCGGCTGTACTTCCGGCTGTAAACACACATGGATCTGTTGGGTCTGGATCGGTTCCGTTAGAATCGCCATCTCCATCACAATCGGCGGCTTGCCAAATTGCATTACTCGTATCTGCTACACTTCCTGCTGCAAATACACATGGATCTGTTGGATCTGTATCCGTTCCATTGGAGTCTCCATCGCCATCACAATCAGCTGCTGCCCATACATCATATGCATTTTGAGCTGGCGTTCCTGCCATCATTGGATTTGTTGGTATCGTGGCATTGGTTACACTACATGGATCAAATGGTTCTGTACCATTCATCACTTCTTCTCCGTTAGTCTCGCCATCTCCATCACAATCGGCAGCTGCCCATACGGCATAATTCTCATCACTTACATCTGGAACTGTTGCTGTTCCACTTACATCACATGGATCAGTAGGATCTGATCCATTCATTATTTCTGTTCCATTAGTCTCACCATCACCATCACAATCGGCGGCTTGCCAGATTGGATTTGTTGTATCGGCTGTACTTCCCGCTGTGAATACACATGGATTTGTTGGGTCTGGATCGGTTCCGTTAGAATCTCCATCACCATCACAATCGGCAGCTTGCCAAATTGCATTACTCGTATCTGCTGTACTTCCTGCTGTAAACACACATGGATCATTTGGTGCTGGATCGGTTCCGTTGGAATCTCCATCACCATCACAATCTGCTGCTTGCCAAATTGAATTACTTGTATCTGCTATACTTCCGGCTGTAAACACACATGGATCTGTTGGATCTGCATCCGTTCCATTAGAGTCTCCATCGCCATCACAGTCTGCTGCTGCCCATACATCATATGCATTTTGAGCTGGAGTTCCTGCCATCATTGGATTTGTTGGTATCGTAGCATTGGTTACACTACATGGATCAAATGGCTCTGTACCATTCATTACTTCTTCTCCGTTAGTCTCGCCATCACCATCACAGTCAGCGGCTGCCCATACGGCATAGTTCGCATCACTTACATCTGGTACTGTTGCTGTTCCACTTACATCACATGGATCTGTTGGGTCTGAACCATTTGCTGTTTCTGATCCATTAGTCTCACCATCACCATCACAATCGGCAGCTTGCCAGATTGGATTACTCGTGTCTGCTGTACTTCCTGCTGTAAATACACATGGATTTGTTGGGTCTGGATCGGTTCCGTTAGAATCTCCATCACCATCACAATCGGCGGCTTGCCAAATTGCATTACTCGTATCTGCTGTACTTCCTGCTGTAAACACACATGGATCATTTGGTGCTGGATCGGTTCCGTTGGAATCTCCATCACCATCACAATCTGCTGCTTGCCAAATTGGATTACTTGTATCTGCTATACTTCCGGCTGTAAACACACATGGATCTGTTGGATCTGCATCCGTTCCATTAGAGTCTCCATCGCCATCACAGTCTGCTGCTGCCCATACATCATATGCATTTTGAGCTGGAGTTCCTGCCATCATTGGATTTGTTGGTATCGTAGCATTTGTTACACTACAAGGATCAAATGGCTCTGTACCATTCATTACTTCTTCTCCGTTTGTCTCACCATCTCCATCACAATCTGCAGCTGCCCATACAGAATAGTTTGAGTCACTTACATCTGGAACAGTTGATATTCCGCTTACATCACATGGGTCTGTTGGATCGGATCCGTTCATGTCTTCTGTTCCATTGGTCTCTCCGTCACCATCACAATCGGCGGCTTGCCAGATTGGATTACTCGTGTCTGCCGTTGCTGAACTTCCTGAAGGAATCGAGCAAGGATCTGTAGGATCAGAACCTGCATTACATTCGTCTAAATTTGTTTCTCCATCACCATCACAATCTTCTAGACCTATAGGATCTGCCGGATTAGCAGCTAATAAAGCACAAACGTCAACTGTTCCATCAATAACTTGGGAACAATCTGTTGTTATTACAGTTAATATAGCGCATTCAGTTTGTGTAAAACATACATTGTCTGGATGTGTAATCACCACACAATATTCATTACCATCTTGACTGCTGTCCACGCTTGTCAAGGTAAGAGAGGCATTAGTCTCTCCAGCTATTGCATTTGCTGGAACTGTAGGATCTCCTAAATACCATTGGTACATTGTACCTGGTGCCGGAGCACCTGTTGTATAATCAGGGAAAGTACTAGGAGCACCTCCTGTATAATTTGTTGTACTTGTTGCTGTAACTGCTACCATAAATGTGGCATCAGAACCACTATTTACTATTTGACCCATAGGTGCTTGATCTACAATAACTTCGGTAGCTAATATTTCATTACCGTTTGCACCATCATAACCACCTGTTATATCTCCACTTCCATTTGTTACCTGTCCATTAGAATCAACTACCGTAGCTGTATCACCTAACACACCATCATCATCATTATCTAAACCATTTGATTCAATTACATCATTACACCCATCATTATCACTATCTAAATCTTGAGAATTTGGCACACCATCTTGATCAAAATCACAATCAGTAACCGTCCAGAAGCCAAAACCTTCAAAACGAACTGTTCCTAGAGCATTAAAAGATCTATAATCAAAAATCCATGGAAAGGAAACAGAAGAAACATCTATATCCAAATACCATTGCGATTGACCTACTTGGGTAACTCCTACCGCCTGACCATCTAGATGCAATGTAGTTCCAGAAGGTATAACATCACCATTATTATGTGAGGTTATTTCACCTAATGGATCAACCAATACAGCACTAGCAACAGAAGTCCACGATACCGTTATATCTTTAACTGCGTTATTAGCAGTATATGTTGAACCAGGAGCAGAAGAACCTAATCGGAAATTACTGATTAAACCTCTACTTGGTTGCTCCAAAGTAAATTGAATGTCCTGAACTGCATTATCACCAGTCATAGGATCTGTACTATCTTGATCCCAAACTAATTGTAAACCTTCTGTAACACCAGCTCCGTTTCTATTTACAGGCCAAGGAGTAGTAGTTATTCCAAATTCTATAGATGTATTTTGCGCGTTTGAATAAATACCTTCTAAGTCATTACTTATGTTACCAGATGTTATACTACCAATCAATGGCGGGCATTCTTCTGTATCCAAAATCCCATCATTATCATCATCTAAATCACAAATATTACTCACTCCATCTAAATCTGAATCTAGATTCCCCGAAGCAACAGGATCACATTGATCTACAGGAATTGTTACGGTTAAAACAGCACATTCTGTTTGAACAAAACATATGTTGTCTGGATGTGTAATCACTACACAATATTGATTCCCATCCATTGAAGGATCAGTAGTCAGTGTTAGCGAAGAACCTGTTTCACCTGCTAGCAATGATCCACCGCTATTAGGATCTCCCAAATACCATTGGTATGTTGCAGTCCCAGAAATATCTATTGCAGATAGATCGTTAAAATCTGGTGTTGTACTTGGCGCAAATCCATCATATTCTATTGTACTCGTTGCTCTCACTACTGCGGTAAAAGTAGCATTGGATCCACTTTCCACACTTTGATCTGAAGGAGGCGAATCAACAACTACTTCTGTTGCATTAAATTCATTACCATCTACTCCGTTATAACCGCCAGTAGTGTTACCACTTCCTGGTGTTAGCACCTGCCCACTTGAATCAACTATTGTAGCAGTATCACCAAGTACACCATCATCATCATTATCTGTTCCTTCTGATTCCAATACATCATTACAACCATCATTATCACTATCCAAATCTATTCTATTTGGAATACCATCTTGGTCAAAATCACAATCTAACAATAAATTGAATGCAAAACCTTCATTAGCGATACCCGTCGTAGCGATTGAAGCATCTGAATTATAACCTATAACTACAGGATAAGTATTTAATCCAGTTAAATCAATAGACAATGTCCATCTTGAATCTCTCACCAATGAGCCTGTATTTACGACAAATACTTCCCCAGAAGTAATGACGTCACCTGAACTATATCCAGAAATTTCATCATTAGGATCATTAAGAATCGCAGAGCCACCTCCAGGCCACGTTATATTCACCTCTTTTGTCGCATTTGCCGCTCCATAGTTAGAACCTGGAGCATTGTTAGCCACGACTATACTACCTACAGTTCCTAAGACAGGTTGTTCAATAGACAATGACATATTATGTATTACGTCAGCACCTTGATCCCAAACTAATTGAAGACCACTCGTAACGCCACTTGTAAACTCCGAAGTATTGTGATCACTTGTAATAGTAATTTCAGCAGAAGTACCAGTTGAATTGCTATAATTTCCATCTAAAACTGTTGTCCCATCACCCATTGTAATTGATCCAATAGGAGCTTCACATTCTTCCGTATCTAAGATACCATCATTATCATCATCTACATCACAAATATCACTTACTCCATCACCATCACTATCTGAATTCCCTGAAGCAAGAGCATCACAAGGATCAGGTATTGCGCCATCTACAGTAATGCTTTCATTCAAATCATCACCAGCTGTCGTTGGATCTGTTTGATCAGGCGTTGTAGCTGCAGTTGTGCTGTTCGTAATCGTATTTCCATCCTCACCAGCATCTACTACTCCTTCAATATTCAATGTTACAAATTGTCCACTAGCGATAAATGGAATTGTCCAGTTAGGATCTGTATAAGTTGAAGGTTGATCTCCACCAGTATTTCCATTGTTTATTGTAGCCGTAAGGCCAGCTGGAATAGTATCTACTAACGAAACATTTGTAGCGTCATCAGGACCATTATTAGTTACCGTTATTGCAAAGGCTACAGTATCACCTTCTGCTGGCGTACTGTCTCCGCTCATTAAAGTTTTAACTGTCACCAAGTTTGCATTACCAACTGCAATCCCATCATTATTTCCATCACTACCATCGTCCGTATCGTTAGCAGGAACGCTATCTACCTGATCTGCAGATACTGCAGTTATATTTGTAAATACCCCAGGTCCGTCTATAGTACCGGTAACGACAATAGTAACGTCACTAAATGGTGTATTAGCTGTTATGGATCCTAAGTTACACGGGAAAGTAACACATCCACCACCCGTAACATTTGTTATTGTAACATTTGTAGGAGTATCAGTTACAAAAACATTTGTTGCTAAGTCTGTACCTAAGTTACTAACTACAATGTTCCATGAAACCGTATCACCAGGTGCAAAAGGACCTGATTGATTTAAAGTTTTAGTAATACCCATGTCAGATTGTGCCACACTACAAGAGTCTGGAGCAGTTCCTGCATTTTGTGTATCGGTACATCCACTAGGATTATCAAACGTTGCCGTTAAATTAACAGGACCACCATCTGCAGAGAATGTTAAATTGGTAAATCTATGTTGTGTTGCACTATCTAATCCAGTTACTGGAACAAAAGTGTTAATTCCAGCACCTGTTAAATCTAAATTTCCTAAACCAGGCGCATTTGTGAATTGAACAACTACATCTGCTGTAAAAGTATCATCCGTTGGGTCTCCCGAGGTACCATTGGAATTACAGGCTGAAATATTATCTAAGGAAATCACAGCAACCGTACATGGTACTATAGTTATAAAAACATTTGCCGTATCTCGATTCCCTAAAGTATCCTCTACTATATAAGGGAATGAAACTGGAGCGCTACTACCTGGTGGTGGTGTAATCACCAACTCTCCAGAAACAATCTGAACAATAGTACCATCACTAAGCAATACTGGTGATCCTCCATCAGATATAGCCATTCCATCAACTTCTGTTATCATGATAGGATCCATATCAGGATCAGAATCATTATTTAATACATCAATAGTAATTGGTGTATCCACCTGAGTCGTGTCATTGTCATCTGTTGCTTCTGGAGGATTATTAATACCTACAGATGATGACACAGAAGCCACTGGATTATTACCTGGATCTGTTGCATTAAATATTGCGGTATTATCACCTGTACATGGTAATGTGATTTCTACCTCATACTGCACTATTACTCTTTCACCAGGTCTTAATACACCCGTATTGTTTTGAAAAATATCGTTAGAACCTAATCCTGTAAAAGTTGGATCTAACACTGGATCTGTAAGCGCCGTTGATGTTGTAATTACAGGAGCTGAGACACTCACAATATTACCCGGACACATTGCTCCAATATTATCAGTGATTTGTAGATTACTTAAATCAATCGGTGACAACGGACCATTCTCTATTTCTATTTGAAATGTAATATCTCTATTCCCTAATGTGCCAGCTGGGTCATTATTTAATACCGTTTTTGTAATTGCCGGCAAAGGAGTTGATCTAAAAGTTACAGGAGTTTGCTCACAACCACATTGCTCACTATCGTGAGCAGCATCTAAATTTCTTCTAGATATATCACTAACAGTTCTATTAGTTGTATAAGAAGCATCTACTCCAGTAATCACACCTTGAGAATTCCTAGTCGAAGTGACTGTCGTAGGTCCGACATTTAAATCATAGGTCCATTGAGCCACAGCTCCAGCTGCAAGTGTAGTACCTGTAGGTAATAGATCTGAAGTTGATCCTGTTAAAGTTCCAGATGCTCCATCAAAACCAGGATTAGCCGTAATACCTCCAGAGCTAGAATTTAAAACAAATGTGTTAATAGGAACTCCAGCACCAGCTAAATGATTAAACACATCTGTGTACTGAACATTTGTAGCATCATTAGTTCCTGAGTTTCTAATGGTGATAGTATATGAAAAATCATAAGTACCATCAGTATTAATTGTTGGGTTAGGATCACTAACCTCAAAACCTGCACTTAATATTACCGTGTTCTCTTCAAAAAATTCAGAATCTGTAGCAGATATTGAATAAGCCTCTCCAGTACTGGCGTCGTTTGCTGTCGCCGTTATTGTATTAATCACTGTTGTTTGATCTAATGAAGGATCTGCTGCTATTTCAACACAAAAAGCGTAATCTATAGATTCACCTGGCCCTAGCTCGTTAAGAACCGCCGCACTTAACAGCTCTTCATCTGTCGTACCATTAAAACCTCCATTTAAAGACCATCCATCAACGGTAGGCCCAACAGTTCGAGAAATAAAATTGACGATAAACGCATCATTACCAAAAGCACCTCCTAAATCATCAGTGATACTTACATTATAAACAGGATTAGAACCTCTATTTGTTAAAACACCTTCATAACGCAACTTATATCTATCGTTAGTCGTGTAACCCCAATCACAATGGGTTTTAGTAAGCTCTAATCCACCATCTCCTGTAGGTACACTACATTGAGATTGTGCTGTAAAAACATTTGGTAAAGTAAAAATACAAGAGGTAAATGCATCAGAAAAATCTGCCGACAAACTAACTGGTCCACCATCTGCTGGAAATTCAACACCGACAAATGTATGAGATGTAGGAGAATCTAAACCTGAAACACCAACTGAGTCTGATCCATCACCTGTTAAATCTAATGTCCCAGAAGCCGGAACAAAATCAAATGTCACTGTTATGTCTGCTGTGAAAGTATCATCTCCATCTTGACCAACTCCAGAAGTGCCGCCATCATTACAGATGGACACATTACTTTCTACTATGTTAGTAATTATACACTCTGTACTACAACTTGCTGGAGCGGTCCCAGCCATAGGCACATTTATGGAACATGCTGGTGTACCATTTATGAAAGTTGCTGTTAAATCAATTGCGCCACCATCAGCACTCATCAATATATCTTGAAATGTGTGAGAAGTAGTAGAGTTAAGTGCCCCAACACCGACTGTATTAGTACCGTCACCTGTTAACGCTAAAGTCCCTGCTGACGGAGGATTTGAAAAAGTAACTGTAACATCTGCGGTAAAAGTATCGTCTGAAGGATCACCTTGAGTACCGCCATTATTACAAGAAGTAATATCACTTACTGTTATATTAGAAACTACACAATCAGGACTACAAGATGCAGGTGCAAGACCTGCAGATGGCTCTGCCAAAGAAAACGTACATGTAGGATCGCCAATAAATGAAGCTGTTATACCTATAGCAGTACCATCTGCTGTAAAGGACACAGCGGGAAAAGTATATGATGTAGCTCCTGATGGTAATGTAGTTACATCTACAGATTGAACGACAGTATTATCACCTGTAATTTGCAAAAAACCAGAAGCAGGTGTAGCCTGGAAAAGTATGGTAACATCTGCTGTGAAAAAATCATCGCTAGCATCTGGAGTCGTACCGTTATCGTTACATGCCGATATCATAGATGTTGATACACTAGTGATATCACACTGCGCAACTGCGGCTTGAGTAAAGCCAACTAACATCAATAATAATAAAGAGAAAAATCTAAGGTTACTCTTTTGTAAAGAAACTTTAAAAAGGTAATTGAATAAAGTAAAAACTCCCATAAACAGATATTTAAAATCAGAATACATTCTTTTGTAAGAATATATAACTAGTAAATCTAAATTAATATCGCAAACATATCCTTAAAAGAAACATTAAGAAAACATTAATCGTTTAACTGTAGTTAAGTGTGGTTAAAATACATTGTTCGAACTTTAACTAGAACATTTCAACCATTTTGTTTCCATTATACGCTTTCGCGAAAGCGTGATAAAAAAAATTATTTTAAAGTTGAAGTATTCTCTATTTTTGTGATCTTATGAATAAAAAACAATTTGAGAAAGAGGTCGCTAGACGCAGGACCTTTGGTATTATATCTCACCCAGATGCTGGAAAAACGACCTTAACTGAAAAACTGTTGTTATATGGTGGTGCCATACAGGAAGCTGGTGCCGTGAAAAACAATAAAATTAAGAAAGGTGCTACTAGTGATTTTATGGAGATTGAGAGACAGAGAGGTATATCTGTTGCAACATCTGTACTAGCTTTTGAATATAAAAATATTAAAATCAACATTTTAGACACACCTGGTCACAAAGATTTTGCTGAAGACACTTTTAGAACGCTAACCGCTGTAGATAGTGTCATTGTAGTAATAGATGTAGCAAAAGGTGTAGAGGAGCAAACTGAGAAACTAGTCGAAGTTTGTAGAATGCGTAATATACCAATGATTGTTTTTATAAATAAAATGGATCGTGAAGGTAAAGACGCTTTTGACTTAATGGATGAAATCGAACAAAAGTTAGGTTTGAGAGTTACCCCATTAAGTTTCCCTATAGGAATGGGTTATGATTTGAAAGGGATCTATAACATTCATAAACAAAACATTAATCTATTCACTGGTGCATCTTCTAAAGACATACACAGTACTACTGCTATTGAGAACTTAGACGACCAGTTACTGGATCAACTGGTAGGTGATAAAGCCGCTGGAATTTTAAGAGATGAGCTAGAGCTAGTTACTGGGATTTATCCGGATTTTGACAGAGAAGAGTATCTAGCTGGAGATCTACAACCGGTCTTTTTTGGTAGTGCTTTACATAATTTTGGTGTTAAGGAATTACTTGATGGATTTATAGAGATTGCTCCTGCTCCAAGACCTAAAAAGGCAGAAGAACGCTTAGTACAACCTAACGAATCTGATTTTAGCGGTTTTGTTTTTAAAATACATGCTAATATGGATCCAAAGCACAGAGATCGTCTAGCTTTTATTAAAATAGTAAGTGGTGTATTTGAGAGAAACAAGGCCTATAAACACATAAGACTAGATAAGAACCTTAAATTCTCTAGCCCTAATGCTTTTTTTGCAGAGAAAAAAGAAATTGTAGATGAGTCTTTCCCTGGTGACATAGTAGGGCTGCATGATACTGGTAATTTTAAAATAGGTGACACGTTAACGTCTGGTGAAACGTTACATTATAAAGGAATACCATCCTTTTCTCCAGAACACTTTAGATACATTAATAATTCTGACCCGATGAAGTCTAAACAGCTTGCAAAAGGTATCGATCAATTAATGGATGAAGGTGTTGCACAACTTTTTACTCTAGAGCTAAATGGCCGAAAAATAATAGGTACTGTAGGCGCACTGCAATTTGAGGTTATACAATACCGTCTAGAACACGAATACGGCGCATCCTGTAGCTATGAAAACTTAAATGTATACAAGGCCTGCTGGATAGAAACTAAGGACGTTAACAGCGCTGAATTTAAAGATTTCAAAAGAGTAAAGGCTAAGTTTCTTGCTCATGATAAGCGAGATCAACTAGTTTTTCTAGCAGATTCTTCTTTCTCGTTACAAATGACACAACAAAAATATCCTAGCATTAAATTTCATTTTGTATCTGAGTTTGAACCTATGGAAGCATAGCTAACTGCATTTCAACTTATTAAATAAAAAAAGCCTACAATAATGTAGGCTTTTTTTGTTTATTGATATTTAAAGAATACTAGTCACAATCACTGTATTGACCTAGACCTGTCACTATAAATTCAGATCTTCTATTTAACTGGTGTTCTTCTGGTGTACAATCTACTCCATTAGAACAGTTATTAACTAACTGTCGTTCACCATAACCTTTTGCCGTAAGTCTAGAAGCGTTGATACCTTTTTCTATCAACCATTTTCTAGTACTTTGTGCTCTTTTCTCTGACAGCACATCATTATAAGCATCAGGAGCTCTACTATCTGTGTGAGATCTTATCTCTACAGAGGTCTGAGGATACAGTTCCATAAAGGCTAATATCTTAGATAGTTCTAGTGCCGCATCTGGCCTAATATTGAACCTATCAAAGTCAAAGTAAATATCTTTAATATTAAGCAATGGGGCAATGTCATCACAATCTACAACAGGGATTTTCTCATTTACCATAGCTAGTGGAACATCTAAGAAATCACTTTGTGTAGGAGTTGTAAAAAGATCCTCATCTGATGAATAGTCCTCCTTTTCGGTTCTCACAAAATATTGTTTACCACATTCTAATTTGAAAACGTATTTACCATTTGCTTTGGTTATTAATTGATCTACTTTATTATTATTTGCATCCATCACCATAACAGTAGCCTTATCCATAGGCAGGCCTGTTTTCTCATCAGTAACAGTACCTGTTAATATAATTTCACAAGAGTCTTTAAGATCTTCTAGCTGAACAAATCGATAGATATCATCATCTCCTTGACCACCTGGCCTGTTAGAAGAAAAGTATCCCATATTAGTATCATCGTTTATGATAAACGCAAAATCATCGTCTTCTGTGTTTGCAGGTTTACCAATATTAATAGGTAAACTTAAAGTTCCATCAGGATTTATAGAACTTGCAAATATATCTAGACCACCAAGGCCTTGATGACCTGTAGATGCAAAATATAAAATTCCTTTTTTAGATACGAACGGAAATGACTCTCTACCTTCAGTATTAATCTCTGTAAGGTTTCTTATTTCTCCGAAGCTACCATCCTCATTTATAGCAGCTACCCAAAGATCTGATTTTGTAAACTCATCATTACTATCATAACCTATACTACCTGGCATATCACTAGCAAAATAAAGGTATTTGCCGTCAGGAGACAAAGCAGGATGGGCAACAGAGTATTCATCATTATTAAAAGGTAATTCTACTGGAGCAGTCCATGATTTACCTTTTTTTGTTGATTTATAAATCTTTAACTTATTTATACCATCTATATCTTGTCTGTAAACACCTGCATTATAATTATTTCTGGTAAAATAAACTGTATTCCCATCACTAGTAAATGTAGGAGTACTCTCGTGATACCTAGTATTTAAAACTTTAGATAACCTTTTTTCATTAGAAAGTTTTCCAGTCTCATCTGCATCTGCAACATATAATTGTAAAAATGCCTGATCATTCCAACTGTGTGTCCTTTTAACAAATGAATTTGTATCTCTAGCTGTTGCATATACCACCTGATTTGCACCACCATAATAAGATGGTCCAAAATCTGCAGTACTTGAGTTAATAGCCACAGTATTTTCTACTTCAAATCGACCAGATTGAAAGTCAATAATTTGTAGGTAATCTGGTTGCTCACTATAAGATTTTGAACGGGAATCAAATCCTTTATATGAATTAAATTTAGCCATTAATTCGTCAGCTTCGGCATATCGTTTCACAGCTTTAAGTGATTGCGCATATCTAAAATAATACTCTGGAGCTAGCGATTCTGAGTTTAAATCAAATAACTCCTTATACCATTTATAAGACTCAGTAAGTTCATCATTAAAGTAGTAGGTATCACCTAACTTAGATAGAATTTCAACATTTTTATAGCCCTTTTCTACGACTTTTAGGTAAATCTGTTGTGCATCAATAAATGCAAATTTTTCAAATTCTTTATTTGCCTTTTTTACATCTTTTACTTGTCCATAACTTATTAAAGAGACAAGGCAAACAAGAGTAATTAGTATATTTTTCATCATTATGATTATATTTAAAAGAATCGAGGCGTTATTATTCTATCGTAGCTATTGAAAAGTTCAAACCTCACAAAGAGTTCATAACTTCCATCATTGTATAGGGCATTACCCAGTTCTGTCGTTTCACGATCATATGCAAATCCTATCATCATTTGATCACTTAATTGAAATCCTACCAGTCCACTTATCGCAGCACTCCAGCGATAGGCTGCTCCTAAAGTCAATTTCTCATTGAATAAAAAGTTTGCCGTTAAGTCCACCTGTAACGGTGATCCATTTACCATCTTAACTAAGGTTGCTGGTTTAAACTTAATATCGTCATTTAAATCAAATACATATCCTGCGGTTGCAAAATAATGTATGCGCTCTTCTGCAATGAATGTAGTTGCACTAGTATCATTACTATCATCAAAGTGATTTGTCTGTAACACATTAGGCGTACTCAATCCTACATAAAAACGATCTGTATGATAATACAATCCCAGTCCCACTGTAGGTGATAACTTATTATCAATATTTTCCTGCAACCTAGGATCTGATGTATTAAAGATATTCAGCTTTGTAAAATCAACATTTAATAAATGAACTCCTCCTTTTAATCCAAAACTTAATCGAGCCTCATCTCCTACTGGTAAAGTATAACTAAAGTCGGCAGCTATATAAGTCTCATCACTAGGTCCTATCTCATCATTTACTACACTTAATCCCAAACCTACTCGACTGTTCTCTATAGGTGTATGTAATGACAAACTTTGAGTGCGTGGTGCGCCATCTAATCCTACCCATTGACTTCTATGAAGACCGACAATACTCATCACTCCACGATTTCCTGCATAGGCCGGATTTATCGTTATTGGATTATACATGTACTGTGTGTATTGTGGATCCTGTTGTGCTGTAACCGCTTTCGCGAAAGCAAACAATAATATAATCGTTAATAATTTATTCATCTCTTCTTATGTTATAAAGAATTGAACTCACCTATTAAATTTAGGTGAGTTCAATAACATTTATCGGTTAATATATAGATATCCTGCTAGTTGCTTCGTCTCGTTCTGATCATTGATATACTCAATAACGTAGAAGTAAGTCCCTTCTGGAAGAGCCTCTCCTTGAGCGACAGTTACACGTCCTTCAGAAATACCTCTAAAGGCACGATTAGCATTGTTATAGTTATCAACATTATAAACTTCTACACCCCAACGATTAAAGATACTCACATTATTATCAAAATTCTCAATTCCTTGAATTAGGAAGAAATCATTCTGCATATCTCCATCAGGAGTAACAGCGTTGTAAATATTGATACCTCTAGGATCTGGATCGAGATAATCTGGTATGCCATCATTATCGTTATCCTCATCAATATCGTCTGGTCCAGTTACAATCATATCATTATCGTCATCTGTATCACGATAATCAACGTCATCCGTACCGTCAGTATTGTTTAGATCTGTTAATGGATCCACACCTACTACTAAACCATTAGGATCTTCATAGCCTCCTAAATCACCATCAAAGGCATCATCTAGACCATCCATATCAGCATCTATTCCAGATGGAGTAATGTCTGGGAACCCGTCATTATCGAAATCAAATCCTTCCGTACTATCAGGGACACCGTCATTATCAGAATCACTGTCTAAATAATCAGGATTGTCTGCACCATCTGTATTTACAGGTGTAATTCCTTCACCAGCACCTGGAGCAGACTCATAAGCATCATCTAAACCATTACCGTCTGCATCAACCCCACTAGGGTTAATATAACCTACAGTAAGTTGTGCTTCAACATTGTCTGGAATACCATCATTATCAGAATCTTGATCGAACCAATCTGGAATACCATCTCCATCAGAATCACCACCACCTTCTAATACATCTAATATACCATCATTATCATCGTCGATATCATCTACATCTGGAATACCATCACCATCATTGTCTGCTAATAGCATATATCCATCGCTTATTGTTGTAGTTGTTACACCTACACTTACTACTACAAAAGCTTCTGGATCAGAACCTATGGTTGTAAGATCATATCCAAATGGTAACGAATCCTCATCAACATCTACCGTATAATTACCAGCTGGAACTGTAACAACCCAGTTACCTAAAGCATCAACGGTTGTAGATGTAACGTTTCCAAATTCATCAGTCACATCAATCACTGTTCCTGCAGGGAATAACATATCAACGGCCGCATCATACATACCATCGCCATCCACATCTTCATATACAAATCCTTCAAGGGTTCCACTTCCTTGATAACCATCATCTAAGGTTGTGGTTGTAGTCCCGGCTGTCACTGTCACCATAGACTCTGGATTAGAACCTATAGTTGTTAAGACATAACCTGCTGGCAATGTTGTTTCTATTACTTCAACAGTGTAGTCACCGACTGGAACAGTAGCTGTCCAATTTCCTGTCGCATCAACAGTAGCAGTAAATACTGTACCGAACCCATCAGTTAATTCCACTAAAGTTCCTGCAGGGAAAAGAATATCTATTGTTGGATCATACATGCCATCACCATCAAAGTCGATATATACAAATCCTGTCACATTACCTGGAGTAGCTAACGGTGTGATCGTTGGATCATTCGTTAGATCACCATCCATATCATTATCCTCATCGGCTGGATTATCACTATCTGATACATCGCTTACTGGACCATTTGGACTTGTTGCATCTGTTGTCGCAGTATTCTCTACTTCTCCATTATCAATATCCATTTGAGTGATTGTATACATTCCTGTGAATGTTCCCATCTCGCCTGGTAATAATGTATCTGGTGTTGTTGCCTGAGCTACAACTCCTAATAAAGCATCGCTTACTGTTACTCCTGTCAATGTAGTCGTTCCTGTGTTGGTCGCTGTCAATGTATATGTGATCATATCACCTACACTTACAACTCCATCTCCATTCGTATCTGCATAAACACCACCTTTAACTAAGGTTATATCATCGTTTGGTGTTAACGGTGTGATCGTTGGATCATTCGTTAAATCACCATCCATATCATTATCCTCATCGGCTGGGTTATCACTATCTGACACATCGCTTACTGGACCGTTTGGACTTGCTGCATCTGTTGTCGCAGTATTCTCTACTTCTCCATTATCAATATCCATTTGAGTGATTGTATACATTGCTGTAAATGTTCCCATCTCGCCTGGTAATAACGTATCTGGTGTTGTTGCCTGAGCTACAACTCCTAATAAAGCATCGCTTACTGTTACACCTGTCAATGTAGTCGTTCCTGTGTTGGTCGCTGTCAATGTATATGTGATCATATCACCTACACTTACAACTCCATCTCCATTCGTATCTGCATAAACACCACCTTTAACTAAGGTTATATCATCGTTTGGTGTTAACGGTGTGATCGTTGGATCATTCGTTAAATCACCATCCATATCATTATCCTCATCGGCTGGGTTATCACTATCTGACACATCGCTTACTGGACCGTTTGGACTTGCTGCATCTGTTGTCGCAGTATTCTCTACTTCTCCATTATCAATATCCATTTGAGTGATTGTATACATTGCTGTAAATGTTCCCATCTCGCCTGGTAATAACGTATCTGGTGTTGTTGCCTGAGCTACAACTCCTAACAAAGCATCGCTTACTGTTACACCTGTCAATGTAGTCGTTCCTGTGTTGGTCGCTGTCAATGTATATGTGATCATATCTCCTACACTTACAACTCCATCTCCATTCGTATCTGCATAAACACCACCTTTAACTAAGGTTATATCATCGTTTGGTGTTAACGGTGTGATCGTTGGATCATTCGTTAAATCACCATCCATATCATTATCCTCATCGGCTGGGTTATCACTATCTGACACATCGCTTACTGGACCGTTTGGACTTGCTGCATCTGTTGTCGCAGTATTCTCTACTTCTCCATTATCAATATCCATTTGAGTGATTGTATACATTGCTGTGAATGTTCCCATCTCGCCTGGTAATAACGTATCTGGTGTTGTTGCTTGGGCTACAACTCCTAATAAAGCATCGCTTACTGTTACACCTGTCAATGTAGTCGTTCCTGTGTTGGTCGCTGTCAATGTGTATGTGATCATATCACCTACACTTACAACTCCATCTCCATTCGTATCTGCATAAACACCACCTTTAACTAAGGTTATATCATCGTTTGGTGTTAACGGTGTGATCGTTGGATCATTCGTTAAATCACCATCCATATCATTATCCTCATCGGCTGGATTATCACTATCTGACACATCGCTTACTGGACCGTTTGGACTTGCTGCATCTGTTGTCGCAGTATTCTCTACTTCTCCATTATCAATATCCATTTGAGTGATTGTATACATTGCTGTAAATGTTCCCATCTCGCCTGGTAATAACGTATCTGGTGTTGTTGCCTGAGCTACAACTCCTAACAAAGCATCGCTTACTGTTACACCTGTCAATGTAGTCGTTCCTGTGTTGGTCGCTGTCAATGTATATGTGATCATATCACCTACACTTACAACTCCATCTCCATTCGTATCTGCATAAACACCACCTTTAACTAAGGTTATATCATCGTTTGGTGTTAACGGTGTGATCGTTGGATCATTCGTTAAATCACCATCCATATCATTATCCTCATCGGCTGGGTTATCACTATCTGACACATCGCTTACTGGACCGTTTGGACTTGCTGCATCTGTTGTCGCAGTATTCTCTACTTCTCCATTATCAATATCCATTTGAGTGATTGTATACATTGCTGTAAATGTTCCCATCTCGCCTGGTAATAATGTATCTGGTGTTGTTGCCTGAGCTACAACTCCTAATAAAGCATCGCTTACTGTTACTCCTGTCAATGTAGTCGTTCCTGTGTTGGTCGCTGTCAATGTATATGTGATCATATCACCTACACTTACAACTCCATCTCCATTCGTATCTGCATAAACACCACCTTTAACTAAGGTTATATCATCGTTTGGTGTTAACGGTGTGATCGTTGGATCATTCGTTAAATCACCATCCATATCATTATCCTCATCGGCTGGGTTATCACTATCTGACACATCGCTTACTGGACCGTTTGGACTTGCTGCATCTGTTGTCGCAGTATTCTCTACTTCTCCATTATCAATATCCATTTGAGTGATTGTATACATTGCTGTAAATGTTCCCATCTCGCCTGGTAATAACGTATCTGGTGTTGTTGCCTGAGCTACAACTCCTAACAAAGCATCGCTTACTGTTACACCTGTCAATGTAGTCGTTCCTGTGTTGGTCGCTGTCAATGTATATGTGATCATATCTCCTACACTTACAACTCCATCTCCATTCGTATCTGCATAAACACCACCTTTAACTAAGGTTATATCATCGTTTGGTGTTAACGGTGTGATCGTTGGATCATTCGTTAAATCACCATCCATATCATTATCCTCATCGGCTGCGTTATCACTATCTGACACATCGCTTACTGGACCGTTTGGACTTGTTGCATCTGTTGTCGCAGTATTCTCTACTTCTCCATTATCAATATCCATTTGAGTGATTGTATACATTGCTGTGAATGTTCCCATCTCGCCTGGTAATAACGTATCTGGTGTTGTTGCCTGAGCTACAACTCCTAATAAAGCATCGCTTACTGTTACACCTGTCAATGTAGTCGTTCCTGTGTTGGTCGCTGTCAATGTGTATGTGATCATATCACCTACACTTATAACTCCATCTCCATTCGTATCTGCATAAACACCACCTTTAACTAAGGTTATATCATCGTTTGGTGTTAACGGTGTGATCGTTGGATCATTCGTTAAATCACCATCCATATCATTATCCTCATCGGCTGGATTATCACTATCTGACACATCGCTTACTGGACCGTTTGGACTTGTTGCATCTGTTGTCGCAGTATTCTCTACTTCTCCATTATCAATATCCATTTGAGTGATTGTATACATTGCTGTGAATGTTCCCATCTCGCCTGGTAATAACGTATCTGGTGTTGTTGCCTGAGCTACAACTCCTAATAAAGCATCGCTTACTGTTACACCTGTCAATGTAGTCGTTCCTGTGTTGGTCGCTGTCAATGTATATGTGATCATATCTCCTACACTTACAACTCCATCTCCATTCGTATCTGCATAAACACCACCTTTAACTAAGGTTATATCATCGTTTGGTGTTAACGGTGTGATCGTTGGATCATTCGTTAAATCACCATCCATATCATTATCCTCATCGGCTGGGTTATCACTATCTGATACATCGCTTACTGGACCGTTTGGACTTGTTGCATCTGTTGTCGCAGTATTCTCTACTTCTCCATTATCAATATCCATTTGAGTGATTGTATACATTCCTGTGAATGTTCCCATCTCGCCTGGTAATAATGTATCTGGTGTTGTTGCCTGAGCTACAACTCCTAATAAAGCATCGCTTACTGTTACTCCTGTCAATGTAGTCGTTCCTGTGTTGGTCGCTGTCAATGTATATGTGATCATATCTCCTACACTTACAACTCCATCTCCATTCGTATCTACATAAACACCACCTTTAACTAAGGTTATATCATCGTTTGGTGTTAACGGTGTGATCGTTGGATCATTCGTTAAATCACCATCCATATCATTATCCTCATCGGCTGCGTTATCACTATCTGACACATCGCTTACTGGACCGTTTGGACTTGTTGCATCTGTTGTCGCAGTATTCTCTACTTCTCCATTATCAATATCCATTTGAGTGATTGTATACATTGCTGTGAATGTTCCCATCTCGCCTGGTAATAACGTATCTGGTGTTGTTGCCTGAGCTACAACTCCTAATAAAGCATCGCTTACTGTTACACCTGTCAATGTAGTCGTTCCTGTGTTGGTCGCTGTCAATGTGTATGTGATCATATCACCTACACTTATAACTCCATCTCCATTCGTATCTGCATAAACACCACCTTTAACTAAGGTTATATCATCGTTTGGTGTTAACGGTGTGATCGTTGGATCATTCGTTAAATCACCATCCATATCATTATCCTCATCGGCTGGATTATCACTATCTGACACATCGCTTACTGGACCGTTTGGACTTGCTGCATCTGTTGTCGCAGTATTCTCTACTTCTCCATTATCAATATCCATTTGAGTGATTGTATACATTGCTGTAAATGTTCCCATCTCGCCTGGTAATAACGTATCTGGTGTTGTTGCCTGAGCTACAACTCCTAACAAAGCATCGCTTACTGTTACACCTGTCAATGTAGTCGTTCCTGTGTTGGTCGCTGTCAATGTATATGTGATCATATCACCTACACTTACAACTCCATCTCCATTCGTATCTGCATAAACACCACCTTTAACTAAGGTTATATCATCGTTTGGTGTTAACGGTGTGATCGTTGGATCATTCGTTAAATCACCATCCATATCATTATCCTCATCGGCTGGGTTATCACTATCTGACACATCGCTTACTGGACCGTTTGGACTTGCTGCATCTGTTGTCGCAGTATTCTCTACTTCTCCATTATCAATATCCATTTGAGTGATTGTATACATTGCTGTAAATGTTCCCATCTCGCCTGGTAATAATGTATCTGGTGTTGTTGCCTGAGCTACAACTCCTAATAAAGCATCGCTTACTGTTACTCCTGTCAATGTAGTCGTTCCTGTGTTGGTCGCTGTCAATGTATATGTGATCATATCACCTACACTTACAACTCCATCTCCATTCGTATCTGCATAAACACCACCTTTAACTAAGGTTATATCATCGTTTGGTGTTAACGGTGTGATCGTTGGATCATTCGTTAAATCACCATCCATATCATTATCCTCATCGGCTGGGTTATCACTATCTGACACATCGCTTACTGGACCGTTTGGACTTGCTGCATCTGTTGTCGCAGTATTCTCTACTTCTCCATTATCAATATCCATTTGAGTGATTGTATACATTGCTGTAAATGTTCCCATCTCGCCTGGTAATAACGTATCTGGTGTTGTTGCCTGAGCTACAACTCCTAATAAAGCATCGCTTACTGTTACACCTGTCAATGTAGTCGTTCCTGTGTTGGTCGCTGTCAATGTATATGTGATCATATCACCTACACTTACAACTCCATCTCCATTCGTATCTGCATAAACACCACCTTTAACTAAGGTTATATCATCGTTTGGTGTTAACGGTGTGATCGTTGGATCATTCGTTAAATCACCATCCATATCATTATCCTCATCGGCTGGGTTATCACTATCTGACACATCGCTTACTGGACCGTTTGGACTTGCTGCATCTGTTGTCGCAGTATTCTCTACTTCTCCATTATCAATATCCATTTGAGTGATTGTATACATTGCTGTGAATGTTCCCATCTCGCCTGGTAATAACGTATCTGGTGTTGTTGCCTGAGCTACAACTCCTAATAAAGCATCGCTTACTGTTACACCTGTCAATGTAGTCGTTCCTGTGTTGGTCGCTGTCAATGTATATGTGATCATATCACCTACACTTACAACTCCATCTCCATTCGTATCTGCATAAACACCACCTTTAACTAAGGTTATATCATCGTTTGGTGTTAACGGTGTGATCGTTGGATCATTCGTTAAATCACCATCCATATCATTATCCTCATCGGCTGCGTTATCACTATCTGACACATCGCTTACTGGACCGTTTGGACTTGTTGCATCTGTTGTCGCAGTATTCTCTACTTCTCCATTATCAATATCCATTTGAGTGATTGTATACATTGCTGTGAATGTTCCCATCTCGCCTGGTAATAACGTATCTGGTGTTGTTGCCTGAGCTACAACTCCTAATAAAGCATCGCTTACTGTTACACCTGTCAATGTAGTCGTTCCTGTGTTGGTCGCTGTCAATGTATATGTGATCATATCTCCTACACTTATAACTCCATCTCCATTCGTATCTGCATAAACACCACCTTTAACTAAGGTTATATCATCGTTTGGTGTTAACGGTGTGATCGTTGGATCATTTGTTAAATCACCATCCATATCATTATCCTCATCGGCTGGGTTATCACTATCTGATACATCACTTACTGGACCTTCATTAGTAGTACCGATTGCTAATGCGGTATTAGTAACTCCACCGTTATCGATATCCATTTGTGAAAGTACATATGATGCAGTTGCTGTACCTGCCATCCCAGGATCAATTGGATCTGGCGTCACTAGCAATCCTGTAACTCCAATTGTAGTATCATCCACAACAGTTCCTGAAACAACTAAATTACCAGTATTATTAACAGTAAATGTGTAATCAATTCTATCACCAACATTTATAACACCATCCATATTTACATCCACATACAAACCAACTTTAGTTAATTCAATTTCAGAAAGTGGAGTAATAACAAATATTGTAGGATCCTCTGCATCACCATCCATGTCCGTATCTAGATCAGTAAGATCTGCTGGGTCATCAGAGACATCGGTTACTTGCGCCAAAGGATCTCCATTACTATCAACAGTATCACCGGATACAATTGCAGAGTTAGTAACATTTCCTGCATCAACATCTGCTTGGGTTATCAAGTACATAGAAGTAGCCGTTCCCATTTGACCAGGATTCAAGGTTGCTGGTACAACTGATAAATTTGAGACTCCTATTACGGTATCATCTATTGTTAGATTAGATACAACCGTATTCCCTGAATTGGTAACTGTAAATGTATAAGTCAACATGTCACCAACATCTACTATACCATTACCATTCGTATCGGTGTATACATCCGTTTTCGCGAAAGCGAGATTAGGTTCACTTAAGTCTAATACAGTTCTATCATCTGGTTCACCATCTCCATTAAGATCAATATCTGTTCCTACAGTTGGATCATCTGATGTGTCTGTTACATTATTACCCTGTGGATCCTGCCCAGTCACAATAGCACTGTTATCAATTTGTCCAGATGTAATATCTGAAGCAAGAATAGTATAAACTACTTGTGCTGTACCCATATCTCCAGGAGCCAAACTAGTAGGCGTAACTACTAAACCGGCAACACCTATACGTGAATCATCAATCAATGGATTAATGATTGTAGTATCTCCTGTATTAGTTACTACAAAATTATAAGTAACTGTATCTCCTGCATTAATAAAGCCATCACCATTTGCATCAACATAGGTTGCTGCTTTAGTTAATGAGATACTATCTTCAACTGGAAGTATTGTGGTAGTATCATCATCTGGAGCGCCTGTTTCATCTGCTGGGTTACCTGAATCAGATACATCGCTCACAGGATCACCTAAAGAATCTAAACCTGATGCTGTTGCCGTGTTAACAACTTCACCATTATCAATATCAGCTTGAGTCAATGTATAATCAAACGTTGCTACTCCTATTTCAGAAGGGTTTAACGTGGATGGAGTAACAGAAACATTAACTGCTCCTACTGTAGCATCATTAATAACTAAAGAATTCACTTGAACAGTCCCTGAATTTGTAACTTCAAATGTATAAGTGATCATGTCATTAACATCTACCACACCATTCATGTTAACATCTACATATACTCCAGTTTTTATAAGAGTAATTTCTGGAGTAGGAGTTAGCGGTGTAATAGTTGGATCATTTGTCAAGTCGCCATCACCATCATTATCTTGATCTACAGGGTTTGCAGAATCAGATATATCAGAAATTGGACTACCTGAACCATCATCTAGTCCATTAACTACTGCACTGTTAGTAACGCCTCCAGCATTTATATCTGGCTGAGTTAATGCATAAGTGTAATTGACTGTTGTCGCTACTCCAGGAAGAAGAGGATCTGGTGTAACAGCTAAAGCCATTGCTGAAATAGTTATATCATCAATAGTTAAACCAGTAATTATAGAGTTTCCAGTGTTAGTAACTGTGAATGTGTAAATTATAGAGTCTCCTAAATTCACTAAACCGTCACCGTTAGTGTCTTGATAAATTCCATCTTTAACTAAGACTATATTAGGATTAAATACTTCTAAGTAATTAGGAGTTCCGTCCATATCATCATCATCATTAGTAGGATCACCATCACCGTCAGTATCTTCAACCAAGTCTGTTGTCAGGAATCCATCATTATCATCATCAGTATCTCTGTAATCTGGCTCATCTGTACCATCCGTATTGTTCAACTCAGTTGCTGGATCCGTATCTACTGTAGCTCCACTTGGATCACTGTATGGGTCTGTCGCATTAGCTGGGTCAAAAGCATCATCAATACCATCGCCATCGGTATCACCTAATTCAGTAGTATCTGCTACTCCATCATTATCTACATCATCTCCTTCGATACGATCGCTTACGCCATCATTATCACTGTCATCATCTAAGTAATCTGGCTCATCTGCTCCATCTGTGTTCTCTGGTGTGATTCCTTCTCCACTTCCTGGAGTCGTCTCATAAGCATCATCCAATCCATTCATGTCACTATCTACACCATCTGGTGCTGTGTAACCTGGTGTGTCTTGGCCTTCTACGTTATCTGGAATACCATCATTGTCAGCATCTTGATCGAACTGATCGATAATACCATCATTATCACTATCAAAACTGTCTACTACGCCATCGCCATTAGCATCATTGGCTGGTGTAACATCTTGGTAGTTCAAAATACCATCATTGTCATCATCGCCTAGTGGATCTACTCCACCATTCTCTACCGTATCTAAGATACCATCGTTATCATCATCGATATCTACTAAGTCATTGACACCATCGCCATCATTGTCTGGAATCTCCAAGTAATCTGGTGTTCCGTTTCCATCTGCATCTGGAATCTCATTTGCCGTTGGTATTAAATCATTATCATCATCAGTATCTCTGTAATCTGGCTCATCTGTACCATCCGTATTATTCAGACCCATTGCTGGATCCGTAGTCGTTGGTGTTCCGTTTGGATCACCATAACCGGTCGTGTCTCCATCAAAGGCATCATCTAATCCATCGTTATCTACGTCATTACCACTTGGCACTGTGTCTGCTACTCCATCATTGTCTACATCAAAACCTTCTATAGCATCTATTACTCCGTCATTATCACTGTCATCGTCTAAGTAATCTGGCTCGTCTACACCATCTGTGTTCTCCGGTGTGATTCCTTCTCCACTTCCTGGAGTCGTCTCATAAGCATCATCCAATCCATTCATGTCACTATCTACACCATCTGGTGCTGTGTAACCTGGTGTGTCTTGGCCTTCTACGTTATCTGGAATACCATCATTGTCAGCATCTTGATCGAACTGATCGATAATACCATCACCATCACTATCAAAACTGTCTACTACGCCATCGCCATTAGCATCATTGGCTGGTGTAACATCTTGGTAGTTCAAAATACCATCATTGTCATCATCGCCTAGTGGATCTACTCCACCATTCTCTACCGTATCTAAGATACCATCGTTATCATCATCGATATCTACTAAGTCATTGATACCATCGCCATCATTGTCTGGAATCTCCAAGTAATCTGGTGTTCCGTTTCCATCTGCATCTGGAATCTCATTTGCCGTTGGTATTAAATCATTATCATCGTCCGTATCTCTGTAATCTGGCTCATCTGTACCATCTGTATTATTCAGATCTGTTGCTGGATCCGTAGTCGTTGGTGTTCCGTTTGGATCGCCATAACCGGTCGTGTCTCCATCAAAGGCATCATCTAATCCATCGTTATCTACGTCATTACCACTTGGCACTGTGTCTGCTACTCCATCATTGTCTACATCAAAACCTTCTATAGCATCTATTACTCCGTCATTATCACTGTCATCGTCTAAGTAATCTGGCTCGTCTACACCATCTGTGTTCTCCGGTGTGATTCCTTCTCCACTTCCTGGAGTCGTCTCATAAGCATCATCCAATCCATTCATGTCACTATCTACACCATCTGGTGCTATGTAACCTGGTGTGGTTTGTGCTTCTACGTTATCTGGAATACCATCATTATCAGCATCTTGATCGAACTGATCGATAATACCGTCATTATCACTATCAAAACTGTCTACTACGCCATCGCCATTAGCATCATTAGTCGCTGTAACATCTTGGTAGTTCAAAATACCATCATTGTCATCATCGCCTAGTGGATCTACTCCACCATTCTCTACCGTATCTAAGATACCATCATTATCATCATCGATATCTACTAAGTCATTGATACCATCGCCATCATTGTCTGGAATCTCCAAGTAATCTGGTGTTCCGTTTCCATCTGCATCTGGAATCTCATTTGCCGTTGGTATTAAATCATTATCATCATCAGTATCTCTGTAATCTGGCTCATCTGTACCATCCGTATTATTCAGATCCATTGCTGGATCCGTAGTCGTTGGTGTTCCGTTTGGATCACCATAACCGGTCGTGTCTCCATCAAAGGCATCGTCTAATCCGTCGTTATCTACATCGTTACCACTTGGTACCGTGTCAGCTACTCCATCATTGTCTACATCAAAACCTTCTATAGCATCTATTACTCCGTCATTATCACTGTCATCATCTAAGTAATCTGGATCGTCCGCTCCATCTGTGTTCTCTGGTGTGATTCCTTCTCCACTTCCTGGAGTCGTCTCATAAGCATCATCCAATCCATTCATGTCACTATCTACACCATCTGGTGCTGTGTAACCTGGTGTGTCTTGGCCTTCTACGTTATCTGGAATACCATCATTGTCAGCATCTTGATCGAACTGATCGATAATACCATCATTATCACTATCAAAACTGTCTACTACGCCATCGCCATTAGCATCATTGGCTGGTGTAACATCTTGGTAGTTCAAAATACCATCATTGTCATCATCGCCTAGTGGATCTACTCCACCATTCTCTACCGTATCTAAGATACCATCGTTATCATCATCGATATCTACTAAGTCATTGACACCATCGCCATCATTGTCTGGAATCTCCAAGTAATCTGGTGTTCCGTTTCCATCTGCATCTGGAATCTCATTTGCCGTTGGTATTAAATCATTATCATCATCAGTATCTCTGTAATCTGGCTCATCTGTACCATCCGTATTGTTCAACTCAGTTGCTGGATCCATATCTACTGTAGCTCCACTTGGATCGCTGTATGGGTCTGTCGCATTAGCTGGGTCAAAGGCATCATCAATACCATCGCCATCAGTATCACCTAATTCAGTAGTATCTGCTACTCCATCATTATCTACATCATCTCCTTCGATACGATCGCTTACGCCATCATTATCACTGTCATCATCTAAGTAATCTGGCTCGTCTACACCATCTGTGTTCTCTGGTGTGATTCCTTCTCCACTTCCTGGAGTCGTCTCATAAGCATCATCCAATCCATTCATGTCACTATCTACACCATCTGGTGCTGTGTAACCTGGTGTGTCTTGGCCTTCTACGTTATCTGGAATACCATCATTGTCAGCATCTTGATCGAACTGATCGATAATACCATCACCATCACTATCAAAACTGTCTACTACGCCATCGCCATTAGCATCATTGGCTGGTGTAACATCTTGGTAGTTCAAAATACCATCATTGTCATCATCGCCTAGTGGATCTACTCCACCATTCTCTACCGTATCTAAGATACCATCGTTATCATCATCGATATCTACTAAGTCATTGATACCATCGCCATCATTGTCTGGAATCTCCAAGTAATCTGGTGTTCCGTTTCCATCTGCATCTGGAATCTCATTTGCCGTTGGTATTAAATCATTATCATCGTCCGTATCTCTGTAATCTGGCTCATCTGTACCATCTGTATTATTCAGAGCTGTTGCTGGATCCGTAGTCGTTGGTGTTCCGTTTGGATCGCCATAACCGGTCGTGTCTCCATCAAAGGCATCATCTAATCCATCGTTATCTACGTCATTACCACTTGGCACTGTGTCTGCTACTCCATCATTGTCTACATCAAAACCTTCTATAGCATCTATTACTCCGTCATTATCACTGTCATCGTCTAAGTAATCTGGCTCGTCTACACCATCTGTGTTCTCCGGTGTGATTCCTTCTCCACTTCCTGGAGTCGTCTCATAAGCATCATCCAATCCATTCATGTCACTATCTACACCATCTGGTGCTATGTAACCTGGTGTGGTTTGTGCTTCTACGTTATCTGGAATACCATCATTATCAGCATCTTGATCGAACTGATCGATAATACCGTCATTATCACTATCAAAACTGTCTACTACGCCATCGCCATTAGCATCATTAGTCGCTGTAACATCTTGGTAGTTCAAAATACCATCATTGTCATCATCGCCTAGTGGTTCTACTCCACCATTCTCTACCGTATCTAAGATACCATCATTATCATCATCGATATCTACTAAGTCATTGATACCATCGCCATCATTGTCTGGAATCTCCAAGTAATCTGGTGTTCCGTTTCCATCTGCATCTGGAATCTCATTTGCCGTTGGTATTAAATCGTTATCATCGTCCGTATCTCTGTAATCTGGCTCATCTGTACCATCTGTATTATTCAGATCCATTGCTGGATCCGTAGTCGTTGGTGTTCCGTTTGGATCACCATAACCGGTCGTGTCTCCATCAAAGGCATCGTCTAATCCGTCGTTATCTACATCGTTACCACTTGGTACCGTGTCAGCTACTCCATCATTGTCTACATCAAAACCTTCTATAGCATCTATTACTCCGTCATTATCACTGTCATCATCTAAGTAATCTGGCTCATCTGCTCCATCTGTGTTCTCTGGTGTGATTCCTTCTCCACTTCCTGGAGTCGTCTCATAAGCATCATCCAATCCATTCATGTCACTATCTACACCATCTGGTGCTATGTAACCTGGTGTGGTTTGTGCTTCTACGTTATCTGGAATACCATCATTGTCAGCATCTTGATCGAACTGATCGATAATACCATCACCATCACTATCAAAACTGTCTACTACGCCATCGCCATTAGCATCATTGGCTGGTGTAACATCTTGGTAGTTCAAAATACCATCATTGTCATCATCGCCTAGTGGATCTACTCCACCATTCTCTACCGTATCTAAGATACCATCGTTATCATCATCGATATCTACTAAGTCATTGATACCATCGCCATCATTGTCTGGAATCTCCAAGTAATCTGGTGTTCCGTTTCCATCTGCATCTGGAATCTCATTTGCCGTTGGTATTAAATCATTATCATCATCAGTATCTCTGTAATCTGGCTCATCTGTACCATCTGTATTATTCAGATCCATTGCTGGATCCGTAGTCGTTGGTGTTCCGTTTGGATCACCATAACCGGTCGTGTCTCCATCAAAGGCATCGTCTAATCCGTCGTTATCTACATCGTTACCACTTGGTACCGTGTCAGCTACTCCATCATTGTCTACATCAAAACCTTCTATAGCATCTATTACTCCGTCATTATCACTGTCATCATCTAAGTAATCTGGCTCATCTGCTCCATCTGTGTTCTCTGGTGTGATTCCTTCTCCACTTCCTGGAGTCGTCTCATAAGCATCATCCAATCCATTCATGTCACTATCTACACCATCTGGTGCTATGTAACCTGGTGTGGTTTGTGCTTCTACGTTATCTGGAATACCATCATTATCAGCATCTTGATCGAACTGATCGATAATACCGTCATTATCACTATCAAAACTGTCTACTACGCCATCGCCATTAGCATCATTAGTCGCTGTAACATCTTGGTAGTTTAAAATACCATCATTGTCATCATCGCCTAGTGGATCTACTCCACCATTCTCTACCGTATCTAAGATACCATCGTTATCATCATCGATATCTACTAAGTCATTGATACCATCGCCATCATTGTCTGGAATCTCCAAGTAATCTGGTGTTCCGTTTCCATCTGCATCTGGAATCTCATTTACCGTTGGTATTAAATCGTTATCATCGTCCGTATCTCTGTAATCTGGCTCATCTGTACCATCCGTATTATTCAGATCCATTGCTGGATCCGTAGTCGTTGGTGTTCCGTTTGGATCACCATAACCGGTCGTGTCTCCATCAAAGGCATCGTCTAATCCGTCGTTATCTACATCGTTACCACTTGGTACCGTGTCAGCTACTCCATCATTGTCTACATCAAAACCTTCTATAGCATCTATTACTCCGTCATTATCACTGTCATCATCTAAGTAATCTGGCTCATCTGCTCCATCTGTGTTCTCTGGTGTGATTCCTTCTCCACTTCCTGGAGTCGTCTCATAAGCATCATCCAATCCATTCATGTCACTATCTACACCATCTGGTGCTGTGTAACCTGGTGTGTCTTGGCCTTCTACGTTATCTGGAATACCATCATTGTCAGCATCTTGATCGAACTGATCGATAATACCATCACCATCACTATCAAAACTGTCTACTACGCCATCGCCATTAGCATCATTGGCTGGTGTAACATCTTGGTAGTTCAAAATACCATCATTGTCATCATCGCCTAGTGGATCTACTCCACCATTCTCTACCGTATCTAAGATACCATCGTTATCATCATCGATATCTACTAAGTCATTGACACCATCGCCATCATTGTCTGGAATCTCCAAGTAATCTGGTGTTCCGTTTCCATCTGCATCTGGAATCTCATTTGCCGTTGGTATTAAATCATTATCATCATCAGTATCTCTGTAATCTGGCTCATCTGTACCATCCGTATTATTCAGATCCATTGCTGGATCCGTAGTCGTTGGTGTTCCGTTTGGATCGCCATAACCGGTCGTGTCTCCATCAAAGGCATCGTCTAATCCGTCGTTATCTACATCGTTACCACTTGGTACCGTGTCAGCTACTCCATCATTGTCTACATCAAAACCTTCTATAGCATCTATTACTCCGTCATTATCACTGTCATCATCTAAGTAATCTGGCTCATCTGCTCCATCTGTGTTCTCTGGTGTGATTCCTTCTCCACTTCCTGGAGTCGTCTCATAAGCATCATCCAATCCATTCATGTCACTATCTACACCATCTGGTGCTGTGTAACCTGGTGTGTCTTGGCCTTCTACGTTATCTGGAATACCATCATTGTCAGCATCTTGATCGAACTGATCGATAATACCATCACCATCACTATCAAAACTGTCTACTACGCCATCGCCATTAGCATCATTGGCTGGTGTAACATCTTGGTAGTTCAAAATACCATCATTGTCATCATCGCCTAGTGGATCTACTCCACCATTCTCTACCGTATCTAAGATACCATCGTTATCATCATCGATATCTACTAAGTCATTGATACCATCGCCATCATTGTCTGGAATCTCCAAGTAATCTGGTGTTCCGTTTCCATCTGCATCTGGAATCTCATTTGCCGTTGGTATTAAATCATTATCATCGTCCGTATCTCTGTAATCTGGCTCATCTGTACCATCTGTATTATTCAGATCTGTTGCTGGATCCGTAGTCGTTGGTGTTCCGTTTGGATCGCCATAACCGGTCGTGTCTCCATCAAAGGCATCATCTAATCCATCGTTATCTACGTCATTACCACTTGGCACTGTGTCTGCTACTCCATCATTGTCTACATCAAAACCTTCTATAGCATCTATTACTCCGTCATTATCACTGTCATCGTCTAAGTAATCTGGCTCGTCTACACCATCTGTGTTCTCCGGTGTGATTCCTTCTCCACTTCCTGGAGTCGTCTCATAAGCATCATCCAATCCATTCATGTCACTATCTACACCATCTGGTGCTATGTAACCTGGTGTGGTTTGTGCTTCTACGTTATCTGGAATACCATCATTATCAGCATCTTGATCGAACTGATCGATAATACCGTCATTATCACTATCAAAACTGTCTACTACGCCATCGCCATTAGCATCATTAGTCGCTGTAACATCTTGGTAGTTCAAAATACCATCATTGTCATCATCGCCTAGTGGATCTACTCCACCATTCTCTACCGTATCTAAGATACCATCATTATCATCATCGATATCTACTAAGTCATTGATACCATCGCCATCATTGTCTGGAATCTCCAAGTAATCTGGTGTTCCGTTTCCATCTGCATCTGGAATCTCATTTGCCGTTGGTATTAAATCGTTATCATCGTCCGTATCTCTGTAATCTGGCTCATCTGTACCATCCGTATTGTTCAACTCAGTTGCTGGATCCATATCTACTGTAGCTCCACTTGGATCGCTGTATGGGTCTGTCGCATTAGCTGGGTCAAAGGCATCATCAATACCATCGCCATCAGTATCACCTAATTCAGTAGTATCTGCTACTCCATCATTATCTACATCATCTCCTTCGATACGATCGCTTACGCCATCATTATCACTGTCATCATCTAAGTAATCTGGCTCGTCTACACCATCTGTGTTCTCTGGTGTGATTCCTTCTCCACTTCCTGGAGTCGTCTCATAAGCATCATCCAATCCATTCATGTCACTATCTACACCATCTGGTGCTATGTAACCTAGTGTGGTTTGTGCTTCTACGTTATCTGGAATACCATCATTATCAGCATCTTGATCGAACTGATCGATAATACCGTCATTATCACTATCAAAACTGTCTACTACGCCATCGCCATTAGCATCATTAGTCGCTGTAACATCTTGGTAGTTTAAAATACCATCATTGTCATCATCGCCTAGTGGATCTACTCCACCATTCTCTACCGTATCTAAGATACCATCGTTATCATCATCGATATCTACTAAGTCATTGATACCATCGCCATCATTGTCTGGAATCTCCAAGTAATCTGGTGTTCCGTTTCCATCTGCATCTGGAATCTCATTTGCCGTTGGTATTAAATCATTATCATCATCAGTATCTCTGTAATCTGGCTCATCTGTACCATCTGTATTATTCAGATCCATTGCTGGATCCGTAGTCGTTGGTGTTCCGTTTGGATCGCCATAACCGGTCGTGTCTCCATCAAAGGCATCGTCTAATCCGTCGTTATCTACATCGTTACCACTTGGTACCGTGTCAGCTACTCCATCATTGTCTACATCAAAACCTTCTATAGCATCTATTACTCCGTCATTATCACTGTCATCATCTAAGTAATCTGGCTCATCTGCTCCATCTGTGTTCTCTGGTGTGATTCCTTCTCCACTTCCTGGAGTCGTCTCATAAGCATCATCCAATCCATTCATGTCACTATCTACACCATCTGGTGCTATGTAACCTGGTGTGGTTTGTGCTTCTACGTTATCTGGAATACCATCATTATCAGCATCTTGATCGAACTGATCGATAATACCGTCATTATCACTATCAAAACTGTCTACTACGCCATCGCCATTAGCATCATTAGTCGCTGTAACATCTTGGTAGTTTAAAATACCATCATTGTCATCATCGCCTAGTGGATCTACTCCACCATTCTCTACCGTATCTAAGATACCATCGTTATCATCATCGATATCTACTAAGTCATTGATACCATCGCCATCATTGTCTGGAATCTCCAAGTAATCTGGTGTTCCGTTTCCATCTGCATCTGGAATCTCATTTACCGTTGGTATTAAATCGTTATCATCGTCCGTATCTCTGTAATCTGGCTCATCTGTACCATCCGTATTGTTCAACTCAGTTGCTGGATCCATATCTACTGTAGCTCCACTTGGATCGCTGTATGGGTCTGTCGCATTAGCTGGGTCAAAGGCATCATCAATACCATCGCCATCAGTATCACCTAATTCAGTAGTATCTGCTACTCCATCATTATCTACATCATCTCCTTCGATACGATCGCTTACGCCATCATTATCACTGTCATCATCTAAGTAATCTGGCTCGTCTACACCATCTGTGTTCTCTGGTGTGATTCCTTCTCCACTTCCTGGAGTCGTCTCATAAGCATCATCCAATCCATTCATGTCACTATCTACACCATCTGGTGCTATGTAACCTGGTGTGTCTTGGCCTTCTACGTTATCTGGAATACCATCATTATCAGCATCTTGATCGAACTGATCGATAATACCGTCATTATCACTATCAAAACTGTCTACTACGCCATCGCCATTAGCATCATTAGTCGCTGTAACATCTTGGTAGTTCAAAATACCATCATTGTCATCATCGCCTAGTGGATCTACTCCACCATTCTCTACCGTATCTAAGATACCATCGTTATCATCATCGATATCTACTAAGTCATTGATACCATCGCCATCATTGTCTGGAATCTCCAAGTAATCTGGTGTTCCGTTTCCATCTGCATCTGGAATCTCATTTGCCGTTGGTATTAAATCATTATCATCGTCCGTATCTCTGTAATCTGGCTCATCTGTACCATCTGTATTATTCAGATCTGTTGCTGGATCCGTAGTCGTTGGTGTTCCGTTTGGATCGCCATAACCGGTCGTGTCTCCATCAAAGGCATCATCTAATCCATCGTTATCTACGTCATTACCACTTGGCACTGTGTCTGCTACTCCATCATTGTCTACATCAAAACCTTCTATAGCATCTATTACTCCGTCATTATCACTGTCATCGTCTAAGTAATCTGGCTCGTCTACACCATCTGTGTTCTCCGGTGTGATTCCTTCTCCACTTCCTGGAGTCGTCTCATAAGCATCATCCAATCCATTCATGTCACTATCTACACCATCTGGTGCTATGTAACCTGGTGTGGTTTGTGCTTCTACGTTATCTGGAATACCATCATTGTCAGCATCTAAGTCTAAGCTATCTGGGATACCATCGTTATCAGAATCTGTACAAGTATTTTTTGTTATACTAACAAAATCAATATTAGCACCATCTGCAGTTCTTCCTGAAGGAGGCGTTGCCTCAAATCGCAATGTAGTTTGTGCTGTAGTTGCAGTAAAAGTTTGAGTGAAATAATACCAAGCTTTGGCACCAATAACCCCAGAAACTTCACCTTGAGCAATTGCAGTTAAGGTTTGACTGAAAATCACATTATTTGATGAATCCACCAATCCTACATCCAATGTAACATCCTGTCCAGTTGCATGCCCTACATCTTCACCCCATAAGAAAGATAAAGTATATGTTGTTCCAGGTTCAGTATTAATAGTTTGAGATAAAACATTATTAACACCACCTGACAAACTGTTATTTCCTAAAACATCAACATACTGGTTTCCATTATAAGCACTAGCAAAATTATTTGAAGACCAAACTGGAGATTCATTGCCTATCCATCCATCTAAATTTTGAGTGTAATCCCAACCTTTTAATGTGTTAGTGTTAAGATTTGTACCTATGAAGGTACCTGATGCATCTGTATTAGTAGTATTAGGAAATTCTGTAAGACTTGAAAAATCTTGATCTTCAAAATTCCCATTAATAATTAAATTACCACAACCTTCTACCGTATCAATGATACCATCATTATCATCGTCAATATCTACACTATCAGGCACACCATCACCATCCGTATCTTGAAAATCTAGGTAATTAGGTATACCATCTAAGTCATCATCATCATTAGTAGGGTCCCCATCGTTATTAGCATCCTCACCGGCACCTACAGTTGGAAGACCATCATTATCATCATCCTGATCTCTATAATCTGGTTCATCTGTACCATCCGTATTATTAAGTTCTGATCCTGGATCAGATACAGTAGGCATACCATTAGGATCACCATAACCTGTCAAGTCACTATCAAAAGCATCATCTAGACCGTCATTATCTACATCATTTCCACTAGGAAAAGTATCAGGAGCACCATCATTGTTGATATCAAAACCTTCAGTAGAATCGGGTACATTATCATTATCTGAATCATCATCAAGATAATCTGGAGAATCTAACGCATCTGTATTAACCGGAGTCACTCCATCACCACTACCAGGCGTTGACTCATATACGTCATCTAATCCATTAAAGTCACTATCTACACCACTAGGAGCTATATAACCTGAAGTTGTTTGCCCTTCAACATTATCTGGAATTCCATCGTTGTCAGCATCTTGATCGTATTGATTAATGATACCATCATTATCAGTATCAAAACTATCAACAACACCATCTCCATTTGCATCATTAGCCGGAGTTACGTCTTGAAAATTTAAAATTCCATCATTATCAGTATCACCAAATGGGTCCACGCCATCATTCTCTACCGTATCTAAAATACCATCATTATCGTCATCAATATCAATAGAATCCACTATTCCATCATTATCATTATCATCACAGGCCATTGAATATGAGGCCTCAAGAAAATCATAGACACCGTTATTATCGACGTCATTTGGTTCAGAATAACCCTCAGAACCTTCTCCTGACGTAACTAATCCATTTCCATCTACAGTCTCTGGTGCTGAATTACCTAAAATGCCATCTCTATCTGCATTCGCGAAAGCATCAATATAACCTGCCTCTAAGGTATCATTACAACCATCACCATCTGCATCAGAATCCAAATAGTCTGGTATTAAATCCCCATCAGTATCTGGAGCATCTACGAAAGAATGAGAGGGATCGTTATATAAATTTATACGACATTCATCAAATCGAACGCTGTAAAAACGTTGAGACGCTGCCGTTGTATTCTTAGTTACCCCTATGGTAAAACTAAATTGAGATACTTCTCTTTTTTGAAAGAAAACTCTATACCTGTTATCTATATCAATAGGTTCAATAGGCGCACTACCAGAACCATCAGCTCTTAATTGAATTACACCTGCTGGCAGTTCTTGAGCAACTACGCGAGTAGGATTACCGATACTATATCCAACAAGATTTTGCAAGCGATAGAATTCACGTACCGTACCATTACCGTTACTATCAATATCTTGAATAAATCCACCAACCCTATTTACAACGGCCGGTGTAGTAGTTCCTGCATTTACAAATCTTACCTGGAATGACATCGTTAAATCTCCTGTAGAACCGTTTGCATAATTTAATACAGGCTGCCAAGCTAGGTTATCTGTAGCATTAGTATCAATATTATTAAGTGTTACACCGGTACTGCGTTGCGTTATCTGAATAATTGCATCAATACCTACAGTAGTTGTATTAAATCTATATTGTGCACCAACAGTACCAGCTGTACCAGAAATTAACGTTCCTCCTGTAAAATTATAAGCTTGACCGGTACAATTTGCGCCGCCATTTTCAAAATCAGGGAAGAAACCATAACCTTCGGTAACATCATCAATACCATCATTATCATCGTCGCGATCCTCTTTATCTTTTACACCATCACCATCAGCATCATCTGGAGAAGTCCTATCTCTAAAATCTACATTTCCTCCTTCAGTTAAATCATCATCTGTATCCGGTAATTGTGAGGTTAAATTAATTGTCCCATTAGGATCACCGTAACCTGAAGTAGTATCAATATTATCATCAAGTCCATCACCGTCTGCATCATTATTTGCAAGCACAAGAGCAGCCTCAGTAGTATCATCAGAACCTTGATTATCTGAGTTAAGATCTAAATAGTCAGGATTATCAACATTATCAGTATTTACAGGCAAAATACCTTGCTCTTCACCGTAATCATATGTGACAGGAAGACCATTGGCTGTGACATCAGGAACATCATCACCATTTGAATCCAAAGGTGCCGTATAATCACCGGTAGATTGGGCTTCATTATTATCTGGAATTCCATCACCGTCTGAGTCTAAATCTAAATGATTAGGAACCCCATCATTGTCTGGATCTAGAACTGTACAGACACCATCAGCATTAAGGCTACAGAAATCAGAATCTTGATAGTTAAGTATACCATCACCATCAGAGTCTACCGAAGGATCACCAAGACCTTGAGACTCAACAGCATCTAAAATACCATCGTTGTCATCATCAATATCTAAATTATCAAAAACTCCATCACCATCCGTATCAACAGGAGGGAAACAAGCATCTGAAACACCGTCATTATTTAAATCAGGACCTGCCTCTTTATAATCTGCAGTACCATTTCCATCAATGTCTTGAGGAGTATTGGTTGCATAAGACGCAGCAACGACTAAACCATTAACAGGATTTACAGTCGCTGGATCTGCACCATATTCACCAGAGTCGCCACCATCTGCTGAGGAATCATTATACGCCTCATTAGCATCAGAACATCCATCATTATCAGAATCTGTATCTAAATAGTCAGGACTATCTAAGCTATCAGAATTTGCTAAAGTATAATTTACTAAACCACTATCCTCGTCACCAGTGTTTTGAACACTATCAGGAACACCATCCATGCCAACTGGACCCGTCAATTGGCCATTTGCATTAACTTGATCATGACCGGCCTCTACTGCATCGTAAATCCCATCATTGTCAGAATCTAAATCTAGACTATCTATGACCCCATCACCATCACTATCATTACACTGAAATGCTTCAGAAACAATAAACACCTTACCATCTCCTCCATCACCATTAGCTGCTGGTGACACTTGTATCGTTTTAATTACAGCACCTGAAGGTGCAATATCAGAAAGAGGGAATGCTGCAATAGTAATAGGCTGACCAACAGAAGTATTTAAACCTGAATTAATATAATCAGTAACAGCTACATTCAGTGTACTTCCAATAAGCACGCCAGCAGTATCAAAAAATTGAATATCAAACGCATTATTTCCATCACGTTCTGAAACTAGTAAAAAAGAATCTCCTGAAACAACAACTGGAACATCATAAGTTAGAGTATAAAAATCAGAATCAAGCACAGCTCCCGAAAGCCCTTGAAAATGATTAAAATTAGGATCTCTGAATGAGCTTAATATTATATCGTTCCAATTAGGATTGGAAATATTAGCACCAGCCGGACCATCGCCCTGACCAGAAACATTATTCAACACTTTATAAACTACATTATCACTTGTTGTTGAAAAACTCTCTTCATAAGAGTCTGGAAGAATAAACTCAGAATACTGAATTCCATTAATAGTTATAAAATCTAAATTTGCATCATTATTTCCACCTGTCCCTGTAAAATTGAAAGAAGTATTACCTGCGTTCAAAGGACCAACAACAGTTGAAGGCGTTAAACATTCGACAGAATCCAAAATACCATCATTATCATCATCAAGATCTGCCTCATCAAATATTCCATCACCATCAGAATCAATAGAAGATTCCGTATCTCTAAAATCAACATCTCCACCTCCATTCACATCACCGTCAGAATCTGGTAAACCAGAAGTATTATTTATCGTCCCATCCGGATCTAAGTAATCATTAGAAGTACTATCAACAGCATCATCAAGACCGTCATTATCTAAATCGGCATTAATCAAAGTAAGCCCTGCTTCAGTTGTATCAACAACACCATCATTATCACTATCTGTATCTTTATAATCAGGTATCCCATCTGAATCAGTATCTACTGGCGAAAGCCCTGTAGCACCATTATCATATGTATTAACTAGTCCATCATTATCAGAATCAACCACACTACCTTGAGAGGTAAAATCCTGGGTGCCTTGAGCCTCGTTATTATCTGGAATACCGTCACCATCTGAATCTAAATCAAATTGATCTATAACACCATCTCCATCAACATCATATTGGTCACTAACGCCGTCACCATTAACATCTACAAAATTAGGATTAGCTGGCCCATCATCGCCAGGTCCAGTGGTAGGGTCGAAGTAGTTAAATAGACCATCACCATCATCATCTCCTAAAGGATCTCCACCAGATACACCAAAAAGTTCGTCAACATCAGCAATACCATCATTATCATCATCAATATCAACACTATCATCAATTCCATCACCATCCTTATCACAAGAAGGCAATCTTAAGGAAACTGGATTAGATTCTTGAACATAGCCATAAAACCAAGTATTTATTACACGATCATTCCCATAATCATCACAAAGTAAAACAGTATCACTCCCTAGACCGCCAGAAGCAGCAGGAACATTTTGATCAGGATTAGAACCGTTCCAACCATGAGTAGGGCCTAATAATGGATCTAACAAATCCACTCTCTGATAAGAACCTACAGTAATATTATTACCATTACTATCATTTACATCATTACATGATCCAAAAGCGGCAAGACCCGAATCATCCCAATATAAGCTTTGAGTTGAAAAAGCAGGAGCGATAGCCTCAATTGACAATCCATCTACATTGAATTCCGCATCATACATTGGTAAATTAGTACGACCTCTAAAAGTAGTTACCGTTACACTTACACTTGTATTTTCAGACACAACAGTACCATTACCATCGACACCATCCCAAAACAAAACTTTATCACCAGGCTGTTCTTCAAAAGATTCAACAACAACATCTGCAGTATTTGGTTGATACCCAGCAATACCATTTAAATCTAAAAGTATTGCAATATCACCAGCAGCATCTAACTTATAAGGTATATAATACGCCCCTGGACACCCTAATATATTACCAGTCACCACTGGGGCAGCAACAGCAGTTGGAACAAAAACATTTTGATCAGGTGAAGTAATAAAAACTTTATAACCATTATTAAGTCCAGGCGAGGTACTAGACGGTCTATTAGTAGACATTCTAGAAGTAAGAAAGTCATTAGCTGGATCGGTATCATCTTCAACGACACCAAATCTATTCATAGACAACTCATAAGCCAAAGGTCGAAAATCAGAAGCAAAATCAACCTTAACAATCACACCATCGTCAGTAAATGCAAAAAACTCACCTTCAACAGACGCATCCAAACTAGGTGTGATTACATCTGGAGTACCCGCATTCTGATCTGCATCGTCAAAAAGATAAGCTATAAAACTCCATTTATCAGACCACACTCGTCCTAAGATCGGACCAGCAATTGTTCCCACCGTAAAGTCAAAATAAGGCATGAAAAAATTCAACTCATTTCCACTTGGAAAGACAAAAGGTGTCGCACCACCATCGGTACTTACGTAAATCTCAATATAAAAGTCACCATTAGTAGCTGGATCAAAAACAAATGGATTATAACCATTTGTAACACCACCTATTCCATTAGGACCATTGAACGCCTCTAAATACGTATCGATATACCCTAAATCGCCAGCAGATGGATCCGTATCATTTGCGGAACCATCATTAAATCTTCCTTGCTGAACTAACGTATTCGATTCATCATAAATTCGATAATATGTAAAACGACCCAAAGCTGGATTATTTGCAGCTTCCAGACGTTGCAAAGAATGAACACCGAAATAGAAATTTTCAGTCGCATTATCAGCAATTGTGAATCTTATCCTATTAGAATTGGGCGCATTGAAATAAGAACCTCTAATACTATTAGTAATATAAAGAGCTGTTCCATTAGTAGGCTCAACACCTGTAGCAGAAGGAGTTACCTGTTTGGTACCATCGGCATACAATAAATTACTTGAAAATAAAATTAGAATAAATGAAAAAGACAAAAACCTGAAAAACAAGTTTTTGGAATTTTTTGGGGAGGTAAAAATGTCCATATATTGAAATACCTTATTAAATTATCAAGCATATCGAACAATTACAATCAAAAGTCAAGATATACTAAGCCGCAAAAATAATTCTATTGCTTCAGCTTGAATGATTATTTTAATGAATAAAAAGAAGTATTCGTTTATTACCCATATTTTATCGCTGTATTACAATGATTTTATTGACCAATAATACAAGATTCCTAATTAAATATTTATCATAAGTTAAAAAGAATAGTTCAAAAATACCATCAAATCGCACTAATCTACAAATAACCATTTTAAAGATTTTCAAGCACACTTAATATAAATCCAACCTAGATATTGTTTTATAATTATTTAGAGACTACAACGCCTTAAAATAGATCAAAAAACACAGTGCTATAACGAATATTGATAAGGAATTGATTAAAAAATAAAAAAACCTGATATTACTATCAGGCTTTTTTTTACGCTTGTCCCGTTGGACCAAAGTTTAACGGGATCGGAGGTTGTTCATAATCCTTAATATCTCCATTTGCTTTTTCAAATTTTCGAACATTTTCGGCAAGAGCTTTAGCTAATCGCTTAGCATGTTGCGGCGTTAAAACAATTCTCGATTTGACCTTACTCTTTGGATTACCAGGCATTATATTCACAAAATCTACAACAAACTCAGACATAGAATGATTAATAATAGCTAGGTTACTATATTGACCTTCTGCCACTTCAGCATCAATTTCTATGTTCAATTTATTTGGACCTTGTTTCTCCATTTTAATTATAGTTAGGTGTTGGCTCTTCTTTAGAAGCCATTAATTTTTCAAATTCCTCCTTAGAACCTACAATGATATCATCATAGTTACGCATTCCAGTACCAGCAGGAATTCTATGTCCAACAATTACATTTTCCTTAAGACCTTCTAGAGAATCAACTTTACCGCTTACAGCAGCTTCATTTAGTACTTTAGTAGTTTCTTGGAATGAAGCAGCACTAATAAATGACTTAGTTTGTAGTGAAGCTCTTGTAATACCTTGTAAAACAGGCTCGGCCGTAGCAGGGACTACATCTCTAGCTACTACTAACGCTTTATCTTCGCGGCGTAATAGAGAATTCTCATCTCTTAATTCTCTTGAAGAGATTAATTGACCTAATTTCAGTGAATCAGAATCCCCAGCATCTTCAACTACTTTCATACCGTAAAGTTTATCATTTTCAACAATAAAATCTTCTGTATGAATTAATTGATTCTCTAAGAAAACTCCGTCACCTGGATCTACTATCCTTACTTTGCGCATCATTTGACGTACGACAACCTCAAAATGTTTATCATTTATCTTTACACCTTGTAAACGATAAACTTCCTGAACTTCGTTCACAAGATATTGCTGTACAGCACTAGGTCCTTTAATAGCAAGAATATCTTTAGGAGTAATTGAACCATCAGATAAAGGCATACCAGCTCTAACATAATCATTTTCTTGAACAAGAATTTGATTAGAAAGTTTAACTAGATACTTCTTAACTTCATCAGTTTTGGAAGTAACAATTATTTCACGATTACCTCTTTTAATCTTACCAAATGCAACCACACCATCAATCTCACTAACAACAGCAGGATTAGAAGGGTTGCGTGCCTCGAATAATTCAGTTACACGAGGAAGACCTCCAGTAATATCACCAGCCTTAGCTGATTTACGTGGGATCTTGACGAGAACCTTACCAACCTTTATTTTATCAGCATCATTCACCATTAAGTGAGATCCAACAGGTAAGTTATAAGAAATCTGAGTTTCTCCTTTACTATCAACAATATGTAGTGTCGGAATTAACTTCTTATCTCTAGAGTCAGATATAACTTTCTCTTCGTATCCAGTTTGCTCATCAGTTTCAACTTGGAAAGTTGTTCCTTGTATGATATTTTCAAACTTAATTTTTCCAGCAAATTCAGAAATAATAACACCGTTAAATGGATCCCATTTAGCAAGAACATCTCCTTTTTTCACTTTAGAACCAGCCGTAGCATATAATTCAGAACCGTAAGGAATATTATTTGAATTAAGCAACATCTTTGTAGCTGGATGAAGTACTTTAGCTTCAGCCGTTCTAGAAATCACGACATTTACTGGATTACCAGTATTATCTTCACTCTTAACTAATTTCAGATCTTCAATTTCTAAAATACCATCATGCTTAGCAACAATTGTATTTTCTTGAGAAACGTTACCAGCAACACCACCAACGTGGAAAGTACGTAGCGTCAACTGTGTACCTGGTTCCCCAATAGACTGTGCAGCAATTACACCAACCGCTTCACCACGCATCACAAGCTTATTAGTTGCAAGGTTGCGACCATAACATTTCACACAAATACCTTTCTTAGCCTCACAAGTTAAAGGTGAACGCACCTCTACTGACTCTAAATCTGATGCCTCAATTATATCTGCAATTTCTTCAGTAATTAACTCACCTGCCTCAACAATAACTGTTTGTGTAGCTGGGTCAATTACATCATGAAGAGCTACTCTACCTAGTACACGTGCACTAAGTTTTTCCATAACCTCTTCATTCTTCTTAAGTGCAGATACATCAATACCTCTCAATGTCTCACAATCCTCAACATTAACTATTACATCTTGTGCAACATCATGTAGACGACGGGTTAAGTAACCAGCATCTGCTGTTTTAAGAGCTGTATCTGCAAGTCCTTTACGCGCACCGTGAGTAGAGATAAAGTATTCAAGAATAGACAATCCCTCCTTAAAGTTAGAAAGAATCGGATTTTCAATAATTTCTCCACCACCTGAGTTAGATTTCTTAGGCTTAGCCATCAGACCACGCATTCCTGTCAGCTGACGAATCTGTTCTTTAGATCCACGAGCTCCAGAGTCAAGCATCATAAACACAGAGTTAAAACCTTGGTTGTCTTCTCTAATATTCTTCATAGCTAATTCAGTAAGCTCAGCATTAGTAGCTGTCCATACATCAATAACTTGATTATATCTCTCGTTTTGAGTTATAAGACCCATACCATAATTTCCGCGTATTGCATCAACTTTAGTATTAGCTGCATCAATCATAGCTTGTTTCTCATCTGGTATCATAATATCACCTAGAGAGAATGATAATCCACCACGGAATGCAAAGCCATAACCCATATCTTTAATTTCATCAAGTAACGCAGCCGTTCTTGGAACATCAGTTACTTTGAGAATGTCTCCTATAATATCACGTAGCGCCTTTTTAGTAAGCACTTCATTAATATATCCAGCTTCATCTGGTACCGCTTGATTAAATATCACACGACCTGCTGTAGTTTCAATAACTTCCGCTTTATAAGAACCATCTGGCTGTAGAAGATTAATTCTACATTTAACAGGCGCATTAATATCAACACGCTTCTCATTGAATGCGATTACTAATTCTTCAGGACCATAGAAAGTTAACCCTTCACCTATAACCTTATGCTCAGGCGTTGAACGACGTAGCTTGGTCATGTAGTATAGACCCAAGACCATATCTTGAGATGGTACAGCAATAGGGCTACCATTTGCAGGGTTTAATATGTTATGTGATGCAAGCATCAATAACTGACATTCTAATATCGCTTCAGGACCTAATGGCAGGTGTACCGCCATTTGATCACCATCAAAATCGGCATTAAAAGCTGTACACACTAATGGGTGTAACTGAATTGCTTTACCTTCAATCAACTTTGGTTGGAATGCTTGAATTCCGAGTCTGTGAAGTGTAGGAGCACGGTTTAACATAACTGGATGTCCTTTGAGAACATTCTCCAAGATATCCCAAACAACAGGCTCTTTCTTATCTATTATTTTCTTTGCAGATTTTACTGTCTTAACGATACCACGCTCAATAAGCTTACGTATTACAAATGGCTTGTAAAGTTCTGCAGCCATATCCTTAGGGATACCACACTCATATAATTTAAGCTCTGGTCCTACAACAATTACAGAACGTGCAGAATAATCCACACGCTTACCTAGTAAGTTCTGACGGAAACGTCCCTGCTTACCTTTTAATGAATCTGATAAAGATTTAAGAGGTCTATTAGAATCCGTTTTAACAGCACTAGACTTCCTTGTATTATCAAGAAGAGAATCTACTGCTTCTTGTAACATACGTTTTTCATTACGCAAGATTACTTCAGGAGCTTTTATCTCCATTAATCTTTTCAAACGATTGTTACGGATAATAACACGACGATATAGATCATTTAAATCTGATGTCGCAAAACGACCACCATCTAACGGTACTAAAGGTCTTAATTCTGGAGGAATAACAGGGATCACTTTCATGATCATCCATTCTGCCTTATTCTCTCTTTGAACATTTGACTCCTTAAGAGCCTCTACGACTTGTAAACGCTTTAAAGCTTCCGTTTTACGTTGCTTAGAAGTTTCGTTATTTGCCTTGTGACGTAAATCATAAGACAATCCTTCTAAGTCGATACGTTGCAAAAGGTCTATTAGACATTCTGCTCCCATCTTAGCTATAAACTTATTAGGATCTGAGTCTTCTAAATATAAATTCTCTTGAGGAAGACTATCTAAAATATTTAGATACTCCTCTTCAGTAAGAAATTCTAATTTTTGAACTGGTTCACCTTCTTCATTTTTTGCAATACCTGGTTGAATTACTACATAACGTTCGTAGTAAATAATCATATCAAGCTTCTTTGAAGGAAGTCCTAATAAATAACCAATTTTGTTAGGAAGACTACGGAAATACCAGATGTGCGCAACTGGCACAACAAGGTTAATATGCCCTATTCGGTCACGACGTACCTTCTTCTCAGTTACCTCTACACCACATCGATCACATACAATTCCTTTATAACGTATACGCTTATACTTTCCACAGGCACACTCATAATCCTTTACAGGACCAAAAATGCGCTCACAAAAAAGTCCATCACGCTCTGGTTTGTGCGTACGGTAATTAATCGTCTCTGGTTTTAATACTTCACCTTTAGACTCTGCGAGAATAGATTCTGGTGATGCGAGACCGATTGAAATTTTTGAAAATTTCTTCTGGGTTGGGGCGTCTTTATATCTAGCCATAATTATGGTACTATTTTTAGTTAAAGCTGGTGAGAGTTATGATTACGCTTTCGCGAAAGCGTAATCATAAAAACCACCGTTAAAAAATTAATCCTCAAGTCTTAAGTCTAATCCAAGACCTTTCAACTCGTGCATTAATACATTAAATGATTCTGGAAGACCAGGTTCTGGCATAGGCTCACCTTTTACAATCGCCTCATAAGTCTTTGCACGTCCTATAACGTCATCCGACTTCACAGTTAAGATTTCACGTAGTGTACTAGACGCTCCATAAGCCTCTAATGCCCATACTTCCATCTCTCCAAATCGTTGACCACCAAATTGTGCTTTACCACCAAGTGGCTGCTGAGTAATCAATGAGTATGGCCCGATAGAACGAGCGTGCATCTTATCATCTACCATGTGTCCTAGTTTCAGCATATAAATCACACCAACTGTTGCAGGTTGATCAAATCTGTCTCCAGTACCACCATCATATAAATATGTATGACCGAAACGTGGGATTCCTGCTTCATCTGTATAAGCATTAATCTGGTCTAAAGTAGCACCATCAAAAATAGGTGTAGCAAAAGTCTTTCCTAACTTCTGTCCTGCCCATCCTAAAACGGTCTCATATATTTGACCAATGTTCATACGTGAAGGTACCCCAAGTGGATTCAAAACAATATCCACTGGCGTTCCATCTTCAAGGAACGGCATATCTTCTTGACGTACAATACGCGCAACAATACCTTTATTACCGTGACGTCCAGCCATCTTATCACCTACTTTAAGTTTACGCTTTTTAGCGATGTAAACTTTTGCTAGTTTGATAATTCCAGCAGGAAGTTCATCTCCTACAGAGATGGTAAACTTCTCGCGACGTAATGATCCTTGAAGATCATTTTCTTTAATTTTATAATTGTGTAGTAAGTCAGCAATCATCTCGTTAGTTTCCTTGCTGGTAGTCCAAGTTCCAGAAACTAAATGTGTATAATCATCTACTGAATGCAACATTTTAAGTGTATACTTTTTACCTTTAGGTAGAACCTCTTCTCCTAAATCATTGAACACACCTTGTGATGTTTTACCACTTACAATTTCAAATAATTTTTCTATTAAACGCTCTTGAAGATTATCAAATTTAGACTGATATGCCTGTTCTAATTTTGCAATATCTTCTTTATCCTGCGCTCTTTTTCTCTTATCCTTAACGGCTCTAGAGAAAAGCTTTTTATCAATAACAACACCACGTAAAGATGGAGAAGCTTTTAATGATGCATCTTTTACATCACCTGCTTTATCTCCAAAAATAGCACGTAGAAGTTTTTCCTCAGGTGTAGGGTCTGACTCTCCTTTAGGAGTAATTTTACCTATCAAAATATCACCAGGTTTTACTTCTGCACCGATACGTATCATACCTTGCTCATCTAGATCTGCAGTTGCTTCTTCAGAAACGTTTGGTATATCAGGTGTCAACTCCTCATTACCTAGCTTAGTATCTCTAACATCTAAAGAGTACTCATCAACATGGATAGAGGTGAAAATATCTTCACGAACAACTTTTTCAGAAATTACAATCGCATCCTCAAAGTTGTAACCTTTCCAAGGCATAAAAGCTACCTTCATGTTACGACCTAGGGCAAGTTCTCCAGCTTCAGTTGCATAACCTTGACATAAAACTTGACCTCTATTAACTCTATCACCTTTCTTAACGATAGGCTTAAGTGTTATACTTGTACCTTGATTCGTTTTACGGAATTTGATTAAATTATAGGTGGTTTCTTCAGGTTCAAAACTTATCGCCTTTTCACGGTCTGTTCTATCATATTTAATGCTTATACGTTGCGCATCAACATATGTCACTTCACCGTCACCTTCTGCATTAATTAACACGCGTGAATCTGTTGCAACTTGTCTTTCCAAACCTGTTCCTACTATAGGTGCATCTACTCTTAAAAGAGGTACAGCCTGACGCATCATGTTAGATCCCATCAATGCACGGTTTGCATCATCATGTTCTAAGAATGGGATTAAAGAAGCAGAGATAGATGCGATTTGATTAGGCGCAACATCAGCATATACAACCTCAGAAGGATCAACAACTGGGAAATCACCTTCCATACGAGCAATAACCTTATCTTGATCTATCTTACCCTTACCGTCTAATGGTAAGTTTGCTTGTGCAATATGCATTCCTTCTTCTTCCTCAGCACTTAAATAAGTAGGCTCTTCTTCAAGATTAACCACACCATCCTTAACTGAACGGTAAGGCGTCTCAATGAATCCCATACTATTCACTTTAGCAAAAACAGCTAATGACGAGATAAGACCAATATTTGGACCTTCAGGAGTTTCAATAGGACACAATCTTCCGTAGTGCGTATAGTGAACATCACGTACCTCAAATCCAGCTCTTTCTCTAGAAAGACCACCAGGCCCAAGTGCAGATAATCTACGCTTATGTGTGATTTCAGCCAGTGGATTAGTTTGATCCATAAATTGAGACAACTGATTTGTCCCAAAGAATGAATTAATTACAGAAGACAAAGTCTTTGCATTAATCAAATCTATAGGAGTAAATACTTCATTATCTCTAACATTCATGCGTTCACGAATTGTTCTAGCCATACGAGCTAGACCAACACCGAACTGTTGTGATAATTGTTCTCCAACAGTTCTAACACGACGATTTGATAAGTGGTCAATATCATCAATCTCGGCCTTTGAATTAATTAATTCAATAAGATACTTGATGATAGTAATGATATCTTCCTTAGTAAGCACTTGCTTATCCATGGCGATATCCAGTCCTAACTTCTTATTCATTCTGTAACGACCAACCTCACCTAAATTATAACGTTGATCTGAGAAGAATAATTTATCGATTATACCACGTGCTGTTTCCTCATCAGGCGGCTCAGCATTACGTAGTTGTCTATATATATGTTCTACAGCCTCTTTCTCAGAGTTTGTAGGATCTTTTTGTAAAGTATTGTGGATAATAGCGTAATCAGCAGACTGATTATCTTCTTTATGAAGAAGTATCGTTTTTGCCTGAGATTCCATGATCTCATCGATATGCTCCTTATCTAGAACTGTATCACGGTCAAGTACAATCTCATTACGCTCAATAGAAACTACCTCTCCTGTATCTTCATCCACAAAATCTTCATGCCATGTTCTTAAAACACGAGCTGCTAACTTGCGACCAAGATATTTTTTTAATCCAGTTTTAGAAGCTTTTACTTCTTCTGCTAAATCAAAAATACCGAGAATGTCTTTATCTCTTTCAAATCCGATGGCACGAAAAAGAGTTGTTACAGGTAATTTCTTCTTACGATCGATATAAGCATACATTACACTATTAATATCTGTCGCAAACTCAATCCATGATCCTTTGAAAGGAATAACACGAGCTGAGTAAAGTTTAGTTCCATTTGCATGGAAAGATTGACCAAAGAAAACTCCAGGAGAACGGTGTAGTTGAGAAACTACTACTCGTTCAGCACCGTTAATAACAAAAGTTCCAGAAGGAGTCATGTAAGGAATAGTTCCTAGATAAACATCCTGAACAATTGTTTCAAAGTCTTCATGCTCTGGGTCAGTACAGTATAATTTAAGACGTGACTTAAGAGGCACGCTGTAGGTTAAACCTCTTTCAATACACTCTTGAATAGAGTATCTAGGAGGATCAACGAAATAATCAAGAAACTCCAATACAAATTGATTGCGAGTATCTGTAATTGGAAAATTTTCCATGAAGGTATTATATAGACCTTCTACTTCTCTTTTATCAGATTTCGTTTCTAATTGAAAGAAATCCTGAAAAGATTTAATTTGGATATCTAGCAGATCAGGATAATCTGCTTTAGTTGTTACCGTCGAAAAATTAATTCTCTCTGTGTTTGTTGCCAGCATCAATGCACGGTATTAAAGGTTAAAAAAAGCGTTATTAATGACGTCTCATCTTTATACGCAAAATGGTCTAAACCCGTGAGCCTTGCTCACAGGTTTAAACCGATAATGATTAGTTAAGAAGAATTACTTCAACTCAACCTCAGCACCAGCTTCTTCAAGCTGTGCCTTAAGTGCTTCTGCCTCGTCTTTAGACACACCTTCTTTGATCGGAGATGGCGCATTATCAACTAGGTCTTTTGCATCTTTAAGTCCAGCACCTGTAAGTTCTTTTACAAGTTTAACAACCGCTAATTTAGCACCACCTGGAGCCTTAAGGATAACATCAAATTCAGTTTGCTCATCAGCAGCAGCGTCACCACCACCAGCTGGACCAGCCATAGCTACAGCAGCAGCTGCAGGCTCAATACCATACTCGTCTTTAAGGATGGTTGCTAGTTCGTTTACTTCTTTAACAGTTAAGTTAACTAACTGCTCAGCGAAATCTTTTAAATCTGCCATTTTTCTATCGTTTAATAAAATTTATAAATAATTGTTTGCGTACTCTTTAAAACTATCTTTCAGATAGTGTCTTAATTAAACCTGCAATTGTACTACCACCTGATTTAAGTGCAGATACAACATTTTTGGCAGGAGATTGAAGAAGTCCAATAACTTCACCAATCATTTCTTCTTTAGATTTGATATTACTCAACTCTTCGAATCTATCACCTACATAAATAGCTTCTTCAATATAAGCACCTTTTAAAATAGGTTTGTCAGATTTTTTTCTAAAAGTCTGAATTACTTTAGCTGGAGCATTAGCTACTTCAGAAATCATTATAGAAGTATTCCCTTTCAATAATTCTGGCAATTCACCAAAATCTTTATCTGAAGCTTCCATAGCCTTCTCAAGCAATGTGTTTTTTACTACAGAAATTGAAACATTAGCTTTAAAACAAGCTCTTCTTAAATTAGAAGTATCTGATGCATTTAAGCCAGAAATATCTGCTAAATAGATTGTTGAACTATTACCTAACGTAGCAGTCAAATCTTGAATAACATTTGCTTTTTCTTCTCTTGTCATGGTCTAGATTTTTTAGTCGTCTGCAAAACGCTTAGCATCAATAGATATTCCAGGACTCATAGTACTAGACATATATATACTTTTGATGTATACACCTTTTGACGTTGTAGGTTTCAGTTTAACTAACGTATTAATTAATTCTTTTGCATTACCTGCAATTTTATCAGCATCAAAAGATACTTTACCAATTGCAGCATGTATAATACCTGTCTTATCGACCTTAAAGTCAATCTTACCAGCTTTCACATCAGAAACAGCTTTTGCTACATCCATAGTAACCGTTCCTGTTTTTGGATTAGGCATTAAACCTCTTGGACCTAATACTCGACCTAAAGGACCTAACTTACCCATAACGCTTGGCATGGTGATGATAACATCAACATCAGTCCAACCGCCTTTAATTTTATCAAGATATTCATCCAGTCCAACATAATCTGCACCAGCAGCCGTTGCTTCCGCTTCTTTATCTGGAGTTACTAATGCTAAAACCTTAACATCTTTACCTGTTCCATGAGGTAATGTTACCACACCTCTAACCATTTGATTAGCTTTACGTGGATCAACATTAAGTCTCACAGCAAGATCTACTGAAGCGTCGAACTTAACATTCGTAATATCTTTTACCAATTTAGAAGCGTCTGCTAATGAATACATTTCTGCACCATCTATTTTAGCATGAGCTTCTTTTTGCTTTTTTGTTAATTTTGCCATTGTTACCTTTTTTTAAGCTGGAGCATCTCCACCTTTAACGTTAACACCCATAGATCTAGCAGTACCTGCAACCATTCTCATAGCGCTGTCTACTGTAAATGCATTTAGGTCAGGCATTTTATCTTCTGCAATCAATCTAACCTGATCCCAACTGATAGTTGCTACCTTTTTACGATTTGGTTCTCCACTACCGCCTTTAAGTTTTGCCGCTTCTAGGATTTGAACTGCTGCTGGAGGTGTTTTAATAACAAAGTCAAAAGACTTGTCTTTATACACTGTAATTGCTACTGGTAACACTTTACCAGGCTTATCTTGAGTTCTAGCATTAAATTGCTTACAAAACTCCATGATATTTACACCAGCCGCACCTAATGCAGGTCCTACAGGCGGAGATGGATTTGCCGCACCACCTCTAACTTGTAATTTTACAACCTTAGATACTTCTTTAGCCATTTTTAAAAAATTTCAATTTATATGATAAACAAAAAGTGGAAGCCTTTTGATTATCTAAAACGCAACATTTATACTTTCTCTACTTGCATATAGCTCAACTCCAATGGAGTCTTTCGACCGAAAATCTTCACCATCACCTCAAGCTTACGCTTCTCTTCATTAACCTTCTCGATAGTACCATTAAAACCGTTAAAAGGACCATCAACAACCTTAATTGTTTCACCAACTTTAAACGGAATAGCTATATTATCTACTTGTTCTGCTAGTTCATCAACCTTACCTAGCATTCTATTCACTTCGCTTTTCCTAAGAGGAACGGGATCACCGCCTTTAGTTTCACCTAAGAAGCCAATAACTCCGTTTACAGATTTAATTATATGAGGAACCTCTCCTTCAAGCCTAGCCTGAATCATAATATAACCAGGAAAATAAACCTTCTCTTTATTAATCTTCTTACCATTACGAATCTGAACGACTTTTTCGGTAGGAACTAAAATTTGCTTTAAAAAATCTTGTAAGTTATGATGAGCAATTTCAGATTCTATATAATCCTTAATTTTATTTTCTTGACCACTTACAGATCTTACCACATACCAATGCATCACTTCGTTACTATCAACTGCCATAATGTGGTTTTTAACTATTCTTAATCCAAGAGAAATAATTAGTAATAACTTTACTAAAAACGGAATCAATACCCCAAATTATCAAGGCAAATACTATTGAAAAAACAGCAACCGTTACAGTTAACTTTTGAGCCTCTGACCAAGAAGGCCAAGACACATGGTTTGTTAATTCACTGTACGATTCTTTTACGTAACTTACTAATCCCATAAATAGAATTCTATTATAAAATCTCTATAGATTTTGTTATTAATTTCGAGAAAACTCGATAATGCACGGGTTGAGAGGCTCGAACTCCCGACACCTGGTTTTGGAGACCAGTGCTCTACCAACTGAGCTAAACCCGTATTTATTAAGAAATGCTCTTAACAAAGGGAAAGTATCCTATCTAAAAGATAGGATACTTAAATTTTAATACTAGAAAATTAATCTAGAATTTCAGTAACTTGACCAGCTCCAACGGTTCTACCACCTTCACGGATAGCAAAACGTAAACCTAAGTTTAATGCAATAGGCTGAATTAAATCAACTGTAATAGTTAAGTTATCACCAGGCATAACCATCTCAACACCTGAAGGTAAAGCGATATTACCAGTTACGTCAGTTGTTCTAACATAGAACTGCGGACGATAATTATTATGGAATGGAGTATGACGTCCACCTTCTTCTTTCTTAAGAATATAAACTTCTGCCTTAAACTTAGCATGAGGAGTAACAGATCCAGGCTTAACGATAACCATACCACGTGAAATCTGAGTCTTCTCAATACCTCTTAAAAGGATACCAGCATTATCACCAGCTTCACCTCTATCAAGAATCTGACGGAACATCTCAATACCAGTAATAGTAGAAGTTAACTTCTCAGCACCCATACCAATGATCTCTACAGGATCTCCAGTATTAGCAACACCAGTCTCTATACGACCAGTTGCAACAGTACCACGACCTGTAATAGAAAACACATCTTCGATTGGCATCAAGAACGGCTTATCCATATCACGAACAGGCTCCTCAATCCAAGAATCAACAGCGTCCATCAACTCAAGAACTGTATCAACCCATTTTTGCTCACCGTTCAACGCACCTAACGCAGAACCCGAAACAACAGGACCATTGTCACCATCATACTCATAAAAAGATAACAAATCACGAACCTCCATATCAACTAACTCAAGAAGCTCTTCATCATCCACCATATCCACTTTATTAAGGAATACAACGATACGAGGTATACCTACTTGTCTACCTAAAAGAATGTGCTCACGCGTCTGTGGCATAGGACCATCAGTTGCAGCAACCACAAGAATTGCTCCATCCATTTGAGCAGCACCAGTAACCATGTTCTTCACATAATCGGCGTGACCAGGACAATCTACGTGTGCGTAGTGTCTGTTCTCTGTTTGATACTCAACGTGTGATGAGTTAATAGTAATACCACGCTCTTTTTCTTCAGGAGCGTTGTCAATTTGATCAAAACTTGTCGCATTAGAGAAACCAGCATCAGCAAGAACTTTCGTAATTGCAGCAGTAAGTGTAGTTTTACCGTGGTCAACGTGACCAATTGTTCCTACATTTAGGTGGGGTTTCGAACGATCGTACGTTTCTTTAGCCATAATTTATAATCTTAATTTATATTAGTGTTCATTTCAAATACTAATAAGGCAAAACCAAATCAGCATATACTAGTAATGGCCTCAACTAGAGACCTTTTTATTCAGAGCCAATGACGAGATTTGAACTCGTGACCTCTTCCTTACCAAGGAAACGCTCTACCCCTGAGCTACACCGGCGATTAAACCATTATAGATTTAAGGAACAGAGTTGACCTTAAAAAACATGCGTTAACGCACACTTAAAACTTAGAGCGAGAGACCGGGTTCGAACCGGCGACATTCAGCTTGGAAGGCTGACGCTCTACCAACTGAGCTACTCTCGCATTTATCAACAATTAAATTGCTGAATGGTATTCATAATTTCAACATATCTCAACACATAAGATACTGTGTGGGGAGAGCAGGATTCGAACCTGCGAAGGTTTCCCAACGGAGTTACAGTCCGTCCTCGTTGGCCGCTTGAGTATCTCCCCAATAAGTCAATAAAGACTTAGTATTTTAAAGAGCCGATGGAGGGACTCGAACCCACGACCTGCTGATTACAAATCAGCTGCTCTAGCCAGCTGAGCTACATCGGCTTTTAAGCTTTTTCACTTGCGTAAAAAAGTCCGCTATTTCTAACGGACTGCAAATGTAAGAGTATTTTTTAATTCACAAAATATTTTTTAAAAAAAATTAATGAGAATTCTGTTTTTCCTTCCTTTTTTTAAGTTGACGCTCTAAAGCATCTGCACATTCATCTATACATTGCTCAAAGGATTTACATGTCTTTGAGGCAATTAGGTCCTCACCAGGCACAAATAACCTTACTTCAATAATTTTATTTTCAGGCGATGAAGTTTTTTGAACTTTTAGATAAACATCTGCATTTATGATCTTACTGTAAAAATGTTCTAGTTTATCTAATCGTTCTTGAATAAATTCAATCAGTTTAACGTCTGCATTAAAATTCACAGACTGCACATTTACCTTCATAAGCTATTTATTTAATTAATCTTTAATTGAGCGCGGATGCGCATTTTTATATACCCCTTTTAACATTGCCATACTAGAATGAGTATAAACCTGAGTAGAAGCGAGACTAGCATGCCCTAATAATTCCTTTACCGCATTTAAATCTGCACCTTCATCTAATAGATGAGTAGCAAAAGAATGCCTTAAAATATGTGGACTCGTTTTTACCTTTTGAGATACCTTACTAAAATACGATTTAATAATCCTATACACAAGACCAGAATAAAGTTTATCTCCTTTTTTAGTCAATAATAATTCCTGACGATTCCCATCTACAACCTGATTTCTCAAACTTAAATAAGTGTCTAGTTTTGGCACAATTGACTCTAATAATGGAATTATACGCTCTTTATTGCGTTTACCCAAAACCCTAATAGTTTTATACGGTAGATTCACATCTGAAATTTTAAGATTTATCATCTCTTCCTTTCTCATTCCCGTTACATAAAACAACTCTATAAGAAGTAAATCCCTAACTACCTCAAAGTTTGAGGGGTCATAAGTACTATCTAAAATTTGCTGAACTTCATCTTTAGAAAACGGAATCTGTATAGTTTTTGAAACTTTAAGACTTTTATGCTTAGATAAGGGATGGAAATCTATACACCCAGTAGCAAGTAAAAACTTATAATAACTCTTAAATGCAGCCACCTTGCGATTAATCGTTCTTGCACTGAGTTCAGCGTCAAGCAATGCACTTAACCAAGTCCTTATCAAAGGGTAAGTCGCTTGATTTAAGCATAGATCATACTCTTCATGCAAAAAAGCAGCAAGTTGTTGCAAATCTCTTTTATAAGCTATAACGGTATGCTGAGAATATTTCTTCTCAAGGGATAAATAATCTAGAAAGGATTGTAAAGACATAAAAAAACCGCTAGACAGTAAAATTAAGTATTTTACCACTAGCGGTCTTTAATAATTTAAGAAATACTAGATATTCTCTGCATCTCTTAAGTGCTGTATGTAAGAAGCTTTTATCTTTTGAGCTCTTTTAGCAACAGATGGTTTAGTAAACTGTTGTCTTCTACGTAGTTCACGCATCTTTCCTGTACGATCAAATTTTCTTTTGAAACGCTTTAGGGCTCTATCGATATTTTCTCCGTCTTTAACTGGTATTATTAACATAGTGTCATCACCTCCTTTCTTTGGGATGGCAAAAATACATTTTTATTTATAATTACAATACTTTTTATCAATTACGCTTTCGCGAAAGCGTAATTTAACAAATCTATTTATTTTGCAGCAGGCTTATAATCCTTACCATCCATTACCATCTTTGCAATGATCTCACGCATGATCTCACTGGTCCCACCACCGATAGGCCCTAGACGACTATCACGCCACATTCTGGCAAGAGGATACTCCTCTATATAACCATAACCACCTAAGTATTGCAAACATTTATAAATCACCTCATCAGCTATTTTTGTTGAGACTAGTTTAGACATACTAGCTTCCTTAACTGGATATAAGCCTTGATCGAGTTGCTCAGAAATAGAATAATTGAAATTTTTTGCCATCTCTACTTCACTGTACATATCTGCCAAGCCGTGACGTAAGGCCTGAAACTTATCTATAGTAGTTCCAAAGGCAGTACGCTCCTTCATATATTGGGCTGTATATTCTAAGGCATACTCTGCTCTTGCGTGAGCATTTATACCCATAATAAGCCTTTCTAATGCAAAATGCTGCATGATGTAAGGAAACCCTTTTCCTTCTTCTCCCATTAAATTTTCTGCAGGAATCCGTACATTATCAAAACCTATTTCTCCTGTATCACTGGCTCTCCACCCCAATTTATTCAGTTTTGTAGCACTTATCCCTGGAGTGTCTCGGTCCATAACAAAAATAGAAATCCCACGACCTTTTGCATCTGGATCAGTCTTTGCAGCGATTACTAAATAATCACTATAAACACCATTAGTAATAAAGGTTTTTGAACCATTGATTACATAATGATCACCATCTTTAACCGCTGTGGTTCTCATTCCTGCAACATCACTACCACCAAAAGGCTCTGTAATACCTAGACATCCTATTTTCTCACCTGTTAAGGTTGGCACGAGATACTCTTGTTTAATACGTTCATCTCCTTCCTTGAGTAGATGTTGCGCTCCTAAAAATGCCTGAACCCACATAGCTGCAGCAAAACCACCAGAATTGATACGCTGCATTTCTTCAAGAAATATAACGGTGTAAAAGAAATCAAGATTTAAACCGCCATATTCTTCTGGGTAATACAAAGCAAAATATCCCATTTCACCCATTTTTTCAAAAATCTCGCGATCAATCTTACCTGTTTCTTCCCACCTATCGATGTGCGGAACAGCTTCTTTATTAAGAAAATCTCTAAAACTCTGTCTGAAGACATTATGTTCTTCAGTAAAATATTTTGAATACATATAAAATAGTTAAACTATTGATTTAGTCAAGTGTCAAATATAGCTGAATTAGCTCTAATTTTTCTTCTGGAAATCTAGAGGTTAACACAACTTTATCCCAACTTTTGAAGCCTTCTCTTAGAACACGTTGCTTTATAAGTTGATCTACTAGATAGTCGTTAAAATAGGGAACACTTAACAGCTCTTCTCTCGTTGCCGTATTAAGAGCTATTCTAGCGCCACTAGATTTATTAATATAGAAATGTTTTTTTAACTGAATCATGGTAGAATCTGAAATACCGTAAACACTTCTTACTTGTTTCATATCTATAAAGCCCTTTAGAAAATCCCGTTCTTTAATTATTCTTTGAGATAATGCTGGACCTATACCGTAAACAGCCTTGAGTTCTTCCTGAGTAGCTACATTAATATCTTTAACAACAACCTTTCGTTTTTTAAAGGATGTCTGATATGTGTTTTGCTTTTTGGGATTAGTGACCCATTCTGGAAATTTAAAATAAGGACTTATGCTATCTAGCCACTGATCTGAAACACCGGTGACATTTTGAAAATCTTTTTTGGAATTAATCCATTTGTTGCTTTCGCGAAAGCGATGTAACCTCCCTAACTCTTCTTCACTAAGCCCCAACACATAACCACGATAGTCTGTAATATAGTTAGGATTAAAAGGATAAATTTTGTTTTGTTTTGCAATTGCAAGAGATTTTAAAGAATCTACTTGCCTTTGATATACACTTGTATCTTCTACTATGAGAGATTGACGATCTCTATTCCCAGCAATGAAATAGATTATAAGTACTAGAAATAATAAAATAATTAATACAAAAATCCCTCTTTGCTGTTTACGATTAAACAAAAAGAGGGAATTAAAATTTTTCATTTATTAAAGATTAGTCGATAGCTTTTGCTTTTAATCTAATAGCACCCATATATCTATTAAGCTCTTTCTTTACCTTAGGTGCCAATAGAACAATACCGATCATATTAGGCACCATCATAGAAAATATCATCGCATCTGAGAAGCCTATTACATTTCCTAAACTTGCCGCTGACCCTACTACAACAAACACACAGAATAATATCTTATACGTATACTCTGTTCTCGTTGTTCTTCCAAAAAGGTAAGCCCATGCTTGATATCCGTAGTAAGACCAAGAAATCATTGTTGAAAAGGCAAATAAAACAACAGCCAATGTAAGAACATAAGGGAACCAGCTTATTACTGATTCGAAAGCACCTGAGGTTAATAAGATGGCATCTGCATCATTAAGCCCAGCATTTTCAGAACTTACATTACCAGTAATGATTAAAACCAAAGCAGTCATAGTACAAACAACTACTGTGTCAATAAATGGCTCTAATAAGGCTACTAATCCTTCACTTGCTGCATATTTAGTCTTTACTGCTGAGTGTGCAATAGACGCACTACCTACACCGGCCTCATTTGAGAATGCTGCTCTACGGAATCCTTGTATCAACACCCCAATAGCTCCACCTGCTATACCTTCTGGACTAAAGGCACCATCGATAATTTGAGTGAACGCATCACCTATCATATCAAAACGAGCAAAAATCACCCAAAGTGATGCACCTACATAAATCGCCACCATAAACGGAACAATTTTATCTGTCACCTTAGCAATAGACTTTATTCCTCCTATGATTACAATACCTACAAATACTGCCATAAACAAACCAAAAGCCCATTTATAACCATACAAAAACGATTCTGTACCACCTGTGATATTCTCAACCATTTGTGCTGCTTGATTTGCTTGAAACATATTTCCACCACCAAAAGATCCACCTATACACATAATTGCAAACAATACTGCGAGTACTTTTCCAAGACCTGCAAGACCCATGGATTTTAAACCTTTAGTCAAGTAATACATAGGTCCACCATATATAGTTCCATCAGGACCTACATCTCTATACTTTACACCTAGAGTACACTCTACAAATTTAGAAGCCATTCCTAAGAACCCAGCAACTATCATCCAGAAGGTTGCTCCTGCACCACCTACAGATACCGCTACCGCCACACCAGCGATGTTACCCAATCCAACAGTTGCAGATAATGCAGCCGTTAAAGCCTGGAAGTGAGAAACCTCACCATCAGAACTTTCATCACGTATTGTATCTTTAATATCACCATCAACAGTGATTTCATCAGATACCTCATCAATGTGAGCTTCTATATCATCTACGGTGTTAATATCCACGCCGTTTGCGATACCGTCTTCACCATAAAGCTCTTCAGCTCCATATTTTTCGATATCTTCATATTTACCTCGCACCACTTGAATAGCTCTCCAAACACCAGTAAAATTGATAAACTTAAAATAGAAAGTAAAGAATAAGGCTCCTAATATTAAAGGGAATAGCACCCAGTATATTTTGATTTCATCTGTAAATGGAATTTGATAAAACACTCCTTGTACATAATCACCTGTTGCCCAACCAAAGGCATCATCAATCTTTTCATCTAATCCTTTCTCCGCAGCCTCTTGCGCAAAAACTAATGCAGGCATAATAAAAGCCAGCATTGATAAACATACTTTATAAATACGTTTCATTCTTTTTTTGATTTAAATTTTGGTTAAGTCAGCAAGATGCACAAAAATCTTGCTTTTTAAAAGTTTTAAAGGCACTTATGTTACCTCATTGTTAATTCTATAGACCTTCTGCAGGTTTAAAATTTGCTGTGTATTTCCTACTACTATGATTTTTGAACCAGCTGTAAGCATCATTTTAGGATCTGGATTTACGGTGTAATTTCCGTCTGGTGATTTGTAACCTATGATTGTACAACCTGTTTTTTGCCTAAGGTTTAAGTCGATGATTGAACAATCTCCATTATCATCAAACATTTGCTCAAATGACACTTGTTCAAGGTTAACACCTTCATCACCACCATAACTTAAATTATCCCAAAACTCGATCAAATCAGGACTTACAATAAGTGATGCCATATGCTCGCCACCTATCTTATCAGGTAGTATTACATTATCTGCACCTGCTAGTTTTAGCTTTTTATAACTTGTTTCTTCACTCGCACGAGAAATAATTTTTAGTGACTTATTAAGTTGTCTAGCACTTAAAACGGTAAAAAGATTATCTGCATCGTCAGGTAATGCAGTTATAAGAGTAGAAGCTCTTTCTATTCCTGCTTTTATTAGGACCTCATCTTCGTTTGCATTTCCTCTTAAAAATAGGTTACTATCCAGTCCACAATCATCGATAACTTCTTGACTTTTTTCTATGATAATAAATTCTCTGTGATAATCAATAAGTTTCTCTACAGCCTGTCTACCGTTACGGCCATAACCGCACACTATAATATGATTTTCCATAGCATCAATATGTTTTTGCTTTCTTTTTGCTCTCATATCCTTTAAAGAGCTGCGTGATATTAAATATTCTGTAATGACTGATACAGCATAACCTACAATTACAACGCTAAAAAGTAAAAGTAATACTATAAATATTTTAGTCTGATCATTAGGCAACTCTACCTCCCGATAACCTACTGTGGAGATAGTAATGACTGTCATATAAATAGCATCTACCCAAGATAAACCTTGAACAAATTTAAATCCTAGTACACCTATCAAAAGGATAGTAATAAGCAAGGTAATGGCAACAGCTATTTTTGAACGCACGAGATTATTATATTTTAGAGATCAAATACAGAACTTCTTTTGACATAAAGCATGTCTTTAATTTTAAGCCAGAAGGCTATAATAAGATAGACCCCAAAACCCACTCCTAATGTTGCAAACGTGAAATAAATAAAGGTAATACGCACATTGCGAGCGCGCATTCCCATGCGGTCTGCGATACGTGATGATACATAGAAGCCATACTTCTCCATGTAATGTCTCAATCCTGTAACTATTCCCATGTTGTAAATTTAATCATAAGGGGCTAATAACACTACATCAACTAGACATATCTTATAAGTGAAACACCTATATCGCAACTTAGACACTTATTCGTATCACAATATTGAGGTTTTAATTGCAGTACTGCTTGCGATTCTAATCCGTTAGTAATTTTAGTCAACTTTTTAAATTCATCAACTACAGTATTAGACTCTGGTTTTAAATCATACATTAATTCTAGTAACTCTTCCGTTTTATCTCTTCCAGTAAACTGTGCGTGTGCAAATTTTATAGGGACTATGCAATTAATAATTACCAGATCAATAAAAGATGGCGTTAATGTTTTTTCCCTTGATTTAGTCTCTTTATCAAATACATGGTGCATATCCCAGTAAGATGCCGCTTTGACTTCAAATAATTTGTGAATTTCGGTTCTGGATTTTGTAAGTAAAACTTCACCAAATAAATGTGGCGTTCTATGATAAAGCATTGCGAGTTGAGAAATACGTATGGTAGGATAGTTTGCAGGTCTTAATCTAAAAAACTTCATAGGTATTAAAGCCGGCTGTAATTGAAATTTTGCTTTCGCGAAAGCGTATTCATCAACTAATAATTTATAATAACGATCCTCTTTAATATCATTAAGTAAGCCTGCCTGACCCAAAAGCGTCGCTTCTAATTGAAATGCGTCTTTTGCAAGTTTGCGTACCGTACTTGAATCTATACTTTGTGCTAATTGTTCAAAAGCATCGCCATTAATTTTAGTCCCAAAACTTCTACATAATACTTGAAAAAATAAAGCTTCCCAATCGTTATGAGTTTGTTTTAATATTCTATTTATATGAATACTGCGTTGCTCTAATCTTTCAAAAAATAATTTTTCAAACCACTGAACTTTCTTGAAATCATCTACTGTAGCAAAGTCATTTTCACAATTAATAAATTGATTGTTTTTAACAGCAAAAAGTTTTTGATAGCTTTTCACTAATGCTTTGGGCACATATTTACTGACTTCTAGCACAGGAATATTTACCTCATCTCGGCGAGAAATCTCTGCATCATGTATCCATACCACGTGCAATATGACATTATCGTAAGCAGGATCATCATCATGACCATGCAAGTACCAGTCACTAGCTTTTACATGCATTTCAATATTACCAGCCCATTCCTGACCATCGATTTCTAATCTACCGTTAAAGAAATCGGGACCTGAATGAAAATTGTGTGTTCCTAAAGATTTAATCACGACCGACTTACCTTCTGTGGTTTGCAATTGCTGGCCACTTAGTTTTTTAAACTTCCAGAGATAATGGATAAAATCTTCTTGCATGAATTAAGTATTTAATTGTAACCCGAAACAATACTTGTGAAAATATACACAAAAACACTTAGCAGTCAAATATTTACCTACTTTTATAGGAAAGAACCTCATAGCTAAATCATGAAAACACTCTTTACTTATCTATTTATCTTGTCATCAATTTTGGGGATTTCTCAAAATTCCGGAATCGAGAGCACTTTACCTGCGGCGGTAAATAACATCATTGAAATTTGCCCAGGAGACACTATAGATTTCACGGCCATCGATGGCTTAAACTATATGTTTGAATGGGATTTTGGAAATTTAGGTAATCAAAATATTAGAGTTGCAAATCAACAATTTAACAATTCAGGTGCGTTCTTTGTACAACTACGCACTACTGATCAAAATTCTAATCCAGTAGGCGCAACAGATTATGTAACCGTTGTGGTTTCTCCAGAGCCAGTTTTAGACTATACTGCAACAGATACGCCTGTTCTATGTTTAGGAGATTCAATGGATATAACTACTACTTCACAAATAGATACAGTACTAACTTGTGATGATGCAGCTTTTGTAGCTGGCACAACTTTTTTACCTGATGGCAATGGAGTTAGCTACCAAACTGTAATAATAATAGATTGTTTTCCTGACGGTGCGACTTTAGTTAATCCAGCAAATTTCTTGGGTGTATGTATGAATATCGAACATTCTTATTTAGGCGATTTGAGAATAGAGTTAGTTGCTCCTAATGGGACTGCGATAGATCTTATTCCCTATCCTAACTCAGGTGGCGGAACTTTTCTAGGTGAACCAGTAGACGATGTGACAACGACTCCTGGCATAGGATATGATTACTGTTTCACAACTCAAGCTACAACAACTATGACAACTGCAGCGATTACAAATACAACGATTCCTGCTGGTGATTACGCATCTGAAACGCCTTTTAATAACCTTACTGGAGTACCACTAAATGGAGTATGGAGATTAAGAATAACCGATAATTTGTCAATAGACAATGGATACATATTCAGCTGGTTTATGAAATTCGGAGTTGGTTTAGAATCTAGTGTGAATTACACTAATCCAGCAATAATAAGTGAATCATGGTTTTCAAGTCCAGATATAACCTCTACAGGAACAAATCAAATTTCAATTACACCTACACAGACAGGATTAAATTGTTACGATTTTACTACAACAGATAATAACGGCTGTACTTATACTGAACAATATTGTATAGAAGTTCTTGATCCTCAAACAGATTTTGAAGCGGTTGATTTATACAGATATGATAGTGACGGAAATGGAACTGAAAATTTTAATCTAGATTTTAATACCTCAAGAATTATTGGTGGTTTAAACCCTATAACAACATCAGTTTTATACTACACGACTCTTGCAGATGCTCAATCGCAAACCAATCCTATTGGAAGTACTAGTGCTTTTGCAAATATGACCAATCCACAAACTATTTATGCAAGAGTGGACAATACAAATATGTTATGCTCAAATATTATTGTAGATTTTGACTTATTACTTACTACTCAACCGCTCACAGATACAGATAATGATGGAATACCTGATTTGAGTGAAGATTTAAATGGAAACGGAAATCTTAATGATGATGATACTGATGGAGACGGAATACCTAACTATCAAGATGGTGACGATGATGGTGATGGTGTGCCTACCGCTATAGAGATAAGTGCTACTGGTTATAGAATAGAAAACGTTCCTTTTCTAGATACAGACGGAGATGGAATTGAAAACTATCTAGATGACGATGATGACGGAGATGGAGTTTTAACTATTAATGAAGACTACAATAACAATGGTGACCCAACAGATGATGATACAGATGGATCTGGAATCCCAGATTTTCTCGAAGTAAATGTTACTCTAAGCATTACAAATATTGAAAAAGATGGATTCAGTATCTACCCTAACCCTTTAAACGGAAATAACTTTTCCATTAACTTCTTAGATCAAAACGGCCCTAGATATATTGAGGTATTAAATTTAAATGGTCGTTTAATTTTAAGCAAAGAACTTGATACTTCCTCAAATTCAATTAACATAGAATTACCTGAGCTTTCAACAGGAATGTATTTAGTTAGATTGAATAGAAATAGCTCCTTAACTTATAAATTGATTAAAAGATAATAGTTAACCTCAATAAAAAAAGCCCCAAACTCTAATATAGATTTTGGGGCTTTTTGACTTAATTAAATTCTTATTTATCCTCTTCTGGATAAGAACCATCTTCATTAATATATCCTTTTTCAAGCATCCAATCATCGTTAAAAAACTTTCCTACATAACGACTACCATGATCATGAAATAACACTACTACAACATCATCTTTAGTAAACCCATATTCTTTATGAATCTGTCTTAAACCTTTAATTGCAGACCCAGCACTATTCCCTAGAAACATTCCTTCCTCTTTTGCTAATCTTCTTGTATAGATGGCAGCATCCTTATCAGTCACTTTAGTAAAGTGATCTATAATTTCAAAGTTCACATTTTTAGGTAAGATATCTTCTCCTATTCCTTCAGTAACGTATGAGTAAATTTCATTCTCGTCAAAGATTCCTGTCTCATGATATTTTTTAAATACAGAACCGTAAGTATCAATACCGTGAATTTTAATATTAGGGTTTTGTTCCTTTAAATATTTACCTACACCGCTTATAGTTCCTCCAGTACCTACACCTACCACAAAATGGGTGATTTTCCCATCGGTCTGTTTCCAGATTTCTGGACCAGTACTCTCATAATGTGCTTGTGCATTTGACGGGTTATCGTATTGATTTACATACCATGAATTAGGTATCTCTTCACTCAATCGCTTACTTGTAGAGTAATAAGAACGTGGATCATCTGGCTCTACATTAGTAGGGCATACATAAACCTCAGCACCTACAGCACGTAGGATATCCATTTTCTCTTTAGATTGTTTATCTGCAAGTACACATATTAACTTATAACCTTTGGTAATCGCTGCTAGAGCAAGTCCCATACCAGTGTTTCCACTAGTACCTTCTATAATAGTTCCTCCTGGTTTTAAACGTCCATCAGCCTCAGCATCTTCAACCATTTTTAATCCCATACGATCCTTTGTCGAGTTACCAGGATTAAAAGTTTCATACTTTGCAAGTACTAGACATGGTAGGTCTTCTACTAGCTTGTTCATCTTAACTAGAGGTGTATTCCCTATAGTACCTAATATATTTTCTGCGTATTCCATATTCTTAATTGAGATGCAAAAATAATGTTTTGCATAAGTTCTTATACCTCAATAGCCTTATTGATTTGTTAATTGATTTTAATGACGCTTTCGCGGAAGCGAAATAAAAAGAAAACTAAGCTCTTGAATAGCATTACTACTCAAACCTCATCGCTTTTACCGGTGATATTTTACTGATTATAAATGAAGGTATAATGAGTACTAATAAACACAAGACAAAAGTCCCTAAATTAAGTGCTATTATATGCCATAGCGAGATATAAACAGGAGCTTCAGTCACATAGTAGGTTGCAGGATCTAGAGTAAATGGACTAAAGAAATACTGAATTCCTATTAAGCTTAAACCTACCGCATTTCCTATAATGAGTCCTTGTAAAATCAAGCTCATCGCATTGTATAAGAATATTTTGCGCACTAACCAATTTCCTGCACCTAGCGCCTTTAAGATACCTATCATACGAGTACGATCTAAAATAAGAACCAATAATGCGGTAATCATATTAATAATACCTACTACTAGAATTATAGCAATAATTCCATAAATATTTGAATCTAGTAAAGCTAACCAAGAGAATATAGTGGGATATTGTTGCTTTATGGTCTGACTGTTTAATAAGGAATCTGTATTTTGAAATATTTTAATACCTAATTGATCAAGTTGATCAAAATCATCTATAAAGACTTCAAATTTCCCTATTTGATCAATTTCCCATTTATTAATTTTTTGAATATGTCTTATATCACCTATGATAAATTTAGTATCATACTCTTCCAGACCGCTATCATAAATTCCAGAAACTGTGAAGCCTCTTGAAATAGTAGGATTACCATTTGAAGAAGCATCTGGTTTCACAAAATAAGTTGGCGCTTTATCGCCTACCTTAAGTTGCAATCTGCGAGCGATGTCATCTGATATTAAAATATCCCTAGTAGTATTTTCCAATGTCATATCAGGCAAGACACCATCTATTAAAAAATCTTTAAAGTAAGACCAATCATAATCTGTACCAACTCCTTTGAGAATAATACCTTCAAAATCTTTTTCGGTTCTAATCATGCCTCCTAGCGTGGCAACCGCTTGCACATGGGTTACCTCTGGAACAGATTTAAATTCTGGATAGAAATCTTGATTTAAAGATATAGGTTTTACGGTGGTGATAGAGTTATTGCGGTCGTAAAGGGAAATACTCACATGTCCATTAAAGGCACTAACTTTTTCTTTAATCTTTTTTTGTAGTCCGACACCAGTGGCAATGGCTATTAACATAACTATTACACCTATGGCAATTGCGGCAATTGCTATTTTTATAATCGGTGCACTTACGCTATTTTTATAGGCGGCACTACTTTGCACTCTTTTTGCTATGAAATACTCTAAATTCACTTATTCTTTTATGATTTTCAAATATACCATATTAGCTATCGCTTTAACCATGATTTCTTGCGATGCAAAAATCAATCATAAAAATAAAACAACAGCCAAGTCTGAAAAAGTATCTGACTCACTAGTTGCTAGTCGTAAAGTAATACAATCTAAAAGTCCTTTAAAGAACCAACCTACTCCAGCAGCAGATAACATACAACAATGGATCGCCTTATTTAAGGGACGTAGTGTTGCCGTAGTTAGTAATCAAACTAGCGTAGTAAGATCTAGTGCCAAAAGCAATAAAACCAATTGGGATGAGCCAGAAGTCGTTACCTACACACATTTAGTAGATACCTTATTGAGTCGTGGTGTACTGGTAAAAAAAGTATTTGCACCTGAACATGGTTTCCGTGGAACGGCTGATGCTGGCGCCACTATAAAAGATGGTATCGATTCAAAAACAGGACTACCTATCATTTCTCTTTATGGCTCTAATAAAAAACCTACCGCAAAACAGCTTGAAGATGTAGACATCGTCATCTTTGATATACAAGATGTAGGCGCAAGATTCTACACATATATTTCCACACTACATTATGTTATGGAGGCTTGCTCTAGATTAGATAAGAAAGTTGTTGTTCTAGATAGACCTAATCCTAACGGACATTATGTTGACGGACCTATTTTAGAGCCAGAGCATAAAAGCTTTGTAGGCATGCATCCAGTTCCTGTAGTACACGGAATGACTATAGGTGAATATGCTCAAATGATTAATGGAGAAAGATGGCTAGAATATGGTCTGAAATGTGATCTAATGGTTTTAAAAATGAATGATTATAGAAGAACTGATAACTATTCTTTACCTATAAAACCTTCCCCTAATCTACCTAATGATCAAGCAATCAACCTTTATCCTAGTTTATGCTTTTTTGAAGGAACAGACATCAGTGTGGGACGTGGTACTGAAATGCAATTTCAAGTATTTGGTTCTCCTGTTCTTGCAACTTACCGGGATTTTTCTTTTACACCAACGCCTAATGAAGGAGCAAAAAGACCATTGCATAATGGAAAAAAATGTTTTGGTGTAGATTTGAGAAATCATTCAAGGCTTAATCAAATAGATTTGAACTTTTTAATTGACGCTTACGCGAAAGCGCCTACTAAGAAAAACTTTTTCAATTCATTTTTTACTAAACTAGCTGGAACAGAAGAATTACAAAAACAAATTGAAGCAGGAATGACTGCTGAAGAAATACGAGCAAGCTGGCAAGAAGGCCTTATGACCTATAACGCCATGCGCCAACCTTATCTACTATACTAACAAAACACTTATGAAATCCTTTTTTGAACCTGATGCTTATCAAGAATTACAGGAACGTTTAGAAAAAATCAATCCCGATTCTCAACCGGAATGGGGAAAGATGAACGCTGCTCAAATGGTAAACCACTGCCAGGCACCTGTAAAGATTGCGTTAGGTAAATCAGATATTAATATGAAATCTAACTGGCTGATTAAGGCACTATTTAAAAAGATGCTCTATAGTCCTAAACCTTATAGAAAGAACTCACCTACTCCACCACAATTTAGAAGCAATGGTGATTATGATTTCAATGAGGAGAAAGCCAGCTTACAAAAATGGATGCAGGAACTATGGGAAGATCGTAATAATGAAAATAGAGATCCGCATCCCGTATTTGGAAATTTCACTAAAGATCAATGGGGCATTATGCAATGGAAACATTTAAACCATCACTTTGAACAATTTGGAGTATAAAAATCTATAGATGCACTTATTCTCTAACCATGTATAAGTAAGTCTTTTCTTTTATATGTTGAACAATCATATATTCTTCAGACACTTGTACGATAGTATACATCCTATTTTCTTCAGCATCGGGTTTAATAAATATTAATTCTTGAGTATCCATATCTATTTGATAATGCTCAACCGTTTGCATTCCTGAAATACCTAGTGCTACCTCATCTTCAGTAATAAAATTAAAGGTAATCATTATCCCTATCATTTCATACATGCCAGCACCTTCAACGTCTTCTGCCGCTTTTACTTCTTGTACCTTCCACTTACCTAGTAAAGACTCCATTTTAAAAGGTTGTAATAGATACTCATCCTCAGTAAAATAACTGTACGTTTTTTGACTAGTATAATCACCTTGTATAAATATTAATCTAGCATTACCAGACTCCATTCTGGCCAAAGCATCACCCAACATTATAAATTTGTCGCCCTTATCTAGAAATAAAGTATCACCAGCTTTTGTATAATTAGACTGCTGTACTTCACCCATAAATTGCATCTCATAGGTTTCAGTATCTAGAATTTCTAGTTTCATTTCTTGAAACATATTAGTAACTAATCTAATTTTATCTTCATCTATAGCTTCCATTGCGCTGCGGTCTAACTCTTTAAAAGACCATAAACCTACATAGTCCATAGAATCCTGAGCGACAGAAATAAAGGATATGGTAAAAAACAAACAATAGATAATTGACCTCATAGTATTAAGTATATAGATAAAGTTGGAAAAATAGGTAATTTAAAAAAATAACCCTTTAAATTATTTAAAGGGTTATTGATTTTTACTCGTTAAGCATTTGCCACAATCGATCTTTCAATTCCTGCATATGGAATTGCGATAGTGAAGAAATAAACATATAAGGTGCACCATCAAAAGCACCTTCTTCATCCAGTCCTTCTTTCATTTGCTCCATTAGTTCTTCATCCAGCATATCTGCTTTTGAAATACACACAAATCTATTTTTATCAAGTAATTCTGGATTGTACTTTTTCAGTTCTTTTAAAAGAATGTCATACTCAGCGCTTATATCGTCAGAATCTGCAGGAATTAAAAACAATAAAGTTGAATTACGCTCTATATGCCTTAAGAATCTATGACCTAATCCCTTACCATCTGCCGCACCTTCAATAATACCTGGTATATCTGCTATAACAAATGATTTAAAATCACGATATTCTACAATTCCTAGATTAGGTTTTAAAGTGGTAAACTCGTAGTTAGCAATCTTAGGTTTTGCACTAGTAATTACAGAAAGTAATGTTGATTTACCGGCATTAGGAAATCCTACCAGACCTACATCTGCAAGGACTTTCATTTCAAAAATAGCATCTAAAGATGTACCTTCCATACCTTGTTGAGCATAACGAGGCGTTTGTCTCGTAGAGCTCTTAAAGTGCCAGTTACCACGACCACCTTTACCACCTTCACAGATTACAAATTCTGCTCCATCTTCAAGCATTTCATAAATCACGTTACCGGTTTCAGAATCTTTTACGACTGTACCTAATGGTAAGTCAATATACACATCATCTCCATCTTCACCAGTACGTCGTTGCTTTGCTCCATTTCCTCCTTGAGCAGATTTAAAATGACGCTTATATTTAAAATGATACAGAGTCCATAAATTCTTATTACCTCTTAAGATAATGTGACCACCACGACCACCATCTCCACCATCTGGACCACCCTTATCAATGTACTTTTCCCTGTGCAGGTGCGTGCTTCCTTTCCCGCCGCGACCCGACTCGAGATGTACTTTAGTATAGTCTACAAAATTTCCTTCGGTCATTGTCTTAATATAAGTTGTCTATTAAAAGCTCACTAATTAGTTCACATTTAATAATTATTTATTCTTTTTACTCAAATGAAACAGTTTACACGTTCACAAGAATAATTTCTTTAAAGTTGATTTACTTAAAGTTTATCAAACTCTACACTCAATCGAGCAGTAATTTCATCTAGTGCTCCTACTCCATCAACGCCATGGTATTTATTTTGTGCCATATAATAATCTTTAAGTGGCGCTGTTTGCTTGTAGTAGACCGCGATGCGATCTCTTATGACTCCTTCATTTGCATCATCTGGTCTACCGCTTGCTTTACCTCTTTCTAATAATCTGTTAACTAGAACTTCATCATCCACCTCTAGAGCAACCATACCAGCTATCTCAGACCCTTTAGAAGATAATAATTCGTCTAGTGCTTTGGCCTGTGCATTAGTTCTAGGAAAACCATCAAAGATAAATCCAGCAGCATCAGGTGTTTTCTCTACCTCAGCATTAAGCATTTTTATAGTAACCTCGTCTGGAACTAGATTCCCTTTATCCATAAAGGATTTTGCTAGTGTTCCTAATTCTGTACCATTTTTTATATTATAACGGAACACGTCTCCTGTGGAGATATGAACTAGTCCGTATTTTTCTTTTAAACGTTCTGCTTGGGTTCCTTTTCCGGCTCCTGGAGGACCGAATAAAACAATGTTTTTCATGCGTTGTGTTTGTACGTAAAGTTCAGGCAAATTGCGCCCTAAATTATCATAATCCATGCCGTATCCCACGACAAATTTGTTTTCAATATTTAAACCTACAAAATCGATTTTTAATTCTCGATTATAAACTTCTGGCTTTAAAAATAGTGTCGCTACATGTAACGCAGTAGGATTGTGTTTTAGCAGCTTTCGCGAAAGCATATCTACAGTTAATCCCGTATCCACAATATCTTCTACAATAACAACTGTCCTATCGGTAAGGTCTATATCAACATTTAATGTCTCTACTAACTCACCAGTGGAAGATGTCCCTTCATAACTAGATGCTCTAAGGAAGGCAATCTCACAATCATGATTGAACTTGCGTGTCAAGTCTGCCATGACCATGTAGCTACCGTTAAGAATCCCTAAAAAAATAGGCTTCTTATTAGCCAGATCTCTGTTAAGCTGATACGCTAGGTTATTAACGGCATCGTTGATTTGAGTTGCCGTTAAAAAAGGTTTGAAATAGAGGTCGTGAATCTTAATCACTTCTTAAATATTTTATGCAAAGATAGTATTTAGTAGGCAGTTGACAGCCGCTGTTGATAGCGCTTATTCATGTGATTTCATATTGTTGTTCAAATTCATCTTCAAGTTCAAGTTCAAGTTCAATTTATCCTCTTATTTTTGCCTTATGAGCACACCACTTTTTTCTTCACCGTTTACGCTTGGGATTCTGGGCGGCGGACAACTAGGTAAAATGATGTTATACACCACGCGTAAATGGGATATCGCCACTTATGTTATGGATAAAGATGATACAGCACCTGCTTTTGAAGGTTGTACTGTCTTTTTTGAAGGAGATATTATGGACTATCAGGCCGTGATGGAGTTTGGCGAACAGGTCGATGTGTTAACTATTGAAATAGAAAACGTCAATGTACAAGCACTCCAGGATTTAGAGGATAAAGGTATCGCGGTTTCTCCTAGTGCTCGTGTATTGAACTTAATCAGAAATAAAGCGGTTCAAAAGCAGTTTTATCTTGATAACAACATTCCGACTGCTCCATTTCAAATTCACGCTACGCCAGAATTAAACCATGGTAAAAACTATCCGTTTATATGGAAAAGTGCCGAAGGCGGCTATGATGGTAAAGGTGTAAAAGTAATACGTCAAGAAAGCGACCTTGCCGACTTACCTCAAGTAGAATGCATCTATGAGGATATGATTGATTTTGAGCTAGAACTGGCTGTGATAGTCGCTCGAAATGCTAGTGGAGAAATGAAAACTTATCCTGTTGTAGAAATGGAATTTCATCCAGAAGCTAATCAGGTAGAATATGTGATTTGTCCAGCACGCATCGATGATACAGTTTCTCAAAAAGCTCGTGAAATCGCATTGCAAGTAAGTGCTGCTTACGATCACGTAGGATTGCTAGCAGTAGAAATGTTCTTAACTAAAAATGGCGACATACTCGTAAATGAAGTAGCGCCAAGACCACACAATTCTGGTCATTATTCTATAGAAGGGTCTGTCACCGACCAGTTTGAACAGCATATACGTTGTGTACTAGACTTACCGTTAGGAAACACAGATAGCACGGTTGCTGCTGTAATGGTGAATTTAGTAGGTGAAGAAGGTCATACAGGAAATGTTATTTATGATGGAATCGAAGAAATCCTAGCCATGCCAGGAGTTACTCCACATATCTATGGCAAAAAACAAACCCGACCTTTTAGGAAAATGGGTCATGTAACTGTGGTGGATAAAGATGTAGCTGTAGCGCGAGAAATTGCAGCTCAAGTTAAGGAAAGGATTCGGGTTGTTACTGAGGAATGATTTGGTGATTTGATAGTGTGCAAATTTGGCAATGTGGTAATTAATTATCCCGTTTCTTATCATTTCTCATCTTCCAATTCCCATATATCGCAAAGGCGATAATTACTATTATTACAAAATAAATTACATATTCTGTACCAGAAATAAAATCACTTGGTAATCGACTGGTAGTTTTATGTGGAGACGCTTGTGATGCAAGATTATGTATGTTCATAAAAGTACCCTAATAAAGAAGTTTACTATTCTCAAGTGTAAAATAATATTTTATCAGACTTAACAACTAAATAAGTATTTTCAGGAGTTTTGCTTTAACCAGAAATCTCGTTAAAATATTTATTTATCAATTCTTTCAGACTGAACATAATTCACAAAAATAAAGAACACAAAAAGCACCGGAATTATAAATACAAAGGTTAATCCTAGGTGTTTTAATCCAAAATAGGCTGTAATCAAAGTGATCTTTAGCCCAACAAGATTGAGAATTGAATTTTTATTTATTCTATAGTTATTTGTCACACATACTTAATAAACAACAAGTCTTCGACAAGCTCAGACTGACAGTTTTGATCATAACAGCTTAAACCGTTCTCGACTGTCGCTCGAACTGACATGGGATTAGCATTTACGTTGGTAGAAAGTAAAAACTAGATTCTACAATCAAAAATCGTTAATCTGAATTCGATATTCCTAAGGCGTACTCGCACTTACTTGCATTACTTTACCATTATAAAACTTGTTTCCTGTTAGTGCAAAGTTCATGATATAGTCTGCCATTTCTGAGGCTGTGAGTGGTGCTTTGTAACCTGGGAACGCTTCTTCTAGCATCTCCGTTTGAACTGCTCCTAGAGCAAGTGTATTAAATGATGGTCCGTTTTCTTTATATTCTTCGGCAAGAAGTTCAAAAAGAGTGATTACGGCGGCTTTTGCACTTGAATAAGCGGCAAGACCAGGAAACTTTGCACTACCTTGAATTCCACCCATGGAACTAATAGCAACAACATGAGATTCCTTAGTCAATACAGGCAATAACTTTTGCGTTAATGATGCTACTCCAAAAACATTCACTGCATAACAGTTCTGAAAATCTAATGGAGTTAATTCTTCAAAGGATTTATTCACAAGCATACCTGCATTATGAATCAAGATATCTATGTGATCCCAATTTGCTAGAATGGCTTTTGCAGATTCGGTAATACTTTCTTCACTTGTTAGATCACAAGATAAAGACATGATACTATTGCGTTCTAAGGCCTCTATGGAACTTGTTTTTCGCGAAAGCGTAATTACCTGATGCCCAGCACCAGCTAACAATTGTGCTAGTTCAAATCCTATACCGCGACTGGTACCTGTGATGACAATATTTTTATTCATTTGCCATCATTTTAAGACGTTCATCATTTACCACCGCCATGATACCAGGCATTACTGCGTCAACTACAGCAGCCATATGTGGAGCGTTTACCTCTGATACTTCATCACCTGGCTGGTGATAGTATTTAAAATTAGTAAAGTCAAACGTACTGAAAGTTTGTGCAGGCACCTGAAATTCATTAAAAAATGGATAATTATCTGATCGCATGAATAGATTATACTCTACCGCTTTATCTAACTTACCAGTTACTAATCGACTCGTATTTGCTTTATTAAAAACGCTAGCCATATTAGACTTATCATGTCCAGTGATGTAAGCTATATACTCACGACCTACCATAGGTGTACCAATCATCTCAAAGTTGAGCATGGCTACTACATTTTCTTTTTCGGCTTTCATACGTTTTGCTAGATGCTTAGAGCCTAAAAGTCCTTTCTCTTCTGCTGAGAATAATGCAAAAACAACCGTTCTTCTATTAAAGTCTATTTGCCTTAATGCTTGAGCAATGGCAAGAACGCTCGCAGTTCCTGTAGCATTATCATTTGCGCCATTTGCAAGACTATCGCCTGCTACCGCTTTCATAAAACCAATATGATCGTAGTGTGCACCAATTACAACTATTTCATCTTTTAAAACACCATCTGTACCTGGCAACATACCTACCACATTAAACGCTTTGGCGCCTTTTGCGTCAAAATCATCAAAGAAGTCACCTTTATAAGGTTGCAATCCTATTTCATGCAGTCTATTTTGCAAATATTTTGCTGCTTCTAGAATCCCTTCTGATCCTGTATCTCTACCTTGTAAATCATCACTAGCTAGAAAAGCAACATCTGCTGCAATTTGAGATGAATTTGCTTTGGGTATTATAACTTTAGGTAAGACGTTAGACATGGTACCTGTTACCTTCTCTAGCTTAGCCACCTTAGTGCTTTGACTACCACAACTAGCTATTAAAACGGCTACGGTAAGTGTAAATAAGATTCTCTTCATGGTATAATTTTAAAGTTTAAATATAGGGATTTTGATATCTGAGCTTCCCGTTTTCAGAACATTTTTTAAATCTAATCACTTTGAGTTCAAACATAAAAAAAGCCGAATCTATGATTCGGCTTTCTAAGTTAGAATTTAATAATGTTATACATACATTACTATAGGGTTTTCTATATATGATTTAAAAGTCTGTAAAAATGCTGCACCTGTTGCACCATCTACTGTTCTATGATCACAAGCCAGTGTAATTTTCATCACGTTACCTACTACGATCTGACCATTCTTCACGACTGGCTTTTGGACGATTGCGCCTACCGACATGATCGCACTATTAGGTTGATTAATGATCGAAGTAAACTCTGTAATACCAAACATTCCCAAATTAGAGATGGTAAACGTACTACCTTGCATTTCATCTGGCTGTAATTTTTTATTACGAGCCTTACCTGCTAATTCTCTCACTTTTGCCCCTATTTGTTGCATACTCATCTGATCTGCAAATGGTAATACTGGCACTAGAAGTCCATCATCAACAGCTACGGCAACACCTACATGGATATGCTTTGCCACGATGGTATTCTTATCTGTCCACTGTGTATTTACTTTAGGATGTAATCTTAACGCCATTGCTGCCGCTTTAATTACCATATCGTTAAAGCTTATTTTTGTATCTGGCAATTCATTAATAGCTTTTCTACTTGCAATTGCATTATCCATATCTAGATCTAAACCTAGATAGTAATGTGGCGCTGTAAACTTAGACTCGCCTAAACGCTTAGCAATTGTTTTACGCATTTGAGAATTAGGAATTTCTTCAAAAGTCTCAGTACCTACTGCTACAAATGAACTTGCTGCTGCATTTCCACCTGCACTAGGCTTAAAGTTCTCTATATCACTTTTAACAATACGTCCATTTTCACCTGATCCAGAAACTTGACTTAAGTCGATTCCCTTATCTTGTGCCATTTTCTTAGCAAGTGGTGAAGCAAATATTCTACCTGAAGAATTTGAACTTGAACTCGTAGTTGAACTTGAATGAGATGCAGCTGGCGCTGCCTCTTTTTTCGCTTCAGATTTTAGAGCTTCTTCTTTCTTAGTTTCCTTTTTTGGAGCTGGTGCCTTAGCATTTTCATCCATATCAATACCAGAGACATCTGTACCAGCAGGACCTATGATTGCTAATAACGCATCAACCTTTGCTGTTTCTCCTTCTTGAATACCTATTTTAAGTAAAGTACCTGAATTAAATGACTCAAACTCCATAGTAGCTTTATCGGTCTCAATTTCAGCAAGAATGTCGCCTTCTTCAACAGCGTCACCTTCTGATTTTAACCAAGAGGCGACAGTACCTTCTTCCATTGTATCACTAAGACGTGGCATAGTTACTATAATAACACCTTCAGGCATTTCAGTATTAGAAGCATTATTACTAGAAGTATCACTAGACTCTTCCTTTTCTAAACTTACTTCTTCACTATTACTAGAGTTACTACTATCGCCATTTAAAAGATCAGATATATCCTCTCCTTCTTCACCAATGATACATAATAACTGGTCTACAGGAGCTGTTTCTCCTTCTTGAACACCAATATGCAACAAGACACCGCTCTGGAATGATTCAAATTCCATAGTTGCTTTATCTGTTTCAATTTCGGCAAGGATATCACCTTCTTCAACCTTATCTCCTACGTTTTTCAACCACGCTGCAACCACACCTTCTTCCATGGTGTCGCTCAATCGTGGCATGTTTACAATCTCTGCCATGAATTATGATTTTGCTGGTAAAAATGGATAATCTTCTTGCTCATAAACAGCGTCGTACATAACGCTCTTTTCTGGATAAGGAGAATCTTCTGCAAATTTCTCGCATTCTGCAACACGTGCTTTCACTCTCTTATCTATTACTTTAATGTCATCTTCACTCACACCGTGATCTTTCATTAAACGATCTTTGACTTGAGTAATAGGATCTATTTTTTGATATTCTGCTACTTCGTCTTTAGTACGATAGTGTTGCGCGTCACTCATAGAGTGACCTCTATATCTATAGGTCTTTAATTCTAGGAAAGTCGGTCCACCACCTGATCGAGCTCTTTCTATTGCTTCAGACATAGCCTCTGCAACTTTTTCTGGATCCATTGCATCCACAGGACCACATGGCATTTCATAACCTAATCCTAATTTCCAAATATCAGTATGATTTGCAGTTCTTTCTACACTAGTTCCCATCGCATATCCATTATTTTCAACACAGAAAACTACTGGTAAATTCCACAACATAGCCAGATTGAATGCCTCATGTAAGGAACCTTGACGGGCTGCTCCATCTCCAAAAAAGGTTAAGGTAACAGCATCAACGTTATGATATTTATCTCCAAAAGCAATTCCAGCACCTAGAGGAATTTGTCCTCCTACAATACCATGACCACCATAGAAACGGTGTTCTTTTGAAAAAATATGCATAGATCCACCTAAACCTTGAGATGTTCCTGTTGCTTTTCCATAAAGCTCTGCCATGACTCTTTTAGGATCTACTCCCATACCTATAGGTTGCACGTGATTACGATATGCTGTAATCATTTTATCCTTAGTAAGGTCCATCGCGTGTAGAGAACCGGCAAGAATTGCTTCTTGTCCATTATACAGGTGAAGGAATCCACGAACTTTCTGTTGTATGTAAACTTGTGCTAGTTTATCTTCAAACTTTCTCCAGAAAAGCATCTCCTCATACCAATTGAGAAGTACGTCTTTAGTGACTTTTTTCATTTAAGTGGTTGTTTTAAGTGCGCTTTCGCGAAAGCGAATTAATACAACAATAGTACTACTTAACTTTCACAGCTGAAAGCAAAAATAGACCAAAAAAGGGTAATGAAAAACCTATTGAAGGGTTAAAAATGTCCGAAAACGTTATAGATAGCTCTTATCAAAGATCAATGGCAGTAAATCTTTTAGTGAATCTGACTTAACAACGGTACCTGAAGCTCCCATAAAATAAATAGGAATAGGATCTTGCTGTCTATTCTCATACTCTGCAATTGCCTGTCTACAAGCTCCACATGGCGGTACTGGAATAGTAAGTGAATCATCTACTGGACTAGCTGTTAGCGCCATCATTTTTATTGCCACTCCAGGGAATTTCGCTCCTGCTGAATAGATAGCCACACGCTCTGCACATAATCCAGACGGGTAGGCTGCATTTTCTTGATTGTTACCAGTTATGACTTCACCATTCTCTAAGAGAATTGCACAGCCAACTGTAAAATTTGAATATGGCGCATATGCATTGTGACGTGCAGTTATGGATTGTTGCATTAATGAATGCACGTTGCCATCAAGCTCAGACATATCATCATAAGCTTCTAGCGTGGTATGTATTTCTATCTTTTTCAAGCGATCTAGTATTCTGTATACTCGTCTCCAAAATTGAAGGTCAAGCCAAATCTAAGTGTACCTTCTAAAGGACTTCTTACACGACTGGTTGAGAATAAATAGGATAGATCGATTCCTATAGAAGAAAATTCAAATCCAGCTCCCATAGCAAGAAATTTACGAGCTCCTTTGTCATCTGCTTCATTAAAATATCCAGCACGTAATGCAAAACTATCATCATAAGTATACTCTGCACTTAATGCCCAAGTAAATTCTCTTAGTTCTTCACTGAATCCTCCAGGCGCATCACCAAAGGATTGGAATATACCGTTGATAAAAGTGACATCATCATCTTGACCTGATATAATCTCTCTAGAGACTCCATTATTATTTTCATCTCCATCTTCTCTTATCGGTGGCGTAGGCACAAGAAGTTTATTCACCTCGGCAGTGACACCTATCTTACTAAAACCATCATTAAGTATAAAATCAAATCCACCACCTAATGCAAGATTAGTAGGAATGAAATTCTCTTGACCACCTTCATCATATGATACTTTAGGACCTATATTAGAGATATTAAATCCACCTCTCCAGCGACCATTAAAATCTGCAAGAGCTAATTCTTCTGATTGATAATAACCAGATATATCTACTCCAAAACTATTTGCTGCGCTAGCGTCACTATCTACACCTTGTATTCTTAAATCACTACGTAAAAAGCGACCTGTTACGGCAAGTGCAAATTGCTCTGACAGTTTTAATGAATAAGTTCCATCTAAGATAAATTCATTAGGGCTTTCCTCACGACCAGGATCATTTTGATCTTGTCTTAAAGTAATACTTCCTAGACTGAAATATCTCAAACTTCCAGCAAAGGCACTATTATCATTAATACGATTTGCATATACCAGCTGTGCAATTGCTATGTCATTTACAAGATTACCTAAATATGGAGTATAAGCTACACCAAATTTATGTTCACGTAACCCAAATGCATATTTGGAAGGATTCCATTGTTGAGACCAAGCGTCTGGACTGGTAGCAACACCCATGTCACCTAAACCAGCAGCACGTGCATCTCCTGCAATTCTTAAAAATGGTAATGCGGTGGTTATCACCCTTGTATCGTTATCTTGAGCGTTACTTATGCTAGGAACCGCTAAAATCAAAGCGATAAATACTAAAAAAACTTTTTTCATCAATGCTTATTAATCTGAAACAAATATATGTTAAACCTACGAGTTTATAGAATGACTAGTTTTTCTACCTTACTCGTTTGCTGGTTAGATAACGTAGATTTTACAGTTATCTTATAAATATAAACACCTTTTCCTAATCGCTGACCAAAATCATCTGTACCATCCCAAGTGATTTCTCTAGATGTAAATCCAGTAGTTGTTACAGACTGATTTTTACTCCACACCACTTTTCCAGAAATAGTCATGACCTGCACTTGAACGTCTAACGGTTCAAATGGTCGATTATGGTTGAACCAAAACTCTGTATAGGTAGTAAACGGATTAGGATAATTAAGAACGCGTTCTAGTTTTATGTTATCGTTTTCTGCTACTACAAACTGAATCTCTTGCTCTGCTGAATTATTATAAGTATCCCAAGCCTTTAACTTTAAGGTATGTAATCCAGGCTCTAAATCTCTAAGAGGAAAATAAACCTGTCCCCGAGCAAAATTATCAACATCTGCCTCATAATAGTCATTGAGAATAAACGGATCTACATCATTACCATCTAATGTTGCTGTAATATCGTGACCTATACCACTAGCTGTGTTTATACCATTATCATCACTCAAAAAAGCAAGAATAAATGGATTCTCATCTGTAATTCCACCATTTACAAAATTAATGTCATTCATGTAAAGATCAATTTCTGGCCCTATATCATCAGCTGGCGCAGCAGTATTTACACCACCGATGCGCACATCTAAATTATAGCCGTTTTTATCTTCCTGTACACCATCTCTTTTTGCATAGAAAGAAATTCTTCCATTACCAATTGGAACTTGAGTATCTAAAGGCATTATAAAGTTAACATCAAACAAACCATTAGTAACTGTAGCCTGACCTCTAAAAAGAACCTCGCCTTGCTGCTTAAAGTCTAATAGAATTAATTGACCGTTTGTATCCCTAGCATTATCATTCCCCAAGGTTGTACGATCAATTTCTTTATCAAAAACAGTTACTGAGACCTGACCATTATAATTAGGTATTAAATTACCCTGTAAATCTTGCACCTCACCACTCAACACTACAGGATCTAGAGCCCTTAAAACATCAGTATTTACCGCAATAGGATTTCCATTCACAGCAGTTAACACAACACGTGGATCTGGTATAGCAAGTTTTAAAGCTGGATCACCTATAAACGCAACAACCCTTCTAGTCGCGTCGTTATTTAGCGCTTGATCTACTTTTGCAAGTCTTAGGGATTCAGCCATTGATATTGCTTGCGCATTATTATATGAGAATAGATACTGATCAAGAGTACGATTTAAAGTCACTCCTGTAGAAATAAATATCAAACGGTTAGTTGCTACTAAACCTATAGCACCGCCATCTGGATTGAGAAATACTTTTTCGCCGCCACTTGGTCTTAAAGGATTATCAAATCTTGTAAATTCACATGTCACCGTTATGAATAGTGGTAAATTATTTGGATTACGTAGATTCTCAACAGATGATTGTGTAATAATAAATTCTTGAGCAAGCCCATCTTCATTTCCATGACCAAAATAATTAATAACTAATGAACCTCGCTCAAAAGCATTTTTTACATCATCGACAACATCAGGATACCTAAATCCTCCCGCCGTACTTAACTGCTGATAACTGTCCATGATAATTTTACGCACGTTATAATCAGGCCTATTCAGTTCTATTTGATCTGCCAGATCATTAACATTTACCTGAAGATTACTATCCGTTTGCGGATCATCAATATCATCTCCTATCAACACCACATCATTACGCCATCTTTCAAAAGCTGGTTGTGCAGTATAGCTTATTACTTTATCAACCATTTCCCTTGCCTGAGTGATATCAGTAACAATCATACGTCCTACCGCTAGGTCCATCAAGTTATTAGTAGCTACATTTCCTTCATTAGGATTCATGTATGTAAAAAAGTCATCTGTCACATAAGACTGTGTAAGCGACGTGGCCTCAGCTGTTAGAAATGAAGGAACAATATTTTCTCTAACAGATATACGGTCTTTATAATCAAAACTTGCATCACCAAACATGTTTAAGTACTTGACTCTATTTGCAGGCGTCGAAGCATTATCATAAACATATTTTACAAAATTTCTGATGGCCGCTATATCTTGTTCACCTTCAGAAAACTCATTATATATCTCTTGAAGAGTTACCACTTTAGTATTCAGGTTAGAACTCGTGATATGGTAATTTGCTAGGCGTTGAGCTTCAGATTTTAAAAAATCTGGTGTAATAATCAGATAATCTACATCTACAAAACTACCTGCACTATTTAAAAAGATGGTTCCTTTTAAATTTTGATTTGCAACACGTCTATTAGAAACGGCAATCGGATTGAACACATTGCTTGCATCCACAGCTAGATATTCTTTAACCTCACCACCATTATCTACAAATGAGAAATTAGCATCACCGGCATTATTAAGTACCGTTGTGACGTTATAAGGATCTGTGACATTCCATACCTCAGAAATATCACTAGAGCTCGAAAACTGAAACCTCACAACTCCAGGTTGCAAGGCGGCATCAGTATTTCTAAATCTATATGACTCATTTATCCCTACTAGAAATTGAGGTACCTCTAGCTCAATATAATCTAGATAACCTTCAGCACCAGGATTTCCAGAATTATTAAAAATAATTTTCACATCAACGTCATCAGTAGAAATTGTAAGGTTATTTGCAATCAATTGTCCTCTTCTAGAAACCACCGTATTAGCTCCTGCTAGACCGAAATGAGTTATAGCTCCTGCACTAACACCGTTAACTTCACAATTAAAAGAACTATCTATATCTGATATAGCACCAGTAACCACTTTTAACCTTGAAGGCCTAGTTGCAATTACATTCTCAAATTCAAATTCAAAGGTTTGTTCTGGTTCAAAATCAAATCGCTCACCATACCATATTCTACCTATTTGACCTATGTTTCTTTCATCTATTTCGTGGTGCTGTCTTGCATGAAAATAGTCATATGTAACAGCTGGCGTTCCTACCGGCTGTACAAAGGGTAAAATACGTTTCCCATTTCCCGTACTTACAGTGATGTAATAAAAAGAATCATCGGTATATGGATTAATATGACTATCATTTTCTTGAACATACTCTGTATTTGCGGCCGTAGCATAGAATAAAATCTCATCTCCAGCATCAAAACTTCCATCTGCTTCACCGTTTATCTTAATAGCAATCTCTGCTGGATCATAGGCTATCGTTTGCGAATTAACCAACGGAAGCGATGGACCACCATTACCATAAATCTTAATATTACGAGGATCTACGTTACTGATATCCATTCCTAAATTACTTAAAAATGATCTCGTTATTCTGTGCACTCCAGTATTCTCTACTTTAAATCGGTACCAATCGCCTGAAGTAAGTAAAGAATTACCATAATTAGTTGATTTAGTAGTAAATATTGGAATTCCATCCGTAAATACTGGAGTAAAAGATAAAACCCTACGATACTCGTTTCCGTCTTTATAAATAGGAGAAACTCTAATCTGTGCATAGTTTCGCTTTCGCGAAAGCGCATTCTTCAAATTATACTGCAATCCATTTACAATATATTCTTTGTCCAGACTTGCTAATTCACTATTAGTAATGACCTCAGTTTGCAGATTTTCTAATACTAAACTAGACTCATCGACCATTGAAGTCGTTTCTATCGATTTGGAGAACCAAATTTGGTTCCCATTAAATTGATAACCGTTTTCAAAATAAGGTATTAAGACATTATAATCACCTATGGACTGATTAACAGCAGTCTGCCATTTCAACTCTTCTCTTTGGCCTTGAGCCATTAAGAAAAAAGGTAAACTAAAAATAAGTAAATAAATATATCTCATCAAACCGATAACGTCTGTTTATAAATTCTAGTATAAAAAATAAAAACTTAAAAATAATGTGAACACTCATGTAATAAAGAGGATTCAAGCTCGTTTAAAACCATGGAACGACAAATGTAATGGGAATATTAACAATTTATGCTTTTGGTTTTCGCCGAAGTTGTTATATTGCGAGACATTTTTCAAAATAATATCTTAAAATGAAGAAGTACTTTGCATTAAAAGCAGTATTTACACTAATCGCTGGTGTGGCACTAGTGAGCTGTGGTGGTGGTGGAAACGATTATTCTAGCACATCTCGAGGAACTGGATGGGACGTTACCGGTAAAAACGGTGGTTTTGAATTAAATACTAAATATAAGGAGCAGGAAACTGGACCAGGATTAGTATTTGTTGAAGGTGGAACATTTACAATGGGTCGCGTTAAAGATGACCCGATGCATGACTGGAACAACACTCCTAACCAGCAACACGTTCAGTCTTTCTACATTGATGAAACTGAGGTTACTAACGGTATGTATTTAGAAATGCTGGATTGGATTAAAGGAGTTTTTCCACCTGAAGATGAAGAATATCGTAACATCTATAATGGTGCAGTGCCTGACACTCTGGTATGGAGAAACCGACTAGGATTTAATGAAGAAATGACTAAGAACTACTTACGTCACCCAGCATACCAAAATTATCCTGTGGTAGGTGTTACATGGATCCAGGCAGTTGAATTCTCTGAATGGAGAACAGACCGTGTAAATGAATTAATTCTTAATCAAGAAGGCTATACTGCTAAAGATGCACTTGCAAATCAAGAGGCTGGCTCAACATTCAGCACTGAGACTTATCTAAACGCACCTACTCTAGCTTACGGTGGAGACGATGAGAAAACGCGTGGTGGAAAAAGAAGTGAATCTCTAGAAAAAAGAAAAACACAAAAAGCTGCAAAGCAAGGTGACGGCGGTGGCGAGGCATCCGGATTATATGTAACTCGTAAAGACGGTATCATCTTACCTGGATATAGACTACCGACTGAAGCAGAATGGGAATATGCAGCACTTGCTGAAGTTTCTCAAAGAGAATATAACGCATATCGCGGTAGAAAAAAATATCCATGGGATGGACAATACACACGTAGTGGTAAGCGTCAAACACGTGGAGATCACATGGCTAACTTTAAGCAAGGTGATGGAGATTATGGTGGTATAGCTGGATGGAGTGATGACGGAGCTGATATCACTGCAGAGGTTATGTCTTATGAGCCTAACGACTTTGGTGTTTACGACATGGCTGGTAACGTATCTGAATGGGTAGCTGACGTTTACCGTCCTATCGTTGATGATGAATTTAACGACTTTAACTACTATCGTGGTAACCAATACACAAAAAACAAAATAGGTGCTGATGGAATGATTGCTGTTGTAGAAGCTGATTCTATAGTATACGATACCTTAAGTAATGGTAAGACGATTGCACGTGCATTACCTGGTGAGATTCAACAAGTAGAAGTTGATGAAAACGAGACTTATTTAAGAACTAACTTTGACAGAAGTGATAACCGCGACTTCCGTGATGGTGATCGTCGTTCTTCTAAATATTTTGACAACACTGATCAACTAGCAGACAACAAAAGAATGTATGACTCTCCACTTCACACTGTAGAATCAGATTCATTAGGAACTCTTGATAGACAATACGATCAAGAAAACACTAGAACAACTCTAATTGATAACGAAGTACGTGTTATCAAAGGTGGATCTTGGAGAGATAGAGCTTACTGGTTAGACCCAGCGTCTCGTAGATTCTATCCACAGGACATGGCTAAAGATGATCTTGGTTTCCGTTGTGCGATGTCTCGTGTTGGATCTAAGTCTAAGAAAAACAAAAGACCTCGCAATTAATTCTTGTGACTCTTTATTAATTTAAAAAGAAGCCCTTATTTTTAAGGGCTTTTTTATGCAGCTATTTTATGGAAGAATTATATCAATTATTTTTAAGCAGCAATGGCATACAGACTGACACTAGAAGAATAAAAAAAGGTCAGATATTTTATGCGTTAATTGGAGAAAATTTTAATGGTAATCAATACATAGAACAGGCACTAGATAAAGGTGCTCTTCATGCAATATCTAACGATCACAAATGGGACAAAAACCCTAGAGTTACTGTAGTAGAGGACACTTTAAAAAATCTACAAGATCTAGCAACCTTTCACAGAAAAAATTAAATATACCCATCATCTCATTAACAGGAAGCAATGGGAAAACCACGACTAAAGAATTAACACTATCCGTTCTAAGTCAACAATTCAATGTTAAAGGAACGGCAGGTAATTTAAATAATCATATAGGCGTACCATTAACTCTTTTAAGCTTTGATAGCTCTACAGAGATAGGAATTGTTGAAATGGGCGCTAATCATTTGAAAGAAATAAAATTACTTTCCAGCATCGCTCTACCCGATTATGGACTGATTACAAATTATGGAAAAGCTCACTTAGAAGGATTTGGAAGTGAAGAAAATATAATAAAAGGAAAAAGTGAGTTATTTGACCATTTAAGAATCCATAATAAAACAGCGATTGTAGGTCACTGGGACAAAGAACAATTAAAAAGATCTTATGGAATTGAGCGCTTTTTAACAAGTAGCGATAGTAAGCTTATCAAAGCTGAACCCTACATCAGTCTAGAATTTGAAGACCTACAATGCGACACACAATTAGTAGGTGAATACAATTATCACAATATACTACTCGCTGCTGCTGTAGGACAAGTTTTCAATATGAGCACAGCTAAAATTATAAAAGGTATATCTCAATACAGTCCTACAAACAATCGATCACAGGTTATTCAGACAGGGCACTTAAAAATCATTTTAGACGCTTACAACGCAAACCCTAGCAGTATGGTTGTTGCTTTAAAAAACCTAAGCAAACAATCAGAAAATCAGAAAATAGCCATTCTGGGCGATATGTTTGAATTGGGAAAATACACAACCAAAGAACATCAAAATATTGCTGAATTAACACAACAACTTCAAATAGACCAAACATACTTAATTGGCCAAGCGTTTTCAAAGGTAAAGTGTGAGCAAGCTCAATTATTTGAGAACCTCGAGAGCTTTATTAAACAATTTAAAATGGACAAAACGCAAGAATCTGTAATGCTCATAAAAGGATCTAGAGGTATGGCATTAGAACGAATATTGGAAATAATTAAGTAGAATTAAAAAAAACTAAAAATAAATAGCAAAAAGCTTTTGACAAAAATAAAATTATGTAAATTTGCCACCGCTTTAGAGCAAAAGGTACCTTAGCTCAGTTGGTAGAGCAATGGACTGAAAATCCATGTGTCCCTGGTTCGATTCCTGGAGGTACCACTTTTAAAAATGTAATTCCCTTGTAGTCAATAGATTGCAAGGGTTTTATTTTTTAACAGCGTTTTTTACAGCGGAATATAGGTCTAAAAGAAAAGGAGCAGCCCGCTCCTTGACTTTATTGACCTAGCTTTTGTCGGATATGTACAGGACAATACCTCTTTCGGTTTCCTATTCTCATCTTGTACTTGATATACCCTTCATGCTCCATTCTTATTAGGGTAGTATCGCTTTTAATACCCAAAAGCTCTTTCACCTCTTTAGAGGTTAGTAACTTTTCCATTGTACTACTTGATTACTTTTTGCACAGACCTAGAGGAGTAAATATTTCGGGTTATTACCTGTGCATCCCTTATTTATCGTCCTAAAGCAATTATATATAAAAAAACCTTTGACCTCAAGTTTTTTCTGTTGCAATTTGGAAAGTGTTGAAGTTTACCTATTGACTTATTCATTCAAATTGTCCATTCTTTAATAAAAAATAGTTTCTGATGGGTTTTTTTATTTCCCTCGTACTATTTATTTAAAAATAAGGAATCAAAGCAGGGTTTTAAACTTACTGGCTTATGGTTTCACTATATAACAAAGAGAAATGGAAAAGGAATATTACAGAGTACACGAAATAAGTAAAATGTATAAAATTACCTCTAGATATGTTAGAACCAAGATTAAACAGTTAAAGGATTCTGGTAAGTTTAATAATAGAATAGAAAAGGATAGTGAAGGTCAATGGCTTGTACATCATTTGGCTTTGCCATTATTTAAAAGGCAAAGAAAACAAAAACAACCTTATTATGCTTTAACAGTAACCTTCAATAATGATTACACCAATAAAGATGTTGAAACGGTTATGAATTGGGTGTGCGATAGGACAGGATTAAACGATTTGGAATTTTACTACACTATTGAAAAAGGTTTGAAGACTGACAAGACCCACGTACATTCATTTACCAACTGTAAAACAAAAAGAAAACTGATTGAGAATTTAAGACTAGGATTCTCTAAAGTAGGGTACAAAGAAGTACCTGTATATGACCTTGAAGGCTGGAAAAATTATATCACCAAAGAGGGTAATAAAATAATAGAAATAAAAAATTAAAACTATGGAAACACTAGAAAATAACCCAAGATTGCATTTTCTACTTAAAGAATTTGTGCTGATAAATTATGAATCTGATGCTGATACCTCAAAAGAGGTTCTTTTAAGAGAGTACAACTTTTTAAACGACACCAATCAATTAAACCTATTGTTTGAGCTTGAATCATTATTAACTCTATGGGATAAACATAAAAATTATGATAAGGTAAGGACTGCCTACTTCAACCTACAATTGCACCAGAGATAACCTCTCTTACAAACAGGAAAAAAGATTGCCAATAAGTAACGGTCAGAATGAAAGAAAAATTTTTTTACAATTTTTTGTACCTAAATGTACGTTACTGTACGGGTATAGATGGGACTATATTTTATCAAATTCCTTGATATTAATAGCAATATAAGTGATTCAATCAGACCCGTTCACTAAAATTTTTAAAAATGGAAATAGATGAAAAAATACAATTAAAGCAAAAAGAGTTATCGCTTTCGGATAGTCCAGAGAAGAAAGCTAATATCCAGAATGAACTAAAAAAGCTCCAACTGCGTAAAGAGATTGAAGCTATTAGGAAAAGAATAGAGCAGATAGGTTAAGCAGTTTTTAAATACTGTTTAACCTTTTGTACTGTTCCTAGTGAACATTCAGAAATTTTAGCTGTGTCTCTAAGAGAATTACCCTTTTTTAAAGATTTAATTACATCTGGATATTTAGATAAAAAATCTTCTTTAGCTTCAACAGAACCACGAACACGACCTTTGTAAGTACCTTTTGCTTTTGCGATTGCAATACCTTCACGCTGACGTTCAAGTAAAGTCTCACGTTCCATCTGTGCTACATTACCCATAACACTTATTATGAGATTGAAGGTGCTGTTCGGTTTTCCATCAATGAGGCTAGTAATACCCAGATTATCGACCATTAGATTAACACCATTATCAGTAAAAAATTGAACCGTTTGTAATATATCTATGAGATTTCTACCAAGTCTATCAATACTAGAAACAGATACGTAAGTTATTTTTCCAGATTTAATATCTTCTGTAAGTTCCTGACCTTTTGGTCTTTTATTGAAAAGTACCGACCCACTAATAACATCGTTGTAGATGGTTTCACCTTTAGCTTGTTTTGCTAATTGACGTTCTAAATTTTGATTTGCTGTACTTATGCGATTATAGCGTGCCTTCATAACTAAATTACTTTGATACAAATATACCAGGTTTAATTTAATGTGCCAAATTTAGGGTGGTTTTATTTAGTACACTATAAAGTTTAATAATAGCGTTTTCTTAGATGTCAAAATGTATCACGTTATAATTGTAGTCTTAAATTGATACATAGTACATCTTATTTTATTCTGTCTATCTTTATACAATAATTTTACATTATGGATAAAGCATTAAAGTTCGATATTTTTAGATTTCATCTTTTACCAATTACTACAAAACAGACCTCTCTTTTTGGTGAACAAATCACCTATGAAGATTTAGTAAACAAGAAAAATGAAGTGTTTAATGATTTTGTAAAGGATTTACAAAATCTAAATACTGGCGTTCCGCTAGAATTATTTAGTCAGGAGGATGATAGTTTCCTATTTAGGATAGCAAACCCAAAGAAAACTATCATTTACAAAGATTTTAAAGAGATAATAGAAAATACTGAACCTTATGTTTATTTAGCAATTAACTTAAATGACGATGTACAGAAAATAGGTATTAGCCATAATACAGAAGCATTTAGCACAACCACCGTTACCAAAAATGCAATATTGAAAATTTTCAACAAGTATCTTAATCAAAATAGCCTAAGTATTGAGCTAGAGCAAATTTTTGAGGAAAACAAGTTTTGGAATGTGGCTAATAAGTATGAAGGGCGTATTAAGCTAATTGATTTTGAAATCATAAAGCCTAATATGTCTAGAATTTCACAATCAATTAAGGCTACATTAAAACCACTCATCCAGAATACTAATAGTCATAAAACACACGTGAAACTCTCCGCTCCCGAACAAGGTGTTTTAGAGAATATTGATAAAAAGAATAAGCAAGTTGAGGGACTGGTTAGCTACTCTAGTGAAGGTGGAGGAAACATCACTATGAAAGTATTAGGCTTAAAAAGTAGAATCAAGACGAAAAATATGGCTAAAACCAAAAAAATCAATGAGCTTCAACTCAAAGGCTCACCAGAACAAATCATAAAGGTTTGGAAAGATATTGTAGAATAGAGAATGTTAGACCAAATAAAAGATATTGCCCTATACCTAGTCTTAGGTCTGATAATAAATCTGCTATCATTTTTCTTAGCTAATGACTATCTAGTTAATTATCTCTTAGATAATCTTATAACTGTTCAATTAACCCTTTTAGCTATCAATACCGCTACTTCTGGTTTGGTAGTGTCCAAAATGCAGGATATAAAAAAAGAAAACCCTCATCTGGACTTAAAACCTATTTCTAAATCACTTCTGGATTCATTGAAAGAGCAAATTATTTTGATAGTTGTTGCAATTGCCTTGCTAATAATCATTGACAGCCAGATAACCGAAAAACTAGAGTACGCAAAATATTTTGACTTTGGTTTAGAGGTGATTCTTATCTGTGTATTTATAAACTCTGTTCAGATTTTATGGGATACGGGAAAAGCAATTTTTGTTATGATTGATATGACCGATTCAGATTAGTATTTCTTATTCCTTCTAGAATTTTCATTGCGGTCTATTTGACTAGAAATTCTCTCGACTGTCTTTTCGCTTACTGTATTCCAATAGTCTTTTAACTGGGATATTTCGCTAGTAGGTAAATTAGCACGGTTGTTAAGATAATCTCTATAAAAAATCCACGCTCGTTGATAATCCTTTGAGCAATACTCATATCCCGAGTTTTGCGAGTAATCGTAATCTTTAGCACACTTGTAGAATTTTTCAGCTTCAAAGTCTGCTTTAGCCTTCCAATCTGCTAATCCCCATTCTGATTTGTCCTTACCATTATCAAAGATATCATCCTCGTACATAGTACTATCAAAATAATGAGCTACTAGAAATAAACCTGCTATTCCTCCAACAATAATGAAAAATTTCATCCATCCACTACCACGGGATTTTGATTTGTTGAAACTAAGCTTTTCATCTTGCATATATTTTTCAATAAACTGATTTTCATCGTTTGTATATTGATATTTATTTGCACCTATTTCTTTTTTTGTGCGCATATAGTCTTTGACCTTTTGAATCTCCTCATCAGTAAGAGAATTTAACTCTCCTACTTTTGGAGCAGGACGAAATTCGTATTTTTTACCGTGTCCAAATTTTTGTTCAAAATTCATTTATAGTGTTTTTTACAAATATAAAAAATGGTTATTATATATCATAACCCTATGTAAAGATGTAATACGCACTTTACGGTGGTGAAAAATTCAGATAAAAACTATTTAGAAAAGGTAGGTCAGAATATTGCCAGATTAAGACGAGAAAAAGAAATGTCTCAAATGGATGTCTGTGCTATAATTGATATGGACAAGCCTAATTTGTCTGCAATAGAGAATGGAAGACAAAACGCAACCATCTTAACTCTTAAAAAAATTGCTAACGCCCTTGAAGTGGACGTTAGCAGTTTTTTTAGTCCAACCGTTTAATATTAAACTCTCTGAACGATTGCGATATCGTCTGGTTCTAAGTCATAGATTTCATAGACTAATTGGTCTATCTGGTTTTCCAGATTTTTGATTTTTCTATCGTAAAAATCTATGTCTGATGAAATAGTAGCCGATTCCCTTTGCTCCTTCGTTTGGATAACATCTTCAACATAAGCTGCAACCGACTTAATAAAATCCTTTTTAGGTTTTACTATTGGAATGTTTAATAGTGGTTCTTTATCCACTTGAAAATTTGAACCTTGCATTTTCCCTTTGTGAAGCAACCAAAATTTAACAAGTCTTGAATTTAGTAAACCTGTGAGATACTTCAAGTTAATTCGCTTTGACTTGATAAGGTAATAAGATTGTAACACATAAGAATCAATCTCTGTTAATGAAAAAGTTGGATGTTCACTACATTTTCTTAGCGAAATTATTTTTTCACCCTTGAAAAAATCTTCTTTTCTTGCTCGATGCAGTCCATAAGGTTTATTGGACGATGTTATGACAGGTTGAAATCTGTCCAAATGCATTTTAATATTTGGATAGTTGTCCAAAGAATTTTTCTCTTTATAAGCACTTGAAGTGTAAATTATCCAATGTGTATTTTCTTTATTGAGATAATACTTTTCAATTTGATTAGAGTAAAATAATGGCTTAATCAATTGCTTCTCTTTGTCATCTAATTCTAAATCATCTAGCTCTTTGGTGTTTAAAACAAAAATTCCTGTTCCTTTTAGAATACCTAGTTTTTCAGAGGATTTTTTATTGACGGCATCTTGTGGTGTAACTATTCCTTGTGCTACTTCTTTTCTAGCGTCTAACTCAAAGTTTGATGCTCTTTTGATATTGTTTAAAACTTTGTTTACATCCTTTTCACCAAATAAAATATAATCGTCAATAAATTTCCTTCTATCAAATTTCGGTTTGAGAATAAAATTGTTTGAGTGTGCTTCTCTTTGTAACAATGAAATGGCATTCTCTTTAGTGTTACTATCTTCTAATAATTTTAGATAATCCAAGCTATATGTTTTGCTTTTTTTAGAATGATTCAGTAAAATTATCATCGTTTGGATGGATGCAGATTCGAAAACCATATAACTTCCAAAATCAATCATTTCCACTATCTGACTATCCGTTACAATCTTATTCCGCATAATGGAAGCACCTGAATTAGTTGTCCAGTTGTTAGGTATTATGTAGCCTAATATTCCATCTGGTTTCATCAAGTCTAAACCATTACAAACAAAGAAATACCATAAATCCATTTTTCCTTGATAGTATTCTTTTAAATAAGATTGTTTTACAACTTCGAAAACTTCCCTGTTTGTATATTCCTTCACGTACGGTGGATTTCCAACTATAGTATCAAAACCACCAGATGCAAAAACTTTTGGAAATGCAGATTGATAGTCAAAAGGGTTGATTGCTTTTTGGTCTTCTACAGTGAGGTCTTCATTTTCTGTAATATCCCAACCAACTAAAGAGTTTCCAGAACGTATGTTTTGAGTAAGGTCTGGTAATACTTTACTAAAAGCCGTTACCTGTCCAGATTTTGTTGTGCTACCAAAACTTTCATCTTCCAAAAGTTTAAGAAATAAGGATAACTGAGAAACCTCTACAGCTTGATTATCTATATCAACACCGTACACGCAATTTAAAAGGATTTCCTGCTTTCTTTTTAAGGTTAACACCCAAATACCCTCATCAAACATCGCATTGCCTAAATCTTCACTTCTACCATCTATTTCGGTTTTCCCTTCTAGTTTGTCAACATAGTAATTTTTGTGATAGTCGATAAGATACTCATATACACCAATAAGGAAACTACCACTACCACAAGAAATGTCTGCAAACGATAGCTTGTCAATTTCCTTTGGGGTCTTTCCTTTAATTAACTTACCTACACTCTTATCAATAATATAATCTACAATATATTTTGGTGTGTAGAACACGCCACCTGCCTTCCTTACTTCTGGTTTTTGTACGATATCTACTTTACCATTCTCAATACTTACTACTTTACCTAAAAAGCGTTCGTAAATGCTCCCCAGAATATGAACAGGAATAGAATTAAAGTTGTAGGGTGATTCTTTAGATGATATGTCATAACATAAGTCTTGAAACAAACCCTTATCAATACCACCAAACGAAGGTTTATCTATGAAACTTTCTTTGAAAACAATACCGTTATATTTTCCGTCAAACATTTTTGAAAGCTGTACAAACTCCTTCCAATCTTTCAATTCGTTTATGTACTCCTCAAATTCAATTTGCTTATCTTCAAGAAAACGAATAAATACAAGTCTATCAATCGTTTTTTGCGTAGCTTCTGTAAGTTGTTGATGTGTAAGCTCATTATCCTTTGCATAGAATCCTCTTGCAAGTTCAAGACGTAATGAATCAATGTATTCTAAAAAATCATCATCTACAGATTTGTAACCACCACCAAACATTTTTAGTTGGCGTGCTTTTAGTTTGGTCTTTGGTATTTGCGTCTCTACAAAATGAGTTAAAGAGCCTTCTGCGACAGCTTCACGACTAAAAAGGTAATAGAGTTCTCTAAATGTTTCATCGTCTTTATATTGTCTAAAAGTATATTTTCTAACAGCGGTATTTGCTGAAAATTTTGGATGTGGTTTAGACCTACAATCTATTACGATGAACTCCTCAAAGTCGGTTAAAATTGCTAATGGTGTATCTGAGTTCCACCCGTATTTGTGAGTTTGTAAATAGTAACCTGTATGGTCTTCTAATAATACAGCAGGTTTTTTTGCTTCAACGAAAAATGCAGGATTTTTAAAGTCTGGTGCAAGGTAAAAAGCATAGTCTGCAAATTTTTTATTCTTACTACCTTCCTGCTTTTGGGTTTGTTCCAGTTTAACTTCCTGTTTGTATGGATTTTTTTGATATTCGTGAGTAACATCCCAACCAAGAGCAATAAAAAATTTATTTATAAAATCTTCCCTAACTCTTGTCTCACTATAACTAGGGTCTTTGTAATGACTGTAACCAGTCTCAAAATCATCTACAAGTTCTGAAACTTTATTGTAGGCTTCTAAGTATTTTTTATTCATAATTTTAGGCTTGAAGCCGTTTTAAAGTTTAAATATATCGGAATTTATTTTGTTAATCTCTTTTGCAAATTGTTTTGCCTTATCAAGCATAGTTTGTTTGTTATATGTGTCAAACATTCTGTTTTTAGATGGTTTATCTGGATGCGTAACGTTTGAGACAATATTTTCTGGAATTTGATAATTAGCTAGTATTGACGTAAAAGTCTTTTTCGCATCGTGAGTTGAGATTGCTTCAAAGAGTTTCTTTTTCTCTTTGAACAAACCATTTCGGTATGTGTCAGATTTTATGGTTATTTCTCGTTCTAGCCCTATAACCTCAAACAATTCTTTCAAGTTAGAATTGATATTTGCATTCGCATAGAATTTTGGAAAAGTGCCATTATGATTTTTTATAATCTCTGCAATAGGCTTTAGAATAGGGATAAAACATTCTGTACCTGTCTTGTTATGTTTACTATGAAAATAATCGAATGAAATTTCGTCTGAGACATAAGTTTGAATTGCCTCTTTATGTAGGTCGTTCATCGTTTCATTTCTGGATGCCGTTAGTGAAGCAATCAAAATATACTCCTTTGCGTTTAGCAATGCTGTATCGTGAGAAACATTAGCTTCTATAATAGATTGAAGCTCATTTTCTTTGATGTAAAGGTCTTTAGAGCTTTCAGAACGTTCAACTAATAAACTCTTTTGATTAGGATTAAAGTCAGATGTTATACCTTTTTCTAAAGCTTCTTTAAACAAACTAAGGAATGACGTTTGCTTTTTACGTAAAGAATTTTTCAAAAAACCGTATTCCTTTACTATCTGCTTTCTTGGTTGGTTAGGATTTTGGATGTTGTATTTGCCTTTGAGGATGTCATCCAATATGTCAAAAAAATTCCAAAAAGTATCGTTTGTAAATGTTTCAAATCTTAAAGAGTTTCCAGTTGCTAAATGATAATTCTCTAAATCACGAGCTAGTGTATTGTACGTTTTTATGGTACTCTTTTTTCTTTTCTTTTGAACACCTCTGCGAAGGTTTTCCTCATCCTTATCAATCCTAGAATACAAATACTCTAAAATAGTAGGTTGCTCTTGTATGATACTTGCCTTCCTTCCTAACTGAATTTCTACTTGCTCTTTAAATTCTCTAGGGTTGGGTATTTCACCTTTTCGGTCATACTCTTTATAGACTTCATCAATTGCATCTTCCAGTTTATTCATTGCACGTCTTATGGTACTATTATTTCTTTGAGATTTAGAAAAAATAGCTTCATCGTGTTTGAAATTGTCGTCCTCAATTCCAAATTGTTCTGGCTTAATGGACTTTTTTAGGGAAATGCGAAACGGTTTATAAGATTTTTTACCGTTTCTAGAAATTACAGCATAGCGGTAATTTACTTCAGCCATTATTGTTCGCTTAGTTTTGACTTTACCTCGATTGGGTTCTAAAAAATATCTTATTTTCGGCTCTTCCATCATCGTAAAGATAACATTTCAGCGGAAATTACAGCGGAATTTTGTGTTATTAGATGGAAATAATTGAAAAGTACTGAAACTTAGAACAGTTCTAATACCTTTTATAACAGTTTGTTTTGAAAGGGTTTGAAGAGTATTGGTCAGAATTGGAATGTAAAATTGTAGTTCTGGAGGTACCACAAAAGGCTGTCTATTTTAGGCAGCCTTTTTTGTTTTCTATAACTTTATTTTTACAAAGTCAGTTTATATTTACAGTTATTAAAGTGGGATTAGCTCAGTTGGTTTAGAGCATTACGTTGACATCGTAAAGGTCACTGGTTCGAATCCAGTATTTCACACCACCTTACTCCATATGATATTAGTTATAGACATAGGTAACACCTCGATCAAAATCGCTGCAGTTGATAACTATAAAGTCATTTCTCACCATAGAACAATTGAGATAGACTTCATTAAAGAATGTAAAAGTATCATTACTCGATTTCCACAAATTAAAAACGCCGCTCTATGTCAGGTAGGTCGTATCAATCTCGATTTAATTAAACAATTAGAACAATTAGTGAGTGTTTTTAAGATTGAGAATAACATTAAATTACCCTTCAAAAACCTGTACCAATCGACAACTTTAGGTAATGATAGAATAGCATTAGTGGCTGGAGCCATTTCTAAAATTAAAAAAGATGAATGCTGCCTAATAATCGATGCAGGTACCTGCGTTACCTATGACTATGTAGATACCGATTTGAACTATCACGGCGGCGCAATTTCTCCAGGTTTAAGATTACGTTATGAATCACTTCATAATTTTACTGCAAACCTTCCGTTATTAACTGCACAAACTATAGAAAACTTTATAGGTAATTCAACCGCAGATAGTATTCATAGTGGTGTCATTAATGGTTTAACACAAGAAATTAAAGGTTGTATCAAACAGTACCGAAAAAAAAACAAAAACATTAAGGTTTTTATGACCGGTGGAGACACACAACTATTGTCAACTCAACTAAAAAGCCGTTTCTTTGCCACGCCTTTTTTGATGCTAGACGGCATCTATTATTTATATCAATTTAATAAAGACTTATGATCAGAAGTATTTTAATCGTTTTAGTGGCATTGACTTGCTTTACAGGAATGGCACAACAGCGTACTTCGTCTCCTTACTCCTTTTTCGGATTAGGCCAGCAAACATTTAAAGGCACCATTGAAAACCGCAGTATGGGAGGAATCCGAACATACAGTGATAGTATTCATGTTAATTTAAGAAATCCAGCCTCTTACGGTAATTTAAGACTAACTACCTATACTGTTGGTGCAGTACATACAGAAACATGGGCAGAAACCAACACGGCAAGTGAAACCTATGATAATACTACTATAGAGTATATAAGCATAGGTGTACCCGTAAGTAAAAAAGCCGCATTTGGATTTGGACTTGTACCTTTTCAATCTGTAGGATATGAGCTAGGCACATTAACTGAAGATACCTATACTAATTTTAACGGTGAAGGAAGTTTAAATCGAGCATACTTTGGAATCGGTTACCAACCTTTTGAAGGATTTAATATAGGTGGAGAATTGAGATATAACTTTGGAGAAGAAATTAATTCTTCAAGTGTCGTTCTTGCAGATGTCCAATACGGTACTAATGAAGTTAATGAAACTGATTTCAGTGGTGTATCTTACAACTTTGGACTACACTACAACGGAAAACTTAGTGAAAAATACGAATTCCAAGCAAGCGCAACCTACTCACCAGAAAGTAATATTACTGGTGACAATAATAGAATTCTATCTACAATTACACTTTCTGGTCCTTCATCAGAGGTTATCATAAATTCTGAAGAATTTGATGTGCCACGAGAAAAATTTAAATTGCCATCAGAATTCTCATTAGGTTTCGGTATAGGAGAACGACTAAAATGGTTTGCCGCAGCAGAATATACCCTTCAAGGAACTAGCACCACTACAAACAGATCATTTGCCCCAGCCACAGCAACTTTTACTGATGCCGCCTCATATAAACTAGGAGGATATTATATCCCAGACTACAACAGCATCTCTAGCTACTGGAAAAGAGCAACTTACCGCGCAGGTTTACGGTTTGAAGAAACAGGACTACAACTTAATGGCGAGGACATAACTGAGTTTGGCATATCTTTTGGAATAGGTATTCCAGTAGGGCAAACAAGAGCCTTTTCAAATGCAAACATTGGATTTGAATACGGTCAACGAGGAACTACATCAAACGGATTAGTTAAAGAAGACTTCTTTAGCATTTCTCTAGGATTATCTTTAAACGACAGGTGGTTCCAGAAAAGAAAATATAATTAAGAACGATAAATTAAGTATTATGAACCTCAAAACTACATTTTTAACTTTTATTGCTGTTATCAGTATCGCTTTCGCGAAAGCGCAAGAAGCAGGAGACTGTAACGTAATGCTTAGCATATTTGCAGAAAATGCAAAAGCTAAAAATTATGACGAAGCATATAAGCAACTAGGAGATTTAGTATCTAAATGCCCTGATGCTAGTGCGGCTATTTATCAATACGGTGAAATCATCTATGAACACCGTTTAAGAAAAAAAATAGGTGATGAAGCAACAAATGCACAAGGCTTAATTGATATGCTTAACGCTCAAATCACAAAATTTGACGATAAAGTTAATACTAGCAAGAAAACTATTGAGATGGCTAGTAAGATGTATAAGTATAGTATAGGCGACCAGTCTAATCAATACTTAATGTTAGAAGATGTCTTTACTAAAGACCCTGAAAACTTTACAGACCCTAATGGAATGATCACCTATTTCAAATTAGCTGAAAAAGAATATAAAGCTAATAAAATCGATCTTCAAAAGCTTTTTGATACTTATGATGCTTTAACTCAAAGGTTAGATGAGGTGCAGGATGAGCGTTCTAGAGTTATTCAAGAATTACTAGATAAAAAAGAGACTGAAGGCTCTCTAACAGAGCAAGAAGAGAAAACAATAGTTAATCAAGAAAAAAACTTGAAAAACTATAATATCGTAAACAAAAGTGTTAACGGTACATTGGGTCAACTTGCAGATTGTGATAAACTAATCCCATTATATGAACAAGATTTTGACTCTAAGCAAAGTGACGAAAAATGGTTAGGTAATGTATTAAGAAGATTACAAAGTAAAGATTGTACAGACGCACCATTATATGTAAGGTCTGTAAAAGCATTACATGTTTTAAAGCCTAGCTGGAAAACTGCTTATGGTTTAGGAAACATTGCAACTACTCAATCAGAAAAATTCCAGTATTGGGATCAAGCGATCGAATTAGGAGCAGATAATGACACAAAATCTAAAATTCACTATAAGAAAGCTGAATTATATAAAGACAAAGGTCAATATGGTAATGCCAAGAAAGAATACCTTGCGTCAAATGCTGCTAAACCATCTTTCGGATTACCATTCTTAAAAATCGCTAATTTAGTAGCAAGTAGTGCTAATAGCTGTGGTGCTACACCATTTGAGAAAAGAGCGGTAAACTGGTTAGCCGCACGATATGCTGACAAAGCAGGTAGTATAGATGCAAGTCTTAAGTCCACTGCTGCAAAAACTGCTGCAAGTTACAGAGGAAGAGCTCCTCAAAAATCTGAGATTTTCATGGAGAAAGCTTACAACTCAGGTGACACGATAAGATTTAACTGTTGGGTTGGAGATTCTGTAAGAATACCTTAATTATGAAACAATTCATTCACATATTAAAATTGACAATCACGGCTATGGCCGTGATTTGTGTTTTATCTTGTGATGATAACCTTAAGGCTATTCAAAAAATGCAAATCGCATCAAATGAGCCTATGGGAGAAGTTAAAGAAATGCTTCTTAAACATACTGATAGTGGCTTAATTAAAGTTAAGATGTCTGGTAAAACCATGTTAGATTTTTCTAATGACATCTATCCATATACAGAGTTTCCTGACGGTATACACGTCGTGGTTTATGAACATAAAAATGATAGCATTTTAGAAACTAACATCACTGCAAATTATGCTATCATGTACAGTGAATCAGATTTAGTAGATTTAAAAGGAAATGTTACTATCATCAATCATGATGGAAATACATTCAATGGAGAGCAGCTTTACTGGGATCAAACTGCAAAGTGGATTTTTACAGACCAGTCATTTTCTACTCAACTTAAAAAAGCATCAACGTCAGGCACTATGCTTGATGCAGATGAAGAGTACAACAAAATAACAGTTAGAGATAACAACGATCAATTTTACCGAACACCTTTAAAAAAATGACAAAATTTTTCAAATACTTTCAGTACGCTTATCTCATTTTTGCGGGATTCTTTTTAGTTCGTGGATTTTATGAACTTGAAGAAAACCCTAATATGGCATACATATTATGGGCTATGGCGGCATTAGTCTTATTCATGTTTTTCTTTAGAAGAAGATATATCAGTAAATTTGATAATCGCAACAATAACGGCGATTCAAAATAATGCTTACAGCGGTACTGATTATATTCACCATGCTAGTCCTAAGCGCCTTTTTCTCAGGCATGGAAATAGCATATGTATCTTCTAATAAGATACACATTGAGTTAGAAAAACGCCAAGAGGACTTCATAGGTCGTGTATTGCGCAATCTTACGGCGCAACCATCAAAGTTCATTATATCTATGCTTATAGGCAATAGCATTGCGCTAGTAGTCTATGGAATGTATATGGGAGATCTGGTCACTGAAGAACTTATTATACCACATCTAGAACTTACTGAAAGTTTGCAATTAGTAGTACAAACTATAATTTCAACCCTAGTAATTCTACTAACAGCAGAGTTTTTACCTAAAGTATTTTTCCAGATTTATTCAAATGAATTACTAAAATTCTTTGCACTACCGGCTTATATATTCTACTTATTATTCACACCCATTTCATGGATTTGTATAAAGATATCAGACTTTTTCTTACGTATATTTTTTAAATCTAATGGAGATCACATACAGCTTTCATTTTCAAAAATTGAACTAGGAAACTATATCACCGAGCAAATGGAAAGTGCTCAAGAACAAGATGAAGTAGATACTGAAATTCAAATATTTCAAAACGCTCTCGATTTTTCGGCTGTGAAAGCGCGCGAGGTAATGGTGCCACGTACAGAGATGATATCTGTCCAACAAGGTATAGATATTAAAGAGCTCAATAAAAAATTTGTAAGTACCGGACTTTCAAAGATTTTAATTCATCAAGAAACTATTGATGACATAACAGGCTATGTACATAGTTTTGATTTATTTAAATCTCCAGAAGATTTAAATAGTATTGTACGCAGTGTTATCAATGTGCCAGAAACCATGCTCGCAAAAGATGTTCTTAACCTTCTTATGAAAAGACGTAAGAGCATTGCTATTGTACTTGATGAATACGGTGGTACCTCTGGACTTATAACTGTTGAAGATATTGTAGAAGAGCTTTTTGGCGAGATAGAAGACGAACATGATTCTGACACCTTAATTGACACACAGATAAGTGATACAGAATTTAAATTCAGCGCTAGACTTGAAGTGGACACCATCAATGAGAATTACAAACTAGACCTACCTGAAAATGAACAATATGAAACTCTAGGTGGTCTGATCGTTTTTGAGACTGAAGGTATTCCTATGGAAGGTGATATTGTAACAATTGAACATTATAAATTCACCATTCTCGAGACTTCTAATAACAAGATTGACCTAGTAGGACTAGAAATACTCGATAAAGAATAACAGTAGTAGTAGTCGAGAGCTTTTTAATCAGCTTCCGCGAAAGCGAATTTATCACCCAACTTACTGCTATAAAGCACACTTTAAGCTTTAATTATTAGAGGGAAAACACTATTTTCGCCGACACTTTAAAATTAAACCCATTTAAGATGGCCATATTAGGTAAAATCAGATCACAAGGATTAATCCTTATTCTAGTAATCGCACTTGCATTATTTGCATTTATCATTCAAGGTTTGCTCACCTCTAACGGCGCTGCAAAGGCATCTTCTCTAGGTTCTGTAGGTAATACAGAAATAGACAGAGAAGCTTTTGGACGTAGAGTTGAGGCGACTATGCAACAACGTGGTGCAGGAACATCGACTGTTCAAGCGGTAAACAGCGTTTGGGATGCAGAGATTAGAGATGCGGTTTTAAACATGCAAATTGAAGAAGCTGGTATTGAAGTATCAGACGAGGCTGTAAAAAATCAAGTAAAAAGCATGTATGCTAACGCTCCTATTTTCTTAGATGAAAATGGACAGTTCTCTGAAATCAAAATGAACACATTTGTTGCTGATCTAAAAAACAATCAACCAGAACGTTACCAGTTATGGTTACAAGATGTTGAAAATGCAGCAGATCAAGCAAAACAGACACAATTTTTCAACTTGTTGAAATCTGGTATTATAGGTACGCAAGCAGCAGGAGAAATGGAATATCGTCTTGCAAATGATAATCGCAGTTTTACATTTGTTAACATACCATACACGAGCATCGCAGACACTGAGGTTGAAATTTCAAAATCTGAGATATCATCTTATATCGCTAATAACGAATCAAAATTTAAGTCTGATGCGCAACGCGATATTCAATACGTTGTCTTTGAAGACAAAGCTTCAGAAGCTGATAAAGCAGCAATGAAAGCTGACATGACTAAACTTTTAAGTTCTTATCAAGAGTTTAGTGAAAACACTAATAGAACTGAGACTTACCAAGGTCTTAACACTGTAGAAGACGTTGAAACGTTTGTAAATTCTCAATCAGATGTGCCTTATGACGGCTCTTACTTATTAACATCTAAGTTACCAGCGACAGCTAAAGCAATCGCTGCACTTGAAGAAGGAGCGACATATGGACCATATGAGGATGGCGCATATATGAAGATTTCACGTCTTGAAGACAAGAAAACCATCATGGATAGTGTACAAACTAAGCACATTCTTGTAGCCTATGCTGGTGCAACGCGTTCTGCATCTACAAGAACAAAAGAAGATGCTAAGAAAGTAGCTGATAGTATTTTTGCTACAATAGGACAAAGCAGTGGTAAATTCAATACTAAATGGGACTACTTCAAAGAGAATACTGAAGTAGCTAAAGGTGAAGACATAGGCTGGGTAGTTTACTCTGGTAACGCTAGAAACTTTGCTCCTGGATTTACTAAGTTCCTATTTGAAAATGATAAAGGCTCTATAGGAATTTCGGAAAGTTCTTTTGGTTATCACATTATTTATATTCAAGACGCTAAGACACCGACTGAGGCTGTTAAAATAGCAACCATTGCAAAGAAAGTTGATGCTTCTAAAGCAACTGGAAAGCAACTATTTACTAATGCTCAAAAATTCCAACAAGGCGCGGCTGATAAAGATTTTACTGAAGTTGCAAAAGAATTCTCTTTAGACGTTAAACCTGTAAAGAATTTAAAAGCAATGGATGAGAACTTACCAGGTTTGCAAAGAAATCGCTCTATTGTACAATGGGCATTTAAAGAAGGAACAGACATAGGCGACACAGAGCGTTTTGAAACTCCTGAAGGTTATGTAATCGTACAATTAACTAGAAAAGCTGAAGCAGGACTAATGTCTGCTGAAGAAGCAAGTGCAACTGTGACTCCTATACTGCGTAATAAGAAGAAAGCAAAAATGATCATGGATCAGATTACAGCTACCGAAGTTAATGACATCGCATCGGCACAAGGTTTAAATGCTAGAGCAGCTACTGCTGTTAATCGCAAAAACCCAACGATACCTGGTGTAGGTGAAGAACCTAAAGTAGTAGGTACAGCATTTGGTCTTGCTGAAGGAGAAACTTCAAAACCTATTGCTGGTGAAAAAGGTGTTTTTGTTGTTAAAGTAACGGCAATTGAAAACGCACCAGATCTAGGAAGCTATAAAGCAGATGCTAATGAGGTTGCTAATCGTACTGCAAACCAAGCGACATCTAAGTTAGTAGAGGCTCTTAAGAAGTCTATAGAGATTACAGATAATAGATCTACCTTTTACTAGAAAGCAGATTACAGCAAATTAAAAAAAGCCGCTCTTTGAGTGGCTTTTTTTTGTTTCGATTTTTGAATTCGAATTCAAGTTCAATTTCAGTTCACGACCTCATCCCATTCCAGCACAACATCATAACCCTTTACTTTAAAGTAATCGCGTTCCTCTACTCCACCAGTACACATGATAAAATCGCCACCCCAACCACCTAAACTTTTTATGGCTTGTGTATAATCTGGAAAAAGCTTTTGCTTTACTGGCTCTAATCCTATTAAACTAGAAATGATAGCTTCGTGTCTATTGACGACCTCATTAAAGTGAGCTAGATTATTAGAGGCATCCTTAAATCTTTGTGGCATCTCATCCAATTCCTTCCTTAATTCATCGGTTAGTAATGAACTATCAAAACGTGCTATAGAGTCTCTGCTATTTTGTTTTCTGTTGAGATACACAAAGAAAATAGATTTCATTATAGCGGGATTCCAATCAAATGGTTCAACAATTGGTTGCCCGTTATTATAATTATAAATAAGTCTACTATTTTCGGTGGCACAAGCTATATCATATCCACTACCACCAAAACATTCAAACTGTAAAGCATATGGATCACATTCTAGCCATTGCGCTATAAGGGAAATTAATGTAGAACTAGTTCCCATACCGTATTTTCGATTAAAATCTAATGTCGTGATTGCATTGAATCCATCAGCGATTTTATCCAGCGCTTGAGGATGCAACTCTATTGCTTTTCTTAAAACCTCAACAAGTTTAACTGTAACCGCATTATCAGATTTAAAAGTGTCTTGATTTTTCAAAACATTTAAATCAAGTGTAGCCTCAAACCACAAACTACCATCATGGTCATAGCTTTTCCAAGCGAACTGACCATCATTTCTAGAATTAATATTAAGATACTGATTTAACTTTAAAGGCATCGCTAGCGCAGACACGTTATCGAGCACGACATATTCACCTGTGATAAGGAATTTACCATGAGCGCTATATTTCTTTTTGATGACTTCTTTATTCAATTGTTTTTATTTGTGCGTTGTGTTTTCTTTAAAGTTCAATACTATTTATACTTATTAATCGATTAGCGCTTTTTTAATTAAAACTATTTGGCCCAAGTGATAGTAACTATGCTCAATAATAGCATCGATATTTCTATAAAAATCACCATACTTAGGATCTACAAAATCCTTTTTAAGTTCCTCATTAGATAATTGCTCGACATACAAGGCTAGATACTCACAATCCTGCCAGAACCTATTTAAAAAAAGATCCCAATCTTGTTGTGATTTGATTTCAGGAAAATCAAAACTATACACATCACTAATTTCTAACTTACCGTTTGCAAATACATTATTAACACCTGCGACATAATAGTGAATATGTTGAGCAAGTACGGCTATAGTATTAAATGAATGCAATTCAGCAATTGCAACATGCCAGTCTAGATCAACTAACTGGTCTTTATAATTAGTATTAGCTATCCAAGTCCCATTGAGAAAAACTTCTCTCACACGATCAGCAAGTACTTTAGCATTAACCATAAATGATTTATTTTCTACGCAAATCTGCTAGTGATTCTCTTAATCCAGAAAAACTAGGTGTTTTATCTTGAAAAGCTTTTTTAAGTAGTAACTTTTCATCATCGTTTGCTCCTATTTGTTCTAGCATATTCACTAGATGCATTTTCATGTGTCCTGCTTGTATTCCTGTAGTTACTAGTGAATGTAATGCGGCAAAATTCTGTGCTAGTCCACAGACAGCTGTTACTCTCATTAAATCTTGAGCACTAGGGTTTTCTAAAATTTGCAAGGCTAATTTAGAAAGTGGATGTAACGATGTTAATCCACCTACTGTCCCTAACGCTAGTGGAAAATCTGCTTCAAAAGTAAAGACATCGTTTTCTACTCTTGCTCTAGTTAAACTCCTATACTGTCCATCTCTAGCCGCATAAGCATGTACTCCAGCCTCAATGGCTCTAAAATCGTTACCGGTCGCAATCACTACAGCGTCTATACCGTTCATAATTCCTTTGTTATGCGTCACCGCACGATAAGGTTCTACGGTTGCAATATCTACTGCACGAGTAAATTTACGAGCAAAATCGGCACCGCTCACTCCATTTATAGTTCCTAATTCATCAATTTTACAAGAAACGGATACGTTCACAACACATTCTGGCACATAATTACTCAATATACTCATAATCACTTCAGGCTTTCCCAATGAAAAACCTTGAAACTCTTTAGCTTTTTCTCTTAATGTATTTGCTAGTTGCTCGAGCGTGGTATTGATAAAATTAGCACCCATCGCATCCTTCGTCTCAAAGGTAGCATGCAGTTGATAATAACCAGATAGCACATCGGTCTTATTAACTAATTTTATGTCTAGCAATCCACCTCCACGTTTTTTCATACTGGCATTTATTGACTCGATAGATTGTAGTAAGTCTGCTTTCGCGAAAGCGTAAAACGCATCCATCTCACCATGTAATCCACTATACATGATGTGTACCTGACCCGATTTTATAGTAGATTTTATAGTAGTTTTAAAACCACCTCGATCTAGCCAAAACTTAGCCGCTTTGCTTGCCGCTGCAACAACCGAGCTTTCCTCAATTGCCATAGGAATAGTGACTAATTTATCGTCAATAAGAAAATTAGGCGCTAATCCAAAGGGGAAATAATAGTTAGTAATCGTGTTTTCACTAAAACCATCATGTAAATCTTGTAATTTTTGATCTTGATTCCAGTAACGTGTTATGGTATTATGGACTACTGTATTACCATCAAAATAAGTATCTACTAGCCAGTTAACTTTTTCTGTTTTAGAGAGTTTTGAAAAACCGATTACGGGTGCATCCATTGAAAAAAATTTAAGAGACAAAGATACAATTACAAGCGCTAATCCTTGTTTAACGATAATGCAATAATCGGCGGGATTTTTGCGATTTTTTCTGTATACTTGATACTTTAACCCATTTTGCAATTACATGATTAAGAAAACACTTTTTGCAGCACTATTTTTATTGACGAGCTCAATGATAATTGCCCAGCAAAACATTACCGTAGAGGACATTTATACAGGCGAGTTTCGCACCGCTGGTTTACAATCTCTAGAATCTTTAAATAACGGTAAAGAATACATCGTTCTCAATTATAATCGCGACCGTACACAAACCATAGATAAGTACAGCTATGCCACTGGCGAGAAAACAGGGACGCTAGTAAGTAGTGCTGACCTTAGATTACCTATACGTTCATACACCTTAAGCGATGATGAATCACAAATGCTTATCGTTTCTCAAAGCGAGCAAATCTTTAGATACAGTTCTTATGATAAAGTGCATGTGTATGACATGAATACTAAAGAACTCACGCTGGTAAGTGATGAATTAGTACGCAGTGCAGCACTTTCTCCAGATGGTAAAAAAGTAGCTTATGTGTTTGAAAATAATATTTATTATAAAGATTTAGCTAGTGGCGCAACTACACAAGTAACTACTGATGGTGAAACTAATAAGCTTATTAATGGAGTTTCCGATTGGGTTTATGAAGAAGAATTTGCCATAGTTCGTGCTTATCAGTGGAGTCCTGATAGTAAACAAATAGCTTTTATCTCTTTTGACGAGAGTGAAGTTCCAGAATTCTCTATGGATGTTTATGGTAATGCATTATACCAAAAGCAAGATGTTTTTAAATACCCTAAAGCTGGTGAAAAGAACGCAGTGGTAGGGTTGCATGTGTATGACTTGCTTACGCGAAAGCGTAATGAAATCAACTTGAATCGTAATGAAGAGTTTTACATTGCGCGAATTAATTACTCGCCAAATGGCAAACTAGCAGCACAAGTACTAAATAGACATCAAGATGTTCTTGACTTTTACTATGTAGACCCATCTGGTAATGCTAGTATAGCTTTTACAGAGAAAGACAAAGCTTATGTAGACGTAACAGATGATTTAACATTCCTAGAAGATGGTAGTTTTTTATGGACCAGTGAAAAAGACAACTGGAGACATATCTACCACTATGATGCAAATGGGAATGAGAAAAAACAAATCACCAGTGGTAACTGGGATGTGACATCTTACTACGGCTATGATGCTAAAAACAAACGTATTTTCTATCAAAGCACAGAGGATGGAAGCATCAACCGCGGCATCTATTCCATTTCTTTAAAAGGAAAAAAGAAGACAAAATTGTCTAATAGAATAGGAACCAACAGCGCTTCTTTCAGTAGTAATTTTAGTTACTTCATTAACACTTATTCTAGCGCTACTACTCCACCGGTTTATACCTTACACGATTCTAAAAAAGGAAACCAGGTAAGAGAAATTCAAAATAACAGTGGTTTATTAGATAAATTGAAAGATTACAAGTTTGCTCAAAAAGAGTTTTCTACCATTAATGTAAATGGGAATGACTTGAATATGTGGACCATGAAACCAGCAGATTTTGACCCTAAGAAGGAATATCCACTACTAATGTTTCAATACAGCGGTCCAGGTTCACAGCAAGTAGCTAATCGCTGGTATGGCGCAAATGATTACTGGCATAGCATGCTAGCAAATGATGGTTATATAGTCATTTGTGTAGACGGACGTGGTACTGGTTACAAAGGAGCCGATTTTAAAAAAGTGACTCAAAAAGAATTGGGTAAATATGAAGTAGAAGATCAAATCGCAGTGGCCAAAAAAATGGGTGCTATGGATTATATCGATAGTTCGCGAATAGGAATATGGGGTTGGTCTTATGGTGGGTTTATGAGTTCTAACTGTATTCTACAAGGTAATGACACCTTTAGTACAGCGATTGCCGTTGCACCAGTCACTTCGTGGAGATTTTATGACAGCATATATACAGAACGTTATATGACGACACCGCAAGAAAATGCAAGTGGATATGATAATAATAGCCCGATGAGTCATGTAGATAAGCTCAAAGGTAAGTACTTACTTATACACGGTAGTGCAGATGATAATGTACATGTACAAAACACCATGCGTATGGTTGAAGCTCTTGTACAGGCTAACAAACAATTTGATTGGGCGATTTACCCTGATAAAAACCATGGAATTTATGGAGGCAATACACGCATCCATTTATTTAACAAGATGACAAACTTCATTCATAATAACCTTTAATAACACTAATCTTAATTAATAATCAAATGGAATATAAATTTGGTGGTTCACTAACGAACCAAAAAACAGTTCTAGGACATCCATCAGGATTGTTTGTTCTTTTCTTTACTGAAATGTGGGAACGATTCTCTTATTATGGAATGAGAGCATTGCTTGTTCTTTTCTTAGTTGCATCTGTCTTTGACGAAGGTTGGGGCTGGGATAGAGCTGATGCATTAACCTTATATGCTTTCTATACAGGTCTAGTTTATGTTACTCCTATTTTCGGTGGATTAATAGCAGATAAGATTACAGGTTATAGAAAAGCTGTTGTTATAGGAGCTTTATTAATGACTTTAGGTCATGCCTCTATGGCACTTGAAGGACTTACAGGAACATTTTTCTATTTGGGTCTGGTTCTATTGATTATAGGTAATGGAATGTTTAAGCCGAACATCTCTTCTATGGTAGGTAAATTATATAAAACAGAAGATAAAGAGAAAGATGCAGGATATACAATATTCTATATGGGTATTAATGCAGGTGCTTTTCTAGGTATATTACTTTGTGGATACATAGGTGAATCTGTAGGATGGCATTATGGTTTTGGACTTGCTGGAATATTTATGTTTGTCGGTATGTTGCAATTCTATTTTGCTCAAGAAATTTTTGGTAAAATAGGGTTATCACCTAAAGGTGCTGAAGATTTTGATGATGCTATGGAAGACGCCTTAGAAGAAACTGAAGACGCAATTGAAGATACAATAGAAGAAGCTAAAAGCTCTAGAGTTGTATCAGATCGACTAATTGTTATTGGTGTACTAGCATTCTTTACCATATTTTTCTGGTGGGCATTTGAACAGGCAGGTGGATCCATGACTATTTTTGCTGCAGACTATACAGATCGTGTATTAGAAGGTGATGGTGCGTTAATCTTTAAGATTTTTAATACATTATTAACGGTGATACCTATGATCATTATCACTTGGGTATTAGGTATGTTATTTAAACAGACATATACAAAGTTTGCTTTATCTAACATATTACTAGGTTTAAGTTTTGTCATCATTTGGGCAATCGTAATATGGATGTTATACAGACAATTTACAGATCCTGCTCCAGAGGTACCAGCTTCATGGTTTGGAATTTTAAACTCTTTCTTCATCATTGCATTTGCACCTATATTTTCCAAAATTTGGGAAAGTAAATTAAACCCATCAGGACCTGTTAAGTTTGCTATTGGATTAATTTTACTAGGTATTGGTTTTGGAATTTTAGCATTTGGTTCTATGGGAATTCCGCTAGGAGCAAAAACGGCATCGGTAAGCATGATTTTCTTAATACTAGCATATTTATTCCATACACTAGGTGAATTATGTGTTTCTCCTGTAGGGTTATCCTATGTAAGTAAACTATCACCAGGAAAACTAGTTGGGTTAATGTTCGGTATATGGTTTGTTGCAAACTTTATAGCAAATACAGCAGCTGGACTAACAGGTAGATATATTGACCCTATTGTTGAAGATTATGGTATGGCTACATTCTTTATGATATTTACCATCATACCTATTGCCGCTGGTTTTATTATGTTAGCACTTAGTAGACTATTGGTAAAAATGATGCACGGTATCAGATAATCGATAATCCCTTAATATTTTATAAAAAACGCACCTCTTCGGTGCGTTTTTTGTTACCTTGAATTTTCAAAAGAAGGATACCTATGAAATGGATGTTTGTAATGATGTTATTAGTAAGTTCATTTGCTACTGCACAAGTGAACTGGATGACCATGGATGAAGCGCTTGCCGCTCAAAAGAAAGAGCCTAAAAAAATATTACTAAAAGCCTATACACCTTGGTGTACCAACTGTAAATGGATGGATAAATATGCTTTTAACAAGCCTGAAATTGCCGCTTTTATTAATGAAAATTATTATCCTGTAAAGTTTGACGCAGAAGGTACTGAAGTGATTAACTATAAAGGGGCTACTTATAGTAACCCAATGAAACAACGTAATGAACGTTCACAACATGAATTTGCTGGTTTTATGCGCATTTTTGAATATCCTACATTAGTTTTCTTTGATGAAACCGGACGTATTATTAATCCTGTACCAGGTAAAATGGGACCTAAAAAATTAGAGATTTACATCACAATGCTAGCTGACGAAACTTATAAATCCATCAACACCGGTCAAAAGTGGTCAGATTACCAAGCTAATTTTGAATATCAACTTCAAGGTGATTCAGAGTAATGGCTCCTACATCATAAGTGCTTATAAAAGAAACGCCTCGCTTTTTACAAGTTGTTTTCCATCTAGAAACATAGTTGCGATAGTTTGATCCATCTGCAATGATGATTTGTGGATTTAGCGATGTAATCACTTTATCCAAATGAATCTGAGGCGAATGAGACAAAAGTAATATAGCTGGTTTTGTACTTCCCAACATGACACCAGATTCATCTATTATAGTTAATTCTGTATCGGTAAATTTCACTTTATTACCTAATGAATCAATTTTGATAATTTTATTTCTATGTAATGTAGACGATTTAATACGTTCTAATGCCGCTACATTTCTTGTTGAATCCATAGTATGAAAATCTATGAGTAGCAGTGCCTCATCACGGTTACTAACGCTAATCACACTGCCTGATGCCTGATGCATTACCACTAACCTAGATCTCTCTGATTTCATCTTTTTAAAAGATTGAAAACTTATAAAGCAAATAGTGGCGATAATAGCGATGTGTAAGTTATAACTAGGTTGTTTCATAAGTACTCTTTCTCTTCTACTCCTTCTAACCGTACGATAAAAAAACAATGCACTGCTTATCATAAATACGTAAATTAAAATAAGCTCAACGAGATCAATATAGATTCCTTTTACAATAAATTGTTCTTGTGAACTGATTTCATCAATGATGATTACAATCCACTCCAAACTAAAATTAAGTGATTTAACCAGCCAACTAGAAGGAATACCTAGTAATAAAAATGATAATAGTAATATAGAGAGCCCTATGATAATAGGTAAAATAGGAAGTAATAACATATTACCTAAGAGAAACAGCCCAGGAAACTGATGAAAATAGAAAAGACTTAATGAAGCAACACCAATCTGTGCAGCTACTGTAACAGTACCTATTTGCCAGAAATAATCAATAACCTTCCATCGTGGCTTTATTAAATTGTATAATATAGGCTGGATAAGTACAATAGCAATTACTGCGGTGTAACTCAATTGAAAACCTACATGAAATAGTAATTTAGGATTAATTAATAATAGTAAAAACGCAGATAATGCTAAGCTATGAAAAATAGAAGTTTTTCTATTTACATTCATACCTATAGCGATAAAAGAGAACATAGTTACCGCTCTTAAAATAGATGGTGACATACCCGTGATAAGAGCAAATACCCATAATAAGATGATAATAACCACACTTTGAATCCAACGACCATTTTTTATGGCTTTTAACCAGTTCGTAAGCCAGCGTAAAATAAGTAAGATAATACCAACATGTAAACCACTTAAAGCTAGTATATGTATTACACCTGCATCTCTAAAACTTTTAGTGATCGATGCTTCCACATTATTACGCTGCCCTAATATTAAAGCTTGAATAATCCCTAATGGCTTTTCTTTAAGACCTGACGCCGCTAGAGAATCCATCAATTGTTTTCTTAACCTGATAATCCAAGATTCATTCTTACTGAAAGACTTACTAAGTATATGGTCGTCATCAACATAGATCTGACCATAAACGTCAATTAATGCGAGATACTCCTTATAATTAAAATCACCTGGATTGCGTTCATCACTAGCGTCACTTATATCATCATAAACGGTAAGAGTATGACCTATTTGGTACCTCACACTATCAGACTTTTTAAATAAGATAAGTGCTTTTCCCGTGACATTTATACCATCTACATATTTAACATGTGCATAAAATCGATCGTTATAATCATTAGGGTTTAACTGATCTGTTAATTGAAAAGTTATAATTTGATTCTCACCATCTAGAGTATGATTTGAAAAATGTTGTGATTGATAAAAAGGCGTTTTACTTATCACGTTTATAGCTCCTAGGGCGATAAGAAAGACCATTACCGCGGTGCTAAATAGTATCTTAAAGAAGAAATTATTTCTACTAAAAAATATAGAAAAACATGAGATAAGAAATGATGTGAATAGAATTATTATAGTAGTATCAATAGTGATTTGTAGATACATCGCAATCAACAATCCTATCATATATGCTAACAGTAACCTATAAATAGGATATCCTAACCACTTCATTAGATGAAGTTAACAAAATAATTTCAGAAAATAAAGAAATGCCCTACTCTAATCTACCAGCGCTTAAATATGCGTTAAGCCAGTAGCCTTCATTCATTGTAGAAACGATTACACCACGCGAGGTAGTAGAGTGCACAAAACTAATTTCGGCAGGAGTAGTTTTTACAACTAGACCTACATGATTTACTCTTGTTTTGTTCTTGCCTGTAGCAAAAAATAATAAATCTCCCTTCTCAACTTGATTAAAATCTATAGTACTTGCCGCACTGTATAAACTAGAACTTGTGCGTGGCACAGATTTTCCGGCTTCTTTAAAACTTACATGTATAAGACCACTGCAATCCATACCACTACGTGTACTTCCTCCATATTTATATCTAGTACCTTGATAACTCAATGCGGTTTCTACAGCATCATTTAATACTGGTGCGGTTTTTTCTTCATCTACTCGAGAAGGCGTTTTACTAGCAATAGGTTGTCCTACAGGTTCTGTTTTGCTCTCTCGAGATGGAGTATAGACTCTATCAGGATAGCGCTTTGCAGCCTCTTTTTTTGTGGTAACTATTCTAGGTTTAGAACTTTTGCAGGATAAATTTCCTAAAAGCAGTATACTAGTTAAGATAAAAAAGAAAATTCTTTTAAGGTTGAATTTAAAAATACGCTTTCGCGAAAGCGAGGACAACAACATCATACTACTTCTGTGAGTTTTTAATAATTAAAGAAGCTACTTTATCGCTAGCACCTATTCCACCTAGACGCTTTTCTAATTCATAATAGTCTGCAAAAATACGATTGCGTTGTGTAGGATTAAGAATCATATCAAGCTCCTTTTTAAGATTTGTAGCGTTAAAATCGGTCTGTATTAATTCAGTAACGACCATTTTATCCATAATTAAATTGACCAGTGATATATAATCTAGTTTGATAATTAATTTTGCGATACGATATGAGATAGAACTACCTTTATAACAGACTACTTGAGGCACTTTAAATAGTGCTGTTTCTAGAGTCGCTGTTCCAGACGTGACTAGCGCTGCATGGCACAGGCTCAAAATGTCGTAAGTACGATTCATCACTAAAGTGACATTCTTTTTTAAAAATGGCTTATAGAAACTTGCCTCTTGACCAGGTGACCCTGCAATTAAAAACTGGTAGTCGGGATATTGATCTACCATTTGTAACATAACACCTAACATTTTACTTATTTCTTGCTTGCGACTACCTGGTAAAAGTGCTATTAAAGGTCTATCGTCTAGTTGATATTCTTTTAAAAATGCGACATGATCAACTTGTTGATGTTGATCAATGGCATCAATAATAGGATGTCCTACAAAGTCGACGGGATAGTTGTGCTTTTGCTCATAAAAATCTTTTACAAAAGGCAGGATCACATACATATGATTGATATTTGCCTTAATAGTTTTTACACGGCTTTCTCTAGAAGCCCAAACTTGTGGACTTATATAGTAATGTGTATTAAAGCCTTGAGGTTTTGCCCATTTTGCAATACGTAGATTGAATCCAGAATAATCCATAAATATGAGCGCATCTGGCTGGTATTGAACAATATCTTCTTTACAGTATTTAATATTTTTAAGAGCTGTCCCTAGTTTTTTAATCACTTCAGTAAAGCCCATTATTGCACGTTCTTTATAATGCATAACTTGCTCGCCACCTACGGCTTCCATGAGATCACCACCCCAAAACCTAAACTGTGCTTCTGGATCTTGCTGCCGTAAAGATTTCATAAGATTAGAACCGTGCAAATCGCCGCTAGCCTCACCTACAATAATATAGTATTTCATATGCTAGAATTCAAAGTACATTACTGCTAGAGCTGCCAGGATTGTGGCCATTAAAACGCCACGTGCTTCATAAGGCTGAGCTACTTTTTTAAATTTATAAATTTTTGTAGTCAGGAAAAAGAAAAACAGCAATAGATTTAAGACCGCACCTAGACCTATAAGACCGCCCATAAAGCCTTTTTCAACGGCACTTTCCATCATTGTTTCAAAACTAAATGGAGCAAAGAAATATACATATAAGTAGGTTCCTATAAAATTTGCTGTGAGTCCTAAGAGAAAACCTTTTATAATTTTAATTATCAAAATCCCAAGTATTAAGTTCGCTTATATAGTGATGTGCAGTGAGGTCATATTGAGTAGGCACAATAGAGATATAATTATGTGCTAGTGCCCATTCATCTGTATCTTCTCCTTTATCATCATTCACAAATTTGCCAGTAAGCCAGTAATAATCCTTACCATATGGATTAGTACGTTTATCAAACTCTTCTACCCAATAGGCATTTGCCTGGCGACATATTTTTACTCCTTTTATATCTTCTCTTTTTGCTTTAGGAATATTTACATTAAACACGACACCGCGAGCCATTCCATTCTTAATCACATTCTCAATTATGGTTTTAACATACGGCCTAGCAGCGTTAAAATCTGCATCGTGGTCATAGTCGCATAGTGAAAAACCAATAGCTGGTATTCCTTCTATACCAGCTTCTACCGCCGCACTCATAGTACCACTGTAAATAACATTTATAGCGCTATTACTTCCATGATTTATACCACTAAGGCATAGATCAGGTTTTCTATCTAGTATCTCGTGGCTAGCCATTTTCACACAATCTACTGGCGTACCACTAGTCGTATATTCTTTATGATCATGGTTGTGTGCCATAAACTCCTTTACATGCAAAGTATTATTAATTGTTATTGCGTGTCCCATAGCGCTTTGTGGACTATCTGGAGCAACTACGACTACCTCACCTAATTCTTTTGCAATTTCTATAAGCATTCTTATTCCTGGTGCTGTGATACCATCATCATTAGTAACAAGGATAAGAGGTTTTTTAATGTTTTCCATGAAATTTTTATCGAGGTTAAAATTAAGTAAATTAGCGATAGCAAATCAATCTCTTGTTATACATTGTGCATCGTAAAGTGGCACGATTTTTACATTACTAGAATAGACAAATGAATGGACTTATGAATTTTATTAAAAATAACGTGGCAATTGCCATATTAGTTTTACTAGCAGCTACCGCTAGTTGCAGTTTCACTAAAGATATTGATCCAGGCGACAAGGATAAAGAAGAGCTTTTAGTCAATCTTATTTCACACGTTTTACAACGCAATCACTACTCACCAGCTGATCTTACTGATGATTTTTCACAAAAAGTCTTTAAAAATTACATCAACGATTTAGATCCAGCAAAAAGATATTTTCTAGAATCAGATTATCAAGAATTTGCTAATTATGAGTTTTTATTAGATGATGAAATTAGAGATAGTAGAGTTCAATTATTTACACTTACTTATGAGAGATTAGAGCAAAGACGTAAAGAAGCAGAGAAGCTATTTACAGAAGTGATTAAGCAGCCTTTTGATTTTAATAAAGAAGAGGTTATGGATACTGATTATGAAAAAATCCCGTATGCAAAAGACTCTAAAGAACTTAAAGATCACTGGCGCAAGCTTTTAAAATTAAGCGCTCTGGGCAGTTATTATGATAAGATGGAAGAGCAGGAAGAAAAGCCTGAAAGCGAAAGAAAATCTACCAGTGCAATTGAAAAAGAAGTGCGTGATGAAGTAAAGCGCTCTATGGAAGAGAACTTTGACTTTAGTAAAGATATCGAGCGTCTCGATTACTTCTCTTTATACTTAAATAGTGTCATGGCATATTTTGATCCACATACCAGTTACTTTGCACCTCAAAACAAAGATCGATTTGACACAGCAATGAGTGGTAAACTAGAAGGTATAGGTGCACGTCTACAAAAGAAAATGGATTACATCAAAGTTTTAGAAATCATATCTGGTGGGCCAGCATGGAGAAGTCAAGATGTAGAAGTAGGAGACATTATTTTAAAAGTTGCACAAGAAAATGACACCGTAGCGACAAGCATCGTTGGTATGCGCATAAGTAATGCTGTAGACCTTATCAAAGGACCTAAAGGAACTAAAGTGAGACTAACACTCAAGCGTGTTGATGGTACCATTGAAGACGTAACTCTTACTAGAGATGTAGTAGAAATAGAAGAAACATTTGCAAAATCAGTAATTGTAAAAGATCCAGAAGGAAGTATTAACTACGGATTAATAAATCTGCCTAAGTTTTATTTTGACATGGAAAATAGAAACGGTCGTGCCTCTGGAGATGATATTAAAAAAGAAATCGAACGATTAAAAATGCAAGGTATGGATGGCCTTGTATTAGATCTACGTAATAATGGTGGTGGTTCATTAAGAGAAGTGATAGAAATGGCCGGTCTTTTTATAGAAAAAGGACCAGTAGTGCAAGTAGCTCTTAAAAACGAACGCACCCAAACATATAGCGATGATGACCCAAGTATCATATGGGATGGCCCGTTAGTAATTATGGTCAATGAATTATCTGCAAGTGCCTCAGAAATACTTGCAGCAGCCCTACAGGATTATGAACGTGCTGTAATAATAGGTTCAAAACAAACTTTTGGAAAAGGAACAGTACAGAACTTTGAAGATCTTAATAGATGGGTACGCAATAGTGATCTAGGTGATCTAGGCGCCATTAAACTAACAACTCAAAAATTTTATAGAATCAATGGTAAAAGCACGCAATTAGAAGGTGTGAAAAGTGATATCGTAACACCTGATCGATACAGCTATATTGAAATAGGTGAACGTGATGAAGAATTCCCATTACCTTATGATGAGATACCTGCAGCAACTTATACTAAATTCAATAAGTATATCGACTTTAATAGCACCATAGCAAAATCTCAAGCTAGAATTAATTCAAATGAAACATTCCAGCTTATCGATGAAAACGCAAAATGGATGAGTGAACAGCGTGAAGAGCATATTGTACCTTTGAATTACACAGCTTATAAAGAACGATTACATCGACTAGAAAAAGAAACTGAAAAATTTGAAAAGCTAGAAGATTATAAAAATGATTTATCATTTGAATATGTGAATTATGAGAAAGAACTAATTGCAAAAGATAGCTTACTTGCAGAAAAGCGTGAACGCTGGCACAAGAGTCTTTCTCAAGATGTGTATCTTGCAGAAGCAATTAATGTACTTAAGGATTTGAAAGTTTCTAATATTCAAAACACAGGAGTATCTACCATTAAAAATTAATGTCACATCAATCGGCATCATTATCGACTCTAGCGCTCCAAAAATTCAAGCGGAATTTTTGGGGCGTTTTGAGTTTAAGCATTATAGCTTGTTATACCTGCATCGCATTATTTGCCTATGTAATGGCACCAGATAACACAGCAAATGCCAATCAGATGCACCTATCTATACATTCACAACCACCAGGTTTTGAAGTAGACATGTTAGAATTACCAGTAGCAAATCTTCCATCTAGTATTTGGGACTGGTGGAATGGCCGTAAATTAAATCAAGAAGAAATACCTTTCTCAGAGCTGAAAATTGAGAACGGAAGATGTTATTACCGACCCTATGATGTTGATGGCGCACAACTAGCTTTTATAGATGCAAACTTTGCTGTAGCAGATGGGATAGAATTATCACGCTTTCGCGAAAGCTATACCTCGCATAAAACATTCCTACTAGGCACTGACAAATACGGCCGTGATTTATTAAGCCGTATGATGATAGGTTCTAGAATTAGTATCTCTATAGGTTTTATAGCTGTTTTTATATCCTTAGTAATAGGTATAACTTTAGGAGCTATTGCGGGATATTTTGGAGGAATGGTGGACAACATAATCATGTGGTTAATTAATGTCACCTGGTCCATTCCTACCCTATTAATGGTTATTGCCATAAGTATAGTATTAGAAAAAGGTTTTTTTACGGTTTTTATTGCAGTAGGTCTTACTATGTGGGTAGAAGTGGCGAGAGTTGTGCGTGGACAAATGATCGTTGCCAAAGAATACCAATATGTAACCGCAGCAAAAGCATTAGGATTCAATCACTATAGAATTATAACAAGACATATATTACCTAACATTATGGCACCTATTATTGTTATAAGTGCTGCAAATTTTGCTGCTGCTATCCTTATAGAAAGTGGTTTGAGCTTTTTAGGAATAGGTGCACAGCCTCCTATGCCTAGTTGGGGTAGTATGATAAAAGATCATTATCAATACATCATTTTAGATAAAGCATATCTTGCACTTGTACCTGGTATAGCTATTATGACATTAGTAATGGCATTTATGCTACTAGGAAATGCATTGAGAGATGCCCTAGATGTAAAAACCACTTAATATGAAAAAATCACTATACGCTATAATTCTAATTGTAATTGCCGTTTGCTTCTATTTCTATGAGACACATCGCAATGAGGAAACTTCTCAACATATACTTGAGCAAGAAGACCAGCAAACTACAAGAGAACAAGATGCAGATGGATTTAAGCCCTTATCTCGCAAAGATTTTTTACCTAGTTCAAATAATCAAATCATACACCATAATTCCTATAGCCTTTCTTATAATGAAAAACACGAACAAGCAGAATGGACTGCACATATCTTAAGAGAAAGTGACATTACTAATAACGATTATAAAAGGCCTTATTTTGAAATTGATAATATGGTAAAAACTGGTGCTGCACACTGGCGTAATTATAAAAAAAGCGGATATGATAGAGGTCATTTAGTACCAGCAGGTGATAGAACTGGAAGTAAAAAAATCTATGAAGAAACTTTTCTCACCTCTAACATTAGCCCACAAGAACATGAGTTTAATGCCGGTATTTGGAATCGATTAGAACAAAAGACACGATACTATGCAAAACGATATGATGAACTGTATGTAGTAACTGGACCTATTTTTAAAGGTAATATGGATGAAATAGGCACAGAAAATGTAACAGTACCAGCTGCGTTTTACAAAATAATTTATAGGCAAAATGAAAGTGGTCATGGAAAAATACTAGCCTTTTTAATGCCACATCAAGCGAGTAGCAAACCTATCTATGATTATATTACATCAGTAGATGAAATAGAAAAACAAACCGGTATTGATTTCTTCTCTCAACTACCAGATTCTATAGAAAATCAATTAGAAGCTTCTATAAGCAGTAAAGGTTGGTAAATCAATTACCGATCAACTTGAAAATGAATATGGTCATCATGTCTTACTGCATGACAACCGTGAAACCTCAATTTAAAGTTGATATTCTTAATTCCCAATCTGGTAATTAAATGTGGCTCTATGAAAACTTTTTCAACTTTATGATGCGATTGAATTCTTTCAGTGAGTAGTTTAGTTTCTCTCTTATTGAGTTCTAATTCATGATTAATATTTATTCCTAAAGCGCCAGCATATCCATACTGCCAGTAACCTGCATCTTCACAAATTTGGGTTTGGTTGACTTCATTTCCCTGAGGTCCTTCATAAATCCCATAACCTATTAAAGATGGATGAGAATTATGAGAAGAAGTTCCAGAGGCTTCATTATATACAAATGCAACATCTACTTTCCTACCATCATTATGACTCAAATGAGGTAATAATGGGAAACCATCAATGAAAGGAAACCCAGCATCTAAATAAACCAATTTTGTCCCTAGATATGGTGATTCTTTATAGACAGCAGATACATCTTTTATAACATTATACAAATCACCTTTTACATAGTTACGGCACAAAAACACGTATCCTAGGTTATGTGGCTGTATAGTTTCATGAAATACTGGTAGCATTCTACGATTATCGATACTAGCTGCAGTAGGTATAATAGTAAATACAGTAAAGATGTAAACAACACAGAAAACACATAGCCTTTTCCATAAGCTCCATTCTGGTTTACACCATTTAAAAAATGCAAAGACGATAATCCAAATAACTCCACCTACTTGGGTAACTATAGTCAATATGATGATGATTAGAACATGAAATAAACCTTTTAGAAATTTCATAAACCGATTTAATGCTCATAGCTCATTCTATGCCCATCCAGCTTTACAAAGATAAATAGCAATATGGTAAAACCCCATAAACCGCTACCACCATAACTCATAAATGGCAATGGTATTCCTACCGTAGGAAGTAAACCTAATACCATACCTATATTGACAAAGAAATGAATAAAGAAAATCCCTGCCACACTATAACCATAAATTCGAGCAAATTGATTCTTCTGTCTCTCGGCCATAATAACCAATCGATAGCATAAGGACATAAATAGAATAATGACTAACGACGCACCTATAAAACCCCATTCTTCACCTATTGCACTAAAAATAAAGTCAGTTTCTTGTTCAGGCACAAATCCACCTTGCGTTTGGGTTCCCTCTAGAAGCCCTTTACCAGTAAGACCACCACTTCCTACCGCTATTACACTTTGATTTATGTTATAACCTACTCCTTGATTATCCTCAACTCTTCCTAACACAATATCGATACGATTTCTATGCCGGTCTTCTAGAAGATTATTAAAAATATAATTAGTCGATAACGAGTACAAAACGCATATACCAGATATGATCAAGAAAAGTACGATTCTAGGTTTAGGCAATCTTTTTTTATGTCTACGCTTTCGCGAAAGCATGTAAATAACACTCATTGCTATTAAAACAATCAATGCGATCCACCAAGTCCCTAATACTAAAGTCCCTAAAAACAAACCTATCGCAACTAATACAAGACTGAGATACCATAAAGACAGTCCTTCTCTATGAAGAGCAAAGAAAAATGCGCCATAGACTAGTGCACTTCCTGGATCGGGCTGTGGTATGATAAACAAAGCAGGTAGCGCAATGATAAGACCGACTAGTAACAAGTCTCTAGTATTTTTAAGCGATATATTAATTCCACTTAAAAATTTAGCTACGGCTAGTGCTGTTGCAGCTTTTGCAAACTCACTGGGCTGTAGAGTCATACTACCTAAAGAATACCAAGATTTTGCACCATTAAGCTCTTTACCAAATACAAATAGCCCTAAAAGGGATAATAATGATATGATATAAATAATACTACCAAAGCGCTCAAAAAACTTAACATCCATGGCAAGTATAAAAGTAATAATTACAATTGCCAGACCTATCCATAGAATCTGTTTACCATACAGCTGGTCCATGTCTAAGATGCCATTGTATTGAGAAACTTGCGCCGCAGAGTAAATGGTTAACCAACCTATCAATAGTAAAGCTAGATAGATTAGTATGATATAGATATCAAACTTAGGCTTATCTCCTATTCCCATATTATGGATTTAGAGTATTAGATTCTGGTTTAATAAGACCTTGATCAACTTTAGGGTTTATTTCAAATGGCTCGCCACTATATTGTTTTTGATACTCATATTCTAGACTATGAGTAAGTAAATATTCTTCTAAGTCCTTGCGAGTTATTTCTCCTTTAATATGCTTTTCAATCAAAAGACTTGCAATTTTTGCAGCATATCGAGAACCCCAATAACCATTTTCCACAAAAACTGCTATCGCGATTTGAGGATTATCCTTAGGTGCAAAGGCTATAAAAACAGAATGATCTGTAAGTTGAGTACGTTTACCATCAATCTTAACAAAGTTCTCTACAGTTCCCGTTTTACCACAAATTTCTATTCCAGGAATTTGGGCATATTTTGCTGTTCCAGTTTTATAAACGGCTGTCATTCCTTCTACTACAGGTTCAAAATGACGAGATTCAACTGTGGTGTAATTTTTTACCGTATAATCTGGATTATCTATGGGTACTCCATCAATTGCTTTAATGATATGTGGTCTATAAAAATAACCGCGATTTGCTATAGCCGCTGTCATGTTTGCGAGTTGGATAGGTGTCGTTATAACTTCTCCTTGACCTATGGCATTTGAAATAGTAGTAGGCGCATACCATTTATACTTATACCTGCTAGAATAATATTTACCATCTGGTATTAATCCAGCTCGTCCTACAGGCAAATCATAACCTAAGTAGTCCCCTAAACCAAAACTAGTAACATGCTTATTCCAGTTATCCATTCCTTCTTCTGGAGTATCGCCTTTTTCAATAATACGTCTGTAGACTTGTGCAAAATAAGCATTACAAGATTCGGCAATACCGGTATTTAAAGCTAGCGGTGATTGGTGACTATGACATCCCAGTGGTTTACGACCACCATAATCATAACCATGATTGCATCTTAGTTTTTCTGTTGTTGTAATAACACCTTCTTGAAGACCTACTAATGCATTAATAACTTTAAATGGTGAGCCAGGAGCATACTCTGCTTGAAGAGCTCTATTAACGCCAGGTTTTTTAACAGTATCATTAAAAATAAGCACTGAATTTTTAGAGCGATCACGTCCCATTAACAACGCTGGATCATAGTATGGGGCTGTTACTAAAGTAAGTATTTCACCGGTTTGCGGTTCTATAGCAACTATTCCACCACGTTTATTTTTCATCAACAACTCTGCATATGCCTGTAGGTCATTATCTAATGTTACTGTTAAATCAAGCCCAGAGTTAGGAATGGTATCATACCTTCCATTCTCATAGGACTCTATAGCGCGACCATAGTGATCTCTTATAAAGTGTTTCACTCCTTTTTTCCCACGTAGTTCATGCTCATATTGAAGTTCAATACCAGCTTTACCAGATAAATCACCCGATTGATATCTAGGATCTTTTTTTATTTTTTCAGGACTCACCTCTCGAATATAACCCAATACACTAGCACTGTGATCAACCATGTATTTGCGTAAAGATCTTTTCTGAGCATAGAATCCTGGAAACTTACGTAGCTTTTCTTGTAAAGGTGCATACTCTTCTTGTGTCAGTTGTGGAACGATTACACTACCTTTTTGCCATGACCAGTCTTTTGCATCTTGCATTTTAGACTTTAATCTAGTCTTATCCATTTGCAATAATGCACACAACTGTAAGGTGTCAAATTGTTTAACTTCCTTAGGTATCATCATGATATCATAGGCGACTTGGTTAGCCACCATTAAATCACCATCGCGATCATAAATAAAGCCACGTTCTGGGATGTCATAGATGCTTTTAACAGCATTTAATTCAGATTTAAGCTTATATGAATCTCCTTTAATTATTTGTAGATAAAAAACCCTACCTATAAGAGTAAGCCCTACTACTGTTACTAAAAAAAAGAATAAAAGTCTTCTCATGATTTACTACGCCATCCAAATAATATAAACAAAACAACTCCCATAAAAACAGAAGATAAGCCTACAAACAACGTCATTTGTAATACTTGCAGTACCTGACTTATGTTAAAATATATGAGCAAATACAAGATTATATGATGTACTAGCACACCTAGAACAAGTAGTAATAAAAATCGATCTAATGGTGACTTCATTATTTTCAGATTTTTAGTTAGGTATCCTTCTCCATAAACTAGTTTAAGTAACACAGGCCTTACAAAGGCTAGTGTTAATGAAGCTGCAGCATGCGCTCCACCGGTATCTTGAAAAGTATCTACAATAAGCCCTAGTAAAAACGAGAGTATTAAGAAAGACCATCTATTATTATCCACTGGATAAAGAATAATGAATACTAGGTATACTATCGGACAGATGTAACCCATAAACTCTACTTGATCCATAACAAATATTTGTAATAGCAATAAAGCTATAAAGCGTACTATGTTGTTTAACAATGTGCTATTCATTACTTGAAATAGTTAATGTATCAATAACATGCAATGGTTTAACATCACGGCTTTTTATGACATAAGCAGTTCCTACATCAGTCATATCATTAAATAGAGCGACATCAATTTTATAGCGGCTTCCATTTTCGACTAATTGTGCGTCTTTTATAGTTCCTATTAAAATATCTGGTGGGAATGTGGTACTCTGTTTACCAGTAACTATAGTATCACCTTTTGTAACCTTTGCAAGTCTAGGCACATCTACCAGTGACATCACATAAGGATCACTACCATCCCAAGTTAGTGAGCCTATAACATTACTACCTTTAATTTGTGCGTTTAATGACACCTCAGAATTTAATATAGATATGACTCGCGAAAAACGACTACTAGATATATCTATGATTCCCAATATGCCATCTGTGGTAATCACACCCATATCAGGTTCAACACCTTGCTCTCTACCTATATCTAACGTGATAAAATTATCTCTTTTTGAATAACCATTTTTAATCACTCGAGAAGGAAACACACGGTAAGGTATATCATCTGCAAATAAAAAAGTAGTCTCATCACCTAATAGCGTATCTGCTGTGACAAGTGCTTTCATGCGCAACAATGCATTTTCTTTACGCAATCTATCATTCTCATCTTTCAGGTTTAAATATTCATAAATACCATTACGAGAATTTAAGAAAGAACCGGTTATATTTCCGGTAGAATGAACAAAAGAATTGCGATGATAACTATGCGATTGAACGGTAAAAACAAGTGCAATCAACAATAAGCTCAGGTAGAGCAGCAAGTTTCTGTACTTGATCAGAAAATTGATAATTTGCTGCATCTAGTAATTTTTATTTAGCTAGTACACTTTTATAACGCTCAAGGTTTTTAAGAGTTAATCCTGTTCCACGTACTACCGCTCTTAAAGGATCCTCTGCAATATAAACTGGTAAATCTGTTTTTTGAGAAAGACGCTTGTCTAGTCCACGCAACATAGATCCACCACCAGCAAGATAGATACCAGTATTATAAATATCAGCAGCTAGTTCAGGCGGTGTTTGCGATAAAGTTTCCATTACTGCATCTTCAACACGTAAAATAGATTTATCTAACGCTTTTGCAATTTCTCTATAACCTATCTTAACTTCTTTAGGCTTACCAGTAAGTAAGTCACGCCCTTGAACGCTCATTTCTTCTGGTGGCACTTCTAGGTCTTCAGTGGCGGCACCTATTTGTATTTTAATTTTCTCAGCAGTACGCTCACCTACATATAAGTTATGTTGTGTACGCATGTAATAAACGATGTCGTTAGTAAACACATCACCTGCAATTTTTACAGACTTATCACAAACTATTCCACCTAAAGCGATAACTGCAATCTCAGTAGTTCCACCACCTATATCCACAATCATATTTCCTTTAGGTTGCATGATATCTACACCTATACCTATCGCAGCTGCCATAGGTTCATGGATTAGATAAACCTCTTTACCATTCACACGCTCAGCACTATCCTTAACCGCTCGCATTTCCACCTCTGTAATTCCAGATGGAATACATATCACCATACGCAACGATGGTGTAAAAAGCTTCTTCTTTAAAGCAGGAATTTCTTTGATAAACATAGAGATCATCTTCTCACTAGCATCAAAATCTGCAATAACACCATCTTTTAATGGTCGGATGGTTTTAATGTTTTCATGCGTCTTACCTTGCATCATAGCAGCTTCTTTACCTACTGCTATTATTTTACCAGTAGAACGATCGCGTGCAACAATGGATGGACTGTCTACAACTACTTTACCGTTGTGGACTATAAGAGTATTTGCTGTACCTAAGTCAATAGCAATATCTTCTGTTAGAAAATCAAAAAATCCCATAAGAGTTAAGGAGGAAAAAGGGTTTAATTACTTGAGCTTTACAAAGCTAACACAATTCTTAGTGTTTAAAGTGTCTTGTACCAGTGAAAACCATCGCAATATCATTTTTATTGCAATAATCTATCGATAATTCATCTTTTATAGATCCACCTGGCTGTATCACAGCTTTAATACCTGCATGATCTGCAATTTCTACACAGTCTGGAAAAGGGAAAAAAGCATCACTTGCCATAACAGCACCTTGCAAATCAAATTTAAAAGATTGTGCTTTATGGATTGCCTGATTTAAGGCATCAACACGTGAAGTCTGTCCAGTTCCACTAGCACACAATTGTTTATTCTTTGCCAGTACGATGGTATTAGACTTAGTATGTTTACAAAGCTTTGAAGCAAATAATAAATCTTCTATTTGTGCTTCCGTAGGAGCTAACTCAGTCGCCGTCTTTAAATCTTCCTTAGTATCCGTTTTTAAATTAGCATCTTGGACTAGATAACCATTTAAACTAGCTCTTACTTCTAGAGCGTTAGTATTACGCTTTCGCGAAAGCGCATCACCAACAAGCTCTAGCATGATTCTATTTTTCTTACCTTTTAAAATCTCAAGTGCTTCTGGCTCGAACGATGGCGCAATCACTACCTCACAAAAAAGTTTGTGAATCTCATTTGCCGTGGGAACATCAATCGCTACATTTGAAATTAAAATCCCTCCAAAAGCAGATACAGGATCTCCAGCTAGCGCATCAACATAAGCCTGGTGAATCGTATCTCTTTGAGCCACACCACACGCATTATTGTGTTTAAACACAGCAAATGTAGGAGCGTCGTCAACAAACTCACTCATCAAATTAACAGCGGCATCTACATCTAGTAAATTGTTATAAGAAAGCGCCTTACCATGTAATTTAGTAAACATACTTTCAAAATCACCATAGAACCAGCCACGTTGATGAGGATTTTCTCCATAACGCAATGGCATGACATCTTGTTGACTCATTTTAAGAGACTTATTCACAGAATCACCAGCAAAATAATTATATATCGCACTGTCATAATGAGAAGAAATATCAAAGGCAGTCGCGGCAAATTCTTTGCGCTGATCTACAGTTGTTGTTCCATTTCCTTCTTCTAGCACGTTTAACAACTTACCATAATCATCCATGGTAGATACACAAAGTGTGTCTTTAAAGTTTTTTGCAGCTGCGCGTATAAGTGAAATACCACCTATGTCAATTTTTTCAATAATATCTTGTTCTGGTGCTCCACTAGCTACCGTCTTTTCAAAAGGATACAAATCGACTATAACAATATCAATTTGCGGTATATCATACTCTGCAAGTTGAGCCACATCACCTTCATGATCACGACGATTTAAAATACCTCCAAATACCTTAGGATGTAAAGTTTTAACACGACCACCTAAAATGGATGGATATGACGTTACATTCTCTACTGGAATCACAGGTATCCCTAAGTCGTTAATAAATTTCTCAGTTCCTCCTGTAGAATAAATAGCGATTCCTAAATCGTTCATTTTCTTAACAATAGGTTCTAATCCGTCTTTATGAAAAACAGAAATTAATGCAGATTTTGCGGTGATGTTGCTCATGTTGTGAAATGCTTAAAAAAGTAAGTTGCAAAAGTAATGGATTAGAGCGGTTTTGGTATTAAAAATTAATTCTCAAAACATAATTGTTTTGCACGGTTACTTAACAAGTTTCTTATTTACATATATAATTATGTAACATTTTTACAACATCATAGTCCAATGAGATAACGTAGATTTAACCATCCTAAAATCCGGCTGCAGTAATGCTCATTTATTTAAGTCTTTTAAAAGAAAGTTTCTCATTTGCATGGAGTGCATTGCGTACTAACTTATTACGCACCTTTCTTTCCTTACTAGGTGTCACCATTGGGATTTTCTCTATTATCGGTGTACTTGCTGCTGTAGATTCTTTAGAACAAGAAATCAACGACGGATTAAGTTCCCTAGACATTTCTACTATTTATGTTTTAAAAGTTTCTTTTGGACCTACTGAACTCGAGCGCTATCAATATGAAAACTTTCCCAACGTTTCTTATGATGAGTTTCAAATGCTTAAACGCAGTATGGAAGACATAGAGGCCATGACTTTTACCATGTTCTCTGCACCAGAAAGCATTAAGTATGAAGATAAAATAGCTACTGGAGTTAGCATCGTACCAGGCACTAATGAATTTTATGATCTAGAAAACCTAAAACTTGATCAAGGTAGATTTTTCAGCGAGAGCGAGAGCGTAAGTGGTGCGCCAGTAGCTGTGATAGGTTATGAAGTAGCACAAAATTTATTTAAAAACACTAATCCATTAGGCAAAAGAGTACGCCTATACGGCAATAAGTTTACAATCATAGGCGTAATCAGTAAACAAGGATCTGGTCTAGATCTAGGCGCACCTAAAGACGAAAGTGCATTTATACCTGTAAATTTTGTTAGAAAAATCTATGGCGATAACAATAAGTCTAGGACGACTGCACTGATATTAAAACCTAAAAAAGGTGTGGATCAAGATGAGTTTATTGCAACACTAGAGCAAAAACTACGTAATTATCGAGGTTTGAAAAATGATGAAATCAGCACCTTTTTTATCAATCCATTAAAAGGTTTTGCAGACTTTCTTGATCAGGTTACAGGAACACTGACTATTATAGGTCTTATCATTTCTGGATTTTCCATGTTAGTTGGTGGATTTGGGATTGCAAACATCATGTTTGTGAGCGTAAAAGAACGTACTAACTTGATTGGTATTCAAAAATCACTGGGCGCAAAAAATAGTTTCATATTATTTCAATTCTTATTTGAAGCTGTGATTTTAGCATTATTTGGTGGTTTATTTGGCCTTCTATTTGTGTGGCTAGGTACTGTCGTCGCAAACTCAATGGTTGAAGACTTTAACTTTATCCTATCAACTAAAAACATCATTCTAGGTACTAGCGTAAGTGCTATTATAGGTCTTATTGCAGGAATTATTCCCGCAATAACTGCGTCTCGCTTAGATCCAGTAGAGGCGATACGTACAGGAATGTAAATCACGTTATTTCTAAACAATTAAGCTCCTCGTTTTTGAGTCCAATATGCCCAAATCATTATCTTAGCGGCATGGAGATTAATTTACACAACAAAACGGCATTAGTTTGCGGTAGCAGCGCCGGAATAGGAAAAGCGACAGCGCAACAATTTGCAAGTGCTGGTGCACGAGTAATACTATTAGCTCGTAATGAAGATAAACTTAAGGATGTTTTAAAAACACTAGATCAATCACAAGGTCAAAACCACGATTATCTAGTCGCTGATTTTTCAAAACCAGATGAGTTAAGTGATGTAATAAACGCTTTCGCGAAAGCGAATCCAATACATATCCTTATCAACAACACTGGTGGACCTGCCGCTGGATGGCTTATCGATGCAGAGGTGAGTGCGCTAGAATCAGGATTTACACAACATATAAAATGCAACCAAATTCTGGCTAAAGCTTGTTTCCCTAGCATGAAAGAAGCTGGATATGGACGTATTATCAATATTATTTCCACGAGCGTAAAAGCACCTATCGACTTTCTAGGAGTTTCTAATGTAATACGCGGCGCGGTAGCAAATTGGGCTAAGACTTTATCCAACGAACTAGGACCTCATGGTATTACCGTTAACAATGTACTACCAGGTTTTACAGCGACAGAACGTCTAGACGCTATTATAAAAGGTAAGGCGCAACGTGCAAATCATAGTGAAGATGAAGCTGCAGCCATAATGAAAAGTTATGTCCCAGTAAGAAGATTTGCAGAAGCTGATGAGGTGGCAAATGCCATCACATTTCTAGCCAGTGAAAAAGCTTCTTATATCAATGGTATTAATTTACCTGTGGATGGAGGAAGAACTAAAAGCCTGTAATAGGTAATTATCAGACTTTATTGTTAGTTATACCTTAAGAGATTATTGCTCACAAATCAATGACCTAAAACTATGATCTATTTTATTTTAGTTGCGGTCCTACTTCTGCTTTTTAGTTACAGAAGAAATATAGAATTTAAAAGACGTAAGAAGCTCATTGCTGGATATATTGAAAAACGTCAACATTTGAAATTTGATTGGGCTGAATTTGATAATCACTATGTATCCCAAGGATTTACCCTAGAACAAATAAATGCGGTTAAAATGAGTATTCAAGATTATTCTGCCGTAGCAAAAGAAGCCTTGTTTCCCGAAGACCATATTTATAACGACCTACTGATCAGCAACCACGGAGCAGAGCAAACAGAGATTCTAATAGAAATAGAAAAAAAGTTAAACTTAGACACTATTGATGACGAACTCTTTTCTTCTTATGAACCTATTGTAGATTCATATTTCAAGGTATTAAGAATAGTATTAAATTAGCAACATGGCAAAAAAACTACGCATTAACGGTCACTCGCATTTACTTCCATATCCAGAGGAAATTCCAGATTTCATGAGAGAAAAAGGAATTTTTTGGGTAGATCCAGAGCGCAAGAATATGTTGCAAAAGGACTGGTCACGACCTGTTACAGATTCAAGCTTTTTCTTAAATGAAAAGTTAGAATGGATGGATAAGTACAAGATAGACCATGCCGTTATCTTGAATTTAAGCCAACTATACGGTAACGGATTACGTCTAGAGGAAATGAAACAGGCCTTGCGATTTCAAAATGACTTTAATGCAAAGGTGCAGCATGATCATCCTTCTAAATTCACAAGTGGATTTGTAGTTCATCCTGGTTTTGTAAGAGGTGCTTTATGGGAAATAGAACGCTGTGTTAAAGTACTAGGCATGAAATTATTATGCCTACCTACTCATTATATGGATACTATTGGAACATGGAGATGTATTTTTGATGAAGAAAACGAACCCATTTTTGAATTAGCTAGTGAACTAAATCTAGCTGTAGAGATCCACCCATATGATGGAGAAAAATTCATCAAATTACAAAACACCTCATGGCGTTTTCATTTGATTTGGATGCTGGCTCAATGTGCAGATGCTTACCACTTTCTTACCTTAAATGGGTATGCATTTAAATATCCTGGTATGCGTATATGTTTTGCGCATGGTGGACAGCTAGCGCAAATGAATCTAGGCCGTAGAATTCAAGGTTTTGACGGTAGACCAGACTTATTTGAAGGTAAAACACATCCACGTAAATCAGTAGGTCATCCTAATATCTTTTTTGACACACTAGTCCATGATACAGGATCTTTAAAATTGCTTGTAGAAAATCAAGGTGCAAAACAAGTTCTTATGGGTCTAGATGATCCATATCCATTAGGAGAAATGGATAGTGAAAAACAATCTAGTTATCCTGGCAAAATATTAGACCTAGCAATGGATCGTAAAATAATCACACAAGATGATTATGATGGGATGTGGGACGAGCATGTGGTGAGATGGCTTTTTGGGGATAATGAAGTTGCAAAAAAAGATTTCTACAACAGATTAATGTCTAAATCATAATAAACACAGTTCTCTATTCTTAAAGGCTGCACGTTACCTATTATAATATAACTTATAAAGTCATCGATTAAAATGTACTTTCTACCTCACGACCTCGACGAGTATATTGTTTCTCATTCACAAGATGAACCTCAAATTTTAAAGGATTTGACTAGAGAAACACATCAAAAGGTATTACAAGCAATCATGTTATCTGGCGCATATCAAGGTCGAGTATTGAGCATGATATCTCATTTAAAATCACCTATGCGAGTATTAGAATTAGGCACTTTCACTGGTTATTCTGCACTATGCATGGCTGAAGGTATGCCGGCTGGCAGTGAACTCATAACTATTGATATTAATGAGGAGCTTGAAGATCTAGCAGGAAGGTATTTTACACGCTTCTGCGAAAGCGTAAATAACAAGATCACTATAACTCAAAAAATAGGGGCAGCATTAGAAATTATACCTATGCTAGACGGTAAATTTGATTTGGTGTTCATAGATGCTGACAAGCCTAATTACATCAATTATTTTCATGCCATCATGGAAAAAGTAAATCCTGGCGCTCTAATACTGTCAGATAATGTATTGTGGCATGGAAAGGTGGTTGAAGAAGTGAGCCCTAAAGACAACTCTACACCTATACTACTAGAGTTTAATAAGTTGTTGAAAGAAGATCCACGACTACAGACTGTCCTTTTTTCTATTAGAGATGGTTTAACTTTAAGTCGAGTGTTGTAATCGATTAAATAAAGCCATCAACAATTTATAAAAAGTAACTCCCAAAAACAATCCTACAAGAGCGCCTACAAGCACATCTAATGGATAGTGCACACCTACAAAAATACGCGATGTGGCAAACAGTAAAGGCCATATAAAAAACAATAACCACATCTTGGACTTCTTATATTTTGACAATATCAAATACATAAGTAAACTTACCGTCACGCTTACTGCAGTATGTCCAGACCAGAAGCTAAAATTCTCTGGTCGCTGTAAAATATTAATACTATCCAGTAAAATAGGCTCGTTATTAGGTCTTAACCTAGCAACAGCATTTTTAACAAGGTCTGTTATGCCTATTGCAGTAAGGGTAGCTATAATAACTGTTAGTGAAGCTATGTAGTTTAACCGCTTAGGTAGTTTTACAATAAGTAAAATAAAAAAAGTAATGTATAGCGGCAACCAAGTTTCTAATCTTGTCACAAAAAGCCAGAAGGCATCAAATCGACTGAGGTAAGAACCGTTAATATACCTGAAAATTTGCTGGTCTAATTCAACAAGCCATTCCCACATTAAAATCTTCTTTTAATAGAGCCAGTTTCTTCAATCTGGTCTTTTACTTCTTCAATTTTAGAGGTAATTTGTTTAACGTCTTCTGTAAAGCCATGCTCGTCTGCTGTTTTAGATATTTCATTCTTAATATCATCTGTTGCATTACGGACTGTATTCATAGCTCGAGCTATTCCACGAGCAATCTCTGGAAGCTTATCTGACCCGAAGACCAAGATAACCACCAGTCCTACAATCATAAGCTCTGGTGTACTGATAAAAAGTGGTAAACTTATCATATTGCAAATATACTATTTGCGCTACTCATAGCGATTTAAGAATCTGATAAATTATGATCTGTAATTAAAGAATTCAAAGTATAAAGAAGTCATCATTCCTTCTGTCACGGATAGCTCTCTAGAAACTGGATAACCTTCAGTATCTAATACATATTGATAATCAATGCTGCGTTCTAGTATAGCAGTACCGGTAGAAAGGTCGTAATCTAAACGTGTGGCTGGTAAATACCGACTATAAGGAACAAACTCATCAAACATAAAAAGTCTAATGATATCATTCATATCTGTAAACGGATTATTATTAAAGTTATATGTGAAATCAGAATATCCCGTTATAGTAAAGCCGTCATTTGCAATTTCTTCAATACGTAAAACATTAAAATTTTGAGAATATTCAAGTCTTAACTCCTCAACTTGTGTTGTAACGCCAGTCAGATCAGTTTCTGTAGTCACTACTCTATTAAATCTATTTTGCGCATCGATATACAATGTTTTATGATGCGTAACACCTGCCATATCTATAAAACTTAACTCAACCGTAGATATGGCTTGCACACTATCATCATTCCCATATACTACATCAACATTAACAGCAGGCATTACACCTTCTTCAATTATCAAATTTTCTAATTTATTACCATTACTGTAATTAGCAGTTGTTGATTGATTAAGGTTACCTGTCTCCATTATACTAGAAAGTAAATCTAGCTCATTGTATATAAAATTTATGTCACGAGTAATGTTAGTTGGAGTATTAAACGCTACCTGTATTGAAGACAGCTGCCTTAAGTCTTGTACAGGTTCTATTACCTCATCGATACCAGAATTAGGATCCTCTAATGATGGATCATCACAACTGAATATGAAAAAACTGAGTAAAAAAAGAATACTGTACTTCATAAGACGAATATAATACTTAACCTTATAACACAAAAAAACCAGATTCATTGTGAATCTGGTTTTTTAAAATATTAGTTGAATGCTGTTTATTGCTTCATTTCTTCAAACTTGTCCACTTTAGGCTCTTGTGGCCATGAGTTATTTGAAGTATCAATATCTGCAGTCTCTAACTTAGGATCAATTACGATTCCTACGATTTCTTTTTGTGTCGCTTTAGAAAGGCTTACTTCTTTATCATTCAATCTCCAGATTTCTGCTGGATGAGTAACCGTTTCAGAAGTACCATCAGCATAAGTATACTCAATGATGATAGGCATTACTAAACCACCTGGCTTTTCCACTGTGATTTGATAGAAATATTTAGGTTCTTTCATTGCAGCGCGTTGCTCTGCAGTAAAGTTATCCATCATGTAATCTTTTAACTCACTAACAACTTCACTAGGAGCTTTTCCTTTCATTTCTTCTTTAAAGTCTTCACTACCTTCTTTAACCATATAAACTAGCTGTGGAACTCTATCTTTAGGAATATTTCTTTCTTCAAGGTAGTCTTTCATCTCTTGATTCATATCAGCAGATACGTAAAATTTATCTACAGATTTTATTCCCATGTCATTATACTGAGTTGTGTAGAACCATCCTCTCCAGAACCAATCTAAATCCATAGCACTTGCATCTTCCATAGTACGGAAGAAGTCTTCTGGAGTTGGGTGCTTAAACATCCATCTTTGAGAATAAGTACGGAATGCATAATCAAATAAATCACGACCCATTACTGTTTCACGTAATATATTTAAAGCGGTACCTGGTTTTCCATAAGCATTAGAACCAAACTGGTACGTATTTAAACCTTTACTCATAATAGGAGCAATATAGCGTTGATCACCAGCCATGTAAGGTACAATGTTAGCAGCTGGTCCACGACGTGATGGATAAGCATCTAATCCTTCAATAGAAGCTGGATAATTCTCTCCCATATCCTGCTCTGCAACATATTGTACAAACGTATTTAAACCTTCATCCATCCATGTCCACTGACGCTCGTCGCTATTGACAATCATTGGGAAATAATTATGCCCTACTTCATGTATAATAACTGATATCATACCAAATTTAGTTCTATCACTATAGTTACCATCTGCATCTGGTCGTCCGTAATTCCAACAAATCATCGGGTACTCCATACCTTGATTTTTTGCGTGAACAGAGATAGCCTTGTGATAAGGATAATCAAAAGTCATTCTAGAATAAGACTTTAAAGTTTGTGCAACAGCCTTAGTAGACCATTGTTCCCATAGAGGATTTCCTTCTGGCGGATATATAGAAACAGCCATGATATCTTTTCCTCCTACTTTTACTGCCATAGCATCAGCCACGTAACGACGAGAAGAAGTCCACCCAAAGTCACGCACATAATCTGCTTTTAATTTCCAAGTTTTAGTATTACTAACTCCTGGCATCATAGCAAGCTTCTCAGCTTCTTGCTGAGTGCGAATTACTACAGGCTCGTCATAAGTACGTTGAGCCATTTCATATCTTCTCATTTCCTCAGCACTGTAAACCTCTTTACGATTTGTTAATTTACCTGTCCCGTCTAACCAGTGATCTGCAGGTACTGTAATGTTAACCTCAAAAGAACCGAATGGCAATGCAAACTCATCGCGTCCCCAGAACTGGCTATTTTGCCATCCTTCAACATCATTGTACACACACATACGTGGATAGAATTGTGCAATCACATAGGCTCTATGACCATCAGGAAACTCTTCATAACCACTACGCCCACGACCTTCAACATGATTATTAATATTATAATCCCATTCTATATCAAACTCAAATTTCTTTCCTGGTGCAAGTGCTTTAGGCATTTCAACTCTCATCATGGTCTGATTGATCATGTATTTTAAAGGATTACCCTTTGAGTCTAATACCTTTTTAATATTGAATCCACCATCAAAAGGCTCTGAAAGGTATTCACCTGCAAAACCTGAAGGTTGCGCAAATGGAGCTACTCCACCACCTTCAATTAGTGGTGTTTTTGAATCCTTGGCACGCATGTTTTGATCTAACTGTACCCATAGATAATCTAATACATCTGGAGAATTGTTAGTATAAGTAATGGTCTCATAACCATAGATGTGATGATTTTCATCATCTAATCTGATGTCCATCTCATAATCAGCACGTTGCTGGTAATATTTAGGACCTGGAGCACCACTTGCACTGCGGTATTGATTAGGAGTAGAAAACTCCTGATACAGCTGGCGGAATTTGTTAATGTTGTAATGTTCTTCTGCCTTAGGCTCTTCTGCTTGTTCTGCTTCTTGTGCAAAACCTGAAAAAGAAACCATCAACATACTGACAAACAATAGTTTAATCGCTTTCATTTTTTTGATTTAGTTTATAGAGTTGCTAAAATAAGAATAATAGATTACTCAAAAGAAATTTAACTAAAACTTCACAGAGTCTATTTTCTTTTTTGCAATCATAAGTAATGTCTTACGTTCACCTCTTATTTTAAAATGCACCATGTTTTTTTGATCTTCAAAAAGTTCCATAAGTGCTGTAAATCGCATCTCGATTTCTAGTGGTTCTCGTTTTACAGGAATCTCAATATAAAGAACTAATTGATCATTCTCTATCTCAGACCCCAGATAATCTATAGGAATTAATTCCCCATCTACTTTAATACGTAGTCTAGAGGTAAAGTAATCACCTATTAATTGCTTATACTTTGTTAAGTTACCATCTTCTGTAAGTATGATATTTTCATCTGCTCTTGTAGACAGTACATCTTCTAAATCATCAATAAAAAAACGAGAGGTCATTTGAAGGGCACCAACTTTTGCATTATACTTTACATTTGATACAGATAAGTAATATTTATGAGCAGTGCTGGATACGCTTTCGCGAAAGCGTAAATCTTCAACCTCACGATCTACATAAGATGCCTGTGATAATAATGGAATCATTAAGAATACGAATATATATTTCATAAAGAAGTAAGGATTTAATCCTATGAGAGTCATCTATTGTAAAAGAGCAATATTACCTAAGTAAATACCGTGAAATTCATCACCATTTGTATCTAATCCATCCACAGTAATTGCATATCCAGTTTGATATGTTTCTACTCTTATGAAACCACTTTCCAGCGAGGTGGATGTATTAAACATTGTAGCTGTATCAAAATCAAGACTATAACTTAAAGAAGCGTCTGCTGGCTCTTCTGTACTCGCTATTTGATAAAGACCGGTTTGAAAACTATCTGTAGAGTTGCCATAAAAGTTAATTTGCATTAAAACGCCTGCTCCTTCTAGTTCATCCATATCGTTGAGTTGCAACCCATCACCTATTACGGTAACTTCTGTTAATACACCTGTACCGCCGCTAAGTTGAGGCTCTTCTCTAAAGGCACCTATGGTTTCAAAATTAGTCGTCTGGTCTCCATAGCAAAAAGTATTTACTTGAATAGGTTGAGTAACGGGTAAGTCATCATCACTATCACAGGATATAGTTATTACCATGGCAGCTGCCATAAATAATATTGTGGTTATTTTTTTCATCATTGTATCTTTTAATTATTGCTTTCTTTTTTTATAGGCTGTTGCAGTATTTGACAAGAACTGCAGTAAAACGAGTTCATTTTCTGGCTGCATGAGTTGATTATTGAGTCCTTGATCTGTCGCAAAATAAATGAAATCGTATAGATTTTCTTTTTTAATGTCTAAAAACTCAACAAGATAATCTGCATCAAATTGATTTTTTAACACGGCAACATCAAATCTCTCTTCTACTGTTTGAGCAGATCCAAAATCAAAGTTAATAGCATTTAATGCTGTATTTAAAACCACTGCTGCTAGTAAGCCTACCAGATTAAACATATTGTAACGTGGTTGTGATTGCATCATAGCCTCGTGACGTAAGTCATAATCTTCTGGCTGGCGTACCATGTCAGATAGTGTATTCTCTGTTCTATCAATTGCAGGTGTCCACATATTTTGTCCAGATATTTTTTCCATTCTGGTATCTGCAGTTTCTAGTCTTTTAAGGTTAAGATATATATTTTGATCACCTTCTAATAAAACCTCATCTAATACATTGACACCGTTTCCTAAAGTAATCGCCACAACTTTTTCTTCAATAGTACGATCTGTGACTATAAGTGTTACAGGCTCGTGATCAACAGATTTAAAGACGATTTTATCACCAGACATTACATCAATTCTATAAGTACCTGTTGCAGTTGTTACCGTTACCTCATAACTATTCTCATTGAAAATAGTGATTCCTTCTATAGGTTCATCTAGTTCATTTTGAATATAGCCCGAAATTTGAACGCGCTCTTGTTGACCTATGGCGATAAAAGAAATAAAAAATATAAATAAGAATTTATTCATCTGTGGACATTTTACGTTTCTTAAATTGCACTGCTTGTTGAGATAAAAATTCCAATAGATCTAATTCATTATCTGCCTGTACAAGATCTTTAGTAAGACCATTATCTTGAACAAAATACCCATATTCAATAAAGTCCTTTTCTTCTAAATCTAGATAATTTAAAAGGTATTCTTTACTGTATTTATTTTTAAGTAAAACGAGAGCATTGGTCTCGACAGGCACACTATCATCTTTAGAAATATTTTTAACATCTAGACTTCTTGCAATATTTGCAGTATTGATAGTAGTTGAAAGACCTATCATATTAAATCGCGGTTGACTTTGCTGAAAAGCTTCTGCACGCACCTCATATTCTTCTGGTTGTCTAACACGATTAGAAAATGTGTTGTCGATACGGTCAACGGCTGCCGTTTTAATATTTTCAAGAGCTACTTTTTCTAATCCAGAATCTACCGTTTCTACTCTTTTTACTGGAATCATGAAACTAGTGGTGCTTAAATTAACCGTTTCTAAATCCTTTACATCTGGATTAAGACCTAATTCAATTTTCTTTTCTTCCACCACCTTTTCAGACACATTTAAGGAAAAGGATTCAAATTGAATGGCTTTAAAAGAAAGTTGATCTCCTTTTTTAACATCTATATAAAACACACCACTATCGTTTGTGACAGTACCTTCTAGAGAATTGTTGTTAAAGATTGTAATACCGCTTAAATCTGTATTTAATTCAGAGCTTATAGTTCCTTTAACCTGGACACGTTGTACTTGAGCGCTCGTTAACATTCCCAAAAACAGAAATATGTAAATGAAATTTTTCATAGTTGAAATTATGTTAAGCAATTTAATTCAAATTGCCTTTTAGATAACGATAACATTATCCAATTAATTGTTAAATACCTTTGCTTAAAAGCTTTCTTATGAGAAACATGATCGTCGCAAGCACATCTACCATACATGGCAGTGGTTACCTTCAATATTTGCTAGAAGATTTACTAGCTGTTTTTAAAGAAGAGAACATCACAGATTTATTATTCATTCCGTTTGCAAGGCCAGGTGGTATATCCCATGATGATTATACTCAAAAAGTACACCATATTTTACAACCACATGGAATTAACGTTACCGGTATACACACTCTAGAAAATAAGGAGGATGCATTGTTAAAGGCATCAGCAATTTTTACAGGTGGTGGCAATACCTTTCAACTGGTTAAAACTCTCCATGACCTAGGTTTAATGACTCCTTTAAGAAAAGCGATTTTTAATGGCACTTTTTATTTAGGAACTAGTGCTGGTAGTAATATTTGCGGTCTCAACATGCGCACAACAAATGATATGCCTATAGTACAACCAGCGACTTTTAAAACCACTGGTGCACTGGGATATAATATTAATCCTCATTATTTAGATCCTATTGCAGGTTCAACGCATATGGGAGAAACACGTGAACAACGTATAAAAGAATTTCACTTTTATAACGCCATTCCTGTTGTAGGTCTTAGAGAAGGTAGTTATATAAGAGTGAAAAATGAACAAGAAATTTTACATGGACTACATACAGCTCGCATATTCCTTAAGGATCAAGCGCCTTTTGAAGTGAAAAATGGATATAACTTTGCTCAATTAGTTTAAAAAAGTAATTTTAAAATAAAAAAATGGACTTTCCTATTCAACATAAACAGAACGATAAAAGAGGAATCTTTTATATGAAAAAAGACGACAATACTGTTGCTGAACTAACTTATACCTTAGAAAATGAAATCATGACCATTGATCATACTGAAGTGAATCCAAGTATGGAAGGTAATGGATTAGGCAGCAAATTAATAGAGGCTAGTTACACTTTCGCGAAAGCGGAAAATCTAAAAATCAATCCGCTATGCCCATTTGCCGAAGTTGTTTTTGACAGACATAGCGACTGGAGCGATACCCGTGTATGATACTAAGATTTGAGACAGATCGATTAATTCTAAGACCTTTTAAAGAGTCTGACGCACCCTATTTATTTGAACTTAATGACGATGAAGAGGTCATGCGTTACACAGGTGACATACCTTTTAAAGACGTAGAAGACGCACGCAAATTTGCTCTAGATTACATAAATAATCCTCAAGGCCAAATTAAAAAATACCATATGGGTAGACTGGCTGTGATACGTAAAGAAGATCGTGCATTTTTAGGGTGGACTGGACTCAAATATCATCAAGAAGGAGACTTTGTCGATACAGGCTATCGATTCATGAAAAAGTACTGGGGTAATGGTTATGCGACTGAAGCGACCAGACGTGTTTTACAACACGCTTTTAATGACCATCAATTAAAAGTCGTTGAAGCCCATGTACATGAACATAATTATGGCTCTCAAAAAGTTGCGCAACGATTAAATATGAAATTAGACCATCGCTTTTTATGGTCTGGAACAAAACCTGCACGATGCTATAAAATCACAAATGATGAATTTAGAAATTCGTAATATTTCTAGTATTGAGACTTATCCAGTACGTCATCCAGTCTTAAGAGCTGGTAGACCTATAACAGATTGTTATTTTGAGGGCGATGATTTAAATACGACCATTCATTTAGGCATCTTTGTAGAAGAACGACTCCATGGCGTTGCAACATTTTTAATGAATAAAGATCTTAATATTGAAGAATTAATTTCGCTAGAGCATCAACAGTGTTATCAATTAAGAGGAATGGCGATAAAGGCAGAAATTCAAGGTCAACAACTAGGTAGTCAACTAATTAATCATGCCGAAGAAATGCTGAAAAATAAAAATGTGCTCGCATTATGGTTCAACGCTCGTGAAAGCGCGGTATCTTTTTATAAGAAAAAAGGATATCAAATAGTAAGTGAACCATTTGAAATTGCTACAGTAGGTATCCATTATAAAATGTATAAAGCATTATGAAATTAACAACCATGTTCTTTTTATTCCTCTTTGCAAGCACTACTGCGCAAATAAGCACTCAGCAACTTACTGGACAAACTACAAATGTTGAGAATGCGCTAGAGTCAGATGCACAAAGTGCGTTTAATAAAATGCGAGTTGCAGCGCTTAAAGATGGTATCGATCTAAAAATCGTTTCTGGCTACCGTAGTTTTAACAGACAGCGCCAGATCTGGAACAGAAAATATAAAAAATATGCCGCTCAAGGGCTTAATCCAGACGCTATATTTGATAAAATAGTTGAGTATTCAACCGTTCCTGGAACTAGTAGACATCACTGGGGAACAGACATGGATATAATCGATCAAGGTGCCACTTACAGTGGTGATGTACTAGTCCCAAATAAGTTTCATGGAAACGGTCCTTTCTGTAAAATGAAAGACTGGATGGAACAACACGCTGCCACTTACGGTTTTGAACTAGTTTATACACTAAATGAAAATCGAACAGGTTTTAAGTACGAACCATGGCACTACAGCTATGCACCGCTTTCGCGTAAGCTGCTCAAAGAATATCTTTCTGAAACGAATTTCTTGACCTTTCTAAGAAGTCAAGACATTCTAGGGATGGAAAAAATAAGCGATGAACGTTTATTAAGGTATTATAACGAACACATTAAAGGAGTCAATCCTAGTCTTCAATAAAAAAATGATTACACATTTTTTTTTCTAATTTAGGCTTATTAAAATTCAACCATCATGAGAGGCGGATCAGGAAAAATCAGATTATTTATAGGACTAGCAATAGTCGCTTTTGCCATACTTAAATACTGCTCTAGTGCAGAGACTAATCACTACACTGGTGAAACTCAATATGTAGACTTAACTACAGATCAAGAAATTGCTATGGGATTAAGTGCTGCACCTAGCATGATTCAAGAATATGGAGGTTTACATCCAGATCAAAATGCGCAAGCTCAATTAGATCGCGTAGGAAATAAGCTAGTCAACAGCAGTGTAGGTAAAAATACAGAATACCAATACGACTTTCATCTCCTTGCAGACGATAGAACGATAAACGCTTTTGCATTACCTGGCGGACAGTGTTTCATTACTGCAGCCCTTTATAGTCAACTAGAAAATGAAGATCAACTTGCTGGTGTTATGGGACATGAGATAGGTCATGTCATTGCAAGACATAGTGCAGAGCGTATGAGCCAGCAAGGTCTGGCACAAGGCGTTATCACCGGTGTGAGTGTCGGGACAGATGGCGGCGGCGAGGCCGCAGCGTCTATTGCTCAAATGTTGACCATGAAATATGGACGTGATGACGAATTACAAAGTGATGATCTAGGTGTTAAAATGATGATTGACGCCGGTTATGACCCTTATGAAATGATAGGTGTCATGGAAATTTTAAAAAATGCTGCTGGACCCAATCGTGCACCAGAGTTCCAAAGCACGCATCCAGATCCAGAGAATCGTGTAGAACGTATCAAGGAAGCTATCCGTAAATACGGGAAATAATACAAAGCATTTATGAGTATCATGTTAGAAAGCAATATTAAAATTTTATGGCACGATGGAAAGCAGTGGCACACTTCACCATATCATTATTACCCAAATAGGCAACCAGACACAAATGCAACGTTATTTTATAATAATTGCATGATCACCTTAGACTTTCTCTATGAAACTAAAGCTCTAGAACTAGAGTTCAAAGATGGTACGACCGTTAATATATTAGAAGAGTTTATACAACGTCATGGGAAAAGCATTACCATAAAGGATGGAGAAAAAAACACCTACAATCCATCGACTGACACCATAACTTTTTTTGATACCGATGGTGCTATGTTTCGTAAAAATTTGAGAAAACCATGGTCTAAACATAATACCGGCAGAGTTTCAAGCGCCTCATTACTAGGACACGAATTTATTCATGCTTATCATGAACAATTCACTCCAAATGAGTATATCAAACGTAAATCACAAAAAATCCTAGGTTGGAAAGTAAAATTCCCTCATTTCCCTAATCAAGAAGAAGTACTTGTCACCAAAGATCTAGGTAATCAAGTCATCAAAAAACTAGGCGAAGACGAGCGTGAGCATTACAAACGCAACTACTACCCTACCATAAGCCCTATTACAACTGAACCTATGAGACTAGATGAAGATGTGGTTTAGTGAGCTGTGAGCTAAAATTGTTTTTATCATTTAATTGACTTTGTTCATTTTTGCCATTACTGAAAAAACGAACCAAAAAAATCTAGACTGTGAGACACCTGCCTAAAAATTTCAATAAGCTCGCTAAAGAAAAAACCAAGATTCTAGCTTTTAAACAGAACGCAACTGAAAGTATCATTTATTTAACAATATAAATTCAGCTTTTCTTTTCTTCTTAACTCTATACCTATCTTCATTTTTTACGACAGATTTCCCAAGACCTTTACATTGTAGTTTGTATCAATTCCTAGAGCTCTAATACTGTTCTCAAACTGACATTTAAATTACTAACTGATTTTTAATTTATTTTTCATTTTATTTTTTAGATCATTCCTCAATCTTCACTCTCATTCCCTCACTGTGACTTGAAAATTCTGGAGCATACATACATTCTAGTTGTGTGATACCGTTAGAAAATTGTCCTGCATTGTTGGCTCGTACGTCGTATTCAAAAACATAAGTTCCTTTATTCATCTGATCAAAGAAGAAATGTGTCGCTATATCTTTAGTGCTTTGATAATAGCCTAATCCATCTTGCCATTTATACTTTGAAATCACATCTACAGGTTCAAAACCACTCGCACGTATGTCTTTTAAATGGACAAAATCCATATCTGCATTTGTTTTTATGATCAATCTGATTGTGATTAAATCGCCTATTTTTAAAGGATCTTCACTAGTTATTTCCTCTAGCTTCTCTCCACTATCGGTCATTACTTTTTTGAATAGTTTTTTCTTTACAGAAAGTGGTAAGTCATCATCAACTTTAATCTTATCTAAATCTTCAAAATACTGCCAGTACAGCGCACCATAGCCTGTTACATCACTTTTGTTTTTCACCGTTACCGTTGCCAGTTCCTTATAAACCTCAGGCGCATTCATGGTGATTTTAAAGTAACCCGTTCCAGCCTCTTTCTCTACTGCTTTCATCTTATCTACTGGCAATGGTTTATTTCCCCATGTGATTTTATTATTTTCTTGAACGTCCAGCCACTTTCCACCTTGCAGTAATAAAGCATAAGTAGCATCGGCAGTTGCTTTTGTGGATTTCCACTGGTTGGTTCTTTTATTTTTAAGTAACCATATTTTGAGTTCTTCGACGCTTTTTAAGTCTGCAGCGACTTCTTGAAATGCTTCTATGGCAAGAGCTTGTGTCTCGATATCGCTACTGTACCAGTACCAACTGTTTTGATTTTCTTTCCAGTACATTCCATTTTCATCGCTTTTAACGGCGGTTTGTTTCAATCCTTCCATGATGGCGCTGGCTAGTTTGGTCTTACCATTGCGGTGCAGAGTGATGGCCATAAGCAACTTAGTATATAGTGGCTGTGAGGAATATGATTTTTCCGCTTTCGCGAAAGCGTACCCTACAGCATCCTGCAACAATTCATCAACTTTTCCAGACTTAGAGATATCAAAACTTCTCGCATATTGATAATGCCAATAAGCGTTTCCAAAACTATAATCTTGGAGTGTTTTATGGTTTTCTAGATAGCGATTGAATCTTTTTTTCCATTCCGTATCCAGTGCATCCATCGCATTTTGATACATGCGATCGGTTTGTGGCGTGTCATCATTTTTAATACCTAATTTTTTCATGTGACCCAATCCAGCGGCTATGTGACGCGTGATATACTCATTAGTATATCCACCTTTAAACCATGGGAAACCACCAGAATCGCCCTGTAGCTTTTCTAACTTTGCGAGTGTTTTCTTTTTCTGTTTGGCAGTTTCGGCCAGGTCAAATAATGTGGCGAGTCGCTGTTGTTTTTGCGCTTCACTTTGTGCATCACGCAGCCATGGCGTGTGCGATAACATCACTGTTTTTAACTCCTCATTTTTCTCAAGTGCACTTACATTGGTGCCGTTTTGTGCCCAACTGTCAAACACCGTTTTCACCTTAGGATTACTCGTTAAAATGTGATGTGCCATAGCGTTTGCATAGTAGCGAGAAAAAGTTTGTTCTGCACAATCATGCTCATATTCCATCAAATAAGGCAATGATTTAATCGCATACCACGACGGATTTGATGTGTACTCAAACACCATTTGATGATGCGCCATAGTTCCAGAATCGCTGTTGAGCAAATTATCCATAACAGCAGTTTGCGTTTCGCCAGCACGTACCCAAAGCGCTCTCGACTCACTGACTAGCATGCGATTAGAAAGAACTGGCAAGGTATTCTCCTCGCCATCAGAAAAGTTTCCTGCAGCCGCTACAACGCGATAAGTAACCGCTTGCGTCCCTAGCGGAATTCTAAATGTCCAGTTTACAGAGGTATTGCCACCTTTTTCTAAGGTAAAATCTCTAGTGTTATTAACATTACCTAACTCTGCATCAATCGCTTTCATAGTCATGGCGTCAAAGAGTTGTAATCTTGCCGTTCCATCCATAGCAGCGTCAGACAGGTTGGCGATTTTAGTAGAAAACCGAATCGTGTCTGTTTCTCTTAGAAAACGAGGCGCATTAGGAATAATACTCAGCTCTTTTTGAGTCACCACCAGTTGTTCTAATTGTGCTGTTTTCCCTTTTTTATCGTGCGCTAGCAGTCGCAATTTCCATTGGGTCAATGCCTCTGGTGAAGTGAACGAGAATTTAAGATTTCCATTTTCGTCAGTGCGTAATTCTGGTAAGAAGAAAACGGTTTCTTGGAGGTTTTTACGAGCTTGAACATTATTGAGATTCATTTCTCGTAGTACTAAATCATTTGTAGTTACGCCTTCTTTAGTAGAGATGATGATGACTCCATTTGCACCACGATTACCATAAATAGAAGATGCTGCAGCATCTTTTAATATGGCAGTTTCAAAAATATCATTAGGATTCAATCCACTAAAAAAATCTTCATCTACTGGTACTCCATCAACTATAATTAATGGTTTGTTATTTCCGTTTGATAAAGCTGCTCCTCTAATTTGGACCAAGGCATTTGCGCCAGCCGAAGTTGCCATTTCTTGAACTTCAAGACCTGGAACTTGACCTTGGAGAGTTTGGGTTAGGCTTGCGTAAGGTCTATCATTTGGATATTTTTTTCTTCCTCGATAAGAACTATATACTCTTGAACTCTCATTGTTAATATCACTATCTCTAAATTCTCTTTTATCGGCTCCAGTGAAGTTAGTCCTTAAATAATCTTCGTTTTCGGCAAATATGATGTCACCAGGCAATGCTCTAGCTATAAGTTTTCCGTTTGACAAAGTATCATAAGCAATGGCATTAGAATCAATGATAGCAATCATACCGTCAGCACCTATCTTAGTTTTAGTGTAAGCATTTCCTCTGTAATAATTGAAGTCGTTGAAATAACCATAACCGCGACTGCTTCTATTTATAGTGAAGAAAACATCATTATTGATATAATCACTCGAGCTGTTTAAATCAGCAGCTAAAACGGCATTAATAATTCCTGCTTTTTTAATTTTAATTTCTACAGGTTTGTGAAACTCATGGTTAAAAACTAGTACATCATTAATGTTGGCTTTTATTTTGTAAAGTCCATTTGCTCCAACTAGCGCGCCAATTTTTGTGCCTTTAACAACAACTAAAGTTCCATATAATGGATTGCCATTTATATCAGTAATTTTACCTGTTACAAAACCTTTTTCTTCTCCAGCTTCTATTATCTTATTGAGCAAGGAGTTTTTATAGCTCGCGTTATAGTTCCTATTATTAAATGATAAATCAAAATAATAAATCTGATCATAGGCAAGAGAAGTATTAAAACTAGCTCTAGGAAACTGAACATAGAGTGATTGAGATCTATTATAAGAAGTGTTTTGATAAAGACTAGGAGAAAAAGAATACTGATTATTTCTAATAAACGGCGCATTCCAATTTGCCGTTGCAAACTCATCCAGACTCTTATCATACATACTCGCTAGCACCTCAGCTTGCATAGGAATTTGATTATCATCTTTTATGCTAAATGACCAAGTTTCTTCACTGCCAGGTTGTAATTTATTTCTAAAGCTTTGTGTTTTGATTTGATATTGAGCTATTGGATCTATTGGTTTTTCTACTGTAGACGTATTAGTTTGTTCAAATCCATTTTCTTTTTGAACTTGTAATTGAATACTTATTTGTTTTCCGTTAATTTGAGACCATGGATATTTTAATTCTGTTTTTCCTTTTTTAAGGAAAATGAGTTTTTCTTCCACCATTTCTTGATCTGTCCAAACAGATAGTGTTGCATAAACTCCATCCATAGAAGTATACATGTTGAATACTGCGGCCTCTTTAGTGAACTCACCGTAACTAGAAATAAGTTGAGGCTGTAATGGTAGATCTAGATTTGCCCAAAGACTTTTTTCTACTCTAGAATCTATTACATCATCTTCATTATCAAAATTTTGTCCCAATTCCACAGCTCTTATATAAACATAATAAGCACCATTATCCCAGTTCTCTGTTATTGGAAGCTCTACAGTTGTTAACGAATCTGTAGTGAGCTCTTTTCTAAATATGATAGGTGCTTTTTCCCAGTCGGTTTCAATTTCGTCTTTTCTTAATTCGGCATATGGGAATGTGTTGCGGTAGGTCTTATCATCTACTTCTTGAAACTCGGCTTGCGGTAATCCTGAAGCAATTATAACATGAGATGCTTGCGGTTGCTTGCGCATTTCTACGATAAGTTTCCCATTGACAAACTGACCGTTCAAGTTTTTAACGCCTACTTTTAAAGTGTTTGATTCTGTTGTAAATTGATAGGGTAACTGAGATGCAATTTGAATAGCGTTAGTTCCTACTCTCATTCTGGTAGTAGTCGTTCTCGTTTCTCCATTTACATCAGTTACTTCAGCTTCTATTTTATAACTGTAAATAGGTTTAAATTTAGGATCTGCCTCTTTATCGTTGTCTGCTAGGAATTTTATTTCAAATACACCTTTATCGTTTGTGGTCGTATCTCCTTGTAGAATTACTTTTTCACTATTGCCATAATAACCACTGCGCCATCTTGCATAATTATAGCTTCTTATCACTTTATAGGTTACTATTGCATTAGTTATATTACTACCCAAAAAGGCTTTCCCAAATCCAGAAACCGTTACACTATCACCCAACTTGTAAGTTTCAGTGATTTCATCAAAATCTACTTCAAAAGTGGGACGTTTATATTCCTCTACTTTAAAGTTGATTTCACCATCTTCCCAATCATCTACCGTTTTATAAAATGTCGTTTCTTCATCTGGCTCGTCAATATATAGAGTAAACTCTCCAGTAAGTACATCTTGAGGAATCTCAAAAGATCCATGAATACTACCAAACTCATTAGACTTTAACTTAGTTCTATAAACCTCTGTCCCATTTACATCTTCGACATAGATTTCTAGAAGCTCATTAGATACAATACCAGATTGTTCTTCGTTTTCTTTTTTCTGTAATACAATCGCTTTGAAATAAACCGTTTGACCTGGTCTATATATGGCTCGGTCTAGATAAATGAAGGTTTTTACATTGAGGTCGTAATGCTCGATTTTATTCCTATTTCTATCCCTAGGGTAAGAATAATATTGAGTCTTTAAACTATCGCCATTTTTACTAATGATTACATTTTGATTACCTCTCAGGTCTTTAATATCATAATCAAGCATACCGTATTTATCCGTCTTAAAACGCTTAACAGTTCTGTTATAAGAAATTTGAACATCTACATTACTCATTGTTTTACCGGTAGTTCTATCTTTTACAAGTAATGCTGTTCCTAGTTCGCTATCTTTTTTAAATAAAGTCAGATTAGTCACTGTTATAAAAGTATGTGCGTATTTCACTTCATCAGCTTTACCTGCTTTTGCCATAATCACATAACGACCTTTTTCAATGGCTGGTGCAACATATTCATAGGTGTGGTTAAAAGTATCATCGCCTTTAGGTAGTTGAATAGATTCTTTATGAGCTAAATTTTGAGAATCAATTGCTTTATCGATAAACTGTTGATATAAACTGTCTGCAAATCTTAAATCTCTCAAATCTTCATCCAAAGAGACTTTGATGTAGTATAAATCAATTTGTTCTACATTTCTATAATTTACTACTCCACGATGTGGCCTGTTGGGAATAATTAAATCTTCAACCTGAACATTGATGCTCGATTGATATATCTGATTGTTCAATTGCTTGCACAACGCCGCTCCATAGGATTTAGGATATAAATCAATCGCTTTATTAACTAATTGAATAGCTTGCTGTCTATGATCAAGTTGCTGTTCTGTACTGACCTGATTACTTAAGTTTTGATGATATAGAGCTAGATAATAATAAGCCTCAGTAACGGCTGGATTAGCATTATAAGACATTATTATACTTTGCAATTGTTTTTCATAATCTTCATAAACCTGATAATTTCCTAGCTGATTTTGTGCATACCATAATCGATCTGTAATGACATGTATAAAAGCAGCGTCATTGTTTGATTTTAAATGCATTGCTTCTAGATGTGCATACTGCTGCATCACATCATATTTTGAAAAAACGGTGTCTCCAGCTGGTCTTTTTAACTTCAATAAATGTGCTGTGTTGAGAAAAGCATTTTCTTTAGTTATTATAAACTCTTCTTTGGGTTTTGTAAGGTTGAAATAGCCGCTTTTATAAAAGTTTAAAGCCTGGTGCGATAATATGTCCAGTAAGCTAGGTCTCAAAAAACGAGCTGGCGCCATGGGACCTATGATAGCGCTGTAATCACTGAGCGGAATCTCAACTAATTTATCTGACTGATCTAGAGAAGCCTGATAGCTGTTATTAATCTCGCTATAAAAACGTGTTGCATCCCAGGTTTTGAAATCTACATCATCATTCTCAACTGCGGTCCTTTCTCTGATTCTCCATTGATTTGCGCGAGCATAATCATCTAATAATTTAGCTCTTATTCCGTTATAAATATTCTTATTAGGGAATTGAGCTTTTTCAATCATTTTATCCAGCTCAGCGATAATTTTATACTGCGCTTCTTCCTCGTTAATCAATTGGTATTTTGATTTGAATAAGAAAACCTTGATATATTGATCATGGTCTTTTTTACGTCTTGCATATTTATAAATTTCATCTACAACTTGAGTAGCATCTTCAATTCTATCTTGCAATTCAAATTGTTCTACCTCGCGCCATTTATCGATATAAAAATTTTGTGCAATACCTTGTTGCATCGCAAACAATATTAAAATAACAGTGATATAGTGGTTAGGTCTCATAATTCTTTAATTCTTGTATAAATCTACACATAGTTCATACCATTCTACAATCTATAATGAGGGAATTAGCCTTTTGAATTAGGGAAATCCATTTTAACAACTCTATTGGTGGCATTGGCTCACTTTTTGATAAATTTAGAGCATGAAAAAAATAGTTTTTATCATCTTACTGTTATGCAGTGCAATGGGTTGGAGTCAGGACGCTTTCGCGAAAGCGGAATCATTATTCAACTCTGAGCAATATGAAGCAGCAAAGCCCATATATAAATCTTTACTGCAAGACAACAAAAAAGACCCTATAATATTGCGCAGACTAGGCGATATTGAATCACATGCTCAACGTTATAAAAAAGCCTTTCCATACTATAAAAGATTATTAGATCTAGATAGTACTAATGCAGATTACCACTTTCTATATGGTGGCACTTTAGGCCTACACGCTAAAGAAAGCTCAAAACTTGAGGCGTTGGGTTACCTGGACGATATTAAATTTCATCTTAAAAAAGCAGCTAATTTAGATGCTAATCATGTAGAGGCTAGATGGGCACTGGTGCAATTATATTGTGAGTTACCAGGAATTGTAGGTGGATCATTAAGAACAAGTCGCAAATATGCAGATGAGCTTTTAAAAATATCTCCTGTGGATGGCCATCTGGCACAAGGCTATATTGAAGAGTATGATAAAGAATATCGTGCGGCAGAGAAATGCTATAAAAAAGCCATAGAAATAGGCGGTTCTCTTACCACTTATAAAAAACTGGCTTCACTTTATGAGAAAAAGACTAAAGAGTATCTCAAAGCTTTGATCACATTACAGGATGCCTATGCAGCTCACAAAGAATCCAGTTTGTTAGACGAAATCTCTAGACTTAAGAAAGATCATGATCTAGTAGGTGATTAAGCTCATAAAGCACTCCATTCCTTAGTCATTCCAGCCTTTTATTAGTAGCTTTACGTCTTATAAAGTTACTTATTATGCGCGTACATTTTATCGCAATAGGCGGCAGTGCCATGCACAATCTCGCTCTTGCGTTACATCATAAAGGTTACCAGGTTACTGGTAGTGACGATACCATTTTTGAACCTAGTAAATCCAGATTGGACAAATATGGCTTACTACCGGAACAAATGGGATGGAATTCAGAGAACATTAATGCTGACCTAGATGCGGTCATTTTAGGCATGCATGCAAAAGCTGATAATCCTGAGTTATTGAAGGCTCAAGAACTAGGTTTAAAAATATATAGCTATCCAGAGTATTTATATGAGCAGTCTAAAAATAAAACACGTGTTGTTATAGGTGGTTCTCATGGAAAAACAACGATTACTTCTATGATACTGCACGTGATGCATTATCACGATCGTGAGGTAGATTATATGGTAGGCGCACAATTAGAAGGTTTTGAAACCATGGTGCATCTTACTGATGATAATGAATTTATGATTCTAGAAGGTGATGAGTATTTATCAAGTCCTATAGATCGCAGACCTAAATTCCATTTATACCAGCCTAATATTGCTCTGATCTCTGGAATTGCGTGGGATCACATTAATGTATTTCCAACTTGGGAAAATTACTTAAGTCAATTTTCAGAGTTTGTAGAATGTATGCGAGATGGAAGTATCCTTGTTTACAACGAGGACGATGAAGCCGTAAAAACGATTGCCGAGGCAGCGACCAAACCTACTCGTAAACACGCCTACTCTATTCCTGCTCATTCCATCATTAATGGAACGACTTACCTAGAAACTCCAGAAGGTGATATGCCTATTGAAATTTTTGGGAAACATAATCTTTCTAATCTCGCTGGTGCAAAATGGATATGTCAGCATATGGGTATCGATGAAGATGATTTTTATGAAGCTATCGCTTCTTTTAAAGGCGCTTCTAAACGATTAGAAAAAATTACGGAAAATGAAAACTGTGTTATCTATAAAGACTTTGCACATTCACCTAGCAAGGTGCAAGCAACCACCAGAGCGGTTCATAATCAATATTCAGAACGCAAGCTTATCGCGTGCCTAGAACTACATACGTATTCTAGTTTAAATCCAGAGTTTCTTGTTCAGTATAAAAACACACTCGATGCAGCCGATGTGGCCGTGGTTTTTTATAGTCCGCATGCGGTGGAGATTAAGAAACTAGAACCTATTAGTGAGCAACAAATTTTTGAGTCTTTTGATAGAGATGACCTCATTGTAAAAACAGATCCAACCGACTTTAAAAAATGGTTATTCAGTCAGGATTTTAATAATACAGCGGTTTTAATGATGAGCAGTGGAAATTATGGTGGATTGGACTTTGAGGAATTAAAAAATGTGATATAACGCTTGGGCTTTTAGTCTACAGTCAGTTGTGCTATTTATCGAACTACACATGATCATTTAATTTGACTATGAGATTTGGTAGCATTGTCGTAAAAATCACAAAAAAGTAATAATGATTAAGAGTCTAATACTTTATACATTACTTTCTATGTTGATTTTCTTCAGCATCTCATTTTTCACATTGTTCAATGATATTCACTCTCCATTAGGTGATATAGATTTAAGTAAAGAGTTTACTATAGGCTTTCCTTTCACCTACTATTATGAATTCCGGTTAGATGACCATTCTATTCCTAATGCTGGTTGGAATTTAAAGAATCTATTGCTAGATTGTTGTTCAACCTGGTTAACGGTTGTATTCATCGCATTTTTATTCAAAAAGTATTTTAAAAAATGAACGACGTTTTAAAAAACCTCATCGCTGCCGAAACTAAAGCAGCACAACTGTTTCAAGAAATAGAAAACAGAAATATCATCGCAGCTGGTAAAACAGAAAAAGAGGTCAACACCGCAGTCTTTAAACTTGCCGATGAGCTTTTCGGGATTAAAAAATACTGGCACAAACGCATTGTAAGAGCTGGAGCAAACACCTTGCATCCTTATGATGAGAATCCGCCAGACTTGATGATTCAAGAGAACGATATCGTGTTTCTAGACTTCGGTCCGATACTGGAAGAATGGGAAGCAGACTATGGACGTACTTATGTGATAGGAACCGATCCACTGAAAATAAAATTAAAAAAAGACATAGAAACCGCCTGGCAAGAATGTAGAGATTACTACTTCTCACAAACTGATCTAACCGGTGCGGCTTTTTATGATTATTGCGTTCAAAAAGCGACGGAATATGGCTGGGAATTTGGTGGTCCTATCGCCGGGCATTTAATCGGTCATTTCCCGCATGAGAATCTAGAAAGCGAAAACAAACTGAACTACATCCATCCCGAGAATGACAAAAATCTTTTTGCACCCGATGGAAACGGAAATAAAAGAGAATGGATTCTAGAAATTCACTTTGTAGATAGAGCTAGAGAAATTGGTGGATTTTTTGAGCAATTGTTGGTTTAGAACGATGAATTTATAAAACCATCCTTGTTTTTAAGTTCAAATATGACTTTAATTGTCATCACTAGCAGATTCCGAAATAAATTCGGAATGACAGGTTCAACGGCTGCTCTTAAATATTTACCTTTGTAGCTTAATTCAAGGCTATTGGAAACTCAGTTTAAGTTAGAAGGCGATTTTACTTTAATAGATCATTTATCTACAAAATGGCAAGCGCCATCTAATATTGCGCTTGTAAAATATTGGGGTAAGTACGGCATGCAGTTGCCTGCAAATCCGTCGATAAGTTTTACTTTAAATGCTTGTAGAACCATTACAACCGTAACCGCTATGAAAGGAACTCACGGTTTTAATATTTCTTATGATGGTGAGCCCAAGCCAGATTTTGCTCCTAAAATTGAAGCTTATTTCAAGCGCATTGCTGACTATTGCCCATGGATTGCAAACTATCATTTTGATATTGATACACACAATACGTTTCCGCATAGTTCGGGAATTGCGAGTAGTGCGAGTAGTATGGCGGCGATGTCAGTTTGTATGATGGATTTTGAGAGCACGATTACTGGTCAGGAAATGGATTTTCATAAAGCATCCTTTCTGGCTCGATTGGGATCTGGAAGTGCTTGTCGTAGCTTGAAAGGTAGCGCTGTAGTTTGGGGAACGCATGATGAGGTTGACGGCAGTTCACAATACTTCGGTATTGATAAAAGCAATTATTTACATCCTGTTTTTCAGGATTTTCAGGACACGATTTTACTGGTAGATAAAGGTGAAAAAGTGGTAAGTTCTACCGTAGGACACGAGTTGATGAATGGACACGCTTTCGCGAAAGCGAGATTTGAACAAGCCCATGAGAACCTTTCCACACTTAAAAAAGCATTGCAGGAAGGTGACCTTGATACTTTTATAAAAATTACAGAAAGTGAAGCGCTCACATTACATGCTATGATGATGACCTCGCATCCCTATTTTATATTAATGAAACCCAAAACACTGTCGATTATCGAGGAAATATGGGCATTCAGAAAAGAAACTGGCATACCTGTATGCTTTACACTAGATGCTGGTGCTAACGTGCACATGCTTTATCCACATGAAAATAATGAAGCTGTGCAAGGATTGATTAACAGCAAATTAGCGCAATATTGTCAAAATGGTCACTATATTTGTGATCAAGTAGGCACAGGTGCAAAAAAGTGCTAACTTTAACGCTATGAAAGGACCACTTTTTTATTCAAAGATTTTACTTTTCGGTGAGTATGGGATTATTAAAGATTCAAAAGGTCTTTCTATTCCTTATAATTTCTATAAAGGCGCACTTCAGATAAGTGACCATCCTACCGAAGAACAAATTAAATCAAACGGCAATTTATCTCGTCTTACTGGTCATATTGAGCAGTTGATGAAAGAAGATAGTGATTTCCCAAAATTTGATGTTGAGACTCTAAAAACAGATGTTGCTGCTGGAATGTATTTTGACTCTAGTATACCACAAGGTTATGGTGTAGGAAGTAGCGGTGCTCTTGTGGCATCTATCTATGATAAATATGCGATTGAAAAAATCACGGTTCTTGAGAATTTAACTCGAGAAAAACTGCTGATTTTAAAAGATATATTCGGAAAAATCGAAAGCTTTTTCCATGGGAAGAGTTCGGGTCTTGATCCTTTAAATTCTTATCTGAGCTTACCTATTCTTATTAATAGTAAAGAAGATATTGAGCCAGCTGGTATCCCATCACAATCGACTACTGGAAAAGGCGCTGTCTTTTTACTTGATAGTGGAATTGTAGGAGAAACAGCACCTATGGTAAACATCTTTATGGAAAACATGAAGCAAGAAGGTTTCCGTAGTATGTTGAAAGATAAGTTTGTGAAATACACAGACATGTGCGTTGAGGATTTCTTAAGTGGCGATGTAAAAGGACTTTTTGGTAACGTAAAGAAATTATCACATATCGTACTGGACAACTTTAAACCTATGATACCAGCACAATTCCACGGCTTGTGGAAAAAAGGACTGGATACCGGTGATTACTACTTGAAGCTTTGTGGATCTGGTGGTGGTGGCTACATCTTAGGATTTACAGAAGACCTAGAAAAAGCGCAGGCTTCTTTAAAGGATTACAAACTGGAAGTGGTTTATAATTTTTAAAAGGATTTAAATAATATTTAAAAGTCCCATCACGATTGTGATGGGACTTTTTTATAATATCTCAGTTTTAAGATAGTGATTTGTCAAGAAACTTCTTTCCTCTGAGATAATAATATATTATTGATATACTAGATATTAAGAACATACTAAGAAAACCCCAAAAAGCTATTTGGGAAAATTCATATTTCCAGCTTTTGTCTGTACCTACATATTCGATATTATCACTCAAAGAAATATATGATTGTAGTGTGCATGATAGACTTAAAACCCAACCAACCCATAATAAATATTTAAGATATTTAATAAAAATCATAATTCCAATTTTAAATTAATCACAAGCCTCCGATGCTCCATGAAAAGCTCCTATGACCGTTCCGGCAATACCACCAGTTATACAACCAGCAATACCACCAGCTGAAGCACCTGCTGCTGCACCAGGACCAGTAATAAGAGTCACAGCTCCACCTATTAAAACACCAGCGCTACCTAATGTAACACAACCTGACATACCACCTATTAATCCCCAAGAAATGGTTCCAGCGACACAATTTCCCCAACAAGACCACCATCCATTGCAATCTGATTTAGCTGTGAAATTAGTATTTTGTAAAGTATAATCATACAAATAATTTACAAATTCCTCCATAAAAATTATATTACTTTGAACAATTGCTAACTCTGAAGAATTCAAATCATAATTATTTAAATTATTGTATAAATTTTGTAGCTCATTTAAATACTCTGTATATGTTGAATGTATCGATGTATTATTGATTATATCACTTACAGTAAAATAATCTTCACCAAAATCCAAATTATCAATGTTTTCTTGTGAAGATTCCATAGTAACAAGTTCTCCTCCATTATTCACATAAAAATCAATAAAAATTTGAGATAATTCTTCGTCAGTTTTGGATTATCATTTAATTTGGCCTGCATTGCGGCGTCAAATGAACTAAAAATTAAGGAGTTTTGCTGACTACTTTTTTGAATACTAAATTGATTCGTAATTCTGGTTTCCTCTATTTTTGAATTATCTTCTTCACTACACGAATTTAAAATAAGACAAAGTCCAAAAAATAAAATTGGTGAAAATTTAAAATACTTTTTCATAAAATTTCATTTGTGTGATTATCTATTTTTTATATCATCACGGTTTATAATATGCTTACTTTTATCGATTTTCGGCTTATCTCGTTTGAAAATTGATGCATCTTTTCAACATCATGTTCCCAATAAACATATTAGTTTCCTAAAGAGATCATAAAATAAAAAATGGAATCTTATTGAAATACAGACTACTGATTGCTAAGTAGTAAAATTTTATATCCAATGTATGAGATTTTATTAATAGAAGATTCTGAAATAAACTGATCATTACAATTTCACATACCATTATCATTTAAAAAACAGAAACTGCTTAACTTAGTCCTGTGAATCAAGAGCAAACATATACCATGAGTACAAAGGCTAGTATAAAAACGCTAGTCATTAAAGCGTTGAGTCTTTTTTCAACAGTAAGACTTTATAACATCGCTATAATAGCGATAGCGCAATTATTAGCGGCTGTTTTTATTATCGCTCCAGAATTATCTGTTAAGGAGATTGTGCTGGATTATAAGTTGTGGTTGATTATTCTGGCTAGTGCCGCAGCTATAGCAGGTGGCTACATCATTAATAATTTTTATGACCGTGAAAAAGACCTTATTAATAGACCGCAAAAAACCATGCTAGAAAATCAAGTAAGTCGCTCTACCTTATGGACGGTTTATTTTACGGTTAATGCTGTTGCGTTTATCTTGGGTCTCATCGTATCGTGGCGAGCAGGACTCTTTTTTGCCGCTTATATTTTTGCCATGTGGCTCTACTCACATAAAATTAAACGAGTCCTTTTTGTTGGTAATCTTACTGCAGCCCTACTGGCTATTACTCCATTTTTTGTGCTATTCATGTATTACCGTAATTTATATCTAGTAGTATTTGTACATGGTAGTTTCTTATTTCTCATACTTGCGATGCGCGAGCTCATTAAAGATCTCGAAAACTTAAGAGGTGATCTCGCTCAAAATTACCATACCATACCAGTAGTATTAGGAGAAAAAGCAAGCAAGCGTTTTTACACCTTACTAACATTGCTTACTATTATACCTATTACAGCATTGATACTCTATTTTAATATAGGATATATGCGTTATTACTTTGCCTTAATAGGCGGTGCCTTACTAGTATGCTTACCATTGTTATGGAGCTCGCGACGTAAAAGAGAATATCTGTTAATACATTTTATACTTAAAATAGTCATTGTAGGTGGCGTGCTTTCTATATTATTAATTGATTTGCCTGCCATCATCCAACGACTTCAAAATTTCTTGTAATGCAACACCTCATCAACGTAGCACTTGCTCAAATCTCTCCAGTATGGCTAGATAAAAAAGCGACATTAGACAAAATACTTTCCACGCTAGAAGAGGCTAAGAAGCAAGATGCAGAATTAGTTGTTTTTGGAGAAGGATTATTGCCAGGTTATCCATTCTGGCTTGCGCTAACTGATGGCGCTACTTGGAATAAAAAAGAGGTGAAAGAACTGCACAGACATTATGTGTTAAATAGCATAAGTATCGAGGACGGCGAGCTGGATGCGGTATGCGCTTTCGCGAAAGCGAACTCCATAGCCATTTATTTAGGTATCATAGAGCGTCCACAAGATCGTGGTGGTCATAGTGTATATGCCAGCATGGTATACATCAACCAAAATGGAAGCATAGAAAGTGTACACCGTAAATTACAACCTACCTATGATGAGCGCTTGACATGGTCACCCGGCGATGGAAATGGTTTGGTGACTCACAAATTAAAAGACTTTACGGTAAGTGGTTTGAATTGCTGGGAAAACTGGATGCCATTACCACGTGCTGCCATGTATGCACAAGGAACTAATCTACATGTAGCCTGCTGGCCAGGAAGTGACCATAACACTAAGGATATTACCAGATTTATAGCTCGTGAAGGACGCACTTTTGTACTGTCTGTTTCAAGTATGATGTTTAAAGAAGACTTCCCAGTAGACACACCGCATCTCGATTTAATCTTAGAAAAATCTCCAAATATTTTAGCAAATGGCGGTAGTTGTATCGCTGGTCCCGATGGCGAATGGATAATCGAACCTCAAATAGGTAAAGAAGAAATCATCACAGCAACGCTAGATTTTAATCGAGTTCTGGAAGAGCGACAAAACTTCGACGCGGTAGGTCATTACTCAAGACCAGATGTGACGCAGTTACATATCAATCGGGAACGACAATCTACTGTAAAGATTACAGATTAATCGATGATTTAATCATTAAAAATGACACTTTAAAGTGATGGGGTAACTCCTCTAAATTATTCTATTTGAGGAAGTAAATACTTTAGAATTCTTTTTGCACCATCACATTTTTAAAAACTTATCTTTGCAAAAAATTTAATACCATGGGAAGAGGTAATGATGGAGCAAGAGGAAAAGGAACTGGTCGCCAAGGCGGCAGAGATTCTTCTAGCTCAAAAGGTGGCAACAGACGAAATGCTGGAAGCACAGACCATAGAGGAAAATCTCAAGCTAGAGGAAATGCACCTACCGGAAAACCAACAACTCGAGGTGGTAAAAATCAAGTAGTAGGAACATCGCGTACAGGTAATCCAGTAACAAAGAAGGAATATATCATGCGTAAAAAATCTGAAGGCTCTAAGTCTAAGCCTGATGATGGAACAATACGATTGAATAAATATATTTCGAACTCTGGAATATGCAGTCGACGTGATGCAGATATATACATTAAAGCTGGTAGTGTAACTGTTAATGGTAAACCTGTATCTGAAATGGGTTATCGTGTTAAATTAACTGATGAAGTAAAATTCGACGGTCAAAATATACAGCCTTATAAAAAACAATATTTACTACTTAATAAACCTAAAGGTTTTATCGCACCGCGTAAAGGAGAACGAGCTAGTAAAACTGTGTTAGACCTGATGCAAAGTGCTGGTGTGGCAAATTTACATTATGTAGGACGTCTAGGAAGACAATCTGTAGGTTTAATGCTATTTACTAATGACTTAGAAATGGCTAACAAACTTAATAATCCTAATCTAGAAATGCGCAAGATTTATCAAGTTGCCCTAGATCGTAGTTTTAAACACGAGGATTTAATGCAATTACGTAATGGTATCGCTATTAATGGAGAAGTTATTGAGGTTAAAGAAATCAATTATGTTGAGGATGGCCGCAATAATGAGGTAGGAATAGAAATACATAGTGGAAAAGACAATATCGTACAGGCTCTTTTTGAAGCCGTTAAATATGAGATTAAAGTTTTAGATCGTGTTGTGCTAGGTGGATTGACTAAAAAAGACCTTCCACGTGGGCATTATCGTACTTTAACAGATCAAGAAATCATCAATTTAAAGATGATATAAGCTACAATCACTTGTAAACACTAGCGTTGTCTAAATATTTAGGCAACGCTATTTTTTTTGCAATTATTTCAAAAAAAGGAATATTATTGTCCCTTCTTATCGCCATTCAATTTTAATATTTAGGTAACACATTTCATTCTATTATTAACGTTTTTTTGTTTAGCTTGTAGTTCACTTAAAACTACACTTAACCTATAGCCATTGAATACTAAATACATTGATCTAATCGATCAAACGTACTTCTTCCCAACAGAGGAGTTCAAACTAGAAGACAAGACCTTACACTTTCACGATATCGATCTGATGGAACTGGTAGAACAATATGGATCACCATTAAAGTTCACCTATTTACCTAAGATATCTGATAATATACAGCGTGCACAGAGGTGGTTTAATGACGCTTTCGCAAAAGCGGACTACAAAGCAAAATACCATTATTGCTATTGTACAAAAAGTTCACACTTTAAACATGTGCTAGATACGGCGTTGACTAACGATATACATTTAGAAACCAGTAGTGCCTTTGATATAGATATTATAAAAAGTCTAAAAGCTGAAGGTAAAATTAAAGACGACACCTATATCATTAGTAACGGTTTTAAACGCGAAAAATATATAGACAATATCGCAGACCTAATCAACTCTGGCCACAAAAACTGTATTCCTATCATAGATAACTATGAAGAATTAGACCTATTGACAAATGCGACATATAAGCAATTTAAAGTAGGAATAAGAATAGCGAGTGAAGAAGAACCAAAGTTTGAATTTTACACGAGCCGTTTAGGAATAGGTTACAAAAACATTCTCTCATTCTATAAAAATCAGATACAAGAGAACAAACAAGTGTCGCTTAAGATGCTACACTTTTTCATTAATACAGGTATACGTGATAATGCATATTACTGGAATGAATTACACAAATGCCTTAAAGTCTACATAAGCCTTAAGAAAATATGTCCATCACTAGACAGTCTTAATATAGGTGGTGGCTTCCCTATAAAAAACTCACTAGCATTTGAATTTGATTATGAGTACATGATCAATGAGATCGTAAATCAAATAAAGCAAGTATGTGATGAGGCAGATGTTGATGTGCCCCATATTTTCACAGAATTTGGTTCTTTTACAGTAGGTGAAAGTGGTGGAGCTATTTATAAAGTGTTGTATCAAAAGCAACAAAACGACCGTGAAAAGTGGAACATGATCAATAGTTCATTTATCACAACCCTACCAGATTCATGGGCAATAAGCAAGCGTTTTATTATGCTAGCCTTAAACCGCTGGAATGAAGAATATGAGCGTGTACTACTAGGTGGATTAACTTGCGATAGTGATGACTATTACAACAGTGAGCAAAATGTTAATGCTATTTATTTACCAAAATATCATAAAGATAAACCACTCTATATAGGCTTTTTTAATACTGGAGCTTATCAAGAAACAATAGGTGGATATGGCGGTATACAACACTGTTTAATACCAGCTCCTAAACATATTTTAATAGACCGTGATGAAAATGGAGCTATACAAACTAGAGTTTTTAAAGAGCAACAAAGCTCAGAACAAATGCTAGATATATTAGGATATTAATATTTTATATAAATCGATTAACTTTAAAACAAACTTTTAATTTCAAGACATGAGTAATTCAAACTATGCAGGAATTCCAGATGAATATGCTGGAATCGATAATGCATCAATCGTTTTAATTCCAGTTCCTTATGATGGAACAAGCACCTGGCAAAAAGGCGCAGATAAAGGACCAGAAGCCTTTCTAGACGCCAGTGCAAATATGGAATTATACGATATTGAAACTGATACAGAAGTGTATCATCATGGAGTCTTTCTTGCAGATGCTGTTACAGAGAACAGTTCGCCAGAAGCAATGGTAGATGCCGTGCACGCAACTACTAAAAAGTATATTAAGAAAAATAAGTTTGTAACCCTTTTTGGTGGAGAACATTCTATTTCTATAGGAAGTATACGCGCTTTTAACGATATGTATGAAAACTTGAGTGTATTACAAATTGATGCTCATGCAGACTTAAGAAAAGAATACGACGGTAGTACTTGTAATCATGCTTGTGCCGTATATGAAGCGAGTCAAAAAACAAATCTAGTGCAGGTAGGAATACGTTCTATGGACAGCATAGAAGTAGGTATTAATGACGACGATAAAATCTTCTTTGCTCATGAAATGGTACAAGATGACTACTGGCAAGAAAAAGCTACTGAAGCACTTACAGAAAATGTATTTATTACCATCGATTTAGATGCTTTTGACCCATCGATATGTCCATCTACTGGTACGCCTGAACCTGGTGGGCTCTTCTGGTATGAAACATTAGATTTCTTAAAAATGGTTTTTGCAGAGAAGAACGTGGTAGGTTTTGACATCGTTGAATTATGTCCTAATCCATCAGAGAAATCATCAGATTTTCTTGCTGCAAAATTGTATTATAAAATGTTGAGCTATAAGTTTAAAGACATCGCTCTAGAAGGAGAAGACGGCTATGAGGCAGACAATGCTTTTACAAAAGCTGGATTGAAAAAAATGAAAAACATAGAAGATTAATCTTCAAAAATATCATGGGAAAACCTATTACTGATTTTATAGAAAACTATTTCTTACACTTTAACAGCGCTGCGCTTGTAGACGCTGCCAAAGGTTATGAAGCACAATTAAACCAAGGCTCCAAAATGCTAGTTTCGCTAGCTGGAGCTATGAGTACTGCAGAAATTGGGAAGATTTTTGGTGAGATGATACGCCAAGATAAAGTACATATTATTTCTTGTACAGGTGCAAACCTTGAAGAAGATTTGATGAATCTAGTGGCGCATAGCCACTATAAAAGAGTGCCTAACTATCGCGATTTAACACCGCAAGACGAATGGGATTTACTTGAAAAAGGATTGAACCGCGTGACAGACACTTGTATTCCAGAAGAAGAGGCTTTTAGAAGATTACAAGAACATATTTTTAAAATATGGAAAGATGCAGAGGAAAAAGGCGAGCGCTATTTCCCGCATGAATACATGTACAAACTACTTTTAAGTGGCGTACTAGAACAGTATTATGAAATCCCTATTGAGAACTCATGGATGTATGCTGCTGCTAAGGCTAATCTTCCAATCGTCGTTCCAGGTTGGGAAGACAGCACTATGGGTAATATTTTTGCTAGTTATGTATTAAAAGGTGAGTTAAAAGCGAGTACTGTAAAAAGCGGTATCGAGTACATGACCTTCCTTGCAGACTGGTATACTGATAATTCACAAAAAGGGATCGGTTTCTTCCAGATAGGTGGTGGAATCGCTGGTGATTTTCCTATTTGTGTAGTGCCTATGTTGTATCAAGATATGGAACGTACCGACACGCCATTCTGGAGTTATTTCTGTCAGATATCTGACTCAACAACCAGTTATGGAAGCTACTCTGGTGCCGTACCTAATGAGAAAATCACATGGGGAAAACTAGATCAAGACACACCTAAATTTATAGTAGAAAGTGATGCAACTATTGTGGCACCATTGATTTTTGCTTATTTATTAGAGATGTAAATTTTTAATTCCGCTTTCGCGAAAGCGGAACTAGAACACAACCTGTAAGTTGCTCAACACATAGCGGTTTACAGGTTTTTTATGCTTAAAAAATTAACTTTTTAGGCGCTTAAAACAATTGAATTCCCATTACATTTAGATACAACTAAGACACTATGAGTGATATTAATATGAGTAAGATTGACAACTTAAATCTAGAGTTTTTACAGCTTAAAGATTATGAAGAGTTAAAGCACGCGATGATAGATTCTTATAGCAATCTACCAGATTCTTACTGGCGAGAAGAACAGATCAAAACGCTTATAGACAAGTTTCCAGAAGGTCAGGTAGTGCTTAAAGTAAATGAAGAAATTGTTGCTTGTGCACTTTCTATAGTGGTAAAATATGAGGATTTTAGTGGTCAGTACACTTATGAGCAAGTGACCGGAAATTACAAGTTCACCACGCACGATGATGATGGTGATGTACTTTATGGAATTGAGGTATTTATAAAACCACAATATCGTGGTATGCGATTAGGTCGTCGCTTATATGATTACCGTAAAGAGCTGTGTGAGAATTTGAATTTAAGAGGTATAGCCTTCGGTGGTCGTATTCCTAACTATCATAATCACGCGAGTGAAATGACACCTAAGGAATACATCGAAAAAGTGCGCAATAAAGAGATTACAGACTCTGTACTGAACTTTCAACTATCAAACGACTTCCATGTTTCTCGTGTTCTTAAAAACTATCTGGATGGCGATAAAGCCTCTATGGAGTTTGCCGTATTACTAGAATGGGATAATATTTACTATACAAAACCAGTTACAAAAACCACAGCATTAAAAAGCACGGTGCGGTTAGGATTAATCCAGTGGCAAATGCGTCCTTACTCAGGTTTTAATGAGTTAATGCAACAAGTAGAATACTTTGTAGATGCTGTTGCAGCTTATAGGTCTGATTTTGCTTTATTCCCTGAATATTTTAATGCGCCACTTATGGCTGCTTACAATAAGTTGAGTGTTAGTGATTCTATTAGAGAACTAGCAAAATATACTGAAATGATAAGAAACAAGTTTTCTGAATTATCCATTAAGTATAACATCAACATTATTACAGGATCAATGCCTGAAATCATTGATGGACAATTGTATAATGTAGGGAATTTGTGCCGTCGAGATGGTACGATAGAACGTTATGAAAAAATACACGTTACTCCAGACGAGCAGAAGGTTTGGGGACTTCAAGGTGGCGATAAAATTCAGACTTTTGATACGGATTGTGGTAAAATAGGAATCTTGATTTGCTACGACAGTGAGTTCCCAGAACTGAGCCGTATCATGGCACAAGAAGGCATGCAAATTCTTTTTGTACCATTCTTGACAGATACACAAAATGCTTATGCACGAGTACGTTTGTGCTCTCAAGCTAGAGCGGTGGAGAATGAATGTTATGTAGCTATCGCTGGTAGCGTGGGGAATCTTCCCGCGGTAGAAAACATGGACATTTCTTATGCACAAAGCGCAGTATTTACACCATGTGATTTTGCTTTCCCATCAAATGGCGTTAAGGCAGAAGCTACCGCAAACACAGAAATGATTCTTGTGGCTGATGTGGATCTAGATCTTCTTAAAGAATTACATAACTACGGAGCGGTGAAGAACTTAAAAGACCGTAGGATTGATTTGTATGAAGTGAGTAAAAAGTAAGCTTTGCTTAAAATTAAAATTGTAAAAGAGTTTCTTATAAAGTATAAGAAATCCTTTTTTTTATTTAATCATAGGTATAATACTGGGATACGTGATTTGTTTACCACGAAAGTTTAAAATAGCAAAAATTATAGCCAAAATGGCATTTATTATCATCATTACAATTGGTATTAACATAATGCTCGTCATAACTTTAATATCAGGTACTCCTTGATTGAAAATTAGCACAAAACCAATTGTCGGAATTATAATCATTAAAATTAACCACCAAATTTGAAAATTTAATGTACGAGCTCCAATACGTTGTAGACCATTAATTTTATCTTTTTTAGTCATCCACAATATTAAAGGAATAAGAATACTTCCTACTCCGAAAAGAGTTCCTAGAATGATAGATAAATGAAATAAACCTAAAAACTGATGATCTTCATGCTTACCGAAATCAAGCAACTCTTCAATGTTAATATCCAGCGTTTCACAAATAAGCTGCAAGGTTTTACCACGAGGTTCATTTTCATTATTCTCAATACGTTGAATAGTTCGCAAACTAACTTGAGAATCTGTCGCAAGTTCTTCTTGAGACATTCCTTTTTTAAGACGTATCTCTTTGATTTTAGTACCTACTGGGTTCATCTGTTTCATGAATTAAAATTAGTGAAACAAACCTAAGAACGAACTCATCTGAAGAACAAATTATAGTGCTGACTTGTTTACGTCATTCTTATGACAAATGTGTCAAAACATTGACATACTGTATTTTAAAAACCTACTTTAATAAAGCTTCAAAAGTAAGAACGTCAAGTTTACCATCTGGATAAAGATTGTTTTTTGATTCAAAATCACTTAGCGCCTCCATAGTAGCTTTTGCAAATACACCATCTAAAGTTATATCATAACCTTTTGCTATAAGAATTCTTTGTGTTTCATAAATAAGGGCATTTTTTGCACCTATACGTTGACTAATTTCCCATTGATTATCATAGAGTTGTTTCAACAAACTCTTTTGTCCTATAGTTTTAATTTCTTCTGGGGTACTATGATTATTTTCAAAATCGATAATCTGTTGATTATTCCAGCCTTTAGACTTATAATTTGCAGACTGCGCTAATTTTTGCTCTAAATAAGTTACACAAGCTAATTTTTGAGCATATTCTTTTACAGCGAGTGTTGTTTCTAAATCGTCATCTTCTGGTAATCTTACATCTATATCATTTGCTGTCCATTGTAGCTTGATAAAGCTATTTAAATCAGTAATAGCATCGTGATACATCAAGACTACATCTTGATTATGATATTCTTCATCAATGATCGCTTCTGTGGAATAATGATATTCTGGTGCATGAAATCGATCCCAGTCTTTATAAAAATCATAGACGATAAATCCTAATATAGTTATCAGGATTAATATAATTAATTGCTTCATGGCAAGTGGTTTAATGGTTAGTTATTTCCCCTTTACTTTCTGGTAGTATTGTTTTGGTTAAAAACAGTTCAAAAATAAATATAAATAGTACTAAAATGTACTCGATAGCGATAAACCAACTATTCTCTGTAAAACTTTCACTCGAGTAAGCTGAGTAACTAAGAAAGATGGTATAGCTCCATAATAACATAAAGCGATACTTTGTGAAAACAGAAAATAACAATGGTATGGTCAGGTACCATGGATGCACTGTAGTTGAAAATATTAAATAAGTGAAAAAAGAAAATACGACACTGGATAGAAGTATTTCAGGAAATTCATTCTTTCTTATAAAAGATATCCCCAAAATAACTACTAAGGTAATTAAAGGTAAAATCTTTCCTACGGTTTGTATAATATTATAACCTGTTACTTGATAACCTATTGCCCTAATGATGTAATATACACTAGCATTAAATTCAAAATTACCAAACCACAATCCTACCGATGCCGAATATTTATCAATCAAGTCTTGAGAGAAAAACGGAAGAAAGCCTAAAACAACTACAATTAAAACAGCTATGTAATAGACAAATGCTTTTTTAAATTTCAATTTTCTCAAAAGTAAAGGCAACACCATAACTGGCAATAATTTGAGCAATATACCATAACCCACAAACAGGACGCTTTGCCATTGTTTATAAACGAGTAAGTAATAAACTGAGGCTAGTAAAAAGAATGCCATCATTCCTTCCCAGTGAAGATTACCTGTAAGTTCAATGATTGTAAAAGGATTCAGATAATATAATGCTATTAACCACATAGGCTTACCAAGTAATCGTAATAATTTAATCCCGTAGATAAAGATGGCAACATCTGCCAGGATGATAAATATGCGCATCCATATTACAGAAGCTAGAACACTATCGCCACCTAACCATGCCGCAATCGCAAAAAACAGTTGATTTAAAGGTGGATAATTTGTGTAGTGCCCACTTGATAATTCTCCCATAGACGCATGCAAGAATGAAGCGTTAGGGATATGGCTGGATCCAGATTCTATAATATCATCTGGTAAATACAGATAGGGATTATATCCATTTAACAATTGATGTCCATCCCATATAAATCTGAAAAAATCTTGAGACAGATGTGGTGTATTGTCTATTAATAGTAACCTTAATATAAGTCCAATAAAAAATATACCACCAATGAGTGATGCCCCATAAAACCACTTACCGAGAAAAGAAGGAAACAATTGTAAATTTTCTTGAGTTCCTTTTTTAGATATATAATTATAACCTAGAAAAGCAAGAAAAAGTAGTGTATAAACAATGAGCAGGTTTGAAAAATCTTTTCGCGCAAGCGAGAAAAACCATCCATATAAAACAGCGCTAATAATGGTTAGCATACCGAAGGCATTTGATAACCTACGTTCCATTATTGCTTATCTGTGATACTACGGAAGAACACAAAACCAAATCCTATAAATAACATTAAGTGAAAAGGAAAGAGTCCAAAATCACCACCTTGATCACCAACGATAAATGCCGAGTACATTCCAAATCCAAAGTAGAGCATTAATATCCCTTCTAATATCACGTTGCGACTTATTTTTTTCTTGAGGTATTTATTGGTTTTCCAATTGCCTCCTACCGCTGCGAGATTAAACTTAGGTGTACGCACAAACTCACTACGTTTCCCTAAGTGACCTTCTATTACTGCTATTGAATTGTGCAGGGAAAAACCCATTGCGATTGAGAAAAAAGTGAAAAACATTCCAATATAGCTAATGAAGTTTTTAAAACCACCACCATAGGTATTCTTGTACATATACCAATAACATATGAAGAATATGATAGTACTAATAACAAAAAAGCTCATCACAATAAAGTAAACTCTTAAGTGTGCATATTCATTTTTAATGTATAACATCGGTATACTAAGTAGCCCAACAATCAGCACGTTTAAAAACATGGTACTGTTTAACAAATGTAACACACCGTGCAATTTGGTTTTAAAATCAATGTTTGAACTGCCCACGACACGTTTAAACATTTTTCTAAAATTCTCTGCCCCACCTTTATTCCATCTAAACTGTTGTGAACGTGCTGCACTTATTACGATAGGTAATTCTGCAGGTGTGGTAACATCTTCTAGGTATTTAAACTTCCAGTTTTTAAGCTGTGCTCTATAACTTAAATCTAAATCTTCTGTAAGTGTATCTCCTTCCCAGTTACCAGCATCAATAATGGTCTCTTTGCGCCATATACCAGCAGTTCCATTAAAGTTTATGAAATGTCCTTTTGAGTTACGACCTACTTGTTCTAGAGTAAAATGCGCATCAAGGGCAAAAGCCTGTATCTGTGTCAGTATAGAGTAATCTCTATTTAAATGTCCCCATCGTGTCTGAACTACACCTATTTCAGGATCTTTGAAATGGATAACCGTTTTTTTCAACCAGTCTGTTTCTGGTAAAAAGTCTGCGTCAAAAATGGCAATAAATTCACCCTTTGCATCGACTAGTCCTTCTTTAAGTGCACCGGCTTTAAATCCTACACGATTTTCTCTAGTAATATGAGTTATATCAATACCGGTAGCAGCTAGCTTTTCTACATGTGCTTTAGTACTAATTACAGTTTCATCAGTAGAATCATCTAAAACTTGGATTTCTAACTTATCATGTGGATAATCTAGTAAGACTATATTATCTAAAAGTCGTTCCATTACATAAGCCTCGTTAAAAACAGGTAGTTGTATGGTCACATAAGGAACCTCAGCCGGATTATCTAGATCATAAATAGGTCCAGAAACTGCATTTTTACGAGCTGCTAAGTAGTTAAATAGTAAATTGAGTTGAGCAAATGCATAGAACAAAATCATCACTAGTGATGTTGAGTAAATTATGATGCAAATCCATTCTAATATCATTTTTTAAAACCGTATTTAAATATCCAGGTTAATATTTTAACGCCTGCAAATATAGCACCTTTAACAGTACCCGAAACTTTAGAAACACCTATTCTATTGCGGTATTTCATGGGTTTTTCAACATAAGAATATTTTTTACGCAATGCCTTTAATTGCATCTCTACTGTCCAGCCGTATGTTTTATCTTGCATATCGAGCTCCAATAATTTATCATATTTTATAGCTCTAAAGGGTCCCAAGTCCGTAAATCGAGATTTAAAAAGAATAGACATGAGTGTAGTCGCTAACCAATTTCCGAATACCTGTGGAATGGTCATAGAACCTTTTTCACGCAATGATTTTACTCGAGCACCGATAACAAAATCAATATCATCATTAATTATAGGTTTCACTAGATCTAACAACTGCTCTGGATAGTCGCTATAGTCACCATCTAGAAAAACGATAATATCTGTCCTATTAGATAATCGCGAGACATACTCCATTCCTTTTAAACAGGCATAACCATAACCACGTTGATGTTCTTCTAAAACTGTAGCACCTGCGTTTTGTGCATTAACAATAGTGTCATCACTAGAATTATTACTAACGACAATGACTTCAGTAACAAGTGAAGGGATATCATTTATGACAAGCGGTATAGAGTCTGCTTCATTATAAGCAGGTATAATTACTCTAATGATAGAATTAGTGGATTGCAATAGGGAATTTTAAAGGTGGAAAGTTAAGAAATATCAGACTTACATACATGGCCATATTTAACGTAAATCACTCATAGAAAAACCTGGATGATCTCTTTTAAATTTAAAATAACTGGTCCAGGCACCTATCTTCTTACTGCTTTTGTACTCCTCAACCATAGATAGTGTAGCGTTTTTGTAATAGAGAACATACCCATGCTGCAAACCTTTTTTAAATTGTTTTTTAATAAGACGATATCCATTTTTATTGTGATAGGTCCACCACTCTGCCTTTAATCCATTTTTATAATGCCCTTCAGAACTTATTTTACCAGCGAGATACTCGTACCAGTAACCTGTTTTTTGATCATTACTATAATGACCAGCTTGCTTTAATTGTTGTTGTTGATCATAAAATTTCCAGTAACCGTCTTTTACTCCATTTAAGACCCAACCTTCACTGATCAATTGACCGTTATCGTCAACCTGCTTTATATACTCTTTTTGCATCGATATAAAAGGCAATAATGCATTGATGCATAACATAGCTGTTATTAAAAATTTCATCGATTAATTACTTTGGTTACAGCAAAGTAATCTGTTCTACATCACAAAGTGTTCACAGAATCTTAAAAGGTTCTTCACGCGGGAATGATGTTATATGGAAAAGGAAATATTTACCAGTTGATACTATTATGTGATTCAATACGCTTTCGCGAAAGCGTCATAAAATATATCTCTCTATTCTCTATTAGGATCCTTGCCGCCAAATTTTGAAAACTTATAAGTAAAGCTCAACATGAAATACTGACGTAATACTAAGCTACTAGAGTCTGATATGAAATCTTGTGAAATGGTGCGGCGCGTATCTATCACCTGATTTAAGATGTCATATGCTTTAAGTTTAAGGATAGCTTTATCCTTTGCAAATTTGTAACCTAGACTACCTATAAGCACAAAGGAGTCGTTATCAAACTCTTCTGTCACGTTACCAAATATATTATACTCACCACGCAATCCCATGATTAAATTCTTAGGCCAGAACGTCGTTAAATCTATCGCCGCAGTATGGTTTGTAAAGTTTTGATCGTCTATGTTGTCCAGTGAAAATCTACTTGAATTAAAACTTACATTATATTCTGTCTCGATTTCAAAAATATCATCGATACTATATTCAAAACTTATGTTAGGAGAAAGGTTTACATTATTAGTCTCAAATGCTTCATTGTTTGTAAATCCTTTATTTAAAGAAAAATTTGCATCTAGTCCTAGGGTAACATCTATCTCTCTTTTATCCTTTTTAAACTGCATACTATAACCAGAGTATAAATAACCGTTATAGGTTCCATCTACATTTGTGTATGTGGTAGTTCTTACTAAATTATCATCTGTCGTTGTAGTCGCTACAACTTGATTATTTGTGTATGTAAAACCAGCGCCAGAATAAATACCTTTTCCTTCTTCCCAGTTATAGTTATTGAGATTTAAGTATACATTATGTGTGTTAGTGGCTTCTAGATCTGGATTACCTCTAATAATGTTTTGAGGATTAGTACTGTCTTCTACAGGTTGCAGTTGATTCACACTAGGAACATTAATATTATTGCTGTAATTAAAATATACTCTTCCATATTTACCAAACTGCTTACTTAGATATGCTCTTATATATGGATTAGAAAAAGAGCGATCAAAAGAACTGTCTAACGCAACGTTATCAGTATTTAACGTTTGATATAATAGTCCAGCGGTGATTTCCCATCTGGTTTTATCCTTATTATAAGATAATCCTACACTAGGTCGTTGTTGAGTATTATCTGTCTCAAAATCATTACTTAATGCGCTATTAAAAATGGTGGCTTCTCCTGTAGTCATATCTCTATCAAAAACATTGCGACTTTGTTCTTGTTTATTTGCAGACACGCGATAAGATATATTGAGTCTATAATCCTCACTTAACGATTTGCGCCATGTAGGTGTAATAGAAAATCTAGTCCCTTTACTATCTTGATTAATAACTTGATTTTGAATCTCAGTTTCATCAATGATACCATTATCTGAAATTATACGTTCAGAAAAGAAGTCATTTATAGATTCTGAATCATTGATGTTTAATGTCGTAAATAGGGATATAGAATTTCCTTTCTTCTTAAACCTACGACTGAAATATAGATTTGCACCAGCAGAATAATTATCTGAATTTGAATTATTAGATGTTTCTATATCAATTTCTTGTCCTGTATTATCTTGGGTATTTGAGATACGGTTACTCAAACTATTATTAGAGCTTAGATTATAGCTAGGTTCTATACTGATAGTGGTTAAAGTATCCAGTTTAACCTCTACTCTAGTATTGATTCTATGAGAATACCCCATATTTCTACCTCTTGAAGAAGATGTGGTTGTAAAATCCCGATCGTCTGGTAAGAATGTTGTCGTTTTATTATTTGTTTGTGTTTCTGTATCATTATTACCGTAAAAATAACTAGCCGTAAGATCTACCTTCTCATCCCAATCGTTTGCTAGGCTTAATCCCGCTGACCTACTAGAAGTGATTCCACCAGAACCACCGAAGCTTATACCATTAATACCAAAACTACCGTTTGAATTACGATTTATGGAATAAGCACTATTACCCATGGCATCATAGATTTCATCAAAAGAAAAGCCTGGACTATTAATATTATTACTACTACCTAAAACACTGACTCTAAAAGAATCCTTGAAATAGTTGACAATACCACTCATAGAGTATCGATCATCAGTTCCTGCACCAGCTGTTAATCTTGAAAACCATCCTTTATTTTTATCTTCGTCTATGGTAATGTTTATTTCGCTCGCATTAGCATCGCCAGCTTCACCATTTGCTTTTTTCTCTTCTGTTTTTGATTCTGTAACTTGAATTTTATCAATGATCTCTTTAGGAAGATTTTTTAAAGCTACCTGAGGATCATCACCAAAAAACTCTTTACCATTCACTAAAATTTTAGTAACCTCTTTACCGTTTACAGTTATCTTACCATCCTTATCAATCTCTACTCCTGGCAATTCTTTAATTACATCCTCTAGATTAGCATCTGCTTTTGTATTAAAAGATTTGGCATTAAATTCTAGGGTATCTTGCTTTACAGTTATGGGTGCTTTACGTGCATTTACTATAATACCGTCTAGAAATTCTACATCACTAGATAAACTAATTGTACCTAAATCTATAATTGAACCATCATTAAAATTAATCGTCTTGCTGTATTCCTTATAGCCTGTAAAAGATGTGAAAAAATTAAATTCTCTAACGGCAGTATTCCCTACGAGTTTAAAAAAACCATTCTCATCGGTTATAGAATAAGATATTAATGTTGAATCTACTTTACTCTCTAGAAATACTGTGGCGCTTTGTAAAAACTCTAAGTTAGTAGAGTCTTGCACGACTCCTTTTATCTCAAATTTTTGAGCATGTGCAATAACTATAGCAAATATTGCTATAGAGGTTAAAATTAATCTTTTCATAGTTTAGTTAGCTAGCGGGATGAAATTACTTACATCTCAAATTCAAAATGTTAATATTATCTGAAAATTACTCATAAGCAGCTAGTTAATAATCTTTAAAAATAAAAGAGCCAGCAATGCTGGCTCTTTTATTAGTTATGGAATTAAACATTATTTCTTTCTCATGTACACGCTAACAGGTACGCCGTTGAAGTCAAAATTCTTTCTCAATTGATTCTCAAGATATCTTTTATAAGGATCTCTTACATATTGCGGTAAGTTACAGAAGAAAGCAAATTGAGGTTGTGGTGTAGGTAGTTGAGTGACAAATTTAATTTTCACAAATTTACCTTTTAGAGATGGCGGCGGATAATGCTCTATAATAGGCAACATCACTTCATTAAGCTCACTAGTTTTAATACGCTTAGTTCTATTTTTAAAAACATCAACAGCTGTTTCAATGGCTTTAAAAATACGTTGCTTATTCAATACAGATATAAATACAATAGGCACATCAGTAAAAGGTTCCATTTCCTTTCTAATTTGCGCTTCGTATTCTTTGGCAGTATTTGTTTCTTTATCAACAAGATCCCACTTATTTACTAGCACTACAATTCCTTTACGATTGCGTTCTGCCAGCCAGAATATATTTTGCACCTGTCCATCAAATCCACGAGTGGCATCTAGAATAAGTATACAAACATCTGCATGTTCAATAGCACGTACACTGCGCATGACGCTGTAAAATTCTAGATCTTCTTTTACTTTTTTCTTTCTTCTTATTCCTGCTGTATCAACTAGATTGAATTCAAAACCGAAACGATTATACTTAGTATCAATAGAATCTCTCGTGGTACCAGCAATATCAGTCACGATATATCTATCCTCACCTATTAGTGCATTGATGAAAGAAGATTTACCAGCATTAGGTCTACCTACTACTGCAAATCTAGGTAAATCACTATCTTCTCTAACTGGCGTGTCTGGTAATAATTCTACTATCTTATCTAACAAATCACCAGTACCACTACCACTAGTACTAGAAAGTGTGAAATAATCACCTAATCCTAGGTTATAGAACTCAACTGCATTTGCCTCACGCTCTGGATTATCTACTTTGTTAACAGCAAGGACAACAGGTTTCTTAATCTTGCGCAGTAAAGTTGCAACATCTTCATCCATTCCTGTGATTCCGTCCTCAGCGTCAACCATAAAAAGAATGACATCAGCCTCATCAATGGCTAATTCAACCTGGTGGTCAATTTCTGCCTCAAAGACATCATCACTACCTAATACGTATCCACCGGTGTCAATTAAAGAAAATTCTTTACCGTTCCAGTCACTTTTTCCATAATGACGATCTCTAGTCACACCACTTACCGCATCGGTAATGGCCTCGCGACGTTGTATCAATCTATTAAAAAGTGTAGACTTCCCTACGTTAGGTCGTCCTACTATTGCTACTATGCTCATGCTGTTTTATTTGCGGTTGCAAAGGTACGTTTTTGTTATGAGGTAGTGAATAGTAAAGAAGCAGGTTTTTATTACGCTTTCGCGAAAGCGTAGAAACTAATCTCAAAATGAAAATTTTATTATTTTTTGCGGTCAATAACGTACTCTACCATAAGCTCTAATGATCTTTTATACTCAGAATCTGGGTAAGAGTTTAATATAGTCATAGCTCTATCTCTATAATCATACATGGCTTTTACTGCATATTCTAAGCCACCATTGTTTTTAACAAAGTCAATAACTTCTTTTACACGCTTTTTATCACGATTGTGCTTTTTCACAGAATTGATCAACCATTTACGGTCCTTTTTACTAGCTACTTGCAAAGTATGGATAAGAGGCAAGGTCATTTTTTGTTCTTTAATATCAATGCCGGTAGGCTTCCCTATGCGCTCGTTTCCGTAGTCAAAAAGATCATCTTTAATTTGAAAGGCTATACCTATCATCTCACCAAATTCTCTCATCTTTTCAACATCGGGAGATCCTGGTGCAACAGCACATGCGCCTAGACTACAACAAGCGGCAATAAGTGTGGCAGTTTTTTTACGTATAATGTCATAATATACATCTTCAGTAATATCTAATCTACGAGCTTTTTCTATTTGTAGTAACTCGCCTTCACTCATCTCACGTACTGCTACACTAATGATTTGTAGTAAATCAAAATCACCGTTATCTATACTTAATAATAGACCTTTAGATAATAAATAATCACCTACTAAAACGGCTATTTTATTTTTCCAAAGGGCATTTACTGAGAAGAATCCACGACGTTTAAGGCTATCATCAACAACGTCATCATGCACTAATGTCGCTGTATGTATTAATTCGATTACTGACGCACCTCTATAAGTACGATCATTAACTTCTCCATCTCCTATCATTTTTGCAACTAGAAAAACAAACATAGGTCGCATTTGTTTTCCTTTACGATTGACAATAAAATGAGTAATTCTATTGAGCAAAGCGATACGAGATGCCATTGCTAGTTGAAACTTTTTCTCAAAGAGTTCCATCTCGTGTGCAACTGGTGCTTTTATTTGCTCAACTATTTTCATGACTGCAAATATACTTACCCTAGCAATAACCTTTTTAAGACATTGAATATTATAAAGGACGAATCAGTAATTTATCAAATATTTAACGTAGTCATTTCAACACTTCAACCGATTAAAATGTAGTACGTCTAATATTTAAGCAAAATCTGTAAAAAGTCTGTAATTGTTAAACAAATGACAAGTCGGTTTTTTTAGATATGGCTATATTTAGCGCAAATAATTAAATTACTAGACATGAAAAAAATTACTTTAATCTTAATGGCGTTAGTGTCATTTAATTTTGGATCTGCCCAATTCCTTGAGGATTTTAATGGTGCAGGTGCAGCGTTCCCACCAGCAGGTTGGGCGGTTTATGATGGAGCAAATGGCCTTGGTACCACTGTTCAGTGGGCACAAGCTGGAACAGACCCAGAATTTCGTGCACAATGTCTTTGGGAAGCAGTTGCCGCTGGACAAACTGCAGAGGATTGGATTGTGTCGCCATTAATTCCTATTAATTCAACACAAAATGTATTAGTCTTTGATGCTACAGATTTAAATCAAGGTGATTTTGGTTCTGAACTTTCAATTAGAATATCAACAACTTCTCAAACAGACACAACTTCATTTGTAGAAGTAGAAAACCTAACTGAGGCAGAATTAGGAAATAATGCGTCTGCAGTATTTACTTCTTTCAACGTAAACCTTGCAGCATATTTAAATCAAAGTGTTTATATCGCTTTTGTACACCTTCAAAATGATGGTGATGCAATCACATTTGACAATGTAGAAGTAATTCAAGGAGCTGCAAATCCTCCAGGACCTGCAATGACTCCAACACCTGCAGATTCAGCTACTGGTGTAGTTATAGACACAAATGATAATAACGCAGACGGATCACCAGACAACTCTATTCTTTTTGCTTGGGCACCTGATAATACTTTAGGATCTGTTTCACCGGATGAGTATGAAATCTTACTAGGGGATTCTCCTACTACTTTAGTTTCTTTAGGAACTGCTCCTGCAACGATAACTTTACCGATTTCGATTAATGGATTCTTATACAACACTACTTACTACTGGCAAGTAATCCCTAAAAATACTGCGGGATCTGCTACAAACAATCCAGTATGGAGCTTTACTACTGAGGTAGGAAACGTTAATGCACCAGATGCTGTAACCACTCCTACTCCTGCTGATATGGCAACAAATGTTATTATTGACACGGCAAATAATAATGCAGTAGCTTTTGCATGGGTAGACGCTACTACCGGTGACGCACCAGAATCTTATGTTTTCTTATTAGGTGATAGCCCTACTACGTTGAATGCATTAGGTACTACTGCTAATGCTTCAGTAAATATTACAGGCATGCTTACAGGAACTACATATTACTGGCAAGTACAACCTAGAAATGTAGGTGGAACGAATACTGCTGGACCAGTATGGCAATTCACTACTGAAGGTACTGCATCTGTAGATGATCAAATTGCAAACCTATTTACTTTGAGCCCTAACCCAGCAACTGATGTCTTAAATATCAAAACTGACGAGGTTATTACTAAAGCTACAATCTATAATGGTTTAGGTCAAGTTATATCAGAAAATGTAAAATCTAACAACAATCAAATTAAAATCAACACATTAAGTGCTGGTCTTTACTTATTGAAATTAGATACTGATAATGGATCTCAAACAGTACAATTTATCAAGAAGTAATTGATAAACATTTTTTTTTAAATAAAACGGCCTTCAAAATGGAGGCCGTTTTTTTTATACAATAAATTAAAAAACTTATTCTTTATTTGCCAGTTGTCCACAAGCAGCATCTATATCTTTTCCTCTACTGCGTCTAACGTTAACAACAAAACCAAAACGATTCAACTCTCTTTCATATGCATCTACTGCTTGTTTTGAAGCTTGTTCAAAACGGCCATCATCTATAGAATTATATTCTATAATGTTAACCTTACAAGGTATCACTTTACAGAATTCGATCAACGCATCAATATCTTCTTTAGTATCATTAATTCCTTTCCAGACTACATATTCATAGGTGACACGTGTACCTGTCTTTTCATACCAATATCTTAAAGCATCTTTGATATCCTCTAGAGGAAATTGCTCATTAAAAGGCATGATTTTTACACGCTTTTCATCAATTGCACTATGTAATGATAGCGCAAGGTTGAATTTAGGCCTGTCGTCTGCCAGTTTTTTCATCATTTTAGGAATTCCACTAGTCGACAAAGTAATACGCTTAGGAGACATTCCTAGACCATCGTTTCCAGTAATTTTATCAATAGACTTAATTACATTATTGTAATTCATCAGTGGCTCACCCATTCCCATAAAGACAATGTTGGACAAAGGTCTGTTATGGTATGCCCGACTTTGTTGATCAATAGCCACGACTTGATCATATATTTCATCAGGATTCAAATTACGCATGCGTTTTAAACGCGCCGTAGCACAAAACTCACAATTCAAACTACATCCTACTTGAGAAGAAACACAAGCTGTTGTTCTAGTAGGTGTAGGTATCATTACAGATTCTACTGTTAGACCATCATGTAATTTTACTGCGTTTTTAATAGTACCATCTTTACTGCGCTGCATGTGATCTACTCTTATGTGATTGATCACAAAATGCTCTTGAAGAAATGCTCTTGTCTCTTTTGAAAGATTAGTCATGTCCTCAAAGTGATGCGCTCCTTTTTTCCATAACCACTCATACACTTGATTACCTCTAAAAGCCTGTTGACCTTGATCTATAAAATACGCTCTCAATTCATCTTGAGTATATGATCTAATATCTTTTTTAGTTTCTTTCAATGGAACTTTTTATAAATAAAATGCGCTGCAAAATTAGACAATCTTGCAGCGCGTTTTAAAGTTGTTGAGTTAAAAATTACTCTTTGATTAATTTTGCTGTTGCCTTACCATTAATAGTTTGCACATTGATAAAGTAGATACCATTTGATACAGCGCTAAGATCAACACTGTTATTATTATCTGTAAATTCTCCTGTAGCAATTACTTTTCCAGATAGGTCATATACTTGATAAGAAGCTTCTTGATCTAAATCAAAATTAAAAATATCTTTAGACGGATTAGGGAATACACTAAAATTAAGCACTTGATTCTCTGTTGTACTTAGTGTGGAGTAATAATCACCATCATAAGACGCTGCTCCAGTATTATCTGGATCTAACCAATCTTTTAATTGTGTCGCTGCAGTTCCTCCTGTATTCCAACTTACATTAAATCTACCATAAAAGTCTGGTGCGCCATTGTCATTTGTACCAGAACAAGCTGCACTTCCACCCAGTAATTGTCCTATAATTTGACCTTGTGGATTTAATAGGCAACTACCAGAAGAACCACCTTCAGTAACACCATAATCCCAATCTGCTATATTCCAACAGGAAATTCCAGAAACGGTAACAAAAGATGCACTTTGATCATTCCTTGCTAATTTCATAATATCACCACTAGGATGATGAATACTCAATTGAGAAGTCACGCCAGATGTTGCTCTAGACCATCCTGCATAATACAAATCCCATGACGCAGGTGGAGTCGTATTTAATTCAAAAAGCGCCACGTCGCTAGCACCTCTATTTGCTCTTAGCGTTGCTCCAGCAATCACTCTAGTCGGGTTTTGAGCACCTACTGTATTTGAGTTAGTGGCACAATCAGGTGTATTAGTATACCAATCAAAGCCGAAACTCCAACCAGTTGCAGAATATGATGTTCCTGCCCCATCACCAGTATTACCTAAACAATGATCTGCCGTCAAAAAATATGGCGTTCCATCTTCTCTCACATTATTAACTAAAGTACCTGTACAAAGTCCAGCACCATTAATAATAATTCTCGCTACAGCATGTCTATAATTATCACGTATAGTTGACCAATCCTGACCATTTGTAGAACCTTGATTAGGATTACACATCACATCCACATTACATGCTGCAGATTCATTCAGCTTTAGAAAGCTCTCTTCAGCCTCTCCAAAACCTCTATAACCATGCACAACTTCATTAATAGAAATGCGCCCTAAACCTCTTACAGAAGCTGGCTCATAATATTCAATCCATACATTATCTCCATAAACCACCCATGTACCTAAAATTCCATCATCTTGATTTTCATTGATTGTATACGGACCTATTTTATCAGTATGTTCATCATTATAAATATACATTTCTGCTCCTTCTGGAAGATTATATCTATCCATCATAAAGTTCATTGTGCGAGCACCACTTGATACTACATTTAATCTCCATAAACGATCACCATTCTCTAATTCTGTCCACTGACCAGAATTAAACAAATCCATTGCAACAGAAAACTTTTTACCAAAACGGTAAGGCTTTTTAATGACTTGATTTGCTTCAATGGCATCCTCGGCAATCATGGATTGTAAATCAAAAGACGGCATGATTTCAGCTACTGGTTGGGATTTTAAATTGAATGCCCAACTAGGTGGTGTTGTTTGATCAGATACTTGAGCATTTAAATTAAAGGTTACAGTACAAATTAATAACGTTAGTAATATTTTTTTCATCACTGATTTTTAGGGAGTTTAATAAGTTGCAATATACGAGATTAGCACAAAAAAACCGCTTAGAAAAGCTCTAAGCGGTTCGTTGTAAGATTAATTGTATATAATTTAGTCAACTATCAACATTGCATCTCCATAAGTAGAGAATTTGTACTCTTCTTTAATGGCTACATCGTAAGCTTTTTTCAATAAATCATATCCTGCAAAAGCTGCTGCTTGCATCATCAAAGTTGACTTAGGATGATGAAAATTTGTAATCATAGCATTTGCAATACTAAAATCATAAGGCGGGAAAATAAATTTATTAGTCCAACCATCAAAAGTATTTAAATGACCATCACTACTAACAGCACTTTCCAGAGTACGCATGGTGGTCGTACCTACAGCACAAACATTTTTTCTAGCGTCTATAGCCTTATTTACGATAGCACAAGTTTCTTCAGTAATCTCAGCTTGCTCGCTATCCATCTTATGTTTAGATAAATCTTCTACTTCAACTGGTGCAAATGTACCTAGACCAATGTGCATCGTAATTGCTGTTCTATGAATGCCTTTAATCTCTAATCGCTTTAATAAATGCTTTGAAAAGTGTAATCCAGCCACAGGTGCTGCAACAGCGCCCTCATTAGTCGCATAGATAGTTTGGTAACGCTCTTCATCTTCTTCTTCAACCTCGCGACCTAGTTCTCTAGGAAGTGGCGTTTCTCCCAGATCTTTCAATTTCTGACGGAATTCTTCATAACTACCATCAAATAAAAATCTTAAAGTTCTTCCTCTAGAAGTCGTGTTATCAATTACCTCTGCAACTAGACTTTCATCATCACCAAAGTAAAGTTTGTTCCCTATTCTTATTTTTCTAGCTGGGTCTACTAATACGTCCCACAATTTAGTTGTTGGGTTTAATTCTCTTAAAAGAAAAACCTCGATACGTGCACCTGTTTTCTCTTTATTACCATAAAGTCTCGCAGGAAATACTCGTGTATTATTAGTCACAAAAACATCATCTTCTTCAAAATAATCAAGAACATCTTTGAACATTTTATGTTCAATTTCACCCGTTTTTTTATGGAGTACCATAAGTCGCGATTCATCTCTATTTTCTGCAGGATGTTGCGCAATCAAATTTTCTGGTAGTTTGTAACCGAATTGAGATAGCTTCATGTATTCATTTTATATTGAGATTACAAATATACGATTGTGAAATAGGCGTTGTCAAGTAAATTGACACTTAAATTTCTGTGATATTGACATTTACCCGTTTTAAGTCATCCCAAAACTGCGGATAGCTTTTTGTAACAACTCCTGCATCTTTAATTAATAGAGATGTACGACATGCTAATGGAGCAAAAGCCATAGCCATTCTATGGTCGTCAAAGGTATCTATAACAACAGGCTTGTCGTGTGGCGCAAGTGGTACACAAGTTAATGTTATGGTATCTTGAGTGGTTTGAATTACGCTTTCGCGAAAGCGAGATCCCACATCCTTTAAGGCTGCAATGCGATCTGTCTCTTTAATACGCAACGTATGCAATCCTGTAAGATGTGCATTAATGCCTAGTGCTAAACATGTGGCAAATATAGTTTGCGCCTGATCTGGTTCATTTACTAAATTGATCACTACACGTTGTGCCAGCTTATCTGAAATCTTAGTTAATACTAATTGTTCATTAACAAAAGTGGTTTGCACTCCAAAGGCTTCATAATACTCTTGTAGCTTACTATCGCCTTGCACAGATTCTTTAAAATAATATTGTAAGGTTAATTTATATCCTATTTCCTGTAGGGCGACCCAACTGTACCAATAGCCAGCACTACTCCAGTCACTTTCTACTGTTAGTGATTTATGAATTATAGTGTCTAGTGGTTTAATTTGAATAACTTCAGATAAAATCTGTTTATCTTTTTGAATAGCGGTATCCTGTTTTGACCAGTTTACCGTAACTCCTAAAGATCGTAAATAACCTACCGTCATTTCAATATAAGGTCGCGATGTTAACTTACCTGCTAGTTCAATCTTTAATCCATTTTTAAGCGATGGTGCTATAAGCATTAACGCTGTTATGTACTGACTAGAGATACTAGCATTTAGTTTAACAATCGTTGCATTAATATGTCCACCTTCAATTTGAAGTGGTGGATAACCTTCTTCATTTAAATATTCAATTTTTGCACCTATAGATTTTAAAGCTTCTACTAACACTGCGATAGGTCGCTGCTGCATGCGCTGACTACCTGTAATGGTAACTATACCTTCTATACTTGAATAGTATGCCGTAAGAAAACGCATTGCTGTACCGGCGTGCCCTATATTGACATGGTTTTTTTGAGACATTAAAGCCTCTTGCATATGCACGGTATCATCACTATTAGACAGATTATGGATTTCTAACTCTGGATAAAGTGCCTGTAGAATAAGTAGCCGGTTACTTTCACTTTTGGAGCCTGTAATAGTAAAGGTCAATTCTTTATTTAATGACTCTATGGGTTTCTCTAGTAGTAAATCCATGACTAGCTTTTGAGCTTTTCATTATTATGATGTCTGTCGTGATCACGTTCAGTCTTGATTTGCAGTTTTTTTGCAAATGCTTTCTCTAGATCAGTTCCAGTTTGATTTGCAAGACATAATACTACAAACATAACGTCTGCCAGCTCTTCTCCTAGATCCTTATCCTTATCACTTTCTTTCTCGCTTTGCTCACCATATCGCCTAGCGATAATGCGTGCCACTTCTCCTACTTCTTCAGTAAGTTGCGCCATATTAGTGAGTTCATTAAAATAACGCACTCCGTGATTTTTGACCCAGTTATCAACTTGCTGTTGTGATTCTTTAAGGCTCATAGTCTTAATTTGAAATTTAGCTATTCTTTATTCTTACTATCAATTAAAATGGTGACAGGTCCGTCATTTACGAGAGCAACTTTCATATCTGCCCCAAAGATTCCTGTTGGGATTGTTTTATCCAGCTTTCGCGAAAGCGTGCTCACAAAACTTTCATATAATGGTATAGCCACATCTGGCTTAGCGGCATTTATAAAGCTAGGTCTATTACCTTTTTTTGTACTGCCATATAGCGTGAACTGAGAAACTACTAACGCATTTCCATTTACATCACTGATATTAAGATTCATCTTACCATCTTGATCTGAAAAAATGCGCATGCCAGCAATTTTATTCACGAGCCAATCAATGTCTTCTTGAGTGTCTTCTACAGTAATACCAAGTAAAACAAGTAGCCCATGATTTATGGCTCCATGAACTTGACCATCTATAGTAACACTTGCTTCACTAACACGTTGCAAAACTACTCTCATGGTGTGGTATATTTATCTGCACGATAATTATCCTCATCTCCATTGACAATTTGCACATAGCTCTCATAACGACTCAAGTAGATTTCTCCTGTCTCGACAGCTTCTTTAACGGCACATTTAGGTTCTTCAAGGTGTAAGCAATTATGAAACTTACAGCTCTGACTTAGTTCAAAAATCTCTGGGAAATAACCACCTATTTCTTCTTTCTCTAAATCTACAACACCAAAACCTTTAATACCTGGTGTATCAATAATACGAGCATCAAATTCTAGATCAAACATCTCTGCAAACGTAGTAGTGTGTTGCCCTTGTTTATGCTGTAAGCTTATTGCTTTAGTTTTTAACTCCAGTCCAGGCTGGATCGCGTTTGCAGTAGTACTTTTACCAGCACCACTGTGGCCAGCAAACATGCTGGTTTTACCCAGCATCTTCTCTTTTACTAAATCTATATTTTTACCTGTTGCTGCACTTATCGCAATGCATTCATAATCAACAGATTTATATAACTGCATTAAAATACGCACCTGATCCAGCTCGGTCATCGCTAGCATTTCTTCACCAGTTTCTGGATCTAACACCACTTCATCTTGATCATCGTTATAAGTATCTACTTTATTAAAAAGTAAAATAACTGGAATTTGATAAGCTGCCGCACTTACTAAAAAACGATCTATAAATGAGGTAAATGTAGGTGGATTATTTAAAGTGACTATCAAAAAAACCTGATCCACATTTGCTGCGATAATATGGGTTTGTTTAGATAGGTTTACAGATTTGCGCACGATATAATTATCACGTTCTTCAATCTCATTAATAATTCCTATTTCTTCATCTCCTTTTTTCTCGATTTCAAATTCTACTCGGTCACCTACAGCCACAGGATTAGTACTCTTAATTCCTTGTAGTCTAAATTTACCTTTTATACGACATGAATACATCGCACCATCAGTACCTTTTACTTCATACCAGCTTCCTGTTGATCTATAGACGGTTCCTTTCATTTAAACTAATTGCTTTATTTCTAGAAGTCAAAATTAGGTTAATTATATATAGTGCTGCCAGAACATAAAATCTTTACCGCAATTATTTATTAATTACTTTCTCTTGATGATTGATAGATTCTTGATGAACCGCTTTAAAAACTCTAAGAATAAATTCTTCACTTAAACCTTGTTCTTCACCAGCAAGAATCATTTTACCTAAAATCTCGTTCCATCTTTTAGATTGAAGAACTGCTACATTACGCTCTTTTTTTAAGGCTCCGATCGCATCAGCTGTTTTCATTCTTTTACCCAAAGTCTCAATAATATTGCTGTCTATCACATCTATTTGCGCTCTTAAAACACCTAGTTTAGATTGAAAACCTACCTCATCATCTTGTTCCTTTCTAATACGCAAGTCTTGAAAAATTTGCAACAATGTTTCTGGAGTTACTTGCTGTGCCGCATCGCTCCATGCATTATCAGGATCATAATGTGTTTCAATCATCAATCCATCATAATTAAGATCTAGTGCGGTTTGTGATACTTCAAAAATCATATCTCTCTTACCAGTAATATGGGATGGATCGCATATCAATGGAATATCTGGGAAACGTGTTTGAAAATCTACCGCAATTTGCCATTCAGGTATATTACGATATTTTGATTTTTCATAAGTAGAAAAACCTCTATGAATTACTCCTAGGTTTTTAATATTAGCTGTATGAAATCGCTCAACCGCACCTATCCATAAAGCTAAATCTGGATTTACAGGATTTTTTACTAGCACCACTTTATCTGTTCCCTCTAAAGCATCTGCTATTTCTTGTACTATAAATGGACTCACTGTAGATCGTGCACCTATCCATAAAAGATCTATATCATGTTCTAGCGCCAGTTCTACGTGGGCTCTATTAGCAACCTCTGTAGCAGTTAGCAAACCAGTTTCTGCTTTTGCTTTTTGCAACCATTTTAATCCTATCGCTCCTACACCTTCAAAGTTTCCTGGTCGCGTTCTAGGTTTCCATATTCCTGCACGTAAGTAAGTGACATCACTATCTTTTAAATCATGTGCAATTCTCAACACTTGATCTTCTGTTTCGGCACTACACGGGCCAGCAATCACTATAGGATGCTCTAATTTGTGGTTATCTAACCAGGTTCTAAATTCCTTTTTATTTTCCATTTTCAATTCCTTTCAATATCGTTTTTATTCTATTTGTTTCTTCCATATCTTGAAATATGGATTGGTGATCGTTATTTTTTACGCTTTCGCGAAAGCGAGATAAATTCTCAATATATCCATCTAGACTAGCTAATACATTTTCCTTATTCTGTGCAAATATGGGTGTCCACATGGCTGGAGAACTTTTTGCTAATCGTACGGTGCTTTCAAAACCACTGCCCGCGAGGTCAAATATATCACGTTCATTTTCCTCTTCTTGTATCACAGTTTTGCCTAACATAAAGCTAGAAATATGAGATAAATGAGACACGTAAGCAATATGTTTATCATGTGCCGCTGGGGTCATATATCTTACACGCATTCTAAGTTTTTCAAACAGCTGGTTTGCTAATTCTTGCAATTTAAAGGTGGTTTTCTCCACCTCGCATACAATTAGCGTTTTCTTGACAAATAAATTTGAAATTGCCGCGTCTGGTCCAGAAAATTCTGTTCCTGCAATAGGATGCGCTGCAAGATATTGTCTTCTATTTTTATGATTCTCTACACTCTTACAAATCGCCTCTTTTGTAGAACCAACATCTATAACAAGCGCATATTCATTAATTAAGTCGAGCACCTGAGGCAAAACTTTTAAAGTAGCATCTACAGGAATAGAGATGATAACAAAATCTGCATTAGAAACATCACTAAGGTTTGCTACCTCGTCTACAATGCCGTTTTGCTTTGCTTTTTGAGCATGAGCAATATTTTGATCTATGCCATAAAAAATAGCCTGAGGATAATGAACACGTAAATCTTTGAGCATCGAGCCGCCTATCAATCCAGTTCCTATTAAAAAGATGTTTTTCATAATGCTACCTTTTTAGAAACTCTATCAATCATTTCTTTTATTTGTTCTTCTTTTACACAAAGTGAAAATCGCACATACCCTTCTCCATTCTTACCAAAAATGCTTCCTGGAGCGATAAAAATATGGTTCTCGTGAAGCAATTGATCTACAAAAGCCTTATCGTCTTTCATTCCACCTGGCAACTTGCACCAAAGGAATAAACCGCCGTTTTGTATTTGTGGCTCTAGATGTAAAGCTTCTGCAAGTTGTATGGTTAAAGCTCGTCTGGTTTTATAGATGTTATTTTGTTTTTGCAACCATTCTTGATCAGTTTTTAAAGCGGCAATGGCACCTTTTTGAATTCCGTAAAACATACCGCTATCCATATTAGTTTTTACTTTCATTACTTCTTTAAGTAAACTAGTATTTCCAGTAAGCATTCCTACGCGCCAGCCAGCCATATTATACGTTTTGCTGATAGAATTTAATTCTAAAGCTACTTTCATAGATCCAGCAACTTGATGAATACTTATTCGATCTTCATACAAACAACTGTACGGATTATCATTTACTAGCAAAATCTCATGCTTAGTCGCAAAAGCAATCAGCTTTTCAAAAACTTCTTTAGAACCTGCCGCACCAGTAGGCATGTGTGGATAATTAGTCCACATAATTTTTACTTTGGTTAGATCTAATTGTTCCAAAGCCTCAAAATCTGGCAACCAATTATTCTCTTCTTTTAAATTATAAACAACAGGAATAGCCTCACATAATCTAGTCGCACTTGCATAAGTTGGGTAACCAGGATCTGGAATTAAAACCGCATCACCAGGATTGAGAAAAGCCATAGAGATGTGCAAAATCCCTTCTTTACTTCCCATCAACGGTATGATCTCTGATGCTGCGTCTAGTGTAACTTTATAATGCGTTTTATAGAATTGTGACATTGCCTCTCTAAGTTCTGGCAACCCTAAATAACTTTGATAACCATGTGCTTTGGGATCTTGTAACGCTGCAGCAAGTGCAGGAAAGACATGATCAGGCGGCAATAAATCAGGATTGCCTATTCCAGTATTAATAATTGGTTTTCCTGAATCTGATAAAGCTCTTACTTCGCGCAATTTGGTCGCAAAATAATATTCTTGAACGCTATCAAGTCTTGTTGCTGTTTTTATCATAGCGTGTGTGATTTATAAATCCCTAAGATTTTTATTGATTCTACAAGAATGCCTATTTCTAATTGTGCTTCTTCAAATTGTTGTAAATTTTTAAATTCCAGATCTGCAACAAAAGAAAATAGAAATGGTTTTTCAATAATAGGAACTGACTGAATTTTTGAAACATTGATGCGCAGCTCTCCTAGTTTAGTCAATATCTTGGCCAAACTTCCAGGTTCATGACTAGCGGTAAAATTGATCGTCGCTTTATTAGCTTCATTATTCATCCTTCCTCTAGCCTCTAATACAACAAATCGTGTGGCATTGTTTTTTACTTCTTGAATATCATCATTGATAATTTTAAGGTCATATAATTGTGCCGCATTCTTACTTGCGATCGCAGCAACACCACGTTTGTTTTCTTCAGAAATTCTAAGAGCGGCTGCCGCTGTGTCATCTGTTTCTACTAATTTAATATTTGGATGCTTACTAAAGAAAGGTTTACATTGTAACAATGCCATGGGATGCGATTGCACTTCTATAATATCCTTAATTTCCTGACCATGCAATGCCATGAGTTGATGCTGGATATTTAAATAATATTCTCCTATGATCTTTAAATCGTAATCTTTAATTAAACTGTAATTAGGCAAAATACTTCCTGCGATGGAATTACCTATAGCCATGATGCCAGTTTTAACTTCATGATTTGCAACTGCAAGTGCCAGCTGGTCAAATGAAGAACATTCTAATAATTCCACATTTTTATAAAGCTGCGTTGCCACCTGATGGTGGTAAGAACCTTGTATTCCTTGTATGGCTACTTTCATTTTTAAGTAAAAAAAAAGTCCTGATTAGATCAGGACTTTATTGTGTTATATAATTTTCAATTATTACAATAGCGTCCTTTCTTCCATAAAATAGAAGTAAAATCCGTACCAGAAATAATTGTTTGTCGTCATAATAAGTTGCTAATGTAAAATAGATTTTTATAAATCTCGCAAATTTCGAGAAGTTTTATGTCAGATTTAGAACTCTATCGTTGTAGTAGGGTAAAGTTGTGATCTCGCTTTCGCGAAAGCGAAGTTAAAAAAGCTATTCCTCTACTAATCATTTCTTATCTTTACCTTATGTCTATAGAAGTAAGTAAAGTATCCAAATATTACGGGCAGCAAAAAGCGCTGGACGAAGTTAGTTTTTCTATCAAAGCTGGTGAAATAGTTGGTTTTCTAGGTCCCAATGGTGCTGGAAAATCTACTATGATGCGCATTCTTACCACCTATCTAAATGCCAACGAAGGAACCGCTACTGTAAATGGCTATGACGTTAGTAAGGAACAGCGCGAGGTGCAAAAATCCATAGGGTATTTACCAGAGAATAATCCGTTGTATCCAGATATGTATGTAAAGGAATACCTATCTTTTAGTGCAGATGTCTTTAAACTAACCGATTCTAAAAAACGCATTGACGAAGTGATCGAGGAAACCGGTCTAACTTCTCATATAGGCAAGAAAATACAAGAGCTTTCTAAAGGTTACAAACAGCGTGTAGGACTGGCAAATGCTTTATTGCATGAACCTAAAGTTTTAATTCTAGACGAGCCTACCACTGGGCTCGATCCTAATCAGCTTGTAGAAATACGTCAACTGATTAGAAAAGTAGGTCAAAAAACAACTATTCTTCTTTCTACACATATCATGCAAGAAGTTGAGGCGATGTGCGATCGAGTAATCATTATCAATAAAGGTAAAATCGTTGCAGACGATTATTTAAAGAACCTGAAAAGCGATGCTGCTCAGATCATAGAAGTAGAATTTGACTACAAAGTAGAACCAGAATTATTAAACCGCATCGACCGAGTAAGAGAAGTCACTGACCTTGTAAACTCTCCTGGATTCATCTACAGTCTACGATTTGAAACTAAAGAAGACATGCGTAGTGCGGTGTTTGATTTTGCTCATGATAATGAATTAAAAATTCTGTCTCTTAATAAAAGGAATAAAAATCTGGAGACAATGTTTCAAGAATTGACTGGTGAGTAGAAATTCTCATCTTTGCACATGCAAAAACCGCAACGTCTTTATTACCTCATTAAGTTACAGTATCTAGGATTCCGTTTTCATGGATGGCAAAAACAGCCTGATGTTCCCACCGTGGAAAAAATGGTTAAACGTACCTTGCGATTTGTACTAGACCATCCTAATTTTAAAGTCCTTGCTGCTGGTAGAACTGATGCTCGTGTGTCTGTAAATGAAACTATTATTGAGTTATTTCTGGATGATGAAGCATTAAATCTAGATACCTTTCTAGCAGACTTTAATTTGAACTTGCCTAGTGACATAAGAGCACTGGCGATAGAAGAAACTAACGCACAGTTTAATGTCATTCAACATCCCAAAGAGAAGGAATATATTTATTTGTTTTCCCATGGTGAAAAATTTCACCCTTTTTGTGCATCCTTAATGGTTTACATGAAAACAGAGCTGGATATTGAATTGATGAAAACTGCTGCAAGACTTTTTGAAGGAACACATAACTTCTGGTCTTATACTTATAAACCGTCCGACACAACCGATACAATAAGTACGGTGAACAGTTGTCTTATCGAAGAGAACTCCTTATTTACAGCTAATTTTTTCCAGAAAAAAGTTATGCGTTTAGAGTTACCGGAATGGGTTTTAAAAGACATCAAGTACGTTTAATGATGGGAGCTTTATTTGATCTAGGAATGCATAAAATTACACTTGACGATTTTAAAGAAACTCTGGATGGTAGTAAAAAGATACATTTATCTCATATCGCACCTGCGAGCGGATTAATGTTGTATCGTATGGAGTTAAGCAAAAGTGAATCGTGATATTTTAGTGAAGGTTTACATTTATCTTTATCTCATAAAATAAATACTATGAAAAAGATACTTTTACTTCTAGCGATTGCCTTAATAAGCAGTAGTCTCTATGCACAAGATTTTGTAGATCTAGATAAAAGCCCAATGGATGCGGCTTTCTTCCCTTCTCAAGCTGCAAAAAGACAATTTGCAAAAACTGAAGAGCAAAAAATGGCTCTTGAACCACAGATACGTGTTTTATATAGTAGACCATCATTAAATGGTCGCAACATCTTTCGCACAACAGATAACCGCGAGGATGGAATCACAAAACTAGGCGAGTCATGGCGTGTAGGTGCAAACGAGAGTACTGAATTACTACTTTTGAAAGACGCTATGATAGGTGGGAAATTAATTAAAGCCGGTCGCTACTCTATCGTAATTACTCCTAGTGAGAATGAATGGACCGTTCACATCAACTCAGAAAATGACGGTTGGGGAAACTATAGTCATAAACCAGAACTTGATCTTGTTACAGTAACAATTCCTGTAACTAAAGATTCTAAGAACTTAGAACAGTTAAGTATTGCATTGTACTCACCTAAGAATGATAATACTGTACATTTAAAGATAGGATGGGGAACTTACAGAGCTGAATTACCTATTGTACTACAATAATTAATTTTTAATAATCAATCTGCCTTGCCAGGTTTCTTGAACATTTACAGAAACTGGAGCAGACTCTAGTATTACATCGCCGTAGCCCACAATGCTACCGGCGATGTTTTGTTTTACATCAATTTGCCAGTTATGTGTGCCGCGATGATAAATCTGGGCATTTTGTATTTCTAGATCACTAGCAAACAGCTGTCCATCACCAGAATACCATTCTAGTGAGGCATTGTTTACTTGTCCTGTTAGATAGAAGTTACTTAAGTTATTACTGACTATTCTGAAATCATCCACATTTAAATCGAGATAAAAATTTCCAGTGGTATGATATTGATCTTCAAGTTCAGCATCCTCAGAAAGTAAAGTTAGATTTGAATAATTCAATGTACCTATAGACTTTGTGTCTTCTCCGGTACTAGATCGTATTTCAGTGATGTTAGGTGCTATAACTGTAACGGTAGTCACACCATAGTCCCGTACAAGATTACAGCCGTTATTATTTACAATAATAAGTTGGTTATCATCGATTTTCACCTCAATATCATTTAATAAATTCTCACCAGTCTCTATTATGACTTTATGATCTGGACCTTGTTGAATAAATAGTTTAGTCCTTTCATATACTAAGATTTTTTCAAACGATTCTACCGTTAATTCTTGACGTATTAAATCACCAGCAGCTTGTGTGCAATTCAATCCGTTCTCAGAATCACAACTGGATATACAAACCAGCAGAAATACTATACTTATTTTAATAAATGTTTTCATTTCTATAATCTATATCCTATTCCTAGACTAACACCTTCTGCTGCTGCTCCGTGGGATTTCAACGATAAGCTAGCAAATAGATTATCATTAAATCTGCGCTGCAAGCCCATCCTATTATATATACTTTTTTCAAAGTTAATAGGCCTGTACATATAATATCCTACCTGAGTTATCACACTCGTTTTTCCTAGGTGTAATTCGTGCCCTAAAAAAACACCTACTCTTTGAAAGTTCTCATCTCCATTAATACCACTATCAGGAAAACTATTTGCTTGATAATCCCTATATTCTCTCAAAAACTCAGATATCATTAATTCAGTCCCTGCGTGAAGACTACTTTTAAAACCTATACGTTTATCCATATAAAATGAGAAAGTATAAAAAGGGTATTGCCCGCTACCTCGCACGTCACTTTCATTCACACCAAATCTGGCGACTGCATTAAACCTTATATTTTCTTTATAAGATGTCTTCTCCCATCTTTTATAAATTGGTGTTTTGTCATTGTTTAATGTGTAATTTAAACCAGCGGTAAACAACCATGAATTTGTTGAATTATTAGGCGCTTTAACATTTGCATTTGAATAATGAACAATTGTAAAGCCAGCTTGTAGGCCTATCCCTTTATATAAATTTTCACGCTTATAATTAGTTAATAAATATGTAGAACTTGTAAGTCTAGAACCATAGGCATTATTACGAGCATTTGTTACTGGATCAAACGGTTTAGTCATCCATGCTAGTCCAGTTCCTATACTTAAATTTAAGTTGCGATTAAGGAAGTAAAAATTATAGTGGCCATATGCTCCATATGCCTCACCTAAATAACGATTCTTCATATCTTGATAAATACCAGAAAATCCCCAATCTGGATATCCATACCTAGATTCCCATTGGTTCTCCCCAAAAGTTTTCCGATTGTAACGCAACATTACACCAGTAGGATGATCAGATATGAGGTGTGCGATGTCTGGATTATGCTCGAGAATGGCCCCATATAAATAAGAGGCTTCGATATTATGTATAGCGGGAAAAGAATAAACAACTGATTCTTGTGCGAGAGACGCTTTCGCGAAAGCGATACAACAAAACACAATGATCAATTTTTTCATTGTGCTAAAGTATGAAAATAGATTACTGCTCAGGCGCTAATTCGACAATCAGTCCTTCTAAATCGTCAGAAATCGGAATTTGACATCCTAAACGGCTGTTATCTTGCACATGTAATGCTTCCCATAACATGGCTTCTTCATCTGGATTGCGTTCTCCTAAATCGTGATCACTCTTAATATATACCTGACATGTGGCACACATAGCCATGCCACCACATACAGCTTCTACTGGTAGTTCATAAGCTTTACAAACTTCCATTAAATTCATATTCATATCTGTAGGCGCTTGCACTTGATGTTCAACGCCTTCTCTATCAATAATGGTAATATTTACATCTTGATCCATTAAGACCCTATTTTTTTAATCACGGCTTTTTCTGCCTCTTTACGAGAACCGTCAAAACCATCGATACCACCTACAGTAGTATATTTAAGAACATATTTTTTATTAGGATTCATGCGTTGGTAAACACTTTGACTCATTAATGTCGCCTCGTGAAAACCACATAATATCAATTTTAATTTACCTGGATAAGTATTCACATCTCCTATAGCATAAATACCTGGTATGTTAGTCTGATAATCTAGTGTATTATCAACTTTAATGGCATTTTTTTCAATTTCGAGTCCCCAATTTGCGATGGGCCCTAATTTAGGAGATAAACCAAACAATGGCACAAATGCGTCACATTGTATTTCTTGAAAACGTTTTGCTTCATCATGTATAGTGATTGTAACAGCCTCCACTTTTCCATTACCTTTTACATCGGTAACCTCAGCAGGTGTTATCAAATTAATTTTATTTTGAGTGACTAGCTCTTGAACTTTCTCAACGCTATCTAAGGCACCACGGAATTCTTCTCTTCTATGTACAAGAGTTACTTCTTGAGCAACGTTTGCTAAAAATATGGACCAGTCTAGAGCACTGTCTCCACCACCTGCAATAACGACCTTTTTATCTCTAAAGGTTTCAGGATCTTTAATCATGTAGGCAACTCCATGATCTTCATATCTCTCTATTCCTTCAATCTGCGGTTTACGAGGTTCAAAAGATCCTAATCCACCGGCAATGGCTACAGCATTTGCATGATGCTTAGTTCCTTTATTAGTGGTAACTATAAATGTATCGTCTTCTAATTTCTCAATATCCTCAGCTCGTTCACCTAATGTAAAACCAGGTTGGAAAGGTTTTATTTGTTCCATGAGGTTATCCACTAAATCACCAGCTAAGACTTCAGGAAAGCCTGGAATATCATAGATAGGCTTTTTAGGATATAATTCACTACACTGTCCACCTGGTTGTGGTAATGCATCGATTAAATGGCATTTTAACTTTAGTAAACCTGCTTCAAACACGGTAAATAGACCTGTAGGACCTGCTCCTATAATAAGAATATCTGTTTCAATCATAACTTTATACTACCAACATTAGGGCCAAAAGATTAACCTATGCAAAGGTCGTCATCAAATGGATTGTAACCAAGTCAACAGCCAGTAATTGAGTAAGTAAAATGAATGAAAAAGGGCTTTTATTGAAGTAGTGTCAAAAATAATTACTTCACAATGATAATTATCAGTTAAGTGATGTATCGATAAGGTCTAAACACGAGTTTTTATAATTATTTGAAAACAGCCCAATCAAATAATCCCAACTCGTGTTTTAGTACGACCTATCCAAAACTAACGTCATTATTAAATAACAGGACGAATATATAATAAAATATATATCCTATAAGCTTAATAGGGTAATAAAATTAAAAAAATTATCTAATCAAATCTTTAAGCGTCTGATTTTCAAGAATTTCTAATGTATTATCACGTACTTGAGTCATTAATCTATTAACAGCACAAGTTTCCTCATCAACACAATCATCACATTTTTCATAGAAATTGAGACTTACACAAGGCAGCATCGCGATAGGACCTTCTAGGATACGATGTATAGCAGACATACGGACCGTTTCTGGAGACTGCATTAAGTAGTAACCACCACCTTTACCTTTTCTAGAACCTAGAATACTGTTTTTACGTAATTCTAGTAAAATTGCTTCTAGAAATTTATGAGGGATATGCTCTGCATCTGCAATGGTACTAATAGAAACAGGTTCATTGTCATCTAGTTTTGCTAGATAAGTTAATGCTTTAATACCATATTTAGTTTTACGTGATAGCATGGTCAAATGTAGTATTTTCTAGAGATTAAATTGCTTTATTCTACTCTAGAAAAATACTACAGAGAATATTAAATGAGCTTATTTATAAATCACAATCGGGCATGATTTTGCTATTTTAATGATATCAGATAATAATCCACGTGCTGTAACAGCCTTACCTGCACCAGCACCTTTGATTACTAATGGATGTGACGCATAAGATTCTGAATATATTTCAAAAAATCCATCACTGCCTTGTAATTGTCCTGCAGGACTATCTTTTTTTACCACTTGCAAAGAAACTTCTAGACTCTTATTGACAACATCTAGTTTACCTAAATGTCGCAATACCTCATCAGGTTGCAATAGGGATTTGCGATGTAGTAAAGGTTTGTCTAATTCTGTTATTCTATCTATGAATTGATTTGCTGAGGCTGTTTGTAAATCAAGAATGACTAAATTTTCTATTGTAATATCTGAAAATTCAATTTTTAGTCCTGTCTCTCTTGCAAGAACTAACAGTTTTCTAGCCACATCATTACCAGATAAATCTTCTCGTGGATCGGGCTCAGTATAACCGTTTTTAAGCGCTTCTAATACGATACTTGAAAACGGTAATTCCTCCTCAGAAAAACGATTAAAAATATACCCTAATGACCCAGAGAAAACTCCATTTACAGCAAATATCTCTTCACCGCTTTTATGTAAATTACGTATGGTATCGACTATGGGTAAACCTGCACCTACATTAGTCTCATACTCAAATGACAAATCTCTTTCTCTAAGCAATAAGCGTAGATTGTCATAAAATTCTTGAGATAACGTATTTGCAATCTTATTAGCAGTAACAACGTGAAAACCTTGTTCGACTAGCTCTGGATAAAAATGAGAAAGCTCTTTACTTGCAGTGGCATCTACGGCGATACGTACTTCAACATAAGACGATGCAAAATCATAAAATGCATCAGATCGTCTCGTTATAGATTTTTGTGCAAACTCTTGCTCCCAATCATCTCCTATTCCATCAGCAGTAGTTAATACTTTACGACTATTTGCTAATCCAACTATCTTTAATTCTATACCTTGATGGGTCTTGAAAAAATGCTGACTTTCTAAAATTTGTTTAATTAACGTACTTCCTACGTTACCCAAACCAAATAAGTATATATGTATGATATTCATAATTAAGTTTTAGACACACGCTTTTAGCGATGCAGTAGGTTCTACTTCTTTGAGATATTTTTTAAGAATTTGATTTACTTGACGATGCTCTATTAAAAAAGCATCATGACCGTGAATACTATCTATTTCGTTATATTTTATATCTCTATAATCCCGCAGTAATTCAAAGGTTTCTCGATCTTCTTGGGCTATAAATAAGCCATCGCTATTGATAGCTATCAATCTAATTTTCACTTCACTATCTGCAATTGCTTTTAATATATTATCATCATATTTCTGAGCGGCATTTGATGTAGCTAGCAATTGATTGACTAACTTATAAGCTGGTAATGTAAATCGTTTTTTAAGAGATTTACCATGATAATTCAACCATAACTTAACTTTGAAATCTGTGGATATCTCTCTATTAAACTTAAATCTTAAACTTTGAGCAGTTCTATAAAATGTCATTGCATGTTGTCTCGCATCTTCAATGGGCTGAATAGAATTTGAGAGCAATCGCTGTTGAATATGACAATTTGCTATTATCCAGTCTGTTGCTTTCCAGTCTGCAGCAATAGGAATAATAGTACCAAACAACTCTGGATAAGTAACAGTCATTTCCCAAAGTAAACAACCACCTATACTGCCACCTATACCAGCATGTATGTAACAAACTCGCAGTTCTTTTAAAACCTGATAAAAAACTCGAGCCACATCATTCAATCGCCAGTCTTGATAATTGTATATTAAGTGATCTACCTCTTCATCAAATCCATTTCCAGGTATGTCAATAGAGAGCACGGTGTAGCGATTTGAATCTATAACTTTTCCAGAACCAACAATCTCTGACCACCAATCTAATACGGAAGAGTTGCCCGTTAAAGCATGATTAATCAATATAATGGGTGCCGTGTGCAATTGACACCCAAAGATCTGATAACTTACATGTACAGCTTGTTCTTTACCACTACTTAATTTAAAATCTGGTAATTTTATATGATTTAAAGAAGCACTCATTATATCAACACGGATTTATCAATGGTAGAAAATGCCTCTTCTAAATCTTTTTTGAGATCTGATAAATCTTCTAATCCTACTGATAAACGTATTAGATCTTTAGTTACTCCAGTACTTAATTGGGATTCATCATCAAGTTGCTGGTGTGTTGTGCTAGCCGGATGGATTATTAATGATTTAGTGTCACCTATATTTGCTAATAAAGAGAAAACTTTAGCACTGTCTACAACCTTTTTAGCACTTTCATATCCACCTTTAACACCAAAGGTTACAATACCACTTTGTCCTTTAGGTAAATACTCTTGAGCTAGGGCATAATATCTATTATTTTTAAGACCTGGATAGTTTACCCATTCTACTTCATCTCTATCATTCAACCATTGAGCTAATTCAAGCGCATTTTGAGAATGTTTCTCAATTCTCAAATTCAAAGTTTCTAATCCTTGTATTATTTGCCATGCATTAAAAGGAGAAATGGCTGCTCCTAAATCGCGCAAACCTTCAATACGTACCTTAGCAATAAAACTAGCTTCCTTCAAAACATCTGCATAGATTAAGCCATGATATCCAGCACTAGGCTCCGTGAACTCAGGAAATTTCCCATTAGTCCAATCAAATTTACCTGCATCTATAATCACACCACCTAGAGCTGTTCCATTCCCATTAATATATTTGGTCAACGAGTGAATGACTATATCTGCTCCATGCGCAATAGGATTTAAGAGGTAAGGAGTTGCAACTGTATTATCAACGATGAATGGCACTCGAGCTTTAATAGCTTGCGCACTTATCTTTTTTAAATCAAGTACATCAAGCTTAGGATTTCCAAGAGATTCTACAAAAATAGCTCTCGTGTTTTCTTGTAATGCATTTGTAAAAGCATCATCCTTGTTAGGATCTACAAAAGTAGTAGTGATACCAAATCTAGGTAAAGTTACCGACAGCAAGTTGTAAGTACCGCCATAAAGAGAACTACTAGCTATAATGTGATCACCAGCTCTTAATAAGGTTAATAGTGTAGTAGAAATTGCGCTAGTTCCTGAAGCTGTCGCCACTGCCGCTATACCACCTTCTAATGCCGCAAGCCGTTGCTCTAGTACATCCACAGTAGGGTTATTAATCCTAGAGTAAATGTAACCTGGTTCAGATAAAGAAAATAAGTTTGCAGCATGATCACTATTATTAAACACATATGCCGTGCTTTGATACAATGGTACTGCTCTAGTTCCACCATTATTTTTAAAGTCATGACCTGCATGAAGTGCGTTTGTTGAAAATTTTTGATTTGACATTTTGTTTCTTTTTAAATTAAAAATTGATTTAAGAACAAAACCAAATTGAAAAAGTACTTCCTGTCCAGACCTACAGCCCAGATAGAAAATCAAAAAAGAAACTTGTTAGTATAACCTACTTACATGTGTATCATCTCATCCCAATTTAATGGGCAGAATGTAGCACCTTCTTAACGAGCGTTAAGGGTTGCTAAGGAGTCGATGGGTCTGTTCCCTCGTCCTTTCTTGATAATTTCAATATGGTTATGAACGTGAGTGTAAAGATTCATAAAACTTTTTGAGACTACCAAACTTTTTAAAAAATAAATTCCTACTAACACAATAGGAATTAGACCTAACAAACTGAATTACATATTTTTAAATCAAACGTTAAAATTAAAAGCAATCATTAATCTCTATAGAAATAGTTAATAAAGCTATAATAACAATGCACACATAGCGCTCATTTTATTACATTTGCACTTCAATTAGGGGAAAGATTTGGCTGCTTGCGACCTCGTTTTCAAATTAGAAAACATAAACGCTAAAACAGTGTACCGCACTCGAGCATACAGCCCTTTTTATCTTCTAAAATTATTAATGTCGAGAGCGATTTTTAAGTTCGCTTTCGCGAAAGCGCAATACTTAAATGCCATATTTATTTACAAGTGAGTCCGTAAGTGAAGGACATCCAGATAAAGTTGCTGATCAAATCAGTGACGCTTTATTAGATAATTTTTTAGCCTTTGATCCAGAATCTAAAGTAGCCTGTGAGACTATGGTGACTACTGGTCAAGTTATACTTGCCGGTGAGGTAAAATCAAACACCTATATAGACGCACAACACATTGCTCGTGAAGTGGTTAACAAGATAGGTTATACCAAAGGTGCTTACCAGTTTAGCGGCGATTCTTGTGGTGTAATTTCTTTAATCCATGAACAATCACAAGATATTAATCAAGGTGTTGATCGTGAGAATAAAGAGGAACAAGGTGCTGGTGATCAAGGAATGATGTTCGGTTATGCAACGGCAGAGACTGATAATTATATGCCACTAGCCTTAGATATTTCTCATAAAATACTTATCGAGCTAGCAAAATTGCGTCGTGAAATGGATCAGATAACCTACTTGCGTCCAGATGCAAAATCACAAGTAACGATTGAGTATAATGATGATAACATACCGCAACGTATAGATGCTATTGTTATTTCTACACAGCACGATCCTTTTAATGAAGATGATGATGCGATGCTAGCACAGATTAAAAAAGACCTTGTTGAAATTTTAATCCCTAGAGTTATCGAGCAATTACCAGCATATGCTCAAAAGCTCTTTAATGACAAAATCACTTACCACATTAACCCAACAGGAAAATTTGTAATCGGTGGACCGCATGGAGATACTGGACTTACCGGTCGTAAGATTATTGTAGATACTTATGGTGGTAAAGGTGCTCATGGTGGTGGAGCTTTCTCGGGTAAAGATCCTTCTAAGGTAGATCGTAGTGCTGCTTATGCTTCACGTCACGTGGCAAAAAACCTAGTTGCCGCTGGTCTTGCTACTGAAGTTCTAGTACAGGTATCCTATGCAATAGGTGTGGTAGAACCTACTTCTATACATGTAGATACTTATGGGACATCAACTGTAGATTTAACCGATGGAGAAATCTCTAAAAAAGTTGCTCAAATCTTTGACATGCGTCCTGCTGCGATAGAAAGTAGATTAAAACTAAGAAATCCTATCTATTCTGAAACGGCTGCTTATGGTCATATGGGTCGTGAGCCTCGTACAGAAACACTAGTTTTTGAATCACCGTATAATGGTCGTGTAGAAAAGACTGTAGAGTTATTCACATGGGAAAAATTAGATTATGTGGACGAAGTAAAGAAAGCTTTTTCTTTATAGAATCCTAAAAACTAAAACGTAGTTTAAATCTGTAACGCCTCGTGATTTCACGAGGCGTTGTTTTTTAATCCTACTTTTCAATTAATGCTTTCACTCGATTTAATCGATTTTTTAAATCTACTGAATCAACCTTATATTTTGACACATCGATATATGCGGTGTCTATTTTATCAGATTCAAAACCGCTTATAATCTGATAGTATTGAGTTGTAAAATCAATTTTATTATTACGAGGATTATTTGAAGCAAATTTCACTTGATAGAAGTTCCCTATTTTAATATCATCAGATATGTAAGCACTAGAACTTCCTACATACTTTCTCCCTTCTACAAAAAAATCATAATGATAAGAACGCTTACTATATTTCTTGTAAACAGGTGAAGAATGAATCACCTGAGCATAAGTACATTTATATAATTTATTAAGCTCTCTTTCTTCTTGTAAAGATTCGACATAAAAGAACACAACTATGGGAATAATAAGCAGCCAATAATAGTTTTTAATAGTCTTCCATATTAAATCTATAGATTCTTTCATCTATCAATAAACCTTTTCACCGGTCTTTAAATACTTCTCCCATGCTTTAGAAAATACATGAACTTGATCTGTATCATGACCTTCTGGATCTACCACATTATATCCGGCATCTTTCCATGAGAAAATACTACCGTAAAGATTATATACGTTTTCAAAACCTGCGTTGAGAAGTTCCTCTCCATAATCTTCACTACGTATACCTACTGAACAGTAAACCACGATAGGCTTATCTGTAGAAATGTCATCAATCAACTCTAGATCTAACTTTTCACCTACCCAAATGGCACCAGGTAAATGACTTACCTCATACTCAGGTTTTTTACGAGTGTCCAAAATGATATATTGATCATATTCCATTTTTAAGGTCTGTACCGTGATATACGGCACGGACATCCTATTATATTGATGTAATAATTCATTGATTTCTTGAGCTTGAATGCTGGTAGAAATGGATAAAAATGATATGAAGAAGATTAGATTTTTCATAGATTAAAACGCTTGTGGTTTTCCTAGCAATAGTCGTTCCTCATCTGGTAGGATTTCCATATTATCCCATATTCCAGTTTCTAGTGTTAGTGCATATTCTTGTGGCAAGTTGTGCTTGTTCATTTGAACAATCGCAGTTTGATGATCATAAACCACTGGAATGTGCCGTGCTTCAAAACCATCTTCATCATTTAATATCATAGCCCATGTGTGTGTTACTCCATCATTTGCAGGCATACCTATCACGCCTGGATTGAGCCATAATAAATTTTCATATTGATCTTTAAATGGCAATCCACAATGACCAGCTATGATAGTGTCTACTACTAGATCTTGGTAACTTTCTATTTTCTCTGCCCAATCGCTGGACTTGAATATGAATTGTGATACATAATCTGCGCTACCATGCACCACTCCTACAGTTCTTCCACCATATTCAAAAGTGATGTGATCTGGTAAGGTGTTGAAATAATCTTTTGAGTTGGTGTGTAAGTTCGCTTTCGCGAAAGCGTACCAAACATCACTAAATCCGTCACAACGAGAACCTTCTGTAAAATCGCAACCGCAATCTTCTTGATCATCACGCAATTGAATTTCTACATTACCTAAAATGCTGTATGGATTCCACTCTTGAAAAGTATCTAGAGTTTCTTGTGGTTGACCACAGTAACCTATAATGTCACCGGTACAAATACAGTTTTCTGGCTCTATATCGTGCAAACGAGCCAATGCCATCACTGCTTCCAATGCTTGAAAATTACTATAAACGCCACCAAAAAGGAGCATTTTACCTCGTTTATGACCTAAATCTTTTACTTTTTGAAACATGTGGGAATTAAAAAGAGAATAAAACTAACGATTATACCATAAAAATTAATCCATAGTAATAAAGAATATTTACCGCTGGTATGAATGAGTTGTTCTGGAAAAAGCTCAAAAATCAATAATACACCAAAAAACAATCCAGCGATGACAGATAGGAAATAACTAATTTTAGGAGCGTCCATTTTCCATAATAAAAATACTGGCGTGAGTCCTATAACCATTGTACCACTAATCGTTGTGGCACTTAAAATCTCTGCATCCAGAAAAACAGGAATGGTTCCTAAAACGGCTACAATAACCATCATTATTCTACCAAAACTGACCGTTTTACCCAAATTTAAATCGATAGTAAGCATCTTTGAGAAACTAGAAAATGTACTATCTAGGGTACTGGCTGCACTAGTAATCATTATAAAATTAATGATAAGTAGTAAGACAACACCTAATTTTTTAGCCACTTCAACAGCTGCCTGTCCTTCTAATCCAGCTTGTTGTGCATACACACCTACTAGACTAAAAAGAACAATGCAAATCGCCCCTAAAACCGCTGCCCATAAAAAGCTTTTTCTAGTAATTCTAGGCGAGCTAATAAAACCACGATCTGTTAACACGGGATCGTGAAAGGGATAGCTGAAACTTTGCAAAATGGCCGCAAAAAATAAATTCAAACCTAATTCCATAGACCAAGTTCCGCTAGTAAACATTTCCCCTACCTGAACATCTGGTTCTGTAAAAATAACGCCCAAAATAATTACCAGTAAAATAGAGAATAACACTATTTGTATCGCATCAGTAAATATCGAGCTGCTCAGTCCGCCTTTTAAAGTGTAAGCTAGTGTAAGCAATGTAAATACAATTATGGCGGCATAATAAGCCGTAGTCCCCATGTCACCGAAATAGGTTCCTATCACCATCGTGTTAGACCAGACTTCATTAAATAGTCTAAAACTAATTAATATCGAGAATACATTTACAGCACTTTTACCAAATTTAGAACTCAAAAAATGATGGATGCTTTCAAATCCACCTTGAACTCTCAATTGATAAATTACAATTCCTGCTACCGCAAATGACAGGTAATAACCAGCGTAAGCCACACCACCTACTAGACCAAACGCCAGTCCTAAATTTGCAGCATTAGTAATGCTTTTTGCAAAAATCCACGAGATGATCAAACTACCAGTAAGCATTACCATACTAGGTTTCTTACCACGATGCTGTGCTTTAAAAAATGTCTCTACATCTTTAGCATATGGCGCCAATATGAAAAATATCACACTACTCGCTATAATAAGTAACCACTGTAAGGTTGATGTTTGGGTTAGAAAATCCACTGTTGGAATATGATTTAAACTTAAAAATGCTATTAAACTATTTTCAACTCTGCTCGAACTGACATTTGCTCTTTATTTGTTTTTCCTGTTACTTTTATTTTTATCTACTCATCCCACCACACAGGCACATTAATATCGTTATTATTAGTCGCACTAGCTGCAACATTATAATTATCTGCATTGAGCGCTGCTTCTTCTGCAGGATAAGGCATTCTTACCGGTATTAAATTATTATTTAAACTAGCCGATATGTTTTTTAAAACTGGGAAACCAGTTCTTCTATATTCAATCCATCCTTCATAACCATTAATAAGACTCGCAATCCATTTTTGAGTGATGATTTGCTCAATAGGATCATTTCCATTTGCGGCATAAGCGGCTGTGGTAGTTAAATAATCCACGGGCAATGTTGTATTCCAATATTCAAAGGCTTGAGTTACCGCAGTTTCATATAAGGTTTGTGCAGGTGCTGTGATCAATCCTTTTTCAGCAGCTTCAGCAAGTAAAAAGTTGGTTTCCCAAGCGGTCATATAATTTGCATCTAGCATTCCTGTATTTTCTCTAAAAATGGTTCCTGCCAGTGAATAGTCTGCAAGGCTTACAGAGGTTGATGAAGCGTCAATACCGTTTAACAATCCTTCATAATCATCGCCATTCCCATTATTTCCTCTAGGTCTAAAAAGAATGTCGATACGCGCATCATTTAATCCTTCTAGGATTTCCTCCATCGTCACGCTCATCACAAAATTATTGAAATCTCCAGCTCTCAATCGTGCCATACGGAAGTTGTTAGGTTCACTATCTGTAAAGTTAAAAATGGCATTTTGAGTGTTGTCTGCTATGTAATTTCCATCATCATATAATTCTTGTAAACGAGTGCTTATATTTTCTTTATCAGAGATTCTTACTAGCGCCTTTATCTTAAGACTATTTGCTAGTCTTACCCAAGCTTGTAGATTGCCATTGTACAATACATCACCATCTAAAGCAATAGATCCTGTATAATTTTCAATGGCTGCAATCCCTTTGTCAAGATTATCCAAAATCCCATTTTCTTGAAGATATATGTCTTCTTGTAAATCATATTGAGGCTGAACTATTCCATCTAAACCACGGAATGCTTCACTATAAGGAACATCTCCATAAATATCTGTAAGTGCTGCGGTCATATAGGCTTTAAAGATTAAGGCTGGACCTTCATACACCTTAAAAGCTTCACTAGATCTAGACTCATTAATAATCAATTCATTATCTCTTAAATTACGATAAAAAATAGGCCATGGATCACCACCTAATTGCGGACTTTTTAAAGCATGTCTATCAAAAAGATTAAAATCCAACGCTGTCATGTGCTGGCCTAATAATCCACCAGCGACAAAACCTTCATAAGACATCTCTTCTCCATAATTATAAATGACCTGCCTTAACAATAAACTAGGTTGTACTGTTACTGGTGCATTTGAATTAGTATTTATTTCTTCAAAATCTGCTGTACAAGATGTCATCCCTATACTTAGGAAGGTAATTAAAGAATAGTATATAAATATATTTTTCATAATGTGTGTTTTGCTATTAAAATTTAAGTTCAACTTAAATTTAGAATTGGATTCCTGCTTTAATTCCTATACTTCTGGTAGATGCATATGACATATCTTCTACACCACTGACAAATCCCTGACCTTGCACTGCAAGTTGCTCTGGATCAAAATGAGGAATTTCTGAGATTGCAAACAAGTTTCTCCCTATTAGAGAAACTCTCATTTCTGCACCACCATTAAATAGACCTAAAGCACCTTTATTTAAATCAAAAGAATACCCAATAGAGAACTGACGCAGCTTTAAATAGCTCGCATCATATACATTATTTTCTTCGTGATTACGATCATAGAACTGACGGTAATAACTCTCAGCACTTACTGCGGTCGTATTTTGAACATAAACCGGATTTGCTGCTGTTCCCGTGTTTACCACACCATTTGCAACTATTCCGGCATCCGGTCTATTAGCTGTTTCTTCTAGCTGTCCACCTACTGCAGCTAGAGCGAGAGTTCTAGAAACTAAAATTCCTCCTTGTCTCCAGTCCAGTAAAAAAGATGCGTCCCAGTTTTTATAAGTAAAACTGTTATTGAATCCCATCGTAAAATCTGCATTATAGTTTCCTAGCTTTTTCAACTCCGGATCTGCGATAAAACGACCATCTGCCGTAAGAACAAAATCTCCATTTTCATTACGTAAATAACCAGTTCCATAAAGGTCACCTATACGGCCACCTTCTTCAACTTGATGCCAGACTGTTTGATCTTGACTATCATATACTCTTGAATAGGCTAGTGTTAAACGTCCTTCATCCTGTGGTAAATCCTCAACAATTGCTCGATTAGTCGCAAAGTTTACTGTTGAGCTCCACTGAAAGTCATCAGTACGCACAGGAATCGCATTTAAAACAACCTCAACACCTGTATTTCTAACAGATCCTGCATTTACTACTTGCTGACTAAAACCTGAAGAGATCCCGATAGGTAAAGAAAGTATCTGATCTGATGTTACAGCATTGTAATAGGTAAAATCTACATTCAATCGTTGCTTTAAGAATCGCATATCAAACCCTAATTCAACACTAGAAGTCGTTTCGGGTCTTAAATTCTGATTAGGGATAAAATCTTGATTTGTAAAAGTAGGTTGTGCATTTACAGGTGTTTGTGATATAAAAGTTCCTTGGGTTTGATAAGGATCTGTATCATTTCCTACTTGTGCATAACTGGCTCTGATTTTTGCAAAATCGATAACTTTAGGTAAGTCTACTATGTTACTCAATATAAAACTAGTCGATACTGATGGGTAGAAGAATGAAGTATTATCTGCTGTAAAAGGTGTAGCTAGAGCGCTGGACCAATCGTTACGAGCAGTAATGTCTAGATACAGGAAGTTTTTGTAGCCTGCTTTCGCGTAAGCGTATAAACTATTAATTCTCTTCTCTGAACGGAAACCAAAACTTTCAATAGGGCTAGCGGCATTATTTAAAGAAAAAATACCTGGTTGTGCAAGACTAGTCGTTTGAGCCTGTGTAGTTGAGGCCTTTTGACTCAATCTATTTCCACCAATACTAGCGTCAAATGTGATATCGTCAAACTGATTTTTATAATTCAGTAAGAAGTCTGTATTGATTTCTCGGTAAGTCACGTCATGCTCTGCATAGGCACCGTTTCTAAATCTGTTTGTAGAATATGACCTTAAGAAACGACGCTTTTCATTACTATAGTCCATTCCAGTTCTTACAGTAGCTGTCAACTCTGACGTTAACTCTTGAGTCAAAGAAACATTCCCATACAAACGATCACGACCAAAACTGTTGCGATTCTCGTTCAATATAAAATAAGGATTGTCAAAAAAAGTATAATTAAATGAATACTGCTGTACACCTTCAAGGCCTGGTTGCCAGTAGTTTCTTAAATTATCAATATTTAAAGATCGTGGTCCCCATGCGACTAGTGAATAATTTACATTTTCACTTCCATAACCATTTGACGGTCTATTGTCAGATGCACTATTTACATAATTGATACTAGTGCGGATGGCTGTTTTATCACTAGGTGTAAAGTTGAGCTTTGCAGCTACACTTTGCCTGTCTAAATTAACTCCAGGAATAATGCTTTCGCTACGTAAATCTGTAAAACTAAAACGATAATCTCCTTTTTCAAAGCCATTTGAGACCGCAATATTATTAATAAAAGTGTGACCAGTTTCATAGAAATTCTTCAAGTTATCTGGATTGCTTTTAAAAGCAGTAGGAGTGATTGATAACCCATTATAAAGTGCTGTATCACCACCACGCACAACGGTACCATCTGGTAATGTGACTGGACTATCAAATTGGGCAATGTTAATACCGGCGTCTAATCTTGGTCCCCATGAATAGGTAATGTTATCATTAATTCCGCCACCTAGTCCGTCAACATATTCAAACTGACCGCTATTTCCTTGCCCATACTCGTTTTGGAATTGTGGTAATTGAAAAGCTGTGTCTACAAAGAAACTCGTGTTATAAGATATTCCTAATCCTTTCTTTTTTCCTCCATTTTTAGTTTCAATAATGATTGCACCATTAGATGCTCTAGTTCCATAAAGCGCTGCTGCCGCTGGTCCTTTTAAAACAGATACACTTGCTATATCATCTTGGTTTAATTCTCCTGCGCCATTCCCGAAATCAACTTCTTGAAATCCAGCTGCGGCCTCGTTTGTAAAATTAAAAACGGTATTATTATTTACTGGCGTTCCATCCACAATAAATAACGGATTATTGTTTGAAAAACTAGCCTCGCCACGTATAGTGATTTTTGAAGAAGAACCTACTCCAGTCGCACCTTGCGTTACTGAAATACCAGCGATTTTACCAGCTAGGTTATCCAGCAAATTAACGGCTTTGACTTCTTCTATTTGGTCTGCATCCAGCGTTTGCACCGCATATCCTAGCTCTCGTTCTTGTCTTTTTACACCTAGTGCAGTGACTACTATTTGATCTAGAGAGTCACCTTCTTGTAGTATTACATCAATTGTTTGAGAACTTATGACTTTTACACTGTAAGATTCATAACCTATAAAAGAAAAGGTAACCACCGCATTTTCTTGTACAGTGATTATATATGTTCCTTTTGACGAGGTTGTAGTACCATTGCGTGTTCCTTGCTCTGCAACGTTTGCAAATGCGACAGGTTCTCCCGTATGATCTGTAACGGTTCCTGTAATAGTAAATTGTGCTGTCCCTATTAAACCACATAGAAACAACATGAATAGAGTAATTCTTTTCATGAAAATAAATAAAGTTGAAAAACACCCAGATAGGGTAATAAAAAATTAAGCCGCTATCTGTACTGGCGAGCCTTTATTTGCAGGTTGAAAAAGAAATACCTGTTTATTGTAAAATGTAGATTGCTTGTGGTTATTACGCTTACGCGAAAGCGTATTTAACAATATTCCTATTAATAAATCACGAGCATCTTTACCAGCGAGGAACTGATATAAGTCTGTCGTTGAATCAATATCTTGAAGGGTTTTAAGAACCGTTACACTTCCATCAAAGTTTTTTAAATATTGATTAAAAAAATAGACAGTTGACTTGATTGCCATGGTAGGTTCTCAAAGGTCTGCGCTTGAAATTGTGAACGGTTTAACCCTATTAAATATAAACCACCGTCTTGTGATTTACCCAAAACAGAATTTTCTTTGAATAGAGAGTTTGCTGCTTTATGAATTAAATCAACAGATAGTAATGGCGTATCGTTTCCGATACAAATTACCGATGTATAACCTAGTTTGAAAACATCTTCTATAGAGTTTTTAAACCTTGAACCAAAGCTTTCGCCGCGTTGTTCTTTTTCTGTAAAATGATAATAATCAAGCCCAGAATTGCGTACTGTTTTAAGAACATGATTATTTAAAACATCCATCACCGCAACGTCTACCAGTGATTTACTGATAGCATCTACTCTTGCCGACTGGGCAAAAAGTAAAATGGCAGTTTTTGAATATCTATCAATCATATTATGCAACAACACCTTGACAACTACTACCTGCACCAGCGGTACATCCGTAACAGTGTTGAGAAATTTGAATTTTTCTATTATTAATTAAATCCTCATTGTAATCATCAATATGTTGGATTTTATTATCGATTTTTAAATCAAGCATTTGATTGAAATCACAATCATATAACCAGCCATCCCATGAGATTGAGATGGTATTAGTACACATTACATTTTCTACTGCGGCAGGATTGTAAGCATCAACTAATGCATACATATAATCCTCATAATTTTCACTAGCCACTAGATAATCTAAGAATCTAGCAATAGGTAAATTAGTAATTGCAAAAAGGTTATGAAATTGAATATTAAAATCCTCTAATAATGCAGCTTTCATGTCCTTTTCCATACTCGCTTGATCACCCGGCAGATAAGCACCACTAGGATTATATACTAGATCTAGTCTTAAATCACTACCTGGCATTCCATATCCACGATCATTTAATTCTTGCAAAGCCTTTATAGACTTATCAAAAACACCATCACCACGTTGTGTATCTGTTTTTCCTCTGGTCCAGTGAGGCATAGAGCTTACCACATGAATATTATGTTTTTTAAAGAAATCTGGTAGGTCGTGATATTTAGGGTTTGCTCTTATGATGGTTAAATTAGAGCGTACAATAAAATCTTTAATACCTGCGGCACTTGCTTGTTCTACAAAATATCTAAAATCAGGATTCATCTCTGGAGCGCCACCAGTTAAATCTAATGTGTGTGCTCCAGTGGTTTTAATGACCTCAACGATTTTGTCCATAGTATCGCGAGTCATAATTTCTTTACGATCTGGTCCTGCATCTACATGGCAGTGAGCACAAACCTGATTACACATATAACCTACGTTTACCTGGATAATCTCAAGCTTTTTAGGTCGTAGAGGAAACTGGTCAGTAGTATCTTTTATTTTTTTTGCAAATGATGGTAGCTCTCCATTAGAAAAAGGCTCTCCATTAAGAATAGCCATCTGCTTATTGATATTTGCTAAGTCGGAATCTCTCTTCTTTAAAGAGGTCTTTGTATTTACAGCCATAAATTATGGTCCCTTTTTTATTTAATTACGTAGTATATGAAACTACGGTTTTGCATATGTAGTCAGAAAATCTCACAAAACTGTCACTATCGCTGCATAAGTACAAATCAATAGGAAATATATATGAGTTTTAAGGAATAATTTACAATACTCATTCCTTTTAAATTACCAGATTAACTCAACCCATTAAAAATAGAAAGGTATTTCCTTACATCTCTAATTTATTAACCTTATTCATCATTTGCACTCCATGTACCAGTGTTGCACCGGCTTGAATTGCACCGGCAACGTGGACTGCCTCCATCATTTCACCTTTAGTGATTCCTCTTTTAAGCGCATCTCCTGTATAAGCATCAATACAATACGGGCAATGCACGGCGTGTGAAACAGCAAGTGCTATTAATGATTTTTCTCGAGCAGTTAATTCTCCTTCTTCAAAAACTTGGCCATAATAATCAAAAAACTTTGTTCCCAATTCTTCACTCCACTCTGTAATTTTTCCAAATTTTCTAAGATCCTTAGGATCGTAATAGGTCTTGTTCATAATTTTATTTTGTTACTAAAATAGATTAATTCATTAAGGCATAAAAAAACCGCTCAACAACAGCTAAGCGGTTTCATACAAATATATCTTATTTTATTTACGTACTTCCCATACCCTATAACCGTATGGTGGAAATGTAAACGTATAATTTTCAGGAATGTTAGATTCTGATCCTCTCACAGCATCAGTCATTTTACCGACTATAGTAGGCGCTTTAAACTCAACAGATTCACTTGAGAAATTTGCTACATAAATCACCTTATGATCATCTTTCTGTCTTTCAATAGCATATATTTTTGAATCTTCAGATGTATTAATACGCTTATATGAAGCCGCATCTTTACCACCGTGCAATGCTGGATTATTAGCTTTTAATGTTCCCAGCTTCTCCATCATGTTCCACACTTTTCCTTTCTCATGTGGTATTTGATCTTTTTCAAAAAACTTTAAACGTTCTGTCATACCATATTCCTGCCCTGAATAAATAAGCGGCATACCTGGAATCACATATTGCAATGCCAACATAGCATCACTAGCTTCTCCCATTCTTTCTGTCACACTACCATTCCATGAATTCTCATCGTGATTTGTGATAAAATTCATTAAAATATCATCTGGTTGATAATTCTCTTCTACTCTTATCATATACTCATCCCAGGTATTCACATTTGTTTTACCTTGTGCTAATTCATTCATTATATGGTGGCCTTCCCAATTATATCCCATGTCAAAAGCATCTATAAAAAGATCTTTCTTTTCACTTTCTGCAAGCATAAATACTGGCTTTACATCTCTAATAGACTTCACAGCATAGTTCCAAAACTCAGTAGGAACCTCATGAGCAACATCACAGCGGAAACCGTCAACATTAAATGTGTCAACCCAATATATCATTGATGAAGACATGGCATCCCATAATTTTTTATTATCATAATTTAAGTCTGCAGTATCAGTCCAATCAGTTCCTTTGGGATGAATAATATTTCCTTTCTCATCTTTAGTATAAAAATCTGGATATTTCTCAATCCATAGATTATCCCATCCTGTATGATTTGCAACCCAATCTAGTATCACATACATACCATTTTCATGAGCCGTTTCTATCAATCGATTTAAATCAGCCTCTGTGCCTAAGTCAGGATTAATCTTTTCATAATCTGCAACGGCATAGTAACTTCCTAAATATTTCGCACGTTCTTTAGGGTCTTTAATATCGTCAACCATTAAATCGCCTTTTGCTTTTCTATTCTTTTCAGAAATAGGAAAAATAGGCATCAACCAAATTACTTTCACTCCTAGTTTTTTAAGCTCTGGTATATCTTTAGTAAACTCATTGAAAGTACCTTTTTCAGAATACTGTCTAATGTTTGCCTCGTAAATAACGGCACTTTCTAGGTCTTCATTAGTAATAGGTGAGTAAGTACTAGAAATCTCATCTTCTATCACCTCATCATGGTCTTTAAGAGCTTCTTTACAAGAGAATAAGGTCATGGCGGCAAATAATACAATAAGCCATTTTGATGTTGATTTTTTCATAGATAATTATTCTTGTGTTGATTCTTTTAATTTGGTTTGTATAATCGCAAAGTTACGTGGTTTCACTTGGATTTTTTTATTAGTCTCAACAGCATTAAGGTGTTGCACATCTACCATATCAGAATTATCAGATTTAGTAAAAACATTGAGTAATATGGCGTTTTCATTAAAATAAACCGTCGTCTTCTCTCCAAAGTAAGATCGTTCTAGAACAAACATCCCATTACTATCACTCAATATTTGAGTTGTCCCATAAAGTAATGACATAGAGTTACGTCTTAATTGTACTAATTCGTGCACGAGCTCTCTGAGATCCAACTCGCGCTGTGATAAACCATCAAACTTCATCATCTTACGATTGTCAGGATCATTTGCACCTATACTACCGTATTCATCACCGTAATAAATTACAGGCACTCCAGGAACAGTCATATTAAATGCTTGTAACATACCCAACCTATCAAAGGCTTTTGTATCACTCATGCCTATCTCGCGAGTCCATCCAGCTTTTTTAGCATCTTCTTCAAAAGAAACATCGCCACTGGCATAGCTTATAAATCGCGCTCGATCTTGGTTTCCAGAGATATTACCCATCAGGTGATGGTGCCCATAGTATTCTAGACCTTTAAAAAGTGTTTCTGCCAGATTAGAGAAGTCGCCATCCGCTTTCGCGAAAGCGGAAACAGCAGCATCATACTGATTAAAATCAAATTGTGCATCTAACATTCCTGTACTTACATAACTGCGTATTAAATCATAAGATCCATAAGTTTCACCTATCTGATAAATAGGGCGATCGGTATTGCTACGCACTTTTTTAGTTAATGTTCTCCAGTATACTTCTGGTACATGTTTAGTAGCATCGTGACGGAAACCGTCCAATTCATAATTAGTCACCCAATATAGTGCAGAGTCTGTCATTTTCGCAACAACCTCAGGTTTTGAGAAATCTAGGGTAGGCATAAAGGTATCAAACCAGGTTGTTAATCGCTGGTCGTCCCATCGCTCCGTGTTCAAACTACCATCTTCTAGATAAAGATTTGTCGCCCAATCTGGATGTTCTTTGTATAGTGGATGCTCTTCATGAACATGATTTGCTACATAATCTAAAATGACATTCATATCTCGATTGTGAGCTTGTTCTATGATCTCCTTAAATAATTGTTCATCACCAAAACGATAATCAATTTCAGTATTTGAAATAGGCCAGTAGCCATGGTAACCGCTAAATTTAGTGCGCGGCTCAGGCCACAGTCCATAAGCACCTTCTGGGTTTTGCGTTATAGGCGATAACCAGATCGTGTTAATTCCTAATTCCTCAAAATAACCGTCTTTTATTTTTGCGAGTACACCAGCAAGATCTCCACCCATGTAATTTGCTTTAGGTAAAATTTCTGGATCAGGAACTGGTTTTGTATTTGAAGGATCTCCATCTAGAAAACGGTCCACCATCATAAAATATAATACCTGATTGTGAAAATCAGATCGTGCTAATTGCGATGGATCTTGAACGACATTTCCATCTTGTACAGGTACTAACAAATCATTTGTACGACCATTTTCATCACTGGCATAGACTCTTACTAATTGTGTTTGAGAATTACGGTTTGTAAAATCCTTTTCTGGCAGCTCTACAGTATATGAATTACCGTTTTGAGAAGCACTTATCATTTGGTTTTCGTAGAGCACCACAATATTTTCAAGTGCTCCAGTAGTGGTAAATGTGAAACCATTTGCTAATATTTCACCATAGGATAATTGTGCAGGAGCAGCCATTCTTGAGTTGTCTATAACTCTATTAAAACCTCCCATACCGTTACTGATTACTTGAGGCTCACTACCGGTCAACTTTTCTTCTTTTCCATTTTCAACAAAAATGTATTGAAACTTCCCTTGTGGTATCGTTGCTTTATAAACCAATTGACCATTCTCTTCTATTAAATCAACCGTAGACCAGTTTGTGAACTCGCCTTTAAGTTTGACATTTTTTGAGGTGCTTTTGTAAACAATAGTCATCTCTCTAGAACTACTTTTAAAAACAGGAATATCATTGCGCACACCATCAGTCCATAAGGTCACATGAGAAACATATGGCGCCACAGAGTCCATTTTTATTTTTAATGGCTCATTATAATTGCGAGTATCCTCATTAAACAGAATACCTTTACCATAAGTGATACTATCTAATTGATTAACATCCAGTAAATAATCTGAAGTGTATACTTCTGTTCCCGATGTAGATGAATAAATAGGCGTAGTCATTGCCTCGATAATACTAGGTCTATTATCACCTATATTCTTTTCTTCTTTTTCACCACATCTTATTGCGGTAATTGCGATGAGGATAATTATTATTTTTTTCATACAACTTTATTAATCTGCCACACCTCACAAGTTTTGGATATCATCTGTTAGGTTGATTGAAATTTATTTTAAACACACACCTTAATAAAGCATTAAAAGAAACGTTCTTTTCTTTTTATTTTATCAAGATCTATAACCATACTAGTTTTACTTGGTACCTTAAGAGAGTCCGAAAGATTTACTTTTTCACCGGTTAGAATATCAAAACCTTTTTTGCGCTTATCAATTCCTTCTTGGAACCTATCAAGATTTAAAGTTACAGCTTCTGGATTATTATTAATAACAACCATTACACGACTATCGTCATTATATCTAAAGTATACATAACAGTTATTTTCAGGAACATACTGAAGCAGTTTACCATCGTGAATCACCGATTTATTCTTTCTATAATTCAATAATCTTTTAGTGAAGTCTTGAAAGCCTTTTTGATAATCTGTTGGGTTTTTAAAAGCGTTTATTTCATCACCATTCCAGCCACCAGGGAAATCTCTACGTATGTCGCCATCGCCATCAGTATCTCTATTTCCTTCCATACCTATCTCATCACCGTAATATATTTGTGGAATACCACGAGTAGTAAGTACTAAAGTCATCGCAAGTTTATACTTCTTTAAATCACCATTATACAATCCATCACCATTAATACGATTTGTATCATGATTACCTGCAAATATTAAGATGTTATCAATATCTGCGTATAGAAAGTCATTAACAAAATTATCGTAGACCTTAATCATTCCTTGATCCCAGTTTTGCTGATCTTCATTAAACGCCGTCATAATAGCATCGTGAAGCGTAAAATCCATGACACTAGGCAAATAAGTATTATAATCTTGAATGGCTGCAATTTTAGAGTCTTTTTGCCAGTAAGCAATTTGCGCCTGATCATGTAACCAGGTTTCTCCTACTATATTAAAATTTGGATACTCTTCCATTACGGCTTTGGTCCATGCTGCGATACCTTTTTTCTCGTTGTAAGAATAAGTATCTACTCTTAATCCATCTAAGCCTGCATACTCAATCCACCAGATTGTATTTTGAATTAGATAATTTAACAATAATGGTTCACCTTGATTAAGATCTGGCATGCTGCTTACAAACCAACCTTTCTCAGCATAAGTCTCATCAATCTGAGAAGCATTAGGATCCATTTGAGTGGTTTGTCGGTAAGAAGAATTTGCATATCCGGCAACTGGAAAATCTTTACCTCTATTATCATCAAATTGGTGAATCCAAGATTGTGTGGGCAAATCCTGCATCATCCAGTGTGTCGCGCCCCAATGGTTGGTTACATAATCCATGATTAATTTCATACCACGTTTGTGCAACTCATCTCCTAAACGTTTATAGTCTTCATTAGTTCCATAACGTGGATCTATTTTATAGACATCACTTTGTGCATAGGTATGGTAGGAATAGCTCTTATCATTATCTTCTAATAATGGCGTGCTCCACAAAGCTGTCGCACCTAAATCATCGATGTAATCTAAGTGATCTATTATGCCTTGAATATCACCACCATGGCGTCCACCTTTAAACTCACGGTTTGCCTTTTCAGTAGTGTCATCTGTACTATCGTTAGAAGAGTTACCATTTGCAAAACGATCTGGCATTACTAAATAAATAGCATCGCTAGAATCAAATCCTTTACGTTGTGCAGATTTCTTTTCTCGTGGTAGCAATTCATACTCCATGACTTCTACCTCACCATCTACAGATTCTAAATTAAAAACATAGGTTCCAGGTTCAAAGCCTTTTGTATCTACTGTTATAAAAAGATAATTCTCATTCTCAGCTTTTTTAATTTCAATCAAATTAAGATCAGTTGATATCGCTTCATAATTATAAAGGTCTTCTCCATACATCATAATTTGAATCTCGCTCTTCTCCATACCTGACCACCAGAAAGGCGGCTCTACACGTTGTATATCTTGTGCTAGAGACGCTTTCGCGAAAGCGATAATTAAAAAACACTTATAAATTGAACTAACTTTCCCATATCTTAAGCATTTATCAATTGTGGCTGTAGTGTGATTTCTTTACCGTTAATTATGACATCAACGGGCTCTGTACCGTAAGTTATCACCTCAGTACCTGACTTACTTACTTGAACATGTAAGATCTGATTACGGAAATTAATTTTAAAACTAAAGCCATCCCATTGCTCAGGTAATTTAGTTTCAAAACTAGGTTTATCATCGACTATTTTGAGCCCACCAAATCCTTCTACAATACTCATCCAGGTACCGGCCATACTGGTAATATGACAACCTTCTTCTACCTCTTTATTATAGTCGTCTAAATCAAGTCTTGAAGTTCTTAAATAAAATTCATAGGCCTGATCCATGCGATCTAACTTTGCTGCTTGAATACTGTGTACACATGGCGATAACGAACTCTCATGCACTGTTAATGGCTCATAAAAATCAAAGTGCTTTTCTAATTCTTGCTTTGTAAAATGATCTTCAAAAAAGTAAAATCCTTGCAACACATCTGCCTGTTTGATATAGCAGCTTCTTAAAATGCGATCCCATGACCATTTTTGATTAATAGGTCTGTGCTTACTGTCTAATTCTTCTACAGGAATGATTTCTTTATCTAAGAAGCCATCTTGTTGTAGATAGATTCCTAATTCTTCATCGATAGGCTCATACATCTGGTCAGCAACTTCTCTCCAAGACGCTGTCTCTGATCCTGAAAGGTGTGTAAGACCTATGATGCGCTTATAGTCATCATCATATCCGTCTTTTACCTTATCTAGATTTTCTAAGGCTTGATTGATACACCATTTGGCTAAATAATTAGTGTACCAATTGTTATTCACATTATTTTCATACTCATTAGGTCCTGTCACACCTAGGATCATATATTTATTTGCTTTTTGAGAGAAAGTAGCACGCTGATGCCAGAATCTAGCAATGGCAATCATGACCTCTAATCCCATTTCTGGCACATAAGAAAAGTCACCTGTATAGCGTACGTAATTGTAGATGGCAAATACCATGGCACCGTTGCGATGTATTTCTTCAAAGGTGATTTCCCATTCATTATGGGATTCTTCACCATTCATTGTAACCATAGGATAAAGAGCAGCTCCATTAGAAAACCCTAATTTCTCAGCGTTTTCAATGGCCTTGTCTAGCTGCTCATATCTATATTTCAACAAATTTCTTGCTACTTGCTGGTCTTTAGTAGCCATGTAGAAAGGTATACAGTATGCCTCTGTGTCCCAGTAAGTAGAACCACCGTATTTCTCGCCGGTGAATCCTTTAGGACCTATATTTAAACGAGCGTCCTTACCTAAGTAAGTTTGATTTAATTGAAAGATATTAAAACGGATTCCCTGTTGTGCTTTAAGGTCACCATCGATAGTAATATCTGCCATTGCCCAGATTTGAGCCCATTGCTCAATCTGACCTTGCAATAATACATCATATCCTGTTAATGTAGCATGTGTTAATACTTTTCTTGCTGCATCAAATAGTTCATATTGTTGATGATTTAAGCTAGAACAATATCCCGCATACTTTCTTAAAGTTACGGTTTCATTTTCTTCTAGCTCTATGGCAGCTGTGTGACGTATCACTTTATTGTTCTGCTCTAAATGATTTGCATATTGTAAATGCTCTCCATTTTGGACTAACTCTGATTGCATAAAGGTGCATACATGAAAGTTAGTTTTATTAGTACGGCTGCGTATAAATGCTTGATGATCTTCAGAAATTAATTCTTCTATTTCCCAAAATGCATCATCCCAGTTTGAGTCTTCGTTTGTAATTCCGGCATCTAGATATGGCTGGAATTCTATTTTCATATTCCCTTTTACAGCGGTAACCTGGTAATTGATCACTCCTAACTCATCTACCTCGAGGCATAAAAATCTACGAGCGACCACTTTTACTGCTTTGTCTATTGAAAAATGGGCGATAAAAGTTCGTTCATACCAGCCTTCTTTCATATTTAACTCACGGCTGTAATCTGAAACTTTATCTACTTTATGTAAATCAAGTGGCTCTCCATCAATAAAGACATCAATACCTATAAAATTAGGTGCATTAAGAACTTTGGCAAAATATTCTGGATAACCATTTTTCCACCATCCTACTCTGGTTTTATCTGGGTAATAGACTCCAGCTACATAACTTCCTTGAAAAGTCTCTCCACTATATTGCTCTTCAAAATTTGCTCTTTGTCCCATGGCTCCATTCCCTATAGAGAATAAGCTCTCACTAGACTTTACTAATCCAGGATTCCATCCTTCTTCTATGATGGACCATGCGTTGGGTTTTATATATTCCTGATTCATTACTTCTTCTTATTCAATAGTGTGTTTATATAATCTTGTGGCATATCTGTAAAATGGTTAAAAACAGCGTCTGCCTCGTGTAAAATGTCTTTCTCTCCTAATCCAATGGATATCATTCCAGCAGTATTTGCAGCTTGAACACCTGCAACGCTATCCTCAAATACGACACTGTCTTGAGGACTAAAGCCCAGCTGGTTACAAGCATTGAGAAAAACTTCTGGATCTGGCTTTGCTTTAGTGACATTAGTTCCATCTACTATTACATCAAACATATCTTTAACACCTAATTTTTCTAAAATAGGTCTGGCATTTTTACTAGCACTACCTAATGCAATAGGTTGATTTTGACTTTTAAGCTCTAGTAAAAAATCGTGAACACCTGGAAGGATGTCATTTACACTCAATGTTTTTATAAGATCAAGATATTCTATGTTTTTCTGATCCATTTTTTCTTGAAAGAGCTCTGGACTAATTTCTTTATCTCCCCATTCTAGTATCTTTTTAAGGGAATTAACTCTAGAGACACCTTTGAGTTGCTCGTTTTCTTTTTCGGTAAAATTGATTCCTAGGGAAGCGGCTAATCGTTGCCACGCTACAAAATGAAATTTAGCTGTGTCTACAATGACACCATCTAGGTCAAATATGAATGCTTTTTTACTCATTATCTATGGAAGGCTGATAAGTAATTGCCTTTTTATTTACGATTAATAAATTTGAGAATGCCGCGATAATTAAAAATATTCCTGCAATAGTCATTGCATGTATAGATTCTTCACCTATTAATTTTTGTAGAAACACGACTCCACCTACTGCTGCTATAATTTGTGGTATTACGATAAACATATTGAATACACCCATCATCAATCCCATTTTATGTGACTCGACAGAACTAGACAGCATAGCATATGGCATGGATAAAATACTGCCCCATGCAATACCTATTAAACTGAATGAAATTAATAATTTATCTGGCTCACCAGGTATAAAGAACATATACAAAAAACCTAATCCTCCTAGGATTAAACTTGCCATGTGGATATACTTTCTATTAATACTATTGTATGCTGTGTAAAAGGTAAGCCCTAATGCAAACACCATAGATGTTAACCCATAAATACCCATTTTAGAACCTACATCATCTGAGGCTTCATTATACGCCTTATCTTGTTGTTTATACTCTAACGCTTTTACATCATTTATAAATACAACCTTATCATCTACATCTCTTAACGCAACGGTCTCACCATTATCATCAATAGTTGTTTGTGCAAACTCCACTACGTTGGGTTTAGGTGCATTATAAATATGAGAGGTTAAAGCAGGATTTGCCAGTGTCCACATCGCAAAAAATGCAAACCAAGAAAAGAATTGCACAACACCTAGCTTCTTCATAACTAGCGGCATTAATGCATATGTGCCAGAGATTGTTTCCCACATTCCTTTTTTCACTTCTGGAACTTTCTCAGCATCATCAAATTTTGCTAATTCCTCTGGAGAGTATTCCTTAGTAGTAAAGATGGTAATAAGTATAGCAGTCATAAAAACAAAAGCACCTACACCAAAAGCTACTTTTACAGAGTCTGGCACAACACCAGAAGGAGCTTCATTAGAAATTTCTAAAGTGTCATTCACCCATTTAGGCAAATTACTCGCTACCCAAGTACCTACACCTATTATTAATGTTTGCACTACAAAACCATAACTACGTTGTGATTCTGGTAATTTATCTGCTACCAGAGCACGGAATGGTTCCATTGAAATATTAATAGAAGCGTCTAGTACTAATAAGAGACCAGCAGCCATCCATACCTCAGAAGAATATGGCATAAAAAGTAAAGCTATTGAACTAAGAATAGCACCTATTAAGAAAAAAGGCCTTCTACGACCTAGATTTTTATGCCAGGTATTATCACTTAAATAACCTATAATAGGTTGCACGATTAAACCAGCAAGCGGTGCAGCGATCCATAATAATGGAATCTCATCCTTATTTGCTCCTAAAGTCTCAAAAATACGTGACATGGTTGAGCCCTGTAAGGCAAAACCAAACTGAATACCCAGAAATCCAAAACTCATGTTCCAGATATTCCAGAAACCTAACTTAGGCTTTTGCATATCGTTATAATTTATAATGACGATAAGCCTTATGACTTATCAAAACTTAATGTGTGTGAAGAAGATAAGTTTTGATAGTTTGTCTAATCATTTACATTTTTAGACGGTCGCAAGTTAAAAAATTAAGGCGTAGATTCTCTTTCAATTAATGAAGTTTTTACGATAACGGTTTCGTAAGTTTCATCTTCTTGATGATCTGATTCTAGCTTTTGAATCAATTTTGCAGCGGCCAATCCACCCATTTCCTCACCTTGTTGACCTATGGTTGTTAATGTAGGACTAGCATACTTGGACAACATTCCATCAGTAAAAGCAACGATTGCGACATCATCTGGCACTTTCTTACCCATTCCTTGCAGCGCCTTGCTAGCGGTTACCGCAAACAATTCGTTAACAGCAAGTAATCCATCATAATTACCAGCCATAAGAAACTCCTTTATCATATCTCCACAATTCTCTATATCTTCTACTTTTAAAATAGCCTTTTCATCAATCTCATAACCTCTTTTCATTAAAGCCTCTTTAAAACCTTGAGTACGCAATCTTCCCACATTTACATAATCAGGAGTAGAAATAAGACCTAGTTTGCGACGGTTTTTACGCAATAAAAAATCCGTAGCTTTATTTGCTGCTTCAACATCATCGATAATTATTTTATCACAGGCGATATCATCTGCAACACGATCAAACATCACTATGGGCATCCCTTGATTAGTCACCTCTCTTAAGTGATGAAAGTCTTGTCGCTCCATAGTCTCTTTAGAAAGACTCATCACAAAACCATCAATACTACCATTGGCAAGCATATCCATGTTGACTACCTCTTTATCAAAACTTTCTCCAGACAGGCATATAATTACTTGATATCCTTTTTCATTTGCCACACGTTCTACACCAGAAATTACTGTCGCAAAAAAATGATGAACTATCTCTGGAATAATCACACCTATCTTTTTAGTCTTTTGATTTTTTAAGCTTAACGCGATATTGTTAGGCTTAAAATTATACCGCTTTGCATACTCTTGAATCTTGGTACGTGTTTCAACGCTAATCTCGTGAGAATCCCTTAAAGCCTTGGAAACCGTTGATATGGAGACCTTTAATTCTTGTGCAATTTTCTTAAGAGTTAACTTTTGAGCCATCTGTTCTAAATTATTTAAATATAAAGAGTTACGCTTTCGCGAAAGCGTAATATAATATATAAAATATTACTACAAAACACCGAAAACGTTTTCGTAGAATTACATTACGAAAACGGTTTCTTAACATAAGGTTTACATATTTTTGGAGCGTGTGAGAAGAAGATATTAACTATTAATTTAAACTAATTTCAGTAATGAATCAAAAATTTAAAACTGCTTTACTGTTTCTAATACTACCTTTGCTAGCTGTTGCTCAGAGTGTTATTACAGGAACAATTAAAGATGCAAGTACTGGATTACCTGTCCCTAGCGCCAGTGTACTTGTTAAAGGAACCTCAAATGGAACCGCAACAGATTTCGATGGGAATTACACTCTTAATAATGTACCAGATGGTGCAGTCATCATTTTTTCTTACATAGGTTACACTACTCAAGAAGTAGTATATACTGGACAAAGTACACTTGATGTTGCACTAGCAGAAAATCCGTCTGAGTTAGACGCGATTGTATTAATAGGTTACGGTAGCATTAAACAAGAAAATGTTACTAGTGCACAAGAGACTATTAAATCTGAAGAGTTTAATAAAGGTGCCATTACCTCACCTGGCCAATTAATCGCTGGTAAAGCTGCTGGTGTGCAAGTTACTGCAGCAAGTGGTCGCCCTGGAGACGGACCTGTTATACGTGTACGTCCTGGATCAACTTTAGATGGTAATCAAGATGCTCTTTATGTAGTAGATGGTGTGCCGCTAGATCAAAGAAACGCAAGTTTAAACTCCATTAACCCTAATGATATAGAAAGTATTACTATTTTAAAAGATGCATCTGCAACGGCTATATATGGTAATCGTGCGTCTAACGGTGTTGTTTTAATTACTACAAAAAAGGCTAATTTCAGTAGCGATCTTAAGGTAAGATATGATGTACAGTTTGCTGTTGAAAAGGTAGACAACTATACAGATGTATTAACAGGCGACGAATTTCGTCAAATGGTAGCTGACCAAGGTCGTGACACTTCTATATTAGGTGATGCAAATACAGACTGGCAAGATGCTATCTACCAAAATGGTACTCGTGCCATTCACAACCTTACCATTGAAAAGGGATATGATAACACATCTATCAGAGCTTCTCTAGGATACAATAATGAACATGGTACATTACAGCGCTCGGGTTATGAACGAGCAAGTTTAAGTTTAAATGTCATCCAGAAATTATTGGATAATAAATTAAAACTGACATTCACTTCTCAATTAGCCCAAGAAGAAATAAGAAATGCAGATACTGGTGCTGTAGGTGCCGCAGTGGTTTTTGACCCGACACAGCCCATATTTAGTGGTAATGACCTTTATGGTGGATATTTTGAATATACAAACTCTACAGGTATTGAGCCTAATGCTCCTAGAAATCCTCTAGGGCTTTTAAACAGCTTAGACTCGCAATTAGATAACTATCAGGCGAGACTTAACATGAATGCAGAATATAAGTTACCTGTTAAAGGACTTAAATTTACAGGTAATGCTGGTATTGATTATAATGAATTCGACTCTTATTCTTTGCGAGATGCAAATTCTGGTGCAGGTGATCGTGTCGCTTCAAAAAACTTTAGTCGTGGTATAAGAAGAAATAATCTTCTTGATGGTCGTTTTGATTACAAAAAGGACTTAGAAAAAATAAATACTCAAATGGACCTTACTTTAGGTAGTAGTGTTCAAACTTTCTTTAGACAATCTTTTGACCGTGGATTAGAAAATGGGTTGCTAGTAGATTTCCTTTCTTCACCAGATGAGAATTCAATTGTAACGTTCTTTGGTAGAGCATCGTTTGACATTAATGACTTGCTAGTTCTTTCAGGAAGTTATTCTAGTAATGGTAGTTCAAGATTCTCTGAAGACAATAGATGGGCAAACTTCTACGGAGTCAGCGGAGCTTTAAAGTTGACGAACACTGATTTTATAAAGAACAGTACCGTTCTTTCACAATTAAAAATACGTGGTGGATTTGGTCAGACTGGTCAACAAGATATTAATGATCCATTTGCATTTATATCTACATTTACTCCAGGTCAACAAACCGCTGCAGTTCAATTCGGTAATCAGTTTGTAACAACCATACGCCCTGAAGGATCAATAGACTTAGTTTGGGAGACAACAGACCAGTGGAATGCTGGTATTGACTTAGGTTTCTTTAACGATCGTGTTACTGGTAGTGTAGACGGATTCTATAGAGAAACATCCGACTTATTATTATTTGGTCCGCTACCAGCTGGTGGATTAGAGAATGGTAGTATTCAAAATGCTGGTTCTACTTTAAGTCGTGGTATCGAAACTAGTATCAATGTTAAAGTTCTAGAGACTGAAAACATGTCTTGGAACATAGGTGGAAATATTACATTCCAAGAAATTGAAATTACTGATCTTGCTGGTGCAAATGATGATCCTGTTAGTTCTGTAGGTGGTATTTCTGGTGGAGTTGGTAATTTCATTCAAGAATGGGCGGTAGGTTCTGACCCTACTACGTTCCATGTATACCGCCAAGTATATGATCAAGATGGCGCGCCACTTGATGGTGTTTTTGTAGACACTAATGGTGATAATGTGATTAATGATGCTGACAGAGTACGTTACAAAAAAGCTAATCATGACGCTTATTTTGGTTTAACAACTAACTTCTCATATAAGAGATTTGACTTAAGTGCTACTTTAAGAGGTGCTGCAGGTGGATATAACTATAATAATGTAAGCTCTAATTCAGCAAATCTTGCTACTATCTTCCCTACTAATACTCAAAATCCACTGTATCTTAATACTCCGTCTGATTTTCTAAACACAGGATTTAGTGATCAAGAAGTGTTCTCTGATTACTATGTTCAAAAAGCTGACTTTATCAAATTAGATAACGTATCGTTAGGATATAACTTCCCAGGCGACAAAGTGGACATAAGAGCCTCTATCACAGGAACTAACTTATTAACAATTACAGATTATGATGGTGTAGATCCTGAGGTTTTCAATGGAATTGACAACAATTTATTCCCTAGAAATCGAGGAATCATCTTAGGTCTAGGATTTAATTTTTAAAATTTAAAAAGCAATAATATGAAAATGTATAAATCGATTATTTTGGTTTTCTTAGGTATGCTACTATTCACAGCTTGTGATGATGTACTTACTGTAGAACCAGAAGGAGATTCTCTAACAGAAGCTGATTTATTAAAAGACCCTACTACATATCGAGGTCTTATTGCAAAAGCCTATGCAGGATTAATGCTAGGTGGACAATCTGGTGGTGATGGAAACGCAGATATTTCTGGAATAGATGGTGGTTTTTCAAACTACTTAAGATTATACTGGAACATGCAAGAGCTAACTACAGATGAAGCTATCATCGCATGGAACGATGGGACTATAAAAGATCTACATGGCCATGTATGGACTGATGGTAATGAGTTTATTAATGCTATGTTTTCTAGAATAAACTATCAGATAGCTGTATGTAATGAGTTTATAAGACTATCATCAGATGCAAAACTTAATGAGTTCAATGTTCCTAGCGATATTAGAGCTGAAGTTGCAGATTATAGAAATGAAGCGCGTTTCTTAAGAGCCTATTCTTACTATCATGGTATGGATCTATTTGGGACGATGCCTTTCAGTACAGAAAATACAGATGTAGCAAATGGATTAGACGCTATAAATAGAAGCGATTTATTCAACTGGATTGAATCTGAACTTCTGGTAATAGAAGATGCTATGATGCCAGCAGGAATGAATGAATATGGAAGAGCAGATCAAGCTGCCCTACAAATGTTATTAGCAAAATTATACTTAAATGCCGAAGTGTATACTGGAACAGAAAGAAATGATGATGCTTTAATCTATACGAATAAAGTAATTAATGGTGGATACACTATTCCATCAGTACCATATGCTTACAGTTTCTATGCAGATAATGATAGTAATGGCGCACAAAGCGAGTTTATATGGACTCTAAACTTTGATGGTTTAAATACACAAACATTTGGTGGAACAACTTACTTAACACACGCGCCAGTTGGTGGAGATATGGACCCTTCAGAATTTGGTATCAACGGTGGTTGGGGCGGAATACGTACCACAAAGGAATTTGTTGAATTATTCCCAGGAATGGAAAATAGTGCAGACCAGCGTGAGACTTTCTTCACGCAAGATCAAAATCTAGAAATTGCAGATGTAGGTCGATTTAAAGATGGGTTTGCCATTCAAAAATTCAAAAATATAGATATTAATGGTAATCCAGGTAGCGATACAGTAGGTGACTTTGTTGATATCGACTTTCCAGTTTTCCGTCTAGCTGATGCTTATTTAATGTATGCTGAAGCTACCGTAAGAGGTGCTGCTGGTGGTGACTTAAACGTGGCCGAAGGTTATATCAATCAACTACGTCAAAGAGCTTATGGTAACACTAGCGGTAATATCACCGCAAGCGATATAGATCTAGATTTCATCCTTGATGAAAGAGCTAGAGAGTTACACTGGGAAACTCATAGACGTCAAGACTTAATCCGTTTTAATAAATTCACAACAGGTAAAGTTTGGGCTTGGAAAGGAAATGTTCAATCTGGAACGACTACTGCACCATTCCGCAATTTATTACCTATCCCTGCACAAGAAGTAAATTTAAATCCTAACCTAATCCAGAATCCTGGATACTAATTATAAATAAGCAATACGATGAAAAAGTTTTCAATATTAATACTATCGTTTTTAGCAATTGCTGCTATCACCTCTTGTGATGACAACGATTCTGAAGAGTTCAATTTAAACACTAATACCGCTGGAGAAATTACATTATCACCAGGATCTGGAGCTTTTGAAGTAACAGAATTTAATGGTGATGACCTAGCAGAGCGTTTTACATGGAACGCCATAAGCCTTGAAGTACCGGTACAAATAGACTATACTTTACAAATGGATACTGACATGGGTGACTATAGTGCACCACAAGTATTAGGAGCTAGTACTGAGACAAATGTTGCCGTTACTTATGAAACATTAAATGCCGCAGCGGTTGCACTAGGTGGAGAAGCAACAGTTGCTAGTAATTATAAATTAAGAGTTGTAGCTACTACAGCAGATCCAGCTGTTAATCCTATAGTTTCAAATGAAGTTAATATTATAATTACTCCTTTTGCAGCTTATCCATTCTCAGATTTATATCTAGTTGGTGCAGCTACAGAGGCTGGATGGAGTAATGACAACAACAACCCAGCGCTATTCCGTGATCCGGCAAATGAAAATGTTTATTATTACACAGGTTATTTCAATGGTGATGAGTTTAAACTACTTACTACACCAGGATTCTGGCAACCACAATATGGTGAGCGCAATGGTGCTGTAGGCGTTAATGACGGTGGTGGTAGTGACCCTAACTCATTTGCAGCTCCAGCAGCAGGATACTACGATTTTGTAGTAGATATTGATGGTGTGACAAATTCTTCAGAAGGCGCTTCTAGTTTTTCAATAACTGCTAATAGCACTGCTGCAACTGCAACAACTTACACCACTGTAGGTATTATAGGAGATAGTACTCCTGCAGGATGGGGCGCGAGTACAGCGATGAATCAATCTAGTTTTGATCCTCATAAATGGAGTTTAAGAAACGTTACTCTCATATCTGGTGAAATGAAATTTAGAGCAAATGATGACTGGGCAGTTAACTGGGGAAGCGACACAGAATTTTCTGGACAGGGAACTCAAGATGGCCCTAATGTACCTATCGCACCAGGAACTTATGACATCTTCTTTAATGATTTAGATGGTCGTTATATATTAATTCCTGTTCAATAATATTTGAACTTCATATCATTAAAAAAGGGCTGGAGACAGCCCTTTTTTAGATTAAAAGATTAGCTATGAAAAACAATTTACTATTCCTTTTAGCGATTATGGGATTCGCTTTCGCGAAAGCGCAAGTAACCACAAACCCTTCCACACCTACACAGACAGATCAAGTCACATTAATATTTGACGCCACAGGGACTGCGTTAGAAAATACTACAGGAACTTTATATGCATATACTGGAGTTACCATAAATGGAAACAGATGGCAAAATATTCCAAATAGTAGTTTCACTGATAATACGACTGCTCCACAATTTATAAACACCAGTGGTAATATTTATCAATTAACCTTAGGGACTAGTCTAGATGCTTTCTATGGTGTAAATGCAGGCGATGTAGTTAGTGAAATATGCTTAGTTATCAGGAATGCAAACTCTTCAGTTCAGACTAGCCCAGATATCTTCTTACCAGTATTTCAACCTGGCTTAAATGCATTAATAACTTCACCTGCAAATGGAGACATATTTGCTTTAAATCAAACAGTCAATTTATCAGGTGATGCATCTCAAAATGCAGCTCTTGAATTGAAAGTTAATAATGCATCCATAGCTACTGTTACAAATGCAATGAACATCATGTCACCATATACATTTAATTCAACGGGTGGGCACACAATTGAATTAACTGCAGATAATGGATCACAACAAATCACGGATGTAGTGAATGTATTTGTACCTGCGGCAACGCAAACACAAACAAGACCTGCTGGACTTAAAAATGGAGTCAATGAAAATGCAGATGGTAGTGTAACTTTTTTACTCGCCGCTCCTGGAAAAACAGATGCTGCTGTTATAGGTGATTTCACAAATTGGAATTTAGACACTAGCTTTCAAATGTTTAAAGATGGTGACTACTTCTGGGTAACTGTTCCTAGTTCAAATTTTATTGCTGGACAGACTTTTCAATATCAATACATAGTTGATTATACTTTCAAAGTTGCAGATCCATTTTCTGGATTAATATTAGATCCAGATAGTGATCCATATATTAAACCAGGTAATTACCCAAATTTACCTACATACCCTACAGGACTTACAACTGGTGATGTCTCATTATACACTTATCAAGCGACACCTTATAACTGGACAGTTAATAATTTTCAGAAACCAAATAAAGAAAACCTAGTTATTTATGAACTATTAGTACGTGATTTTTCAGAGAACGATAGTTTTCAAGAAGTAATAAATCGTATTGATTATTTAGAAACATTAGGAATCAATACGCTCCAATTAATGCCAGTAAATGAATTTGAAGGAACAGATAGTTGGGGTTATAATCCTAAGTTTCATGGAGCATTAGATAAAGCCTACGGTACACCAGAGAAATTTAAAGAACTGGTAGATCTGTGCCATTCAAGAGGAATTGCAGTGGTCATAGATGTGGTTTACAACCATGCGTTTTCTCAAAGTCCATTGTGTCAACTTTGGTGGGATGAAAACAACTTTAGACCAGCTACAAATAATCCTTATTTAAACCCTTCACCTACTCACGATTTTAATGTAGGTTATGATTTTAACCATGAGAGCCAGTGGACTAGAGACTATGTGAAACAAACACTTCAATATTGGATCGATGAATATCGTATAGACGGTTTCAGGTTTGATCTATCTAAAGGATTTACGCAAAACGTTACTTTAGGTAATATAAGCGCTTGGAGCGCTTACGATCAATCTCGAGTAGATATTCTTAATGATTATAAGAACACTATCTGGAACGCAAATAGCAATGATATCTACATGATTCTAGAGCATCTAGGTGATAATACTGAAGAGACTGCTCTTGCAAATGCCGGCTTTATGCTTTGGGGTAAGATGACTGATCAATTTAATCAAAATTCTATGGGCTATTCTAGTAATAACGATGTCTTTAGATCCTACTACCTAGCCCGAGGCTGGAATGATCAACACCTAGTTGCCTATGCAGAAAGTCATGACGAGCAACGTTTAATGTTTAAAAACCTCAACTTTGGTAACGCAGCAAACTCATCACATAATGTACGCAATTTACCAGTAGCTCTAGACAGACAAGAGGCTATCGCAGCAATTTTATACAGTATTCCTGGTCCTAAAATGCTATGGCAATTTGGAGAACTAGGTTATGAAATTGATATTGACCAAAACGGTCGTACAGGTCGCAAGCCTATACCATGGACACTCAATTATGATACAGATCAAGATCGTATAGACTTATACAACGTTACAGCAACTATGATAGGTTTTAAAACTAAATATCCAGATACATGGAATACTAACAATACAAACCTAGACGTATCTGGCGTTACAAAGCGTATTAACTTAAATGGGACTGTATTTGACGCTGTAGTAGTAGCAAATTATGGAATTACAGCTCAAAACGTTAATCCTAATTTTAGTCGGACAGGAACCTGGTATGAGTATTTTACTAACACAACGGTTAACGTTACAAACACAACTGCAATGATTAGTTTACAACCAGGAGAATACAGAGTATATTCTACACAACAACTACAAGACCCTTTAAGTAATGATAATATTGATAATCTATCAATAGATATAAAGTTGTATCCTAATCCTGCTCAAAACTCTTTTAGATTATCTCACGACATTGAATTTATAAATATTTACAATATGAATGGTCAACGAGTATTGAGCTTTATGGAGAGTCTACCATCATATTCTATTGAAAGCTTAACAACTGGAATATACATTGCTGAAGTGGCAACGGTAAAAGGAAATCGACAAATTAAGCTTATAAAGCAGTAGTTTGTCTGACAAATACACTTTTTATCGATTAATCAATTACGGACACACGATTTTTAAGTAATAAAAGATGATAACGGGATATTTGTTGTGCTCAAATAAAGGACTTAAATTTTCCCTAAAAATTTAAGTATCAAATTTAAGTGTAACCTAATACTCTTTTCATAATTCATTCGGTTACGAAAGCCTATCTCACGATAGGCTTTCTTTTTATAATGCCATTTCAAATCATTTTTTTTACCGTTTAACGATATTACAAAGAATGTAAGATTATTATTATCTTTATGCGTGCATAATAAACAAATTTGCACAAGGAATAATTAATTATTCTAGTAACTCTTACTCTTTTCAAATCAGAGTTATGTAGCCCGTTTTAGGACGGGCTTTTTTTATGTCTCAATTTTATTTGAAAAGTTGCCTTTCTAGAAGAAAAGTAATCAGCACCACATCAAAATTGTGCTGTATATCAACAGGCATATATTTAATTTTATTCTGACCACAACGCACTCTTAATTTGTCAAAATAAGCGCTTACTGCTTCTTTGTAAACATCCTTGACATTGTCTGCATACAAATCTATATGTTCCCCTGTTTCAACATCAGTATAACGAGAAGGTTTATTAGAAAAATTAAAATCTAATTCAGTAGCACTATCATAGGTATGAAAAAGCACTACATCATGTTTATTATATTTTAAATGCCTTAATGCCTCAAACAGTTCTTTCTCTTGGACATCACTTTGAAACATATCTGTAAATAAGAAAATAAGCGATCGTCGCTTCATTTTTTCGGCTATCTCGTGTAAATACTTATAAGTATTTGTAGACGTCCCTTTAGGCTTATTTACGGCCATATTAGATAACTGATCTAATAACATATTATGGTGCCTATCACTTCCCTTTTCTGGTGCATAATATTCATAAGCATCACTGTAAATTGATAAACCTACTGCATCTCGTTGCTTTTTAAGAACATTCATAACACTAGCTGCCGCCAGCGCACTATACCCTATTTTATTAAGATTACCCAGTTGTTGATGAGTTATCGCTGGATAGTGCATAGAAGGACTATTATCAATAATTAGATGACAACGCAAATTAGTCTCTTCATCAAAACGTTTTGTGTAAAGTTTATCTGTTTTGGCAAATAATTTCCAGTCTATGTGGCGTGTACTCTCACCAGGATTATAAATCTTATGTTCTGCAAATTCAGCACTAAAACCATGGAAAGGAGATTTATGCATTCCAGATATAAAACCTTCCACCACCTGACTGGCTAGTAAAGCAAGGTTTTTAAAGCCAGTAGTTTTATTTAACTCCTTTTGAATATCCATTTTGTGAAGATAAGAGTATCGTTATTATCTACAAATAATCTTTTTATTAAAATACTGAAGAAGGATTAAGATTCGCTTTCGCGAAAGCGGAATACTGATCCCTCATTGCACCCTATAAAATTTAATAGATTTTAACCAGCATCTTACCTTTATTTTTCCCGTCAAATAGATTGATAAAGGCTTGAGGAATAGTTTCAAATCCTTCTACAATTGTTTCTTCATGTTTTAATTTACCTTCTTTTAGCCATGTAGACAGTTGTTGAATACCTTCTGGAAAATCTTTCTCAAAATTACGAACGATAAATCCTTGCATTTTAACACTTTTCTTTACCAGTGTAGTCTCTAATCGCGGACCAGTAGGTCGATCGGTTTCATTGTAAAGAGATATTGCACCACAATTAATAACTCGTCCAAAACGGTTTATATTTTCCATTGCAGCGTCTAAGGTGTAACTGCCTACATTATCAAAATAGACATCAATCCCATCTGGCGCGTGTTTTTTAATAGCCGCTGCCATATCATCTGTTGTGTTATAGTTAATAGCCGCGTCAAAACCTAATTGCTCTTTCAATAAAGTAACTTTCTCATCAGATCCAGCAATACCGATAACGCGCAATCCTTTAATTTTACCGATTTGACCTACTATAGAGCCTACAGCACCTGCGGCACCAGATACCAGCAGCGTCTCACCTTCCTTAGGCTCACCTATCTTTTTTAATCCAAAGTAGGCAGTTAATCCTGTTAATCCTAAAACTCCTAAATAAGCACTTAGAGAGATGTTGTCACCATTTATTTTACGCAGATTCTCTCCAGTATGTACTTGATACTCTTTCCAGTCTAACATTCCAGTTAAAAAGTCACCGTCGCTAAACTTATCATTTTTACTTTCAACTACCTCAGCGACTACCGTAGAGGCGATGGGCTCATTGATTTTAAAAGGTTCTATATAAGACTTTTCATTACGCATACGACCTCTTAAATATGGATCTACAGACACATATTTTGCTTTAAGAAGAATCTCTCCAGTTTCTATTGATGGGAGCCCTTCTTTAATTATTTCAAAATCAGAAGTCTTTGGTTTTCCATCAGGTCTTTGTTTTAATATAATAGTCTTGCTCATGATTTGTATTTTTATTTTCAAGATACTATAATGGTTAAGGGCGATGTACTAGCATTGTATTAAAATTTATGATGATTAGGTTAAATTTTTACAAACCAAAACCTCTTTACCGGGAAAGACCTTGAGATATGAGCATAAAAAAAGCCTATTTCCATTAAGAAATAGGCATTTTATTATAAATCTTGAATTAAAATCTAGTTCAATAATGCGTCTATTGCATCTGTATATGCATTTTTAGGTGCAACACCTACTTGACGTCCTACTACTTCTCCATTTTGGAAAACAAGAACTGTAGGGATATTACGAACGCCATATTTTGCAGCAAACTCTTGATTTGCATCTACATCCATTTTACCTACAACGGCTTTACCGTCATAATCTGTAGCTACTTCATCAATGATAGGTCCTACCATGCGACATGGTCCACACCATGCAGCCCAAAAGTCAACCAAAACTGGCTTATCACTGTTTAATACTGTTTCTTCAAAATTTGCATCTGTTATTTCTAGTGCCATCTTACTTGCTGTTTAAAATTCTATATACAAAAGTAATCAAATCCTATTCCATTTCACAGGCTGTCACCATTAGACTTACTTATAGCGATATGTTGCTTAGTGATTTGACCTTAATTCACGCCATAATTAATGCCTTGTTGGTCTAATAAATCTAATAATTCATTTGTCACATTTACTTTTTTCAAGCGGCTAGGCATATTTAAAGAAATTTTCTCCTCATGATCCACAAGGTTAAAAAATAATTGATGATCACCTTTATGCGTCTCTATAATGTCCTTTAACCATTCAACTCTATTCTCAACTACTTCACTAATATGGAATTGAATGGTTAGTTTTTTTGCACTACTAGCCATTAAGTCTTGTAGTTGCTGCATAGCGATAAAATTAATACGTGGATCCGTAGGTTTACCTGTCTTCTTATCAATCCAACCTTCTTTAATTTTAATCTTACAATGAATGAAAGAATTAGGCACTAAAAAGTGTCTAAATTTCAAGTAATCTTCATTAAAAAGTCTGAACTCAAAACTGTCTTCATAATCCTCTACAGTAAACATTCCCCAACCTTTATTAGTTTTTGTAATACGATGCTGGACATCACTTATCACTCCACAAAAGGTCAAATCTCTATTTACTAATCCATGCAAATCTTTTAAGCTAGAAAGTCCTGTATTACAGAAAAATTCCATCTCTTTTTTATAATCATCTAGTGGATGTCCTGATATATATATACCTACAACTTCTTTTTCACGTTTCAATTTCTCCATCGTTCCCCAGTCTTCACAAATAGGTAATTCTGGCTCTGGAATCTGCACATCACTTGCCTCACCAAAAAGGCTTACCTGGGCACTATTTTCGTTTTCTTGAAACTTTTGAGCATATTTAACAACTTGCTCCAGAAAAATCTGGCCATTATCAGATTGATGGAAATATTGAGCTCTATTCTCACCACCTAGTCCATCAAATCCACCACTTAAGGCTAGTGCTTCAAAAGATTTCTTATTTGCAGCGCGCAGGTCAATACGCTTTGCCATATCAAAGATGCTTTTATAAGGACCATCTTTTCTATTTTCTATGATAGTCATTACAGCTCCATGGCCTAAACCTTTCACTGCTCCCATCCCAAAACGTACCGCACCATGTTTATTTACCGTAAACTTATAGTTAGACTCATTCACGTCTGGACCTAGCACAGGTAATCCCATATGCTTACACTCATCCATAAATTTAGTTACGTCCTTAATCTGGTTCATGTTATTAGACAGAGTTGCTGCCATAAACTCGGCTGGATAGTTTGCTTTTAAATAAGCTGTTTGATAACCTATCCATGCATAACATGTAGAGTGAGATTTATTAAATGCATATGACGCAAACGCTTCCCAATCTTTCCAAACTTTTTCAAGTATTTCACGGTCATGACCATTAGACTCACCATTATCTAAGAACTTAGGCTTCATTTTTTGTAGGGTAGCCATTTGTTTTTTACCCATCGCCTTACGTAAGACATCTGCCTCACCTTTTGAAAAGTTTGCAAGCTTTTGAGAAAGTAGCATTACTTGCTCTTGATAGACCGTAATACCATAGGTTTCTGAAAGGTATTCTTCCATACCATCAAGATCATAGCTTATTTCCTTAACACCATGTTTTCTATCAATAAAGTCAGGTATATATTCAAGCGGACCAGGACGATATAAGGCGTTCATTGCAATTAAATCTGCAAATTGCGTAGGTTTTAAATCACGCATATACTTTTGCATACCAGCACTTTCATACTGAAATATCCCTATGGTATTACCTTCTTGAAAAAGCTCATAAGTTTTAACATCATCTAGTGGTATAGACTCAATATCAAGATCAATATGATGACGCTCTTTAATAATCGCAACGGTATCTTTAATTTGACTTAATGTTTTAAGCCCTAAGAAGTCCATCTTCAACAATCCAGCACTTTCTACAACTTCATTATCAAATTGGGTCACATAAAGGTCTGAGTTTTTTGCTGTAGCGACTGGCACAAAATTAGTAAGTGGTGCAGGTGTTATAATCACACCACAGGCATGAACTCCTGTATTTCTTACAGAACCTTCTAAAATACGAGCTTGTCTTAAAGTCTCAGCGGCAAGGTCAGATCCTGCTGCGATACCTCTAAGTTCTTCAACCATGTCAGCATCCTCACCACGGAATTTGCTACGCACTTCATTATCTTCAAGAGCAAAAATCTTTTTAAGCTTAGCAAAATCAGGAATTAATTTTGCAATATGATCTGCCTCGTTAAGTGGTAAATCTAATGCTCTTGCGGTATCGCGTATGGAAGATTTTGCCGCCATGGTACCATAAGTAATAATTTGAGCTACCTGACTGGCTCCATACTTTTCAATAACATAATCCATTACTTTGTATCGATTTTCATCATCAAAATCGATATCAATATCTGGCATACTTACACGATCTGGATTTAAGAAACGCTCAAAAAGTAAGTCGTAATGTATAGGATCTACATTTGTAATCCACAAACAATAGGCGACCACACTACCTGCCGCACTACCACGGCCAGGACCTACCGCTACATCCATTTCACGGGCAGCTTTTATAAAATCCCAAGTAATTAAGAAGTATCCTGGATATCCTGTTTTACGTATGGTTTCTAATTCAAAATCTAAACGTTCTTCAATCTCTGGTGTAATCTCACCATAACGTTTTTTTGCTCCTTCATAAGTTAGGTGTCTTAAATAAGCATTCTCACCACGTTTTTTATTATCATGTTCATCTTGCGCGTCTAGAAACTGTTCTGGAATATCAAACTTAGGTAATAGTACATCTCTTGCTAGTTCAAAGGGTTCTATCTTATCTAGGACTTCACTAATATTAAGAATCGCCTCAGGCAGATCCTTAAATAAAAGTTTCATCTCTGCAGCAGACTTGTAATAGTACTCTTGATTAGGCAATCCATATCGATAACCACGTCCACGACCTATAGGTGTCGCTTGCTTCTCTCCATCTTTTACACATAATAAAATATCGTGTGCATTTGCATCTTCTTTATGCACATAATAAGTATTATTAGTCGCTACCATTTTGATATTATGCTTTCGCGAAAGCGATATCAAAACCTCATTTGCTCTATCTTCATCTTCCTGTCCATGACGCATGATTTCAACATATAAATCATCGCCAAATTCTTCCTTCCACCAAAGAAGGGCTTCTTCGGCCTGATTTTCTCCTATGTTGAGGATTTTTGAAGGAACCTCTCCATACATATTACCGGTAAGGACAATAACGTCTTCTTTAAACTCTTGAATCAATTTTTTATCAATTCTAGGAACGTAGTAGAATCCATCTATGTAAGCTTTACTAGACATTTTTGCAATGTTGAGATAGCCATTTTTATTTTTGGCCAGTAAAACGATTTGATACCCATTATCTTTATGGGACTTATCATTCATATCCTCGCAGACAAAAAACTCACAACCTATAACCGGTTTTAGCGGCTTTTTTTGTAATTCATTTTCATCATCATTTACTAGGCTTGCATTATAGGCTTTTACCGCTTTCACAAAATGAAAAGCTCCCATCATATTTGCATGATCTGTCATGGCAACAGCAGACATATCATTTGCAGCAGCGGCCATTACCAGATCTTGAACACTTGCTGTGGACTGTAAAATAGAGAATTGAGAATGAGAATGTAAATGCGCAAATTGTGCTTCATTAAGTTCTTCTAGATTCTCTTTTATCTCTTGTTTAGAAAGCTCTGGTGAGGCAGATTCTTTAAGTTGATCTGAAGCTTTTTTAAGATTAATATGAGTAATCCCTACAGGTCTTATAGGTGCCGGATTCTGTTCTTGAAAACGCACAAAATAATCATCTGCAACGTCTAGTTGTTGTTTTGAATATTGTTGTTTACGTATTAATTCTAAGAAACATCTCGTTGTTGCCTCAACATCTGCAGTGGCATTATGGGCTTCACCAAATGGTTGATTAAATAGAAACTGGTGTAACTCTGTAAGTGTAGGTAACTTAAATTTACCGCCACGACCACCAGGTATCTGACATAATTGTGCGGTGTGTTCTGTACAGGTATCGAGTACTGGGATCTCTTGTAAATCGTTTGCGATTTGAGTTCTCTCAAACTCTGCTCCAGTAACATTTAAATCAAATTTTAAATTCTGACCTACTACAAATTTTGCTTTACTGAGTGCAATGTTAAATTCAGATAGCATTTCTTCTAGCGGTACACCTTGCTGATCTGCAAGTGCTGTAGAGATACCATGAATACGCTCTGCATCATAGGGAATGTCAAAACCATCTGGCTTAACTAGATAATCCTTGTGCTCAATAAGGTTACCCATTTCATCATGTAATTGCCATGCAATTTGAATGACTCGCGGCCAATTGTCCACATCTGTATAAGGTGCATCCCAGCGTTTAGGTAATCCTGTGGTTTCTGTGTCAAAGATGAGATACATAGTAGAAAGAGTGTTGGGTTATCGAGTCGTCTATTTATAATTTTTAAGACAATAAACCAGCTATACATAACCAGTTAATTAACTTAAAAAGAGGTGTTTAAAAATTGAACAGAATTTAAAAACGGAATTTTAAATATACGTGATTGAAACATTTATTAAAAATGTAGTTATGAACAAAAGCGACAAAAGATTATCATATTTTACATCAAAAAAAGACCCTTTTGATGTCTCAAAAGGGTCTTCAATCAATAATCTACGGAAATTATGCTATGCTTTCCATCGCACTTACCTTGTTTAAAGCAGTTTGCACGTTATCACGATGCTTGGTTAACAATGAATTTGTTGACGGCGGCAATGTCATATCTGCGATTATGGTATTGTATTCTTCTACAGCAGCTTTTTCTCCTCTGATCGCCTCTTCTAGCATGCTTTCTTCATTATCTGAGGTGAAGGTAGATTTAATATTCATCCATGCGCGGTGTGCGTCACCTTTTATACTAGTTCCTTTATCTGGAGTTGCTCCATAACTACGAATTTCGTTTTTAAGCTCATGTCCGAAATCATATCGTTCTTGCGCTTGATTTTCAAAAAATCCTTTTAATCTTTTACTATCAACTTTTTCTTTAGCTAGTTTATATCCAGCCTCAGCATCATAATTTTTCTCTAGTAATTCATTTAGCTTGTTTGCTACTTCTTCTGTGTACTTCATAATATTAGTTTGTATGGTTATTTAATTAATTTATTACAATATACAGACAGATAGCAGTTGAAATCGAGCGATTAACATGGGTTTACATCAAACTTAATATAGATTTAAGGTTATGATGTCGATATAATCTATTCTTGTTAAAAGACTTAACTTTTGAATTGAGTAATGGGCCAGGTATGCACGCTTTCGCGAAAGCGTAAAAAAAACGACCTTACAACAATTGTAAGGTCGCTTTACATTAAGTAAATAAGTAGGTTTTATGAACCGCACATCTCGCAGTCATCTCCATTGCTTGCCGCTTCTTTTGCACGCAATAGGATTTCCTTATATTCTGCAGCCGTCATTTCTTCATTTTCTGTTACGACCTTTGTATTAATAATATCTGCAGCAGCTTCCATAACCTTTGCAGCGGCTGGAGAATGATCCTCTATAAGTACCGGTGCAACTGCTGGTTGTGCTACTGGAGCTTTTTTAGCTTCTTTAGTTACTGTAAATTTAATAGCATCTACAGCTGCCTTAGTTCTTAAATAGTACATACCTGTTTTAAGACCACTTTTCCATGCATAGAAATGCATTGAAGTAAGCTTAGACGTGGTCACGTTTTCCATAAACAGGTTTAAGGATTGTGACTGATCAATAAAGTAACCACGTTGACGAGACATATCGATGATATCCTTCATCTTTAATTCCCACACTGTTTTATACAGTTCTTTAATATCTTCTGGAATACCTTCTATCGCTTGAATAGAACCATTATTTCTCATAATCGCATTCTTCAAACTGTCATCCCAAAGCCCTAGATCTACTAAGTCTTTCAATAAGTGCTTATTAACTACAATAAACTCTCCGGAAAGTGTTCTACGTGTATAGATATTTGAAGTATATGGTTCAAAAGCCTCATTATTACCTAAGATTTGTGAAGTACTTGCTGTAGGCATAGGTGCTACTAGAAGTGAATTTCTCACACCATGCTCCATTACCTTTGTTCTTAAATCTGACCAATTCCAACGACCACTTAAATCTGAATCATTGATATTCCACATATTGAATTGGAATTCACCTTTTGACATAGGCGACCCTTCAAATGTTGAATAAGGACCTTCTTCTTTTGCCATCTCCATAGAAGCTTCACATGCCGCAAAGTATAAAGTCTCAAAAATCTCTGAGTTTAATTTTTTGGCCTCATCACTCGTAAACGGTAATCGTAACATAATAAAAGCATCTGCCAGACCTTGAATACCTAGTCCAACTGGTCTGTGACGCATGTTAGAATTTCTCGCCTCTATTACTGGGTAATAATTGCGATCGATTACTTTATTCAGGTTGCGTGTAACCCTTTTAGTCACTTTATAAAGTGCTTTATGATCAAACGCACCGTCTTTTATGAACATAGGTAATGCGATAGATGCTAGGTTACATACAGCCACCTCATCTGGAGAAGTATACTCCATAATCTCAGTACATAGGTTTGAAGACCTGATGGTTCCTAGATTCTTCTGATTAGACTTATTATTTGCTGCATCTTTATACAACATATATGGTGTACCAGTCTCTATTTGAGATTCTAATATCTTATCCCATAGCTCGCGCGCTTGTATCGTTTTACGACCTTTCCCTTCTTGCTCATACTTTGTATAAAGCGCTTCAAATTCATCTCCATAAACATTATAAAGGTCTGGACATTCATGTGGACACATTAAGGTCCACTTATCGTTTGCCTCAACTCTTTTCATAAATAAATCAGACATCCACATCGCATAGAATAAGTCACGCGCACGCATTTCTTCCTTACCGTGGTTTTTCTTAAGATCTAAGAAATCAAAAATATCTGCATGCCATGGCTCCATGTAAATAGCAAAAGAACCTTTACGTTTTCCTCCACCTTGATCTACATAACGTGCTGTGTCATTATAAACCTTAAGCATAGGGACAATTCCATTTGAAGTACCGTTAGTACCACCAATGTAAGAACCTCTAGCACGTATGTTGTGGATAGACAACCCTATTCCACCAGCACTTTGTGAGATCTTAGCTGTTTGCTTTAATGTGTCATATATACCTTCTATACTGTCATCTTGCATCGTTAATAAGAAGCAAGAAGACATTTGAGGTTTAGGCGTACCAGCATTAAATAATGTAGGTGTTGCATGAGTAAAGAACTTTTTAGACATCAACTCATAGGTCTCTATTGCAGCATCTAAATCATCCATATGGATCCCTACAGAAACACGCATTAACATGTGCTGTGGACGCTCTGCAATTTTTCCATTGATTTTTAATAAATAACTACGTTCTAATGTCTTAAACCCAAAATAATCGTACCCAAAATCACGATTATAGATAATGGCCGAGTTCAAGCGGTCTGCATTATCCTGTACTACTTGATACACCTCATCAGAGATCATAGGTGCTTTTTTATCTGTACGTGGATTTACATACTCATACAAATCAGTTACCACATCAGTGAACGTCTTCTTTGTATTCTTATGTAAGTTAGAAACAGAAATACGTGCCGCCAGACGAGCATAGTCTGGATGAGCAGTGGTCATTGTTGCAGCCGTCTCTGCAGCTAAATTATCCAATTCGCTTGTAGTAACACCATCATACAATCCATCAATCACACGCATCGCTACCTTTACTGGATCTACATGATTACTTAGACCGTAACATAATTTACGTACTCTCGCTGTGATTTTGTCAAACATTACTGGCTCCTTGTGGCCGTCTCTTTTTACTACAAACATATTGAACTAGTTTTTGGGTTAAGAGATAAGGATTCTAATCCCATTCTCTAATAATTGGGTTAACATTTGCGAGAACAGATAAATCAATCCTCTATACTTTATAATGGAACAGCCTTTAAAGCTGCAGGGTTTTAGCAGCTACTTACTAGAAATCAGCATCTAAGGAGAAAGAATCCATTGAACTTTTATCTTCTTTAGTACTGTTCATCACACCAGCTTTTTGGTATTCTCCTACTCTTTTTTCAAAGAAGTTAGTTTTACCTTCCATACCTATTAAATCCATAAAATCAAATGGATTAGTAACATTATACACAGGATCACATTCCAGCTCACCTAATAAACGGTCAGTTACAAATTCTAGATATTGTGTCATTAATTTTGCGTTCATACCTATTAAACTAGCCGGTAATGACTCAGTAATAAATTCACGCTCGATATTTAATGCGTCAACAATGATTTCTGTAATGCGCTCTTTAGGCACCTTATTTACTAGGTGATGATTGTGTAGGTGTACTGCAAAATCACAGTGCATACCTTCATCACGTGATATCAACTCATTAGAAAAAGTAAGTCCTGGCATAAGACCACGTTTTTTCAACCAGTAAATAGAACAAAATGCTCCAGAGAAAAAGATTCCTTCTACTGCAGCAAATGCGATTAAACGCTCAGCAAATGATGGGCTCTCTATCCACTTCATTGCCCAGTCTGCCTTTAATTTGATAGCTGGGAAATTCTCGATAGCTCTAAACAGCTGATCTTTTTCTGCGTCATCCTTTACATAAGTGTCAATAAGTAAAGAATAAGTCTCTGAATGAATGTTTTCCATCATAATCTGGAAACCATAGAAAAACTTAGCCTCAGAATATTGTACCTCATTCACAAAATTCTCTGCAAGATTTTCATTCACAATACCATCACTAGCCGCAAAAAACGCAAGGATATGCTTAATAAAATAACGCTCGTCAGAATTCAATGAATTTTGCCAGTCTGTGATATCAACTTGCAGATCGATTTCTTCAGCAGTCCAAATACAGGCTTGTTGTTTCTTATACCATTCCCATAAATCATCATGTTGAATAGGAAAAATAACAAATCTATCTGGGTTCTCTTGTAAAATTGGTTCTTGAGTCGTCTGCATGTGTCCTTTTAATTTTCTCGGTTATTTCTTCTGGTTTGAAGAGTAACAAATATCAAAAATCATTGAGAGGAATCTAGCGTCTTAACAATTTGCTTTTAAACAAGTTTTCAACATCGTCAAAGCTACTTTGAAATGTTAAAAATAAATTAATTCAATATATCAAAACACTGTATAACAGACTATTAAATTTTCGTCTAACTTTCAATGTATTTAATAGAAACAAGGTATTACAAGCCTACGTTTTATCACTGATAAGCCGCAATATTTAATCTAATTCCTACAAAATTTATGTGATAGGATAGGAATAAGTTATCCACGCTTTCGCGAAAGCAAATTGTTCAAAAGTGACTTTTAAAAACGCAGATTTACGATTTTGAAGACCAATTTTGAGCTATTTCTTCCAACTCATCATACCAAGCGATTCCGAATTTACGAACGAGAGCTTCTTTTAGAAATTTGTAAACCGGCACTCCTAATTCTTCACCTAAGGTACACGCATCATCACAAATTTGCCACTTGTGATAATTTACCGCTTTAAAATCTGTGTATTCTTGAATACGCACCGGATAAAGATGACAAGAAATAGGTTTATAGAAAGAAGTTGCACCATCTCGATAAGCGGCCTCAATGCCACACAAAGCTGTTCCATCTTCTTTAAAAGTTGTGTAAGCACACTCTGCACCATTGACTAATGGCGTCTCTAATTCTCCATTCTCACGTTCAATCCACGTACCTTGCGCTTCGATAGCCTCAATACCTTCGGCTCTTAAGTAAGGCTTTACCTTTTCATATTCATTATCTAGAATATCTAACTCCTTTTGCTCTAATGGCGCACCAGCTTCTCCTGCTACACAACAAATACCTTTACAAGCTGTTAGGTTGCAAACAAAGTCTTTTTCTAATACGTCATCTGACACGATGGTTTTTCCTAATTGAAACATAAGGGAGAATTTGAAACAACAAAGATACTAGAAGTAGTTATTAATGCAGACAGAATAGAACATTGTTGAAAAACGCTTTAGACTAAAAATGTTATCAACTTAAAAGTCACAATTCGTTAATGAATATTTAACCTTTACCAGTTAAGACTAAACTATTAAATAGCAGTACTTTTGCGCGCTCAAAACAAGACGATGGAAAGCAACGCTTTTGTAGATTTTTTTGCAGCCTTTAATTTAAAGGAGTTTTTTACAGCAACTATGATTTTATTTGCGGTAATCGATATTATAGGAAGTGTTCCTATTATTATCGATTTACGTCGTAAGGTAGGTCATGTACAAAGCGAAAAAGCATCTGTGGTTGCTGGTATATTAATGATTGTATTCTTGTTTGTAGGTGAAAGAATGTTGAATTTAATAGGTATTGACGTTAACTCATTTGCAGTCGCTGGTGCCTTTATTATCTTCTTTATCGCTTTAGAAATGATCCTAGGCGTACAACTTTATAAAGATGAAGCGCCAGAGACAGCTGCTATTATACCTATCGCCTTCCCACTTATCGCTGGTGCAGGAACCTTAACATCAGTACTATCTTTAAGGTCAGAATACTCAGTTATCAATATTATTGCGGCTATTATTGTTAACATCATCTTTGTCTATATTGTTCTCAAGAACTCTGGGTACATTGAAAAACTGATCGGAAAACAAGGGATTAATGTAGTACGTAAAATTTTTGGGGTTATCTTGCTAGCCATTGCGGTAAAGCTATTTACCACAAACATTAAAGAACTTTTCTAAATGAAAATAATCATATACATCTTAATGGTACTTGCAGCGGCCAGTATCATCTTTAACGCTACAAAACTAGACTTTTCTAATATTTTTAAGGGCGATAGTCAGATTGCTGTCATCAGCATATTAGCATCCTTATGTGTATTTATTTTACTAGCTATCCTACAGGTATCTCTTAAGATAAAAGATAAGCACGAGAAGCGATAATTAAAAAAACTTTATTACTACTTATTGAGCTCTAGCACCTTTTGAATCATACGATCTTGCTGATTCAAGATTTTAATTTTTGCCTCAGTATCAAAAAGTTGTTCTGCAAGAGATGATTTAATAATCGTAGAAATTTCATCTCTATATCCTGGCAACGAAATACTAGTATTGTATAACTGAGCGTATTGTATAAAGTCTTCCATCACTAGTTCTGGAACGCTATAAGTTTCCATAAATTCTTTCTCACTCATGTTGCGCAGGTTAATACCATCGCCTTGCAAATATCTATTTGTGAACTGATCTGCAAATCCTGTGCGAGCAAAATATTCTAGTGTTTGTAGCACATATCCATCTGCAGACGGCACAAAAACATCTGGAATAATCCCACCACCACCATAGACAATTTTACCAGCAGGCGTCGTTCTTTTTAAAGAATCATTCACCTCAATATTAGCGGCATCTTCTAATTCACCATTATTATAACGGTCAATATACTCTTTAAAGTAATCTTCATTACCATTATCATAGGGACGTTGAATACTTCTACCAGTAGGCGTGTAATATCTAGAAACAGTTAATCTAACAGCACTACCATCACCTAGTTTGATTTCTTGCTGTACGAGGCCTTTGCCAAAACTACGTCTTCCCACAATTGTTCCTACATCATTATCCTGCAATGCTCCAGCAACAACTTCACTGGCACTGGCACTATTTTCATTTATTAAAATGTAAACCGGCTTATCTTCAAAATCACCATCACTGGTAGCATAAGAATCCTTACGTACATTATTACGGTCTTTCTGAAAAAGAATTAATTTTTTACGTGGTAAAAATTCATCTGCCATAGCAATTGCAGCACTTAAGACACCACCAGGATTATCTCTTAAATCTACAGTAAGACGCTGGGCTCCTTGCTCAATTAAATCATCTATTGCATCGTTAAATTCTTCCTCAGTAGACTCTGCAAATCGATTTACTTTAACATAGCCTAGGTCATCATTAAGCATATAAGCTGCCTCAATACTATTGATAGGCACACTACCTCTAACTACAGAAACTTGTTGAACATCACTATCACCTGGACGCAAAACTCCTAGAGTGACTTTTGAACCATCCTCACCCTTTAGAATGTCTGTACTTACAGCATTTAACCCAAAAAGTGGTTTCCCGTCTGCATAAAGAATTTTATCACCACCTTTAATACCAGCCTTTTTACTAGGTCCACCTTCTAAAACATTTAGCACAGAAATAGTATCTTGATTTACAAAAAATCTAATCCCTATACCTACAAAATCGCCACGCATTTGGTCTGCGACGTCCTCCATTTCATCATTAGAGATATAGACAGAATGTGGATCAAGATTAGAAAGAATACCGTTTACGGTAATGTCTACGATACTATCGGTATTAACATCATCAACATATCGTTGATCAATAATATCTATTAACTTATTAAGTTTGCGCTTATTTGCATTACTCGCCATAAGCAATCCGTCACTAGACTCACCACTATGCATCATATAGCCCAGCCCTATACCTAGAGCTACTGCTATTCCTAAAAACAAGGGAAAGTATATTTGTGACTTCTTCAATATTATAGTTGATTTATTTGTTCTACATCAACGCCAGCTTTTTGCAGAAATTGCAAACCGCTATCATCTTTATAACCTTCCACATAGACAACACGTTTAATGCCACTTTGATGAATGAGTTTACTACAGTCCTTACACGGCGACATAGTGATATAAAGTGTAGCGCCGGCGCATGACTGTGTAGAACCTGCTACTTTAAGAATCGCATTAGCCTCTGCATGTAATACATACCATTTTGTATAACCTTCATCATCTTCACAAAAATTCTCAAAACCACTAGGTGTCCCGTTATATCCATCACTAATGATCATGCGATCTCTAACAATTAATGCACCTACTTGCCTGCGCTTGCAATGGGATAACTTAGCCCATTCTGTAGCCATCTTTAAATAAGCCACGTCGTATTTATGCTGTTTTTGATCTTTCAATTTATCTTAAGTTTTTACCTAGTCCTGAATTACTATACTATTATATGATGATGACGATTTCGCTTTCGCGAAAGCGAAACCAAAAATTGACTTATTTTAATTACCAAAGCCATCTTTCAATAAGCATAGGGATCACCATTCCAAGTACAATACCTGAAATAACCTGAACCCAATCTTTTCTACTAAAACGGAATATACCTGTAAAGATAAAGTTTAAAATAAGCACTAATAATACAATAACTAATTGCGCTCCTTCAATACCTATCGCATATTCTAACAGGAGTAAAAATTCATTATCGCTGGCGCTTGCCAGCATTTTATAAGCACTAGAGAATGCAAGTCCATGAATTAACCCAAAGAACAATGATATAGATATGGCAAGCCACGCTGCGTTATCGCGATGTCTATTACCTGCAGTAAAAATGTTATATAAAGCTGTAATAGCAATAGTTACAGGAATGAGAAACTCTATATAAGTAGTTGAAAAACTAACCTTTGCAAATGCTACAAGCATTAACGAGATAGTATGACCTACAGTAAATGCGGTAACCAACCATAATAGTTTTTTCCAACTTTTAAAAAGATAGGGCACCGCAAGCAACATGATAAAAAGAATATGATCATAAGCTCTCCAATCCAGGACATGTTCAAATCCAAATATCACATTTCTTAAAAAATCATCCATTTACATATAGTTTTAAGGGGTAATAATTCAAAAATAGGATTTTTACTGATGTAGAATAAAAAAACCAGAACATTTCTGTTCTGGTTTTTTTTAAGTACCTCAGGCCGGAATCGAACCGGCACGCCGTGAAGCATTGGATTTTGAATCCAACGTGTCTACCAATTCCACCACTGAGGCCTAAAAATTGGATTGCAAAAGTACATATTATTTTAAATCTCACACCTTATTTAGAGCTATTTTTAAAGGCAAAGAATAAAAATATCTGTACATTTGCAGCCTTAAAATCAGGAGTCTAATTCATTTTAAGATGACCAACACCATGACAGAAGCAAAATTATTCGGTTGTAGACAAAGTATGGACCTAGCAAAAGCAGTTGCTGAGAAGTATGGTGCGTCATTAGGTCAAGTTAATTTTTCCACTTTTAGTGATGGTGAATTTCAACCGTCTTTTGAGGAGTCAATACGTGGTCGTCGCATCTTTATTATAGGTTCTACACATCCTAGCAGTGATAACTTAATGGAGTTATTATTAATGTTAGATGCTGCAAAACGCGCAAGTGCAAGACACATCACTGCCGTGATCCCTTATTTTGGGTGGGCTCGTCAAGATCGTAAAGACAAACCACGTGTACCGATAGGCGCAAAAATGATTGCAAAAATTCTAGAAAGTGCTGGAGCAACACGCATTATCACTATGGATTTACATGCAGACCAGATTCAAGGATTTTTTGAAAAGCCTGTAGATCATCTTTTTGGTAGCGCTTTATTCATTCCATATTTAAAGAGTCTTAACTTATCTGATCTTACTATCGCCTCACCTGACATGGGTGGTTCTAAAAGAGCTTATGCATATGCTAAAACTCTTGAAAGCGACGTGGTAGTTTGTTATAAACAACGACAGAAAGCAAATGTGATCTCTCACATGGAACTTATAGGTGATGTGACAGGAAAAAATGTAGTATTAGTTGATGACATGGTTGACACCGCTGGTACATTAACAAAAGCCGCAGATGTAATGATGGAACGTGGAGCAAAAAGTGTAAGAGCTATTTGTACTCATGCTATTTTATCAGGACAGGCATATGAGAGAATTGAAAATTCTCAATTAGAAGAATTGATAGTTACAGATTCTATTCCTTTAAGGAAAGAAAGTAAAAAGATTAGAGTACTTACGTGCGCAGGTCTATTTGCTGAAGTAATGACTAGCGTTCAAAACAATGAGTCCATCAGTTCTAATTTTATCATGTAATTTCAATAATTAATAAATAAACAACAAATGAAATCAATCACGATCAACGGATCTAAAAGAGAAAGCGTGGGCAAAAAGGCAACTAAGGCCCTACGTAATGCTGGATTGGTTCCTTGCGTAATTTACGGAGGAGACGAGCCAGTGCATTTTCAAGCAGAAGAAAAAGCATTTAAAAATTTGGTTTACACCTCTGACGCTATGACAGTTGTTATAGACCTAGGTAAAGATGGTCAATATGCTGCTATTGCACAAGATATGCAATGGCACCCAGTAAAAGAACAATTATTACATGCTGATTTTTATCAAATTTTTGATGATAAGCCTGTAACAATGGAAGTACCAGTAGTTACTGTAGGTACTTCACGTGGTGTACTTAATGGTGGTGTTTTACGTAGAAACAACCGTCGTTTAAAAGTAAAAGCAATTCCTGCTAACTTACCTGACCTAATTGAAGTAGACATCGCGCCTATGAAGATTGGTAACAAGAAATATGTACGTGACCTACGTGTACCTGAGTATGAAATTATGCACCCAGATAGCGTTGTTGTAGTAATGATCAAAACTTCTCGTACTGCTGTTGCAGATGACGATGACGATGATGATGTAGACGCTGGAGATGTTCCATCTACACAAACAGATGATGTAGCTGCAGTTAAAGAAGATTAATTCTTTTCTCATATACTTACAAGCCGCAAGATTTATTTCTTGCGGCTTTTTTTATAGCTTTGAGGCATGATAAGTGAATTGAAAAAATGGTGGATGGACCTATTTAAAACATCTATCATTGAAAAAGAAAATGGCATGAAAAAATTTCTAATCATAGGGTTAGGTAATATCGGAGATAAGTACGCAGAAACGCGTCACAACATAGGATTTAAAATCCTAGATGAAATAGCTAAGATAAAAGATGTGTCATTTGAAACACTGACTTTAGGAGATGTTGCTACCATTACTCATAAAGGTAAAAAGGTCACACTACTTAAGCCTAGTACATATATGAACTTAAGTGGTAAGGCCATTAAATATTATATGAACCAAGAGTCTATTCCCAAGGAACAAATTTTAGTGGTTACCGATGATTTGAACTTACCTTTCGGTACATTACGTATGAAGGCCAAAGGAACTGATGGTGGTCATAACGGACTTAAAGACACACAAATAAAATTGAACACACCTAATTATCCTAGACTGCGTTTTGGAATTTCTGACGAATTTTCAAAAGGTCGTCAAGTAGACTATGTACTAGGTGAATGGAATAATGACGAACAGAAAGCACTACCAGAACGAATCGATAAAGCAGCACAAGCTTGCCTATCTTTTACACACGCTGGGTTAACTAATACGATGAATCAATTCAATGGCAAATAATTATTCTTTAATTACTTGTTTAATTATTACTTGGTCATCAATAGTTATTTTAATTAAATACATACCGCTAGCCCAATGGCTTAGATCGACTTTAGTGAGCACATCATTCACGCTTTGAGATAATATAAATCTTCCCGCTGTATCGTAAATATCAAATCCAGCATTTGTATAATCAGCGCGATCTAATTGCAGATATATAAATTCGTTTGAGGGATTTGGATATAGGGTTATTATATTTTCTAAATCATCCAGCACTGAGAGAGTCTGTGTTCCACATATATCTAAAGACCAATCGTTCAAACTACCACCGTCTTGATCTGTATCATCTGCAACGGTTAATACCCAATCACCTAATGCATTTTCTCCATTAAATACGGAGAACATATCTACCGCGTTAACCGTACCACTTATGGTAGGCGCAGAAAAAGTACATTGAACAGCTGCACCATCATCTGTAAACGTAGCCAGTAAATCATTTCTATTATTGCATCGATCTTCTATTATGGTTATTTGTGTACCTGATGGACTAGTTAAATAAATATCGACATCACTCATCCAAGTATGCGATAAGTCTATGTTTAAAGATATATCATTAATCACTATATTATCAGTCACAGTGATTATAGCATCAAAAGAAGATGGCGGACCAGAGCTTATGGCTAATGGCACAACAGTTGAAGACTCATTAACACAGATGATATTTGCTGTTCTGAAGCTTCTAATTGAACTATAAACTCCATTACCGCAAACATTTCTATTTCTAACACGCCAGTAATAAAGTGTATCCTCGTTCAAACTGGATGATAGTGTTATAATATTTGTTGAAACAGTAACAGCTTGTATAATTGTACTAAAATTAGAGTCTAATGCTATTTCTATATCGTATTCTTGAGATCCAGCCGCCGCACTCCATTCCAGTGTTGGGAATAATGCTACATCAACAGTCATATCAACTGGCTCAACTAGTGTAACAGCTGCAAGACTACTTTCTAAAACATTTAAAGTTAATTCTACAGAACGCATGGCAGTACCAGCTGTCCCATCTAAAATAAGATTATAGCTACCTACCATAGAATTATTAAGACCACTAATAGTGACATTAACAGGTGTATTATCATTAGTAACAACATTAGGGGAAATCACAACATTGGAACCAGCTGGTGCTCCTGTTAATGTCAACACCGTTGGTGTACTAAATCCATTAAAAGTGCGATATGTAAAATCATAAATAGCATTTGCCGGTAAACAAACATTTTGATTCAAATCTGTAGTACTTAATGAAAATTCATCACTTGTAACGGTAAAGTCTGAAGAGTTAACAGCATAATAAACATTTCCATTAGCTCGCACCATAATGCGTGCCTGATTAGTAGGCACTACCACAGGCATCACCACCGTTTCTGTACCATCATTAGGTGTAGACAACTCCATTACAGTATCAAAAGTCAATCCACCATCCACAGATAATAAAATATCGACACTAGTAGTATTTATAGGTGCTTGATCTGTACCAGCCACGTCCCAACCAACCACAACAGCCTCGCCAGTATTGTAGCTAATATTTGAATCTTGAGTCGTAACGGTAAATGGACCTGATGTTCCATCAACAGTTACATTCATTAAATCAGAATCATTTTGCCCTACATTCATATCATATTTACGCACTGTAAAAGCAAATTCCATAGATCTAGCTACAGATGGCGTTACTTCATAAGCTGGAGTAAGGTTTCCTTGTACAACATCTGATAATGCAGGAAAATAACGCTCTGGAACCATTACTGATGGTAATGATCTATACATAGGACCTTGAATTCTGGTAGGATCTGGTCCATTATTACTTCCTGGGTTTTCTGGATCGTTTTGCTCCCAGTTGTAAACAACAGTCTCACTTCCTAGATTAGTCGCAGTACCAGTTAACACAAAAGCTGTACTAAATGGTATGACATAATCAATACCAGCATTTGCAATAGGAGCAGTAAAAGAAACATTTGTAATAACAGGACATGAACTAGAAGGACCTGTTTTAATATTTGCAGTTATATCTCTAATATTTACATAATGAAAGTAGTCATCTGAGTTGTTTTGAATATTAGGATTACAAATTCCCGCATAAGCCATAATAGTACTTCCACTGCCAGGTTCAACTTCTGTCTGACCACTACCACTCCTACAACTACTAGAGGCCATAGAATGATATCCACCAAATTGATGTCCCATTTCATGTGCTACATAATCAATATCAAATGGATCACCTGTAGGATTTGCACGACCAGTCATACCGCTACCTTTCTGTCCTGCCACACAAACACACCCTATACAACCAGCATTACCGCCACCAGAAGTATTAAAATTATGACCTATATCATAATTAGCATTGCCTATCCCTGGAAAACCTTGGCCAGCAAGATTACCATCAATTAAATCTTGTGTTCTATTATTAAAATCATTTGTATAAGGATCTAAAGAGGTGTCTCCAAAATATAATAGTAAATCATTATTTGCTACAAAAATCATATTGACAGCAAGGTCACGCTCATAAACACCATTTACACGGTTCATAGTTATCACCTGTCTCGCTTGAATATTTGCTCTCTTTTGGGCATCTGTACCTGTCCCTGCAAATAGATTACCATACTCTGCATTACAGGATATGGCAACTCGATAAGTGCGCAACACGCTATCATCTGCAGATTCAGAAACCGTATTTATATTCTTTAAATCAGTCCCTATTAATGCAACCTCATCAGTAAAACATTCAAAATCTTCCTTGATCTCAGGTATAGAGGATCGATCATATACAATATAAACTTCATGGTCTCTAGTAAATGGATCGATATAAACAGTCAGTACACCTGGTGCAAACTCAATATTATGAAATCCGTGTGAAGTCAATGAAAAACGTATAACATGTGCGGCATCCTCAACATTTAATCCTATATATGTTCTTATATCTTGATACTTTGCTGATAATTGAGGTTCCATCATCTGAGTTTCAAAAATTTCAAAATTTCTGAAATCTCCATTAGCATCGGGCATAGACACAATCACTGAAGAATGGCTAGACGTAAATCTCATTGGCGCAGCGGCTACAGATTGTTTTAAACCATCTAGATTTAAATTATATAATAAATAATTTTCTGGTACAAAATTGCGAGATTCTAAATTTTCATAAGGAGTTTGTAGAATAGGCTGCCAGAAATTTTGCGCTTTCGCGAAAGCGAAATTAAACAGCACTACAATCGTAAAAAGATATTTCATAGGGAATAATAAGTTTACAAAATACTTCATGTTTGTGGTCTGTACAAACATTTTCATAAACATGCTGTTTTTTAGCACAATTCACCGATAATATTTTAATTTGCAACTACCTGAAAAAAGAGCTCTGATACATTGAAAATATTTGACAACATCGCCTCATATGAGGCAGAAAAAGGCGCTGTAGTAACGATAGGAACTTTTGATGGTGTACATCACGGACATCAAAAAATTTTAAAGCGAGTTACTGAAATTGCACAGCAACAATCACTGACTAGTGTATTGCTTACCTTCTTCCCTCATCCTAGAATGGTATTACAGCCTGATAGTGAGTTAAAATTAATCAATACTATTGAAGAGCGACAGCAATTAATCGCCGCAAATGGTATTGAAAACATAGTGACGCATCCATTTTCTTTAGATTTTGCAAGAACAAGCGCACATGATTATGTGAAAAACATTCTAGTAGATCAGTTAAGAGCTGCTGTGGTCGTTATAGGCTACGACCACCGTTTTGGCAGGAATCGTGCAGCCAGTATTAATGAACTAGAAGAATATGGAAAAGAGTTCAATTTCAAAGTCGTACAGATTTCTAAAAAAGATGTGGAAGAAGTTACGGTAAGTAGTACTAAAATACGTAATGCTATAGAAAATGGCGATATGGAAACCACTGTAAACTACTTAAATAGACCTTACAGTATTAACGGTATAATCGTTCAAGGAAAGGCAATAGGTAGAACTATCAATTACCCTACAGCAAATTTAAAAGTGAGTGAAACCTATAAATTATTACCTAAGAATGGAGTCTATATCACTAGTAGCATCATAAATGGAATTGAAGTATATGGAATGACTAATATCGGTTTTAATCCTACAGTTTCTGACGGGTCACAAAAAACCATTGAAACATTTTACTTAGACTTTAATGCAGATTTATACAACTCTCAAGTAGAACTGTTTTTTCATAAGAGGTTAAGAGATGAAGTTAGATTTAATTCTATTGAAGAGTTAAAAGCAGCGATGAAAGAAGATGAATTAAAGACCAGAACATATGTACAGCAAATGGGATAAATGGTTGTTCAGGCAAGTAGACAATTCTGCTCTGGTTTTATTCCGAATATTTTTTGGTTTTTTATTGGCTTGCGAGGCATTTGGACATATAGCCTTAGGAGCGGTTGATAAGCATTTTTTACAACCAAAATTCACGTTTACTTTCATAGGATTTGAATTTTTAGAACCTTTACCTGCGCCATTAATGTATGGCTTGTTTATAATAATGGGTATTGCAGGATTGTTAGTTATGGTAGGTTTTAAATACCGTACTGCGATGATTTTTTATGCAATTGCATGGACTTATGTTTACTTATTACAAAAAACATCTTACAACAACCACTATTACCTATTGATGTTACTTAATTACATCATGATTTTTTTACCGGCACATCGATCTGTTTCACTAGATGCAAAATGGAACCCAAGGATACGTAAAGAACATATGAGTAGATGGATTTATTTATTCATAATTGCGTTTTTATTTATTGTTTACTCTTATGCGAGTGTTGCAAAGTTTTATCCTGATTGGATAGACACCTCATTTCCTAAGCATTTGATGAAAATAAGAGCTGGTGATTGGACTATCCTTCAACAAGAATGGGCACACTGGGCAATTATGATTTATGGATTGAGTTATGATATTTTAATCGTGCCTTTATTGTTATGGAAAAGAACGCGCATGGTTGCTGTCATCGCGTCATTCTTTTTTCATATCTTCAATTCAATTATTTTTAAAATAGGCATATTCCCGTATCTAGCGTTAGCTTTCTTAGTTTTCTTTTTCAACCCAAAGACTATCCAAAAACGTTTTTTAAAAAAGAAGTCATTTTATGAAGGTGACGACATAATCGTTCCATCATTTAAAAAGCCATTAATTATTGCAACTACTAGCTTTTTAATTCTTATGATTTTATTACCATTAAGACATTGGGTTATAAAAGATGATGTACTATGGACTGAAGAAGGTCATCGTTTAAGCTGGCGTATGATGTTGCGCAACAGGCGTGGTTTTACAACTTACTATGTTGAAAATAAAAAAACTGGCGCCCGCAAAGCAATTAATTACAAAGATTACTTAACAACAAAACAATCCTACAGCGTACAAACAAAGCCCGATTTTATGTGGCAATTTGCTCAAAAACTCAAGGAGTTTCACGCTATTGAAGGTGAAGATGTCGCCGTGTATATTGATGCAAAAGTCAGTATTAATGGTCGTCCCCTACAACAGTTTACAGATAAAGAAGTTGATGTAGCTGCTCAAGAATGGAATCACTGGTCACATCACGAATGGATTTTACCATCTTCTCTCTATGAGAACAAGGAATAAATGGTAATTTTACAAGCTCAGAATTAAAAACGGAAAACCATGTTACAAATCGCAGCTATACGCGAGAATAAAGATGCTTTTGCACAAGCGCTCAAAAAAAGAAACATTGATGCCATGCCATTGTTAGAAAACGCTATTTCAGTAGATGAAAAAAGACGTTCTCTACAGGCGCAACTTGATGAAACACTTGCTGTAAGTAATAAGCTATCTAAGCAAATAGGCGATTTATTTAAGTCTGGAAAAGCTGCTGAAGCAAATGAACTTAAATCTCAAACCGGTGAGCTCAAAGAAAAGTCCAAACAACTTAATGAAGAACTTAATATAGCTGTTACTGAGTTACAGGATATACTGTATACAATTCCTAACATTCCACAGGACAGTGTACCATCTGGAAATAGTGATGAAGATAACGAAGTTCTCTCTCAACATGGAGTGATCCCTACTTTACACGCAGGTGCTAAACCACACTGGGAACTTGTTAAGGATTATGATATAATAGATTTTGAACTTGGTACAAAAATCACCGGCGCAGGATTTCCTGTATATAAAAGAAAAGGAGCTCGTTTACAACGTGCTCTAATCAACTATTTCCTAGATAAAAACACTGCTGCAGGCTATGAAGAAATGCAGGTACCACTCCTAGTGAATGAGGCAAGTGGTTATGGAACTGGACAATTACCAGATAAAGAAGGACAAATGTATCATGTAGGTGTTGATGATTTATACCTCATACCTACATCTGAAGTACCTATTACTAATCTTTACCGTGGTGACTTACTAGAGGCAAAAGATTTACCAATAGCAATGACAGGCTATACTCCATGTTTTCGTCGTGAAGCTGGTAGTTATGGTAGTGATGTACGTGGTTTAAACCGTTTACACCAGTTTGACAAAGTAGAAATTCTGCGCATAGAGCATCCTGATCATAGTGACAGTGCACTAGACGCCATGGTTGTCCATGTAAAAAACATACTTGAAGAATTAGAATTACCATATCGTATTTTAAGACTATGCGGTGGTGACCTTGGATTCACTTCTACACTTACTTATGACTTTGAGATTTATAGTACCGCTCAAGACAAGTGGCTAGAAGTAAGTAGTGTCTCTAACTTTAAAACATTCCAGAGTAACCGTTTGAAACTACGTTTTCGCAATAGCGAAGGTAAAACAGAACTGGCACACACTTTGAACGGTAGCTCATTAGCACTACCACGTATACTAGCTGGTATTTTAGAAAATTACCAGACAGAAAGTGGTATAAAAATCCCAGAAGTATTGAAACCATACTGTGGATTTGACATCATTGATTAAAACCCTATATTTAGACCTATGCGTCATTTATTAATTCTCTTTTTACTGTTATACAACAGCTTTGGTTTTGCACAAAACCCTAGATTGGCAGAGAATTATATGGATCAAGGTGAATATGGTAAAGCGCTCAAGATTTATAATAAAATCTATGAAGAAAATAAGCGCAATATCAATAACCTTTATAAAGTCATCGATATTCATCAACAACTAGAGCAATACCAGCAGGTAGATTCTTTAATTAATGATGCTGAAAAGTTGATGCGCAATAATAAAACTCTAACTATTGAAAGAGGTTATAATCTAACTTTACAAGGTAAGGATTCACTGGCTGCACCTTATTATAAAGAGGCTATCGCACTCATAGACTCCTTACCTAACTTTACTTACCAAATCGCAAATCGATTAGAACGACGCAATTTAATAGATGAAGCTATTACCGCATACGAAAAAGGTATGGCTGCAAATCCCAATGCTAATTTCAAAATTCAATTAGCAAATCTTTATGGGCAACAAGGCAATCTAGAGAAAATGTTTGTACAGTATATAGATTTGATAGAAAGTAACATTTCCTATCGCGGTAGAGCACAAGCAATTTTCTTTAGATACATCACAGATGATCCTGATAATGAAGCTAATAAACTATTAAGAAAAACGTTACTATTACGCTTACGCGAAAAGCAAAACCCCATATACAATCAGCTCTTAAGCTGGCTATTTATTCAACAAAAAGATTTCAAAAAAGCTTTCATTCAAGAGAAAGCCATCTATGTGCGCTCTAAAGAAAGTACGGTAGACTTACAAGAACTAGCTGTTACAGCAATTGAAGAGAAAGATTTTGATGCTGCAAAAGAAATTTTAGAATATTTAATCCAAGAGTCCCAGGTAAGTACTACTCGATACATAGCTGAGAGTTTGCTAGCAAAAATTAATGCAGATAATGCAACGGTCAATGACTACAGTACAGTTCAATCTAATTATGAACAGTTACTAACTAAATATGGTCGCGATGGCCAGACTTTCATGCTACAATTAGACTATGCAGATTTTCTCACCTTTAAAGCTGGTGATGCAGATACCGCAATAGCAATATTATCTGAACTTGAAAATAAAAGACTAAGCAAATTTCAAAAAGCTGAAGTTAAAATGTTGCTCGCAGATATTCTAGTACTACAAGAGCAATTCAATCGCGCGTTAATTTTGTATAGTCAGGTGCAAACAGATTTACCTAACGATGAGCTTGCTCAAGAAGCTCAATATAGAGTAGCACGCACTAGTTATTATCAGGGCGACTTTCCTTGGAGTCTTACACAGTTAAAAGTATTGCGCAGTGCTACATCAAAGCTTATCGCAAACGACGCCATGGAATTAAGTCTTACCATAAACGATCATAGTCTAGAAGACACCACATTTGTAGCTTTGAAAGCCTTTGCTAAAGCAGATTTAAAACAATATCAAAATAAACGATCTGAAGCTATATCGCTTTATGATCAATTGCTACAAAATCATAAGGGAGATCCTATTGAAGATGAGGCTTTGCTCAATCAGGCAAACTTATATGAGATGGAAGGTAATCTAGACGCAGCTAAGAACAACTATCAAACTATCATCGATAACTTTGCAGATGGTATTCTAGCAGACGATGCTTTTTATAAACTAGCATTGCTATATGAAGATAAACTGAACGACATAAGTAAAGCACAAGCGCTGTATGAACGTATTATATATGACTATGCAGACAGTATTCACTTTGTAGATGCACGCAGAAGATTCAGACGTTTGAGAGGTGATGACAACCTCAGTGCTTTTTAAAAAAATAATTATGGTAATATATAATGTGACTTGCAACATGGCAAGTCATTTAGAAGAGGAATGGTTAGAATGGATACGTGAACATATTGCACACGTTTTAGGAACTGGTCTTTTTAAAGATGCTAAGTTAACACGCGTGCTTGTAGAAGAGCAAGATGGATCTAGCACATTCTCAATTCAATATAAAGCAATTAGTAGAGAAACTTTAGAAACATATTACTCAAATCATGCCGAAGCATTGCGTAAAGCCGGATTAGATAAATGGGGTAATAATGTTTTATCATTCCGCACAGAATTAGACGTACTCGATGAATATACCGTACACACTAATCTAAATTAGGTTTAATCTTACATCTAATACTGATAATAAATACTACAATTGGCTAAATACAACAAACATAAATCATCTCATAAAGGAAGCGATAAAGGCGTTACCGCAAAAAAACATCTAGGACAACACTTTCTTAAAGATGAAGATGTAGCCCAACGCATTGCTGATGTATTAAGCTATGAAGGTTATGACCAAATTCTAGAAATAGGACCTGGAACTGGTGTGCTTACTAAACATGTGATACGCAAAAACATGAAGGTAACGGCACTAGAATTAGATAGTGAATCAGTGATTTATCTTAAGCACAGTTTCCCTCTGGAACATGTAAAGATTGTCAATGAAAAAACCTTTCAAGTCATAGAAGCAGATTTTTTGAAAAAGGATTTGAAAGAGATTTATGGTGAGGAACCGTTTGCCATAATTGGTAATTTCCCTTATAACATCAGTACACAAATTGTTTTTAAAACCATAGAAAACAGAACGCAGATTCCTGAATTTGGTGGGATGTTTCAAAAAGAAGTAGCGCAACGTATTTGCGCACCACACGGTTCTAAAATCTACGGAATTCTATCTGTTCTAGCACAAGCTTATTATGATGCTGAGTATTTATTTACCGTAGGACCACAAGTATTTAATCCACCGCCACGAGTGGATAGTGGTGTGTTGATCTTAAAACGCAAGGATAATTATGACAATCTCACTTGCTCCTACTCTATTTTAAGACAAGTAGTTAAACTCGCCTTCCAACAACGTCGGAAGACTTTGAGAAATTCTTTAAAATCTATGAATTTACCCGACGAAATGCGTGAACAAGAAATCTTCAATTTACGACCAGAACAAATAAGCGTTGATGTCTTTGTAAAACTCGCTACTGAGATTGAGAAATTATAAAACTTATTTATTTCTTCTTTCGATTAGGATACCAATTTAAAGTTAAAGCTAAATAGCTACCATTCCATGAATGTACAGAACTAGTGCCTTGACCAGTATTTAAACCTAAATTTATCAAGCGCTCTTCTTGAACTAAGTAATCTGAAGGTGAATAGGTGAGATTCACATTAAATAAACCTGCATTACTAGATTTATAATAATAACCTAATGATACTGGTGTTAGAATATTTATGGAGCTTGTCTCTTTAAATTGAATAGCAACTAAATCATCTCCAGCATTATTTCTATACACAAATGACTGACCATTAAGATCATCATCTTGAATAGAGTTTGCTTCTAAGGCTAGAGAAGCACTTAAAAAATGCTTTTTACTTAAAGCCTTAACAAACTCTGCTTTTAAAGTCAAATTAAATATGTCAAAATCTCTGTCAAAACCTAAGTTTACATCTTCACTCTCAGAAGCATTTGCAGCAGGAATAAATAAATTAGCCGTTGTGCTGATGTTTTTATATCCTATCCCAACTCCAAAATTAAACTTACCCGTTTGTAAATAGTTATAATTAAGGCTAATCCCAAAAGAATTTTTCTGTTGACGGCTGTAAGCATAACCAAAAGAGTCTGAATTTGTGAAATAATGGTCATAAGCGGTAAGACCAATCCCTAGTGGAAAAACATCTTCAAATAAATACTCAGCACCTTTTTTAATTTCTCCATGTTGTTTCTTAATTTTTTCTTTTTTAACCTGATCTATTTGTCTAGGTCTTGGAAAATAACTTAATTCTAATCCTAAGTAATTTCCAGTCCATCGATGTGTAGAAGTCGTATTAGGGCTTATATTTAAATTTTGAGTAGTTATTTTTTCTTTTTCTAGTGTTTGAAAGTGATTGTGGTATATTAAATCTATTCTATAACGAGCATATTTTTCTGTGTAAAAATCAAAACCTAAACCGATATTAATTCCGCTAGTAATAAAACTTTGATGTTCTCTATTTTCAGCTACTAAACGTGGAATATTGTCTACCGAAAGTGCTACTCTTGTATCGCTACCTGTTGTGATTCCATAATATTGTAATTCATAACCTAATTTTGCCTGAATCCTAAACTTATCTCGTTGGTAAATTGGGTATTCGACCTCTAACGGTAGATGATAGGTCCAATAAGGAGAAAATATGACATATCTATTAAAATTTAAATTGACTCCTAAATCTTCTGAATCGATCTTATAGTATAAACTAGACGATGACAACCTTACTTTAAATCCTGTATAAAATTCTAAATTTTTATAGTTATAAAATTGATATTTTAAACCAAAAGTAGAGCTAATTCTATCTTGATATTCTAACTGAATAGCACTGTTTTCATTTGTATTACTCCAATCTACAGAATGTGCACCAATCATTATACCCAATGGAAAGGATTGTTTATCCTTTGCTCTTTGTGCTTTAGTGATAAAAATACTAGCGTTGATAAATATCAACGCTAGTATGTATTTAAGAAAATTATATTTATTCAAAACTGATCGTTTCATTAAAAGTTCTTTGACGATGCGTTGAAACAAGTTCTCCCGTTTCGGTGCCTACACCAGGTGCGCCTCCAGATACTAAAACTACTTTTATCTTACCAGAAGATCTTCTTCTTTTTTTGTATCTTCCTGTCACGTCAGTATCAATTAACATCCCACATAATATTGGGTCGTTAACATCGTGTCTTCTTCCATCAAATCCTGCACTTCTTTTTATTCTGCGCTTTTTCCACTTACTGTTATTTGTTTTTCTGTGGTAATTTTTAGTAAACGCCTTGTACTTTTTAGCCTTATTAAGTGATGGTCCATTAATAGTTTTATTATCTAGTTGATGAATCGCTCTTAATTTGTATTTAGCAGCTAAATCAATCCCTATACTTTTACGAGTTTTAAGGATACAATTTCCAGAAATCAAGTCTTCATTATACTGCAAAGCTCCTGGATCTTCTGAATTTCCTCCATAAGTAATCGCCAGCTCTTCAGGACTTATACCGTTATTTGAAGCAGTTAACGCCGCTACAGCATCGGGATGAGTGCTATCTATAATTAAAACGCCTGTTTCAATAAATTTATAGATATCATTACATATCATGATTTCATTAAATGGATTAAATAACGTTTGTTCATATGGATCAACATTAATAGCATTTTCTTGATAATCGTCAAAACTCCATCCTGGTTGATCAGAACTGTCTAACCAAGCGTCTTCTAAAGCAGCCTCAATAGCTCTTAAAGAACAAAATTCATGACTATTTTCATAATCAATCAATGGTTGATCTGATATAAATCCAGATGATTCTTCTAAATCATTTAAAGCGTCTTCACTTAAATGATCATTTGGTATGACAAACGAGTCTTCATGATTATCAACTTGATCCTCTAGAGTTTCAACAGCTAAATCAAATGCATCCCATGATGGAAAGTGCATCATATTATTTTCACAATCTACAGATTTCCCATTTTCAAAATACAATCCATAAGGTTGAAAATTACAAGAATCTCCAGATCCTGCCGATTTCTGTAAATCACTATTGGAAGATTCAATAATTTCACTTTCACAACTAGTGAACAAAAGTGAACAAAAGATAAAAGCAATAGCTCCTAACTTCAATAAATTTGGTTTTTTCATTTTGTTAAATGTATTAAATTAATATTTAGTGAAGCATCGTAATAAAGTTCTGATATTAAAACAATTCCTACAATAGGTATAATTACCTGTTTTTTAAAAAACATCTATTTCGCTTTCAAATTCTATAACCTTTATATTTGCAGCAAGTCCATAAGTCATGCAGTTTAATATTACCAAAGATTTTCTAGAAGAAATACGCACGCTCATCGAGAGTGATAATAGTGCGCAGCTAGAGCATATCCTTGAGGAACTGCACTTTGCTGATATTGCTGAGATTATAGATGAGCTTAATCTTGAGCAAGCAGTTTACATTGTCAAGCTTCTTGATTCTGAGAAAACCAGTGAGGCTCTTATGGAGCTGGATGAGGACCAGCGTGATCGCGTTCTTAATGCACTTTCTCCTAAAGAAATTGCAGACGAGCTGGAAGAAATGGATACTGATGATGCAGCTGACATTCTAAACGAGCTTCCTGATAACATTGCTCAAGAAGTTATCTCTGAGCTTATAGATGAACAACATGCTGAGGATATTGTAGACCTTCTACGTTATGAAGAAAACAGTGCTGGTGGTTTAATGGCCAAAGAGCTCGTTAAAGTAAACGAGAACTGGACCGTTACCGGTTGTGTAAGTGAAATGCGTGCTCAAGCAGAAAATGTTACTCGTGTACATTCTATTTATGTAGTGGATAATAACGATAAATTAAAAGGCCGCTTGTCGCTTAAAGATTTACTAACCAGTCCAGCAAACACACCTATTAAAGATGTGTGTAAACCTAAGGTTGATTATGTAACCGTTAAAACATCTGGAGAAGAAGTTTCTCGTATCATGCGTAAGTATGATCTAGAGGCCATACCTGTTGTAGATGAATTAGACCGATTAGTAGGTCGTGTAACCATCGATGATATAGTAGATTTTATAACAGAAGAAGCAGAGAAAGATTACCAACTTGCCAGTGGTATTTCTCAAGACGTTGAGGCAAATGACAGCATCTGGGATTTAACTAAAGCGCGATTACCATGGCTAGTTTTAGGTCTAGTAGGTGGAATAGGTGCTGCGGCAATTATGGGTGGTTTTGAGCACCTGATTAAAGAGTATGCAGTCTTATTCTTATTCACACCACTTATAGCCGCTATGGCTGGTAACGTAGGTGTGCAGTCTAGTGCGATCATCGTTCAAGGTATTGCAAATGATGATTTGAAAGGCTCTATAGGAAATAGATTGATAAAAGAAGTGCTGCTCGCTATGCTTAATGGCGTCATACTCGCCATTTTATTATTTGCTTACACCTTCTTTGCAGAACGTGAATTTTTGACATCGCTAGCAATATCGGCATCATTGTTTGCGGTTATTATTGTGGCTGGTCTGGTAGGTACATTTGTACCACTAGCATTGCATAAAAGAGGCATCGATCCTGCACTGGCTACAGGACCATTTATTACTACAAGTAATGATATTTTTGGTATCTTAATCTACTTTTTAATTGCAAAGGCGATTATAGGAATATAGCAATGAGGTTTTATTAATCTTGCTTTCGCGAAAGCGTAAAAAACCATCTCACTACATGAAAACGGCCAGCGTTAAAGAACTCAAAGACGAACTTAAGTATAAGGACGAGAAAGAGCTCATGGAAATCGTCCTACGCTTATCACGTTTTAAAAAAGAAAATAAAGAACTGCTTACTTACTTGCTCTTTGAAGCACATCACGAGGACGATTATGTAGACTCTGTTAAAGCACATCTAGATGAGCAATTCCTCGCAGTAAACACACGCAATATTTACTATGCAAAAAAAGGAATCAGAAAAATTCTCAAAGAGGCTAAAAAATACATACGCTATTCTGGAAATAAAGAAACTGAAGTATCTGTATTGATTCATTTTTGCAGGTTACTGCAGGATTTTCAACCCTATTACTCACAGAGTAAAGTCTTGAGAGATATTTGCGACCGTCAGATTGTCCTTATCAAAGTACGTATAAGTACCTTACATGAAGACCTACAATATGATTTTGAGCAGGAACTGAATATGATTGATTATTAATACAAATGTCAGTTCGTGCACAGACGAGAACAGTTTTAAAACTGTATTTTTAAAACATGAAAGTTTTACACCTAGATTCAAACCACGATATTCTAGCACATATGCTAGAAGATGCTGGTTATAGTAATTATTATGATTATACAACATCAAAAAAAGATATCTTAAAAATCATACATGACTATGATGGTATTATCGTGCGCAGTAGATTCCCGATAGATCAAGAGTTTTTACAAGCTGCAAAAAAACTTAAATTCATAGGTCGTGTAGGCGCTGGACTAGAAAACATCGATTTAAATACCGCTCACCAACTTAAGATCTCCTGTTATAACGCACCTGAAGGTAATCGTAATGCAGTAGGTGAACATGCCTTAGGAATGCTTTTATCTCTATTTAATCACCTGAATAGAGCAGATCAAGAAGTGCGTAATGGTATATGGTTGCGAGAAGAAAACCGCGGATTAGAACTAGAAGGCAAAACTGTAGGACTAATAGGTTATGGTAATATGGGAAAATCATTTGCTAGAAAGCTTTCTGGTTTTGATTGTAAAGTCATTTTTTATGATCTTAAAAACGGACTAGAAGATGAAAACGCCACGCAAGTGTCTTTAAAAGAATTACAATCTCAGGCAGATGTGTTAAGCCTACACACACCACAAACTGCCTTAACCACAGGCATGGTTAATAAAGAATTTATAAATGGTTTTAATAAATCATTTTATTTTATTAATACGGCTAGAGGTAAATCTGTTATCACGGCAGACCTAGTTGAAGCATTAGAGTTAGGGAAAATAAGAGGTGCTGGATTAGATGTTTTAGAATATGAAAAAAGCTCATTTACTTCCTTATTTGATAGTGAAATGCCTTTACCCTTTAAAAAACTATTGAAAATGGACAATGTTTTATTAAGTCCGCACGTAGCAGGCTGGACGGTAGAGTCTAAGTATAAACTAGCACAAGTCATCGCTAGTAAAATTATTAAAAACCACTAATTATGAAAGCAAAAGTAACAGGTATAGGAGGCGTGTTTTTTAAATGTGCAGATGTTGCTGCCACTAAAGCATGGTATGAAGAACACCTAGGCCTTCCAGTAGATGAGTACGGCTGCACCTTCTGGACAGGACCCACAAAAGAAAAAGCTTCTCAACAATGGAGTCCTTTTAAGAAAGACACTACTTATTTCAACCCAGGCGATCAAGAATTTATGATCAATTATCGTGTAAATGATTTAGTGCGTTTAATTGATCAATTAAAGAAATCTGGAGTTGAAATTGCAGGAGAAATAGAAGAATTTGATTACGGTAAATTTGGCTGGATTATAGACATTGATGGTCGTAAAGTTGAACTTTGGGAACCGGCTAATGAAGAATTATTTGAAAAATAGAACAAATCCTTAACACCTTTAAATTAGAATAGTATGAGCGATAATGGATACGATAGCACAAAAGATAGTTTTAACAGTGCAAAAGAGGCAGCAAAAGAAAGTTATGAAGAGGCGAAAGAAGCTGCGTCACATGCTGCAGATGATTTCAAGAGAGAATATGACAATTTTACAAAGGACACTAACAATAAAAGAATACTTGCTGGAGTATTAGGTATATTCTTCGGTTATCTAGGTATACATAAATTTGTTCTAGGTTATAATAAAGAAGGGATCATTCTACTTATCGCAGGTATATTAACTTGTGGTGGCGCTGGGATTATAGGTATTATAGAAGGGATCATTTACCTCACAAAATCTGAAGAAGAATTTCATCAAACCTATCAAATTAACAAAAAACCATGGTTTTAATAAGTTGCTGAAAAACAGTTTTTTAACAACTTTAATGTTAAGGTTTAAAGTATTTATTGTGTAACATGAATAGTCGTCTTAACTTTGGCTTAACATTAATCTAGTACTTATTACTAATCTAGTGAATCCTCAATGCTTCATATACTAGTTCTTTCTATATCTAATGCCACTGCTGGTCAAATGGCACATGGATTTATGGATTATTTCACCAATGAGCGCGCACAAATCTATAGCGCTGGTTTAGAGCCTCAAGAAATTAACACTACAGTGATAGATAGCATGGATGTAGTGGGAATTGATATTTCAGATTATTCTTCTAACCATATCGACGACTATAAAAAAATACCTTTTGACTACATCATTACTTTGGGAGAAAATATAGCTAGTCGCATACCACACTCGATCTCTAATAAAGCTAGCATTATAGAATTTCCTATTTCTAATATTGAAGAACTTAATAATGGTGATGAAGGCGCTTTTGCAAAAGCGAGAAAGATAATTCAAGCTTACTGTGAAGAGTTTATAGAATCTGAATTAAAAAAGATTGAAAAGACTAAAGCCATTAAAAAGGTTAAGAAAAAACTTAAGAAAAATAAGAAACAAGATTAATTCTCTTCGGGCTTAAAGTCAAGAGGCAGCATTCCACCTACTCTCAATTCTGCCATAAAACCATTGAATTTAATCGCTTTACCTGACAGGTTGTTACCGTGTTGATCAACTATAATTTGTTCACCACTTAAATAGATATCTGTTCTGTTATTTTTAGCATCAATGATAGGATATTGATCATGTCTAAAACCAATTACCGAGTATGTTTTTAATTGCTTAACACGTATATGATCTTTTATGTCTACTGCAAACTTATCATAATAAAGCACATATCCTTTATCCTGCAACTGATCAGTAGCTAATGCCCTAAAAAACCGCAGCTCACTTACTTTATATAAGTTGTTTCTTCTTCTAACATATTTTTTGCGACGGGACGGTTTATTACTGAGTTCTTGAAAAAATGAAGACCCCAAAAAATAGGCCTCTTCAAGATGAAAGCTTTCTAAGACACTTACGTTGTCAGGTAGAATAATGCCAGGTCCTGGTCTTAAAATCCTTTTCTCAAACTGTAGTTCAAAATCTATCAGATCATAACTAATTAAGTAGCCTAAATGTTTATTTCTAACCATAATGGGCTTATTACACCTAGCTGTCATTAAACCTGTTACAGGATTAAAACGCATTTTCACGTCGTCTAGATTAAGTATTTTACAGTCTGCAGCAATGGTTGAGGTGCCTAAAAAATATTTTTTAAAATATTGTTCTTTCTTTTTACGAGACCAAGGATCTGGATTGATCATTACAGGATCTAGCTCATCTGCTTTTTGAACTAAAGCAATTTTACTTAAATCAGCCTCTAGTGGTTTAGAAAATCGAATAGTTTTATATCCCATCATCCTGATCACTAATGCAGATTTTACATTTTCGGGATAATCGAATCTGAAATTACCATCTAAATCCGTTATAACACCTTTGGACGTTCCATCGATATAGACTGACGCTCCACTAATCACCTCTTGTGTTAAGGAATCTACAACCCTACCTTTAAGTATTTGTGCATTGCAAAGATGATGAAAGAAAAATAAAGATATAGCTAGAATGAAGAATCTCATATTATTCTTCGCTGTCTTCATTATCTCTAAAATAACGTGCCTCCATCTCGGCTTGAAACTCTTCCATCACAGGTTTTACGGTACTTTCAGGCAGGTCTGCAATACGTATATACATAAGACCATCAATGGCATTATTAAACAATGGATCAACGTTAAACGCTATAACTTTAGCATTTTGTTTGACATATTTTTTAATTAGCACTGGTAGGCGCAACTCATTAGGTTCTAGTTCATCTATTAACCTATCAAATTTGTTTAAATCAGCCTCAGACTCATCAAAAATAAAATCCTTATCAGCATCTTCTAGCTTTACTTTAAACTCTTGCTTAGGCGTGATATATTGAGCAATGTATGGATCATAGTAATTACTTTTCATAAACTCAATCATTAATGATTTTGAGAAGTTTGAAAATTTGTTACTTATACTCACACCACCTATGAGATACTTATGCTCTGGAAAACGCAAAGTACAGTGTACAATACCTTTCCATAAAAGAAATAAAGGCATCGGTTTAAGTTGATACTCTGGTATGATGAACGCACGTCCCATTTCTATAGACTGATTCATCATTTTGTATAGCTCAGGCTCAAATTTAAACAGCTCATTAAGATAAAAACCTTCAATACCACGAGCTTCATAAATCTCACTACCCATTCCCATACGATATGCACCAGCTACCGCTTGTACCTCATTATCCCATAAGAACATTTGATGATAATAATTATCGTAATGATCTAAATCGATCGCTTTATTTGTCCCTTCACCTATTTTTCTAAATGTTATTTCACGCAACCTACCAATCTCTGTCATTACATGAGGCATTTTATCGCTTTTTGCGAGAAATACCTCATAATTTTTAGATTGTAAAAGGCGCTTATCATCACTTCTTAATTGATCCACCTCTTTAATCATTTTTGCGGGATCTACCTGCTTTATGATCTTTTTTGGACTTTTAGGAAGTTTTATGGTCTTAGGTATATCTTTAAGTTTTGTAGACTCTTTATCATATGCTTTAGAAAGCATATAAGTTTTACGCCTTAAAAACTCAGTAAAACCAGTTAGACTCTCGTGCTCTTTTTGATCTTTAACAGATATAGCATTACCTATACGCACTTTAATAATGCGGCGCTTTTGAGTTAAAGTTTCAGACGGTAGTTTTGCAGTCCTGAAAGTGTCAGATATTTTTGCTAATCTATAGAACAGTCTACTATTTTTTGCATGAAAATAGATAGGTATCACAGGCACCTCAGCACGTTGAATTAATTTCATTGCAGCTTCTTCCCATGGCTTATCTACCACTAACTTACCATCTTTATAAGTTGACACTTCTCCTGCAGGGAATATACCTAATGGCATATCGCCTTTAAGATGTCTAATTGCCTGCATAAAACCAGCGGTAGAAGATTTTACGTCCTTACGATCCTCAAAGGGATTTACCGGCATTATAAAAGGTTTTAAAGGCTCTATACGATGCAATAAGAAATTTGCTATAATTTTATAGTCTGGCCTTTTATCCAGTAATAACTTCATCAACAAAATACCATCAATTCCTCCTAAAGGATGATTTGATATCGTTATAAACGCACCTGTTTTAGGAATACGCCTTAAATCTTCCTCAGGTATTTCAAACTCAATTTGTAAATCTTCAAGTAAAGCTGTAAGAAACTTTACATCTTTTAAATGTTTATGTCTGTTATAAAGTTTATTGAGCGTGGAAATGCGCAATAACTTCATAAGTGACCAGCCACCAAGCGTACCCAGGAAACCATATTTATCTATATGAATCGCTTTTGCGACCTCTTTTGCTGTTACCAGACCCATTCTTTAAATTAGATAGTAGAATACAAATATAGTATAATTGATAACTGCTCAACTTTATCCTTTAACTACTAGCTGTAAAGTTTCTTGAGTGCGCTGTCTTAAAAGTACATCCTTCCCATTTTCTATAGACTCAATTGCATTATCACTATGATGTCTGATAGTATAAAGTGAAACATCACTTACCGCGTTAACCTTGTATCTGGCCTCTAGATCCTCTAACAATTCAGAAAGTTTATGATACTTATCTTCAACACAAATGGTAAAACTAATTGCAGAGTTTTGCAGCAAACCTACTTGCATTTTACTTTCACTTAATTGATGAAATATATCACTAATGTTATTTTCTCCTATAAAGCTAAAGTCACGAGCAGACACCTCTAAGAAAACTAGATTTTTACGTACTATGTAACAAGGCGTCATAGGTCGTAAAGCATCACCTTCTTTAATTACAGTACCTTGAGCCTGTGGATTCAAAAATGATTTCACTCTCAATTCAATCTGTTTACCTTGCAAAGGCTGTAATGTTTTAGGATGTATAACACTAGCTCCATAAAAAGCTAATTCTATAGCCTCGCGGTATGATATTTGCTCTAGCAATATAGTATTATCAAATACACGTGGATCACCATTTAATACTCCAGGTACATCTTTCCATATTGTTACATGATGAGCATCTAGAGCATATGCAAGAATTGCCGCAGTATAATCACTACCTTCTCTACCTAATGTTGTGGTAAAACCATTATCATCTGATCCTATGAATCCTTGAGTTAAAAAAAGTTTACCAGCACAGTTGCTTTTGATTGATTTTTCAGTCTCTTTCCAATCTACGGCTGCATCTCTATACTTGTGATCTGTTTTAATTAATTGTCGTGCGTCCATCCATTCAACTGGCAGGTCATGAGCATTAAAATAACTTGCTACGATCATGGTTGATAGCAGCTCTCCATGACTAACTACTTGATCATAAATAAATGCATGATTTTTACTTTGGTTGCGCAGCATAGTACCTTTTAAGGACTCTATGGTAGCTTTCAGGTCTTTTTTAAGTTCGCTTTCGCGAAAGCGTATCAAAACATCTTCACTAGCATCATTACTCTCTAGGTCAGAAACAATATCAAGGTGTTGAGCAAATAGATCATCAATAAGAGTCAAATAAGAACTATCATTATTTTGATAACGATTAATAATTTCTTCTAACGCATTAGTTGTTTTGCCCATGGCCGAGACTACTATCCCTAAACCATCATAGCCCATAGTTTGAACGACTTGCAAGACATTACGTACACCTGCAGCGTCTTTTACTGACGCACCACCAAATTTAAATATCTTCATTTCTTAAAACATAATTACAGAGCGATTCTTCGTCCATTTGTGCGAGATGCCAATCTTCTAATATTGTAGCTCCCGTATTTTTATAAAAATCTATCGCACCTTCATTCCAGTCAAGTACAACCCATTCTACCCGACGTACTTTTTCATTATAAGCATATTGCATCACCTGATTATACAATGCTTTCCCAAGACCTTTTCCTCTTAAACTTTGAGTAACAATAAGGTCCTCTAGATGTATTGTCTTGCCTTTCCAAGTTGAAAACCTAGGGTAACATAGTGCAATTCCCTCAATCTTATCATTATAAAAAGCAACAAAACATTTAAATAATGGATGTTCACCACCACCATGTTTAATTAAGTCATCTACGGTAACTTCAACCGCATCAGGCTCTTTTTCAAAAGTAGCTAACTCTTGAATAAGCTCTAACACTCTAGGATAATCAGTTACTCTAGCTTCTTTTATCTGTATCATATTATTAAAAGTTGAGTAAATATATAATAGAGTAATGTACAAATTCTTAAAACTATCTTACTACAACGTTATATGTATGGAGAATATTTTTTAATATTTGCAACACACCTCAATCCATTATGGCACGTAAAAATCAAACATTAGGAGAATTTATCATTGAAAATCAATCTGAATTTCAATATTCCAGTGGCGAACTTTCTAGACTTATCAACTCAATAAGACTAGCAGCAAAAATGGTCAATCACGAGGTCAACAAAGCAGGATTAGTAGACATTACTGGTAGCGCTGGCGAGATCAATACTCAAGGAGAAGATCAACAAAAGCTTGATGTGCTAGCAAATGACACATTTATAAGAACCCTTACTAATCGCGAGATTGTTTGTGGTATTGCTAGTGAAGAAAATGATGATTTTATAACTATAGAAGGTCATAAAGAGAACCACAGTAACAAATATGTGGTATTAATGGATCCATTAGACGGTAGTTCAAATATTGACGTCAATGTATCTGTAGGTACTATATTTTCTATATATAGACGTGTAACACCTGTAGGGACACCTGTTCAATTAGAAGACTTTTTACAACCTGGTAGTTCTCAAGTAGCCGCTGGATATATTGTATATGGTACATCAACCATGCTAGTTTACACAACCGGTCATGGAGTAAATGGATTTACATTAAACCCAGCGCTAGGAACGTATTATCTATCTCACCCCAACATGAAATTTTCTGAAGATGGCAACATCTACAGTGTAAATGAAGGTAATTACACTCATTTCCCTCAAGGCGTTAAAGATTATATTAAATATTGCCAGCAAGATGAAGGTGACCGACCTTACACAAGTCGTTACATAGGAAGTTTAGTATCTGATATTCACAGAAATATGATTAAAGGCGGCATTTATATGTATCCTAAAAGCGCCAAAGCTCCTAATGGAAAACTGCGTCTTTTATATGAGTGTAACCCTATGGCCTTTATTGCTGAACAAGCCGGTGGAACCGCTAGTGATGGGCATACTCGAATTATGGATTTAAAACCTACAGAACTTCATCAACGTGTTCCTTTTTTCTGTGGTAGTAAAAACATGGTCGCTAAAGTCGAGGAATTCATTCAAAAGCACGATAAGTAATATTTTTCTAGTATTTTTACTTTTCAAATGAGAAATGAAAATGAGTAAAATATCTAAAACCCAAAATGCTGCAACTGAAGGTGTAGATAGCAACTCAAAAATAGAGGCTATAAAAAACCTCATTTTTGGAGAGAACATCCAACAGTATAACAACGAGTTTGAAGAATTAAAAGCAGACTTGTTAAAGAAAAAACAAGAACTACAAAGCTTTATTGATGATACTCGTGATGAGCTAAGTAAAAGCATCGATAGTCTATCGACTGATTTAAACATACGTATTACTGACTTAGAAAATAAGTTAGAGGATCGTTTAGATACTATTGAAGATGAGAAAACAAGCAGAGATATGTTAGGTGAAGCACTTATAGAGTTAGGTAAAAAAATCAAAGCTTAATAACACAATACCGCCATGACCGAAGATGAAAAACTGGCGTTATTGAAGACCATCTTACTTACAGATGACAGAGAATACGCAGAAAGTATTACTCATAAAATCAATGTATTAGAAGAAATCTTAAGGGAACGCCATAGGCTTTCTGAAAAAGTTTCTCCTATCATCCAAGAAGAATTAGAAGAGTTTACAAAAAATATCCCTGAAAACTTAGGACCAGTAATTACAGAGTCATTGAAAATTCAAATCGAAAATTCCAAAGACGAAGTTGTTGAAGCACTTTATCCCATCTTAGGTAAAATGATCAAAAAGTACATCTCGCAAGAGATTAAGGTCTTATCAGAGCAGGTGAATAAAACAGCAAAGGATACATTTTCTATACAAGGGCTTAAACGTAAATTCAAGTCGATTTTTACAGGAGTTAGTGAAAATGAAATTATAATAAGCGATTTAGGTAACGCAAAAGTTGAACAGGTATTTATAATTGAGAAAGGCTCTGGTATTCTTATAGGAAGTTTTCATTTAAAAGAAACAGTAGACCAAGACATGATTAGCGGTATGCTAACAGCAATTAAAGGATTTGTAGAAGACGCCTTTAAACAATCTAATCACGATTTACAATCGATAGAATACGATTTATATGAAATACACTTACATAGTTTTCATAAATATTATATTGCGACAGCCGTAAGTGGTACATTTACAGAGACTCTAGAAAATGAACTTGAAAATTTCAACCTAGAAGTCTCACAAGAAATAAATAAAAAGAATCTATTAGATTCGAGAGAAGCACTAGAAGAATTACTATTAACCAGGTATAGTGCTCTTAAATTCAGTAACCAATAATATGATATCAAAAAAATCGTCATCGTAGGACATTTTGGAGTTGGAAAAACTTCCCTTATAAGGCGTTTTGTGGAAGATGCATTTTCTGCAGACTACAAAGTGACTATAGGAGTTCACATACTTAAAAAAACAGTACATGTTAACGATAAAGAAGTTAATTTAATTCTATGGGATACTGAAGGTACTGATGACATAGAAGAAATTAGAAAAGCATATTTATTAGGAACTCACGGATTTATATTTGTCTGTGACGTTACCCGTCCAGTTACTTATGAAAATATAGAATCCCAAACTAATTACCTCAAAGAGAATTTTAATAATGTCCCTATCATAAGTATAGGAAACAAATCTGACCTTTTACCTAAAGGAAGTATATCTGAGAAGAAGGAAGAACTAGCGTTTTTAGATATGCTAGTCAGTGCTAAAGAAGGTAACAACGTTCAACGTCTATTTGAAAAAATTGCTAAACTTTTAACCTAATGGCGATGCATGCATTACAACGTGATTATAGCACAAAAGATCTACAGTTTATTTCCATTAACAAGCAAGGCACCATTCTTACAACAGATCAACAGCTATTTGAGGTCAACAAAGATTCTTCTATAAAAGATTTTCATCCTTTCTTTGAAAGTATAGACGTATATTTTTTAGAACAAAGCAATCATATAAAACTAGAGTGTGTTCATTTAAATGACCGCATATTTGATATTGATTTTATAAAAAATGATGACGATACTGCTGTCATTATTTTTAGAGAAGGAACAAAATTTTATAATAGAGTTCAACTTATTGCTCAAAAACGTAATGAGTCAATCATTTTTCAAGAAACACTAGAGCTTAAAAACCAAATCTTAAAAGAGCAAGAAGAATTTAAGAATAGGTTTATAGGTAACTTTTCTCATGAACTGCGCAACCCATTAACCTTAGTAAGCTCATTTTCTTCAATGCTATTGAAGACTGAACTCAATTTAGATCAAGAAATGCTCGTTGAAGCAATTAAAGATCAAAGTGATAAGTTAAGGGACATATTAAATGACATTATAGATTTATCTATACTTAAGAATAGTTCGCTATCTCTAGACAGCAATCCTTTCTCTTTAAGAAAGCTTCTCAAAAATGTACATTTAAATTACTCAACAACCAGCAATACTAAAGACCTAACTATCAATTTAAAAGTTGATGAAAATGTACCTAAAACGATAATAGGTGATAAAAGACGATTTGAGCAAATCATCACTAATTTTCTAGACAACGCTTTAAGGCACAACAAAGGAGATAGTATTGAAATAAACATTAAAGAAAATCAAAGACGAGCAAATAAAGTAAGTCTAAGAATCGAGGTTATTAATAACAATGGTATTATACCTGACATATTAAATGATCAAGATATTGAAACCTATACAAACCTAGATAATGGTGATATTGAAAAAACTACAGGCTTAAGCTTTTCAATTGCTAGAGAGCTCGCCCAGTTAATGGATGGAGAAATTCTAATCAAACCACTAGAATCAGGAGGCACACAACAAGTTGCAAATCTCAAATTAGTATTCCCTATTCACGATAAAGAAATCGTTGAAGAAACAGAAGAAACAGCTGAAAATAGCAAAATAAATCTTACTGAGAAAGTAAGAACTATAATTGCCGAAGATAATAGCGTCACGCAAATGACAGCCTTAAAAATCTTAGTAGGCACAGGTAATTTTGACACTCGTGTATTCACAGATCCTAAAAATCTATTAGAAGCTGTAGATAAAGATGATTATGACTTAATACTTATGTCATCATCTATTTCACAAGTGGACGCCTTGGAGCTTATAAGTTTGATAAAAGAGTTTGCTAACGACCATAATAAAAAGATCCCGATGATTGCTGTATCTACTAAAACATCAGCATCTGACCTGGTAGAATATCGCAAAGCAGGATTTAAAGACGTAGTAAAAAAGCCTTATACAGATGATGAATTATTGAACACCATCTATAAAAGGCTTAATCTTAAAAAATTTAAGTAAAAAATTTACTTACGATCTTTATTTAATAGATACCTATAATCTTCTAGGTTAAGGTGACCAGAGAAAATTTCGATAGAACGATCGACTAGGTATTTAGCATCTTCGTCATTGTAACCTATCGCTGTAGCATATCTTCTTAATAATTTGTGCTCATTATCATCCATAGCATGATCTGCAAATACGATTTTAAATAAATCGTGTAGCCACTGGATACGCTCTTCACTATCTGTAGGAGGCGTTACTGGATATGCAGACGGGTTTTTAAGTATCGCTGCATAATCTGAATCAGATATATCCAGTTTAGACTTAAAACGCTCTAGAACCACAGTTTCTTGAGCGCTCATATTATCGTGTGACTGCGCAATACTAACTAAAGTAGCAAAATGACTTTTATTTCTGGCGCTTTCACCAGATTCAAATAAACTTGAGAATGACATATCTAATAATTTAATACCGCAAATATAATAAACACCGTATGTCTATAAGAGAGTTATTTAAGGTTATCTAGCATTTCTTCAACCATTTTCTCAAGGTCATAATCATGACTCCATGACCAGTCCTCTCTCGCTACACTATCGTCTATTGATCCTGGCCAGCTGTCTGCAATAGCCTGTCTAAAATCAGGTTTATAGGTAATGGTAAATTCAGGTAAATGCTTCTTGATTTCAATAGCAATTTCTTCAGGTGTAAATGACATACCTGCTAGATTGTAAGAACTGCGCTGCTTAACATTCTCTGTCTTAGTCTGCATTATAGAAACAGTTGCTTTTATAGCATCTTCCATAAACATCATAGGCAAACTAGTATCTTCCTTTAAAAAACAATCGTAATGGTTATTCTTAAGCGCTTCATGAAAAATCTCAACTGCATAGTCAGTTGTGCCACCACCAGGCAAAGTTTTCCATGATATTAAACCTGGATAACGTATAGATCTAACATCTACACCATATTTATTAAAATAATACTCACACCAGCGTTCACCTGTTTGTTTTGATATACCATAAACAGTACTAGGCTCCATTATAGTTTGCTGTGGTGTATTTTCTTTAGGCGTTGTAGGTCCAAAAACCGCGATGCTTGATGGCCAGAAAATTTTATCAATCTTACCTTCCTTTGCTAGATTTAAAACATGAAAAAGCGAGTCCATATTAAGATTCCATGCCTTTTTAGGATATTTCTCTGCTGTGGCGCTCAGCATAGCTGCCATTAGATATACTTCATTAATTTCATAATGTAGACATATATCTTCAATTGATGTCCTATTCATAGCATCTACTATTTCAAAAGGACCAGACTCCATTAACTCAGTACTTCCTTCTCTTATATCGCCAGCTACCACATTATCATTTCCATAAATTTCACGCAGTCGCATTGTAAGCTCAGTACCTATTTGCCCGCAAGCACCTATAATTAATATTTTAGTCGCCATAGTTTGTTTTAAGGACGGTAAATATACCAACTCTCAATTCTCAAAATCTTAAAATTTCCTTGTAATAATTAACATTTTAATATCTCACTTTCGCGAAAGCATAATTACCAAAAGAGTTAACATATTTAAGAATTCTCATTTTTAATTAACTATAATTTAGTTTTTATTAGTTTTTATACTAAATTAATGAACTTACATTTGTGACAACATTAAAAACCAATACTATGAAAAAGACACTTTTAATCACGCTATTTGCGACCGCAACCTTAATAGCTTGTAAAGAACAGGAAAATAATGACCTTGAAGAAATGGTAGAAAACACTACCGAACAGGTTGAAGAAACAACAGTAGATATTGAAGATGCTGCACAAGAAACTATTACATACACCAAAGAAAACGTCACAGCATTAGCAAACGATTTTGAAAGCAATGTTGAAGTTAAAGATGATAACATCGTGGCCATTAAAGGATATGATTCTTATACCGTATTAAGAACTAATATTATGGATCTATCTACTGTTACAGAAGATAACATCAACAGCAGATCTGAAAGTTTAAGAAACAGCTTTAACTCTTTCAAATCTACAATTCCTGCATATTTACGTATTGATGATGTACAAGACGCTATAGAAGATGTAGAAAAAGAAATTAAAGAGTATGAAGAAGAACGTGTGGGAGAAAAGGCATCTACAAAAAACAATAAAGAAAACATGGAAGAAATCCAGGAAGCCTTTGACGATTTAGAAAAAGAAATCATTCAAGCACGCAAAAAATACGTAGATAATAAAGAAGACGCCATGGAAGAATACATGGAAGAAATCAATAGCAGTAGAAAACAATCTACTACAGAAAAATACCTAGATGCTACTGAAGAGTATAATGAAGAGATAAAGGATAAATAATTAATATTCTCATTTTAAAATTAGAAAAGTATCGTGATTCTATCACGATACTTTTTTTATATAAACAATATAATCATCTTTGTACTTATACGTTATTAACCTATGCGTTATTTATTACTATTAGTATTATTTATTTCTTGCGGGCAAAAAGAGGAACCCGTTCCAGTAGTTGAGCAAAGCTTAGAAACAACCTTTGATCCCGCTATGTCACGCATGGTGTTAAAAGGAGATGCACAGCAATTATCGACAAAATGGGACGCATATCAAAGCTTTATAACAGAGCTTGAAAACTTTGACCATTCTACTGCTGCGGCACTACGGCTAGCCACTTTTATAGATGACATGACTGTAAGTGTACCAGAAGAAGTAGCCAGTCAACCAGTGAAATCTAGATTAAAAGTACTTGAAACTAGAGTTAAGTCCTACCACGCTTTACTTACACATAATACATATGATAGTAAAAAGCAACAAGAACGTTATGATCTGGTTATAATTGCACTAGATGAATTTAAGATTCAGATGATGGAAGTGTTTGCTCAACAAAAATCTAAAGAGAATCTTTTAAAAACCTAGAAGAATTAGAACTCGAACTAGAAGAAAAAGACAGTATCAATCCCTAATAAAATTATCTTAAACCTACTCACTTTTTCGATACCAGTGCTTAACTTTAAGCAATGGGCAAACCTCTACTTCAATTTACTAAAAAAGGTATCTACTGCGCTGCGGCAAGAGTTTATCTGGATCCATGGCAACCAGTGGATAAAGCACTGATCACTCATGGACATGCAGACCATTCCCGATGGGGACATAAAAATTACATTACCCAACATGACAATGTACCCATCATTAAACATCGTCTAGGTGACATCAATGTGTCTGGTATGGCTCACGGCGAAAACCTGCTCATCAACAATGTAAAATTTTCATTTCATCCAGCTGGTCACATACCTGGCTCTAGTCAGATACGTGTAGAGCACAAAGATGAAGTATGGGTTTTTACAGGAGATTATAAAACTGAAGATGATGGTATATCGACACCATATCAACCTGTAAAATGCGACACCTTTATAACAGAGTGTACCTTTGGGCTACCAGCTTTTAAATGGCAATCACAATCACAGGTAATGGAAGATGTAAACATCTGGTGTGCTCAAAATCATGCTGATGGTAAGACCTCTGTACTTTTTGCCTACTCCTTAGGTAAAGCACAACGGCTTATTAAACATCTCGACACTTCACAGATGAAAATTTATTGCCATGGTGCGGTCTTTAAAATGACCGAAGTATTGCGAGAACTTATAGATTTTCCACCTACATATTTAATAACTAAAGAAACTACCAAAGAAGAACTTGCAGGAAACATAGTAGTAGCTCCACCTAGCGCTCATGGCAGTCCATGGATACGTAAAATGGTGCCGTACGTAACGGCTAGTGCAAGTGGCTGGATGGCATTTAGAGGCGCTAGACGTAGACGCGCTATAGATAAAGGCTTTGTACTATCGGACCACTGTGATTGGGATGGACTGCTAGACAGTATTGATGCTACTGGTTGTGAAAATGTAATCACTACACATGGCTATCAAGATATTTTTGCTAGATATTTAAGAGAACATAAAGGTCTTAACGCAATTAGTGAAAGAACACAATACGAAGGTGAAAACCTTAATGAGTCTGAGAACATGGATTCTCAAGATGAAGTAAAATCTTCAAACACAAACTTTTCGTCTTCTAAATAAGCGCCATGAAACAGTTTGCAGAACTCATAAGAATTATAGATGGTACCAATAAGACCACACTTAAAGTGGCTGCGCTTACCGAGTATTTTAAAACCGCACCAGATGATGATAAACTATGGACTATAGCTATATTATCTCATCGCAGACCTAAACGTCCTGTGAATACAACACTCATGAGAGAATGGGCAACAGAAATAAGTGGTATTCCATTATGGCTGTTTGAAGAATCGTACCACATTGTAGGTGACCTAGCAGAAACTATTGCTCTAATTCTACCGACCACGAACGAGTCCTCAGATAAATCACTTTCACAAATCATAAAAGAACTGATTGCGCTACGTAAAAAGGAAGATGCTGATAAGAAAGCTTATCTACAAGAAAACTGGTTGAAACTTAATTACTATGAGCGTTTTGTATTTAATAAAATAATGACGGGTGGATTCAGAATAGGTGTTTCTCAAAAATTGATGACTCGTGCATTATCTCAAGCCACAGGAATAGATCAAGATATACTTGCTCATAAACTTATGGGAAGTTGGACAGGAGAAAACACTACCTTTCAAGAACTCATTTATGAAGACAATGAGGTAGCCATGCGCGGTAAACCTTATCCATTTTATCTGGCTTATGCGGTAGAAGGCGTGATTACAGATTTAGGTGATGTCACACAATGGAGTGCTGAGCATAAATGGGATGGCATACGATCACAGACTATTATCAGATCTGGTGAGCTATTTGTGTGGTCACGAGGTGAAGAATTAGTAACAGATAAATATCCCGAATTTCAAAAGTTTATCAATGTTATTCCAGATGGAACTGTAATTGACGGTGAAATCTTACCATATAAAGACGGACAGATTCTCAACTTCAATGACCTGCAAACTAGGATAGGTCGCAAAACCGTAGGTAAAAAATTACTCGCAGATGTTCCTGTAGTGATTGTTGCTTATGACTTATTAGAATGGCAAGGTGAAGATATACGCGATAAATCCTTTCAAGAACGCAGATCATTACTCGATAAACTTATCACCTCAGTTCAACATTCAAGTTCAAATTCAAGTTCAAGTTCAAACCAAGTGCCTTTGCTCCTATCAGAAACCATGAATTTTAATTCTTGGGAAGAAGTCGCAAAAGAAAGAGAACGCAGCGCAGAACGTAAATCTGAAGGATTGATGTTAAAAAGAAAGGATAGTCCTTATCTAGTTGGTCGTAAAAAAGGCGACTGGTGGAAATGGAAAGTAGATCCTTTTACCATCGATGCTGTTCTTACTTATGCCATGCGTGGACATGGTCGTAGAGCAAATCTCTATACTGACTACACATTTGGACTATGGCAAGATGGTGAACTTGTCACCTTTGCAAAGGCTTATTCAGGTCTTACCGATGTAGAATTTAGGAAGATAGATGCCTGGATAAAGAAGAATACTCTAGAACGTTTTGGTCCAGTGCGTTCTGTAAAACCTCATCATGTTTTTGAAATCGCTTTTGAAGGAATAGCTCCTAGTAAACGACATAAATCTGGAGTAGCTACTCGTTTCCCTAGAATTTTAAGATGGCGTACAGATAAACCTATAGAGGAAGCAAATACAATAGACGATTTAAAAGCACTTATTCCCACTGATGGAGGATTTCTAAATGATGAATAGAAAAGAGCTTTTCCATATCGCCGAAGAATTTTTCAACCAGCAAGGTTGGGAAGCTTTTCCGTTTCAAAAAAAGACTTGGGATGCTTTTCTATCGGGTAAACATGGTTTGTTGAACGCACCTACTGGTAGTGGAAAAACTTATGCCCTTTGGGTAGCTGTTGTTCTGGACTACATTAAGAAGAATCCAGATTATAAAAAGAAACCTAAAAAAGGACTCAAGGCGATATGGATTACTCCTTTGCGGTCGCTTTCTCAAGAGATTGCACAAGCATCACAACGATTTGTTGATGGTATCTTACCTTTTACTGTTGGAATACGCAGTGGTGATACGAGTGCTAAAGAACGCACTGCACAGCGCAAATCCATGCCCGATTTGCTCATCACTACACCAGAGAGTTTGCATTTGTTATTAGGCTCAAAAGACCATGCAAAAATCTTCAAAGATTGTCAAGCTATCATTATTGATGAATGGCATGAACTACTAGGCACTAAACGTGGCGTACAGATGGAACTAGGAATTTCTCGCCTGTTGAGTTTGAGTAAAGACATCAGAGTTTGGGGAATTAGTGCTACCATTGGTAATCTTGAGCAAGCTCGTGAGGTGTTGTTAGGCGTTGATGAAACACGCTTTCGCGAAAGCGTTTTAATTAAAGCCAACATAAAAAAAGACATAAAAGTGCAGTCCATTATTCCAGCCAGTATGGATAAATTTCCATGGCGTGGTCATCTCGGGTTGCACTTGTTAAAAGAAGTGGTAGCTATTATCAATTCTAGTCGCTCTACCTTAATTTTTACGAATACAAGAGCGCAATGCGAGCTTTGGTTCCAATCACTCATGTCGCAACATCCTGAATTTGCTGGCGAGGTGGCGATGCACCACGGCTCCATCAATAAGGAAACCAGAATTTGGGTAGAAAATGCGATTAGAAACGAAAGCTTAAAAGCTTGTGTTTGTACCTCATCGCTAGATTTAGGGGTAGATTTTGCTCCGGTAGAAACTATTATACAAGTCGGCGGACCTAAAGGTGTGGCTCGTTTTCTACAACGTGCTGGACGTTCAGGACATAGACCAGGAGAAACCAGTCTGATTCACTTTTTACCGACACATGCACTGGAGTTGATAGAAGCCAGCGCTTTACAAAAAGCTGTTGCCACACAAGCGGTAGAAGATCGATTGCCTTATTTACTTTGTTATGATGTCTTGATTCAATATTTGTGTACACTAGCCGTTTCTGGCGGTTTTTATCCTGATGAGATTTTTCCTGAAGTGAAAGGCACTTTTTGCTTTGCCGCACTTACTGAAGAGGAATGGAAATGGTGCTTAGATTTCATTGTTTACGGTAGCTCTTCCTTACAATCCTATGATGAATATAAGAAAGTAAAAATAGATGATACCGGTCGGTATTTTATAGATGACCGTAAGATTGCCATGCGACATCGCTTGCAAATGGGAACAATTGTTACAGGAACCACAGTGAGTGTAAAATTTGTTTCTGGCGGTTACATTGGGTCAATAGAAGAATATTTTATTAGCAAATTAAGTCGTGGTGACGTTTTTGTTTTAGGTGGTCGTACACTTGAATTTGTACGGTTAAAAGGTATGGTTGCCCAAGTGCGATTATCTTCTAAGAAAAGAGCAAGAGTTTCTAACTGGCAAGGAAGTCGTTTACCATTGAGCGCACAATTAGGCGAGTTGTTACGCGACGAAATGGAGAACTTTCAAACCGGCAAAAAACGCACACCAGAAGTAAAAGCACTTAAAGATATTATCAAAAGACAACAGCGAGAGAGCATCGTTCCACAAAAGAACCAATTCCTGATTGAGACTTTTAAAACTCGTGAAGGTTATCATGCAGTGTTCTATCCTTTTGAAGGTAGATTTGTCCATGAAGCCATGGCAGGAATCATAGCTTATCGCGCTAGTTTATTGAAACCAATAACATTCTCACTAGCATTTAATGATTACGGTTTTGAAATTTTAAGTGATCTAGAATTTGATATGCAAGAAATTCTAGATAATGATTTACTCACTCCAGACATGTTATCACAAGACCTGCAAGCCAGTATGAACGCTACTGAGATGGCTCGCAGAAAATTTAGGGACATCGCAGTTATATCTGGACTCGTTTTTTCAGGTTATCCTAATAAATTGATTAAAACCAAACATCTACAAAATAGTAGTCAACTACTGTTTGAAGTATTTAGAGATAATGAACCTGATAATCTATTATTCCGTCAGGCATATACAGAGACCTTTGAAAACGCTATTGAAGAATACCGTTTGCGAGAAGCCCTAGAACGCATCCAGCAACAAGAAATCATTTGGAAAGCCTGTGAAAAACCTACTCCATTCTCCTTTCCTATCATCACAGATCGCTTACGCGAAAAACTCTCCAGTGAAAAGCTAGCCGATAGAATTAAGCGCATGCAATTGAAGTGGGAATAGTGGTGAAGTTGAACTCGAATTTGAAATTGAACTCGAAAAATAAAAGGGAATTACTCCATTAAATAGTCTTAAAAAGATTTAAGATTTGATATGCCAACTATTTATGTGTGCATTGTCTATATCTACACTAATTGACTATGGAAATAATTTATAGATATCAGCTCGTTTTACAAATCTGGCAAATTCAACACGGCTATCATTGACATACAATCCTATTCTATACGAGCCTATTCTAATCCTATAAACACCTAGAAATCCCGATAGCTTTTTAATATTTGAAATTTCAGAAACGGTTTTAGCTTTTTCCACTTCAAGAATTGCATCTTTTACCTGTTGTTTCAGCTTTTTATTTTTGACCTTTTTTAGATCTTTTAAAAAAGATTTGAGAAAAATAACCTCCATTATTCGTCAAGGACTTTCATAACTTCATCCCTAGAAACATATTCATCTCTATCAGACTGTTGCATAAGGGCAAGCAAGCCTAAATCTTCTTTCTCTTCCTTGGAAAGTTGTTGCAACTGTTCATGTTCCTTTTCTTTGACAAAACGCTCCACCAGTTTCTCGATCAGCGCTTTCACACTAGTATCTTCAAAAGCGGCAAGGATTTTAAGCTTGAGTAATGTCGTTTTATCTAAATCTATATTCTTTCTCATAATAATTTTATATACATTAGTATATTATATACAAATATATATAAATTTCGAAAAAGGCCTTTCATTTCCACGATTTCGCTTTCGCGAAAGCACCATTTACGTAGCAACTTATTTCCTAGAATTACTCTTTTACTAACTTTATAGTTTGTTTTGCTCCATTAACATCTTCTAATTCCAAAATGTAAATTCCAGAAGCTAAGGTTGAGATATTAATATTTCTAGTTGCAATAGATTCCTCTTTGATACGCTGTCCTTTCAAATCATAAATAACATAGTTTTCCATCTCCTTGTTATCATTTGTGATTATAGTAATCAAATCTTTAGCAGGATTAGGATAAATTTTAAAGGAATCATTTGTAACCTCTTCATTACTTAAAGGCGCACCATTACAATCTGTTTTGGCAAGTCTGGCAAACCAGAAGTCGCTATCACCACCAGAATTAGTAATGCTGGAAACATTAGGATCATTTAAAAAAATAGAATTGGTAAAATATCCACCTACCACATAATTCCCAAAGTTATCAACGGCAATCGCTGTGGCCTCATCATCAAAACCCAACGGTCCTTCTATATCTTCTATCGCACTTACGATTCCTGTGTTTTTATCCATAAGCACCACTACAGGTTCTTGGGCGCTACCACTGGCAGCACGATTAAAAGTTGCGTTGCCCCAAATATTATTATTTAGCATTGCACCAGCCATAGCAACTTCATTTCCGTTTACTACTAAACCATATCCAGTGGCAATTATGCCAGTTGTATAGGTAGGATTAGTTCCCCATTGCAATACTCCAGCTGCATTTAATTTTATGACATAATTTGCATTTGCTCCTCCAGAAATCGTAGGGCTAGTAACTTGAGTAAGAGTATAGCCTGCAAAACCATCATTTCCACTTCCTAAAGTATTAGTCGCAGATCCGCTCAAATAAACATTTGATTGATCATCAGTTGTTATACTTTTTATATTTCCACTAGCGGTACTGTCATGTCTCCATAATTCATTGCCTAAAGCATCCAAAGCGACAATTAAAATGGAGCCTGTTTGTTGAATATTATTAAATGTGACCGGCTGTCCGCCACCAATACGCTCATGTATTCCAAAATAGTGCTGCCCATTTAATGGATCATAATGGTAAATGACATTGCGATCCAGTGTAATTTCACCACTGATGTCATAATCAAAATGATTTAAATAATTACCATCTTTATTCATTTGAATAACTAACCCTTTATAGGGACTAGGAACTATGATATTTCCATTAAAATGAGTTCCAGCAATAAAAAGCGTCTGTAATGTTATAGTACCATTATCTTCTACTACCAAACCATAATTACGAGAAGTACTTTCACTTGCCGCTAAATTATCCTGTTGAGGTAATTCTAGCCATTGAAAAACACCTTGAGTATCATATTTTATAATAAACAACGTTTGGTTATGAGGACCAGCTGTGCTTGAGGTCAAATTAGGATTATAGGCAAAATCAGCATCAAATTGCATCGCCATATCACTTAGATTATTACGAAGTAACACAATACCACTGACATAAACCCCACCTAAGGCATCCACTTCTACGCCACCACCATAGACATCCATTCCACCACCAAAAGTTTTACTCCACCTAAAATTCCCAGAACAATCCGTTGAAAAAAGCAATAAATCTTGTCCCATATTGGCACCATAACTCGTATAGGTTTGGGATCCAATAGTTTCATTACCACTCATACTAAGGGCTAAATAATAATAATTGTTATTAGCATCTACAGCTATATCTAAAATATGCTCGTGGTCGTGATCACGTGAAGGTGTTCCAGTAATTACATCACTTGACGTTCCGCCACGCTCAGCCCAATCGTATTGATAGGTTTGAGCAAGTGCAAAAAGCGGTAGGAAAAATAATAGCGCGGCTCGTTTCATAATTGTCTTTTATTCTAGATGCATAAAATTGAAAATAGTTGCTTTCAAGAAATTGAATTTAAAGTTATAAACGGTACAATCAAGTTCAAATATTTCCTTTTGCAAAAGCGGGAAATAGGTTAGCTATAATCTTAGTCTAATCTAGTTTTCTTAAAAGCATACTTAAGTCTGCTTTTAGGAAAAGAATAGAGATTTATACCACAACTTACTCAATTAAACCGGTCGATAACCTTTCCTAGTCTTTACTCCTATTAATCGCATTTCTTCTTTAAGAACCGAAACTTGATCATCAAGACTCTTACGATTTTCTTGAGGTTTGTTACCTATGCGTCCATATCTAGTTATGATATCAAATCCATCTATGGCGATTTCCCAGTATTTATTACTAGAACCTTCTACAAATTCATAACGCTTAAAAGTAAGGTTGCCTTGAGGTTGTTGTTCCTTTTCAGGTGCAAGTTCCGTTTCAAGTACTTCAGGTATTGAAGTGTTTGAGCTTTCATTATTAGACTTTATTTCTTCAACAGCATCTTTTTGATTTTCAAGTTCAAGTTCAGGTTCAAGTTCTTCTGGATCTTCTTCTTTCCCTTCTAGTTTTTGTTTGATTTTTTCAAGAACTCGTTCTGGTTGCTCGAGCCAGTCCTTACTATAAATATGTTGTAATTTCCACCCAAAGGCTTTAAGAACAGCTGGTTTCTGACTGTACTGTTCTAAAATATCATCTGTTGCATAATGTGTGGAACGATCTATTAAAATGGCGAGTTCATAAGATTTACTGTCACTTTTACGCAAGGCGAGATCACATTTAAAATGCGATTGACCTATAGCATTATCTACTATATAACCATCATTCTCTAGAACCTCTTTGAGCTGATTGATAATAGGCAAGCGTTTGGTTCTTTCTTCTTCGTCATCATCGAGATGTAAGCTGTCTAGAATACCATTTGCTGCTTCTAATTCTCCGTCGCTAATAAATTTCGCGTAAGCGAGAAAACGTTTAAAGTAGTTTGCTCCTTCATTATAATCGTTCTTAATGTTTGCCGCTAGAATAGAAGAAACGACTATCATGTTGCGCTTTGCACGTGAGAAAATAACATTCAGTCGTTTTTCTCCACCACGTCTATTTATAGGCCCGAAGTTCATAAACATCTTACCTTGATTATTGAAACCATAGCAAATACTCATGATAATAATATCACGCTCATCTCCTTGAACGTTCTCAAGATTCTTTACAAACAATCCCACGAACTGGTCTTCTTCAGTACGTTGATATTCTTCTTCTAGTAACTTACCAAAATGTCGATCTTCTTGAGCTAGTTTATCCAGTGCTTCTTCTATCTCGCTTTGTTGCGCCATAGAGAATGCAACAATACCTATGCTTTTTTTCACATCTTCCATCAGGAACGTGCGCACCATATTTGAGATGTAAGTTGCCTCGTCTTTATTTACACGTTTATGGTAAACTGCATTTTCCATGTAATGGAAACTGATACTACGTTTGAGCACATCTTGCGCATTTATTTCTTGATCTGGCGTGATAATAGGTTCTAATGGCTCTATTCCAGCATTAGGGATACGGCTATCAGGTATGGTAAGTAAGTTACGTTTATAAAAAGCAGCATTACTAAAACTAATCAAACTCTCTCGACGGCTACGATAATGCCATCCTAGCATCACAGAGCTTAATTTGCGCGCTCCTTGATTAAGTAAACTATCTGCATCGAGCATGATTCCTGTTTTCTCCTCGATCTCTTCTTCGTCTTCTTCTTGGTCGGTATTATTTGCACTAAAGAAGTTAGTAGGCGGCATTTGCATTTCATCACCTACTATAATGGTTTGGTGTGTTCTAAATAGTGATGGCACACCTTCTTCAACAGTGATTTGAGATGCCTCATCATAGATTACCACATCAAAGATGGAAGTATCAATAGGCATAGAATCACTTACACTCAACGGACTCATTAACCATACTGGTTTTAAAGTAGTCATTATTTCTTGAGCATCTCCAGTAGCCAGCTCACGTATAGATTTATAGCGCATGCTTTTACCAAACTCGTTTTCTAAAATCCTGCGAGAAGCGTTGTATTCTTTCTTAAGTAATTTTTCTTCGGCAGTTAGTTGTGCCGCAACAGACTCTGTAATCCGTACTTTATTTAAAAACTTATCTCTAATCTTAGAACGTATAAAAGCCACGTTAGATGCATAATAACTATCTAACAAATCATCTATCCTGCGCACAGAGTTTGCGAGTACATCTTCACTGGTTTGAGAAAATATGGGTTTTTTATCATACACTTCTTTTAAAGATTTATAAGCGGTATGAAAAGCAATATCATCAGTTTGCCATGGTTTACTGCGCAAATTGTTTTGCATTTCCTGACTCGTACCATGTAATTGTTTAATATAAGGAGTAAATAATCCTATGGTATGAATGGACGCTCGACCACGTTGTAATTTATCTTCTACATCAGTTAGTAAGTCATCATCATAATAAGCAAATAACTGGTAGAGATGTGCATCCAGTTCATCAAAATTAGATTTGAAACCTAACAGACTATTCACATAAGATGTATGATCTGTAGCCATCCAGTTTTTTATGATATCATCTGGTTGTTGCTGTTGCTTTTTGATCCATTCATAATCACTTACAAAATCGCCAAGGCCAAATTTACTCGCGCCTTCTTCTCGTTTTTCTTCTAGTGATTCCAGTGCTTGATATTCCTCATTTAAGGTCTTGAGTACGGTTTCTATAGTAGGTTCAATACTGTGCGCTTTAAAATTATAAGCCCTTTTAATTTGAGCTTTTAATTTATACCAACTAGGATTTAAAAACTTGAAGAAACTACCATCTAGTCGTTGCCACTGCTGTAGGGCAATTTGAGCATCTGCAGCATTTAATTTTTGAGTCCAGTTTACGTTTTCTTCTATCAGCCTTAAGTGTAACTTGCGCTGTTTTTCAATTCTTCTATTAAGATTATCTAAATTAGAAGCTGCAATGGTACTGGCATCAAATATTCCCAAGGCATTTTGAGCTACAATATTTGAAACCTTAAATGCAAAGTCAAATTCTAAACGCCAGGCGCCAACAGGCTGTTTTTTTATAGGAACTTCTTGTTCATCAAGCAACTCATTCAAGCGGTCTAAAAGGCTTAGAGCTTCTTCTATTTTTTCTAGAATTACGCCTTTGGAATTAGACGCATCTAGTAATTCTGGTGAAAGGCCATTAAAGGCATAGTCTGCTATGGAGTGTCCATGATTGTTCAATTTTATTTGAGCAATCATTTCTGTAATCCAGATTTCATTTTCTTGCCATTCTTTATAGAAAGGCATATATATCAACTCATGATCACTAAGTTTTTCCTTAGATTGATAATAGGTAATCAGCTCTTGAAACAGCTCATAAAGTGGTGGCGTTCCTTCACGCATGGTATCGTGAAAATGCTCTAACTTTCCTAAATGTGTTTCAATTTGATTGATTATTTTTTCACGCTTTCGCGAAAGCGTAGAAGTATTCATATCCTTCTTCATAAAGGCCTCATAGGTCTCCTTGAGGTTCATTATAAAGGCTTTTTTATCTGTCTGAGAATCGTGAATCAAACAGCACAGCTCATCTAGTTTTTTATTTTTCAAACGGTGAAAAACCACATCTAAAGCGGCGCGTTTTTCACATACAAAAAGTACTTTTTGATCTCTAGCTACATAGTCTGCAATGAGATTAGTTATGGTTTGTGATTTCCCTGTTCCCGGTGGTCCTTGAATGATATAATTCTCTCCAGATCGTGCCTTTAAAACAGCCTGAGACTGTGTAGGATCTGACTGTATTATGGGATACAGATCTGTAAGGTTAGTTTTTTGACAACCATCGAGATGAATTTTTTTAGGTTGCTCACTGAACAGTTCATCAAAGACCTCATCTTTTATATCAGCTTTTATGATCTCTGAATAATCTCTTACCAGACTCATTTTACGATACTTAAAATTACCGATGGTTATATTACAAGTATCTACTTCCCATACCATAGGATTTACTTCGCCATCATTATCTGTATGATAAAAACTGCGTCGTCTCTCTGCAACGGCAAGGTCGCTGTAGGGATTGATATCTTCATTAATGATGTACTCGAGCTCGTTGTGCTTTTTGGCAATCAAGTTGTTGAATATGGCCAGCCCTAGTGGTTTTACATTTTGAGCGTCATAAGAGTAGTCATAACTGCGTGTACTTAAACCAGAATTGCGATTAGAGAGTTTGCGTTTTTTAAGTTTAAAATTGCGTTTTGCTAGTTTATGAATCAACTGGATTTTAGGTTTGTCTCTCCATTTTAAATCTATTCCTGTGCCGCCTAGCGCAATCTGATTTTTAATACTATGAACGAGCTCTTCAATAGAACTGGTTTCTAAGTCTATAAAGTCGGGTAATTCAATGCCATATAAATCCTTAAGATAATAACTTAAGACTGGATTAATCTCAGCCTCAGAGTCATTTACATTTAATTCAAAACGATCTTTTACACCTTTCTTTTTTACCAGAGAAACTGGTAATAATAACAGCGGTGAACTGATACGCTCATCTTCACTTTCTTTAAAGTTATACCAATGTAAAAAAGCAACAACGACACGCAACTGGTCAAAACCGTATTCATTTTTACTCTTGCGTGCCTCTAGTCTTATTTTATTAAGCGCTGGGCTTAAAAATCTATTTTTATCAAGTTCTAAATATCTATTCAGATTAACTTTTTTCTTTGAAATGAACTGTGATTGAATATGTGCATTCCAAAAAATTAAATCTTTTTCAGTGATGTTCTTATAGTCTAGTAACATGGGCACTGAGGCTTCTGTCAGGTTCAAGAATCCACCACGATCATTAAAATAAAGCAATTTATTCCTGCGGGATATATCAAAAAGTCTACGTTTTAATTTATCTAGAATATAGCTACCACGATCTGACAAATTCAAATTACGGAAACCTTCAGTATCTGTTAAATCAACGTAGTTCTCTGGATTGAAATCACGGTAATTTTTGAGTTTTGCAATGATTTCTTCGAGACTAGGCGCACGATCTTCTCTATACAAAGGTGTCATTTCCCTAATCACGTGATGTATGGTAGGATGTAAATCTTTGTTATAGAAATATAAGCGCTCGCGGTTTTCTACAAAACGCTTAAGCTGGTCAATGTCTCTAAAATCAATGCCGTATGCGACTGATGCCAGTATAAAACCCAGTGTAAAAATCTCAGTAACCGGATCATAATGTCCTGTTTCTAAATCCCAACTTTTATATCGTGCAAAGTAAACAGGCTTAGTAATAGGCTTTTCAAAATCTTCTTGAATCGCTTCATCATCATAGATATTGCGGTCGTAATCATCACCTTCAACCTTACTTATCTCGCTGTAATTTCCGCTAACCTCAACCGCATAGCGTTGTTTAGGTTTATTGAATGGTTTTCTAGTTCCTGTTCTAAATTCTTTTCCTTCAGAATCTATAGCGATAATTCTACCATTAAAGTAAATATCTTCAATAGAATAAATCCCAAGTACCAGATCACGAGATCTTAAAAAATGAGCCTTTTCTAAAAGAGGTAAAACTCTAGCGATAAAATCTGACGTGGTACTACCACCGTGCTCTTTTACCTCATCCAGCAGACTAAAAAAACTTGCCTTATAATCACTCATTGTCGTAGATGCTATTATCTTGATTTTCATTAAGGCGACTTAAATCATTCATCGCCTCTTGCTTCAAATCTTTAAAACTGCGCACTGTAAGTTTGAGCTCTTTTCTAAGCACACGCTCATATTCTTCTATAAGTCCTAACAACTCTGCCACTTCTAATGTATGTGCAATAGGAAGTTTCTCTAAGGTACTGTCTATTCTAGCAAAATCTAATAAAACATAAGATAAATAGCTTTTTGTACTAGGTGTGGTGTGTTTTAAACGTTCTAATAGTGTCGTAGTCTTGACCTCTTTTTCTTTTTTAAAATTGGTGAAAAATTGTTGGGCTAGATTGATTACTGCGCTAGAATTGATCCAATGCGGCCGTAGTATGAGTTGAATTAAATCATTAGTAAGAGCCCGTGTTTTTTCTTGCTCAAAAATATCGAGACTGTTAACATCCCATTTTCCTTCTATAAGTTTGTGTAGTTCCTGTTGATATTCTCGAGAGTTACGTGCTTTTAAATCTAGGGCTATACTACGTATATATGATTCTGGATGCGTTTGTTGATTTGTGGCTTCATCATCTTGATTGATAATTTCTTTTGCCTGATCTAGATAGCTTTGCGCATTCACTTCTGATAGGCCTGTATTAAGCTTGATCAACATTTGAATGACTGTGTAATGCTCTCGGCATGATTTAAATGCACCGGCATCACAAAAAAGCTCGAGGTATAATTGGAAAATACGTGCAGTTTCAATGATGCTATCTTCACTACGAGAATCGTTTGCTAAAGCAAGAATAATACGCTGTGTGATTTCATATTCTCCATTTTCTAATTTATAGAATAGATAATGAGATAACTCGTGCGCTAGTAATGCCTTAAGTTGTTTTTCATCCAGCAACTGTAAGATATTACCTGAGAATACAATATGAGCTTCTTGATTTATTACTGATATGCTTGCATTTAACTGCAGGCTATTATTCTCTTGATATAAAGTAACCTGAGCATCTATATTTAAATCTACACAAATGTCTTGTGTCATCTGGTAAAGATTGCGATGGCTATCTTTATCTAAACGATACGTGTTTTTAAGGAGTTCTTTTTTAAATGCCTCTATCTGTTGTGTCTTAATCTTTTCATCTTTAAACCATTGCCAAGTCTTTTTCCGACTTTTTAAATGATCTCTCAACTTTTTATGATAAGGGAAAGGCTCTAGTAAAGCCGTAGTCTCCATAACATCTTGTGACATGTATATCTTTTACTGCGTGAATAACAAGTTTTAAATTTAAGGATTTTGAATTTGAACTAAGGCAAATGATTATAAAAAGCTACACTTTTCTTTTACCTCTATTTCCCTAAGATTTATATGATATATGAGACTAATTATTAGATATATATAGTTTCTTAACTACAAACTATTTTATTAGTTAATCCATTAAATTATTTCTATAAGTTTTAATAATGACTATACCATTTAAGTTAATGAAAATACTATGCAAACAGATGAGAATTAAATTCCTACAATTTAGATAAGAATAATTTGTTTGTTAAAATTTTAACGTTTAGATTTACTTGCCTGAATGATAGATGTTTGGATCATCAATAGAGACCAACTCTAAACCTAATAGTGTATTATTAAATGTAAATGTCACTATTTTACTAGGTAAAAGATCATCTGCGTCAAATGTTAACCCATCTGATTCATAAATTTTTGAAACGCCTTTTAATGAATATTTTGTATAAACCATAAAATGAGTATAGTCTTTATTATGAACAATCGAGTCAATAGATTTAAAATCATAAATTACACCAATCATTGTATAGGAATCATCCGACTCTTGGAGAATTAAATCTTTAACGGACTCGGTTGGATAAATTCTTAGATTATTATTTCTATTAGGCCTCAATATAAACAAGCTATCCTCAATTATAGAACTGTATCTAGTTTCTATAGACTCCACTGCAGGACTTTTAGGATATTTTAAAGTTAAAAACAACTCGTGATAATTATTTGAATTTAAATAATCGCTTATCTCTGATTTTGTATTCTTATTTGAACAAGACAAGCCACACAATAAAAGACAAATTAAGCAAATGAAAAAAATAACTTCTTTATATTTTTAACATTAGTTATCATAATATTTTCGGTAAACAATGGTTACTCGCAAGATACAGAATATGAAAATTCAAACTCTTCTTGTCAAACACTTTTAGAACATGCTAAAAAATACCATCGAGAAGCATTATTTTCTAAAGCAATTGAAAATTATATAAATGTAAAAGAATGTGTAGGTAATGAAACCTACTCGGCGCTCTATGTTGAGGCTTGCGTAGGTTTAGGTAATATTTACAATGACATTTATGATACCTATGAAGCAGTTAATCAATTTAAAGAAGGTATAAACCATCAAATTATTTTTAAAGCTAACGATCCTATTCCGCAAATGTATGTTAGAGATGGATTAGGAAAAACTTTAATAAACGAAGGGAAATTTGAACAAGCAATTACTCTTATAGACCTATCTGTTAAAATGTCTTCATTAGTTGATGATAAGCAGTTTAAAATAGAATCCCTTAATAACTTAATCTACCTTCTAGCATTAAAAGATAATTTGAAAGATGCAAATGAGCACCTTTTAGCTTTAGAAAATCTTACACAAGATACTGATGTATCTAAAAAAATGGAAACACTAATTGAGGTTTCAAAATTAGGGATTGAACTTTCTAAAGATTTGAATGGCGTTAAAAGTGAAATTGTAAATTTTGAACGAGATAATTCGCATGATTTTAATACAACAGCAAAAGAGCGTATACTTAGATTAAAGCATCAGATCGATTTGAGAGAATCAGATAAAAATAAATGCATAGAATCTTATAATATCTGGGATAATTTTAGAGACAGTATTCAAATTGATTTTTATAAAAATCTTAAAGATTCTTTACAGTTAAGATCGCAAAAAAGGGTAGTAGATGAGGAATTACATCGATTAAGGATTCAGGAACGATTAAACCAAACTGAAGTAAGTTATAAAAACAAAAATATATTATATCTGATAATTTTACTTCTAGCTTTAATAGCTATCATAGTATTCATTTATTACTTCTTTAATAGACTTAAAAAACAAAAAGCTACTATTGAATCCCTACAAAAAGAACTACACCATCGTGTAAAAAACAACTTGTCCATTATCGACACTTTTATAGAAGTAGCAAAGGAAGAGTTTAATGAGATAAGATTCACAACTAAACTTAGTGAATTACAAAATAGAATTGATAGCATCAATGAAGTACACCAGCAATTGTATTTAAAAGAAGATATTACCAATTTAAATCTTAAAAAATACATTGACAAACTCTCTAATAATATTACCGCATCTTTCTCAAACCATGAAATTGAAATTGTAAATAACATTAATAACAGTCTCACAATTAAGGCAGATAAGTCTTTCAGTATTGGGTTAGTAATAAATGAGTTTATAACAAACTCATTCAAATATGCCTTTGAAAATAAGTCCGGTAAGGTGTCAATTAATGTAGTAGAAAATAAAAACAGCTATGCGGTAACATTAAAAGACAATGGAAAAGGACTTCCTAAAGATTTTAATATTGAGGAATCGGAGACTTTTGGTTTAAGAATCATAAAACTACTATCAAAACAACTCAACGGTACTTTTGAACTGATAAACAATAACGGTGTAATTTTAAATATCACTTTTCCTAAATAAATATATTATGAAAAATAATATTTTAATAGTTGAAGACGAGGCAACACTATATGAACGTCTAAGACGTACACTAGTGAAACAAAACTTTATAGTGGATGAGTATACTAAATCCTATGAAGAGGCTATACAACGTATACATAAAAAAACTCCTGATATAGTTTTACTAGACATCAATCTAGAAGGTGATAAAAACGGCATACAATTAGGTGAAACTCTTTATAAAAACTACAACATACCTTTCATTTACTTGACTAGCTTAAGTGACGATATGACCTTCTCTAAAGGTATGCATACTAATCACGAGCATTTTATAGTTAAAACTAAACCTAGACTTAACGTTGAAGAAATTACGCGTGCTATACATACTGCAATTCATAAAAGAACAGTCACTATTGACAATTATAAAAAAGGTGTTATAGGATTAGTGGGCTATCTCGATGAGATAAAAAATATGGGACGTGATATCATCTCAAAAGTAAAGGTAAATTATTCAGATATTGTATTCTTTTCTACAGCTCCATATACCAATGAGAATAATCAAATTGAAAAAGTAGAAAAGAATTACTGTTGGTTTTTGACTATCAATGGAGAATACTATTTTTTGAAAGATAGTTTAAGCTCGCTTTCGCGTAAGCTTCCATATCACTATATACGTATTAATGAAAGCTACATAGTTAACGTAGGGGAAAATATCAACGTATCAAGAATCAACGGATCGCGTCTTAAAATCGAAAAGCATGAATTTACTGTTAGTAGCACTTACAAGAAAGAAACAAATAAAAGATTAGAGCATTTTTACGGATAATATTTTCCCTAAAAATCAATAGGTTTTCATAATTATTTTTTTGAATTGAGGTATCTACAGAAATTTATAACCACAAAATCAATCAATTATGAAAACAATAAATTTACTATTATTATTCCTTAGTGCACCTATCCTAGTTATAGGTCAGCAAATCAATGTTGAAGAACCTTCTTTTGAAGGAGAAATTATTTTTGCTAGTGAGAGTGGAAATTCTATAGAGTTAGAATATCAAACAGCTTCAGTAAAAACAAAAGCTTCTATGGGCGCTATGTTAACTGGAATAGGAAAAGTTAAATCTAGAGTATCAGTAAGAGGTAAAATCTCAACAACTATTTTACCAAAACAAAATACTTATTACTTCATCTATAATCATGGGAACAACTCAAAAAACCCAAAAAATCTAGCCCAACTTGTCAAGTTTGAAAAAAAAGGTAAAAATCGAGTGGCAGAAATATCCTCTGTAAGTGTTACTACCGGTGCACAAAGCTCTGGAGACGTAGAATCAATAGCATTTAAAGGTAAAAAATATCAGGATAGTGATATGTCTTATTTACTTATCGTGAAAAACTTAGAACCGGGACATTACGGATGGTTTGTAGGAGAAGAGGCTAATAATAATGTCCATCTATTTTCTATTGAAGAAGATGATTAATCTCAAACTGCTTAAACCAACTACAAGCTAAAAAGCAAAAATCCTACTTCATTCTCATTTCCTTTCATAACAGACCGCTTCCGCGAAAAGGTAGCCAGCGAAAAGCATGCCGATAGAATCAAGCGCATGCAGTTGAAATGAGAATAAGATTTGAACCTGAAGATGAATATGAAAACGTACAAATGAATCGGGCGACACAAAAATTTTGAAAAATGAAAATAAAACTTCTCTTAACTTTACTTGTTATACCAGTATTAAGCTACTGTCAATTTCAAACTGATATACTAACAAGGTATAATAACATCGTTGACAGTCACGTAGAAGATCTGGATGGAAATGGATATTTAGATATTGTTGCGGTAACTTCTGACGGCACATTGTCACATTGGCTCAACAACTCATCTGGCTTTTCAAATGAAGTCATTGTTGATGAAACCTTTCTTAGTTTAAAAAGTATAGACGTCATAGATTTAGACGGTGACTCGGACCTAGACTTCTTAATAGGTGAAAATAACTCTGTTAGCGCATATTACAATGATGGAAATGGTAATTATACGAGTGACTATATAAACGGCAACGCTCTACATTCAAATGCAATAGCAGGAGATTGTGGTGGGCTAAGATTTTTTATTATTTAGGTAATCTTAGAGAATTAAATATTTAATACAATTAAATACCAGACCTTTATGAGAATCGCCACGATTTGTTTTTTTTTATTAATAGGTAGTTTTGTTTTTTCACAGAAATATATAGGGATCACAGAATACGCAACTCCTTTAGACCCTTCACATACTGGAGCTATCTTAGAGGTAGACAATAACAATCTTACCACCATATTTGATTTTTACGACAATGGTAGTAAGGTAAACGAGACTGTTACCATAGGTTCTAAGATTTATGGCTTTACACAAGAAAATGGTGCTGATGGAGCTGGGACTTTATTTGAATATGATACAATAACTAGCACTTTTATTATAAAGCAGCATCTTGAAGATGCCAGCGGCTCTAATAATACCATAATGAGAAAACTAGAGGTTCATAATGGATTAATTTATGGAATTCAATCATCTCTCTTTGGCGGCTATAAAATCTCTAATTATGATCCTGTTACAAATCAATTCTCAGAAGTTGTTAATTTAAGCGGAACAGGAATAAATGATATTGGTGATTTTGTTATCACCAATGGAAAAATTTATGCAATCAATTTGCAAACACCAACAGGAAATAATGTATTGTTTTCGTTTGATTTAACCTCAAACACTTTGAATATAGAACATAACTTTGCAAATGCTACCGGAAACTGGTGTCATTCTCTATTATTGCATTCAAATGGGAAAATTTATGGAGCCCCAATATCCGGCGGTACAAATAGTAAAGGAGTCATTTTTGAATTTGATCCATCAAGTCATTCTTATAGTATTCTTTATCATCTAACGAGCCAAAATCAAGCAGACAATCTCACTGAAGGTCCAGCAAACAAATTGTATGGCTACATCAATCCTAGCTTCAATAATACAAGAATTTATTCTTTTGATTTAAGCACAAATAGTTTTAACAATCTGTTCTTTCTTCCTTCCAACAGACAACTAAGTGGTAATGCTGCATACTTTAGAGACTACAATCCTCTACAATACGTAAACGGAAAACTGATTACAATTTCTCGTTCTACTAGTAACTCTAATGTTTTGATAGATTATGAAATCAATTCTCAGCAATTTAGATCTAGATTTAGTGATGTTGAAAATTTTTCAATAATAAATAGTAATGAATTGACCTTTGGTAATTACAATAAATTATACAAATACGATAGTACATCTGGGTCTTTGCAGTCCTTAAACAATGTGAAACTCTCAACATCAGGCAAAATACCGGTTGATATCATTAAACAGAATGACATAATATTTGGATTATGCACTTCGGGAGGAATTTTGCAAAGTAACTATGGGAGATCACTTTATAAATATGATATAGTTAATAACAATTTTGAGGTTTTAATTGATTTTTATGATCAACCATTAAGCTTACCAGAAGCTTTAATTAGCGGTAACCACGATGAATTATTTATAAAATTAGGTAGAGATGAATTGGGTTTTGGAAATGGAGTCATACTAAAATATGACCTAATTAATAACAATTATAGTGAATTGGTAATTCCTTCTAATAATAACCTTGTAGATAATATTCTTAATTCTGAAATGTATTATTTGTATAATAAATTGTATTTCACAGGATGGACCGGTGGTGTCAAGAACCTATACAAATATGAAAATAACAACATAGTCCTAGCTTTACAGAATGTAGGAGGTTACATTATTGATGACGAGAATGTAATCTATGGTATTACTGAAAATGGTGGTAATAATAATCAAGGTTACTTATATTCATTTAATATACAAACTGAAATGTTTCAAGTTTTACAACATTCTTCAACTACTATTGAAGTTGATAATGGAGATTTCAGTATTAAAGATTCCAATAATATTCTTGTTTTAGAAAACACAAATGGAAATAGCCCAGAAGGACGAGTCTTAAATATCGATAAACAACAAAATACAATTTCTGAAATTTATAGATTTGACAATGCAGTTAAATCTACAGGATTTGATCCTACAAAAATATTGAGCATCAATGATGAGCATTTTATAATTTCAGAACAAACGGCTTCTTTAAGTTCTTCCTCAAGAAGCTTACTTTTAAAGTTTGACACTTTCTTTTTAAATAGTCAAATCATTCTTGATGTTCAACAAAATGGAACTCCACCATTATCATCTACTCTGTTATACGAAATGTACGATGGTACATTAGCTTTTTCCTCTTTTGATACTCATTTTGACTTCCAGCAACAAGATAATACTGCTCAAACTGTATTTAATTTTGGGAATGTCTATAGTTTTTTTAGTGAATTAATAGATGTATCTCCAGATAATGTAATTCCTAGCACTCCAATGAATCTGCAGATAAGCAACGCGACTTCATACACATTAGATCTCGACTGGGATCAATCTGTAGACAATACAGATATAGATTATTATCTGATAACTGATAATTTTGGAAATTCATACACATCATCTGATAATTTTATAGTCTTACCAGGCCTTAACCCTTCTACAACCTACTGTTTTACTATTAATGCTATAGATATTAACGGTAACTCCTCTAATGCTTCAAATCAATCATGTGAGACCACGCTCGCATCTTCTGGCTTATCTAACGAGCTATTTTTTACAGAATATATTGAAGGGTCCAGCAATAACAAAGCTTTAGAAATTGGTAATTACACAGGTAATACCATAGATTTAAGTAATTATTCAATAAAATTAGCATCTAACGGTAATAATTTTGGCAATGAGATGCTATTCCCTAACGGAGACAGCATATCTAACAATGATTCTTATGTAATAATTCACAATTCCATGACAACTTCCTGTAGAGGAAATGCGGATTTAATTATGAGCAATATGACCGCATTCAACGGTAATGATGCCATCGGTTTGTTTAAAAATGGAGTATTGATTGATATTATAGGAACAGAAGGAGATAACACTACATATGCCCAAAACACCACACTTATAAGAAAAAGTACAATTGTAAATCCAAGTATAACATTCAATTCAAACGAATGGAATATTGCACCCCAAGACGACTGTAGTAATTTGGGCATCCATACCATTACCTTGAGTACTGATTCTTTTTTGAATGATTATAAAGTTTTTATCTACCCTAATCCAACTAACGGAATCCTTAAAATTGATAGTAAAAATCAATTCTTAAGCTTCAAACTATACAACTTATCTGGACAATTAATAAAATCAGATGACATCTCTAAAAACCAACTACAATCAATAGACATTAATTCTATTCCTAAAGGTGTATACCTAATTCAATTATTTGGAGAGAACGGAGAAATAAACACTTTAAAAATCATCAAAGAGTAACTAAATAACAACCTACCACTTAAACCAAAAGCGCTGAACAATTTCAGCGCTTTTTTCATGCCTTTTCCGTACTTTTGCCAGCTTTAAAACACCTGTGTGATGAGTAAAAAATTCAATGAATACAAAGGATTGAACCTTCCTGAAGTAGATCAACGCATCAAAAACTTCTGGAAAGAAAACGACATTTTCAATAAGTCCATGACGACTCGTGAAGGAAATGAACCTTTTATTTTCTTTGAAGGACCACCATCTGCAAATGGATTACCTGGTATTCACCACGTTATGGGACGCACGATTAAGGATTTGTTTTGTCGTTTTAAAACCCAGCAAGGTTACCAAGTAAATCGTAAAGCTGGATGGGATACACACGGACTTCCAGTTGAGTTAGGTGTAGAAAAAGCGCTAGGAATCACTAAGGAAGATATCGGAACTAAAATCTCTGTTGAAGATTACAATCAAGCCTGTAAAGATGCGGTATTAAAATACACAGATATATGGAGCAAGCTTACAGATGATATGGGTTATTGGGTAGATATGGAAGATCCATACATTACCTACAAGCCTAAATATATGGAATCTGTATGGTGGCTATTGAAACAAATCTATTCCAAAGATTTACTTTATAAAGGTTACACAATACAACCCTATTCTCCTGCTGCAGGAACCGGATTAAGCTCGCACGAGTTAAACCAGCCAGGCACTTATCAAGATGTTACAGACACGACAGTTACTGCACAGTTTAAAGTAGAAGACCCATCAAAATTACCATTTGAGAACAATGGCAATGTGTTTTTCCTTGCATGGACTACTACCCCATGGACACTGCCTTCTAACACTGCTCTTACTGTCGGACCTAAAATAGATTACGTTCTTGTAGAGACTTTCAATCAGTACACTGGTGAGCCTATGCAAGTGATTCTTGCAGAGAAATTAGTAGACTATCAATTCGGTAAAAAATATGAAGCTTTTGAAGGTGACGCTTTCACGAAAGCGAAACAAGAATATCAACTAGGCGATAAAAAAATACCGTATCTCATATTAGAATCTTGTAAAGGAGCTGAATTAGTTAATTTAAGATACGAGCAATTACTACCATATGCAACACCATATGAAAACGCTCAGGATGCATTTAGAGTAATTTCTGGAGATTTTGTAACCACTGAAGACGGAACAGGAATCGTACACACGGCACCTACCTTTGGGGCAGATGATGCGCTAGTTTCTAAACAAGCAAATCCACCTATTCCACCGATGCTGGTATTAGATGAAAATCAAAACCCAGTACCACTAGTAACGCTTCAAGGAAAATTTAGAGATGAGTTGCCTCACGTAGGTGGTAAATATGTAAAGAATGAATACTTTGCAGATGGTGAAACACCAGAACGCTCTGTAGATGTAGATATTGCCATTGCGTTAAAGGAGCAAAATAGAGCATTTAAGGTAGAGAAATATGTGCACAGTTATCCGCATTGCTGGAGAACTGATAAGCCTGTATTATACTATCCACTAGACAGTTGGTTCATAAAAGTGACCGAGTTTAAGGACCGCATGCACGAACTTAATAAATCCATTAACTGGAAACCTAAATCTACAGGAGAAGGACGATTTGGTAACTGGCTGGCAAATGCAAATGACTGGAACTTATCGCGCTCTCGTTTCTGGGGAATACCGCTTCCTATATGGAGAAACGAAACCGGAACTGAAGAATTGATCATAGGTTCTATAGAAGAACTTACTGCCGAGATTGAAAAATCGATCACTGAAGGATTCATGACTTCAAATCCATTTGCAGGTTTTAAGGCTGGCGATATGAGCGAAGAAAACTATGACCTTATAGACCTTCATAAAAATGTAGTGGATCAAATTTTCTTAGTAGGAAAATCTGGAGAAAAACTAACTCGCGAGGCAGATCTTATAGATGTATGGTTTGACTCTGGATCCATGCCTTATTCACAATGGCATTATCCTTTTGAGAATAAAGAACAAGTAGAAAATCAACTTAGAAAAGCAGACTTCATTGCCGAAGGTGTTGATCAAACACGTGGATGGTTCTATACACTACACGCTATCGCAACCATGATAAGCGATGATGTAGCCTATAAAAATGTAGTTTCTAACGGATTAGTACTAGATAAAAACGGACAAAAAATGTCTAAACGTCTAGGTAATGCCGTTGACCCATTTGACACCTTAGGTAAATATGGAGCTGACGCTACACGATGGTACATGGTAAGCAACGCAAATCCATGGGATAACCTCAAATTTGATACTGACGGAATAACTGAGGTACAACGCAAGTTTTTTGGCACGTTGTATAACACATATTCCTTCTTTAGTCTATATGCAAACGTGGACGGATTTACCTATAGTGAGGCAGACATTGATTTAAAAGACCGACCAGAGATAGATCGCTGGATATTATCAGAATTAAACACCTTGATAAAAGACACTACAGCGTTTTATGAAGATTATGAACCTACTAAAGCTGCTCGTGCCATCACCACTTTTGTAACAGAGAACTTAAGCAACTGGTACGTACGTTTATGTAGAAGACGATTCTGGAAAGGCACCTATGAGCAAGATAAGATTGCTGCTTATCAAACTCTTTACACTTGTTTAAAGACTGTTGCGCAACTAGGAGCTCCTATAGCACCTTTCTTTATGGATCAATTATATCGTGACTTAACCAGTGTATGTGAAAATGATGCGAGTGAAAGTGTACACTTATCTATTTTCCCTAGAGCAAATGATTCTTTAATAGATGCTGTTCTAGAAGAAAAAATGCACAAAGCTCAAATCATATCTAGTCTCACTTTATCATTGCGTAAAAAAGAGAGCATTAAGGTACGTCAACCTTTACAACGTATTATGATACCCGTTCTAGATGCTAAAGATCGAGCACAAATAGAAGCAATTGCTGACCTAGTAAAAAGCGAGGTAAATGTAAAGGAGATCGAGCTTATAGATGACGCCAGCGGTATTTTAGTAAAAGAAATAAAACCTAATTTTAAAGCGCTGGGACCTAGATTTGGTAAAGCGATGGGGCAAATTGCTGGAAAAATTAAAAGTTTTCAACAAGAAGACATCGTTTTGTTAGAAAAAACTGGGCAAAAAGAGGTTGAAGTAAATGGAAATGCAATTATCTTGACCCTTGAAGACGTGGAGATTACATCTTCAGATATAGAAGGATGGTTAGTGGCTAATCAATCTGGGATAACCGTTGCGCTCGATGTAACGATATCACCTGAACTTAAAAAGGAAGGGATTTCACGAGAATTAGTGAATCGTATTCAAAACATAAGAAAAGATTCAGGACTCGAGGTAACAGATCGTATCAATATTGTGGTACAATCACATCACGAGATTGATGATGCAGTTAAGTCTAATGAGCAATACATCATGGATGAAACACTAGCAGATGATTTAACATTAATACAAACTGTAGATAATGGTACGATTGTTGAATTTGACGACATTGTGACCTCAATACAGATTAAAAAAATATAGAACATGAGTAATACAGCAGAAAAAGAAAGATATGGTGATGCAGACCTAGCTTATTTTAGAACCATAGTGCAGCAAAAAATGGATGAAGCCATTAAACAACATGAGCTTATCAAAAGTGCTTACATGAATGACGCTAGTAATGGTACAGAAGACACGGCACCACAATTTAAAGCTTTTGATGAAGGCAGTCAAGTAATGAATAAAGAGACCAGTTCTCAACTTGCTATCAGACAAGAAAAATTCATAAGAGATTTAAAGAATGCATTGATCCGTATTGAGAACAAAACTTACGGTATTTGCCGTGTTACAGGAAAAAAAATTAAAAAAGAACGTCTAGAATTAGTACCACACGCAACACTAAGTATAGAAGCAAAAAATATGCAGTCGTAAACGACGCAAACTTTATTATTAACTCCTTTTAACAATGGCTCTATTGTATAAATACCCTATAGTTAAAAGGAGTTTTTATTTGAGTATTGTATTTTTATTCGCTTTCGCGAAAGCGAACTCACAACGCAACTCTAGCCAGGTTATTTATGGCAATACCCAAATCACCACCATAGATATCTCTTTAGAATCTACATTAGAACTGGAAATTATCACAACTAAAAACGATGAAATTAAAATTATTGAAAGTCAAGGTGGTGAGTACAAAAGTGCGGTTTTATTAAACACTGCAATCTCAAACGACACTTTAAAAATATCAGACCCATTTAATCCTAGTTTTGCATTTCCACAAGATAAATTAAGTGCTCACAAAATTATAGACGGCAAGGCAACAATTTATATCCCAGAAAATCTAAATCTTGATATTAATTCGCGTAATTGCTTCCTAACCATTAACGGTTTTTTTAATATATCTTTTATTAATCTAGAGTCTGGCAGTTGTTTACTGAAAAATATGAAAGGCGACTATCATGTCGTTTCTGTAAACGCGGCAGTCACAGTTATAAATCCATCTTCATTTATAGTATTATCTTCAAAATATGGAGTGATTGAGGAATTAACAAACGAGTCTGTCATTTATTATGACCAGAAAATAGAAACCATAAATAGCAACATTACTATTAAGGATTAAATAGTATTTTTGCCCATATCCAAACGCAACTGATGAAGTTATCCAAGGCGATTCTTATTATAATTTTAGTGTTATTAATAGATCAAATTAGTAAGATTTATATTAAACTTAATTATACTCTTACTACAGATTCTAATAACCCAATTTACGATCTTAATAAGTTTAAACTCATGTTTTATGAGAATGCAGGTGCCGCATGGGGTGCTGAAATTCCAGGAGAATATGGGAAGTTGATTCTAGTTATTTTTAGAGTTTTTGCCGTTTTTGGTATTGGGTATTGGTTATGGAATAGTATTAAAAATAACGGCCACAAAATTCTTATTATATCCATTGCACTTATTTTCTCTGGTGCACTAGGTAACATTATTGATTCTATTTTTTATGGAGTCATATTTTCAGGCAGTGACCATGGTGCTGTCGCTACACTATTTCCAGATCATGGATATGCCCCACTAGGATACGGTAAAGTGGTAGACATGTTGTACTTCCCATTGTTTGACGGGACGTGGCCTGCATGGATGCCGTGGATAGGTGGAGAAACCTTTTCCTTCTTTAATGCGATCTTTAATGTTGCAGACTCTGCTATTACAATAGGTGTAATATTATTGATACTCTTTAGTAAGAAGGCTTTCCCAGAAAAATCTTAGATTTTAAAGGCGCTTATCATAGCTTCTTTTGAAATAGGCTTAGTGATAAAATCATTTACTATGGCATGATTGCGTGCCTTGTTCATTTCTACTGGATTGATGGTTGAACTTACTACATTAAGTTTAAGACTACTTGCTTTTAACTTATTTGCATAAGGTTCTAGCGCCTCTAGAAATTCCCATCCGTCCATGATGGGCATATTAAGATCTAATAGAACTACTTGAGGTAAATCATTTACGTCATCTGCAACTAGAGCTTCTTGAAAATAATCAAAGGCTTGTTTACCATTTTCAAAAATCAGTAATTCTTGAGCAAGCTTATTTTTGTTTATAAGCATCTTGATGAGACTCACATATAATTTATCATCATCAATTATACAGGCTCTTTGTATGGGTTTTATTGACATTTATTCAAATCTTATTGAAAAAGTACTTCCTTTACCTAATTCACTTTTTACGGATATATCACCACCTAAAGCTTCCACTTTACTCTTTACTAAAAACAATCCCACACCACGTGCATCATCATTAGTATGAAAGGTACGATACATATGAAATAATTTACTTGCATGACGTTTTAAATCTATACCTATTCCATTATCTCTAATGATTAGCAATTTACGCTTATTCTTAGATTTAGTCTTCACAACAATTTTAAGAGGACGTTCCACGTCTCTATATTTTATAGCATTACTTATTAAGTTTCTAAAGACACATTCTAGAAAAGATGGAACGTATTCTATAGAAAGTAGCTCTGCAAAATCGTAGGTAACTGTTGCATTTACAGCTTTAATATCGTTCTCAAATTCAGACAGTACATTATTAAATATAGCCTCTATGTCTATATTTTCTTTAATCTTTAATTCTGTATTTATAGTAACCACCTCATTAAGATGATGTAATGTCTGATTAAGGCTAAATGATATATCATTCAAGTAACTATTAAATACTTCTACCTCGCTAGGTTCTTTAACATCATCAAAAGTTTGAAGGGTGAGTTGCAGGTTACTCGCGTGTGATCTTAAATTGTGAGATAAAATGTGAGCAAAATGTACGAGACGTTCATTTTGAGCTTTAATTACTAAAGCTGCATTTTCTACTTGTTGAGTATTTTTTATGTAACGATCTACACTTGTAAAAACACCTCGCAATCCTACAACCTCATCATCCTGCAAAAATGGATGGCAATTAAATCGTACCCATAGACGTTCTCCATCAAATTTGCACATTTCCATATCTAGTATAGTAGATTTTCCTTTAAGAGAATCACCGATAAGTTTTTTGAGTACTTTCTTATTTGCAAAAAAACGAGACACGTTTTCTACAGTTATATTATAATCGTGTGGAATTTCTAATAAGTCTCTACTTCCAAAATTAAGAATAATTGCACCAGTAATTAGATTACATCCATAACCACCAGTTTGGGTCATAGTGGCTATTTCATTTAAGAAATATGACTCGTCTTCTAACGCATTTTGAAGACTAATTTCATTATTTTTTCGCATCGTTTTTTAGGGGAAAACGTTTATTTCTAACTGGTCATTTAACCAGTCTTTCTAGTAACAACCGAAAAATAAGGTAAAAGTCGCAAACCACCTAGCTCATTTGCGCACTATCAGTAGTCTTTTAGTAAATTATTGCCTAAAATCGTAAATTTTATCAGGACAGACCAGCATATCTAATGGGATATCATTAGGATTAGTTTTAATTTGATAATCTAAAGGCTTAACAAAAGATAAACCTACCTTTAATACCGTTGGTCGACACTTTTTCAAAAATCTATCATAAAATCCTTTTCCGTATCCTACTCTATTGCCTATAGAATCACTAACTAGCAATGGTACAAAAACAACATCTAGTTGATTCTCATCTATAGAAATGCCCATACCATCTGGCTCAGGAATTCCATAATTATTAGTAATAATACGAGTATCGTCAGTCAATAGATAATGACTCATGCTGTAATCTATAAAATCACTTTTTGATATAACAACATTCTTATCTTTTCCTTGAAGAATGTGAAGTAAGAAATCTGTTTGTACCTCTTTCTGTTTTTCAATACTTAAAAAGAGATGATACATTTTAAAATCCCAAATATCTAGAGTTAACAACTTATTGGCGATTTGTAAACTATAGTCTTCAACTTCTTGAGGACTTAAATTTAATCGTAATTGTTTATACTTATTCCTGAGTGCTTTCTTCTCCATGATGGGCAGTTATATGGAAAATTGCATCACCTTGATAAACCATCGGGCTTTGATTAACGTTAATGATATATCCTGTCTGATTAGACTTAACCTTGTGTCTAAAAGAACCATAAGGATCAGTAATTGTCGCAATGTATTCTCCTTTTTCAACTAATTTGCCATAAGGCACCTTGGGATGAAATAATCCAGAGTAAGACGCCCGTAACCATTTTGTGCTTTTTACCACAATACTCTCTGGCGCATCTGGCGGTGATTCAATTGACTCATCTAGCATGTCCAGATGGCGCAAGACTCTTTTTACTCCTTGTACACCTACTTTAACAATGTGTTTATCACTTTCAAATGATTTACCACCTTCATAAAGTAAATAAGCCTTTCCTAGTTCCATACAAGTATGTCTAAGAGTACCTTTTAATTTACCACTATGAATAAGAAATGGAGCCTTGAAAATTTGAGCTAGCTGCAATGATTTTTCATAGTTAGAATCTACACGCATTTGTGGAGCATTAAAACGTTGTGCTCCACCCGTATGAAAATCCATTACAATATCTACATGTGGTAATATTTCATTCACAAATTGATGCGCAAATCTACCTGCAAGAGATCCTGACTTATATCCTGGAAAACTCCTATTTAAATCACGTCCATCTGGAAATTCTCTTTTCATATTGAGAAACCCAAAAATATTAAGCACGGGCATACATATTATAGTGCCGGATTGTGGTCTATTATAACCCTTGGCAATAATCTGACGCACTACCTCAATACCATTGATCTCATCACCGTGCAGCCCACCAGTTAACAAAACTACAGGTCCTGCTTTACGTGCTCTATTAATAATAACAGGTACTTCAATGGTTGTTGAAGTATACAGTTTTGCCTTATTGAAATTTAGCTTATAATTATGTCCAGGCTTTATTTCTGTGTCTAGTATATTTATAATTCTTAAAGACATTATACACTTTGCTCTATAAACTTAATAATTTCACGAGCAATATTATGATTAGTAGCTCCTTCAATACCTTCTAATCCTGGAGAAGAATTTACTTCTAGTACTAAAGGTCCTCTAGCACTTTGTAATAAGTCTACACCACAAACTCCTAGACCTAGTGACTTTGCAGCACCTATTGCTGTTAACTCTTCATCTCTTGATAGCTTAATCTGTTTTGCCGTGCCACCTCGATGCAAGTTTGATCTAAACTCGCCTTCCATTGCCTGACGCTTCATGGCACCCACAACGCGGTTACCTACAACAAAGGCTCTTAAATCAGCACCGCCAGCTTCTTTAATAAATTCTTGAACGATAACTCTAGATTGCATGGTATTGTAAGCTTCTAGAATAGTCTGTGCACTATCAAAATCTTCTGCTAGATTAACACCTATACCTTGAGTTCCTTCTAATACTTTAATGACAACAGGTGGCCCATCAACCATCTTTAATATGGCATCTGTATGTTTACCGAAGTTTGTAAAAACAGTCTTAGGCATACCTACACCAGCACTTGATAAGCGTTGTAAACTTTGTAATTTATCCCTACTACGTACTAAAGCCTGTGAACTAACAGTAGTAAAACAATTCATAGCCTCAAATTGTCGTACAATGGCAGTACCATAAAAAGTTATAGAAGCACCTATACGTGGTATGATAGCATCTGGTTTATCTAGCTTTTCACCTTTATAATAAACGCTAGGTTTCTGTCTTTCTAATTTTATATCACACTTTAAAGGGTCAATAACCTTTACTATATGGCCAGCGGCTTCTGCCTCTTCTACCATTCTTTGTGTGCTGTATAGCGTTTTACCGCGTGAGAGTATATTAATTTTCATGTAGGCCTTGAAGATAAGAAACATCCTGTAATTCAGGATCAACTATGAATTTAGAAGATAAAAACTTACGACCTATTAGCACAGGATACCTCATTTGTTCTCTATTACTAAGAGTTAATGAAATTTTCCACAACTTACTAAACAATCTAATATTAGCCTGCACTTCATACCTTAATTCAGAGGTTCCATTACTACTGCGCACACTAGTAATTTCATACTCTTCAAACTTCATTTGTTTACCGTGATATTGCTCGTGCGCCTCATCTAATAATGTAGCGAGCAGTATTCCATTTTCTTCAACAATATCAGTACAATGGATACTTGAAGTGTAAGCTCCTGTATCAATTTTAATATCGAGATTCTCGATTTCAAGTTTAGGGAAGTCTGCACGATCAGTGCGACCTATTATAAGTTTCTTTTTAGACACTATTTTATCATAAATTAAGCAGGCAAAGATGCACGTAATTTATGAGAATGCATCTTTAAGTAATTGTTAAATGAATTGTTTTAATTACGCTTTCGCGGAAGCGTACACTTTTACCACATCGGGTTCATAATTAACCATAAGTTTATATAGACTATGTAAATTTTTTAGACCTTTAAAAAATTAAAAAACTACCATGAAAAAGATCCTTCTACTCTTACTCTTTATATCAAGTCTCTCAATTGCACAAGAATCTGTACTACAGTCTGGACCTATGGTGGGCTACTCTGATTTTAGAGAGGCGCTTATATGGGTACAAACTAAAGAGCCTGCACAAGTAAAAATAGGATACTTTACCGGTGATGAAGATATGCGATTTACAGAAACGATATCTACTAATGCTGACGGAGATTTTATCGCAAAATTATATCCACGAGAAGTAATTTATGGTGCTATATATACTTACAAGCTTTACATTAATGATGTGTATGTGCCTAGAGATTACAAGTTAGAGTTCCAGACACAGACCTTATGGCAATATCGTACAAATCCGCCAGATTTTAAAATCGCCATAGGTTCTTGCACCTTTATTAACGACCAGAAAGATGATAGACCATCGCCATATGGTGGTCATTATGAGATTTTCAATAGTATATTATCTAAAGATCCTGACCTAATGCTATGGTCTGGAGATAACATCTATTTAAGAACACCTGATTTTTTAACCGAGACAGGCATTAGATACCGACATAAAAACACACGTTCCCTACCAGAGTTACAGGCCTTACTAGGTAGTGTACACCACTATGCCACATGGGATGATCATGATTATGGACCTAATGACTCTGACCGCAGTTATGTACATAAAAAAATCACAGAAAAAGCTTTTAACGATTACTGGGGTAATTTAAACACTAATGCTGCTGGTAATGGTGGTGTCACACAACATTTTCCTTTTAATGATGTTGAATTTTTCTTTCTAGATGATCGCTACCACCGAGCACCTAATAAAGGTGTAAATAATGATAAGGACTATTTTGGTAAAGAACAACTAGACTGGTTGATCGATGCCTTAATTGCTAGCAACGCATCTTTTAAAGTAGTCGTTGCTGGCGGTCAGATCATAAGCGATGCAGCAGTTTATGAAAATTATGCCACCTATCCAGGTGAAAGGGAACGACTTTTAAATCGATTACATGAAGAGCGCATCGAGCGCGTTCTATTTATAAGTGGTGATAGACATCATACTGAAATATCTAAATTAGAACGCGAGGATGCATACCCTTTGATAGATATCACTTGCTCACCATTAACAGCAGGGACTCACCAAGCTAGAGAAGAAGGTAATACTTTGCAAATAAAAGACTTAACCTTCTATGAACATAACTTTGGCATTATAGACGTTACTGGACCGTACGGAAACAGATCTTTAAAGTTGACTATATATGATGCTCAAGGAGAGTTCGTTTTTGATTATTCTATCAAGCAAAAAGATTTGCAGTATCCTAGAAATTAAACACATAAAAGCCGTTTCTTCTTTAAGGAAACGGCTTTTCTTTTTAAATTTTTAGACTTGTAAAGCGCAATCGTATTGCACATTAAGAAACAATTACTTCTTAGGAGCTTGTTTCTTTGCCTTAGGCGCTGCCGCAGGCTTAGAAGAAGGTTTACCGAAATTTTTCGGGCCTTTTGCTGGTTTATTTGCCATGGTATATGACTTTAAAATTATAAGGTAAATGTATTCTAGTTTCAGAATATGCAAATCTTTTTTTAGTTAAAATTTAAGGGCATTTTAGTTAAAAAAAACCTGTTAAAAATGATAAAATTTTCATATCTTACTGATGTTCAAAAACATCAATTATGGGTATCAAAAGTTTTGTAGGAAAAAGAACAGTCCAGTCAAGTAGCTCAAATCAGGCTTTTCAAGTTAAAGATTTTATGACACGTAAATTAGTCACCTTTAATCCCGATCAAGGTATTACTACTGTAATGGAAACCTTACTTAAACAACGCATTACAGGTGGTCCTGTAGTGAATGACAAAAAGGAGCTAGTAGGTATAATAAGTGACACAGACCTCATGCATGTAATAGGAGATAGTCGCTATCATAATCTACCTGTAGGAAATCGTAAAGTGAGTGATTACATGTCTAATCAAGTAGACACTATCGAGGCAGATGCTGACATTTTTGACGCAGCGACTAGGTTTTTAAAAACAGGTCATAGACGATTTCCTGTAATTGAAAATGGCATATTAATAGGTCAAATCTCTAGAATGGATGTCATTATAGCTGCCACACAACTTAAAGGAGAAGACTGGCAAAAGTAACTATTCACCTATCTCATACTTTTTAAGTAAGTCTAGACTAGTGAATTTTAACGCTGCATCATTAGTAGCTTTTAGATTAATTTGAGGAGCAACTCCAGCTTTCTCTGCCTCTAACCATCTTAAAATACACAAGCACCACTTATCACCAGGTCGTAGACCAGGAAATTGATATGCTGCAATAGGTGTGCTTAAATCATTCCCTCTAGACTTAGAATATTCAAGAAACTCTTGCGTCATTACTGCACAGACTACATGTGTACCATAATCTTCACTAGCAGTACGACATATTCCATCACGCCAGTAACCCGTCTTAGGATTATTGCAACACAACTCTAATAATGTGCCTAGGACATTTAATTGTTGATCTGTTTGCATCAGCTACAACTTTTATAACACTTTATATTAAAAATATATCCGTCTACTTTTTAACTAAAAATTACAGTCTGACAGACTATGCTTTTGCAATTTGTTCTTTCAGAACATGTAATGGTTGCACTCCACTGCCCTTCCAGATAAGTTTACCATTTTTATATATCATAAAAGCAGGGACACCACGTACATTCATTTGGGTAGCGAGTGCCTGATTTTTATCTACGTCTATCTTTAAGATTCTAACCTCATCTCCTAATTCGTCTTTCAACTTTTCCAATACCGGCATCATGGTCTGACATGGACCGCACCAGGTAGCAAAAAAGTCAATTAAAACTGGTGTATCTGTTGATATGATTTCCTTAAAACTTGCCATCTTTTTATTTTCAAAATTACAGCATTTGCAAAATTTGCACCGTTATAGAAATGATAAGAAATTAGGTTGATTTTAATACGCTTTCGCGGAAGCGTGCTCTAGAAAATTCCTAACTTTACATCGCTATGGAATTATCACCGCTTGAGGTCCAAATCAGAATTCTACCTTCTACACCAGGTGTTTATCAATATTATGATAAAGACCACAAACTACTCTATGTAGGAAAGGCAAAAAACCTGAAAAAGCGCGTCACATCATATTTTACTAAAAATCACGACAGCTATCGCATAAAATCGATGGTTAAGAAAATTGTGACTATTGAACACATAGTGGTAGAAACGGAAATGGATGCGCTACTGCTGGAAAACTCTTTGATTAAAAATAGAAATCCACGATATAATATCATGTTGCGCGATGATAAGACGTATCCATGGCTATGTATTAAGAAAGAACGTTTTCCTCGTGTATTTTTAACACGCCGAATGATAAAAGATGGTAGTGAGTATTATGGCCCTTTTTCTAGTGTCAAGACTGTACGTGCTTTACTAGATCTTATTAAAGGCTTATATCCTTTGCGCACTTGTAAATACGACTTAAGTGCAGATAAAATTAATGCAGGCAAGTATAAAGTATGTCTAGAGTACCACATAGGTAATTGTGCTGGACCTTGTGATGGCTTAATGAGTGAAACTGCATATGCAGCAAATATTGATAATGTACGCAACATTGTAAAAGGTGATTATAAAAATGCTGCAAAACATTTTGAATCACAGATGATGGAGTATGCTGCAAATATGCAATTTGAAGACGCTCAACGGATTAAAGAAAAACTTGAAGTTTTACAGAAGTATCAATCTAAGTCTACTGTGGTCAACTCTAAAATTACTGACGTTGATGTTTTCAGTCTGATATCTGATGAAACACATGCTTATGTAAACTATTTACAATTATCTCATGGTGCGATTGTGCGTTCCCATACTTTAGAAATCAAAAAGAAACTAGAAGAAACCGATCAAGAGTTGCTAGAAATTGCAATTATTGAATTGCGCCAGCGTTTTAACTCTCAGTGTAAAGAAATTTATGTGCCGTTTGAAGTTAAATTAGGTGATCAAATAAAGGTGACTATACCACAATTAGGTGATAAAAAGAAGATTGTAGATCTATCACTGCGCAATGCAAAATTTTATAGACAAGAACAGTTTAAAACCATAAAAATAGTAGATCCAGACAGACACGTAAAGCGTCTTATGGCACAAATGAAAGCAGATTTAAGACTGGATGTAGAACCAGTTCATATAGAATGTTTTGATAATTCAAATATTCAAGGAACTAATCCTGTTGCTGCATGTGTGGTATTTAAAAATGGAAAACCTAGTAAGAAAGATTATCGTAATTTTAATATTAAAACTGTAGAAGGTCCAGATGATTTTGCCAGTATGGAAGAGGTTGTGCATAGACGTTATAGAAGACTATTAGAAGAAGGTAAGTCATTACCACAACTTGTTGTTGTAGACGGTGGTAAAGGACAATTATCTAGCGGTTTAAAAGCTCTAGACCGATTAGGGCTAAGAGGAAAAATAACTATTATAGGAATTGCTAAAAGACTTGAAGAATTATTTTACCCTAACGATCCAGTACCATTGTATCTCGATAAACGCTCTGAAACACTTAAGGTTATCCAGCAAATGAGAAATGAGGCGCACCGTTTTGGGATCACACACCACCGTAATAAACGTAGCAAGCAAGCCATCGAGACTGAACTAGATAACATACCTGGTATAGGAGAAAAAACAGCTGTAGAGTTATTAAGACATTTTAGATCAGTTAAAAGAATTAAATCAGCCTCTAAAAAAGAATTAGAAGATATTATAGGTGTTTCGAGAGCGCAGAAAATTATCGATTTTTACAAGAATGAAAATGAATAAGCATATCTGGATTATTTTAATATTCGTTTTCGCGCAAGCGTCTTATTTAAGCGCGCAACAAGATTCAGATCCTGACAAGCCCAAAATAGGTCTCGTTTTATCTGGTGGTGGCGCAAAAGGACTTGCTCACATAGGCACTTTAAAAGTCATTGATTCATTAGGTATAAAAATAGACTATGTGGCGGGCACTAGTATGGGAGCGATTGTAGGTTCTCTATATGCATCTGGTTATACAGGTAAACAATTAGATTCTATTTTTCAGACTATAGACTTTGACGATATTATATCTGATGAGATCCCGCGTGAATCTAAAACATACTTTGAACGTAAGGACAATGAACGTTATGGCGTGACTCTACCATTTAAAGATTTTAAAGTTCAAGTACCTAACTCATTAAGCAAAGGTCAGAATATTTACAATCTACTATCTAGATTACTCTCACATGTTAAAGATGTAGATGAATTTAGTGAATTACCAATACCGTTTTTTTGTATCGCGACAGACGTTGAAACTGGTGAAGACGTTATATTAGATAATGGCTATCTACCTCGTGCTGTAAACGCCAGTGGTGCGTTGCCTTCGTTATTTGCTCCAGTAGAAATAGAAAATAGACTTTTTATAGACGGCGGCGTCACAGATAATTATCCAGTAGAAAAGTTAAGAGACCGTGGTATGGACATCATCATAGGTGTGGACGTACAAGATGGTCTTAAAAATAGAGAACAGCTTAATGGAGCTTTTGACATCTTGACTCAAATTAATAATTATCGCACCATAAGTGCGATGCAAGAAAAAGTAACTTACACAGACATTTATATTGATCCCGATATAGAGAACTATACTGTTATCTCCTTTGATCAAGGAAAGGCTATTATCAAAGAAGGAGAAATCGCAGCCTTTAAAAAACTTGATCAGTTACAAAAGTTAATAGATAAAAATGGTTACCGTAGAGAAAAACTACCTGCCGTTGCGACAGATAGTATTTACCTAGCTCAAGTATATATTAACGGTAACGAGAACTACTCTAGAGCCTATATTAATGGTAGATTTAAAATAGAAACACCTGGTAATGTTGCATATACAGACATTAGGGACGGCATCAATAACTTACAAGCAACAAATAACTTTTCTAAAATTAATTATGAGATCATCAACACACCAGATGGTGCAATTCTAGAAATAGGTGTTATAGAAACAACTGTACGCAATTACCTGAGACTAGGTGTTCATTATGATGAGCTATTGAGAAGTGCAGCATTAGTCAACCTTACTAGAAAAAATGTTCTATTTGATAGTGATGTAGTATCTGCAGATGTTATTCTGGGCGATAATGTCAGATATAACTTTGACTATTATATAGATAAAGGTAAATATTGGTCTATAGGTTTACACAGTGAATTTGTTCAATATGAAAAACAAATTTCTGCAAACTTCTTAGAACAAGTTGCAGACCTTAATGTAAGCGTTAACTCAATAGATTTAGATTATAACGACTGGACACAGCAGCTATTTTTACAAACTAAAATAGGTAACGGATTTAATCTTACCGTAGGTGCAGAATATAAATCCTTACGCCTATTTACTGAAACATTAGGAACTGAAACTAACTCAGACCAGCGCACTATTTTTGAGAACAGCAATTACAGTAGTGTATATACCAGTGTGCTTTACGACACTTATGACAATTTATTTTTCCCATCTAGCGGTTGGAAAATTGATGGTGATTTACACATCTATTTATATAACGAAAGTAAAATAGATAACAACTTTCAAGAGTTCTCTATGGCTCAGGTTTCTGTAGGACATGCTAGAAAATTTGGTAAATGGAGTCTGCGAGGCGATTTATTACTAGGCCTACCTATAGGTAATCCTGGAAATAGCTCTTTTGACTTTTTCTTAGGTGGTTATGGTGCTAGGCGCATTAATAATATCTTACCTTTCTATGGTTATGATTTTGTAAGCTTAAGTGGCAACACAGTAATGCGTGGCCTTATTGAAGTAGACTATGAAATTTTCAAGAACAACCACATTATTTTAAGCACTAACTCTGTAAAAATTGATGACTATCTCTTTGAAAAATCCGACTGGTTCAGTACTGATGGATTTACAGGATATGCTATAGGGTATGGCCTTGAAACTTTTTTAGGACCATTAGAATTAAAATATAGTTTCAGTCCAGAGCAAAGTAAAGGTGAGTTCTATGTAAATCTAGGGTTTCAATTTTAGAACGCTTTCGCGAAAGCGTATCCTTCAAATTCCATAGATAAATAATTGCTTTAAAACATGGTATCATCTCAGGAATTTCCGAAATTGCTAGTCATAAAAATAACAGCTCATGCCTTTTTATCATAAACTAGGAAAAATACCACCCAAAAGACACACTGTTTTCAGAAAGCCTAATGGTGAATTATATTCTGAGCAACTTTTTGGAACTATAGGTTTTGACGGTATGTCCACAAATTCATACCACGTCCATAGACCTACTATGGTTAAGGAAATTAAAGGACAGTATTCTGTAAAACCAGAGATTGCCCTAGAAAATCACATAAAATCTTATCGCTTTAAGGGATTTCAAGTAAAACCCAAAGCCGATTACTTAGAAAGCCGTACTGTAGTTCTTACAAATAGTGATGTTAATATCATTCTTGCAGCACCACAAGAATCCATGACAGACTATTTCTATAAAAATTCAGATGCAGATGAGTTGATCTTTATCCATAAAGGATCAGGAACGTTGCGCACACATTTAGGTAATATAGATTTTAAATATGGTGATTATCTATTAATCCCACGTGGTATTATATATCAACTACGATTTGAAGATAAAGACAATAGACTTTTTATCACAGAGTCTAGAAGACCTATTTACACTCCTAAACGTTACCGCAACTGGTTCGGTCAGTTACTAGAACATTCTCCTTATTGTGAGCGAGACATAAGAAGACCGGATTCACTTGAAACACATGATGAGTTAGGTGATTTTTTAATGAAAATTAAAAAGCAAGACGAGATTTTTGATATGGTATATGCATCACATCCATTTGATGTTGTGGGCTATGATGGATATAATTTTCCTTATGCATTATCCATACACGATTTTGAGCCCATTACTGGCCGCATACACCAGCCACCACCAGTGCATCAAACTTTTGAAACAGACGCATTTGTCGTGTGTAGCTTTGTACCTAGACTATACGACTACCATCCAGACAGTATTCCTGCACCCTATAATCATAGTAATATAGATAGTGATGAGGTACTTTATTATGTTGATGGAGATTTTATGAGTCGCAATGATGTAGATGCAGGTCATATTAGTTTGCATCCTGCAGGAATACCACATGGACCACATCCTGGTGCCGCAGAACGTAGTATAGGAAAAACTAAAACGGAAGAACTTGCTGTTATGGTAGATACCTTTAAACCTTTAAAAGTTACAAAAGCAGCTCTCGAAATAGCTGATGAAGATTATCACAAAAGCTGGCTAGATTCTAACCATTAAAATTTTACAAATTAAACTTTAGACCATTGGAAAACAACACCAACCAAAACTCTTCTAATCAAAACAGATCTTGGGAAGATAATAACTATTCTAATGCAGGATATGACAGTACTAGAAGCTATGATCAAAATCAAAGTAGTCAAAACTGGAGCTCACAACCTTATCGTTCTAAATTACCAGCAGATAACAGCGCGATGATTCTAGCAATTATTGCTACTGTACTATTTGTTTTATGTTGCTGTATAGGTGGTCAGTACCTAGCTCTTGTTCTTAGTATTATAGGATTTGCACTTGCACACTCTAGTATAAATAAATATCAACAAAACCCAGAACAATATGATCCTAACAGTTATAAAAGAGTCCGCAACGCAAAGACTTTTAATCTAGTAGTAGGTATCGTAAGCTTAATTTTAATCGCACTAGGATTTATAGGTCTATTTAGTAATACGTTTGATGACTACAACTACTTAGATATGATGAATGAAGATGATGAATGGTATAATGAAGATTATGAATATGAAGAATCTGAAGTTGAAGACGACTGGTATGAGTATGAAGAAGAAGTTGATAGCTTAAATGAAACCACAGACTCTTTAATGAATGAAGCGGTAGAACTAGAAACAATTATAGAAGAAGCTCCACTGGATTAAAGTGTTATAACATGAAGGAATCGGGTTTTGGAACGAGTTTTGTATTTCATACTTTGAAACGCATGAAAGTGCTGTTAAATCAAAGCATCATGAAAAAGATTATATTTCCTCTACTCGCTATATTTATTGCTACTACAGCTTTTATGCCTAGTAGCGCACCACCTGAAATGGCATTTAAGAAAGGTGAATGGTTCCGTTTTAGAATTCACTATGGTGTTTTTAATGCTAGCTATGCTACCATGCAGGTGAGTGAGGCTAGACTAGACGGTAAAGATGTTTACCATATAAAAGGTAAAGGAAAATCTACCGGTCTATTACACTTATTCTTTAAAGTAGATGATCGTTATGAGACCTATATAGATCGCACAACGGTAAAGCCTTATAGATTCATACGCGATATTGATGAAGGTGGACATACTAAAGATATTCAGATTGATTTTGATCACGATACTGGTACGGCTGTCATCAAAGATAAAAAACATAATAAAGTAGAGTCTATGAAAATAGAACCATCTACTCAAGATATGATGAGTGCCTTTTATCATTTACGCACTATAGTAGACATTAAAACTTTAGAAAAAGGAGACGAGTTTAAGCTACCTATGTTCTTTGATAAGGAAAACTTTGACTTTAAATTAAAATTTTTAGGCCGTGATACCATCAGGACTAAATTCGGTAAAGTACCTGCTTTAGAATTCAGACCTTATGTACAATCAGGTCGTGTTTTTAAAGAAGAAGAAAGTCTAACCGTATGGATATCTGATGATGAAAATAAAATGCCACTTAAAATAAAGGCAAAACTGGCTGTAGGGTCACTGACTGCAGATCTAGACGCCTTTAAAGGTCTTAAATATCAATTTAAGACACTACCTAATTAAGTTCGTAAACACTGTTAACAATATCCTTCTTTAATCAATAGATACGTTTTAAGGTTTCACAGGTATCATTACATTTGTAGAACCTTAAAATGTTTTCATGTCACAGGAAATCAGCCCAGAAATCGCGCAACGTATCCAGTTGCTAGAAGAGAAATTTAAAAACTCTGGTCAGGATATGCTCTCTTATCTTGATGGACTTTTGTACGATCAGTACATCACTTACTGGGACTACATAAGACTGGACACCTTATTGAGCCTTCAGGTACCTTCTACCCATTTCCCAGATGAGATGATTTTCATTGGCTACCACCAGATTACTGAGCTCTACTTTAAACTTATTATTCACGAACAATTACAAATTATTGAAAGCACAGAATTAACAGGTCCTTTCTTTGCAGAAAAATTGCGTCGTATAAATCGCTACTTCGGTATTTTAATAAGCTCTTTTGAAGTGATGATTAAAGGTATGGAACGTGAGCAATTTTTAAAATTCCGTATGTCATTATTACCGGCAAGCGGTTTTCAGAGTGCACAGTTTCGTATGATTGAATTTTACAGCAGTGATCTCATAAACGTAGTGCATCCCGATGTTAGAGAACGCTTCCGCGAAAGCGACAACCACAGCCTTGAAGAACTCTACAATCACTGTTATTGGAAGCAAGGTGGTATTGATATGCATACCCAAGAAAAGACTCTTACACTAAAACAGTTTGAGGAACGTTACACACCTAGATTCTTGCGTATCGCGCATGAGGTAAAAGACACAAATATTTACCAGCGATACCTGCAATTACCTGAAGAAGAAAAAACAAAAGAATTAATGGACGCCATGCGCGCTCATGACCAAAACGCTAACATCAACTGGAAACTAATGCATATGGGAAGTGCCCATCGCTATCTAAGAAAAGAAGGTGATCCTATACAAGCAACTGGAGGAACTAACTGGAAGAAATTCTTGCCTCCTAGTTTTCAAAAAATTATTTTCTATCCAGAACTATGGACTCAAGAAGAGATCGAAAACTGGGGAAAACAATGGGTTGAACACGCATTAAACACAAAATAATAGATGAAGAAATTTCTAGTCATCGCCCTAGCACTGGGAATAAGCTTGACTGCTTGTAAAGAAAAAGAAGTTTATGTCGAACCAGAAGTGGCAGAGGTTGTAGTACCTGTTATGCAATATGGTTTTGACCTTAACAATTATGAAGTCGTTACTGATACTGTTAAAAACGGAGACACTTTTGGTAATATTATTGATCCACATCTCGTAGATGGGCAAAGCGTTTTTAAAGCTGCCGAAGAGTTAGACGCCGTATATAGTGTACGACGTATACAAGTAGGTAAACCCTATAAGATTTTAAAAAGAAAAGACAGTCTAGGTACTCCAGAAGCGTTCATTTATGAAACTACTAAAATGGATTATGTAGTACTTAATTTTGCAGATAGTCTCAAAGCTTACAAAGACAAACATCCATTAAAATTTGTAAGGAAAACAGCATCTGGCATCATTAATTCTACTCTATCAGAGGCAATGGAAGAAGAAGGTCTAGGCATGGCGGCTATTTATGAATTATCTGATATATATCGATGGTCTATAGACTTTTTTAGGTTACAAAAAGGTGATCGTTTTAAAATGATATATACTGAACGCTATATCAATGACAGTATCTATGCAGGTATTGAAAGTATAGAAGCCGCAGTTTTTGAGACTGATAAAACACCTTTCTATGCTTTTGATTTTAAGACAGATTCTATTAACAATATAAGTGATTACTATGATGAGAATGGTAAGACGTTACGTAGTTTTTTCTTAAAAGCACCTGTCAACTACTCAAGGATATCGAGCCGTTTTACAAAACGTAGATTTCATCCGGTACAAAAAAGATGGAAAGCACATAAAGGGACAGACTATGCAGCGGCATATGGCACACCTATAGTATCTACAGCAAATGGTGTTGTTGTTAAGTCTGGTTACACACGTGGCAATGGAAATTATGTAAAAGTAAAACATAACGACACCTATTCTACACAATATCTACACATGACTAAACGCAGTGTAAAAGTAGGCCAGCGTGTTAAACAAGGTCAGGTGATAGGTACGGTAGGATCCACAGGTCTAGCTACTGGACCACATGTATGTTATCGTTTCTGGGTAAATGGGAAACAGGTTGACCCATACAAACAAAATTTACCTAGCGCAGATCCATTGCCTAAAGAAAAAATGGATGATTATCTCAATTTTATTCAACCTTTAAAGGATGAAATAGACCTATTACCATTTAAAAACGAAGAAGAAGTATTATGAAAAATATAAATCCTACCGAAACAAATGCGTGGCTCAAATTAGAAAAGCATTTTGAAGGTTTTGACAACTTTAGCCTTAGAGAAGAGTTTAAAAAAGATGCTTCAAGAGCAGAAAAGCTGACGTTAATCGATAAGGATTTTTATGTTGATTTTTCAAAAAATCTAATTACAGAAAGTACAAGATCTCATCTAACAGCACTTGCTACAGAGTGTGGATTAAAAGAAGCAATCAATTCCTATTTCACAGGTGCTGTCATAAACGCCACTGAAAAGCGCGCTGTTTTACATACAGCATTAAGAACTCCACAAAACAGTGCAGACAGCAGCGTGATCAGCAATGTTAACGACGCCACAGAAAGTAAACAAAAAATGTTTAAATATGTGGATAATGTATTGAATGGAACCACACTAACCGCTCACGGTAAAAAGTTTGATACTGTAGTTAACATAGGAATAGGTGGTAGTGATTTAGGTCCAGTAATGGTTTATGAAGCTTTACAAGCATATAAAAATGATATGACCCTTCACTTTGTATCTAATGTAGAAGGTGACCATGTAGAAGAAGTACTCAAAAAGATCAATCCCGAAACAACTTTATTTGTTATTGTTTCTAAATCTTTTGGCACACAAGAAACACTTACTAATGCAACAACTATAAGAAACTGGTTTACTGAAAAAATAAGAACAGATGCGGTTTCAAAACACTTTATAGCAGTAAGCAGTAATGTAGAAAAAGCAGTCAACTTTGGTATCGATCATACCAATATATTCCCTATGTTTGATTGGGTAGGCGGTAGATTTTCATTGTGGAGTACCGTAGGAATGTCAGTTGCCCTAGGAATAGGAACTAAAAATTTCCAATCATTATTAGACGGTGCGCACGAGATGGACAACCATTTCAAAAATGTAGATTTTGAACAAAACATTCCAGTCCAGCTAGCCTTAATGACCATATGGTACAACAACTTTTATCGTGCACAAAGTGAAGCCATAATCCCTTACACACAATACCTACATAGATTACCAGCATATCTTCAGCAAGCCATTATGGAAAGTAATGGTAAATGCGTTGATCGAGATGGTAACTCTGTTACTTATGATACTGGTAATATTATATGGGGAGAACCAGGGACAAATTCACAACATGCCTTTTTTCAATTAATTCATCAAGGTACTAAGTTAATACCTGCACATTTTATCGCTTTCGCGAAAGCAAAATACAACCAGCCCGATCACCATAACAAGCTTATGGCTAACTTTATAGCACAGACAGAAGCTTTAATGAATGGTAAGACTAGAAATGAAGCCAAAAAAGACCTTGAAAAATCAGGTAAAAGTAAAGAAGAAATTGAGCTTTTATTACCATTTAAAGTTTTTGAAGGAGATCAACCTACCACCACTATCTTAATAGATGAACTTACACCACACAGTATAGGCAAACTTGTAGCTATGTACGAACACAAAATATTTACAGAAGGTATTATCTGGAATATTTATAGTTATGATCAATGGGGTGTTGAATTAGGAAAGGTTCTAGCAGATGCGGTACTAGAGAACATAGAAAATAAAGAATATGCCGGTCACGACAGCTCAACAACAGGAATTTTGAAGAGATTCGGTAGTCTAAATTAATAACCTTCTATTTTTCAGATCGTTACGGTTAATAAGTTTTTAATATTCTTAATGTTAACTTAATATTGCACGCTTTTTTCGTCAGTATTTTTGCAGCTCAAACTATAACTGATTGAAAATGAAAAAATCTTTACAATTTTTACTAGCAATTGGGCTTTTGTTAAGCTCTATGGCTGTAACTGCTCAGGTAACTACCTCGAGTATTAACGGTCGTATTCTCGAGGCAGAGAATGAACCATTACTAGGAGCTACTGTAGTTGCAGTTCATGGCCCTACTAATTCAAAGTATGGATCAACAACTGATATAGATGGGTACTATCGTGTATCTAACATGCGTATCGGTGGTCCATATACAATTACAATTTCTTATGTAGGTAAGAATGAAGTTGTTTTAAGTGACATTTATTTACAATTAGGTGAATCTGAAAGGATTGATGTAACTCTTGTAGATTCTACAAATGCACTAGACGCTATTGTAATTGATGCCGTAAGAGATGGTATTTTTGATTCTGGTAAAACAGGAACTGAAACTAACATTTCTCAACGTGAAATCAATACAATGCCATCTGTAACTCGTGGTATAGGTGATTTCTTAAGAAAAACTCCACAGGCTACTGTATCTGAAGGTGGTGCTATTTCTATCGCAGGACAAAACAACCGTTACAACTCTATCTTTATTGATGGTGCTGTAAATAATGACGTTTTTGGACTTGCTGGATCTGGAACTAATGGTGGACAAATAGGTGTAAACCCTATTTCTATCGATGCTATTGAGTCGTTCCAAGTTAACGTTGCTCCATTTGATGTACGTCAATCAGGTTTTACCGGTGGTGCTATTAACGCTATTACTAGATCTGGTACTAATGAGGTTGAAGGAAGTGCATACTTCTATTTACGTAATGAAAGTCTTGCTGGAAAAACTCCAGTTGGAATTAGCGAAGACAACCGTGAAAAGTTAGATGACTTTTCTGCAAATCTTTATGGTGTACGTGTAGGTGGACCTATCATTAAAGACAAACTTTTCTTCTTTGTAAATGCTGAAATTCAAAGAGAAGAAGAGCCTAGACCTTTTGACTCTGCATTATATAATGGAGACAGTAGTATTGCAGATATAAACGCTTTAAGAGATAACCTTATCAACGTTTTTGGATACAATCCTGGTGGTTATGAAAACACTATCACTGAATTAAACAGTGAAAAGTTTACTATTAAATTAGACTATAACATTGATGATAAAAACACTCTTACAGCAAAGCACAACTATGTAAATGGTGAATCTATCTCTCCTAGCCAAAGTAGTAACAGAGCAATAAACTTTGCAAACGCTGGTGTTTATTTCCCATCAGAAACTCACTTCTCTACACTAGAATGGAATACAACAAACGGTAGAAACTTATCTAATAATTTAATTGTTAGTTATACATCTGTAAATGACAACCGTGACCCAATAGGTAATCCTTTCCCTAGAGTAAGTATTGAAGATGGTGATGGTGACATTACTTTTGGTTCTGAAGCATTTTCAACGGCAAATATCCTTGAGCAAAAAATCTTCACAATTACTAACAACTTTGAAGTTTCTAAAGGAGCTCACAACATGACTTTCGGAGCTAACTTTGAAAACTATGATATGAGAAACGTTTTTGTAAGACAAAACTATGGACAATACCAGTTCAACTCATTAGCAGAATTCAATACTTATTTTGACAATGACCCATCTAACGATGTTGCTGCAGACTCTTACTTCCACTCATACTCTTTACTAGATCCAGCAGGAACTAGTGGTGATGACATTGAAGCTGCTGCTGCTGCCTTTAACTATTCTCAGTTAGGATTATATGCACAAGATCAATGGAAATTAACTGATAACTTTAAACTTACATATGGTGTACGTTTTGATGTTCCTTTCTATGATGCTGGTCAAGCAAACGATGATTTCAACGACAGAACGGTTGCATTATTAGAAGCTGAAGGTAAAGATCTTCAAGGTGCAAGAGTAGGTAAGAAAATAAAAAGCCAAATTCACGTTTCTCCACGTGCAGGTTTTAACTGGGACGTAAATGGTGATAGAAAAACACAAGTACGTGGTGGATTAGGAATCTTTACCTCTAGAGTTCCTTTAGTATGGCCAGGTGGTGCTTACAACAATAACGGTATTGCTGTAGGTGGAACTGCTGCTTTCGGTAGTCAAAACTTTGTTGCAGATCCTTTCAACCAGCCATTAAACGGCGCGCCAGCTCCAGGTAGTGGTGCAAACGGTGGACAGATTGATATCTTCTCTCCAGACTTTAAATTACCACAGGTAATGAAATACAATATTGGTATCGATCAAAAGACTAACGTTTGGGGACTTATTGTAAGTGCAGATTTCTTATACAACGAGACCATCAACAATGTATTCTATCAAAACCTAAACCTAAAAGACCCAACATTATCTCTTAATAATGCAGACGGTCGTCCATTCTATGATCGTGGTGATGAAATTGATGACACTTACACAAGAATCATTTTAGGAACTAACACTAATGAAGGATGGTCTTACAATGGAACATTAAGCATTACTAAGCCATATGACAATGGATTCTCTGGACAGGTATCTTATTCTTATGGACAAGGTAAATCTATCTTTGAAGGTACTTCTTCTCAAAACAGTTCTCAATGGAGAAATGTTGTAACTGTAAATGGTAAGAATACGGCACAAATCGGTAACTCTGCATTTGCAGTAGGTCACAGAATTTCTGCAAATGCTTCTTATGAGTATAAATGGAATGACAATTTAAAAACTACTTTAGGTGTATTCTATAATGGACAACAAGGTGGTGCTTTAAGTTACATCTACCAAGGTAGAGATTTACTTAATGATGACTCTAGTGATAACGCTTTATTCTATGTTCCTAGAAATGCAAGCGAGATCAATTTAGTGGACAACAATGGTGTATCTGCTGCAGACCAATGGGCTGCTCTAGATGCTTTTATTGAAAGTAATGACTATCTAGACGGACGTCGCGGTCAGTATGCTGAACGTGGTGGAGATCGCGGACCATGGAATCACATGGTAGACTTAAAGCTTCTACAGGACTTTAGTTTAAACTTCAACGAGAAAAAACACACTTTCCAAGTTTCTCTAGACATCTTTAACTTCCTAAACTTAGTAAACAAAAACTGGGGTGAGCAATCATTTGTAAACAGTAGTTTTGGTAACGTAGGTATCGTTGAAGTTGAGAGTAATGGTGTTGATCCAGAATTCTCTTTCAATCCAGACTTTGCAGAAAGCTTTGAAAGAATTGACGATGCGGGAACGCAATCTTCAAGATGGCAAATGCAAGTAGGTTTAAGATATATCTTCAACTAAGAAAGATCTTAATACATACATTTCATAAAGAAACCCTACTCAATTGAGTAGGGTTTCTTGTTTATAGTTATTTTTGAATTTAAATTGCATCACTATGGAAATTATAAAACACGCACACTCTGGTTGGGCATATATAGTAGTAATCGTATTAGGACTTGCTACCATCAATTCTCTTATTGGTTATTTTACTAAAAAAGAATTTGGTAATAGAGACTTTAGTCTAGCACTAGGAGGCCTTATAGTAACACACATTCAATTATTGATAGGCCTTGTGCTATACTTTACCTCTCCTTGGTTTAACGCATGGTCTGGTGGGATGAAAGAAGTGATGGGTAACTCTGAGGCTCGTCTTATGTTAGTAGAGCATCCATTAACAATGATTATTGCTATTACTCTTTTAACAATAGGATATTCAAAGCACAAAAAGAAAATTGTAAGCAATGGAAAGCTTAAAGTGCTCGCTATATTTTACACACTAGCGTTTATACTTGTTTTAACTAGACTACCGTGGAGTCATTGGTTCTAGAAAATTGAAATTACGCTTTCGCGAAAGCGTTAACATTAAATCATTAAAAAGCCTTGTTCTATAAATAAGAACAAGGCTTTTTTAATCTCAACAAACAGTCATTTATACCTTTCCTACAGGTGGCAAAATAGAATTTAGCACTTCAAAAGCGCGATCTACAGTTTTTACTTTATCTACTGTAAGTAATAATCTAAGTCCTGCTCTAGTTTGCTTTTCTTTCATGCGCAGCACACGCGGCTGCTGTTGTACCGCTTGCAGTATTTTTGAAAAGGTTGCGCTTTGATAAAAACTGCTTTGTTGATCAGATATGAAATAACCTATCAGTTTATCTTGCTTCATGATGACTTTTTCAAGTCCCATTCTAGCTGCAATCCATTTTAATTTTATACTGGTTAACAAATCTTCTGCTTGATATGGCAACTCACCAAATCGGTCTTGTAAATCTTTTCTAAAGTTTTCTAGTTCAGTCTCATTATTGAGTTCATTAAGCTTAGAATATAAAGCTAATCTCTCTGTAATAGAATTAATATAGTCATCAGGGAAAAGCAATTCAAACTCTGTATCTATCGTAACGTCACTAACATGAATTTTCTCTACCTTTTCTTCTTCATAGAGATCTTTAAACTCATTCTCCTTAAGCTCTTCAATGGCTTCATTTAATATTTTTTGATAGGTATCAAAGCCTATTTCATTCATAAATCCACTTTGCTCACCACCTAAAATATCTCCTGCACCACGTATTTCAAGATCTTTCATAGCAATATTAAAACCACTGCCTAGTTCTGAGAAGGTCTCTACTGCCTGAATACGTTTGCGAGCGTCATCAGTCATCATATCATATGGTGGTGTGATAAAATAACAAAAGGCTTTTTTATTACTACGACCTACACGACCACGCATTTGATGCAAGTCCGACAGTCCAAAATTATTTGCATTATTTATAAAAATAGTATTTGCATTAGGTACATCTAATCCACTTTCTATAATCGTTGTCGCAACAAGAACATCAAAGTCGCCATTCATAAACGACAACATCAGATCTTCAAGTTTTTTACCATCCATCTGACCATGTCCTATACCTACTCTAGCGTCTGGCACTGAGCGCTGTATCATACCAGCCACTTCTTTAATATTCTCAATACGGTTATGCACAAAAAATACCTGACCACCACGAGATATCTCATAACTCACAGCATCTCTAATGGTTTCTTCTGAAAACCGAATCACTCTAGATTCAATCGGATGCCTGTTAGGTGGAGCTGTTTTAATCACACTTAAATCACGAGCCGCCATTAAAGAAAACTGTAACGTACGTGGAATAGGTGTTGCAGTTAGTGTGAGCGTATCTATATTTTCTTTAAGCGTTTTAAGTTTATCCTTAACACCAACGCCAAACTTTTGTTCCTCATCTATAATAAGCAATCCTAGGTCCTTAAACTGTATAGATTTGCTTACTAATTGATGTGTTCCTATTACAATATCCACCTGACCATTTGCTAGACCTTCTAGTACGCCTTTGCGTTCTTTTGCGGTCCTAAATCTATTTAAGTAATCAACCGTCACTGGTAGATTACCTAATCGCTCTTTAAAAGTTTTAGCATGTTGAAAAGCAAGAATTGTAGTAGGTACTAACACAGCGACCTGTTTACCACTGACAGCTGCCTTAAATGCAGCTCTAATTGCCACTTCTGTCTTCCCAAAACCAACATCACCACAAACTAATCGATCCATAGGTCGATCACTTTCCATATCAGCTTTTACGTCTACGGTAGCGGCACTTTGATCTGGTGTATCTTCATAAATAAAGCTCGCCTCCAATTCATTTTGAAGATACCCATCTGGTTCAAATCGAAATCCTTTTTTGGCACGTCGTTTAGCATACAATTGTATCAGGTCAAATGCAATTTGCTTAACCTTGGTCTTTGTTTTGGCCTTAAGTTTTTTCCAGGCTGGGCTTCCTAGTTTATATACTTTGGGTGTTTTTCCATCTTTACTAGAATAGCGAGTTATTTTGTGTAAAGAATGAATTGACACATATAAAATATCACGTTCTCCATAAACAAGTTTTATCGCCTCTTGTTGAGTACCATTGACATCTATTTTCTGTAACCCACCAAATTTTCCGATTCCATGATCAATGTGTGTGACATAATCACCTATTTCTAAAGTATTAAGTTCTTTTAAAGTTATGGCTTGCTTTTTAGCATATCCATTTTTCAATTTAAACTTATGATACCTATCAAAAATTTGATGATCTGTGTAACAGGCTATTTTTAAGTCGTGATCAATAAATCCCTTAAAGAGCGTCATAACTACAGTCTCATACTGTACTTGTGCTCCCATATCATCAAAAATGTCTTTAAATCTTTTTGCCTGTTGCGCTGTACCGCAAAAAAGGTATGAGGTATAGCCATTCTCCTCATTTTCCTTAAGATTCTCGACTAATAAATCAAATTGTTTATTGAAAGCTGGCTGTGGAACTGTGCGGTATTCAATATTACCGGATTGAGTAGTTAACTCTATTAGGTTATAATTTACTAACTGCTTTTTAATAACGCTAGAGTCACAAAAAATCTCTGCAGGCACTAGTTGTCTAACCTCACCTTGAAGTTCACTATAAGCTTGTTCTGCCTTTGCAAAAAGAGTATCTAAACTACTATAGAGCAGCTCTACATTCTCTACAAAAATGACCGTCGTATTAGATAAGTATTGTAAAAAACTTTCTCTATTTTCCTCAAGCTTTTTATGCTCAACGTTAGGTATAATTGAGATTTTTTTAATTTGCTCTTTAGATAATTGAGTCTCTACATCAAAAACCCTTATGGTATCAATCTCGTTACCAAAAAACTCTATGCGATAAGGCTCATCGTGAGAAAAAGAGAATACATCTAAAATTCCACCACGTACTGAGAACTCTCCAGGCTCTGTAACAAAATCTACTCTTTTAAATTCATATTCAAATAGAACCTCATTTGCAAAATCAATAGAAATCTGATCACCTACTGTAATTTTAAGAGTATTTTTTTCAAGTTCTTTACGAGTAACTACCTTTTCAAATAATGCATTGGGATAGGTAACAATTACCGCAGGCTTTTTACGAGAGTTGATTCGATTAAGTACTTCGGCACGTAAAAGCACATTAGCATTATCTGTCTTTTCAATTTGATAAGGACGCCTGTAACTACCTGGATAGAAAAGAACACGGTCGTCACCTAGCATTTTTTCAAAATCATTAAGCAAGTAGGCGGCTTGCTCTTTATCATTTGCAATGATCATAAAAGGTTTTTCAACCTCATCAAAAATTGAACTTGCGGCTATAGTAAAAGCACTGCCTTGTAAACCACTTAAATGTGTACGACCTTGAGATAGGGACACGACTTCTCTCAAACTTTGCGTTTGTGAGGCTTGTGCATATTGCTTAAGAATCTTGTTAAAACTCATAATAGTATCACAAAGATAAGCCTAGAAAGGACCATGCTCAAGAATATTGAGAATACTTTAATATAGAAACTGTTGCATACAAGATACCTTTATAACATGGATAAATTTGATGTATTTATATTTGGAACCGGTACAGCTGGTCAACTGGTCGCTAAAGAATGTACTGCCGCTGGTAAAAAAGTAGGGATCATAGACATTAGAGAATACGGCGGTGTTTGCTCTCAACGTGGTTGTGACCCTAAAAAACTACTCCTGGCCTCTAGTGAAGCTTTTGAATTATCAAAGAACATGAAGACCGACGGGCTTGCTGGAGAATTGAAGATTAACTGGCGAGAAGCTTATAATTATGCAAGACGTTTTACTAATGATATTCCTTCAAACACAGAAAAGGATCTTAAAGAACGTGGCGTTATTTGTTATCACGGCAAAGCTAAATTTAAAGATTCTCACACCATCATACTAGATGAAAAAGAAATAAAATCAGATTATTTTGTTATTGCAACAGGAATGCAAGCATTAAGTTTAGGCATACCAGGTGAGAAATATGCTTTGACTTCAGGAGATTTTTTCAATCTTAAGGATATTCCTGAAAAAGTCGTCTTCATAGGTGGTGGTTATATAGGCATGGAGTTTGGGCATTTACTTTGTAGAGCTGGATCCAAAGTGACAATAATCGATAAAGGAGAGCACATTTTAAGCCCTTTTGAGACATTTACCTCTAGCTTATTAGAAGAAGAATCGCTTAAAATGGGAATTCAAATCATTAAAAACTCTCAAGTTTCTAGTATTGAAAAAGTTAACAATCGCTATTTGGTGCATTACTCACTAAATGATAGTATTCACCAGATAACTACAGATTGCGTATTTAATACAGCAGGACGTGTACCTTCAATTGATAATTTAAATCTTGCACAAGCAAATGTGGTAACTAATCATAATGGAATACTAGTAAATAGTAAATTACAAAGCACCTCTCAATCGCATATTTATGCTTGTGGAGATATATCTAATAAAAGCCTACCATTAACGCCATTGAGCAGTATAGAGGCAAAAGTTGTTGCGGATAATCTGAATGGTAAAAACAGAGAATTAAGTATCCCTGCAATTCCTAGCTCCGTATTCACCATACCACAATGCTCTGGCATAGGGCTTACAGAGAATCAAGCAATTGAAGCAAAGAAATTATATCATACAATTGAAAGCGACGCTAGTGAATGGTTCAACAACCAGCGTATTAACGCACCGCTTTATGGCTATAAAATTATTTTAGAAAACGACAGTAACAAAATATTAGGAGCACACATAGTAGGACCTGAAGCTGCAGAGCAAATTAACATGTTTGCTATAGCCATGAAAGCAAACATGACCTTTGAAGAATTGAAGGACGTGATATTTAATTATCCTACATGGGGAAATGATATTAAAAGCTTTTAATTACTTTTTAGAGTCACGCCATTCTATACACTTTCTATATGGATTCGTCTTTTTATTTCTAGAACCATGTATTGCTATTGCGATAGTTAGTACACATGCTAGTCCTAGTGCTAGATAAGCTATCTGACTAGTTGCCAGTTTACTCAGACCATCCATAGGCTCGTTAAATCTCATAAAAATTGCAACCAGCGCCCATACACCTACTAGTGCAAACTCTCGCATATTGCGATAAACGACCATCGCCATATTAACAACAAATGCTATAACAATCATGACCATAGTTGCATATACCTGAGTAGTTATTGCAAAGTCAAAGTTACCATTCAACCATGCTGCTATATTTGCTATAGTCGCAACGCTAATCCATCCCACATAAAGACATAATGGCCACCATACAAATGCGATAATAGGAAAAGGTGCATCCCATATCTCCATGTCTAACTTTTTTACACAGATCACTAAACTTACTAAAATCCCCAACATACATATTACAGAAAAACCTACCATTTCATCTAACCAAAATGCTACCCAAGCACTACAAAATATATTTGCGAGTAAAAACCATGGTGCTGTTGTCTTCAGGAAGTCTACTCTATAATCTGTAGGTTGTGATTGTTTCGCTTTCGCGAAAGCGATATAAACACCATAAATACCAAACACTAATAGCATTAAGAAAATTAAACCCCATATAGAAAAAGCATAACTAGCTGGTGTGAATAGGTTATTATATTCAGCACTTAACTCACCTACTGTTTTACCGTTATAATTACCTGTGTTTGCATAGCCATTCCATGCAATTAGAAAAATAATACTAATTAGATTGAGTACTGCTATAAGTTTTTTCATGTTCTAAAGATAATAGACAATTCAAAATAATAACATTAAGAGTTTTATAAAACTACCGCAGCTCTATGACCTCTTGTTCTACAATAGCAAAAACTCTGTGCCCCTTTTTGGGTTTTATAGTGTATGTTCCAGTAAAATCACCAAAAGCTGCTAGAATAAGTCCGTATTCATTATTAAAAAACAAGGTAGTTTGACTCTTTGTTTTCCAGCACCATTCATTTTAATCGATGGATGTACATGTCCAGCGATATTAAACTTTCCATCCACCTGTTGTGGATGATGCGTTAAAATCACATGTCCCATGTTGAGTTGATCATAGGTTTTTACACCTATTTTTTCAAAGGCCTCTCTACCTATCACATCGTGATTACCCATAATCAAAGCTAATTCTATAGTTTGAGAACGGACCCATTGCTCAAAAAAATGCCACTCTGCGTTAATATAGGAATGAAACAGATCACCTAGAAACCATAATCGCGATGGGTTAAATAACTTAATGACCTCAGTGAGTTTATCATACTCCATATCATCTGCACTGGCAGGTATAGCCATTCCGTTTTTACGGAAATGAGCGCTTTTACCTAAATGAACATCTGCTAATAGTACGGTATCCTGTTCTACCCAATATGCTGCTCCACTGGCGTGTAGTTGAAAAGTTTGTTGAGCAAGAGAAATCGTTAGAGACACTTTATAATGATCAGTTTTTAAAATAAATATCTAGCACCTAGAATTAAATTTCTACCAGCAGCGCTTACACCAGATGAATATGTTCTATATCGTTGATCTGTCATATTTTCTAATGTCACATTTAGAGAAAGTGCCTCATTGAGGCTGTATCTAGACCTTATGTTAAGAGTGTACCATGATGGTGCATATGGATTGCCATTTGAGTCTAAAGCATATAAGTAAGGACGACTTTGTTGACTAGGATCTAAATCTTCAAAATCAAATTGACCGTTAAATTGAGCGAACAAACCAAGTTTCAAAGACTCTTTTTCATAGTTCAATTGCAAATCGCCAAAAGCTGGAGCTACATGTCTTACTGGTATTTTATTACCATCTATTTCTGTTTGTTCTCCTTTTGTAATATTATAATGTCCAATCAAAGAGAATTGATCATTAAGTTTATAATTGAGTCCTAATTCTAGTCCATAAATATTTGCTTTTTCACCATTTTGTATGGATTGTACTTGACTTTGTTCTCCCTGAAACTCTATAATAGATTGCCCATTAAGTTCATCATTTTGAGCTACGAGAGCATCTTTCAAATACGTATAATAGACACTTGCGTCTAAGGTAAATTTATCATTCCATGTTTTCTTAATACCTATCTCACCGTTGTAAGAGTATTCTGCCTCGAGATCTGGATTGGGTACGATAACAGTGCCAGGACTAGGATCAAAAAGTTTCCCTAGATCATCAATATTAGGAGCGCGAAAAGCTGTACTAAGATTGCTTCTTAATTCCCACATGTTATCTGTTACATAAGTTGCTCCTATACCACCAGTAAGTGCTCCAGTATTAACGGTAGCTTCATCAAACGGAAAATTAAAAAAAGCATTATTTGCGGCAAAGTCTGCATCAATCCATATATGATTATACCTTAAACCAGTATTGACAATCATTTGAGAAGATACTTTCCATTGATAACTTGCATAAGCAGCAAGTGATCGCCATGAGGAACCATCTGGATATCTAGTCGCATTTGCGGTAAAAGCGTTAGTATCTATATCTTGTATATAACCGGTAGAACGAACACGATTATGAATAAATTCACCACCATAAAATAATGCGTTAGATTCTCTATCACGTCTTTCAAAATCTAATGAAGTTGATATCGCATCTACTTGTTCTTCATTCACAAAACGATCTGGATTCTGAAAATCTCTCGTATGTCTGCTTTCTTTAAAAAGTTGATATGCTTGTGTTAAAACTGCCTTATCATACCACTTACCATTACCGCGGTGTGTAATATTAAAGTTAGTCATTAACCAGTTTTGTGGACCATAGAACCACTCTGCATTTCTAGGTTCGCCGCTTTCGCGAAAGCGATCTAAAGAATCATATCTGGGAAAATCACTAGTACTAGAATAAATAAGACCTAGACCGAATTCAAAATCTTGCGTAGGTTGGTATCTAAATTTTTGAAGAATATTAAGTTGATCATATCCCATAGGACGCTGTAATAAAGGGTTATCATTTGTAACTAATAGATCCTGATTATCACGACGAATCACATAACTATCTCTTAAATAATCATCTGGACCATGAGAACCCATGCGCAAATCATCAAAGAAATTAACACTAACGCTAGTAGCCGATGCCCATTTCTCACCGCCGATATTAAAATTTAAATGTCCTGTGTTTTCATTATTTGCGGTTGCATATCTCAACAAACCACTACCAGAAATTTGTACTGAATCTTTCTGAAAATGAGGCTTAAGTGTATAAAAATTCATAACACCACCTATAGCATCACTACCATAAACGACACTTCCTGGACCTAGAATAACTTCACTGCGGTCGACACTTAAAGGATCGATAGATATAACATTTTGTAAATTCCCACTACGGAAGATAGCCGTATTCATACGCACACCATCAACGGTAATCAACAATCTATTTGTAGAGAAACCTCTAATCATAGGACTACCGCCACCTTGTTGAGATTTTTGAACAAATACCTGACCAGATTGTTGCAGTAGATCTGCACTGGTTTGTGGGTTGTTAAACGCTATTTCTTCTTTATTTACTGCAAATATTTTTTGTGGTATATCTTGAGCTCTTTGTTCAAATTTTGAGGCAGATAAAATGATAGGATTAAAAAAGTCTGACTGCTGTTGTAATCTTATGAATTTATCTTTAGAAAGATTTCTTTTTAAAATTTTTAAAGTAGCATATGAAATGCTTTGAAAATAAATATACTCTTGATTTGTAAAGGTTTTTAAATCTACCTGACCTTCAATATCTGACACTGCAGACTTAGACTTTGATTTATTATAAACAGCCACATTAACTAATGGCTCATTAGTATCTGAATCTACAACCGTAACCACTTGTGCGATAGAAGGAAAAGTAGTTAATATTATAAATATCAATAGTAGCTTTTTCACGAATCGAATAGCTGTTTTAAAATCGTTAATGACGTAGGTTTTTTAAAGACGTGCAAATGTATCTGAAAATAATCAATGACCAAATTTAACAGGCTATTGCGCTCTTCTCGATTCATTTTAATCTCATTTATGGCTGCAAAATTCGTGCCCAGAAACAGTTTAATTAAGTTACTTTCTTCTATAGTGGCATGGTGTGGTAAAACACCGTTATTATCAAATGATCCATCTAATAAATTAAAATATGGAAAATCAATTGTTTCCACATCTGGCTGGAAGCCCATATGGGCCGTAAGATCTAATAATGTTTTAATAGAAAAATTTGCTACGGCATCTGATTGATCTAAAAATTGAAATATGCTCGAGAGGTAATCATATAGATTTGCGTCTGGTTGCTGCTCAGTCAATAATTGCGTTAACATTTCAGAGAAAAACATTACTACACTACTTTTTATAATATCCGTATAAATGGTATCATAGGCAGGTGTAACATGAGCCTCTTTAATATACTCTAGCGATCCTTTTCCTTTATGTTGGGTTACAATATCTAATTGTATTAAGGGCTGAAAATAAGATATGCGCAATTTTCCCTTGCGTGATTTACGCACACCTTTAAGCATGTATGATTGAGTTCCTAACTCTCTAGTATATAATCGAGCGATTAAATCTGCCTCGCCATACTTAATAGTAGACAATACTATAGCCGGTGTGCGAGTAAGCATTTATCTAACTATCATTAATTTAGAAACCGTGGTCTCTATGTTATCATCAGTAGAAATAAATAACATGTATACGCCACTAGCGACCTTATTCCCAGAAAAACTACGTGTATCCCATTGAATACTTCCTCCTTGGGAAACTTTTTCAAATACTAAGTTACCTTCTATATCGGTAATTTTCACACGTGCTCTATTTGTTAATCCATCAATAGTTACATTACCATCAAATCCTGGTCGCACTGGATTAGGAAAAGCATAAACATTCTCGAGATTTTCTTGTGGTTTACTTGCTCTATCTCCTTTAAAGGCTACTAATCCATTTTTAGTGGCAAAGTATATTAATCCAGTTGTCTCATCTATAGCGATGTCCCTAACTTCATTATCTGGTAATGGAGAATTATTTTTTGTAAACTGAAAAATAGTTTCACTACCGCTAGGGCTAAAAAGAAAAACACCAGAACTTCCTGTGGCTACCCATTTATTATTATTTCCATCCACTTCAATATCCAGTACAGCTTCATCTCTCAATAATTCTCTAGGGATATCATCTACATCTTCTATAATGATAGCTCTAGTATCTTGAATATCATCTGAGAACAAACTATTTACACTAGTAAGAACTCTTAATCCTAGATTAGATCCTATCCACAATTGATCACGCTGGTCTATTCTTATCGTACTAATATAATTATTAATCAAATCACCTTCTTGAAGACCTTCTGTAAGCCTAGAGTATTGATCTAAAGCTGGATCATATCCTATAAGTCCACCATCTGTAGAGCCAAAGATTATCTTATCATCTCTAGTTACCAGAATTTTAGTAGTACTTGAGCTGCTAGAAACCTCTTCATATACTGATCCTACATCAAAAGAGGTCCATTGACCAGAAGGACTTCTTCTATGTAAAGCATTATCTACCTGTGACTGTATTACCCATAAATTTCCCTGAGAGTCATAAGCGCCATCAGGAATTCTCACAAAAAACTCTGATGGTGGTAATATACTCTCTAATGTACTGTTATTAATACCATATTGCGTTCCGGCTACACCGTCAATAAAATCTATCAATCCATTATTCATAGAATGAACAACTAGATCGTTAGGGTTGTCTGGATTAATAGTTACCTTAGGTATGCTGCGTAGACCACTTACTTCTGTATTTGAATAATTGATCCATCCTTCTTCAACAAGATGACTTATACCTCTAATAGCATTGTCTGGAGTATAAAAAACATCATGTGAACCATAAGTAACCCATAGTTCATTAGGCAATGTTTGAACAGAGAAAACAGAGTTAAAGGCTGGACCATCTGCTATGATAAATTCATTGTCAATAGGATTTGAGATCTTAACTCGCAGCATTCCCGCAGTCTCTGTTCCTATAAACAAATTGTCATTAAATAAAATAGCACTGGTATAATTATAGCTCTCTCCATTAATATCATCTACTCTGAAAATCTCATTAAAATTTGTATCATATACTAAAACAAAATCTGTAGTGGCATATGTAATAAAATCCTGATTTACGTGAGCATCTGTAGACCTTGCAGGCAACTGTAACCCAATTCCGCTAAAAGAACCAGAACCATTAGGCGTTCCCACAAATCTTCCTTGAGTAACTGCATACACGCTGTTATTAAAAGTGGTTACTTCATCCCAACTATCATTATTAATTTGAGTCCAATTCATGAAATCCAGTAAAAATGGATTAGATATACTTGCTCTTCTCATACCACCATTACTGGTTGCGGCATAGATAAATCCGCCAGATACATCAATAGAGTTAATAGCAAGTTGAGCTCCATTATCACCTATAAAATAAGTATCATCAAATTCTAGCAATTCTAAGTTATAGATAGCGATACCAAAATCAGTTGCCATATATAATAAATCACCTCTTTCAAGAAATTCGTTAACACCTTTCTCCACAGGTGATATGGTTTGCTTATCTCTTATAGCGACCACATTTATGACATCACCAGTCTCTGGCACTACCTGTATCAAACCATTATTAAAGGCTATTATTAATAAATTCTTTGCTTCACTATAATGAATCTGAGATATGGATTCACCACTTAGCCCATTAACGGTAGTTATGGTCTCAAACGACCCCAACAAGGTATCATAAACAAAAATGGAATTATCACTAGCGGCATAAATTAAGTCACCATTTTGCTCTAGATCAATAATATTTGAATATGAGAAAAAAGCTTCCCATTGATTAGAAAAATCTTGGGCCCATGACCATTGGGATAACACTAATAATATTAGAAATAATCGCTTCATATAAAGCAAACGTCTTTTAAAGATATATAATATACGTTAAGGTCAAAAATAACCTTTAATAATGAGTCATAAAAAAACCCCTGAAATCTAATTCAGAGGTTTAAAATTATGGTTACGCTTTCGCGAAAGCAATACTAAACAATTCCTTGTGCTAGCATAGCATCTGCTACTTTAACAAATCCAGCAATGTTTGCACCTTTTACATAGTCTACAAATCCATCACTATCCTTACCGTATTCTACACATGCCTCGTGAATATCGTTCATGATACCGTGTAATTTATTGTCTACCTCTTCTGCAGTCCAGCTATATCGCATAGAGTTTTGAGACATTTCAAGACCAGATGTTGCTACACCACCAGCATTAGAAGCTTTTCCTGGAGCAAATAAAATCTTATTATCGATAAAGTGCTCAATTGCTTCTGGAGTACTAGGCATGTTTGCCCCTTCACTTACACACATACAGCCATTAGAAACTAAGGTTTTTGCCTCATCACCGTTCAACTCATTTTGAGTAGCACATGGTAGCGCTATATCACATTTAACGGACCATGGACGTTCACCTTCATGATATGTTGCACTAGGATATTGTGATACATATTCTGAAATACGACCACGCTTATTATTTTTAAGATCCATAATAAAGGCTAGCTTATCTGTATCAATACCATCTGCATCGTGAATGTATCCACCAGAATCTGACATCGTTACTACTTTACCACCTAGTTGCAGAATCTTTTCTGCAGCATACTGTGCTACATTTCCAGATCCTGAAATAACTGTTGTTTTACCACTGATGGATTCTCCACGGGTCTTCAACATATTTTCTGCAAAGTATACGTTACCGTATCCTGTTGCTTCTGGACGTATTAAAGAACCTCCATAAGAACGTCCTTTACCAGTAAGAATACCTGTAAATTCATTTCTTAATTTTTTATAATAACCAAATAAGTAACCTATCTCGCGGCCACCTACTCCTATATCACCAGCAGGCACATCCGTATCTGCACCGATAACACGTTGTAGTTCAACCATGAATGATTGACAGAAACGCATAACCTCGCGATCAGACTTACCTTTAGGGTTAAAGTCAGCACCACCTTTACCACCACCCATAGGCAGTGTTGTTAAGCTGTTTTTAAACACTTGTTCAAAAGCAAGAAATTTAAGTATACTTAAATTTACAGATGGGTGAAATCTTAATCCACCTTTGTAAGGACCTATGGCACTGTTCATTTGTATACGGTAACCGCGGTTTACTTGAACTTCCCCATTATCATCTGTCCATGGCACACGGAACATAGTTACACGTTCTGGCTCTGCCATGCGCTCTAGCAATTTATCGCTAGCATATTGAGGATTGTTCTCGATAAAAGGTATTACAGCTTCTGCCACTTCACTAACTGCCTGAATGAATTCTGGCTCGTTAGGGTTCTTACTTTTTATCAAATCGATAAAACTTTCAATGTTTTTTCCATTATTATAATAATAATTACGTTTAAAGAAAACGTTTTCGTTGATAATGCAAATATATATTAATGTACAATAGTGATATAAATTTTGTCATTTATTTAAGTAGTTAAAGAATAGTAGCTTTGATATTACGTTATATATAAAATGAGTTTAATATAAACTTCATGTTTTAAAGAGGTTATACTATCATTAGTATCCTTAACATTTTATTATATTTGTCGCTTTATCAATGCCATAATCATGATTAAGACCCTACGCTTTATTGGATTTTTAATAGCAGTTATTTGTACTGTACAAACGGTAGATGCACAGTTAGGTATCTCTCATGAAATAGGTGTAATTGCTGGACCGGTTGCTTTTCAATCAGATTATGGAGAGCGTTATGACTGGCCTACTAATAAAGGTAATGTAGGAACTGGTATAGGTCTAGTGCATTATATTAACTTTGCATATAGAGCAGATTGTAATTGTTATACACAAGACACATACTGGAATGATCATTTTAAAATTAGAAATCAATTAGCTTACCATGTTACCAGTCTTGAGCACTTAAGTGAACTCGCTGACAGACCTAGTCTAGCTGGTCTTCAATTAAGATCGATGACTGGTAAAGCAAAAGTTTTTGAAATAGGAACTCACCTAGAATGGTTTCCTTTAAGTATTAGAGATTTTCAAGAAGGCCAACCTAAGTTTGCACCTTATTTTGGTATAGGAGCTCATTATGTGAATTTTAGACCAGAAGCTACTTCTACCTTAGGACCACTTAATAATCCAGTGACCACTTATCCTACATTTATCGATCGTATAGACACCTCGCAAGGTAGTACGTTTGCATTAGTAGGTGATATAGGTTTTAGATATAAGGTAAGTGAATTAAGTGACCTTTTAGTTTCTAGCGCATGGCATTATTATGATAGCAATTATGTAGATGGATTAAGTCCTCGCAATGTCAACAACCGCTCTTTTGATTTTATATGGTGGTTCAATGTTGGCTATATTTATTATTTATAAGTAATAGTTTTAATACTTATAAAAAAAGGCAGCCATTAGGTTGCCTTTTTTTATATAAATGGTTTTTAAGATGAAGCGAGTGCTTGTTTTAAATCTTCAATTAGGTCATCAACATCTTCAATACCTATACTTAACCGGATTAATGAATCTACCACACCCGTTTTCTCACGATCAATTTTAGGTATACTAGCATGGGTCATACTTGCTGGATGACCTGCAAGAGACTCTACTCCACCTAAAGATTCTCCTAGAGTGAATACTTTTAAATTTTCTACTACTCTAACCGCGCTCTCGAGAGTACCTGCCTTTGTAGTAAATGAAACCATACCACCGTAATCACTCATTTGTCTAGTCGCAATATCATGATTGGGGTGGTCTTCAAAACCAGGCCAATATACCTTACCTACTAATTCATTATTTCTTAAGGCATGAGCTACAGCTTTACCATTCTCACAATGCCGTTGCATGCGCACATGTAGCGTCTTAATTCCTCTCAATACTAAAAAACAATCCTGTGGTCCTGGAACTGCTCCACTAGCATTTTGAATAAAGTATAATCTGTTAGCTAGATTTTCATCCTTAACTACTAAAGAGCCCATAACGACATCACTATGACCACCTAAATATTTAGTTGCACTATGCATGACAATATCTGCTCCTAAATCTAAAGGTCGCTGCAAATAAGGAGTAGCAAACGTATTATCTACTGCTAGAAGTAATTGATGCTTTTTAGAAATTTTTGAGACTGCCTCTATATCAATAATATTCATCATAGGGTTAGTAGGCGTTTCTACCCAAATAAGTTTTGTATTCTCATTGATGAGGTTCTCAATATTTCCCGCATTTTCCATTCCTACAAAGTGAAATTTAATACCGAAATCTTGAAAAATCTGCGTAAATAAGCGATAAGAACCACCATATAAATCGCTGGTAGAAATCACCTCATCACCAGACTTCAACAACTTAAGTACGGCATCAATAGCAGCTAGACCAGAACCGAATGCAATTCCATAAGCACCATTCTCAAGACTAGCCATAGACTTTTCTAAAGCATCACGTGTAGGATTACCACTACGTGAGTATTCAAAGCCTTTATGCCCGTGTGGTGTGCTTTGTTTAAATGTGGTGGTTTGATAAATAGGTGGCATTACTGAGTTATATGCTGGATCTATATTTTCTTGACCACCATGAATAGCCTTAGTATTAAAATTCAATTGCTTCTTTTCCATTAAATAAAGATAAACCTGTGATGCGATAATTAAAATATTTATCCACATGTTTATTTAAAATATGGATGATTATTTGAATACGCTTTCGCGAAAGCGAAACAAAGCTGCTAATTATAAGTCTAAAGATATTCCTTATCAAAAAAGCTATCGTAATTTTGTGATATGAAAAATCTATTTATCTATTTAGACAGCTGTAACACTTGTCAACGTATTAAAAGTGAACTTAATCTACCAGAAACAGTAGAGCTACAGAACACAAAAGAGAAACCGATCACACTGGAGCAAATAGAGTTTTTAAAAGATCAAGCTGGTTCTTATGAAGCTTTATTTAATAGACGTGCACAGCTTTATCGTGGTCGCGGCTTGCATGAAAAAGAACTCACAGAAAACGATTATAAAGAATTATTGTTAGATCATTATACTTTTATAAAACGACCTATTCTTATTTATACTGATCAGGCATTTATTGGTAATTCTAAAAAAGTGATTGCCGCAGCTAAAGAAGCTATTTCATAATGAGCAAAAGAACGGTCGCCATCATTTGTGGCTTTTTAGTAGCTTTATTTTATGCTTATAATTTTACGGCAGCAAAAGAAGTTACACCAGAGTTTGTGGGACCATTTGGTCTTGCCTGGTATAGGGTTCTCGTCACGTGCGCTATATTCTGGTTAATTGCGACCTTTGTAGGTCCTAAAGAAAAAGTGCCTATAAAAGAACTGCCATTACTAGCTCTAGCAGCATTTTGTGGAGTAGGTTTTAACATGGTGACTTTTATGAAAGGTTTATCTCTCACCTCTCCTATAAGTGCATCTGTACTTATGGTAACTACTCCTATAATAGTATTAGTATTAAGCGCCATTTTTTTGAAAGAGCGATTGTATGCAAGTCGTATTTTAGGAATTTTAATAGGTTTTAGCGGTGCGGCATTATTGATATTCTTATCAAATAACGGTAGTAGTGAAAATGCCACAGATCCAGCATTAGGTAATTTCTTGGTTTTTATTAACGCAGTTTCATATTCTTTTTACATCATTCTAGCAAAAAAACTGACCACACGCTATCATGTTTTTACCTTAATGAAGTGGTTGTACTTGTTTGGCGTGTTATTTATTACACCTTTTGGTATTATGGAAGGGCTAGCGTTTGACTTTGGCACCGCAAATACAGATACTTTGTGGTACATAGGCTATGTAGTACTTTTTGCTACTTTTGGCACTTATATGCTTAATATTATAGCGATAAGAACGCTTAAACCTAGTGTCGTTGCAGTTTTTGTTTATTTACAACCATTACTCGCAACACTTATAGCAATAGGGTTAGATAAGGATCAAATTACTTTATACAAACTTATTGCAGGCGGACTTATTTTTACTGGAGTTTTTATAACCAGTATACCTAAAAAAGCCGGTTAACTTCTTATCGTGTTCTTTAATGCGGCAGCCCATTGTAAGGCATCCATTAAATTTGTGAAAGACTTAAACTTAGATTTAACAAATAAGGATTCTAACTTTGAATTTATTAAGCCTGGATCAGTATAATTGACTACGCCATACCCCAACAATTTAAAAGAATAATTTGCAAAGTGAAACCAGTCTACTGGTTTAACAGAGTATTTATTAATTCTATTTGAGATATAAACCAACTTGCTACCATCTGTATTATAAAAGGATGTTGCTGCATTAATGATAGGTTTAGCCTCTTCCCATCCAAAAACTACATTTTTGAACACCTCAGAGACAATAAAACCATCAAAGAAATAAAAATTGCCATAATGCATATTTATTTCCTTTAATACCTCTGGATAGAAAACAGATTCTCTAATTGAATTCATACTTAAAGATAATAAATAATTGTTCTCTAAGGATTTAACTTAAAAAATAATTATTTAAAATCGACCATCTGCTTTAAATTCAATATTACTTACCTACTGTTGTGAGTCCTATAGCATTATCGATCTTGAGGGAATTCTCCGTGTGCTCTTGTATCTAATTTACTGAGTACCTTAAAATCTGCTGCCATGGGAAAGTTTTTAATCTTCTCATGTAATTCTGGATGCAGTGAGGTGATTTTACGCTCTCTCAAGTTCATCCATGCACCAGTCATTAGACCACGCGCTACATTACGCCCTTTATAATCATAAAAGTTGTGTCTAAAACTGAAAAGACTGCCATCCTCGCTCATACCTGTTACTTCACAACTAACAGTGATAGGCTTCCCTTGATGAATTTCTTTAAAATAGAATATATTTTCATTGAAGATTACAGGTCCAGTTTCATACTGAGCCATTTCTCGCTGTCCAAAATCATTATCTATTAGAAATGCCATACGTGTATGACTCATAAAGTTTTGGTAAGCACTATTTGCCATATGTCTATTTGCGTCTAGATCACTCCAGCGCACGTCAAATTCTTTAGTATACATTGCTATCTTTATTTAAAGTAAAGATATTGTATGCACGCATAGCAAAAAACAAGTTTAAAGAAACTTTAATCGTTTCGCTTCCGCGAAAGCGAATATTAAAACTTTTACATTTTAATTTTCAAAGTATTCCCTACAATGTAAACAGATCCTACTTCTAAGGAAGCATTTGCAGAAGCATCTGCATCACTAGCAAACACAGGTAATCCTGTGAAGTTTATATCCGTAGCTTTAATGGTACCATTCACCTCTAATTTTTCTGTAAGAGCAGCTGTCGTGTTGATCCCTATGTTACCATTATCATCAATGGTCATTCTATTACGCAAAGAATTGGTACCTCTTTCAGTAGTTAAAAAGTCCATTCTTCCTGGCATGGCACTAGCAGTTACATTTGCTGTTGCGGTAACTCCTAATCTTATTGCACTAGCGGTTATATAATTACTACCATTATAGCCTTGGGCTTCCATGTTATAGATATTTGCATTTGACTTTCCATTCATACTACCAGGTGCATAGCGGCTACCACTTGCACTACGTACATGAAATGACGAAATATTTGTACTATAACTGTAAACGTCAAAATCTCCATCCCAATTGTTTCCTGCATTACCATGAACCTCTAATACTTCTGAAGGAGAAGAAGTATTAACACCTAATAAACCATTTGAAGTAAGTCTCATTTTCTCACCTTCTATACCTGGAGATGTAGTATGCCAGGAAAAGTAACCAGGAATTCGTGAATCTACACCATCCCAAGATGGATCTACACCTTGTAAAAAGTAAGATGATAAAACATAACCTGTACCATTATGCGGCAATGAATAATAAGCTGTTACTGCATCACTTGGCTGTACCGTTGTAGGCGTGCTTATGCTACCACGAGACTTATGCCCTAAGTATCCAAAGGCAGCACCATTATCAATATTTGAGTAATTTGCTATATCACCGTTATACACTTGTATTTTACGAGAACCACCATTATCGTTATTTGTCGTTACCTGATCAATAATCAATTGGCTTTCATCTGTGATGTATACATTATTATTAGGACGGTCGGTGACACCATCACTTAATTTATCTATTTCTACACGTCCATTTGCTGGATTTGCTTTCCAGATATCCTCATTATCATCTGCTACTAATAATCTTAACCATTTGTTGACACCATTCCAATAATAAAATGCCGGCAGCACATCATTTCTAGTTATCGTGTTATAAACTAAAGTAGATTTTACTAAAGAACTACCATCTGGATTTGTAACTGTTGTAATATCCGTGGTATCTATTAATTCAACTCTAGGCACTAGTAGACCAGCATCTGAAGAAGCAATATCTAAAGCTGCCTGTGGATCATTAGTTTGAATTCCGACTTGTGCAAAGCTTAAGGCAGAAGTCATTAGTAGGCAAAATAAGGCTCTTAACATAGGGAAATTATTTTGAGCAAAAAAAGTAAGAATAATTGACAATATGTAGTTTTTAACATCAATTAATATAATTATTCACAATTCATCGACCAAAAGCGTAAATAACTAACAATCTGCAACTTTATGAGTTCTTAAGCTTTTTCATTGCAACCCATAAATACCATGCTGTGATAATAGTGGATAGAATATCTGCAATTGGAAAACTAATCCAAACTCCTAATTCTCCATAGATATTAGGCAAAATTAAAATCAACGGAATTAAAATAAAGCCCATGCGCAACAGTGTAAGTAGTAATGCAGGAATCACTTTCCCTATTGCCTGATAATATGCTGCTCCTATAAGTTGAATAGAAATTATAGGTACCGCTATAAACACTAATTTCAGTGCAAACGAGGTTTCCTCAATGACCACAGTATTGTCTGTAAAAATACCAGCGATTTCACGCGTAAAGAAGAAAAGACCTAAAAATATGAGTACTCCTAAACCACAAGCAAATTTAATAGATGTAAAAATCACTTCTCGAACACGTTCCCATTTTTGAGCTCCATAATTATAACCTGCAATAGGTAAGAAACCTTGTGTTATACCCATTACAGGAAACAATGCAAACATCATCATCCTGCCAATGATCCCAAATACTGAAACACTCTCTTCTCCACCTAATTCAAACAATACATTATTTAAAATAAGATATAGAACACTACTCATGGCTTGTCTAGACAAAGTCACAAAGCCCAGTCCACCTATTTCTTTTAATATATACCAGTCTGGTAAAAGGTCTTTTAATTTACCTACTAATTCACTTTTACCTGAAATAAAGAACCATGCAACATAAGCAAAGCACAACCCATAACTTATCGTCGTTGCCCATGCAGCACCTTCCATTCCCATACCCAGTTGATTGATAAGTATATAATCTAATAGTAAATTACCCACTGAAGGTATCAACATAGCAATCATTGCATGTGTAGGAGCACCTTCGGCACGTATAACCGTATTACCCATCATGCACAAGGCTAAAACAGGAACGCCGTATAGTACAATGCGATAGTAAATTTTTGCTGGCTCAAAAATCGCTCCTTTACCTCCAAAAGAAAACACTAAAGAATCCATAAACCATAACCCAAACACAACACAAAGAATAGTAATAACTTGAGTAATCGCTATCTGATTGCCAAATACCTTGCGCGCTTTCTCATAATTATTTGCCCCTAAAGCTCTAGATATAATACTTGAACCACCTATACCTATAGCCATTCCTAATGCTGCTATAAAAAAGGAAACAGGCAAGACCACATTTATAGCAGCAATTGCGATAGAACCTATCCAGTTACCTACAAATATGGTATCTACTAATATGTTTAACGACATCACTAGAATACCTATTGAAGCTGGTAAAGCTTGACGGATAAGTAATGCTGGTATAGAATCTGTCCCTAATATTTGAGATTTTGTAGGTTGATTAGAATTCATATTGGGTAAATGTATGGCAAAAAAAAGACCTTTATTTTTAAAGGTCTTTTTTTAATAATTTTTCAATTAATATGTAAGACACGCTTTCGCGAAAGCGAGATTAAATACCTACACAATCGCTTCACTCATCGCCCATTCATCAATCCATCGCGATAAAACTTTAACCCAATCTTCTCTCGTGTTCAAACATGGGATAACGTGAAATTGTTCTCCATTTACCTCGTGAAAAATCTCCTCACCTTCCATAGCAATTTCTTCTAATGTTTCAAGACAATCACTTACAAAAGCTGGAGTTACAATAGCCATTTTTTTAGTTCCGCCCAGACCCATTTTTTCAATAGTTCGGTCTGTATAAGGTGTTAACCATGGATCAAAACCTAACCTCGATTGAAAACTAGTAGAATATGTTCCATCCTCCATTCCTAGATACTCACCTACTAATCGAGTGACTTCTTTACATTGATGGCTATAACAATATTGATGAGCTGGTGAAGGAGTTGAACAACATTTACCATCCATTTTACAATGGCTTTTTGTAATGTCGCTTTTTCTGATATGTCTTTTAGGAACACCGTGATATGAGAACAATAAATGCTCATAATCCTTTCCTTCTAATGACTCTTTGATAGATTCAGACAGTACTCTTATATAATCTGGGTGATTATAAAAAGGTGGCATAGTCGTAAAAGACATATGAGGAAATTGTTGTTGACGCAATTCCTCGGCAAGTACCAATATAGTTTCTGTGGTGGCCATAGCAAATTGAGGATATAATGGAATTATCAAAACCTCATCCACACCTTTATCATTTAACTCTTTCAGACCTTTTTCTATAGACATAGATCCATAGCGCATACCTAAAGCAATAGGCACACTAGTAAACTCGTCTATTTTTTCTTGTAACCTTTCTGATAGCACAATTAAAGGACTTCCTTCATCCCACCAGATTTTACCATAAGCCTCAGCACTTTTTTTAGGTCGTGTATTTAAGATAATTCCTTTAACTAGTATGGCTCTTAAAATAAATGGTAGATCTATAACACGTTCATCCATTAAGAACTCGTCTAGATATTTTTTAACGTCTTTAGGGTTAGGACTATCTGGCGATCCCAGATTTACCATTAAAACTCCTTTTTTCATAGTACTGCTTTGTGCAAAAATAGAAGTTTTATAGTCGTTAAACCTGTTAGATAATTACCTAATTATAATAATAAAATAAAGGATATTGATAGTAACTCTGTTTGCAAGCTTATAAAACTACCTCATACTATCCATTTGTAAACATTTAGTACCTTTAACAAAACCATTTTTATGACATCTCAAAGAAAATGTCCTGAATGCGATGAAGAGATAAGAGGTCGTGCAGACAAGCGCTTTTGTAGTGATTATTGCCGTAACGTGGCAAACAATAAACTCAACAGAGACAGTAATGCACTTATGCGCAATATTAACAATAGATTGCGTAAAAACTGGCGGATTCTCAGTGAACTTAACCCTAAAGACAAGACTAAAACTACACGCAACAAGTTACTAGCAAACGGTTTTGACTTCACCTTATTTACTAGTATTTACACCACAAAGAAAGGTACAGTGTATTACTTTGTTTATGATCAAGGTTACTTACCTATGGATGATGACACCTTTTTAATTGTGAAAAGAGAGACTTGATTTTTTATACCATCGTCATTAAGTAAGTATCAGCGATTATTCAATTGAAAACCATATAAGTATCTTTATCCATTATCTTTTTAAAGTGTGAGATACAACAAACCACCAAATTATAAAAAATGAGATCCTTCAAACCTAAATCCCATTTATCATCAGCATTATCGTTTCTAACAATTATTGCTATTATATGGTATGTATTCTATAGTCAGACACCATCTGCAGCAGTAGAGGATAATTTACCAGCTACTGAGTGGTCTACGGCAAGAGCGCTAGAACATGTTAAAGCCATATCAGTACAGCCTCACCATGTTGGTAGTGCAGCCCATGATGATGTAAGAGACTATATTGTTACTCAACTGCAAGCAATGGGATTGCAAGTTACTACCCAAAAAGGCTACACCATGGATCCATGGGGAAACCTAGCAAATCCAGAAAATATTCTAGCACGTATTAAAGGTTCTCAAGAAAATAGCAAAGCCCTATTAGTCTTAAGTCATTATGACAGTGATCCACATTCTAGTAAAGGTGCCAGCGATGCTGCTAGTGGTGTCTCTACCATTTTAGAAGGAGTGCGCACGTTTCTTGCTCAAAATAAACAACCTATTAATGACATTATAATCTGTATCACTGATGCCGAAGAACTAGGCCTTAACGGTGCAGAACTTTTTGTGAATGAACATCCATGGGCACAAGATGTTGCGATGGTTCTAAATTTTGAAGCTCGCGGCAGCGGTGGACCTAGTTATATGCTTGTAGAAACTAATGGTGGAAATCGCAAAATTATCGAGGAATTCTCTGCTGCTGGAGTAGAATATCCAGTTGCAAATTCGCTCGCCTATAGTATCTATAAAATGATTCCTAATGATACTGACCTCACCGTTTTTAGAAAAGACGGCGATATCAACGGACTTAATTTTGCCTTTATAGGTGATCATTATGACTACCATACAGAATTAGATAATTATGAGCGCTTAGATCGTAATACGCTAGCTCATCAAGGTGCCTATTTAATGCCTTTGATGAATCATTTATCAAACATCGACCTTAGTGATGAGCTCAAAGTTCCTGAAGGTGATGACTACGTTTATTTCCCTATGCCCATCATTAAAATGGTAAGTTTCCCATTTAAATGGTTACCATTTTTAATTATAGGTAGCGGTCTATTATTAGTAGTACTCATTGTTTATGGTATTAAAAAAAGACGCATTTCTTTTGGTCAGATCATGGCAGGATTTGTCCCGTTTTTAGGTAGTTTGATCATAGGCTATTTATTAAGTAACTATGGTTGGGTAGGAATTAAAAGTGGTACTTTTTATGTCGATCAGCAACATGGCTTTCCTTACAACGGTTACTGGCTTATCGCAGCAGCAGCAATGACAGCAGCAACCTTGTGTTTCTTTTTGTATCATAAATATTATAAGAAGGATAATGTAGCAAGTTTAAGTATCGCACCATTATTTATTTTATGGCTGGTTTGTTTATTAATTGCATTCCCTGTAGGTGATGGTGGTTTAATACCAGGTGTATTTTTACCAGGTGCCGGATTCTTTCTAGTACCGCTCATAGCAGGATTGCTTATGGTATGGCTCAATATCAACCAGCGCAGACCTAGTTACATTTTACTCGTTATTCTCGCGTTACCTGCCTTGTTCATTTTCACACCTTTTGTAAAAGCATTTCCAGTGGCACTAGGTATGGGGATTTTATTTGTAGCCGCTATTCTCACCACACTATTGATAGGTTTATTGATTCCTATTATTGGGCATTATCGCAGGAAAGACCTACTATCCTTCATAGGATTGATAGCAACGTTAGTTTGTGTGGGATACGCTTTCGCGAAAGCGGAATTTACACCATCACAACCACAATCAACTAGTCTAGTCTACATACAAAACCAAGACGACCAGACCGCACAATGGGCCACATACGACGAAGTCCTGACAGACTGGACCAAAGCAAAACTGGGAGAATCGCCAGCAGCAGCCAGCGAGCTTAATAAAAACACCATCGATTCAAAATACGGAACCGGTTTCAGCTATGCAGCAACAGCTCCTTATAAAGAATTAGCTCCTGTAATGGTAGAAACATTAATTGATAGTTTACACGCAGATTTAAGAACAGTAAAAATGAAAATCTACAGTGAATCTGTCATCCAGCGTCTAGAAGTGTTTTGCGATACGACTTATGTATTTGAAGACGGAAAAGTAAACGGTAGAGAAGTTTATAAGGCCAAAGTCTCTAAAAAAGCGCTACCCAACCGATGGGGAAATCGTATGTTGAGCTACTATGTGACTAACAATGAACCACTAGAACTAGAACTTACTTTTAAAGCTGATGTCGAGCCTGAATTTCAGTTCTATGCAGCGTCATTTGACTTACTTAAAACCAAGGCGCTAGATGTAAAACCTAGACCATTAGAGCAAATGAGTATGCCGTTTGTTCTTAACGATGCTATTTTAAGAAAACGCTATGTAACACTTAATAGACCTACCATAGTAACCGATTCAATACCGTCAAATGAATAAGAAAACAATCGGTATCTTAGCTTGTGGATGGCTCGGTCTAGAGTTAGGAAAACAACTTGTTTTAGAAGGATTTCCCGTAAAAGGAACCGTACGTCATAAAGATAAACTAGCCAACTTAAAAGAAGTTGAAATAGATGGTTATATCCTTGATTTAAAAGAAGATAAACTCTACGGTGATGTGGCCGATTTTCTAAGAAATATAGATGTGCTATTCATCAACATTCCACCTGGATTGCGTAAAAATCCAGAAAGTGATTTTGCCCAGCGCATGAAATTGCTCATGACATTTGTAAATACGGCAACTGTTGAACAGGTCATTTTTGTGTCGAGCACTTCTGTCTTTGAAGATGTGCAAGACATTCCAGTTTATGATGAAAACAGCAGACCTAACAGCACGAGTAGTAATGGCAAAAAAATCTATGCAGCAGAGTTGCTAGTTCAAGACTTCTTTGCCAACACGACTATTTTAAGACCATGTGGTTTAATAGGCGACGATAGGCATCCTATAAAAATGCTCGCTGGTCGTAAGGGCGTTTCAAATCCAGCTGCACCCATAAACCTTGTTCATAGACAACATGTAATTGATATAGTAAAGAAGCTCATAACTCAAGAATTAAAAACTTCTATAGTTCACGCAATTAGCGAACCACATGAATCTAGAAAAACTTACTATTGTCAAAAAGCCCTAGAATTTGATATCGAATCACCTGATTTTGATGAAAGTAAGAAGTCGGTTGGGAAAAGGATTGAGTCCTTATACCGTTAGGCTTTCCATCAATTGCAGATTGCTTCGTTGCTGTCGCTACTCGCAATGACAGGTTAAAAAGTATTAAAGCTATCGGTTTCCGCACTCTTTATGGCTGGGGAACGGAAACTTTACAAATATTTTGATAAAACCATCATCGATTTCGATCACGGGCAGATTCTGAAATAAATTCAGAATGACAATTTCAAATTGATAAAGAGCGATCAACTTATTTATCAAACTATTCCTTAGCTTTCAACAGTGAAAAAATTCTTGTTCAAACATAAAATCAAATTAAGCATCACTTTCATACTGCTCGTTTGGTATGCCTTCTGTTTGCCAGAGCAATTATTTGATGTTCCGTACTCGACGGTTATAGAAAGTAGGGATGGTCGTTTGCTTGATGCACATATTGCTCGAGATGACCAGTGGCGATTTCCTGCGGTAGATAGCGTTCCCTATAAATATAAAAAATGCTTGTTGCAGTTTGAAGACGCTCATTTTTATAGTCATCCTGGATTTAATCCGGTCTCTATAGCCAAAGCCTTTAAAGAAAATATAAGCGCTGGCAAAGTAGTTCGCGGTGGTAGTACCATTACCCAGCAGGTGATTCGGCTTGCGCGAAAACAGGATCGAAAATACTATGAGAAATTCATAGAACTTATTTGGGCGACAAGGCTAGAGTTGAGACTTTCCAAGGAAGAAATTTTAGAACTCTACGCTTCTCATGCACCTTATGGTGGTAATGTGATAGGACTCGATATGGCGTCGTGGCGGTATTTTGGAAGAAAACCACACGAGCTCAGTTGGGCAGAAAGTGCTACGTTAGCAGTATTGCCCAATGCTCCTGGATTAATTTATCCTGGTAAACGAGAAAGTAAACTTAGAGAAAAAAGGGATGCGTTACTGCTAAAATTAAAGCAAGAAAAAATTATAGATGATATGGATTATGAACTCGCCATATCAGAATCTGTTCCTACTCGAGATTTTAGAGTACCGCAACTGGCTCCACATTTATTGAATAGAGCAAATAAGCAATACGGCACTCAAAAAATCAGAACCACAATTGATTATCAAATGCAAGAAACGGTCAATCGCATCGTACAAAATCATCATCATATCCTGAAGCAAAACGGTATTAACAACCTCGCCATGTTAGTTCTGGACATTGAAAACCAATCGGTATCTGCTTATGTGGGAAATGCTCCTACTACCAGAGAACACCAGAAAGACGTGGACATTATTACCGCTCCACGTAGTACTGGTAGTGTCCTCAAACCGTTTTTATATGCGACCATGCTCGATAATGGTGAGCTACTTCCACATAGCTTAATAAAAGATATCCCTACGGTTATCAATGGTTATAACACGCAAAATTTTGATAAGACTTACAGTGGTGCCGTTCCGGCTTCACAAGCCTTATCGCGATCACTCAATGTACCTGCTGTGCGCATGCTACGCGATCATGGTGTTACTCGATTCTATGACAAATTGCAAGATTTAGGTCAATCACACATCAATCGTGGTGCGGGAACTTATGGATTGAGCTTGATTATAGGTGGTGGCGAAAGCAGTTTATGGGACATGAGTCGTGCTTATCTATCTATGGCTACTATTTTAAAAGACTACACTCAAACGAGTAGTGAGTATAATCACAACGTCATGGATGGTTTACACTATGTGGCTGATGATGGAGACGCTTTCGCGAAAGCGGACTTAAAAACAACACCTCATATCTATGGTGCAGGAAGTATTTACCACACTTTTGAGGCTATGAAAAATGTCAACCGACCCGAAGGTGAGGAGATATGGCACTTTTTTAATCCCAACCATAATATGGCATGGAAAACAGGAACCAGCTATGGAAATCGAGATGCCTGGGCGATAGGCGTCACACCACGATATGTCATAGGCGTATGGACTGGAAATGCCGATGGTGAAGGACGCGCTGAAATGACTGGAATCAAAAGTGCTGCACCAGTGCTTTTTGATTTGTTCAATAGACTACCTCAACAAGAATGGTTTGCACCACCGTATGATGATATGGTTGAAATAGATATCTGTAAAAAATCAGGTTATCTCGCCACACCTGAATGTGAGATCGAGAAACAATGGATTCCAGCCGTAGGAGAACGCTATGACTCTTGTCCCTATCACAAAATAATACAGCTAGACGCTGCACAATCCTATCAGGTAAATGCAGACTGTGAACCAGTTTCTAACATGGTTGCAAAATCTTATTTCACCCTACCACCAGTAATGGCCTGGTACTACCGTAGAACATATCCCGATTATGAACCACTTCCACCCTATCGAGCAGATTGTGAATCACCTGTAGAAAAAGCCATGACTTTTATAAGGCCTAATGCTCGAACTACCATTACACTCACTAAAAATGTAGAAGGTAAAGTGAATGAAACGGTTTTTGAACTAGCCCACAAAATTCCTAATACGACAGTCTATTGGTATCTCGATGAAGACTACATCACCAGTACAAAAGAATTTCATGAAATAGCGCTAAGTGCCAGTGCTGGCTTACATGTCATTACCGCAGTTGATGAGGATGGCAATGATGTGAAGTTGAGTTTGAGATTTAAGTAACTTCGTGTTAAATTTTTGTTAATTATATTCAGGTATAATAACAATCGGAATGAAATAAAGTTAGGGCTATTACACTAATCAACTTTTATGAAGTCCTTAAAACTCAATTTAATCATCGCTTTATTAAGCGTTGGATTTTTATCTGCTCAAGAAAACAATTCTCATTGGTATCAAAACCTACATGTCAAAGTAGGTTATGCAGATAACTTTAGTTATTCATCAGATTTAAATGTAACAGGTTACGAATTCTACGTACCTACCAATGCCACTTTCAGGCTAGGATTAGGTTACGATTTTAATCTTTCTGAGAAATGGACATTATCTCCGAGTGCTGAGATTGACTGGATAAGATCAATAACTGAGACCTATATCAATTCCGACAGTGGACTAGATAGCTCATTTGGTCTTAAAAGTTCTTCAAATTCCTATATTGATCTTATAATATCTGCTCCCTTCCAATATGAATTATTAGGTAATGATAAAAACAGTTTAGGGATTGCCATTGCACCACAAATCAATTTTAGGTCCTTCAATGATGTTGGGTTTTCAAGTTTAACAATAGGGAATGATGGAGAAAGCATAAGTTATGAATATACGGAGCGCAATAGAATATTGAGACCTTCATTATTATTAGGCTTAAATTACAATTTTAAACTTGGAGCACTTCCAGTGAGAGCTCAAGCTTTTTACAGCCATTCCTTTACACCACAATATTTCGGTGAGTATACCTATGTAAATGAGATTAATGGCGAGTCTCAAAATGGCGAGTATGAATTTGACGGTCATCAAGCTGGTGTGTCTTTAGCTTTTTTCCCATTTGGAAATGGAAATCCCGATAAAAAAGAAAAGAAAGAAAAAATCATTAAAGAGAAGAAAGAACGCAATGAAAATATAGGCAGCAGTAGATTCGGTTATAAAATGGGTGTGAACTTTTCAAATGTTACTGGGATAGATGAGCTATCTGGAGCAGATAGTGGTTACGCTGGCACAGAGCTTTATGGTGGTTTATTCATTGATACTAGAATCAGTGAAAACTGGAATCTTCAAAACGAAGCTACCTTTTCATTTACAGATGAATTTTTATTCTTAGAGATCCCTGTATTATTTAAAAGAAAAGTTGGAAATAACTTTTGGGCTTTTGGTGGACCTAAAGCTCAACTTGTGACCAATGAAACAACAAGTGTCACAAGAAACGTAGGTTTAGGCGTAGATTTTGGTTTACAATATGATTTACCAAAGGATTTCTTTATTGAGGCGCGATATGGAATAGGTCTGTCAGAACAAATAGGTAGTGACTTCCTAGGTTTTACAAATGGAAAACGAAACGTGTTACGCATAGGAGTTGGTATTAAGTTTTAACTACCACTCACCAAAAGGCCGCTCACTCAAATAAGAATTGTAATAACGTTGATCTCCTGTGACTTCTTGAGTAATCCAAACAGGTTTAGAGAACGGCTCATCTTCGGTTTCAAGTTCGATTTCGGCTATTATTAATCCCTTATTTGTTCCATGAAAAACATCTACTTCCCAAGTGTGCTTTTCTATGGCAATTTCATATCTGGTTTTATCAATTACACCTGGTAGTGCTAGTTCTAGTAAATCTTCTGCCTCTACAATGGTAATTTCTTTTTCCCATTCATATCGGGTAAGGCCGCTGTCTGTAGACTGTCCTTTTATAGTTATAAATCCTTGAGCTCCTTTAATACGCACTCGCACGGTACGAGCTGGATCTGTAGAAAGATAGCCTTGGGTGATGCGTTTTCCTTTGAGATCTTTTAAAAAATCTGTATTTTTGACTATGTACTTGCGTTCTATTTCTAGCATGGTTATTTATTGAAAAGGTAATAATAAGTAATTAGTTACAAGTATATGATTTGATCCTTATGATTGGAATTTCAGTGTTTAAGTTTAAGTTTAAGTTTAAGTAAAAAACTAAAACCGTTCTCGACTCTCGCTCGAACTGACATACTACAGCTTTTCGTTTCGAACCATTAGACTGAAATTGAGACTATATCCTAAAGCGACGCTATCACCTTTAACTCATCACTTTCTATTCTAGATTTTTCATAACCATTAATGGCTACATAAATCATAGATTGAGCAATCGTTTCTGGTTCTATAGTGCGATATTTTTTAAGAAAACCTATGAGTAAAGGATCAATAAGCTTTTGAAATTTTTTCCAGGCACTTTCAAATTTGCGTTGCTCTTCTCGCTCGCCACCTATTAATGCCGGCTGGACAAAGTATGCTTCTTTAAAAGCTAGTTTCTCAATATCACGTTCCATTTCTCCTTTGCCTCGATTGTACATAAACTTACTGTCAGGATTTGCTCCTAGTGCAGATATGGCAATGACTTTTTGCACGCCGTTATGCAAAGCGACCTCGGCAACCTGTACTGGTAAATCATGTTCGATTCGATAGTATTCCTCCTTATCTGGTGTTTTGGCTTGGGTTGTTCCAGTACATATAAATAAGTGATCAGCTTTTAAGAAATCAGTATAAGTAGCCGGATCAAATAAATCCACGATATGTGATTCGTGTTTGCGGTGGTTGAGTTTAGTACGCTTTCGCGAAAGCGTAATCACACGCTCATATTGTTCATTATCAAATAATAAATTCACTAACCTACTTCCCGTAAGTCCTGTGGCACCGATAACAACAGCTGTATATTTCATTAACATATTTCTAGAGTTAAAGGTAGTAATTTTGCACCATGCACGAATTGGATGATCGCAAAATTATACATGTAGACATGGACGCATTTTATGCGAGCGTCGAGCAACGTGATTTTCCAGAATTAAAAGGAAAACCTATTGCCGTAGGTGGTGGAAATAATCGCGGTGTAGTAGCAGCGGCAAGTTATGAAGCGCGCAAATATGGTGTGCGTAGTGCCATGCCTAGTGTCACGGCCAAAAAACTATGTCCAGATCTGATTTTTGTGAAACATAGATTTGATAAATACCGAGAGGTATCTCAACAAATTAGAGATATATTCTTAGACTATACAGACCTCGTAGAGCCTTTATCACTAGATGAGGCTTACCTAGATGTCACAGAGAATAAGTTGAACTATCCTAGTGCTACTGTTATTGCATATGATATAAGAAGACGCATTTATGAAACTACTGGATTAACTGCCAGCGCAGGGATTTCTATCAATAAATTTGTTGCAAAAATTGCTAGTGATTATAACAAACCTAACGGACAAAAAACAATAACACCTGAAGAGGTGATTCCGTTTCTAGAAGAATTAGAGATTAGAAAGTTTCACGGTATAGGAAAAGTCACTGCAGAGAAAATGTACTTGCAAGGCATATTTACAGGAGCTCATTTAAAAGAACGCAGTCTAGAGTTTTTACAAGAGCATTTTGGTAAAAGTGGCGCTCACTATTATAACATTGTGCGAGGTATACACCACAGTCCGGTAAAACCAGATCGTATTAGAAAATCCCTAGGTGCAGAGCGTACTTTTGCCGAAAATATATCGAGCGAGATATTTATGAAAGAGCGTCTTACTCAAATCGCTGAGGAAATTGAAAAACGACTCGCAAAAAATGATGTTGCTGGTAAAACGGTTACTTTAAAAATAAAATACAGCGATTTTAAAACGCAAACACGTAGCAAAACCCTATCTCATTTTATAAGAACTAAAGATTTAATACTGGCCACTGCGATTGAATTAATGGAACAAGAAGGTTTCCGTGAAAGTGTACGCTTGCTAGGTATCACCCTATCTAATCTCAATACTGATGTTGAAGAAGATGATTTTGTTGAAGTTCAATTAAAATTTATGTTCTAAAATATTAACTAGTAGTTGTAGGAATATAAGCCTTTTTTCTTATAATTTTGTTAGTATATGACTTTAGAAAACTCCCAATATACTGTTATCAACAGCCACATTAAATCCTTACCTATGTTATCATGGGAATTGATTAAGAAGCTTTTATGGGATCTGGACAAAGATATATTAGAACAAATGAATGGTCTAGCAAATGAACATAACTGGCATTTTAATTATTTTCTAGATCGCTTTTCACACTATAATGGATATACTATAGTCATTACAGATCATAATTTTAAAATCCAGTGTTGCTCTGAGAATATTTTTAAAATGACTGGATATGAAAGTCGTGAATTGATAGGTCACACACCTGCTTTATTACAAGGTATTAAGACAGATAAGAATTCAAAAATGCTTATAAAAAAGGCAACTCAAAATGAATTGCCTTTTAATACTCGTCTAGTTAATTACCGTAAAAATGGTGAGATATACGGTTGTGAAATCCATGCCTTTCCTATCTTCAATAGCAAGCTAGAAGTATCTCACTTCATTGCTTTTGAAAAGGAATATTTTGTTTAGTTATTCAATTTCAGATACTCTTAAAGTATTAACCATTCCCTTATCTGTAACAGGCATTGCTGCAAGATTGATTAAGAAATCTCCTTTTTTGACAAATTTTTTGTCTTTTGCAAATTGATTCACATCTTCAATGGTTTCATCAGTACTTACAAAACGATCATATAAAAAGGCTTTAACACCCCATAATAAACTCAATTGTGTAAGGATACGTTTGTTACTAGTGAATGTTAAAATGTGTGCATCTGGTCTCCATGCGCTTATTTGAAACGCTGTATAACCACTATTAGTCATTGTCGTGATGGCTTTTGCATCGATCTCGTCAGCCATTTTTGCCGCATGATAACATATTGATTTAGTGATATATCTCTTTGTTTTGATATGCGGTGCGCTATGTGGCACATTAATCAAGTCACTGTTTTCAACAGATAAACAAATGCTGGTCATTTTTTCTATTACTTGAATAGGATACTGACCTACTGATGTTTCACCAGATAGCATTACCGCATCTGCACCATCCATCACAGAATTTGCAACGTCATTTACCTCTGCACGTGTAGGTGTAAGGCTAGTAATCATTGTTTCCATCATTTGTGTAGCGATGATAACTGGAATACGTGCTTGTTTTGCTTTTAAGACTAATTGTTTTTGAATAAGAGGTACTTCATGTGCAGGTACCTCAACACCTAAATCACCACGAGCCACCATTAAACCGTCGCAATAAGCTACAATTTTATCGATGTTAGTGACAGCTTCAGGCTTTTCAATTTTTGCGATAATAGGAATTTTATGCTCTGAGTGTTCTTTGATCAAATCTTGTAACTCCATCAAATCACGACTATGACGGACAAAAGAAAGTGCCATCCAGTCTACTTGTAACTCACAAGCAAATATGGCATCTACCACGTCTTTTTCTGTAAGAGCTGGTAATGAAATATCTGTTTGTGGTAGATTGACTCCTTTTTTAGAACGCAGTGGACCACCTTGAATAACCTTTGTGACCACATCTTTTTCACCATCAGTTGAAATTACTTCAAACATCAATTTACCATCATCAAGAAGAATGCGCTCACCTGCTTTTACATCTCTCGGAAAATGTTCATAATTCATGTAAACACGCTCTGCAGTACCTTTAAAAGGCTTACCAGTTGAAATAGTTATAACATCACCAGGATGCACAACTACTTCTTCTTTCATAACGCCTACACGCAGTTTAGGACCTTGAAGGTCTCCTAAAATCCCTGTTGCAAAACCGTGCTCTTCATTAAGATCACGTATCATCTGAACGCGTTCTCTTACATCTTCATGATCTGCATGAGAAAAATTAATTCTAAATACATTCACACCAGCATTCATCATTCCTAACAACACCTCTTTTGAAGAAGTTGCAGGTCCTAACGTAGCTACTATTTTAGTCTTTTTTGTCTTTGGCATTATTCAAAAATTAAATAATCTTTTTGTTTAATTACATGATCATCTAACTGGTATGCAGTTATCACATGTGGTATTTTATTTAAGTCGTTAATTAATTTTTTTAATGGAAAAAGCTCTGGGTCTTTCTCTATTTTTATTATAAAATCTACTCTCGTATATTCCTTAATTAAGACTGTTTTTATTTCTGTTTGCTCTTGGCTCTCAAAAAGTCCACCACTACTGGTAACGGAATTGAGAGTTGCCCAAAATTTATTAGGAGTTAAGTAATAAGTATTATAATTAATAACATCTTCATACTTATAAACCGGATATCTTACTGTAAATTCTGGCATGGTTACATCTTGATCTACGTCTGTTCTTTTAAAAGATAAACCTAGATACTTATTTACCATATAAGCCATTCTGTAAGGCTCAATTGTCGAATGTATTCCTACAAGAGTATAGGGCTCATCATCACAGTCCCATCCATCTAATTTGTAAGTAGCCATATATTCAACTTTCTCCACAAATTTAAGAAGACAAACTACAAATTAGTCTTTAAAAAACTTTAATAAATTGATATTTTCTACGAAATGGTTATCGTTGTGCGTTACGAGTAGGTTTAAGCTTGTAGAACTAGATGATTGAGGTAATTATTTGACAGTCATTTTATCTTGTAGTGCAAAAAAGGCCCTTTTACTCGCTTTTTCTTCAGCCTTTTTCTTAGATGTTGCACGAGCTTTGGCAAGAACTCTATCATCAATAGATAACTTTACAGAGAAATGTCTTATTTCATTTACACCTGTATCTTCATAAGTATGATAATTAAATGTCTTCTTGTTTTTCTGACACCATTCAATCAAAAGACTTTTGTAACTAATTACCTTACCTTCTAGTTTTTCTATATCCACATAAGGCTCTATAACACGACGACTTATAAAGTTTTGAGTTCGCTTATAGCCCTTATCAAGATAAATAGCACCCACTAATGCCTCAAAAAGATTCCCATGAACATTTGCTCCGAAATTACGTTCTGGAACTTGGGTTTTTGCAAAATCGATAAGGCCAAAATCCATTCCTAGCTCATTAAGATGCTCACGACTTACAATCTTAGACCGCATTTTAGTTAAATAACCTTCATCACCATGTGGCACCTCGTTATAAATATATTCAGCAATAACACTTCCTAGGATAGCATCACCTAGAAATTCTAATCGCTCATAACTTATAGGATTACCATCTGCGTCTTTTAAACTCATGGATTTATGAGTAAACGCTTTGCGATAGATATCGATATTTTTAGGAGTGATTCCTGTGATTTTTTTTATTCCACGCGATAGTGCCTCGTCATCTGTAGAGATTCGAGAAGTGAATATTTTTTTAAATCGATTCATTTAAAAAGTACCGCTTAGATTTTTCTAAATGCGATACAGCAGTTGTGACCACCAAAACCAAATGTGTTACTCAAGGCTATGTTTACCTCTCGTTTTTCAGGTTGATTCAATACTAGTCTTAGCGATGGATCAATATTTTCATCTACAGTAGTATGGTTAATAGTAGGAGGAATTATCCCTTCATTAATAGCCATTACACTTGCAATAGACTCTATTGCTCCAGCTGCACCTAATAGGTGACCCGTCATAGATTTTGTAGAATTAATACTAATATTAGGTGCATGATCGCCAAAGACTGCTTTAATCGCCTTCAACTCTGCCACATCACCTAGTGGTGTCGATGTACCGTGTGTATTAATATGGTCAACATCTTCAGGATTAATTCCTGCATTCTGTAGTGTATTTTTCATTACTGCAATAACACCACGACCTTCTGGATCTGGTGCAGTAATGTGGTATGCGTCACTAGAGAAACCACCACCTATAACCTCGGCATAGATTTTTGCTCCACGAGCTTTTGCATACTCATAATCTTCTAGAACCAGCGCACCAGCGCCTTCTCCTAGAACAAAACCGTCACGTGTCGCATCAAATGGTCGACTTGCGGTTTCTGGACTTTCATTACGTGTTGATAAGGCATGCATGGCATTAAAACCACCCATTCCAGCTTGAGCAACTGCTGCTTCAGAGCCACCAGTTACAATCACATCACAATGTCCTAATCTAATATAGTTAACTGCATCCAGCATCGCGTTTGCACTAGAGGCACAAGCAGATACTGTAGTATAGTTAGGTCCCATAAACCCATATTTAATAGAAATATGAGCTGGAGCAATATCAGCAATCATTTTAGGAATAAAGAAAGGATTAAAACGTGGGATACCATTTCCAGCAGCAAACGCTTTAACCTCTTCCTGAAAAGTTTCTAGACCACCTATTCCTGCGCCCCAGATAACACCGACTCTATATTTATCTATAGAGTCGATATCTAATCCTGAGTCTGCTATCGCCTCATCACCTGCTACCAGTGCATACTGGGCAAAACGATCCATGCGTCTAGCTTCCTTGCGGTCTATAAAATCAGTAACGTTAAAGTTCTTGATTTCACAAGCGAACTTAGTCTTGAAATGTTCTGTATCAAAATATGTGATAGGAGCGCAACCACTCTTACCTGCTTTTAACGCATCCCAATACTCCGCTAGATTATTACCTATCGGTGTAAGAGCTCCCATTCCCGTTATGACTACTCGCTTTAATTCCATGTGAAGTAAATTAAGCTTTTGCTTCTTCTATGTATGAAACAGCTTGACCTACAGTCGCAATGTTTTCTGCTTGATCATCTGGTATCTGGATATCAAATTCTTTTTCGAATTCCATGATCAACTCAACTGTATCTAGTGAGTCTGCGCCTAAGTCGTTTGTGAAACTTGCTTCTGTTACAACTTCATTTTCGTCAACACCTAATTTGTCAACGATTATCGCTTTTACTCTTGATGCAATGTCTGACATAATTTTCTAATTTTAATTTTAAATGAATGGCAAAAATAACAAACTTTGTGATAAAACCACTTTTTAGTTATTTGAGTTAACTTGCCATCGCATTTGATAATGTTATTTTGTTCAACTCTATCAGGTGGTTTACAACAAGCTTGCCATAAAAAAATATGAAAAAAATAGTAATTCTAGCATCAGGTAATGGTACTAATGCTCAGGCGATTATAAATCATTTTAGCAAAAATGAATCTGTAGTAATCTCTTTGGTTTTATCTAATAAACCACAAGCCTATGTACTAGAAAGAGCGCAAAAAAATAATATTCCAGCGATGAGTTTTAATAAATTCGCTTTCGCGAAAGCGGGAAAAGTAGAATCTCTATTAAAGGCAGAAAACCCAGATTTAATAGTGCTGGCGGGCTTTTTATGGAAAATTCCAGAAAGTCTCGTAAAATTATTCCCAAAAAAATTATTAACATTCATCCTGCTTTATTACCAAATTACGGCGGAAAAGGCATGTACGGGATGAATGTGCACCGCGCTATCATTGAAAATAAAGAAGAAAAAAGTGGTATTACCATTCATTATGTAAATGAACATTATGATGAAGGTGCCATTATAGAGCAGTTTACGTGTCCTATTTATCAAAATGATACCGCAGATGATCTTGCGGCTCGCATTCATGAATTAGAACATTTGCATTTTCCTATGGTCATTGAAGAATTACTTGCTTAATGGAGCAAGTACACATATACACCGATGGCTCTTCAAGAGGCAATCCAGGACCTGGTGGTTATGGGATTGTGATGATATGGGTAGGAAAAAAATATAAAAAAGAGTTTTCTCAAGGCTATAGGCGCACCACTAATAACAGGATGGAATTGCTCGCGGTTATAGAGGCTCTAGAAAAGATTAAAATGGATCAAGTGCAAATTACCGTTTTTACAGACAGTAAATATGTTAGTGATGCCGTTAATAAAAACTGGATTGCTGGCTGGATCAAACGCAAGTGGAAAAATGTCAAAAACCCAGATTTATGGAAGCGTTTTATCAAAGCCTTTAATCGTACACAACCTAAAATGCAATGGGTTAAAGGTCATAATGATCACCCTATTAATGAAAGATGTGACGCACTGGCTGTAGGTGCTGCTCTAAATAAAAGTAATCATTTAGTGGATGAAGGGTTTGAAGCTAGTGAGAAAGGGCTATTTTAATTTACTCACCATTCAAACTATAATAGACTACCTAATAATTATTTACTTCTTAATTAAATATCAACAATCAGACTTCAATTAACTAAAAATTATTCTTCTTTAAGGACTGACTAATTCCGTACTTTTGCAAAAAAATATCAAGAATGAGCAAACTCGTAGTTGTAGGTACAGTAGCTTTTGATGCTATCGAAACACCTTTTGGAAAAACAGATAAAATATTAGGTGGTGCAGCCACTTTTATAGGCCTAAGCGCTTCTCACTTTAATACTGAAGTTGGATTAGTAAGTGTAGTAGGTGGTGATTTTCCACAAGAATACCTAGACATGCTTTCTAATAGAGGTATGAATATAGAAGGTGTTGATGTTGTTAAAGATGGTAAAACATTTTTCTGGTCTGGTAAGTATCATAATGACATGAATACTCGCGACACTCTTGCTACAGAATTAAATGTGCTAGCAGACTTCAATCCTGTAGTGCCTAATTCTTTTAAAGATGCAGAGGTTGTAATGCTAGGAAACTTACATCCAGCAGTGCAATTAGGTGTTATAGAACAAACTCCTGCAGCTAAATTGATTATTCTCGACACCATGAACTTTTGGATGGATAGCGCATTGGATATGTTACATGAGGTCATTGCCAAGGTAGATGTCATTACTATTAATGATGAAGAGGCTAGACAATTGTCTGGTGAATACTCACTAGTTGCAGCAGCACGCAAGATTCATACTATGGGTCCTAAGTATGTGGTCATTAAAAAAGGTGAACACGGAGCATTATTATTCCACGATGAACACATCTTTTTTGCTCCAGCATTACCACTAGAAGAAGTTTTTGACCCGACTGGAGCTGGAGACACATTTGCAGGTGGATTTGCAGGATTCTTAGCGTCTAGTGAAGATTATAGTTTTGAAAACATGAAAAGAGCTATAATTTACGGATCTAACTTTGCTTCTTTTTGTGTAGAAAAATTCGGAACAGAACGCATGCAATCCATCACGCCAGAAGAAATCAATACACGTTTAGAGCAGTTTAAAGCGCTTACTAAATTTGAAATAAACGCATAATAAAAAATGATCGAGCCCTCAAAATTTTTGAGGGCTTTTTATTTACTTTTGACTTTTAGAATTCATCATGAGCGATCCATTAAAACACGAGTGTGGTATAGCACTTATAAGACTTCTTAAACCTCTTGAATATTACAAAGAGAAATATGGCACGGCATTTTATGGTATTAATAAAATGTACCTGATGATGGAAAAACAGCACAATCGCGGACAAGATGGTGCTGGATTTGCAAGTATTAAACTTGACGTAAAACCTGGTCAACGATATATTTCAAGAGTACGCAGTAATGAACCGCAACCTATCCAAGATATTTTTGCTCAAATTAATGAACGCATTAATGCTGAGTTAGATGAAAATCCACAAATAAAGGATGATGTAGCGGCTCAAAAAGCTCAAATCCCATACATAGGCGAGTTGATGATGGGACACGTGCGTTATGGGACTTTTGGAAAAAACAGCATAGAATCTGTACATCCATTTTTACGTCAGAACAACTGGATGCATCGCAACCTAATCATGGCTGGTAATTTTAACATGACTAACGTGTTTGAGTTATTTGACAAGTTAGTAGAATTAGGACAGCACCCTAAAGACATGGCAGACACCGTAACCGTTATGGAAAAGGTAGGCCATTTTCAAGATCGTGAGGTTTCTAAATTATATAAAAAATTCAAGGCTGAAGGACTTTCTAAAATGGAATCTTCTCCTAAAATAGCTGAACAACTTAACGTTGCTAAAGTTCTTAAGAAAAGTGCAAAAGACTGGGATGGTGGCTATGCCATGGGTGGACTTATGGGACATGGTGACGCTTTCCTTTTAAGAGATCCATCTGGTATTAGACCTGCATACTACTATCAAGATGATGAAGTAGTTGTTGTAGCTAGTGAACGACCTGTAATTCAAACTGCGTTTAACGCACCGTTTGAAGAAGTAAAAGAACTGGATCCAGGTAAAGCTATTATCATTAAAAAGAATGGTAAAGTAAGTATTGAACAAATACTGAAACCACTAGAACGTAAAGCCTGTTCTTTTGAACGTATTTATTTCTCTCGTGGTAGCGATGCCGAGATTTATCAAGAACGTAAAAAACTAGGACATTTACTATTCCCTAAAATCATGGAGTTTATAGACCATGATATCGATAATACCGTTTTTTCATACATTCCTAACACTGCCGAAACTTCATTCTATGGTATGGTAGAAGCGGCACATGCCGTTTTAAATGAGCAAAAAAGAGATGCTATTATTGCTGGAGAAGGTAAACTGACCGCTCAACAAGTTGAGGATACGCTTTCGCGAAAGCTGCGAACTGAAAAGATTGCGATTAAAGATGCTAAGTTAAGAACCTTTATCACAGAGGATTCTTCTCGAGACGATTTAGTGGCTCACGTATATGATGTGACTTATGGAGTGGTTAAAGAGAATGATAATCTTGTGATTATAGATGATTCCATAGTACGAGGAACAACGCTTAAAAAGTCCATTCTCAAAATGATGGATCGTTTAAAGCCTAAGAAAATTGTAGTTGTTTCTAGTGCACCACAAATTAGATATCCTGATTGTTATGGAATCGATATGGCACGACTAGAAGGGTTAGTTGCTTTTAGAGCTGCTCTAGCTTTACATGAAGATCGTGGTACTTATAACATTGTAGAAGAGATTTATAAGAAGTGTAAAGCTCAAATAGAGTATAAAGATAAAGATGTAGTGAATTACGTAAAAGAGCTTTACGACCCATTTACTGATCAAGAAATATCTGATAAAATAGGTGAATTGCTGTCTGATGACGATTTAAACGCAGAAGTTAAAATAGTCTATCAAACAGTGGATAATCTACATAAAGCCTGTCCTAAAAACTTAGGCGACTGGTATTTTACAGGCAACTATCCTACTGATGGAGGTAACCGTGTGGTGAATCGTGCCTACATCAACTTCTATGAGAAGAATGATGAGAGAGCTTATTAATTAAAAGCATATCTAGCATATTTTATGATGTGAATGTATTACATCTCTTCACACTAAGTTATTTACATTAAAGTTAGTGAAATATAAAAAGCCCTAAAGTTTTCAATGAATACTTTAGGGCTTTTAAGTTGTAAATAAGCTGATGGTTTTAACCAACTAATAACAACTACTATTTAGCAGCGTTATATTTCTCAGCCACAGCGTCCCAGTTGATGACATTAAAAAATGCAGTTACATAATCAGGTCTGCGGTTTTGATAGTTTAGGTAATATGCGTGCTCCCATACGTCAAGTCCTAGGATAGGAGTTCCTCCACATCCTACACCAGGCATTAATGGATTGTCTTGATTAGGAGTTCCACAAACTTCTAGAGCACCATCTTTAACACATAAAAATGCCCAACCAGAACCAAACTGAGTTTTAGCCGCAGTAGCAAATTTATCTTGAAATGCATCATAAGAACCAAAAGCTTTATCAATTGCAGCAGCAAGATCTCCAGTAGGTTTTCCACCACCATTAGGTGACATTACTTCCCAGAATAATCTGTGATTGTAAAATCCACCACCATTATTTCTAACCGCTTTGTTGTCCATATCTAGATTTGTAAGAATGTCTTCAATAGACTTTCCTTCTAAATCTGTACCTTCAATAGCATTGTTTAAGTTATTAGTATAACCGTTGTGGTGCTTTGAATGGTGAATCTCCATTGTTCTAGCATCAATATGTGGTTCTAGCGCATCATACGCATAGTTTAATTTAGGTAGTTCAAAAGCCATAATATATTGGTTTTAATAGTTTTATTTATAAAGTATAAATTTAAACACAAACTGCGATATGTTAAAATTATTGATGTTATAATATACTTAATCTTATTAATGAGTATTAATAATCTATGATCAGTAAAACGAATGACGATACATAATAGATTTTACATTCGCTTTCAAAATTTTAATTAGATTCAAATTTAAGAAGTAGTTCGATCGCTTTTCAGTTTTTCATCATACCTTTGAGTATGACCTCATCTCCTACTACATTTTACAGCGCCAGTGCTGGATCTGGTAAAACCTATACACTGGCGAGAGACTACCTCACGCTACTATTTCAATCGCAATTCAATAATCATTACCGCAAGATTCTAGCAGTAACTTTTACCAACAAGGCAGTTGCAGAAATGAAAGAACGAGTTCTCGAACACTTGTATAATTTTGGGAAACAACCTGTGCCAGATAATAGCCTAGGAATTTTTAATCACATTAAAGAGATAACTGGATTAGATGATAAAGATCTTGCAAACAAAGCTATTAAAATCCATCAACGCCTTTTACATGACTACTCTGCTTTTGACATAGTTACAATTGATGCATTTAATCACCGCATCTTGCGCACTTTTGCAAAAGATATTGATTTGCCCGCTGGATTTGAGGTAGAATTAGACACAGATTCTTTAATCAATAAGGCAATCCAGAATTTACTAGCTCGTGCTGGCAATGATAAAAAGCTTACTAAAAAGTTAGTAGATTTTTCATTATCTAAAATTGACAACAATAAAAGCTGGGATGTCGCTTTTGATCTCATGCAAATATCTTCATTAATTAAAAATGAAAATCATTATGAATACCTTAAAGCATTAGAACAAAAATCTAGCGAAGACTTTGAAAAATTAGCTCAAAATTTAAAGCTTAAAAATCGAGGTCTAAAAACACATTTAAAAGAGCTAGCCATAGGACTTATTGAAAAGTCAAAACAACAAGGATTAGAACCTAAAGATTTTAAAGGTGGTTCTCGCAGTATATTTAATACAATTATTAAAACATCGCAAGAGGATCTATCGGTAATACCCAATACAGCTTCAATAAGAGATTTTATCGCAGGCGACTTATATGCAAAGAATCAAAAACAACATATTAAAGATGGTATAGATGCTTTACGTGTTGACATCGCTGATTTTGGCATTGCCTATAGAGCAACCTATGGGCATATAAAATTTCATGAAAACATCATTAAAAGTATTGTCCCATTATCACTACTTAACGAGTTAATGCATGAAATTAATTTAATTAAAAAAGAAGAGCAGGTTGTTCCTATTTATGAGTTTAATGGTCTTTTAAGAAACCAGATTAAAGACCAGCCTGCTCCATTTGTTTATGAGCGATTAGGTGAAAAGTATCGTCACTATTTTATTGATGAGTTCCAAGACACGTCACGCATGCAATGGGAAAATATGATCCCATTAATAAGCAACGCTTTACAAAGCATTGATGATAACGGCACTAGCGGTACGCTAATGCTCGTAGGAGATGCAAAGCAATCAATCTATAGATGGCGTGGTAGTGATGCAAATCAATTTTTAGGATTATTAGAAAAAAACCAATTATTTGAATTAGAGAAAAGCAATCAGACACTAGAATTTAACTGGCGCAGTTACCACAATGTGATAGAATTTAACAATGAGTTTTTTAAATTTTATGGAGACTATTTACATAGCGATATCTATAAAAATTTATATCAAAATTATTTACATCAAAAAACGACGCATAAACAAGGTGGTTATATACAAGTTGATTTTTTAAATAACAATGATTTTGTATCAAGTGATGATGAGGATTTAATTACACCTTACCCACCACATGTACATCAGTTAATTAAGAACATCATTGCACAAGGTTTTGAACTAGGCGACATTTGTATTTTAGTACGCAAGCATACTCAAGGCCATGAACTAGCTCAATATTTAGTAAAACAAGACATCACGGTTGTTTCTGGAGACAGCCTACTGGTTGAGGCATCACCACGCGTGAGATTATTGGTTGAATTTATGAAAATGATTCATCAGCCAGATCAGCAAGCCCTTAAACTAGGATTTCTCTTAGAATATGTTCAATATCATAACATTGAACAAATAAACACGTTTATCATTAGCCACATAAATTTATCGCTTTATGATTTATTAAAAGTTGTATTTTGTGATGATGCTGCCACTATGGAATCTGCTTTCGCGAAAGCGCCATTATTTAAAGCCACAGAACAAACAGCTCAAGCATTAGAACTTTTTAATGAGCAAGATTTAAGATTGCAGTCTTTTCTAGAATTAGTTTTTGAGTTTTCTAACGGGCAAGATGTTTCGCTATCAAGATTTTTAGAACATTGGGAAAAGAAAAAAGAAAAATTAAGCGTGCCGGCAACTCCAGATCCACAAGCAGTACAAATTATGACTATTCATAAATCTAAAGGTCTAGAATTCCCGGTTGTCATTGTACCTTACTCTGATTCAAAAATGAATGCCTCACTTAAACCTACTGATTGGGTTAATGTTAATCCAGCGGCATATGAAGGCTTTGAAAATCTTTATATGTCTCTATCAAAAGATGCATTGTTTTATCCAGATCAAGCTCAAGAGGTTTACAACACGCACTTACAGAAAACACAAATGGACCATATTAATGGTTTATATGTAGCGTTTACTCGTGCGGTAGAACAACTTTACGTTTGTTGTATAGACCATCCAGAGACCAAAAATCAAGATGAATCCTCATTGAGACATGGACAATTATTAAAACGATTTTTAGATAATAGTACATCATGGGATAAACAAGATACAGATGAAGTAGTATCTTTTCAAAAAGGAACCCTTAATAAATTATCTTCTTTATCACATGGTAAACCTGCACAAGAACTAGGGAATTATAAAACGCATTCTTCAACATCACGTGCAGACTTCTCTACCCGTAGAGGAATGTTGTGGGCCAGTGGTGTTCAAGAGTCTATCAATAAAGGTAATTTACTGCACGATTATATATCACAAATAGAATCTATTATTGATCTACCAGCGGTAATTATCAAAATAGAAAGAGATGATTATATATCATCTCATTTAAAACAGGAATTGATTGACACTCTTAAATTGATGATAAGTCCTTCATATTTTGAAAAATATTATTTGCCAGAATTAAATATCCTTAATGAACGTGGTATCCTCACTCCTGATGGCAAGAAATTTATACCAGACAGACTTATTATTAATGATCGAGAGGTTACTATTATAGATTATAAAACAGGAGCCCAACTAGAAAAGCATAGAGATCAACTGGATTACTATGCGGTATTATTACAGCAAATGAATTATAAAATAAAGGAAAAAGTACTTATATATACAGATGAGCTTAAGGAACTCATATGGAATTAAAACAAGTATAGTTTATTACCTTTGAAACACTAAAAAAATCGCAACTATGTACGGTAGTATGAAAGAATATCTTCAAAAAGAAATTGAAGAAATTAAAGAGCAAGGATTATATAAAAAAGAGCGTATTATCACATCACCACAGGATGCAGTAATTACACTAGATGATGGTAGTGAGGTCATTAACTTTTGTGCAAATAATTACCTAGGATTATCATCTCACCCAGAAGTAATTCAGGCTGCAAAAGACACCCTAGACTCTCATGGTTTTGGGATGAGTTCTGTAAGATTTATTTGTGGTACTCAAGATATACATAAGGAACTAGAACAAAAACTTGCAGAGTTTTACGGCTGTGAAGACACTATACTATACGCTGCTTGCTTTGATGCAAATGGTGGCGTTTTTGAACCTTTATTGGGTAAAGAAGATGCTATTATTTCTGACTCACTAAATCATGCTTCAATAATTGATGGAGTCCGATTATGTAAGGCTGCTAGATATAGATACGCTAGTGCAGACATGACTGATTTAGAAAAACAATTGATCAAAGCAAATGAAGATGGAGCAAGGTTTAAAGTTATTGTAACTGACGGTGTGTTTTCTATGGATGGAATCCTAGCACCATTAGATAAAATTTGTGATCTAGCAGATAAGTATGACGCACTAGTAATGGTAGATGAATGTCACGCCGCAGGATTTTTAGGTGATACTGGTCGTGGATCGCTAGAAGCTAAAGGTGTTTTAGGCAGGATAGACATTATAACAGGTACTTTAGGAAAAGCTTTAGGTGGCGCAATGGGTGGTTATACCGTTGCAAAAAAAGAGATCATAGAAATTTTAAGACAACGCTCTAGACCATATTTATTCAGTAATTCATTAGCACCATCCATTGTAGGTGCGTCGATTAAAGCTTTAGAGCTTATTGACTCTAGCACAGACTTAATTGATAAAGTACAAGCTAATACAGCTTACTTTAAAAAAGGCATGAAAGAATTAGGCTTTGACTTTGTTGATGGCGAAAGCGCAATAGTGCCAGTAATGCTATACGATGCAAAATTATCACAACAGATGGCAGATGCACTTTTAGAAGAAGGAATTTATGTAATCGGGTTCTTTTATCCTGTTGTACCTAAAGAAAAAGCAAGAATTAGAGTACAATTAAGTGCTGCTCACGATAAAGAACACCTCGACAAAGCTATCAATGCTTTCAAAAAAGTAGGACTTGAACTAGGAGTTATCGCATAATTTAAGAGAAATTAACAATTAATCAGCAATTTCACGAAAATTTATAGGTTAAAGTCTTGTGAATGCACAATAACAGAGTAATTTTGTTCTGTTGATTAATAAAAAACCCCAACATGAAAAACATATTTAAAATTTTAGTAGCATGTGCTGTTCTTTTAGGAGCATCAACTGCTAATGCACAAGACGAAGGAAACAGATGGTCTATCGCAATTGGAACAAACGCAATTGACCTATATCCAGTTGGTGAGGCTGACCAAGGATTAGGAGACTATTTTGAAGATTTTTTCAATACAGATCATTATAATATTTTACCAGCACCTAGCCGTGTTCAGGTAGGATACTATGTAGGTGACGGTATTGTAGCAACAGGAGCTTTTTCTGTAAATACTATCGACAAAATCGGTGACACAAGTATTGATGATATTTCATACTTTGGATTAGATGGTGGTTTGGAATACAACTTTCGTAACATGATCAAGCAAGATGGTATCATTGCTCCATTCGTTGGAGTTGGTGGTGGTTACAACTGGGTTGATAACGACGGATTTGGTACTTTTAACGGTACTGCTGGAATTGACTTTTATATTACAGAAGGTATTGCTATAAACTTACAAACTACTTACAAACACGCTTTTGAAGACGCTAACCCAAAGCACTTCCAGCACACAGCTGGTTTAAAATTCACATGGGGTGGTACTGACACTGATGGCGATGGTATCTATGATGATAAAGATGCATGTCCATCTGTTGCTGGATTAGAGCAATTTATGGGTTGTCCTGACTCTGATGGTGATGGTATTGAAGATAGCAAAGACAACTGTCCTAATGCAGCAGGTCCTGCTGAGTCTATGGGATGTCCTGACACTGATGGCGATGGTACATTAGATAAAGATGATAACTGTGTTAATGAAGCTGGTCCAGCTTATAACAATGGTTGTCCAGATCCTGATACTGATGGTGATGGTGTTGTAGATAGTAAAGACAACTGTAAAACAGTTAAAGGTCCTGCTTCTAACAATGGTTGTCCTACAGATAGAGATAACGATGGTGTACTAGATGCTGATGATAAGTGTCCAGATACTCCTGGTATTGCTTCTCTAGCAGGTTGTCCTAAGCCAGCTGCACCTACAGTTGAAGAACAAGAAAAATTAAATCAATACGCAAAAACAATCTTATTCGATACAGGTAAAGCTACTATTAAGGCTGAGTCTGCAAAAGTTCTTGCTGATATCACTGCAATCCTTAAGAAATACCCAACTGCAAAGTTCTCAATTGACGGTCACACAGATAGTGTTGGATCTGCTACATTGAACCAAAGATTATCTGATTCTCGTGCAAACGAAGTTAAAAACTACTTAGTTGCTAACGGAATTGACGAATTCAGACTTTCTTCAGTAGGTTATGGAGAAGCTCGTCCAGTTGCTGACAATAAAACTAAAGCAGGTCGTGCTCAAAACAGACGTGTAGAGATCAACTTAGTAAACTAATTGATTTTTTAATTATAATAAAAGCGCCACTTAAAAGTGGCGCTTTTTTTATGCGTTATTTTTTAAGACATCATAGTTTATCAATATCTTGTACTTATGAATACATTCCTACAAGACATCATCCAAGATTTACAAAAAGAAGGCCTTAACCTTAGTAAGCTTACTTATGTAGTCCCTAGTAGAAGAGTTGCTACTTTTCTTAATAAAACGATTGCAACTGTTTTAGAACAACCCATTTTTGAACCTATAATATATAGCGTTGAAGACTTTATTAGTCATACTGCACAGGTCGAGATAGCTAGTGATGTAGACTTATTATTTGACTTCTATAATAGCTACTTAAAAGTAGAAGATAAAAACTCGGCAGACTCATTAGATGAGTTTATCACCTGGGCACCAACAATTCTTAAAGACTTTAATGAGATAGATCGATTCTTGGTATCACCTACTGATTTCTTTAATTATCTAGGTAACCTCAAAGAATTAGAACAAGGACACTGGTCAATTCTAGAGCCCAAAACAGATATGATTGAAAAGTATCTACATTTCTGGAAACGATTAGAACTTTATTACAATCAATTTACTGACGATTGTACCGCAAATGGTATCGTTTATCAAGGTCTTGCTTATAGAATCGCTTTCGCGAAAGCGGAATATCAAACCTCTCTTTACTCAAAAGAAACTCCTGTCATTTTCCTAGGTCTTAATGCTCTTAACCTTGCAGAAGAAGAAATTATCAAAACATTTCTAGATAGTAATCATGCAAAAATATTTTATGATAATGACATCTATTTTCAAGAAAACAAATACCATGAAGCTGGTCGTTTTATAAGGCGATATAAAGATGATTGGAAATATTTTGACCACAACAAACTAAGCATTACCAGCAACAATTTTGACTCACCTAAAGAAATCAATATAATAGGAACACCTGGTCCGATAGGCATGTGTCAAGTTGCCGGAAAACTTATTCATGAATTCAATTTAGAAACAACTAATCTAGACACTACAGCCATAGTCCTAGCAGATGAAAATTTATTGTTACCGCTTTTAAGTGCAATTCCAGAAAGTATAGAACACCTTAATATAACTATGGGACTAACACTGGATAAGACACCTATCGCTAGCTTTTTTAACCACCTAATTAAATTAAAAGTAGAAGCTACAGATCAAGGTTTTTACTATAAAAACATTATTGCAGTCTTAGAATCACATTTTAGCAATCTACTAGATAACAGTGCAGTAAAAGAACTAATTAATAATATAAATAAAGAAAATTTAGTTTATCTACCATTCATAGAAATCGATCAAAAATCAGAGTGCTCATTCATAGATCTATTAAAATTACAAATACTAACAACATCAGATCTTATTAGTTATTTAAGCGAGATATCTGACATACTACAGGAAAAATTAATCCAAAGTGGTAACAAAAGATTAGAACTAGAGCAACTGCTAGGAATTCACAGCGTTCTAGAACAAATCAAGTCCATTATTGATATACAATCTGGTATTACAGATCTAAGAACAATTCAATACTTATTTAAACAATTTTTACCTCAAAAGAAACTGGATTTTATAGGGGAACCTGTAAAAGGTTTACAAATTATGGGATTGCTTGAGACTAGAGCGTTAGATTATGAAAACATCATAATGCTTTCTGTAAATGAAGGCGTTTTACCTGCTGGTAAATCCACAGCATCATATATACCATATGATATGAAGGTTAAATTTGGATTACCTACATATACAGATAAAGACAGTGTATACGCATATCACTTTTATAGATTATTACAGCGAAGTAAGAATGCTAACTTCATATACAATTCAGAAACAAATAGTTTAGGTGGCGGCGAGAAAAGTAGATTCTTAATGCAAATTGAAACTAATAATATACCTAATCATAAGATCAACCATCGTCTTTACGCAAATAAAATTACCACTGAAAAGACAGAACCACTTTCTATAAAAAAAGACGATTATTATTTTGAGAGACTTAATCAAATCGCAAAATCAGGCTTTTCTCCATCAAGTATTACTAGTTATATATATGATCCCATAGATTTTTACAGATCTAAAATTTTAAAAATCAATGACGTAGAAGAAGTAGAAGAAGACATGGCTGCAAACACTATGGGTACAATGATTCATAAAACGCTTGAAGCCTTATATCTACCATATGTAGATCAAGTTCTAGATAAATATCATTTTAAAGACATACGTGCGCAAATTAACGATGCTATTCACACAGCATATCTAGACAGTTATCACACAGCTAATAATCCTCAAGGAAAAAATACAATAATGTATGAGGTTGCCAGACATTACGTAAGTAAAATGATAGCATATGATGAGGATATAGTAAAAACAGGAAATACTTTAATTATTAGAAAATTAGAAGCTCGTTACTCTACCTCTATTGAAATAGATTCCATAGGAAGTATAAAACTTCATGGCGAGGTAGACCGTATTGATGAACTTAATGGTCAAATAAGAATTATAGATTACAAGTCTGGAATGGTGAACAAATCAAATGTTGGTCTACAACCTGGTGATTATGAAACTCTCATTACGGATTATGAAAAATCAAAAGCATTTCAAGTATTAATGTACTCTTATTTGTACTCCAGAAACAACAGTTTTACAGAATGTGCTGCTGGAATTATAAGCTTTAAAAATTTTAAAGAAGGTTTTATTTCTTATTCTATCAAAAAAGGCAGGTCTTTTATACCACAACCAATAAACACACAAGAATTAGAAAAATTTGAAGAACAGTTAGTTCAAATAATTTTAGAGCTTTATGATAAGGATAAAGTCCTAACGACAAAGGATCATTAAAATGAATATAGTAAAAAATAAAATACTCGATAGAAATCTTCAAAAGCCTATTTTATTAGATTACTATCATTTAAAACCTGCAAATAAAATACCTGTTGTAATTTTTGCACATGGTTATAAAGGTTTTAAAGATTGGGGCGCATGGGATTTAATGGGCCAGGCTTTTGCAAATGCGGGATTTTGTTTTATCAAATTTAATTTTTCTCATAATGGCGGCACTATAGATAACCCTATCGATTTTCCAGATTTAGAATCTTTCGGCAATAATAATTACAGTAAGGAAGTACAAGATTTAAACGATGTAATTGAGTGGTCAACAAACCAATTGTCAGATTTAATAGATGTGAACAATATATTTCTACTAGGCCATTCGAGAGCTGGAGGAATAACAACCCTAGTTGCTTCACAAAATGATAAGGTAAAAAAACTAATTACACTAGCAGGAGTTAGTGATTATAAAACTAGATTTCCTACAGGTAAAGCTTTAAATAAATGGGAAATTGATAAGGTGTTCTATGTTAAAAATGGACGTACTCAACAAGAAATGCCTCATTATTATCAATTTTTTGAAGACTTTATTTATAATGAAGAAAAACTAACCATTAAAATAGCTGCGCAAAAATTAACGATACCGCATCTGATTATTCACGGTCAAAACGATGAGACGGTAAACCTTCAAGAAGGACGTCAATTACACAAATGGAATAAAAATTCTCAATTACATATTATACGAGAGGCTAATCACACTCTAGGAGCCGTACATCCGTGGTCATCCATTTATTTACCTAAACATTTAAAGCAGGCCATTCAATGCAGTATAAACTTTTATAAAAAATAAATGTAAAGTGGAGAATACCGGATTCGAACCGGTCACCTCTTGCCTGCCAGGCAAGCGCTCTAGCCAAATGAGCTAATCCCCCAAAATTCATTTCAAATATAAAACAACATGATTGCCGTTCATAAAAAAACAAAGCTCTATTTTTAAAAAATGCCTGCTATAAATTCAATTACACCTCAAAGCATTCTAAGTCTGGCCATTCCAGCTATCATAGCAGGCATTGCAGAACCACTTATAAGTTTAACAGATGTCGCTGTTATAGGTAATATGAAAGACAATGCTGTAGAAGGTCTACTAGCCGTAGGCCTGGTTGGATCTTTTTTAAGTGCTATTATTTGGACACTTGCACAAACTAAAACGTCTATATCCAGTATAGTATCTAATGCATTAGGAAGTGATCAATTAAATAAAATTAATTCACTTATACCACAAGTCATTTGGATTAATATAACTCTAGGCATATTGATCTATATAGTCACAGCACCTTTAGCCACTTGGATATTTACATTATATAACACAAAAGGCACGACACTGTTTTTATCAATTTCATATTATCAGATTAGAGCTATAGGTTTCCCTATTACACTTAGCGCCTTTGCCATATTTGGCGTTTTTAGAGGAATACAAAATACTGCCTGGGCTATGATAGCAAGCATATCTGGCGCTTTAATAAACGTCATACTAGATTACACCTTAGTTTATGGAATAGGTGACTTAATCCCATCTTATGGTATTATGGGTGCTGCATATGCCAGTCTAGCCGCACAAATTGTAATGCTTATTATAGCTCTATATTTTTTATATCACAAAACACCTTTTCAACTACATCGATTATCATGGAATCCACATCCCAAACTTAAAAGACATATTGCTCTAACGGCTAACTTTTTTCTACGTACGGCAGCTATAAACGTAGCTATATTTTTATCGTATCGTTATGCATCAGGTTATGGTGATGAATATGGTGCAACGCATGCTATTCTCATGAATATTTGGTTATTTTTCTCCTTTTTTATTGATGGATTTGCTAGTGCTGGTAACGCAATAGGTGGTAAACTATTAGGGTCCAATGACGCTCAAGGACTCAAGTATTTAGGTAAAACTACAACAACATATGGTGTAATGGTAGCCTTGATATTAGTAGTGTTATGTGGCTTTTTCTATAACACGATAGGAATTCAGTTTACAGATAGTGCTATAGTTTTTGATCTATTTCTCAGCACATTTTGGATTGTACTAATCATGCAACCCATTAATGCTGTTGCATTTGTTTTTGATGGCATCTTTAAAGGTTGGGGCGAGGCTTCTTACTTACGCAATTTACTATTCCTTCTTACTGCCTTTGTCTTCATTCCTGCTTTATTAATTCTAGATTATTTTGATTTTCAGCTCTACGCAATTTGGATAGCATTTGGACTTTGGATGCTAGGTAGGGCAATCATTCTTGCATATAAGTTTCATTTAAAGATAAAGTCTATGTAGATTGAGATTTATAATATCTCGCTTTCGCGAAAGCATAATCACATAAAGCATAATATTTCTAATATCTTTGCCTCTATAAATTTTAAATATTTCAATTAATTATGGAAGATAATTGGTTTATCAGAATCTCTCAATTCATGGGTGGATCTGGGATTTTCTTAGTGATAGCAATTATTCTACTAGTGGTTGTAGGATATAATAAATGGAAGTCTAGAAGATGAAAAAAGTAAGAATAACTAAAGAATTTACTTTTGAAACTGGCCATGCCCTTTATGGCTATGACGGTAAATGTCGCAACGTGCATGGACATAGTTACAAATTGGCCGTAACAGTTATAGGCTCGCCTATTAACGATTCTAATAATGTAAAACACGGTATGGTGATAGACTTTACAGATTTAAAAAAAATTGTAAAGGAAGAAATTGTAGATCCATTTGATCATGCGACCGTGTTTAATAAAAACACACCACACGTTGAGCTCGCTCAAGAACTAAGAGAACGTGGCCATGAAGTTATTCTTGCAGACTATCAGCCTACTAGCGAAATGATGATTTTAGATTTTGCAGATAAAATAAAAATAGATTACCTCAGAACATAGAATTATTTTCTTTGAGGTTACGAGAGACAGAGACTAGTTATGCAGAGTGGCATGCTAGTGATCAATAAAAATATAGTGACTTTCTTTAAAAATAAAAACCTCACAAACCTCAATGATTTGTGAGGTTTTTATATACCATCACTTATCTCTTATCACTGTACCCAATCTTTAGGTTGTTTCAACACCTCTATTAGTGCTGCCTCTGGTGTACTAGGTTCTGGATGATAGTCATAACGCCACTGAACATGTGGTGGCAAACTCATCAATATGCTTTCTATACGGCCATTTGTCTTTAATCCAAACAAAGTGCCTTTATCGTGAACCAAATTAAATTCTACATAACGCCCACGACGTATTTCCTGCCAGTCGCGTTGCTCTTTAGTATACTCTATGTTTTTTCTTTTTTCTACGATAGGCACATATGCATCTAGAAAATGAGAAGCCATATCTTTTTGAAACACAAGCCAATCTTCCATACTGTATTCTTCACTAGCTTTACAATAATCATAAAATAAACCACCTATACCACGACCTTCTCCACGATGTGAGTTATAAAAGTATTGATCACATTTATCTTTAAAAGTAGTATAGTCTGCCACATCATGACGATCACAAACTGTTTTACAAACTTGATGAAAGTGTGTAGCGTCCTCCTCAAACAAATAATAGGGTGTCAAATCTAATCCACCACCGAACCATGAATCTATAACCACTCCTTGTTTATCATACATCTCAAAGTACCTAAAATTTGCATGAACGGTAGGCACAAATGGGTTTACAGGATGAATTACCAGACTTAATCCTGTTGCATAAAAATCTACATCACCTACTTTAAAGTAAGACTGCATTGTAACTGGTAAAGCACCATAAACCTCACTAATATTAACTCCACCTTTTTCAAAGACTGATCCATTTTCAATAACCCTTGTAAAACCACCGCCACCTTCCTCACGATGCCATTGATCTTCTTGAAAACTAGCTTTAGCATCAATTTTCTCTAGACGACTAGTAATGGTGTCTTGAAGTTCTTTAATAAAATTATAAAATTGTGTCTTAATCATTGAGCATTGATTTGTGGCTTATGAGTGTCTGGCAGTTCCAGATTCTCTTTTGTAATCATTTGTTCTAGGGTGACGCGAGATGCCGCTGTCACAGAAAAAGGTAAGACCAGTATAACACCTATTATGGGTATAAAAAGCATTCCCATAAATACGATCCCTATTCCAATAGCAATACCTCTATGTCGTTTTACAAAATTGACACTATCCCGATAAGTAAAATGTCTTTCAAGTGTATAATCTATATTCCCAAAACCTGCATAATAAGCCTGGACTATAAATGCTATCACAGTAAATACAAAACCTACAACAGGTATAAAACTTAATAAAAGTAACGGTATGGTTATCGCAAATTCATAAGCAATATTACGTAGGTTAATACGTAAACCTCGCCATAATTGCTGCATATTAGTAGTATCACGATGTTTTACATGATGACGTGCATGAGGATAAAAGTGTTTTTCAATACGTTCAGAAACCGGCGACATAAATGGAGCACTCAATGCCATCACAAGGTGTTTATAGAGTATGAAACCTATTAAAATAATGCTTAAACCGCTTATCCACTCTGCAACAGTATAAAACCCTTCTTTTCCCCATTCCCATATCCACAATTTAGATATAAGATTTGCCAAATTATCAGACAGTCCATATGCTGCTAATCCTACTAGACCAGCAATTAAAAAGCTAATCGCCATAGGAACTAAAAAGAATTGCCATAGCTTTAACTTACCTATGAGTGAAAACCCATCAGCATAAGCCTTTAATCCTTTTATAATGTTTTTAAACACGTCTAGTATTCTTTTACTGCATCTACAAATGCTTGTGCATTAGGCACAGGTATATTAGGTAAAATACCATGACCTAAATTAGCCACAAATTTATCTTTACCAAATTCGTCTATCATCTGTTTAACCATCTTTTTTATAGTCGCTGGAGGCGAGAATAATCTAGATGGATCAAAATTCCCTTGAAGGGTGATGTTTCCACCTGTTAGGTAACGAGCATTACGCGCGCTACAGGTCCAGTCTACACCTAGCGCTGCAGCACCACTTTTTGCCATGTCACTAAGCGCAAACCAACATCCTTTACCAAAAACGATTACTTCAGTATGTGGTTTTAAGGCATCCACGATTTGCTGTATATATTTCCAAGAAAATTCTTGATAATCTACTGGAGAAAGCATTCCACCCCATGAGTCAAACACCTGCACTGCATTTACGCCATGTTGTACTTTTAATTTCAAGTATGCTATGGTAGTATCTGTAATGCGTTGTAATAATTCGTGAGCAGCCTCTGGTTGCGTAAAGCAAAACTCTTTGGCCTTATCAAAGTTCTTACTTCCTTGACCTTGCACACAATAACATAATATAGTCCATGGAGAACCGGCAAAACCTATCAGTGGCACCTCATCATTCAGTTCCTGTTTAGTTAAATCAATAGCCTGCATTACATAATTTAATGAGTCTGCTACATCTGGTACCACTACTCTATTTAAATCAGCTGCAGTTCTTATAGGATTGGGTAACCATGGTCCTACACCATTTTTCATTTCCACCTCGATATTCATAGCTTGTGGTATCACTAAAATATCTGAGAAAAGAATAGCAGCGTCAGTACCTATTTGCTTGATAGGCATTACGGTTATTTCAGTAGCTAGCTCTGGAGTCTGGCAACGTGTAAAGAAGTCATACTTCTCTTTAAGCTTCATAAAATCTGGAAGATATCTACCAGCTTGACGCATCATCCATACCGGTGGTCTATCTACAGTTTCTCCTTTAAGTGCTCTTAAAAATAAATCGTTTTTAATCATTTTGTAATGCTTTTACAGCGGTGACTATGGTGTTTTCTACTGTGGTTTTATGTGCCACTTTCACATTTTGGGTATATATTCTTGCAGCTGCGGCTGTCGTTTCCCCTATACATATGGCTAGACGGAAATTTTGAGGGTTCGCTTTCGCGAAAGCGTGAACACCACGAGGACTGAAGAACATTACAGCATCAAAAATACAATCAAATGACTTTTCTACCGCGATAGAATCATACACTTTTACCTCTATAAAACTTATTTGTGTCGATAAAAGTGCCTGTGGCAGCTCATCACGACGATGTGCACCACAGAAGTAGACAAATTTTAAGTGAGAATATTTTTCTATAATAATCTGGGCTAGCTGTGCTGCATTTTCTGCTTGCTCTTTAATGAAATAACCTTTCTCAATTAAATGAGATGCTGTCTTCTCACCTACTACATAGAAATCATGATCAGATATTTGTAACGAACTTATAGCTTCTAATGCATTTGAACTGGTGACGATAATATGTTCACAATGCAGTCCAGTGGCATCATAGTCAATCTTTTTTATCTCAAGCACATCAAAATGCACCATCGACAATCCAGTAGCAAGTAACAACTCTGATTGTGCAGTAGTGAGCTTTTTAGTTGAAAGAATGCGTTTATTAATATTCAATTTCTTATTTTATAGTCAGAATTGAAAGTAAGTTTTAAAGTATAAAGATAAGTAGTTCTCTTATATCGATTTCTAGTTTTAGAGAACCCTATTTTATTATGGAAGAATCTACGGACAATTTAGAAGTTTGATAAATAATTTAATCAAAATATACACTTTATCGGATGCAGATTTTTAAAATATGTAAAAAAATATTATGCCTTTAATAAACTGATTTAAAGTACTTTAAACTACATTAAAGATATTAAAGTTTACACAATCAGTAGGTGTTCTAATTTATTTGCAGCATCTTTAGCCTTGAAAAGAGTAAAATTGAGTTATTATGGAATTACCAAAGTTCCTTCACGAATTAACACAGGATGAAAACACTCCTAGCCTAGAATATGCGCAGGAAGTTTTTAATCTTTTGGAGGTCAAGAAAGTACGGAAAAAAGAAACTATTCTCTATTTAGGAGACACAGCAACTAAAATTTACTTTGTAAAAAAAGGGATTTTAAAGTGCAGTATCATGGATGATAGCGGCAACTTACACACGACTAGATTTGTTGCAGAAAATGACGCTGTTACCTCTATGGTAAGTTATATAGAACAAAAACCTTCTAATATACAAATTGACTGTGTGGAAGATGCTGAGGTATTGTGCTTTAAATATGAAGATTTCCAATACATGAGCAAGCTTTATCCTGGACTAGCTACTGCCTTTCATAGAATTATGTTGCGCAGGTATCATGGTTTACTAGATGAAAAAGCTAGAATGATAAGTAGAGATGCCACCAGTAGATATTTAAAGTTTATAGAGCTATATCCAGCAATAGTAGAAAGACTACCTCTTAAAGAGATTGCATCATTCTTAGGGATTAGACAACAATCCTTAAGTAGATTGCGCAGTAAAATTGACGAGTAAGCTTTAACCTTGATTTGAGATTAACTTATCTTTGCTATTCTAAATGATAGAATAGTATGATACTGTCCATGACTGGATACGGTAAAAGTGTTACCCAACTCGCCCAGAAAAAAATCACTGTAGAAATAAGAACACTTAATAGTAAAAACCTAGATCTTAATATGCGTTTATCAAACGCCTATAAAGAAATAGAATTACCATTACGTCAACTTGCTGCAAGTGAGTTATCTCGTGGTAAAATAGATTTTGCTATTCACGTAGAAAAAACTGGCATTGACAGCACCACTCAACTTAATACACAGGTATTAGAGTCATATATACAGCAATTAAAAACAGTTCAAGGGATAAATCTTAATGATACCGTAGATGATAGCCGTTTATTACAAATCGCGTCAAAGTTTCCAGATGTATTTGCGACCCAGATTGAAGAGGTCTCGCAAGAAGAATTTGATGTAATTGAAAAAACAGCTATTGAAGCTCTTAAAGCGGTCAATCAATATAGGCTTGATGAGGGAAAAGGCTTAAAAGATGAGTTTATTTTAAGAATAAATAACATCAATAAACTTTTAGATCAAATAAAAGAAGTAGATGAGACTCGTCTAGCAGACATACGTACTCGATTAGAAAAAGCAGTTAGTGATCTTAAAGAAAAGGTCGACGGTAACCGTTTTGAACAAGAACTAATCTTTTATCTAGAAAAATACGATATCACTGAAGAGAAAGTGCGCCTTAAAAATCATTTAGATTATTTTGTAGAAACACTAGATAATGAGCTTTCTCAAGGTAAAAAGCTAGGCTTTATAAGTCAAGAGATAGGTCGTGAAATCAACACTATAGGAAGTAAAGCAAATCATGCCACTATGCAACAACTTGTGGTACAAATGAAAGATGAGCTAGAGAAAGTAAAAGAACAAATGTTGAACGTATTGTAATGACTGCACAACCTAAACTTATCGTCTTCAGTGCACCATCTGGTGCTGGAAAAACCACATTAGTAAGACATCTTTTAAAAATTGAAGATCTGAATTTAGCCTTTTCTATTTCAGCAGCGTCTAGAGAAGCTCGCGAAGGAGAAATTGATGGTGTACACTATTATTTTTTAGGGATACCTGAATTTAAAAATAGAATTAGAGCAAATGACTTTATCGAATTTGAAGAGGTATACAAAGATCAATTTTACGGCACTTTAAAAAGTGAAGTAGAACGTCTATGGGCACAAGGTAAAAACGTCATTTTTGATATTGATGTTGTAGGTGGTTTGCGTTTAAAAAGCAAATTTCCAGATCGCTGTATCTCTATATTCGTAAAACCACCATCGATAAATGAACTTCAAAAAAGACTTAAAAATCGCAAGACAGAGTCTGAAGAAAAAATAGCGATGCGTGTTGCAAAAGCAAGTACAGAAATGGCTACTGCACCACAATTTGATGTCATTATTAAAAATGATGATCTTGAACTAGCAAAGCAACAGGCAGAGGATATCGTAAGAAATTTTATCCATAAAAAGGTAGGACCTTATGAAGAAGAATAACATTGGGCTTTATTTTGGCACTTTTAATCCAGTCCATATAGGTCATCTTGCCATCGCAAATTACCTTATAGAAAATAGCGACCTCGATGAAATATGGATGGTAGTTACACCACATAATCCACATAAAAAGAAATCAACACTTCTAGACGACTATCAGCGTTTACACATGGTCTATATTGCTACCGAGGATTATATAAAAATTAAAGCTAGTAATGCAGAGTTTAGTCTACCACAGCCTAATTATACCGTAAATACACTAGCACACTTAACTGAAAAATATCCCAATTATAACTTTACATTAATTATGGGAGAAGACAATTTAAAAAGTCTTCATAAGTGGAAAAATTATCAAGTCATATTAGAAGACTACCAGATCATAGTATATCCTCGTATTTCACAAGGCGATATCCCAGAAGATTTACTCCATCATAAAAGTGTAACAAAGATAGACGCTCCTATAATGGAAATCTCTTCAACGATGATACGTAATGGAATTAAAGAAGGGAAAGACTTGCGATACTTTATGCATCACAAAGTGCAAGAATATATTGAAGAAATGAATTTTTATAAATAGCTGCAACTTCATTTCATGTAGTCAAGATTATTTAACCCTACATTCTTAGTTTCATAAAACAAAAACCGCCTGCAATCTACAAGAGATCCACAGACGGTTTTCAACCAACCAATTCTTTTTACTTTTCTTTTTCAATTACTCTACTAGCATCAATTAATCTAGATTTACCAGCAGTATTTTTTAATTGAATGTATCCTCTACCTTTAAATTCATAAGTAGTTCCAGATGCCGAATGATACAATTCAATCGTGTTATCATTAATAACGTAAAGATCGAAAAAATCATTGCCTATAAAATCATAATCCATAGTTAAATGCTTGTTAATTGATCCAGGAACCTCATCTTTTATCCAATATTCTCCTGTATAATCCCAAAACAAACTACTATAATTAAGACCTGTACGATCTGTAGAACTTTTAAACTCATCTCCATTAAAACCTGGAGTGAATTGTAAATAATTCTCTTGATCAAAATTATTAAGCGCACCTACATTACTAGTATACACCTTTTCCCATGCCTTGTATTCTTGTAAGAAATATTGAATATTATCATAAAACAATTGATCATAATCAAAATTGTTACGATTATAACCGTCTAGATAATAAACCGTTCCACGATGCATATCAATCATTTTTATTCTGTTATAATTTAAAACCACCACAGTAAAATCATGTAACCCATCAATATCATGTAAAATAGAAACCTGATTATTCAATATCTGATAACTACCTACATCTAGGCCTAGACCAGCACCAGCACTACCTACTCCTACAAGATTATTATTAGCATATAACGTTCCAAAATCAAAACTCACTGTAAAAGCTTTGGTCATAAAAGGTATATCTGGGTTTCCTTGTGTATTATTTAAATCAACATACCATAATTCTTGATTACTCAAGATTTCATTAAGTGTAGGGCGATTATCAAAACCATCTCCTATCACCACTTCTGTTTCACAACTTGCGATAGTCACCGCAATCAACAGGCTTCCTAAAATTTTGTAAAATGTTCTCATAATCGTAATATTTAATAGTTACTACAACGTTTGCGAAAAGCGTGCCATTTTATTAAAACACTCATTTACAGACAACTGAATTATATCAATTACGCTTTCGCGAAAGCGTAACTCTAATCCATCTCTACAATCATATTCATAACCATTTAGTGAACAACTGCTTTAACGCTGTATTGAGCTATCCACTTAAAAAATGGTATTTTTACAGTCCAAGATTAACTTATGGAGAATAACAAAAAATTTGCGGTAATAGGCGGCGGAAGCTGGGCTACAGCCATCGTAAAAATGCTTTGTGAAAACCTAGATCAAGTAGGATGGTATATGCGCAGTGTATATGCTATAGAACACATTAAACGTAACGATCATAATCCTAGCTATTTAAGCTCAGTAGAATTTGATGTCAATCAATTGAAGTTATCAAACGACATCAACGAAATCGTTGCAGAAGCAGATGTATGCATATTTGCTATTCCTAGTGCATTTTTATATACAGAACTAGAAAACTTAACAGTTGATTTAAAAGGTAAAATCATCTTTAGTGCCATTAAAGGAATTGTTCCAGAGACTGGACTTATTGTAGGTGAGCATTTTAATGAACACTATAACATCCCTTTTGAAGATATAGGTGTATTAACAGGTCCATGTCATGCAGAGGAAGTTGCCCTTGAACGCCTTTCCTATTTAACCATCGCCTGTGCAGATGAAGAGAAGGCAAACTTTGTTGCCTCAAAGTTAAGCAGTGATTATATCAACTGTAAAACAACAGATGACATCATAGGTACTGAATATGCAGCGGTACTTAAAAATATATATGCGATAGCGGCAGGTATTGCTCACGGACTAGGTTATGGAGATAATTTCCAAAGCGTATTGATGAGTAATTCTATTAGAGAAATGAAGCGTTTCATCAAGAAAGTTCACAAAATGAAACGTAATATTAATGATAGTGCTTACTTAGGCGATTTACTGGTTACGGGATATTCTGTTTTTTCTAGAAATAGATTATTCGGTAATATGTTAGGTAAAGGATATACGGTAAGAAGTGCACAGCTAGAAATGAGTATGATTGCCGAAGGTTATTATGCAACAAATAGTGCCTATAAAATCAACAGTGAAAAAGGAGCTCGCACTCCTATCCTAGATGCCGTCTATAGCATCTTATATGAAAATAAAAATCCTAAAAAGGTATTTAAAAAACTGGCTGATAAGCTGGACTAAAACTAACAACAAATATGTCAAATATTGCAAGTAGCTTCGGTATGGATGAGGCTCTCAAACAACTAGGTATTAAAGATGTAAACCATGGAACTTCTACGGGAAGTGACAACTACGGTAGTGGACCAGAGATTGCATCCTATTCACCTGTAGATGGTCAGTTAATAGGTAAAGTTACCACGACTACTCAAGCAGACTATGATAAGGTTATGGAAAAAGCTCAAGCGGCTTTCATTTCTTTCAGAGCTATGCCTGCGCCACAACGTGGAGAAATAGTACGACAATTTGGTAATAAACTAAGAGACCTTAAAGAACCTCTAGGGAAGCTAGTGTCTTATGAAATGGGTAAATCATTACAAGAAGGTTATGGTGAGGTTCAGGAGATGATCGACATCTGTGATTTTGCAGTAGGTTTATCTAGACAACTTAACGGTCAGGTTATCCCTTCAGAAAGACCTGGACACGTGATGAGAGAACAATGGCATCCTATAGGTGTGGTGGGAATTATTTCGGCATTTAATTTTCCAGTTGCCGTATGGGCATGGAATACCGCTCTTGCATGGATTTGTGGAGATGTATGTGTATGGAAAGCTAGTGAAAAAGCACCTTTGTGTTCGGTAGCTTGTCAAAACATCATTGCAGATATCTTAAAAGAGAACGATTTACCTGAAGGTATCTCATGTATCATTAATGGAGATTATAAAGTAGGTGAAATGATGACTACAGATTCTAGAATTCCTCTAATCTCTGCTACAGGATCAACTAGAATGGGAAGAATTGTAGGAGCAACTGTTGCTCAACGTTTTGGAAAATCTTTACTAGAATTGGGTGGTAATAATGCTATTATCATCACACCTACCGCAGATTTAAAAGTGGTAGTTCCAGGTGCCGTATTTGGTGCTGTAGGAACTTGTGGACAGCGTTGTACATCAACTAGAAGACTGATTATTCACGAATCTGTATATGATAAAGTACGCGATGCAATCGTAGGTGCATACGGTCAGTTAACTATAGGTAATCCATTAGATGAAAAGAACCACATAGGACCTTTAATTGATAAAGATGCTGTCAATACGTATCTAAGCGCTATTGAAAAGGCAAAAGCTGAAGGCGGAAACGTATTAGTAGATGGTGGCGTTCTAGAAGGTGAAGGATATGAAAGCGGTTGTTATGTAAAACCTGCGATCATTGAAGCAGAGAATCATTTTGAAATCGTACAGCACGAGACTTTTGCTCCTATCTTATATCTAATGAAGTATAGCGGCGAGGTAGAGAACGCTATCGAGAAACAAAATGGCGTAGCACAAGGATTATCAAGTGCTATTATGACCAATGAAATGAAAGAAGCTGAGAAGTTCTTATCCTTTGCAGGATCTGATTGTGGAATTGCAAACGTAAACATAGGAACTAGTGGTGCTGAGATAGGTGGAGCCTTTGGTGGAGAAAAAGAAACTGGTGGTGGACGCGAGTCTGGTAGTGACGCCTGGAAAGTGTATATGAGAAGACAGACTAATACGGTCAACTACTCAGATCAGTTACCACTAGCACAAGGAATTAAATTTGATTTGTAACATCTCTCTTTTTTAAATATAAAATCCGCTTAAGATTGAATTCTTAAGCGGATTTTTTTGGAACTAAAAAAGATCTGAGAATATATATACATGAAGTGCTTATATTGCAAACTTGATAAAAACCAACCAATGAAAAAACTATTATTTACCCTTCTAATCACTGTGATTAGTTTTCAAGCTCATGCTCAAATGCAAGTCGGAAATGTAACTCTGGATTTCGGTCCAAAGATTACAGCCAAAAAAGGTGATGTTACTTACATCGCTGGAGAAAAAAATGGTACCATCTACACACTCGCGAGACAAAAGAAAATGTTTTATGTACAAACATTTGAATCTGGCTCAAACAAGTTTTTAAAAAGTAAGCAAATCAAATTTGATAAAATAAATGGTAACAAAGTAACTATAGAAGACCTAGCTATTATTGATGGAGAGGTATTTCTTTTTGGGTCATACTATGATAAAAAAGCTAAGAAAAGTGTTTTTGCGGCTTACTCGATTGATGAGAAGTTAATTCTAGGAAAACCTAAAACCGTTCTTGCTGTAGAGGTTCCCAAAAGATCACAGCAAGGTGCTTTCTTTTTTGAACCTTCGTATGATGGTGTTAATTATCTAGTCATGCACGTAGGGATTTTTGAAAGAGATGAAAAACTAAGGTATGAAATCGCATTATTAGATAAGACGCTTGCTGCTGTACATAATGAAGCCGTAGACTTACAATTTAAAGATCGTAAAGATCTAGAGTTTAGTCTCGACGATTTTGAAGTAAATGACAAAGGAGACATTTTTGTAGTGGTAAGCGATAGCTACCGTAACAAGGCAAAAAAAACAACTGAGACCAACTTAACTGTTCATGCTTACTATGCCTCAAAAGGGTATGCTAAAGAAAACATAGACATCGATTTAAAAGGTAAAAAAGTACTCAATTGTAATGTCATTAATACTGCAGATGGTAGATTACAGTTAATAGGATTCTATTCTAATCTTAGAAAAAGTGGTCGAGCAGATTGGAGATTAGAAGGGATTTTCGACGTTGCTGTTGAAACTAGTGATAACAGTGTCGTAAAGGAGACATTTAATGAATTCAGTGTTGAGACCAAGACTAAATTAATAGGTGAGAGACGTGCTAAAAAAGGAAAAGACTTAAAGCCATTCTATCGCATTACACACCTTATTGAAAGAGAAAATGGTGGTGTTATTGTATTATCAGAATGGTACACAACTTATGTAGGTAACACATCTGGTATAGGTCCACTAGCCTTTACTCCTATTACATACAGCACAAATGAAATCATCGTTACCGCTTTAAATCAAGACGGTACAATGGACTGGAGTAATGTAGTACCTAAAGAACAGCAAGTAACGGTAACGCAGTTTTCAATAGGTCTCGCTGGTGGAATGGCAAATGGTTCTGTAAGTGTAGGTGTTGGAGTATTGTTCCCACTAGCTATACTTGGTGAAGGACCTGAATATTTAAGCAGTGTAGCATTGTATGAAAATGGAAAACTAAGCCTATTAGTGAATGATGATCCTAAAAACATAGGAACTACAGATATCGATGACGTTAAAAAAGTACGAAACATTAAAAAAATGATACCAGTAATTTTCACTTTTGATGATTCTACTGGCGATATGGAACGTATCGACCCTACAGACTATGAGAAAAACCAGTTAGTAGTTAGACCTTCTGTGACCTATCAAAAGGGCGCTGGCAAATATTTAATTTATGGATCTAATAAAGAAGGTGCGCATCTAGGAACCTTAACGATTACTAAATAGTAGAAATACCGATTTCATATAAAAGCCTAGTAATTAGTTACTAGGCTTTTTTTATACGCTTTCGCGAAAGCGTAATAACAACACCTCTATTAAAAGCAGAATTTTAACGATAAATAACCAACATCGATAGTTCTATAAATAATTTTATTGGGTTTTATCAAAATCAATATAGCTTTATTGAGAATAATCAAAATCATATAATTAAAATGGGAAAACTTAAATATCCTTTAGGGATACTGCTTACCATAATTATAGGTATGCTACTTAACATGCTATGGTGCTGTAATTGCTGGGGCAATGACAATGCTATAGACAATGATAAAACCGCACCTGTAGTCATCGAGCAAACGGAACAGATCAAAAACGTAGGTACTACAGCAACCGCTGTTAACTATTTAATGCTTAAAGATCAGGAAGGAAATCTAATAGAAGAAGCAACCAACCACCTCAACTTTAATATTAGTGATTATAAACATTTAGAACCTATCGAGGCTGATGTTGTTAAGAGCTATGAAAAAATCAAAACCTACCTTGATAAACATCCCAATCAAAAGTTTAATATCACTGGACTTTACAGTTCTGAAGAGAAAAACAACTCTGCTTTCACAAACTTAGGAGAAGCAAGAGCAAATGATGTAAAAAATTATCTTTCCTCATTAGGGTATGACACAACCCATATGGGAATTGACGGCAAACTATCTGATCAATTGGTCACAACAAATGGAGTAGTTTACGGACCTGTTAATTATTATTTGAGTGACTTCCCTAGCGGTAAGAGCGCAGCCTTACTAGAAAGTGAATTAGATAATCTTGCCGCCGATATTAGAGCAAACCCTTTAGTACTTCATTTTGCAACCGGTGCTTCAACGATAAACTTATCCATAGAGCAGCGCGAGAAAATATCAAAAATGGTCCACTATCTAGATGCAAGACCTCAATCCAGTTTAATATCTGTAGGTCACACTGATAATACTGGGTCGAGAGCAACCAATACAACCATAAGCGCAAAAAGAGCAGAATTTGCTAAATCTTATTTAGTCAAGAATGGAATTAATTCTTCTCGCATAGAGTCTAGTGGTAAAGGACCTGATGAACCTATTGCTACAAATGATACAGTAGAAGGAAAAGAACAAAATAGACGTGTAGTCGTAACTTTAAAATAAAAACAAAAAATTAAATAAATATGGATATTTCAAATATATGGTGCTGGCTATGTCCACTCCTTACAGGTATTATAGCAGGAATTATAGGTTACTATTGGGGAAAATCAAATTCCGTGGTAACAAACAATTGTGATGAATGGATTGATAAGAATCGTCAATTACAATCTGCTCATGATAATCTTAAAGCAGATTTAAAATCATGTCAAACCAGATTAGACAATTGTATTAAAGATAAAGAAGCTGCTGTTAGTGCAAAAGTATCTACTACCACTGGCATGGCTGCAGGATTTGTTGCTGGTACAGCTCAAGAAAGCAATAATGAATCAAATGATTTACATAAAAGTCAAGGAGTCGCAGTTCTCAATTTTGATGCTGCAGCTGCAAAAACCGCAATGGGTAAAAAAATAAAAGAAGATGACTTAACCATTGTAGAAGGAATAGGTCCTAAAATTGCAGAGTTATTTCATAACAATAATATCAAAACATGGTATTCATTATCTACATCTAGCATAGAAGAAAGAAAAAATGTACTTAACTCAGGTGGTAAGAGATTTGATGTTCACAATCCTGAAAGTTGGGCTTTGCAAGCCGGTATGGCATTTGACGGCAAATGGGAAGAACTTGCTAAATGGCAAGATGAACACAAAGGTGGTCGCATGTAAATCCAATGTATTAAAAAAAAGCCTAGTAACTTATTACTAGGCTTTTTTTCTACGCTTTCGCGAAAGCGAGCTAACCAGCATATTGTGCCACCATTGTAATAAGCACAATGGTGATAATCGCTGCCAGAATTGCCAAGAATATTTTCCAAAACGAATACGGTCGTTTCCCATAGATAGCACCTGTCTGACCGTTAACAAAAAATTATATTTAGTGCCATTAAAATTATAGGAACTAATGTAAACCGGAAGTAAGATATGCTTAAAAGTTTCTTCAGACAATCGCATATCCATGGCACTAATACGCTGTGTATCTCCACCTATATCACGACGTATCCAGTTTTGAGCAATCTTTTCTGCCTCTTTACTTGCTTCTAAATGGCCATCTTTAAGTGGTATAGTATATTTTTCAGTTACATAGCCTGCTAGATATTTAGTGTCAAAGTTTTTCAATCCATCTAGATTCCAATTGCTTACTTCACGAGGTATTTGACTACCACGTTGTTTTGTAGCTTTTACAAGTGTGTCGTCTACAAATCCGTTTATGGTTCCCTCAGTTGGTGACCAGCTGGTTCTACGTTCTTGAACAGTACGTTTATTTTTACCTGAACCTACTGTTTTAGTGACATAATAATAATCACCGCGTTGGCCTTCATAATCTGCAACTAGTTGTGCATCAAAAGTCCAATATGGCACATATAATCCTTTAGTAAACTCTGGATTGATTGTAGCACGTTGCAAGTTATTAGGAGCCCACCACAACCCGTCGACCCATTTTTTAAAAACTAAATGCGCCTTTTTTTGATCAAGTTGAAATGGTAAAACGGCACCTGGTACGATCCAGTCCTCTTGATAACTATCTTCAATAATTAAAGGCATCGTGCAATACACACAATGCAATGACTTATAACTTTCTTCTACGTGCTGGTTTGCTCCACAATTCTTACAGTGTAGCATTGATATCTCCATAGAGTGCGATTGCGCACCCATTTCTTGTAAATATTTATGCAGTTCGAGTTCTTTGAAAAGTTGTTCACTTTGATTAATAGATTCTTGATGTCCACAATAGTCACATGTAATTAAATCTGTACCAGGCTCATAAGTAAGCTCAGCACCACAATTAACACATGATTTTTTACGCTCTGATGTTTGCGAGGATGTATTTGTTGAATCCAAATGAAATTCTAAATAAAAAAATAAACACTAAATAAGTGACCTTATTAAAACTGTCAGATTCCGCACTTGATGCGGAATGACAATTCTTTTAATAATCATAATATCTTATATAAAACTTAATATTATTGCGGTAATGGCGGCGGCGTGTTACTACCCAAGAAACCTTTTAACTCTTCTACTTGATTTAATGGTTTCCAGCCATCCATACCAGCTTTCCATATTAATGTTTCTTTATTAATGGTACGACTAGCAAATAAGGATTGTAATTGAGAATAGCCTACTGGACCAGCTTGTGCACCATTATGTGCATAATAGTACTGAGTGGCTTGCGGCATAGGTGGTGGTACTACCGCAGCTTGCGCTTGTTGTTGTGGCATCGATTGTTGTCCACCCATTTGTGGAGACATCATACCGCCCATTTGTTGCGCTAGGACAAATCCCATTCCCATTCCCATACCTGCTCCAGCGGTTCCTCCTTCATTAAGAGCTGCTGCTTCAATAGCTTTGGCAGTTTTAAATTTAGTAAGCTTGTCGAGATCAAGTTTATCAATACGACTGTATTCAAAAATCTCTTTCTTGAGTTCTTCTGGCATCGATACATTCTCTATGTAAAAACGCTCTAAAGAAATACCTACACCCATAAACTCAGGTTGCATTACCGCTTGACAGGTCTCAGACAACTCTGTAGTGTTTGCTGCATATAATTCAATAGGTAAATTAGCCTCGCCTACAGTATCTGTAAATCGAGTTGCTATTAAGCTTTTAAGATGTTCATTGATTTCAAAATTTGTGAAATTATTATCTGTACCTACTATATCAACAATAAATTTTCCAGGATCTGCAATTTTAAATGCATAGGTACCAAAAGCTCTAATCTCCACTAATCCAAAACGATCATCATTTAAGGTAATTGGATTTTTAGTTCCCCATTTCTCGTCAGTAAATAAGTGTGTATTAACAAAATAAACCTCAGCCTTAAACGGTGAATTAAATCCGTATTTCCATCCTTTTAAAGTTGAAAGTATAGGTAAGTTTTGAGTCGTTAAATCATAGGTACCAGGCGTGAACACGTCTGCCAGTTGTCCTTCATTTATAAAGACAGCTGTTTGTCCTTCTCGCACTATTAATTTTGCGCCGTTTTTGATTTCGTTTTGGTAACGCTCAAAACGGTGCGCGATGGTATCATCAGTATAGTCCAGCCACTCAATTATATCTATAAATTCGTGGCTTAATTTTTCTTTTATTTTATCAAATATGCTCATGATAATTACTGTGTTAAAATTGGTCTTTCAAGTTAGCAAAATTTTAGGTGATTTTGCTTACGCGAAAAAGGATTTTTAAAAAGCATCATATAGGTACTCAACAATCGTTGTATTTACTTTCATTTATGACTACTCATTACGCCCGTTTTCATTTGGATAGAATGTATGAACTGGATCGGACTGCCAGATTTCTTTAGTCTCAACACATAATGCTGTAAGTGGTCCTTTATATGCTGCTGCGGTATCAATATTCCATACATTTACTGCATTAACAGGCTTTAGTTTACCTAATCTAGATGTAGGTGTATGACCTATGAATATTTCTTTATACAGCCTCAACCTATTTGGATACCGATCGTTATCTGGTGTTAAACTAGGATCTACACAAAGTGCAAGCTCCCAAAGTGTGCGGTCCCAATAAGGCATATTGTCATAATAATCATGCTCTGGTCCTTTTAAATTGTGAAATCCTGCATGAAAATATCCATTGTTTGATTTATCAACATAATAATTTTTTAATCCTTTCTCAAAAAACTCAACGTGTCTTTCAAAATCATTAATTGATCTATCCTTATAGCTATCTATGGTACTTTGACCACCATGATGAAGCCACATGCTGTTTTGTGCTTTGGTTTTTAAATAATTCAAGAATAACTCATCATGATTACCTCTTAAATAAATAGGAGCAGTTTGATTATTCTGTATACGTTTTTGCTTAAGCGATATTAAAAATTCAATGACCTCAAAGCTTTGAGACCATCCATCTATATAATCACCTAAAAAAATCAGTAAGTCTCTATCTTGTAATTCGATTTTTTCTATTAATTGTTCTAGCGCTTTATAACCGCCATGGATATCGCCTATTGTTATGGTTCTCATGAATTGTATGTTACTTTTCTAAGTACTCTTAAGGCTTCTTTATAAGCTGCATAAGTGTCTGGATATTTTTTAAGATTTGATTTATGTTTTTTCATTTTATCTATAGGTTCTCCTATGCTATTAAAATGACAAATCAACATGGTTTCTGGTAGTGCCCTAAGGTCTATCATCTCTTGTTCTGATAGAGGTAAGTCGTTAGAAATTTTAAACAATAACGCAAGATTTATATTATAGATATGATGCAATGTGCGCCTATCATAATACGGTGGATTGAATAAAATTTTAGTTTCTAATGTATAAGTACCATTAGGTAAGAATCTAAAGATCTGCCGTTCTAAAGGATGATATTTTTGATGTGTACCTATGCCTAGCTCGACAAACTCTAGAATACTGAAGCAATCATTATCATAGCTAATTTGAACTTCATCTAGGGCACTATAAAACAATCTTACATGTTCATTTACAAGTTCAATATCAACTCTAGAATAGTACTGCTGTCCATTTTTATTTTTAAGTTTACCTGACCAGCATAGTACAAATTGTTCTTTGAATACTTTATAATGCGCTTCTAAGCCTCTATTTTTATGAGCCATAAATTCCATGACTCTATCTAAGGTCAGTTCAATATTATTACTAGCTTGTTTTTCTATTTGAGCTACTAGAGTGGAATTAACATCTTTTACAGCAATATCAAAATTCTTAGGCATAGAAATACTTCCATCTCTAAAGAATACGGCACCACCATAATATTTCCATATATTTTTACGTAACGATGTGATGCTGTTTTGAGGTCTAATAGTTACTAATCCTACAACTTTGCCAGTGGGCAAGTGCGGGAACGGAATATTTTCATATTGTATAATGGGTGCGTTATGCAAATATGCATTTACAAGATTTTGTAATTTTGAATCATCGTAAAAATCAACTCCTAGAATTTTGTTAGTCGCATCATCTATTCCTATGACGATATAACTATTATTTGCTGGGTTGGAATTAGAAAGGGCACAAATATGCTTGAGAAATTTTGCCTTACCTTCTTTATTACTAAAATCTAATCGTAACTTCTTATCATAAAAACTATTTTCATCATTATGAGCCAGCAGATTTTTTATAAGAAGTCGTTTATTAATCATGTGGTCTAAGATACTTTCAAAAGAAAATAATAGGTTGAAAATACAATTAAACTTAAGTTAAGTGATTTATATTTTCATTAGATTCAATAAATTACAGGTTAAAGGTGTTGTATTCAAAGTATATCTAGAGTAATCTTTAATAGACACTTATAAGATTTAATAAACTATGACGATTTTGAAAGGTTTGTAAAAAATATTTATCAATTGAAGAATACTATCTTTGCCCGTATGCAATTACCACCAGGCAAAAAAATTTATTTCTCTAGCGATAATCATTTAGGCGCACCGACTCAAGAGTTAAGTAAGCCTAGGGAACGTAAGTTTCTAGATTGGCTAGATATGGTTAAGGAAGATGCGGCGGCTATATTTTTACTAGGAGACTTATTTGATTTCTGGTTTGAATATAAACATGTTGTTCCTAAAAATCAGGTGCGAGTTTTAGGTAAGCTTGCCGAGATTGCTGACAGTGGTATCCCGATTTATTTTTTTGTTGGGAATCACGATCTATGGATGTTTGGTTATTTTGAAGAAGAGCTAGGCATAGAAGTTTATCACGAGCCTAAGAAATTTGAATTTAACGGTAAAAAGTTTTTAATAGGCCATGGTGATGGAAAAGGTCCCGGCGATAAAGGCTATAAACGAATGAAAAAAGTTTTTACAAGTCCTTTTTTTCAATGGTGCTTCAAATGGCTACATCCTGACATAGGAGTTGGAATCGCTAGATATCTGTCAGTTAAAAACAAACTAATCTCTGGTGATGAAGATGCAAAATTCTTAGGCGAGGAAAATGAATGGTTAGCTCAATATGCTAAGCGTAAATTACTAAAAGAGCATTACGACTATTTTATTTTTGGTCATAGACATATGCCTATGGAAATCTCTGTAGGTGAAAAGTCTATGTATTTTAACTTAGGTGATTGGATAAGTCATTATACTTACGGTATTTATGATGGGCAAACATTTGAGTTGAAAAAGCTATAAAGCATTTTGTCGATAATAAATAGCTTTTAATCTGATTTTATGAGGCTTATTTACGTTTTAACCTAATTAAAATATATTTCAACTGACATCTTACCTAGATTTGAAGCATGGCTCATAAATACATTACTAATATTTCAGATCAAATTAATATTCTTATACAGGCACCTATAGCTGTTGCTTTTTTAGATAATAACTTGAGATATGTTGCACACTCTGCAAAATGGTGTGAGGATTACAAACTTCAATACACAGATATTAAAGGAATGTATCACTATGATTTATTTCCTGAAATATCTCAAGAATGGAAAGAAAAGCATCAACGCGTTTTAAAAGGTGCTGAAGAATCTTGTGATGAAGAATTATTTATCAGGAAAGACGGTACAGAACAATGGTTGAAATGGAGTGTTAAGCCTTGGTATAACTATGATAATGAAATAGCTGGAATGATTATCGTTTCTGAGGACATTACTTCTCAGGTCATCTTAAGAAAAAGAGATCAACTAGATTATAGAATTTTACTAAGTGCGTGTACTAAAGCAAATATAGGTACTTGGCATTATAACAATATTAATAGTGAACTTTACTGGTCCAGTGCTACAAAAAAATTGCACGAGTTACCAGAAGATTATCAACCAGATGCTTCTACTGCAATACTTTTTTATAAAGAAGGTGAATCTAGAAATAAAATTACTCAAGCCTTTATTAATTCTCTTACTAAAAATGAGTCCTATGATCTAGAGTTAGAATTAATAACTGCCAAAGGAAATTCTATATGGGTAAGAGCAATAGGTCAAAGTGACTTTGTAGATGGTGTATGTCATAGACAATATGGAACTTTTGAAGATATAAGTGAGCGTAAAAAAAGAGAGCACCAGTCTAAACTGAATTCAGAGAAGTTTCAGAAATTGTTTAGAAATTCAAAAGTTGGTGTTGCTATCATGGACGCTACTACCTTACAGTTACTAGATGTAAATAATGCACTAGTTTCAATCTCTAAACTAAAAAATGCAAACCTTTTAAATTCCTCTTTTGAAGAACTTATTGATAAGAAAGACTTTTGCATATGGTTTGATAAGTTGCAAAAATTACTAAATCGCAAGAGAGATCACATCAAGCAACCTATTAAATTTATAGGTCCTGATGGCACTATTATGTACACTCAAACAATTTGTAATGTTCTAGAAGATGAATACGGTGAGCCAGAAAACTTAGTAATACAAATCATTGATGTTACTAAGGAAAAACAAGCTACACAAGAACGTAAAGTTTTTGTAGACGAAATCATGCATAAGAATGATCGTCTTTTAAACTTTGCTTATATCGTATCTCATAATTTAAGATCACACTCTAGCAACTTTAAAGGTCTTATTAATTTCTACTTAGAAAATGAAGATTCAGAGGTAAGATCTAAAATCATAGCAATGCTTAATGATTCTAGCGATAATCTTAATAAAACTATTGAGGACCTTAATCAAGTAGTTTCTATTCAAACTACTCATATTAATTTTGACTCCATATCGTTGTATAGCTTTGTGCAAAAAGTATTAAGTAGTATCTCTCTCGAGCTGTTAAATAGTGATTACACTGTGACCTTAGATATAGAAGACAACTTAAAAATTGAAGCTTTCCCAGCATATCTAGAAAGCGCCTTAACTAACCTTATTACTAATAGTATAAAATATAGAAATGTAAAAAAGCCTTTAACTATAGGCATATCTGCTATTCAAGATACAAATGGCTGTACGATTAGTGTAACTGACAACGGATTAGGGATAGACCTGACCAGACATCGAGAAAAGATTTTTGGAATGTATAAAACTTTTCATGATCATGAAAACGCTAATGGATTAGGACTATTCATGACTAAAAATCAAATAGAAGCAATGGGTGGCACTATATCAGTTAAAAGTGAAGTAGGCGTAGGCAGCACTTTTACCATTAAAATATAATTCTAGCTTTAATAAAGAACCGAACTTATTCCTACAGTTCATCAATAATTATAACCTTTAAACGATTGACAACCTAACACTAGTATATTTATAGTCACATCGATTAATAAATCGGAACTTTAGATCTCTGAAAATAAAATATTATGAAGACTTCTAAAATTTGGATCATAGATGATAATCCTATCGACTCTTACGTAATCAAAACCATGCTAGAGTTAAATGAATTATCAAAAGATATTCATGTTTTTTCAAATAATAAAGAGGCTTTAAAAAGTTTAGAAGAACTGGATAAAAGTGATTCAACTGATTCTATTCATATCATTACAGAGAATAAAACTAACGCTGTAAATGGATGGAAATTAATTAAAAAGTTTCTAATAAAATTAAAGAACAAAAAGGAAAACTCAATTTAAAATTTCACATGACTAGTGAAAAATACTCAGAAAAAGATCTTAAGAAATTTGCTGAAACAGCACCTCTTTACTCTTTAAACAAAAAGCCTTTAAGATTAGATCACCTTGTAGACATGCTCAATTATTAAGCTTTAATATCTTTAAGCATTAATTGTAAGGTAACATTACCATTCCATTCGTTCTCACTAATGGTATAAGCAATATCAAATTTGTCTTTGTTTTTAATAAGGTCACTCTTTTTACCCAGATTAAAACCTATAGCATCAATAGCATGTCTATCATTTTGCTTTTTTACCACTTTGATCTTTAAATGATCTTCTGATTTGCCTACGCACTTACCATAACCTGTGTCCATAACCTTTTCAGTCATAAAAACAGGTCGCATATTACTTGGTCCATATGGTGCCATTTGTTGTAAAATGCGATAAAATTTTGGTGTTATGTTTTCTAGTGGTAATACCGCATCAATTTTTATTTCTGGTGTCAGGTGTTGCTTTTCAATAGTAGCACAAACTACCTCTTCAAAACGAGCCTTAAAAGAAGGATAATTTTCAGGTTTTAATGTTAATCCGGCAGCATATTTATGACCGCCAAACTGCTCTATAAACTCACTACATTGCTCAAGCGCATTATACACATCAAAACCGCTTACACTACGTGCACTAGCTGCTAGATACTCTCCACTTTTTGTAAAGACTAAAGTAGGTCTATAATAGACTTCAATTAATCGAGATGCAACTATTCCTATTACACCTTTGTGCCAGTCTTCCTTATAGACTACAGTGGTAAAAAGTTCTTCCTCTTTATTATTAATAATTTGTTGTTTTGCCTCTTCTGTTATCGATTGGTCTGCCTCTCGCCTATCTGCATTATATTCTTCGATTTCTGCGGCAATCCGTTGTGCTTCTTTAAAATCGTCAGTCACCATTAACTCTACGGCATGTAAGGCATGCTTCATCCTACCTGCGGCATTAATACGTGGCGCTATAATAAAAACAACATCTGTGATAGTTAAAACATCCTTTTTTAACTGATGGATAATCGCTTTAAAACCAGCACGCGGACTGGTATTAATCACGTTTAATCCATGATAAGCTAATATTCTATTTTCATCAATTATAGGAACTATATCTGCACCTATCGCAGTAGCGACTAGGTCTAAATAAGGAATTAAAATATCAAAATCCCAGTCATTTGCCTCGACCAGCGCTTGACATAATTTAAATCCTACACCGCAACCACATAACTCATCAAACGGATAAGAACAATCATCACGTTTAGGATCTAGTACGGCAACAGCAGCTGGCAACTGCCTTCCTGGTCTATGATGGTCACAAATTATAAAATCAATGCCTTTTTCACTTGCATATGCAACCTTATCAATAGCTTTCACACCACAATCCAATGCTATAATTAGAGAAAAATCATTATCTGCAGCATAATCTATTCCTTGATAACTCACTCCATAACCTTCACCATATCGATCTGGTATGTAAGTAGCTACTCGATCATAAAAACTCAATAAAAAGGTAGACATTAATGCAACACTAGTAGTTCCGTCAACGTCATAATCCCCATAAACTAATATATTCTCATTATTCCCTATGGCTTTTTGGATGCGTTTTACAGCCACATCCATATCCTTCATTAAAAAAGGATCATGTAATTCATTAAGATCTGGTCTGAAAAAGGATTTCGCTTTCGCGAAAGCGTCCACACCACGCTGCACAAGCAAACCAGCAAGAAAAGAGTCTATACCTAGCTCTTGAGCCAGTTTCTCCTGTCGTTCTTTATCGGGTTGAGGTTTTAAAGTCCAGCGCATAAATTCAAATGTATGACCAAAATATGATTTGGTTCTTAGTATCACAATATCTGTGATAGATAATTATTAACTTGCCCTAGAACTTACAACTTTTAATATGCCATTAGTAACTCCATTAGACGCCAGTCATGATCCAGAAACACGTGAACTAGCTGCTTTTTTTAATGAAACACTAGGTTTTTGCCCTAATTCTGTACTAACCATGCAACGCAGGCCAGCCATTTCAAAAGCATTTATCAATCTTAATAAAGCCGTGATGGCAAATGAAGGTCGTGTCACCAGCGCTTTAAAACGCATGATTGCTTGGGTTTCTAGTAATGCAACTGGTTGTAGATATTGTCAAGCGCACGCGATAAGAGCTGCAGAACGTTATGGAGCAGAGCAAGAACAACTGGATAACATCTGGGAATACCGCACGCATGCAGCTTTTAATGATGCTGAACGTGCTGCGCTAGATTTTTCGCTAGCCGCTAGTCAAGTGCCTAATGCCGTAAATCAAGACATACAAGATCGATTACACCAATATTGGGATGAAGGAGAGATTGTAGAAATGCTAGGTGTAATTTCTTTATTCGGTTATTTAAATAGATGGAATGACTCTATGGGAACAACTCTAGAACAAGATGCTATAGATAGCGGTAATCAATATCTAGGAAAACACGGTTTTGAAGTAGGGAAACATGTTTAATACATCTAATAAGTACAGACTAAAGTCTGGCCTTATGAAAAACAAGTGATAAGTGAATTTATTTATTAAAGATTAAAAACTGAGTGCCATTTTTATCATATTCAATGATAAAACCACCATCCTTTTCATAACCTATTCCGGTAAACTCTGTGGTAATAGCAAGATAACAACCTGATTGACTCTTCTTAAGAGTACCTATCAGGTTGTTGTTTTTAAAAATGTTGATTTTTTCATCTTCAAATTTTAGGGTAAAAAGACCATCTTTTGAACTCATTGAAATTGTAAGAACTGTTCCAATCTGTTGGTTATCAGAAAGAATAATCTTTTCTTTTTTTAAATCTCTTTGACCAGGACGTCCAGATCTAGTTCGCACACTGTCCACAGGAGCACCTTGAACTATTTTGATATACTCAGGTTTCTCATATGTATAATCTACCTCATCCAGCGATTTCATCGCATCTCTAAGTGCCTCACGATAAGCTTTTTCATAATTTTTAGTTCTTCCTATACCTTCTTGAGTCGTATAGACTACTTCACCCGTGCAATTCACAAATTCATAAGTCATTTTTACTCGTAAACCTCTAGACACAATTACACGTAAGTTTAAAGCGTTACAAGTTCCTATATTCAAATCTTTTGGTAAAACATCGCTGTTTCTGAATGCATGTAAGCCACGTTTTTTAATTTCAAAAACCATCATCTCATTAAGTCGATATTCATTGGGTTCTTGTTGGAAATCATATTGATTCTCCACAATAACATATTTAAAGTTATTGAGATCTTGTGCCTCACACAATCCTGCACTTAAAACCAATAAGAATGCTAGTAATCGTTTCATTTTCAACATTTGTCTAATTGTATGCTTTGCTAAAATAGAATAAATTTGTCTTTTAAGATTTTATAAGCCATACAAACTAATTTTAATGAATAAACACGAATTACTTAAAAAGCATTTCGGTTACGATAGTTTCCGTCCATTACAAGAGCAAATTATTGATGATGTTCTCGCGCATCAAGACCTTATGGTTGTCATGCCTACTGGTGGCGGTAAATCCATGTGTTTTCAGCTTCCGTCTTTAATGCTAGATAGAATTACTTTAGTCATTTCTCCACTTATTGCTTTAATGAAGGATCAAGTTGATTCTCTAAGAGCTAATGGCATTACGGCTGGTTATTTTAACAGTTCACAAGTAGGTACAGAGCAGCAAGAGATGCTTCAATTATTAAAAGAGAATCAACTAAAATTACTTTATGTAGCACCAGAAAGTATCCAGCTTTTACTACAACATTTAAAGCCTACAGACGTCTCTTTAATTGCGATAGATGAGGCACATTGTATATCCACATGGGGACATGATTTTAGACCAGCATACACACAACTGGCCTATCTTAAAAAATCGTTTCCACAGGCTAGCTTAATTGCATTAACTGCCACCGCAGATCGTGCCACACGTGCTGATATTAAGGAGCAGCTTGCTATTTCTCATGCACAAGAATATGTAGCATCCTTTGATAGACCTAATTTAACTCTAGAAGTACGACCTGGTAATGACCGGTTAGCTCAAGTTCGTCGTTTTCTCAAAAAGTATAAAGACGACTCTGGTATCATTTACTGTTTAAGTAGAAAATCATGTGAAAAACTAGCAGATAAGCTGTCCAATCTAGGTTTTTCTGCTGCTGCTTACCATGCTGGGTTAGAACACCGCTTCCGCGAAAGCGTACAAGAACAATTCATTAAAGATGAATTAAAAATAGTTTGTGCTACGATTGCATTCGGTATGGGAATAGACAAATCTAATGTGCGATTTGTGATTCATTATAATATGCCTAAAAACATTGAAGGATATTATCAAGAAATCGGTCGTGCAGGGCGCGATGGTATTGATGCTCATGCCCTACTATTCCATAGCTATGCAGACGTGATTCAACTGCGCAATTTTGCAGGAGATAGTGGTAATAGTGAAGTGCAAATTGCTAAACTGGAACGTATGAAACAGTTTGCTGAGGCACTCACCTGTCGCCGTCGCATGTTATTATCTTATTTTAATGAATATCTAGAAAAAGATTGTGGTAACTGTGATGTATGTCTCAATAAACCAGACTTCTTTGATGCGACACTTATAGCTCAAAAAGCATTAAGTGCTGTTTATAGAATGAAAGAAAGAGCATCACTCAACTTATTAATAGATGTATTGCGCGGTGCACAAAATGCAAGTGTTATCGATAGTGGTTTTCAATCTATAAAAACGTATGGCGCTGGACGTGATATCTCATGGAATAACTGGCAACAATATATTATACAAATGATTAATCAAGGATTGCTAGAGATCGCTTTTCATGAATCTAACCACCTTAAATTAACACCACAGGCAAAAGCAGTACTTTTTGATAAACAAGCAGTAAAACTAGCTGTTATACCTAAACCTGAAGAGCTTGCTGCTAGAAATGCAAAAGCAGTACAAGAGTCCTTACCTAGCGAGATAAACAAAGATCTGTATGCTGGTTTACGCAAATTAAGAACGCAAATAGCTTCTCAAGAGAACCTGGCACCTTACATGGTTTTTAGTGACGCCACATTAAAAGACATCGCCGCTAGAATTCCACTAACAATTGATGAGTTTGAAGATATTACTGGTGTCGGAAAACACAAGTTAGATACCTATGGAGAGTCATTTTTAAAATTCACACAAGGTTTTAAAATGATGCGCGAGGGCGATTTTATATACCGTGTCGTTATTTCAAAACCCAAAAAGAAAAAAAAGAGCGGACCTAAAAAGGATACCGTTATGGAAAGTGTAAAGTTATACTGGGCAGGAAAAACGCTTGAAGAAATATCTGAAATAAGAGCACTTAAAATAGACACGATACTATCTCATCTAGGGAAACGATATGTAAGTCATAAAGATGTAAATCTAGAGGCACATATTTCACCAGATGAAATTGCAGAGATTGAACCATTTTATGAAAGCTATGAGAAAGAGAATGCTCTCAAGCCCATATTTGAAAAATTCAATGGAAAACATAGCTATGGAAAATTACGTCTTGCTATGTATTTAATAGAAGCCACAACCACTGTAAAATAATCGATATATGAAAATAGACCAATTAGAACCAGGTTACTTCGGCATAGGCATACAGCACGGAAAAACACCTGAAAACCTAGGTGTCTTATGGCGTAGTGCTCAAAACCTAGGCGCTAGTTTTGTATTTACAGTCGGAAAAAGATATGCAAAACAGGCTTGTGATACACATGATATTGTAAAAGCTATGCCTTACTTTCATTATGATACATTTGAAGATTTTTATGAACACCTACCTAAAGGTGCTATGATTATAGGTGTCGAGCTGGATGAAAGAGCAATAGATCTTCAAGAATTTAAGCATCCACGTAATTGTGTTTACCTTCTAGGTGCTGAAGATCACGGACTTACTAACGAAGCTATTGAAAAGTCCCATCATTTAATAAAGTTTAACACTCCTAAAAGCTTAAATGTCGCGGTGGCTGGCAGTATTATTATGTACGATAGATCTATAAAAGGCAGTCATATTTATTTAAAAGGCACGCCTAAATAGCCTGTGAACTCCTATAAATACTCAAAAAATTAAAATAATCTGAGTATTAACAATTTAGAAATAATAATCCCTATACCTTTGTTAATATTAATTATTACATTTTATTACAATGAAAGAAGGTACTGTAAAGTTTTTCAACGAGTCTAAAGGATTTGGATTTATCGTTGAAGAAGGATCACAAAACGAATGCTTCGTGCATGTAACTGGACTTATCGATGAGATAAGAGAAGGTGATCGCGTTGAGTATGAAGAAAAAGAAGGAAAAAAAGGAATGAATGCTGTAAACGTAAGAGTTGTACAGTAATAAAGTCATATTTTTTTGTATTCAAAAGCCCTTTCAAATTGAAAGGGCTTTTTTATTTCTATTACTGTTTAATTAATGACATCCACAGTTACCATCACCACATCCACTAGTTTTCTTAGAGGGAAATAATGATTTTCTAAATAACCAGACCAGTGCCACTAAAACAACTACAGCTACCAAAATATATTGTAATAATTCCATTATTTGAGAATTTGATATGCTGCGAGTGCCGCAAAATAAGCAATCACCGTCATTGCTGAAAACTGTATGGCAGGCCATTTCCAGCTATTAGTTTCACGTTTAACTATCGCTAGGGTACTCATACATTGCATAGCAAATGCATAAAAAAGCAATAAAGAAATACCACTAGCAAAATTAAACAAAGGTCCACCTAATATAGGGTTTACCTCTGCTCTCATACGATTTTTGATTGTTTCTTCTTCATCACTACCTACACTATAAATGGTTGCAAGCGTTCCCACAAAAACCTCTCTTGCAGCAAATGAGCTTACAATAGCGATACCTATTTTCCAGTCATAGCCTAATGGCCTTACGGCTGGCTCTATTCCTTTACCTATATAACCTATAAAACTATGTTCTAATTCTTGAGCTGCAATTTTATTAGTTAATTCCTCATCTGATAAATTTTGACCAGCATATTGCTCTTTAATTATTTCTTCTGCATTAGTAAACTGCTCACCTAATCCATGACTGGCTAACAACCATAAGATAACAGATATCGCCATAATAATTTTTCCAGCACCTAGCACAAAACTTTTTGTCTTTTCTAAAACCGTTATTCCTACGTTTTTAAGCATAGGTAATTTGTAGGCAGGCATTTCCATCACAAAAAAGGCTTTGCGTTTAATAGGTAATATTTTGTTGAGTACCCAAGCAGAGAAAATTGCTGCGCCAAAGCCCAGCATATATAATAACATAAGGGTTAGTCCCTGTAAATTAAAAATCCACCATACCTCTTGCTCAGGAATAACTAGAGCAATAATAATTAAATAAACCGGTAACCTGGCAGAACAGGTAGTAAATGGTACAACCAGAATGGTAATTAAGCGTTCTTTCCAGTCTTCAATATTGCGTGTTGCCATAACTGCAGGTATAGCACAAGCAGTACCAGATACTAATGGCACTACACTTTTACCACTCAGCCCAAATTTTTTCATGATGTGATCCATTAAAAAAACCACTCTACTCATATAACCACTTTCTTCAAGTATGGCAATGAATAAAAACAAAAAGGCAATTTGAGGTATAAAAATGACAATCCCACCTAATCCAGGTATAATACCTTCAGAAATAAGATCTGTAAAAGGTCCTTCTGGAAGTGATGTTTGAGCCCATGAACTTGCCTTTGCAAAGAATGTATCAATCCAATCCATAGGATAGGTAGACCAATCATAAATCGCTTGAAATATGAGTAATAATATCACAAAGAAAATAAGGTAACCCCATACTTTGTGAAGTAACACACGGTCTAGTCTTGTTCTTAAATCTTTTGCTTGTGACTTATCTACATTAAGAACCTTATTCAATAGAGCATTGATAAATTGATAACGTACTACCGTTTCTTTATGCTGCATTTTTTTTAAGTCGCTTTCTGACTTAACAGCAAATGAGCTAGATTTTAAATCTTCAAGATCTCTATTCCTATCAATTTTACCAAAGTTGACATCTTGAGTAATCACTAGCCATAATTTATATATGGATTGTCTAGGATAAGCCTTTTTTAAGGTGGCAAAATACTCTGGATCTATACTTGAGGCATTCACACATGGGACTGATTTCAAATTTTTATACTCTGAAATAGCTCTTTTAAGGTTATCAACACCCATGTTTTTTCTAGCACTTACTAATACTACTCTAGTATTGAGCTCTTGTTCCATTAACGCAATATCCAAAGAAATAGCTTTACGCTGCATACGGTCTGCCATATTAATCACTAATATGGTAGGTATTTCTAGATCTTTAATCTGAGTGAACAGAAGTAAATTACGTTTGAGGTTTTCAATATCAGAAACTACCACAGCCACATCTGGATAGTCTTTTGAATTTTTATTGAGCAGCGTCTCTACAACTACACTTTCATCTAGACTAGATGTATTGAGACTATATGTACCAGGCAAATCTAGAATATGAGCTTTTAAACTACGATCTAGTTTACAAATACCTTCTTTTTTTTCTACGGTAATACCGGGATAGTTCCCTACTTTTTGATTTAAACCAGTAAGTCTATTAAATAATGATGTCTTACCAGTATTAGGATTACCTATAAGTGAAACATTAATTGATTTACCCATGACGTTTCACTATTATCTGTTGAGCTGTTTCACGTCTTATTGCTAAAAAAGTACCATTAATATTGAGATAGATAGGATCTTGAAAAGGTGCACTTTCCATCATCATCACAATATTACCTGGTAAACATCCCATTTCAAGAAGTTTAAGAGGTACTTGTTCCTCATTAAAAGAAACAATGGTGGCCTTTTCACCACGTTTAAGATGTGCTATAGTATCGCTCAAAGCTTATTTAGAATAAATTTGAATAAGCAAAAGTAAGTTAAGATGTAGGAATGAAAAAATTTAGAATACTAAACTTTTGTTGTCATTAAGATAACGTTACTTATTACAAGACTTATTTCAATCTATTAATCATGATTTCAAAAGTAGTTCCTTTATCTTTTTTACTATCGGCAACTCTTATCATGCCCTTATGGTAGTCTTTAATAATACGATGAGCTAGAGATAAGCCTAAGCCCCAACCTCTCTTTTTAGTAGTAAATCCAGGAGTAAATACTTGATTCCATTGATTTTTAGGAATACCTTTTCCAGTATCAGAAACCGTTATAAAAACTTTATGAGCATCAGCACGTAAATAGATCTTTATAGTCCCTTTACCTTTCATGGCGTCAATACCATTTTTTATTAAATTCTCAACAACCCATGCATATAATTGCTCGTTTAATTTTACGAGTATAGGCTGACTAGGTAAATCAACAACAAATTCAACTAGTTTTGAACTTCGAGAAGAGATATAATGTACAGCCTTATCTGTTTGATCTACAATATCCATTTCAGAAAGTGTAGGTATAGAACCTATTTTAGAAAATCGCTCTGTAATAGTTTGTAATCTAGTGATATCCTTTTCCATTTCGGTTATATAACTGGGATCTACATTTGTATCTTTAAGTAACGTTGTCCAACCCACTAATGATGATAACGGTGTACCTATCTGGTGAGCACTCTCTTTAGCCATACCTGCCCAAAGCTTATTTTGCTCACTAGCTTTTGTAGAACGATAAAAAAACCAAATCACAGCACCAAATAAGACTAAAATCAACAACAACGCCATTGGAAAGTACTTCATTTTAGTAATAATAGGACTCTCTCCATAATAGATGGTCTGAAAAGGTTCTCCATCATAATTAATACGTATAGGTTCATTTTGGGAGGCATATTCATCTATTAACGACCTCAACTTAAGAGTATCGTTCATTATATGCTCTGGTAAATTACGGGCCTTCATATCACCTTTATAATTTACCTCAATCATGGGAATTGTAGTCGTATTTTCTGTAACGGTAGAGCCCAGATTCCCCATTTCGGCATCAAGAGATTGATTAACTAGATCATCAATAGCAATCTCATACTCTTTCATGTTTTTCTGTTCACTTTCCTTAAGTTGTTGAAAAAACTCATAGGTATTCCATAAAATTAGGGCTGTAATAATCATTGCAAAGGCTATGATTACCCATCTCAACACATTACGATTTGCTGTAAAATTCATGAAAGCTTTTAAGAATTTTAAATATAGTACATAAAGTAAAACGAGCTTAACTAGCTTTTATGATATCTAGGAATAGGTTCTCTTTAAATCTTATTTCTACTTTATTAAAACGCTTTAAAATCCATACCTTTACCATCCTTAAAAAATTACGGTGAAACTAGATCCAAAAGACACAAAAACAGCTCATTTACACAGTATTATGCTGGGCGCGGTACAACCTCGACCTATCGCATTTGCAAGTACAATTGATGAAGATGGCAATGTTAATTTATCGCCTTATTCTTTTTTCAACGTTTTCAGCGCAAATCCACCAATCATGATTTTTTCACCAGCACGTCGGGTGAGAGATAATTCTATTAAACATACTTTAATTAACGCTAGGTCTACAGGCGAGGTTGTAATCAATATTGTCAACTATGATATTGTACAACAGATGTCGTTGAGTAGCACAGAGTATGGTGCAAATGTTGATGAATTTGTAAAGTCTGGATTAACAGCAGTAGCATCAGATATCATTGCACCACCTCGAGTAGCAGAAAGTCCTGTACAATTTGAATGTAAAGTAAAAGAAATTGTAGAATTAGGACAGGAAGGTGGCGCTGGTAATTTGATTATATGTGAGGTAGTTATGGTTCACGTTAATGATGAGATCCTAGATGAGGATGGTAAGATAGACCAGATTAAAATCGACACTGTTGCCCGTATGGGTGGCAACTGGTATTGCCGTTCAAAAGACGCCATGTTTGAAGTACCTAAACCATTAGCTACACTAGGTGTAGGTGTTGATGCACTACCTGATCATGCAAGAAACAGCACCATTCTTACAGGTAATGATTTAGGAAAACTAGGGAATATTGAAGCTATACCAGATAGAGAATCTGTTATCGCTTTCGCGAAAGCGGAAAAACTATCAATTTTAGATATTAAAGAAAAACATAAACGCGCACAAGAGTTGATCTTACAAGGCAACATCATAGACGCATGGAAAATTATATTATTATAACATGGAAGTACAAGGAAAAATCAAAGTAATAGGAGAAACCAAATCTTTTGGTGCTAGCGGATTTCAAAAACGTGAACTAGTTATCACTACTGAAGAACAATATCCACAGCACTTAATGCTGGAATTTGTTCAAGATAAAACAAGTTTGCTGGACAGTTTTCAAGTAGGTGAACCAGTAAAAGTAGGTATTAACTTGAGAGGTCGTGAATGGCAAAGTCCTCAAGGAGAGATTAAATATTTTAATTCTATCGTAGGATGGAGAATAGAACGTGTCGGAGCTACTCCAGCGGCACCACCACAAGAGATACCACCGTTTGATGAATTTGATCCTATCTCAAATTCTAAAGATGAAGATCACGACGACTTACCTTTTTAAAAATTAATGTATGAGATTAGTAAGGACTGATACTCATAATACAGATTTTAAAAAACTAGTTAAAGAACTAGACGCATATCTTGCTGTTACTGATGGTAATGAACATGAATTCTATGACCAGTTTAATAAATTAAACCTTATTAAACATGTGGTACTCTGTTATAAAGATTCTATTCTGGCAGGCTGTGGATCTATAAAAGAATATGATCATCAGTCTATGGAAATTAAAAGAATGTACACTGTTGCTGCTTATCGCAACAAAGGTGTTGCAACATATATTTTAAAAGAATTAGAACAATGGGCCAAAGAATTGTCTTATAATAGATGCATATTAGAAACTGGTACACGACAGCTAGCAGCTATTGCTCTCTATAAAAATAGCGGTTATCAAATCATTGATAATTATGAACCTTATAGAAATGTATTGAATAGTGTATGTTTTGAACGAATTTTATAAAATAAAAAATCCCAACCACTACAGTTGGGATTTTCTTTCTTAATAGGTTAGCCTTCAAACAAACTCAAAAAAAGCAATGATGAAATAAATTAGATAAGAAGGCTTCTCAAAGATTAACATTTTTATCTCAAATTGCAAACTTAATCGCCTAAAATCGTGCAAATTCTAGATCACAATCTTGTTTTCCCACATCCTAGCAGTGCTCCAGACCATGGTTTACTTGCTATAGGTGGTGATTTAAGTGTAGAAAGACTTTTACTAGCCTATCAATCAGGTATTTTCCCTTGGTACAGTGAAGGTGACCCTATATGCTGGTGGAGCCCAGATCCCAGAATGGTATTTGATCTATCTAGCGATCAACCTATGAGAATTTCTAAGTCTCTAAAACAAAGTCAACGCAACAAGGGTTATCTTATTAAAGAAAATACGTGCTTTAAAGATGTGATGCATCATTGTGCCTTAGTAAAACGTCGTGATGAGGATGGTACCTGGATTAATGATGACTTTATAAGTTCATACACGAGATTACATGAATTAGGCCACGCAAAAAGCATAGAGGTCTTCAAAAACGATAAGTTAGTAGGTGGCTTATATGGAATTGATTTATCTGAAAAAAAAATTTTTTGTGGAGAATCTATGTTTACTCTGGCAACAGATGCTAGTAAAATAGCCCTACTACATCTAGTTAACACTCTTAAATCTAAAGGTTATCACTTCATAGATGCACAACTATATAATGATCATTTACACAGTTTAGGAGCTATAGAGATAGATCGAGAGGTGTTTTTAAGTTATTTATAAAGAATAAAATACTCCCAAATTAATAAATAAAGAGCGATTTATATCTTGTGTATAGTCTTCCCAGCGATACTCAGTTACCATTTGTAGTTTGATATTATTACTCAATGCTCTACCTATACCTATAGCTACTCGTTGATCATATCCTGGTTTCTCATTTGCTTGAGCAATAAAAACTGCCTCTATGCTAGATGTGATATAATACTCAGATATATCTAAATTTCCACCGCTAAGCGGTACAGAGCTCGATAGTCGATAGCGCCATCTATGTTTCAAGGCTTCTCCTCTTATGCGTTGATCCCACCTAAATCGGTGCGCTATTCTTAAACTATTAAACTTACGTGCGTATACATATTGTTCTGTAAACCTGATTTCTTCCGGTCGTTGATCATCAAATATCTCACGATACATTATCCCTACACCTATCTGTGAATAAAAACCTATTTCATAACTAGCAAACTGTACTGCTTGAATATGCAAAGCGTTCCATCCATTATTTATAATATTGCGATGTTCTATAGCACTATTAAATCTCCACCTACTATTATTATCCCAGCGCACGTTTATAGATGGCTGTACGATAAAAGAATCTACAATTTGAGCGGTCGAAATAACCGGCAAGAATAGAAAGGTAAAAACTCTAAAATAGTATGAAATCATATTTTAGCTTTTTAACAGAACGTTGCTTTAACAATTCTCCTTCTTTACTGAAAAGCATTTCTTTACGGTAAATCTTATTATCTTTTTTAAAAGCAACAATCATTTCATAATTATCAAAATCATTACTTTCTAGACGATTAGAAATACTCAAACTGTCTTGGTGATTAATCACAAACTGTTTTTGAATTTTTTCAACCTTAAATCGATTAGAAATTTCTTTAAGATTATTAGTGATGATATTTAAAACACTGGAAGCTATTTCCTTTTTTTTAATAAGTACCTCTATGTCTATCAAGATACCTTTTTGATCACACTCGATGCTATATTTATAACCATTTAATTTAAACTTTGCCTCATAAGTAATCAAAGAACCATCTGTTTCTTTATAGTATTTAATTTTCTTTCTGGCTTTACTCAATGTAAAAACCATGTCTCTAGCTTGGATAGGAAAATATGCAATATCTATACGCTCTTCTTGCTCTATCTTTGTATTATTGTCATGCTGAGCTATGATGTTATCCGCTTTCGCGAAAGCGAATACCAAAAGCAATATAATTTTATACCTCATCATATCGATAACAATTTATCTCGTGATCATTTACCATTCCAGTAGCTTGCATAAAAGCGTAGACTAATGTAGATCCTACAAATTTAAAACCTCTCTTTTTTAAATCTTTAGAGATTTGATCAGAAAGCGCCGTGTTTGCTGGCGCATTCTTATAATCTAACACTTCATTTTTTATAGGCTTACCATCTACATAGTTCCATATGTATTGAGAAAAGCTACCATATTCTTTTTGAATGTCTATGAAAAGTTGAGCGTTTGTAATTATGGACTTAATTTTGAGCTTGTTACGTATGATTCCAGCATTATTTAATAATTCATCCTGCTTATCTTGTGTGTAATTTGCGATTTTTTGAACGTCAAATTGATCTAATGCGTCATAGTAATTGGCTCGTTTTTTTAAGATGGTAATCCAACTCAGTCCAGCCTGCATCGTCTCGAGAATAAGAAACTCAAAAAGAGTTTGATCATCATAAACTGGTTTTCCCCATTCTTGATCGTGATAAGCGATATATAAATCATCACTTAAACACCAGCCACATCTATGTTTTTCCATGACTCGAATTTATGAACACTATACGCAACCACCAAATGTCCAGATTTTATAGAAAAAGCATTAAGTTTTCTGTTTTATCTTTAACATCTATGAAAAACACTTTACTCCTCTTTACCACAATTCTACTAGCTTCATGTGGCTCGCAAAAAATTAGAACGACAGATTTATTAAATAAAAAAATAGATGATTGGCATCTAGCAGCAGCTACCGCTAATTATAATGACTACTTTAACTTAATGACTAATGATGCCGTTTTTATAGGCACTGATGCAACTGAAAACTGGCAGCTACAAGAATTTAAAGCTTTTTCAAAGCCTTACTTTGACAACGGTAAAGCCTGGTCTTTCACGTCACTAAAACGTCATATTTATCAACACAATGGTGTCGTTTATTTTGATGAATTGCTAGATACTCAAATGGGAATATGTCGCGGTAGCGGAATTCTAAAAAAAGAAGATGGAGTTTATAAGATTGCACATTATGTTCTTTCTATTACTGTACCTAATGAAAATGTAGCTTCACTTACAGAGCTTAAAAAACAATGGGATATTAATTACAAGAAAGAATTATTAAACAATGAAGAGTTTTAAACCAGAACTCATTATAAGAGTTAGTGAGCAATGTTGGTATAAAAATCAGTACTAGAAATTATTTTGCACTATTAGTCGATGATTTTTTGTCAGTTATTTATGAAATTAAGACATAATTAACAAGATGTTATTGAATCGTGAACTCTGTCCATTATATTGCGGCACCATTAAAACCATTTTATGAAGTTTTTACCATTACTAATCCTCTTAGGATTTGCATTAACTCAAGCACAACCTGGCCTAGACAATCCATGGATGCAGCAATTAAGAGAGCAGAAATCTGAAAATGAAATTACTTACCAAGACATCAAAGATGCAGGTGAGGCTTATTGGGAAACGCATGATAAAGATGCTAAAGGAAGTGGTTACAAACCATTCATGCGATGGGTGGACGCTGCCAAGGCTTATGTTAAGGAAGATGGTACTATACAGGGAGCGCAAGAACTACAATCTATAGTAAATAACAGATATTTTAGAAAAAGTGGCCTTTCGGACAACTCTAACTGGAGTGCAATAGGTCCTTTTTCAATACAAGGGACTGGATCATGGTCTACAGGAACTGGTAGAGCAAACACAATGACGATAGACCCTAATAACCCTAATATTTATTACCTAGGCTCACCAAGTGGAGGAATATGGAAATCTACCGATGCTGGAGTCACATGGACACCTATTTCAGATTTTTTATCTCAAATAGGAGTAAGTGCTATAGCAGTAGACCCAACAAATTCTAACGTTATATATATAGGTACAGGTGATGATGATGCTAGAGACTCAAGTAGTATAGGATTAATGAAGTCCATTGATGGAGGACTTACATGGAATAGTACAGGACTTACTTTTATAGGGGCAACTGCAAATATAAGTGAGGTATACTTAGACCCTAGAGATAGTAACAAAATATTTGTGTCATCAAATTTTGGTTTCTATAGATCTGTTGATGGTGGTGTGAGTTTTTCAAGAACTTTTCCTGCAAATGTAAAAGACATTAAATTAAAACCTGGATCACCAGATACTATATATCTTAGTACAAACAATTCTTTTTTTATATCAACTGATAATGGAATTTCATTCACACAACCTTCTACAGGTTTGCCTAGTGGTATGAGAAGAAGTGTTATAGGTGTATCTCCCGCAAATCCTAATTATGTTTATTTATTAATTATTGATGGCAATGCTAACTTGTTAGGTCTATATCGATCTACTAATAGTGGATTAACTTTTACACGTCGAGATAATGGGACAGACATTCTAGAAAGCGGGCAAGGAAACTATGATCTTGCTTTAGAAGTATCTACTACTAATGCAGAAATTGTTTACACCGGTTGTTTAAATATATGGAAATCCTTCAGTGGTGGTAGCTCTTTTACAAAAATTAACTCATGGAGTAACCCTACTGGCAGTACTTATACCCATGCAGACATTCATCAAATCAGACAATTTGGTACTGAACTATTTGTCATGTCTGATGGTGGTATTTATAGAAGTAATAATGACGGTGGATCTTTCACTGATCTTACTGCAGGAGCTCAAATAGGACAATTTTATAGAATTGCTGTTAGCACACAATCGAGTGCACAAGTGATAGGTGGTTTACAAGATAATGGTGGACAAGCAAGAAGCGGTAATCAATGGAAAAACTTCTATGGAGCTGATGGAATGGATGGTGGTATTGATCCATTAAATTCCAATATACGATATGGGTTTACTCAAAATGGTGGTGGACTTTATTTTACAAATAATGGTGGGAACTCAATTCTTAATTCTATAAATCGCCCTAATGGAGAAAGTGGAAATTGGATCACCCCATTAAAGGTAGATAGTCAAGGTACTATATATGTAGGATACACCTCTCTTTACAAGGTACAAAATAATGGGTTTGTAGCCGTTTCATTTTCATTTGGTAACAATATTGATTTAATTGAAATTGATCCTAATAATGATGATATTATATACATTGCTATAAATAATCTGCTTTATAGAAGTATTAACGCAGGTACAAATTTTTCTGTTGTTTCAAACTTCCCACAAGACATTGCAGCCATTGAAGTAAGTAATACTGATAATAATATCGTTTATGTATCTACTAGTCAATCGTTTGGTAAGGTGTATAAGAGTATAAATCAAGGTAACTCTTTTACAGATATAACAGCAAACTTGCCCAGTTTAGGTAAAAACACTATTGCTAGTTTACCGATGAGTGTAGATGGAGAAATATTCCTAGGAACAACTATAGGAATCTATAAATATGATGATGTTACAGCACAGTGGTCAACATTTAATAATAATCTACCTAATGTGAATATTAGAGATCTTGAAATTAATGGTTTTGACAACATACTAACAGCTGGAACCTATGGTAGAGGGATCTGGCAAACATCAGTCACTGCAGGTCCACCACCTACAGATATTGAATTAATAAGTGTAGGCTCATCAAACAGTAATTTTTCTTGTGGAGACTCTGACATTAATATTGTAATAGAAAATGGAGGTACCACAGACATAAATAGTTTTAATCTTGATTATTCTATTAACGGTGGTTCTTCAGTTAATACCACTTACAACACCACAATTCCTGCACAAAGTCAGACTACTATAAGTTTAACAGGTCTGTCATTTAATTTAGGAACGAATGATATAACAGTAACGGTGAATACAACAAATGATGCTTTTGCTAGTAACAACAATGAAACCACAACAATTCTTAAAAATAATAGTGGTGTCATTAATGATATTCATCAATTTGAAAATAGAAATCTATTAACCTTCAATGAAACAGGAGGAACAAATCTATGGGAACGAGGTGTCCCTACGGGACCTGTTCTTAATCAAGCTGTAAGCGGCACACAAGTTTATGCAACAAATTTAAGTGGTCAACACCCTAATGACACCGTTGCCTACTTATACACAGGTTGTTATGATTTAAACGGTGTTACTAATCCTACTTTACAGTTTGATATGGCATTTGAGCTTGAACAAAATTGGGACCTCATGTTTATGGAATACAGTACTGATAGTGGTGTAAACTGGAATATATTAGGTAGCTCAACAGATGCTAACTGGTATAATTCTAACAGAAACCCTAATGGAGTAGATTGTTTTAATTGTGTAGGAGCACAGTGGACAGGTACAGATGCCGTCATGAAAACCTATTCTTATGACTTAAGTCCATTTAATTCAGAAAGTAATATCACATTTCGATATGTGTTTATTTCTGACCAAGCAGTTACTGAAGAAGGTGTGGTTCTTGATAATGTCGTCGTAACTGGAACACTAAGTAACGATAGCAACACACTTTCAGATTCTTATAAAGTATCCCCTAACCCTTCAAAAGGTAATTTTATACTATCATGGAATAATAAAGACTCTTTTGATTACAGCATCTATGATGTAACTGGTAAACTAATAAAATCTAGACTTAACAATACTGGAGAAAGACATTCCATTAATCTTAATAATGTAGCTCAAGGAATGTACTTTTTAAATATTTCTACGACTTCAGGCATCGTTACTGAAAAACTTATCGTGAATTAATCAAATAGACATTTTAATTTTTAATATTCAAAAAGCTTGCAATTTCTGCAAGCTTTTTAATTTCATTACTAGTTAATTAAAAATTAAATGTATCTCTTGAAACTTAACAATTATTATCTTTCATAGCATTTTTCAATTTTAATTAACTAACCTATCAAATTATATAAGCATGAATTTAAAACAAACCTTACTTGCTACATGTGCAGTGGCCATTGCTGTCACTTCATGTAAAGAACCTGCCAAAAAAGATTATCCAGGTCTAGATATGACCGCCATGGATACTAGTGTTTCTCCTAAAGATGATTTCTATCGCTATGTTAATGGTAAATGGATTGACTCTACAGAGATCCCAGCAGACCAGACCGTTTGGGGTGGCTTTAATAAGCTTAGAAAAGATACTGACGCAGATATGCTTGCGATCTTAGATAATGCTATGAATGATAAGAATCTAGATCAATCATCAGATCAGGCAAAAGCCGTTTTTGTATATCAAAGCATTATGGATACTGACGCAAGAGACAAAGCAGGTTACGAACCATTAAAACCATATCTAGAACAAATAGATGCTGTTAAATCTGTAGATGAAATACCTGCTTTACTTGCTGACCTGTCGGCTAAAGGTTTGCGTGGTTTCTACGGCTTTGGAGTAGGACCAGATGCACAAAACACAGACATAAATGTTGCTCAAATGAGACCTGGCGCATTAGGCATGCAACGTGAGTATTATGTAGATCTAGATGATGCTGATAATGTGGAAAAACTTGCCGCATATGAGAATCACGTAGCGCGCATGTTAACCTTAACCGGTACAGATGCAATTCAAGCAGCAAAAGATGCAAAAACGATTATAGCCATAGAAACACAAATGGCACAACCACGATTAGATAAAGTAGCGAGAAGAAATCCACAATTAAGCTATAACCCTATGAGTATAGAAGAGTTTAAGACTCTAGTGCCATCTATAAATTGGGATGAATATTTTGAAAAATTAGATATTAAAGAATTTGATACTATCATTGTTGCTCAACCAGCTTATATGACTGCACTAAATAATATGTGGGATAATAGCAATTTAGATGCTATGAAAACATATATGCGATGGACCATGATAGACGCGGCAGCCACTATGCTATCTACAGAGTTAGAAGACGCAAATTGGGATTTCTACAGTAAAACTATGCGAGGTGCAAAAGAACAACGTCCTAGAAATGAACGTGCCCTAGCTACCGTTAATGGTACTTTGGGTGAAGCCTTAGGTCAATTATATGTTAGTGAAAAATTCCCAGCTGAGGCAAAAGCCAAAGCAAAAGAAATGATTGAATATGTGAAGAAAGCATATGAAGTACGCATCAATGGTTTAGACTGGATGAGTCCAGAAACTAAAGAAAAAGCTATAGAAAAGCTTAATGGAATGACCATTAAAATAGGTTATCCAGACCAGTGGAAAGACTACTCTGAAATGGAAATTAATAGCCCAGCAAATGGCGGCACTTTATTTGACAACATGCTAGCTGTTCAATCATGGAATTACCGTGATAACCTCAATAAACTAGGAGAAAAAGTTGACAAAACAGAATGGTTTATGTCACCACAAACGGTAAATGCATATTACAATCCATACTATAACGAGATTGTTTTCCCAGCGGCTATACTTCAACCACCATTTTATAATTATGAAGCAGACGCAGCCTTTAATTTTGGAGGTATGGGAGCTGTAATAGGTCATGAAATTTCTCATGGATTTGATGATAGTGGTGCAAAATTCGATGCAAATGGTAACATGACAGACTGGTGGACCGCAAATGACAAGACACAATTTGAAGAACTAGGTAAAGATTTAGCAAATCAGTACAGCGCTATAGAGGTCTTACCTGGAGTAAATATTAACGGAGAATTCACTCTAGGAGAAAATATAGGTGATTTAGGTGGAGTTAACGCCGCATATGATGCACACCAGTTATGGATGAAAGATAAAGGTCGTCCAGATGCTATTGATGGATTTACGCCAGAACAACGTTTTTTCTTAAGTTGGGGAACTGTATGGCGCACAAAAATGCGTGAAGAAGCTTTAAAACAACGTATTAAAGGTGACACGCATTCACCAGGTATGTATAGAGGTTATGTGCCACTGCAAAACATAGATGCTTTCTATGACGCTTTTGAAATCACAGAAACAGATGGTATGTATATCGCACCAGAAAATCGTATAAAAATCTGGTAACATAACTTTTATTAAAAATCAAAAGGCTTTCTTAATTGACAGCCTTTTTTTATGTGGTTGAATTATATTTAAGCCAGCATTAAAGTTATTGATATGAAACAATTTTTACTAATCGCGTTAGTGGTATTAAGTTCCGCTTTCGCGAAAGCGCAATCCTCATCAAACCAAGAGTATATAAAAGATAATTATACTAAAACAATTCACCAGATTGAAATGCGTGATGGTGTAAAACTGTATACTCAAGTTTATAGTCCAAAAGACACCACCCAAAAATATCCCATAATGATGCAGCGTACTTGTTATAGTGTGCGACCATATGGTGAAGGCAAGTATCCTAGTAGATTAGGGCCTAATGAACTACTTATGAAAGAAGGCTACATATTTGTTTATCAAGATGTGCGCGGTAGATGGATGAGTGAAGGTGATTTTGATAACATGCGTCCTAACATACCAGGTAATGATATTAATAATAAAAAAGATATCGATGAAAGCTCTGACACTTATGACACTGTAGACTGGTTAATAAAAAATCTACCTAACAATAATGGAAAAGTAGGTCAATGGGGAATATCATATCCTGGTTTTTATACAGCAGCAGCATTACCTGATGCTCATCCAGCACTGGTGGCTAGCTCTCCACAAGCACCTATAGGAGACTTTTTCTTTGATGATTTCCATCACATGGGAGCGACACTACAGAGCTATATTTTTGCTTATCCAGTTTTTGGTCATCAAACTGAGCCTACTACAGAAAGCTGGTACAATGATAAATGGGATAAATTAAGAGCCGCTGGTAGTATGAATGACTCTTATGCGTTCAATATGGGCATAGGTCCTTTAAAAAATGTTACAGAAAATATATATCCCGATAATTTTTTCTGGAAAGACGTGGCCTCACATCCTAATTATGACGAATTCTGGCAAAAACGTTCTATAATACCACATTTAAACAATGTTGATCATGCAGTAATGACCGTAGGTGGCTGGTTTGATGCAGAGGATTTATATGGACCGTTAAACATCTATAAAAATGTAGAACGCAACAATCCAAATAATAAGAATAATACAATTGTAATGGGACCATGGAGCCATGGTAACTGGGCAAGAGAACCTGGACATCAAATGGTTAATCACATTCATTTTGGCGATAGTTTATCAACTTTTTATCATAGAGAAATAGAAACTCCTTTTTTTGAACATCATTTAAAAGGAGAAAAAAATCCTGTTCTACCAGAGGCATATATGTTTGACACTGGATTAAAACAGTGGGAAAAATTTATGCAATGGCCACCACAGCAAGATGAAATCGTGTTTAGTTTTGGTAAAAATGGAGAGTTGTTGATCAATAAAAAAGGTGATAAAAAAGATTCATTCTCATACATGAGTGACCCATCAAAACCTGTTCCTTTTAGAAGCGAGATAACTCCTGTAACATTCACTCCACGAGCTTACATGACAGATGACCAGCGTCATGCCTCAAGAAGACCAGACGTACTTACCTTTCAAACAGGTGTTCTTACAGAAGATATGACACTAGCCGGAGAAATACAGGCAAATCTAGAAGTAATACTTAAAGGTATTACAGATGCTGATTTTATTGTTAAGGTTATAGACGTTTACCCAGACGATTTGAAAAACGAAGAGCATACACCTGAGCATGTAACTCTTGCAGGCTATCAACAATTAGTACGAGCAGAAACTTTTAGAGGTCGTTTTAGAAATGATTTCTCAAAGCCAGAGCCATTTAAGGAAGGTAAAAAAACTAGAGTAAATTTTCCTTTACAAGACGTATTACACACTTTCAAAAAAGGTCACAGAGTAATGATTCAAATACACAGCACATGGTTTCCTTACATAGATCGCAATCCACAAAAGTATATAGACAACATATTTGAGGCGACAGAAAGCGACTTCACAACTGGGCAAGTAACAATTACTGGAGCTAGTTCCATAAGTGTAGGCGATAACAACGGTATTGAAAAACAATTACCTAAACTAAAACAGTAAATTAAGCGATAGAAGTTCATAATATAAACCTCAATCTGATATGAAAATATGCATATACGATTGAGGTTTTTTTATTAAAACGATCAATTGTCCATAAAAATGATTTAACACAAATATGCGCTTTATCGATTAATAGCTACCGATTGTCTCGATAATTGATTAAAGTTTGCCATATTCGTATTCCCTTTAATAAACATCGATTATGAATACGACCTATGTAGAAAAACAAGAACCTAATACGTTTATGGCTACTCTTTATTTTATCAAAGGCCTATTTAAATTGATCATAAAAACGTTCTTTACTTTTTAAAGAACAACTTATCTTAACTAACTTTTAAAAAATCCTCTTCCCTAAAGAGGATTTTTTTATGCCTATTGATTATTATATGATAGTGTTACATATCAGGCGAGCTGTTATTAAAATTGCAGTAAAGAATTATTACATTATGAAGTGATTGTTGAATAATTACCCTTTAGGAATAGCTGCAATTAACTTTTTAGTGTAATCTGTTTGAGGATTGCGATAAAGTTCATCAGCCTCGTTTTGTTCCTCGATACGGCCTTGATTCATCACAATGACTTGGTCACAAAAGTATTTAACTACCGCTAGATCATGAGAAATAAACAGGTAAGAAAAACCAAAATCCTCTTTAAACTCATTCAATAAATTGAGAACTTGTGCTTGTACAGAAATGTCCAATGCACTTACAGATTCATCACAAACTATCAACTCTGGTTCTAAGGCTACAGTTCTCGCTATACCTATGCGTTGCCGCTGTCCACCACTAAACTCATGCGGATAACGATTATATTGATCTTGAGTTAATCCTACTCGTTCCAGTAATTTCATAACGCGTTCTTTACGGTCCTTATCATTAGTACCTATTCCATGCCATTTCATAGGTTCCATAATCGCTTGTCCAACCGTCAATCGCGGATTTAATGATGCAAATGGGTCTTGAAATATAATCTGTATTTCTTTTCTTAGAGATCGCATTTTATGTCCCTTAAGATTTGTAATATCTACTCCTTTATAAATCAACTGCCCACTAGTAATATCACGCAAACCTAGTATCATATTGCCCAGCGTGCTTTTACCACAACCACTTTCTCCTACTAATCCCAAGGACTCACCAGCATACAACTTAAGACTTACACCGTTAACAGCGGTAAAAAATTGTTGCTCTTTAAATAACTCTTTTTTAAGTGGGTATTTCTTCACCACATTAACTAATTCTAGTAACGGCTCTTGAGTATACAATTTGCTATGCGATTGGACTCTTTCTATATCAGTAACCACCTCTGTAGGAACAGTATCTACCATAAAATCGTTAATTATAGGTAGTCTTTTAAGTCTGGACTTCGTATCTGGTCTAGCCGCAATAAGTGCTTTAGTGTATGTTTCTTGGGCATTTTCAAACAACTGATGTGGTGTTCCTGTTTCTACTACTTTACCTTTATACATCACCGCAATACGGTCTGCTATCTCATGAACTAGACCTAGATCGTGCGAGATAAAAAGCACGCTCATCCCATATTCTTTTTGAAGATCTTTAATCAGTAAAATAATTTCTTTTTGAACGGTAACATCTAGCGCTGTGGTAGGCTCATCTGCAATTAGTATTATAGGTTTACAGGCTATCGCCATAGCAATCATAACACGTTGCATTTGACCACCACTGATCTCGTGTGGATATTTTTGAAACGTTTGCTCAGGAATGGGCAATTTTACCTTTTCAAAAAGTTGTAAAACCTCTGTTTTAATTTCTTTAGAAGATAAGCTGGTATGAATCTCAAGAATTTCTGCTACTTGCTTACCACATGTGATAGTAGGATTTAGAGAGCTCATAGGTTCTTGAAAAATCATACTTATCACGCTTCCGCGAAAGCGTGACCAATCTCGACCTTTGAAGTAACGTAAATCCTTTTCTAGAATAGATAATACCGTGGCATCTATAATCGTTTTTTGAGCAGGCAATAAACCCATTAATGCCTTAGAAGTAACAGACTTACCGCTACCAGATTCACCAACTATGGCAAGAATTTCATTTTCAAATAACTCGAGATTAACGTCAAATAAGACTTGATTCTCTTGTTTACCATTTTGAAAGGTAACATTGAGATTTTTTACAACAGCCAGTGGCTTATTTTGTGATGATTTGGTCATCTGTAAGTAAAGGTTCTAATCGCAATTTAAGAACTATTTGAGCTACAGCGATAACGTCTTTTTCACAATATCTAGCAATGCGGTTCACATCGTTTTCTTCATAATACACATTGCGTACTTGAGAGCCATCTATGTCATCCTTAGGCGATGAAATACCTAATACACGAGTCATTAATTTTAGAGATGTGAAATGCTTATAATCGCCAAATTTCCATAACTCCATAGTATCTAAATGCGGTACTTCCCATGGCTTTTTACCAAAGAGATTAAGTTTTGCAGGTATAGCAATTCCATTAATAATCATACGTCTTGCTATAAAAGGGAAATCAAACTCCTTACCGTTATGGGCACAAAGCAAATGATGTCTTCCAGAGAAATGGTTTTTAAGTAATGTACTGAACTCTTCTAAGAGGTCAATTTCAGATCCTGTAAAACTGCGTACTCTAAACTGTCTATAAGTACGGTCTACAAAGTACCCTACTGATATGCAAACTATTTTACCAAACTCTGCCCAGATACCTGCACGATCATAAAATTCCTCGGGTGTAAATTCTTCTTTACGTTGATATTTAGTTTTATCTGCATAGAGCTGCTGATCTAAAACATCCAGTTTATCAAATGATGGATGTAAAGGAACTGTTTCTATATCTAGAAACAGGACATTCTCGAGTTTAAGTGCATCTAGCATATCAGTTACTATTTACATTCCTAATTCATCGCCAGCGTCATCTTCATCTTCTAAACCATCATCACCATTCTTATACTCTTCACAATCTACTATAATGGATAAATTTTCTGGTTCATTGAAATTTGCTTTTGATATATCCAGATTTTCATCTGCATAAACAGATTTCATGTAAGAACCCCATATAGGTAGTGCCATAGTAGCACCTTGACCATAACGAGTGCTAGGAAAATGGACTGAACGATCTTCTCCACCTACCCATACACCAGACACTAAATTAGGAACAATACCCATAAACCATCCATCAGAGTTGTTTTGAGTAGTACCTGTTTTACCAGCTATTTCATTTTTAAAATCATATGGGTAGCCAGTTACTACACTTTTATAGAACTTATTGTTTTTTGCCCAGCTACCTCTCAAACGGCTTCCACTACCAGATTGAGTAACACCTTGCATTAATTTAAGAGTTACAAATGCGGTTTCGGGATTCATCACATCTCTTGTTTCTGGAACATATTGATAAAGTACCGTACCATTTTTATCTTGAATACTAGTTACTAAAACTGGAGTATTGTAAATACCTTCATTTGCAAAAACACCATATGCGCCTACCATTTCAAAAAGGCTTACATCTGCAGTACCCAATGCTAGTGAAGGAACAGGTGCCATTTCTTTAGTATTTATACCTAGACGACCTGCAAGATCTATCACAGGTTGTGGTCCTACATCATCCATTAATCTAGCAGATATTGTGTTTACAGAATGTGCTAGAGCATCTTTCAATGTCCTAATCGTACCATACTTTCCATTAGAATTACTAGGCGTCCAGTCCTTAGTATTACCATGTTTGCCTGCTGGTATCGTATATTCTCCATCTGGTAATTCTTTACATGGAGAATATTTTAATAGATCTATAGCTGTTGCATATAAAAATGGCTTAAAGGTAGATCCAGCCTGGCGCACTCCTTTTTTAACATGATCAAATTTAAAATGCTTGTGATTAATTCCACCTACCCAAGCTTTTACATAACCTGTTTGAGGTTCCATAGACATCATACCTACTTGCAAGAATTTCTTATAGTAGTATATTGAATCACGTGGTGTCATTACTGTGTCACGCTCGCGACCTGGAGCCTGCCAATCAAAGACAGTCATCTCTGTTTCTTTATCAAAACTTGCAAGAATTTCTTTTTCTGACTTGCCTTCTTTCTTCATCAATTTCCATCTTTCTGAAACTTTTATGGCGCGATTAATTGAAGATTCAACCTGTTTTGCAGTGATGTCTCTAAAAGGAGCCGTTTTTAATTTCTCGTTTTGGGAATCAAACTCTAGCTGCAGGTTTGCCATATGTGCAACCATGGCATCTTCTGCATATTTTTGCATGCGACTATCGATCGTTACATTAATCTTTAACCCATCATTATAGAGATTATAATTCTCTCCAGTCTCTGGATTAGTATTACTAGCTGCCCAATCCTTCAACCAGTCTCTTAAATACTCGCGGAAATAAGTCCCCATACCGTCGTTGTGACCTTCTGGTGTAAAGTTTAATTTAATAGGTTGTTCTCTAAGACTATCTTTAGTTGCTTCAGTCATTTTTCCATTGCGCACCATTTGAACAAAAACCTGATTACGACGACCTAATGATTTTTCTTTAGATATTTCTCTATAAGGATTGAACTGTCTAGGGTTTTTGAGCATGGCTACAAAAACCGCACTTTCTTCTACAGTTAATTCCTTAGGCTCTTTACCAAAATAAATATTAGAAGCTGATCGTATACCTATGGCTTGTTTTAAAAAATCAAACTGATTTAAATACTGCGTGATTATCTCTTCTTTAGTATACTGTTTTTCAAGACGTGTAGCGATAATCCATTCCCGGATTTTCTGAATTCCACGTTCAATTTTGTTACTACTGCGCTGCTCTGTAAAGTACAGTTTTGCTAGCTGTTGCGTGATGGTACTTGCACCACCTTTTTGTCCTAAAAAGGCAAATGCTCTAGCTGTACCATAACCATCAATACCACTATGATCCCAGAAACGTTCATCTTCAGTCGAGACTAGTGCGTCGATAAGATTTTGTGGTAGATCCTCATACTTCACTGGTTTACGATTATCTGTATAAAAGCTACCTAGCGTTTTACCATCTGCCGTGACTATTTCTGTGGCTAGTTCAGATTGTGGGTTTTCTAATATGGTGTGATCTGGTAAAGAACCGAAGATTCCCCATGCTGTAAGTAAAAATAAAAGAATTACCATTCCTATACCTACAAATACTAGTTTCCAGAATAATTTAATATTCTTCTTAGTTTCTTGCTCTTTTTGAGCTTTTTGTGCTTTAGTTGCTGCCATGTTGCACTTGTTTTTCTATACTATATCCTATATCGAGTACTCCTTCTAACTGGGCAATACCGTCTACAGAACCATTTTTTCTCATTGCATGGCGTAAGGTGAGTAGATAAGTTCCGCTTTCGCGAAAGCGTACTCCTTCCTTATACCATAATTTATTTTCATAAACATCACTATAACCTGAGCCTAGGAATTGACCTTGTGGTGTGGCCATGTTATACTCTAATGTGTCTGTAACGATTTTTCCTTGTGGAAATTTCATCTCGGCGATTAAGTATAGGTTGCTATAGGCATAGTTGTGATTATTTCTCATATGGAGAAACATGTCATATGTGTTCACTGTATCTACTGGCTGAATCTTAAAAACAGGCGCTTCAAGAAGACTCCATTGAGCATCGCTAAAGGCAACTGATTGCGAATCAACTAAATTATTATCGCAAGACACCAAGGTTAAACAACTTAAAATTAAAAGTAAGGTGATTCTCATTACTCGTTTTTCTTAGGTGGTCTATTGCGATTATTGGGCCTTTTTTTACGCGGTTTATTAGCGGCATCACCTGTTGGTTTAGGCTTAGGTTTTGACTGCGTGGTTTGAGTCCCGTCTTTGGGTTTATTTTGATTGGTCGGTTTTCTTCTAGGCTTAGGTTTAGGTTTCTGACCTTTTGCATCTGGTTTTGGACCTTTAGTCTGTGGCGCCTTAGATTGCGGTGCTTTCTTATGATTAGGCTGTGATGTTTTCTTTGCAGCGGCATCTGGTTTAGGACCACGATTATTACGACGTTTTTTACGCTTTTTATTTTTAGTAGCAGGTTGATCAAAACGAGTCAAACTATCTTGTCCCACAACGTTTTCAAAGTTAACTTCTTCAATAACAACATGCTCTGCTGCATATTCTTCTATACTAGCTACTTTTTCTTTGGCTTTATTTTTAGAAACAATCTCATGTACTTGTGTTGTAGTTAATGTATGCCAGTTCATCCATTCTCCTTCATAACAATACCACATCAGTCCTTTAAAGATGTCAATTTTCTGACAAACAGCGGTTCCTTTTTCAGTGTATAATTTCTGGTTTTGTTTAGGAAAGTCCTTGAGAGCGTCCATATATGAATCTAGTTCATAATTTAAACAACACTTTAATTTCCCACATTGTCCAGCAAGTTTTTGTGGATTTAAAGAAAGGTTTTGATAACGTGCTGCACTAGTTGTTACTGAACGGAAGTCTGTTAACCAAGTTGAACAGCATAACTCGCGACCACATGACCCTATACCACCTAATCTAGCAGCTTCTTGACGCAAACCTATCTGGCGCATCTCAATACGTGTCTTAAACTCTGTTGCGTATTCTCTAATTAACTGGCGGAAATCAACGCGTTCTTCTGCAGTATAGTAAAAGGTAGCTTTTGATCCGTCTCCCTGAAATTCAATATCAGAGATTTTCATTTGAAGGTTTAAACGTATGGCTATTTCACGTGCGCGCACCTTCATAGGTTCTTCTCTCTCACGAGCTGCCTTCCATTTATCTATATCTGTCTGTGACGCGATGCGATAAACCTTAGGCATATCATCTGTCTCATAACGGATTTTCTTTTTCTTCAATTGTACACGTACTAACTCACCAGTAAGAGTTACTATACCTATGTCGTGACCAGTCTCTGTCTGTGTGGCAACGATGTCACCTATTTTTAATTGTAAATTTTCAGAGTTAATAAAATATTCTTTACGGCTATTTTTAAACCTTACTTCTACATAATTAAAAGGTGCCTGACCGTCTGGCAATTCCATGTTTGCTAACCAGTCAAAAACCGTCAATTTATTACATCCACTAGTACCACATGTACCGTGATTTTTACAACCGCCTGGAGTTCCTCCACCGGTTCCACAACTATTACAGCTCATTAATCCTACGTATATATATTGAAATCCAAGCGATTAACTCACTGGATTGAATCATTGTTATTAAACGTAAATATAGGGAAATAAGTATAGGGAAATAAGGTGTACTTAAGGAAGTAATGTGAGAATATGAAGAACCCTATAACTTTTCTTTAAAGCATAAAAAAAGCCGCTCATTACTGAACGGCTATTTTTGCTCCTCTTCTTGGGCTCGAACCAAGGACCCTCTGATTAACAGTCAGATGCTCTAACCAACTGAGCTAAAGAGGAATGTGATATACACAACACTAAAACTAATTTGCTTTAGCGAGCGCAAATATAAAACGTTTTTTTATTTGCCGCCAAATTTTTTAGCGAATAATTGAAATTACTTTAAAAGAAATTTTCTGAAATCGCCTTATATAGGTCATTTCCATTTGCATAGAGCATTAAAGCAAGTAAAATAAAAATCCCAATTAACTGAGCGCGCTCTAAAAATTTATCGCCTGGCTTACGTCCTGTAACCATTTCATAAAGTAAAAACATGACATGTCCACCGTCTAAAGCTGGAATTGGTAAAATATTCATAATCGCTAGCACAAAAGATATCCATGCCGTACGTTCCCAGAATTTACGCCAGTCCCATGTATCTGGATACAACTTTGCGATGGTTCCAAAACCACCCAATTGACTTGCTCCTTTTTTAGTGAACACATATTTAAATTGTTTCACATAATCCTGCATAGTCCAGTATCCATGGGAAATTCCCTTATTGATACTCTCACTAAAACTATAATCCAGTTTTGTCGCAGTAGCATATTCTACAGTAGGTTTCTTTCTAAAACCTATGACACGTCTCTTATTGTTTTTAAAATCAATAATTTTGGTTTGCACCATGCCGTTTTCATTCTGAATTTTTAATTCAAATGGTGTACTATCATTAACTACATGGTTAATGGCATAAGTATAATCTGTATTATAAGAAATAGGGTATCCTGCCATCTCTACGATAGTCATTCCTGGTTTAAGCCCTATAGAGTCTGCAACAGTTCCTGGTTCAACATCACCTATCTCAAATGGAAACCTAGCCTCTAGAGGTCCCATAATGTCTGCATAAAAAACACGTTTACCTATATCTTCTGGAATAGTAATATCTACTGGACTACCATCTCTTATAACCGTTACCGTTTCTACATCCCTAAAAACAAGTCTGTTTACCAGATTATCTGCAATTTGTAATGTATCACCATCAACAAGCAATACTTGATCTCCATTCTTAAAGCCTATTTCTTGTAAGACCGGCGGCATCCCAAAACCAAATTTATAATCTGTTCCCGTAGCCTGCTCACCACCATAGGTATAAAAATCATAATGTAAATGAAAAAACCTACCATCACATTTACAACAACACCACCTAACATTATGATTAGTCGTTGCCATGCTGGTTTAGAACGGAATTCCCAAGGCTTAGGCTCTTCGGCCATTTGCTCTTTATCCATGCTTTCATCAATCATTCCAGCGATTTTCACATAACCACCTAATGGTAACCAGCCTATTCCATACTCTGTCTCCCCTATTTTTTTCTTAAATAAAGAATATTTGATATCAAAAAATAAAAAGAATTTTTCGACTCTCGTTTTGAATAACCGTGCTGGAATAAAATGTCCTAACTCGTGTAAAACGATAAGTAATGAAAGACTCAGTAAAAAATTGATGGCTATTACCAGATATGGATGCATTGCTGTTCTAATTTAACGAGCGCAAAAATAGGCCTTTGCACTCATTTTACACAATCTATATGGTTAATTGCTCAAGCAATTAAGGCGCACAGCGTACAGCTTTATGGTCGTTGTAATTAACTACTGGATGGAAGAGAGAGTATTATTTTGAGAATACGCTTCCGCGAAAGCGTAAAAAAACCACTTTACTTTATTAAAGTATCTATAATTTTTAAATCAAATTTTAAGTGTTTATGAAAGTCTCCGACAAAGACTAGAACAGCTGATAATTAGGTCGTAATTTTGTAAAAAAGTATCACACATGCTTCAATTCTTGATTAAAAATAAATGGCGTGCTCTTTTTATGCTTGTGCTGTGCACGGTCATTTTCCTGGCTATGCAACATTTATTAACGCCCAAGAAAGATTTAATAGTTTTACAACCAGACCAGTTTGATCCTACACTGGTAGACGACAGCATGCTGTTTGTAAAGAAATATCACAAAGTAGCGCCATTTCAATTAATTAATCAAAATGGAGATACAATTACTGAACAGGATTATCAAGGCAAAATCTATGTGGCTGACTTTTTCTTCACAACTTGTCCCACCATTTGTCCAACGATGACTAAAAACATGACCGTATTGCAAAAAGAGTTTAAGGATGATGATGAGGTGTTTTTTCTATCACATAGTGTAACGCCTGAATATGATACGCCTGAGATATTAAAAGCCTATGCTCTTGAAAAAGGTGTACTGGATCATAAATGGAACCTCGTCACTGGTGAAAAAGAACAAATTTACAATCTAGCGCGTAAATCTTATCTAGCTGCTAAAGATGCTCCTTATGGAGGTAAGTATGACATGGTACATACTGAAAACTTTGTTCTTATAGATAAAGAAGGCAGGTTGCGCAGTCGTACTTATGATGGCACTCAAATGGAAGAAATAGAAGCTCTTATTGAGGACATATACATACTTAAAGCTACTTATGAAGAGTAATTATGCTGCCATACGACCTTCCCAATTTACATCGCCAGCATATACTTCAAAGCCATCATTAACTGCTAATTGAAATTGCGGTGCTGTAACTGCAAATTGAGCCGTTAAATTATAAGAATACCAGATACTCATTAACATTACTGGGATTTGAATTGCGTCTTTAAATCCTAATTTTGAATCATCCATATGTACCCATCTTTCTAATGGCTGCTCATACATTTTATTCATAATTGCTTTTCTACCAAAATGCTTTTTCATTCTCAAGAAAATCTCTACATCAAATAACCATCTCGTTAAAAACTGCTTATCATATGCAAGTGGAATAATGTCTCTTTTAAAGACTTTTGCACCACATTGTGTGTCTTCAATAGGTAATCCTAAAATCATAAAGATGAATAGTTTTACGATTTGAGAAAATAGTTTTCTCAATACATTGCGCTCAATTTGACCTTCACCTTTACCTCTAGATCCATATACCATTGTTAACTCATCATTGTTGTGAAGAGTATCTACCAACTTTTTGAAATCTTTAAAGTCGGTAGATAAATCTGCATCGATAAAGCCTATGTAATCGATATCTTCACGATTAAATAAGTACCTAGCACCAGATCTTACTGCTGCTGCTTTACCTGCATTTTTTTTCACATCTACAATACTTACTCTACTAGGAGTTTCTCTTTGCATTGTATTTAGTACATCTAGAGTATTATCTTTACTTCCATCATTTACAAAACATAAATGATAGTCTTCATGAGATTGAATAAAGGCATTAAATGCAGCTGTGTCTATTCTTTTTTCTTCGTTGTAGCAAGGGATGATAATTCCAGTTTTCATAATAATTGATGTTTAATTATGACCCAAAATTACCTGTAGAAGAGGTCTTAAATTGGCGGTTTTCGTTAGGCATAAAAGAAGTGTAGACGAATAGTTGTTTACTATAGTTCAATGCCAGTGAACGGATGCTGCGGTTGTCATATCTTTATCACATCATTAAAGTAATGGACTTGAAGTTGAAAAAAACCACTAATAAGCTTTTAATAGCAGCCCTATTTATAGGGATTGCTTTTCATGGTAGTGCTATATTCTTCACTTTAGAGACTACTTATGATGCCTTGATACACCTATTTTTTGCAGAGCATTATGCAACTAGCTGGTTTGAACCATGGAATTACAAATGGTATACGGGTTTTACAGTGATGAGTTACCCACCGTTAGTACATCAATGTATAGGCCTATTAAGCTATGTAGGCGGATTAAAATTTGGAATGTTTACCGTTGCGATAATAGGTATCATATTATTTATAACTGGTGTTTATAGATTCTCGCTGTTGATAACAGCTAGTAGAACAGCTGCTGGATATGCGGCCTTGCTAGCAGTATTTTCATCTTCATTTGTAGAAACGCTTCATATTTTTGGACAGCTACCCAGCATTATAGGAATATCTATATTAATGCACTGTTTACCTGAGATATATTTATGGCTCAAAACAGGTAACTATAGATATTACTTCACCTCTCTTTCTCTTATTGCAGTAACAGTAACCTCACATCATGTTACTCCTATATTTGGAATGGTATTCTTTATTTTCCCATTAATCGGGATGGTAATCATGGATCACGCAAGAGAACAAGTTGATTCTATTAAAGAAATTACTTTTAGTGTTTTTTAAAAAGTTTCTTTAAATTATTTAAACGTATCGTTGGATTTGGGATGTCATCACTGTTTATTATAATAGGATGTATTTTACCATACTGGATTAACACAAAGAACAACCCTATTACTCAAGTACCTATACCGCATGGATCTAGGGATAATTTTTTAGAGGTCACCTCATCTGGTTTAGTATTTTTCTTAATCCCTTGGGGAATTTTACTAATCATCTTACCTTACATATTCTATAGGTATTATAGTAAACGGTATTTATTTTTTGGTCTATCTATAACCATACTTACCGTATTGGGCACTGGAGGAACTACACCTATCCCTAAGATGTTTCTAGGCGAGAATGCCTTTAACATACTTACACTAGATCGCTTTACACTATGGGCATCTATAATGTCTTTACCTATGCTAGGTGAGTTTGCCTATCGCTTTATTCAAGGAGATATTAAAATCTTAATACAAGAAAAAATAGGTGCCGTTTATCATAGACTGGCTGGAGCTGTTCTTGCTGGGCTATTTATTTTTATGACCATCTTTACAATGACACTGGGCTATTTTAGGCCATCTCAACCAGCAAAGATTAAAATGCTTCCTATTGTTAATTTTTTAAGTCAGGACCAGCATGATCACTGGCGATACTTAACACTAGGTTTTGGAGATCAAATGGCATGGCTATCTGCACAGACCAAAGCACTGAGCGTAGACGGTAATTATCATTCAGCAAGACGACTACCTGAACTAACAACCAGACCTATTGAAAGGTTAGAAAACTCAAAATTTAAAGGTGTTGAAGGCATTGGTTCCTTACAACAATTTTTAACCGTACCTGAAAAGTATAATCTTAAATACATTTTTTCAAATGATAAGTTCTATGATCCCATGCTATATTTCTGTGGCTGGCAGCGACTAGAACAATTAGAAAACGGAATTATGGTATGGGAAAAAATGAACGTCCCACCATTATCTAATATCTTGCCGCTAGTTGATGTAGCAAAGTGGCAAAAAATATTATGGGGAACTATACCTATACTTACTATTTTAGTAGCGTTTATACTAAATATACAGCTCTTAATTACCAGAATGCTGAAATATAAGAAAACAGCTGTTGCTGCATATCTTAAAATTCCAGACCCATACACACCATTTAAAAGTAATCTACTCCACGTCATTCATGCCTGGTCATTAATACTATTAATCATTACTTGTTATGGAATGTATATTTTTTACCTTAAAAACAACACCCAACACAGTCCAGATAATGTAGTCCTTGCCTATTATGACGCAATAGATTTTAAAGAGTTTGAAAAAGCACATAGCTTTATAAATCCTGAAAGTGATCTTCCACTAGATCAATATATGTTACAAATATCTGTCACAGATGGCTTATTAAGCTCTTATGCAAAGCTAGATAACATAGAAACGACCACTTTAAAATCAACAGAAAATACTGTCAGCCTCAAAGTAGATACTGAATGGATTACACCTCTTGAAAAGGTTAAAAAATCAGATTACCTGACTGCAATAAAATATGATGGTAAATGGTATGTTGAACCAGAGGAAGTTGAAACCGACCTACCACCTGATCAGCTATTTACAGAAAATAAAACGGTGTTTTTTAATCAAGGTAGAAGACGCATTAGTACAGAACAAACATATCATGAAGACATTCTTAAACAACCATCTTTAGAAATATTAAATGCAAGATTAATAGAATGTGAAGACCATTATTCTATTATAGGAGAAGTACAAAATATAGATACTGTACCTGCAGACGTAGTTTTAAAAGGCTCTTTATATGATAATGAAAATAACCTACTTGCCAGTCATAATGCAAAATTTGTTGTTAAGCATAAATTAATGCCCAAAGAAATAAGTAGCTTTAAAATCAATTTTGAAGGTATCGCATGGACCAGTATAAACGATTCCATACCTAAAACTTTTGATCCAGATCAGTATACACCTGTCGACTTTAAAAACAAACCTGCTATTTTTAATATTCAAGCAGCTGGAAATGTAGCAAATACAGACCTCTATAAAGGCCTATCCATAAGTGACCTTTATATTCATGACGGGAAAATAAAAGGCCAACTGTTTAATTCAGGCACACAACAACTGACCATCCCACAACTTATCATCTCTTACTATAATCAAAATAAAGATTTAGTATGGGTAGATTATAACTTTGTAAAAGATGCGGTAAGACCACAACGTAAACAAGGATTTGAATATAATCTACTAACTGATATTGAAATTAAAACCCTTAGTACTGATATGAGTAACTGCTTTGTTAATGGGTTACCCAATGAAGATGTCGCACAAAAAGTAGTCCCTACTAGAAAAACTACTTTTAATGCTCTACAAAAAATAGACAACAGTATTTACCCATACATAAAACTAGAAACTAACGCTTATATAGGTAATCCAAAATAATGAGAATTAAAGCCACATTTCTATTGATACTGATGTTGTTAATTATATCTAACAGCATGACTCAAGATGAGGCAATTCTAAAGTCAGATTTATCACCTTTTAACCATAAATTTACCCATACCGCAGGTGAACAAATCAACTTAAAATTTAATGGGCATAAAACGGACACCTATGATCTATTACTTTCTTATAACTTAGGTAGCACGTTAATTAGCCCACAAATTGAAAACAGCGTTGTTAGTTATGAAATCCCACAGTTCATAAGCAATGTGTCAGGTATAGTTAAGTGGCATATTTTGAATACTGCACAATACGGTAGTTTTACCATCACTCCTGTGTCACAAACAGTGAAAATGGAAACCTACATAGGTCCACCTAGTATCATTGCAGGTGACACTGATTATAGTATGGCCGTCTCTATACCACTAGATTCATTAGATAACGTACAAAAAGATGGTACCACAGTCTTATTTAATTATAATAAAGAAACCACTCGCACACAAAACTCATCTGACGTTGAAAACCTCATCGCTTACGATTATATATACAGTACTAAAAAAACTGAAAATATTTTATTTGCTTCAAACGTTGATGATCAGTTTAGTAAAGAATTTACGGTAGACATTAAAGCAGGACTGCCTGTTGATTTTACGCTTTCGCGAAAGCGTAATCACCCATATGCAGACGGTAATCAATTAGTCACATTCCACACCTCAATTCTTAAGGACCGTTATGACAATATCGTAAGTGATGGCACCTTAGTCACTTTTTACATAACTAATAAATGGGGCGCCGTATTACAAACAACAGGAACAACTATTAAAGGAATAGCAACGGCTAGTATGATACATCCTGAGAAAGCCGAAAAGTGGTCTGTAACAGCCGCAGTTGCAGGTATGGCAAGTAGCAATACTTTAAATATGGAATTTGAACAAGTGTTTGATGATTATGACATTCAATTTAATGATGGTAATAGAACCATTACTGTAGGACCCTTAAAAAGTTTTATGGGACAAATTATACCAGATGGCGTGACGGTAGAATTAATTATTAAAGGCAAAGAGACCAACGAAAGTTATTTAAAACAAAGCTACAACGGTCGAGTACAATTTAAATTAAATCCAGACTTGATACCGAACGGTATTTACACTTTTGAGATTATTTCTGGTGGCATTACTCGCAAAATTAAAAATGTACACTGTGAATAGAACAAATAAAAACATACTGCGTGGTGGGCTTATCTTATTTTACATATTTATTATCGCATTAATTACACTGGGAATAAGTAGCCTCTATAGCTATCTTAATACTGGAGCAGATCGTAGCACAATGCTACATACTGAGCAAATACAGGAGCGCTATTACATCCCTATTATAGAATGGGACACGTCCAGTATAAAAGGTAGACCGCTAGATGCTACTACTTTACAATCTGTTGAAGAAGATTATTTAAACGCATGGTATGTAAGAGTAAGAGCATTAAAGAACAATTCACTTACTGGTATTGAAGATTATTATACGGCAAATGCTACCGCAAAGATTACTCAACTTATAGATTACAACTTAAGTAAAAAGATTAGTGTCGAGATGACCACGCTAGAACATCATCCCAAGGTAGAGTTTTTTAGTGAAGATGGTCAATTAATTGTCCTCACTGATACAGATGTGCTCGTGCATGAACAACTTTATAAAGATGGAGTTTTTGTAAATAAATCTAGCAGCTTAAACTCTTACAAAATCATTTTACTGTTAGAAGATGGATACTGGCGCATTAGACAATTTGTAAAAACATCTTCAACTGAGAAACTAAAAAAGGTTTCTTCTCGTCCTTTAAATATTAATTTAAAAGGTATTAATTACTACCCAAGAAGTGCTCCTTGGGACACATTTGGCACACAATTTCATCAAGACACTATAGCAACAGATTTCAAAATCATCAAAGATGCTGGTCTTAATAGTATTAGAATTTTTGTAGGATATGAAGACTTTGGCAAAGAGCATGTCGCAGTAGACAAGCTTGAAAGGTTGCAAGTATTATTAGATCAAGCGCAAATAGCAGATATAAAAGTATTAGTCACGCTATTTGATTTTTATGGCAATTATACCGTAAGCGATTGGACCATGACGCAACAGCATTTATTACAAGTTGTACAGACCATTAAGGATCATGATGCACTTCTAGGTTATGATATAAAAAATGAACCAGACCTAGATTATAATTCTAGAAATAAAGAAGCTGTAGAATCGTGGTTAGAGCATATGATTTATAGAATTAAATTAATAGATGACATGCACCCCATAACGATTGGGTGGTCTAACATTATCAGTGCAACCGCATTAGTTGATCAAGTTGACTTTGTAACCTTTCATTATTATCAACCCTTAAATGAGTTAGAAAGTGCTCTAACTGATTTAAAAAATACAACTGGTCACAAAAAAATTGCTGTTACAGAATATGGAGTAAGCTCATACTCGGGCTTATGGAATTTAATGGGATCTAGCGAGGAAGAACAAGCAAATTATCATAAAGAAGCCCAAGAACTACTCAATAAGAATAAACTTGCGTTTATGTCTTGGACTCTTTATGACTTTGAATCTGTGCCAGAAAATGTTACAGGAACATATCCATGGCGTAGAAATCCACAAAAATTTTATGGATTTCTAGATTCCAGGGGAAAGAAAAAATCTTCTTTTAAATATATTAACCAGCATTAAAAGAGATCGCTGTTTTATTTTTACGTTGATTGATTTGCTCAAAGGTATTTAAATACATTCCTGCGATTCTGCTCATAGGGTGAGATGTTGCTGCCTTAAAATTAGCTTTGGCGATAGATACTCTATGAGCCTCATTAGTCAATATTGCTTCTATTGAAAGTGCTAGGCTTTCAACACTTGTAGGATCAAAAAACTCGCCTCTATAACCTTCATCTTGTGTCAGCAATGCAAGATCTCCTAAATCTGGCATCACAACCGCTTTCCCATAGCTACCTGCCTGATGCAACACTCCAGAACTACCAGTCGTTGATGTATAAGGAAAAACAACTACAGCACTTTCATTAAATAAAACAGGAACCTCAACTTCTTCTACATAACCGGTAAATCTCAATTGACTTACATTAGCATATTTTTTTTCACATGATCTAAATATCCTGGAACGTTAGGGTTGTCTGTTCCTGCAATCACAATTTCTATATCAAGGCTTGTTCTTTTTCTAACTAATTCAACGGCCTCAATCATTGATTCTACCTTTTTATATGTACCAAATTTACCAAATGTCATTACCTGTAAAGGCCCATCTGGAATGGAATAAGAAGGTTCTTTAGTGGCTACCTCAAAAGTTCCGTGAGGTATAAGAACAACATTTTTTGCTCTGTACTTTTTTTCTAATATTTGCACATACTTATTCATGGTAACAGCAACTATATCTGCTTGTAAGATTAACTTAGTAAGTAAAGTCCCTACCATACCATATAAAGAAGTAAGTATTTTATTATTAGTGAATCCAGCGCTTCCTAAATCTACTTCTTCAAGGATATTATGAAGTAAAACAATGGTTGGTATTTTCTTGATTTTACAAATTAAAGGAAGCATTAAACCTAGAGCTGCTGCTACTTTCTTATCTCCAAATTTCATAAACTGAAGATTAAAAAGAATATTATCAGGATCAGTTTCATTAATTGCTGCAGTTACATTTTTAATATTCCAGTAACTATTAAATGACCAACATTCTTTTACTGATATCTTACAACCATTAGCCTCAAAACTTAAATCTTTAGCGCCTTCTGTTTTATCTGTAAGCAATACTATTTCTGTAATCTCCTCTTTTAATCTAAAGCTTTTAACCAGATGAAAGGCATACTCATTTAAAGTTACTTTACTAGGTGGATATGCTGTTACGATTGCTAATTTCATGGTAGTTATTTTTAATTACAGTACAAATTTGGTAAATATTAAAGCTCTATAAGAGATAATAAGATTGACCGTTATAAAGTGTAGATGAATGGCAATTAACTGTAGATAATTGGTTTTAAGATTTTTTACTAGCGATGAAGTATATAATCTGCATGATCATAAGAATGGTCATTGCTAATATTTGAACGAGTACTACTTGATCTAGGTTTTTATGGTACAAGATGATAAGAGCAACTTGTGCTAATCCCATAACACCAGAAATAATCACCGGCTTATACTTACCTAATGACAAAAAGTAATAAGAGAAAATATTTGCAATGGCAAATAAAGAGGTTGCAATAGCATACTTCCATAACAATGGTGCTATGTCTGTATAGGCATTCCCAAAAAGTATCTCTACTACTAACTCTGGAAATAAAGCGGTGCCTGCAATTATTAAGATACATAATAAAGATATGTAACCTACATATTTAAAAAGTAATGACTGAGTTTGTTTCCCCTCTTTTTGCAATGAAATAACCTTAGGTAATAAGAGCATTACAAACATCCAGGCCATAAAATACACCACTCTACCTATTAATGCAAGTGAGGCATATAAGCCTGCTTCAGTATCTTCAAAGTAATGTTTAACTAATAATATGTCACTATTATTAATGATAATTTGCGTTAGTTCATAGAAAAGAGTTACTAGGAAAAAACGTTTGATTTGCTTAGATAAATGATTGTCAATTTTACCAGCGGCTAATTGTAAAACTGAAGACATTTTAAAAGGAAATAATCCTAATATTAAAGACACCAGTATCCCGATGGCTACTATAAAAATAGGATCAATTTTTAAAATAAAGAGTAATAATATAGTAAGACCTAATCTTACTAACATTTCAGATTGATAAGTAATGGCCAGTCCTTTAAAATCGTTCTTACCTTGTAGAAACCCACGATTTACACTCATTAAAAAGTAAAAAGGAACTGCCACTCCAAAAATGACAAACATATTCTTACTAGTAGTGTGAAATAAACCCTGTAGTTGACCAGAAAATAATATTACTGCAAGACCTGCAATAATGCCTACTACAAGAGAAGAATTTAAAATGTTTTTTAAAAAAGAAGGAAGTTGTGAATTTTCAAGCAATACAGCATATTTTGCTGTGACTAATTGGAAAGTCATCGCTAGAAAAGATAGAACCAATAAAAAGGTTATTAAAATAGCAGCATCTGCAAATTGGGCTGGCCCTAATAATCTACCTAGGACCAAATTGTAAATATAATTACCTCCATTAACTACCAAAACGCTTAACATAAAAAGCTGCTCAGGAGATATTTTTTTCCTCGTTAATGAAGTGATTAATTGCATAAGTTCAGTTTAAAGGGCAAATGAATTAGGCTATTGATCTATATCTATATTCATTATAAATGTCTTTATAACCTTTACCAGAAATATAAATATTTTTATCTGGACGTAAAGAATAGGACATTATAGTCATAAAGGCTGCTACACCATTTTGATCTATTAATTGTAATCCATCAATATTAATATTAACCTCTGCCTCTTCATTAAGGAGAAAATTAATATGATTGATTAAGCAATTAGATGTGGTAGCATTTAACACTCCTGATAATTGATATACTCCTTCTGTTCTTTTAATAGTAAGTGACATAATTTTATATTTAGATTGTTAGCTGATTTTAATTACATTGCAAATATGGCTCTGAACTTGAGGTCAAAACGGCATATTTCGTTTAGCGGCAATTAAGTGTAGACGAATGAATAATATCTTATGATAAAACCTTTTCAACCTTATTTACATAAAGTACTTAATAAGACTTTTGTAACGCTCATCGTCTTATTAGCTACACATTATAGTTATAGTCAGAACATGAACCCAGGTTTTGAACTACTTGAAATGGGAGATTTTAAAGAGGCCAAAACCTTTTTTAAAGACATTCTTAAGGATTATCCAGATAACAAAACAGCTCAACTTTGTCTAGGAAGAGCTACTGGATTAAGCGGTAATCCCGATGAAGCGACAGCTATATTTGAAGGCCTTTTAGAGCAATATCCACAAGATTTTGAAATCAAATTAAACTATGCCGAATCTCTTTTGTGGAACAAAAAGTATATTGATGCAAAATCTTATTATCAAGGATTATTAAAAGAGAACGATCAAAGTTTTCCTGCAGTTTTAGGATATGCTAACACCTTATCTAACCTTAAAGAATATCCACAAGCTCAAGATTATATTAACAGAGCACTTGTAATCGATCCAGGCAATCCTAATGCGTTAACATCAAAAAAATATATCAACCTAGGTTATTCTAATCAACTGGTTCAAGCACAAAACTTTAAACCAGCAGTGCAACTTTTAAAGGATAATTTAATTTTTCTAGAATACGATACAGAAACTTTACAGGTTCTTGCAAACACCTATTTAATAGCTACGCAAGTAGACAGTGCTTTAATCACCTATGAAAAAATTAACAGGACTAAAACAGACAGTATTATTTCATTTAACGGTATATCCCTAGTCCAGCACTTACAAGGAAAAGAAAAAACAGCATTGCGATTCTCAGAAAAAGCGATGTCTACCTTAAATACAACTACACCTAAAAATATTGAGCAACAATCCGTCGAGCGCAACATTCAAGCACTTATATGGAATAGTAAATATAAAGAAGCTGAAACTTTAATAAATTCTCAAATAGAGCGTTTTGGTACAGAGAACTGGTTGCTAGCATTAAGGGCTACTTTAAACATTTATAAAAGTAATTTTAAGAAAAGTATAAACGATTATAATCAGATTCTTGCTACAGAGAGCACTTCTTTTGATGGTAACTTAGGTAAGTCTAACGCTCAAAAAGCAATAGGTAATTATAAAGCGGCTTATACATCTGCTAACAGGACATTAGAGATTTATAAGGACCAGAAAGATGCGCTTCAATTTATTAAAACCCTAGATCAACAATTTACACCGGTAACGACAGTTAAACCTAGTTATAGCTTTGATAATGGAGATAACGAGGCTTACAATCTAGACGTTAATCTTATCGTACCTGTAAGCACAAAACTTTCCCTCTTAGGAAACTACAATTATAGAGACACTTTTAATGATCAACTTTCTTCTCAAGCGATGACACAGCTTTTTCAAATAGGAGCAGCTTATGAGTTTTTACCCAATATAAAGCTAAAAGGAATCGCAGGTATTAATAGTATTAATGCAGATAATAATAACTATGAAGAATTAACGACTGACATCTCTCTTCAAATTAAATATATAAAGCTACAATCCATAGATATAGGATTTAAAAGAAATGTAGAAAGTTTTAACACCGCATTATTAGAGCGTCAGCTAGTACAAAGTAATTTTTACGTCAATTATAATTTGAGTACTAATTTTAACCTAGGATGGTTCACTCAATATTTTTATACATCTCAAAATGATGGTAATTCAAGGAATCTTTTGTTTACATCTCTATATTATAATTTTTTAAAAAACCATCACTTAAAGCTGGACTAAACTATCAATACATCACTTTTGAGAATCAAGTCCCTACAGTATACTTCAGTCCTAGTAGGTTTAATGCTGTAGAAATTTTCTTTAACCTTAATAGAAGTCTAGATAGTATTAAAAAAATCAATGGTATTATGATCTAAGCGCCGCAACAGGTTATCAATTTATAGAAAGTAACGGTAGGCAATCTACCTATCGATTACAAGCATCCCTAGGCTATAAATTTTCAGATCGCACAGCACTTGATATTTATGGACAGCAAAGTAATATTGCATCTACTACAGCAGCTGGATTTACATTTACAGAGGTTGGATTTAAATTTAAATGGCTATTATCTAGTAAGCCTTTATTTGAAACAATAAGAGTTGAATAAAAAAAGGGCGTCTTAGTACGCTTTCGCGAAAGCGTATTAAAACAACCCAATTACTCCTACTCTTTTCTACTATAATATTTAATTAATCAAGAATTTACCTGTGAATTTCCTACCTTGATCTGTTATCACATTAAAGTGATATAGGCCAGTTTTAAGATCAGGAGAATGATATTCAAACTCCATATTACCATTTGTAGTCTTAATGCTTTTATGATCTACTGTGCGACCATATAAATCATATACACTTATTTCAATTACAGCGCTCTCAATCGGTAATTGAAAGTTCGTTGAACCTGTAAACGGATTAGGCGCATTATTGAGAGTTAACACCTCGTCTATGTCATCTTCAATGCTTAGTGTAGATTGATAATCACCTAGCCTGACATCATTTAAATCGATAGAAAAAGGAATTGTATTTGAATAATCACTAATAATCGAGAAAACGATAGTCTTAATATCTGTATGTGTAAAAGATACACCGTTAGCGTTTTCAAAATCGACAAACGCAATATCATAAGTGGTACTAGAAGCGTTTGCAGGTATAGTAAATGTAAAGCGATCACTCCATGGAATTGATGTCTCTGGCACTAAAATAATTTCTACAGGTTGATCATTAATAATATCAAATTGTAGTGCCGTATAAGAAGATACATCAAGTGTTTGCTCACCAGGTAATAAATGTCTGAATAGATTTAAGTTACCTTTTACCGTTCCTTGAACAGATGGATTGCGCTCAATATGATAAACGTTTCCTGTTGTGCTAGACTGTGCGTTTTGAACGTTAAAACTAGAAACACTAGCATAGTCGGTGAGGTAGTCCATTCCCCATGGACCATCTGCTAGATACAATGCGTCTTGTTGTTGATTTGCTACTGATAATGAAAAACCTATGTCAAATAAGTTACCAGTCTGAATACTTATCGTCTCATGCAAATTACCAGATAAATTAATAGATTGACTGATCGCCTGGCGTCCAGAAACTTCTGTAGTTGCAAGATCGCCATTAAAGGTAAGGCTAGTTGCGCCGGTCTTATTAGTTAGTTCTAGATGCAACTGTCCATTCTGGTAATAGCCTGAGCTTACAAAAACTGGCGGAATATTATTTGCAACTGGTGTACTGATAACCGGTGTTGCTTGATTTAAATTTGCCAAAATACTATTAGTTAATGCAAATACTTGAGAATAAGAACTACCCCAAATTTGAAAGTTATAGTAGTTACCTGTTGGATATTGTCCTATTTCCCAAAAACTGAAAAGCTCATTTTGATTTGTACCCAGTTTTACAGAAAACCCTAGAGCATATTCAGTCTCACCAGAAGATCTAACTAGTTTTGAACTTATTATTTTATGACCATTGACGGTAACTGATCTCACATCTTCAAGTATAGAGTTATTGAGCCGGTCACAAGTTGCTTTGGAATGGTCATAAATTGATCCTGTAGAGGCTGTTGCTAATACCGCAGCGATTCTATTATTTTGTTCATAATAATCTACTGAAAATACCTCTGTAGCATTAGTAACATTGATTAGGTCTTGTGGTGTTGAAACATAAGCTGTCTCTGTTCCATACATACCTGTAAGAGGTAGATAAGAATCTAATTGAGCTGTATTATTACCAGTTTTTAAGCGCACATCTGACTGGTTAAATTTAGTTTGAGTTTCTTTAGTAGATATAAAGTTTCTTTTTGTTCGTTCAAAATTTCTTTTTGCAATCAGGCTAGCTAGATCACCATTGCTTTCTAGGCCACCAGTATTACCAGAACTTACGGTAGATGATTTACTAATATCTGCATAATTAGAAGTTTTAAGTGCTGTATACGGATTTGCGGTTACATAAAAAATAGCATCATTAAAGTCGTTATCACAAGAACCGTAATCTCTTCTAATATCTTCAAAACCTAAAATTATTCTTTCGTTTTCAGGATCTTGCAATAGTACATTATGATACTGCAAATCTGCCTGTGATTCTGGGTTGAAGCTAGGATTTGAAAAGAGGTCCCATTGAGCTGTTCCCACGGTTGCTGTAGTAGAATTCCATGCATTTGCTAGAAGTACCCAACCTATACCTGTACCAGCGGGAAAAGTTCCTATTTTAACTTTGTCTCCAGTTTGTAAGCCACCACCGCTATATAATGCTGATACATTAGGGAATATGATAGTAATTTCTGAGGCAGTAGGTCTTGTCGTTGGTGGATTTGTAATATCATAAGTATAAAATCCTAAAACGTTTTTATAACCAGCACCTTCACTCACAAAAGTGACCCAAACATCTGCTAGACTTTCAACAATTATATCAGTTTCATATCCTGATGTGATATAATGTGGATTATAGATAGGCACTGGATATCCTTCTGGTAAAGAGTACCCAATCATATCCATTGTAGCTGTATCCACTACATCACTAGGATTCACTAAATATTGAGGAGTTCCCATTGAATCATAAGAGCCTAAATATTGATAGCTCTGACTAAGAGCTACATTAGCTAAAAAAAAGACACCGAGTAATAATTTTTTCATCTTGACAATTGTTTAATTTCATGTCAAAACTAAAGGAGATTCAAGGCTGTTTTAATTTAAAACGATGAATCAAAGAGAAGTGTAGATGAATGGAATCTATACTTAGATAAGTGTTGATAAGACGCTACAGCAAATTCAAACGTTTCATTAAAATAGGGCGATTAGATCTACTTACTGGAATGATGTCCTTTTTAATTAAAACACAATTATCCTCAATATCTATAATCTTACTAACGTTAATCACATAAGAGCGATGTACTTTAAGAAAAGTATGATCTGGTAACTTATCCTCTATTTTTTTAAGCGTGGAGTGAACAATATAGTTTTTTGTTTCTGTTTTAATCATGATATAATCACCTTTTGCTTCTACCAGATAGATGCTAGGCATATCAATTTTAATAAGACGTCTGTCAATATTTACATAAAGTACATCTTCATTAGATTCTTTAGTTGAAGAAGCTATTTCTTTTTTGGCTGTACTTACTTTTTTAGATACCTTATGAATCGCTTTTACAAATCGATCTTCATTAATTGGTTTAATCAAATAATCGACAATACACTCATATTCAAATGCTTCAATAGCAAAATTAGGATCAGAAGTGGTTAAAATAACATTAGGCGGATTCTTAATCGTTTGTATAAAATCTATACCATTAAAGCCTGGCATATGAATATCAAGAAAGATTAAGTCTACGGTGTTTTGATTCAAATATTTCATTGCATCTATTGCATTAGAGAATTCCTCTAATACATTAAGGCCTTTCATATCACCACAATACTTTGATATAATTAATCGAGCTGTAGCTTCATCATCTATAATAATGCATTTCATTCTTTACTTGCTATAAAGTTTTAAGATACTCTGTCATACTATCTAAGATCTCTTCAAAAGATTGAGCAAGATCAAACTTATCATCACGAATATCATTTTCATATTGTGCCGCCAGTGCGTATCCTTTCTCAAGTCCCAAGATACTTATTTTGTGCTTTAATTTGTGAACTGCTTCGGCAATTTCTTCAATATTCTTAACAGCAAGTGCTTTATAATAAATATCTTTCTCTACTGGAAATTCCGCTTTAATAACACTTAACAATCTCTTTTCAAAGACTTTATCTCCACGACACAAACTGTCAATATAAGATCTATTCGGTAATTCCATTATTTCTTAGGTAAAGTAAAATAAAATGTTGTTCCTAGATTTAATTCAGATTCAACCCAAATTTCTCCCTGATATAATTCAACTACCTTTTTAACTATTGATAGTCCTATACCAGATGAGTTGACATTATTTTCTAGTTTTTGAAAAACATTAAAAATCTTTTCAAAATACGCCTTATCAATTCCTGAACCATTATCTTTAATAGAAAACTGCCAATGACTGGATAAATCTTCAACATTTATTTCTATCGTGCCATTTTCTTTGTCATTATACTTAATGGCATTATCTATTAAGTTTTGAAACAATTGTTGTAATCTATATTTATCACCTTGTACAACTGGCAATGGATTTAAGATAACAATATTAACATGATCTGGAACAAAAACTATACTAAGAATAGTATTGACTAAGATTTGTAAATCAACATCGTATAACAACAGTTTAGTTTTTCCAATTGTTGAATATTCCAATATACCATTAATTAAGGTATCCATTTTCTGAACATTACTTCTAATCAAATCAAGATTCTCTACTCCTTTCTTGTCAAGTGCGCTTGAATAATCTTCACTAATCCAAGATGCTAAGGCATCAATACTGCGCAAAGGAGATTTTAAATCATGAGAAACCATGTGTGCATAATCGCTTAGCTCTTGATTTTGATGTGATAGTTCACTTAACAATTCTTCTCTTTGTTGATTAAAAGCTAGTATTTCTTTAGTTTGTCTATCTATTAAATCTACTAAGCCAAAGCTATCAGAGGTATCATCGCTTGAATGACCTTCTTCTTTTAAATCATAATTTTTTAAAGTATGAATAACATTATTAAGCTTGTCTATTACTAAGGTCTGAGATTCTGCTCTTTCTTTCAATTCTTTATTTGCCTCAAAGAGTTCTTGCGAACTTATAGACATTGCTCTTTGTAGCATGGCAAATTGATCATCATGTGTATTATATGAACTATTAATTGCGTCAAATAATCGCACAAGATCTGGATGTTGTGCGAGGTCATCACTTAAATACTTCCTAATTTGACGTTTAAGTAATGAGTTCATTATTCGCTTAATAGGGTAATTGTCATCGTCTGATTATGTAACTGGCACTTCATCTCTTCATGGAAAGGAGCAATCTCTCCATAAGAGTAAAATCCAGATATCACAACCTCTTCACCTAATACATTACGTACTTCTTCAATTTCTTCTTCAACTCTTTGGTCTAGGACTAACTTTCTACCTATACAACTTACTAAAAGAGCTAGTTGTGAAGTGTTTTTTCTAACATCATCTGCCTGTCTAGCGGCTCTTTCGGCAGCATTTGCAATCTGATCAACATTTGTCATCATTAACTGAACTTTAGAATTTTCTGGAATATCACCTGCTAAAACCATAGCATTTTCCTCTTCTTCAATATTCAATATAGATCTTACAATAGATTGATTTTGATTTTCAATTTTCACATTAAGTGGATATAATAAAGCTGCTCCAGGTAATTCTTTAGATTTTTCACCTAAATATTTTTTATATAAATCTAGTGCCGGCATATCATCTAACTCGTATAATATATTGCCTTTAGATTTAGTAACAATTCTTTCTGGCCCAAAAGGAATCCATCCTCCATGTATTGAGAATGTAGCTTCAAAACTTTCACCATAAAATCCTATAGCAACTATTTCTCCAGATTTAGGATTGGAATTATATCCACATATCGTTTTTTCAAATCTAGCATCATCAGCACATAAGCCACCTGTAATTAATAATTTATCTCCATATACAGAATTCATTCCTAGTGTAAGTTGAGTCCCATTAATAAAGCTTCCTTCGGATACAATGAAAACATGTTTTAAGCCATCAGCATCAAATTGCTCGATTAGATGTTTACCAGTCTTAAAACTATCTTTTTGCTCATTTAAAACATTTGCGGTTTTAATTGAAAAACGGCTCTTCTCAAACTCTATAGCTGTTAAAGAAATTGATTCATCATTAACAGTATCTTCCATAATATCACCACTTGAAGAACCTAGCACAATATGAGCGTCAGGATACATTGATTGTACTTCTTTAAAAATAGTAGGTGATTCTAGTAGAAATCTATTTCCAAAAGCTAAAACCAATGGCTTGTTCAATGTCTTTTGATCACCTATACTTTTCCAAGGTTGATTTTTTACTTTTAAATGCTGATTAATAATCATCTTTTATTTTTTTAATGTAAAGAAAAATGTGGTTCCTTCTCCTACTTCACTTTCTAACCAAATCACTCCTTGATGTAGATCGACAATCTTTTTGACAATTGACAATCCTATCCCGGTAGAATCTTTGTTCTTATTTAAAGCATGAAATATTTTAAATATTTTATCATGGAATGCTGGATCAATCCCTATTCCATTGTCCTTAATCTTAAACTTATAATGAGTAGACGTTTCTTCAAAACTCACTTCAATAAGTCCTTTATCCTTGTCCATAAACTTAACAGCGTTACTCAATAGGTTTTGAAATAATTGATTAACCTTAGTCCTATCTCCATTTATAACTGGCAGCTTTCCATGTAACTTAATTTCAATATGACTAGGTACATAAATGACCTTTATTAAATCAACTAACAACTCATTACAATCAATTTCAGTAAACTCTTTATTAGTAGAATTAAGACTAGAATAGTCGAGAATATCTCCTATAAGTTGCTCCATTTTCTCTAAGGTTTCCTCTATTAGAGAGATGTTCTTTAAACTGGTCTCATCATATTTTTCAAGATTATCTTCCTTTAACCAGTTGACTAAAGCATATATGCTGCGCAAAGGACTTTTCAAATCATGAGAAACTATATGCGCATATTCATGTAACTCGTCATTACTTTTTGCTAATTGAGAAAGCAATAACTCCTTTTGCAACTGTAAGCTTTTAAAATCAGTTATATCTAAATGTATACCAATGGAGCCTACTATCTTCCCATTAATATCGTAATTAGGAGCTCCACTAATAAGCCAGTATTTTTTCTCGTTATTTTTATCAAAGATTTGCACCTCATAAGAACTTGATTTACCATTTAACCGGTTTTCAGTTTCTTTTTTAAATATTTTTCGATCTTCACTATTTAAAAATCTCTCTGCGGCATTTTTCCCAACTAGTTCCTCTTCAGAATAGCCACTCATCTTACAAAAGCTTTGGTTGACCATCAATATATTATCATTTTGATCAACTTCAACAAGTCCTAAATTCATATTAGCAATAATGCTACTATATTTCTGTTTTTGGGCTTCAAGGCTTTTACGATATGAGCGTTTTAATGTAACATCTTTATAAGACCAAAGATGTCCTTTATAGACACCGCTTTCAATAATAGGTACAAAATCTCGTTCGAGAATTCTTCCGTTTACCATTACTAATTCATCACCTGTTACCATCTCTTTATTGCGCAGTATTTCATCTACTTTAGCAATAAAACCATCTGGATTTACAAATAACTCTTTAGAATTTTTGGCCGCTTCAGAACAGTCAAATCCAACCATTTCTTCAGGTCTCATAGGAATCTCAAAAAACTCACAAAACCTATTATTAGTTAAAACGATCTGACGATTTTCGTCCTCTAATAAAACTGCATTTTCAAGATTTAAAATTAATGTTGACAACCTATTTTCAGACTCAATGAGTTTTTTCTCATCTTCATTACTCTTGGTTATATCACGTACAATCCCTTGAGCTGCCTTAGGCTTACCATGATTATCGTAGATAATACTACAATTAATATGAACCAATTTAATCTGTTGATTTTTGGTCATAATTTTAACATGAACATCAGTCAATGAGCCATGTTTAATTAATTCTTGAAAATTAGTCATGACATTATCATACTCGGTAGGATGAATAAGGTTCATGATATTGATAGACTCTTTTTCAAAGTCTGCTTCGAGTAATCCTATTGCAGGATCATTCATCTTTAAAACATTACCAACTAGATCAGTCACTACATAAGCATCAACAATATTTTCAAAAACACCATTTAACTCTGATGTTTTTTCATCTATTAATGACTCTAATTGCTTATTTGAGTGCTGTAACTTTTGAGTAAGTTCATATAATTCTGCTGCCTTTTGTTCCAGGATTTTTTCAGCCTGCTTACGAGCTGCTTTTTCCCTATCGAGCGCACGTTTTAATATTTCGACATCAGAAGCTGCCATTAAGTTTTATGAATAGTAAATTTTACCTCAGTACCATCTTCTTTAATCTTCTCAATTTTAATATTTGAGGTCATTTCAAAATGTGCAAAAGTCCTATTCATTAAACCTAGACCAAAGTGATGCATCGCTCGACTAGATTTATAAATCATAATAAGATGTTGATCAGATTTTTCTAATACCTCAAAAGTTGGCAATTCGGCATCTGGATATATCTTTCTAACCTCAATATGGATATGGTTCTCTATTGAAGAAAGCATCTCTATTGGATCTTTATAAGTAGCAAGAAGTCCAGGATAACTGTTTTCAATAACATTAAAAAAATGCTCTCCATAAGCTAGTAAGAGTTGATCGATACTCAGCCCAGTATTTGCACTTAGATTTTGTATAAGCTGCAACATCTCAGCAAAACTATAAGTCCCTATAGATGTATATACACCATTAGATGGTAACTCTGATTGTTCAATAATTTGATCAACCATACCTAACCCAAATTTCTCTTCTACTAGATCGAGAAACTCTGTAAAAACGATTCCTTTCATATTATTTAAGCAATAAATAATTCATTAATACTCCAGTATGACATAAGTCTAGAGATCTTCTCGACATAATCTTCATACTTTAATGGTTTTAAGACATATCCAGCTATTCCTAAATTATAACATGCTAATAAATCTCTTTGATTGTTTGATGTTGTTAGAATAATAGTCGGTATATACTTTAACCGGTCGTCTTTTTTTAAAATTGATAAAAATTCAATACCATTAATTTTAGGCATGTTTAAATCTAGCAAAATAATATCAGGAAGCTGATCTTTTTTCTCTAAAATCGACAAAGCCATCTCTCCATTATTTGCCTCAACGATAGTATGTTTCTCATTTAAAGTAGATAACGCTCTATGCATTTTCATTACCTCAATTGTATCATCTTCTATGAGTAAAACTTTTAATTTACGTGCTTTCATGTCCTTTAATATAATAGCAAATTAATACGATTATTAAGTTTGCTCAGATTATATCGATGATTCCACACCTATCTATCGACGGATGACGTTTAAGTGTCGACGAATGGAAAACTTCTAAAGCCAACTTGTCATACATCACAATTGGCATAAGGATTGACTACAAAGTAAACGTAAATTCATATTTTTCACCGCTCAATTCAGTTAATGTCATTTTTAGGTTACATAGTTCTATTTTTTGTTTTACGATTAGTTTTTAACGCATTTACGTCTAGCAATAATACTAACTCACATAGAGGTTCAAATCCATATCGAGGTCAGACACAATCAGTAAGCCCTCAAGATTTTGAATTACATTTATTATCACTTACCTCTATTGTAATAAAAGCAGATGGTCAGGTTAGTGACAGTGAATTGAGGTATGTACGCAATTATTTTATACAGAGTTATGGAGAGCAACGCGCTTCTCAAATATTTAAAATATTTAATGAAGTTGTAAAAAAAAGAGAGTTAAATGCCGCACGTATTTGTCAATTTTTAAATGCACGTACTAGAATTGAATCGCGCATTCAAATACTTCATTTTCTTTTCGGTATTGCTCAGGCAGATGGTAATATAAGTAACTCAGAACTAAGAGTTCTCGAACAAATAGCAGGCTATCTTAGACTAACACAACGTGATTTCGTATCAATTAAAGCGATGTTTGTTAAAGATCGAGATAACGCATATAAAATTCTCGAAATCGACAAAAGCGTACCTGATCACGAAGTTAAAAAAGCATATCGTACTATGGCAAAACGGTACCATCCAGATAAGTTAATGGATATGGATGAAGCCTACCGTAAAGGTGCCGAAGAAAAATTCCGTAAAGTACAAGAAGCTTATGAAATCGTTCGTAAAGAGCGCGGTATGGCATAAAGCTTATCGATTATATTAACATTTCTATCCTATAAATTCTTCTGTCATTAAATTAAGGTTGTGTCAATCAATTTACAATAAATATATTTTTAGACAAGACTAAACTTTAATTTACTCTTAACAAATAAATACTTTACCTTTACCTCATGCACTCAGTATCAGAAGAAAATTATATTAAAACGATTTACCATCTTCAAGATGGTAAAAACTTAGTTTCCACAAACGACATCGCTGGTCGTATGAATACAAAAGCATCATCAGTTACAGATATGCTTAAAAAATTAGCAGATAAAAATCTTGCAGAGTACATACCTTATAAAGGAACCCGATTAACTCAAAATGGTATCAATTGTGCCACTCAAATCATTAGAAAACACAGATTATGGGAAGTGTTTTTAGTAGAAAAACTTGATTTCTCATGGGATGAAGTGCATGAAGTGGCAGAACAATTAGAGCACATTCAATCTCGCAAACTAATAGATGAATTAGATAAACTATTAGATTATCCAAAATATGATCCCCATGGTGATCCCATTCCAGACGCTCAAGGTAATTATGAAAAAACAGCAAAAACCGCTATTTCAAAATTACAAAAAGGGCAATCAGGTGTTCTCGCTGGCGTGCACGATACATCTACTAGATTTTTACAATACTTAGATAAACATCAAATAGAATTAGGTACTCAAATACAGCTTATTGATTTAGAAGCCTTTGATGGATCATGTCTTATCAAAACAGACTCAAAAGAATTACATATCTCAAAAACAATTGCAGACAATCTTTACTTAAAAATATTAAAATGAAAAAAGTATTACTAGCCACCTGCCTCTTATTCTCTATCATCACCATTGCACAAACCAGTGAACTATCACAAAACGCATTAATAACAGACAGGCCTGACGCAACAGAATCACCCTATACCGTAGGAAAAGGAAATTTTCAAATTGAAACAGGTGCATTATTTATAGATGACAGTTTTGATGATAATGATATAAAAACTACCGTATACAATACTGCCTTACTTAGGTATGGACTTTCTGATAATTTTGAATTACGTCTAGGTTGGGATTATATAAATTCAAACACAAAATTTAGAGGTCGAGAAGTCTTTGACGCAACTGGTTTCACTCCATTACTTGTAGGTGCAAAAATTGAAATCACTGATGAAGAAGGATGGATTCCACAGATAGGACTTCTAGGTCACTTAAGATTACCATTTACAGCAGTAAGCGAGTTTAAACCGGAAGACACCGGTATGGATTTTCTATTTTCCTTTGACCATACACTAAATGATCGTGCGGGATTAGCCTATAATCTAGGTGCAAGAATAGGAGATGATCGATCCTTAGAATATATATATTCACTCGCATATGGCTATTCTATTACAGAAAAAATTGGCGCCTATGCAGAGGTATATGGTTTCTTTCCAGAAAGTGATCAAGCTGGACATCTTTGAGATGCAGGTATGACTTATCTCGTCAACAATAATTTACAGCTCGATGCTACAATTGGTACTGGTTTTCAAAGCAGTAATACTAATCAAGAATTGCTATTTAGCTTTGGATTCAGTTATAGAATCTTAAAAAAGTAAAAATCACGCTTTCGCGAAAGCGTAATCACAATACACAATTATGAAAAACACTCTTTACATACTACTATCCATACTACTTATAAGCTGTGGAACACAAAAGGAAGATAACGGTAAATTAAAAGTCGTTACCACCACAACAATGATTACAGACCTGGTAGAAAATATAGGTGGTGACCTTATTGAAACACAAGGTATGATGGGCAGTGGTGTAGATCCTCATCTTTATAAACCTAGTGAAGGTGACATGACCAAACTGGCAAACGCAGATCTAATTTTTTATAATGGACTACATCTAGAAGGGAAGCTTGTAGATGTATTTGAAAAAATGAATGCGCGTGGTAAAACTACTATAGCGGTAAGTGATGCAATTGATAAATCAACATTGATAGGTAGTGATTATTTTGCAAGTAATTATGATCCACACATCTGGTTTGATATCAATTACTGGACACAAATAACAGATTATGTGACAGAGACTTTAATTAAATACAATCCTGAAAACAAAGTCGCTTTTGAAAAAAACAGAGATATATATCTAGAAAAAATAAATACATTGAATGAGGAACTCAGTGATAAGATAGAAGAGCTGCCTAAGGAAAACCGTATTCTGGTTACCGCACATGATGCTTTCAATTACTTTGGTCGCAGTTATGACTTTGAAGTGGTAGGTCTACAAGGTCTTTCTACCGCAACAGAAGCTGGTGTTAAAGATGTACAACGTATTACTCAATTTATAATTGAACATAAAATTAAAGCTGTATTTGTAGAAAGCAGTGTTCCTAGACGTACCGTAGAGGCTCTACAAGCTGCTGTTGAAGCACAGGATCACGTAGTTGAAATAGGTGGAGAACTTTACAGTGACGCACTAGGTAGCGCAGGTACTGATGAAGGTACATACATAGGTATGTATAGACACAATGTCAACACCATAGTAAATGCACTTAAATAATGGAACCTAAAATAGCCGTAGCCGTAGATGATTTAACTGTCGCTTATAATTATAAACCAGTCTTGTGGGATATCGATTTATCTATTCCTGAAGGTGTTTTAATGGCCATAGTAGGTCCTAATGGTGCCGGAAAATCAACCTTAATAAAATCCATACTGGGCATCATTGATCCTATTGCTGGATCTGTTGCAATTTATGGTAAACCCTATATTAAGCAACGTGATAAAGTAGCATATGTACCTCAAAAAGGTAGTGTAGACTGGGATTTCCCAACTACCGCACTAGATGTAGTCATGATGGGTACTTATGGCTCACTAGGATGGATTAAAAGACCTGGCGCAAAGGAGAAGAAACTATCTCTAGAAGCACTTGAAAAAGTAGGTATGCTTGCTTTTAAAAACAGACAGATAAGTCAACTTTCTGGAGGACAACAACAACGTATTTTTCTAGCTCGTGCGTTAGTTCAAAATGCTGCTATCTATTTTATGGATGAACCCTTTCAAGGTGTAGACGCTACTACTGAGATTGCTATTATCAATATTTTAAAAGAACTACGTAAAGCAGGTAAAACAGTTATCGTTGTTCATCATGACTTGCAAACAGTACCAGAATATTTTGATTGGGTAACTTTCTTAAATGTGAAACACATCGCAACAGGTCCCGTAAAGGATATTTTTAATGATGATAACCTGACTAAAACCTATGGTATTAATTATAAAGTAGCAGTTCAACAATAATATGGACATTACTCAATACTTTACAGACTATACCTTGCGCACCATTACACTAGGAACTGCCGTTCTAGGTGCTATATGTGGCATGCTAGGAAGTTTTGCCGTACTACGTAAGCAAAGCCTTCTAGGCGATGCCATTTCTCATGCTGCATTACCAGGTATTGCGATTGCCTTTTTAATTACTGGCGCAAAAGATTCCAATGTTTTACTATTAGGTGCTTTAGTAAGTGGACTTATAGGCGTTTTCTGGATACGTGGTATTACCACAAAAACACATTTGAAAACAGACACGGCATTAGGTCTGATATTAAGCCTATTTTTCGGTTTTGGGATGTTATTATTGACCTACATTCAAAAACAACCTAATGCAAATCAAGCAGGATTAGATAAATATCTCTTTGGTCAGGCGGCAACCCTAGTAGAAAGTGATGTACTATTAATGGTCATAGTTACTGGGATTAGCCTGTTAGTGATGTTATTATTTTGGAAAGAATTTAAGCTATTGCTATTTGATAAAAACTATGCGATGACTTTAGGATTTAATACCAGGTTCATTGATGGCTTAATAAGCTTTTTTATAGTTCTGGCTATTGTAATAGGCCTACAAACTGTAGGTGTAGTATTAATGAGTGCGATGTTACTCGCGCCTGCTGCTGCTGCTAGACAATGGACCAATAGATTAAGTACAATGGTAATGCTTGCTGCCATATTTGGTGCTTTTTCGGGAGTTTTTGGAACTGCTATTAGCGCTAGTCAGAATAATCTATCTACTGGACCAGTTATCGTATTAGTGGCAGCGATTTTTGTGATTGTATCCTTTCTATTTTCACCAGAAAGAGGTATTATTTTTAAACAAATAAGACTGATTAAAAACAGACGCGATCTTCAACTTAAGAAAACACTGTATTTTATGTATGATATTGTGCGCGATCACGACGATATATCACGACCGCACGCCATTAGGATTTTAAATAGCTTTCAAGGGTTTACTAAAAAAACACTGTCTAAACTAGAAGAGAAAAAGTGGATTACTATTCAAGGCCAAAACTGGTCCATGACTGAAGACGGTTTTGAAACGGCAGCAAATTTATACAACAATAATCTACCAGAGTCATGAGTCCTATGATTGACATACAGCTTATAGCTGCCGTAACTGCTGCTGCCTGTGCGATTCCAGGTGTTTTTCTTGTATTGCGCAAGATGGCATTGATAAGTGATGCCATTAGTCATTCTATCTTACCAGGGATTGTAATTGGTTTTTTTATCACACATGATCTAGCATCTCCATGGTTAATTATTTTTGCCGCTTTTAGTGGTATCATCACAGTAGTTCTTGTAGAACTCATACAAAAAACAGGACTCGTAAAGGAAGATACCGCAATAGGATTAGTTTTTCCAGCACTGTTTAGTATAGGTGTTATATTAATTGCTCAAAATGCTAATGATGTACATTTAGATGTGGATGCTGTGCTACTGGGTGATCTCGTTTATGCACCATTTGATAGACTTATTATCGATAATGCTGATTTTGGACCTAAAGGATTATGGACTATTTCAGTGATATTAGTGATAACACTTGTATTACTATTTGCGTTTTATAAAGAGTTAAAAATCAGCACTTTTGATGTTGGACTATCTAGTGCTTTAGGATTTTCACCTGTAATTTTACATTATGGATTAATGAGTGTTGCCTCTGTGACAACAGTCGCAGCTTTTGATGCTGTAGGTGCTATTCTAGTCGTTGCGATGATGATAGCACCTGCTGCTGCTGCATATTTATTAACGACAGATTTACGCAAGATGCTGGTTCTTTCTGTTTTATTTGGTGTAGGAAGTGCTATAGGTGGATATTGGTTTGCACGCTGGTTAGACGCCTCTATTTCTGGATCTATCACAACGGTATTAGGAATGCTATTTCTATTAATTTATCTTTTTGCACCTAGTAAAGGATTAATCGCCGTACTGTTTAGACAAAATAGACAGCGTAAAGAGGTTTCCTTACTTACCTTTTTATTACATCTAAACAATCACGATAGCATAAACGAGCGTAGAGTAGCTCACCTTCAAGAACATATCAACTGGCGTAAAGTAAAAGCTAATTCTGTATTGCGACTTGCCGAAAAAAATAACATGATCACTATCGACAATCAAGTTGTTTCACTTACAGATAAAGGTCTTGAATTCACTGAAAAAGCTCTCGATTATATTATCACTAACAAAGATGAAAAGATTGAAGATATGAAAGATGATTTCTTTTTGTTTAGAGGATAAATTCAAATTTTAAAGAATTAAATGAAAAAAGGGCGGAAATAAATCTGCCCTTTTTTCATTTTTAAAAGTTTTATTTCTAAAACTCAGCTTTTCTCTTCTCTAAAAACGCAGTCGTTCCTTCTTTAAAGTCGTCTGTACCAAAAGATGCTCCAAAGCAATCAATCTCTGCCTGATAACCATCTACTCCATCTATATAACCAGCATTTACAGCATCAATTGCAGCACCTATTGCTACAGGACTGTTTCTCATTATTTTTCCAGCGATTTTCTCACAAGTAGAAATCAACTCTTCTTGTGTCACAACGTGGTTTACTAATCCATAAGAGTGCGCAGTCGCAGCATCAATCATACCTGCAGTCATAATCATTTCCATTGCACGTCCTTTACCTACTAATTGTGGTAAACGCTGTGTACCACCATAACCTGGTATAACACCTAAGGAAACCTCAGGTAATCCTACTCTTGCATTATCACTAGCAATTCTAAAATGAGCAGACATTGCAAGTTCAAGTCCGCCACCTAAAGCAAATCCATTTACAGCAGCAATAACTGGCTTAGAACAATTCTCAACTTTATTAAAAAGAATTTCTTGTCCATGCGCCGCAAGCTCTTTACCTTGTTCTGGAGAGAAATCTGCAAACTCTGCAATATCTGCACCAGCGACAAAAGCTTTTTCTCCACTACCGGTTAAAATGATAACTCTTGTGTTTTCATCATCTTCCGCACTATCTATAGCCTCACTTAATTCTGCAATGGTTTCTTTATTTAATGCATTAAGCTTACTAGGTCTATTAATAGTTATAGTAGTGATTTTATCTTCGGTAGTAACTAGAATGTTGTTCATGATCTTTGTTTTTTACTGATGTAAAAATAGACATAACAACCTTATAGCAAGAATTTGAATCTTTAAAAATATGATAAGATGTTCTAGTATTGCTTTCGCGAAAGCGGATCTATCGAGATCTAGGTATTTGAACCGTAAATTCGGTCCCTACATTTACCTGAGTAGTCATGGTAATCGTACCCTTAAAATTCTCTACGATTTGCTTAACCATCGCCAGACCCAATCCCATACCACTGTTTTTTGTAGTAAACTTAGGCTCAAATATTTTAGTTTGATGATCTTCATGAACACCAGTCCCATTGTCCTTTACTTTCAAATAAACGTTGTATTCATCATGCGTAACAGATACTTTGATCTCTGGAGACCTATCGGTATCTAATGCCTGTATGGCATTCTTTATTAGATTAGTAACCACTCGTATAAGTTGTGTACGGTCAAAAATGGCAAACAATGAAGCCGCATCTTCTTCATAAGTGATATAAGATTCATTAAAAATATCTAGTGCAAGTTGCGTTACCATAGGTACGTCTGTCTCCTCACTTTTTTGTGCTGGCATGGTCGCATAAGTAGAAAATGCGCTAGCAATATTACTCATCACATCGATTTGCTCAATAAGTGAATTACTATACTCTTTGAGCTTTTCTCGTGAATCTGGATCTGACGGATCAAAACGACGTTGAAAACTTTGTACCGTTAATCGCATGGGCGTCAACGGATTTTTAATCTCGTGCGCGACCTGTTTTGCCATTTCACGCCAGGCTTGCTCACGCTCGCTAGTAGCTAATTTAACAGCACTTTCCTCTAGTTGATCCACCATATTATTATAGGACATTACCAGTGCCTTTAACTCACCAGCATCAGACTCATCTATAACAATCTTATCATTGCGTTGTGCGATATTAATCTCTTTAAATCGATCGCTGATACGGCTTATAGATTTAGTAATGTACTTAGAAAGAAAGTAAGCCAAAAAGATAGAAGACAAGAACATCAATACATAAATCCCAGAAAGCCTAGTCAGAAATTCCTTGAGCTCATAATTCATAAAATCATCATTCTCAAGATAAGGCAAGTTAAGAATTGCTATGTTTTTAAATTGATTATCAGTAAGATAAGAGTAACTAGATAAATACTTCTTCCCATCTTCTTCAAATTCAATGACATAACGTCTAGTGTCTGAGGCTTTAAGACCTTCTAATATGATATGATTGATTTGTAGTTCTAGACTATCGGCTTTAAGTTTAGGTTTTGAAGTCTTAATTAAGCGTCCTTGTAAATCATACATATTTACAGGCATACCATGAATATCACTGATCCCATAAATCTCTTCTCTAAAAATAAATTGAAGATTTTCTGTCACCACCTCAAAGTCTGTCTTGCGCAGTTCATAGGCTATTTGTTCCTTAATAGCTTGCTCTTTACGTTGTAATCTTTTTGAATGGTAATCTTTAGCCTGTTCTCTAGATTGATATATGGACATTCCAGCAATAAGTAGACTGGAGATAAGTGTCAATAAAATCATCGCTATAAAAATGCGATTGCGCAGACTGTTTTGGTAGATTTTCATGAATCGTAAATGTAATAACTTAATAAGACATTGTAATGAGCAATCAATAATCAAGCCGAAGAACTTCAATTTAATCTAAACAAAAAATCCCTAGAAAAGATCTAGGGATTTTTATACTATAATAATCATTATATTATGTAGTCATGGCTGGATTTACCCATGAAAAACGAGTTATCTCTTGCGGGATTTTTATACGTTGTGAGATACGTTCCATACGTGCAGGAAGTTTCATCAAGTAATCACGTGCTTTCTCTGCCTCTTCACTCAATCCTTTCATATTTGCTATATCCCACATATCAATAAGTTTTTGCATGATATCGATATAATCTTGTGCGGTATATACACCTATACGCTGTGCACTATTTGAAAAATCTTCAAAAGCAGATCCCATAGATTGTCCTGCTTCTCTTAAAAACATGGCTGGCATCACTATTTTATTAACCATCATATCTTTAAAAGCAACCATCATATTATTAGGGTCTACCTTAAAAATTTCTGTAACAAACATGCTGTATGCCTTATGATGGCGCATTTCATCACCAGATATCATACGACACATTTTAGATAGCGCACTATTTCCATAACCACGCGCAAGTTTTGCAACTCGATTGTGCGATATGTATGTGGCTAGTTCTTGAAAACTCGTATAGATAAAGTTTTTATATGGATCGCGATCTGTTCCTATATCAAAACCGTCTGCAATCAAATGTTGTGTAGTAATCTCTATCTCGCGCATGTCCACACGACCAGATAGGTAAAGATACTTGTTCAACACGTCACCATGGCGGTTCTCTTCACCAGTCCACTGGCGCACCCATTTAGACCATATATTACCTTTTCCTTCTACTTGATTAATACCTTCTACATCCATAAGCCAGGACTCATAGGTAGGTAATGCTTCTTCAGTAATGGTATCTCCTACTAAGGCTACCCAAAAATCATAAGGTAGTTCTTTTGCCAGCTCTCTTAATTCTGTCACCTCATCAAAGAAAGTATCTTCTTGCGAATTAGGCAAAAAATCAGTAGGCTGCCATATCTTATCGATAGGGATTAAGTATTCATCCATGAAAGATTGAACCTTGCTCTCTAGCGATTGCATCACCTCGATGCGTATATTTTTAAGGGGCTTGATATTCATATATTTTTTAATAGACTTTAAAAGTACGCGTTTTAATGTTTAGTTCGCTTTCGCAGAAGCGTAATTACAATAATAATCAGTTATTTACAGCATATCTTCCCTTATGAATCTATTGCTGTGCTGGTAACCGCGCCATGCACCACAGATTCTGCCTGTGCTATAATTTCTTCTCCATTACGTCCAGCGATAGGGATAGGTTCATGCACTAATACAGAAATCTTATTACCGATACCGTATGGAAATTTACCATATCGATCCACTTTCCACGAGTTGTTTACCGTTACTGGTACAACGATAGCATCAGGTATATATTTGAAAAGGGTCAATAAACCTTTTGTTTTAAAGGGCTTAGGTACACCTGTGCGGCTTCTAGAACCTTCGGCAAAAATCACGACGCTACGTTTCTTCTCAAAGACGTTTTTTGCAAATTTGATTAAAGCCGCAATAGATTGTCTTGCATCCTTGCGATCAATGGCACAGTTCTCACCTATGCGCAGGTTGAGAGATATACTAGGGATTCCTTTTGCGAGTTCTTTTTTTGCAATAAACTTTGCATGATAGTGACGCAAGTGATAAATCAATGGTGGTATGTCAAACATGCTCTGGTGATTACTCACAAATATATATGATGGCCCTACCGGCAATTCTTCTTTAAACTTAAAATCAAAGGTGTTGAAAAGCGGCAGCTGGGTTTGCATTAAAAACCAATTTAAAATGGCAACGCTTTTTCTATGGGCATCATAACCCCAAATTTTATGACATATCAACTGGATAGGATGGAATATCACCAGCATCAAAAAAAAGAGTATGAAATGTAGTATCGTTAAGGGATACGAGATAATTTTTTGCATGGCACAAATATATAATGCAAACTGTGCATATCCATCGATGTTTGAATCAATTGATATGCGTGCATAGTAAAAGAATTAATTATTTAAAAACAAAAAAGGTTGTGTAAATCTACACAACCTTTTTAATAATTTTTAAACTAGAAATGTACTAGCAATTCTCGTTGTAAGCTTCTTTAAGATTCTCTGCAATCATCTCTGCTGGACGACCTTCAATGTGGTGACGCTCTAGCATGTGTACTAACTCACCATTTTTGAATAATGCCATACTAGGTGAACTAGGTGGGAAAGGAATCATCGCTGCTCTTGCTGCATCTACTGCCTCACGATCTACACCTGCAAATACCGTCACGATATGGTCTGGTTTTTTTGCGTTTTCTAAAGACATTTTTGCTCCAGGACGTGCGTTTGCAGCAGCACATCCACATACTGAATTTACTACTACTAGTGTTGTTCCTTCTTTATTAATTGCGCTATTTACAGCGTCTGCGGTATATAAGTGTTCAAATCCTGCGTTTCCTAAATCATCACGCATCGGTTGAACTAATTCTGCTGGGTACATATTATTAATTTTTTACAAAGGTAAAACCTATCTCGTTAATCTACCTGTTAATGATATCATTAAATCTTATGGTGTTATTGAACACAACCTTAAAGGTCTTAGGGTTTGTGAGGCAGAATTTTTAATTAGGAATCAAATCGCGCCTTAACTCTCGTAGCGATGTCTTGCATTTCTTCATCAGATAGTGATACTTTATTTACAAATCGCATGTCTTCCATATCCCTTAGTGGTATTAAATGAACGTGTACATGAGGAACTTCTAGTCCTATCACGCTCATACCTATACGCTGGCAAGTCACTTCTTCTCTCAACGCAAGTGCTACTTCTCTAGAGAAATCCATTAAGTCAAAGTAAGTCTCACTATCTAGGTCAAATATTTTATTGACTTCTTTTTTGGGCACACATAGTGTGTGACCAGGTGCATTAGGATTGATATCTAGAAATGCGATAAAGTCGTCGTTTTCTGCAACTTTATAGCATGGAATCTCACCGTTAATAATTTTTGTGAATATGCTCATAACTATCCTCTAGAGATTTCTAAAATTTCTAACTTAATTGTTCCTACAGGTACAACAGCCTCCGCAACTTCACCTACTTCTTTACCTAGTAAAGCTTTACCTATAGGAGAATCTACTGAGATGTGACCTTTTGACAAGTCAGATTCACTTTGGGCAACGAGTTTATAGTTCATCACCATGTTGTTGTTCAAGTTTTTAATCTTCACATTACTGTGGATTAACGCCTTAGACATATCTAGATCACTCTCATCAATAATACGTGCATTTGCCACGACAGCTTCCAGTTTAGAAATACGCATTTCTAGCATTCCTTGAGCTTCTTTGGCAGCATCATATTCTGCATTTTCACTTAAATCACCTTTATCTCTTGCTTCGGCGATGGCCTGTGACGCTTTAGGACGCTCTATGTCTTTAAGCTGCTTCAGCTCATCTTTTAATTTTTTAAATCCTTCTTCTGTATAGTACGATATGTTACTCATAGTTGTTCATTTTTAGTGAATTGCGAGGCTGTTTTTAGTCAGCTTTCGCAATAGCGATATACTCAAAAGCACTTCAACATTATCAGCTCTCAAGAATATAAATAACAAAATCCCATCATTGCTGCGGGATTTCAAAAACAAATATACTAAATATCAATATCATCGTTATACATTTGAAGTCTTTAAAAGAAACTAAATTATGCGTAAAGCGTTTATTATAAGTGTGCTGTTTATCGCATTGTCGTGTGCGAGTGATGATGACGCTCGCAACAATCCATTTCTTGTTAATCTTGCCTTTCAGGTAGAATTGAATACTAATTTACCACAATATGGTGCTTTAAACTTTCCTGGTAATTTTGTAGTGGTTAATAGTGGTGGTTTGCGTGGTTTTGTCATATATCATCCTGGAAATTCTCAATACTTTGCATATGAATTGAGTGACCCTAATCACTCGCCTAATGAGTGCTCTAAAATGACGGTTTCTGGCATCACGGCATCTTGCCCGTGTACAGATGATAATAATGAGTACAGTATCTTTAATGGCCAGCCTACACAAGGTGGCGGACAATATGGTTTAAAAGCTTATCGTGTAGAACGTAGTGGTAATATTATTAGAGTCTTTAATTAAAAAAGGCTCTAACCTAGCGTGATATTTAAAATCACATCTAGATTAGAACCTTAATAAATTTTATTCTACTTTTTAAAAAGTAAGTGTTACTCCAGTTAAGAAGTTAATACCTGCTTGAGGATAGAATCCATTACCTTCTACAGTTGTGATGGTGCCTGGATTAGAGAAATCGTCATCATAGGTAAAGTAATAACCGTTAGACTCATATTTCTCATCAAAGATGTTATTTACTAGCGCAGTAAACACAATAGTTTTAAATACTGATCGTGGCTTAATGGTGTAAATTAAATTGATGTCATTTGTAAAATAGCTGTCTAATTTAGATTCTTGCGCCTCAGTATTACTCATAAACTGCTCACCAACAAATTTACTAAGTAAAGAAAGTTGTAGATTTTTTATAGGTTGAAAAACAATAGCATTTGCGGCTACTACTTCTGGTGAAAAAGCGATATCAGTACTGCCTAGATTTTGTAACTCTCCATCAAATGATCTTATGGTTTCTTTATTCTTATTGCTGCTTAAAGCTAGATTAGGCTGAATCGTAAGCTTACTATTAACGGGTATTACAGCTTCTAATTCTAGACCTAAACGATAGCTTTCACCACTATTAGTTCTTAATGGTGCACCTACATCATTTAACTCACCACTTAACACTAATTGCTCATTATATAACATTAAGTAACCGTTTGCATTAAAGGAGAAGTTGCCTTCTTTGTGACGCCATCCTAGTTCAAAGTCATTCAACTGTTCTGGTCTGATAGAAGAGTCACTTTCAAAATCGTTTCTATTAGGCTCTCTATTTGCTCTTGCATACGATAGGTATAAATCATTATTATCATTATACTTATATGTTACACCAGCTTTAGGGTTAAAGAATGTGTAATTCTCATCAACTAACAATTCTACAAGATCTGATGTGATCCCAGACGTAGAATAATTTACATTTCTTACTTGTAAATCACCATATAGTTGTACTCTATCATTAAGCTTGTAAGTAGCTTTTGAAAATACTGAGAAGTCATTCTTTTTACCATTACCATCATAATAACGGTCTCTAATATTGCTTTGACTTGCAAATCTTGCCCATATCACCTCACCATAATGATCACCATCATAATGACTGATGGATGTCCCGAAAATCATGTCTAGATTTCTATTTTTATAATTTGCACTCGCGTTAAGGACGTAATAGTCGTTATCTAACCAGCGACGACGTATTAAATCTGTTGTGTTTACGGTCTGTCCATCAACTATTAGTTCATCAAATCCATAAGTAGAAAAGTCATCATCTTCTTTAAACTGTTCAAAGAATCCACGTCCGTAAGTATAGTTCAACCCTATGTTAGTAGACCAGTTTCTGTTATAACGCTGGTTCCAGTGTAATTGATAGTGATCTTGTCTATAATCATCTACCTCGTTATCATAAAATTGAGTGTCACCATTTTCATCTTCATATTGACCAGCTGGATTAAAGGTTCTGTTTTCCCTAAGTGTTGTTCTATCAATACCAAACCAAGATTGATAAGTAACATTATTACCACCAAAGGTTACCGCTTTAATTAAGGTATTATCGTCTACATAAGCACCTTGTAAGAAATACGACTTTAAATCTGAGGTCGCTCTGTCGATATAACCATCAGATTGTATATTAGACAATCTACCAGCAATCTCAAAGTGATCATTCATGAGACCTGTTGAGAACTTTACGGTGTGCTTTCTACTGTTAAAACTACCTATAGAATTAGAGATTTCACCGCTGGATTCTTTGGATACTGCATCAGTTAACACATTAATACTTGCGCCAAAGGCACCACTACCATTAGTGCTAGTTCCTACTCCACGCTGTAGTTGTAAACTCTCTACAGAAGAAGAAAAGTCTCCTAGATTGACCCAAAAAGTACCTAACGATTCTGCATCTGTATAAGGGATACCGTTGATGGTCACGTTAGTAGATTGTGAACTCACACCACGCACTCTTAATCCTGTATAACCTATTCCTGCACCAGCATCAGTAGTCGTTACTACAGATGGTAAAAAATTAAGAAGAATAGGAATGTCTTGTCCTAAGTTACGTTTTGCAATTTCTTCTTTAGTAAGGTTGCTGTGTGTAATAGGCGATTTTGCGTTTACACGTACGGCTTTTACAAGCACCGCATCTAGTTTTTCAGATTTTGTGGTGTCTGCTTCTTGTGTTGTTTGCGCTGTTGCTAGGCCGGTTATGGTTAATGCCATAGCAATTACAACGCGAGATAAATGTTTCATAAGAACTTTGTTTAAGTTCAAATAAAAGGGGCATTTATTCGGTTTGATTAAAATAAAATGTTTGAAGGATTCTCTTGACATAAATTAATTAGATGCACGCTTTCGCGAAAGCGAAATAATTCACACATCAAAACCAGTTTACATCTTTTCCCTTAGCGACATTACTCGCCCAGGTTCCTTGGGTATAATCTCAGCCTCTATTTCTAAAAGCACCCCTTGAGATTGGGTGCAAAAGTAGTCTGAAAAAGTAAATAGAAAAATAAAATTGAAACTTATTTAATACTGAATTTTTGTTGTATTCAAGTTGAGCACATTAGCAATTTTATTTATGGAAAAAATCAAAACTCAAAGCTTAAAACTCAATTTCTTTCTCTACCATTTTACCATCACGATCTACGGTAACTTTGGTTTTATCGCCGTTATCAAATGTTGCTAGTGTGCGCATGTAACTCATCATATCTACTATCGTGCTATCTCCTAATTTTACAACGATATCACCTTTCATTAAGCCTGCTTTTTGCGCTGGCTTTTCCTCGCTTATTCCATCGATGCGCATTCCTTTTCCTGTAAACAAATAATCTGGAACTACGCCTAGACCTACTTTAAAACGTGGTACTTCTTCGCTTTCATTTTTAGTCTTTCTGAAGGCTAGTTTCCCTGCGTTGTCAAACTCTGCTGTGATTCTTAGTATATAATCTGAGATTTGCTGCATTCCTTCATAGTTCAACTTATCAGCATCGTCGCCTGGTTTGTGATAATCTTCATGTTGCCCTGTGAAGAAATGCAGTACGGGAATATCATTTAAGTAAAATGATGTGTGGTCACTAGGACCTACACCACTTTCATTTAAAGCGAGATTAAAGTCTTTGTTTACGGCATTGATGATTTGGTTCCATCGTGGTGAAGTTCCTGTTCCATAAACGGCAAGTGTTTTTTCTTCATTCAATCGTCCTACCATATCCATATTAATCATGTAAGTAATAGAATCTAAGGCTATGGTAGGGTTTTTAGTAAAGTAATTAGACCCTAATAATCCCATTTCCTCGCCTGAAAAAGCCATGAATAAATAGTTGTTTCCTTTTTTCTCGCTCGTTTTCAATTCGTAAGCTAGATCTAACATAACCGCAACACCACTAGCGTTATCATCTGCTCCGTTATGAACAGCTTCTCCTTCACGATGTAGAGAACCTTCACCACCCATTCCTAGGTGATCATAATGCGCACCTATGACTACTGTTTGTGCAGCGCCATTATCAATATAACCTAGAACGTTAGTACCAGTAAGAAATGCATCGCCTTTCTCGTCTGTAAAAGCGGCTTCTTGATGTGGATCACTGGATGGTTTAAAGGAAAAAGTTTGGAAATAAGTTCCCGCATTACCTTTAGGTTCCAGACCAGATTCTTTCATGCGTTTTGCGATATAATCTGCTGCTTGCAATTCATAAGAAGTACCGGTCTCACGACCTTGCAAGTCGTCTGATGCTAGATAAACCACATCGGCTTTCATATTGCCTTTTACAGGTTCTAGATTCTTTAAATCGGTCTTGCAAGAGGCTAATAAACAAATGGCTATAAAAAATATCGTGATTCTCATATCAAGCTTGTAATTTTGCTCAAAATTAAATCATCCATGAGAACGTTCCTATTTCTAATCGCATTAATGGCTGTTGTATGCTGTAAAGAAGCCTCAAAAACTGAAGAAACTACCTCTTCACAAATAGAAAATATAGCACCACAAAATGACAATCCATTAATCATGGAAGGTGAAAAACACTTTAAGGATATCCAGCAGGTAACCTTTGGTGGCGATAATGCCGAGGCTTACTGGAGTTTTGATGATAAACAATTGGTGTTTCAAAGCAACAACACCGCTTGGGATGTAGAATGTGATCAAATGTTCTTGATGAATAATGGAGACAGCTTTCGCGAAAGCGTGCCTAAAATGGTCTCTACCGGTAAAGGAAGAACGACTTGCGCATATTTTTTACCAGATAATGAGCATATCATTTATGCGAGTACGCACCTTGCGATGGATGATTGTCCAGACACACCACTTAAGGAAAATGGTAAATATGTATGGCCTATCTATGACAGTTACGACATTTTTGTGGCAGATCTAGATGGAAATATCACAGCTCAATTGACGAACGAAAAAGGTTATGATGCCGAGCCTACTGTTTCTCCACAAGGTGATAAAATAGTCTTTACCAGTGACCGTAGTGGTGATCTAGAATTATATACTATGGATATAGATGGTAGTAATGTGAAGCAAATCACTTATGAATTAGGTTATGATGGTGGTGCTTTCTTCTCACCTGACGGATCGCAATTGATATTCCGCTCTTCACGTCCTAAAACTGAAGAAGAAATCAAAGAATATAAAGACTTATTGAAAGTAGGACTGGTGCAGCCTACAGAGATGGAACTCTACATTTGTAATGCAGATGGGTCTGATTTACGCCAATTGACTCAGCTAGGAAATGCCAACTGGTCGCCTTTCTTTTTACCAGATGGAAAACGTGTATTATTCTCTTCAAACTTTGAGGCAGAGCGTGGTTTTCCTTTCAATCTTTATATGATTAATACTGATGGAACTGGTCTAGAACGCATTACACACGGTGAAACTTTTGACGCATTTCCTGTATTTTCAAACAACGGTAAATACCTAGCCTTCTCTTCTAATCGTAATAATGGCGGTGGACGCGATACAAATCTTTTTATTGCGGAGTGGAAGGATTAATTGGGTGATTAGGTTTTTGGGTTGCTGGGAATTTGGCTAGATTTTTCGCAATTATATTTAGTCAATGCCAACACCAATAGTTAGCATGTCAAATATGAAAATCTATTTGAAAATTAAATATTGGTTACTAACATACGACTTTTTGTTCTTCACAATAGTGACTAGCTTATGCTATGTCAGAATCAAAAATGCAATAGTTTTGATATAAAATCGTTACATTTAAATATCAAAATTTGATGTAATGACTTACAAAATATTTAAATCAATTACATTTTCTATTATTTTTTTTTACTTGTTTTGATTTCAGGTTGCTCTGAAGATGATGTAAAAGAGCAATGCAATTTTACAAATCCGACTTATTCATTCACAGAAGAGCAAGAGGAAAAGAGTATTTCTTACAACTATTTTGAAGGTCAAATTATCCAATACAAGAACGACAACAATGAAATACTAAACTTTGAGGTAATTGAAGTTGATAATTGTGCTAGAGGATATTATCCTATTTCTGGACCAGGATTCTTTCTCAGTTCAGGCAATAATCGCAAACCTCAGCATACATTTGATAGTCAAGTGATTAAAATGACATTGCTAGAGCACGACACGAATAGTCATACGTATAGAGAACAAATGCATTATTACGTCAATAAAAGCCATTCTTCATTTAAGCAATCGCTTAATTTTCCATTATGGAACGTTTCAATTAATGGATTTGGACTTTCAGGAAGTCAGAATCCGGCAAATCTATTTTTAAGAGAAAATGAATTTACAGAAGTTGGAATGTTTCAAGTAAATAATATGCATTTCAACAAAGTAGTTAAATTTGATTCCGGATCTAATCAGGTAAGGAATTCCAGTTCAACCACTTCAAATTTATTACACAATATTAATGTTATCTATTATGATCAAAATTTTGGTGTCATCCGTTTTGATGAAATAGATGGAACTATTTGGGAAGTTATATATCCTGAATAATTAAATATTAGTTTAGTAGGTAGTATTTATTTCCTAAGGGCAGACTTATGCCTGCCTACGGAAAATCTTTTTTATGCTATAGTAGCTCCATTCACAACCGCATCATCTGGATTTACAAATACTAATTTTCCTTCTGGATCTTCAGCCAGTAAAATCATTCCTTGAGATTCTACACCACGTAGTTTTCTAGGAGCAAGATTTGCCAGTACGGTTACTTTACGACCTACTAATTCCTCTGCACTGAAGTGTTGTGCGATTCCAGATACTATGGTTCTTTTATCGATTCCTGTATCAACCGTCATAACCATCAACTTATCTGTTTTAGGCATTTTCTCGGCAGTAAGAATTTCTCCTACTCGCAAGTCCATTTTCATGAAGTCGTCGTAGTTCGTTTCGTCTTTTTGTGGCATAAGGTTAGGTGTTGTTGCCGCATTTGCAGCTTTGGTGGCTTCTAATTTTTCTAATTGTGCGGTTACCTGCTCATCTTCTATTCTAGAGAAAAGCAACTCGGCTTTATTGATTTTGTGGTTGGATGGTAGTAGTGGTTCGTCACTGGCTACGCGATTCCATCCAGAGCGAGGCACTTCGACAGGCTCAGTGTGACACTCTTTCAAATTAAGCATGTTTTTTAATTTGGTTGATGTATGCGGTAAAAAAGGCTCGCTTAAAATGGCTAGTGCTGTGGTTAATTGTAAACACACATACATAATGTTTTGCACTTGCTCTGGATTTGTTTTGGCCAGTTTCCAAGGCTCTAATCCTTCTTCGGCAATGTATTTATTACCTATACTGGATAAGTTCATTAATTCTTGCAATGCTTCTCTAAAGCGGTAACGATCTAAACTATCACCTATGGTTTTAGGAAATGCTTTGATTTGTTTTAAAACATCTAGATCTCTTTGAGCAAGATTAGCCGTTTCAGGAACAATACCGTCGTAGTATTTATTAGTCAACACTATAACACGGTTTACAAAGTTCCCTAGATTTGCAACTAACTCATTATTATTTCTCGCTTGAAAATCTTTCCAAGTAAAATTATTATCCTTAGTCTCTGGTGCGTTTGCCGTTAATACATAACGTAACACATCTTGCTGTCCAGGGAAATCTTCTAGATACTCATGTAACCAAACGGCCCAGTTTCTAGAAGTAGAAATCTTATCATCTTCTAGATTTAAAAATTCATTTGCTGGTACATTATCTGGCATCACATAATCGCCATGCGCTTTTAACATCGCAGGGAAAATGATACAGTGAAAAACAATGTTATCCTTACCTATAAAGTGCAATAGCTTTGTATCATCCTTTTTCCAGTAATCTTCCCAATTTTTTCCTTCGCGTGCCGCCCATTCTTTAGTTGCAGAGATATAGCCAATTGGAGCATCAAACCAAACGTATAGCACCTTACCATCTGCTCCTTCTACAGGAACCGGAATTCCCCAATCTAGGTCACGCGTCACGGCACGTGGATGCAAACCATCTGTAATCCAGCTTTTTACTTGTCCTAATACGTTTGCTTTCCAATCCTTAGAATGACCTTCAACAATCCACTCGTTGAGCCAGTCGCTGTATTCGTCTAGTGGCAAGAACCAGTGCTTCGTTTCTTTCAACTCTGGTGTGTTACCAGTAATAGCGCTTTTAGGATCTATTAAATCTGTTGCGTTATGAGAAGTTCCACATTTCTCACATTGATCTCCATAAGACTCTGTATTACCACACTTAGGACATGTACCTACTACAAAACGATCTGCTAGAAACTGGTCTGCTTCTGGATCATATAATTGCTCTGTTACTTGTTCTATAAACTTACCGTCATTATAGAGTTTTGTAAAAAAAGCACTTGCTGTATTATGATGCTCTGTAGAACTAGTGCGACCGTAATGGTCAAAGGTGATTCCAAATTCTTTAAAAGAATCTCCTATAATTTTATGGTAACGATCTACCAGTTCTTGCGGAGTAATACCTTCTTTTTTTGCCTTAATAGTAATGGGAACACCATGCTCATCACTACCACAAATAAAGGCTACATCACTACCACGCATGCGCTGGTAACGTGCAAAAATATCTGCAGGCACATATACACCTGCAAGGTGTCCTATATGAACTGGACCGTTAGTATATGGCAATGCTGCCGTAATCGTATATCGTTGTTGACTGCTCATGAACTTATTTTGAGAGTTGCAAATTTACGATTAATGAAACAGCTATGCACGTGTTTTTATAGCAGGTTGATGGTTATGATGACGCTTTCGCGAAAGCGTAAACACAAATCAATATATAATCAGAGAGCTATCGTATCAAAAACTGGCTCGAGTACTGATCTGAACCAGAACTAATTCTGTAGATATAATTACCGGATGCTAATCGAGTTTGTAATGTTGCTTTTATATCAATCTCATGGACACCAGGCATGTAATATTCATTTGTTAATTGACCTATTTGCTGGCCCATGAAATTATAAATCTTAATATCCAGCTTGCGCCCTACATCCATTTTTAGATAAAGTACATCGCTGTCTTGTCTATTGACCACAAAGTGTTTGAAGTCTTGATTTTCAAAAGATGGAGATGATAAAGTAGTACAATTAAATCCTAAGTTTATATTGTTGTAATTGCCATTAAGCATGGCCTGATCTACTACTGTAGGATCGATACACAACCATTCTTTCATAACGGTAGAATATACATCTCTAAAGTCTGTACTGTAGATCATATTACCATTTGCGTCTAGGTTAGTCAAACTGGGATGTGTCCCTATAAAGCCATTACCGTTTAATCCACCGCCAAAAAGCATCATAGGTGCCGCAGCGCCATGGTCTGTACCGTTTGAGCCGTTTTCTTCTACACGACGACCAAATTCTGATATGGTCATACACAATACTTCATCCTGATTACCATAAGCAGCAAGATCTGTATAGAAAGCATCAATTGAATCTGCTAATTTTTGCATGCGGTCTGCATGCGTACCTGCCTGATTTGCGTGTGTATCAAAGCCGTCTAAGGTCACCATATAAACTTTAGTTCCTAATTGACCTTTAATCAATCTTGCAACAATTGCCAGCTGATCTGCAATGGTATGATTGCCATATGTGGCTTGCGTTGTACTTGCTTGATACGCAGTATTGATAACACCTGCATAAGCAAATGTGGTATTAGTAGTTGTTCTTAAAAAGCTTAACTGATCTCCATAAGTACATGGTGGTACATTCAACGCATCGTGCTGCCATCCGTTTTGCGCTAGATTGTAAAGCTGTTGTGGATCTGCCACAGAAAAGGCATAATTAGTTTGTATACCTTCAAAAGCTAAATTGCCTAAACTACCTATTTGTATCGCTGGCGGAATTGCTGGCGGACTCAATAAAAAATTAGGATACTCATTTTCAAAAAATCTGCCCATCCATCCAGTTTCTTCATTATTTACAGCATCTGTACTTGCCCATATATCACTAGATCTGAAATGTGATAAATCCTGACCTGCATACCCTACACCATGTACAACTTTCATCTCTCCATTTCCCCATCGTGATTGCAAACTACTCATGTATGATGGCAATCCATAGTCTGTCGATAAATTATAAAGACTACTTTGAGCAAGTGCGATATTAGGTCGTTGAGAAGCATAAGTACCGTACTGATTTAAAGGGACAATTGTATTCAAACCATCGTTTCCACCTTTCAGTCTTATTAATACTAAAACACGATCATTTGTACTAGATGATAACGCCGCTGTAATAGGACTGGCCATCGCACTAGAAATTTGTGTTCCACCTAAGGCAAATGTTCCTGCACCGGCAATGCCTAGGGCTTGTAAAAAAGTTCTTCGACTCCAAGCTTCATGCTCTTCGTGATGCGCCTGTGAATTAGGATCTTGATGTTTTTTATGAGTATCACACATAGCGCTATTTATTTAAGTTGAAATTCTGGCATTCTAAAAATGTGTTGCAGCAATAAAACCACTTGATAAGGAACAGAACCCCATTGAAGATTCCATTGCATGTTATCATAATAATTTTGAGGCACATCTCCTTTAAATACTTGTGTTGCTAGAGCATAGTCTGCCGTAGTATGTAATGTTTTTGGAACAAATCGATCCACCATTTCTTGAGCGATAATGGCAGGATCATTATTAGAACTCGCTATAGAAATAACTAGATTTCTAAATAACTCTTGATCTAGATTCCATGTCGTCCACATGATATATTCTAGACCTTGCCATCTACCAGTGATGGTACTGCTATTGATCCAATCGCGATCACCTTGCCATCCAGCAACGTCCACGGGATTATAATATTCCTGACCTAAGTTTGCCGAATAATATACCAATACTTCAAGTTGTTGTGGTGTGTATGGGAAATTAGCCTCTTTTATAAAAGTTAAAAAGCAATCCATAGGATCCTTAATAATAGAACCTATAGCATCATCTTCAAAAAAGTGCTCACTTTTAAAAAGCTGTCTTAAAACCGGTACAATTTCCCAGTTCCCAGTGCGGAATGTTGTCGCTAATTGATCAATTATTGTTTGTGAAGGCAATTCTGGACCCACAAAAGCTCTATATATTTTTTTTACGATAAAATCTGAAATCTCATTTGCTCTAACGCTGAAGAGGTGATCTATTAAACTGTCGTGATCAAAATTAGTAGGTGCACTACCGAAGATTATTTTATCTGTATTATCAAATGTAGAACTTTGAAATACAATAGGTGCGCCCAATTGGGTCCAGCTATTATATCCTGTTAAAGCTCTAGCCGCTTCTACAATATCTGTTTGTGTATAATTATTATTTGCTCCTACAGTGAATAACTCAAAAAGTTCTCGAGCATAATTTTCATTTGGACTCCATTTATTATTGAGCACTCCATTAAGATAAACCAGCATGGCTTCATTCTTACCGATTTCTTTAGTAAGCGTTTTAAAATTACCTAGAGCATGAGTTTGCAATAGATCATAATACTGATATAGCCATGATGGCGCTTGATAATCATCTGCCTTAGTCACAAAATGATTATGCCAAAAAAGCGTCATTTTTGCTCTTAATTTAAGATTAAGAGAATCATCAAAAGTCTGTTTTAACCACTCTACCATTTGAGGAAATGCCTCGCTATTAAAATCTGTATAATCAGATTGTGCCCAGTTGCCCCAAACCGGCGCAGGTGTGTTCATGTAATTGATAGAATCTGTAATCCAAGTATCTACAAATGCTGTGGGCGATTGTGATAAAATGGTATTCTCTTGTGCGACGTCTAGACCATACCCTAGCCTTTTTACTACATGCCTTACTCGTTGTATGTTCCATGGTTTTGTTGTCGTAGGAACATAGGGCGATAAGGTGGCTGTGTTACAAGATGTAAAGGTTTCCATAAGCTAGCACATTAAGTATTAATGATAAAGATATATATTCCTTAACTTAGTTTTAAGACTTTTAGTATAAATTCACCCAACACACAAATAGCTAATTCACTGATATTGAGAGAATATACATATACTGGTTTAAAAAGAAACGATCATGTACGTATCTTATGTACAGCAAGAAGCGCTGATCAAGCTGACTTAAAGCCAGCACGTGAGTTATTAGAATCATGGGGCTTGCGCGTGAGCTATGGTAAAACTATAGGAGCTATAAATCATCAATTTGGCGGTACAACTAGCTTAAGAATTACTGATTTTCAAGATGCTTTAAATGATGAAGATATCGACGCCATATGGATTGCTCGTGGTGGCTATGGAACCGTGCAAATCATCGATAATGTTGATTTTTCCGCTTTCGCGAAAGCGAATTTTAAAAAGCTAATCATAGGTTATTCAGACGTAACGGTGCTCCATAGTCATATACAAAAGATGGATCTCACGAGTTTACATAGCTTTATGCCACTAGAACTTAAAGACAAATCACAATCTTGTATAGATAGTTTTAAAAAAGCCTTAATAGGTCATTCTCAAAGTATATCTATTGCAAATGATAACAATATAGAACCTCAAGAACTTAAAGCTCGTGTGGTAGGCGGAAATTTATCTATTCTCTACAGTCTATTAGGCTCTAAAAGTTTTACAAATACCGATGGGTGTTTTTTATTTATAGAAGATATAGATGAATATGTATATCATATAGAACGTATGATATATGGACTTAAAAGAGCTGGACATTTAGATAAGCTTAAAGGGTTAATCGTAGGCGGAATGAGTGATATGAGAGATCACAAAATCCCGTTTGGTAAAAATGCACAAGAGATTATAAAAGAGATAACTGCTAGCTATGATTATCCGGTAATATTTAATTTTCCTGCTGGCCATGTAAAAGATAATCGTAGTATAAAACTAGGTGCAGACATACATGTGTCTATTAAAAGAAATCAAATCACTTTCACTTATTAATTTATGGCAGATCATAACGAACTAGGGAAAGAAGGAGAAAAAATTGCTGTGAACTACTTGCTTAAAAATGGATATGATATTCTTACCACAAACTATGTGTATCTCAAGGGAGAGATTGACATTATCGCACAAAAAGGGAGCACCATTGTTATTGTAGAGGTAAAAACACGTTCTACACCAGACTTTGGTGATCCTCAAGATTTTTTAAAGCCTGCTCAAATTAAAAGGCTAGTCTCTACTGCCGACCATTATATTGAACATCATGCTGGTGATGATATCGAGGCTAGATTTGATATTATTGCCATTATAAAAAATAAAGCAGGAACAAAAATCGAACATTTAGAAAATGCTTTTTATCATTTTTAGAAATAAAAAAAGCAGCCCAAAGGCTGCTTTTTTATAGTGTGATGAGGTTATTATTCTTTTTCTTCCTTTATAAGGTATACATATACAGGAAAGTGGTCACTGAAACCATTAGTAAAACTACCATTATTATAACTACGTAGTGGATATCCTTTGTAACGTCCTGATTTATTAGTCATAAAACTAGGGTTGTAAATACCAGCGTGGTAATAAAAATAACCTTCTTGATTTGACTTTTTTAATAAAGGATAAGTAAGCATTATTTGATCAAATATGTTACCTGCATCTCTATAAGATAGAGTGTTAAAACCATCTTTCAACATTTGAATATACGGGTTGTATATCATTTGAGGTCTCACATCTTCTTGATCTGCTTGAGCGTTTAGTGTCACTAAAACACTTTCATTTGTCGGGTCATCATTTAAATCACCCATAGTCATGATTTTTGCCATAGCATTAGTAGTATGTAAAGAATCGATGATTTGCTGATTTAATGCTGCTGCTGCAACACGTTTTGCCCTACTACGCATTTCTCCACCGCTACGTGATGGCCAGTGATTAACGATAACACTCATAGGATCGCCGTTAAGTTCACCAGTTACAACTAACTGATCACGCGTATATATACGTTTACCACTACCGGGATCTGATATGTCTAGACGTCTCGATTGTGAGTTAATGACTTTGAATTCACTCTTTTTATATAGTAAAGCGACATCTATACCACGTCTATCTGGAGAATCATAATGTTCTATTCCATAATCATAGTCTCTTAATAGCTCGTGACTAGCTAGGTCTTCAAGCACCTTACGGTTTTCAACTTCACAAACACCTATTAATGCAGGAGCAGTACCAGACTTATCTGCACCAATTTTTCTAAGAACACGTGCCATGTTTGTTAATTTCTTTTGATACACATCTTCTCTTAATCCTTCGGCCAGTTCCATCATAGGACTAGCTTCATCATTGATAGTAGGATCATCTTCTGTATCAAAGAGGTTTTCTAGGTTGTAAAACGCAACAGTTTGAATTTTATACTGCTTTGCATCATTCTTATCTTGTTGTGCATGAGACGCTTTAGCGAAAGCGAAAAAAACAAAAGCACTGGTAATGAGATATTTATACATTTCTTTTTATTAACTTAGATTAACATTATGTAAACATTTATACAAACGCCGCGCCAAAGGTACTGTTAACCATAGAAAAACGTACTTTTGCAGCCCATTAATAACGATATATTAATAAACAACTCTTATGAATAAACAAATTAGCAAGTTGATTTTGTTGATTTTACTGGTCTGTGGCTCTATTGCGAGTGCCCAAGTGGTAAAAGGTCGAGTAATTGACGAATCAACCGAGGAACCTATCAAAGGAGCGCTGATTGAAATCTTAGGAACCAAATTTACAGCAACTACAGATGCTGATGGATTCTTTAATTTTGCCAGCGGTATTCCACAAGGAGATCAGAAAATGCAGGTAAGTGCAGCTGATCACTACAACCGTACTTTACCTATAGTTGTAAATGAATTAACACCAGTAAACATTGATCCTCTTTATTTAAGAGTTGATTTCAGTAATCAAGAACAAACTGCAGGTGTTATCTCCTTAACAGAAAATGACTTATCTGATGACCAGAATGCTGCAAATAATGTATCTGGACTTTTACAATCATCAAGAGATATTTTTTTAAGAGCTGCTGCATTTGATTTTAGTGCTACTTTCTTTAGACCTCGTGGATTAAATAGTGAAGATGGTCGTGTCCTTATTAATGGATTGACTATGAATAAAATTTTCTCTGGAAGACCGCAATGGAGTAACTGGGGTGGATTAAATGACTTACAACGTAACCAAAACTTCACTATGGGATTATCTGCTGCAGATAATACATTTGGTGGTTTAGGTGGTGTACAGAGCATAGATATGCGTGCTTCTCAACAAAGGGAAGGTAGTCGTATCTCATATGCTGCTGGTAACCGTAGTTATACAGGTCGCTTTATGGCAACCTACAATAGTGGATTGAAAAGTAATGGATGGGCATACTCGATAAGTGCTTCACGTAGAGCTGGTGAAGAAGGATTTATAGATGGTACCGTATATGATGCAAATTCTATAGGCCTATCTGTAGAGAAAAAGATTAATGACAATCATTTCATAAACTTCACAGGTATGTATACTCCTAATCGTCGTGGTAGACAATCGCCAATGACTGAAGAGGTAAAAAACCTAAGAGGAATTACTTATAATCCTAACTGGGGTTATATCGATGGTGAAAAACGCAATAGTCGTATCAGAGAAATTGAAGAGCCTATTTTAATGTTGAACCACAACTGGCAAATCAATGATAAAGTAAAATTAAACACTAACGTAGGATATCAATTTGGTCGTATAGGGAACACTCGTATCGATAATGGTGGTACTCGTTTAGTAACTCTAGATGGTCAAGATTCTTACATAGGTGGTGCACGTAACCCTAATCCTGATTATTATCAAAATTTACCTAGTTACTTCCTACGTAACGGTTTAGACTATTCTAATGCTTATCTAGCTCAGCAAGAATTTATAAGTGATGGTCAGCTAGATTGGGACGCTCTTTATAGAGCAAACGCTTCATTCACTCAACAAGGAGGAACTAGTGTTTATGCAATACAAGAAGATCGTATCGACGACGACCTTTTAATGGTTAACTCAATTCTTACTGCAGATATTACAGATAATATTTTATTCACAGGTGGAGTAAGCTATCGTAATTTAAAAAGTGAAAACTATGCAAGAATAGATGATCTTTTAGGTGGCGGTGGATACTTGGATGTAGATTTCTTTGCACAAGAAACTTCTAATATAACGCAAGATCAAGCGGCACAGTCAGATTTAAATAATCCTAACCGAATTGCTGGTGAAGGTGATCGTTATAAGTATAACTATGACATACTCGTTGATGAAATAGACGCTTTTGCACAAGCTCAATTCAAGACCAAAAAGGTTGACTTCTATATAGCTGGTAATATCACTCAAACTTCTTATCAAAGAGATGGAAAATTCCGTAATGGTAACTTTGCTGACAATTCTTTTGGAAAAGGAGAACAACTAGATTTTACCAACTTTGGAATTAAAGGTGGTGCTACTTATAAATTAAGCGGTAAAAGCTTTATAGATTTTAATGGGGCTTATTTAACAGACGCTCCTACGATAAGAAATGCATTCCCTAATGCTAGACAGAATAATAATACTACAACAGGTCTAGAGTCTCAGACAGTATATTCTACAGATATATCTTATATCTACAGATCACCTATTGTAAAGGCTAGATTAACAGGTTACTTCACACAATTTAAAGATGGTACGGATGTAGGCTTCTATTTTGTAGAAGGTTTATCTGGTGCTCCAACTCAAGATGGTAACGCTTTTGTACAAGAAGTGATGACTAACATAGATCGTCGCAATATCGGTGGAGAACTAGGACTGGAAGTTCAAGTAACGCCAACAATTGCTTTAAAAGCAGCTGCTGCGTTTGGTACAAATACTTATAGCAACAATCCTAATATCTATTTAAATAGTGATGACTTTCCTAATGTCGATTTGACATTTGGTGATGGAACTACTAATTTAAAAGATTACCACATCGCTGGTGGGCCAGAACAAGCTTATCAAGTAGGTTTTGAATACCGTGATCCAGATTACTGGTGGGTAGGTGCTACTGCAAACTTCTTCTCTAATTCATATGTGGACGTTGCACCATTAAGAAGATCAGAAAACTTTGTGACTGATTTAGACGGTTTACCAGTATCAAATTATGATGAAGACGTTGCAAGAAGCTTATTAAGACAAGAAAAATTCAACCCTTATGAACTACTAAATGTAGTAGGTGGTAAATCTTGGAAAATAGGTGACAAGTTTGTAGGTTTCTTTGCGACTATCAATAATGTACTAGGTAAAGAATATAGAACTGGTGGATTTGAACAAGGTCGTCTTGCAAATTATCAAGATGTTCTAGACGATAGTAACAACCCAATTGAAGTGTTTGCACCACGATATTTCTATGGAAATGGTCGCACATACTACTTAAACGTTTACCTAAGATTTTAATAAAATTAATGATGAAAAATAAAATAAATAATATGAGAGCTTTTCATAAAATAATAGCGCTGGCGTTTATCGCCGCTATCACATTTTCTTGTGTAGGAGATGATGATTTTACAGTACCTACGTTTAATGACACAACACCTGTGACTGTTGACGGTAATGTTGTTGCATTAAGCACTGTAGCTTCTAGGCTTGCACAAAGTGGTGATGACACCTTTACTTTTGAGCAATCAGCAAGCGGAGTAGATGAGTATATTACAGGTTATGTGATATCAGATGACCAAGGAGGAAACTGGTTTAAAGAATTAATTATTCAAGACGAACCAGAAAACCCTACAGCTGGTCTTGCCATTTCTATTGATGTAAACCCATTGTTTACAAGATATGAATTCGGTAGAAAAGTATTTGTTAAGTTAACAGGTCTTACTGTAGGAACTTCAAATGGAGTTACCACATTAGGTATAGCTGGTGCAGGTAGTGATATAGAACGTATTGCAGCATCAAGTGAGGCAGACGTTATTAAAAGAGATAACTTAGTAGCAGATATCGTTCCTGTGGATGTTGAATTTGCAGACTTTTCTGATGCTCTAGAACTTATTTGGGTTAGAGTGAACAACGTACAATTTGTAGAAGAGCAAATCGACTTATCATTTGCCGCTGAGTCATTTGACCAATTTGATGGTGAGCGTAGTATTAAAAGCTGTAATGATGCTTTTGGAGCGACTGCAAACTTATGGACAAGTACTTTCTCTGACTTTAAAGCCTTAAACATTCCTGACGGCAAAGGTTCTATCAGTGCCGTATTAACTAGAGATTTCTTTGATGATGTTTATGTACTATATGTAAATACTCCTGAAGACTTCGATCTTACAGATACTAACCGTTGTGATTTAACACCTGTTTCTTGTGGTAACGCAGCAGCTGCAGGACCTAATACATTACTAAGCGAGAACTTTGAAACACAATCTACAGGAGCAGCAGCAATGCCTGCAGGATGGACTAACTTCCAAGAAGCTGGTACAGAAACTTGGGAAGTATACACTTCTGGAGGAACAAATGCTTCACTAGGTAAAAGTGTACGCGTAGGATCATTTAATTCAAATGATGCTTCTACAATCGCATGGTTAATCACACCAGAATTTGACTTTGATGCTCAAACAGGTGAAGTATTCTCTTTTGAAACTTCTAACAGCTTCTCTGATGGTTCTACAATGCAAGTACTTTATTCTGATGATTGGGATGGAACAACGGCAGGAATCGCTACAGCAACGTGGAAACCTCTTGCAGACGCAACTATCGTTGATGACGGTGAGTTCTTTGGTAACTGGGTATTCTCTGATAACGTATCATTAGACTGTGTAACTGGCACAGGTCATATCGCTTTCCGTTATGAAGGATCAGGAGATTCTGGTACTGATGGTACTTATGAGCTAGATAACATCTCTATGACTAGTAATTAGTAAAAGGGTTATTTCGCTTTAAGCGAAAACATATAAGAAAAGCCCATTGCTATTTGCAATGGGCTTTTTTGTGTTCTCTAACCATCCTATCTTTAAGAATTGAAGACAAAAATCAGTCCTATTTTAGGAACCATTCTATCTACTTTAGATAATATTTATAAAACATGAAACGCATAACCTCGAACCTAAAACAGTTTGATCCTTCTAGTGTTGCATTTATTCAGGAACTAGTATGGAATGAATCCGGTGTTTTCTTAAAAGTTTATTGTCAATCGCGAAAATCAAATGCTACTTGGCCAGATCTTAAAAATGAATTTGAAATTGTACATCTTCAATTCATACAAGTTAGTAGTCTAAACTTTATTTCCAATTCTATGGGATTACATCAAATCACAGGATTTGATATTATTGATTTATCTTCTGATCAACTAGAATCAATTAACTATAAAGTAATCGATTATGAAAATGGTTCATTAGAGTTTAGTTGTAAAGAAATTGAGTATGAGAAAATTGGATTAAAAATTAGTTTATAGATACCTAAATGAATCATTACCCATAACTCACGTAATCTAATCTCTTACATAACTATCAGATACTGAATCGTAGTTCAGCATGAAAGGTTCAAATAAAAAATCCCACCTCAATAAAGAGATGGGATTTAAAGCATTGGTTAGTTAGTAATGCTTAATAATTATCTTTTTGTAATCGTAAACTCAGATCTACGAGACAACTCATATTCTGCAGAAGTACATTTTTGAGAAGCACAATCCATTACTGGGTTTGCCTCACCACGACCTACCGCAGTCAAGCGACTTGCGTCTACTCCTTGCGACACTACATAAGCCACAATTGATTCAGCACGACGTTGTGTAAGTGCAAGGTTATAAGAATCAGATCCTCTGATATCTGCATAAGTCTCTGCCATTACTTCTAGTTCTGGATATTTCTTCATAAAAGAAACTAAACGATCCAATTCTAGAGCTGCATCAGGACGGATATTTGAAGCATCTAAATCAAAGTATATCTTATTTAAGATAATTTTCTCATCCACTACTGGAGGATCTGGAATAATAGGCTCCATGTTTACGGTAACCATAGCCGTTGCTTCTTCAGCAACGCTTATGTCAGATTGACCACTTTCATACTGATCTTTAACACCACGAGCAACAAATTCTTTATTACACTCTGTAGTAAACATTGCTTTTCCTTCACCATCTGTAGTCTGACTAGGTAAGCTATTACCATCTGCATCTTGTAATGAAACAATAGCACCTGGTATAGGTTGATTAGTTTGTGCGTCAACAGCTGTTACTGTAACAGCAACTTCACAAATCTCAATACGGTTCACTGCATAAATATCATCACTTCCTTTTCCACCTTTACGGTTAGAAGAAACAAAACCTTTACCTGTTTGCTCAGAATAAGTGAATGCAAAATCATCCATAGCAGAGTTTACAGGAGCTCCTAAGTTAGTAACCTTACCATCTTTATATTTGAACACGTCTAGTCCACCTAATCCTAAGTGGCCATTTGAAGAGAAATAAAGTGTACCATCTTCAGCAATCCAAGGGAATGAATCATCTCCTGCAGTATTAACTGTAGGTCCTAAATTTACTGGGTTTGATATTTTACCATTCTTAAGACTCGCTTTATAGATATCAGTTCCACCTTGTCCACCTGGCGCTTCACTTGCAAAGAAAATTGCTTTTCCATCTGCAGTAATACTAGGATGACCTACACCGTATTCTTGACTTTCTAGAGAAGTCGTTCTAATATCTCTCCACTCGCCACCAGCTTTAACAGCTCTGTAAATATTCAATTTACTCTCGCCATCACTGGCTTTTTCATAATCTCCATCGATATAATCTACACGAGTAAAGAACATATATTTACCGTCAGGTGTTATATCTAATGTACCTTCATGATACTTAGTATTTACATCACCAGCAAGAAGTTTCCCTTCACCAGGCATACCGTTTTCATCAACAGATGCTTCATAGATATCTAGGTAAGGTTCTTTATTCCATGCATAGTTTGCACGCTTGTTATTACGAGCACTTGCAAAGTAAATTTTATCTCCTATTTTTTGTGCAGCAAAATCACTTGCCTCACCATTAAGCCCTAACGCTTCAGTCGTATAAGCAGGATTCATTCCTGTTATGTCTGCTAGATAATTAGGGTTTGCTTTAAAAGCTTTAGCACGATCATCATTAGGCACCATTCCAGCAAACTGGTTCATGATAGTATTAGAAAGATCATATTTTTGATTAGCCTTTAAAGTTTGAGCATATCTATAAAGAGTCTCTGCTTGAGGATTGTTCTTAGTAGCTCTTTTATAAAATTGCTCAGCACTTTTAAAATCACTATTAAAGAAATAAGAGTTTCCTAAATTAGTATAAACGTGTTGAGAACGCTCTCCATTTTTGATGAGTTTCTCATAAGCTTTTGCAGCATCCACATAACGCAGTTGCTCATATAGTTTATCTGCTTTTTTAGTTGCATCGCTTTGTGCATTTACTTGAAATGAGCCAGCGATAATTATTAAGAGTAGTAAATATATTTTTTCATGATATTCTTTCTTTGCTGGTTATTAGAAGAAACGTGGTGATTGCATCACTTTACGAGGGAAATTCAAGTCATAAGTCAAGAAGATCTCATGTGAAGAATTTGCCGCTACCTGTATATCTGATACCACGCGGTCATATGCATAACCTACCTTTACATTATCCGTAAGTTGCATACCTACTAGACCACTGAAAGAGTCTTCATATCTGTAAGACACACCTACCTCAAACTTATTATTGAATAATACGTTTGTATTCAAGTCAAAACTCATAGGAGAATCAAATGCTCCTTTAATCATTGCATGTGGCTTTAATTTGATGTTTTCATTAATATCAAATACATATCCACCTGTTAAGAAATAATGTTGTGTTTCAGATCCGAATGTTAAACCATCTTCATCTAGGTGAGTGCTGTTTAACATATTAGGAACAGAAAAACCGGTGTACCAGTTATCTCCATAAAGAAAAGCTCCTGCACCTAGATTTAAATACTGCTCATTTAATTGCTCACTAAACAATGGATCACCTGGCTGTGTAGTGTTCACAAAGTTAAGATTTACATCATGGAAAGTAACACCAGCTTTTATACCTAAAGCTAGGGTTGTTTTCTTCCCTACTTGTAATTTATAAGAGAAATCTCCATAGAAGTTCTTCTCTTTAACTGGTCCTATTTGATCAGAAATTACAGAAAGTCCTACACCTACTCGATCGCCTATAGGAGTACTACCTGAAAAGGTAAGTGTCTCTGGGGCACCAGTAACACCGCTCCATTGTTGACGGTAAAGAGTTGTAAGAGTTAAGCCATCTCTTGTACCAGCATATGCTGGATTAATGACATTTTGGTTGTACATGTACTGTGTGTACTGAGGATCTTGTTGAGCGTGTAGCACGCTGGTTCCGGACAAGACAAGGAAAATCCCCATTGCAAGTAATTTTCTCATCATTATAGAGTTAGTTTTTTGGGTTGCACAAGTTAGTTTTATGGTTCTAAATATACTACTATGCTATCAATTGCGACTTACATAGTTCCTTGATTTTATAATATCTCGCTTTCGCGAAAGCGTTATACTTAACCTACCTGTTGATAATCAACTACTAAGGGATCAAGTTTAACATTATATTATATTGTCAAGTGTTTACTTAGAAAACCGAATATAGAAAAAATACACGGCCTATATTGTTTAACAATTTCTTTATAGATTAAAAGCAACCTTTCACAGACGAAATGATTCAATTAGTTTCTACGTAGTATCATATACACAGGGAAATGATCAGAATAACCACCTTTGTATGTTTTACCAACAAAAGTTCTCGCTGGTTGACCTCTATATTTACCTTTCCATTGTCTCAACATGATATCATCAAAAATATCTGCTTGATGAAAATATAAAGCGTCTGGCACATCATTAATTAAACTATCACTAACCATTATCTGATCAAAAAGATTCCATTTAAAATTATGATTCAAGCTACCTCTATGGAACTTTTTGAGCGGCGCAGTGACATTTTGAAATCCATGCGGTAAGATTTCATTGCGTATACTATCGTTTTCTGGATCATCATTAAAATCACCCATGATGATAATATTAGTACTTTCTAGTAAATGCTTCTCTTGATTTGTACGATCCTTTTGTGGATCAACACTATTTATATGATGCATTAACTGTTTTGCAACAGTGACACGTTTCTCATTTGTAGATTCTGCGCCATCCCTTCTAGATGGCCAGTGATTAACATATAAGTGTACAGGCATACCAGATAAGAAACCTTTTACATATAATATATCACGGGTACGATCAGGCTCATCATTAGGCATGGTAACATCCACTGCAATGGGATTAGATGATTGAACTGTAAAAATCTTTTTACTATATAGTAAGGCGACATCAATACCACGTTCATCTGGACTATCATAATGTATGATCCCATAATCTCCCTTAACCAGCTTAGGCTGTTGTATCAGATCTTCAAGTACTTTTTTATTTTCTACCTCAGCCACGCCTATAATGGCTGGTAGTTTACCAGTTTGTAAAACACCTACTTTAGATATCGCGTCGCTTAATTTTTGTAATTTTTTTTGATATCGTTGTGGCGTCCATTGCTTGCGGCCTTGGGCTGTAAAATCTTCATCTAGTATATGCTTATCATTGTGAACGTCAAATAAATTTTCTAAATTGTAGAATGCGACAGTATACTGTTCAAATGCCTGTTGTGAAATTGCCAATACTTATATTTTTGTAGGGATTTCAAATCTAATACATCAATACACAATTATCCTTACAGTAATAACAATTACTTTAAGCTTTTATTAATTATAGAGCACCTCACTGGCAAACTGTTATCTTTGTTGAATAGTTTTAAAACCATAAATGTTAGAAAGAGAAACACACGAATATGAAAAAGCCATTCTAGTAGGAGTGGTTACCCAACAACAATCTGAAGAGAAACTTACAGAGTACCTGGATGAGCTAGAGTTCCTCGCTTATACCGCAGGAGCCACGATACACAAGCGTTTTTCTCAAAAAATGCAGAAACCTAATCCCAAAACCTTTTTAGGTTCTGGTAAAATGGAGGACATTAAAGCTTATGTAGACGCTCATAATATAGACACTGTAATCTTTGACGATGAATTAAGTCCTGCACAGCAAAAAAATATTGAGAAAATTCTTGAAGTAAAAATCATCGATAGAACTTATCTCATTCTAGACATATTTGCTCAACGCGCAGAGACTAGTTATGCCCGTACTCAGGTAGAGCTCGCTCAATATGAATATTTATTACCACGATTAGTCGGATTATGGACTCACCTTGAGAGACAAAAAGGTGGTATAGGTATGCGTGGTCCAGGTGAGACAGAGATCGAGACAGACCGCCGTATAGTACGTGATCGCATCACCTTACTTAAAAAAAAATTACTTACCATCGATAAACAAATGGCAACCCAGCGCGGTAACCGTGGAAAGATGGTGCGTGTTGCACTAGTAGGCTATACTAACGTAGGTAAAAGCACACTAATGAATGTCATTTCAAAAAGTGAGGTCTTTGCAGAGAATAAGTTATTTGCTACTCTAGATACAACGGTACGTAAAGTTGTAGTGAAAAACCTGCCTTTTTTACTAACAGATACTGTAGGTTTTATACGCAAATTGCCTACCCAATTAGTAGAATCTTTTAAATCAACACTTGATGAAGTTCGTGAATCAGACTTACTATTACATGTTGTAGATATTGCACATGGTAGTTTTGAAGATCATATCGCATCAGTAAATAAGATATTGAGTGAGATAGACGCAGTAGATAAACCTACTATTATGGTCTTTAATAAAATTGATCAATATGTAGCCGAGGATTATGATCCAGAAGATATTCTAGAAGAAAGAACGAGCGCACACTATTCTTTAGAAGAATGGAAACGTACCTGGATGGCTAGAATGGGTGAAAATGTAGTTTTCATATCTGCAATTGAAAAGGAAAACATAGATACTTTTAAGAAAAAAGTCTATGATCAAGTAAGAGACATACATGTAAAACGTTTCCCTTATAACGCCTTTTTATTTCCAGATTGGGAAGATCTGGTAGAAACAGAAGAAGAGTAAATATTCTTCATAAAAAAAGCCCTTAATCAATTTGATTAAGGGCTTTTTTTTATCATTAAATACTGATTAAAACTTATAGTTTAAACCTAGTAGCCAGTATGATTGTAAATCATTATCTACATTATCAAAATCAAATGTACCAGTAGGATCTTGAGATGTAGCAAAGTTTACCGCTTCTTGATGATTACCTCTTAATCCAAATTCAAAACCTACACCAATGTTTTTCCACAGTGTGTAACCGAAAGAGTTGATCCATGTAAAGTTTGATAAGTTAGAACTCTTATAGCTTTGGAACGTAGAAAGGTTACTCTTAAAGTTAATTGCCCCTATTTGTCTAGTATAATCTGCAACAATTTTTGCTCCTAGTGAAGATTCAAAAATATCATCACCACTACTGAAAACAAAATTATAGTTCAAAGGGTGAATTACAACTACTAAGTTATCAATAGGTGTCCATGTAGCACCAACACCTAAATCAAGATATCCTGGATCATTAAAATTATTAAGTATAGTAGTTCTATATTCTCCTAATGTAGAAACGGCAAATTTTTCACTTAACTTGTACCCATATAACGATTGAATATTAAAAACGTCAGTTGCTTCTTGGAAACTATCATCATCAGTAGCGTCATCTCTGTCATCAAACTTTACCCATTGCAGGTTAACGTTTAAGTTATTTCTCCAGAAATATTTTTCTCTCTTCAAATTTGCAAATCCATTTAAAGTAACACCTATATTACCAGAATTCACATTAGGTGATCCTTGAGAATACCATTTATCAAAACTAGATAAATTAGCACCAATGGTACCAAAAGCTCCTGTTTTCCAACCTGGAAGCGCATCTATCTGTGCTTGGATCGCATTTGCTCTACCTTGTATGGCTGCAATAGAATCCATTTTTGACGCTTTTAACGCCTTAAGTTCTTCTTCAGTTTGCGCATAGGTACTAATTGTACAAAGTGCAAATGCAAAAAGTAAAATAATTTTTTTCATAATACTAAATTGAAATGTTATGGTGCGAAATTACCATTTAAATAAAAAAACGGTTCAATAGCCTATTAAAAAACAATCCTATCGATAAACTACTTTTTTTTCTTATAAACGGGCACTGCACTACAGGCCTCGCCATACATCACTGATTTTGCGACATCCTGCAAGCGTTCTGTAATTTTCATATAGGCAGCGACCGGTACTGGTTTATTTGAACAACCTTTAACAATAACCGGCATATCTCTGAAAGGACCTAAATCTATTTGATCAATAATAGGCATATATAAAGCTGCTTCTAGATCTTCTAATGATCCCAGTATTACAATTTTTGCAATTCTGGTTAATTCGATTTGTATAAGCATCCATGCCCATTGAGGTATGATGGCATCTGTAGAGCAATTAACTGCGACATAATGATCCTTAAAAGCAGTAAAGTCTGTGCTTTTTAAGCTTTCGCGAAAGCGTGATTCTACTAACACAATACCTTCCATTAACCATTGAGAAATATCTATCTCACTGCGTGTTCCTACAGGATAATAATCTTCTAAGTCGATGACCTGAAGTTTTGAGTTTGCGACTCTGTTAATGATCTCGCCTTCCATGTTCTAGAGCATTCCTAGTTCAAGCTTAGCTTCTTCACTCATAAGGTCTTTATTCCATGGCGGATCAAAGGTAATTTCAACCTCGGCATCATTGACTTCTTTAAGAGTCTTTACTTTTTCCTCTACTTCTACTGGTAGTGTTTCTGCTACTGGACAGTTAGGAGAGGTTAATGTCATTAATATTTTAACATCAGCATCGCTGCTTACCATAACATCATATATAAGGCCTAGCTCATAGATGTCCACAGGGATTTCTGGATCGTATATTGTTTTTAAAACCTTTACTACTTTTTCTCCTATTTCCTGTCCGTTGATCTCTTCCATAATTAGTTCAATTGAGATTGATATGCAACTGCATACATTTTAAGTTGTTTTATCATGGAAACTAATCCATTTGCTCTAGTAGGTGAAAGATGTTCTTTCAAACCTATTTGATCTATAAAAGCCGTGTCTGCTGCAATAATATCTGCTGGTTTCTGACCAGACCACGCTCTTATAAGTATGGCAATAATTCCTTTAGTAATTATCGCATCACTGTCAGCACTAAATTTTACTTTATCATCTTCAAGATCCGCATGTACCCATACTTTAGACTGGCAACCTTTTATGATATTATCATCAGTTTTGTATTGCTCATCTATGACAGGAACACTTTTCCCTAAATCTATCATATATTCATAGCGGTCCATCCAGTCGTCAAACATGGCAAACTCTTCTACGATTTCATTTTGTATGTCTTGAATGCTAGCCATTATTGTTTTACTGCTGTAATTATAATATCACCTGATGCGTTTAAAAGTTCTAGTCCTTCTTTAGTAGGGTTTACTTCAACAACTTTAGTAAGATGACTCATATAATCTCTCTCAATCTCATGCACATCTCTACACATCATTTTAGTTCCCATTAAAGGACCTATGTTTACTTTTCCTTTTCCTAAGTTTTCAAATGTACCACTGTAATTATTACATACTGACTTACCAGATATGCGGTTTTCTTCTCCCATCGTAATGGTTAAAGTAATATCATGTTCTGAATAATTATTCTCTCCTACGAGTACAACGTCATAACTACCTGTAACATCTTGTTCATCACAACTGGTTAATGTAAAAAGAGTTAGAATAAAAAGTAATGTAAATATTCTCATATTAATATGTTTTAAGGTATACTCATTAAGTAGTCTTCAAAGATAATGAAGTCCATTAAGACAGCATACTTACTGCACGTTGCAAAGCTTGTACCATAATATCTATTTCTTCTTTAGTATTATAAAATGCAAAACTTGCTCTTACCGTACCAGGAATTGAATAGCGTTCCATAACTGGTTGTGCACAATGATGACCCGTTCTTACAGCTATACCTAGTTTATCTACTATGGTTCCTATATCATAAGGGTGCAAGGTTGTGACATTAAAACTTATTACTGCAGCTTTATTTGCAACATCTCCATAAATTTTAAGGCCTTCGATTGCCTTTAACTGTTCAGTTGCATATATTAATAACTCGTGCTCATAAGCAGCGATGTTATCCATTCCTAATTCATCAAGATAGTCGACAGCAGCGCCTAGAGCGATTCCACCAGCGATATTGGGTGTACCTGCTTCAAATTTATGTGGTAATCCTGCATAAGTTGTATGCTCAAAAGTGACTTGGTCAATCATCTCGCCACCACCTTGGTATGGTGGTAATGCGTTTAATGCTTCTTCTTTACCATATAGAATTCCTATTCCTGTAGGACCACACATTTTATGTCCGGACATGGTATAGAAATCTGCATCAAGCGCTTGCATGTCTAGTTTCATGTGACCACAGGATTGTGCGCCATCTATTAAAATCATCGCACCATGTTTGTGTGCGCCTTTAATAATCTCTTCTACTGAATTAGTAACACCTAGTGCATTAGACACATGATTAACAACGACAAAAGCTGTGTTATCATTAAGCAGTTCTTCATAAGCCTTCATGTCTAACTCACCGCTATCTAACACTGGAATCACCTTTAAAGTTGCGCCTACTCGTTCACAAAGCATTTGCCAAGGAACAATATTAGAATGGTGTTCTACTGCGCTTACAATGACCTCATCATCTTTTTTCACAAAGACGTGAGCACCACTTGCAACAGCATTAATACTATGCGTGTTACCTGAGGTAATAATAACTTGTTTAGCCTGTGGGATATTAAAAAAAGCTCTTACTTTCTCTCTAGAAGCTTCAAATAGGTCTGTTGCTTCCTGACTTAATGCATGAACACCACGATGTATGTTTGCATTATACAAAGTGTAATATTCTACGATTTTATCAATAACCTGTTGTGGTTTTTGAGAAGTCGCAGCATTATCAAAATAAACTAATGGTTTGCCATTTACCTCACGTTTAAGGATAGGGAAATCAGCTCTTATTTTTTGAATATCTAACATAATACAAAGGTACGATGCGGACTGAGAATGCGATGTTTTTTAAGGAATTATTAGAAGAGTAATTCAATTCCTTTAAAAAACTTTTAATTACAAAAAATGCCTGATCAAAAGACAAGGCATTTTTTAAAATACTTATATCGATGAGAACAACACTTCGACAAGCTCAGTGTGACGAATCGTTTATTATTCAATCTCTACAAATCAAACCCAATCTCTACACCTAGTTTCTTAGCAATAAGCTTTGTAATACGAGATTTAATTTCTGGAATTTTTACACTTTCTAGTACGCTATTTGCAAAAGCAAACATCAATAAAGCACGTGCTTCTTTTTTACCTATTCCACGAGATTGCATGTAGAACAACGCATCTTCATCAAGCTGACCTATGGTACAACCGTGCGAACATCTTACATCATCTGCAAAAATCTCTAGTTGTGGCTTTGAGTTGATGGTAGCCTTATCGCTTACTAATATGTTATTGTTTTGCTGGAACGCGTTAATTTTTTGTGCTACTTTATCTACGAGAACTTTACCATTAAAAACTCCTACAGCTTTATCATCAAAGATTTGCTTGTACTGCTGGTAACTCTCACAATTCGGTGCTGTGTGATGTACTAGTGTAGAATGATCCACGTGTTGTTTTCCTTCTATAATAGTTACACCATTAAGAATTGAATTACAGTGCTCACCACGTTGATAAAAATTCAAATTGTTTCTAGTTAAAGCTCCACCGAATGAGAACGTGTGCAATCTGACTTCACTATCTGATTTTTGCTCTACACTTGTATGATCTATAAGTGATGCATTAAGGTGATCGTTTTGGATTTTATAGTAATCCACCATAGCACGTTTATCTGCAAAAATCTCAGTAACACTATTAGTGAGTACGTGATTATCACTCAAACTTTGATGACGCTCTATAATTTGTACTTGAGAATTTTCTCCTACTACCACTAAATTACGTGGTTGTGTCATTAGAGTACTCTCGTTACCAGTAGAAAAGTACACTACCTCTATAGGTTTTTCTACCGCAATATTTTTACCTATGCTTATGTAAGCACCTTCTCTAGCAAATGCTGTGTTTAAAGATGTTAATCCATCTTTAGGAGCAAGTTTATTATAAAAGGCCTCAATTACTGGACTATATTTAGGATTATTTAATGCACTAGACATTAAACATACATCAAATTTATCGTGTGTAGTCTCAGATAAATGAGAGCTATATATCCCATCAATAAAAATAACACGATATGCATCTATTTGATGGATCAAATATGGCTTGATATCACCATATTCAATAGCAGTTTCTTTTTTAGGAAACAGGCTATAGTCTTTATCAAACAGAGATTTCAGCGATGTGTATTTATAGGCTTCTTCCTTACGTTGTGGAATACCTAGCTCTTCAAAGGATGCTAGTGCCTCATTACGCAATTGATGGGCATATGTTTCCGTATCGACTTCATTTTCTAAAGCGATGAAAGAAGATAATATTTTGTCTTTAAAACTCATGATTTGTTGTTTTCACGCTTTTATTTTTACTGATCATATAATTGTTTTGAGGTCAGCTTTCGCGAAAGCGAAATAATAAAAGCTCCACTATTAATTACTAGACTATAAAGTTGAGTACTATGCCTCTACTTCTTCTTTAATCCAGTCATAACCGCGCTCCTCTAATTCTAAGGCTAGCTCTTTACCACCAGACTTAACAATACGACCTTTATATAAAACATGTACAAAATCTGGAACGATATAATCTAATAGGCGCTGGTAGTGCGTGATGACAATAGTTGCATTATCCTTACTGCGCAATTTATTTACACCATTTGCAACGATACGTAATGCGTCTATATCAAGACCAGAGTCTGTCTCGTCAAGTATTGACAGTTTAGGATCTAGCATTGCCATTTGGAAAATCTCGTTACGTTTCTTTTCTCCACCAGAAAAACCTTCATTTAATGAACGTGATAAAAATTTGCGATCTATTTCTAACATTTCAGATTTTTCACGGATGAGTTTCAACATATCACCAGCCTTCATTTCTTCTTTACCTTGAGCCTTACGTGTCTCGTTGATAGCGGTTTTCATGAAGTTAGTAACTGATACTCCTGGAATTTCAATAGGATACTGAAATGATAAAAACACACCTTTATGTGCTCTTTCTTCTGGGTCTAGCTCTGATATCTCCTCGTTTTCTAATTCAATAGAACCGCCAGTCATTTCATACTCTTCACGTCCTGCAATTACATTTGCTAGAGTAGATTTACCAGAACCGTTAGGTCCCATAATGGCATGAACCTCACCAGCTTTTACTTCTAGATTGATTCCTTTTAATATTTCTTTATCCTCGATTGAGGCATGCAAGTCTTTGATCTTTAACATAGCTGTTATTTAACTTCTTGTATCTGTATTAATTGATGGGTGCAACTACTGCAGCACTAGTTGCTGGTGTTACTTCTATTATTTCTTTTATGATAAGCATTTGTTCCCAGCCTTCACCTGTTTCTAGCAGCAATGGATTGGGTGTTAATTCTCCTTTCACAATTACATTTACCATATCAAATTTTGTCTTTTGTAAAGGTAACGCTAGTTCATGAAGCTCTTTTAACTTGTCATCTATGCGCACGGCATAAATATCGTTTTTACTGGTAAGAACAGCGGCGTCGTCTAATAAGATGAACTCACCTTTAAAGGTATTTTCATCTTCTACAAATGTTGCACTTGATGTCCTAGGCGCTACAACATCCTCTACTGGGTTTTCTTGCTTTTTACAAGCAATTGTAGCAATTGCTATAAAACACAAAACGATTAATCGTTTCATAGTTATTGAGTTTTGAATTGATTTATCCTACTGATCCTTCTAGACTTATTTCCAATAGTTTTTGAGCTTCTACGGCAAATTCCATAGGTAGTTTGTTCAATACCTCTTTAGAGAATCCATTTACAATAAGAGCAATTGCTTTTTCTGTATCGATTCCACGCTGATTACAATAAAATATTTGGTCTTCACCGATCTTACTGGTTGTCGCCTCATGCTCAACTTTTGATGTGCTATTACTGTTTTCTATGTATGGAAATGTGTGTGCTCCACATTCATTACCCATTAGTAAACTGTCACATTGTGAAAAATTACGAGCATTAGTAGCGCGCGAGTTTATTTTTACGAGACCTCGATAAGAGTTTTGTGATTTACCAGCACTTATTCCTTTAGAGATAATAGTTGACTTAGTATTTTTACCTAAGTGAATCATCTTTGTTCCTGTATCTGCCTGCTGGAAATTGTTAGTTACAGCAATAGAGTAAAACTCACCAACTGAGTTATCTCCTTTAAGCACACAACTAGGATATTTCCATGTTACAGCACTACCGGTCTCTACTTGAGTCCAAGAGATTTTTGCATTGTTCTCGCACAATCCACGCTTAGTTACAAAATTGAAAACACCACCTTTACCTTCGGCATTACCAGGATACCAGTTTTGTACGGTTGAGTATTTAATCTCTGCATCATCTAGTGCAATTAATTCTACACAAGCGGCGTGCAATTGATTCTCATCACGACTAGGTGCTGTACATCCCTCAAGATATGATACATAGCTTCCTTCATCTGCAATGACTAGTGTTCTTTCAAACTGGCCTGTTCCTCCTTCATTAATACGGAAGTAAGTAGAAAGCTCCATAGGGCATTTTACACCTTTAGGTATATAACAAAAAGACCCGTCAGAGAACACTGCGCTATTTAAAGCGGCATAGTAATTATCACTTTGCGGAATAATAGTTCCAAGATATTTCTTTACAAGCTCTGGATGTTCTTGAATTGCTTCAGAAATCGGGCAGAAAATAATTCCTTTTTCTGCTAGGGTCTTTTTAAAAGTAGTTGCAACAGATACTGAATCCACAACAATATCCATAGCTACACCAGCAAGTTTCTTTTGCTCATCTAGCGAGATACCTAATTTTTTAAAAGTCTCTAATAATTCAGGATCAACCTCATCAAGGCTATCATATTTAGGCTTTGAGTTAGGTGCACTATAATAAGAAATGGATTGTAGATCTGGCTTTGGATAAGTGACATTTGCCCAATCTGGCTCTTCCATTTCAATAAAAATGCGATATGCCTCTAATCTCCAGTCTAACATCCATTGCGGCTCATTCTTTTTAGCAGATATTATACGTATCACTTCTTCACTAAGTCCTACAGGAATAGTGTCTGATTTAATATCTGTATAGAAGCCGTACTCATACTCTTTATTCTTGAGTTCTTTTTCTAATTCTTCTTCTGTGTACTTAGACATAATGCTATGTTTAAAGTTCTTAAGACAGTAATCTCTATACTGTACAATTAAACTTCTAGTTTATTAATTATTGAATGACACTAGTTTAATGGTGTCATTCTTACTTCTTAAGACTATAGAGAAAAGCTTTCTCCACATCCACAAGTTCTTTGCGCGTTAGGATTATTGAAAACAAAACCTTTCCCATTAAGTCCACCACTAAACTCAAGTGTTGTACCTACTAGATATAAAAAGCTTTTCTTATCCACTACTATGCGCACATCATTTGCTTCAAAAACCTTATCTGTGTCTGTAGTTGTTTTATCAAAAGTCAGGTCGTAAGATAAACCACTACAACCACCACTTTTAACACCTACACGCACATAATCATTATCTATGGCAAATCCATCTTCACCCATTAATTGAGCAAGCTTTGTTTTTGCCGTATCTGAGACCTTTATCATATGCTTAAAATCCTTATTTAAAATGACTACAAATATACAACAGCCATTTTTGAACCATGCCCTATTCAATTTATAAAATGCATGATTGTATGCTCATTATCTATAGTTTAACAGTTCTTTAGGCAATCAAGAGTTAACATATCTATTTCCCAGCGATTTAAAGTATAAAATACGGGTTGTAACATTTAAAATTATACATTCATTTTTATCAATTTTTTATTTTAAGATGTTTAATTCATTGTAATTTTGCAGCATGATAGAAGATAAAAATCCACAACGCACGTCGATTGAAAATTTAGGTGAATTCGGTTTAATAGATTACATCACTCAAGATGTCGAACTTAGTCAACAATCTACCTCTAAAGGTATAGGTGATGATGCTGCTGTTATTGATCACACTACATCTACTGTGATTACTACAGACATGCTTGTAGAAGGCATTCATTTTGATTTAAGTTACGTACCTCTAAAACATTTAGGTTATAAGGCTGTTATGGTTAATTTATCTGATGTTTATGCGATGAATGCGGTACCTACTCAAATTACCGTATCTATAGCGATGTCTAATCGATTTCCGGTCGAAGCGGTTGAAGAGCTGTATAATGGGATTAAACTAGCATGTAAAATTTATAATGTAGATTTAATAGGTGGAGACACCACTGCATCTCAAAGTGGCTTAATCATCTCTATTACAGCAATAGGAGAGCAAAAAGCAGAAGATATCGTGTACAGATCAGGTGCTGCTGATAACGATTTATTAGTAGTAAGTGGTGATCTGGGCGCCGCTTACCTGGGTTTACAAATTCTAGAGCGCGAAAAAGCTGTTTATAAAGCAAACCCTAATAACCAACCAGATGTAGAAGCTTACAGCTATTTATTAGAACGACAACTGAAACCTGAGGCTCGTAAAGATATCCCTAAATTACTTCAAGAATTAGAAGTAAAACCTACCAGCATGATTGACTTATCTGATGGCTTAAGTTCTGAAGTTATTCATTTATGTAAAAACTCTAACATAGGCATGAAACTATATGAAGAAAAACTTCCATTAGACCCTACTGTAATAGCAGCATGTGAAGAGTTTAACCTAGACAGCACAACGATTGCACTTAGTGGTGGCGAGGATTACGAACTACTTTTTACCGTTAAACAAGAAGATTTCCCTAAAATTAAAGCAAATCCTAGCCTCAGTATTATAGGGCACGCAGTACCTAAAAATGAAGGTATTCACTTGATTACCAGATCTGGTGAGCAAATTCCTATCAAAGCAATGGGCTGGAATAGTTTTCAAGAATAAATTCCTAGTTCACGTCTATTTTTCTTAACTGCTAGATCATTAAGAGCACGATTAATACGTGAATACTGATCACTTAATGGAACTATATTACCATAAATATTTGTGGTCATTTGTTTTCCACATTTGACGCAACACAATTCTTGAATGCGATCATTTACTTGATGAGTCACCTGCAGTTTATGTCCTGTAAAAGAACAAATAGCTGCAGCCTTGATAGGGGAATAATTTTTTGACATTTGGCTAGTTATTTAAATGAAACTTGGTTGAATTTCATTTTACTACGACCAATGTAAATAATCTTTTGCAAATATGCGATAAAAAGCACTTATTAATCGATTAAGTGTATTTTAGAAATAACTTCATCGGGATGAGTAAGTAAAAGCATATGCCCACCATCTATACTAGAGCCTTTAAATCCCAGCTTATTTAATTCGGCATCGATGACAGACCTATCAATAACAGTATCACGATTCCCATAAATATAATGAACCGGCACACTAACATGTCCTAATTGAGAAGGACGGTCTCTCATCGCTCGCAATGCTGCCATTACAGTTTCTAAAGTCATCTCACTCGATACCATTCTCATATTTTCTATAATATCTTTATACACCTCATGCTCTAGCGGTGTAAATAGATTATTGATAGCCATGGATATATAAGCATTTTGAAAACGATCAATCAACTGTATGGCACGATCTCGCATCACTTTACGTGCAGTACTGTCTGGTCCCATAATACTATTCAACAAGGTTAGAGAAAAAAGTTGTTGAGGATACGCTTTCGCGAAAGCGGCTCCAACATAACCACCCATACTATGACCTATAAAGTGAACTTTATCTATAGCATTATTGATCAAGAATTCTGAAATCTCAGAAGCTAAATCACTTATGGAATAATGACTTAAAGATGGAGACTGGCCATGACCAGGTAACTCAATATATAAAATATCAAATTGTTCTACCCATAATTTTGACATCGCAGTCCATTGATTTTTACTACCTAGAAAACCGTGTAAGAGTAGTAATACTGGTTTATTAGAACTACTGAAGGAATAGGACATCTTATTCATGTGCACAAGATAATATAGGTAACTGTTCTAGTTGTAATATTTTGTTAATTTTACACTAGTTTTAAAGCAACACATTTTCTTTGATGAAACAAATTTACTTTCTTCTTTTATTAAGTTTTACATTCATTTCCTGTCAGAATGATATTGATGATTATCAGACTGCAAAATCTGAACTTGATATAAGATTAGAAGAATTATTGCTAGAAAATTCTGAAGGTCAAGGAATTAATTATTTTATTTTACCAGATAGTAATGATTACAACTCGATTCCACAAGACCCATTAAACCCTATTACCAGAGAGAAAGTAGAATTAGGCAGGTTGTTACTACATGAAACTGCAAGTGGTGGCAATCCAAAGATGGCCGTTATGGCTGGTACCTATGCCTGTGCATCCTGTCACCCAGTAGCATCTAGCTTTTACTCTGGTAGACGACAAGGAATAGGTGAAAGTGGTAGTGGTTTTGGCGCTGCAGGAGAAAGCCGTGAGTTTGATTTAACCATGCCATTAGACTCTATAGATTTGCAACCTATAAGAGTCCCTACACTTCTTAACGTGGCTTATCAAGATGTTGCTTTATGGAATGGTATGCTAGGTGGAACTGGAACTAATGCAGGAACACAATCACAATGGAGTGATATACCTGAAAATCACCTAGGATTTCAAGGTCTAGAGATTCAAGGTATGGTAGGTCAGGATACTCATCGATTACAAATTGACGAAAATTTTGTGGACACCTATGGCTATCGTGAAATGTTTGATAGAGCATTTAGCAACACGCAATCTTTTGAGAGATACTCTAGAAAAACAGCTGCTCTAGCACTTGCAGCGTTTAATAGAACGTTATTATCTAATCGTGCTCCATGGCAAAATTATCTTAAAGGAGATTATGCAGCCTTAAGCGAAAGAGAAAAGCGAGGCGCAATTCTATTTGCTGGTAAGGCTCAATGTATGAACTGCCATACCGGACCTGCATTAAAAGATCAAGAGTTTCATGCTTTTGGTTTTGGCCATTTTGATGACAGTAATGAAGCTGTTGTTTTAGATGACGCTGGTTTTGATAATGTAAAAAAGGGTCGTGGTGGTTTCACAAACAATCCCGCAGATGACTATAAATTTAAAACTCCAACATTGTATAACTTAAGAGATGCAAATTTCTACGGTCATGGTGGTACCTTTAATAGTATAGAAGAAGTCATACGATACAAATTATCGAATCAATTACAAGACAATAATGTTCCTTTATCTCAAATTGCCAGTGAAAAAGGTGCAACAAGTTTAACTGAGGAAGAGATACAAGATTTAATATTTTTTATCGAGAATAGTCTATACGACTCTTATCTTACGAGATATGTACCAGAGACTGTTTTATCTGGAAATTGCTTCCCTAACGCAGACGTTCAATCTAAAATAGATTTAGGCTGCGAGTAGTTAATAACTATGTGCAAATCTGATATTTCAAACACAATGCAAGTTAAATACCAAGCGGTATCTTTACTGCATGAGAAATCCACAACTTACTAAAGACATTATCATAAAAGAAAGTGCTGACCTTTTTAATACTAAAGGCTATAAAGCAACTTCACTAAGCGATATCACAAACGCTACAGGCTTTACAAAAGGGGCAATCTATAAGCATTTTAAAAATAAAGAAGACTTAGAACAGCAGGCACTACGCAGTTTAAGTAAAAGAATGTTTGACATTCTCAATAAAGATCTCAAGAATGCATCAGATTTTACTTCAAAAATGAATGTAATATTTAATTTTTTTGAGAATTACTTAGATCATCCACCCTACTCTGGAGGATGTCCTTTAATGAACAGTGCCTGCGAAAGTGATGATCTAGATGCAGGCTTAAGACAGCAATCTTTTGGTATGCTTGTCACTTTTAAAACAACTATTAAAAGAATTTTTGATAGTGCAATTAAAAAAAACCAGATAAAATCTACAGTAGATTCTGATCAATTAACTGCTGTCTATATAGCAACCTTAGAGGGCGCTATTATGATGAGTAAATTAGAACGCAAAAATGATGCTTTAGTGAAAAGTATCTCCTATTTAAAAACTGTGAATAGTGAATTAATAATACCATAAAAACCCAATAACTAGAATTATAAACTCTAGTTATTGGGGTTATTGCATCGTTTAGAAATCTACTACTTGAGCATGGCTTGCGCCTCATCAATTACTTTAAGTGTTCTTACTTTAAGTTCCTCAATCTCTTCATGCTCTTCTTTTAAAACATCTAATTGCTCATTTACAGCATTTATATCATTAGGAAGTTTATAATCATAAGGGAATTTTTCAGAATAATCTCTCATCCAGGTCATCATATCATCATGCGCCTTTTGAAGTTCGCTATTTTTAGACATGATCAAATCAGTGTTAGTAGAGTCCATTTTCTGACTTAATTGATTGCTTAAATCCATTAAGTCACCCATTTTAGGCATAATTACATCATGCGCCTCCATAGATTGTTGCTTTAAATTATCAAAAGCAATTTTTTGCTCTTTAAGTTCATCACTACATGATGCTAAAAGAACTAATAATACTAATGTCCAAAGTGATTTCATCTTATACAATTTTAAAAAGAATATTGTAATCCTATAGTGATAACATCTTGATTCTTAAGCTGCACATCATTTAGATTTTGTTGTAAAGGTAAGGCATATTCAAATCCTAAACGTGCACCTTTTAATAATTGTGGTGCATAAATATTAAATCCAAAACCGGCATTTAAAGCATCATAGCCAGAGTTTGATGTATCTGCCGTTATAACCATTGCAGGATTCAAATCAGGATTAGCTCCTCTAATACCACCTTGAATCAAACCTTGCAATCTACCAGATACACTTAACCAGTCCGTGGCTTTATAAGCAATCCAATTGTTCCAACCTAATTGATTCCCTAGTCTATAACCGTTATCATTTTCTCCCGTACGGAAAACACCTCTTAATTGTGAACCCCATGAAAAAGTATCTGACTGACCTAAGTAAGTTATCGCTGTTATAGCGTCATAAGTTCCGCTACCTATTTGCATAGGATAAGGCAATATCACCTCATTACCCATGCTAGCAGGCGTCACATCTTTATTATCAATAGTTCCAGTAGGAATAGAAAGGCCTAACTGCGCATGCCACTTATGTGAGTCTGTATCTATAAATCTATACATTGCAGAAACTGACACATCTCCAAAACCAGAGGAACTTGTCGTAAACATTCCTCCCATAGCTGTTAAATGGTCCATAGTCATATCCATATACATTCCCATAGCCATAAATGTTAATCGATCAGTAGGTGCATACATAGCTCCTATCATATGCATATCCATAGGCATCTCTGTTGGAGTTACCATGTAGTCTCCACCATTAGGTAATAAAACAGACTCATTTGTAACATCATCATTTGCACGACGTAAATCTTGCATGGTAGTGGTAGAAAAACGATAAGACACCATCCATTCTCCTTTGTTATGAGTATGATCTCCCATGACTGAAATAGGAGCATGTCCATCAGGTCTACTAGTTGTATATGTATTATTATTTGTTTGAGCAAGCATTAAAGTACTTGCACATAGTGCTATAATTAATTGTATTTTTTTCAAGGTATTGAGTTTTATGGCCATATCATGGCCCTATTAAATAAGTAATTTTATCGCATTAAAGCGATAAAAAATAAGTGCTTATGTATGGTAAACTCGTGGTGGTGGTTTGATAATATCTTGAAAACCTATTTTGAGGATATAGGAGTAAGGTTTATTCTGCTCCTTAGAAATCCATTTATAGTTGTGAAAAGTATAGTTCACCGTGTCTTGATAATATAAAGGAAAAAAGGCCTCTATAAGTAATGACATCGCTTGATCTTTAGAATCTGATCTCGACTGATCCTGTTGCATCTTAAGAGTTTTGGCCAGATAACACTTACCATCGCAATTAAGCTCTGGCCTATCCGTGTTTTCACAATATTGCTCAATAATCATATCAATATTCATCTCATAGTATGCATAGCAGCCTACTTGATAAACAGGTCGCAAGCTGAATAGCGTTAATAATATGATACTTAATGCTGACTTGATATGATTAATTTTTGCGCAAATTTAAGCTCTAATACGTATACAATAGTTTAAAAATTATAAAGAATATGGTAATCATCTTGTGCTTAAATTTGAGGTATTCTAAATAATGTCGGTTTCTTGAATTTTCCTATCGCCTTTCATCCTATTTATAAACATCCTCTACCAGATGGTCATCGATTCCCCATGATCAAGTATGAGCTGTTACCACAACAGTTGTTACTAGAAGGAACAGCTTTACAAACAGATTTTTTTGAACCCAGCAAATTATGCAGTGATATAGATGTATTACGTGTACACACATTAGAATATTTAGAAAACCTTAAAGCTTTAAACTTAGACCGTAAAGCAGCACGTAAATTAGGTTTTCCTTTAAGTACACAGTTAGTAAAAAGAGAATTGCGCATTGCACAAGGAACCATTGATGGATCTATTAAAGCTTTTAAACATGGAATCGCAATGAATATTGCTGGTGGCACACACCATGCATACAGTAATCATGGAGAGGCGTTTTGCCTATTGAACGACCAGGCAATCGCCGCCAGATACTTACAACATCACCAGTTAGCAGAAAAAATTCTTATAGTGGACCTAGACGTCCATCAAGGAAACGGAACTGCACAAATTTTTCAAAATGACGATACAGTATTTACTTTCTCGATGCATGGCGCCAGTAATTATCCGTTTAAAAAAGAAGTTTCTGACCTAGATATCGCCTTACCAGATCACACTGATGACAACAGCTATCTCAAAGAACTTCATCATATTTTGCCTGATTTAATAGCTCAAGAAAAACCAGACTTCATCTTTTACCTATGCGGTGTTGATGTACTTGCGACAGACAAGCTAGGTAGGCTAGGTTTAAGTTTAAAAGGATGTAAAGAACGTGATGAGTATGCTTTGTCCGCTTTCGCGAAAGCAAGAACACAAAAAAACAACCGCATCCCAGTACAGTGTAGTATGGGCGGCGGCTATTCTCCTGAGATTAAATTAATAATTGAAGCGCATGCTAATACTTTTAGGGTAGCGCGAGATATTTTTAATTAATTATCGCAACCAGGCCTTAGACGCTGCACTGCGAGCAAATAGCCAAAGGCAAATTGAAAGAATAGGTACACTCAAAAAGAAAAATTTATCACCTGTATTTATTATATCCCATGAACCGTTGAAAAAATTATAACTAGTTGTTATTATCACAGCAAACAAAGAGATCAATGAAAGCAATACCGCAAGTTTTCTCTTAAATAACAACATAATACAGGCTAGTAATCCAGCAAATACAGCTACTCCATAGACATACATATACCATCCAGGTCTAGATTGATATAACTCTTGTTGCTGCTCATTCATTTGCTCCATCATTAAATCGGGTGCTGCCATCTCTGTAGACCATGCTCCTATTCCCATAAGATTCCATAACAAAAAGATAATGGCGAGTACCCAGAACCACATCTGGGGTTTTGAACTGTAAGGCATAATTAATTGGTTTTATAGGTTGAAACCTTAAAGTTAAGAAAATCTTAAATAACATAAACGTAAATCTTGCATTACAGAATTCTCATTTTAAAAGCTATCAAATACATTTCATAAAAAAAATGCTTACGAAATCGATTGAATACTCAAAAAAAGGTACATTAGGCCCAGTTTTAAATAGCCCATATTATGAAAGATTCCATGAAGCCCGAAAGCCTGATGATGTCCTATGGTTATAAACCAGAACTATCTGAAGGCGCCATTAAATGTCCTATATTTTTAACCTCAACATTTGTCTTTAAAAATGCCGAAGAAGGAAAAGCATTTTTTGAACTTGCCTATGGTAAGCGTGATAAATTACCAGGAGAAGAAATGGGATTAATTTACAGTCGTATCAATAATCCAGACTTAGAGATCCTAGAAAACAGACTACGATTATGGGATAAGGCAGATGACTGTGCGGTATTTGAAAGCGGTATGAGCGCCATTTCAACTGTACTCATGGAATTTTTAGAACCTGGACAGGTGTTATTATACAGCTCACCTACCTATGGTGGTACTGATCACTTTATCAACCATTTTTTACCTAAATACGGCATTCATTCTTTAGGATTTAAATCAGGGATGAATAAGGAAGAAATAATAAAACTAGTTGAGGATGCTGGATATAGTGACAAGGTAGCATTAATGCATATCGAAACTCCAGCAAACCCTACTAATGCCTTAATAGACATTGAAATGTGTCGTGAAATTGCAGATCATTTCTCTACCCATGATAAAAAAGTACTTATAGGTGTAGATAATACTTATATGGGACCATTATGGCAGCATCCATTACAATTAGGGGCAGATATAGTCATGTATAGTGCTACTAAATACATAGGCGGCCATAGCGACTTAATTGCCGGTGCTGTATTAGGTAATGCAGAGATTATGCAACGTGTAAAAGTACTACGTACATTTTTAGGAAACATGGCTTCACCACATACCGGCTGGATGTTAATGCGCAGCCTAGAAACGCTCAAAATACGTATGGAACAACAACAACGCAATGCGATTGAGGTTGCTCATTTTTTAAAAGGTCATGAAAAAATAGCCAAGCTAAATTACCTAGGTCTCATACCGCAAGACTCACCAGATTATGCGATTTATAAAAAACAATATGATGGACCTGGTGCCATGATTAGTTTTGAGATTAAAGGTGGAGAAAAAGAAGCTTTTAAATTTTTGAATTCGCTTAGACTAATCAGACTAGCAGTAAGTCTAGGTGGTACAGAAAGTCTTGCAGAGCATCCACGCTCTATGACACATGCAGGTGTAGATGAAAATCACGCAGAAGCTATAGGAGTCACACATTCACTAGTGCGCTTATCAATAGGAGTAGAAAATAGCGATGATCTTATTGCAGACGTGCAACAAGCACTAGAAAAAGTGAAGATTTCAGAAAATATGATGGTTTAGTTGGATTCGGGTTCTTTTGGCATTTTCTTTGCCTTGTGTAATAAGAAATACGACAACACGTTATAAAATCATATGAAAATTACATTGAAGAAAATCCTTTTTGCTAGTGTAATGTGCTTAACTATGGCCACACAAGCACAAAATAGTCCTCTTGAAATATCTACAGAATCATCTTGTGAATCACAACTTTTAAAAAAGCTTGATTTTATGCTTGATGGATCATTTGCAAATGAAAATGTCCTCTTTAAAGAAGTTGCAAAATTGAGACCTTGTGGTTTAGATGAATTTGATGTCAACTTTTTTGGGAATATGGATGTCTTCAATACCATGTTAGCACGTATTTCTAAAGAAAAAAAAGTTGAGCAAATGACTTTTAACGATCTCTATAACGAGATCGTTAAATTTAAAAAAGCCGATGTTTATAAAGAAATTAGAGAAGTCACCATTGCCAGTGAAAAACTGGGCGAGACCGTAGGGAATATTGAAAATTGGTCACAAGATCTAGTTATTTTTGAGAACCTAGGTGCCTCAAAAGATGTTATTATTAAAGTGTACGACTATTTAAAATCGCATCCCGATAATAAAAAAACATATAAAGAGATATTAGGATTACTTAAAAAGCAATCCTAATATCTCTATTAATTAATTACCCGTTAAATATTTCTTAGGCGTGGTACCATATTTCTTTTTAAACGCACTTATAAAGTGGCTCGCAGTGCTATAGCCCACTTTTAATCCTACCTCATTCACATTGTGCTGGCCACTATCTAATAACTGTCGGGCATAATCCATTTTATGATCTAATAAAAAACCATAAACCGTATCTCCATACACCTCTTTAAAACCTTCTTTTAACTTTTTGAGTGATAAACCTATCTCCATCGCTAGCTCACTAAGCGATGGTGGATTAGTCATACGGTCAATGATGATCTCCTTTGCCTTTTTAATCTTACGCATATTATCCTCATCTACTAGAAAAGGACATGCCTCAACATCTGCATCTTCTGGACTATTAAAGTATAAGGACATTAACTCATACGATTTTCCTTTAAAGTATAACCTCTTAATAGCATCGTTTAAATTATAGTTCATCAATTGATGCAATGCTACTGCCATAGATGGCGATATACTACCATCTACATAATATTTCTTATCCTTATTCTCGGCACTTAAAAAACTCACGTGTTGGGCATCAGGAGAGAATAATGAATGGAATTTCTTTATAGAAACTAATACACATATGAACCAAGAATGGCCCTTTAAATCTAAATGAATAGGCAAATCTCTAGATGGGTTATACAATAGGTAACTATTTTGCTCTGAAAGGCTTAACTTATAACTACCTTCATTAAAAGCTAGCTCCACCTGGCCTTTTAAACAAAAATGAAATTGAATATAACTATTATCCACATCGTGGTGAAAATGCGCCACATCTTCTGTTTCATTCTTTAATCTTACGACTTGAAATCCCTCTTCAATTAAGGTCACCTCAGCAGCACCTTTAGCGATATTTTCCATTTTTATTCTTATTTATAATTACTCTAAATAGCTGTATTTCGCTTTCGCGAAAGCGTGTAAAACACCATTTAACATTGAATTCTATCTAATTTGAGTACAAAAATAACTCATTGCGTTTAAATTGGAACTCATAGCGTTACTTTAATAACAATTAGTCTTATAATTTTGTTTCTCAATAGCAAAGTGTATATGGCGGCAGCTCAGCCCAAACATTTTTCATTTTACAGTATAGGTCTTAGTTATCGCAAAGCCGATGCTGAGACACGTGGACTTTTTTCTCTTTCAGAAGAAGGTATTCACAACTTATTAATAGAAGCAAAGGAAGAAGGTATCCCTTCACTAGCCGTTATTTCTACCTGTAATCGTACAGAACTTTATGGATTTGCACAGCATCCTTTTCAATTAATACGTCTATTATGTGAGCATTCTCATGGAACTGTAGAAGAGTTTCAAAAAATTGCCTACATTCAAAAGAATGAGGACGCTTGCAATCATCTCTATACAGTGGGTACTGGTTTAGATAGTCAGATCTTAGGGGATTTTGAAATTATAGGACAGCTTAAAATGGCGTTCAAACGTTCTAAAAAATTGGGGTTAATTAACGCCTATATGGAACGTTTAATGAATTGCGTTATACAAGCCAGTAAACGTATTAAAACAGAAACAGAATTAAGTAGTGGAGCAACATCAGTCAGTTTTGCTAGTGCACAGTACATTTTAGAAAACTTTCCTGCCGGTGGCCCTGCAAAAAATATTTTGCTTTTCGGAACTGGTAAAATAGGTCGCAACACCTGTGAAAATCTAGTAAAACATACAGAAAATAAGCAGATCACACTAATCAATCGTACTAAAGATAAGGCAGAACGTATCGCGGGAAGATTTGACTTAATCGTTAAAGATTATGCGCAACTAGAAGAAGAAATAGCACAATCAGACATTATTATTGTAGCAACAGGCGCACAAAAGCCTACAGTTTCAAAACAGATCATACACACTAATAAGCCTCTATTAATCATGGATCTATCCATCCCTAAAAATGTGGATGATAACGTGACAGAATTAGATAATGTACAGCTTATTCACCTGGATGAACTTTCTAAAGTAACCCATAAAACACTCGAGAACCGCGAGAACTTTATACCACAGGCTCAATCCATCATTAAAGAAGTTAATGCTGATTTTAAGCAATGGATGGTTTCTAGACAATTTGCACCTACTATGCAAGCTCTTAAAACTAAACTTTCTACTCTTAAAGATGCTGAGATTAAAAACAGCCGTACAAAATTCAGCGATTTTAATCACGAGCAAGCAGATATGCTAGCAGATCGTATTATTCAAAAAATAGCAGGACATTTTGCAAACCACCTGCGCAATGAAGATGAAAGTACTGAAGAAGCGATAAGTTTACTTAATAAAGTCTTTAAACTAGAAGAATTAAGCAGTTATGAGTCTTAAAATAAGAATAGGTACTAGAGATTCACAACTTGCCATTTGGCAGGCCACAACTGTTCAATCTCAACTACAAGCTTTAGGTTTTCAAACTGAATTATCTCCCGTAAAATCACAAGGCGATCTTAATCTAGATGAGCCATTGTATGAAATGGGTATTACGGGTATTTTTACAAAAACCTTAGACGTAGCATTAGTCAAAGGTGATATTGATATCGCTGTTCACAGCCTTAAGGATGTTCCTACACAATTACCCAAAGGTATGGTACAAGCAGCTGTATTAGAACGTGCTTCTCAAAAAGATATCCTAGTATATAAGTCTAACTTTAATCCAGATGAAGCCATGACTATCGCAACTGGTAGTTTACGTCGCAAGTCCCAATGGCTTAATATGTACACACAGCACAATGTAGTAGACTTAAGAGGTAATGTAAATACACGTTTATCAAAACTCCATAGTAATAAAGACTGGAATGCAGCAATATTTGCTAAAGCAGGTCTGGACCGTATAGGACTACTATCTCAATTAAGAGGTAATTATGGCTTTGAATACTCAGATCTGGATAGCTTTATACCGGCACCAGCACAAGGAGCGATGATGATTGCTGCAATGGGTAACAATACCGCTGTGCTAGAAGCCGTGTCACAACTTAATCATGCTCAAACACAATTATGCGTTGATATAGAGCGACGATTTTTAAGAGAGTTAGAAGGTGGCTGTACGGCACCCATAGGCGCTATTGCACAAGTAAACAATGGCTTTCTCAATTTTACAGGTTGTCTTTTGAGCATCGATGGCACAGATCGTATTGATGTGCAAGATCAAATTGCATTGAAAGATGTCGAGAAGGATGAAGGTTACGCTTTTGCAAAAGCGCAATCAGAAAAAGTATTTGCTAATGGTGGTAAAACTTTAATGCAATCCATTAAATCCTCACTCAATCCTTAAGAATATACTCCTTTTTTAGACCAGATTGTTGAGTTCTTTACCAACTCATTATATTTACAGCTATGAATTGGTTAGATATTGTTATTTGTATTGTCTTATTGATAGGCCTTTGGAAAGGTTATCTCAATGGTTTTTTTGTTGAACTCACTTCCTTGCTTGCATTAATTGCAGCTATTTACGGTTCTATATATTTCTCAAATTATGCTGGTGACTGGTTGCGCAATCAGTTTGAATGGGAAGAAACTTATATTACTATAGCCAGTTTTATCATCACCTTTGTAGTGATCATATTTGTCATAAGTTATGTAGGAAAGCTTATTACTAAACTAATGAAAACTGCAAAATTGGGCTTTTTGAATAAACTAGCTGGTGGTGCTTTTGGACTTATAAAAATGGCTTTTCTTGCAAGCGTTATATTAATGTTTATAAAAACTGCCTCTGGTGAATTTAATCTTTTAGGAGATCAAACTACTGAAGACAGCTTAGTTTATGAACACATAGAGCCACTAGCACCTTTTTTGCTTCCTAAAATCCTTGCAGAAGCTGATCGCGTTGATCGACGCATAAGAGGTGATAGGGATAAGAATGAGACACCAACAGACTCAACTAACACATCTGGCAACTTCTAAAACAGAACACTTAAAAATCTGATAAAGGAAGTTTTTTTGCCTTATAATCCAGTTTAAAGAATTCTACAAAACTTTCAGGATTGGTAACATTACCACGTTGAGAAATTAAATTAATGGTGATATTTCTGTCCTTAGCTTTATGAGAGAAATCCTCTAGAATCTCTATGATATCATTATCTAAATAAACTGTCTTAGTCACGTCTAGTTCAAGTACAGAGTTTTCAGGAATCTTATCTAATTCTTTAAGGATGGTTGCTTTATTGAAAAAGGTAACCTCTTCAGCTAGCGTCATTTTTATTTTTCCATCATTTACATCTTCTCCTTCTTTGTGCAAGAAATGTGAATTTTGAAAACTTTTTATTAAGGTAATAAAAATCCCTACTACAAGTCCGATCCCTATTCCCCATAACAAGTCTTTAAATATAATTCCTAAAATAGTTACTATAAAAGGTACCCATTGCTTCCAGCCTAGGCTAAACATTTGTTTAAACGTGGATGGTTTTGCAAGTTTAAAACCAACAATAAAAAGAATAGCTGCAAGAACAGATAGCGGAATCTTATTAAGTAAGGTAGGAATTAAAATAACTGCTATCAACAAGAAAAAACCGTGAATTATAGCAGATAGTTTTGTTTTACCACCGGATTGAATATTAGCAGAACTACGGACAATCACCTGAGTAATAGGTAATCCACCTATCATACCAGACATAATGTTACCCGTACCTTGTGCAAAGAGCTCTCTGTTTGTAGGCGTTACATTCTTTTCAGGATCTAATTTATCAGTAGCTTCTACACACAGAAGTGTCTCTAATGAAGCTACTAATGCAATAGTAAAACCTGTTATCCAAACTTCTGTCTTACCTATAGAAGCAAAATTAGGAAAGCTGAACTGCCCTAAAAAACTATCAAAATCTTGTGGAACTGGCACTTTAACTAAGTGATCTTGAGTAATCGCTAAAGATGAATCTTTAGTAAATAAATAGAATATAATTCCTACCGCAACAGCAACTAATGGACCTTGAATTAAGGTGAAAATCTTTCCTTTATTAGATAATACATTAGACCACAGCAGTAATATAGCCATGGCAATAATAGCTGCCAAGGTTGCTCCCATACTAATGTTACCACTAATTAAGGCGTTAAAAGCCTTAAGAAGTTCCGTTAATGTATTTTCACCATCAAGTTGTAAAAAAGCAAAATCGCCTTCTGGATCTTCATCCATTCCAAAAAAATGAGGTATCTGTTTTAAAATGATAATAATACCGATACCAGTCAACATACCTTTAATAACAGAAGATGGGAAAAAGTATCCTATAATACCCAATCGACCAATTCCAAAAAGTATTTGAATAACACCACCTATAACTACAGCTACTAAAAAATCACCATAACCCATAGTTGTTATCGCGGTCATTACTATAGCTGCAAGTCCAGCGGCTGGACCACTAACACCTATTTGAGAGCCACTAAGAGATCCTACTACAATACCTCCTATAATACCAGCAATCATTCCCGCAAACGGTGGAGCACCACTAGCTAATGCAATACCTAGACATAAAGGTAAAGCCACAAAAAATACAACGACACTTGCTGGAAGGTCCTTAGACAGATATTTAAACATTATTCTCTAATAATTAATTAATAGTAACACTATCAACTAATGTATAAAGAAAAAACGACAAAACGAGTTAACCTGTAAACAAAAGAAGCGGTTAATGGTAATAAGCTTTAAAAAGTGGATTAAAGCTTTTTAATAGTCTCTAGAGTTACCCATGCTTTACTACCGTTTTCTAGAGAAATACGTGCCCAATTATTGAATTCTTCTAATACCTCAACTTTAGTTCCTTCATGTATAACATAACTGGCAGCGCTAGATTGTTTAGGCTCTTCCCTAGCGGTAAATTCGGCAGCATAAACGATGGCATATTGATGTTTATTCAAATTATTTTGAGCATAAAAACCTATAAACACCAATATTATCGTTCCTATTACAAATAATATCATAAGCAGAAAAAACAATCTCTTTTTGCCTGCTGTTTGTGAGTAATGATATAGCACAAATAATAAAACAGATATAATTAATAATACTATACTTAAATAAGCCCATTCATCAATAGACATAGAACTTGCAATAGAGCTTGCCTTAGACTCTAATTCATTTTCTGGCAGACCTTCTATTGCGTCAATACGCATTTGTTTTGCAAACTGTAAATTATTTAAAACGTCTTCATTACTCGGGTCAAGCATCAACGCTTTTTCATAATTATAAATAGCAGGTCCTACCTGATTCAATTTGTAATAAGAATTACCCAGATTATAATAAAGGTCGACACTATGAATATCAGTTTTTAAAATCTCCTCATAATTAGAAATAGCCATTTGATAATTCTCGGCAGTATAAGCTTGGTTTGCTTTTGCAAAACGGTCATTTATACCATCGTCTTGTCCACTAACGATAAGAGTCATCAATAAAAATAAAATGCTCGTAATCCAGTTCATAATTAGCGTTTTAATTGTTTATCGATTTCATTAATCACTCTACTGGCTTTATCAAAGTCTTGTTGCATTCCACTATCTGATGATGGTGTATATCGAGCAAATTCACAACTTGCTAATAGTTCTATAAACTCCTTACTCGTTTCTATTGTCGCTCCACGATGCAACAACAACTCGCTGACTCTATCTTTCGACATTTCGGCGGTTTGAATATTGAGTTTTGATTTTAAGTAATTGTGTAAAGATTTTTCAAGTGATATATAAAACTGGTCATGATTACCTAAATTCTTTTTTGCTGCACTTAGATACTTTTTACTCAACTTGTTTGCAGTTTTAAGTCTGTTACCAACAACATCACTAGCAATAGCTTCTTGTTTACGTCTCACTAAAAGTGTCAAAGGTATAAGTAGTAAAGTACCACCTATAACCGCCCAATAACCTGTTGAATTGAAGAAATACTTATGCTCTTTATTGACAAAATCAGTTGTTGTCTTTATGAACGCAAATTGAGCATCATTACCTATAAAATTTTTATTAACTCCACTAGGTTTATTAACAGTAGAATTTGAACCTGATGCAGGTGCAGGACCATTAACCTCTATTAAAGTCTCGCCACTATTAAGAGTAATAAAAGTTTCTTTTTTAGGGTCAAAATAAGAGAACTCAACAGGCGGCAATACATATTTCCCACCATATTGAGGCACTATTACATAGGTATCGCTTATAGTTCCTTTCATTCCAGAAATACTAGTTTTAACATCATTGCCACGCTCTGGCTCATAAGCTTCAAGACTTTGAGGAACTTTAAGTTTAGGTAATTCCATTAATTTCAAATTTCCAGTTCCTCCCACTTTTACAACGGCATTTAAACTTTCTCCAGCATCTAATCTTGCCTTATCTAGTTCTACTTTAAATTTAAAATCACCTACAGCTCCCGTATAACTTGCTGGACGTCCAGCTGTCGGAATGGACTTAACGTTTATTTTTCTGCTTCCTGCACTTACTGTTTTTGAAACCGTTTTAAAAACTGTTCTACCAAAAAAGTCTCGCCTATTAGTTGGTACTTCTACATTAATATCTAAGGTTAAAGGCTCAATAACTAATTCGCCAGTTTTCTGCGGATAAAGGACTACTTCTCTTAGTTCTAGATAACGATATGGTTGGCCTAGATAATTACCATTTTTAACTTGAGCATTACGATTATCAATATTCAAAGACCAAAAATCTGGATACTTAGGGCTATCAATCTCATTCCAGCCACTTACTCCTGTATTATTTGCTACATAAAGTTTATAAACAACCTTAATAGGCTCGTTGAGATAAGGATTTGATTTTGAAACCTCTGCTACTAGGTGAATATCAGTATCTGCAGTAATCTCTTGACTATTTGCATCTTTAGGATCATCAACAGCACCGTTGATAGTGATTTGAAAAGGGACTGTTTTATACTCAGCCCCTTCAAACTCCATAACAGCCTGTTTAATAGTAACCTTTCCCGTCTTATTAGGCTTTAAAATGTAACTATAAGATTTACTCATGCTACTTTTACCATTTACCCATTGTTGAGAAAATGATTGAATAGGACCACTAACTACTTGAAAACCTTCAAAATTAGGCGGAGTAAAATTATCTCCTGCTACATTCATTTTAAACTCTACACGCACGCGCTCATTTATAGCAATTTTATCACGTGTAGGTGTTGCTGTAAATTCTACTTGAGCCATACTGGTCCAACCAGTAATTAAAACTAAACAGAAAATGATTAAATGTCTCATATTACCAGTCTTTCTCTGTTTTAACGCTTTTGCCTTGAGCCTTTTTTGCGTTTACTTTTTCTTGAATCTTTTGTTCTTCATTAGACATCGCCTCTAATAACTGTCTTGCTTGCTGCGGTGTTAATTTACCTTCAACACGCTGTGGTTGCTGTCCTTGATTTTGTTCCTTAGGTTTACCATCACCATTCTCTCCTTCACTATTCTCTCCTTTATCACTTTCTTTTTGATCACCTTTATCGCCTTCTTGATCCTTGCCATCCTTCTCATTTTGGTCACCTTCATTATCACCATCACTATTCTCATCCTTATCACCTTCTTTATTATCTTGATCCTTATCTTGATCTTGATCATCATTGCCGCCACCGCCACCGCCGCCATTTTTCTCTTTCTCTTGTTTTGCAAGGGCAAGGTTATAGCGAGTTTCATCGTCTGTAGGATCATTGCGCAGGGCATTTTTATAAGCCTCTACAGCTTCATCATATTGCTTATTTTCTAAAAAAGAGTTCCCTAGATTATGATAAATTTTATGTTTTTCTTCTTTACTTGTAGATGCCTCTGCAGCCTTTTTATAATTCTCTACAGAGTTGAATTTTTTATCGTTGTTATAATATAGCGTTCCTAAATTATAACTAGCCTCTGCAGCGCCTGGTTTAAGTGCAGTTGCCTTGCGATAAGATGCTTCTGCCTGATTAAAATCGCCTTCAGCTGTATATTCTTGAGCTTGTGCCACAGCGTTATCATATGCTTTATCTAATTCTTTGTTTTGTTGCGCTTTCGCGAAAGCGAGACCTAACAAGCTCAAGGCGATCACACAGATCATATGTTTATGACTATTACTCATTGAAAAGGTTTAATTTTTTGAGCCAAGCTGTTTTTTTCTCTAAATAAAATATGTCTAAAAATAGAAAGAACAATCCAAAGCCTAGAAACCATTGAAACTGTGATTCAAAATCTGCATATTGCTGTGATTCAAATTCAACTTTATCAATACCTGATAGTTCTTCTTTTAGTTTCTCAATAACACTAGCAGTAATTGTACCATCTATATAAACACCATTACCTACACTGGCTATTTCTTCTAATGTTTCAGAGTTGAGTCTAGTTATGACAGTATTACCATCTTTATCTTTTTTAAACTCGCGTACAATTCCATTGCGTTTTATAGGTATGGTTCCACCTTTTTGTGTACCTACTCCTATGGTAATGATACGTATTCCATTTTCGGCAGCAGCCTCTGCATAATCTAGGGCTTCTCCTTCATGGTCTTCACCATCAGATATGATGACGAGCACTTTTGAAGCTTCAGTATCTTCACTGTAATAACTTTCTGCTAGTTGTATCGCCTCTGCAATGGCTGTACCTTGACTAGAAACTAGATCTGTGTTCATAGATTGCAAAAACATTTTTGCACTGCTATAATCTGTGGTAATAGGTAATTGCGGTACGGCAGATCCTGCATAAGCGATTAATCCTATACGATCACTAGCTAGATTATTAATGATTTGAGTTACTAGTTGTTGTGATTTTTCTAGACGACTAGGTGCAATATCCTCCGCAAGCATGGATTTTGAAATATCTACTGCAAACACGATGTCAACGCCTTCTCTTTTAATGGTTTCTATTTTAGTTCCAGCTTTGAGATTCACCAATGCGATTACTAGAAATAAAATCCCGACACTAACGGTGACTAATTTTAAAATAGGCTTAAACCAAGAGCGATCTGGAATTAAATGAGAAAGCATATGTTTTTCGGCATACTTGCGCTGTGCTCTATAACGCCAGTATGATAAAAATATAAATAGCAATACTAGCACCGGAATGATGCATAGCAGCCAAAAGTATATTTTCTCTTCTAATAGATACATAATATTGTTTTCTGAAGTTTAAGCAACCGTTCTAAAAATAGTGTAGCGCAATAGCATTTCTAGCCCTAAAAACCCTAATGCGATAAGTACAAGGATTCTATATTTTTCTTCAGTATTTATAAATTTAAATTCTTCTATTTCTGTTTTCTCTAGCTTATCAATTTCTCCATAGATTTCTTCTAGCTTTTTATTATTAGTGGCTCTAAAGTATTTACCACCAGTATCTGTAGCAATTTGCTTCATTAAATCCTCATCGATCTCTACAGGCATCATTGCCATACGGAATTTGTTTCTACCTATCTGAGCAACTGGTGATGGTGCATTACCATTAGTACCGATACCTATCGTATAAACCTTTATATCATATTCGAGTGCCAGTTCACTTGCTATTTTAGGATCTATAAATCCACTATTATTAACTCCATCAGTCATTAATATAATGACTTTACTTAATGCTTCACTGTCTTTTAATCTATTGACTGCTGTTGCCAGTCCCATTCCTATAGCCGTTCCATTTTCTAACACACCGTCAAATGCTATTTCATTTATGGCTCTTAATGAGATCATCTCATCTGTAGTAATAGGTGTTTTAGTATAACTTTCTCCTGCATATACTACTACTCCTATTCGATCATTAGGTCTACCTTTTATAAAGTCTGCTGCAACCTTTTTAGTAGCTTCTAATCGATTAGGTTTTAGATCTTCGGCTAGCATACTTGCACTTACATCTACTGCCAGTACAATATCTATTCCTTCTGTTTTTTTAGTTTTTGTAGTAACATCAGTAGTTTGTGGTCTAGCCAGTGCCGTAATAATTAGCGCAAGTACTATCAATCTTAATATAAATAACAATGGACGCAGGTTTGCTAGCCACGAGGTTTCTACCTTAAAACCTTTTAAACTAGAAATCTGAACTTGAGCTTGTTGTCTACGATGCGTCCAGATGTACCAAGCAATTGCGACTGGCATAGCTAGCAATAACCAGAACATTTGAGGATCTAGAAACTCGATACTATTAAACCAGTTCATCATTTACCTGATTGTTTTTGAGAGTTTTTAATGGTTGCAATTTCTATTGAACTCAAAATGCGTTCTTTAATCAAACGCCCATATTCTCTTGATTTGTCTTCTTCATTATCTTTTAAATAAGTCACAAACACTTGTTGCATACCACTATTCTCATTAAAGATCCACAAATCATATTCATATTCTGAGTCATCAAAATCAAAGGTTCCTGAAAACTCCAGCCCTTTCATTCCTTTATGCTCTAACTCGTTATCTAGCATGACAATATTAGTCGCTCCATCTTGTTCCAGACCACTAGTAACTGGACCGATTAAGTTTTGCGCATTAAGTTCATTAAGCTGTGCACCTTCTTTAAATAAAAATGTAGATACTGTAATGGTCAAATCATCGCCATCTTCACCTAATTGGAAGTTATCAAATGCACCTACATATTGAGAAAGCTCTTCGGGAAGTTTATCCTCATCTGTACGCACTAATATATCTGGTGCGGTAATCGCAATTTCTGGAACACCATAACCAGATCGCAACCAGTCTTGCTCATAATAGTCGCGCAGTTCATTACCTAGTACTTTATCTTTTACATTATCTGCTCCATCTATATAGATCCAAGTTCCTAATGCAATCATTACAGTGATTAATCCTAGTCCAGCACCTAAAGCGATTTTTTTTGTTTGTGCTTTTAATTCTTGTTTTCTTCTATATTTTGCATCCATCATCAATTCCTCTTCAGTAGGTGGTGGTAATAACTGATGGATGTTATAGATAATATCGGTTGTGTGCAATCGATCTTCTTTTGCGGTAATCGCATCTGGTGCTACACCTGCAAATTTTACAAGATCTGCTCTTTCTAATATTTCTTTAAGTCGAGTCTCTGTAGTTGATGTGATGTTCATACCACGATCAACCATCACTGTTTTAAGTTCTCCTAATAATTGTCCTGTTGTACTTTCTAGAGCATGCCCATATACTTTGGAGTCAATATATTTTCTAATAATATAAGTCAACTCTGTATAGAACTCTTTAGATCGTTTTTGTTCTAATAACTTTTGTTCATCTAGTTTTGATAAACGATATCTAGTCCACTCATACGGTTGTAATGTTTCTTCATAGGTTTTCTTTTCACGCTTTCGCGTAAGCAGATATATAAGTCCACCTAGTGGTAAAAGCAATAGCAGCCACCATAGCCAGCTCCAATCTGTAGGTCTAGTGTCTGGTATATCGATAGCTGGTTTTATGTCAAACATTTTTTGTTTTGCCGTATCTACTTGTACCTCGCGAACTTTTACAAGTATGGAATCCGAAAATATTTTAGCCTCGTTTTTAAGAATACTTAATTGTGGAACATAATAATCACCAGAATCCCATTGAGTAATCCCATATTGTTTAAACAATCTCAATCGATCATTTTCACGTATTGTGTCTACTGGATAAGACTCTATAACTTCTAACCGACCAAACTTTGCCTGTTCTGGAAAAACAATTAAATCTGTACTTGTTGCATCTACCGTTATACCCAACTTTACTTCTTCTCCCATTAGGATTTCACTACGATCAACAGTAGTTTGTACTGGCTGTTGAGCTACTAGTTGGGCCATACTTAAAAACCCGAAAAAGAATATATGAATCAATTGCTTCATCGTGCTTTAAAATATCCTAATAATTTCTTTGTGTAACTTTCTTTAGTTTCTAGATCTATTGCACCACTATCTGATTTAGTAAACGCATTTTTAAAATAGTCTGCACATTCTAGATGATGCGCCGCATATTTATTACGTATAGATTTTGAACTGGTATTTACCATCTGGCTTTTTCCTGACTCTTGATCTTTAAATTGCACTAGACCTATATTAGGCATTTCTGCCTCTCTTTGATCATAAATGCGTACACCAGTGACATCGTGTTTACGTCCTATAATTTTTAAAGTTCTATCATAATCGGTCGCCATAAAATCTGACAGTACAAAAACGATAGCTTTTTTCTTTAAGACACCTGCCATAAACTCTAGTGCACCACCTATGTTAGTAGTTGTATGTTGTGGTTCAAATTCTAGCAACTCTCTGATGATTCTTAAGATATATGACTTTCCTTTTTTGGGCGGTAAGAACAACTCAACTTGGTCAGAAAACAATAGCAACCCGACTTTATCATTATTTTGTAAGGCACTAAACGCTAATGTTGCACAAAGTTCAGTGATAATTTCTTTCTTTGTTTGCTCTTGCGTTCCAAAAAGTGTCGATCCACTAACGTCTGCAACTAGCATTAAGGTTAATTCACGTTCTTCTTCAAAAACTTTAATGAATGGCTCACTATATTTTGCCGTTACATTCCAGTCTATATTTCTAACATCATCACCATATTGATATTTACGCACCTCACTAAAGGTCATTCCTCGACCTTTAAAAGCACTATGGTATTCGCCACCAAAAACAGCGTCACTTAAACGACGTGTTTTGATCTCGATTTTACGTACTTTTTTAAGAAGTTCTTTAGTATCCATTTGCTCGCTTTACTCATCGTTAACAGTCTAATTGCGATCTGTATTTGATAAAGTAATTGACATTACTTTATTGATATACCATATTTAATGACCAACTACTGTAAACTTTTAAGGTACTTCAATAGTATTTACAATCTTATTAACAATATCTTCAGTGGTAAAGTTTTCTGCCTCGGCCTCATAAGTAATCCCTATACGGTGACGTAATACATCTAAGACTACAGCACGCACATCTTCTGGCACTACATAACCACGACGCTTGATAAAGGCATAACATTTTGCAGCTTTAGCAAGGTTAATCGATCCACGAGGTGACGCTCCAAAACTGATAAGCGGTTTTAAATCGTGCAGCCCATAATTTTCTGGATAACGAGTGGCAAATATGATATCTAAAATATATTTCTCGATCTTCTCATCCATGTAAACCATTTCTACAGATTCTTGAGCTTTTAGAATCTGATCTATGCTCACTACCGCATTGGGCTGTGGGAATTCTTTTTTAAGGTTTGCTCGCATGATGAACTGCTCATCAGCAATTGTAGGATAGTCAATGACCGTTTTTAACATAAAACGATCCATTTGTGCCTCTGGCAATGGATAAGTACCTTCTTGATCTACTGGGTTTTGTGTTGCCATTACTAGAAACGGACGCTGTAAAGGGAAAGTAGTGTCACCTATAGTAACTTGTTTCTCTTGCATTGCCTCTAGTAGCGCACTTTGCACTTTTGCTGGTGCACGGTTAATCTCATCTGCAAGAACAAAATTTGCAAAAACAGGTCCTTTCTTGATATTGAACTCGCCATCTTTCATATTGTAAATTAATGTTCCTACCACGTCTGCAGGAAGCAAATCTGGCGTAAATTGAATTCTCGAAAAAGAACCACTAACGGCCTTAGACAGTGTGGTGATGGCAAGTGTTTTTGCCAGTCCAGGTACTCCTTCCAGTAAAATATGTCCACGACCTAATAAACCTATAAGTAATCGCTCCACCATGTATTGCTGGCCTACAATCACCTTATTCATCTCATTAACCAATAAGTCTACAAATTGACTTTCTTGGGCTATTTTTTCGTTGATACTTGCTATATCGATAGCGGTATTTTGTTGATCCATAAGTGATGTACTATTACATTCAATCTAACTCGCAAAATGTAGTTTTCTTATCATGTATGCTGTTAATCGTGCGTTAAAAATGCATAAAAAATCGTAAAAATTTAAGAATAATATCAAATTCAAACAGTTTCAACACAAATTACAAGGTAAATATGGGGAAAGATGTATTGAAAGAGTAATAAGAGTGTGTTAATTACGCTTTCGCGGAAGCGTACCCGAACCCAACTATTGCTTATTTTTGTATAAAGTACTCGCAATGAAAACAGCATTAATTACAGGTGCCACAAGTGGCATAGGACTCGCAACAGCAATTACACTAGCTGAAAATGGATTTGCCATCGTATTATGTGGTAGAAATACTAAAAAACTAGCAGAGCTTAAAGATGAACTCAGCACAGTAGTGCCGGTAGAAACATTAGCATTTGATGTGCGAGATAAAGATATAGTTGCTACTCAAATTGCAAGTTTACAAGCACCGTTTAATGAAATTGACATTTTGATAAATAACGCTGGTAATGCACATGGCCTAGACCCAATTGATAAAGGCAGTATAGAAGATTGGGATGCAATGCTGGACATTAATGTTAAAGGATTACTTTATGTGAGTAACGCGATTATACCTCAAATGCGAGATAGAAAACGTGGCCAAATCATTAATATAGGTTCTACAGCAGGAAAAGAAGTATACCCTAACGGGAATGTTTATTGTGGATCAAAACATGCTGTAGATGCCATAACCACTGGAATGCGATTAGATTTAAATCCTTATGGAATACGTGTAGGTGCTGTAAATCCTGGACTGGTGGAAACTAATTTCAGTGAAGTGCGATTTAAAGGTGATACTGAAAGAGCTGAAAAAGTATACCAAGGTTACCTCGCATTACAAGCACAAGATGTAGCAGATGTTATTTTATTTGCCGTAACCAGACCTGCGCATGTAAATATTGCAGACTTAACAGTGATGTGTACTGCGCAAGCGAGCAGTACTGTGTTGAAGAAGGAGTTATAGACAAGATTGGTCTTTAATTAATTCTTTAAACTTTACAAATAATAGTTTTAATATAATTCAGCTTTAAAACTTAAATTTTAAAATAAACGATTTACACTTTTTATATGTACCCATTAAGACGTAATAGAAGATTAAGAACAAACAACTCTATAAGATCAATGGTTCAAGAGACCATTATCTCACCTAATGATTTTATTGTTCCACTATTTATAGTAGAAGGAACTGGTGTAAAAGAAGAAATTCCTTCTATGCCTGACTACTATAGATTCAGTCTCGACTTATTGAAAGAAGAAGTAAAAACGCTCTGGTCAATGGGATTGAAAAGTGTATTGCTTTTTGTAAAAGTTCCAGATCACCTTAAAGACAATAAAGGAACTGAAGCAATTAATGCAGATGGTCTCATGCAACGTTCTATCAAAGCAGTAAAAGATGTGGCACCTGACATGTACGTCATGACTGATGTTGCTCTAGATCCTTATTCCAGTTACGGTCATGATGGAATAGTCGAAAATGGACAAATCCTCAACGATGAAACCGCCGAAGTACTGGCTCAAATGAGTATTTCGCATGCGCAAGCTGGAGCAGACATGGTCGCTCCAAGTGATATGATGGATGGCCGTATTCTATATATACGTGAAGCGCTGGAAGAAGAAGGTTTTAAGAATACCGGAATCATGAGTTACAGCGCAAAGTATGCAAGTGCTTTTTATGGACCTTTTAGAGATGCACTGGATAGTGCACCAGGTTTTGGAGATAAAAAAACCTATCAAATGGATCCTGCAAATCGAAGTGAAGCCATAAGAGAAACTTTAATGGACATCGATGAAGGAGCTGATATTGTGATGATAAAACCAGGATTATGCTACTTAGATATCGTACGTGATTTAAAAAATGAAGTAGAAGTTCCCATTAGTGTTTATCAAGTAAGTGGTGAATATGCCATGCTTAAAGCTGCTGCCGAGAAAGGCTGGCTCAACCACGATGCTGTTATGATGGAACAAGTTACTGCCATTAAAAGAGCTGGCGCCGATTTAATAGCTAGTTATTTTGCTAAAGATGTGGTGAAATTATTGCATCGTTCTTAACATTGTAAATATCTTTTATTTTACTGTTTAACTAAAGTCATTTGGCTAGGAATCTTAAAAGGCCATGGATCACTGTCACGTTGCTTACCATATTCTAAATTCCATTGAATGGTTTCTTGGGCAGTTGTAGTCCCACCAGGAAAATTTAAATTCATTGAATGAGTTAATAGTAATCTAGGTTCATTTGATCTATTATATGGAATATCCGTAGGTTCTAGATAAAGCATTTCGCACTTATTAAGACTATTACCATCTAATGATCCTGATATCCAAATTTTCAAATTTTCATCAGTTGAATTCAAATAGTCATAGATTACCGTACCATTTTGCATCAATTTAAACTTCACATAAATCTGGTCAGTTTGATAGTATTGTAAATATTCCTTAGTGTTTTTTAAGATTTGTATTTCAAAAGAGGTGATACCATCATCGTATTTCCACACACCTAAAAACTTATCTAAATGGCCATTTATATCCTTAAAATAAGCGCTTTCTAAATTATTCTCATTAATAAAATGACGCTGTTCAAGAGGAAACTCTTGTGCCATTAGAACATTGATAAATAAGATTGCTGTTAATGTAATTAAATATTTCATTTCTTGTAATTATCTATATTATTGTTTTATCCATTCATTAATGGAACCATCGGTATTTCTATCTGCTAAATAAATAGTTAGGCCTAAACTTCTACCAGAAGGAAGTTTATAATTATTAATGAAGTTTATAAAATCATCCCTTAATCTTTGGTCAGTTTTCTGATCAGAATTTTTGACAATTTTAATTTTGTATTCATCTATAAAGTCATAAAAAGCATCCGGATTATTTGGAGCTATCAACTCATCTAAAGCACTCTCAGCCTCAGTTTGTGGCGGAGTAGTTGAATTATCCATTAAACTATCATTAACAACGATTGCATAGGTGCCTATAATAGTTGGAACTATATGAATTATGTCTTCAAATTCTAAATCATCATTTGCGTTGTCTTGAGCTTCATCACAATTTTGTAGAAATTTTAAAACATCAAAATTTGACGGTGCTGGAATAGTTTCTACTATAATTTCATCACCATATCTATCTACTACTTTAGCTTTTGTTTGATGAATATGAATACTTATATTTTCGTTTTCTGGTGCTGGATCATCATAGTAAACTTCATTCCCCAATTTCTCAGAAGGTTGTCTTGAGGTTGTAGGTTGTCCATCTCTTTTAACAATTTTTGCACCATCTTCAGAATAATTACCAGAACTATCACTGTCAATTAAAGATTGAACCCTTATTAATTCTGAGTTTACAACTGCATCGTCTGTTATTGCTTTCAATTCCTCAGCTTTAGAATCTTGCGTAGGACTTGGTATCGTTACACTTACAGCTCCAGCACAATCACCATTTGACAAAGATAAACACGGTGTTTTTTCATTAGGATCATCAGGATTATTGTTGCCAGTTGAACCACCACTTGATGAACCATTACCTGATCCTGAACTACCAGCTCCATTTCCAGAGCCACTTCCTGATGAACCGCTACCAGATCCTGATCCAGAACCTCCAGTTCCAGAACCACTTCCCGATCCAGAACCACCAGTTCCAGAACCACTTCCCGATCCAGAGCCGCCTCCACCACCTGATCCGCCATCGGAACCGTCATCAATAAAAGATATCGTACAATCATCTGTTGTCGTTTCTATTATTATCTGAAATGTTCCATCATCGTAGGTTTCACCTATTCTCCAACAAGCACAATCACTAGTCATTCCACAAGGCTCAAGAAGTCCCGCAATACTGGCTGATTTTTGAAAGTTAGTTGAAATCACTTCATATTCAATGCTAAGATTATCTGGATTTATTGCGTCAGATTTATCGTATTTAAAAAGTATAGGTGTAAAACTACCATCATATCTTTTGTGAAACAATAAGTTGCTAACTCTTGTTGTATCTATTGGGTCATATACCGAAAATGTATAGCTTTCGTACTGTCCACTGCTTAGATAGTTGATATGGTTTTCATCAATATAGATATTATTAACACTATCGTAATAAGATTTCTGCAAATCTGAATTAGCCAATTTATTTTTAACCGATCGAAGAGAATTAATCAATTTAGTATTTCTCGGTAATTGATTAAGGATTTCTAGGGAATATTTAGCCTCACTCTTTGATGTTTCTAAAGCCATATTACCTTCACAACTCATCAAAAGTAATAGAATTAACAAACTACTTATGATTTTAACCAGATTACAACTATAATATTTGTTTGTTTTATCAAATTTTACAATGTAAAGTTCTTTTAAATTCTTAGATATTCCAAAAAAACTTTGCTAAATTTCATTTTAGAACTATTCCAATTAACTTTACAAAAAACTATTCATGGGATTACTCCTTATTTACGCAACGGTATCGATTTTCTTTTCCTTTTTATGCTCTATTCTAGAGGCTGTATTACTTAGTATTACTGGTACTTTTATGAAAGTAAAAGGTCAAGAAGGTGCTTCCTATATTCCAGCATTAAAAGAACTTAAAAAAGATGTCGATAAGCCACTTATTGCCATACTCACTTTAAATACTCTTGCTCATACGGTAGGTGCTATTTTAGTAGGTGTTCAAGCCGAAAATATGGTAAGTGGTAGTGGATATGACAGCAGTTATTTTGGGATACCATTTGTTGGGATTGTATCGGGTATCATGACCGTTTTAATTCTTGTAGTGTCTGAAATCATTCCTAAGACGATTGGGGCGACTTACTGGCAAAGCCTTGCTGGTTTTACGACTACAGCATTAAATATCATGATTTTTCCATTAAAATGGTTAGGAATTTTATGGGTATTACAATTAACCACTAAAGCCATTGGTAAAAGTGCTCATATGAACACCATGACTCGTGAAGACTTTATTGCAATAACAGATACAGCAGAGAAAGAAGGCGTTTTTGATCCTAGCGAAGGTCAATACATCAAGAGTTTAATGAACTTCAACCAGATCGAAGTTAAAGATGTCATGACACCACGCTCTGTCATGTTTATGGCGCCACAATCTATGAAGATTAAAGATTTCTTTACTGAAAATCAAGAATTGCGTTTTTCTCGTATTCCCGTCTTTGGTACTAATAGAGATGATATTAAAGGTTATGTACTTAAAGATCATATTCTAGAAGATATTATACACGATAAACCAGCAGAAACTCTTGAAGATTTACGTCGCGAAATTTCTATGGTGCCAGCAAATATGCCTATCCCACAATTGTTTGAAAAAATGATTGCTACTAAGGAGCATATGGCACTTGTGGTAGATGATTATGGTAGCGTGCAAGGTGTCGTTACTATGGAAGATGTCATTGAAACCATGCTAGGATTAGAAATTATGGATGAAAGTGATAACGTTGAGGACATGCAGCAATTAGCACGTAAAAACTGGGAGAAGAGATCAAAATCTCTAGGACTTGAAAATCCAGATCAAGGTACTAATTTATAAAACTAATGAAAAGAATTCTTTTACTTCTAGCTATACTTACGAGCAGCATAAGCACGTCACAGCAATCTGATGTTAAAAGTGCTTTTTTAGAAAAGTGGAATAATTCAAAAGAATATCTTATTGAAATGGCACAGGCCATGCCTGAAGATAAATACGACTTCAAGCCTACAAAACGTCAAATGAGTTTTAAAACTCAATTGATACATATAGAAGGTAATATGAAATGGCTGGGCACAACTTACTTTAATCTAGAAACTGTAGGAGAACCAGAAGACCTATCTGATTTATCTAAAGAAGATCTAATTATTGCCCTGCAATCTAGATTTGACGACATCTTTAATGCCGTAAAAGCTATGGATAGTAAAAAGTTTGAAGAAGTTGTCGAGTTTTATGCTGGACCGAAGTCTAGATTACAAATTCTTAATCTGTTGCAGGATCACGTTACCCATCATCGTGGTCAACTTGTTGTATATCTCAACATGTGTAACATAGACTTGCCTAGATATAGCGGCTGGTAATTAATTGATAACCTCAGCATCAATCATATACTGTACTATTGCTTCTTTCATTAATAAAGACTGTTCTCCAGCTTTAAGCGGAGGCAAATTCTCTTTTACGATATAATGTGGCCATTTATCATCATCAAAATGCGAGAATTCATAATAGCCATAAGGTTCTAGAACACGACATATCGCAATGTGCATGAGTTGATATTTCTCATCTTTCTGAAACTTACGATGCAGCTGTCCCAATTCTTGAACTCCTATCATGAACAATATAGCATCTATATCCATTTGTTCTCCATCACTGAATCGCTCTTGAAAAAAGGCAACTGTCTGCGCCCATCGTTCCTTTAATTGTTCATCTCTACTCATGCTGTAAAAGTACGATGTGTGTTAGGATTATGCTTTCGCGAAAGCGTATTATTTAAAAGCTTTTCAAACATAATACCGATAAATATTCAATAAAAAATGCCGCTCTACATAAGTAAAACGGCATTGTGATTAATAAGACACTTGCTATTTATTCATCAAGTCTTCAATTTCTTCAATTTCAATAGGTATGTCACGCATTAAATTAAATGGTTCACCACTACTATTGATAACTACGTCATCTTCTAGTCTAATTCCAAAACCTTCTTCTGGCAAATAGATACCTGGTTCAACGGTAAACACATTTCCCGCCTGCATAGGTTCCCATAAAATCCCATAATCATGTGTATCCAGCCCCATATGGTGAGATGTTCCATGCATGAAATATTTCTTATAAGCTGGCCAGTTCGGATTTTCATTTTGTACATCGGTTTTATCGAGAAGACCTAGACCTATTAACTCACTAGTCATGATTTTACCTACCTCAACATGGTATTCTTTCCACAGTGTCCCAGGTACTAGCATCTTAGTGGCTTCATTTTTCACTCTTAATACTGCATTATAAACTGCTTTTTGACGGTCTGTATAACGACCGTTTACAGGAATAGTTCTAGACATATCGCTGGCATAGTTTGCATACTGCGCACCTGCATCGATAAGAATTAAATCACCGTCTTTACATTCTTGATTATTCTCTATATAGTGCAATACGTTTGCATTATTACCACTCGCAATAATAGGTGTGTAGGCAAAACCGTCACTACGTCTTCTTATAAACTCGTGTAAAAACTCTGCCTCTAGATCAAACTCCATCACACCAGGTTTTGTAAACTCTAGAACACGACGGAAACCTGCATTTGTGATATCACAAGCCTTTTGCAGCAAATCAATTTCGATCTGATCTTTTACCGCACGCAAGCGCTGTAAAATAGGAGCTGATTTTGCATAGTTATGTGCTGGATATTGCGCTTTAGTCTTTTTAATAAAACGATCTTCACGAGTTTCCATTTCAACAGCCTGGCGGTAATGCTCATTAGTATTGAAATAAATTGTGTCGCACTGTGTCATCATTTCAAAAAACTTCTTATCAAAATCACTTAACCAATAAACGGTCTTAATCCCAGACACTTCTGTAGCACGTTCTTTAGTAAGTTTTTCTCCTTCCCATATAGCGATATGCTCATTTGTTTCTGTCACAAATAACACCTCGCGATGTGCTGGGTCTGGACTATCTGGAAATAATACGAGAATGGTATTTTCTTGATCTGCACCACTTAAATAAAATATATCTCTATGTTGCTTAAACGGCATGGTACTATCTGCTCCAGTAGTAAAAATATCGTTTGAATTAAAAACGGCTAGACTCGATGGCTTCATTTTGACCATAAAATTTTTACGATTTTTAATAAAGAGTTTAGGATCTATAGGGTGATATTTCATAATTTAATTTGTAGTAAATAATAGTATTAAGCTCATTTTAATACACTTTAAAGTAATTGCATTAAAACGGCCAGCAAGATACCAATGCTACAACAGATAGCAAAGGTTTACAGAAATCTATAACATTTAAAATTAAGGTCTTCTTTTACGCTTTTTTTGATTTTTTAAAAAAGTAATAACAAGCAATAAAATAGCAGCTAATACAATTCCAATGATGATATACCTTGCAACTTCCATAATAATTTAAAGATTGTGGTTGATGGTCTTAAATTACTATAAATAAGTGAGATATTATTCATCTACATAAATACCATTATCTGGTATCATATAATAATCTGCACCCATATGACTAGCATCAATATCAACATTTGTAAAAACTCTTGGTTCACCTCTAGCTTCTGTAGGTAGATTATCTTCACTTTTATACCAGATTAATTCTTCAGGTAATAACAATCCATTTACATCTTGCCACTTATTGTATTTTATAAAATGAAAATCTGTTGACTTAGAACCTTGACCTCTAGTAACGGTATATGCTAGCCATTCCATCTTTTTAGTTTCTGGATGATAGTATAAAATATACTCATCATCTGGTGAGTCGCCTACGTTTGCCTTATATGCAATTTTAAGACCTGGATATGAAATCCCATCTTTTTCTAAAGCAACAACCTCGCTGTACATTATTCCATTGTCTGCTAGGATAAATGGCATAGTGTAGAAATAAAACATAAGGTTGTGATAAAAACGTGCACGTTCTTTAGGGTAATAAGTACTGTCTTGAGCCAGCCATACCTTACCACTTTCAGAACCTATTTGATACTTATCAGTTTCTATTAAAATATCGCGTGACTTTAAGTCTGTAGTATGCACCTCATTACCTGTTTCTTTAGGCATAGTAAAAGTGAGGCTTTGCATAGCGTTCCATTGCGCAAGCCCACCGTGTGCGGCTAGGACATCTTGATATGCTGGAGGATATATAGATAAATCTATTTGCTCAACTGGTGCAATTTCTGTTTGAAGAGGTAATGCCTCTTTTTTGTTTTCACTCTTACAAGATATTAATAAAGCACCTGCAAATAAGGTTAATAATATTTTTTCATGTTGGAAAAGTATAAAAAGTGTATCACGATTATGTTAGCATCGTGGTAAAAAAATGTTAGAATAAGAATTTTAAAAACCGCCTTGCTTATCTTTAAGCACCAAAAAAAACATCCATGAACAAAGTTCTATCCTTTGCCATAATATTTTCTAGTTTCATAGGCTTTTGTCAGAGCCCGAAAGCGACTGCTGCAATTCAAGTCCAACAAGGTCTAGAACAACACCGACAAATGGCGCAAAACTCGCTATTTAAAAACCTAAAATTTAAAAATGTAGGTCCTACCATCATGTCTGGTCGTGTTGTAGATGTAGATGTAAACCCTGCAGACCCTACAGAAATGTTAGTAGCCTATGCTAGTGGTGGATTATGGTATTCTAATAATAATGGAACGAGTTTCACACCTATTATGGATGGTGCAGGAACGATAAACCTAGGTGATATTGCGGTAGATTGGACTGCCAAAACAATATGGGCAGGAACTGGAGAAAATAACTCTAGCCGTAGCAGCTATACCGGTATAGGTGTTTTAAAATCAACAGATTGGGGAAAAACATGGAGTCAACCTATGCTTACAGACTCACATCACATAGGTCGTATCTTAATCAATCCTTCAAATGGTGATCATGTAATCGTTGCTGTGACAGGACCATTGTATTCCAAAAGTGATTCTCGTGGTATTTACACCACTCAAGATGGTGGAAAGTCGTGGAAAAAAACACTTTTTGCAACAGACATGGCTGGTTTTATAGATCTAGCACACAGCCCTCAAAATTTTAATATTATGTATGCTGCGAGCTGGGAAAAAGACCGTAAAGCATGGAACTTTGATGGAGATGGCGATGCAAGTGCTATTTATAAAAGTATAGACGCTGGACAAACATGGAATAAGATCACGATAGAAAAAAGCGGTTTCCCAGTAGGTTCTGGTGTAGGCCGTATAGGGCTTGCTGTATATGATGATAACACGGTATATGCTATACATGATTCACAGTTTCGTAGAGATAAGGATGATAGTGGTAATAACGCTTTCGCGAAAGCGGACTCTGCAAACAGCTTATCTAAAGACGACTTTAAATCCATGTCTAAAGAGGCTTTCTTAAAACTCGATAACGATAAACTTAACAAGTTTCTAAAAAGAAATGGTTTCCAAGAAAAATACCGAGCAGACAACGTAAAAAACATGGTGCGCAGTGGTGATGCCACACCGCTAGATGTGGCCAAATATCTTGAAAATGCAAACACACAACTATTTGATACACCTGTAAAAGGTGCCGAACTATACCGCAGTAATGATGGTGGAAAAACGTGGAACAAAACACACGAAGGTCAAATAGATGATGTGTTTTACAGCTATGGATATTACTTTGCTCAAGTGCGCGTAGATCCTAGCGATGTGAACCATGTTTACGTGATGGGTGTCCCTATTATAAAATCTAAAGATGGTGGTAAGAACTGGGAAAGTATTTCAAGAGAAAACGTACATGCAGATCATCACGCACTATGGATTAATCCTAATAAACGCGGTCATCTTATCAACGGTAATGATGGTGGACTTAACATCTCTTATGATGATGGTGAGACTTGGATTAAAAACAATTCACCTAGTGTAGGGCAGTTTTATGCCATCAATTATGACTTACAAAAGCCATATCGTATTTATGGTGGTTTACAGGATAATGGCGTTTGGGTAGGTCCTCATAATGCTACTGAAGATAGAGAATGGCACCAGCGTGGTAATTACCCATGGGAAACCATAATGGGTGGCGACGGTATGCAAATTCAGATTGACTCACGCAATAGCGACATTGTTTATACGGGTTATCAATTTGGTAATTATTTTAGAATCAATCGTGGAACTGGCGACCGCAAGTACATCCAGCCTAAACATGAACTAGGAGAATCTCCATACCGTTTCAACTGGCAAACGCCTATTTTGCTGAGCTCTCATAACCAAGACATTTTATACTTAGGTGGTAATAAATTGCACCGTTCTATGAATCAAGGTGATGACTGGACCGCTATTTCTCCAGACTTAACCCAAGGTGGCAAAGAAGGAAATGTAGCTTATGGAACACTAACTACCATCAGTGAATCGCCGTTTCAATTTGGGTTGATTTACACAGGTACTGATGATGGACTGGTGCAAGTCACTAAAGATGGTGGTGTAGAATGGGAACAACTCAATGGTGGCTGGCCAGCAAATCTTTGGGTGAGTCGCGTAGTGGCATCTCAACATAAAAAAGGGCGTGTTTACGTCACTCTTAATGGTTACCGTTTTGATGATTTTACACCTTATATATATATGAGTGAAGATTATGGAAAAACGTGGAAGAACATCGGATTATCAATACCTACATCAGCAGTAAATGTAATTATAGAGCACCCTAAAAAAGAGCATATTCTTTTTGTAGGAACAGATAATGCTACTTATATAAGTACTGATACTGGTAACACATGGAACTTACTCACAGTTGGAATGCCACCAGTAGCCGTTCATGATTTAAAAATTCAGCCTGAAGAGAATCATTTACTGGTAGGAACTCACGGCCGTTCTATTTACCTAGCAGATTTAGATGCTCTAGAAATTATAGGAAATGATTTCGCTTTTGCAAAAGTTGATAAAACAAGAGCTTCTTCTCGTTACGGTAGTAAAGGATTTATGTGGAGTGAAGGACCGGAACCTTCTATAGAACTTGCTTTTTACAGTCCAACAGCCAGTAAAGTAAAAATAGAAATCCTCAATGAAAATGGTAAAACCATTCAAGAACTAGCTACAACGGCAGACAAAGGCTTGAATTTCTATACTTATGATGGCTCTATTTCAAAATCTGGTATTAAGCGATTCAAAGACAAGCCTAAAACCGCAGATAACGGAAAAACCTATTTACCAGTCGGGAAATACACAGTGAAAATCACTGGTAATACGGGAAGTGCTGAGCAAGTACTTGAAATGGTTGAGTAGGTAGTATATTGAGCTAGGAGTCTAGAATTTTTAATTTATATTTTGATAGTAGAGTTCAAGGACAAGGTCGTCTTGAGAACTTATGCTACATTTTTCATATCAAATTTGCTGTATAAAGAAAAATAATGACAATAATCAAAAATTGCACACTCGCAAAAATTCCAACACTACCTTAACATATCTTACGTAAGGAAAAACACCTTATTACTACTATTGAAAAAGTAAAGCAGCCTTAAAGCTATTAAGATTCAATCCAAATAAGACAGAGTAGTCATGCTTTTATCTCTAACGATTGAAAATCCAGTGGCTGAAAGTTATCTTTGCGTCAAACTAAAAAATTATACATGAGCGCATTAGTAAAATCTTCTATTGCTAGAAAGTGGATAATGGCACTTTCGGGTCTGTTTCTGGTTGTATTCCTAACACAGCATTTTGTTATAAACATTACATCTGTTATAGCACCAGACACTTTTAATGAGTGGTCACACTTTATGGGCTACAACCCATTAGTTCAATTCATTGCACAACCTATTCTTATAGGTGGATTAATCGTTCACTTTGTTATGGGTATAGCTCTTGAAATTAAAAATAACAAAGCACGTCCCATTAAATATTCAAAATATTCTGGTAATGCAAACTCAACTTGGGTGTCTCGTAATATGATTATTACAGGTCTGGTTGTTCTTGCATTTTTAGGATTGCACATGTACGACTTCTGGGTTCATGAAATGACAGTAAAATACATAGACTTTGCACCAGAAAATCCTACAAGATATTTACCAGAGTTAAAAGAGAAATTTGTAAGCCCAGTAAGAGTAGGTCTTTATGTAATTTCTTTTATTTTACTAGCAATGCACTTATGGCATGGATTTAATAGTTCTTTCCAGTCCATGGGAGCAAAAGCAGTTAATAAAGGTGAAGGATTAAGAAAAGCAACCTATGCCTGGTCTGTAATAATACCTGCAGGTTTCATTTTCATCGCATTGTATCATCACTTTACTCACTAATAATAATAAATTATGTCAGTATTAGATTCTAAAGTACCTAAAGGACCACTTGCTGAAAAGTGGGTAAATCATAAAAATCACATTAATCTAGTTAATCCTGCAAACAAGCGTAATATTGATGTTATCGTTGTAGGAACAGGACTTGCCGGTGGTAGTGCCGCTGCAACTCTAGCTGAGCTAGGATATAATGTTAAGACATTTTGTTATAACGATTCTCCACGTCGTGCGCACTCAATAGCAGCACAAGGTGGAATTAATGCTGCCAAAAACTATCAAGGTGATGGGGATTCGAATTTCCGTTTATTCTATGATACTATTAAAGGTGGTGACTATAGATCTCGTGAAGCAAACGTACACAGACTTGCAGAAGTATCTTCAAATATTATCGACCAGTGTGTAGCACAAGGAGTTCCTTTTGCACGTGAATATGGTGGATTGTTAGACAACCGCTCTTTTGGTGGTGTACTTGTTTCTAGAACTTTTTATGCAGCTGGACAGACTGGACAACAGTTATTATTAGGTGCATATTCTGCATTGAATAGACAAATTAACCGTGGTAAAGTAACGCCATTTAACCGCCATGAGATGTTAGACCTCGTAAAGGTAGATGGTAAAGCACGCGGTATTATTGCTCGTAACCTAGTTACTGGTGAGATAGAAAGACATGGCGCACATGCTGTGGTTATAGCATCAGGTGGTTATGGAAACGTATTTTTCCTTTCTACTAATGCTATGGGAAGTAACGTGATGGCCGCATGGAGAACACACCGCCGTGGTGCTTATTTTGCAAACCCATGTTACACACAAATTCACCCTACATGTATACCTGTAAGTGGTGAACATCAATCTAAACTGACATTAATGTCAGAGTCACTACGTAATGATGGACGTATCTGGGTTCCTAAAAACTTAGAAGACGCAAAAGCAATACGTGAAGGTAAATTAAGAGGTGTAGATCTTAAAGAAGAAGATAGAGATTATTATCTAGAAAGAAGGTATCCAGCCTTTGGTAACTTAGTACCACGTGATGTTGCATCACGTGCTGCAAAAGAACGTTGTGATGCTGGTTATGGAGTTAATAAAACAGGTAATGCCGTTTATCTTGACTTTGCCGCTTCATTCTTAAGATATGGAAAAATAGAAGCACTTACTAGTGGTCATAAAGACGCAAGTGAAGCAGAGATGATTGCTCTAGGTAAAAAGTAATCGAGAAAAAATATGGTAACTTGTTTGATATGTATATGAACATTACAGATGAGAATCCTTATGAAGTACCTATGAAAATTTTCCCAGCTGTTCACTATACAATGGGTGGATTATGGGTAGATTACAACTTACAAACTACTGTACCAGGATGTTTTGCGGCTGGTGAGGCAAACTTCTCAGATCATGGTGCAAACCGTCTAGGAGCTAGTGCTTTAATGCAAGGTCTTGCAGATGGTTATTTTGTATTGCCATATACTATAGGTGATTATCTTGCAGATGAGATTAGAACTGGACCAATTCCTACAGATACTGCAGAATTTGATCAAGCAGAAAAAGAAACTCGTGATCGAATTGCAAAATTAATGAATGGAGCTGGTTTACACTCTGTAGATTATTATCACAAAAAGCTAGGTTTAATCATGTGGAATAAATGTGGTATGTCTCGTAATGCTGCAGATCTAAAAACCGCAATGGATGAAATCGCAGAATTGAGAGCTGATTTCTGGAAAAACGTAAGAGTTCCTGGTAGTACAGACACTAAAAATCAAGAATTAGAAAAAGCTGGTCGCGTGGCAGACTTCCTTGAACTAGGAGAACTGTTTGCAAAAGATGCTTTAGATAGAAATGAAAGCTGTGGTGGTCACTTCCGTGAAGAGTACCAGACAGAAGAAGGTGAAGCACTGAGAGATGATGTGAACTACGCATATGTATCTGCTTGGGAATATAACGAGAATCCACGTGATGCAAAATTACACAAGGAAGACCTAGTGTTTGAGAACGTAGAACTGAAAACTCGTTCTTATAAATAATTGAATTTTAAATGTTCCGCTTTCGCGAAAGCGTGACAAACTAAATATAAAAAGTATGAAACTTACTTTAAAAATATGGAGACAGGCTGGTCCTGAAGCCAAAGGAAAAATGGTTACTTATCCACTAGATGGTGTAGATGGCGACATGTCTTTTCTTGAAATGATGGATATCTTAAATGAAGAATTAGTTAATAAAGGTGAGGAGCCAGTAGAATTTGACCATGACTGTCGTGAAGGTATCTGTGGATCTTGTAATATGATGATCAATGGACAACCTCATGGACCTCAAAAGTTGACCACCACATGTCAATTGCACATGAGAAAGTTCAATGATGGAGATACAATTACCATTGAGCCATGGAGAGCAGCTGCTTTTCCTGTGATTAAAGATTTAATTGTGGACCGTTCATCTTTTGATAGAATACAGCAGGCTGGTGCTTATGTATCTGTAAATACCTCTGGTAATACTCAAGATGCTAACTCTATTCCTATTGAAAAAGCAAAAGCAGATGAAGCATTTCACTCAGCTACTTGTATAGGTTGTGGAGCTTGTGTTGCAGCATGTAAAAATGCTAGTGCGATGTTATTTACAAGTGCTAAAGTTTCTCAATATGCTTTATTACCACAAGGTGAAATTGAGGCTACTGATCGTGTGCAAAATATGGTACGTCAAATGGATATAGAAGGATTTGGTAACTGTACAAATACAGGAGCTTGTATGATTGAATGTCCTAAAGGAATTAAACTAGAAAATATTGCACGTATGAACAGTGAATATTTAAAGGCAAATATCTAGTTACTCATTAGTTTACTAACAGATTTAAAAAAACTCCATCTATTCTAGATGGAGTTTTTTATTAACCTTAACCTTACTGCATAAATAAAGCTCCTAGTACCCTAGGAGCTTTATTTATAAAAATCATGAAGTATTTATAATTTAGAAAAGTACTTTATCTGTTAATAGTAGAATACCGTTAGAAGTTTGAATAGATGTAAAATCTTGAGAACGGAATTTTACCACTTCACTGAATGGACCAGTATTAAACGTAATACCGTTTTGTGAATTCATAGAGGTTGAAACATCAGAACCTAATGTAGAGATCACTAATCCATCAGATAGCTCACTTACCTCATAGTTTTCTTGAAAAGATAATTGAGTATTAACCGCATAATTAATGGACTGAGAAACATTATTATTAGAATCGGCAGCATTGATAGCTGTTTTAAAAGCTGCTATAGCAGCATTATCTGGTACAAATACAGTCAATTCTTGAGAGATACCAGATTGAAACTTAGTCTCTAATGTTGTCAAAGCGATAGATGCATCTGCAGATTCCTCTATTAGAGCTCTAAAACTAGCAAACTCAAGGCACTCATTAATAAATGTTCTGGCTGTAGAAGGCTCTACAATCTGATCTACTGAGTGTACAACTCCATTTTCAAATAACATATCTGGAGTCGTTACTGGTACTCCATTAATTTTAAGTCCATCGTGATTAGATATAATAGACATAATATGAGAAGAAGATTCAAAAGTTGTTTGAGCCATAGTTTCTACGATTAACTCTTCAACTGTATTTAAATCACTAATTAAAACTTCAGATTCTATGACATGATTTTTAAGTAATTGTCTTAATTCATCTTCAGGAATTTGAGTAATACTAGTCATTCCATTTTGAGAAAGATAATTTTCAAAAGCAACATTTGTAGGAGCAAATAATGTTATGTTTTGTTGGTTCTCTAACCAGCCTTGAATATCACTACCATCAATAGCTTCTTTGAAAATGGTATAATCTGCATCATTGCTAACATAGTCAGATATTTTTTGAGGCACATCTTCTTGATAAAGATCTGCATTAGTTAATTCATCACCACTACAGGATATGAATAATACGGCTACAAAAGATAATTTTAAAAGTGAAGTAAAGTTTTTCATGATTTTTAATTATTGGTATTATCCAAAATTAACTATTCAACTAAAATATCAGCACTTAAGCGATTTCTATTCGTTTAACGTCATAGCCAAAATTTTCTTAATATTGAAACAAATCCACTCTATATACCTGTTTTTCAATACCTTAATAGTAAATAGATAAATTTCGTTTTATATCGATTAATATTGTATTTCATCGATTTTATGTATTTTTAACGAATAATTATACCGTTATAAAGAATTTTATCAAATTAAAATTACCTTTGCACGGCTTAAAACCCAAACAGTTACAAGTCATTCAAAAACATTAACCATTGTTAAGTTTTATTGAGTAAATCTTTTTCTTATATTAGATTATGATGAACTCAAAACTCCCTAATACTAAAGAATCTATATTTTCTACTATGAGCGCACTAGCACGTCATAGTAATGCTTTAAACCTATCACAAGGATTTCCCAGTTTTCCCGTTGACCCTATTTTAAAAGAATTACACACTAATGCGGTCAACAATGGTTATAATCAATATGCACCTATGCCAGGCATATCTGTGTTAAGAGAATCGATATCAATTATAACTAACAAACTACATAGCGCTATATATAATCCAGCAACTGAGATTTGTATAACAGCAGGTGCCACTCAAGCCATTTATACCGCGATACAAGCTGTAATTCATCCAGGAGACGAAGTCATCGTTTTTACACCAGCATATGATTCTTATGTGCCAGCTATCCAAATGGCAGGTGGAATCGCGATAGAAATACCTATGACGTTGCCAGATTTTAAGATTGATTGGGAAGTGGTTAATGATCATATTAATAATAAGACAGCAATGATTATGATTAATTCACCACATAATCCCAGTGGAACCATGTTAAGTCATCAAGACATGCTGCAATTAGAACGTCTATCCATAAGGTATGATTTAATTGTCTTAAGTGATGAAGTTTATGAACATATCACTTTTGATCAAAATAAACATTTGAGTGCTGCAAGATATCCTGAACTTAAGAAGCGTAGCTTTATAACAGCTAGCTATGGTAAAACGTTTCATATTACTGGCTGGAAAACCGGTTATTGTCTAGCTCCTGAACATTTGATGAAAGAATTCTATAAAGTACATCAATTCTTAGTTTTCAGCATTAATCATCCTGCACAAATAGCTATAGCAAACTATTTAAAAGAAGAGAATAGATATTTAGATCTAGGTGCATTTTATCAACGTAAACGAGATTTATTTTTAAATTCAATCCATGGCAGCAAATTTTCGTTTCAGCCTACTCAAGGAACTTATTTTCAATTATTAGATTATACTAACATTACTGATGAAAATGATGTCGATTTTGCGAAAAGATTAACCAAAGAACATAAAATAGCTGCGATACCTATATCCGTTTTCATGAATGGAAAAGACCCTAAAATGCTACGATTTTGTTTTGCTAAAGAAGATCATGAAATAATTACAGCAGCTCAAATTTTAAATAGCTTATAATATAACTCTCAAACGTAATAATTACATTTAATAAAGATAATGTAAGTAATGAAGCCTAAACAGAATATAAAAGTTAGTTTAATACAAACACATCTAGTCTGGGAGAATCCAAAGGTTAATCTTAAGCAGTTTTCGCGCAAGCTAGAACAACTATATGGAATCACAGATATTGTCATTCTACCAGAAATGTTTACCACAGGTTTTTCTATGCAACCCCATGGGCTAGCTAGTGATGAAAAAGTCTATAAATACCTTAAAGATCATGCAAAAAAAGGTGAGTTTGCCATCTATGGTAGTGTCATGTTTCAAGAAAACAATAAATTTCTAAATCGTGGGGTTTTCATGCGCCCTGATGGCTCATACACTTTATATGATAAAAAACACCGGTTTACACTCGCTGGTGAACAAAAAGTTTATGACAGCGGCACAAATCCCGTTATTGCAGACTACTTGGGATGGAAATTTAATCTACAGATTTGTTATGATTTACGGTTTCCTGTTTTTGCGAGAAACACGCAAGACTATGATGCACTTATCTATGTTGCTAACTGGCCTGTCCCTAGAGTTAACGCCTGGGACGCTCTTTTAAAAGCTAGAGCAATTGAAAACATGTGTTATGTGATAGGCGTTAACCGTACTGGAGTTGATGGTAGTGGTATGGAATATAATGGTCATTCTCAAGTTTATAATGTACTAGGACAAGAATTTATTGAACATCCATGGGAAAATCAAAATATAAAAACAGTTCTACTTCAAAAAGACCATATATTGAAATTAAGATCTAAATTAAGGTTTCTAGAAGATAGAGATCCATTTACTTTAATATAACTGTCTCTCGCACGTCCCAGTTTGCTTGTAAGGTTATTAGTTGAGGTAAATAAACCACTTCCTCTGGTTGTAATCCTTTTAGAAACTTACCTGTATCATATCTTCCATTAGCATTTGCATCATATATCACCCGTATTAAATAATTACCTGGATCTAAATTTTCAAAAGCATAAACACCGTTTTCTCTAGCGATTTGCTGTCTAACTACATTTAAATCTTCCTTGACGATTTGAATAATCGCTGGCCATTTTGTACCAGTAGAAAGAGTGATTTCCATATTCCCATAATCAGATGTTGATCTAGTAGTGCCGTTAAAAGCTAAAGTATCTGTTGTCTTTCCATAAAAGTCAATAATTGCGCCTGGTAAAACTTCTACTTTATAGCGTTGCATCTCATCTTTCTCAAAATCTATCGTTAACTCATTTTTTAACTCATCTAATCGCGCGTCAAATTCTAAAGCTATAGAATCTTTATCTATCACCTTAAATTTGGACAAATCAAATGCATCGATAGGCGTACTTGCAGTAAGTACTAATGGCCCAGATAGTGATAAATCACGTTGCTTTTTAACAATAAGACTGTCTGTGAATCGCTCCTTAATAGTTACTTTTTTAGATCCCTCAAAATCTTTGTAGTTAAAATCTAAAAAGATACTATCCATTTCAATCACTGGCTGGAACCAAAACTGTAAAGTATCGTTATCTTCTAGTTTAGTAATTCTGGTTTTAGTAAATAGGTCTTTTTCTTGTGATACAACATTTAAAGAATCTAACTTACCTGTATAAGCTACATATAACTTAGTCTTTGCTTCATGAGTGATTTTTTTAACTGCAGGATCTAGTTCCGGTTGAAACATTTTTAATTCATAAACCTCATCACTAGGTATTGTAACAGACTTTGTGACATAACCTATTTTATCTGTACGTGGATTGAACTTGAGATCGCTATTTTCTTCTTTAATTCCTACTAGTCGATATTCTCCAGCAGCAAGATTTTCCATTGTAAATGTCTTCAAACTATCTAAAGTATTCAAAACGTATAATGGAGGTCCTTTAAAAACTAAAGAGTCTGTATATTCTTCATCCATTTTGTAAAGCAATACATTTACATAATCATCTGCTTTATAATTAAGCGCGTCAGTAATTTTACCTTTCAATTTTAGAGAATCTATATAAGTCCCTGTACTGAACACATATTTGAAAAATGGATATGGATTTGACTCATTATTATCGACTATACTCTGCCCAAAATTGAGCGTATAAGTTGTATTAGGCGCTAGTGTATCTGTAATGGTAATGGTCATTTTTTTAGACGCACTTCCTTGTGGTGTTACAATAGGTCTATTCTTAAGAGGTGGAGAAACAACCAGTTGTTTTTGTAAATCTTGTAGTTTAACATACTCATCAAAAGTAATCTCAATCTCTTGTGCTTTGAAATTAACACTATAATTATCAGGATAAGCTCTTAAGATAACCGGTGGCTCCTCATCTATAGGTCCTCCAGTTGGATTACCACGTTTTGCACATCGAACCACTAAAATGGTTATGCATAAAACAATCGCTATATTAAAAAAAGTTTTTTTCACAGTATATAATAACGATTGCAAGGTACTATGATTATGTAAAAGATGGAAAACTTTTATTAATTACGCTTCATCTACATTTACACAGATATTGCCATAGTAGCAATTGAAATTTTGACATCTGGTATTTTCAATAATTCTCTGGCGCATAAAACTATAGTTGTACCAGTAGTTATAACATCGTCTACAATTAAAACATGTGTACCTCTAGGTATAGATCCCTTAATTTGATAAGGGCTATTTGTTTCATCGCTACGTTGAATTTGATTTAAACGTGCTTGATTAATTGTATTTTTAGTTTTCACTAAAACATCCTCTCGATAGCTTGCGTTTAAAAAATGTGCGAGTTCTTTTCCAAAACCGCTAACCTGATTATATCCACGTTTTTTAAGCCTTTTGGGATGGACCGGTACAGGTATCACGATATCAACATCATTAAACAGTCCATCCTCTCTAAGTTCATGTCCCAGCCAGCTGCCTAAGAAATTACTTATCTCTTCCCTTTTACGATACTTTAACTGATGTATCATTTGTTGCACTGCCCCTATTTTTTCATAATAAAATAAGCTTGTCACATGCTGGACATCGATACGAGCATAAAAAAGTTCACGTATTTTCTCATCACTAGTCCTATGAAAATGAGTAAGAGGTAAATGAGCACGACATGAGGTACAACACAAGCTCTCGCCTGTGGTAAGAACAGTCTCACAACCTACACACAACTCTGGATAGAGTAAGTTAAAGAAATCATATATCCAGCGCTTCATGTATATTATTTAGTACGTTTATGGCGTTAAATGACTAAAGATAACATTATGGGAACTCAAAAAGACAACCGTTTAATAAAGATATTACTAGGACTTGCAGTTCTATTGTTAATAATCTTAGGAACTTATACCTATAGAGCACATCATAAAAATGAGGCTATCACTAATCAATTAAGTATTGAAAAAACAGAAATTGAAAAAGCACTTGAAAACATTGAAAAAGAATATTTAATAGAGATTGAGAAAGGTACCGCCATCACCAGTGACCTAGAAGCTGCAAAAGAACGCATCACTAGACTTAAAGATTCTGTAAGTCGTCTAGAACCGAATGTGGCGATTCTAGCCCGTTTACGTAAAGAACTGGTAAAAATTAAAGATGAACGTGAGGTACTAGCAGCACGTGTCTATGTATTAGAAAAAGAGAACGAAACATTAGTACGTGTTAAAGACAGCACACTTCAAGTACTTAATGAAGAAATTATCGCTAGTACTAATAAGACCACACAAATCGATAATCTAAATGAAAGTATGGCTAAGGCTGCAACCCTATTACCTACTAACTTTAAAGCCAAAGGAGTCATCATAAGAAGTAGTGGTAAAGAAATAGAAAATGATCGCGCCCGCCGTGTAGATGACTTAAAAGTATGTTTCACCTTGCCACAAAACGCACTAGCACCTACTGGTGTGCAATCTTTTTACCTACAGGTTATCAACCCAGATAATAATGTACTAGGACTTAAGAAAAAACAGCAATTTGAAGATCAAGAATTGACCTATTCAAAAATGGTTACTTTCAATTACAAAGGACAAGAACTCGATATTTGTGAACTAGTACAAGCAAATGAGGACGACATTATTAAAGGCACATATCGCGTTAATTTATATAATAACGGGATAAGAGTGAGCAGCTCTGAACTTGACCTTAGATAAGGTTTATTTTAAAATCACTATTTAAACACGCTTTAGGGCGTGTTTTTTATTTTACGCTTTCGCGAAAGCGAAATAAACAAAATCATATCGTTGCAAAGAGCCTTTTTTTTACATTTGCAGCTATGGCAAAGAACAACGATCAAGATCAGTTTAAAAAAGTACTCTCACATGCAAAAGAGTACGGTTATGTTTTTCAATCTAGTGAAATCTATGATGGATTAAGCGCGGTTTATGACTATGGTCAAAATGGAGTAGAATTAAAGAAAAACATCAGAGAATACTGGTGGCAAGCGATGACGCAATTAAACCAAGACATCGTAGGTATAGATGCTGCTATTTTTATGCATCCTACGACATGGAAAGCCTCTGGTCACGTAGATGCTTTTAACGACCCGTTGATTGATAATAAAGACTCTAAAAAACGCTATCGCGCAGATGTGTTAATTGAAGATTATTGTGAAAAAAATCTTCAAAAAGCCGATAAAGAAATAGCCAAAGCTGCAAAACGTTTTGGTGAAGATTTTGATGCTGACATGTATCGCCAGACCAATCCACGTGTGATGGGTTACATGAAAAAAGCTACAGAACCTACTGCAAGACTTGCTGAGTTGCTTGAAAAAGAAGATTTAGCTGGTGTAAAGGCATTGATAGAAGAACTTGAAATCACAGATCCTGATACAGGTTCTAAAAACTGGACAGATGTGCGCCAGTTCAACCTTATGTTCGGCACTAAAATAGGTGCCAGTGCAGATACTGCTACAGATTTATATTTAAGACCAGAAACAGCACAAGGTATTTTTGTAAACTTTCTAAATGTTCAAAAAACTGGTCGTATGAAGATTCCTTTTGGAATAGCACAAACTGGTAAAGCATTTAGAAATGAAATCGTTGCACGTCAATTCATATTCCGCCAGCGTGAATTTGAACAAATGGAGATGCAATATTTTGTAAAGCCAGGAACAGAGCTTGAGTGGTTTGAAATCTGGAAAGAACGCCGCATGGCATGGCACAGATCGCTAGGAATGGGAGATGAAAATTACCGTTTCCACGATCACGAAAAACTTGCTCACTATGCAAATGCTGCCACAGATATTGAATTTGACTTCCCATTTGGTTTTAAAGAATTAGAAGGTATTCATTCTCGTACAGACTTTGATCTTAAAGCACATGAAGAGCATAGTGGTAAAAAACTACAATTCTTTGATCATGAAGAAAATAAAAGTTATGTGCCTTATGTACTGGAAACATCGATAGGTCTAGATAGAATGTTTCTAGCCGTCTTCTCTAATTCTTTAAAAGAAGAAAAACTAGATGGTGGTGGCGAGCGCACAGTTCTTAAATTACCAGCAGTTCTTGCACCGGTTAAAGCAGCTATTTTACCATTACTGAAAAAAGATGGATTACCAGAAATCGCAAACGAGATTATAGACGAATTAAAATGGTCTATGAAAGTCGCTTATGAAGAAAAGGACTCTATAGGTAAGCGTTATGCACGTCACGATTTGAACGGTACACCTTATTGTGTTACCATAGATCACGATACTAAAGAAGATCGTGCAGTTACCGTAAGAGATCGCGATACCATGACTCAAGAACGTATTGCTATTAAAGACCTTAAAAACTATCTAGAATCTCGTGTTAGCATGAGTGAGTGGTTGAAGAAGATTTAATAGATTTTATTGAATTGACTTAGAAAAGTCTAAAACTATATAATATAAAAACACCGTAGCTATTGAGCTACGGTGTTTTTTCTAATACAACTCTTTTCAAAAATATTATTTACGATTAAGGTATTACTGCATCAATAACGACGCATAACTCGCCTTCTAATCCACCTGTTGTCACCACATCAAAACGAAATTCATCTCCGACAGCGGTTCCAGCTCGTTGACATGTAACAGTAACCGTATAATTAGTTCCATTAATGCCTAAAGTACCAGGACCTACCGCGTTCAATGTTACTGCTTCTGTTAATAACCATATATTACTAGGATTAGAAGTTTCATACACTTCAACAGCCGCTACTCCAGGTCCACCATTATTAGGAAAAAGCTCTGTTTGTAATTGAGCCTCAGGTATTAATGTTTGTGTACTACCATCGTCAAAGGTTAGTCCTTGATAGTTACATTGCGATTGATTATCTGCCATACCATCATCATTATCACAGCTGAGCATAGTTAGTGATATAAAAAGTAATAGAGATACTTTAAGTAAAGATTTCATAATATTATTTTAATAATTATGTCCCGAAAGTATCTCAAACAACTAGCTTTATCTACTACCACTTTATGAATGCTAAGTTTCACTCCATGAAATGATGGCTTGATGGTTTTAAAAAATTTAGCAGTGGTAATTGTTAATTGTTGCTATTGTCTAGGGTTGGCATAATGGGCAGATTCTGAAATAAATTCAGAATGACAAGTGAAAGTTTAAAAATAAGCCTTCAACTGCACGCTACCCGTGTGAATGGTTCTTGCGGTTTCACTGTCACGCCCACTATAAGAGATATTCAGGTCTAAAAATGAAGAGATATTCTTTTGAAACAACAAGTTCCAAGTAAAGTTTGTACCTGGTTGTAATCCTTCTAGCATTTGGAAACCAACAGGAGAAAATGCTTGTCCTATAAAATCGTTTTTTACATAGCGTATCTCGCCATTAACGGCATAGCTTTGCTCTTTATTAAAGGACCAACTTATACCTATATTTTGTTGATCGAGCATTGCTTCTTCATTAACCACATTTTCTTTAGACTGCAATTCATAAAACACGTCTACACGGCTACTATTACCAAATAAATACGACACTTGAGGTTTAAATAAACTCTCATTAATCTTGAAATTTCGGTTGCTGAAGTTCTCACTTTCACTAGCATTAAATCCAGTTTGAGCATCTACCGTAATCAACCAGTTTTCTTTAATTTTATGAATAAAGCCCAGTTGATGACTTTCTATATCACTACTCAAACTACCTATGCTTTGCAAGTTTTCATTAGCACTGCTTATGTAGGTGTAATTAGTCGTGTATTGCTGTTTACCACGATTAAAAAATAAGCTGTTTCTAAAATTTAGGTTAAGTCCTAACTGATTATCTCCTGTACCGAATGGGTTTAAATCAAATGTAGCTCCTTCTCTCTCTACCATACGATCAATCAAGTAACTGGTCTGATTGTAGAATTGAGATAACACCTTTTTATAACCATCGCTTTGCGACCACGAACTGGGATTTAAGGTAAGCGTTTGAGAAAACTTATTTTGATGTGTAGGTACAAATACCTGATTGGGCAGTAAAATGCGCACAAAACGCCCTTGATCTTGAAATTGTGCCACTTCAAACTCATTTAAATCTTGTATACCATCGCCGTTATAATCTATCCAAGTAAATGTTCCCTGTCCTGGATTAACCGCTACATAAGTAAAATCCTGTCGCGGTATGGTAGAACTATTGGTCTCATAAGTCGTGTTCAACAACACTTTTTTATCATAAAACTTGCGCTGGTATTGCAGCCTGCTATTAAAAGACACCTCATCTTCTACGGTTTCTATTTCGCTTTTCAACACACGATAATTAGCATAAATTTTTAAGCTACTCAACTCATCTTTAATAGGTTGTGATCTTATGTAATAATTATTAGACCTGTTAACACGCTCTAGATTGCCCAATCGCAAACTATCATTCACACGATTCCTGTATCCTACTTCTACAAAAACGGCCGTACTATCACCTACACCAGTATACACTTCATAACCTGCAAATCGCTGTGACAGTGGCGTTAAACTACCATCAGCAATGACGGTTTGCTGATTATCTTCTGTCTCATATCGAGCACCTATCCATTTATTATTGAACCGTTTTACCACGTCAGCATTTGCTCTGTAAAACTGTGATTCTAGAGCAGTAGCGTTGGTGTTGAGTACGCTTCCGCGAAAGCGTGCTGTCCATCCACCATCACGATATACACCATTTAAGTTGTGTCTATTACCACTATAGCTATCAGAAAACTCGAGATGTTCTAATTCATAAGTAGCTCGTAATGTGGAATCTTGCACATAATCCAATCCAATTGTGGAAAAGAGTTGATTACCTGAAATGATGTCTATGTTCCAATCTCGATTAAATTCTATGTTATAAACGCGCTCTACATTGCGGAAGTTTTGGTCAATATAATCAGACTTTACACGTGCTTTTAAGGTCGTAAGTGAGTCCTTTTTCCATAGCTGCTGTTGCACGGCAAGCTTTACCGCAACACCACGATTATCATCATCATCTATGCTTGAAAAACGATTCAAGTCATTACTGCTGGCTGCAATTTCAGTATCTACTATCGTAGTTTTAGAAGGTGCATATCGAGCTTTAGCACCAGCAATAGTGATAATCTCGGGCGCAAAAAGTCTAATTACAGGTTCAAAATTCCCTTGAGGAACGCCAGCGATAGGTGGTACATATTCATAAATATTGGCAATCGCCTGATCGTTTACAAGAACGTAGTTTCCTTGGTTCTCGCCTACTAAGGAGAATCGAACGTTGAACAGCTCATCATTAGGATCCTGCGAAAAAACAAATCGTTCTACACCAGCGATGATTTCGCGTCTATATAAAATCTTATTTTCAGAAAACGTATCGGGAACCGCACTAGGTGCAATTGCAAGATCTTCATCATCTCCAGCAGTTGCAAGTATCGCCACTTGATCTTCATTGAGGTTTTGCTGTAACGGCTGATTTTTGGCATCGCTCTCGGTATAGATGTATGATTCTACACTCAGTTTATCGGTCTCATAGCCACCTTTTGCAAAGCCTACGAAACGAGTAAAATTACGCTCACTGTATTGATATTCTATAGAAATACGCATCTCACTCGTGATGGGAAATGTAGCATTAAATCGTACTTCTCCTGCGTTATAGTCGATGACATAGTCTGCATTTTCACCTCTGGTAAGCGGCACACCATTTACAAAAACACGCTCACTACCAGAAACGACCAGAATAAACAACTCACCATTACGACCGGTAAGTTTATAAGGTCCTTGATTACCTTCTTGACCTGTGAATCTTGAGATATTAAAAATACCACGTACTAAAGCACCAGCCGCTTGAACATAGCCTTGAGAATCATCGCCTTCAAATTTGATCTGACCAGAGATTCCTTGAACACGTTTGGTGAAGTTATTGAAATAAGAATCGGTTTGAATGAGGTCTACGTCTCCAGCTCTGATATTCCAGTCATCGCTATAGAGTTCTATAAAAATCTGGTCAAATTCATCGAGGCGTTGTGAATATCCATTCTGAGTTTGTGGTACGTTTGCGTCTTGAATGGAAGCACGCAAAGAGACTTTATCAGACAGCGCTCCAGAGATTCTTAAATCCAGTTCTGAGTCTACGACTGAGTTTTGATTATTACCTACTCGCAATCCTCGTGTAATAGAGCCTGTGGTGTTCAATCCATTAAATGGCACATAATTGCGCTGCACTGTAGGTTGTCGCATGGCAACTACACGTTCTTGAGCCGTTTCATTTTCTAGAATAATTTTAGGATCGTATAGCTGGTAAGTTCTGGTTAAAAATTCTGGAAATGGTAAGAACTGTATATCTATAGAATCTGTTTTTATCGCAGTAGCATCTTTAATACTTAGCATCGCTTTTACAAAATCTACCTGATAAGCGGTTGAATCTATTGGCATGCCGCGACTATCTACTATCTTGAAATAGGATGGATTAATACTGATGCTATCCAACTGTATACTGTCTGTCACCGCACGACGCACTTTTTTCACATTTACATACTCTTGTGCACTGGCTGCTGCCATGATGAGAGTAAAGAGAAATGCCAGTGCGTGTTTCATGCAAGATTAAAACAGATTCTCTTCAAAAATATTTTAATTGTAAGTAGTAATGGTGTTTTGTGGTGGGAAATCTTGTAATCTCAACATCTAAGAAGAAACAAAAAACCTCAAGTGGAGTTCTTGAGGTTTTGAAATATTAATTTTTGTAGTCCGTCTTTCTGTAATGATATTTATAATAAAAGCTTCCATCATAATTATAAATTTTTTCTTTAATTACGGATGCAATAATTTCATATCCATTTAGACTTTTATCGAACTTTAAAACTTCCAATATCCTTTGATTAACTAGTGAGTATTGAACTATCATATAGTTATCTTGATAATAAAAGCTCTCTATGAATCTAAACACTTTTTTTGACTTTTTAATTTCTAAAGTGTCTAAAAATGTGATTTTTTGATTTTTATTAAAATGTTTTTCTAAATCATAATAATCATACCTTGAATAAATTCTCTTAAAATTATCACGCCTTAAACTATCTCCTTTTAAGTCATAATAAGAATAAATAGAGTCTAATAATTCATTATCGAATCTCTTATCAAACTCATCTGGAAAAGTGTGTTTCACAACATTAAACTCTCGCGAATAAGTTCCTCTCCATTTTAAGAGATATGACTCTAGGCAAAGTTCTTTGTTGTTTTCACAATTTTTAAGTTCTAACTGACTGTAACCCAAAAACGGAATTAACACTAATATGCAGATTGTAATTCTTACCATCTAGATGTTATATTTATTCTTTCCCTAATCCCGTAGGACTTGTGTGACCCATTTGCAAAACCCATTTATCGTCAACTAATTCAAAGACTCTACACCAATAGAATCTTTTTGTACCCATACAAACTATAGAAAAGTTATCATTAAAAAGCACAGCTCCAACTATTGAATAATTACTTGTACGCCATTTAAAATCTACTTCTTTTACAGTTTTTACGTATTGCATTAAATCAGGATTCCAAAACTTTGGTGTCAGTTCTTCATCATAATCCAATACCGTCCAATTTGATTTAAGAGATAAATGATTTAAAGTAATTGAATCACGCTTTTCATAAATCGAATTATCGCTTATGGAATCAACTCTTCTTTTAGGCGATAGCATCAATTTTAAAATGAGCTCATCAAAAAACGAATCATTCTTGAAGGCGATTGACATTTCTGCTAAATCAAATTTATCAGGTATGTAGGTAAAAGCCCTTCCATATTCATGAATTTTCTCAACAAGCTCATGGGACTTCTCATAGTATTCATTTTGAGAGTATCCAAATGTTGAAATAAATATTAAAACACATTTAAAAAAAAATTCATATTAATTACAATTTCTGTCTCCGATTGGTAATATATTTTGAATAGTCGGATTTAACGATAAAACACCTTCTTCTGCGTAAGCCCTTTCAAATACGTTTTCGATAAAATTTTGATTAAGGAGTAAAAAATCTGTAGATGCCGTCATGTCACCAGACCAACTTAAATAATCGTATTCCTCATGCTGATGATTTGAGTTGTCCCAAGCTTCTATCGCTGTTGCAATTGCTCCAGCAAATTGATCTGACATTATTTGATGTTGTGTTGATATCGATGTTAAATCATCAATGATTTCATCTAACTTTTGACCTAAAACTGAGTTAGGTTTTGTTTGATTTATGTAATATAGGTAGGCATGAACTAATTCATGTACTACAGATCTCGCCAAAGCCAAATCCGTAGCTCGACTAATATATTCAGCACTAAATTCAATTTTAATCTTCAATACATCCGTACCATTACTGTTTATAATTGTTGGGTTTGTTTGAGCATTCACTGGGATGTTAGAAACAGCAAATGTGATGCCGTAATTTCCAGTATTATCAAATAATGAAAGGGTTTGAGTTGCAATATTTAATTGTTGTTGTAACGATGGTGCAACTCCATTCATATCCATATAGAAATTATTTGTTGGCTTGAACTTATCTATTATATCTTTTAAACAATCTGGAACTGAGACGTCATAAATAGATTTATTTTCAAAATCCACCTCATTATCTTCATCTTCTTCTTTAGCCTTTATAGCCTCTTCTGCAAAGTTCTTAGCCTCATCACTATGGTTTTCATCTACTAAAAAATTATCAGTGTCATTTCTCAAATCATCTTGATCTGAGTCATTAATAAATCTCCAGAGTTCTTCATCTGTTTGTTCTAAACGATCAAAAAACTCTTGTGTCTCGTCAGCTACCGATGTTGGCGCCGGTTTTAAATCTATAACAGGAGAAGTAATCACACCAGCACAATCACCATTACTTAAGGTAAGTTGATCGTTACAAGGTTCATCTGGCTCGTTAGTATTGTTGTTAATAAGTGGTAATTGTCCAGAACCACCGGGATTTGTTTGTCCGCCAGTAGGTGGACCAGGATCATTTGGAAAATCACCTCCAGGATTTACATCTCCGTTAGATGGTAATAAATCTCCACCACCACAAGGTTCCATATAGAATACTAAGGTTGCTTCTTGTGCTCTTCTCCAATCTCCTTCATCTAAATTACAATCTTCACCTGGGGCATGATCACCAACTGTACAGTTTCTAGCAGGTGAAACCTCTGCAAAACTTACACAATCTCCTTCACCTATCATTACTACACCATTTTTATGCTGAAAACTGGATGTTACAGGTGTATATCTGACATACGGAGTAGCATCTACAGGAATGCTTCCTTGCCTTATATCGTCTAGGGTTATGTAATTCAAATCATATGCAACTATAAATGCTTGATAGGTAGAGTCCATTTGTTTTGAAAACACCATGTTTTTTAAATGGGTTGTATCGCTTGGGTCAGTGATTTTAAAAGTATAACTCTCATAAGTTCCACTAGTTAAATAATTAACATCAGTGTCTTCAATGTAAAAACCATTGATAGAATCATAAACTGATTTTTGAAAAGTATTCATGCCCAATGATTCTTTTGCGCTACTTAAAGCCTTATTTAAAGAATGATTGTTAGTTAATTGAGAACCTGTTAGTTTTTCAATTTTAAATTGTGGTTGCTCTTGTATAGTTTCTAGTGGAGTATCATCCCTTTCACAACTAGTAGTAGAAAACATTGCCATAAGTGCTATCGCCAATAGAGAATTCGTCCATTTAAGCGTTTGAGCGTTTAAACATATTTTAAAATTGTAAATTATCTTTAAAAATACTAAGGTAAGATTTTTCTATCAATAGGCATAAATACCTGTTTTAAAAATTATACAGTTGCTCTTCAACAATATTTTAAATCCTTATAGTAAAGCGGTTTTGTGGTTAAAAATGTTGTAATCTAAATATCTTAGAAGTCACAAAAAACCTCAAGTGGAGTTCTTGAGGTTTTTGGGTTTTATATTTTTTCGATTCTATTAATCGGCTTTCTTAATTAGAAATATAAGTTCTTTTTGGTAAAATGTAAGTTGAGTTATAACAAGCATTATTAACTGCCAATAAAATGGTATAACCTTATCATTATCCATAAATACACCAGAAAAACCAAAACACATCAATATTACAATTGGAATAATTAAGAAATATTTACTGTTTCTCGTTCTTTCCCATTTGAATATAAATCTATAACCATAAAACATAAGTATAGGTGATATAATACCAATGGCAATTAAAGCAGAAAAGTCATTTGCTGAAATATTTAAAAACTGTGAGTTAGATTTAATCCCTAATGGTAAAATTTCACTTATTAGATACCATAAACCAGAGGTAATGCCCATTGAAAATAATAAAACTAAAAAACACATAACCATAGAAAGTAAAACAGTCAATAAAATACCATGTTTTAATTTCTTAATATTAAAAGGAATAATAACTACTGCATAAATTACCACAAATTGTAATCCCCATAAATAATCATCAATTAGCAAAAGCAATAACGCTATTGATGCTGGCGATACGATTTTGATTAACATGTAAACTATTTTTGAAAAACTTGAATCCATATTTAATTACAAGGTATTGAATTAATTTGCTGCTCATCAGTAAGTAACTCCAATAAAATCTCTTTTTGAACTTGTACTGATTTTGAGTGTGCTATTTGTGCTTGACCACCATTTTCCACCACCCAATTCTCAATTTCTTGTTGCATATTTCTCCAAGTAGCATCGCTTTTACAAAATCTACTCGATAAGCGGTTGAATCTATTGGCATGCCGCGACTATCTACTATCTTGAAATAGGATGGATTGATACTGATGCTATCCAACTGTATACTGTCTGTTACCGCACGACGCACTTTTTTCACATTTACATACTCTTGTGCACTGGCTGCTGCCATGATGAGAGTAAAGAGAAATACCAGTGCGTGTTTCATGCAAGATTAAAACAGATTCTCTTCAAAAATATTTTAATTGTAAGTAGTAATGGTGTTTTGTGGTGGGAAATCTTGTAATCTCAACATCTAAGAAGAAACAAAAACCTCAAGTAGAGTTCTTGAGGTTTTGAATTGATCTATTGAAATCGCGTCCCTCTATAAGAGGCATAATAGATATAATATCTGTTTTTCCTTCCAGATGGTTTTGATGGAATATGATAATAAAAAGGAACTATTAACTTTATATATGGTGATTTTTCCGTTAGCCACATGTGAAGTTCAAACGGTTCATTCGACTTTAAATCGTAAACTGATGTCGCTCGTATCTTACAAAATTCTTCTTCAGAAATTTCCTTTATAGGAATCAAATCAAACATGAAGACCTCATGGGTTGATAAATGATTTTTAATTGCATTTGCCCGTAAAAAACTATACTCCAATAATTCTTGTTTAGGATATTCTTTCATGAGCACATTAGATCCCACTTTATCAAAAAGATATATAATTTCTTGATTTGTTTGTCCATATAGAGAATAACCAGCTAATAAAAAAAATATTAATCTATACATGATCTGGAATATTCTTGGTTAATTGCGTTTTGTACAGTGTTTATACGATTTAATACTGATGGATTATGATTTTGGTATTCCGTTGTTTCCTCAAGCCCAGTCCATGTAAAATCATTTATAATTTCGTTCATACTCATACCATGAATCGCTGAAGATAGGCTTGGAAAGGTGGTCGTTGGATCTGTAAGATATGAATTACTGTCCAATAACGCTTGACCCATGATTTGTCTATAATTACCTATTGTGAACAATTCATGATTCCATTGTCCCATACCTGCTGTGGAGTTTGATGAATTATAGGAAGTCGCCATAAAAGCAAAATAAGCATCATTTAAATTATTTAGCGGCGGAGTTACGTTAGCAAAATTATATTGATTACTTCTTGAGACAATACTATTAAACATTCCTAATTGTATACATCGTTCAATTAGTTCCGAATGTCCAATCTCATGTAATATAATCAATGCAATTTCTAGGTTTGTCATATTATTCATGACATTTTGATCAAATAATATTTTATGACGTCTTGCATTATTTGTTGAAGCAAAATAGACCACATCTGATCGAGCAGCAACAATACCTCCATTGGTTGCGGTAAGTCCAGTTAAATCCTCCATTGTTAATTTCACTGATATTTGCTTTTCTGATCCAAATAAGTCATGTATAAAGCTTGATGAGAATGTAGGACTAGAACCTCTTAATATTTCATATACACACTTAACTTTTCCTTTTAGTTGATTTATTAATCTATCCTCAAAATCCACCTCACTATCTTCATCTTCTTCTTTTGCCTTTATAACCTCTTCTGCAAAGTCCTTAGCCTCATCACTATGATTTTCATCATTTAAAAAATCTCGTATTTCTTCCCTAATCCTTTTATTTTCTTCCGCACGAGTTTGATCATATGGATCATTATTAATAAAATCTCTTAAGTCCTCTGGAAGACTATCAAAAAACTGTTGGGTTTGACCATCAACAGGTGTAGGCACTGGTTCAATCTCAAACACAGGTGTTGTAGCTACTCCTGCGCAATCACCGTTACTTAAGGTAAGTTGATTGTTGCAAGGATCATCAACTAAGGTGTTAGAATTATTATTCCCTATTGCATTATCATCACCTGTGCCACCTGGATTATCACCACCTGTTAAATCTGCACCTGTATCATTGGGTGGATTATTTCCTAATCCTCCGCCAGTCCTTGGACATGGGATCATAGTTACTATAACCTCTTGATAGCCTGCTTTTTTATCAGCTTTGCATTTAGGGTCATTTGGATCGCTATGGTTGCCACCACCATTACAACGTGATCGCGGACTAATTTGTGTAGAACCTACGCAGTCACCTTCTCCCAGATAGGTTATGTCTGTTTTAAATTGAAAATCACTATTTATAGGAGTATAAATTACATAACCTGTTAAGTCTGATGGAACATTACCTTGCTTAAGGTCTTCTAAGGAAATAGAGTTCAAATCATATGCAACTATAAATGCTTGATAGGTAGAGTCCATTTGTTTTGAAAACACCATGTTTTTTAAATGGGTTGTATCGCTTGGGTCAGTGATTTTAAAAGTATAACTCTCATAAGTTCCACTAGTTAAATAATTAACATCAGTGTCTTCAATGTAAAAACCATTGATAGAATCATAAACTGATTTTTGAAAAGTATTGATGCCCAATGATTCTTTTGCGCTATTTAAAGCCTTGTTTAAAGAATGATTGTTAGTTAATTGAGAACCTGTTAGTTTTTCAATTTTAAATTGTGGTTGCTCTTGTATAGTTTCTAGTGGAGTATCATCCCTTTCACAACTAGTAGTAGAAAACATCGCCATAAGTGCTATCGCCAATAGAGAATTTGTCCATTTAAGCGTTTGAGCGTTTGAGCGTTTGAGCGTTTAAACATATTTTAAGGTTATAAATTATCTTTAAAATTACTAAGGTAAGATTTTTCTATCAATAGGTATTAATACCTCTTTTAAAAATTATACAGTTGCTCTTCAAAAATATTTTAATTGTAAGTGGTAAAGCGGTTTTATGGTGGGAAATGATGACTGAGTAATAAAACAACCGCTAGTCTTAAGATGTATCGCTCAACTACTTCTATAAAAATACTTTTAAATTTTTCTCGTTATTCTCTTATTGCTCAACTAGTTTCTATAATTTTATAGGAATTCTAGTACTAACCACACCTACTACCTATTTCTATGAAAAAGTTAATCCTCGCTCTTTGTACTGTCATGCTTCTTTTTGCCTGTAAAGACGACCAGCAAATCAATACAGAAGAAAACGTCAACACCTTCTTCAAGTTTAGAGAATATGTGGCACAGGTTTCTGATAACGTGATATCTGCTCGAGAACCTATCATCATACGACTTAATGAGCCTGTAGAAAGCTGGAAGGTTGATATGGAGCTAGAGAATGATATCATGACGCTTTCGCCTAGAGCTAATGGAATAGTAAAGTCCTTAGATCATCAGACCATCGCTTTTGTACCCGATGAACCACTGGAACAAGACACTAAATATAAAGTGAGTTTTAAACTGGGAAAAGTAAAAGACGTACCAGCAGATTTTAAAACATTTGATTTTGAGCTTAAAACCATTAAACAAGATTTTATAGTACGTACAGAACCGGTAAGTTCTTATGATAGTAATTACCAATTCATCTCTGGTAGTATCATCAGTAGTGACGTGATGACTTTAACTAATGCTGATCTTTTATTAAAAGCGACATTAAACGGCAAAGAGTTGCCTATTAAAATTCTTGATAATAATGAATTAGGAAAGTATTTTGAATTTAAAATAGATAGTATAAAACGACCTGTTGAAGATGAAGAGATAGAAGTAAGCTGGAATGGTAAATCGATAGGTGTCGATAGCAAAGGTGATAATGTGGTGCGCATACCTGGTAAGAATTCTTTTTCTGTTACAGATATAGAACTGTTTAACAACGATTCGCAATATATACTGGTCAATTTTTCTGATCCTTTACAGACTGGACAAAATCTAGATGGACTGATACAAATTGAAGGTGTTGATAAATATAAGTTTGAAGTTGACGGCAATGAGGTTAAATTATATCCTAATAAAACCGTTACCGGAAGTAAAAAAGTTGAGGTCTTTACAGGCATTAAAAGTGTTGACGGGTATAACCTTAAATTTCCTTTCTCTAGTTACATTGCTTTTGAACAGGTAGAACCTGCCGTGGAATTAGTGCGCAACGGTACTATTTTACCTTCTTCTCAAAACTTAAAAATCAATTTTAAAGCCGTGAATCTTAAAGCGGTAGATGTTTGGGTTTATAAAGTTTATACTAACAATGTCCTGCAATATTTACAAAGCAATAACTTAAGCAATAAAGGTAATTTGCGCAATGTAGGTAGACCGGTTGCACGCGACGTGATCGATCTAGCCGGTAGTGGTAAAGATGTTACTAAATGGAATGTCTTTTCAATAGATTTAAGCAAGATCATTGCTCCAGATCCTGGTGCACTATATCGTGTAGAGTTTAAATATAAAAAAGCCTATAGTGCCTACAATTGTGATGACAGTACACTAGAAGAAACGGAAGATGAAGAAGAGATCGATTTTGACGTTTCTTTTGAGTTTTCTAACTGGGATAGTTATCAAAACTATTACTATGATGACTATTATTATGATTATGACTGGAGCGAGCGTGATAATCCTTGTTCAAATTCTTTTTATCGCAATAAAAGTGTTAGTACTAATGTGCTTGCTAGCGATCTAGGAATAACGGTTAAACGTGGTGAGAATAACACCTATCTGGTTGCTATCAATAATATCTTGACGACTAAACCATTGGGCGGCGCTCGTGTTGAGTTATTTAATTTTCAACAACAAGAAATTTATGAAGGACGTACTAATGCGCAAGGACTACTCCATATCGATTTAAGAGATGAGAAAGCATTTTTTGCACAAGTGAGTTATAATAATCAATTTGGATACGTCAGGTTAGATGATGGTAACGCATTACCAGTAAGTAAATTTGACACTGCTGGAAAAAACTTAAGCAATGGTCTTAAAGGATACATCTATGGTGAACGTGGCGTATGGCGACCTGGCGATCACATTTATCTAACATTTGTATTAAATGATGCCGATAATAAATTACCCAACGGTCATCCTATCAAACTAGAATTGCGCAATCCTAATGGTAAAATCACCCATCGAGAGGTTTTAAAAAATGGATTGAATAATTTTTACCAATTTGATCTAAAAACAGATGATGAAGCACCTACAGGAAACTGGAATGCACGCATAGAAGTAGGTGGTTCTACTTTTAATAAAACACTTAAAATAGAAACCATTAAACCGAATCGACTTAAGGTAAAACTAGATTTTGAAGATGAGATTTTAAAATCTGGAAAAGCAAGTACTGGAACTCTAGAAACCATGTGGTTACATGGCGCAACTGCAAAAGGACTTAAAGCAGATATTACTGCAAAGTTATATCCTACTACTACAAAATTTGAGGATTATAACAGCTACATCTTTGACGATCCGTCACGCTATTATGATACCGAAGAAGTTGAAGTATTAAATAGCAGCGTTAACCAGCAAGGACAGGCTAGTTTTACTTTCAAACCAGGCATGTCTACAGAAGCTCCTGGAATGTTGAAAGCAAGCTTCTTGACTAAGGTTTATGAAAACGGTGGAGATTTCAGTACAAACGTAACTACCAAAATATATTCACCTTATGACACTTATGTTGGTCTAGATGTGCCACCAGGAGATAAACGTCGTGGAATGCTAGTAACAGATCGCGATCATAAATTTGATGTAGTAACTGTTGATGAAAACGGAAAACCTAAAGCAACTAAAAACCTAGAAGTAAAAGTTTATAAGGTAAACTGGCGCTGGTGGTGGCAAAGCTCTTCAAACAGTTTATCACGTTATGAATCTAGAGAATATAAAGAACTTATTATGCAAACCACTGTATCTACTGGTAGTAATGGTAAAGGCGACTTTAAATTCAATCTAGAATATCCAGAATGGGGACGATATTTAGTGCGTGTATACGATCCGACCAGTGGACATGCGACAGGTAAATTAGTTTATGTAGACTGGCCAGGTTGGGCTGGAAAAAGTCGTAAGACAGACCCAGAAACCGCTTCCATGCTTATTTTTAATGCAGATAAAGAAAAATACGTAGTAGGTGAAAATGCAAAAATCACTTTCCCTAGTACTAGCGATGGTCGTGCACTAGTCACCATAGAAAATGGAACAGAAGTGCTCGATGCACAATGGGTAAACACCACAAAAGATGAAACTGTAGTAAATATACCTCTCAACAACCTTTACGTTCCTAATGTATTTGTGCACATCACTTATTTACAGCCACATGCACAAACCGCAAACGATCTTCCTTTAAGAATGTATGGTGTGATACCGCTTCTAGTAGAAAATAAAGCTTCACATTTATATCCAGTGATCCATATGCCAGATGAGCTCGCTCCAGAAAGTCAGACGACCATAAAAGTGAGTGAGAAAAACGGTAAAGCCATGACCTATACCATTGCCGTAGTTGATGAAGGACTATTAGATTTAACAAATTTCAAAACGCCTAATGCTTGGGACACCTTTTTTGCTCGCGAGGCTTTAGGAGTAAAAACATGGGATATTTTTGATGATGTAGTCGGCGCTTATGGCGGCCGTATCGATGCTGCCTTTGAAATAGGTGGTGATGGAACTGCACAAGATGCCAAAGGGAAAAAAGCAAATCGCTTCACACCTATGGTCATTCACTTAGGGCCATTCCAGTTAGAAGCTGGCAGCAGTAAATCGCATACTATCGATATTCCACGTTATGTAGGTTCTGTGCGCACCATGGTTGTAGCCGGTAATGATCTTACAGAATCTTATGGAAATGCAGAGAAAACTACTGCGGTTAAAAAACCATTAATGATGTTGGCTTCGCTTCCGCGAAAACTATCTCCTGGGGAAACAGTAAAGTTGCCTGTAACCATCTTTGCAATGGATAAAAAAGTGAAGAATGTAAGTGTAACCATGGAGAACTCACCATACTTTGAATTTTTAAATGGGAATTCTCAAAAGCTAAGCTTTACAGAAACAGGTGACCAAATCGCATATTTTGATGTCAAAGTAAAATCACAAGCTGGTATTGCAAAACTTGAACTTAGAGCCAGCGGTAACGGAGAAAAAGCAGCTTACAGTACTGAAATTGATATTGTAAATCCTAATCCATATACAACCATATCAGAAAAGGCAGAGGTTGCCGCTGGCGCAACGGTTAGCGTTCCTATAACACCATTTGGAACTGGTGGAACTAACAGTGCCCAAGTCAGTTTTTCTAGTTTACCATCTATGGATTTAGGTCGTAGATTGAGTTACTTAATCCGTTATCCACATGGATGTGTGGAGCAAACTACCAGTGCTGCCTTCCCGCAATTACACTTGAGTAAAGTTGTGGATTTGACCAGTACTAAACAAGCAGCAACGAGTAAGAATATTAAAGCCGCAATTAGAAAATTAGGTCGTTACCAACGTTCTGGTGGTGGTTTCTCTTACTGGCCTGGATATGGTAGTGCAAACGATTGGGGAACAAGTTATGCTGGCCACTTTTTAATTGAAGCAGAGAAAATGGGATATACCATACCTATATCCTTCAAGTCAAACTGGATAGCCTATCAAAAAAGAGCTTCAAAAGAATGGCGTTATACGGAGTGGAATGACATGCATCAAGCATATCGACTCTATACACTAGCACTAGCCGGAGCGCCAGATTTATCTTCTATGAATAGATTAAGAGAAACAAGAAATCTGTCTAATGAAAGTAAATTAAGACTAGCCGCGGCTTATGCACTGGTAGGTCAACAAAAAGCGGCAAATGAGTTGGTCTCTAATTCAAACATAGATTTTAAACCTTCTAGATATGATTATAGAACCTATGGATCACCACAGCGCAATCGTGCTATGGCTCTAGAAACCATGATTCTATTAAAAGAAAATAGCAAGGCAAGAAATCTTGTAGAAGACCTCGCAAAAGGACTTGATTCTCAAAAGTATTATAGTACACAAGAGACGGCCTATTCCCTACTCGCTATTTCAAAATATGCAGATTTTATAGGAGGAAAAGGCATTGACGTTAGTTATAGTTTTAAAGGGAATTCTACATCTGTTTCAAGTGGTAAAAGTTTAGCCAGTCGTGATTTAGAAATAGATACACAAGAGACTTCTATATCTGTAACTAACAATGGTGAAAACAGTATTTTCATCACTACGGCAACCACAGGAAAATTACCAGTAGGTGAAGAAAAGGCAGTGAAAAGTAAGCTATCTGCAATCGTAAGCTATACGGATAGTAACGGTAAAGCGATTGATATGAATAATATCATACAGGGAACAGAAATCACAGCAAAAGTGATCATCACAAATACGACAGGTCTATATGTAAATGATATCGCTTTAAGCCAGATTTTACCTAGTGGTTGGGAAATAGTCAATACTCGTTTTACAGAGTATGGTGACAACACAAGCAACAAAGCTGAATATACCGATATAAGAGATGATCGAGTAAATTATTACTTCAGCTTACAAGCTAATAAGTCCATCACCTTTGAAACGGTTATCAACGCAAGTTATCTAGGTAATTATTACCTGCCAGGTATACAGTGTGAAGCGATGTATGATAACGAGTATATTGTGCGCAATAAAGGACAATGGATTGAAATTAATAGGTAAGTAAAATTTATTTGTTTTAAAGAGTTTAAAAATGCCTTCATACTACGCCGTTATATTTACCTCAGTTAAAAAAGAAAATATTTCTGAGTATGATTCTATGGCGCGGCTAATGGAAAAACTTGCACAACAACAATCTGGATATAAACATCATGAATCTGCTCGTGAACAAATAGGCATTACTGTTTCTTACTGGGATTCCCTAGAAGCAATAGACCAATGGAAACAGCAAGTGGATCATCAAATGGCGCAACGCTTAGGTAAATCTGATTGGTATAAATGGTATCACGTGCGCATTTGTAAAGTGGAACGTGAGTATAGTTTTGGGCAGGAATAAAAATGCAGTTACCTACAACAACTTCTTCAACTCTTCTAGAATGCGAGAAGTCTCTATAGAATCAGTAATATCTTCATAGCCGTCCACTAATTGATTACCAAAAATAGAAGTAGGAACTAATGGATAAGTTATTCTATTAACAGTAAGTTGACGTTGTATAGGCTGCGCATAAGGTGCAAAACCAGCATATGGATGTGTGTTTCCCCATAGGGTAATAACAGGAACACCATACATCGCTGCTAGGTGACCATTACCACTATCCATAGCAATCATAGCATCGAGATTTGAAATAAGACTGAGCTCTTCTTCAAAATCTAAATTACCTGCTATTGAGATAATATTATCTGCACTGCTTGCCATTTGAGCTAGATCACTGGTTTCTTTTTTGCCACCACCAAATAATAATAAATTGACGTTAGACATTGCAGCAACCTTTTGAGCAATTTCAGTAGCTTTTTCTAGACCTACAGCCTTAGTACGATGTGCAGCAAATGGTGCAAAACCTATCCAATTAGAAGAATTTTTGCCTACTTTTTCAAGTATTTGAGCAGAAATGGATCTTTTTAGAAGAAACTCGTCTTGTTTTAAATGAATTTCAAAACCTAGATCTCGCAATACATCTGCATATCGCTCTGTACTATGTTTAAGAGGTTTAAAAAATGATGAGTTATCAATTAATTGCTTTTTTTCTGCGCGACCTTTATTAATAACAGCGTTAGGTATTCCCATCATAAATATACGCAACATTTTAGTGCGTAACACATTATGAAAATCTGCAATAGCTTGTGGTTGAAGTTCTTTCAATTCTTTCGCTAGTTTCCACAAACCGGGAATTCCTTTGTGTATATCGTCTACTTGAGCTTCTATAAACGTAACGTTAGGTATTTGTGATAAGATGGGTTTAAATCGCTTTCGCGAAAGCGTGATCACCTCAACACTGGGATAATCTCTTTGCAAAGCAAGTAAAACAGGCACACACATAGCCACGTCACCCATGGCACTGAGCCTGATAACGATAATGCGTTGCGGTAAGGCCATATTATTTACGTGCTCTCAATACTGGATTAAGCTCATCATCATTATACATCTTCATTTGCTTATACACTTTCATGTATTTACGACCATGCGCGATGTCTTCTAACAATTGATCTAGAGCAGTAGAAAGATCAATACGTTGTTCTAATAAAATGTCTAATTTTTTCTGACAGGCATCAATATGTGATTGAGAAGCATCTGTACGTGTTGCCTCTTCATTCATGTGATAAATCTTTAAGGCTAGGATAGATAATCTATCAATTGCCCATGCAGGACTTTCTGTATTAATAGTGGCGTTATCCTTAACGGTAACATCTGCATATTTATCTAAAAAATAACTATCTACATACTCGACCATATCTGTACGATCTTGATTACTAGCATCTATCTGACGTTTTAAAGTTAGTGCTGCAACTGGATCAATGTTAGGATCACGGATGATATCTTCATAATGCCATTGTACCGTATCAATCCAACACTTGCGATATAATAAGTGCTCTATAAGATCTGTATTACGATCATATGCATTTTCAAAAGGTTGATCAACTGTATTTACAACGTGGTAAACATCGATGACTTTTTGAAAAATAGCATTGGCTTTATCTGAGAACATAATTTGTTATTTTAAGATACAAATATAAGTCTCTTTAGTCAATTTTAGGGTTTGATTTAATACAGTAAAAAACTGCCCAACAGCAGTAAAACAGGAATCCAAAGAAGAATTTCTTTAAATATTTTATGATTTATTGCGTGCACTGCTCTTGCGATAAATACACTTAGTGGTAATATGAGAAATAAATATCCACCATTACAGAATGATTCAAAATCGATTAAAAATAAAGCAATACCACATAAACCCATAAATGTCATAATAGTAAATCGTGGTCGCACACTTTGCTGTATATCAATGAGCTTTGTCAAGTAAATAAATAGTCCAAACACAGAAAAAATAATCAGAAAAAACAAGATAATTTCTTGACTTTGAAATACTGTATACTCCCATAAATATGAAGATTTATATAAGTCCCATAACGAAGAAATGACGTGGTTATCCCACACATAATCATAGGTAAATAATAAAACCCATACACAACCCAATGCAATAAATGGTGTCGCCCAGTGCCTGAAGTCATTGCGCACATAAAGAAATATAGAAACAAAAACCAAGAGATATAATAAGGCGCTCCAATGATAAAAGACGGTCGCTATAGCTATCCAAAAGGTAGCGTCAAAAATCTTTTTTATAATTGAATGTCCTGTTTTAAGACTCAATAAACGACGAATTGCTAGCAGAACAAAGAACAATGCAACCATAATATGCAGCGGTACTTTAAATGCAAGATAAGTAAGTGATAAAATTGTAGCACACCACAACACATAACTGGATGAAGGTGTTAAATCGTTTTTAGACACAATAAATTCAACTAGAGCAAGGCTTCCCGACAAAATTAGTATAGCAATAAGTTCCCACCATTGTCTTTGTGGATCCCATAATATTGTAATTAATACCGTCAAGACTACTATAATGAACACCATCAAATAGTGAACAGGTCTAGAAGTACTAAAAAAAGTAGAAAGCATATGGTTTTTTGACTATTTTTGCATCAGTATAAAGCAATTTACAGTAATGAAAGAATTTTTTGAAGGAATCGCATACTTTTTTGAAGAGATATTATTAGCTCCATTTTCAGCCCTAGCTGAATTAGAGTTAGAAAACTGGTGGTTAGCAAATACCGTTTCATGGATTTGTATTGCAATTTTAATAGTAGCTTTAGGTTACTGGATTAAGCAACTACGTATTTTTGAAGCAAATGGTGAGGAAGACCACACACAAACTGCTCATTCTTTCTTAGGAAAAAATCAGAAATAAATATTAACCACTATAGGTCAAATCCTATATCGGTTCTATAATACATCCTATCAAAGTGTAGTTTATCTACATTCTGGTAGGATTTTTTTAGTGCCTCATTGAAATCTGTACCATAAGAAGTTACTGTCATAACACGTCCACCATTAGTAACTACTTTATCATCTTTTACAGTCGTACCTGCATGAAAAACGATGCTGTCTACTACCTTGTCTAGTCCTGTAATCTCCATCCCTTTATCATAAGCTTCAGGATAGCCACCTGCAACACACATTACTGTTGTTGCACTGCGCTCATCGATCACTAGATTTTCTTGATCTAAGCTAGATGTTGCAAAAGCATTTAAGTGACTTAATAAATCACTAGATATACGTGGAAGAACAGCTTCAGTTTCTGGATCACCCATACGTACGTTATATTCTATAACAAGCGGTTCTTGATCTACAATCATTAGACCTATAAAGACAAATCCCTTGTAGACTAAGTTTTCCTTTTTAAATCCTTCTATAGTTGGAATGACAACTTTTTGCTCAATTTTTTGCATCAGTACATCTCCTGCAAATGGTACTGGAGAGACCGCACCCATTCCACCGGTGTTTAAACCTGTGTCGCCTTCACCTATACGTTTATAATCCTTTGCAGTAGGCAAAATTTTATAAGAGTCGCCATCGGTTAAAACAAAAACGCTCATTTCTATACCGTCTAGAAATTCTTCAATCACAACTTTATTAGATGCTGCGCCAAATTTTCCACCTACCAGCATTTCTTCAAGAGATTCTTTAGCTTCTTGAGCATCAGAAATTATAAGCACACCTTTACCACCAGCGAGTCCATCTGCTTTTAGAACAAATGGAGGCTTTAATGAATTAATAAACGCCATTCCTTCCTTAAGTGTATCGCTAGTAAAACTTTGATAAGCTGCCGTAGGAACTTCATTGCGTTCCATAAATTCTTTTGCAAACTCTTTAGAACCTTCAAGCATGGCTGCTTGTTTAGATGGCCCTATAACGTTGACATTTTTAAGAGCAGCGTCTTCTTGAAAGTAATCATAGATTCCTTCTACCAGTGGTGCTTCTGGTCCTACTACTACCATTTGCACATTATTCTCAAGAACAAATTCTTTAATCGCTGGAAAATCAGTCACGCCTAGCGCTACATTAGTCGCTATTTGAGCCGTACCAGCATTTCCTGGAGCAACAAAAAGTTGAGAAAGTAAAGAGCTTTTTGAAATTGAATATGCAAAAGCGTGCTCGCGGCCACCGCTTCCTAGAATAAGGACGTTCATAGGTTGTGTTTAAGAATGCAAAAATAAGTTTTACCTTGCTCAATATTGCTTTAAAATTTAAAATGCCACTACAACTTTTTGACAACATATTAAGATGGCAAGGTTTCCCTATTCAGGAAGCCAAATCTCGTTTTAAGCAATTATTAAGTAACACTGATGAATCTATAGAACAACAAAAGAAGGCAATTGTACAACATCATTTAAAGCATAACAACTTCTATATAAATCTATTAGAAAACAAATCTACTGACTGGGCAAAGCTTCCAGTACTTACTAAAAGAGATTTACAGCAACCACTTCATGAAAGATTAAGTAACGACTACAGCTCAAAAAACGTTTTTAAAGGAAAAACCAGTGGTTCTAGCGGTCATCCTTTTACTTATGCAAAAGATAAGTTTGCACACGCGATTACCTGGGCTGCATTTCATCATGCCTATAATGAACATGACATTGACCTCAACACGTCTTTACAGGCTCGTTTTTATGGGATACCATTGAGTGGAAAAGGTAAATATGTAGAACTCCTTAAAGACTATGTGAGCAATCGCAAAAGGTTTCCTATTTTCAATTTAAATGACGCGATATTAAAGAAGTATGTATCACGCTTTCGCGAAAGCGAATACGAATACCTCAACGGTTATACCAGCAGTATCGTACTACTAGCAAAATACTGTCGTGAGAAAGGTACAACTCTCAAAACCTACTGCCCAAGTCTAAAAATATGTATCGTAACCAGTGAAATGCTTTTTGCAGATGATCGCAAATTGCTTGAAAAATGGATAGGTGTTCCCATTGTGAATGAATATGGAGCTAGCGAGGTAGGATTAATCGCTATGGAAAATCAACAAGGAGAATTTGTTCTGAACCAGCAAAATCTATTTATAGAAATAGTCGATGATGCTAATCAACCAGTTACAGATGGAATAATAGGTCGTATACTCGTTACCGATTTATATAACCTAGCACATCCTATGATACGCTATGAAATAGGCGATTTAGGAAGTTTAAAAACACTAGAAAATGGTACCAGAATTCTAGAAAATCTACAAGGTCGTACCAGTGATATCGCAAGATTACCTAGTGGTAAAGTCGTTCCTGGATTGACCTTTTATTATGTTACAAAATCGATTATCAATGAAGATGTCAACATACTAGAATTTATAATCATTCAAAAAGCAGAAACATCTTTTGAAATTCAATATGTGAGTAAAACAGATATGGATGCATCACAAAAAACCCAAGTTCAAGCCGCAATGGATCAATATCTAGAACCAGGACTTGAAGTAATTTTTACCAGATTAGATTCTTTAGACCGCAGTAATCGTGGGAAATTGAAACAATTTATGAGCGAAGTGGATTAGGTATCGTATTCACCATTCCAAGGAGCAGAAAAAGCAATAGTAGAACTTGGCTGTAATTCAATGGTTTGGATTTCATCATCTGTAATAAGTCCAAATTCAAACCCATCAATTATTGTTGAAAATGGTTTGACTTCAATACTTCTAAATTTTAATTTACCTAATGGCTGTAATAATTGTAACAATAAACGCTCTGATTCCCCAATCTGGACATCTTTAGTTTTACCTATAAACTTGTATAAAGCCTCCAAAAACTTACCATTATTATCGAATAGATAAACTACCACATACTCTAAACGAGACTCTTGCCAATTTTCAGCCTGAAAGCCATTTGGAAAAATAAAGGTGTTATAACCGAAGAATAATCGGCCATCATTAAGTTCACCTAAATAATGTGTGTGATAATCTTCTTCTCTTTGAATTAAAATTTTATCAGGAAACCAATCATCATTTTTTGAAGACTCCTTTTGCTTTTTTTCAATCGAAACTATCATTTTCTTCTTTACAAGAAACTGCTCATAAAAAAACAACATCATATTCCAATAGCTCTTCATCGCTGAGTAACCTAAGTGTTTTCTATAAACTGCATAGTTATGCTTTACCAATTCTATTTTATTTGCAGACAGTCCATCGCTTAGTCGGTAACTAGCAATAGGTTCTTGAATTCCTATCGCAAAATCTGCTTTTTTAAGAACGTCTAACCACATGGCCCAATCTTGCCTTTTACGCAATGATGGAATGGCTATTTTACCTAATACAGCAGCGTTATAAATACCTGTAAGATTGCCCAGATAATTGGTTTTATGCAATTTATCATAAGTAAGTTTTTCAAATACTTTATAAACTGAGATAGGCTGATCTGGATTGGTTTTAAAGATCTCATAAGCTCCATAACATACGCTAGCGTTTTGAGTTTTCATAGCGTCGATTTGAGTCGTAAGCTTTTCTGGTTTCCATATATCATCTGCATCTAGAAAAGCGATATAGGTACCTGAGGCTTTTTCGACTCCTTTGTTTCTGCTTATTCCTGCTCCAGCGTTCTCGTCATTGCTTAGAGCAACGAACTGTAAATCTTGAGTGCTGTGTTGTTGTGCATATTTTTTCGCAACAGCGAGACTATCATCATTACTTGCGTCATCAATTGTGATAATTTCTATAGGTCTGTATGATTGATGAATGATGCTGTCTAGCGCTTCTTTAAGAGTTAAAGCACTGTTATAAGTAGGCATAATGACAGATACAAGTTCCATCTAATAGGCTTTTTCTTCACCCATAAATACGTTTGCCACAGTTTTAAAGATGATCTTCAAATCCATAACGGTGCTCCAGTTTTCTATATAGAAAATATCATTGCGCACACGACCTATGATATCCTCTTCAGTCTCTACCTCGCCACGATAACCGCTTACTTGTGCGAGTCCTGTAATACCTGGTTTTACAAAATGACGCACCATAAACTTATCGATACGTTCTGCATACATGTGTGTGTGGCTCACCATATGTGGTCGAGGTCCTACTACACTCATATCTCCTAAAAACACATTAAAGAACTGTGGCAGTTCATCAATACTAGTTTTACGTAAAAACTTCCCTATTTTGGTAATGCGATGATCTCCACGTGTGACTTGGTGTAAATCTGCGGTCTTATTGGGTACCATACTGCGGAATTTATAACAGGTAAACTCTTTATAGTCTAGTCCATTACGTTTTTGTTTAAAAAACACAGCTCCTTTAGATTCTAACTTAATAATGATGGCCACTATAGGTATTAACCAGGATAGAACTCCAACTATTACCAGTAATGAAAAGGCTATATCAAAGGATCGTTTTGCTAGTTTATTTACTGGATCGTCTAATGGTATTTGTCTTAAAGATAATATGGGTGTTTTACCATAATATTCATAGTGTAACTGTTTAGAGAGTACTGCAGATGTATCTGGTAGAAATTTAAGAGTACGCAGGTTATTGTCTGCAAAATCTGTAAGTTCAACTAATTGCTCATTAGTTAATGCTGGTACAGAGCAAAAGATCTCATCTACATTATTTTCAATTACCCAATCTGTAAACTCTTGAATATTAAAAGAGTCGTTTGTATCAAACAGATTTTTGAGTCGGTATCCATAATCAGGACGCTTTGCAAAGAAGTTCTTGAGCTGTTCTGTGTCCTTATTTGCACCTAAAATCGCAATATGTCTAAGGTTACCGCCTAATACCTTACGATAGTTTCTAAACAAGAAAAAGATACTCACCTTAATGGTCGCTATGGCAGCCATGGCAGCACCTATGTATTTAAATATAAAAACAGAGTCTCTATCAAGCTGATAATAATAGCCAAAAAAAGCAAACACTATGAAGGCAAAAAAGACAGACTGTTTTGCAATACGCAATAACAGCGTTATAAATTTAGTATTGCGATGTATTTGATAAAAATCAAATTGCATAGATACTATCACCCAGCATATACCTATGAAAATTCCAAAAGTGAGTAAGTCAAAACTACTATCAAAAAAATATCCCGCACCAGCAATGATCAGGCACAAATCTGTTAAATACAGAAAAGGTCTTATCAGTCCCGAATAACGGCCATCTCGATAGGATATACTATCGTCTGATATGTTTTGTAAAGTCTTTGTGCTCACGTTTATCTAATTCTTCTTTAGAAAGTGTTTTAAAATATTCAAAAGTAATACGCATTCCTTCTTCACGAGTTACCTTAGGTTCCCAGTCTAAGATTTCCTTAGCTAGTGTGATGTCTGGTTTGCGCTTTAATGGATCATCTTGAGGTAGTTCTTTATAAACCACTCTTTGATCTGTACCAGTAAGTTCTATAATCTCTTTTGCAAAATCACCAATTGTAATCTCGTGCGGATTCCCAATATTTACTGGATCACTGTAATCACTCAAGAGTAATCTATAAATTCCTTCTACTTGATCATCCACATAACAAAAAGAACGAGTCTGTTTTCCATCTCCAAAAACGGTAATGTCTTCTCCACGCAGTGCTTGTCCCATGAACGCAGGGATTACACGTCCATCATTCAATCGCATTCTAGGTCCATAGGTGTTAAAAATACGCACGATGCGTGTTTCTAGACCATGGAAACGATGGTATGCCATAGTAATGGACTCCTGAAATCGTTTTGCCTCATCATACACACCACGAGGTCCTATGGTGTTTACGTTTCCATAGTAATCTTCACTTTGAGGATGTACTAATGGATCTCCATAAATCTCACTGGTAGAGGCGATAAGTATACGTGCATTTTTAGCCTTAGCAAGGCCTAATAAATTATGCGTTCCCAAGGATCCTACTTTTAATGTCTGGATAGGAATTTTTAAATAATCTATTGGGCTAGCTGGACTCGCAAAATGTAAAATGTAATCTAACTCACCTGCGACGTGCACATAATTACTAACATCATTATGATAAAATTCAAATTGTTCTAAAGGAAAAAGATGTTCTATATTTTTGAGATCTCCTGTAATTAGGTTATCCATTGCTACCACACGATATCCTTCTTTTATAAATCGATCACATAAATGCGAACCTAAAAATCCAGCTGCGCCAGTAATAAGAACTCTTTTCTTCATCGAATATAATTGTGGTTAGAGCTGTAAATATAGGGAAAATGGCTGGTAGCATCGTATACTAGCTGTCCAGTAATGCTGTGAGTTGATCTACCCAATTGTCTAATATAGGTTTGCGTGCAAAATGTTGCGTTACATAACACCTTGCTTCTTTTCCTATTTGCAATCTTGCTTCTTGATTTAATCGCCAGTTTTCTAATTGATTGACGGCAGTTTCAACATTTGCAGTAGTGAGATAGCAACCTGCATTTGCAAGTTCCATCACCTGTTTTACTTCAGACTTTGCATTTCCTAAAACTAGAGAAGGCTTCTCGCTAGCCATCATGCCTAACAGTTTAGACGGCATTACAGTATCGAGCACTTCGGTTTTTTGAAACAAAAAATGCGCATCAGCACTACACAGTAAATCTGAGAGTTCTTCAAAAGGAACTGGATCGTAAAAGTGAATATTTTCTTGGTTTGTAGTATCCTTTAACTTCTGGTATTTTGCTCCAGCACCTACGATGATAATGTCATAATGTTGTGTTGGTAACGCTTTCGCGAAAGCGGAGAAAAAATCCCAATCTTGCTTATCTCCTACATTACCACTATAAAGCAATTTAAATTTATCACTGCGTAAGTAAGAATGCTGCTTTGCAGTCGCTGGGTTTACTTGATTTTCATCAATCCAGTTAGGCAAGTAATAATGTGGCTGGCTGGTTTTGGATTCCAGTTTTGCAATCATATTATGACTTATGGTACTAATCGTGTTTGCCTTATTTAAAATGCGTTTTTCAAGACCAAAAAGATACTTGAAAATCAACTTTTTTCCACCACTAGACAAACCCGATTGTAATGCGGCATCAAATTCAAAATCCTGTATGTGAATCCAACTTTTTGCTTTGTGAGTTCTTGCATGATATCCTGCAAGCCATGCACTGGACGTAAACGGAATAATAGAAATGACTAGATCTGCTTCTTTAATCTTTCTAAGATTGAAAAAACTTCCTTTAGTAAAACTCAAAATATGAATGATGCGTTTTAAAAAAGTAGGCGTTTCTGGCACATACTGCTTATAACGGTAGAGTTTTGCGCCTTTATATTCTTCTTGAAGATAATTGGGCTGGTCTTTATAGGCTTGCGCTATTTTCCACTGCGGATAATAAGGAAAGGCTGTAACGACATTTACGGTTGCGCCAGCACTTGTGAGTGCTTCTACCATTTGAGTAGAATACAGACCTATGGCTGTGTCTTCTGGCGCATAGTTGAGCCCTATGAATGTAATGTGTTTTCCTTTCAAGCTTATCTATCTTTTATCACTTGTGCAGGACTTCCTAAACATACTTTACCTGCTGGAAGGTTTTTAAAAACGCTGCTGCGTGCGCCTACTAACGTGCCGCGGCCTATAGTTATTCCTGGTGCGATATAAACGTCTGTTGCAATCCAGCATTGATCTTCTATAGTAATTTTATGGCCGTAGATATCAAACTTTATGGCTTGTGGATTGTGAGTTCCTGTGCAGATGTATGATTTTTGAGAAATGACTACGTTTGTACCTATTTCTATTTCACCTAGACTATAAAGCACCACATCATCACCTATCCAGCTGTAATCACCTATAGAAACTTTCCATGGGAATTGGGTTTTAACCGTAGGTCTAATGATCACTTTTTTACCGATTTGCGCTCCAAAAGAACGTAATAAAAATCTGCGCCAACCATACATAAATTGCGGTGACAAAGCAAAAAGTGTACTTTGTACTAACCACCATAATTGCACCGTTACTGCACCACGACCACGAAAGTTGGGCGGTAATTCAAACTGGTCTAGTTGCTGGTAGTTTTTCAAAAAGCTGTAGTGTTGAGATTGCAAGGTAATTATTTTAACTAATCTAACCTGCGGTTACCAGTAGATTAGATATTCTTTCTACAAAGTAGGCTTCTGTAAATCTATTGTTTTATATTATTTCAACATTTTATACAAAGCTTCCCATTTAGGCTTATTTACTTTCCAAGAATATTCTTGAATTACAAAATCACGCAATTGACTTCCTTTCAATTCTCGTTCTTCTTCATTCCAGTTAGAGGATTTCAAAATAGCCTCTTTTAATTCATTAAAAGTAGGATTTATTAAGAAACCACCATTCTCATTCCACTCCTTTAATAATCCTGTTTGATGTGTTGTAATGACAGGTGTGCTCATCATCGCGGCTTCTAGATTTACCATTCCAACTACTTCTGAATAACTGGGTGCAATAAATGTATGGGCGTTTCTATAGAGCTTTTTTTTCTCTTCTCCTCTTACAGATCCTAGAAACTGGATACGACTATCAGATTGAGAAAGCGCTTTTAATTCGTAGCTATAATCGTTTTCTGGGCCAGCAATTTTAAGATCAAAATCAAGAGATTTAAGAGATTTAAAAACCTCAATAAGGATTTTGATCCCTTTAACAGGATGGATGCGCCCTAAGAATAAAAAATATGGCCTTTTTGGATTATTTTTTTTGAATACATTTTCAATTTCAATTGCGTTAGGAATACAAATGACTTTTGCTTTTGGAAATAATGCTTGTAAGTTTTTTTGCTCGTTAGGTGTTATTGCATGAATGAATTCAGCTTTTGAAAAAACAGGATAAGCCAGTGCTTTAAAGTATATCTTTTTTTTAATAGTCCCTTGTTTCCAAAGCCAAGGTTCAAACATACCGTGTGGTGAAATTATAAAGGGTAAGTTTCTTCTAGCGGCAATTCTAGCAGCGGTGTATTGAGCATGCATCCAGACGCCGTGTATGTGTAACATACTGGTTTCTTCTATTTTTTCTAAATGCTCTTTCAATTTCTTTGAATATAGCCATGGTCCAGAACCAGCAAATTCTAGAATATTAAGATCTCCTTTTTCCTTTCTGGTAGTCCATACTTTTGACGCTGGAAACTGCGAATGAATATCCTTAACAACCGTACGTACTCCACCACTAGCTTTTGAAACATCCTCTGCAATATGGTATAGCTGCATTTTTATTTTATTAATTTGTCAATTGAAGTAGGTTCCTTATCAATTTTAGTAAGATTCCAATCCAGCATAATAAATAGGTTAACAAATAACGCAAAAAACCAAACTCCATTTTCTCTTTCTAATATATTCTCAGAAAACATAACCATACAATAGAATAATACTACTGCTATTAACAGATAATTTTTTCTTGAAAATGCTCTAATCATATGATAAAGTAAAAAAACTACAAAAAGGATAAGACCTAGGTAGCCTACATTAAGGACTAAGCCCAGATACTGATTATGAGAATTATACTTGTGAGACGCTAGAAAGGCAGCTTGTTCTTGAAAACATTCAATTAATACATTTTTACCATCACCTATACCATAGCCAATTAATCCAGCGTCTGGTAGCATATCAAAAGCACATTGATAAATTGAATACCTAATGTTAGTAGAGCTAGTAATATCATCTTTGGCATTTTGAACCTGTAATAATTCTGCAAATCTAGATTGTACTTTAGGATTTACAGCAATTGTACAAATTATAACAGCTGCTACTAGACCTGATATTATGAATAATTTTTTATTCTTAAAAACTAACGTTAAAAAAGCGATTCCTAAAATGAGGGCGATAATAGGTCCTTTTTTAATCATAATCATTAAAAATATAATCAGAATGATATCTAAAAGGATGAGACATAATAAACGTTTCCAGTTCACACCTTTATTAAAAATTACAAGAGAGAAAATAACCGAAACACCTATATGCATACTCAAATAGATAGGGTGAATTTTCCATCCTCCTAAATCAGATCTTATAATATTAGGGTAATGTAAAATACTATCATTAAAACTGTAATGAGTCATGAATTTTAAAAAGGCACCTATACATAAAAGTACAGTGGCCACTATAAACAACCACATCAACATATATCGTTTATCAAGTATATATCGAATACATCGTTTACTCATAAATGAAAAAATTAACGGAAATATCAATAAAGTTGATGCAGTACTTATTTTTCTAATTCCGTATTCTACATCCTCAGTATAGATTAAACTGATTGCATATATAAATATTAATGAAGAGTTCAATAGAAAATTGGACCATCTAAATGGTTGCTTTGCATTGTAATAGCTCAAAATAGAACCAATCAACAAAATAACTACTATCACAGGTCTAATACCACGTGGGATGATAGGTGTAAGAAACAATAGTATACAGCAGACTAATATGAGCTGCGGTAAGTAAAACATAAGTTTTTCTTTAAAACTCATAACTTTTGTTTGAAAATAAAGTGATAAAACTTAAAAATAAAATTAGGTAAAATGTATAAGCCAATTAAAGTACCTATAAAATAAGAGAATCCATTTGTAAAATCGCCTCTTAATAAAAACAGTAAATGCATCGCAAAATAAAAAGCAATTGATTTTTTAAATAGATTAGAGCTATTAAGCCATGTTAGAAAATAGACTATACTCAATGCAAGTATAATAGCCATAACGATGATGCCTATGATGCCAAAATTCATATAGCCTTCAGCAATATAAGGATTAGATAGGTTTGCAAAATAAAAATTATAGTGATCTATCACATGATTCCCTACTATTAATCCCGATGCATCTGGTTTTGTGATCCATAAACTTCTAGGGACAAAAAACAATAAAGCACTCAACAATTGATACCCATAAGATAGTCCATCAAATTCTACGTGCTCCATCACTACTCCTATATTTATAAATGCGTCATAGTTTAGTGACATGTATCCTTCACTCAATTGATTTTTTGCAAATAGTAAACTAGGGTTACTCAATATCTCATCAAATCCATAATCTATATGAGTTAAAAATTGAGAAAGCGGGAAGCCTATGATCATCACCACAAATAGTAGCAAAGTAGATTTCACATTACTGTTGAGTAGTTTAGGTACAAATAAGAATAATAATAAAAGATAAATAGGCCCTAGTGCATTTCTTTTCTCGGTTAAAGGATTTTTGAAAAGGAATAGTAAACCGAGAAGAAAAAGTAACATAGTAGTTACTATAATCAATTTTTGAGTAGTTATGTTGGCGTTTTTATAATAATCAACGCAAAGAATTACCCCAGCAAGCGGTAGTAAAAAAAGTACTTTTTTCACTATAAGAAGTTGGCTAACACTATAGGTTGATTTCAACCAGCTAGGTCTAGATAATTCATCAAGAAAAAAGTCATAATTATATACAAGAACTAAAACGCTTAAAACACAAACAATCAATATATTAGTTAAAGAAGGTGTTTTTTTAAATGATATTGCTTTTTTACTTTTATATAATCTTTACAACCTACATAAAACAGAAAAAAGACAATATTAAAAGTAGCAATAAGTCCATTAGTCTTAATAAAAGTAAGCTCTGAAAAAGGAAAGTAGTGTGTGAAAACAGGTGTTTCCATCATATTAAATTCGCTAATCTGTGCCAGCGGCGCTACTAGAAAAAACAAAAAATTAAACACAATGTAGGTGCTTAAAAAAGGACTATACCTGCGCTCAATAAAAATATGATAATAGGTAATGAAGGTAAGAATAAGAGCATTACCCATAAAACTCAACCATAGAGATAATGAGGTTTCTAATGTAGTAAATAGAAACACTGTTATGGATAGGTAAATAAATATGAAAAAATTCCTTAGTAACACCTATTGATTTTATTTAAGTAAATTAATAAATGTTGCTGTCATAGCCTCTATAGAGTATCTAATACTACAATCCTCAACTATTTCTTTTCTAAGCTTCAACCACTTTTCTTTATTTTCAAAAAATGAAATAAGACCTTGAGCAAGACTATCTTCATCATTTGAATTAAAAAATTTTGCATTAAAACCATCTTTTACCGCTTCTAACTCTGGACTATGATTTTCATCACGTGCTATAATCATAGGCACTCCATAACCTAGACTTTGCGTTATACTTAAACCTACATAACCAGGAGATGCGCTTACAAGAGACTTTTTATAATACTCCTTGAGTAAACTCGCCTTAGTAACCTCTCCAGGAATGAACACTCTATGTTCAATACCATCTTTTTTACTTAATTCAAGCAATTTTGCACGTTCTGGTCCATTGCCTATAATTACCAGTTTGGTAGCTTCTGGAAGTTCTTTAAGAACTTTCTTGAAACCGTGATAAAGTAAGAGCGGTTTCTTATCTGCAATTAAACGACCAACATAAATAATGTCATTGACCTCAGTAGCAGTGTCACACGACATTTCATTTTTAAAAAGAACCGCATTAGGTGCTGCTGTAATCTTTTTCTGTGGCATTTTAAGTTTAAGTTCTTCCTTTTGTTGTTCTGTATAAACTATGATCTCACTAGCAAGTGATCTCATGAGATGACGTAAATTATCTGATTTTGATTTCTGTCCAGATCGTGGCCATGCGTGTCCCCATAGTATAGTTCGCTTTCGCGAAAGCGATCTCAATAACAATATCACCCAATGTGAAAGAACTCGTGGATTTAAACTAAGTACGAGCACGTTATCCTTAAAAACTTCTTTCCAAAATCCAGTTTGCCACAACAACCTACGACCCAGTAAGTAATGGTTATTTATATGTTGATGAAGTTTAGATTGTGTGGTGGTAGCAATCGTTTTGTCAAAAAAAACTGTCCTCCATAAAGAGTAAAATCATCACCCAACTCTGTACTTATTTTATCAAATACCTTGATTCTATAAGCTGGAATTACTGTTTGTATGACAACTAGTTTACCCATTATTTTATAAGAGTATCAATATCTTTTCTAAAAGCGACTATATTTTGAAATGCAAAAATCTCATATCGCAGTGGCCTATCAGATTTATAAGCAATAGGTAAAAAACCTGATGGTAAAAGTCTGTATAAATTAAAGTTAGGTAACAATTCTACAAAGTCTTTCATAAATACACCACTGTAAACATTCATCTCATTAAATTCAAAATGAATTACATCCACCAGATTATTTTTTAATAATTCGCTAGCTCCTTTGAGACATTTGTATTCATTTCCTTCTGTATCAATTTTGAGTAAATTGATATGTTTGATATGCAATTCTCGGGCAACTCTATTCAAAGTATCGAGTTCTATTGGGACTTCTACCATCTGCGAGTTATGGATATCTGTAATCACCTCAGCATATAAAGAAGCGTGGGAAGATCCATTATCTTGTGCATAATCGTAAATGACAGTTTTAAGTTGTGTGTCAGACAGTCCTTTAGGAATCACTTTAATCTTTTTATTGTTTTTAAAGCGTTCTATGAGTTTGCTAGAAGTATTAGGGTGTGGTTCAAAACAATAAACTTGCTTTGAGTAATCCATATAGAATGCTGTATAGTTTCCATCATTTGCACCTACATCAAGTACTAAATCTAAACTGTGATTTTTCTTAAGAAAGTCAATTAAAAATTTCTCGCCACTTACACTAAAGCTAGTATAATTAAGAATTCCCATTCCTCTTAAACCTACATGAAATAGGAAATAGTTTAATTTAAAAAAAATCTTTTTAGAGAATATATGAGCGTAAAGAGCAAGAATTTTATTCATTTAGCATGATTTCGTTAGGAGTCTTTTTTAGATAAAAGTAAATACATAAAAGTAGCATAAAGCCTTCTACAAATGTAAAACTATATATAGTAGCCTTTATGCCATAAGAAGGCACAAAATAAAAGTTGAGAATAAGCGTCGCTATGGCTCCTAAAACAAGAATTCTAAGTCGGTTTTTATATAGTTTTGAAGCTGGCGCAAATAAAGATAAATACAGCATATTTAACCCAGAGAAAACAACAATTAACCCTAGAACTTTAAATAAATTAACGTTCTCTATTATGCGTGTATCTTCATATAGTAAGGAGATGATATGATCACCAAAGAAATAAATTATCCCATAACCTGTAAGTCCTATTAAAGTAATTGCTGGTATTAAAAGAATCATCATTTTTTTCTTTTGGGGCCAGCTTTTACGAGACATGTAGGGATAGATAGCTTGATAAATAGGCACGTACATATTCTTTGCTGCTAGAATTAATTTTTCAAATGCACTATAAACTCCTACTACAGCATCACCGGCAAAAAAACCAAGAATCAACCCATTTGCAGCAACACCTATTTGAGAGGCTACATTGGAACTAAAAACTTGAAAACTTTCTTTATAGAATTCTTTAGTGCCTTTAAAATGTGGCCATTGCCATGACACGTATTTAAGACTTATCATAAAGCTTATAATTCCTGCTATTATAAAACCTATAGAATTAAAAACAGGAACTTTAATAAAATCATCAGGACCAGTAATGAATAAAAACAATAGTATAGTGAAAATTGTCTTTGCAATTACATTAATTATTGTGATCAATCTCATTTTTTCAATTCCCTGAAAAAACCAAACTGGGAAAATCGCTTGTCCTATTACAACACCATAACTCAACAAATAAACAGCCCAGTTTTGAGAAAATCTTTCAAAACTAAAAACCACAGTCATAAGAATTAAAAACACAAATATTAATAAAATCATACGTGCCCAGAATACCTTAAAATAAATTTTAGAGTAATCTCCATTTTGAGATTTGATTAATGATATTTCTCGAGTAGCCGTTAGGTTAAAACCAAAATCTGTAGACACCACGCAAAAAACCATTAAATACTGTGCTAGCATTACCAGACCAAACTTCTCAAGACCTAATTGGCGTTCTAAAAAAGGAATAATTAGTAGTGGTAGTAAATAATTTAATCCTTGAAGAATCACTAGTGCTCCGTAGTTTTTGGCCACGGTTTTCTGTTCTCCTGAAAATTTACCTTTCCTTAGTAGCATTTATTATGTTTAGCTCAAAGTAATAATAGTTTGATAACTAATATCGACTCCAATTGCCTGTTTCAAAAGTATCAAAAGAGGCTGTATCTAAAATTTGATTTGTAACGGCATCATAGACTACTATATTAAAACCTCTCTTACTTTTATTAATTAATTGATCCACATTATTAATATAGATCTTAGAATAATTACCAGTATTAAAACTAGCACTCTCCATTCTTATGTAAAAATTTCTCTTATCATTGGGCTGCATCTTATTGATGATAGCCATTGTATCTATTTTTTCCTCAACATATCCTCTATAATTATTAAATAGACCAGTATAAGAAACTCTAAATTTATCTTTAAAACTGATTTGAGAACCTAGCTTTTCAAAAGCTATAGAAGTACTTTTATTAATCGCATCCATAGCAGTTACGGCAACGTAAACGTCCATATTACTTAAATAGTTTAGGTAATCGTCAAAATCATCTATTTTTTTAAGTGAGTCTGCTGCATAAAATCTTGAGGTTAAAACTTCATAGTCTTTACTCTTCTTAATTGGGTTAAAATTAAATTCGTTGTCTAGATAATTAGATAAATGTTCAGATACTTTTTGGGCTCCATAAACATTAGTATGTCCACCTTCCATATCAACTTGAGCATCAAATTGGATTGTTTTTAATAAACTAGTATCAGAATAATTTATAAATGGTATGCCTTGAGACAACGCTATTTCTTCTACTGTCTTAATATGTTGGTTACGAGAAGCATTAATATTATATGGAGCATAAGTTAAAACAAGAGGTATATTATTATCATTAGCTAAATCAATAATTTTATCAAGGTATAACATACTCTTAACGGGTAAATCAGCCTTAGTAACATTAAAATTCTCTATGACTTTAGGTGTTGCCTTATACAATGGAGTAAAGCCTTTCAATAATCCATTTTCTTTACAATCAAAATCTGTGATATTAAATTCTTTCCACCTATTATGGTAATTATAAAAAGGGTTAACACCTTCTAGATTATCTTCAAAAGCAACATTTTGCGCTTTTATTTTATTTAAAGTCAACGGTAAATCATCAAGACTTAACTTATTAACTCCATCTTTTTTATATTCATTATTTTCAGAAATATAAAATGTTTCTAAAACAATGACTTCTGGCTTTTGTGTTTTTAAAACTTCAATTAGATAGTGATAACTTAACCATAATGGTTGTTCATTAGATGCAAAAACATATCCCTTGATACCATTTTCCTTATAAAATACAGCTGGATTAAAGGTACAAAATGCGTGTGATGATCCTAAAAACACGACGTCTATAGAATTGTCTTCTAACTCATAAAAACCTTTAACCTTAGAGGTAGTATTCCACGGTAGTTTATCTCTCTTAGGCGTAAATATGATGCTTAATTCAACAAAAATCCATGCAGCCAGAATAACCAGAAACAACAACCTCAAAACTCTATAAATCAAAGTCTTTCTCATTAAAATTGAAAGTATATAAATTCATCTACATTATACTCTGAACCGTAATATCCAAAAATTAAAATAAAGAAAATAGTAGATAAGTAAACGATATATCGTGTAGCCATGTGCTTTCCATATAACCACGTTCTAATAGGGTACCTTTTATCAATAGTCCAGAAAGTCAGTAATCCTATGATAAGTAAGATTGCAAGTGTAAAATCTTTGGAATCCAGGCCTAGCTCATACATTGAGCCATCAAGTAATTGATAAAAAGATAGGTTCATACTGTTGCTTATTACTAGCATCGCTTTTTCAAATGTTTCTGCTCTAAAAAAGATCCAAGCAAAGCTTACTAAAACAAAGGTCCAAACTCTTTTAAAAAATAAAACATCAAATGAATTCTCTTTAATTTTCATAAACGAATTCATTTTTCGTCTTGATTTCTGAGTCCACAAGTCTATCATTTGAAAAATCCCGTGTAGTAATCCCCAAATTATAAAACTCCAAGCTGCTCCATGCCAGAAGCCACTCACCAAGAAAACGATCATAATATTTACATACCATCGCCATTTACTAACTCGATTTCCACCTAATGGTATATATAAATAATCTCTAAACCAAGTAGTTAAAGAAATATGCCATCTACGCCAAAAATCGGGAATTGATGTCGCAAAATAAGGCTGATTAAAGTTTTTCATTAAATCATAACCGAGCATTCTAGCACTACCACGTGCAATATCTGTGTATGCAGAGAAGTCTGTGTAAATCTGGAATGAGAAAAATATAGTTGCAATAATGGTCTCAAAACCACTATAAGAACCTGGATCGCTATATACCTGATTTACAACTACAGCAAGCCTATTTGCAATAACAACCTTCTTAAAGATTCCCCATACCACAAGTCCTAAACCACTTCTAATTCTACTATAATCAAAGCTAATTACCTTATCAAGTTGAGGTAACAAATGAGAAGACCGCTCAATAGGACCTGCGACTAATTGAGGGAAAAATGAAACAAATAATGCATACTTCCCAAAATGATGCGTGGCTTTTATTCTATCAAAATAAACATCTAACGAGTAACTTAAAGCCTGAAAAGTGTAGAAAGAAATACCTACAGGTAATAAAACATCAATATTTTCAAAGCCCCATTCTACATGAATTAATGAAAAGAAATCAGCAACTGCCGAATTCAAAAAATTAAAATACTTAAAGAAAATAAGGATTCCTAAATTAGAGACTAAACTCAAGGTAAGCCATAGCTTCTTCCTTTTTATTTTAAGCTTTTCACTTAACTCGCTTTGATTTACTTTACTGATTAAAATACCGCTCAAATAAGTAATTACTGTGGAAAGCAGCATCAAAAGCGCATATTTTACATTCCAAGACATGTAAAAAAAATAGCTTCCTACTAATAATAAAATCCACCTCAACTTATGAGGTAACACATAGTATAACAGTGCTATAACTGGAAAAAACAATAAATAGGATATGGAAATAAAGGACATATGTATCGATTATTTCATATAAGCTTCATACATCATCTCCACACCTTTTTCTAGATTTACCTCGTGTTTCCAACCTAATTCATGCAGTTTTGACACATCTGTAAGCTTACGTGGTGTGCCGTCAGGTTTTGTAGCATCCCAATCTAGCTTTCCTTCATAACCTACCGTTTTTTTAATCAGTTCTGCGAGGTCTTTTATAGCGATATCTTCTCCGGTTCCTATATTGAGGTGTGTATTTCTTATGTCTTTTTCGCTTCCTTTTACATCAGCAAAGTCTTTGTTTTCCATCAAGTACACACAGGCTTTTGCCATGTCATGTGACCATAGAAACTCTCGCTTTGGTGAGCCAGTTCCCCATAAAGCGATGCCATTTTCTGTGATACCGTGTTTTTGTAATTCTGCTTTCGCGAAAGCGATATCATCAACACCTAAATCATCCATTAATGCCTGCTCATTACCATCCATTAATAATTTACCTAGGTGCATTTTACGAATTAGCGCTGGCAGTACATGTGATTTCTCTAAATCAAAATTATCGTTAGGACCATATAAATTAGTAGGCATTACAGAGATAAAATTGGTGCCATATTGCAAGTTATAGCTCTCACACATTTTGATCCCAGCGATTTTTGCTACCGCATAAGGTTCATTAGTATATTCTAGTGGACCGGTGAGTAAACTGTCCTCTGGCATAGGTTGTGGTGCCATTTTGGGATAGATACAGGTACTTCCTAGAAACAATAACTTTTTCACACCATTCAAATAACTGTGATGGATCACGTTATTTTGAATCATGAGATTTTTATAGATAAAATCTGCCCTGTAAGTGTTGTTTGCTACGATACCACCTACACTCGCCGCTGCAAGAAAGACGAATTCTGGTTTTTCAGTTACAAAAAAGTCTGCTGTGGCTTGTTGATTTGTAAGGTCTAGCTCTTTGTGAGTTTTAAGAACAAAATTTGTGTAACCTAATTTTTTTAACTCACTAACGATGGCGCTTCCTACAAGACCACGATGTCCTGCGACGTATATTTTTGAATCTTTATTCATTTTTTCTTGCACTTATTAAGTAACTCAAAGTTTAAAATCATTCGTTTTAAAACTTGTCCTTTCATTTTTTTCTTGATAAAAAAACGAAACAAAAAAATCAAGGCTTAAGAACCTAACACTAAAAATTTTGTTTGCTACGGCGCAAAAAGAAAGTTTCTAGATATTTAAATTCTTCAAGAATAAAACTAATATTTCCTATAATACATAATATCTGAACTAAAACGATTTTTGCTTATCCCTACGCCACACTTCATTTTTAACGTGTTATGTTATTAGGCCATTTTTATCACAGAAATAGTGGTTTTTAATTATTCAAAGTAGTTGTTAATTCTATAACCACCACTTTTTAAATATTCTTCTCTTGACATGAGATGTAAATCACTTTTCATCATGTCATTAACGAGTTCTTGAAGTGCGATCTCTGGAACCCAACCTAGTTTTTCTTTGGCTTTAGTAGGGTCACCAATTAATAAATCCACCTCTGTAGGACGGAAATATCGAGGATCTACCGCTACTACTTCTTTACCTATTTCTAGTTGATAATCTGGATTTGAGCACGACTTTACGGTTCCTTTCTCATCCACGCCTTCACCATTAAATTCTAGTTCTATACCTACGTACTGAAAAGCCATACGTACAAAGTCACGCACGCTAGTCGTCGTTCCTGTAGCGATAACCCAATCTTCTGGCTCATCGTGTTGTAGGATCATCCACATCATGCGCACATAATCTTTAGCATGTCCCCAATCTCTTTTAGCATCTAGGTTACCTAAATACACTTTATCCTGGAGACCTTTTACGATTTTGGACGTCGCACGTGTTATTTTACGAGTCACAAATGTTTCACCACGTACTGGAGATTCATGGTTGAAAAGAATCCCATTACAAGCAAACATGCCATAAGCTTCACGGTAATTTACTGTTGCCCAGTAAGCGTACATTTTTGCGACAGCATAAGGACTGCGTGGATAGAATGGTGTGGTTTCTGATTGTGGAATCTCTTGCACCTTACCATACAATTCTGATGTAGAAGCTTGATAGACTTTAGTCTTCTTTTCCATTCCTAGCAAGCGTACAGATTCTAGAATACGTAGCGCACCTATACCATCTGCATTTGCGGTGTATTCTGGCATTTCAAAAGAAACTTGAACGTGTGACATCGCTGCGAGGTTATAAATCTCGTCTGGCTGAGTTTCCTTGATGATTCTAGTGAGGTTAGTGGTATCTGTAAGATCGCCATAATGTAATTTGAACTTTACATCAGTCTCATGTGGATCTTGATATAAATGATCAATACGATCTGTATTAAACAATGAAGCACGGCGCTTGATACCGTGTACTTCATATCCTTTTTTTAATAAAAACTCACTTAAATAAGCACCATCTTGACCGGTTACACCAGTGATTAATGCTACTTTATGATTCTTTTCAGACATATGCTTGTTGTAAAGCTGTAAAAATAAGGTTTCCTTAAGACTTATACCTAGCCACTACCCTATCTAATCCATCGCTAATAGATGGAGTTAAATAATTGAAAACCTGTTCTGTTTTTTTACAATCCATCGCACTGTAAGTAGGTCGTTTTGCAGCGGTTTTAAAAGTGGCAACTGGATTGATCGTTTTATTTAAATCTAATTTTTGATTTATCGCTTTCGCGAAAGCGTACCACGTCATTTCTCCTTGATTGGTGAAGTGATAGGTTCCATAGTTTTTAGGGTCATTATGAATCAAGTGGTTCATAAAATCTGCTACATCTAGTGCGCTGGTAGGAGAACCGGTTTGTGTGTTTACTATGCTTAACTCTTCCAAATCAGTTTCTGCAATCCAATTAAAAAAGTTCTTACCATATGGTGCATAGAGCCATGAGATTCTAAAAATGTAATGTTTAGCATTTACTTGAGTAATGGCTTTTTCTCCAGCTAACTTACTCGCACCATAAATATTTACTGGACGAGTAGGATGATCTACCGCATATGGCTTAGAAACATTTCCATCAAAAACGTAATCTGTAGAAAAATGTATCAAAGTCGCGCGATATTGCTCAGCAATTTGAGCCATTTTCTCAACTGCAAGTGCATTTATTTTAAAGGCTTTTTCCTCTTCGGTTTCTGCAAGATCTACGGCTGTGTAAGCGGCGCAATTAATAATGTAATCAGGCAGAATGGTTGCTATATTTTTATGTAAGCTTTGTGAACAGGTGATGTCTAATTCTTGACTTGAAAATGCATAAACTTCACAACCAGATAAAGCGTTTTTGATCGCTGTAGCTAACATACCGTTTGCTCCTGTAATGAGAATTTTTTTCAAGGGTTTGTATTTGTCAAACATCGTCTTCTACAAGCTCAGACTGACATTCTGATTATAATTTTAAAAAATCTAATTTTTCATCTTTTTCAGATAGTAAAACAGCACTATCTGGTAATTGCCAATCTATATTTAACGTTGGGTCGTCATATCGTATCCCAAATTCAGTCTCTGGTTGGTAAGTGTTATCTACTTGATAATTAACGATTGCTATATCTGAAAGGACAGAAAAGCCATGCAGGAATCCTCTAGGAACTAAAAGTTGTTTATGATTATCACCACTTAATTCAATGGTGAAATGTTTTAAAAAGGATGGAGAATCTGGTCTGTAATCTACTGCTACATCAAGAATTTTACCTTGTACGCAACGCACTAGCTTTGCTTGAGCAGCATCTCCTTTTTGTAGATGTAAACCACGTAGCACTCCATAGCTTGAAAAGGACTCGTTATGTAATACAAATGGTGGATGGTTAGGAAACGCTTTTGCGAAAGCGTATTTATCGTGTCTAATACTGAAATAACCGCGATCATCACCGAAAACAGGTGGCTCGATGATATAGCAGTCTTTTAACGGAGTTTCTTTTACAATCATTTCTCTGTAAGTCTCATCAAATAATCTCCATAACCGCTTTTTACAAGTGGTTCTGCGAGGTTTTTGAGTTGTTGCTTCTCAATATATCGTTTACGATAAGCTACTTCTTCTATGGAGCCTATTTTTAAGCCTTGACGCTGTTCGATTACTTGTACAAACTGACTGGCTTGCATTAAGGATTCGAAAGTACCTGTATCGAGCCAGGCAGTTCCTTGATCGAGCACATTTACTTTAAGTCTGCCTCGATTAAGGTATACGTTATTGACGTCTGTAATTTCTAATTCACCACGATGTGATGGTTGTATATATTTTGCAATTTCTACTACCTCATTATCATAGAAATATATCCCAGGGACAGCATAGTTAGATCTAGGATCTTGAGGTTTTTCTTCTATGCTGGTTACTCGCATATTTTCATCAAAGTCTACCACACCATAGCGTTGTGGATCATTTACGTGATAGGCAAAGATGACTCCACCGTCAGGATCTATACTGTCTTGAAGTGCTTTTTCAAGACCTGTTCCATAGAAAATATTATCTCCTAAAATTAAAGCTACACTATCTTTTCCTATGAAATCAGCACCTATTATAAACGCTTCTGCCAGACCATTAGGGTTTTCTTGAACGGCATATTCAAACCTACAGCCCAATTGAGATCCATCGCCTAATAAATTTTTGAAAAGTGGTTGATCTTGTGGCGTAGAAATGATTAATATTTCTTGTATTCCAGCACTCATTAAAGTTGAGATAGGATAATATATCATAGGCTTATCATAGATAGGCATTAACTGCTTACTCACACTTAAAGTAAGTGGATGCAGTCTAGTACCACTACCACCGGCTAGAACTATTCCTTTCATAAATTATATTTTTTGAAATACCATTCTACTGTTTTTTTGATTCCAGACTTAAAGGTTTCTGCTGGTTGCCATTGAAGATCTTTTTCAATTTTAGATGGGTCAATAGCATAACGATAGTCATGACCAGGTCGATCTTTTACATAAGTAATTTGTGCTGCATAAGGTTGTCCATCCTTACGAGGCTGTACCTCATCTAATATACTGCATATATGATTTGCAATATCTATATTTCTTATTTCGTTTTTCCCACCTACATTATAATTTTCTCCAGCACTTGCATTTTCTAAAACGGTATGTAATGCTTGACAATGATCTGTGACATATAACCAATCGCGTACATTTTTCCCATCTCCATAAATGGGAATAGGTTCACCGCTTAATGCTTTTCTTATGACAACTGGAATTAATTTCTCGTCATGCTGTCTAGGTCCATAATTATTACTACAATTAGTAATTATAGCAGGTAAACCATAAGTATGCACATAACTCATGACTAGATGGTCACTCGATGCTTTACTAGCGCTATATGGGCTGCTAGGTGCATAAGGAGTCGTTTCTGTGAAAAAACCTTCATCCTTGAGACTTCCATAAACCTCATCTGTAGAGATGTGAAGAAATCTAGGTTGCATGTTTTGAAAAGATGGCTTAAAAATATGTGGTTGCTCCATCCATAGATGATATGCCGCATGTAACAGGTTAAAAGTTCCATTTACATTAGTTTCAATAAAAACCTGTGGATTTTCTATACTATTGTCTACATGAGACTCTGCCGCGAGATGATATACTTTATTAAATTGATGCTGTTGAAATAAATCGTTTATAAAAGCAGCATTACATATATCGCCTTTAATAAAGGTAAGTCGATCGTGATGATAATTATGAGCAAAATCTAAGTCTGCCGCATAGGTAAGCTTATCTAAATTATAAATATGGCCAGTCGTATTGTTGAGCAAGTATTCTATAAGATTACTTCCTATAAATCCTGCTCCACCAGTGACTAATATTTTATGCATTTTCTTTTTCGTAGTTTTTCAAAAACCTCCAAATCAATGGGAAAAGAGCAATTAATAGTCCAAATCCTAAACCTATTAATGCGCCTTTAAGTCTATAATGCTTCTTTTCAATCATACCTTTTTTGATATATTGAGATATCACATTAATAGTATTGTTATAGCTATACTTATCTTGTCTTACACTAGACATTTGATAAAGTAGATTTCTTTTTTGATCAAAGAGGTTTTTTAATGCTTCCGATGGTTTTTGATCTCCTAAGTATAAGTTAGTACCATTTCCACCTTGAACATCACTAGATTTAATTGCAGTTTGATAAGCTGCGATTAGAGAATCTAGCTCTATCAACTGATAATTCATAGATTTGAGGTCAAAATCTACTGTTTCTTTAAGCGCTTGTTGCTCTGCCTTAATAATGGAGTTTTCTTTTACTTTTATAACATTATCAATTACATTTTCAAGAACAGTTCTATCCATAGACGCTACTTCAATTAATTGAAATTTATAATCTTGATCACGTTTTGCTGCTTTAAAACCCTCAAAACTGAAGTTTTCTAAAGCCATAGTGTCAGATTTTCTTGCTAACTGATCATACTCTTCTAACAACTCTGTATCATTAAACTCTGGACGTATACTTAGTGAAGTGATTTTTGAAGTTTTATCCTTAGAAGTATTAAGTTCTTGGGCTAGTTTTTCAAAATCTTCTTGTTCAACTAATGATTGATAATAATTAATATTAGAAATTAATTGTCCAGCACTTTTAAAATTGGGCTGTACAACTACCTGCGCGGTAAATTGATCACTAGATTTTAAGTTTAAATACCAACCTAAAGCAATACCGGCAATAGAGGTAATTGCTATGATGATTAAATTTTTCTGAATAAAAATCAGAAATAAGATAAGGAAATGGCTAATACCTTTAAACACTTTACCTATACCGGTAAAAAGGTTTTTAAATCCATTACTAATCCAGACAAAAACAGGAACTAAATCTACTTCTTGCTCTTGATTATTCTGTGGTTGGTTTTCCATGAAAAACGAAGGTTTTATTTATTCAAATATAATTGAAGTTTACTTCTTTCTAGAAACGATAAGAGTAAGCTTAAATTATACTTCTGTACTTATTTCTGGTGTGATGCTGTTTTCCATAATCTGCTCTAGGATTTTTTCAGTAATAACATATACTGGTTTAACTCCTGTAAGACCTAGTCCACCACTAGCGAGTGTATGACCCGTTTTTAATGGGTTATCACTAGCATAATAAGCATATCGCACATTAATTTTTTTATTGATACTGCGACGCACTCTAGAGGCGGCCTGTATGGCTTTTTGATAGTGGGCACCTTCCATCTCTAGACCTATCACACGCCAGCTCGAACTATAGAAAAACTGTAATAAATCTTTATTTTGTAATGATGTACCTAGTACAGTAACCATAGAGCCAGCTACTACATTGATACCATCAGTTTTTAAATCTTTTTTAGTTAGTTTATTTTTAAACGGGTAGTTATCTGCAGTACCTTCAAAAACGTGTGCATCTGGAACCATTATATCGCCTTTATCACCTTCTAGAATACCAGCCTTACCCATAATATTGATAGACTTCATATTCATTAAATGTAGCTTACCGTTCTCATCTTTATACGGTTTTAATAATTCATCCATAGTTTCATATGCTTGTTCTCCAAAAGCATAATCCATTACAATGAGCACTGGTTTTGTGTTGTCCTCGCTTTCGCGGAAGCTAACTGAACAAAAGTCTACATCCATGTACTGACACTGAGACATATCAAAAATCTGTACGTCTATATTAGTACCACTTTCATCCTTAAGGTAGGACATTCCATTTGCGAGCGCGTGCTTTTTAATAGCGTCACGATCTTTTTTTGCAGCGTCATTACTAAGTGTTGCAAACAACTCCATGCGGTCGTTGTTTTTAAGTTTTGCCTCGAGCGCTTTAGGTCCATAAAGTGAATTCATGACACTGTGCAAGTTTGCACTAATAATGTGCAATGGCCTATGGAATAAGTTGTTATCTACTAAATGTTGCTTGATACGTAACGCCCATTTATCTCCATGAATATGGTGACCTAGACGTTCTCTTAAAACAGGAGAGAATGTGACTAATCTCTTTTCTCCTTCTAAAATTTCTTTTTTTGCAAGATTTCCTAAATGATAGATGGTACTTAAAAACTGATGTGGATTTTTAGACGTTGCAAAATCGTTGTAAACACTCATTACTTCTTCAAAAGTGCGTCCCAAAATAGTGGCCACATGTGTCACGGCAACTTCTTTCTCTTGTTGTGTGAGTTTAGTTTTTCCTATTACAGCTTCAAGACATTTCCAGTCGCGTGTAGTACTGCCATTATCACCTACTAAAACCTGTTTCATGATCTTATGAGATTCTATCATAAGAAAAGTAAGGTGCGTCAGTATATCATATATTTCTGAGCGTCCTCGAGTGACCTCAATATTCATCTGGTGCTTATCGATACGATAACAGTTGCGACGTCTTTTTTTAGGGATGATAGCTTTAAAATGTGAACCTTGATAACCTTCATCACTGGTTAAATTGATATAAGAACACTCTTCTATACCTTCTGGTAAACGATCCATCACATAAAGTAAACCGCTTAGTTCTATTTTCTCTTCAGCAATAGATCCATAGATTTCTGGTCTTAAGGTAAGTAGTGATTCTCTTAATGATTCTCCACTCACACCCATAGGTTTATAAAAGCCACGATTAAATAAATGTCGCATAGTGATATACATGCGTTCAATGGCATTAGTACTTTCTTGGGCTCTTGTGCGTGGTTCTACGTTAAGTATAGGCATATAATAAATTTCCTAGCAAAGATAGTTATTTAACTAGTCTATACAGCGCTATGCGTTAAATGCCGCTGTTATAAGATTGTAAATTTATAATCAGAAAATTAATTATGAAGTAATTGTTCTAATACTTGAGCAATTTTACGGTCATTAGATAGTCGTGGCAATTTATTTTGTCCTCCTAGTTTACCTATCGTTTTCATATATTGTTTAAATCCATTTTTATCAACTTGCTTTATGATAAGTGGTTGCAACACTTTACCAACGATTAAATCATCATAGTAACTATTTTGTTCCCGCATTTTAAGATCTAATGTTGCTTTAAAGGCTTCTAAATCTTTAGGTTTTTCATCAAATTCGATAAACCACTCGTGATAAGGTAATTCATCATTACCTGGGGCAAGTTGTGGTGCGACAGTAAATTCATTAATCACAACATTGTGTATGGCAGCGGCTTCTTCCATAGCATGTTCTACTTCTTTACCTATAACATGTTCTCCACTTGCACTTATATAATGTTTAATACGACCGGTGACAATAACACGGTATGGATTAGTAGAAGTGAAAGCAATCGTATCTCCTATATTGTAAGCCCATAAACCAGCTGTTGTAGAAATAATAAGCACATAATTCACACCGATCTCCACCTCACCTATAGTTAATCGTGGTGCATTATCTTCAAAGAATTGATCTGCAGGAATAAATTCATAAAAAATTCCAGCATCTAAGAGTAAAAGCATGCCTTTTACATCTTGTTTATCTTGATATGCAAAAAATCCTTCGCTTGCCGGAAAAAGCTCAATGCTATCTACTTTTCTTCCTATAAGTTGCTCAAATTTTGGCCTATATGGTTCAAAGTTAACACCACCATAAATAAAGAGATTAAAATCTGGAAATACATCACCTACTTTTTTACCAGTGCGTTGTACAATGCGTTCAAAATACATTTGTACCCAACTAGGGATTCCAGAAATAATACCCATGTTTTGAGGTAAGGTTTCATCAATGATGGCCTCAACCTTAGTTTCCCAATCTTCAATACAGTTGGTTTCCCATGAAGGCAAACGATTTTTTTGTAAATATCCAGGAACATAATGTGCGACAATTCCACTTAATCTACCTAACTGGACACCATTCTTATCTTCCATCTCTGGACTACCTTGCAAGAAAATCATTTTGTGATCTACAAAAGCTGCTTTACCTGTCTCGTGGATGTAACTTAAAATTGCATTACGAGCAGCCTTTACATGCTCCGGCATAGACTCCTTAGTAATAGGGATATATTTTGCGCCGCTAGTAGTTCCAGATGTCTTTGCATAATATAATGGTTTACCTGGCCATAAAATATCTGATTCTCCGGCCACGACTCTATCTACAAATGGTCTTAACTCTTCATAATCTCGTACGGGAACATTTTTAACAAATCTGGAATGTGTATCAATATTGTCAAAAGAATGAGCTTTACCAAAAGCCGTATCTCGGGCAGTTTTAATAAGGTGTTTAAAGACCTTTTCTTGAGTAGCCACAGGTTGACTAGACCATTTATGGGTTTGCCTATCAATGATAGCTGCAAAAACCTTTGCTGCGATTGATTTTATTGACATTATTGAAAGTTAATAAAATTAGTTGGGTCTTGTGGATAGCCATCCATCCACAATTCAAAATGTAAATGGGGTCCATTAGTTAATTCACCTGTATTACCTACAATTCCTATCACCTCACCAGCTTGCACTTGATCGTTTTGCTTTTTATTTAAAGTAGCCATGTGCTTATAAACTGTGATAACACCATATGAATGTTCCATAAGAATTGTATTTCCTGTATCCGTACTCCATCCCGCAAATATAACTGTCCCATCTGCTGCTGCTTTTACAGGTGCATTTGCTGCAGAGGTGATATCAACAGCATAATGTTTTTTTTGAGCGTTGAACCCATCTGATATTGTACCTGTCACTGGTGTAAAAAACACAAAATTAGTACGACTAGTCGCTCCTTCTATGACATTGTATTTATCTTCACGGTCCACTTCCTCTCGCAATAAGCTATCTTCTTCAATAGGAATAGGTAAATTCTCTTGATTTGCAGTTTCTACTTTTGCAATACTGTCTATTCTGGCATATTCTGCTGCAGTGATGTTACCACTTAACACCATTTGAATGCGATCATATTTTTGTTGCTGTAATTGAATTGAGGTCAGTAAAGAATCTGTTTTATTTTCTAGTGTTATAACATCTTTAGTAAGCTTAGTACTGGCATATCCAGGTATAAACTCCCTTAAAGGTGTAAATGCTATTAAAACCGTGGTTACTCCTATAAGAATTATAGCAGATAGTACAGTAACTATAAAGACATTTAACCTGGTTAAGTTTAATGAAAAACGTTCTTCAAAGGTATCATCGTTGAGCACCACCATACGATAACGATGCAACCATTTTCTCTTCAGTTTTCCTTTTTCTTTTTTAATAGCCATGAGCGTTTATAACGAAATTCAAAGATAAAATAATATAATAGCTCGCACGTTATTTCTATGCAATGCTATTCTAACTATTCATCAACTATAAGTAGAATTAAAAATTGTCTATTTTATATGATTCAAGCCAGTTTTACACGGGCTAAGCTTATACTTTTTATAAAATAAGTAATTTTAACGTCATTTATCAAAGTTTGATTGAGTTCATCGTATCTTTGTACTGTTTTTAAAACACATATTATGTTAGCAAACTTTATTTTAGGAATGCCTGGTTATGGTAGTATTATATTAATAGCGCTAGTAGTGTTATTAATTTTTGGAGGTAAAAAAATACCTGAATTAATGCGCGGTCTAGGTGGTGGAATTAAAGAATTTAAAGACGCTACTAAAGAAGACAAAGCAAATAATGATCAAATAGACTCTAACAACTAGTCTAAATCATATTTTATAAAAAAGCCCTTTTAACATGGTTAAAAGGGCTTTTTTTATGTGCAATCACAAAGAATTATTTAATCTTCTTGTGATATAAATTTCACACTTTTCAATATTGATTCTAGTTCAAAAAGGTAATTGCGTTGTTTTGCACTAGGCGCAAAAATGTAACCTTCTATAACTAACCAGTTGTTCTTTTCTTCATTATAAATAGCATAATTAAGAAAAGGTCCAGACATAAACTGTCCGCTTACTTCCCATAATCCCTTAGTTTCATAAGCAAATTTACCATCCACCTGACTTTCATTTACATAAGGCGAGAATGCGCGTTCTGTGATAAATTTTCCATTATCTACTGGTACTTTTAAAGAACCTACAGAATCTCTTACCTTAGTAATGCTAGCTACTACATTAGAATCTTGAGGGATCTTATGACGACCCACTTCATAAATCATAATATCCATTGTACCTTCTTTAATGTTACGTCGCAGCCAGAAAAAATCCTTATCATCTGGTGCTGCATAACGGTAAGATCTAGGGGCTATTAATTCAATATTGAATCGTTCTTTAATTTGATCTACATTAAGCCCTACTTTTTTCATTAAGCGTTGCTTTTCCTTAATCTCACCATCATTAAATATGGTTTTAATTTGTTGTGCATTATTAACGATTTGCTCTATAATGCCAGCAGCGTCCTTACCTCTTATAATAACACCGGTCTGTGGATTTGCATATAAACCAGTAGTAACACTTACACCAGGTTCTTTATTAGAAACTTCAACCTTTAAATAATTACGATTTTTCATTAATAATCCTGCAAAAGAATCTGGTTCTATTTGATTAAGAGAGAACTGTGGTTCTTCACGAACTAGTCCATCTACAGGTGCTGCTAAAATCTGTCTAATACTATCACCTACTTCATTCTCCCATAAATCGTTATCAATTACTAATAAAATATCATTCATTCTACCGGCACTATCTGTTACAATTACGGGCGCATCGTTACAACTCGTAAGAGTAATCAATAAGATAAATATGTAAAGTATGGATTTCATAAACGTATTATTTAAGTTTTAAAGTGGTACCTGGTTGCAAATCTTCTGTTTTACCTGGATTCAATTTTCTAATTTGAGCAATAGTTATGCCATAGGTGTTTGCAATTTTCCATAAACTATCACCACTTTTTACTCTATAACTACCAGGTGTTTTTTTTGTACTGGTAGCGCTACTTGTTATGGGCTTACGTGGGTGAATATATAACCGCTGACCTATTTTTAGATTATAACTGCGCAAGCTGTTCCACCTTTTCAATTGACTAACTTTCACCCCATATTTATTAGCAATTTTACCTAGATAGTCTCCATTTTTAACTCGATAAACGACGCGAGACTCTGCTTTAACGAGTTCTGGTAAAGGTTTTTCTTTTTTGTCAAATTCTGCTTTCGCAAAAGCGTATACCGCATCCTCACTGCTCACAAATTTACCTGCAGCTCTAACTGGTAATCTCAAATAATAATTTCTACCGGACACTGCTGGGATGATGTCTAATTTATAACTAGGATTATGAAATTGAATGGTCTCCATATCCTCATCAGTAAATTGTGCCACGTGCTCTAACGAAATCATTTTTTTTACACGTATCGTATCAGTCGCTATAGTTTTATAAGCTGTTTGTGCTGGTTGAAAACCATGCTCGCTTGCATAGGTGTATAAATATACCATTGCTTGAAAAGCAGGCACATAGCCAGCCGTTTCTCGTGGTAAATAAGGTCTTAGATTCCAGTAGTTTTTATATCCACCACTGCGTCTAATGGCTTTATTCACGTTACCTGGACCAGAATTATAAGCGGCAAGTGCTAGATCCCAATCTCCATAAATATTATATAAACTCTTTAAAAATTTACAAGCAGCCTCTGTAGATTTTATAGGGTCCATGCGTTCATCTACATAAGAGTTAACTTCAAGATCAAAATCACGACCAGTAGCAAACATGAATTGCCATAATCCAGTAGCACCTACTCTACTTTTTGCTCTAGGATCTAATGCACTTTCTACAACGGCCAGATACTTCATCTCTAAAGGGATATCATATTTATCTAGCATTTCCTCAAATAATGGAAAATAGTAATCGCTTAAGGTCATCAAACGCTCCATATAGATGCGTTGATGACTGAGTTTCCTATTAATTAATTGTTCTAATACTGGATTATAGTCTATTTGAAAAGGCGTGGTTTCATTAATACGTTTAAGACGCGCTTTAAGCGTGTCTGTAGGTAAGGATTTCATTACAGCCTCACTATAATCCATTTGTATAACTTCATCATACATATAGTCATACATATCATTGTTATACAGTTCTTTAAGTAACTTCTCGTCAAATTCATCAACCTCTGGATATTCATTAATTCCAGCGGTTTCAACTGTTATTACCGGTATATTCGCCACAGAAATAGTATCAGTTACTACCTCTATAGAAGGTTTAATCGTGTCTCCTATTGCTACATTTTGTTGTTCTTTTAGCTGATTTTTTTTGAATTCTTCATAGGTAATTATGCGTCCGGTAGTACTAGTACTATCCGGTGAGACTTGCGCCATAGTCACCATAGATAACGCAAAAAATGTTAAAAAGAATTTATACATGTATGGATTTAAGAATTAATCTAATATAGCGGCTATACCAGGTAGAGTTTTACCTTCTAGCATTTCTAGCATGGCACCACCACCGGTTGAGACATAACTTACTTGATTATCAAAACCAAATTGCTTTACTGCTGCAACTGAGTCACCACCACCTACTAAAGAAAATGCTCCTGCTGCAGTAGACGCAGCGACAGATTTTCCTAGAGAAATTGTTCCATGTGAAAAAGGCTCTAATTCAAAAACACCTGCTGGACCATTCCACAAGATGGTTTTGGCCTGCATTAATACTGTATGAAATTGTGATCTAGATTTTTCTCCTATATCTAATCCCATCCAACCGTTAGGTATAGCATCTATAGCCGCATTATCTATAGTTGCATGTTCAGAAAAGGCATCGGCAGTGATAGCGTCTACTGGTAAATGTATATTTGTATTTTTTGATTTGGCTTTTTCAAGTATTTCAAGTGCTAGTTCCATTTTATCATCTTCGCAAAGAGAGTCTCCTATCTTTCCACCTTGTGCTTTAATAAAAGTGTATGCCATACCACCTGCGATAATAAGATCATCTACCTTATCCAGTATATTCTCAATAACGGTAATTTTTGATGAAACTTTTGCGCCTCCTAAAATAGCCACAACTGGTTTATCTGGAGTTTCCAGCACTTTATTCAAGCTCTCAATCTCTCTTGTCATTAAGTGACCAAAGCATTTTTCATCAAAATATTGAGCAATTATTGCTGTAGAAGCATGTGCTCTATGTGCGGTACCAAATGCGTCGTTTACATAAACGTTACCTAATTGAGATAACGCTTTCGCGAAAGAGGCATCACCAGCAGTTTCTTCACTATAAAACCTTAGGTTTTCTAACAATAAAACCTCACAAGGTTGCAAATTTGCAGCTGCTTGTTGAGCAGCATCACCTATACAATCTTCGACAAATTTAACTTGTACACCTAAGATATCTGTAGCTGCTGCTACAATATGCTTTAATGAAAATTCCTCTTGATTTCCTTTAGGACGACCTAGATGTGACATTAATATGACAGATCCTTCATCTTCTAATATTTTAATGATGGTATCTTTTGCTGCGTGGATACGAGTGGTATCTGTCACTTCAAAATTATCATTGAGAGGTACATTAAAGTCTACTCTTACTAGGGCTTTTTTATCCTTAAAATTGATATCGTTAATCGTCTTCATAGTTATATGTTGTGAATGGTGACAAATATAGCGGTTATGATACAACCTCGCGCCTATACTTTTATATTTGCAATATGCGATATCAAGATATCATAGGTCTAGAACATTTAAAGAGACATTTACAAACGACTGTTATTAACGGTAGGATTGCACACGCACAATTAATGATAGGTCCTACAGGTAGCGGTGTATTACCGCTAGCACTAGTGTATGCGAGAAGTATATTATGTAGTGAAGATAATGATAGATGTGATACACAAATGGATCAAATCGCACATCCAGATTTACATTTTGCTTATCCAGTCGCAAATAATGCACGTATTAAAGATAAAGCAGTATCTGATGACTATATAGCCGAATGGCGAGAATTCTTAACAACACAACCCTATGGAAGTCTAGCAGACTGGTATCAAGCCATAGAAATTGAAAAAAAGCAAAGTAAGATAGGTGTAGATGAGGCTAAAAGGATTGTATCTAAATTAAGTCTTAAATCTTATGAAGGTGGATATAAGGTTTTAATTATTTGGGGTGCTGATAAGTTAAATACTGAAGCTTCTAACAAATTATTGAAATTAATTGAAGAGCCGCCAGCAAAAACGGTATTCTTACTTATTGCTGAAGATGAGGATCAAATTATTAATACGATAAAATCGAGATGCCAGCTTTTACATGTTCCTAAATTAAATAGTGAATCTATCGCTAACGGACTAATTGAAAGAAATGGATTAGAAATAACTCGTGCCCAACAGATTGCAAGACAGTCTAATGGTGATTATAATAAAGCTGTTCAATCCATAAATAATATATCTGAAGATATTGATTTTGAAAAATGGTTTGTGACTTGGGTGCGTACTGCATTTGCAGCACGTGGACGCAAGTCAGCTATTAATGATTTAATTGCTTGGGCAGATATGGTAGCCGCAACTAATCGAGAAACCCAAAAACGATTTCTATTGTACTGTCTAGAATACTTTAGACAAGCAATGCTGCTTAATTATAAGGCAAAAAGTGCAGTTTATTTAACACCGCAAATGCCCGATTTTAAATTAGAAAAGTTTGCTCCATTTATAGAAGGTCATCGTATTCAACCTATCAGTGATGAAATAGAGAAGGCTATTTACCATATTGAAAGAAATGGTAATGGTAAAGTCATTTTAACAGACCTAGCAATAGGACTTACTCGTCTTATTCATAAATCTGCTTAAAAGTAGTTAACATGTTGAAAATTAGGAATTAATTATAAAAAGGTAGTAATTTTACCTTTCGTTAAAAATTCTTTCTATTGATTACTTATTCAGGTCCCATTTTAATTTTAGTTTTTTTGCTGTTAACAATAATTATTTCTGCTTATGAAAAATTATTTGTTTGGAATAAAACTCTCAAGGATTATGTATTAATGTATAAAAACCATCTACCACCTTTTTTGGTGAAATTATCATTAATTATCATTTTAGGTCTTGAGATAATTGTAACCTCAATTCTAGCTTTGGGAATTTATGATATAATTGTTGATCAAGATATCTCCTTAAGCGAAATAGGATTAATTATTACTGGAGTCCTTTTCTTAATTCTACTTATCGGGTTAAGAATTTTACAGGATTATCGTGGTGCAGGAAGAACAGCAATTTATTTTCTTCTCGTGGTTTTCGGTCTATTTTGGATACAATCAATATAAACTATTGTTTGTATATCTAAAATAATTTAAACCTATTAAAAACCTCTTAATTAAAAGAGTTTATACAGGCTTTTAAATAATATTAAACACTATTGTAATAAATTTTGTAAAAGCTTCTTAAAAAGCTTTAAAATCGTTTTCTAAGCACGTAAACTAATGAAGAAGGCTCATTAGTGAACACCGCAGCACAATTAGATAATAATCCAATACATAAACCATAAAGAAAGGAAAATTTTCTTTTCTGATAACGTGCAGATAGTATGGAAACATATAAACTGTCAAACCACATCGGTTTTGTAGTTAGTAATTCAAAACGATCTTGAAAGATATTTCCTATAGCTTCTTTATTGAAATGATATAAGTGACGAGGAACGTCATATCCAGCCCATTCTTTTTTAAAAAATTTTGCGTCAAATGAATTATAATTAGGCAATGCTAAAATAAGAATTCCATCTTTTGATAACCAGTTTTGAATTTGATGAATTTGCTTTTCAAAATCAGGCACATGTTCAAGAACATGATACATACTGATTACCTTAATACTTTTAGACTCTATAGAATCTGTTTGATTTAAAAGCATGATTCCTTTTCTTGCAGCAAATGATCTTGCCTTTTCACTAGGCTCATAACCTATAGCATCGTAACCTGCATTTTTTAAAATGGCTACAACATCTCCTACTCCAGCACCTATATCCAGAATTTTTCCGTTCATTGCATACTTTGCAATCAACTGTTTTTTACTTTTTAAGTTCCACCTTTTAGCAAACTGATAACACTTTGCAAAAAAAGAGGTCTGAGAATCATCGTGGGATAGATAATCTTCACTCTCATAATATGCATCAACATTTTTAGGATGTGGAATAGTTTTAAGAACTCCTGTTGATGGATCCTTATAAAGTTCAAATGATTCTTGAGTTAAAAAATAGTCTTTTAACTTTAAAAATAGTTGTGAGTAAGAGGTTTCTTTTTTCATTGTTCCACGTGAAACTATCTACCCATATGTACCAATAAAACAGAAATGTCACTAGGTGAAACCCCTGAAATACGAGATGCTTGAGAAACTGTTGCCGGTTGAATTGCAGTTAATTTTTCACGTGCTTCATAAGAAAGTGACTTGATAGATTTGAAATCATAGTCAGATGGAATCTTTACATTTTCTAATCTATGTAACTTATCGGCGTTGTCTTTTTCTTTGGCAATGTAGCCCGCATATTTAACATGAACTTCAACTTGCTCTAGAATATCATCATCTAGATCATTAGCTTCTAGATATTCTTTTACCTGTGAAATTGTTTTTATATCTTCTAGATTGATTTGCGGCCTTGAAAAAACTTTAAATAATTTATCATTTTGAGTAACCTGCTTACTTCCTTTAGTCACTAATAAGTTATTCATTTCTTTAAAATCGTAACTAGTATCTCGTAAAAATTGAACCATTTTTTCTGATTCTGTAGCCTTACGATCAACTCTTTTTAGAGCTTCATCAGTAACAATACCTAATTCAACTGCTCTAGGTGTCAATCTTAAATCAGCATTATCTTGTCTTAACAAAGTTCTATATTCGGCTCGTGATGTGAACATTCTATAAGGTTCTTCTGTACCTTTAGTTATTAAATCATCGACAAGAACGCCTATATAAGCTTCATCTCTCTTAAGTATAAAAGCCTCTTCTTCCCTTATCTTGCGTACAGCATTAATACCGGCCATTAAACCTTGGGAAGCAGCTTCTTCATATCCAGTCGTACCATTAATCTGACCAGCAAAATATAATCCGTCAATAAGCTTAGTCTCTAAAGTATGTTTTAATTGGGTAGGTGGAAAATAATCATATTCTATAGCATAACCAGGTCTGAAAAATTTGACGTTTTCAAAACCAACTACACTACGTAAAGCTCTAAATTGTACATCCTCAGGTAAAGATGTACTAAAACCATTCACATAAACCTCACAGGTATTCCAACCTTCAGGTTCCACAAAAAGTTGATGTCTATCCTTATCTGCAAAACGGTCTATTTTATCTTCAATACTCGGACAATATCGTGGACCCAACGATTTAATCCTACCATTAAACATGGGAGATCTATCAAAACCTTCACGCAATAAATTATGCACTTCAGGACTAGTGTAGGTCATGTGACAATCTCTTTGATGTTTCAAACATGTTGTTAGATTACTATAACTAAACTTAGAAGTGACAGCATCACCAGGCTGTGGTTCCATTTTAGAATAGTCTAACGAGCGACCATCAACTCTTGGAGGAGTTCCAGTTTTCATTCTACCCGATTCAAATCCTAGCTCAACAAGTTGACCTGTAATTCCTGTAGAGGCACGTTCTCCTGCCCTACCACCACCGAACTGTTTATCACCTATATGAATCAAACCATTCAAAAAAGTACCATTGGTAAGAACTACAGACTTAGATCTTATTTCAATACCTAACGATGTACGGACACCTACCACTTTTTCACCTTCAATCAACAGTCCAGAAACCATTTCTTGATAGAAATCTAATAAAGGAATGGCTTCCAACTGCATTCTCCATTCTTCAGAAAAACGCATTCGATCGTTTTGGGTTCTAGGAGACCACATAGCCGGACCTTTAGATTGATTGAGCATCTTAAATTGTATGGCGCTTTTATCAGAAACGATACCACTTAAACCACCCAAAGCATCAATCTCTCTTACAATTTGCCCTTTTGCAATACCGCCCATAGCAGGATTACAAGACATTTGGCCTATAGTTTCCAAATTCATAGTTACTAGTAAGGTACTAGAACCCATATTTGCAGCAACGGCAGCAGCCTCACTTCCTGCATGACCAGCACCAACAACTATTACATCATATTCTTTATCAAACATACCTATTGTTTCACGTGAAACATTTTAATTTTTTCATTCTCCTTAGAACGCATATAACTCTTTTCAAAATCTGACTTATCTCCATAGCCACATAAATGAAGAAGTCCATGCACCATAACTCTTAATAACTCATCATTAAAAGTTACATTAAAATCCTTAGCATTATCCTTTACCCTATCCACTGAAATATAAATTTCTCCATGAATTAAGTAATCATCACAATAGTCGAATGTGATGATATCTGTTAATGTATCATGATCTAGATACTTCTTATTTAATTCTAAAAGAAAATCATCAGTACAGAATACATAAGATAGATCACCTATAGATTTTTGCTCAGAAACAGCTACAGCTTCCAACCATTTTGAATAATCCAACTCCTTAGATAATTCAAAATTAAATTGATAATTAAAGTCTACCATCTTCTTTGAAATACTCCTTTACCTTCTTTTTATATTGTTGTTGCAAAGGTAGTACTTGTCTATTTAAAATCTCCTTACTATTGAAATACATAGATGCGTCTGGTAATGTTGAATTAGTAGGGTTATTATAGACCTTACGATTAGTATTAGCCTCACGTTGATCTTCTTTTCCTTGTTCTAATCCTGCATCCTTAAGTTTTAATAAATCATGTTGAATTTCCATCATCTGATTTTGAACATCACGATTAAATCCTTGATCTAAAAGCTTGCGTTCGACAGATTTCATCTTATCTGTAATATCATCAACAATGCCTTCTAAACCTTCCTGACGGATCATGTTCTCTAGTTGATTTCTTAACTCTTGTTGCCTTTTATAAATTTCATAAATTCTAGCACTTTCTTCCTCAGATTCTCGGTATCCAGATTTTTCTTCTTCCGCTCCAGAAGCATTACCTGAACCTTCAATTCCATTGACACCATCACTACCAGAACCTTCCCCATTTGAACCTTGACCACCTTGATCATTAGAACCACCTTGTCCAGATTCACCTGTACTACCCGTTCCATCCTTTCCGCCTTGCCCACTTTGGCCACCTTGTCCGGATTCACCACCTTCACCAGATTGACCTTCCTGACCATTCTTCCCACCTTGTCCAGGTGGACCAGAATCACCAGGCTGACCATCACCAGGTTTTTTGCCATCACCTTTACCAGGCTTTTCACCATTAGCGCCTTCTTCACCTTGATCACCTTCCTTCATTAAGGATTCTTGTTTTTTTATAATATCTGGTAATTGAAAACCAGAACTTTGTCCTTCACCAGGTTCTCCTTCACCTTTACCAGGTAATGCCATAGCATTATTCATCGCATCCATTACACTACTAAGCATGTTAGCGAGCTTATTAGCACCATTAAGAGTAAATTGTTGTGAAATCTGACCTTTATCCATCTCAAAATCACTAAGTTGAGTCAAAGATTTATCTATATAATAGTAAATATCAGTAACTTCTCTATTAATATCAATACCAACCTCGGGATTACGTGATGCAAGGGCAAATAAACTATCATCAACATGTTTAAAAGCTCTTTCTAAATCCTTCTGGATTTTAAGTTTTTTACCAAAATTTGGACTATTTCTATTTAGACTCTTAACACCATTAAGAACGTTTTCTTGTTCTTTTGAAAACACAATCAGATTATCTAATATCTGACGCAACATGTCAGCATCTTCTTTCATTTTTTCTGATTTACCAGAACTCATTTGAGCTTGCATAGCTTGAGCTTGCTGTCTCATTTTATCTGCTGCACTTTTTTGCTTTTTACTAGCTTCCGGAGTTTTAGAATTCTCAAGATATTCACTAGACTGTTGTTGTTCTTCCTTAATCTCAGGAGAATTAAGTGGATCAAAATCCAACTTCATAGGTTTTTTAAGACCGTTATTTTCTTTCTCCAGTTCCTGTAATTCCTTTTCCCAATCTTTATATTCTTGATTTAAAGAATCTTGATCAACCTTCTTATTATCGTCACCTTTCTTTTTAGATTGCTCTTCTTGTTTAGTAGATAAATCCTTAAGCTTATTAATCATTTGCTCATACTTTTGGGTCACATAATACATCTTTGTGAGCTCTAACAGTTGTTTGAGATTACGCTTTTGTTGTTTTGAATTCTTCTGAGCTTTTTCTAGTTTTTCTTTTAAATCCTCTTTACTCAACTTATCTTGATATTCTTGCAGTTCTTTAAGAAGCTCTTCATTTTTCTTAATCTCTTCTTCACTTTGCTGTAAACGTTCTTTTAAAGCCTCTTTCATAGGATCTTTTTGAGGATTAGACTTTTCTAAGTTATCCCTCATTTTTTCCATTTGCTGACGCATTTCACGTTCTTGTTCTTGTTGATTTTTAAGTGCTTGTTCTAATTTTTTCTTATCATTAAAACCTCGTTGCTTTTTTTCAATTTGTTCTTGACTAATTTCTTTTAGTTCTTCTTGCTGTTTATCCTGTTCCTTTAATGACTTTTCTAATTCTTCTAATGATTTCTTTTGATCTTGTAGTTGTAGTTGTTCTTCTTCCTTCTTAGTAGATTTTTTAAACCCGTAAACTTGACTTTTTGAACTTTTAAAATTATTAACAGCGTCATTATCAATTACTTCAAAATAAAATTGATAGTTTTTACCACCTGTTAAAGGTAGGTTATCAGGAAAAGTAAATAAGAACTGATCAAATGTTCCACGGTTTTTACCTATCTCATAGATCTGTCGATTAGTATTACTATCACTCTCATAATAGACAAGTTGTATTTTTTTAATCCCATAATCATCTGCGACTTGTCCTCTGAAGTGAAGAATATCTTCCTGAATACTATCTTTCTTCATTTCCATGGTTAACTCTGGGTAGTCATCCTTAGTAACATCTATTTTAAAGTTTAATTCTTCATAATCCCTAGCATTTATATTTGAAGTTGAAATTGCATATTTAAGTGGTTTTAATATCGCTTTCGCGAAAGCGAATTCATTATCATCCTTTTGGAAAGATTCTACAGCATTACTCGATTTAAATTCAACGCGATCTGTAGCAACGGTCTGTAATCTCCAAGTTATTTTAGTTCCCTGTGGAACCAAAGCATTACCGGTACTTTTAATAATTTCATCTTTTTTACCAGTGTAAGATGGATAATCTATAAATAGTTCAAACTTATTTATGGAAGGAACTGCATCTACCTTTAACTCAAATTCTTCACTCCTTACCTCGTTAGCCTTGAGATAAAACGGTGTGTTTACAGAAGGGTTATTGAATATAAAACTAAATCTACCAGGAGCTTCTTGAGTTAGATAATAAGTTTGATCATTAAAATGGATACTTGCGTTCTCTGGAATAGTCCTCCCAGAAACATCAACATTAAGTTTAAAGTCTCTTTTTTGTAATGTATTTAAATCATCATTAAGCAGTGTAAAAGTAAATGGTGCTGGCGGGATATACTCATTATTAAAATTAGCAACACGTTTTGTGCTTTCAGTGATTACATCATTATTACCCGTAAAAAATAAGACTGCAATGATGAGTACAGGTATGGCTAAATACTTTAAATATGCAGTATTTTTTTTAAAATCAATAGCAAGAGAAAAAGGAATAGGTTTAAGCTCTTCACTTTTTTGATTAATACTGGCCCAAGTAAGCTCATCATCTCCACCGTTTTTATGTAATTGTAATACATTGATTAATTTATCTGATACTTCAGGAAAATGAGTTCCAATCATATTACTGGCATCTCTAAAATCAATTCCTGAAAATAATTTGAACAGCCTCGCTAATGGGATACCAATAAATTTAAACAATAATGTTGCCTGTACTAAAACAAAAAGGCCAAATAAAATTGTTCTACCTGTCGAACTCAACCATAAAAAATGCTCGATAACGGCAGTAAATAGAAAGTACAATAATCCTATCGCTAGAAATAAAATAATACCACGAATGATCTCATTTGTGTAATATTTTTTAATAAAAAGTTTGAGCTTGTGCTCTATTATTTGAAAGTTATTCATCACTTAATATGTCGTCTATGTAGGGTAAATATAACGCAATGAGCACGATGTTTATGATATGGTGTATATTAGAACTTGTTCTTTAAGAAAATTACGAGCTTAAAATTTCAATAGTTTAATCATCCTACTCATGAAAGATCTCAAATACCTAACCGCATATATCGTTCCTATTTTGTGTGTGATTGGTATTTATTATAGAGGATCTGCTTTATATCTTACCCCATTGATGGTTTTTACAATTGTACCATTAATTGAACTAATCATGCCATCTTTAACTAGCAATTTAGATGCGGAAAGTAAAGAGAGTAAGTTGAAAAATAAATTATTTGACATTTTACTGTGGTTAAACGTACCTATCATATTTAGTGTTCTCATTTATGGTTTATACACGTATTCCATCGGCAATTTTGAAACTTATGAAGTAATAGGTTTGATCTTTACATTAGGAATAGTGGCTGGTAGCAACGGCATTAACGTTGCACATGAATTAGGACATAGACAAGAATCTTGGGAACGATTTTTAGGCAAAATACTGTTATTACCTAGTCTCTACATGCATTTTTACATTGAACATAATTATGGCCACCATTTAAATGCTGCTACACCTGAAGATCCAGCAAGTGCAAGATATAACGAGAATTTTTATGCATTTTGGTGGCGTTCTGTTATCAATCAATATAAGAACTCATGGAGTATTCAAAAGAGATTATTGAAAGTAAAAGATCAATCATTCTATTCTATTAAAAATGATATGTTGTGGTTTACAATTATACAATTGAGTTATTTACTAACGATAGGAATTTTATTCTCGTGGATGACCACAATGATAGCTATAGGTATTGCATTTATAGGTTTTACCTTACTAGAGATTATTAACTACCTAGAGCATTATGGATTGAGAAGAGCTAAAAAAAAGTCTGGAAGATATGAAGTAGTAAAAGAAATACATAGCTGGAACTCTAACCATGCACTGGGCAGAATATTACTTTATGAACTTACTAGACATAGTGATCATCATTATCGAGCAAATAAAAAGTATCAACTTTTAGATTATCATGAAAACAGTCCACAACTACCCTATGGATATCCTACTATGATGGTTATAGCAACGATACCACCATTATGGTTTTTAATTGTTAATAAACATGTACCACAAGAAATGATAGAATTATCTAAAAATAAAAATTAGTAATTGTCCTTCCATAGCCATAGAGAACCACTTTCTTGAGAAAGTCTTAACTGTTAACACTGAACTCATAACTTACAAATATTATCTTTGCAGCTTTAAAAACGGCTATAATGAGCACTCCAGTTAGAGTAAGATTTGCACCTAGTCCAACCGGACCATTACATATAGGTGGTGTTAGAACAGCATTGTTCAATTATTTATTTGCAAAAAAACACAATGGTATTTTTGTATTACGTATTGAAGATACTGATCAAAATAGGTATGTAGAAGGTGCCGAAGATTATATTATTGATGCCTTAAACTGGTGTCATATTCCATATGATGAAGGACCAGGAAAAGAAGGAGACTGCGGACCTTATAGACAAAGTGAACGTAAATCAATGTATAAACAATATGCGCTAGACCTTATAGAAAAAGGTGCCGCCTATTATGCATTTGATACTGCACAAGAATTGCAAACGGCTCGTGAAAATGCAGAAGCAAAAAAGGAAACTTTTATATACAATCATAACAATCGTAACGATTTTACCAATTCTCTAACCTTAACAAGTAGTGAGGTTGAAGAACGTATCGCAAGAGGAGATGATTATGTAATCCGTTTTAAGCCAGAGTTGAAAACATTACACATGTTTGATGAAATTCGTAAAGGGATTGAAATAGACACCTCACTTATCGATGACAAAGTACTATTTAAAAGTGATGGGATGCCTACTTACCACCTTGCTAATGTGGTAGATGACCATGATATGAAAATTTCTCACGTGATACGTGGTGAAGAATGGCTGCCTAGCATGGCTTTACATGTATTGCTTTATGAAAGCTTTGGATGGGAACGACCTAAGTTTGCTCACCTACCATTAATACTTAAACCTACCGGAAAAGGAAAATTAAGTAAGCGCGATGGTGATAAAATGGGCTTTTCTGTATTCCCATTAGAATGGAAAGACCCTAAAAGTGGAGAGCTTTCTACAGGATTTAAACAAGATGGTTTTCTTCCAGAAACGATGATCAATATATTGGCTTTCTTAGGATGGAATCCAGGTACAGAACAAGAGATTTTCAGCCTTGAAGAATTAGTTCAAGCTTTCAGTCTAGAAAAGGTAAATAGTTCTGGTGCAAAATATGACCCAGAAAAAGCAAAATGGTTTCAACAACAATGGTATGTTGCACAAGATGATGCTGTTATAGGTGCCGCTTTTGCGAAAGCGTTAGAAGAAAAAGGTATCGATTATGGATCACAAGAATATGTAAACATAGTTTGTGGTCTAGTAAAAGAACGTGCTGTATTTACAGAAGATCTTTTTGAACTAGCTGGTTTTTTCTTTACCGCACCTGATTCTTATGATGAAAAAGCGGCTAAAAAAGCTTGGAAAGATGATACTACTAGTATAATGACAGATGTGATTAAAATCATCGAGGATTGCACTGATGATAGCGCAACTGGTTTAAGTAACGCAATTAAAGGCTGGATAACTAGTCAAGAAATGGGATTTGGTAAGGTAATGATGCCATTAAGACTATCATTAGTAGGTAGTTTGATGGGACCAGATGTCTTTGAGATAGCAAGTATGATAGGTAAAAATGAAACTATCGCTCGCATTCAACATGCCATAGAAAAATTATCCTAAAAATAAAAGCGAACTCCAGCGGTGATATAACTCATATTACCGTTGAGTTCTTCGCTTAAAGCGTTTTTACCATTTAAAACATCTAAAAATGCATAGTGGTAGTGAGCAGAAAATCTAATCTTATCTAATCCACCACTTAAACCGACTATTCCATTAATATTTACAGGTGATGTTTCTTGAAATGAAGATACAGTCACAGCACTACTACCTGTTATAACACTGTCTTCATACCTTTTATCTGCTACTTTAAATTCACCATTAAAAGATACGGCAGGTCCTATTTCTAAAGAAAGATATTCCCTATTATCAATTTTATAAGCCCATAGTAACTTTACCTCTGCACCTATAACACTCATGTCTATTTCATCTAGCGTTAACGCTTCTTGAACAGAAAATTTATTATTAAAAAGGTGTATTCCAAAAATCATATCCCAATAAGGTGTAGAAGAACCTCTGGTTTCTAATCCAGCACTCCACCCTACTTTACCATCTACCGCTACATCATCAGTGTTTAAACTAAAAAAGGTAGCGTCTAGGGCTATACCTAGTCTATTATTTGAAGCTTGTCTTCTTTGAGCATTTGAATAAAAAGCTAACAAAATAACAGCTGTAAAAGCTAAAATATGTTTCATAGGTGTAACTTATTCTGCTAAAATAAGACTAATTGTACTGTATCTTTAAACAAACTTAAAACACCAATTATGGGACAATTAATATTTCCGATTTTAGGAGTGATTATACTTCTACTTATTTTCAGTTCGATTTTTACCGTAAAACAACAGACAGCTGCACTAATTGAGCGTTTTGGGAAATTTACCAGTATGCGCCATTCTGGACTTCAGTTTAAAGTGCCATTAATTGATAAAATTGCAGGACGTATTAATCTTAAAATTCAACAACTAGATGTAATTGTTGAAACTAAGACAAAAGATGATGTATTTGTTCGTCTTAAAATATCTGTACAGTTTCAAGTAAGAAGGGAAAAAGTATATGATGCCTTTTACAGATTACAAAACCCACATGATCAGATCACATCATATGTATTTGATGTAGTACGTGCAGAGGTTCCTAAAATGAAACTAGACTACGTCTTTGAAAAGAAAGATGATATTGCAATAGCTGTAAAACGTGAATTAAATGAGGCAATGATGGACTATGGTTATGACATCATTAAAACACTTGTAACAGACATTGATCCAGATGTACAGGTAAAGGCTGCAATGAATCGTATTAACGCAGCAGAGCGCGAGAAAACAGCTGCTGAGTATGAAGCTGAAGCTGATCGTATCAAAATTGTTGCAAAAGCACGTGCCGAGGCTGAATCTAAACGTTTACAAGGTCAAGGTATCGCAGACCAACGTCGTGAAATAGCACGTGGACTAGAAGAAAGTGTAGATGTTTTAAATAACGTAGGTATTAATTCTCAAGAAGCAAGTGCCTTAATCGTAGTAACACAACACTATGATACTTTACAATCCATAGGTGAGGCAACACAGTCTAACTTAATACTATTACCTAATTCTCCACAAGCTGGTAGTGATATGTTAAACAACATGATAGCTAGTTTTACAGCAAGTGCACAAATAGGTGAGCAAATGAAGAAGACTAATAAAAATAAAGAAGAGGCTGAAGCCAATAAAAATAATGATGCTGACGGCTGGAAAGATTAAGGTTAATCGATCATTATTAAAATAAAAAAAGCACCGCTATGGCGGTGCTTTTTATTTATACTTTCTTTTTCAATTCAATTTTATCTTCCTATTAGTTTATTAACTGTTTTAAGAATTACTGCCTTCTTTGCTATAGAACTCACTATGCTAGTTAAAACCGCTACAGCAGATAAACTTTCCTTTACCTCATTAAGATTAAGTTTCATTGTTTCTTGGTCCACTTGTTTTTGCAATTGCAAGTATCTTAAATCCCTATCTATCTCATCAAAACTATTGTAAACTCTCATACTTATCAATTTTTATATCCTCGTTAGAATTGAAGAATTGCTGGCTGGTCTTGCGCAGTAAACTTTTTTCAATGACTGGTTTCATAAATAAAGCTACTAGAATAACTAGAAGGAAATAAAAGAGACCAACTATTAAATATCCCAAAGCAGCATTATCTAATAAATCTCCTATATAAACACTAGCGGCTAAACTTAAAAATAGAATTGATATCAGTAAAAAAAATCCTAATAGCAATTTATGGCTACTAGATATCACGCCACTCATCACTTTTTTATAGAGATCGAGTTTATGATAGTTAATAGATGATTCTATAAAACTTTGAGTAGCGGTGGTAAATTCTTGAATATTCTCACTTATACCTTTTCCCATGAATAAGATTTATACCGTTGTTTTTCCGTTGACCTTAGGCTTCTGTAATTTTGCGTTTTGCGCTCTCAATTGTTCTAGTTTTCTTTCTAGAGAAACGATAGCATCATCTGCTTTAAAGCTTGCTGTGGATAATGCAGTTTCTAAACGCTCATCTAAAGTTCCTTTATATTCTGATGCTTTAGTTGTTAAAGTATCATAAGCAGTTTGTGCTTGGTTTTTGATATCACGCTGTGCTTTATCTGCTTTTTTCTTTAATTTTTTTCTTGTTTTCTCACCACTTTCTGGTGCATAAAGTAAGCCAGCTGCTACTCCTATTGCTGCTCCTGCTACTAGTGCTACTAATGCGTTTCCTGTCTTTGCCATCTTCGTTTAATTTATTGATTATTAATTAATTCAAAGATAAACACACTGTACATGGAAATACGTTAATAACCGGTTAACAATTATGGTATATATATTAAATCCTTCTTAAATCAACAAAATTATTACTAATTACAGTTAAAATAAGAAGGATTTTATAAGATACGCTTTCGCGAAAGCGTAATTATTCAAAATTTTTAGAAAATACTAGTCCTCTAGCTTTGCCCAAGTATCTCGCAAGGTTACTGTACGATTGAATACCATGTGATCCTCTGTAGTATCTGGATCCACACAGAAATATCCCATACGTTGGAATTGTACAATGTCACCTACTTTTAAGTTTTTCATTGCAGGTTCTGCCATGGCAGTAATAACTTCTAGAGAATTAGGATTAACAAACTCCATGAAGTCTTTTTCCTTATCTGTATCTGGTGATGGTACTGTAAATAAACGATCATAAAGACGTACTTCTACAGGTACTGCATGAGCAGCACTTACCCAGTGAAGTGTACCTTTTACCTTGCGCATACTAGCTTCTGTACCGCTACCACTTTTAGAATCTGGATCATAGGTGGCGTGAATCTCTGTAATATTACCGTCTGCATCTTTAAGGCAACCTTCACCTTTAATGATATATCCGTTCTTAAGACGTACTTCTTTTCCATTCTTCAAACGGAAGAATTTCTTGTTTGCCTCTTCTCTATAATCTTCACGTTCTATATAAAGTTCTTTTGAGAAAGGAACTTCTCTAAAACCACGAGATTCGTCTTCTTGACTATTTTCTGCTTGAAGGATTTCAACCTGATCGTCTGGATAATTAGTAATAACCAGCTTTACTGGATCTAATACACACATCACACGATCTGCAGTTTTATTTAAATCATCTCTTAAATGAAACTCGAGATGGTTCATATCTACTAGGTTATCACGTTTTGCGATTCCTATAGACTCTGCAAAGTTTTTTAATGATGCTGGAGTGTAACCTCGACGTCTTAAACCAGATATGGTCGTCATACGTGGATCATCCCATCCGTTAACAACACCAGCTTCTACTAGTTTTTGAAGTTTACGTTTACTGGTAACGGTATGTGATACGTTTCTACGGGCAAATTCACGTTGTTTAGGACGTATTTTATCTTTATCGATAACTTGATCAAGGAACCAGTCATAAAGCTCTCTATGAGGCTTAAATTCAAGGGTACAGAAAGAGTGTGAGATTTGCTCCAGATAATCACTTTCTCCATGTGTCCAATCATACATAGGATAAATTTTCCAGTCAGTACCGGTTCTATGGTGTGCTTTATCAACCACACGATACATGATAGGATCGCGCATGAGCATGTTATTAGACTGCATATCAATTTTAGCACGCAGGATGTGTTCTCCTTCACCATATTCTCCATTCTTCATACCTTCAAAAAGTGCTAGATTTTCTTCCACACTTCTATTACGGTAAGGTCCATCTACTCCAGGTTGAGTAGGTGTCCCTTTTTGAGCGGCCATTTCTTCACTAGATTGAGAATCTACATAAGCTTTTCCGTCTTTAATCATTTGAACAGCCCAGTCATAAAGCTCTTGAAAATAGTCTGACGCATAACACAGATTATCCCATTTATAGCCTAACCATTCTACATCTTTTTGAATCGCAGCTACATATTTTGCTTCTTCTTTTGCAGGATTAGTATCATCAAAACGCAGATTTACTGGCCTGTTGTACTTCTCTCCTAGCCCAAAGTTTAAACATATTGCGCTAGCGTGACCTATGTGTAAAAACCCATTAGGTTCTGGTGGAAAACGGAAACGTAATTTATCTTGAGAAAGACCATTGTTTAAATCGTCTTCTATAATGTCTTCTATGAAGTTATTAGGTTTAGTAGTATCACTCATGGCTCTTTTCAATATATTTAGATAAAACAAATTTACAGCTTATTTCAGTCCTAACCATACTCATAGTATCTTTACCACATGCATACAATTATACTTGAAAACGTAAAGGTTTATACTAACCATGGATGTCTCGATGAAGAGGCTATGATAGGTAGTGAATATCGTGTAGATCTAGAAGTAACTGCTGATCTATCAAAAAGCGCTAAGACTGATGAACTGAGCGATACCGTGGATTATGTTTCACTTAATAGAATTATAGTGGAAGAAATGGAGATACGTTCAAAATTACTAGAACAAGTCGCACAAAGAATACTGGATCGAGTTCTAAGTGAAGAGCAATTAGTACAAAAAGCACATGTAAAAGTGGCAAAAATCAATCCTCCTATAGGTGGTGATGTAGCAAGTGTGGTCATTTCTATGCAGCAAAGTCGCTAGAAGTCAACACTAAAGAGCGTTTTTGATTAATAATAGTGATAAAGACAACTTTTTTGTTATTTTTGCGGGCGTAAAAGGCGTCTTGGCCGAGCGGCTAGGCATGGGTCTGCAAAATCTAGTACAGCGGTTCGAATCCGCTAGACGCCTCTGAAATCCTCAATCTTTACTGATTGGGGATTTTTTTATTCCTTATTTTAAAAAGCAAAAACCTCAACTTTGATAAAGTTGAGGTTTCCGATTAAATCAGTTGCTTTTAAATTATGGTTGTTTTATAAGAATCATTACTTCTGGTAAAACATAATTATATTCACACGTAAAGTTATAGCCACCGCTTGGGTTTAAACCATATAGGTCTATTAGATTCCAATGTAGTTTTCCTATTGTAGTAACACCATTTACATTATTAGAACTAGTCTGATATCCTAATTTTAAATTAGTATGATTTGGGCGTTTACAATCTTGTGTCCCAAAGGGTTCATCATAAGAACCTGAAACTAAAGAGTAACCATTATCAATTACATTAACGGCTCCTGGTAGATTTAAAACTCCTTCAACATTCATAATTTCTATTTGCTCTGATGAAGGAAAACTTGGATCAGTTTCCTTAATCAAAACACCGTTTTCCCAATATTTAAATTCGATTCCTAGTTTATCAATATATATAGGTCTTGCAAAATTAAATTGTTGATATTCATATTTTGTTATAGTTACTTCTACTTTATCAATTCCATTATCATAGAGCCAAACTCCTTCAAATTTATCTAAATCGTTATGAATGTCTTTATAGTAATCTCCATCTTGATAACCGTCGTTTGGTGCATCAATCCTTTGCATGCTTCTCATATCAATTATATTGTTCAAAACGATGAAAGAACATAGAAATAGTATTACTAATATGTGTGGTATTTTTTTCATGATTAAAATGTTAAGTTAGACCAGCTAAGTACATTGCCATTGCTATCTAAGTTGGCTTTAAAAACAATTAAACTTTCATTTAATTTATAATATTCAAAGAAGAACGTAAAGTTACTTTCAAGAAAATTGAAATAAGTTGTAGAATTTGGATCAATTGATATTCCTGGATATGCCTTTGAGTGATCGATAATAGCGTTATCAACTACATTCTGACCAAAATATCTGTGTAAATTATTAGCCTTTGTTTTATCTTTTATTCTTATTGCATACACACCGGACTTAGAAACAAGCAAACTCGTTGTATTTGCATTTTGAACTGGAAATTGATGATCATTCTTATCTTTATAAAATTTTAAGGTTGCCACAATATCTCCACCACTAAAAAACGAATCATTGTTCGATCTGTGTACGTGACTTCGCATTACAACTCTATTACTAGTGACATTACCAAAAAAACTCCAAATTCGTTAGAATATTCAAGATTAACAGAATTAGGAGAATATGAATTGTCCGGACCTAATCTCCATTCATTCCCTTGCTCAGGACCTTCTGATTGAGCTAATAATAGCCAATCTTTAATTTGCTGCTTAATTTGTGGATCATCCGAAAAATTTAGTAATGATTCCTTATGATCAGCGTAACTAGGTTGCGTTACAAAACCACCTGGAGATCCTCCTCCTATTCCACCAGAAATAGGGAAACCTGTTCCCCATGAACCTGTTCCAGGTTGAGTATTTGCTCCACCACCACCGCCAGAATTTCCAGCATCTATTGTGGTATTAGGTATTTCATAAGTTACTGTGTTACAAAATTCTTCTACAGTCCATCTTACACAAACTAAACAATCTGGATTATTAGTATCTATTACTTTCCAATACCCAATATCTTCACAAGAAGTAACAGTAATATAAGATGATTTTACCAAACCACCATCATCATTACTTAATAACATATAGCTAGCACCTAACATACCGTTGGGCTGTTTTACATACTCAACTAGATATGTAGTGTAAACATTTGAAATATCAGTTACCACTATATTTCTTAAAACGCCATCATCTATTGTATTAATAGTTTTGAACGTATAAGAAGTAAAAGTATTATTATCATCTGTAAAAACAGTAGCACTATGATCTAGTATAGTGTATGGAGGTGTGTTGCTTGTTGTTTTCTGTGATAAAACCGTTGTAGTTTCATTCAAGCTTGTAAAAAGATCTCTATTACCTGTAGAATTGATAATTTCTTCTTTGCTCATTTTAGTAACCTGAAAGGGAAATGAATTACTTGAAAAGTTATCTTTCAAGTATTCATCCTTTTCACAAGAAACTAAAACTATTGCTGTTATTATTAAAAAGCACAATAATCTAATAGTTGTTTTCATTTATTGGTTGAATTAGATTACAAACATGAAAAAAAAAAAATGACAATAACCTAATAATCAGCTATTAAATTTATATGCTATCATTAACAATAGGAGTCTCCTTTATACCTTCTAGTTCTGGAGCGACTGGTTCTGGTAATTCTGGAATAATATGTAACTGCTCACCTACTTGATCTGTTACATCAGGAAAAACACCTTTAAAGATTAAAACGGCACCACATATACCCATAATAATAGCGATAAGTCTTTTTAAAAGAAAGATACGATGAGGTGTGAGATAACGATTTAAACTTTTTGCAAGTACTATTTTACATAGATCTACAATAAAATAAGTGACTAACACTGCACCAAAAAAGGTGAGAATTCTATTAGAATCATTCTCTAATTGAGGACTAAAAACGACTATTAAACCTAACCAAAATCCTAAGACACCTATATTGATAAAATTGAGGAAAAAACCTTTTATAAATAAAGAAAAGTAGTTGTTCTTCTTTACTGTAAGTACTTTAGGATCAACTTCTTTAAGATAAGATTTTCTAGTTTTCACAAAAGAAACTATACCATATATCGCAAGAATAGAACCGCCAAAAATATAAAGCCCAGGATCATCTTTTAACTTCTCTAAAATAGAGGAAGTCATAAAATATGCCGCAAGTAAAAAAATAATGTCTGCAAGAATAACTCCTATATCTAGTGCTACTGCGGCTCTAAATCCTTTAATTGCACTGGTTTCTAGTAATGCAAAGAACACTGGTCCTATGAGAAAGGCCATTAAAAATCCCAGCGGAATCGCACTAAGAACGTCTTCGAGCATATAATTATATGGTTATAGCTCAAAGGTAAAAATTAATGTTGGGTTTTCTGATACCTATGTGTTGATAATTGACACGCTTTCGCGAAAGCGTAATTAACAGAATACCTTTAAACTTTAAAGTTTCTTTAATCCATTATCTTAATACGTCCACCTGCAAAGGTCTTCTTAGAAATTTCTTGAGGATTACCATAGACTCGTACATCGCCACCTGCTTGTATGTTAATATCTACAGAGTTAGTGGTGTATACGTCTACTTCTCCACCTGCTCTTACTTTTACTTTGGTACGTTTAGATTTTAATTCTTGATTCTCTACAATACCACCAGTGTTTACATTAATTATTTGTTGATCTACAGTACCACTTACTTCAGTAATTCCACCAGATACGGCTTTAATCTCAAGAAATTCTACCATTACACCAGCTTTAACTCGAGCGCCTTCTTGTACTCTAATTTCTAGTTGTGGTTGTTCTATAAGTTCATTAGAGGTTATAAAAGCACCTTCATTTCCATCAATTACTTTTAAATCTGTGTAGTGAACATGGACAAAAGTTTCTGTACCGTCAAATTGTTTATTAAAAGCCATACGCACTTTTAAAGTTCCGTTTTTATGAACGTACTCTACATCACCAGCATCATGACCAGAGATAACAATCTTATTAACATCAGATTTTACAAGATTAACAGTGATTAAATCATAGACTTTAATAGTATCAAAGTTACCTAACTCAACTTCCCTAGGATTTTGAGCAAAACTGAATGACATAACAAATAAGAATAAAAATAGAGTTGAAATTTTCATGTGTATCGTTTTTATAAAGATGCTATTTAAATTCATTTGTTACAGTAAAAGAAGAAAGGCAGTCTATCTTGCGATAAACTACCTTTCATACTAACCAAAAAAACTCTACTTTTTTGAAACGATACTTTGATATTTAGGGAATATCAAAGCATCTTTATGTACTACTTCTTTCAGGGGAAAAATGTAAATACACTTTCTTAGTTAACTAACCAGGATAACCGATACAAATATCTAGTGATTTACCTAGGTTACTTAAAATGTGAATAAGTAAAATTAGTATATAGATTAAAGTAATAAATCATAGATGAAATACATTAAATCTTCAATTTATAGAATTGATAAATGTCTTAAAATGACTTTTATAACTTTTTAAAAGTAAAATCAATAGACATCTGGTCACTATAAACTTGTGCTTTAAGGCTATCGTTTATAATAGAATAATGAATGTGAGTAGGAAACTCGTTTTCTAAATTTACGGCAGTAAAACTATTATTAGTAAATTCTTTAATTTCAAAAATAGTAGGAGATACATTGACACCTGTAACTTGAAGAACCCATCTATTATCATTTTTAACTAGTATATTAAGTGGCTTGATAGCTAATTTTTCTTCAAAAACAGTGTCATTTTCTTCTAGAGTAAAACCATGACCTAAAAAGCTTCCATCGATTTGTATCCTCCAATTTTCAAAAGTAGTTCTACCATCTCTATCATCTATTCTTTGCCATTTACCTTGTAACCAGCTTAATTGAGGTCCTTTAGAAAAATCTCTTTTACAAGAAACGAGTGAGCATATCATTAATAGAAATAATAATCTTTTCATAACTAGTGTCTTTTACCTTTCCAGGTACCACCATATTTATAAAAAGGTAAAGACTGGTGATTTTCTGTACAGGTCTTGCAACAAAAAATCCAATCTTTACCTTTAGTAATCTGTATGCGATACATGACTGTATCTTCTTTTTTACAGGTATAACAATGCTTAGTTTTCAACAGCTTCTTTACTACCTATCATCCAGAAATCTAGATGCTTCTTAACAAGATCTGCATTTTTTACTTTTACATAAACCTCATCACCTAGTCTGTAGGCGTTTTTAGTCTTGCGACCTATCACTGCAAACTCTTCTTCTACAAATTCATAACTATCATCATCTAGATCACCTAAGCGTATCATTCCTTCACACTTATTAGAAATAATTTCTACATAAATTCCCCAATCGGTAACTCCAGAAATAACACCTAAGAACTGCTCGTCTTCATGATCTTTCATGAATTTAACCTGCATGTACTTGATAGAGTCACGTTCTGCCTTAGTAGCTAGAATTTCCATGTTAGTGGAATGGTGACACTTTTCTTCATAGAGCTCTTCACTTACACTTTTTCCTTTATCTAGATAATGTTGTAATAGTCTATGGACCATCACGTCTGGATAACGACGTATAGGTGATGTGAAATGCGAGTAGTAATCAAACGCTAGACCATAGTGACCTATGTTTTGTGTAGAGTACTCGGCCTTAGACATGGTTCTAATAGCAAGTGTATCGACCATGTTTTGCTCTTTATTCCCTTTTACATCACTCAATAATTTGTTTAAAGATTGAGTAACATGTTTGCGATCTCTTAAGTCTAGTTTATGACCAAAACGAGTCACAATTTTTGCAAGTGCGCCTAGTTTTTCATCATTAGGCTCGTCGTGAATACGGTAAACAAAAGTGTGTTTAGGATCTCGTTTTCCTATAAAAGCTGCTACTTTTCTATTAGCCAGTAGCATAAATTCTTCTATCAGTTTATTAGCATCTTTAGAGGTTTTAAAATAAACACCTATTGGCTCACTGTTATCATTAAGATTAAATTTAACCTCAGTCTTATCAAAGCTTAAAGCACCTTGTACCATACGTTCATTACGCATCTTTTTTGCGATACTATCTAAGGTAAGAGTTGCTTCTACAATGGCTGGATCTGCAGTTGTATCTTTTTTAGTAAGTGATATATCTGCAGGAATTTCTCCTTTACCAGTCTCAATAATGTGCTGTGCTTCTTCATAAGCAAAACGTTGATCTGAATGAATGATAGTACGACCAAACCACTGTTTATAAACCTTTCCATTATCGTCCATTTCAAAAACAGCCGAGAAACATAATTTATCCTCATGAGGATTTAATGAACAAACACCATTTGATAATACCTCTGGTAACATAGGTACTACTCTATCCACTAGATATACAGAAGTTGCACGTTCATATGCTTCATCATCTAGTGGTGTTCCTTCTTTTACGTAGTGACTTACATCTGCAATGTGGATTCCTATTTCATAATGACCATTTTCTAATTTTTCGAATGAAAGTGCATCATCAAAATCTTTAGCATCTGCTGGATCAATGGTATAAGTAAGCGATTCTCGCATATCGCGACGTTTACTTATTTCTTGTTCTGTTATGGTTTTATCTAACTGGTCTGCATATTCTTCTACAACGGTAGGAAACTCATATGGTAAACCATATTGAGCTAGTATGGCGTGTATTTCAGTATTGTGCTCACCTGGTTCTCCTAGAACAGCCTTTACTTTACCGTTAGGTGAATCTTGTTTATCATTCCATTCTACAAATTCTACTAGAACTACCTGTCCATCTTTTGCTCCATTGATCTCTCGACCTGGAATAAAGAAATCTGTTTGAATTTTAGGATCAGTAACGTTTACAAAAGCAAATTTTTCATGTACTTGAATAGTACCTACAAATTCAGTTTTCTTACGCTCGATTACTTTAGTGATTTCACCTTCAGGCTGTTGACCTCTTCTTCTATGATAAACATACACTTCAACTTGATCACCGTTTAATGCCTGACCTAGTGAACGACGTGGTATCATGATATCTTCCTGTAGTTCTTCTGTTATCACATATCCTGTACCACGAGTACTGATATCAATAGTACCTGTGTAATAATCAATGGCTTTAATAATTTTAAATTTACCGCGATCTGTCTCTTCTATTTGTGCTTTAGATTTTAACTGGTGAAGTCTTTTAATAACTTGATTACGTGTACTAGCATCTGATATTGAGAGCTTTGCACATATTTGTTTATAATTAAAATCCTTATTAGGTTCTTGCTTTAATACATTCAGTACAGATTGACTGAGGTTTTGAAACTTTGTTTTTGAGTTTCGTTTTTTCTTCTTCTTCATATTCTATTTATACTTCTACAAAGTTAATCTTTTAAAACTCTGAGAGATTATAAGTACTTTATACTTTGATTATTAATCATTTAATATACCGTTATTAACAATTATTTAAGAAATAACTGTAACTTTGTGTATTGTTGATCGTCTAATGGTTGACAATTTTAAACAAATGGAAACTAGAAAGCCACTTAAATCAACCTTACTATTCATAGGGATATTTCTTGTGGGTATTATTCTAGTAGTTCTTTTTATCAATAAAGCTTTAGATACAGATCACACTGTTGATAGCTTTGAAGAGACTTCTCCACTTATAGAAAACACTTCCTCTACAAGCGTCTAGCTTACAAATAAAATTACTTTTTCAATACTCCTTATTCAATAGTTAGTGTAATAGTGACGCACTTACTTTATTGATTACACGCAATCATTTCAATGCTTGCATTTATTATTCCAAATTTAATTTTAATCGACTTAGTTGATCATATATGATTTATTAATTCCTTCATAAATCGTTTTATTGATTTTAGATAGTTTTAAACGTTATCCACATTATAAACAATATCATTTTTTCTTTTTTAAAAATTTAAATAAAATTGATGATGATGATGTAGTGTGAATAGCGGTATATCTTTTTACTAAAATATTAGGAACTTGAATTTTTTATAACTTATCGCTACTTATTCACATGTTATACTAATGTTAACTAATTGTAAAGTAAGTTTCTAATGTAATTAAGATAGGTTTATACACAGTTGTTCACAACCCTTATTCACATCAAAATGTATATAAACTAACTACATATTTTATGTTGATGAACGTCTTTTTAAGTCTGAAAAGTTAGTCTTAAAAAGGTGAGTTATATTTTGGTTATCTCAATTTTAAATAGATATGAGTTTTTAAACCTTCACTTCCTAATGTTTTCTTTCAATTGATATTAACATGTTATCTATTGTTTATGAATAGTGTAAAACCATGGATGTTAATAACCCTAGATTATCAATAACTAGACTTAAATTTGTATCATAAAACACCGCTATCATGAACATCTCTATAGGAAACGACCACGCAGGACCAGATTATAAACGAGCTATTGTTAATATGCTTAAAGAAAGAGGCCATCAAGTAACTAATCATGGAACAGATACTTTAGATAGTGTTGATTATCCTGACTTTGCTCACAAGGTAGGACAGGATGTTGATAACCACACTGCAGATCTAGGTGTAGTTATTTGTGGTAGTGCACAAGGTGTCTCTATGACCGTTAATAAGTATCAAAATGTACGTGGCGCAGTATGCTGGTCTAAAGAAATTGCAGGACTTGCTCGTGAGCATAATAATGCAAATATCATCTGTATACCAGCACGTTTCACTTCTATACCACAGGCTATTGCTATGGTAGAGACTTTTTTAGATACAGAATTTGCAGGTGGACGCCATGCAAATCGTGTGAATAAGATAGCATGTTCATAAGTACGCTTTCGCGAAAGCGAGATGTACCACAACCTACTAAATGATATTGTTATCTAGTGGATCACTAGCAGATTATTTTCTATTACTTTTTATATTTATAATACTACCTAGCGGTATATTATTTTTGATTACTAGGTATTTAGTATTTAGGCATATATTTTTAACAATGGAAAGTAGACGGTATAGAATTTTTACTGGCTTGTTGTTTTATATATTATCATTAACTGTAGTGGTCTTGTGTATTTATTTTTATAATTACTAGTATGAATCTTAATAAAAGGCAAGAGTATCTGGATCTAGGGAATGCACTACCTAATCAATATTATCACTTAAAATTTGATAATCATTGCTATTGGCGTATTGCTTTAGACAATACTTTATTTGCAAAATGGAGTGAAGTAGTACCAGCTCCAGCTTATAGAAATATATCTGAAGATCAACTAGATTATGCAATCCATTTATTAAAAAGCTATCAAAAAGACGAGCAACTTTTATTAGAACACAATCGTATATCTTTAATTTATCGCGGTAAGAAATAGTACGATAATTAGACTGTACAAATAATAATTAATTTAAATAGTTGAGTCACGATTTGTGATTTTTAACTGTGTGTAGTGAATATGAGAAAAGAAGCTTCTATTATAATACATCAATTAAGAACAGCGGTTCATCCTCAAAAGAAATTGATGGAGATATGGCGTGATCTTGAAGATTTTGATGAAAAAGATCGAGAAGAAACGCTAGATGATCTAGATGCTAGACGTCAAGAATTGATGGCTGCCGGCGATGAAGAATTTGGTAATATGCTGGAGAAAATTATTACCGATATAAGAATAGGAGTGAAGCCACCGCAACCTAAAGTTGTCCCAAAACAATTTTAAAAATGGATGTAATCGTTAAATATTTTTCTGATTTTAATACTCAACAATTATACGAAGTACTACAACTACGCTCTGAAGTTTTTGTGGTAGAACAAGACTGTGTTTATCAAGATATGGATGGTAAGGATCAAAAAGCTATTCATATTGTAGGATATGTAAATGATAAACTTGTAGCTTATACTCGTGTGTTTCAACCAGGTGATTATTTTAAACAAGCTAGTATAGGTAGAGTAGTAGTAAGTCCCAAAAATCGTGGCGCGGCCTACGGCCAGAAAATAATGAATGCGAGTATTGATTATTGTAAAAATCAAGGATTTCCATTCATTAAAATATCTGCTCAATGTTATCTAGATAGATTTTATAAAGATTTAGGTTTTATAGCTACAGGTGAAAAATATCTAGAAGACGGAATTCCTCATCAAGCGATGACTTTAGAATTTTAAATATGTCCTTTACTGATCTTCATAAACAGTTTCCATTTTTTAATAAAACACTGGTGGAAACAATCAATCGAGAATGTGACATTATTACTGTGCCTGATCATCAAGAGATCTTACGTAAAGGACAGTATGTAAAAGTGATACCATTGGTGTTGAAAGGATTGTTACGTGTTTTTACTACCTATGATGATAAAGAATTATTACTATATCATATAAAAGCAAGTGAGAGCTGTGTGATGTCCTTTGCAGCAGGTATTAAAAATGGAACCAGTGAAATCAATGCACAGACATTAGAAGAGACAGAAATTCTTTTATTACCAGCAGACAAACTTAAAAAATGGCTGCAGCAATATCCAGAGTTAAATCTACTTTTTAACTCACAATATGAGATGCGCTATGCAGATTTATTAAACACTATAGAGAATATGGTTTTTCATAAAATGGACGAGCGCATTTTAAATTTACTGCACGATAAAGCAGCATTAACTAATTCTCAAATAATTAAAATCTCTCATCAAGCGCTTGCAGACGATCTGGCTACATCTCGAGAGGTGATTAGTCGTGTTTTAAAAAAATTAGAGAACGATAATAAACTTATTTTATCACATCAAACTATTAAAATTCTTTAGTTGTGACTTAAGTCACTTTTTAAGAACATACACTAGACTACTATTGTATCTCATTTAAAAAGTATAAGTCATGAAGAAGAATATAGGAAACATCGATAGAATTGTAAGAGTATTATTTGCGGTAATAGTATCTATTTTATTTTTTACTAATGTAATAACTGGTACACTAGGAATTATTTTATTAATTGTAGGTGGTGTATTATTAGCCACTAGTTTTATGAATTTTTGTCCATTATATGCAGTTTTAGGGATTAATAGTTGTCCAGTAAAAAAGTAAATAATAGACATAAAAAAGCTCCATATTATGAGAGGTACCTTCATAATGTGGAGCTTTTAATAAAAGTAAAATTCACTTAATCATCATGATGTCCATGACCGTGATGACTTTTATTACCAAATGGTTTCCATATGATTCCTGCACTTAAGATAAAACCATCTGTAGGCGCATAAATTTCATTAAATGTTGGTACTCCAGTAATATCTGTAGTGACAGTAGGAGAGAAGCGACTCTGTCTTCTATCTGTGAGATTTTCAAAATTCATATAGAGATTTCCCCAGTCAAAGTTTTTCATTACTAGTAAACCCATCAATAAAAATCTTGAGAATCTGAGCCATCAAATAATAGTTGTCTACCAGTATAATAGGTTTCATAACCTATGCGCCATTTCTCATTTTCATACATAATAACACTACCAGCATTATGTTTTGCAGTCAGTGGTTTTTGAGGATTACCATCTAGATAATTAAGTTGAGTGTCTATAAGTGCATAGTTTAAGAACCACTTAAAATCTTTATAAGAGAATTTAATATTAGTCTCTGCACCACGACTGAAGGTAAAATCTGTTGCATTTGAGTATTCAAACATTCCTGGACTAGTGGCACTGCTATTGAGTAACAATCCATTATCTATGGCTGTTAAATAAAATAATTGATTAATCGAGAAATTAATTTGATCAGTTATAGCAAATCCGTAATCAAAATCTAGGTTCATACCATAAGAGGTCTCTGCCACAAGATTATTTTTATCAATAGCCATTACATTTTGAAAATTCAATCTTTCAGCATCTTCTGTAAATAGATCTGGTATTTTATAACCTAGACCACCACCTAAACGACTCGTAAATCTTCCATCACTTTTATATAATAAGGAAGCTCTAGGTAACACAAAAGCACCCCAATCAGTTGTAAAATCTGTGCGCAGACCAGTTTCTAATATCCAGTTATTATTAAGATCTGTAATGTTATTTACAAAAGCACCTATCGTAGTATCTTTTTGATCACGTTCATTAATCTGCACGTCCTCGTCAAAGCTAGATGTATATAAATTAGCTCCAAAAACCCAGTCAGTCTTTGTAGAATTAGTTTTATAATTTACCTCAGTAAATGTGTTGACCTGATTACCTTTAAAATCCATATTAGGAATCAGTAATTCTCTATTAAAATAGGCAATACTATTTTTAAACTGGAAGCTAGAATGATCTGTAAGTTGAGTATCCCACACGGCTTGAGTACTTAACCTGCGCGATATGTTTTGTTCTAGATATCCATTATTATTACCATCTATAGCATCTAGATTTCCACCTTTACGATCATCAAATGTACCATTAAGTCCTAGCCATAAGGTTGTTTTATCACTAGGATAATAAAATACTTTAGGATTTAGTGAAATGGTACGCGCTCGAGGTAAATTAGAATATTCATCTCCATCTGGATCATATTCTTTTTGAGAATTTGCGCTTCCATAAAGCGTCATTCCCCATTTATCATTACGTGCGCTGTAAAATACGTTTCCAGTAACTCCTAGGGCTTGTGTACCTACCAACATTAAATCTAACTCTGCCTCATCATCTGGCGTTTTAGACTGCATATTTACTAGTCCTGCAATGGCACCACCACCGTATAAAGTTGAAGAACTTCCTTTAATGATCTCAAATTGCGAAATATCTAGTGGTGGTACTTGCATGATACTTAATCCACCAGCAAAACCACCATAAAGTGGAAATCCATCTTTTAACAACTGTGTGTATCTACCATCTAGTCCTTGTATACGTATGGATTGATTTGCACTACTTTGAGAAGTTTGTTGCATCTGTATACCGGTGCTTTCTCTCAGTACCATAGCTATATTAGTACTGTTCATCGCTGTTTTTTCAATAAGCTCTTCTCCACCTATAAATTCTACTCGAGTAGGCGTGCGTTTAAAACTACGAGAAGATCGTGTAGACTGTATGACGATTTCTTCCAGTTCACCTTTTGCCTCGTGTAGTTGAAATGTATAATCCAGTTGATCTGGTATAACAGCAGTAACGGTTTGTTTTTCATATCCTATAAAAGAAATGGTCAGTTCATAAATTCCAGCTTCTAGGTTGTTAATGGTTCCTTTCCCGTTGACATCCATCATCGTACCCTTTTGGAGATTTTGGATGGAAGCGTTTGCACCTAGTAATGGTTCGTTATTTTCTTCAGATACCACAGTGATGTTGATATCATAGGTTGTTTTGGATTGCGCTTTCGCGAAAGCGTAACACAGCAACAACATGCTGCATAAAATGATTTTTTTCATGTAAAATGTTTAAATAGACTAAAATAAAATGAGCACAATGCTCTTGAAGTTTCTAGCTATTTAATTGTGGTGGCTGCAAGATAGAGCCATCAAACCCGTCATAAACAGGACTGATATAAAAAGAAATTTGTGAATTAATTGCCGGTAGTATAGTAAACTCTAGTGGCTCAAATTCAAAAGAGATCACATGAATAGAGCAGCAATTGCACTGGCAAAATGGTGAGCATTCATCTTCATGATCGTGATTATCATGGTCGTCGATATCTACAGTTTGTTCTACCTCATCATGCTGCTCAATATTACCATCATTACAAGGCATGATGTTGAGTCCTAGAAAATATATCGAGAAGATGAATAATATAACTTTCACAAGACAAAGATACTAAAGCAATCAGAACTATTTAGTAGCTCTTTTTAAGCGATCATTAATGGATTTTCCTAGATCGTGATCTGGTAATCGTTGTGCTACAATCATGTCTAGATCTAGTTGATCTAGCTCGTGCATTGCTTTATATAATCTAGATGCAGCCTCTTTTAAATGACCGGTTTTAGATAAATAATTTACTTGCGCTACGGCATAATCTGGATGATCTGTAGAGTGGAGTAGGAGTCCTATTTTTTTACCAGCATGTTGGTCGATAAAATCACTTATGTCATCTACTAGATAAGTTGCCGTACGTGGTGCATAATGCTTCTCGAGCATTCCTGGTGCATTAGGTGCTTGCTCTTTATTATTTTTTACAGTGACAGGTCCTATGATGGAAGTGATATCTTCTAATGATATGGAGCCTAGTCTGTAAACAATGGCTTTATCATTTTCAAAACCTATGATGGTGGACTCGATTCCATTCTCGCAATCACCACCATCTAATACCATTTCTAGAGAACCATCAAAATAATTTTTAACGTGTTGTGCTCTAGTAGGGCTTATGTGTGTAAACGGATTTGCACTAGGTGCCGCCACTGGGAAATCTAAGTTTCTTAACAATTCTAGGGTTAATTCATGCTGCGGCATTCTAATCCCAACAGTATCTTTTCCGGCAGTGATGAGGTCTGGAACATCATTCTTTTTAAGTAAAATAAGTGTTAAAGATCCTGGCCAAAAAGCTTGTGCTAACTGCTGTGCCTTCTCAGGAAAATCTACTGCCAGTTCCATTACTTGCTCCATGCTATGAATATGCACAATCAGCGGATTAAAAAACGGGCGTTTTTTTAACTCAAAGATTTTTTTAATCGCCGTATCACTATAAATATTACCAGCAAGACCATAAACAGTCTCTGTAGGGATTGCGACGAGATCTTCTCTTTTAAGAATTTCGGCAGCTTTTAAGATGTCTTTTGAAACTAGTGTCATGATACTTTTCCTAAATGTTTTAGGTGCTGCAAATATCGTTGTTATGGTTTATAATTTATTATTTCTCAAGTGTAGAGTTAACCCTACACTCGAGAAATTAAAACAATTATTATGATGGTGATCCATCTAATAATACTTCTTCTTCAACCAAAATGCCACACGCACCAATAAAATCAAAGCGGGAACTTCTACCAGTGGTCCGATCACACCTGTAAATGCCTGACCAGAATTAAGTCCAAAAACCGCAATGGCAACTGCAATCGCAAGTTCAAAATTATTTCCAGCTGCAGTAAAAGCAATAGCTGCGTTTTCACTGTAGGACGCACCACGATATTTACTGATAAAAAATCCTATCAAGAACATGACTATGAAATAAATCATTAAAGGAACCGCAATCAATAACACATCAAACGGTATTTCAACAATTAACTCACCTTTTAAAGAGAACATTAAAATAATAGTAAGCAATAAAGCCACTAAAGTAATAGGTGAAATAGCCGGAATAAATACGTTTTCATACCATTCTTTACCACGAGCTTTTACAAGAAAATAACGACTTAAAATTCCCATTAAAAATGGAATTCCCAGATAGATAGCAACACTTTCTGCAATGGTCGCAATTGATATATCTACAATTGCACCGTCAAAGCCAAAATAAGGCGGCAACACCGTAATAAACAACCACGCATAGAATGAGTATGCAAAAACTTGAAAAACGCTGTTTAGAGCCACTAATCCGGCTCCATATTCAGGAGAACCATCTGCTAGATCATTCCACACTAGTACCATGGCTATACAGCGTGCTAGACCTATTAAAATAAGTCCCACCATATATTCTGGATGATTCTGAAGAAATATTAATGCAAGTGCAAACATCAATACGGGACCTATTATCCAATTCAATAATAGTGAGATACTTAAAATCTTAGTGTTTTTAAATACGACAGGTAAGAGTTTATAGTCTGCTTTTGCTAACGGTGGATACATCATTAAAATAAGACCTATTGCAATGGGAATATTAGTCGTTCCACTACTCATGTTATTAATAGAAGTAGCTATGCTAGGTATAAAATATCCTAATCCTACACCTATTGCCATGGCTAGAAATATCCATAGGGTTAAGTATTGATTGAGAAAGCTTAGTTTTTTAGTGCTCATAACTTAATTTCTGAAAAGACGTATTTTAATTCACTAGCGATTTGTAGACTGCGTTCTATATAAGCAGCTGCTTGTCGGTCAGTACCATCAGCGATTTTAGGATCTTCATAAGTTATAGGTATTCTAGCTGAAGCGCCTAATATTAATGGACAACCTTGATCTGCACTCGAGCAGGTCATAATGGCTGCAAATTGCTGCTGTACATTAAATGTTGCATTGAATTTCTTTGAAAATCCTATAATAGGATGATCGGTCTCATTATATCTGATGCTATAAATAGGATTTTCATCTTGTGATAGTTTTTCAATTTGAAAACCTGCATCTTTTAAAGCTTCAGTAACTTCTGGAAATAACGCTGTAGCTTCTGTACCACCAGAATAACATTGTAAATTATTAATGCCATAAAAACTTCCTATAGCCTGTGCCCATGATTGTGATAGGTGACTACGTCTTGAATTATGTGTACAAATAAAGTTGAGATTCACAGTTTTATTATGGTCCACCTGACTTTGAATATAGTCTTTAAGCTGGTCTAGGACACGCTTTCGCGAAAGCGTAATTTCATTAATCTCTAGGTTTTTAATGGTTTGTTCTAAGGTAGGATACATAATTTTAAATTTAAAGTTAACAACAACCTGATCCAGGAGCGCAAGTGTTCTGATTTTCTACAGGAATGGTCTTTAATTTCTCTTGAGGTATTCCACATTTATCTTTGGCTAGACAATCAGTTAATTTTGACGTAAGAATAAAGTTGGATCCATTAAAGTCGATACCGTATTTACCTATAGTATCAGATTGATATTCAACCTCTATATCCACATCAGGTAGACCTAATCGTGATTCTGACAACTCGATGATATGTTGTAGTTTTTCTGGATGTAACCTGTGGTCATAATCATTTGCTTCCCATAATTGAAAATTTACGACAGTTTCTAATCGTTCTGTACCACCGCAGTCTATAAAGTGTTTAACAACTTTACCTACTTCAGTCACGTGAAAGTGAGATGGAACCAGACTACCGTCTGGCAGTTGAAAAGCGATCTGATCTAATTTTGAAAGCTGATCTTTAAATGTGGATAATTTCATAGCGTTTCTTTTATTGTAATATTACGATTAATAAAGTCAAATTTTTTTAGCAACAATCAGTTTTGTTATCGGTCTCTAGATTTAATAAAGGAGAAAGTAAACTTTTCATTACATCCCATTTTTCATAGTCTAGACAGTAGCATGTACTGGTACCTTCTATATTTCCTTTAATTAATCCTGCATTTTTAAGTGCTTTTAAGTGTTGTGATATTGTAGGTTGAGCTAGTCCTATTTCTAGAACTAGATCACCACATATACAAGTGTCTTGTTTTAATAGGTATTGCACAATAGCTATACGGGCTGGATGACCTAGTGCTTTGGCCATTTGAGCCATTTGATTTTGTTGTGCTGTAAATATTTCAGTTTTAGTAGTCCCCATATTCATCGCAATATTACGATGAAGTGATTAAATAAAAAAGAATAATTGCTTTTAATTTTTAGGAGGATCTATTTTAGTAATGTAAAGTTCGACTCTACGATCTAGTTTATCAATACCACCTAACGGTCTAGTCCTTCCATATCCTTTAAACCTCATACGTGTGTGTTTTACACCACGACTGCGCAATATTTTATAGATAGCTAGTGCTCTAGCATGGGATAGATTTGATTTTTTAGTGTCTCTATTATAAGCATCTGGATAGGCAGGATTGATACAGCATACATGTCCGTGTATTTCAAAATGAATATCTTCTCTAGCGATTAAAATTTCTGCAACACGATCGAGTAGTGGCTGGGATTCTTCTAAAATTGTAGAACGACCTTTGTAGAATAGAATATTCTCTAATCTAATGACCTGACCTTTTTTAAGCTTTTTACTTAAAAGAGACTTAAATGGTTCTTTAGTATTATCTATAGGTGGATCAAGTTTAGTAGGTATATCTAAGAATTCATCTTCTTCGACGACTTCTACAGATACTTCTGGCTCAGTTCTATTGCTGGTTTTAATTACTTCTGTACTACTCGGGTTTTCTAAGATAGCAGTGACGACTTTCTTTTCATAGATAGGTATCTCTTTTGCCTCTTCTGTGGTAAGTTCCTGTTTTCGCAATTTTTTAATGGCAACTCGTTTGGTTTTATCTGCGCTTAAAGAGAATTCTACATCTACACGACGGTTTTGAGCTCTTATTTCTTCAGTTTCTTCTTGATCTAATTCTTCTTCAAGAGCTACTTCTCCTAATCCTTCTACTTTTTTAGAGATATTTTCTAGTTCAATATCATGGTTTTCTAACCACTTAGAGACAGTTTCTACTCTTCTATTTGATAAGTCTAGGTTATACTCATGGCTACCTCTATCATCACAATACCCTAATATTTTTACGGTAAGAATGGGTTTGTAAATAAGATCATCAAAGAATGACGTGAGTTGTTTACCTTCACTAAAAGAAAATTGATCTTTATCTACATCAAAATATACAGAATGTGTGACTGTGATTTGTGAACTAGCACAAAAGGCAGTAAAGAAAGCACATATGTATAGTAATCGCTTCATTCTTATTTTAAAATTCTGTTGTATTTATTTTGATCTTCTAGAACATTTACAGCTTCTAAAATTTCTGGATTGAATTTTAATTGATAGTTATATAAACCGTCACGATAGAAATATCTTTTAACGATTTCATCAGTAAGAAGGCTCATGATTTCAGCCTTTTTATCCTTCATGTCCTTCTTCTTAGCATTATTAATCGCTTCTTGCATGGCCTTATAGCTAGAGTTAATATCATCATCTAGTTCTTCTTTCTCGGCAGTTTTAAATGCTTTTGCAAATGCAGACTCTGTTTCAGTATTAAAATCAAATCCTTTTTTCTCAACCCAATTAACAAAGTCATTGAAATCGGTATCCGTGAATCTAAAACTATCCATATCTGTTACCTGATGATTATAATAATACTCTGTAGCATAGTCAAAGATGGCGTTATCCTTAAGAAGAGCAGTCGTTATAGGTGAGTAAGCTGCGCTTGCTAATTCAATATCTGGTTGTACACCACCGCCATCATAAACGGTACGACCGCTATTTACAGTTTTAAAGGCGTTATAATCTTCTTTTTTAGTGCGTACGGCATTTCCATCTTCATCACGATTCCAGTAGTCTAATGCTTGTATACAACGACCACTAGGTGTATAATATCTTGAGATGGTTATTTTTACTTGTGTACCATAAGAAAGTGGTTTAGGACGTTGTACTAGTCCTTTACCAAAACTACGAGCACCTATTACAACACCACGGTCATAATCTTGTATACTACCACTTACAATCTCACTGGCACTGGCACTGCGTCCATTAATAAGTACAGCCACAGGTATGTCTGGATCATACGCAGGACGTTTTGTTAGGTACGTTTTATTATACTGTTCAACAACAGATTGAGTGCTGGTTATCAGTTTGTCTTTCTCTATAAAAAGATTAGAAACAGCAACGGCTTCACTTAATAAACCACCAGGATTGCCTCTTAAATCAAGTATAATTTTAGTAGCTCCTTTTTCTTTTAATGCTACAATTGCAGCCTTAGTTTCTCGAGAAGCTTTCTCATTAAATTTAGATAATACCACATATCCTATTTCTGGTGTTGCCATTTCATAAAAAGGAACGGCATTAACCTCAACGGCTTGTCTTTTAACTTTTGCTGATTTCTCTTTTCCCTGTCGTTTATAAACGATGGATATTTCTGTATCAGCACTACCTTTCAATAAATCACCAGCATTTTCTTTATAGTCCGCTAGCTTGATGCCATCTATTTCTATAATTTCGTCACCAGCTTTAAGTCCTGCAACATCAGCAGGATGGTCTTTCCATGGTTCTACTATAATCACTTTATCATCTCTAGTACTCACTACAGCACCTATTCCTGTGTAAGCGCCACGTCTATTAATGATAGACTTCTCAACTTCTTGTTCTGTCCAGTATTTAGTATATGGATCCAATTCTGACAGCATTCCTTCTATGGCATTATCCATTAAGTCTGCTGGATTAGTCTCATCTACATAGTTCATATTGAGCTGTTTATACATTTCTGTAAAAATCTCAATCTGCTTGGCGATTTCAAAAAAGTCGTTTTGAAAACTAGCTGTCGTAAAGAAAATAGACGCTCCTAGAATAGGAAGTAAAATCTGTCTTTTAATATTAATGGTACCTTTCATAGTTGTTAACGGTTCTATACGCGTTGCAATAAATATAGGATAAAAACGGTAGATGACTCATTTTCTTGCCGTTTAGTGGCTATTTTAAGTAGAATACAATTAAAATGCCAATTAATCTTCCAATTGTTGATGTTGCTTGTTTAACTCGATGATTAGCTTTTTAATCAATTGTTGAACGGTTTCAAATTCAGGCATTTTAGGAGATTGAAAAAGAAACATCATTTCAATACTTTTTCCTTCAGGAGTTATTAAGTCATGTTGATTTAAACGATAAGCTTCTCTCAACAACCTTTTAATACGATTGCGATCTGGTGCTTTTTTAAAAAATCGTTTTGAAACGCTGACACCTATTTTATGAGGTAGTTCCATGTCTATGAGATTATAAACACAACGTATAGGTCCTTTACGTATAGAAGAACCTTCTGTAAAAAGTAACTCTATAGATTTTTTACTTTTAAGCTTAGTCTCTTTTCCTAGGGTGAAACGCATGATGCAAAGATATGTTTTTAAGAGAATGCTATCATTGAATTTAGGACAACAAAAAAGCAGCTGTTTAATTACAGCTGCTTTTTCAAAATCTAATGGCTGATAACTTACTCTTGTAAAGACCAGTTATTATTTTCTTTATCCACATCTGCCATGTTATTCATAGGATCAATTTCAACAGATTTTATAGAACGCATATCCACGCCGTCTAATTCTAGTTCATAGGTTGGGTAAGCCCAAGCCCAGTCATTTAAAACAGTCCAGTTATTGGGTACGGCTTTCTCACCACGCATTTCTTCTAACGGTATGTAAAACCATTTCTCGCTTCCATCATTCATGGTTACTTTAATATCTAATGGCATAGGCATTAAACCATTGCGCTTTAATGATACCACGCTCATGCCGTCTAGACTGCTTAAGTTCTCAATAGAATAATCGATAACGTTTGTAGTCATTGTCCAGTCACGTAGGTACCATTCTAGGTCAAAACCACTTACGCGCTCAGCAACACGTTTAAAATCATTAGGTTCTGGATGTTTGAATTTCCATGTGTTATAATATTCTTTAATTACTTCATCACGTTTTTCATCACCAATAATGTAGCCTAATTGTGCTAAAAACGTAGCACCTTTATTATAAGCACTAGCACCATATGCACCATTATACTCATAACGATCTGCATGTGTTGTTTGAGGTTGTTCTTTACCAGAATTTGCTAGACCTAGATAACCTCTATAAGAACCGCTATTTGCAGTACTTTCATCTTCTCCATTAATGTAAGCCATTGCTTTATTAGAAATAAAGGTGGTAAAACCTTCATCCATCCATTCATGTTTTGCCTCATTAGTAGCAAGAATGTGATTGAACCACGAGTGTGCAAACTCATGAGCAGTAACGCCCATTAAACTACCATAGCTGCGTTCTCCTGTGATTAAAGTACACATGGCATATTCCATACCACCATCACCACCTTGTATCACACTATATTGCTTATAAGGATACTCACCGATGTGCTCGTTGAAATATTTCAACATTTCATTAGTCTTAGGCTGTAGTTTTTTCCAGTTTTCTTTAATCGCATCATTATCCTTGTATAAAAAGTGAAGTTTCACACCATTTGCACCATTATATACATCATGGATAAAATCTGGATCTGCGCCCCATGCAAAATCATGTACCATAGGTGCGTTAAAATGCCAAGTTAATTTTCCGTCTTTACCTTTTGCAGGTCCAGAGTTTGCTTTATCATAACCGTGACCTATGTCTTTAGGGTTTTGTAAATATCCAGTTCCACCTACAGTATAATCTTTATCAAGTGTCAATTTCACATCAAAATTTCCCCATACACCATGAAACTCACGTCCTATGTATGGACTTGTGTTCCATCCGGTAGCGTCAAATTCTGCCATTTTAGGAAACCATTGTGTCATGGATAGTGCAACGCCTTCTTTATTATTACGACCACTTCTACGTACTTGAACAGGAACCTGACCGTTAAAATCTAGTTTTAAAGTAGTAGACTGTCCTGGCGCTAGAGCTTTGGCTAGTTTTACTACCAGAATAGTTCCTTCTTCTTGTGGTTGAAGAGTTGTACCATCTTGTGTCATGTTTGAAACATGTAGATAACCTATTTCATTAGGTTCTAATGCAGCAATTCTAGATCCTACACGTCTATCAGGATCTGCAATGGTGCGAGATCTTACATCCATTTCACTACCTGGTTGAAAAGCATTGAAGAATAAATGATAATAAACTCTGTCTAAAGTCTCTGGAGAATTATTTGTGTAAACTAAGGTCTGTTTTCCCGTATATTGATAACGGTCCACATCCATATCTACATCCATCTTATAGTCTACAGCTTGTTGCCAGTAACCGTTTGCATTGGTGCTTTGGTTAGCTACAACATCTTTTGAAGATCCACAACTTGCAAGTATAACTGCGGTGGTGAGTAGTAAAATGATTTTTTTCATTTGATTGTTGTTGAGTAATTAGGTTATAAATATACCGCTTTCGCGAAAGCGTAAAAAGAAAAGCCCGTCCATATTAGGACAGGCTTAACAATATTATTTAAATACGGCTTACATTTTAGACGCCATAATCAAGGCGTTGTAAAGATTTGCCATTTTACCTGAAGTAGTAATTTCTTGGAATGGTTTAGTGTCTGCTCCACCGCCTACATTTACACGTGCCATAGTAGTTAAACCACTGTCCATGATGATGTGTTTTACTTGACTAGCAGATAGTTTAGGGAACTGTGAACGTATAACCGCTGCAACACCAGCTACAGCAGGAGATGCCATTGATGTTCCACTAATACTAGAATATTCATTTAGCGGGAATGTAGAATAGATTTGTACACCAGGTCCAAAAACGTCTACAGTCGATTTTCCATAATTAGAAAAGCCTGCAACCATGTCTGCACCGTAAGAAGGAGCAAGAGCACCAACAGTTAAAAAGTTATCAGAGATCTCTGGTCCTGCAAGCTCTTGATCTTGTGGATATACTTGAGTAAAATCTGTATCTGTGCCTTCATTACCAGCAGCATTTACAAAAAGAACATCTTTGCTCTCAGCATATTTTATCGCATCCCATACCCATTCTGGGTTTGAAGAGTGGTATTTACCAAAACTACCATTGATTACCTTAGCTCCATTGTCTGCTGCATATCTAATTGCTGCTGCAATATCTTTATCATACTCATCACCTTCAGATACAGCACGTAGTACCATAATCTTTACATTATTTGCAACACCATTTGATCCTAGACCGTTATCACGCTCAGCAGCGATAATACCAGCTACGTGCGTACCATGTAGCGCATCTTTCTTTTCTGGGTCTGGACCACTATATTCATTATTTCCCCATACTTCACCGACTGTGTAGCTGTATGGACTGTTGCCTGGCATGGCATCTTCACGATAGTTAGTTTTTAACTTTTCGCCATTTAATAGATTTGTTGCGTCTGTAATGTACTCACCTAGGACTTCTTTTGCTTGTGCAACAGACTCAAGACCTTGACCAAAGAAGAAGCTTAATGTTCCTTTTGCGTTGGTTACCGTTTCATCTTCAGAACTGATTGCTGCAACCTCAGCTGGTGTATAGTCTGACTTACCTAAGTGTGCACTTACTACTTTATCAGCCTCAACGATTTGTTGTAGGATACCTTCAAAGCGCTCTTTACTTTGTGTCGCTTGAGCAAGTTTTGCATCATACTCTTTTTGAGCTTTTGCAACGATATCTGCTGGTAACATAGCCTTATCTCTTACGATACGCTCATACTCTAGATTCTCTGCTACGATATCACCTAGGAAATTCCATCCATGTACATCATCTATGAATCCATTTTTATCATCATCGATACCATTTCCTGGGATTTCATCTTCGTTAGTCCAGATCACGTCATCTAGATCTTCATGTTCGATATCAATACCTGAATCTATCACGGCAACCACAGTTGTAGTTCCCATACGACCTTTAAGAATTTCAGCATATGCTTTATTAACACTCATTCCAGGAATGGTGTCTGTCTGTAGGTCTAGATCTTTCCAGTTTTTTGACTCAACCTCAGACATTGCTGTTGTTTTAATAGGTGTTGAGTCTATATTTTCAATAGGTGGAGATACGATAGTAAAACCACTACCACAACCGGCTAGCATACCTGCTGCCGCTACGGTTAACATTGTTTTCTTAATAAAGGAGTAATTCATGATTTTTAATTAAATAAGTCGTTAAAAGTAAGGGATTTATCGAGACGCACACCTTTTTCTGTGTGTTTCACGGTAATTATTTCATTATTTGGGTCGTGTTCTAGGATGAGGTAATAGCCTTTTGTTGCTGCCTCATTAAGAAATTTTGATTTTTCATCTAGAGTAAGTAACGGTCTGGTATCATAGCCCATTACATAAGGTATAGGTATGTGTCCTGCTGTGGGCAACAGGTCTGCCATATATACAAAAGTCTTATCTCCTATGGTGATATGTGGGATCATCATCTTTTCTGTATGTCCATCTACAAAAAGAATGTCAAAATCCATCTCGTTTTGTGTTGCAAAAGAGCTGTTTTGCTTGATAAAATTTAACTGGCCGCTTTCCTCGATAGGCTTTATGTTTTCCGTAAGGAAAGATGCCTTTTCTCTCGCATTAGGCTCTATGGCCCATTTCCAGTGCTCTTTATTAGTCCAGAAAGTTGAATTTGCAAACGCAGGTTCATAAAAATCGTTCTTCTTTTTCTCAATTACGCCGCCACAATGATCAAAGTGTAAGTGGGTTAAAAAGACATCTGTAATATCATCTCGAGAAAAACCTGCTTTCTTAAGAGAGCTGTCTAGATCATAGATGTGGTCCATAAAGTAATAACCAAAGAATTTCTCTGATTGTTTATTTCCCATTCCGGTGTCGATCAATGTTAATCGATCGCCGTTTTCTACCAGCAAACATCTTGCTGCCATGTCAATCATGTTATTAGAATCTGCTGGATTAGTGCGTTGCCACAATGACTTAGGTACGACACCAAACATAGCACCACCATCTAATTTAAAATTTCCGGCTTCTATAGAATGTATTTTCATAAAATGAATTTCTATTATAGGTAGCGCAATTTAAAATTTTGTTACGTGAAAAGTCTTGAAATTGCGTTAAAGAGCTAATGCATTAATGAAAATACATGTGTAATTATTAAAGTAATTGTAAATACGCTTTCGCGAAAGCGTAACAAACACTCATTAATAGAAAAGGTTGTAATTTTCAACCAAAATATAAAATAATGCTAGAGTTAGCCGGAATTATAATATTGGGAATACTTGCACAATGGATGGCGTGGAGGTTTAAAATACCAGCCATTTTACCTTTGATTATCATAGGTCTATTGGTAGGTCCTATTGCTTCTTTATATACTGAAGATGCCTCTAAATTAATTGAACCTATATGGAATGGCCAGCAAGGTTTATTTCCTGGTGAAAGCCTTTTTTACTTTGTCTCTTTGGCGATTAGTATCATACTTTTTGAAGGTGGTCTAACTTTGAAAAAGGAGGAAATACTTAATACTGGACCTGTAATAGGTAAATTAATATCTGTTGCAGTGATTATCACATTTGCTGGTGCTGGTGTTGCGGCACACTATATCTTTGGGTTAAGTTGGGAAATTGCTTTATTATTTTCTGCTTTAATAATTGTTACTGGACCTACTGTAATCACACCTATTTTAAGAAATATACCGCTTAAAAAAGATGTGAGTTCTATTTTAAAATGGGAAGGGATTTTAATAGATCCTATAGGAGCACTTTTTGCGGTATTAGTGTTTGAATTTATAAGCGCAAATGCTGGTGGAGAGTTTACATTAGTAGCGCTGGAAGAATTTGGTAAGATTGTGTTGTTTGGATTCTCTTTTGGATTCTCATTTGCTCATGCACTGGCATTTTCTATTAAGAAGAAGTTGATACCCCATTATCTATTAAATGTATTTACACTTGCGGCGGTTTTAGGCGTTTTTGTGTTGAGTGATTCTTTTGCACACGAGTCTGGTTTACTAGCTGTAGTTGTTATGGGTATGGTAATGGGTAATATTAATCTACCTAACCTTAAAGAACTTCTTTATTTTAAAGAGTCGTTGAGTGTTTTGTTGATATCGATTTTATTTATACTACTTGCGGCAAATATTAATATGGAGGATCTATATCTTATATATAGATGGGAAACGGCAGCACTGTTTGCAGTAGTGGCCTTTATCATACGACCACTAGGCGTTTTTGCTAGTTCTATTAATAGCGGTTTAAAGTTGAATGAGAAATTGTTCATCTCTTGGGTAGGACCTCGTGGTATTGTTGCTGCTGGTATTGCCTCATTATTTGGTTCTAAACTAGTAACGCAAGGTGTTGATGGTGCTGAGTATATTACACCACTAGTATTTATGATTGTGTTAGGTACGGTATTATTAAATGCTACCACGGCTCGATTATTTGCTAAAATAGTAGGTGTGTTCTTAAAACAATCAGATGGAATTATGATTGTAGGTGCTTCAAAATTCTCGAGATTAATAGCTAGTTATTTAAAAGAACATGGACGCAGTGTTGTACTTGTTGATACAAACACAAACAATGTGCGTATTGCAAAAGAAAAAGGTCTAGACGCTGTCGCTGCAGATATTTATAGTGATGCCATCACCGATGATATTGAATTTAATAATATAGGTTTTTTAATGGCGCTAACAGGTAACTCGCAAATTAACGATTATGCATTAGAGCGTTTTACGGCACGTTTTGGAGAAAATGGAGCTTATCGTTTAGTGCATTCTACTGAGGTGAGTAATCCTGATGAAAACCCTACTAGAGGACTGTTCTCATCCACCGATGATTATGTCAACATGATGGAAGTGGCACGTTATTATGGAGAGATACATGAGATTAAAATTAAATCTCAGGAACATTATGAAGGTCTTATTGAGATAACAAAAACAGATGAAAACATCATACCTTTATTTATTAGAAAGAAAAATGAAATAGATATCATTCCATCTACATCATTAGATATGGAAGTAGAAGAAGATAGCCAACTGGTTTACCTAGGTAAAAAAATTGTAGTACAGGCTAGTGGTGATATAGTGATGGAGTAAGAAAGAACATATTTATTAAAAAAAGGGACAGAAAATTAATTCTGTCCCTTTTTACTAATACAATTTTGACTTAAAAATTAGTCTAGAGTTACTATATATTCATTTGAAAAATATGATGTATTATCATCTTCAACAATAAACTGGATGGTATAATCTCCATCTATAAAGAAATTACGGTTTAAGTTTAAGGATAATACATTAGCATCATGGAATCCTCTTCTACCATTAACTGCGGAACCTACTAAAGCCATTCCTTCAATCGTACAATCACCGGTTAGAGTATTTATTGGGAAGATATCGCTAGCTAGATATGTTCTTGAAATAGTAGGATCTACTATGTTAGTTATTTTTACATTGTAGTTATCTTGATTATTGTAGTCGCTATTTGTTGAGGTTCCTTGATCACGTAACCAGAAACGACCTCCAGGTTGTATGATTCCTCTTTTACCAGAATTTGAGCATATAGATCCAGTAAGAACACCAGATTCAATATACGGTACGTGATTATCAATACTAAAGACACTTCTAGGTTGTGTAAGTGTATTAGTCTGTGTGTCTGTTGTGATTCTAGTATATGCCTCATTAGTAAACAGACCTATTTCAAATGGGTAATTGTATTGATAATTATCTGCAGTGGTAGGAAGTATAGTTCTTACGTTTTTCCCAACCTCAAAGTCGATTTGAGTTGATGTAGCAGTGACATTTAATAATGGTACACTATCATTTTCTATAATGATATAACCACTTAAAGGTTGAGCAAAATCACCAAACTCTGTATTGCCCTCATAAATCACTTGATAAAGATGATTTACTTCAGTATCTCGAGAAAATAAAGGGTTCCCTGGTGTATGTGTAAAACCTAGTGTTGTTACGGATAGGGTAGGGCTAGTGTAGTCTTGTCCATTTCTCGTACGTGTAAAGAACATATCATATTTAGTTCCTTTTTCTAATCCATTAATGGTGTTAGATGACGTTTGTTGAAAGTTCCCAGTACCTGATAAAGCATAATTAATTACGGTAGTAAAATTAGGACCACCTTCAGATGTGGTGCTCAAGGTGACACTGTTAGTCGATTTACTTTGCACTGAAATCTGTAGGTTCGTTAGTCCACTATCTGTAGGCGAATCTTCTTCACTGCTACATGAAAATAAAACGCTTAAGACGATGAATAGGGATAATAATTTTTTCATAGATTTTTTTAATTTGAGCACGAATATACATAATAACACCTAATATGTAGGAAATTATTTATAAGTAAGTTCTAAGAATTCTTCAAACAGCAAAAAGGGACAGAAAATTAATTCTGTCCCTTTTTTAGATTTTATAAAATAGTGGTTTTTTATACCACTTTCAATTAATCATTCAATTTCAACACCGCCATAAATGCCTGTTGAGGTATCTCTACATTACCTACCTGACGCATACGTTTCTTACCTTTCTTTTGTTTCTCTAATAGCTTACGTTTACGAGAGATATCACCACCATAACATTTAGCCGTTACGTCTTTACGTAGGGCTTTAATAGTTTCACGAGCAATAATTTTTGCTCCTACAGCAGCTTGAACAGGTATATCAAATTGTTGTCTAGGGATGAGTTCACGCAACTTTTCTACCATCTTTTTACCTATGGTATAAGCGTTGTCAGCATGTATTAAGGCACTTAAAGCATCTACAGGTTGTGCATTTAAAAGAACATCTAATCTAACGAGTTTAGAAACACGCATTCCTATAGGTGCATAGTCAAATGATGCATAACCTTTAGAAACGGTTTTTAAACGATCATAGAAATCAAAAACAATCTCGGCCAGCGGCATGTCAAAGGTAAGCTCAACACGCTCTGTAGTTAAGTATGTTTGATTAGTTACTATACCACGTTTTTCAATACATAAAGACATCACATTACCTACAAAATCTGATTTTGTAATAATAGTTGCTTTAATATATGGTTCTTCAACTCTATTTAATGTAGAAGGCTCTGGTAAATCACTAGGATTATTAACAATAATACGTGCCTCAGGATCCTTATTAGTGTAAGCATAATAAGAAACGTTAGGCACAGTTGTGATAACCGTCATGTTGAACTCTCGTTCTAGACGTTCTTGAATAATTTCTAAGTGTAACATACCTAAAAACCCACAACGGAAACCAAAACCTAGTGCAGCACTACTTTCTGCTTGAAAAACTAATGAAGCGTCGTTAAGCTGTAATTTTTCCATACTGGAACGTAAGTCTTCATAGTCTTCAGTATCTACTGGATAAATACCAGCAAAAACCATAGGCTTAACGTCTTCAAAACCTTCAATCGGATTTGTAGTAGGGTTTGAATGATCTGTTATTGTATCACCTACTTTAACCTCTTTAGCTTCTTTAATTCCAGTAATAAGATAACCTACATCACCTGCTTTTATTTCTTTTTTAGGAACTTGATTCAATTTCAAAGTACCTATTTCATCTGCATAATAGCTCTCGCCAGTCGCGACAAATTTGATATGCTGTCCTTTTTTAATAGAACCATTAATAACTCTAAAAATAGTCTCTACACCACGGAACTGGTTGTATTGTGAATCAAAAACTAATGCCTGTAACGGCTCATCAACGTTACCAGTAGGTGCAGGAACTCGTTCTATAATAGCATCTAGAATATCTTGAATCCCTAGACCAGTCTTTGCACTTGCAGGTATTACTTCACTAGGATCACAACCCAATAGATCTACAATATCATCTGTAACCTCTTCAACATTTGCACTAGGTAAATCTACTTTATTAAGTACAGGTATAATTTCTAAATCATTTTCTAGTGCTAGATAAAGATTAGAGATCGTTTGTGCTTGAATACTTTGTGCTGCATCAACAATTAAAAGAGCACCTTCACAAGCTGCTATAGAACGAGAAACCTCATAAGAGAAATCTACGTGACCTGGTGTATCTATCAGATTAAGAATGTATTGCTCACCATCAGGTGCAGTATAATCCATTTGAATCGCATGCGATTTTATCGTTATACCGCGCTCACGTTCTAGATCCATGTTGTCTAGTAATTGTGCTTGGGATTCACGTTTTGTAACCGTATGGGTTGCATCTAACAGTCTGTCTGCCAGTGTGCTTTTACCGTGGTCAATGTGTGCGATGATACAAAAATTGCGTATGTTCTTCATAGTCCGTTAAATACTGCTGCAAATATAATCTAATTCCTTGCCCAATTTTTTAAGGAGCTTTCCTATTTTAGAGGCTCTTTTATTTATTGCATGAAACTGATACCCATTTTATTACTATTCACTTCTTTAAGTACGTTTGCTCAAATTAATCTTACAGGTAATCTTATCGATTCTGACGGTGCACCCATTGCTTTTGCAAATGTGGTACTTCTTGATGTAGAAGAGGGAACTTTTAAATACGGTACTTCAACTGATGAGACAGGAAACTTTTCTTTCCCTAAAGTAGCTGCGGGCGACTATAATTTTAACGCCTCTTTTGTGGGTTATGCAACGCTTTCGCGAAAGCTAACACTAGACAAAGACGCTGCTCTTAACAATCTAGTGTTAGAAACAGATGCTGCTCAACTAGATGCTGTGACCCTAATCGCAAAGAAACCAACTATAGATCGCAAAGCCGACCGTATCATTTTTAATGTTGAGAACACTTCATTAAGTACAGGAAATGCTTCTCAAATTTTACAATCTACTCCAGGAGTTTTTGAAATGAATGGGACTTATACTGTAAAAGGTAGCACCGCTCAAGTTTACATTAATAACAAACGCGTGTTTCTAAGTGACGAAGAATTACAACAATTGCTTAGAGGTTATAATGGTGATAATGTAAAGAGTATTGAGGTTATTTATAATCCACCGGCGCGATATGATGCTGATGGTGGCGCAGTTATCAATATTATAACCAGTAAAAACGTATCACTAGGTTATAAAGGATCTGTGACAGGAAATTATGAGATTGATACGTTTGCAAAATATCAAATAGGAACTAGCCATTTTTATAAGAACAATTGGTTAAATGTATATGGAAACTATAATTATAATCCACGTAAGGATTTGACACGACAAGAGTCTCAAGTAGGTTTCTTTAACAGTGATGGTACTAGAGATTCTCGCTGGTTTACTGATGTTGAGGCAGTAAATAGAAGTGATGCACATGCCCTTAATAGTATTATAGATATTAGATTAGATAAAAAGAACAGTTTATCCTTTATGGGATATCTGGGATTAAATAATGGTAGGGAACTAGATAGCGAGGTAAATACCTCGATCTTACCTCAAAATGGCACTTCATTCAGCGGTTTTGATACTAACTCTGATGTTGATCAAGATTATGCCAGTGGCAACGTAAACCTAGCATGGAACAGTGTTCTTAATGAGAACGGTGGGAATTTAAATGTAGAAGCAACTTATATTTTTACAGATAACGACAATACTCAAGACTTTTCAAGCCGCTTTTTTGACAACACACAAACCACTACAGGAACTAATAGCTTTAGAACTACAGGATTCCAAAAAGCCAATATATTTACTGGGAAAGTTGATTATGAAGACCTTTTAGGCTCTTATACTTTTTCTTCAGGATTGAAGTACACAAACATATCTAATAAAAGTAATCAAGATTTTTTTGATACTGATATGGGAGCTGTACTTGATCCATCGCTGTCAGATGTTTATGACTATGACGAGCGTATTTATGCCGCATATACCCAAGTATCTAGAGATTGGGAAAAATGGTCTCTGACTGGTGGATTGCGACTAGAACAAACTCAAGTAGAAGGTAATAGTGAGTCACTCGGTCTTGTAAATAAACAAGATTATATAGGGTTTTTTCCTAATGTAGCGTTGAGTCACACTTTAAATGATAGTAATGAATTAAGCTTGAGTTATAAGCGATCTATAGATCGTCCTGGTTCAGGAGATTTGAATCCTTTCAATAACTTTATTAATGATAATAATGTGAGTACTGGAACACCAGATTTAGTTCCTGCTTTTAATAATAAGATTAACTTGGGCTGGAATTATAAAAACGAGCTTTTTGTTGATGCTTATTATCTTCATACTAGTGATATGATTAATAGCGTGGCTTTCCAAAACAATGATACTAATGTACTCGTTCAACAGTCAATCAACCTGAATTATGAATTTCAATATAGTGTAGATGCAACTATTTATAAGATGCTAAATGAGAACTGGCTTACTTATACAAGCATTAGCGCTTTTTATATGGAAAATGAAATTAATGCGTCGCAGTCTCCTTTAAATGTACAAAAGTCTAATACCACTGGATTTTTCATTGATACTACAAACATTTTTGACCTATCTAAAGACGGAACATTTAAAATGAATGTGAATGCAACATATGTCTCTAGTATATTATTTGGTACTTATAAGTATGAGAATATGTTAATGAGTAGTATAGGTGTTTCTAAAAGTCTGTGGAATAATAGAGCCATATTAACGGCTAGCTTTAGCGATATCTTCCTGTCTCAAAATCAACCTTTTGTAACACGTTATCAAAATCAAGATAATAGAGAATTAACCTTACCTGAGACGCAGTTATTAAGTATAGGGTTTACCTATAAATTTGGAAACTTTAGGTTAGAAAACCGTGATGCTGAAGAGCTAGAAGACCAAGGTCGTACCGGTAAAAAAACTAAAGGTTTTTAAAACGCTCTATTTCTACACTACTGAGTTTAGATTATACCTTATTTTTGCAGCATGGCTAAAATAGGAGACATACAACTACCCGATTTTCCACTACTACTTGCACCTATGGAGGATGTGAGTGATCCACCTTTCCGTGCGCTTTGTAAAGAAAATGGAGCAGACGTGGTTTACACAGAATTCATATCCAGTGAAGGATTGATACGTGATGCTGCAAAAAGCACCATGAAACTAGACATCTATGAGGCAGAGCGTCCTGTAGGTATCCAAATCTTTGGTGCAAATCTAGACTCGATGCTACAGTCTGTAGAAATCGTAGAACGCACTAAACCCGATATTATAGATATTAACTTTGGTTGTCCTGTAAAAAAAGTAGTTTCAAAAGGAGCTGGAGCTGGTATTTTAAAAGATATTGATCTTATGGTATCTCTTACTGCAGCAATGGTAAAACACACAGACTTACCTATAACCGTCAAGACTAGACTAGGTTGGGATGATGACTCTATAAAAATCGTTGAAGTTGCAGAGCGTTTACAAGACGTAGGTATAAAAGCGATTTCTATACATGGGCGCACAAGAGCACAAATGTATAAAGGAAACGCAAACTGGAAACCCATCGCAGATGTGAAAAACAATCCACGTATGCATATCCCGGTTTTTGGCAATGGAGATGTAAATACACCAGAGCTAGCCATGAAAATGCGTGATGAATATGGACTAGATGGTGCCATGATAGGTCGTGCTAGCATAGGTTACCCATGGTTTTTCAGAGAAGTAAAACACTTTTTTGAAACAGGTGAACATATGGCAAAACCTACCATGCAAGAACGTGTTGAGGTGGCTAGACGTCATTTAGAAATGTCTATAGCTTGGAAAGGAGAAACTCTAGGAGTTTTTGAAACAAGACGACATTATACTAACTACTTTAAAGGAATTCCTAACTTTAAGGAATACCGCATGAAAATGGTCACAAGTGATGATTCACAAGGCGTTTTTGATACCTTTAATGAAGTCTTAGATAAATTTGGTGATCATAGCTTCCGTTAGATTATAAATAACCTTTTTCTATTTAATATTTTCTAATAAATATAATTATTGAATATGGTCAGGTCTTCTAATATGTGCAGAATTAGAACAATTTGAATCATGGCAATTCATGCGATGTAGCACTTTCTTTTTATCTATACTTTTAGAATTTGGCTTTAATTCTACTTTATTATCAGCGCCTGTTGCAGCAATGGCAAGACTAAACATAAAGAGAGAAGAGAATAAGATTAAATTTAAATTTTTCATTGATTGATTTAATAGTTATTGTTAAATATAAGTATTTTCTGATACAATATTTTAAATCATCATATGTTGTTATATAATCTTAGATATGGTTAAAGTTTTGCTTGTGATAGCAACCCTTCATTAATACGTCTAGAAGCAATATAACTAGCTATAATTCCCAATATTGAAATGGTACCTAAAGCCACAATAATATTAGTTAAAACCATTTCAAAAGGATAAGGAAGTCCTGGTGCTATATATAACAAGCTATATTCAATCTGTAAGAACACAGATATTACACCTATCAATAGACCTATTAATCCACCACTGATAGTCATTAAACTGCCTTGAATAAAAAATATTTTGCGCAGTGAAGCAACACTAGCCCCTAAATCTAATAAGGTTTTTAAATTTTGTTTTTTATCTAATATCATCATAATAATAGAACCTACAACATTAAACAGTGCTATGATAAGTACTAGGGTAAAGATGAGGTATACGGCCAGATTTTCTGAATTAAGCATTTTATATAAACCATCATTCATTTGAAGCCTGTTTTTAATCACGATTGGAACATCAAACAGTGCCTGAAGTTTTTCTCTGATTAGGTCTTCGTCAGCGCCTGGTGCCAGTTTAATTTCTAGACTACTAGCTTGATCATTGCTATAGTTTAATAATTTTCTAGCTGCTGCTATGGTTGTAAAAATATATTTACTGTCTAGATTTTCATTGATGCTGAATATTCCCGTAGCGACGACATCAATCTGGCTGAATGAATCTCTATAATTTAATGCATTTATCGCATTTTTACCAGGTTTAGGAACCATGATTTGGAGAAACCTACCGTAATTATCTATTTGTAAAGAGAGCTCATCAGATATAGAGGCTCCTGCCACTATTTGTAAATCACTATTTCCTAGCCAGCTTCCTTGCAGTAATATAGTGTCAGTTTTAATGATTTGATCATAGTTACTATCTACGCCTTTTATATAAGCAATATCGTTTTTACCATCATAATGTAAAAATGCTTTTTCCTCTATGGTAGCACTTAATAGAGTAATGCCTGGCAGGCTTTCTAGTTCTCGCTTTCGCGAAAGCGGAATTTCAATAGTCTTACCGTTTAAAGGAGTGACCTTAAGATCTGGATCAAAATAACTGCTGAATTCTGTACTGAAACTTTTTAATCCAGAAAATCCAGAAAGCACTATAAATAACGCTGCTGTCCCTACAATAGTTATAATAAAACTAAGTATGTTGATAATGTTAATGGCATTTTTACCATTCTTAGATACCAGATATCGCTTTGCGATGTAATAAGAAAAGTTCACTAAGATTTTTTTCTGCGCGGCAATATATCTGGATTCTCAATAGGGTTATTAAGGCCTTTAAGCTCTCTATCTATTTGATCCATATACTCTAGTGAATCATCATTAAAGAATTGTAATTCGGGCATGCGACGTAATTGGTGTCGTACTTTTGCAGCTACTTGATGTCTTAATTCAGGTCCTATTTCTACAATTTCTTGAACGACAGCTTCGGCTTTATCTGCAGGAAAAACAGATAGGTATGCTTTTGCATATCCTAGATCTGGTGTTACCGTAACTTTAGTTACAGATACCAGTAGGTTCTTAACGGTGTTCTTTCTTAAAAAATCCTGTATTACAGAAGATATGTCCTCTTGAAGGATACCACTAATTTTTTTCTGTCTATTACTTTCTTCCATGCGACAAAGGTAAGCAAATGGTTTTGTGATATTTTTGAAAAATAAATTAAAGAATCATGTTAGGAAAAATTGAGCATTTAGGTATTGCCGTTAAAGATTTAGAAAAAGCAAATGAGACTTATGAAAAGCTTTTAGGTAGAAAACCATATAAAAGTGAGGAAGTTGAAAGCGAGCACGTGATAACATCATTTTTTAAATCTGGTAAAAATAAAATTGAGTTATTAGCTGCGACGCATGAGGATAGTGCTATTGCAAAATACATAGAAAAAAGAGGTGAAGGTATCCATCATGTGGCATTTAAGGTTAAAGATATCAAGGCTGAATTAAAAAGATTAGAAAAAGAAGGATTTAAAATTTTAAATAGTAAACCTAAGAAAGGTGCTGATAATAAGTGGGTTGCGTTTATTCATCCTAAATCTACAAACGGCGTATTAGTAGAGTTATGTCAGGAAATTGAAGAATAGTTTGTACAACAAGAATTATAGTTTAAATTTGCACACTTTTTAGGACATACTATTGCTTAAAAATAGTTGTCGGGCCTATAACTCAGTTGGTTAGAGTATCTGACTCATAATCAGAAAGTCCCTGGTTCGAGCCCAGGTGGGCCCACAAGTTTAAAAACCTCAGTTTCAAAAGCTGAGGTTTTTTTTGTTTTTACAAATATGTGTGTTTTGTAATAAACATTAGTGCCGAATCGTTATTGAGATATATTTGAGAAGTAAATAATAAATAAAGCAATCAAATACTGTTTTTTAAGGTTTAAAAGATGTGTTTTATCGATGAAGTGCGTATTTTTTAAACTTTACATCATGTTCACATTACTTTTTTGCCCTAATTCAATTAAAGTTTTACTTTCGCAGTCGTTAAAATAACTATGAGCAATATTCTTTCACTTTCCCTAACAGTGTTAGTACAGCAAGCAACACCACCTGTTCCTAAGATGGGTATCCCGCCGCCTGTAGGAGATGTTCCTTTGGATGGAAACATCTGGTTTCTTATAGCTAGCGCTATATTGATAGGAGCTGTTGCCGTTTATAGAAGCCGCCGTAGAGCATTATAATCCCATTAATCTTTTCACATATTTACCTATAACGTCAAATTCTAAATTGACGGTATCGCCTTTTTTTAGCGTTTTAAAACCAGTGTGTTCATAGGTATAAGGAATTATCGCTACAGAAAATTCATTGATCTTTGAATTGACAACAGTAAGACTAACACCATTAATGCAAATACTACCTTTTTCAATAGTCACATTATGTAAATTCTTATCGTACTCAAAAGTGAAGATCCATGAGCCGTCTTTATTAACTACTTCCCTACAAATTGCTACTTGATCTACATGACCTTGAACGATATGTCCGTCCAGCCTGGCATTCATTTTCATAGCTCGTTCAATATTGACAATATCGCCTACATTTAACTTACTTATGTTAGTTTTATTTAAAGTTTCTTCAATTGCAGTAACAACATACTGATTACCGTCTATAGCGACCACGGTTAAACAGACACCGTTGTGTGCGACACTTTGATCTATTTTTAACTCACTAGTGATATTGCTCTCTAGAGTTAAGTGTAAATTTGTATTTTCTTTTTTGAGTTGAATGACTCTTGCAGCAGACTCTATTATTCCTGTAAACATAAGTGATGAAAAACCGTTACTTTTATCTTCTCAAAAATACGGCGAAAAACAAAGCACCGCATGAACAAAAAGCAAAACATTAGAGTAGGAATTTCATTAGGCGATCCTAACGGAATAGGTGGAGAGATTATTTTAAAAGCATTTGAAAATAGTCAGATGTTGGAGCTATATACTCCAGTGATTTTTGCAAGTACTAAGCTTTTATCCTATTATATTAAATCTTTAAAGATTAATACTAAAATTCATGGTATAACCTCACTAGACGATATTGTTGATGGAAAGGTTAACGTGGTAAGATTGATTAAAGAACCTTTTAAAGTTAATTGGGGAACAGTAGACCCTATTGCAGGTGAACTAGCTATAAGAAGCTTAAAGGCCGCTACAGCTGCTTTAAAATCAAATCAGATAGATGTTTTAGTGACAGCACCTATTCATAAAGAATCAATACAATCAGATGATTTTAAATTCCCTGGTCATACAGACTATCTTAATCAAGAGCTAGATGGGGAAAGTTTAATGTTTATGGTTTCTGAAGATTTAAGAGTCGGATTACTTACAGATCACGTTCCTTTAAAAGACGTGCCTAATCAGATTACAGAAAAAGTGATTAAAACTAAAATAGGAACTATTAAGGAGTCTTTAAAGAAGGATTTTGGAATTGTGAAGCCTAAAATTGCTGTTTTAGGTATTAATCCTCACGTAGGAGATAATGGTGTAATAGGAACAGATGATCAGGATACTTTAATTCCGGTCTTAGAAGAATTGAGAAAAGATGGTACGTTAATATTCGGGCCATATCCAGCAGATAGTTTTTTTGGAAACAAGAAACATGTACAATTTGACGCTGTTTTAGCATCATATCATGATCAAGGATTAGTGCCATTTAAAACGATAACATTTGGTACTGGAGTTAACTATACAGCAGGTTTAAGTCATGTAAGAACTAGTCCAGATCATGGAACTGGATTTGACATTGCAGGAAAAGGCGATGCAAACCCATCTTCATTTATGGCAGCAATTCATACCGCGGTTACTATTTTTAGACACAGAACTATGTATGAAAAACTGTCTTCAAACCCATTAAAAAATCTTTCTAAGAAACGTAGATAATATTAACAATGTATTTTTAATAACTTTTATTATCTTTGCCCGCTCGTTTAACGAGGAAGATTATGGAACTCAAAGATTTTAATATTTCCTTTGTAGGTTTAAAGCAGGGGAAACATCAGTTTCTATATGAGGTTGATAATACGTTTTTTGAAAATTATGGTTTTGAGGATTTTAATAGTTCTCAGTTAAATGTTGAAGCAACTTTAGATAAAAAGTCCACGATAATGGAATTACATCTAGAAGCTTCAGGCTCAATTAATGTCAATTGTGATGTAACAAATGAGCCATTTGACTTAGAAATTGAAACACAAATGGATGTCATTATTAAATTCGGTCCAGAATATAATGATGATAATGAAGAACTTCTGATTTTACCACATGGTGCTTATGAATTGAACATAAGTCAATACGTATATGAGATGTTAGTTCTAGGAATTCCATTAAAAAGAGTTCATCCTGGAGTTGAAGACGGATCACTAGATTCAGAACTGCTCGATAAGTTAGAAGAACTACAGCCTAAAAACCTGGACATAATAGAAGACAATAAAGAAAGTACCGATCCCAGATGGGACGCATTAAAGAAAATAAAAACGGATAATAATAAATAGCCATGGCGCATCCTAAGAGAAAAATCTCCAAAACAAGAAGAGATAAAAGAAGAACTCACTACAAAGCTAGTGTTCCACAAATTGCTACAGATAGCACAACTGGTGAAGCACACCTTTACCACAGAGCACACTGGCATGAAGGTAAATTATATTACCGCGGTAATGTATTAATAGACAAAACTGAAGAAGTAGAAGCATAATTCTCTGATTTAATAAATCAGTAGAAAACAAGGCTTTTCTTTACAAATTCATAAAAAATGACACGTTTTAATTAAAAACGTGTCATTTTTATTTATTTCTGCAAGTTTTTCAGTAGCTTTCACGGCTCTAATAATTACTAGAATCACCTGTATGAGTAACATCAAAGCGGCGATTACTGCAGTAGGCGGCTACGTGCCAGACTACAAGCTTACTAACGCTATCCTTGCGACAATGGTTGATACAAATGACGAGTGGATTACCACACGTACAGGTATCAAAGAGCGCAGGATTTTAAAAGACAAGGATAAGGGCACGTCGTACCTTGCTATTCAAGCAGCACTAGACCTTATCAAGAAAAAAGATTTAGATCCTGTATCTATAGACTTAGTCATAGTAGGAACTGTGACACCAGATATGCCCGTAGCATCCACAGCCGCTTATGTAGCTAGTGAGATAGGTGCCGTTAACGCTTTTTCTTATGACTTACAAGCAGCTTGCTCCAGTTTCCTTTATGGAATGAGTACCGCGAGCAGTTATATAGAATCTGGCCGTTATAAAAAAGTTCTTCTTATAGGTGCAGATAAGATGTCCAGCATTATTGATTATAAAGATCGTACCACATGTATCATTTTTGGTGATGGAGCAGGAGCAGCTCTATTTGAAGCCACTGAGGATCATACTGTAGGATATGAAGACGAAATTTTAAGAAGTGATGGAATAGGAAGAAACTTCTTAAAAATTGAAGCTGGTGGTTCTTTAATGCCAGCTAGCCATGACACCGTAGATAATAACCAACACGTCGTTTATCAAGACGGTAAAAACGTTTTCAAGTATGCTGTTTCTAATATGGCAGACGTTGCAGAGAAAATTGTGAAACGCAATCATCTTACTAATGAAGATGTAGACTGGTTAGTACCTCATCAAGCAAATAAACGGATCATAGATGCTACTGCTAAACGGGTAGACCTGCCTGATGAAAAGGTAATGATGAATATAGATCGCTATGGTAATACCACTAGCGCTACATTACCACTATTATTAAATGAATACGAATCTCAATTAAAAAAAGGTGACAAGTTAGTCTTTGCCGCGTTCGGCGGTGGATTCACTTGGGGCTCTATTTTACTAACATGGGCTTATAATAGCTAATCATAACCACTTAAATTATGGATATAAAAGAAATTCAAAACTTAATCAAGTTTGTAGCAAAATCTGGAGCTAGCGAGGTAAAGCTAGAGATGGATGACGTTAAAATCACAATTAGAACTGGATCAGACTCTAATGAAGTGACTTATGTACAACAAGCATTGCCTATGCAAGCAGCACCTATGCCACAAGCAGCACCTGCAGCGGCACCAGCGGCACTAGCGGCAGCACCAGCAACTGAGGCAGCACCAGCGGCACCAGCGGCAGATGATAACAGTAAATATGTTACTGTAAAATCACCTATCATAGGTACCTTTTATAGAAAACCTTCTCCAGATAAACCACTTTTCTGTGAAGTAGGAGATAGCATTAAAGAAGGTGATACACTTTGTATCATTGAGGCAATGAAACTTTTCAATGAAATAGAGAGTGAAGTTTCTGGTACTATCGTTAAAGTATTAGTAGATGATTCTTCTCCGGTAGAATTTGACCAACCATTATTTTTAGTAGATCCTTCTTAATATATAAGAGGGATTTTTTGTGGATACGCTTTCGCGAAAGCATAAATACCACAGTTACACTAACATAAAAAAAGTATCATGTTTAAAAAAATATTGATAGCAAATCGTGGTGAAATAGCTCTAAGAGTTATTAGAACCTGTAAAGAGATGGGTATCAAAACAGTAGCTGTTTATTCAACTGCTGATGCTGATAGTCTCCATGTTAAATTTGCAGATGAGGCCGTGTGTATAGGTCCACCACCTAGTAACTTATCTTATCTTAAAGTTTCTAATATCATAAGCGCTGCTGAAATTACAAATGCAGATGCTATTCATCCAGGATATGGATTTCTTTCTGAAAATGCTGACTTCTCTCGTATATGTGGAGAGCACGATATCAAATTTATCGGTGCGAGTCCAGATATGATTGCAAAAATGGGAGATAAGGCAACGGCCAAAGAAACGATGAAGGCTGCTGGTGTACCTTGTGTACCAGGATCTGATGGAATTATCGCAGATTTTGACGATTGTAAAAAAATTGCGTTAGAAACTGGATATCCTGTCATGCTTAAAGCGACTGCCGGTGGTGGTGGTAAAGGTATGCGTGCTGTATGGAAAGAAGAAGACTTACTAGCAGCATGGGAAAGTGCACGTCAAGAAAGTAAAGCTGCATTCGGTAATGATGATATGTACATGGAAAAACTCATTGAAGAGCCACGTCATATTGAAATTCAGGTAGTAGGTGACTCTTATGGTAAAGCATGTCACTTAAGTGAACGTGACTGTTCTGTACAGCGTCGTCACCAAAAATTAACTGAAGAAGTTCCTTCTCCTTTCATGACTAAAAAGTTGCGTAAGGATATGGGAGAAGCTGCAGTTAAAGCTGCAGAATTTATTAAGTATGAAGGAGCTGGTACGGTAGAATTCCTAGTGGATAAGCACCGTAATTTCTACTTTATGGAAATGAATACTCGTATTCAAGTAGAGCACCCTATTACAGAGCAAGTTATAGATTTTGATCTTATTAGAGAACAAATTCTAGTAGCTGCTGGTGTAAAGATATCTGGTAAGAATTATGAGCCTACTTTACACTCAATAGAGTGTCGTATTAATGCAGAAGATCCTTATCACGATTTCCGTCCTTCTCCAGGTAAAATTACTACCCTACATGCACCTGGTGGTCATGGTGTACGTCTAGATACTCACGTTTATGCAGGATATTCTATCCCACCTAACTATGATTCTATGATAGCAAAGTTAATTACAACTGCACGTACACGTCAGGAAGCGATAGATAAAATGAAAAGAGCATTAGATGAATTTGTTATTGAAGGTATTAAAACTACAATTCCTTTTCATAGACAGTTAATGGATCATCCAGATTATGTTGCTGGTAACTATACCACGGCATTTATGAATGATTTTGTAATGGATCCAGAGAAATAATAGATTTTTAAAATATATTAAAAACCCTTATTACTACATGTAATAAGGGTTTTTTTATAGAAGGCTAATTCAATTAATTTTTATTGCAAGAGGCCTGTATCTCTAATGCTCTTTCCTTTCCCCAAGACGGTGTAAAACCAGTGATTTCTTCTTTTTCAAATAAGTCAATGGCTTCATCTATGAGTTTACAATATGGTGTAACATCTTTGCCAAAATATTTTGCACTACCCATCAACCATTCAGCTTTAGAAAGAACAACTCTAGGATTATGTGGCGCTATTTTATGAGCTTTCTCATATAATGCAGTTGTTGCTGGAGATAGTTTCATACCATAAGTACGTGCATCATAGGTAATCCAGCAAGTATTTAAAAGTCCTTGTAAAACTATTAATTCTGGATTGTCTATAGAAATAGCCATGGCATCATTAATATAATCCTGAGCTTTTTTCATGTAGAGCACAGTTTCATCTTTTGGATTTTGTCCCCATGAACTATTGATATTGCAAAGTGCCACATAGTAAGCTGGTTCCCATTTGTTAGACTCTGCAGCGGCAACTCTTTCAAATTGTTGTGATGCAGCAAGTAAATCTGTTCTCATAAGTTCTAATCCTTTAATCATCGCTTTTTCATAGCTGGATTGGGCGTTTATAGAAAGTGATATAAACAGAATGATAAGAGTGGTAATGGATTTCATAATTAAAGTTTTAATAGTTATTGATATGGTAAATATGCTGTGTAATAAGCATATGCAAAATCTTAATAAACCCAACTGTCATATCTTGATACTGAGTTGTTGTATAGGATGATTTTATAAATTATCTAATTGATTGTCATTACTACCTAACGTCCAGAAGAAGCCTACAAAAAAGAATCTATCTGCTGCCTGACCTATAGATCTACGATCAAAATTGCCCATCTGATCAGGTGTATTACTGTATTGATAATTAAAGGTATTTTCTCTTCCTAATAGGTTTGTCACTGATAGGAATACGATTTTTTGTTGATCGATGAGATAAGCCCAGTTTAAATTTAAACTTTGAAATGAAGCCGTTTTATCATTAAGAAAACCTGTGCGGTTAGGATTAGTAAAAGCTCTACCACTGGTATAATTATAGGTAAGACCTATTTGTGATTTTAAATCCTCAACCCAATACTTCCCAACTGCGCTGAAATTATGAGCACTTGCAAAATTGGGCGTTGCGCTTTCTTGAAAATTAAGATACTGTCTTTCAGTATCTAAATATGAATAGCTGATCCAGTAATCTAGGTTTTTAACAGTTTTCTCATCTCGCCAAAACACATCTAATCCAGTCGCATAGCCATTTCCATTTACTTTAAAATTACTTTCTAATTGTGGCCTGTCAGTATTATAGGTTAATAGACTAGAATAATTTTTATAATAGGTTTCTGCGCGCAGCATGCGTCCATCTTTTTGATATAAAAAGTTAAGGATATAATGCTCTGCACTTTCTGGTGCTAGTTCTTGATCATACTGAAGAATATTATTTTGAGCTTGTTGATAGAACTGTCCATAAGCAAAAGATGCCTGCCAGTTTTGAGATACAGTTATAGCCGCACTTAGTCTAGGAGAAATAAGTAACTCTTCACTCAATCCATAATAATCTGCCCTTACACCAGCCTTAAAGGCAAGATCTTTTGATAAAAAGACTTCAGCCTCTGTAAATGCGCCAGTGTTTGATGAATTTAAAGATGACTTATATATATCATTATTTATGATGACATTTTCTTCATAGTTAATTAAGAATTGTTCAATTCCATAATGTATTTTAAAGTAGTTGTTGTAGCGCTTGCGCAATTTTAATTTTGCATGTAAGGCATTTTCTCTAGTATCTACGTCAGTACCAGCGACATTAATGTCATTGCGATCATGTGCAAGACTAATACCAGCTTCAATTCTCCAATCATTTTTAAGACGTTCTTCATAATTTAAATTTCCATAGTAATTTCCATTTTTAAGTCCAAAGTAGATACCATCTTCTATATCAATGTCTTCTTGAATGATACTAAAATTGCTATAGGAATAAGCACTATAGGCCTTAAACATTCCTTTGTCTAGTTGATGTCTATAAACAGCCTCACCACTTATAGATTCATATGGATCTTCAAACTGGTTGTTTTGTGGTATTAACTGATTGTATGGACCTAGATTAATATAACTGGCATTAACGCTGATGCTATTCTTTCCCCAAATTTGTGTGTTTCCTACGCCACCACCTACACTCATAATTTGTAAATCTGTTTTTTCCTCTACAGGTACGTCAGTAGTATTTAATAATAATACGCTCGATAGAGCATCACCATACTCTGCACTGTATCCACCGGTAGAAAAAGAGATTCCGTCAAATAAAAATGGGGAAAATCTACCTCGTGTAGGTATGTTCCCTGTTACTGGAACAAAAGGGCGGAAAACTCTACTATCATCTATAAACACTTGAGTTTCTTCACCGCTACCACCACGTACAAAAAGGCGACCATCATCTGGATTTGCACTTGTTCCTGGAAGTGTTTGCAGTGCACCTACAAAATCACCGACTGCGCCAGCCGTAGTAACGATATCGAGCGGTTTAAGCGCACTCGCCTTAGAACTGTCTCCAGCGCTTAATGTTCCAGCATTAAGTATTACAGAGTTAAGACTGTTTACGCTTTCGCGAAAGCGTATCTCTAATCCTTCTAGTTCATTTACTAGAGCTTGTTGATTAAAGTCTTCATAGCCTATAAAGCTTACTACTAAGGTAACGTAAGAAGTCTCTGAAGTAGTAAAAGAAAACTTACCATCAATATCTGTTGTAGCGCCATCATATGTACCTTGTAAATAAACATTTGCTCCTAATACAGGCACATTTTTCTCATCTAGAACCTGGCCGCTTATAGTGGTCTGTGCTAGACTAGATATTGATAAGGTAATACTTAGTAATAAAAATAGAGTTTTCATAGGTCATGGTTTGATGATACAAACATCCTATGAAATAAGGCTGGTAACTATTCTCTTTTACTGAGTTGTTGAATTTTTAAACTGAGTTGTCATCTAAGTTTTAATTGCTCTTTAAAGCTAATTTTACTTTTTGACCAGTCTCGAGTTTCTCAAGCGAATTGAATAATAAGGTTTCATCTTGATATGTAGCTTGAATTAGATAATCTGCTCCTTTAAAATAAGAGTTTTCTACAATTACTTCAATGCCTTTTTCATTAACAGCAAGCTGTTCAGGATAGCATATGATTTCTTCAGCATTATTAAACCATCCTACTGGAATTACATTTACCTCATTGAATAGAGAGGCTCCGTATTTATTGAACGGCTTTTGATAGCAATCGATAGTTTTTCTATGATCAATGATATGGCCATTGCGCATGATTATAGTTTGATGTGTAAATGGTAGCACATCATCTTTATCATGTGTCGCAATTAGGCAGGTAATATTCTCTTTTTTAAGATAAGAAAACAGGCTACGTCTTAAGTCGTTTTTCCTAAAATTATCAATGTTTGAAAAAGGTTCATCTAGTAGTAAGACCTTAGGTTGTTGAGCGAGCGCTTTAGCAATTGCTACGCGCTGTTTTTGCCCGCCGCTTAATGTTTTTACCTTGCGATCTTTAAAGTCGCTCATATCGACTATATGAAGTAAATCTGCAATGCGAGATACTCTGTCATCAATCTGTATGGAAAGATGCTCCCCTACATTTTCAAATACGGTAGTAAAAGGCATTAAATCAAACTCTTGCGGTACATACTTCATCATGGGATGACCTGGTACGAGATGAAAATCTGCCCCATCTAATATTTTACCTTCAAAAGTTATTTCACCACTTTCTTCTTGTAGCAAGCCATAGATTAAATTCAGTAAAGTACTTTTTCCACAACCGCTTTCACCTATAAGTGCCGCGTGTGTTCCTTGATCAATTTTTAAATTGATTTTATGTAAGGCTTTACCTTGTGGATATGAAAACTGAAGGTCTTTTAAATGTAACATATTACAAAGGTATTTGCTAGAAACTAAAAAACCCATGCAATTTGCATGGGTTTAATATTATTAAGTGGATGATTTAATCTAAAACATTGTTTTGATAGATGTTAACGGTACCGCTATCTTCATTACTTATGATTAGCAATGCTTTATCATTACCACTTTCTTCTCGTGGAATCATTAATAAACTTTCTGGTGCTTCATCACCTATTGCTTCTAACCATGTAAGAAATACTGGATTATTAGGGTTTGTAACATCATATAATAAAACACCATCTGTACGTTCCATAGCTACGGCGAGTATATATCTGTTGTTTATAGAATTAGTGTTTGATGTATTACTTTTTATTTCTAAAACAGCTACTGCTTCTGGCTCAGCACCTTTATCATCACTACGTCCATCTTCATCATTGAATCGTGTAGGGTTGATATTTAGAGTGTTTACTGCTATACTATTACCACTATCATAAACAAGGTTTCCATTGGTATCCCAAAAGCTGAAGCTACGACCACCATATCCGTAAATTACATCATAATCACCATCACCATCGATATCACCATTTGCAGTTGTAATCTTTAATCTACCAATATTTTCATCCATTTGTAAAGTAGCTGCATCTGGAAAAGCTGTTGGGTCTAAAATAAGGTCCTTAACTCTTTCTTCTTCAGAATACCCATCGTAATCGCGAGCATCTCCTTCATTTGCTGTAACAATCAATTCTTGACCATTTATAGTAACGATATCCATACCATCTGGATGATAATATGAAAGTACAGGCCAATTTTTTAATTGTGTTACATCATCTCTATCACTGGCGTCTATGCTATTTAAAGGATTATTATAATCCTTAACACCATAAGCTTTTACATAGTTTATAGTTGCAGCATTTACATCTATACTTATCAGTGCATTGTTTTCTTGACAAGTGACATATGCAGTATTTCCATTTTCAGACACCACTATATATTCTGGCTCTAAGTCTTGAGCTACAGTGGCACCTGGACCATAAATACGTACACCATCATTCTTTAAAGCCGCTTTTTGATTATTTAAACTCGCAAAATTGATTAATTGTATCGCTCCATTTGATAGTGTAATAATGCCTACAGTTCCTTCAGGATCGATGGTATAATCATCATTAGGCTCACCTTCACAGGCAACGAGAATTTTTTCACCATCTGGTGTAAAAGTAACCATATCTGGTAATGCGCCTACGGTATAGCTATCTAGTAAAGTTTGACTCTCAATATCATAGGTAACGACGGTACCATTAAGCTGTTTATTGTCATTCTCTACCGCTACGGCAATAATACCATCACCAACTGCAACACTATTAGGAGCTCCGCTTGTTAATGTAATAGCTGGTTGTTCAATTGGAATACTAGGGTTTGATAAGTCATAAACATTAACTTGATTGGACTCTGCATTTATAACAAATAGTTTTTTACTGACTATATCATAAGCACTTATTTCTGCACTGCCGGCACCACCGACTTGAATAGTTGCAGCTCTTTGAAAATTTACTTCAGTAGATAGTGAGATATGATCACTTCTATCATCATTATTATTACAACTACATAGTATAATTGCAATTAAGGCATAAATAATTTTATTCATTTTATTGATTTTTTGGCATGTACAAAACAAAGTCTTCAATAGCTGAATAGTGTTAGCTAGGTCTTATATGATGGTTTATAAATTATTATTTAATAGTTATGAAATAAAAAACCCACGCAAATTGCATGGGTTTTAGTAATTGTCTATTAATGAAATGTAAAATTTACATTTTTACTCTTGTACTTAGTTCTGGTAGTTCTTCAAAGCCCATATTAAATAAGGCAAAACTATAAATATCTGTTTGTTCTTGAATTACTTGTGCGGTTGATTTACCTGCACCGTGACCAGCATCAGTCTCTATTCTTATTAAGGTAGGAGCATCTCCAGCTTGTTTAGACTGCAGTTCAGCAGCAAATTTAAACGAGTGTGCTGGAACTACTCGATCATCGTGATCACCTGTAGTTACCATAGTCGCTGGATAAGAAACACCTTGTTTAATATTGTGTAATGGGGAATATCCTTTAAGATAATTGAACATTTCTGGATTATCCTCAGCGGTTCCATAGTCATAAGCCCATCCTGCACCTGCGGTAAACTTATTATATCTTAACATATCTAATACACCTACCGCTGGGAATGCTACACCAGCTAAATCTGGTCGCTGTGTCATCGTTGCCCCTACTAACAATCCACCGTTAGAACCACCTTGGATGGCAAGATATTTTGTAGAGGTATAATCGTTGTCTTTTAACCATTCACCAGCAGCTATAAAATCATCAAATACGTTTTGCTTTTGCATTTTAGTACCAGCGTCATGCCATTTTTTACCATATTCACCACCACCGCGTAAATTTGCCACGGCATAAATACCGCCCATTTCCATCCATGCAGCTCTAGAAACTGAGAAACTTGGATTTAATGAAATATTGAAACCGCCATAACCATAAAGAATAGTTGGGTTTTTACCATCTAATACTAATCCTTTTTTGTGTGAAATAATCATAGGGATTTTAGTGCCGTCTTTAGAGGTATAGAATACCTGCTTAGACTCATATTCATCACTATTGAACTTAATTTCTGGTTTGCGATACAGTTCTGAAGTTCCTTTTTCTATATCATATAAATAAGTGCTTCCAGGAGTGGTGTAATTAGTAAAGCTATAGTATAACGTTTCATCTTTTTCTTTAGCACCAAAACCGCCTACATTTCCTATTCCTGGTAATTCTACATTCCTTACCAATGTACCATCATAATTGTATTGTTGCACTTTAGATACAGCATCTACCATATACTCTGTAAATATATATCCACCACCAGTAGAAGGTGACAACACATTTTCTGTTTCAGGAATCACATCTACCCAATTTTCTTGAGTTGGGTTAGAAAAGTCGGTTGTAACGATACGTTTGTTAGGTGCATTATAGTCTGTCACCAGCCATAACTTAGAACCTTCATTATGTAATAAATAAGTATTGGTATCAAAATTGTCTAAAATAGTAACTAATGGAGCATTAGGTTTATTTAATTCTTTCATGAACATTTTACCACCATTTGTAGAAGTACTGGCAGAAATGACTAGATAGTTCTGATCGTCGGTAACACCACCACCTACGTAACGATATTTTTGATCTGGTGTACCGCCAAAGATTACTTGATCAGCACTCTGTGGTGTTCCTAATTTGTGGTAATACAACTTATGCTGGTCGGTCATAGCACTGAGCTCACTACCATCTGGTTTATCATAGCTGGAATAATAGAATCCATCATTTCCTCTCCAAGACATTCCAGAAAACTTTACATCTTTAATGGTGTCTCCTACTTGACTTAAGTCCTCTGTATTGAGCACGATAATTTTTCTCCAGTCGCTTCCTCCTTCAGAAATCGCGTAAGCAAACAGAGAACCATCTTTAGTAAAAGAAGTTCCACCTAGTGAAGTTGTTCCATCTTTAGAAAAGGAGTTAGGATCTAAGAAAACCTCAGCATCTTCCATATTTCCATCATTTGGGAATCTGTAGATAACATATTGATTTTGCAACCCGTCATTTTTATAGAAATAAGTATAGTCACCTTCTATAAATGGCGCTCCTACTTTTTCATAGTTCCATAATTCTGTGAGACGGTTTTTTACGCTTTCGCGAAAGCGTATCTGATCTAAGTAACTATTAGTAACTTGATTTTGTGCTTTAACCCATTCACCGGTCTCTGCACTACGATCATCTTCTAGCCAGCGGTATGGATCTGGTACATCTGTACCATGATAATTATCAACATGATCTACTGTTTGTGTGGTAGGATAAGTAATTTCCATTTTTTTTGAATCCTGTTTTTTGTCTTCACAAGATACCAATGCCATAAGAACAGTGGCTGCGAGAAGTGTTTTTTTCATAGTTAGTTTTTTATTAGTTGCTGTGTGGTTGAAGTAGTATTAGCATTAACTTTAATAAAATAAATACCACTTTGTAAATCAGTCACATCAATCAATGATATGTTACTATATTCCATTAATAATCTACTATTGATATCATAAATTTCAACTTTTTCTATGGGTTGAGTACTTAAAATATTGATAAATTCTGAACTAGGATTAGGGTAAATAGAAAAACCATCTGTTGCTAATTGATCATAAGTAGACAGTACACTGTCTGTATAGACATAAACACCATCTTGTGTACTAATAGTGCTAAATCCGCCACTATAACCAGTATCCTCATCTAAAAAAGCGACGTCAACATGTTGATCTGTACTTACATTAGTCCATGTAATGCCGTCATCTGTAGAGTAAGCGGTACCTGCTAGTGCAGTATCACCGCCGGTACTCACCACTCTAGAAGAGTTTGGGATATAAGCAATAGCACCACCGTATGGGAAGCCTGTGCCAGAGATGTTTACTGGATTCCATGTGGTTCCAGCATCTTGTGTTATAAATAAGTTACCAGAATTATCTTGAATCATTCCTTTATTTGCGGTACTAAAAGTAATATCTCCACTTAAATTTGTTCCACCGAAATCACTAAGTGGTGTATTAAAAACGCTCCAATTGTTTCCCATGTTTGCAGAATGATAGACTCTTCCTGCGCTAGTAGTAAACCAAATGTTATTACCTAAATGAGTATACTGTGCTAGATAACCTACCTCGTTGGTTAAAGGCGCAGGTATGTTTGAACTAGGAACTCTAGTATAACTAGTACCACCATTTGTTGTCGTGTATATTTCCCAATAGCCGCCTGCGGGATCGCCTATCACGACACCATCATTTGTATTATAAAAATGAACCACATTTGTAAAACTAGTCGCGCTATTGAAAAGAGCGCCAGATTGACGAGTCCAAGTAATTCCTGTATCAACTGTTTGCCACACACCACCTATCTGACCTGAAGCACGTGGATGAACGGCTATATATGCTGTTGTTGCACTTACACCAGAGATGTTTGAGATTCCTAGATTAGCATTTCCTACATCTATAGTTCCAGCTGTCCAGGTAGCACCAGCATCGCTAGTAGTCGTGAAGCGTTGCACATTTACATTTGGGTTGATACCATCATAACCAGTTGCCCAGGCTATGTTATCATCTACAATATGAATTTTGGAAAGGCCCGTATTTGATAACGGAAAACCAGAGGCATTCTCTACCCAAAATTGTGCATGAGAGCAAACAGAAAAGCATAAGAATAAATAAAGTAAACGTAGTGTCATAAAAAATCCCTTTTAACTGATGTAAAGTTAGTTAAAAGCGGTTTATATAGTAGTAAGACAGTTTTTATTAAATTCTAGTAAGAACAAAATGTTCATTTGTGGGGAAAATATGTGGGCTTGCCCCATTAGGGCATTCATCGTTAGTTAACAATTCTCTAGCTGGATCCAGATAAACAGTAAGTTGGTTAGGTGACACAGTTGGTAGATTAGTAGTATCAGAAAGCACCATAGAAAAAGTACCTGCTTGTGCACAACCATCGAAGCCAACATAGCTCGCTGTATAAAAACCTTCGGGTGTGAAACAAATACCGCCTATATCAAAAGAATTGTTTGATAGATTTAAGGTTTGAGCCAAAACAACTCCATTTGAATCTTCTATCTTATATTTTATGTTGAGTTGGTCTGCAATAATATCTGCAAAAGGACCTGTAATTTTGGAAATGACAAATGTAAATGACTTTCCTTCATGATTACCAATAAAAGTACCGACAAATGGATCTAACTTATTATTAACGTCTTTAATGTAAGTGATCTCATCTGGAATGCTGGAGTCTGGATCATCAGCATAAGTTGTAAATGTGTCTAGGCTCATAATTACGTCTTGAGCCTTTAACTCATTTGAATACATAGTTAATGTTAATATTAGTAATGCTATAATTTTAATCTTCATGACATACATCTTTTTTAAGTTTGTCTTTATCTCCCTCAAGATAATATTTTTTAGTATTTCCATTATTCATGGTTCTGTACAATGATACATTAGAAATGCCCATTTCATCTTTCATGAATTTCAATAAACCTCTTTCATTTTTATATTTCTTGATATATTCAATAAACTTTTTTTCAAACTTTTCTGCGGTTAATCCATTAGTAGATCCTCCCGCAGGAATATTGTTAGCATTTCCATCATATTTAAGAGTGTAAACTCCAGAAGAGGAGACCATTGTCAAGTATACTTTTTTAAGAGGTATATTGTTGTTTGCTGCGTTTCTCAAAAGGACTAGAAACAGTTGCACATCTTTAGGGGATTGTATTTTAATAGGTTTTATTATTTCTGGATCACCGGTTTCTGGATGGATATTACCTGTAGCAAAATTATTGAAATGGGAGTGCATCATTCCAATAGTTGTTGTATCAACAGGCACATCATTAATTGCCGAATAATCTGTATCAGATTCAACAGGAACAAAATTTCCAAATCCATTTTCTACGTGTCCGTATTCTTTTTTTAATGACAATTTTTCTTTTATATTTTCAATTTTATCCGAGAAAAGTTGTTGGCTAAAGCGATTTACAACTTCATTACATAAAACATCCACATCAACAGGATCCAGCGCACCACCATCATTAGGAGTGGTTCCTATCTCATCGGGATCTCCTGAATCATTTGGGTCTGTAGGACCACTACCGCCAGGATTATCATCGGTGCCAAATGGGTCATGACTCGTTCCACCACCAGTTTGACATCTAGTAACCTAGCCACCGGTGCAGGTTCTCGTTGCTCCACCAGAAGTTCCCCACCATGTCGTACATGTGGCTCCTTGAGAAAAAGTATGCTTTCCCCTACCTTTACAAGTAGTCTCTACACATGTTTCCCGCCAGCTGGTAACTGCAATTTCATTCCAACCGCAACCATTTACATCATTTTTGTAGAGCCTATTACCATCATAGTTTCTAGCCGTGGCGTTATTAATATCATAAATACCGTTTTGTAAGACTGGATAATCAATCGTAAACTGATATAATGTACTATCGTTATAGACAGTCAACACATAATTTTTAAGCACTTGTTGTTTTTCTATAGAATCTTGAACTACTTGAAAAGTATATGATTTATAAAAATCACTTTCAAGCACTTGTATTCTACTGGTATCAATTTGAATGCCATATCCCGTTGAATCTATACTCTTATTTCTGTACCCTAATATATCTTGAGTGTTTTGAGTAATAAGATAGGATTGTTTCAAGGTCTCATAAGAAACAATATTCATTTTTAAATTATGACCAACTGTCTCCTGAAGAATACGTAAATCATCATCCTTCTCACAAGAAGTGACCATGACTATAGAAAATAAAAGCAAACCAAGAATGGTAACAACAGAAGAATTCCTCCTAAACATACTTTATAAATTTAATCATTAAACCATTCTCGAGTGAGAAAAATGTTTAATTATTCTAATATTTATTTATTCAGGGGATGAACAAATCTAAGCCCATTCATGTACGAAAAAAAAACAGTTTAACAAAAAATTAACAAGTGAGTACTTAAACGTTTACAATATTATTGACAATAATCATATGATGATTAATCAAGTAGAATAATTATCCTACTAAATTATTTTGTATCAAATAATCTGCTATTTGTACGGCATTGGTAGCAGCACCTTTTCTTAGATTATCAGACACGATCCACATGTTCAAGGCGTTTTCTCGAGAGTGATCACGTCTTATGCGACCCACAAAAACATCGTCTTTTCCGTGAGCCATTAATGGCATAGGATAAAGGTTCACATCTACGTTATCTTGCACAGTAACGCCATCAGTATCTGCAAGGATTTCACGTATGTCGTTTTCATTATACTCTTTTTCAAACTCTAGATTTACTGACTCTGAGTGACCACCTACTACGGGAATACGCACCGCAGTCGCCGTTACAGCAATTGTACGATCGTCTAGAATCTTTTGAGTTTCTCTTATGAGTTTGAGCTCTTCTTTAGTATATCCATTTTCTTCAAAAACATCACAATGTGGAATAGCATTTTTATGGATTTGGTATGGATAAGCCATTTCACCTTTTTCACCGTTGTACTCGTTTTCTAATTGCTGTACGGCTTTTACTCCAGTTCCTGTAATGGATTGATAAGTAGAAACAATTAGTCTTTTAATACGGTATTTTTTATGTAATGGTGCTAATGCAAGAACCATTTGAATGGTTGAGCAATTAGGGTTTGCAATGATTTTATCGTTCTTTGTTAAAGCACTGGCATTAATTTCTGGAACGACTAGTTTCTTGTCTGCATCCATGCGGAATGCACTTGAATTATCAATTACTGTCGTACCTACAGAAGCAAATTGTGGAGCAAATTCTAAACTCACAGAACCACCAGCAGAGAATAAGGCAATGTCTGGTCGCATTTCAATAGCCTGTTTCATGCTTACTACCTTTACCTGTTTACCCTTAAAAGTAATTTCAGTTCCTACAGATTTCTCTGAGGCCACTGGAATAAGAGTTAAAACATTAAGGTTGCGTTCTTCTAGAACCTGCAACATGACTTGGCCTACCATTCCGGTAACGCCTACTACTGCTATTTTCATGAAAATAAATTTTAGTTGCTCAAAAGTAAATCCTAGAATTGATATGAGTCCTAATATTTTCAAAAATTGATAAATAAAAAAGCCGTTCTGCTATTAACAGAACGGCTTTTAAAATACTTATGGAACTAACTTTTAGTTTTTAGCTTTTAATACATCGCGTATTTCAGCTAAAAGCTCTTCTTGTGAAGGACCTGCAGGTTCTGCTGGTGCCTCTTCTACTGGTTTTTTAGTCTTGTTGTATGCTTTAACAATCATGAAAAGAACAAAACCTACAATAATTAAGTTGATAATTGTATTAATCCATGCTCCGTACTGGATAGCATTTTCTGCCACAGCAACAGATCCATCTGCAGCTAGTTGAGCTTCACTTAAAATAATTTTTAAGTCTTCAAAACTCATTCCTCCGGCAAAATGTCCTATGATAGGCATCATAATCATCTTCACAAATCCATTTACTACAAGACCTACTGCTCCAGCTAGTAATACGGCAACGGCAAGATCTAGGACGTTACCCGTCATAATAAAATTCTTAAATTCTTTTAACATGTTATTTATTTGTTATGGTTAATGAGGTGCAATTTAGATATAGAAACTGTGATTTGTTAAAATATTCTAAACGTTTTTTTTAAAAATCGATAAACCGACGATGAAAATGTAATAAAAACCGATGAAATAACTATTTAGTATATGTGCGTGGTACTCTCTTTTGAATTCCCGTGAGGATTTCATAAGATATCGTTCCTGCCTTTTCTGCCATATCTCTTGCGGTAAGTTGTTCACCAAATATGACAACTTCATCTCCCACATGACAATCAATGTTAGTAATATCAACCATAAACATGTCCATACATATAATTCCTAGGGTAGGTGCAAGTTTTCCATTAATAGAAACATGTGCTTTACCATATCCATAAATGCGGTTAATACCATCACCATGCCCTAATGCAATTACCGCATATCTTGTTCTTTCAACAGCGATAAATTTACGGTTGTAACTCACACTTTCTCCAGCTTCAATCCATCTCGTTTGTGATATAACAGATTTTAAAGAAGCTATAGGAATTAACTCTGCATCAAATTTTTGATCGTTTCCATATCCATAAAGACCTATGCCAGATCGCACCATAGAGAAATGAGCATTTTTAAAATTTAAAATACCACTAGTATTAGACTCATGTTTTAAAAAAGGATATGGTAGGACAGCCTCTAATCGAGCATTAATTTTTTTAAATAGTTTGATTTGTGAGTTGGTAAAATCACGCTCATTTAAATCTTCACTCGCTGCTAGGTGTGACTGTAGTCCACGAACTTTTATTGACGAATTAGATGTTATTTTAGAAATAACCTCTTCAATATCTTTAAAATCTATACCTATCCTATTTAAACCGGTATTGAATTCTAGATGTATAGGGTAGGATTGTTGCTGTTTTCTCTGTGCAGTTGTGATAAACGCATTTAGCATTTCTAGACTATAAATAACCGGCTCAATGCATCGATCTATACATGTATCTAACATAAAAGTTTGTGCATGCAGTACGAGAATAGGTTTTTGAATACCGTTATCTCTCAGCTCTACAGCTTCTGACACATAAGCCACAGCAAAATAATCTACATCTAATTCTTGTAAACGTTGCGCAATTGTAACTGCTCCATGTCCATAGGCATTTGCCTTAACTACGGCCATAAACTTAACTCCAGCCTGAAGTTTATTTTTCAAAAAATGAAAATTATGTTCTAGTGCAGCAAGGTTAACTTCTAATCGGGTACCTTGTAATGGCATTAAGATTTATTTTTTTGTGCTAGTTCTTCGGGATCTTGAACATCTAGTTCTTTTACTTTATGAGCAAGCATTGCTTTATAGTAAGCACCACGACTTAATGGTTCATATTCTTGTTGCTCGCCCAACATGACTACATTTTCATCATTAGTTTTACGGTAACTGAATTGCGCTAGGTTGCCTGTTCTAGTACAAACAGCGTGCACCTTTGTAACATACTCTGCAGTGGCCATAAGTGCTGGCATAGGTCCAAAAGGGTTTCCTTTAAAATCCATATCTAGTCCAGCAACGATAACTCGTATACCGCGATTTGCTAGATCATTACATACAGTAACAATTTCATCATCAAAAAATTGAGCTTCATCAATACCTACTACATCGCAGTCTGCTGCTAGTAATGGGATATTTGCTGCTGCTGGCACTGGTGTGCTTTGTATCTCATTAGAATCGTGAGAAACAACGTTTTCCTCATCATATCGCACATCTATTGCAGGCTTAAAAATTTCTATTTTTTGTTGTGCAAATTGTGCTCTTTTGAGTCTGCGTATCAACTCCTCAGTCTTTCCCGAGAACATGGAACCGCAAATCACCTCGATCCAGCCGAATTGCTCTTTATGATTTACCGTGTTTTCTAGAAACATTTTGTAATTTACAGGCGTTAAAAATTGAGACTGCGATTCTCGCAAATCAGTTTCAAAAATACAATAAAACCAGCGGCATATTAAACCATTATGAAAAAGAAAATAGCAGCAGATCTTACTAGTCTTGCACACCGCATTCTACAAATGAAGAATAAGGAAGATATTCACGAGCTACAATCTGTAGCCAAAGAATTATATGAGAAATTAACGATCCTTTCTTTTACAGAAAAACACTTTGGTGATGTGCAACCTACCGCAGGAACTGTTGAAGTGCAAGAAAAGATAGAAGAAGCATTTACCGCTGCACAAGAGGATGTTGAAAGTGTAACACAAGAAGTAGAGCAAGCCATGGAAATTGCAAAGTCAAATGCTGAGGACGCTTTCTCAAATCCAGACTTAAGTGATTTATTTGTCCCTGCAGATGAAGACATGAGAGAGGAAATAGAATTACCTGGTATATCCACTATTCATAAGATGGTAGATGAGTTTCCTGAAGAGGAGATTGAAATTGATTTTCCTAAGCCTACATATGAAAAAAATGATATGGAAGATCTAACTGCTGGTTATGAAAAAATGCCAGAGTTTGAGCGCAAAATTAACAATCAAGCCGGAAAAGGGCAATCCATTAATGACCGTTTAAAATCTGGATTAAAAATAGGAATGAACGATCGTATAGGTTTTATAAAGCATTTATTTAATGGTAGTGATCAAGATTATAATCGCGTGCTATCTCAATTAAATACAATGGAAAGCAAAATAGAAGCTCAAAACTTTATTACCTCAATGGTAAAACCTGATTATAATAATTGGGAAGGAAAAGATGCTTATGTTGAGCGTTTTATGCAAATCGTAGAGGCAAAGTATGATTAATTAATTGCTATGAAATACATTTACTGGATTGTCACAGGTTTATTATGTGCCTTAATGCTATGGTCTGCAAGTATGTATTTACTGCAGTATGATATGGTAACAGGTTTCTTCAAATCTTTAGGATTTCCCACCTGGGTTATTTATCCATTAGCCGTGTTTAAAATAGCAGGTGTAGCAATGATTTTATGGAGAGGCAATCGCTGGTTAACAGAATGGGCTTATGCAGGCTTCTTCTTTGATATGTTACTAGCCATGGGAGCTCATATAGCAGCAAAAGATGGCGGCTATACTCTTCCCATAATAGGCGTGCTTCTACTATTTATTTCTTACTTTACGGGTTATCTAGTTAGGAAATGGGTGAGATAATATCACGCTTTCGCGAAAGCGTAATATTAATGATTGATATAAATCCAACCTACTCTAGCTTCACTACCATCATTGAGATCTAATTGCCAAAAATAAGTGCCTACTGGTAATAGGTTACCGCTATTATGTAAAAGTCCACTATTAGGAATACCGTTCCAGTCGTTTTGATATCCTGTATTTTCATAAACGATACTTCCATAACGATTGAAGATTTTGAGTTTGCTGTCGGGATATAGTTCAATACATTCTATGACTAAAGTGTCATTAATACCATCATTATTAGGTGAGAATCCTTCTGGTATTTTAAGACAGTCCGGTCTAGTAATGGCAATCGCTGTATTATTATCTAAATTAATATCGGGTAATAAATTACTGCTATATACATTCACAACGTTAATAAAATCTCCTGGGATATTAAAGTCTACAGTTATTTGTAAAGTAGCAGTGCTACCTGCCACCATATCGCCTACTGACCATAAGCCAGTTGAATTATCAAAACTACCTGTTGAGGTAACATGTGATATATAATTATAACCACTAGGTAAAAACTCTTCTACAGTAACGTCCGTAGCGATTGCACTTCCTATATTTTCTACTAGAATTGTAAAGGTGACAATACTATTCACATCTGGATTATTATTATCTACCGTTTTAGTAACACTTAAATCTAGTACAGGTAATACCTCGAGAGTTGCAAATGCCGTAGAAACATCAATATTATTAAGAGCAGTGAAATTTAAAAAACTGTTTGTATAGAAACCGATTTCTTCACTTGTTACTTCAACCGCAAAACTTACTTGCTGTGTCCCTGCGGGAAAACTAAGATTTTGAATTCCTATTAATGATGTACCTATAGTATCTATAAAATTAGCTGTTGCATTATTTTGCTCTACCCAGTATGCATTGCCAGAGAGTGTAATCTCAGGCGATAAATTATCTATAAAGCTTATATTCTCTTGTGCAGGTAGACCTACAGAGTTGGTGAGTGTAAAAGTTAAAATGGATGTTTCTCCAGTAGTAATAACTGCTGGATCAAAACTTTTAGAAGTTTGAGATGTTAGAACAAAAAGGCTAGATGTTGATATGTTAGAATCTGGTGTATTCTCTCCTTGTTGTGTAAAATCAGGTTGCGCTTCGGCACGATTTTCAAAACTACCACCATAGGATGGTGATGTAACAGGTATGCGTACCTGTATTGTAGAACCAGACTCCATATATGGAATGATGCCTTCTATAAGATTTCCACTAACATTAAATGTAGGGATACAAGTTGCTGTACCTGTAATAAGTGTACACGTAGGTGTGCCGGTAATAATAAAATTGGGATGTAGTAAATCTGTAAAGTCTATATTATTAGCATCAGTACTGATGTTAGAATTAGTAATATCTATAATCCAATCTAATGGCGTGTTGATAGGTGCAGATGTTATAGAAGGATAGGTCTGTACCACTAGGTCTACACATGGAACCATAGGAGTTGCAACTCCAGCACTAGCAGTCGCAATAACAGAAAGACTAGAGTCTAATGCAGACATCTCTAGGTTATCTTGGACATTTGTAGATAGTACAGAGCAAATTGGAGTCCAGTCTATTGTTTTTTCATAGGTAACGCTACTATTTGCAGGCATGATATAACCATCTGTATCTAATATTTCCCAGAAGGTATCTCCTTGAGAGTTTGCAACACCTATATTTTCATTTAAACTTGATGGACATACGGCTCCACCAGTTGTATTAGTACATATAATAGATTGTAAAATACCGGTCCCTTGAGAAAATTGAGTGTCTTTAAATTTAATATGATGCGCAACAGTATCTACATTGCTCATTATTATTTCATAAGTAACATTACCATAAGGGTATGGACCAGCGCCAGGTGCTGGATTAGTCTGGGTTTCAACAATCTCAATAATTGGATTATTAGGGATATCTACACATGGAGTTATAGGTAGACCAAGAATGCTATCGCCGTCAAAATCATTTGATAAATCACAATCAATTAATGCATTGTCATTTTCAAAAACTATCCCGCGCATGCTACAAATAGGTGCAACACCGCCAGCAGTACATTCTGGTGGTATAAACCTAACTGTCGTTCTAACGGTTACACTTGAGTTAGCTGGAAAAGTAAAATTGTCTGTAAGCCATCTAAAATCTGGTGTTGTGACTATATTAATATCAGTACAATTAATGGAGCCTGTGGTGCTAATACAATTAGTACTTAAAATTTCAATACCAGTATTTAAGGTACTCGTATTGATGAGATAAGCGCCACCTATAATATCAAGTGGTCCATTATTAGTAAATGTAAAATCGAAGGTGACAATATCAGTCCAGGCACTAAGTGTTCCAGCTGTTGGACTAACTTTTGTTACTTGAGAAGTTAAATCAGTACAAGGACAAGCAGTATTTAATAAAGCATCTGTCTGAATAAGGTTGTTAGTACTAAAACCAGTATTATTTACATAAGATTGAATACTAACTCTATTACCTATTTTTAAAGGTTGATTAGGTGTTAAGCGACTACAATCACCTTCTTCTACTTTATAGGTGACCCTTAAAGTGAATGATGCACCAGCAGCAAATACAACCTCTTGATTATGATTGTAAAATTCAAATTGATTAGTAAGATTTACACTAGTTGTAGGATTAATACCAGATAACGTCGGGCAGTTCATTCCATTACTACCTACACAAGTTAGATTCTCTAAGGTCACTATAGCACTACCAGCACCGTTTATATTTTGTATGGCTATTAAGAAATTTTGTAGTGGATATTCAATACCAGAATTGTTGAGAATGGTCATCTCATAGGTGACAGAATCTCCCCAACTTGCTAAAGCACCATTACTAACCGGTATAATTTGAGTTTGAGTAATTTGAAAATCAATAGGTCTTTCTGTCATAATAATGCTTATCACAGAGGTGTTAGTTAATGGATTAGTGTCTGTTGTGCCAGATGGTGGATTGACCATAACCGTTGCCGTTGCACCGCCTAAAAATATAGGCGAGGCTCTTACAGTAACTAATATTTTAAGACTAGAAGAATTAGGCATATTAGGTAAAATTCCATCAATAGAATTTCCCGTAATATTAATTGATGCTGGTGATATAGCGCCACCCAGGTTATTTTGAGCAACAGCACTTTCTATATTATTTACTGAACTAAGCGACAGATTGAAATCAGCATTTGCCACAGGTGCACCTGTATTACTTATAGTGATTAAATAGGTATAACGTTCATAAAAATGAGCTTGCGATATTGAACTTCCTGTAAGGTCTTGAGCTTCAACAGTTATGGCAAGATCAGTAGTCTGACTATATAATGAGGTCCACGAAAAAACAAATATGACTATGGTTAGTAGATATTTCATAAAGATTGGTCTGGTTATAAATATAAGATGACTTTTCTTACCAATGGTTGCGTGGTGGATTAATAAATCATTATACTTAATTTTACTTCTATATAAATAAGGGTTTTGAGAGGTGTTTTAAAATACGCTTTCGCGAAAGCGTAATTCTCAAAATCATTAGTTACCCAAAGTATAAATAAACTCTATGAAACTTTATCTAGTACCTACACCTATAGGAAACCTAGCAGACATGACTTATCGTGCTGTTGAAATACTGAAAGAAGTAGATCTTATCCTTGCCGAGGATACTAGGACCAGTGGTAAATTATTACAGCATTATGAAATTAGAACACCTATGCTTTCTTACCATATGCATAACGAGCATAAAATTGTAGATCATGTTGTAAGCCGTATAAAAAATGGAGAAAAGATGGCATTAATAACTGATGCAGGCTCACCTGGCATTAGTGATCCTGGTTTTTTAATTACACGTAAAATGTTAGAAAATAATCTAAATGTTGAGGCATTACCAGGTGCAACAGCCTTTGTGCCTGCCTTAGTAGTGAGTGGTTTGCCATGTGATAAGTTTGTTTTTGAGGGGTTTTTACCAGTTAAAAAAGGACGACAGAAACGATTAGAATTTCTTAAAGAAGAGCGTCGCACTATAATTTTTTACGAGTCACCACACAAGCTTTTAAAAACTCTATCAGATTTTAAAGCACATTATGGTGGGGATTCTAAGGTATCTGTATCAAGAGAAATCACTAAAATGTTTGAAGAACATTATAGAGGTACAGTAGATGATGCTATATTACATTTTGAAGTTAAAAAGCCTAAAGGTGAATTTGTTGTGGCCTTAATGATTGATTAATGTTAAATCGACGCGTCTTTAATCGGTGTAATTTGTTATTTATCTAAAATTTCTTTAACATTTTATTTACATTTAATTAAAACTCTATTTTACGCGCTAATAAAGCACTCTCTAATTAATTTAAATAACCTTATATGAAATTGAAATTACTCTTATTATCCATGTTAATGTCTTTAACATGTATAATGACGCAAGCACAACCGCCCAATGACACCTTTGCTGGTGCCATACCGATAACAATTCCTGTTCAAGGAGCAACTTCTCCGCAGTTCACGTTGCCGTTTACAACAGATGGTACTACAGATAGTGGACAGGATAATACTGGTTGTTCAGCCTCTGGTAATGACCAATTCTTTACATGGACAGCAACAGAACTGACCTTAACATTTACTTCATTGTCTCCAGGAAATCCTGGTGTTGCAATTTATGATCTAGCAGGAAATCAAATTTCTTGTTCAGGCACTTTTGTAACTAACGCGTTACAGTCTGGATGGGCTATAGGCGATGACTTGATAATTCAGATATATGACTTTAATGGTTCTAATGCTGATGTTGCCTTTGATTTGTTCACAATTCCGTGTCCTTCACCTAGTGGTTTAAGCGAGACAGTTACAGCAACAACTGCTGATGTTTCATGGACTAATAATTCTACATCAACAGATACGGTATTAGAATATGGACCAGATCCATTAACCGCTGGTTCAGGTACAATCATAAATATTCCTGGTGGAGCAACGACGATTAATATACCAGGTTTATCTCCAGAAACAGATTATGAATATATTTTAACTCAAGACTGTTCTGCTGCTGGAAATGGAAGCTCAGTTGCTGCTACGGGTTCATTTACTACTACTGCATTATGTCCATTACCTACATCTTTTGCTGCTTCTAATATTACAGCTACAACATTAGATTTAAGTTGGGTAAATACTAGTTCTTCTACAGTTTCTTCCATAGAATATGGAGTTGATGGATTTACAATAGGATCAGGTACAATAGTTGCTGCTGGTGCTAACAGCGCAAGTATAACTGGATTGATGCCTAATACAGATTATGATTTTTATGTAACACAAGATTGTACAGCAGCTACAAATGGATTGTCTGTTGCTGCAGGTCCTTTAAGTGTTGAAACATTATGTGCTGCATTTGTTCCAGATTATTTAGAAACTTTTGACAGTTTTGTTCCTAATTGTTGGGAAGAAGCATCTGATGGAGACTTAACAACTGGACCTACATCTTTTGGTTCTGGAGATTGGGGATCTGAAGAATTTGCTCATGCATCAACTTCTGGTGGTGGTGCTGTAAATGTTAATCTTTTTAATGTAGGTACTTCTGACTGGGTTTTAAGTCCATTATTTGACTTATCGGCTGGTGGCTATGAAGTAAATCTTGATGTCGCACTTACTAGTTACAACAGCACTGCTGCTGACGTAATGGGATCTGATGATGAGGTTGTATTAGCTTATACCTTAGATGGTACTACATGGACAGCAATTCAAACTTGGACCGCTGCAAATCAACCTGCAACTGCTGGTGAAACATTTAATGCAGATATTTCTACCATTACAGGTAGTACCGTTCAATTTGGTATTTATGCTAGTGAAGGAACAGTTGATGATGCAGAGGATTATGATTTCCATATCGATAATTTTCAAGTGAGAACAATACCTAGCTGTTTAGACTCTAATAATTTACAATTAGTATCTGTAACCCAAACTACCGCAGATATTACATGGGATAGTAATAATGCTGGTACAGCTGGTAACTTTGAATACCTATTAGACACAGCAAATTCTTATCCTACTGGACCAGACGCAATGGTTGCACCTACAGGTACGTTAACTGGTGTATCTGGTGCTATGTTACCTATCGCACAGGCTGGACAAATTACAGGATTAATGCCTAGTACAGATTATGATGTATACATAAGAGAAGTTTGTACAGGAACTGATACTAGTCCATGGTCTGCAGCATTTGCTTTTACTACTGCTTGCGCACCAATAACTGATTTTAATGAAGATTTTGATAGTGTGTCTACTCCTGATTTACCTTCTTGTTGGTCGTTCTTTGCGACTGACATAGCTACAGGAACAGATCCTTATGTAAGAACTTCAACTTCGGCAGACAACTCTGCACCTAACGGTGTCCAGTTATATAGTGGTAGTGCAAACGGTACTACAATTCCTGCAGACGTTTTATTAATTTCACCAGTGTTAAGTAATCTTAGTGCAGGTACGCACAGAGTAAGATTCTTTGCAGATATCACAGTGGCTACTTCTACTGTTGAAGTTGGTACAATGACTGATCCTAATGATCCTATGACATTTACTGCGTTAGGTACATTTTCACCTACAACCACGCATACTGAGTATATTCAGAATTTTGATACATATGCAGGTACTGATACCTATATCGCCTTTAAACATGTGTTTGCTTCTACTTTTGATAATTTGTATTTAGACAATATAGTTTGGGAAATGATCCCAGCATGTCAAGCACCTTTAGATATCACATTATTATCTGCTACAGATACTATGGCAACTATTGGCTGGACTAATAACAACGGATCTACCGTTTCTAGCATCACTTATGGTCCTGTTGGTTTTGATCCTACTATGACTGGAACAACAGTTGCTGGTGGAGCAGATACGGCAACCATAACTGGTTTAACAGGTGAGACTAACTATGATTTTTATGTAACGCAGGATTGTAGTGCTACAGGTGATGGTTTATCAACTCAATCAGGTCCTCTTAGTATACAAACTCCTTGTGCTGCGATAGCTGCACCTTATTTTGTAGACTTTGAAAACTTTACAGCTGCAACATCTGGTTTTGTAAATGATCAATGTTGGAATGAAATAAGCTCTGGTGCATATGATTGGGCTATAGATGCTGCAGGAGGAACAGGTTCTTCTAACACTGGTCCTACAGGAGCGTTTAGTGGTACTACATTTATGTTTGTTGAAGCAAGTAATGGGTCTAATGGAGATGTTGCTACTGTGCTTTCAAGAGCTGTAGATTTATCTGCTCTTACTGTACCATCAGTTAGTTTCTATTACCATATGTATGGAGCATTTATTACTGATTTAACAGTAGCAGTTTCTACAGATAATGGAGCAACTTTTACAACAGAATTGACAATTACTGGTCAACAACAAACAGCATCTGCAGATCCATGGGAACAAGCTATTATTGATTTGTCTAGTTATGCTGGACAAACAGTGATAGTTGCTTTCACAACATCTAAGTCTACAATGACTGGTAATACTTATGAAGCAGATATCTCTATTGATGATGTAAGTTTTGATGAATTACCAACGTGTAACGATGTATCAAGTGTAACAGTTGATTCTGTTACTGCAGATTCTGTAACAGTAAGCTGGACAGAAAATAGTATTCCACCAGCGACTGCTTGGGAAGTTATAGCGGTACCAACTGGAGATCCTGCACCTTCAGTAGGAACTTCTAATGTTACAACTAATCCTTATACGATAACGATGCTTTCTCCAGAGACAGCTTATGACATTTATGTAAGATCTGACTGTAGTATGACATTTGTAGGACCTATTACAGCAACTACAGATTGTGCCGTAATTGTACCAGACGCCTTAGAAACCTTTGATACTTTTGTTCCTAACTGTTGGGAAGAAGCTAGTGATGGTGATTTAACTACAGGACCTACAGGATTTGGTTCAGGAGATTGGGGTTCTGAAGAATTTGCTCATAACGCTACAAGTGGTGGCGGTGCTGTAAATATCAACTTATATCGTAATGTAGCTTCGGATTGGGTTATATCACCTCTTTATGACTTATCTGCAGGAGGATATGAATTGAATTTAGATGTTGCGGTTACTGATTATAACAGTTCTGCGGCTGGAGTAATGGGATCTGATGATCAAGTAGTTCTTGCTTATACTACTGATGATATAACATGGATTGCATTACAGACTTGGGATGTTAATAATCAACCAGCAACGGCTGGAGAGACTTACAATAACGCTTTAACTGGTATAACTAGTGCAACTGTAAGGTTTGCAATTTATGCTACAGATGGAGCTGTTGATGATGCAGGAATCGACTATGATTTCCATATCGATAATTTCCAAGTAAGAACTCCACCTACTTGTCCAGATACTTCTAACCTTACTTTAGTAAATAATACAGATGTTGCCGCGACAATAAACTTTGATAGTGGTAACGCAACAAGTGCAGGTAATTATGAGTACTCGTTAACAACAGTGGCAGGTGCGGCACCAGCAGTTTCAGGAGCCTGGACAGACGTAGCAGGAGCGATGCCTAATGTTACTTATACTATAAATGGTCTTACAGCTCAAACAGAATACTTTGTTCATGTTAGAGAAGTTTGTGCAGCAGGTGATGAAAGTGCATGGAGTACAACACCTATTAATTTTACAACCGATTGTAGTGCGGTAACTATGTTCCCAGCAGTAACAGACTTTACTAATAATGTGCCTAATGCATGTTGGAATGAAGCTGGTGACGGTGAAATAGCAACTGGGCCTACTGGTATTGGAGCTTCTAACTGGAAAGATGGTCGTGCATATACTAATGGTGTTGGTACTGTAGTTCCTAGTAACGTAATGAACCTTTATACACTAGGAGATCGTGAGTGGTTGATTTCTGAAACTTATGATTTAACGAGTTTAACTACTAAGATTTTAACTGTTGAAGTTGCTGTTACCGATTATGCTTTCAGTGGAACTTCTACAGCTGCAGATACCGGTGTGATGGGATCTGATGATTCAGTAGATTTATTAATTACTGTTGATAATGGATTAACTTGGACTTCTATTCAAACTTGGAACGCTGCAAATCAGCCAGCAGTTACAGGTGATAGATTGTTTATAGATCTAGCGGCCTATTCTGGTATTGTTCAATTTGCATTTTTAGCTAGTGATGGTGCTGTTAATGATCCAGAGGATTATGATTTCCACGTAAGTACTTTTGTTGTAGATGCTACTGCCGGTAATGATGATGTTGCGCTAGAAAATGCGGTATCCTTATATCCTAATCCTGTATCGGGAGATACAATAACTATCAACCTAGGAAATGTACAAACTAGTCAAGTTTCTATTGCAATCTTCAATACGTTAGGTCAACAGGTAATGACTAGAGAATTTGATAATGTATCTAATAATACTATTGAAATGAACAACATGAGTTCACTTACTTCAGGAGTTTATCTAGTGCAGATATCTGATGGATCAGCAACCGTTGTGAAACGATTTATCAAAAGATAAGTAGTTATATTTATAAATAAAAAGGAGCTCAATTTGAGCTCCTTTTTTGTTTAATACGCTTTCGCGAAAGCGAGATTTTAAAATAATTATTACTTTTTAAATACTAGTTTTTCTGATCTACCTTTTTTAAAAATCTTATTACTATTATATTTCCCGGCACGTAATTTCTTTTGTTCTTCGATCGGTAGTTGAATGATTTCTTTGCATTCATCGCTACAGCAATTTTCCATTTTGTCTTTGCAAGAATCACATTGAATAAATAATAGGTGACAGGCTTCATTTGCACAGTTGGTATGCAAGTCAAATGGAGTACCACATTGATGGCAGTTTGCAATAACTTCATCACTGATTTTCTCAGCAAGCCTGTGGTCAAAAACAAAATTCTTTCCTTTAAACTTGTTGTCTAGACCTTGTTCTGTCACTTGTCTATGGTATTCTATAATACCACCTTCTAGTTGATATACATCCTTAAAACCTTTGTGTTTATAATATGCACTAGCTTTTTCACATCGGATACCACCGGTACAATACATCACTAATTTCTTATCTTCTTTATGATCTTTTAATTTTTCTTCTATATAATCTAGACTATCTCTAAAGGTATCAACATCTGGTGTCCATGCATTTTTAAAATGTCCTATTTCAGATTCATAATGATTACGCATATCTACCAGAACAGTATTGGGGTCTTCAATCAGTTCGTTAAACTTAGTTGCGTCTACATGAATCCCTTTATTAGTTACATCAAAGGTTTGGTCATTAAGTCCGTCTGCAACTATTTTATTTCTAACCTTAACTTTAAGTTTTAAGAAGCTTTCATTATCTTGTTCTCTAGCGATGTTGAGACGTACTCCTTCTAAAAAAGATATGTTATCTAAAAATAGTTTAAACTCGTCAAAACGATCGCCAGGTACGGAGAGTTGAGCATTAATACCTTCGTGAGCGACATAAATTCTTCCCAGAACATCCATAGGATGCCAGTGTAAAAATAAGTGGTCTCTAAAAAGTTGTGGATTACCGATCTGGTGGTACTGATAGAAAGATATCGTTAACCGCTCTTTTCCAGCGGCACGTATAAGTTCTCTTCTTTCTTCAGCACTTAATTTGTTATACAGTTGCATGCTATAAACATTTTTATGTGTTGAGCGACAAAGGTAATATTTTAAATAAAAATGAAATATTATGCACATTATTCATGCTGATCTTTTAAAAATCAAGTAGATAAGCGATGAATTGAGCGCTTTAACAAAAAATTAAGTCTTGTAGGTGCGGAGCTACAAAAATGGTATAACTTAATAGCTTGATTAATTCTAAAAGAATCAAAATGAAAATAAAATTACTAATACTTCTTTTAATTTTTGCGACTGGTTTCTCTAGTGGTCAAATTCAAATTGGTACCGGCACTAGTGAATCTCAAGCAGTACCATTTGAACCATATTATGGTTTTTCTTATTCACAAAGTGTTTATTTACAAAGTGAAATTAATGCTTCTGGGAATATTACCTCAATTCAATGGTTTTATAGCGGGACGACTGAGTTACCTAATAGTCAAGAATTGGTTATATATATGGCTGAAGATGTAAAAGCTTCTTATGCCTCTACTACAGACTGGCTTCCTAGTACAGCACTTACTCAAGTGTATTCAGGAGGAATTACTGTAACTGCTCCAGGTACTGATGAGTGGATAACAATAACTTTAGATACTCCTTTTAACTATTCAAACACCAATAACTTGATTGTTGCAGTTGATGAAAATAGAGCAAGCTATGATAGTATTAGTGATGATTTCCATACCTCTAGTGTAACCACTAATCGTTCTATTTATTATAGAAGCGATTCGACAAATCCTGATCCAGCATCTCCACCTACGGGAACAATGTTATCTTATATACCTAATATAATTTTAGGAGGAATTCAACAAGCCTGTCCTGATGTTTTTTCATTAACAGCGACTGGGATTACAGCAACAAGTGCAAACTTAGGTTGGACAGTTACTGGAAGTGAGGTTTTATGGGATATCGAATTTGGAGCAGACGGCTTTACACAAGGAACAGGAACAATTGTTGCAGCAAATTCTAATCCTTATACATTAAATACACTTACTGAATCTACTGATTATGATTATTATGTAAGAGCAAATTGTGGTGGTGATGTAAGTGCATGGGCTGGTCCTTTTAGTTTTTCAACGCCTGCTTCTTGTTTAGTACCTACATCATTGGATGCTGCCAATATTACATCTTCATCTGCTGACCTTTCTTGGACGAGTGGTGGTAGTGGAGAATCCTCTTGGGAAGTAGAATACGGTATAGATGGCTTTACCCAAGGCGCAGGAACTATTATCACTCCGGCAACTAACCCAGTAAATACAACAGGATTAATGTCTAATACTGATTATGATTACTATGTAAGAGCAAATTGTGGAGCTGGTGATTTTAGTGAATGGGCAGGCCCATTTAGTTTTACAACTCTTTGTGCTCCTGAAACCCCAGATTATTTAGAAGATTTTTCTTCTTACATTCCAAGTTGTTGGATAGAAGCTGTTGACGGTGATCCTGTAAATGGTCCTAGTTCTTTAGGCTCTAGTAATTGGGCTGAAGAAGAGTTTGCACATCTAGGATCAGGTCTTGGTGGAGTGAACGTAAATATTTATCTAACAGGAGATGTTGAATGGCTTCTTTCACCACAGTTTGATTTAAGCGCAGGAGGATACGAAATTAATCTTGATGTTGCATTTACTAACTATGATGCCACTACACAAGGTGTTTTTGATTCTGATGATGATGTGAGACTTCTTTATACATTAGATGGAGTTACTTGGAATACTATTGTACAATGGAATGCAGCAAATGGAAACACACCGGCGGCGGCTGGTGAAACTTTTAATGCTGACCTATCTGCGATCACAGGCTCCAATGTGCAGTTTGCAATTTATTCTGATGAAGGAGCTTCTGCTACCGGAGATAAGGATTTTCATATTGATAATTTTCAAGTACGAACAATACCTTCTTGTCAAGAACCTACCAATTTAGCAGTAACAAATATTACGGCAACATCTGCAGATCTTTCTTGGATTAGCGGTGGTAGTGGTGAAGCATCATGGGAAGTTGAATACGGAGTTGATGGCTTTACTCAAGGAGCTGGTAATATTATTACTCCAGCTACAAATCCTTATAATCTAAATGCATTGACAGCAAATACAGCTTATGACTATTATGTAAGAGCAAATTGTGGTGGAGGAGATTTTAGTGAATGGGTTGGTCCTTATAGTTTCACCACTCCTTGTGTTGCTTTTAATATTCCCTTTACTGAAAATTTTGATAGTTCAACTACGGGAAGTTCTTCTAATTCAAATGCTCCTAACTGCTGGAGTTTTATCGACTCAGGATCTGGTTACGCTTATGTTTATGATAATTCTGTTACAAATGTTCAATCTGGAGCTAAATCTTATCGTTTCTACAATGGATTTGATTCTTCTGGAGACTATATGCTTATTTCTCCTGAAATAGCTGAGTTAACGACTGACGGCGTACAAGTACAGTTCAGTGCTAAAGGAGCTAATGGACAAGAACTAGAACTAGGTACAATTACAGATCCAAATGATGCTTCAACCTTTACAGTTTTAGCAACGACTACTTTGACGTCTTCATCCTTTGAAGACATAGAAATAAATATCCCAACTAGTACTGATTCTTATTTTGCAGTTAGACATGGTCAGACTAGTACTTTTGATTCTTATTATTTAGATGATTTTAGTTTTGTTGAGTTACCTAATTGTGTAAAACCGACATCATTAAACGTAACTGGAATTACAGCAACTTCAGCAGATTTAACTTGGATCTCTGGAGGTAGTGGAGAGTCCTCTTGGGAAATTGAATTCGGGATTGATGGATTTACTCAGGGAACCACAGATGGAACTATAGTTTCGGCTACTTCAAATCCTTATAGCCTTTCAAGCCTTTTAGAATCTGCAGACTATGATTACTACGTAAGAGCAAATTGTAGTGGTGGAGAATTTAGTGAATGGGTAGGACCTTTTAGCTTTACAACACCAGCATCTTGTCTAGTTCCTTCGATGTTAAGCTCTTCAAATATTACTTCATCTTCTGCCGACTTAAGTTGGACATCTGGAGGTAGTGGTGAGGCGTCTTGGGAAATAGAATATGGTGTAGATGGCTTTACTCAAGGATCAGGAACTGTAATTACTCCAGCTACTAATCCTTACTCTTTAAATAGCTTAACCGCGGTCACAGCCTACGATTATTACGTACGAGCAAATTGTGGTGGTGGTGATTTTAGTGAATGGGCAGGTCCTTATAGTTTTGAAACTTCTTGTGAATCAAAGGTTCCAGGTTATGTAGAGAACTTTAATTCATACGTCCCTGATTGTTGGGAGGAAGCAACTGGTGAACTAGATGCTTCACTTAATATTGGTTCTTCAAGTTGGGCCTCTGATGGTTTTGCAAATAACGGAACTACTGGAGCTGCAAGGTATAATATGTACACTACGACCACTGGTCAATGGTTGATTAGTCCTACGGTTGATTTAGGTATTGGTAATAGTAATCAATTAAAATTTGATATTTCTGCAACAGATTTTGCAAGTTCTACGGTTGCTGCTTCTTTTGGGATAGATGATATTGTAAATGTTGTTATATCAACTGATAACGGAGCTACATGGAGTACTACAAATGTATTGCAAACATGGACACAAGGTACAACTCCTAGTGTAGCAGGTGATGCCATTTCAATAGATTTATCTGCTTATTCAGGACTGGTTAAAGTTGGTTTTATTGCAAAAGCTAGTTCTTCAAGTGCATCAGATTGGGATTTATTTATTGATAATTTTGAAGTTAATACTGGATCACAAGACTACATTTGGAATGGAGCATCTTGGAACAATACTCCAGAAGGAAATATTACAGAAAACGATAACATGATTGTTCAAGCGGGAACAATGCCGTCTTTAACAAGTGCAATAAGTGTCGGTAATCTGACTCTAGAAGCAGGAGCTTCTCTTGAAGTAGATAATGGAGATATTACAGTTACTGGCAACCTAGAAAACAACGGTTCTATTACAGGAGTTAACCAAGTAATTTTAAGTGGTGCTGCAGCAAGTGTTACAGGAGCAGGAAGTATGACTAATCTAACTGTAGATGCAACAGGAGATGTAACCATGAACGGTATGCAATCTATTTCTGAACAGTTAGACGTTGTTTCTGGAGGACAACTAGATGCAAATGGAAATATTACTTTAGTATCAAATGCAATGGGTACGGCTAGAGTTGATGTGGTAGATGCTGGAGCTATTACAGGTAATGTAAATGTAGAACGATATATTCCTGCTGGTAATAGAGCCTTTAGATTTATAGGATCTACAGTTTCAGGACCTAGTGTTTATGATAGCTGGCAAGAGGCAGGTGTTAATGCAACAGGTTTTGGGGTACAGATAACTGGTACAGCAGGAACAGCAGGGACTGTTAACGCAACAACTGGACATGATGAAACTACTACCGGAAATGCCAGTATGTTTAAATGGGATGCATCAAATCAATCATGGACTACCGTTACAAATACAAAAACTGAAATATTAAATGCAGGTGATTATTACCGCTTATTTGTAAGAGGTGATAGAATGACTGATCTTGCTGCAGCAACTGCTCCAGCACATACAGAAACTACATTAAGAGCTTCAGGTTCATTAAAGACAGGTTCTATGACTGTGACACCAGGTATTGCATCAGGTGAATTCTTTGCTTTTGCAAATCCGTATCAATCTAAATTGTCTACAGAAAATATTGTAGCTTCTGGAGTAGGTGCAGATATGTATTATTGGGATCCAGCACTAGGAGAATTCGGCGGTTACTCTGCGATTCCATATGCTAGTGCTTCTGGTACTACTGGATCTGCAGGAGTAGCGACTAATGTTTTAGACGCTGGACAAGCGGTGTTTTTTGTTGACAATAGTGGTTCTGCCTCTGTTACGATTGCAGAGTCCAACAAAGTAGACGGTACTACAAATGGTGGCGTGTTTAATGTTGCGCCACTACAACAAGCGTTAAGGCTTAAAATTTATCAAACAAGCCGTTTTAATAATGGTCAAACTGAAAGTGATGGTCTTTATTTAGATTTTAACGCTGCTCATAATATTAATGTTGATGCTAATGACGCCGTAAAACTTAATGGTCTTAATGTTAATATGGCAATTACAAAACCTTCAGGGGAATTACTTACTGTAGAAAGAAGAACACTTCCTACTACAAATGAGTCTTTGGGATTAAATATCACTAACTATCTAACTAATGCATATACTATTAATGCTACGGTTGATGTATTACCAGGCCTTACAGCATATCTTAAAGATAATTTTACGGGTACCATGACAGAGTTAGTTCAGGGAACGTCTACCGCTGTAGATTTTACTTTAGATATGAATAATGCTCAAAGCCTGGATGCACTGCGTTTTGAATTAGTTTTCCAAGTAGTAACTTTAAGTAATGAAGATTTGAGTTTTGGGTCTAATTTATCCATATATCCTAATCCCGTTAAAGGTGACGTTCTCACCATTAATATGAGTGATATAAACATTGAAAAAGCGCAAATTGAAATATATAATACACTAGGACAACAAATAATGTCTCATACTTATGATAACATATCAAATGGAGTTATTGAGATAGGTAATTTATCTAAATTAAATAATGGAGTGTATATTATGAATATCTCTAGTGAAGACGCGAAGACTACTCGCCGTTTCATCAAAGAGTAAATTTCACATAAGAATATTATAAAAAAGGAGCTCAATTTGAGTTCCTTTTTTTGTTTTATTCGCTTTCGCGAAAGCAGAATTTTCATAAAGTTAATAACCCAAATCAACTTTCATTGTTCTAATAAATAATGGGTTGTATTTTTACAGCAAATAGAATTAAAATGGCAGATAAGAAAGAAGATAAAGAGAAGGAAGCAAAATTAAAAGCGCTAAAACTAACACTAGATAAATTAGATAAAGCATACGGTAAAGGTGCCGTTATGAAAATGGGTGATAAGCAAGTTGTTGAGGTAGAAAGTATACCTACTGGATCACTTGCATTGAATTCGGCCCTAGGAGTAGGTGGTTATCCTAGAGGTAGAGTAGTAGAAATTTATGGACCAGAATCCTCTGGTAAAACAACACTTACTTTACATGCCATTGCTGAGGCACAAAAAGCTGGTGGAATAGCAGCTTTCATAGACGCTGAACACGCATTTGATCGTTTCTATGCAGAGAAGTTAGGAGTTGATATTGATAATTTGATTATCTCGCAACCAGATCATGGTGAGCAAGCATTAGAAATTGCTGAAAATCTAATAAGATCTGGTGCTATAGACATTATAGTAATTGACTCTGTTGCAGCTCTTACTCCTAAAAGTGAGATTGAAGGTGAAATGGGTGATAGTAAAATGGGACTTCATGCACGTCTTATGTCTCAAGCTCTACGTAAAATGACCGGTACTATTTCTAAAACGAATTGTACGGTTATATTTATTAACCAATTAAGAGAGAAAATTGGTGTAATGTTCGGTAATCCAGAGACTACTACCGGTGGTAATGCATTGAAATTTTATGCTTCGGTGCGATTAGACATTAGAAGATCTACACAAATTAAAGACACTTCAGGTAGTGTATTAGGTAATAAAACCCGTGTAAAGGTGGTAAAGAATAAAGTAGCACCACCATTCCGTACTGCAGAGTTTGATATCATGTATGGAGAAGGTGTTTCTATATTAGGTGAAATCATTGACCTAGGTGTAGAATATGAGATCATCAATAAAGCAGGATCGTGGTTCTCTTATGAAGATACTAAACTAGGTCAAGGAAGAGATGCTGTAAAAAACATACTTAAAGATAATCCAGATCTAGCAGATGAGCTGCAAGCAAAAATAATGGAGGCTATAAGGCTGGTTAACAGTTAAAAACTCACATCAATTATAATCTATCGCTTACTTTTAACCTATCAAGGGTATAGTAAGCGATTTTTTTATGTGATGAACGCAACCTTTCTATAAAGAATGCATCTATGCAGTAGAACAAAGAAGATGAATATGAAATATTTTTTTATAATACTTACCATTTTGGGATTACTTTCCTTAAGTAGCTGTGAGATATCAGATGATGGTCTTAAGGTCTCATATAGTATTGTGGCAGTTGATAGTGTGCAAATGCCTTCAACATTTGATTTTGGTGAGACTTATGATATACCTGTTTTTTATACAAAACCTAGTGACTGTCATGTATTTGATGGATTTAGTGTAACTGCAGATCTTAACGTGCGCAATATCTCAACAGTACTGGCTCAACTAGATTCTGGTAATTGTGCAACTGGTAATGCAACAATTGTTGAAGAACAAACTTTAAGATTTACAGCAGCTAGTAATGGTAGTTATGTTTTTAGGTTTTTTAATGGTTTAGGACCTAATAATGAAGAAACCTATTTAGAATATACAGTATTTGTATTAGAATAATTTAATAGTATCATGTGGTTCTAAAAGAACTTATAAATGAGTGTAGGAAGAACAATCGCAAAGCACAAAGAGAAATCTATGATAGATTTTCTGGAAATCTTTTTGCGAGCTGTTTGAAATATGCACCTAGTTATGAAGAAGCACAAGATATATTACAAGATTCTTTCATAACTATTTTCAATAAGATGGATCAATTTAAAGACGACGGATCTTTTGAAGGCTGGTGTAGAAGAATCGCTGTAAATACCGCATTACAACGATACCGTAAAAAAAAGGTATTTAATCTGGTGAATGAAGACCAGATTAAAGATGTTCAGGATGATATTGAAGAAATAGAAGATATAGACCTTAATAGTCTATTGAATATGGTACAACAATTACCAGATAGATATAGAATGGTTTTTTCAATGTACGTGCTTGATGGTTATTCTCATAAAGAAATAGCCAGCATGATGGAAATAACAGAAGGAACATCAAAGTCTAACCTCGCAAGAGCTAGGCAGCATTTAAAAGAAATGATTAATACGTGGCGTTTTAATAATAATTGCAACGCTAGCTGAATAGAATGAGTGATAAAAAGAACATAGATCGTTTATTTCAAGAACGCTTCAAAGATTTTGAAGCAGCGCCGCCTATGGCTGCTTGGGATAATATTGAGAAACAACTCGATGGTAAAAAACCAGTCGCGGTATTTCCTCTATGGATTAAATGGATAGGGATTGCTGCCGGAATAGCTCTATTAACTACACTAGCATATACTGGTTATTCCAGCTTAAAAAACAATACAGAGGTAGACCAGCAAATTGTTACAGAAATTAATGACGTAAATAGCAACTCTTCAGATGAAGAGACGCTAGATGGTGCGGTTAACAAGGACAATTTATTTCATAAAAACAATGCTGATGATAATCTTGTTTTAGATAATCCAAGTTCAAACACAGTATCAAATACTGATTTAGTAACTAGTGATGATAAATTACTTGATGAAGCTGATAAAACTAATGTTGCCCATTCGGGCACAACTGCTTTAAATAGTGATAAAGCAATCATAGGTAAAGATGCATCTCAAAAAGCTACTATTAATAATAGCAGTTCAGTTAATCAAAAGACATCATACACAACCACATCTGGTAATCAACCATCCAGTGATAACATAAACCGTGTTAAGAATAAAGCAATTAAAAATGCTGATGAAACTAGATTTGCAATCAATCAATCTACTAAACGACCTTATATAGCAATCAATGCTACTAATTCAAACACACCTAGTCAGAATCCCGCGAGTAACACTGCACAATCTGAGAATAAAGATGGTCAGGTTAAGATAGCGTTGCCATCAAATACAGACATTGCAGCGACTACCATACCTCAAGACTCTACCTTAACAAGTAAATCTTTAGAAGATGCTGTCGCCCAGCAAGAAGAAGATGAAAATGAGGAAGATGCAGACGCAATTCCATTTAAGAAGTGGAATGCTTCTAGTGTTATTGCACCTATTTACTCTAGTACGATGGGTGGATCATCCATTGATCAAGAATTTGCAGATAATAATAAAGCAGCAGGATTAAACCTTAGTTATGGTGTGAGTGTAGGCTACAATCTATCACCACGTTTATCTGTGCGCACAGGTGTGCATAAAGTTAATTTAAGCTATACGACTAACGATATTGTCTATGGTGTTACCGTACAACCAGGTGATGTGCAATTACTATCTGTAAACTCTTATGATAGAAATGCAGTGTCTAATCCAGGTGCTGTCTCAACAGCAGATTTAGGTAGTTCTTTTTCTCAAGAATTTTTATCAGACAATACCTTTACAGGTTTTCAAGGAGAAATATCTCAACGATTAGGCTATCTAGAAGTACCACTAGAATTAAAGTATAAGTTGTTAGACCGCAAGTTGAGCGTTAACGTCATGGGTGGATTAAGTGCTTTATTCCTTACAGATAATAGTATCGCCGTTACTAATAATACTTCAAAATTAGAATTAGGTGAAGATGATAATTTTAACTCCTTTAATCACAGTGCAAACTTTGGGTTAGGGATAGATTACCTATTTACAGATCAACTAGGTATCACTGTTGAGCCTATGTTTAAATATCAGCTCAATGCATTAAAAGAAAACACAGCAGATTTTAAACCATTTAATGTAGGTATCTATAGTGGTATCACTTACAGATTTTAAACCATAGACCGGTCATTGCAGGTCGCAAATAGTTAAGTTGAAAAAGAAGAATATTGAGGTTGGTTAAGTTAAACTCAATTATTTTGCAATGATGATGAGAACCGTTCCAGTGCCATGGAGCGGTTTTCTATTTAAGATCATTTTCTAGAGATGATAAGATAATCGTTCTCACGCTTTCGCGAAAGCGTATTTTATCTTCCTTTAAGTTCATACCAGCAGTATCAATAGCTTTATGAGTAAGAGCACGCATTTTTCCCGGTCCGCCATAGAAGAAATGGAAAGGAAAGCGCTGCTTATTATCAAATAAAGTAACTGGTAATACAGGAATCTCATGCTCGATAGCAAGTCTGAAAGCGCCATCTTTAAATGAGTCTAATGTAATACTCATATCATCAGGTACGCCACCTTCTGGAAAAATACAAATACCGACACCAGTAGAAAGTCTAGCGCGTGCTCTATCAAAAACAGCTTTACGACTTCTGGGATTATTGCGATCTACTAGGATACAGGTGCGCTTATAAAAGAAACCGAAAATAGGAATCTTGGCCAGTTCAGCTTTACCTACAAAAACAAACGGGTTTTTAGAAACCAGTAACATGATCATAATATCTGTCATGCTGGTGTGATTTGCTACCAGCATATAACTTTGCCCTTTTTGCATAGGCTCTTCACGTTTAATATTGGGCCAGAAACCCATACCGTAAATAATTATAGCTGCCCAAAATCGAGCGATAGCAAAAAAGATATGATAAGTTTTTTCTGAAATAGTAAACACAACCAGTATAGGGAATAGTATAATGATAGGAACTCCCATCAGTATATAGAACCATATACGGTATAAAGGCATCAATATGTAGCGCAACCATTTCAAGCCACCAAAAATAGAAGAAATTATGAGGTAACAATCGATTCCTAGCGTTTAATCTAGAGTGTTATAAAGAGCTTATCGAATTAGATATAATACCTCTTAACAAGTTCCATTTATGGCGTCTAAAACATAAACAGTCTATTAGGCTTATCCAGATGTGGTCTTGAACTTTAAATCATTCCTATTATTAATACTTGAAAAAGCTCTATTTAAACAATAGATTGTACTTAATACTTTGTGCATAATAGTGATAGTAATTTACCTTTGCATTTCAATACATTTACCATGACTAGAATACTTACCGGTGTACAATCTACAGGAACTCCACATTTAGGAAACTTATTAGGAGCCATATTACCAGCTGTAGAAATGTCTGCACAAAAAGAAAATGATGCTTTTCTTTTTATAGCAGACTTGCATTCACTTACTCAAATTAAAGACGGCGAGACTTTAAGAGAAAACACTTATTCTACAGCTGCAGCATGGTTAGCTTGTGGTCTAGACATAAATGAGACTACTTTTTATAGACAAAGTGATGTACCGCAGGTAACTGAGTTGAACTGGTATTTAAACTGTTTCTTTCCTTATCAGCGATTAACTCTAGCGCATAGTTTTAAGGATAAAGCAGACCGCTTACAGGATGTAAACGCTGGATTATTTACCTATCCTATGCTTATGGCGGCAGACATTTTATTATATGATGCACAGGTAGTACCTGTAGGGAAAGACCAATTGCAACATATAGAGATTACTAGAGAAGTAGCTGGTAAATTCAATAATGCAATGGGAGAAACTCTCATAGAACCTGAAGGTAAAATTCAAGAAAGCACGATGCTCGTACCTGGTACAGATGGTGATAAAATGAGTAAGTCCAAAGGGAATTATATCAATATTTTCCTAGCAGATAAGAAGTTGCGCAAACAAGTCATGTCTATAGAAACAGACAGTACGCCACTAGAAGAACCTAAGGATACTGAGACTTGTAATGTATTTGCACTGTATAAAATAATCGCTACAGAAGATAAAGTTGCAGCAATGAGAGCAAACTATGCGGCAGGCAATTATGGTTATGGTCATGCAAAGCAAGCTCTATTTGAGGCTATTTTAGAAAAATTTGGACCTATTAGAGAACGCTACAATCACTTTATGGAGAATAAGCACGAGATTGATGCTGCTTTAGAAGCTGGTGCTGCAAAAGCTACCTTAATCGCAAATGCTACATTGAAACGTGTTAGGGAGAAGTTGGGATATTAATAAACAAATCAACTGATTAAATACTGTCATTATTAGCTAAGTGAGGCAATTTACTTTTCAGGAATTTCTCTTTACATAGCGATAACATTTGGCGATATTGTTCTTGTAATTCGACTAATTTTAAACAGGTAAAGAGCATTTATTATGGTATAAAAGTTAAAATAATGGTAACTAGTTTTTTTCTTACATAATTTGAACTAGATTTAAGTTCCCCATGATTAATACATAGTAGAACAGTTAAATGGTATCAAATTCTTGATTACTATTTAATGATTAAATTTATTATGTATGTTCAGGAAGAATTCTTCAATTTTTACCATTATTGGTTTGCTTTTGTTTTCATTGATTGCTGTTACTTCTTGTGAGAAGGATGATGATTTACGTATTCTTCAGAAGACAGTTGGTCATAATTTAAAAATGAATATTGTTTCTTATGAGACTTTGAAACAATCTTCTCTTATTACTCAAAACACTCAAGGCCTATTCGGGTACAGAAATAAGAGTGCGGATTCAACGGGCTATGGCATTCAAATTGATACGAGTAGAATTCAAGTGCTAGAAAGTGATTTTTATAAATCTTATACTTTTCAAGTAGTTCAGGACAGTTTAGAAAGACAACAAGTGCTGAAAAATTATGTGTTGACCGTCTATAACGATAGTACATTATATCAGTTTACGATTGATTATCCAGTCCTACAAGATGGTATTTATGATATTAATAACGCCATGGCTAGAAATTATGCAGGTAATAGACTCTATAAAAATGATGTAAATGGATGTGGTTGGAATGAGATTGCAGTTACCAGCTGGCGAGAAACATGTGTAGAGACTACTTGTAAAGGTATGGGGAAGCATACTGTTTCTCAAGGAGCCACATGTACTAGATGGTGGGGAACTTCAAATGGAGCAACGAGAACCTGCACTGGTGGCTGGGTTACTAGATGTCAAAGCGGTGGTGGAACGAGTCATGACCCATTTGGTACCGATGATAATCCTGGCGGTAGTGGTCCTACAGACCGAAATGATTCAGGAGAACCCGATGAAATAGGTACTACACCTAATGATGGTGGTGCGCTGGATGTTGTGGAAACAGATCCGGAATGTAAAAAAATCGCAAACAACTTAAAAGCAACAGATTCTACTTCTACCACTGCAAAGTTCAAAAATAAATTAAGACAAATGGCAGATTCTGTTAAAATATATACAGGCGAGATATCTTATGGGATGTTTAAAGATGATATGAATTTAGAACGACGTGGTGGCGCAGCAGGAACAGCCAGTAACAGCATGAATGCAAACCCGTCAAGTAATTATACCTCTTATGCTCATGTGCATAATAACGATTCTATAGGGACACTAGCGGTATTTTCTTTTGACGATTTAAGTGCATTTGCCAAACAACTATCAAACGATAAAATAGATTCAGGAAGTTTTACGGCTTTTTTATCGACACACCATGGAGATGATGGACAGCATTTTGCTCTCACCATTGATGATCTAAATAAATTTAGAGCTTATTTTAATACTAAATTCCCTTATAATTTACCTACTGGATCTACTACTGCTCAAACAACGGCACATAATACACTTATAAATAGTTATAGTACCACTTATTTATTCACAACTTACAAATATTGGGCAGGAACTGATGCGTTAATTACCCATACAGAAACTGACCCAAAAGTGCAGTTAAAACAATTTATGAAATTTTTAAATGAAACTGATATGGGAATTACGCTTTTCAAGACCGATAAAAATTTCAATAACTTTAAAAAATTAACTTACAACGCAACCTCTAACAATATAACTGAAACATCATGCGATTAATACATTACATTTTCTGCTTAATCTTTTTAAACACCACGATTGTGCAGGCACAATCTTTTGAATCAAAAAGAGTCTTAGATACTAATTTATTAGGCACTTGGGAAACACAAGTAGGCACAAATGAATATATTTCCATCACTATAGACAGTCTCGTAGTAGGTCATGGGACAGGTAGTTTTAAAAAATACACTAAAGATGCTGTAGGAAATATAGATCAGGTGATTTATGACTCCAGTCTTTACAGTATTCCTAACGGGCCTTTCCCTACAGCTATAGCTATAGCGATGTCTGAGCCGCAAGATATGATTGAAGGTAGGACTTCTTATGGTGAGATCAGAGATTATGGTGTAACTCGAGGTGATGTGGATAATAGACGTTTATGGGATTCTAGATTTAGCGAACTACGTATTTACAAAGACTGCTTTAGTTGTGGCTATAAAATGCATTTTAAGATTACATCGTTAAAACTATTTGTAGATGATTTAGGTACATTATTCCCTACAGATTTAGTACTGGATAAGATCAATTAATGGTGTTTAGAATATGAGAAAATAACTGAAACATCATGCGATTAATACATTACATTTTCTGCTTAATCTTTTTAAACACCACGATTGTGCAGGCACAATCTTTTGAATCAAAAAGAGTCTTAGACACTAATTTATTAGGCACTTGGGAAACACAGGTAGGCACAAATGAATATATTTCCATCACTATAGACAGTCTAGAATTAGGATACGGAAGAGGTGGTTTTAAAAAATATACTAAAGATGCTGCAGGAAATATAGATCAGCTGATTTATGACTCCAGTCTTTATAGTATTCCTAATGGGCCTTTTTCTCCAGCAATAGTTATAGGAATGTCTGAGCCGCAAGATATGATTGAAGGTAGGACTTCTTATGGAAGGTTCAGAGATTTTGGTGTAACTCGAGGTGATGTGGATAATAGACGTTTATGGGATCCTAGAAGTTTAGAATTACGTATTTACAAAGACTGCCTTAGTTGTGGCTATAAAATGCATTTTAAGATTACGAGTTTAAAATCGTTTGTAGATAAGCAAGGCACTTTATTCCCTACAGATTTAGTACTGGATAAGATCAATTAATTCAACTATTGAATCTCTACAGGCAATAGATGTAATTGTTGTTCAATAATTATGAATGACGCTAATGGAACTTGTACAGGTCGTTAGGTAACTAAGTTCAGCAGCGGTGGAGGCAGAACATCTAGCGACCCATTTGGTACCGATGATAATCCTGGCGGTAGTGGTCCTACAGACCCAAATGATTCAGGAGAACCCGATGAAATAGGAACCACTCCTAATGATGGTGGTGCGCTGGAACAAGTTAAAGAAGATATTGACAAGAAAAATTGTCGAACTCTAAACAAGCTAACTAAAACAGATACTCTAAGTTTAAACATAAAACCAATAATAGATAGTTTAAGATTAAAAACAGGCTTAGATAAAGAATACTCTGCCAGTTTTGTTAAAGAAAAGATATTTGGCAATATTTATAATAAATTAGATCCATTAGGAATTAGAGAAGGTACCAAGCTTACTAGTTCTTATGCTACCACAGGTAATAGGTGGTTTGGACAAGCACACACACATCCAGCTGGAACTTACCCTATGTTCTCTTGGAATGATATGAGAGTTTTAAGAAATTATTTTGAAGATGCTAACGAAGATTTTCAAGAAGATGTCTTTTTAATGATTGTTAATAATGATGGTACAGTATATGCGCTTAAGATTAATGATTCACAAACTTTAAATGTTGCTATTGAATATGATCTTAGCAACGCAAAAGGATCTACAACTCAAGAAAAAATAGATTTTTTAAATGAAAATTTAAGAAAAGATTATGCTCAAAATAGTAATCTAGAATTAACCTTTTTAAAATTCTTTGAATCTTATGGGGCAACACTTTATGAGGCTGCCGATCAAAATTTATCGAATTGGAATCTGTTAGAATTAAATAATAATAAAGATCAAGTAGTGTCTACTACTTGTAAGTAAATTAATCATTATGAAATACATAATAACTCTTTTAATAACGCTCGTACACTTTTATAATTACGCACAACAACCCGTTTTAACACTACAAGATCAAGGTTTTAGAAATATAGATAATGCTTATTATAAAGATAATAATAATGAGTTAGATAGTTTCGAAGGCACTTGGCTTTTTACAGATGGTAACAATTCCTTAAAAATAGTATTAGAAAAAGAGGTTATGTATTATAATGGTAGTTATTATGAAGATCGTATAAGAGGTGAATATCAATATATTAAAAACGGTGTAGAAATAGTTAATACTTTGATAAGGCTAAATGACACTATACTACAACCATCGTTTTCAAGACATGAGATTTATGGAAATTCCATTTTAAGGGATTGTTTTTATATTCCTTTAAATGATTGTAATACAGGTGAGTTAAGATTAAGAGTTAGTTTTATGGATCCTAATTCTAACGAACATTATGGGGAAATGATATTAAAACATCGAGTCATTAACGGACAAGATGCACTTAAAGCATATATCGGGTTCGGCCTTACTAACCCTAGTGGTCCTGCGGACCGCGTAATTAGTGATCCTGATTTACCATGGCAAGGTGAGTATGTTATGTTTAAACAGTAAATCAGTTGTGCTAAGTTTTATTTTATGAAAATTAAAATTATTTCAATACTCATATTAATTTTGACTATTTATACAAATCCATTGAAGGCTCAAGATGTAATTATGAGCTTAGATACGTTCACTATTTATGCTGATGATGATGGATCTAGCATTCCAGATGATATCACTTACATTAAAGACGTTAATAACAGATTAGACCCTTTCGTCGGTACTTTTACAGGAATCTATGCTGGCAAAATTTATACTTTTGTTATTTCAAAATATAAAGACCCTTCTGATGGAGTCGCAATAGATGTATTAAATATTAAATATAAAATAGAAGACTCCAATGGGGTCAGTTTAGCTCAAACATTGAATATACCAGATAAGTCTTATGATATCACTGGACAACGATTCACATCTGAAGGTTTTTATACAGCAACCTATGTTGGCTTCGATGGATGTGCACAAGCAGGTACTTTTTCTATGGTGCTTTCTGATACTACTAATCTACCTACTATAACACCTAACCAACTTACCGTTTATCTGGATCCAGCTAGAGAATTGTTAACTAACGATGAATGTCCTAATGGAGCAAGCCCACATATTTTCCCCACAAATGAACATTTTGTTCTTACTAGAATTTAATTGGAGTAATATTCAGCTTATTGTTTACACTTTAATATATTGTAACACACATCCAGTACGAATTTACCCTATGTTCTCTTGGAATGTTTTAAGAATATTAAGAAATTATTATCAGGAGACCAATGAAGATTTTCAAGAAGGTGTTTTTTAAATGATTGTTAATGATGATGGTTCCGTATATGCACTTATAATTAATATTAGAGAACGCTACAACCACGTTATGGAAAACAAGTACGAGATTGATGCTGCTCTAGAAGCAGGTGCTGTAAAAGCTACCTTAATCGCAAATGCTACATTGAAACGTGTTAGGGAGAAGTTGGGATTTTAATAAACAAACCAACTGATTAAATACTGTCATTATTGGCAAAGTGAGGCAATTTACTTTTCAGGAATTTCTCTTTATAAAGCGATAACATTTGGCGATATTGTTTTTGTAATTCGACTAATTTTAAACAGGTAAGGAACATTTGTTATATGGTATAAAAGTCAAAACAATGTTAACTAGCTTTTTTTTCTTACATAATTTGAACTAGATTTGAGTTCCCCATGATGAATACATAGTAGAACAGTTAAATGGTATCAAATCCTTGATGACTATTTAATGATTAAATTTATTATGTATGTTCAGGAAGAATTCTTCAATTTTTACCATTATTGGTTTGCTTTTGTTTTCATTGATTGCTGTTACTTCTTGTGAGAAGGATGAAGATTTACCTATTCTTCAGAAGACAGTTGGTCATAATTTAAAAATGAATATTGTTTCTTATGAGACTTTGAAACAATCTTCTCTTATTGCTCAAAACACTCAAGATATATTAGGGTACCAAAATAAGAGTGCGGATTCAACGGGCTATGGCATTCAAATTGATACGAGTAGAATACAACTGCTAGAAAGTGATTTTTATAAATCTTATACTTTTCAAGTAGTTCAGGACAGTTTAGAAAGACAACAAGTGCTGAAAAATTATGTGTTGACCGTCTATAACGATAGTACATTATATCAGTTTACGATTGATTATCCAGTCCTACAAGACGGTATTTATGATATTAATAACGCCATGGCTAGAAATTATGCAGGTAATAGACTCTATAAAAATGATGTAAATGGATGTGGTTGGAATGAGATTGCAGTTACCAGCTGGCAGGAAACATGTGTAGAGACTACTTGTAAAGGTAGGGATAAGCATACTGTTTCTCAAGGAGCCACATGTACTAGATGGTGGGGAACTTCAAATGGAGCAACGAGAACCTGCACCGGTGGCTGGGTTACCAGATGTCAAAGTGGTGGTAGAACGAGTCATGACCCATTTGGTACCGATGATAATCCTGGCGGTAGTGGTCCTACAGACCGAAATGATTCAGGAGAACCCGATGAAATAGGAACCACTCCTAATGATGGTGATGCGCTGGATCCTGTTGATGATGACGATTGCTATTTGGTGTGTCAGAATAATGAGAAGTTAGATCCAGAAAAATGTGAGTGCATTCCTGAAGACTGTGAGTATAAAACTGGATATCTTCACGAGAGTGCTTTTACAAATAGTACTGCGACAATTGGTGACAACACAACCTCAAGTCAAGATAACTTTAGAAATGAAAATGGAGAAATTATTGATGAGACCAATTGTGATACCGGTAAGATAGATAGTGATAGTGAAGTTAATGTTAGCGGTGAAAAAGAGGAACGTAGTTATGTTAAAAATGATGGTACAACAGCATTGGCTTTTTATTACCCAATTGAATATTTGGATTGTCCTAAAGGAAATAGTCCAACCAATAAAGACTACGATTCAACTAAACCTTGTAGTGATTGTGACCATGGAGATCCTGTGTTAAACCCAGAAATACAGGAACAATTAACAGTTTGCGGTAAAAAAGGTGGCATGTATGGTAAAACTAGAGGAGTCCCTTCTTGTAATACACAAAAACATGGAGGAATGGATATTGCAAATGCACAAGGAAATGCCGTGTACGCGATGTTCGATGGTACTGCAAGTTTAGCAACACAAACTTCGGGCGCTGGTTATTATGTTATTATAACTTCAGACTATGGTGACGACAAGATCAAAACAATGTACTTCCACTTAGCTGAAAACACAAGGGTTACTGGAGATGTGAAAGCTGGAGATATTATTGGATATCAAAGTAATTCAGGTAATTTACAAAATGGAATAGATGAAGGAACTACGGAGTCTCATGTTCATATTAAAGTCAAATTAAAACAAAATGGCACATCAAGTTATAGTGCTGTCGACCCATTAAATTATTTCAAAACAATTTTTAACAACACGACAGGAGAGGTAACTACTTCTGGTTGTGATTAATACTTAAACATGAAAAATTTAGTTCTAATATTAATTTCTATTTACACAACTTCAGTAAGTTGTCAAACCAATGATTTACCTGAATCAGTTTATAACACTATAAGGTTTGATAATGTTTTGCTAACTGACATAATAAATTCAAAAGGGAACACTACGACCATTCAATCGCTAATTCCTGTTTCATTTAACATTAATTCAGGAGAAGATCCAGGGCATTGGAAAGAGTATGAATCTAATTCAATTTATTTATTATTTCAAGATGGAGAACAATTTCTTACTCCTAATAACATTCAAGATTATCAATTAACAAATATTAAATTATTTGATAATTCCAAAAGTCTTTTCATTAATGGTATTTATATAAAAGTCGGTGATAATATATCCTTGCTAGGAAATCCAAGTATATTAACTTATAGTGATGGCACTAAAAGAATAGTATACAAGTTGGGTTCAGAAGTTATTAGAATTAGTTTTAGTGAAATTAATAACGAAGTTTCATTAATTGAGTACGAATATTATAACTAAATCATGCCAGCATAAACAATTTCCCAGGCAATGATTTAATCACACCTTTAAATTCCATACTCATTAATAAAGAAGCAACTAAATGGACTGGTTTGTTAATGTGAACTATATCTAATTAGTACTTTTTCATTCTCTTTTAATAAATGCCATGATGAAGTTTAAAATAACAATAGCATTCCTTTTTGTCTCAATATTGTCAAATGCTCAAGACATTCTCTCTTTGGAACAAGCCGCTTATTATTCGGACAATAAGTTAGACTTACCTCAAGAGGTTACTAAAATACATGATTTGAATAATACGTTAGATTCTTTTGTCGGAAATTGGACTGGTATCTATAATGGAAACACAATAGTTTTTCGAATTTATAAAGCGAGAGTTTATAATTCTTACAGTAATATCGAAGAAGATTTTATAAACATCAAATATGACATTAAAGATTCTAATGGTAATATAGTGGTGAGCTCAGCTCAATCTGGTTTGTCTGAGTTTCATGGTATTTTATACCATTTAGATGGATATTTCGGCTTGAACCTACACGATGCATGCGGTAATACTCGAAAGATTTATGTAAAACCTGAGGTGCCTCAACAAAATTGGAGTGTTGTTGGCGCATCTAAAACAGAATTGCAGGTTATAATAACTCAAGGTTCACCACAGGGAATTACAAGCGACCCATTGCCTAATAATTCTCAATGTACTTCTACAGCTGATTATTTGCCCAACGGAGCAATGCTTATTCTCAATAAAGTTTAAATATCACACCAACATAAACATCTTCCCAGGCAGTGGTTTTATCACACCTTTAAGTTCCATACTCATTAATAAAGAAGCTACTTGATGAACTGGCTTATTAATGTTTATGGCAATGATATCTAAGAGTTCTTTTTCGTTCTTTTTTAAGTAGCGGTAAATCAATTTTTCGTCCTCATTGAGTTCTACAAAAAGCTGTTTTTGCACACCGGTATTACGCTCTTTCCAGCCTAGAATGTATGGGATATCAGCCGCTTTGGTGAGTAAATGAGCTTTGGACTGTTTGATGAGCTCATTACAACCTATAGAATACTTATCATTTACACGACCTGGTACAGCAAAAACTTCACGATTATAACCAGCAGCGAGATCTGCGGTAACCAGTGAGCCACCTTTTGCAGCACTTTCTATAACAACCGTTGCCTCACTCAATCCAGCGATAATGCGATTACGACCCAGAAAATTTTTTCTGTCAAAGGTAGCTGTGTGCCAAAAGTCCGTTACAAAACCACCGTTTGCTATCATTTGCTCATTATAAGCTTCGTGGTTTCTCGGGTAAGTTTGATTCAGTCCATGGGCGACTACTGCCACAGTTTGTAAACCATATTTAATAGCCAGTTGATGTGCAAGAATATCAACACCATAAGCATAACCACTAATAATAAGAGGTTTTAACGGAGCAATTTCTTCTATGAATTTCTCAAGAAAAGCCGCACCAGTTGAGGTGATCTGACGTGTTCCTACTATACTTAAGGTATAGGGATTGTTCCAGTCTATATTTCCTTTTTCAAAATAAACAATCGGCCCATCCACGCAGTATTGTAGGCGTTCAGGATAATTGTCTTCATAGTATATTCTGGTGGTGATTCCTTCTTTATGGACGTATTCCAGTTCTTTATCGGCCTTGGTAAATAAATCTGTAGCCTTTATAAACTGTGCTTTCTTATCGCCTATTCCTTCAATTGCGGCTATTTCTCGTATCGATTGTTCAAAAACCGCCGTCGCACTACCAAAGGTTCTGATCAACTTTTTGGCCATGATATCACCTATAAGAGGTGCTTTTTTAAGCGCGAGAATAGAACGTAATTCTTGGTGATCCATTCTATAAATATATAAAACCGTTAGTTAAAAATAAACGGATTAGGATCTAGAATCATATTTTCATAACTCGCTAACTCTTCTTGTGCAGCAACACCAGGGAAATCGCCACGATAATCTCTCATATCTGTCATTACCTGAAAGTGTAGATGTGGCGAGTAACCACCATTTTCATGTGGAGTTCCCAGAGTTGCTATTTTCTCGCTTTCGCGAAAGCGGAATCCAACTTCCCAACCTGCCATATCACTAAGGGATAAGTGTCCATATAGACTGTAGATTTTCTGGCCATTCCAGTCATGTTCTAAAATTATGGTAGGACCGTAATTGCCAGCATCATCATTATGTGCAAAAGAGTGAATAACACCATCCATTACGGCATGAACACTAGTGCCAGCTGGAGCCCATAAATCTATTCCCATATGTACATCTCGAGTGATGCCTGTTTGAAAACGTGCGTTTTTGCGATATAAGGCGCGTTGTTCTAGATAACCACCATGAGCAACATAAGATTGATGTTCATCTCGTTTTTCTGCTAGATATTTTTCAAACACTGAGATATCACTTACATCATTTTTATCCCAAAATGAATTCACAACAGATAAATTAATAGGGAAATAGCCTTTGCTACCTACCGATGGATCAATAAGATGTCTTTTAATGCTCATACTGCACAGAATTTTACTGCAATTTATGGAAATGATCAGAAAACACGACAGCTTATTTTGAGTAGGAATTACTATTGATAACAATGAATTATTACTGTATTTTTAAGGCAAATAAAAGTTACATGATTAATAGAACGGTAAGTAGTGTAGAAGAAGCACTGGAAGGCGTTAAGAGTGGTATGACCTTTATGGTAGGCGGTTTTGGCCTATCAGGAATCCCAGAAAACAGTATTGCCCAACTGGTAAAAACAGGTATTACTGATTTAACGTGTATTTCTAATAATGCTGGAGTAGATGATTTTGGATTAGGTTTACTATTACAAGGGAAACAAATCAAAAAAATGATATCCTCTTATGTAGGAGAGAACGACGAGTTTGAAAGACAAATGTTGAGCGGTGAACTTGAAGTAGATCTGATACCACAAGGAACACTGGCAGAGCGCTGTAGAGCAGCACAAGCTGGAATCCCTGCGTTCTTTACACCAGCTGGTTACGGTACTGAAGTAGCCGAAGGAAAAGAAGTAAGAGATTTTAACGGTAAACCGCATATTCTAGAACATGCATTTCAAGCAGATTTCGCTTTTGTAAAAGCATGGAAAGGTGATGAGGCTGGTAACCTTATTTTTAAAGGAACCGCTCGCAATTTTAATCCGGTAATGGCAGGCGCGGCAACAATCACAGTTGCTGAGGTTGAAGAACTAGTTCCTGCAGGAACTCTAGATCCTAACCAAATCCACATTCCAGGAATCTTTGTTAAACGTATTTTCCAAGGCGAAAAGTATGAGAAGAGAATTGAACAGAGAACTGTTAGACAAAAAGCTTAAGACATGTTGACTAAAGAACAAATTGCACAAAGAATCGCAAAAGAAGTAAAAGACGGATATTACGTAAACCTAGGAATAGGAATCCCTACTCTAGTCGCAAACTATGTGCCGCAGGGAATAGACGTAGAATTTCAATCAGAGAATGGAGTATTAGGAATGGGACCTTTCCCTTTTGATGGAGAAGAAGATGCCGATGTTATTAATGCAGGTAAACAAACCATCACCACATTACCAGGAGCGAGCTTTTTTGATAGTTCTATGAGTTTTGGGATGATCCGTGGTCAGCATGTAGATCTAACTATATTAGGTGCCATGGAAGTTGCTGAAAATGGTGATATAGCCAACTGGAAAATACCAGGTAAAATGGTAAAAGGTATGGGCGGCGCTATGGATCTCGTTGCAAGTGCCGAGAATATCATCGTTGCGATGATGCATACCAATCGTGCTGGAGCTTCAAAATTGTTGAAAAGATGTTCGCTACCACTTACAGGAGTTAATTGTATTACTAAAGTAGTCACTAACATGGCTGTACTTGATGTCACAGATAAAGGATTTGTGCTCCTAGAACGAGCACCTGGTGTAAGTGTTGAAGATATAAAAACTGCTACTGAAGGAAACTTAATCGTTAATGGCGATATTCCTGAGATGGTGATATAATTGATTATTTCATACAATAAAAAAAAGGGCAAACGTGAGTTTGCCCTTTTTTATATGCTATTTTAAATCTACACCTCATCAAAATTAACTTTCACCTTAGCACTGGTCGGATAAGCTTGACATGCTAGAGAAAGTCCTTCTGCAATCTCACTGTCTGTAAGGATGGCATTTTTGGCCATTTGAGCGCTGCCTTCTTCTATTTGACAAATACAAGAACTACAAATTCCGCCCTGACAGCTGTATGGAGCATCGATATCATTTTTAAGCATGATATCTAGCATGTTATCACTACGCTTCATTGTGAACGTGTGCTCTTCATCATCTAGGATTACGATAACCTCAGTTAGATGTGAATCTTCTGTGATTTCTATTTTATTCTCTTTAGTAGAAAAAAGCTCAAAGTGTATGTTTTCTTTAACTATAATCTCTTTTTCTACAAGATTTTCAGTCGTCATGGTGATCATGTCTTCTGGGCCACATAAATAAGCTTTTGCAAAAGCATAATCTGTACAATCCTGCTTCAAGAAAAAGTTCAAATTTCCTTTTGTGACGCGACCAAAAAGTTCGCCATCACGTTCTTCTCTAGAGAAACTATAACGTACTATAAAACGGTCACCATATTGATCTTGAAGATCATTAATTTGTTCAAAATAAATAGTTTGAGAAATACTTTGATTCCCATAAATAAGAGCAAACTTACTATCCGGTTCTGTTTCCAGTACCGTTTTTATAATAGAGATAATAGGTGTGATACCACTACCAGCAGCGACACCTAAATAAGTTTGAGCAATAGTAGACTTTTCATGAACAAAAAGCCCTTCTGGAGCGGCAACATCTAGTTGATCTCCTGCACGCAACGTCATGGCATAGTTAGAGAACACACCATTTTCTACTGCTTTAACAACGACACTCCAGTGATTCTCATGTGGTGCACTAGAAAGTGAATAAGCACGTCGTACTTCATTACCATCTATAGTTGCTTTTAAGGTTAAATACTGACCAGATTGATAATTAAAATCTGAAACCAGTTCTTGTGGTATATCAAATCTAATTTCTACAGCCTGTGGTGTGACCTTAGTTACTTGTTGTATAGTGAGTTTATGAAAATCCATTAGGGTACTTTTAGCGGCTGCAAAAATAAGAAAGGAAAATTGACCTGTAACATTTTTACAACTTTTGTAACTAATACTTCAAATTCACTGACCATGACCAAACATTTTATCAACCTAGAATGGAAAAGCTTCTTTAGAAGTGCCGCATTTAAACAGAATCTTGCCATCAAGATTTTAATGGCTTTTGGTGCTTTATATATGATTTCTGCTTTTGTAGGACTAGGAGTAGGCAGCTATTTTCTCATCCAAAAATCTATTGAAAAAGGTAAAATTATTGCAGATAATCCTTTTCAAGTCGTGAATGGCTTTTTAATTTACTGGTTTTTTGCAGACATAGGTTATCGATATGTACTTCAGAAAATGCCAGTGGCAAATATTAAGCCTATGCTATACTTGCCTTTTAAAAAAGGTAAGATTGTTAATTATGCACTAGGTAAAACGATTGTTTCTTTTTTCAATCTTCTACCAGCGTTCTTTTTTATTCCTTTTAGTATTGTTTTAATTGCACAAGGTTATAGTGTTACAGGTGTTATAGGCTGGCATCTAGCGATGTTATTTATTACGCTAGCCGTTAATTTTCTTAATGTGTTTATGAATAATATGGATAGAGTATTTTATCCAGCACTAGCGGTGATAGCAGGTTTAGGATTGTCCCAGTATTACGGTCTTTTTGATATCACGGCATACACAGGTCCTATGTTTATGTTCTTTTATGAAAACGCTTGGGCATTTATCATTCCATTATTGTTGTGTATTGCGACTGCATATTATGCATATCACTACTTTATCAAACAATTATACCTAGATGAAGGGTTAAAGGCCGTAGCAAAAGAAGCTACCACAGAGGATTTAAGTTTCTTAGACCGCTTCGGTAAACTATCTACTTATCTAAAGAACGACATTAAACTTATAAAAAGAAACAAGCGTGCAAAAATGACCTTTATCATGGGCTTCTTCTTTGTCCTTTATGGATTGTTTTTTATGAATGATTTATATTCTAGTATTAATGGTATGAAGGTTTTTGCAGGACTTTTTTGTACCGGTGGATTTTTATTCAGCTTTGGTGGATTAGTGCCTAGCTGGGATAGTAGTTATTATAAATTAATGATGTCGCAAAATATTCCCTACAGAGAGTTTTTGCTTAGTAAATGGTGGCTTATGGTCGCAGCGACTGCGGTAAGCACGTTGTTGTGTACGTTCTACTTATACTTTGGTCTAGACTGGTGGTTTGGGATGCTCGCAGGTGCTGTTTATAACATTGGCTTTAATAGTTCAGTAGTTTTATGGGGTGGCGCATTTGTGAAAACTCCTATAGATCTAATGACAACTAAAAAAGCTTTTGGTGATTCTAAGGCGTTTAACGCAAAGACAATCTTATTAATAATTCCCAAGCTAGTACTACCAGTGGTGATTTACTACGCATTTGCGTTAACCATAAATGAGTCTGCTGGATTTATAGCGATTGCTGCGACTGGAGTTTTAGGGTTGCTTTTCAGAAATAAGATTTTTGATATGATTGAAGATATTTATAAAAACGAGAAGTACGACACGATAGCCGCTTATTCTCAGAAAAACTAAGAGTAGAGTATTAATTATATACAATACGCTTTCGCGAAAGCGTTATGATTACAACCATTAAGAACACAACTATTATGATTACTATAAATAACCTTTCAAAACAATATAACGGTACTAAAGTTCTAGACATTGAAAGCCTTGAAATTCCTAAGGGACAGGCTATAGGTCTAGTTGGAAATAACGGTGCTGGTAAAACCACCTTGTTTTCATTATTACTGGATTTAATTCAACCATCTAGTGGTCATATTGTTTCTAATGATGTGAGAATTGATCAAAGTGAGGACTGGAAACCATTTACTAGTGCTTTTATAGATGAGAGCTTTTTGATAGGTTACCTTACTCCAGAAGAGTATTTTTATTTCATCGGTGAGTTGCGTGGACAGAACAAAGCAGATATCGATGCGCTCATCGCTAGCTACAGTGATTTCTTTAACGGTGAAGCGGTAGGTCAAAAAAAATATTTGCGTGACCTATCAAAAGGTAACCAGAAAAAAGTAGGTATCGTCGCAGCTTTAATAGGAAAACCACAGGTCGTAATATTAGATGAGCCATTTGCAAATCTAGATCCATCTACACAAATCAGGTTAAAGAAGATTATTAAAGATCTTGCAAATGATCCAGAAGTAACGGTTTTAGTGTCTAGTCATGATTTAATACATGTCACAGAGGTCGCACAAAGAGTGGTGTTACTAGAGAAAGGAAGAGTCGTAAAAGATATTGAGAAAAGCAGTGCTACTTTTAAAGAACTGGAAGACTATTTTATTGGTATATCAGAAATTCATGCGCCAGTTGCTACTGTGTTAACTGAAGAAGAATAATTATGAATGCAATGATAAAAATGTACGTGATTCATGTAGTAATTTTTATAGCTATTTTCTTTATAGCACGATACATCATATCACAGTATGTAGTGGATCCAACTTTCTGGACTACAGTAATACCTGTAGCATGTGGTTGGTTACTTGCACCAAAGCCTCATGTAGAAGAACATCAATCTGGTAAGCAATATGGTTTAAGAATCGTGTTTTCAAATAAGATTATCAAGTTGTAGTTATCTTTGCATTAAAATTGAAGTCATGAGTGCCAAAATGAAAATGTATCTAGTCTATGGTGTTGTGTTTTTAGCATTATTTCTAGGGTTATGGGTTTTATCTGGGTATATGTTTGAGCCAGATAGCACCATGCGCAAATTAACACCTATAGTAGCTTCAATTATTCTATCTCCTAAACCACATGTTGTAGAAACACAGTCAGGAAGACAGTATGGATTAAAGAGTCTATTCTCAAAAAAAATCTACTGGTTTAAAGATTAATTATACTCTTATACATTGGTTGATAACTGCCATTTAATCATTTTCTTAGTTTAGGGATAAAAAATCCTTATTTTTACGACCTTTCACAATATCTATGCTGTTTAAGCAGTTATGATAGCTAGATAAAAAAGGAGCTTTTGAGAACCACACTTATTAACATTTTAACGTTTTTACTTCTATTAGTAGCAGTTACTAGTTGTAGTCGTAAAAAAAACTCATTTATAAGCCGCAACTTACATGCAGTGGGAACTGAGTATAATGTGCTTTACAATGGTGATCTCGCCTTGCAAGCTGGACTAGATGAACTAGAAGCGACCTATAACGAGAATTACTGGGACGTTCTACCTGTAGAACGCATGCAGGTTAAACAAGAGGTGTTCTTACCAGGGCAGAAACCGACAAATCCTAACTTTGAAAGAGCCGAAGAAAAGGCTGTAAAAGCGGTACAAAAACATTCCATTTTTGTTAATGAAGAAGAATTCAATCCACAGGTTGATGATGCTTATTTGTTGTTAGGTAAAGCGCGATACTATGATCAGCGATTTGTGCCAGCGCTCGAGGCGTTTAATTACATCTTACAATTCATGCCAGATAGTGATCAACTTAATCAGGCAAAAATATGGCGAGAGCGCACTAATATGCGCTTAGATAATAACGAGACCGCAATAATAAATCTTACTAAACTTCTTAAAGAAGAAAGTGAGATTATAGAAAATGAAGATCTAGCAAATGCAAATGCGACACTTTCTCAAGCCTTTTTAAACTTAGAGCAAATAGATAGCGCATTGATTTATATGAATCGTGCAGCAAATCTTACTAAAAATAAAGAAACCATCGCTCGCTATAAATTTATAGCAGGACAGCTTTTTGCAAAAGCAGGACAGCGAGACAGTGCTTTTGTGAAATTTGATCAAATAATTGAAATGCATCGCAAGGTGCCACGCCGTTATTACATTCACTCATTTATTGAAAAGATAAAGCAGTTTGATCTTAATACAGATGATGAAACAGAACTTTTAGAAACACTCAACGATTTAGAAGAAAACCGTGAAAACCGCCCATGGCTAGATCATATTTACTCTCGTAAAGCGATATACTTTGAAGATAGAGACTCTCTTAAGGATGCAATTACCTATTACAATCTTTCTTTAAGAGCAAAAGGTGGGACAGATAGGTACTTGCGTGGTAATAATTACAATGCACTAGGTAAAATAAGTTTTGATCAAAACCAGTACGCCGCAGCAGGTAAGTACTATGACAGCGCTATGATTAATTATGTAGAGCGTAGTCCAGAACATCGATTAGTAAAAAAGAAAAGAGAGAATCTTGAAGACGTTATCCTGTATGAAGAAAGACGTCGTAGTGCAGACAGTATTTTTAACGTGTTAGACATGTCTGCTGATCAGCAAATTGCTTATTATAACGAGTACATTGCAAAATTAAAAGCAGAGGAAGAACGACTAGCAAAACTAGCTGAAGTTGAAGCATTAAAAGAAGCTCAAAATCAAAATGCTTTTCAAACCATACAAAATAATAAGACGACTAAGCGAGGTAACGCAGGACCAGCATTCGGCCCTATAGGCGGTGCACCTTCGACACCTACACTTTCAGGTACTCCTACATTTTACTTTTACAATCCACAAACGGTTGCACGTGGTAAGCAAGATTTCCGTAGAAAATGGGGAAAACGTAAATTAGAAAATAACTGGAGACGTAAGAATAAAAAAGATGATGGCGGTGGCGAGATTGTTATTGAAGAAGATGAAGTACTTGTAGAAGAAGAAATAAGACCTGAGTTTACACCAGAGTTTTATATCGATCAATTACCGCAAGGCATGAGTGTGTTAGATAGCATAGCCAAAGCGCGCAACTTTGCATATTACCAGTTAGGTGTAATCTATAAAGAGAAATTCAAACGAAATGATTTAGCAATAAGTCGTCTAGAAAACTTAATCACTTTTAATCCAGCCGAGAAGCTGTTACTGCCAGGTCTGTATAATTTATACCTTATATATAATGAGAGTGGCGCTTTCGCGAAAGCGGATATATACAAAAGCCGTATCATTAATGAATTCCCAGATACTAGATATGCACAAATTTTGTTGAATCCAGATGCAAAAATAGAAGATAACGCTAGTCCTAGTGCAGTTTATAAAAGACTCTATAAAGAATATGAAAAAGGAAATTATGAAATTGTAGTCACAAATGTGGAGCGATACGTAACCCTTTTTAATGGAGATCCTATTGTACCTAGATTAGAGTTATTGAAAGCATTTGCGGCAGGAAGATTATATGGTTTCAAAGAGTATAAAAGAGGAATCGATTTTGTCGCTCTCAATTTCCCTAATACTGAAGTAGGTAAAAGTGCTCAAAAATTAGTTCTTGAAGCTGAGAAACTAAAAATAGCTGAAGCTTTTATGCCAGAGCAAGGTCTCTCTGATTTTAAATTAATATATCGCATAGAAAAACTAATTATCAAAAATTAGAACAACTTAAAAATCAATTAGTAAAAGCTATTGAGCAAGAGAAATATGGATTTACAGTGTCTGTAGATGTTTATAATCCACAAGAGAATTTAATTGTAGTTCATGGATTAACTTCAAAACTAGGAAGTCGTGGATTAGGAGACTTTATGGCAAATCCTAGCAATGGATTCAACGTAACTACTAAAGCAATACCTATTGCAACAGAGAATTATAAAATCATTCAAGTTTATAAAAGCTTAGATGATTATGAAAAAGAAATGCTTTAAACACATTTAATATGTTTAACGATAAGAAAGGTTCAAAAAAAGGACAAATGGAAGCAGGGAAATCGCAAAATAGAATCAGTCACGGCACAGTGATAGAAGGAGACATAACCAGTCAAGGTGGTTTTAGAATAGATGGAACAATTAATGGAACGTTGCAAACACCTGCAAAGGTTGTTATAGGTAAAGATGGATCTATTAATGGTTCTTTAGAATGTGGTAATGCAGATATTGAAGGAAATTTTAAAGGAAAACTATCTGTTACTGGTTTGTTAACTTTAAAATCAAGCGCAGTTATCGATGGCGAAGTAGTTATTTCAAAATTAGCTGTGGAGCCTGGTGCTACATTTAATGCAACCTGTTCTATGAATACTGGAGTGAAAAACTTGAGCGATAGCAATAAAAAAGGTAAAACGGCCTAGACTTACATTATAGTCACACATCTTATTCTACATGAATTTTTATCTCAAGACCTTTTTGTTGCTGTTATTATTGTCACTTTCTATTTTTGGAATACATTATTTAATAGTAGATCATCCTACTATTCCGTTATGGAAAACTTATAGTTTTCTTGGTGTTGCAGCTTTTATTACAGTTAGCGCATTAAAATACGTCTTCGGATTAGTACCAGATAAGCTAGGATTTGCTTTTTTAGCACTGGTTTTTATAAAGTTTGGAATTGTCTTAATTATGTTTCCAGAATTGATAACTGGACCTAGCTTATCAAAAGTTGAGGTATTGGGCTTTCTAATTCCTTATTTTATCTTTTTGTTTTTAGAAGCGGCGATAGTTATTAAGTGGCTTAATAAGAATTAATTGGCTGCTAAAAAAAACTTTGAAAAGCAGTAAAAAATTAACTTTGAAAAGCTCGCTTTTTACACGTTTTTTTGTCATACATTTGCACCCGAATTAAGAGACCTAACTTTTTAAGGTGATTTACATGTATAGAGCGTACTTTAAAATAGCTTTTTTTGCTTTGATCTTTACAGCTTTTGCGACAGCACAAGCTCAAGAACACAATGGTGATTATGCCTTTGATGATGAAATAGAATCAGATGGCGGTAAAGTGAATACAAAAGAAGAAATCGATTCCTATATCGATCATCACTTAAAAGATTCACACGACTTTCATTTATTTTCATATTCTAATGATGCTGGTGTAAGAAAGCATGTTGGTTTTTCACTGCCTGTTATTGTGTGGTCTAGTGAAGGTTTAAAATTCTTTATGTCTTCAAAGTTCCACCACGATGATGATGGGAAAGTGCTTGTAAATGCTGGCGATGCAACTTTTACAAAGTTACATAGTAAAATATATGAGTTAGATAAAGGTGCTACTGCTATTAACTTTGACGCAGATCATCACCCTACTAACGCTCATAGAGTGTTTGATATGTCTATTACAAAGTCTGTTTTTGGACTTCTATTAATAGGATTGTTGATGTTATTAGTTTTCGGTGCATTAGCAAAACAATATAAAACTAAAAAAATCCCAACTGGATTTGGTCGTGTATTAGAGCCGTTAGTATTATATGTAAGAGATGAGATTGCGCGTCCTAATATAGGTGAGACTAAGTATAGAAAATTCATGGGGTATTTATTAACCGTGTTTTTCTTAATCTGGATCAGTAACCTTTTAGGATTAACTCCATTTGGATTTAACATTACAGGGCAGATTGCGGTAACAGTATGTCTTGCTTTATTTACATTTATTATAGTACAATTTAGTGGTAATAAAGATTACTGGATGCACATCTTCTGGATGCCAGGCGTTCCAGTATTAATGAAAATAGCTTTAATACCTATTGAGTTAATAGGTCTTCTTACAAAGCCATTCTCACTTCTTGTACGTTTATTTGCAAACATTACAGCTGGTCACGTGGTAGTTATGGGTCTTATTGCCTTAATGATTACACTTAAAGCACAGTTCGGTGTAGTAGGTTCGACAGGACTTTCTATTTTCCTTACCTTGTTCTTATCAGTTATAGAATTATTAGTAGCCTTTTTACAGGCATTTATCTTTACTATGTTATCTGCTCTATTTATAGGGATGGCAGTTGCAGAGCATGATCACCACGAGCATGCTGGCGCTGAAGAAGATGACATTGATGAGGTAAGAGAACGTTTTATTTAATTTTTTTTGTTTAATTTTTAATACCCATTATCATGGAAACAGCTTATAATTTAATTGGTGCAGGTCTTATCGTTATCGGTGGTGGTATCGGTCTTGGTCAAATTGGTGGAAAAGCAATGGAAGCTATTGCTCGTCAACCAGAAGCAGCTGGAAAGATCCAAACTGCGATGATTATTATCGGTGCACTTCTTGAAGGACTTGCATTTGGAGCTCTTTTATTAGGTAAAAACTAATAAGAGTTCAAAAAACAAACAGTTCTTGCAACGGTTGGTTGTAAGAACTGTTTAACTATTAAATTTTAAACACAACAACATTTTATTATGTTAGATTTAATTAATGATTTTTCGCCAGGCTTGTTTTTCATGCAAGCACTTATTCTTATCATCTTAATTGTATTGATGAGAAAATTTGCATGGAAACCTATTCTTAATGCTCTTTCTGAAAGAGAAGAAGGAATTGCTGAAGCACTAGCTGCTGCAGAAAATGCAAAAATAGAAATGGCTAATCTTGAAGCTTCTAATCAAGCTGCCGCACAAGAGGCTCGTGCTCAAAGAGACGAGATGCTTAAAGATGCACGTGAGATTAAAGAGAAGATGATTGCAGATGCTGCAGGTCAAGCTCAAGAAAAAGCAGATAAAATTATAGCTCAAGCTCAAGAAGCAATTGAAGCAGAGAAGAAAGCAGCACTTGCAGACATTAAATCTCAAGTAGCAAATCTTTCTGTAGACATTGCAGAAAAAGTGACACGTAAAGAGCTTTCTCATAAAGATGCACAACATGCACTTATCGAGCAATTACTAGCCGAAGCAAATATCTAAGAACATGAAATTATCTAGAGCTGCATCCCGATACGCAAATGCTATTCTTAGTCTAGCAATAGATAAGAGTGAAGCTGTCGCTGTTAATGAGGAAATGAAGACCATTCTAGTTACCCTTAATGGTAATAAAGAATTACGTGACTTCATGAGCAGTCCGTTAATCAAATCAGAACAGAAACGTGGCGCATTGCGTCAGGTTTTTAAAGATGCAGGTGCGATCACAATGGGATCTTTTGACCTATTAGTAGATAATAAGCGTGCAGATATATTAATGGATGTCGCTACAAAGTATATTTTACTTTTTGAAGAAATGAATAAGCGCGAGATTGCTACGGTAACAACTGCCGTTGAAATTTCTGCTGATTTAGAACAAAAAGTGCTAGCAAAAGCAAAAGAGCTTGCTGGTAAAGACATTACATTAGAGAAGAAGATTGATGAGTCTATCTTAGGTGGATTTATACTTAGAGTAGGTGATCAAGAAATCAATGCTAGTGTAGCAAACAAATTAGGACAATTAAAAAGAACATTTGCTGCGAGATAGTAAATGTATTTTAAATTTCCGCTTTCGCGAAAGCGTATTTAATTAAGAATAAATGGTCATTACGACCTATTTGATAAGAATAAAAACAAGAACATGGCAGAAGTAAATCCAGCAGAAGTATCTGCAATACTTAAGCAACAATTATCAGGTTTTGATGCAACTGCATCACTTGATGAAGTGGGAACCGTACTTACAGTAGGTGATGGTATCGCACGTGTTTACGGTCTTTCTAACGCCCAATATGGTGAACTAGTTGCGTTTACATCTGGGATTGAAGGTATCGTTCTTAACCTAGAAGAAGATAATGTAGGTGTGGTACTTTTAGGCCCGTCAACTGGTATCGCTGAAGGTGACACTGTGAAACGCACACAACGTATCGCATCTCTTAAAGTAGGTGAAGGTATTGTAGGTCGTGTTGTCAACACATTAGGTGAGCCTATCGATGGTAAAGGTGCTATTGAAGGTGACTTATATGAAATGCCTCTAGAGCGCAAAGCTCCTGGAGTTGTTTTCCGTCAACCGGTAACGGAACCATTACAAACAGGTATTAAGTCTATTGATGCAATGATTCCTGTAGGTCGTGGACAACGTGAGCTTGTAATTGGTGACCGTCAGACTGGTAAAACTACAGTTTGTATTGACACGATTCTTAACCAAAAAGAATTTTACGATGCTGGTGAGCCAGTATACTGTATATATGTAGCTATAGGACAAAAAGCCTCTACAGTTGCAAACATTGCAAAAGTGCTTGAAGAAAAAGGTGCTCTTGCTTATACTACAATTGTTGCTGCAAATGCATCTGACCCAGCAGCAATGCAGGTTTATGCACCATTTGCTGGAGCATCGATAGGTGAGTACTTCCGTGATACTGGTCGTCCAGCACTTATCATTTATGATGATTTATCTAAGCAAGCAGTTGCTTATCGTGAGATCTCTCTACTTTTACGTCGTCCACCAGGACGTGAGGCATATCCTGGAGATGTATTCTTCCTTCACTCAAGATTATTGGAGCGTGCAGCAAAGGTTATTGCAGATGATGAAATCGCAAAAAACATGAACGACCTACCAGATAGTTTAAAACCTATCGTTAAAGGTGGTGGATCTCTTACTGCACTTCCTATTATTGAAACACAAGCTGGTGACGTATCTGCTTATATCCCTACTAACGTAATCTCGATTACAGATGGACAGATTTTCCTAGATGGTGATTTATTCAACTCTGGTGTACGTCCTGCGATTAATGTAGGTATCTCTGTATCGCGTGTTGGTGGATCTGCACAGATCAAGTCTATGAAAAAAGTATCTGGTACTTTAAAATTAGACCAGGCAGCTTTCCGTGAACTTGAAGCGTTTGCAAAGTTCGGTTCTGACCTTGATGCAACTACTTTAGGTGTTATTGAAAAAGGAAAGAGAAACGTTGAGATATTAAAGCAAGCAGAAAATGATCCTTACACTGTTGAAGATCAGATTGCAATTATCTATGCAGGTTCTAAGAACTTATTGAAAAACGTTCCTGTTGAAAAAGTAAAAGAATTTGAAAGAGACTTTATAGAATTACTTAATGCAAAGCATAGAGGAACTCTAGATACTCTTAAAGCTGGAAAACTTACTGATGAAGTGATTGATACACTTACAGCAGTAGCAAAAGATCTTTCTAGTAGATACTAAGAACTTAGAGATTAGAGATGAGAAATCGTGTTTCTCATCTCTGACTTCTAACCTCTAACTTCTAACAAATTATGGCGAATCTTAAAGAAATAAGAAACAGAATTTCATCAGTATCTTCTACCATGCAGATTACATCTGCTATGAAGATGGTGAGTGCAGCAAAGCTTAAAAAAGCACAAGATGCTATTACAGCAATGCGTCCTTATTCTGATAAGCTTACTGAGATTTTACAGAGTCTAAGCTCTACCATGGAAGGTGAAGCTGGAAGCAAATTTGCAGAGCAACGTGAAGTAAAAAAAGCCTTAGTTGTCGCTATTACTTCTAATCGTGGGCTGGCAGGTGCTTTTAACTCTAATATTATTAAAGAATTGATTCGTTTGAATCAAGAAGACTTAAATGGTGTCGCTGTTTCTTACATGACCATAGGTAAGAAGGCAAACGATTTTGCAAAGAAGACCGATAATATTATCTCAAACAAGAGTGATCTTTTTGATGACATATCTTTTGATAACGTTGCTCTAATTGCTGAAGAGTTGATGGAGCTGTTTGTAACAGGTGAATTTGATAAAATTGTTTTAGTATATAACAGTTTTAAAAATGCTGCTACTCAAATTATAATGACTGAAGATTTCTTGCCACTTAAACCTGTGGCAAAGGATGAAGCAGCTATCGAAACTCAAAAAGAGCTAGATTACATTTTTGAGCCTTCTAAGGAAGAAATCATTGAAGAGTTAATACCTAAGTCTTTAAAAATGCAATTGTACAAAGGAGTACGTGATTCTTGGGCTAGTGAGCACGGTGCACGTATGACTGCAATGCATAAAGCAACAGATAATGCAACAGAACTTAGAGATCAGTTGAAGTTAACTTATAATAAAGCGCGTCAGGCTGCGATTACTAACGAGATCCTTGAAATCGTAGGTGGAGCAGAAGCGTTGAATAATTAAAATACTATTCAAAGCGGTCATGCTGAATTTATTTCAGCATCTCATTTTATAATATCAAGAAGCCTTTCAGAAATGAAAGGCTTTTTTGATACTCAAACTTTTTTTGAATATACATGTAACATTTTTTGACTTCTGCATCTAAAGGGAAACTTTAAATTCGAAATCATGAAAAAAATTATTTCCCTATTTGTTGCACTTTGTCTTTCTGTGTTGGTATTTGCTTGTGATGATCAAAAGGCAATTCAGGTAGAAGTATCTGGATCTGGCCAGCCTATATTATTTCTTCCTGGTTTTACTGTGCCTGGTGAGATTTGGAATCCAACGGTAGATCAATTAAAAAATAAGTATCAATGTCATGTAGTGACTTTGGCCGGATTTGGTTCTATGGAGCCTATAGAGTTCCCGTGGTTACCTAAAGTAAATGAATCTCTAGAAAACTATATTATTGATAATAAGTTAGAAGATGTCATTATTATAGGTCATAGTTTAGGTGGTACTATCGCTACCTGGCTTGCTAGCAGAGAAAATTCTAAAATAAGTCAATTAATACTAGTAGATGCGTTGCCTGCAGCTGGTGCTCTCATGTTTCCAGATTTTAATCCAGATAATTTATCTTATGACAGTGCTTTTAATAAACAACAACTAGAGATGAGTCAAGAAAACTTTGAGCAAATGGCAATAGGAATGTCTATGGGAATGAGCACTAATTCTGAAGCACAAACGCAAATCAAAAACTGGATACTTGCCGCAGACCGTAAAACCTATGTCTATGGATATACCGATTATCTTAAATTAGACATGAGAGAAGATCTTAATAAAATTAATGTGCCTGTTACAATACTTGCAGCTGCACTACCTTATGGGGAAGACATGTCCAGAAATACCTATGAAACTCAATATAAAAATCTTAAAGAATATCATTTAATAATATCTAAAGATTCCGCTCACTTTATTATGTTAGATCAACCTGATTGGTTTACGAGTCAAATTTTACAAGTACTGGCTGAGTAATGATTCACATAGAAACAGATTTTAAAGAAATTTACAATAAGCACTCAGATAAAGTGTATCGACTTTGTATAGGTTATGCTGCTGGTGATGTAGACCTAGCAAAAGACTGGCATCAAGAGACGTTTATTAAAGTCTGGAATCACAGAAAATCATTTAAGGGTGATTCTTCCATCAGTACATGGATTTATAGAATAGCGGTAAACACCTGTCTCAGTGATTTAAGAACTCCTAAAAGAAAAGTTACAACAGAAAGACTAGTCAGTGATCAAACAGATTCTAATGAGATAACTGAAGATCGCACAGGCATGATTCAAAAGATGTATCACTGCATCAATCAATTAACATCACAAAATAAAACACTTATTTTAATGGAGTTAGAGGAAATCCCTCAATCTACCATTGCAAATACGGCAGGTTTAGAGCATGGAACTCTTAGAACCAGATTAAGTCGTATTAGAAAATCACTTTTAAAATGTATAAAAAATGGATAACGATATTTTAAATAAAGTATGGAATGAAAATAAATCATCTCATACGATTCCTGAACCTAGTTCTATTATAGCTAAGGCAAATCAACAGCGACGTAAACAGAATATAGGCTTAATTGTAATGGGAATTACCGTTTTAATTTTGATTGCTTATGCTACACTCTACTTGCCTAATTCATTTAATAGCTTTAGCCTGGGACTTACTTTAATGGTTGCTTCTATGCTAGTGAGAATCATCATCGAGATGTATTCAAAACTTAAAAAGGCTTCAAAACTTGCTTCAATGGATGCCAAAACTTATAAGCTATACCTAAAAAGATATTATAAGTGGCGTATGAAAATCAATTACATTCTCACACCAGTATGTTTTGCTGTTTACTGCTATGGATTGTATTTATTATTTCCCTATTTTAAGAATGAGTTTTCTAATGGATTTTACCTCTATCTAATCGCCTCAGCAGTGATTTCTCTAATCGTTGTAGGCGCTATAATTATAAATCAGATTATCAAAGAAACACGTTTTTTAAAGCTATTACAACAATAAATTTATATGCGTAATTTTCTATTGGCACCACATTTGAACAACAATCCGTAAATTACACCTATGAAAGCAATCTATATTTTACTAGCCTTGACGATTAGCTCTTGTGGAGCCCAAAAAATGTCAGAAACCTATACAACTGCAGACTTTCCGGTCTCTCAACAAGCATATGCACAAGCATGGAATGGTGGAGCACCTGGATCTGGTAGTGGTATCACTTTATATTTTCCTACAAAGCTTACTAGTGGTAAAGAGGTTGTTGCGATCTACTTTCGCAATAGCGTTAATAAAACAGTAAACTACACGGCAGATGACCGCATGATGATGGTGTCACGATTCCGCACAGATTTTAATAATCGTCAGGATCTGATCATGGATCTGGATTCTAAAAAAGAGGCGCAAAATGAAGCGCCCAATATTGAGAAATTCCCGTTTGAGTTGAAAGATAATGAAGCCGTTATTGCTTTAAAAGAAATAAATAGTGATTCCATAAGCTATGTAAAGCTGCTTGATATTCAAGAACGCTCGCAATTAGATATGCCTTCTATGCCTCAATAGGTCATTTCACTCATTCAAATATAGTAGGCGCTCATTATAGCTATGAGCGCCTTTTTTATGCGCTTAAGTTTGACTCATAAAATTTACAACTATGAAAAATCTATTGAGAATAACAATTATCGCTTTGACATTTTCTGGCCTTGCAAATGCTCAAGGAGCAGAAATTGCTAGAGAAATCAGAAACTACATGAACGCAGAGACCAGTGACGAGATGATAGAAGTAAAAGATAAAGCAGGTAAAACACACTATGTGCGCAGCGCTGCAACGACCACGGCACATCATATAGGCGGACAGAATACTTCTACAAATACAGTCGTATTTGACGCCTTTAATGCTCATCCAGAATGGCAAAACATGAATGTAGTCGTAGACTGGACAGGTAGCATGTACAGTTATGTAGGTCAGGTAGTGCGATGGCATCATGTCAATAAAGACAAGCAATTGATGAATAGCATGGTGCTTTTTAATGATGGAGATGATAGAATAAGACAATCTGGACCTAAAAACATAGGTAGTACAGGTGGTATTTATTTCCCTGACCATTTAGAAATTGACAATTTTTTACAGACAGTAGCAACAGCAGTAGATAATGGCGGCGGCGGCGATGGACCAGAAAATGATGTTGAGGCCATTATAGCAGCACAAGCACATGATCAGTCTGGTAATGACTTTGTCCTTATAGCAGATGCTACACGTATCAGAGATATTTCTCTAGTATATCAAATTAAGCGACCTGTTCATGTAATTCTTTGTGATCATGTATCACCAGATTACATCACGCTTGCCCGTACCACTGGCGGCAGTATTACATGGCCAGGTGGTTATACAGACTACAGTCAGGTGCAATGCACTACACATCATGTAACCGTTTGCAATCATCACCATAGTCACGATATGGCGTGTCATGTTCATGAATAAATTATAGGAATAAGTAATTAATTTAAATACGCTTTCGCGAAAGCGTTGCATTGTAGAACCTTGTGATTATAACTACCTTTGAGCGGTAATAATTACAAGGTTTTTTTGAGCGCAATTAATCGTCTTTTTAAGCACACATTTGTCTATGGTCTAGCGACCGTACTACCTCGATTATTAACCGTATTACTGACGCCATTATTAACTAATTATTTACCTAATCCAGAAGATTTTGGGGAAGTATCCATCATATTTTCTTGGATCATCATCTTTAATGTCTTGTTAACTTATGGTACAGAGACGGCGTTTTTTAGATATTTTACAGAGACTGATGATAAATCTAAGGTTCTAGGAACGGCTATAGGAACTTTGTTAGGTACTACGTTATTATTTGTGATCGTTTCTTACTTAAGTTTAGACCATATCGCTTCATGGACTGATAAATCTGCAAATTACTGGAGATGGGTGATAGGTGTACTGGCTTTTGATACTCTAGCAGTAGTGCCATTTGCATATATGAGAGCACAAGGCAAAGCGGTAAAGTATGCAGTAATTAAAATGATTAACGTAATCATTTCGGTAGGTTGCAGTGCGCTTTTCTTGATATGGCTGCAAGATATTCCAGGTTTACGAGATTGGTTACCTAGTGATAAGATTGAATTGTATTTCATTGCATTTTTTGGGGCAAGTGCACTCACGTTTTTGGTGATTTGTAAACCGTACTTCAGTAAGTGGAAATTTGATGTCTTGTTATGGAAAAGAATGCTGCGCTATGGCTTTCCTATTTTAATAGCTGGATTAGCATTTGCTATTAATGAAACCTTTGATAAAATATTATTAGAATGGTTGTTGATTGATAATGCTACTGATCAAGTAGGAATCTATACGGCATGTTATAGACTTGCTGTAGGGATGACTTTATTTTCAACAGCCTTTAAATTAGGAGTCGAACCTTTCTTTTTTAGTGAGGCAAAAAATGAAAAAGCACCACAGCTCTATGCTCAAATTACAAAGATGTTTGTAATCTTAGGCTCGATAGCATTGCTTGCTTATATAGTATTAGTAGATCTGATTAAAGCATTATTAATCAATGAAAAATATTATGATGCTATGGACATCGTCCCGCTGGTATTGATTGCTTATTTATTTTTTGGGATATATCAATCCATATCTGTTTGGTATAAAGTGACTGATAAGACTAAATATGGAGCTTACATTTCAGTTCTCGGAGCTGCGTTAACTATAGGATTGAACGTTTTATTAATTCCTCAAATAGGATATATAGCCAGCGCTATAACCACATGTGCAGCTTATGGGTTAATGATGGTAACTTCTTATGTACTCAGTAGAAAGCATTTTGCAATACCATATGACCTTAAAAATATCTTATTGTATTTAATCGTTTCGATTAGTTTTTCCGTGATATTCTTTTATTTTTTCAGAGAAGAGTTGGGTATAGGCAGTTGGAGTCTTTATCTTGTGGGAATACTTATGACGGCTGTTCTAGCCGGATTAATCTGGATACGAGAGAAAACATTTATTAAAAATTTGATTAAAAAATAATGACCATAAAAATCATCAATAAATCGGCACATGCATTACCTCATTATGAGACTGAGGCTAGTGCAGGAATGGATTTAAGAGCAAATCTAGAAACACCAGTGATTCTGGAACCTATGGAACGTGCCATTATTAAAACAGGTCTATTTATAGAACTACCTATAGGTTATGAAGCGCAAGTAAGACCTAGAAGTGGTCTCGCTGCAAAAAAAGGAATTACAGTTTTAAACGCACCAGGAACAGTCGATGCAGATTATCGTGGTGAAATAGGCGTGATTCTTGTAAATTTATCAAATGAAACGTTTACTATTGAAAATGGTGAGCGTATTGCACAACTTGTCATTGCAAAGCATGAGCGTGCACAATGGCAAAAAGTAGAAGAATTAAGCAGTACAGATCGCGGCGCAGGCGGTTTTGGAAGTACTGGAGTAAAATAAATCAAACATATCATTAACTGCATAAGCAGTCTAATAACGTATCACATACTATGAAAATAATCGTACCTATGGCTGGACGTGGTTCTAGATTAAGACCACATACATTAACAGTTCCTAAGCCGTTAATTCCTATTGCAAATAAACCTATCGTTCACAGACTAGTGACAGATATTGCTCGCATATTAGAAGAGCCAGTTACTGAGGTGGCTTTTATATTGGGCGATCCGGCATTTTTTGGCGATGATGTAGTAAGCAGTTTAGAAGAGTTAGCTACCAGTCTAGGAGCAAAAGCTAGTATATACCGCCAAGGTGAACCATTAGGGACAGGACACGCTATTATGAGTGCAGCAGACTCACTTTCAGGACCTGCAGTAGTTGCTTATGCAGACACGTTGATAAGAGCAGACTTTAAACTAGATCCTGCAGCAGACGCTGTTATATGGACAAAGCAAGTTGATCAACCAGAAGCTTATGGTGTGGTAAAACTTAACGATAAAGAAGAAATTGTTGAGCTCGTCGAAAAGCCAGAAACTTTTGTGTCTGATCAAGCTGTAATAGGAATCTATTACTTCAAAGAAGTTGCAGACCTTAAAAATGAGTTACAATTTGTATTAGAAAATAATATCATCAATGGTGGAGAATACCAAATTAATGATGGTATCAAACGCATGATGCAAAATGGGAAAGTTTTTAAAACAGGAACCGTAGATGAGTGGATGGACTGTGGTAATAAAGTGGTTACAGTAGAAACTAACACACGCATCATCGAGTTTATGAAAAAGGATGAAAGTGATGAAATCAACACAAATCCTACCCTAGAAAATGCTAAAATTATAGAACCTTGCGTTATAGACCCATCAGTAGTTATTAAAAACTCTACAGTAGGACCACACGTTTCTATAGGAGCAGGAACTGTTATAGAAAATTCAACTATTAAAAATTCATTAATACAATGTCATTCTGTAATTAAGAATGCTACTTTAGATGAAGCTATGATAGGAAATCATGTGAAATATGATGCAAACTATGAAAAAGTGAGCATCGGTGATTATACAGTAATGGAATAATTATTGAACTTAAAAACATAATGAAAAAACACTTAATAATTATTTTGATGGCTACTGCTCTTTCATGGAGCACAACTACATATGCACAAGAAGAAGTAGAAGCAGTAGAAGTGAATCAAGACGATTTAGGTGACGTTTCTAATAGTTTTAAGGACACTTTTTTCAATGCTCTTGCTGAGAAAGCCAAAGGGAATCATGATCGAGCCATAGTATTGCTACAAAACTGTGCAAAAAATGAACCTACTTCTGGAGCGGTACAATTTGAACTAGCAAAAAATCATTTTGCAAATAAGGATTTTAATAAGGCAGAACAGTCCATTAAAAAAGCGATAGAACTATCTGGTAATAATGAGTGGATGCTAGATATGCTTTTTGATATCTATGATGAACAAAAAGATTACCATAAGGCCGTTCTGGTCATGGAACAACTTGTAAAAATTAATAATAATTATGAAGAGTTTTTACCGACACTGTATTACCGCACTGGTCAGTATGATAAGGCTTTAAAATCTCTTGACGACATAGATGCTAGGCAAGGTAATGGAGATCCTCGCAGGAATGCCCTGCGTCGCAGTCTAGTTAATAGACAGCAACAAGAGGTACGCAATGAAAACAATATAGAGTCATTAGAGGCAGAAATTGCAAGAAATCCTAATAACGAACAGGCATATATCAATTTGATTTACATGCATGGTCGCAATGGTGATAAAGAAGCCGTTTTTGAGGTCGCACAAGATTTTGAACGTAATGTTCCTAATAGTGATGCCGCACATCTTGCGTTGTACAAAATCTTTATTGAAAACGACCGTATCGAAGACGGTGTTGCAAGTCTAGAAAAAATACTAACCTCAGATAAAATTGATCGAGAAACTAAAATGAAGGTCTTACAAGACTTCATAAGTATGTCAGATGGGCGCATAGAACTAGAGAACGCCGTTGCAGAAGCAATAGACTGGCTGTCTGATGATGTTGAAGATCCTAACGCTTATCGTGCTATGGGTGATTTTTACCTTAAGAAAAAAGACCCTACACAAGCCGTTGCGTTCTATGAAAAAGGACTAGAATTAGATAATAATAACATCGATATTATTAAAAGTATAGCCCTATTAAGCATTGATATAAAAGATTATAATAAAACAATACTTATAACAAATTCAGCTATTGATAAATTTCCTGCTCAACCATTGTTTTATTTATTAAATGGTGTCGCTCATAATAGTTTAAATGCTCCAGATAAGGCCATCGAAATTATAGAATTGGGACAAAGCTATTTACTCGATGAAGTAAAATTAGAGCAAGATATGTACCAGCAACTTGCAATTTCATATGATAAAAAAGGAGACACAACTCGTGCCTCTATAATGAGAACCAAGGCTCAAGAACTTTCTAAAAAATTATAAATGAAAGTATACCGAATTATATACATCTTTCTTGCCCTAGTTGTGGCTAGCTGTGGTAGTGTTCAAAAAGCTGCAAATAATGCTAGCGCCACCGCAAAAAAGGGAAGTGTTGTAAAAGCTCATACCGCAGCTCGTACAGACTTTAAGACCATGCAGTCTAGACTTTCTGTAAGTTATAAAGATGAGAAGCAATCGCGTAATGTGACTGTAGATTTACGTATTGAAAAAGGAAAACAAATCTGGATGAGTGCAAAATTTCTAGGCTTTACAGCAGCCAAAATTTATATCACACCAGATCGCGTACAGTTTTATGAAAAATTAAATAAGCGTTCTTTTGATGGTGACTTTTCGCTAATAAGTGACTTCTTAGGTGAGCCACTAGAATATCAACAATTAGAAGATTTATTATTAGGCCAGGCAGTTGAATCATTACAGCCTCATGATTTCTCTATCGTTGATAATCAGTATCAGTTTAAACAAGGGCAGCTTATTGAAAAGCTGTTTAAATTACGTCCATCAGACTTTAAATTAAGCCAGCAATCTATAAGAAAACCTGCAGATGACAGTTTTCTTGTCATCACTTATCCAGACTATCAGGTAGTGGACAAGCGCATTATTCCGCTAGAGGTAAAAGTCGATGCAAAACGTGGTAAACGTCTTTCTCAGGTCATATTAGAATTTAAAAATATAGAGTTCAATCAGAACCTATCATTTCCATTTTCAATTCCGTCTAACAGCAAACCCATGAATCTGTAATGGGAAAAAAAGGTCTGTTATTTACGATTTTATTTTTGAGTTTCGCTTTCGCGAAAGCGCAGTCAGAAAAAGCACAGTTAGAGGCAAAAAAGGCAAGGATACAGGCCGAAATCAATCAGTTCTCAAGGTTACTTTCTAATGTTAAAAAAGAAAGTAAAACAATGGTATTGCTCGTGGAGACCATCGATAAAAAAATAGCAAGTACACAAGAGTTGATTAACATCACAAATAAACAGGCTAATTTAATCACGCGCAGTATCAAGAAAAATACAGACGAGAACAATAAGCTCAAACAAGAAATAAAAACTCAAAAAGATGAATATGCTCGCATGATTGTCAAAGCATATAAGTCAAAAAATGAGCAAAGTAGATTAATGTTCTTACTATCATCTGAAGATTTTTTACAGGCTTACAAAAGAGTACAGTACTTAAAGTCATATGCAGATTATCGTAAAAAGCAGGCAGATGAAATCACTGCTAAATCGATGCGATTAGAACAAATCAATAAAGATCTCCAAGAAGAGAAAAAGCAGAAACAAGAGATCTTAAAGGTAAATAAGCAACAACGTATTGCATTACAAAAAGATAAGCAAGAGCAAGAAAATTTACTAGCTGTTGTAAAACAAGACGAGAAGAAATATTCTAAGGAAATAAGAGAAGCTAGTAAGGAACGAGCTATAATAGATAGACAAATTCAAAAGCTTATAGAGGCAGATATTGCTGCATCTAATAAGGGTAAAACAGGTGCTGTTAAAGGGAAGTTTTACTTATCACCTGAGGCAAAAGTACTCGCTAATAACTTTAAGTCCAATAAAGGAAAATTACCCTATCCAGTAGATGAATTTATCATCTCAAGAAAGTATGGTGATCAACCACATCCTGTACTAGCCGGAATTAAGATTGCTTCCAATGGATTAAGGTTTCAAGCGCCATCTAACTCACCAGCAAAAGCAATTTTTACTGGTGAAGTGGTAAGAGTGCAAAAGGCAGCAAACGGTATCTTATCAGTTTATGTAAGACATGGTAATTACACATCTGTCTATGGTAACTTAAAAAGTGTTGTCGTACAAAAAGGTGATCAAATTAAAACGCAAGACATTATAGGAACTGTTTTTACAGACAATTCTGGTGTAACAGAGCTGCGTTTCGTACTTATGGAAGATAGCCACACAGTTGATCCTGCAGGATGGTTATTGAGGTTTTAATAATCTGATTTACTACTCAAACAATGCTTTCAATTCTGTAGCGTCTTTTGCTTTCATTTTACCTGCTAGAACTAGACTCAATTGCTTGCGACGCAATGCTGCATCGTATTTTGATCTCTCATCTTCGGTTTCTGGTAAAATAGCAGGTACTTGTACTGGACGACCTGTTTCATCCACAGCAACAAAGGTGTATATAGCCTCGTTTGCTTGGGTTTTTTCACCACTCTCACGATCTTCTATCCATACGTTCATATGAACTTCCATAGATGATGTAAAAGCTCTTGAAACCTTAGCCTCTATTGTTACAACACTTCCTAATGGTACCATTCTATTAAACGCGACGTGATTTACAGATGCTGTTACAACGATACGTCTAGAGTGTCTTCTAGCGGCAATACTGGCTGCACGGTCCATACGTGCTAGTAACTCACCACCAAATAGATTATTCAATGGGTTGGTCTCACTAGGCAAGACCATATCTGTAACAGTGGTAAAAGATTGTGAAGGCGTTTTGGCTTCCATTTTAATAATTTTTTGCAAAGGTAAGGTTGTACATATTCTAAATAATTTAAAAATTTCATATTTATTTTTAGTATAATCAAAAACCTAATTTTTGTAAGTCAGTTTGAGTGATTGTCAAGAGCGTTTTAAAATTATAAAAAATAAGACTCGTCACAACTATTTGATTAAAAGCTTTTTACATATTTTTTAAATAAATTTCAATAATTTTTTCTTTAAAACTTTAAAACTTTAGGCTTAAATTTTGCAAAATTTTTAAAGTGAAAAAACTGACAATTATATTTTTATTGCTTTTAGGTAGTTTTTGTGTCGGGCAGGAAAATGAATCGTCAATAGGACTGCATATAGGCTACCCATTAGATAATGAGGTATCTCAATACAATTTTGGAATCTTTATAAATCCTATGTGGGAACTCTCAGAAGATAGTTACTTAGGTGGTTATCTAGGATTAAATTATATCGTTCTTCAATCAGAAGATGCAGGTGGAGCAGAGTTGCCGCTTGCAGATTTTGGAGCATCTTATAAATATTATTTTTTAGAATTTGTTTACGCTCAAGTAAATGGAGGAATAAGTTATAATGGTCCCGAAGGTTTCTTTACAGTAGCAGGATTTGCAAATCCTACGATAGGATATTCATTTAATAGTACAAACGTGTTTGTAGGCTATCGCAAACTTTTCTTTAACGACGCTAACCTAGATAGTATAGAAGCTGGCATCTCATTTAAATTTTTCTAAAATGAAAAAAACAATTACAATTTTAACCATGTCTTTATGTTCATTAATGGCCTTTTCACAAATTGCTCCAGAGCTTATTGTGAGTAAACCTGTGGAAGTCAAAAAGTCCACCAATCAAATTGCTTACGGCACAGAAGATGATCAAGGGAATACCATAGTATTGATGAATAACTTTGAAGGTGGAGTTCAATTTATGGCAAGGCTTGATGAGAACATGAATGTCATTAAAGCTGACGCTATTAAAGCAAGCAGAAAAGAGAATGCAATTAGTTCAATTAAAGTTGATGATGGTAATCTTGTGGCAATTGTGGATACTGGTGAAAGTTTTGAAACGGCTTCTTTTAATACTGCAAAAAATGAGTTTGATATGCCTAAATTCAAAACTTATAAAATAAAAGTAAATCCGTATAAGACCGATTACTCTCCAAATAAAAGCATTTTACTAAAAACAAATAGACAGGGAAAATATAATAAGACAGGAAAGGACAAAAGAACTTTTATTATTGGTGATAAAGATGGAAATGTTCTAGAAACAAAAACTCATACTGGAGAACTTCCTCAAATGCTATATGAAGATTTTTATTTTCATATATCTTCTCCTGGAATCTTAGATGATGGAACTGTAATAATGCAAACTCTTCCACATTGGGTAAAGAAAAAAGAAGGTAAGGCATCCCGTAAAAATAGAAGTGTCCAAAAAAACCTTCCTAGGGAAATAAAATTCTATTTTTTTCCACCTAATAGTGATAAGGCATCAGAAACTCTTTATTTAGGAAGCGATTCAAGAGCCATTGTTAGTTCAAATTATGTGTCTGATAAAGATCATTTATATGTTGTTTCTGTTACTGAAGAGTTTTCTTTTGAAGAAGGAGTTTCTGATAAATCTTTTATTCAAGTAGATAAGATTTCTTTTTCTTCAAAAAAGGTCGTTGAGACAAATGAATACGAATTAGCTAAAAGTACTGATGAGTTTTATATCAATTTGATTAAAACTGTAACTATTGATGATTCGGGTGCAATTAGGTTTGTTGGTGAAAATGTTAATCTAGGTAACTTTATGAATGACGCGATTTATGATAATTTGAGTTATGCAGGCCATGGCGATGTTCTAATAGGTGAAATAACTAATAATAAATCTAACTTTTACTACCTAGATAGAAAAATGAAAAATGAGGTGATCCAAAAAATTAAAGGTGCTGGATCGAGATTTAGCACTGGTGTGTTTTCATTTGAGAAAAATAATGAATTATATGTGTTATTCAATAGTGGAGATTTCAATGAGATTGATAAGAATAATTTCACAGCTAATTACTTAGATAGCGCAAGTCAAAAGATAAGAGATAAAAAAGGTATAGGTGCTGTATTAAAAAATATTAAATCTCAAGCATATATTTTTAAATTAGGTGCTAAAGGTTTGGAATATGAAGCAATTGAAAAGACCTATGATAATCCTTTGGCTTTTGAAAAAGCCTATTTAAATGAAAAAGGAGAGGTAATCGTAGCTACTGGAGAATGGGATTCCAAGCAGTTTGTAAAGATGAAATTCTAAGTAAAATCAATAAGTTGATATTAAAAAATCCTCATCTTTAAGATGAGGATTTTGTGTTTATAATATTTTTGAAACCGGTCTTAGATTGCCTTAGGCCTCGCTAAATTACTCTAATAGGTTTAGTTTTTGAAAATTAATAGCTGCTTTTTTTGTTCCCATTCCTCACGAGTCTGCTTATAAATGATAAAATCCTTCTCTGCAGGATAAGAACCATAAACGGTCATTTGATTATTCAAAGCTACTTTTTGAGAACCTATATTATCTTTATGAATAACTGAGATAAGCGCATTACCAAAATCCTTATCATAACCCTTTTCAAATCCTATATTCTTAATAAATTGAGCTGCTTCACTGGTATATCCTTGCTGCCAGTATTCGGGTAAAATGGAGTAGCCTACTTCGAGTTGTTTGTATTGTCAACATCTTGAACAAGCAGTCCAGCCTGACCTATCATTTTGCCCGTTTCTTTATGAATCAACACATTCATGCCACCGGATTGCTCTTCATAACGAGTGAGTGCTTTATCAAACCATTTTTCACAGCGTTGCTGCTGGTTGAAATTCTCATCCATAGAGAAATAAGTGCCTACTTCTGGAAAAGCAAAAAGTGGCAACCATTCCTCAAAGTCATTTTCTTGCAGTAATCTAAAGGTTAACCGCTCGGTTTGTAAGTTGGGTAAGTGGTATTTCATCAGTTGCCATTCTTTTTTAACCATTCATCCCGAGACTGGCTATATATATGAAAACGGTTATCGCCAAAATCAGTAAAAGTTTTTTCTAATGTCATTCCGTTTGCTGTAGCTACTTTTTCCGATCCGTGATTATCTATATGAAGCATGGAAACAACAGTATGGTTAAAGTCTAGGTCCATTTTATGTTCAAAGGCATAATTTTTTGCAGCAACAGCAGCCTCAGTAGCATATCCTTTGTTGCGGTGACCTGGCAGTATCGAATAACCTACTTCTAGACGTGGTTCACCATCTATGTGTTGTACAAGAATGCCGCACTGACCTATCATTTTACCTGTTGTTTTATCAATAAGCGCATTAAGTCCGCCACGATTTTCTTTATAGCGCAACAAGCATTTTTCAAACCAAAACTCACATAATTCAAGTGCTGTTTTATCTGCATCTAGAAAAAGAAAATGCCGGTTCAAATCAGGACTGAAAAAGGGTAACCATGCCTCAAAATCGCTTTTTGCGATCAAGCGAAATCTCAATCGGTCTGTTTCTAGATTTACAGGAATGTACTTCATGAGATGAAGTTAATGAAAATAGCCTTAAAAATCTGTTTTCATCTTAGTTCAAAGGATAAGCCTTTAATGCTAGATAAAGTGATTAGATATCAATCTGTGTACTATTTAAAACCATCTAAGATTTTAAAGTCAAACCTTATAAAATGAAATCTTATTTAGAAAGAGAACCAGTAAGTAACCAGGCACCTGTAAAGCCTTGCTTTCTTAAACGGTACAATTCGTTAATCGCGTCATTGCGATCTGCATGGCTAGAGAAAGCCACATTATGTAACCCATACTTGTTCACACCTATACGTTGTGAATCATAGCCATTGCGTTTAAGCTGTGCTACTTTTTTATCAGCATTTGCAGGATCTCTAAAAGCGCCAGCAACAATATGGTAATTTTTAACAACAGGTGCTACTTCTAACTCTATACTAGGCAACGGATTGCTTATCATAAAAGTAGCTTCTTGAATTTCGCGAGTAAATTCTTCATCTGCCATTTCTTGAACTGCAATGTCGTTTTGAGCTTCTTGAGTGGTATAGGTATTAAAACCTACATAGCTCAATCCTATTAATACTGCTCCTATCGCTGCATAACGCAACCATGGTGTTTTACTTGCTGCAGGAACGTGTAAAGGAACTACTGGAGTTTCTTCAATTTCTTCTTTTTGAACTGGTGGTAATTCTATAGTTGCAGCTGCAGGAACTGGAATCTTAGTTTCTACAGGTGTTCTATCCACTGCATAGGTTTCATGCGCAGTAAGCCCAAAAGCCTCTGGAAGATAATTCACTAAATACATAGGTGTAAACTGTAATGATTGTTCTTCATTACGTGTAAAACGGCCTATTTTATGGATCGTTACTACTCCATTAGTATCTAGTTCGTGATCTAAAAATCGCACATAATTGCGCACTTCTTGTACCGCTTGTTGATATGGAATAGATTCTACAGTCGCTACATAATTTACTAATAATCCATCGTTTTGCTGGATTTGAGCATTAAAGCTCAGTCCTTTTTTAGGAGGATAGATGGTATGACTGCTCGCAAAATGTTGGGCCGGTACACGGCGCGATATAAACGCACCATAACCTGGTAGCACCACACACTCGTGGCGATATAATAAGTCTGATATGTAAGTAGCGATTTGCATATGACAAACCTAAAAAAATAATCAAAACCATCAAGCGCTACCAGCAACTAGTTATTAAGAAAATGAATCGCTGATGGCTAAGTGTATAATTTTGAGGAATTACGCTTTCGCGAAAGCGTGTTATTTAAAATCATTACAAATCTGTTAACAGCTATATTGCTGTTTCTACTGGTTAGTTTCCGTACTAAAATAACTAAATTTGCAATCATATAATATACACCATGCTGGACCGAGTTAAGGAACATATTGAGAAAGTAAAAAGTTTTAAGGCAGATTCTAAAGAAGCCATTGAGGCTTTTAGAATTGAATATCTAGGTAAAAAAGGTTTGTTGAATGACTTTTTTGCTGCATTTAGAGAAGTGCCTAATGAGCAAAAGAAAGATTTTGGCCAGGCGATTAATGAGCTCAAGCAAAAAGCGACGGATAAGGTAAATGCCCTAAAGGAGTCTATAGAGTCCAAGCAAGAAGAAGCTGGCATCTATGGAGATTTAACACGCACCGGTTACCCTATGGAAATAGGTGCTCGCCATCCTATATCACTGGTTAAGAATCAAATTATAGAGGTGTTTTCTCGTATAGGCTTTAATGTGAGTGAAGGTCCAGAAATTGAAGATGACTGGCACAATTTCACCGCATTAAACCTGCCAGAGCATCATCCAGCACGCGACATGCAAGACACGTTCTTTATACAGACTAATCCAGATGTGTTATTGAGAACGCATACGTCTAGTGTGCAAGTGCGTTATATGGAAAATAATAAACCGCCGATTAGAACGATATCACCAGGTCGCGTTTTCCGTAATGAGGCGATAAGTGCTCGCGCACACTGTATTTTTCATCAAGTAGAAGGTCTTTATATTGATAAGGATGTGAGTTTTGCAGACATGAAACAAACGCTTTTACATTTTACTCAAGAGATGTTTGGTAAGTCTAAAATCAGATTGCGACCATCATATTTCCCGTTTACAGAGCCTAGTGCAGAGATTGACATTTATTGGGGTCTTGAAAACGAGACGGATTATAGAATTACTAAAGGTACTGGATGGCTAGAGATAGGTGGATGTGGTATGGTAGATCCTGCGGTGCTTACTAACTGTGGAATTGATCCAGAGGAATACAGTGGTTTTGCCTTTGGAATGGGTGTGGAACGTATTGCGATGTTGTTATACGGTATAGGTGATATCCGCATGTTTTTTGAAAACGATGTGCGTTTCTTAAAACAATTTTCTAGCGCCATTTAAGAGGTGATTACAAAACTTATTTTTGTGTACAACGCAAACTCGGGTAAAATCAACTCGTTGTTAGATAGTGCACATAAGATAGTGAGTCCAGACACCTATGATTGCAAACTGTGCGATCTCACTTATGGCGTTTTTAAAGAAAATGAAAAATGGTCACGCTTCCGCAAAAACTTGCTTGACACGAACCCCAATTTACAATTAGAATTTCTACATAAAGACGAGTTTACTAAGCAGTATTGGTCTAAATGGTTGCCTAAGTATAAATTCCCTATTGTTTTAAGCATGAGTGATGTTGTGCAAGATTACAATGATGGATTTGGCACAAACTCTGGATTGGATATATTTCTAAGTACAGCAGTTTTGAATGACCAAGAAACCATTGATCAACTTATAACAGCGATAGAAATACGATTAAAATAGTCATGAAAAAAGATATCATTATACCAGAAGTAAAAGACGTTCACATAGCGATAATGAAAGAATGGAATGAAGATTTCTCTTCAAACGATTGGAATATTTATCTCATTAATAATGGAAGAGAAGCTATAGAATCTGTAATGGTCATGAGTCGCGGTAAACATAGTGATGGGCGCAAGACGACTACTTTTAGACAGGCGTTTCCAGTTGTTGCGGCAAAAAGCGCCATTAAAGTAGAACTTATTATGGAAGAAGTCTTTTCTTTTACTAATGAATTTATACTGACCTACTTTAAGGAGAATAAGCTCTATGATAAAACCTTTACAGCATCTCCATATAGTATTAAAGAGGATAATTTTACAGATGTCCCAGTAATGGGTCAGGCAGGTATACTCTTAAAATAAAAAACATCTATATATCTTAATTTTTAGATGTAAACAATATGACTATAAGCTGATAACATATATAATGTAATCTTTTTCTAGTATTTATATTTTGGCTCTCATTAATTGATGAGCTGTTATTGATTGATACTCATTTTAATGAGTGTACATTTTCCCAAACTCTCTTAAAAAGAGTTGTTTTAGGTTAATACTGCGTTAAAACGCGTTAGTTGAAAAACCAAATCGACACTAACGCAGTATATCAAGCAGTATAACACATTAACTAAAACAAAAAAACTATGAAAAAGTCAAAATTTTTGAGCCTTGCGCTCGTAGCTGTAGCCCTATTTATCGGTCATAACTCTGTTGCCCAAGACGGAATGATGAAAAAGGAAAAAACGGTAATGGTAGGTGGAGCTGAGATGTATCCTTCTAAAAACATCGTAGAGAACGCAGTAAACTCAAAAGATCACACCACTCTAGTTGCAGCTGTTAAAGCAGCAGACCTTGTAGAAACATTATCTAGTGAAGGACCTTTCACGGTTTTTGCACCTACTAACGCAGCATTTGATGCTTTACCAGCAGGAACAGTAGATACGTTACTGAAGCCAGAAAACAAAAAAGCATTAACAGGCGTGCTTACTTACCATGTAATCGCTGGAAAATTTAGCGCCGCAGATGTAATCTCTTTAATCAAAAAGAATAACGGTAAAGCAGTTGTAACAACTGTAGCTGGAGCTGATCTAACTTTAACCATTAAAGATGGTAAAGTAGTCATCACAGACGCAAACGGTGGAATGGCTACCGTAACGATAGCAGACGTAAACCAATCTAATGGAGTAATCCACGTAGTGGACGCAGTACTACTTCCTAAAATGTAATCCCTAACTACATTTTAAGAATAAAAAACCCCAAGTGCGAGCTTGGGGTTTTTGTTGTTTTAAATATTGTTTCTATAGATTACCCCACAAACCGTTCATCCATTTCCATAGTAGTGCCACAATTATCGCAAGTGCGCAGCTCTTTACTAGTGTAAAACTCTTTAAAGCGTGGCAAGAAGTCCTTCTCTATGTTATCTAGTTTAAAGTATGTTTCATGTAGCTTGTTATTGCAGTTATCACAAAACCATAGTAATCCATCAACATCATCTTTACTAGTGCGTTTGCGTTCAATAACTAGTCCTATAGAATTCTCGTGACGTACAGGAGAATGCGGTACTTTCCCAGGATGAAGATACATGTCACCTGGACCTAACTTCATAGTTTTTTTCTCGCCATCTTCTTGTATATGAACTTCTATGTTTCCTTCGAGCTGGTAGAAAAGTTCTTCAGTCTCGTTGTAATGATAATCTTTACGTGCGTTAGGTCCAGCAACAATCATCACGATATAATCACCAGCATCTTTATATAAATTCTTATTTCCTACAGGTGGTTTTAAAGAGTCTCTATTTTCTTCAATCCACTGGTTAAGGTTAAAAGGTTTTGCAATTGCCATGTCAGTTTATTTTAAAGTATAAAGTTACAGTTTTAAGGTCGGCTTTACAATCAGTACTAGACTACATTCAACAAATTCTTAACTACTTCTATCACGGCTTTTTCAGTAACTTGTAGCTCAAATAACAAATCATGAAAAAAATCTTTTTTTAATAGTAGCTATAGTACTAATTGCCTGTCAAGAAACAGCAACAAAATCTAAAGAATTAGCAATTTCTGAAACCCAAAAACAAACTAGTGAATTTGCCATAGTGATTCATGGTGGTGCAGGAACGATTAAAAAAGAGAACATGACGCCAGAGCTGGAAAAACAGTATAACGATAAACTCACAGAAGCTGTAAAAGCAGGACATGATATTCTTAAAAATGGAGGCGATGCTATGGATGCTGTTGAGGCGAGCATACGCATCATGGAGGACTCGCCGTTATTCAACTCTGGAAAAGGAGCGGTATTTACACACGATGGTATCAACTCACTTGACGCTAGTTTTATGGATGGGAAAACACTTAATGCTGGTGCGGTCGCAGGTATTACTACGGTTAAAAACCCTATTTCGCTAGCCCGTAAAGTGATGACAGATTCTGAGCATGTGTTACTAAGTGGTAGTGGTGGAGACGCTTTCGCGAAAGCGTTACAAGATCCCAATATAGAGATAGTACCTAACAGTTATTTCTATACCGAGAACCGTTACCAGTCCTTGCAACGTGTTCTAAAAAGAGAGGCCGAAAAGGATGCGCAAAATGATAAAGAAGTAGCTCAGTTAGAACTAGAAGATCCATTTATCAAAGATTCTAAATACGGAACCGTAGGTTGTGTAGCGCTAGATAAAAATGGCAATATTGCTGCCGGAACTAGTACTGGCGGAATGACCAACAAGAAATATGGCCGCATAGGTGATTCACCCATTATTGGTAGTGGAACTTATGCAAATAATGCTACCTGTGGAGTCTCAAGCACTGGACATGGTGAGTTTTTTATACGTGCGCAAGTCGCTTATGACATCAGCGCCATGATGGAATATAAAGGCATGACATTGAAAGAAGCAACTGATGCTGTGATCCAGAAAAAGCTTATCGATTTAGGCGGCACTGGCGGAATCGTAGCCTTAGATCATCTAGGGAACGTATCCATGGAATTCAATACCGCAGGAATGTATCGAGCAACTATGAATGATAAGGATGAGTTAATTGTAGGAATGTATAAGGAATAAGTGAGATTCCGTACTTGATGCGGAATCTATTAACCCAACCAAAATGCCATTCAATTATTACCTTCGTAAAAATTAAAACTCACCTATGAAAATCATATCCTATAACGTCAACGGAATCCGTGCGGCGATGAAAAAAGATTTTATCACTTGGCTCAAAGCAGCAAATCCAGACGTGTTATGCTTGCAAGAAATTAAGGCCACAGAAGATCAAGTAGATACGGAGGCTTTTAAAGAAGCTGGATATGAATATCAATATTATTATAGTGCTCAAAAAAAAGGGTATAGTGGTGTAGCTATTATTTCTAAGACAAAACCAGATCATGTAGAATATGGAACTGGTATAGAGTCTATGGACTTTGAAGGAAGAAATTTACGAGTAGATTTTGGTGATGTGTCTATCATGAGTATGTACTTACCTAGTGGTACAAATGATGATCGACTAAGTTTTAAGTTCAAGTACATGGAAGAGTTTCTAGAATATTCTAAAGAACTACGTAAAGAACGACCGAACCTTATTGTTTGTGGCGATTATAATATCTGTCACAAAGCTATCGATATTCATAACCCCAAAGGACTTAAAAACACCTCAGGTTTCTTACCAGAAGAACGTGAGTGGATGGACCGATTTGTCGCTAGTGGTTTTATAGATACTTTTAGAATGTTTAACGATCAACCTGATCAATACAGTTGGTGGAGTTATCGTGGTGGTTCTAGAGCACGCAATAAAGGCTGGCGATTAGATTACCATATGGCTACTGAGCAAATGAAGGACCGCATAAAAAGAGCCGTTATTCTACAAAGTGCGGTGCATAGTGATCACTGTCCTGTTGTGGTGGAAATTGATTAAAATAGATTGTAAGTAATAAACGCAACCTTTTAAAGTAATGAGCATCTACTTTAAAAGCAATATTATGAAATCAATAAATACAATACTTTTAATTTTATGTGTGACTTTGTTGTCATGCGATGTAGGTGATGAAGATATTAATACTAATCAGCAGGTTTGTATTAATGCACCAGACGTGATTATAGATGCCAGTAGATACGGTAACCTTAATGAAAATGTGTCTATTACAGGATTATCACTTTCAGGTGATTGTTTAACCATAATAATTAGTGGTAGTGGATGTGATGGATCGTCATGGACACTAGATCTTGTAGATTCTGATGTGGTCTCTTTTTCTAGTCCACCAGAAAGAAATCTAGTTCTCGAATTTACAAATACAGAGCTGTGTGCCGCAGTATTTGAGAAGAGTTTTACTTTTGATATTTCCAGTTTACAAGTTTCAGGAAACGAAGTCCAGTTGAATTTTAATAATTCTAGTACCTCATTAACGACCATAAATTACATGTATTAAAAAACAACCTCTTTTTCAAAAGGCCGTTTCCCAAACATCAAAACAGGCTGTTACAATTGTAACAGCCTGTTTTGCTAGTTAATTATTGTGGCTATTAATATAAATATCGTTAGATACGGAAGCAATATTGATGCACCTAAAACAGTTCCCACTATTTTATTGGTCAGGTATTCTGTCTTGTTTTTCCTCAACTCAAATAGGGAAAGAGCAAAGCATATAATTCCTATAATGATTTGACCAATTAGTATGGATATTGCTATAGTGTCATCTACCACATTTAATATCTTCCAAGAATTACATACTAAAGAACTTAAGATTAAGAATATAATAGGACTTATAGCTAGTAATCCTAACACTACTAAATAACCTTTTCTGTGAACGAACCATTTCATAGTTTCTATTTTTCCTGATCATCAATAAACTTTACATCTCTCGTGTTTTTTTGTACCGCAATGGCAGCAAATAAACTAAGCGCAAATGACATCCCGTAAAAACCTTTCTCGCTTAAAAGCAGGTCAGCGTTCCATAATCCTATGACTAGCAATACTAACGAGGCTATGGTTACAAACCATGCAATTCCATAATACATATCTGTTACAGCCACGCCTTCTTGCTTATCTCTAACAGCCTTTTGCACTGATATGACAGAGAATAGACCGAAGAGTAAGATGACAAAATAATAGCCTTTCTCATTAAGTAGCATATCAGCATTCCATAATCCTATACAGTAAGATACCATTCCTATGAGCAGTGCGCTCCACGATGCAGCAATAAATGCTGGTGTAGGTTTACCATTAAAAGCTTCTTTTTTTTCTTTTCAGTCTTTACGTTTACTGGATTAAATGTTTGATGTTCCATATTAATTGTTTTGTTTGTTTTGATGGTACAAATGTGCGGCACATATTCAAATGACAAGAGACTTTATATTAAAATTTCTTATGATTAAGAATGTATAAATTTTGATTGATTACTTTAATAAACCTATATTGAACAGGTAGAATCTTATGATATGAAAGAGCTTATTTTACTAATTAATAATATGACTGGTGAAGAAAGGTTGGCTTTCTACGCTTTCGCGAAAGCGAGAAACAAAAGGTCTGACGTTAAAAACATCAAGCTTTTTCAGCTTATAGAAAATGGCGTGACTACTGATCTGGCAAACCGATTATATGGTGAGGAGAATCACAACGCACTCTATGCATTAACTAAAAGATTGCGTGACAATCTGATTGACTTTACTGCGTCGCACGGTTTAGAAACAGAAAGCGATGAAGAGATGCAACTTTTAAAAAATCTACTAGCTTCAAGAATATTTTTTGAAAAAGGTCTCCATAAATTAGGGTTTAAAATTCTAAAAAAGGCAATTCAAAAGGCCCGTAAACTTGAGTTGTATGCGTTACTTAATGAAATGTATCACACCTTATTACAACATGCTCATAAGAACCCATCAGTCCAGTTAGATCTAGTGGTAAAAGAGTACCAGAGCAACTTGAAAAACCAGCTCGCAGAGGCGGATTTAATGACTGCCTATGCATTTATAAAAGAAGATTTACAGACTGGTGATAAAGATGTAGAAGAAGTGATAGATCGTCATTTAAAAACCTATGGAATTAAGCTAAATGCTGCTTTTGGGTTTAAGTCTTTATATACTTTAATGACTATTGCGGTAGAGGCAGCTACTATAAAAAATGACTATTACAGCGCAGCACACTTTATGGAAGAGGCCTACCATATTGTAAATACTAAAAAAGAGCTTGCCACTCGTCATTTGTATTATCACATAGCTATTTTAAAGTTGATGAGTATGACCTATTTTAGAAACAAAAACTTTGATAAAGCACGAGAATTTTTACGTTTAATGTGGTCGCAGTTAAATCTAGAGAACGGGAAATACATGAAAATAATGGGTGATGACTACCATCATTTAAAGGCATTAATAGAAATTTATACAGGTGAACTATTGAACGGTATTAAAACGTTGAGTCATATCAATTACCCGACTGTAGAAAGCGAACTAACATCGGTAATGGCTCATTTTCAAAATAAGAATTATAAGCAGTGCAGTAAAATCATGCGTGATTTATCACATAGTGATGATTACTATGAAAAACGTATAGGTTTTAATTGGGTTGTTAAACGCAATATTATTGAAATTCTAATATTAATAGAGCGTAATCAACCAGATCTAGTTGAGTCTAGGATTCATAGTTTTAATAAGCGTTATCGCAAACGTTTAAAAGATAAAGATGAAGTGCGAGTGCTTTCTTATCTCAAATTATTGCGTTTATACTACGACGCACCTCATCAAGTTACCACTGAAGCTTTCTATAACAAGGTTGAAAAATCATTTGACTGGATAGGAGCAGACAGAGAAGATATTTTTGTTATGAGTTTCTATGCATGGCTTAAGGCAAAGATGCAGTCCAGACCATTATATGAGGTAACACTAGAGTTGACTAATCTGTAGTTACTTTTCTACTAAAACACTTTTATGCATATAGCCACTCAAACCGGCTGAGGTTCTAACATGATACCAGTTTCCAGTATTACCTATTATGGTTACAGGTGCTGTTTTTACATCTTGAAGAATGTCACTAGAGCTTGAAGGTTCAGTACGTAGATTTGCTGCAAAACCGTTTGCACGTGGATTGATGAGTTGAGGTAAGGTAATCGTGTTTTCTGGAACTTGAGTTCTCCAAATGAAAGGTTTTGGATCTACAGCACTACCATTTTTATAAATTCCAAAATGTAGGTGTGGTGGTGTGTTTTTTGCATTTCCTGTATTACCTACATATCCTAGTGTGTCGCCAGACCAGACCATGTCGCCTTCTTTTACTATCCAATCGTCTAGGTGAGCATAATAGTGTAAATAACCATTATCATAATCTTTCACCCAAACCTGTTTACCACCTAATCCGCGATTTCTTATACTGGAAACGGTTCCATAAGTTATAGCAACTACTGGATGACCTTTAGGTGCAAACACATCATTTCCTTCATGTTTGCGACTTCCTCCACCTCTTGAAGCGCCCCAAAAACTTTGTATAGCACTATTACCTTTTCCTGCTACTGGAAAATCATATTGTGGTGCAGTATAAATTTTAAATTCAGTCTGGGATTCTGTTTCAAGTTTAGCCTGAAGAATGACTCTTATTTTGATATCCTTATTTGGAGTATAATTTAAAACTAGAGCATTGTTTTTTAACTGAGCATCTTGAAGTAAATCGCCACTTAGGTTTCTAGCTTCAAGTATCCATGAATCTTGTAAGTCGACTGTACTCATTAATACTTCACCTAGTTTTAGATTAATTAGGTAGCCTGCAGTAAATGGTTTCTCATTAGAAGTTACAACTTGCTCTGCTATGGAATTATTTACAACGACTTGATCTTTTACGGCATTAGATAACAGATTATTCCAGCGCAATAGTTTCTCTGGGCTGTCTTTAAAATTGCGCTCGTAAATAGTACGTTGTGAAGGTTTAAGTATAAAATCAAATAATGATGGTTTTACTGCATAAGTAATCAATAAACCAATTATAGTAATAAGGATACTTGTAGAAAGCCAGTATTTTTTAATGAACTGCAATCTATAAAGATAGTAAACCGTCTATTGCGGTTATAAGGTCAGGTTGTACTGGTCGCATCGCATTATCATCAATCATGCGGCCGTTCTTATCATATAACATGTATCTAGGAATACTACTTACGTTTCTAAGCTGAAAAATCTTTGCTTTAGGATAATTAGTTGCAATGTAACTATGCTCAGTAAATCCTTCTTCTAGATTTGCCTTTTCCCAGGCATTTCTTTTTGTATCAATAGATATGTAAAGAAATACGACATCTTTACCTTTATAGCGCTCTTTTAATTTTGCAGATGCCGGCATCATGACGCGACATGGTTTACACCAGCTAGCCCAATAGTCTACATAAACTACTTTTCCCTTATGTTCTTTTAGTAATGCTGCAAGGTTAGTGTAAGTACCATCAGGTGACTCAAGATGTAAAATATCGTTATCAGTTTTGTCAACCTCGGTTGTTTTTACTGTTTCAACATCCTTATCGGCAGATTTACAAGATGCAAAACTGACTAGTGCGATTAAACATAATATTCTTAAAAACATATACTTATAATTAACTATGAAAATAAATATTTAACTAAATCTTCAATTTTTGAAAAGGCTTGAACATCAGTGCCTACATCTTTAAATTTTTGCTTTGCTGGAGCGATAAAAACTTTTTCAAAGCCTAGTTTTGAGGCTTCATTAACACGCTGTTCCATTCGTGAAACCGGTCTTATCTCGCCACCTAGACCTACCTCTGCACTGAAGCAATGTTGTGAAGAAAGTTCAATATCAAAATTAGATGAAAGAATTGCGGCTACTACAGCTAGATCAATTGCTGGATCATCAACAGTGATTCCACCAGTGATATTTAAGAAAACGTCTTTTTGACCTAGTTTAAAACCAGCTCTTTTTTCTAATACGGCTAGAATCATGTTGAGACGCTTTAAGTTATATCCTGTAGCACTGCGTTGAGGTGTTCCATATACTGCGGTACTAACTAATGCTTGAACTTCTATCATTAAAGGACGCATACCTTCCATGGTAGCAGCGATTGCTGTACCACTTAAACTTGTACCGCGTTGAGAGATTAATATTTCACTAGGATTGATTACTTCACGTAATCCATGGCCTAACATTTCATAAATACCTATTTCATGTGTACTACCAAAACGGTTTTTTAAAGCTCTCAATATTCTATACGTATGATTGCGATCGCCTTCAAATTGTAGAACACTATCTACCATATGTTCCAGTATTTTAGGGCCAGCAATGTTACCATCTTTAGTAATATGACCTATGAGTAGCACTGGAGTATTGGTCTCTTTGGCAAATTTTATAAGCTCGCTCGTACATTCTCTTATTTGAGAAACGCTACCTGCGGTGCTTTCTATAATTTCAGTTTGTAAAGTCTGTATAGAATCTATAATAAGTACCTCAGGTTCCATCTCTGTAATCTGACGGAATATATTCTGAGTCTTTGTCTCTGTAAGAATATAACAATTGGTCGCATTTTGTTTAATACGATCTGCTCTCATCTTGATTTGTTGTGCACTTTCTTCACCACTTACATACAGCGTCTTATAAGGTAAATTAAGGCAAACTTGAAGTAGTAAAGTTGATTTACCTATTCCTGGTTCACCGCCTAATAAGGTTACAGATCCAGGCACTAGTCCACCACCTAATACTCTATTAAATTCAGCATTTGTTGTGTCTAAACGTGGCGTTTCAGTGACATCTATTTGAGAAATAAGTTGTGGTTGTGGAGCACGCTTTCGCGAAAGCGTATCTCCACTAGCAGCATCCCAAGTAGGTTTCTTTTCTTTTTGAACTACTTCTTCAACCAGTGTGTTCCATTCTTTACACGTGGTACATTGTCCTTGCCAGCGAGCGTGTTGAGCGCCACAATTCTGACAAAACCATGTTGTTTTTACTTTGGCCATTTATTTTTTTTCCTGAAGCATTTCTACTTTGTCTAACACATCATCTTTTGTAATTCCTACGGCAGGTTCTAATGCATATGCTGCATTATATGATTTTATAGCGCGCTCTGGTCTACCTATGCCTTCATAACCTATTCCTTCAATAAAACGGCCGTAAAGTTTTTCTGGGTATTCTTTCATAGCAAGATCAGCAACATCAATTAGTTCATCGTACTTCTTGTTGTCTATAAGATGCTCTGCTACAGTTACGATATCTATTAGTCTGACTCTCATGTCGATACCATAAACTTCTTTTATGTATTTGTATTTTTTAATTAGTGTTTCTATTGCGTTTGCGACGTCATTTGTTTCTTTACCTTCTTTAGCCATGTTATCTGCTACCGCTGTATTTACTAAGGCGTCTTCATCGATAAGTTTATACTCTTCAAAAATATAATTTAGTCCTCGTGGTATGGCATGTGCGCCTAGTCCATATTTATCAACGCCTTCTATTTTCTCATATAGCAAATGCACGTTTTTACGGTTTTCTAGCAATGAGTCCACTTGTGTGGTAAACATATTATCAGTTGTGCTTAGCTTTTCTGGTGTGGCAACATAGTAGTAATTATAGCTTTCTAATTGTGAAATTTTACTCACCAAATTATCTGTTATTAATGTTGAGTAATCTGGGTCTATATTGAGGTAAGCGTCAAAAGCAACTTTTTTGCGCATTAAAAAATAGGTAGCTAGATTTGCGGTAACATCTTTACCTATAATTACTGTAAATGGTGCGATACGATATTCTTCTTTCATAGTTGCCACGACCTCCATGATAAAGTCCATAAAGTCTGTACTTTGTGATTCTGGCAAGCCGCTTTCACGATTGATTGCGGTTTCATCATATCGACTTTTACGCTGGTTAATTCCTAAGACAAAACTTTCAGGCATTTGATCCCAATAAGAAAGGTAATCAACATTACCTGCTACTGGTTCAAAAAGATAATCGCCATCAAGAACAACTATTAATGGATATGTTTTTTCGGGATTCTCAGCATAATTGCGCGGTTTGAGCACTTTTATATTACGTTCTGTACCTAACACTTCGCTAGGATATGCTCTATAAAAAGCTTGTGAGAATAGAGTATTGCAGGTAAATAGCAATATGATGAAAGCTATAAAATGTTTCATTGTAAGAAAATTTTGGAACGGAATTTACAATTATTTAGCCGAAACACTATTTTTTATAGAAAGCATTACAAATGAAACGAGGCCATAAATAAGAACTAGTGCTGTTTGTGAGGTCCACAGGATCCAGCCTAGTGACGTTCCTAAGGTTTCTGCTACTCCAAAGAGCAGAAGGACTTGTGCTATAAAGTAGGGATAAGCGCCAAAACCACCGTTTGTAAAGGCAACAGCAAAACTGCCTGCTACAAATGCACTTAAAATACCACTTACTGGAATAGAAGCCGTGTCTGGAAGCGCAAAGATGCTAACGTAAAACATTAATAAATACATGGTCCATATAAATAATGTGTGAGCCAGGTAAAGCCATTTTTGCTGCATGGTCCATATTGTATTAAATCCATCTTTAAGACCGCTGATAAAGTTTTTTAGTTTTTGAAATGGTTTTATGTATCTAAATAATACAACTACAATGATGGTAAAGATTAAAGCAATTATTCCATAGATAAGAATTGTTGAAGAACCCGCTTTCGCGAAAGCGGTGTTTAAACGTTCTTTAAAGAAGTCAATAATAACAGTGCCTGACACTAACAATGCGGTAGCTGTGATGATTAAAAGAATAATAAAATCGAGAACACGCTCTGCTATTATGGTACCTATAGCTTTATCTACTGGTACGTTATTTACTCGATTTACAACAACAGCACGAGCGACTTCACCACTGCGAGGTATTATTAAATTCATAGCATAGCCTGTGCCAATAGCCATGACATTAGTAAGAAAAGCTGGTTGATGTCCTATTGCTTTAAGCATATAGTTCCATCGCCATGCTCTAGAAAGATGACTTAAAAATGCTAGTATAACTCCTAGAACAATCCAGCTGTAGTTTGCATCAATCAAATAAGATTTTATCTCATTGATTTGATTTTCAGTAAATTGTGTGTAAGAGATGTAAATTAAAAATATTCCTAACGCGAGCGGTAGTAATATTTTTAATGTTTTGAGGGATGCTTTTTTCAAGCTGATTTATGATAAGGTGTTATCCTCTTCATTAGGGAAAAGTAGTGTTGGTTTAAAAGCACGAGCTTCTTCCATCGTCATTTGAGCATAACAGATAAGGATAAGAACATCACCAGGAGAAACTTTTCTTGCTGCTGCTCCATTAAGAGTGATTTCTCCGCTACCTCTCGGTCCAGGAATGGCATAGGTCTCTAAACGGTTACCGTTATTATTATTAACGATTTGAACTTTTTCACCTTCAACAATATTTGCACCATCCATAAGATCTTCATCAATGGTGATACTGCCTATATAATTTAGGTCCGCACCGGTTACTTTAACTCGGTGAATTTTAGATTTTACTACTGTAATTAACATGTTGCAAAGATACGATTTGTAATTATTTAAAAAATCATTATTATGATAAACGCATATTATCAATTAGTCTTACACCTTCTAAATGCGCAACTATAAAAGCTCTATAGGTGTGTTTATTGTATTTGCGTTTTACAGGAATTAAGGTTTCTTCACTTGCGATAGTGAAATATTCTAATTCTAGATTTTTATTTTTAGCATACAACTTTTGTACCATAGCAACAGTGTCATTAATACTGTGGTTTTTAAAATAAGCTTTGGCTTTTTCTAGAGATTGAATAATGAAAACAGCTTCTTCTCTGGCTTGTGGACTTAACCTTTCATTGCGAGAACTCATGGCTAGTCCATGTGCTTCTCTCTTTATTGGGCACCCTATGATTTTAACGGGTAGGTGTAGTTTCTCTACTAATTTTTTAACAATTTGTAGTTGCTGAAAGTCTTTCTCACCAAAATATGCATAATCTGGTTGTACTTTTTGAAATAAGAATTCTAAAATAGTTCCCACTCCATCAAAGTGACCTGGTCTATTTGCTCCTTCCATAACCAGTTCTAATCCGTCATATTGATAAGATTTTGCGACCGCACGGTCTCCGTATATATCTTCAACATTAGGTGTGTAGATAAGTACATTAGATTCCCCAAAATGATTATAAATGAGATTTGTGTCATTTTTAAGTGTTCTAGGGTATTTGCTTAAATCACTGGCGTTATCAAATTGGGTAGGGTTTACAAAAATAGACACGACCAAAATATCGTTAGATTTCATCGCTTCTTGCATCAATGAAATATGCCCAGCATGAAGAGCTCCCATAGTAGGGACAAAACCTATTTTAAGATTCTTATTTTTAAGACTCTCAATCTGTGCTGTTAATTTTATATGGGTTTGAAATACCATAGGTGTAAAGGTTTGGACAATGCTACAAACATAAGGTTAAACCATGAAAGTGCAAGAAATTGTGTATTTTTGCAACTTGCTAAAAGTTAGGCATCAATAAAACAATTTATGAAGGAAAAAAGAGTCCTGTACGTATCCTCAGAAGTTATCCCTTATTTACCAGAAACTGAAGCATCCTCGATGTCCTATTTTAGTCCTAAAATGGTGAATGATCGTGGAGGTCAGATCAGAATATTTACGCCACGTTTTGGAAATATTAATGAGCGTAGACATCAATTACATGAAGTGATCCGGTTAAGTGGTATGAATCTAATTATTAATGATTTAGATATGCCATTGATTATTAAGGTAGCTTCTATTCCAAAAGAAAGAATGCAAGTATACTTCATAGATAATGAAGATTACTTTAAACGTAAGGCGACACTGACAGATGAAGAAGGTAACCTTTTTGATGATAATGATGAGCGAGCTATATTTTTTGCTAAAGGTGTTATTGAAACCGTTAAGAAGTTAAATTGGGCTCCAGATATTATTCATGTTCATGGATGGCTTGCTGGGCTACTACCATTATATATCAAAAACTATTATGGTAATGACCCATTATTTGAAGATAGTAAAATAGTTACCTCAGTATATAATCAATCCTTTGATGGAACGTTAGATACTGAAATGATAGATAAACTCAGGTTTGATGCGTTAGATGATGATGCTGTAACTGAATTTGAAGAGCCTTCATATGTTAATTTAATGAAGAATGCTGTTAGGTTTAGTGATGGTGTTATTAAAGCTAGTGAAGATTTAGATGAGGAATTGAATGCATACATAGATTCTGTAGAGAAGCCAGTACTCGAATATCACTCTCATGAAGAATTTGCAGATGCTTATGAAGGATTCTATCTTAACGATATTTTAAATGAAAAAGAAAATGATGAGTAAGATGAAGCGGTTCGCTTTAAATGCTTCAGTTATTGCAGGTGTAATTTTGGGTTTAGCTGCTTGTGATAATGAGTTGAATACCATTGGGAGTGATATCCTAGGAGCAGATCAATTAAATGATCGAATAAAAAAGCAAGATTTTGATGTAGTGGCCTTTAATGAAGTATTAGGTCCTGTACAAACTAATAATTTTGGTTCAATGCCTTTAGGTTCTTATACTGATCCTGTTTATGGTAGAACTGATTATAGTTTCGTAAGTCAGTTGGATTTACCAACTTCTAATCCAAGCTTTGGTATTGATCCAGTTTTAGATAGTGTGGTTATTAATCTCCCTTATTTTTCAACCGCGACTGATTTTGACGGCGAGGCTACTACCTATGAGGTTGATTCATTATATGGGACTGAAGCAATTACTTTGCAGATTTATAGAAATAATTTTCTACTTAATGATTTTGATATCAATGATGTAACGAGTCAGGCTGTTTACTACTCCGACTTAGGACAAGTTATAGATGCCCAAAAGGGTGCGTTAATCCTTGATCATTCATTTTATCCAGATTCTAGAGAGGTTATTATTCAGTCAGTTGATGAAGATGGAGAGGAAAGTGAGATTGAGCGTTTATCACCTAGACTAAGAGTTCAATTAGATAGAACTTACTGGCAAAATGTAATCATTGATGCGGCTGGCACAACTGGTTTGTCAAGTAATAATAACTTTAGGAATTATTTTCGAGGCCTTTATTTTAAAGTTTCTAGTATAACTGGACAAGGTCATTTAAGTTTAATTGATATAGAGAATGCGACTGTTGATTTTTATTTGAAAATAAATGTGCAGGATGTAAGTGACTTAGATAATGATGGGGATACAGATGAGGTTAATATTATAGATACCGAATTCACATTGAGTTTTGGAGGTAATAATGTTAGTTTATTTGATAACAGTTTGAGGGATACCGCATTGACTACTATAATTCAAGGAGCAGATGATAGCTCTTTGGGTGAAGAAAGATTATATTTAAAAGGAGGATCTGGGTCTTTAGTACTAATTGATCTTTTCGGACCTGATTTGGATATGAATGGTGAAGCTGATGCATTAACTGAAATCATAGCAAATCAATGGATTATTAACGATGCTTCACTTACTTTTTACGTAGATCAATCGGCTGTTAATGCCGGATCGACTGAGCCTGAAAGAATTATTATTTATAATTATGATGATAATGCAGTGCTTGTAGATTATATCTTTGATCAAGCTGCTGATAAAAGCGGTCATCTAGGTGTTTTGGAGCGACTAGATATTGATGACGGGTCTTCCCAAGGTGTTAAGTATCGTGTAAGGTTGACAGATCATATCACTTCTGTTCTAAATGGTGATATAGAAAATGTTAGATTAGCTGTTGCAGTTACTCGTAATGTTAATTCTATATCAACAAGCAAGGTTAAAAACCCTAATATAGTAGATGAAATTCTTACTGGATCTGCTATATCTCATGAAGGAACAATTCTGCATGGTAATCTTTCTAGTGATGCAGATAAGCGTTTAAAGCTTGAGATATACTATTCAGAAACAACCAATTAATTAAAAAATTATGTGTGGAATTGTAGGTTACATAGGACATCGTGACGCTTATCCTATCGTTTTAAATGGTCTAAAAAGACTGGAATATAGAGGTTATGATAGTGCTGGTATTGCTATATATGATGGTACTGACCTTAAGTTTTCGAAAACTAAAGGTAAAGTTGCTGACCTTGAGGCAAAATTAGAATCTGAAATCTCAACTGAAGGGACAATTGCTATAGGGCACACGCGTTGGGCAACTCACGGAGTGCCTAACGATGTGAATTCCCATCCTCATTTTTCTAATAGTGGAGACCTTGTTATTATTCATAACGGGATTATAGAAAATTATCAACCTCTCAAAACAGAGTTGATGAATAGAGGTTTCACCTTTAAATCTGATACAGATACTGAGGTATTAGTGAATTTAATAGAAGACGTAAAAAATAAAGAAAAGGTTAAATTGGGTAAAGCTGTGCAAATAGCTTTAAATCAAACTATAGGAGCTTATGCGATTGCAGTTTTTGACCGTAATAAACCTAATGAAATTGTAGTAGCTCGTTTGGGTTCTCCTCTTGCAATAGGAGTTGGAGAAAATGAATTTTTTATTGCTAGTGATGCGTCTCCATTTATAGAATTTACAAAAGAGGCAATCTATTTAGAAGATGGTGAAATGGCCGTTGTACGTACGCATAAGGATATGAAGATTCGTAAAATACATGATGACTCATTAGTAGATCCGTACATTCAAGAATTACAAATGAATCTTGAACAAATTGAGAAAGGTGGTTACGATCACTTTATGCTTAAAGAGATTTATGAGCAACCTCAAGCTATTAGAGATACTTTTAGAGGTAGAATGTTAGTCGATCAAGGTCTGATTAAAATGGCTGGTATTGATGATCACATAGATAAATTTTTAAATGCTAGACGTATTTTAATTGTAGCATGTGGTACGTCTTGGCACGCAGGTCTTGTGGCAGAGTATATCTTTGAAGACTTAGCAAGAATACCGGTAGAGGTAGAATATGCTTCAGAGTTTAGATATAGAAATCCTGTTATCGATAAAGATGATATATTGATAGCTATTTCTCAAAGTGGGGAAACAGCAGATACTATGGCTGCTATAAAAATGGCCAAAGATAAAGGAGCTTTTGTTTTTGGAGTATGTAATGTTGTAGGTAGTTCTATTTCTCGAGAAGCGCATGCGGGAGCTTATACTCATGCAGGACCAGAGATTGGTGTTGCATCTACTAAAGCTTTTACAACACAAATTACTGTATTGACTCTAATTGCATTGCAATTAGCAAAAAGAAAAGGGAAAATCTCAACTAGTGACTTCCATAGATATTTACAGGAATTAGATACTATACCTGATAAAGTAGAGAAAGCTCTCAATTCTAACGACCATATTGAGAAAATCGCGGCTATCTATAAAGATGCACCTAACTGTTTATATTTAGGGCGTGGATTTAACTTCCCAGTAGCTTTAGAAGGAGCTCTTAAGCTTAAAGAAATCAGCTATATTCATGCAGAAGGTTATCCTGCTGCAGAGATGAAGCATGGTCCCATTGCATTAATTGATGAGCAAATGCCTGTTGTTGTAATAGCGACTCGTAAAGGTCATTATGAAAAAGTAGTGAGCAATATTCAAGAAATTAAATCGCGTAGTGGTAAGATAATAGGTATCGTTACAGAAGGTGATGTGGATGTACGTGATCTTGCAGATCATGTTATAGAAGTTCCAGACACTATTGAGTTCATGACACCTTTATTAACAACCATCCCATTACAACTATTGTCATATCATATAGCAGTAATGCTAGGTAAAAACGTTGATCAACCACGTAATTTAGCAAAATCTGTTACCGTTGAGTAGCAATTGATTAGATATAATTATTAGTGCAGCCACCTAAGAAATTAGGTGGTTTTTTATTACGCTTCCGCGAAAGCGAGACTCAACAATTTCTATTATTATTTGATGGGATTCTAAGCTTATAAAAAAATTAAAAAATCTGATGTCTATATAATTAGGAAAGCAGTATCTTTGCGCCACTGAAAAAAGGCTTTTGTAGCCGTATCTTTTTAAGTTTAAAAACATTATATAATGTCTCAAATTACAGGTAGCGTTTCACAAATCATCGGTCCGGTGGTTGACGTAACATTTGACAGTGCACAAGGGGCACTTCCTAAAATTTATGATTCTCTTGAAGTAGAACTTAATGGTAATCTTCTAGTTTTAGAAGTGCAGTCTCACATCGGTGAGAATACTGTAAGAACCATTTCTATGGATTCAACAGATGGTCTTTCTCGTGGAACCGCTGTTAAATCTACAGGGAACCCTATTAAAATGCCTATCGGAGATGACGTTTACGGTCGTCTTTTTAATGTTATCGGTGATGCGATTGATGGTCTAGGTAACCTTCCTAAAACAGGAGATAATGGTTTGTCTATCCACAGATCAGCACCAGCATTTGAGGACCTTTCTACATCTACAGAAGTACTTTTTACTGGTATTAAAGTAATCGACCTTATTGAGCCTTATGCAAAAGGTGGTAAGATTGGACTATTCGGTGGTGCTGGAGTAGGTAAAACAGTATTGATTCAAGAATTGATTAATAACATTGCAAAAGGTCACGGTGGACTTTCAGTATTTGCTGGAGTTGGTGAGCGTACTCGTGAAGGAAATGACCTTCTACGTGAGATGTTAGAATCTGGAATTATAAAATATGGAGATGCATTCATGCACTCTATGGAAGAAGGTGGATGGGATCTACAAAAGGTAGATAAGGAAATCATGAAAGATTCAAAAGCGACATTCGTTTTTGGTCAAATGAATGAACCACCTGGAGCACGTGCTCGTGTAGCACTATCTGGTCTTACTATTGCTGAGTATTTCCGTGATGGAGCTGGAGACGGACAAGGAAAAGACGTACTTTTCTTTGTTGATAACATTTTCCGTTTTACTCAAGCAGGTTCTGAGGTATCTGCACTTCTTGGTCGTATGCCATCAGCGGTAGGATATCAACCTACACTTGCAACTGAGATGGGAGCGATGCAAGAACGTATTACTTCTACAAAGAAAGGATCTATTACATCTGTACAAGCGGTATACGTACCTGCAGATGACCTTACAGATCCAGCGCCAGCAACAACATTTGCTCACCTTGATGCGACTACAGTATTATCACGTAAGATTGCAGAATTAGGTATCTACCCTGCGGTAGATCCGTTAGATTCTACATCACGTATTCTTACTGCTGAGATTCTAGGTAAAGAGCACTATGAGTGCGCACAAAACGTAAAAGAGTTATTACAACGTTATAAAGAACTTCAAGATATTATCGCCATCTTAGGTATGGAAGAGCTATCTGAAGAAGATAAACTTGCGGTAAGCCGTGCACGTCGTGTACAACGTTTCTTATCTCAACCATTCCACGTAGCAGAGCAGTTTACTGGTCTTAAAGGTGTGTTAGTTGATATTAAGGATACCATCAAAGGATTTAATATGATCATGAACGGTGAGTTAGATCACTTACCAGAAAGTGCATTTAACCTTAAAGGTACTATTGAAGAGGCAATCGAGGCAGGTGAAAAAATGCTTGCTGAGGTATCATAAATCAAACAATGACAGTCGTGATAATTTTTAATCATCACGACTGTTTTATTGTAATTGAAAAGTAAACAAAGATGATTTTAGAAATAGTAACACCAGAGCAAACTCTTTTTAGCGGTACTGTAGAATCTGTATCGGTTCCTGGTATAAGTGGACAATTCCAAATGCTGGATAATCACGCACCTGTTGTTTCATTGTTAGTAAAAGGAGCTGTAAAGATTTTTGGCAAAGTAGAATTAGATGAGACAGTTGCATCTTTATTTACCAAAGAAGATGGAACTACTAATTTTCACATCACTGGTGGAGTTATAGAAATGAAAGATAATAAAGCAATCGTATTAGCTGACTAATACTTTACTTTATAAGATATTAAAAAAGCCTCGATTCTTAAGAATCGAGGCTTTTTTAATATGCCAATTTTGTTTGAAATCTTATTTCAAAAGCTTTTGAATAGCTGCCGCATTGTTTCCTGTAGCATAATCCAGTGCTGTCTTTCCTTCTAATTTGATTGATTTATCTGCACCGGCTTGTAATAATATGGATACTAAATGAGGACGTCCCATTTGAGCAGCTGTCATTAATAGTGTCATATTGCTACAAGTGCTATTAACGTTGATGTTCTTTTCATTAATTAAAAACTCTAGAATATCTGCACTGTCCATTTGAACAGCTAATTGAGCAAGAGAAGAAGTCGACTTACCTACTTCAAAACAAGTGTCTTTATTACTGTCTGTAACTAAATTACTAATCGCGGCTGTATCGTCGTTCTTAAGAGCTTTTGTAAGATCCATGCTCAATGTTTGTGCACTTGCTAGAGTTCCTAAACATAATGCCACTATAAATATTGCTTTTTTCATCGTGTTGTTATTAATGTGATGCTAATATAAGATTTTTTTAAAGGACACAAAATCAATTAGCTCTGTACTCAAGATTATCAATAGGTTGTAGTGTATAGCATTGAATAGCTAGACTAGTGCAGCTAAGTAATGCCTAGAAAAAAGATGGACTGTCTATGGTTCATATTCCACAATAACTATGATTCGATAACAGATTACTCCTTACTTTTGCCATATGCTACCAGATAAACTCATACGCAAACTAGGTATGCGCCACTTCTCAGGAAATATGCGCAGACTTAAATCGCACAACAATCTTATAGATTTTGCATCTAATGATTACTTGGGTTTTTCAAAAATTCCTATAGTTCAAGAATCTACCTTGCCACATGGTGCCACAGGTTCTAGATTGTTATCTGGACATAGTAAAGCATTTGATACATTAGAAAAGCGTGTTGCACGTTTTCATAAATCAGAAAATGCGCTCATTTTTAATTCTGGTTATGATGCAAATCTAGGTTTGATAAGTAGTGTTGCGCAGCGTGGCGATTTAATTTTATATGATGAGTTAGTGCATGCTAGTATTAGGGATGGTATCCAGCTCTCGATGGCACGTTCCCTTAAATTTCGACATAATGATATTGATCATTTAAAAATATTACTAGATAAATTCGGCAAAGGTGAACAACAAGAGGTTTATGTAATTACTGAATCTGTTTTTTCAATGGATGGTGATCAAGCACCACTAGTAGAATTAACTCAGCTTACCGCTAGAATGAATAATGCTTATCTTATTGTTGATGAGGCACATGCTTTAGGTGTTGTAGGTCATAATGGTGAAGGTCTCGTACAGTATTTAGGATTAGAAAATCAAGTGTTTGCTAGGGTTGTGACATATGGTAAGGCGCTAGGTTGTCATGGTGCTTCCATTTTAGGTAGTAATGATTTAGTACAATACTTAATCAACTTTTGTCGCCCATTCATTTATACAACAGCATTGGCACCACATGCTCTCAGGGCTATTAATGCTGGTTATGAACATTTAGAGAACCAGCATGATCATATTAATAAATTACAAATTTTAATACAAGTATTCAATAAACTAGTGGTGCAAAATGGATTGCGATTACGCTTTCGCGAAAGCGAGACCGCCATACAAGTATGTATTATACCAGGGAACAAGAATGTAAGAAAAATGGCTGGTCAATTGCAACACAAAGGATATGATGTAAGAGCCATTTTATCACCTACTGTACCAGAAGGTCAAGAGCGATTAAGGTTATGTCTACATAGTTATAACACTATTGATGACTGTGAATTTGTTCTTCAAACCATAGCAAAATCTCTGAAAAAGAAATGAGCAAATTTAGAACAATAGCTGTATTTGCTTATCCTGCTGAGGCTGCAGTCATTAAATCTAAACTAGAAAGCGAGAACGTCTCTGTTTTTTTAAGAGATGAGTTTACCATTGCTACAGATCCGTTTGCGACTAATGCGATAGGTGGTGTAAAAATGGATGTTTATAAAGAAGATTATATTAAAGCCATAGGGCTTATTGAGAAATCAAATCCTGAAATTACACAACGCATTACACATCTAGTAATATGTCCTAAATGTAAAAAAAGAACCGTAAGGGAACAAGGTGATGTGATGACAGCAACTACCTTTGCAGAACGATTGAAAGCAGCATTCTTAAGCATTTTTCCTTTCTCAAGCGAAAAGCATTATAAGTGTATGAATTGCTCTCATAAATTTGATCTCAATGAATAGTTATTTTATAACAGGAATAAGTACTGATGTAGGTAAAACGCTGGTGGCAGCCGCAGTTACTCAAGCGTTAAAAGCAGACTACTGGAAACCTATACAAAGTGGTGGAATAGAGCATTCTGACCGTATGGAAGTGCAGCGATTGATCTCAAATAATGATACTGTGTTTCATAAAGAGCGTTATTTTTTAGAAACACCTATGAGTCCACATGAAGCTGCAGCCATTGATGGGATTACGATAGAATTAGAAGAGATTAAAAGACCGCAAACTGAAAACAATCTGGTTATAGAAGGCGCTGGCGGACTGTTAGTTCCTTTAAATGATAAACACACGATTATAGATTTAATTCAGCCAACGGATAAGGTAATTCTAGTTAGTTCCGGCTATTTAGGTAGTATTAACCACACGTTGTTAAGTATAGAGGTTTTAAAATCTAGAGGTCTATCATGTGCTGGTATAATTTATAATCAGGTAGAGTTATCAGGAACTATTGAGGTGATTGAAAAAATGACTGGCGTTCCTACTATCGCTCATTTATCTTATATAGATTCATTAAATGTCGATAGTGTAGTGGTTATTGCTGGTATGATGAGAGAAAAGCTATTAGCACTATGACATTAAAAGAGCTTCAAAATCTAGATGCCCAATACATATGGCATCCTTTAACGCAGCATAAAACGGCAAATAGTCCATTAGCTATAAAAAAGGCGCAAGGAAATTATCTATATGATATGGCAGATAAGCCATATTTTGATGCTATATCTAGTTGGTATACCTGCAGCTATGGTCATACTAATCCTGTATTGACACACGCTCTCAAAAATCAAGTTGATGAATTACATCATGTTGTTTTTGCAGGTATGACTCACGAGCCTGCTGCGCGATTATCAAAGAAACTGATTGGTATCTTGCCTGATAACCAGCAAAAACTATTCTTTTCAGAGAATGGATCTACTAGTGTAGAAATTGCTTTAAAAATGGCTTTTCAATATCATTTCAACCGTGGAGAAAAACGTAATGTAGTCATTGCATTAGAAAATGGTTTTCACGGTGACACTTTTGGGGCTATGAGCGCTAGTGGATTATCTGTTTATAATGGACCTTTTGAAGATTTCTTTATAGACGTTAAACGTATTCCCGTTCCTAATGAAAATAATCAAAATGCAGTTCTTGATCTTATTGAAGATTTGACAGCTCAATATCAGGTAGCTTCTTTTATATATGAGCCTTTGGTGCAAGGTGCTGCCGCTATGAAAATGCACCAGCCAGTTCACTTATGTCCAGTATTAAATAGCTTTAAGGAAAAAGGTGTCCTTACGATAGCAGATGAAGTGATGACCGGTTTTGGCAAAACAGGATACAATTTTGCAAGTGAAGCGATGATTAATAAGCCAGATATTATGTGTCTTTCAAAAGCGCTTACTGGTGGCATTATGCCTATGGCGATAACCACTTGTACTCTAGCGGTCTATGATGCTTTTTATGACGATAAACTAGCACATGGCTTTTTTCATGGGCATACCTATTCAGGAAACCCATTAGGTTGTGCGGTTGCTGCTGCGAGTATAGACCTATTAACATCTGACGCTATTCAAGAGAACATTCAGTTCATCACACAATCACATAAAAAACATATTAAAGTTTATCAATCACATAACGCAGTTGATTCAGTACGTTCATGTGGTGTGATTCTAGCCATAGATCTTGCTATAGAAATGGAACGTTATGGGAATAAGCGTAATGAAATATTTCAATGGTTTATGGATCGAGGTATCTTCTTAAGACCGTTAGGTAAAACGGTCTACATTGTGCCACCATTTACAACCACACCGCAGGAACTAGAATTGCTTTACAAAGCAATTCTGTTTTTTCTAGATGAAATTACTTCAAAAAAAGCCTAAGTTTTCTAGCGTTTTACTCGGTTTTAAGCTTAAGTATGGGCATTTTTGTAATAGAATAAAATGAGATTGAAAAACCCAATTTATATTAATGAGTCTGGTGTAGTATCACCATTATCACACGCTGGTTTTAATAGTGATTCTTCTGCTATTTTACTTTCTGATAATGATCTTGTTGCGCCCATTAGCGATTTACATGATGTCAGAATAAAAAAACTTCAGGCAGAGTCTAAATGGTATGGTCAATTAGATCGATCTGTTTTATTGGCCATTTTAGCCGCTAGAGAAATTAGTGTTCCTTTAGGCAAGACAGGAATTAATATAGGTTCTTCTAGAGGCGCGACTGGTGTCTGGGAAGAGAGTTATGCACGCTTTCGCGAAAGCGGACTCACTACCACACAATCTTCTCCATTAACCACATTAGGTAACATATCTACTTGGATAGCGCAGGACTTAGGAGTAGACGCTACTGCATTTTCTCACTCCATCACATGCGCCACAGCTTCACACGCTGTTTTAAACGCTATTGCATGGTTAGAAAGTGAAATGGTGGATCAATTTATAGTAGGTGGAGCAGAGGCGCCTTTAACACCTTTTACAATTGCTCAAATGAAAGCCTTACGTATTTATGCAACAGATTATGAAATGTATTCTTGCAAGGCTTTAAATTTAAATAAAACAAGCAATACGATGGTGTTAGGTGAGGCAGCGGCTTGCTATTTACTTTCTAAAAAAGCTACTGAGAATACGAGAGCAAAAATAATAGGTCATGGTGCAGCGATAGAAGTGTTAAGTAGTGCAACATCGGTATCTATGGATGGTAGGTGTTTACAAGAATCTATGAAAAGAGCACTGGGCGATAGATCATTAGAAGAAGTAGATGCGATTATAACTCATTCTCCTGGCACAATAAAGGGCGATATGGCAGAATTTGCTGCGATACGTCATGTTTTTGGGGATAATTACCCAACATTATGTAATAATAAATGGCAAGTAGGGCATTCATTAGGTGCTAGTAGTGCGTTAAGTATAGCTATGGCGTTAGAAATGTTTGAAAAATCTACTTTATTTGCTATTCCGTACCTAGAATCTACCTTTACTAATCCCAGAGGCAAAAAGGTGAATCCACAAAAGATTTTGATTAACGCAACAGGTTTTGGCGGTAATGCCGTGAGTCTATTGTTAGAAAAACATATATAAATAAAAGGCAACGGGTAGGTAAGTAAGATTGACTTTTCTATTTTTACGCTGCATATAGAACGATTATGAGACACGACTGGACTAAAGAAGAAGTTTTAGAAATATACAATAAGCCATTAATGCACCTTTTATATGAGGCTGCAACAATACATAGAGAATCACACAACCCTAATCAAGTACAAGTTTCTACTTTACTGTCTATAAAAACAGGTGGATGTCCAGAGGACTGTGGATACTGTCCTCAAGCGGCACGTTATCATACTGATATAGAAGGAAATGATTTAATGTCTGTACAGCAGGTAAAAGCACAAGCTTTGCGTGCAAAATCTAGTGGTAGCTCTCGTGTATGTATGGGAGCAGCATGGAGAAATGTAAAGGATGGACCAGAATTTGACCAGGTGTTAGAAATGGTACGTACAATTAACAAACTAGACATGGAGGTTTGCTGTACACTAGGAATGATTACAGAAAATCAAGCTCACAGACTTGCTGAGGCTGGATTGTATGCATATAATCACAACTTAGATAGTAGTGAAGAGTATTATAAAGAAGTGATCTCTACACGCGGTTATCAAGATCGTCTAGATACTATCGATAACGTACGTAAAACTAACGTGACAGTTTGTAGTGGTGGAATTATAGGAATGGGAGAAAGTGCTGAAGATCGCGCAGGTATGTTAGTAGCGCTAGCTAGTTTGAGTCCACAACCAGAGAGTACTCCTATCAACGCATTAGTAGCAGTTGAAGGAACGCCGCTTGAAGAACAAAAACCAGTTTCTATATGGGATATGGTGCGTATGGTAGCAACAACCCGTATTGTAATGCCACAAACCCAAGTGCGTTTAAGCGCTGGTCGTACTCAAATGACTAGAGAAGGACAGGCAATGTGTTTCTTTGCAGGAGCTAACTCCATATTTGCCGGTGACAAATTATTAACAACGCCTAATCCTGATGTGAATGAGGATATGGAGATGTTTAAACTTCTAGGTCTTGAACCTATGAAGCCTTTTGTTAAAAAGGCTCAACCAGAAACTGTTGAAGCACAGTATTCAGAATATAAAGCACTGGGCGAAAAGCCTAAATGGACGCGTCCAGGTCATAAAATCGATCGTAATGAAGAGGCAAAGCTGGCGGCAAAGACTGCAAAAGGTTAAACTTATCGTTACTTTAAAAGCTATTTCTATAAACTGGATAGATTAATTTTACGTTATATCTTCTATGCAGCAATTGAATTTAAAAGACATACCTCGAGTAAGGACTATGAGTAAAGAAGATTTTGTAAGAAATCATCTCAAGCCACAGCGTCCTGTTGTCATAGAAAAATTAACTGAAGACTGGAAGGCTTATCATAAATGGAATCTAGAATATATAAAGGAAGTTGCAGGAGATAAAACAGTGCCGCTGTATGATGACAGACCGGTAAAGCATGATGAAGGTTTTAATCAGGCTCATGCAGAAATGAAAATGGCAGATTATGTGGACCTGCTGAAAAGCAAGCCTACTAATTTCAGGATTTTTTTGTACAATATTTTAAGCGAAGTTCCTGTCCTTCAAGGTGATTTTAAGTTCCCTAAACTAGGAATGCGACTGATTAAAGGATTGCCCATGATGTTTTTTGGCGGTACAGATTCTAGAGTCTTTATGCATTATGATATTGATTTTACTAACATATTGCATTTTCACTTTCATGGTAAAAAGCGCTGTATCATTTTTCCGCCAGATCAAAGTAAGTTTCTTTATCGGGTGCCACATTCATTAATAGCACGAGAAGATATTGATTTTACTAGTCCAGATTTTGAAAAGTGGCCTGCCTTGAAACAAGCGCAAGGTTATGTATGTGAATTAAACCATGGTGAAATGCTTTATATGCCAGAAGGTTACTGGCATTTTATGCATTATCTCACGCCAGGTTTTTCTATAAGTTTGCGCAGTTATCCACGTAAGTTAAAAAACCTAGGTAAAGCATTATATAATTTAGGATTTATGAGGTATTATGATAACTACATGCGTCGTAAAAAAGGTCAAGACTGGATTGATTATAAAAATCAGCAAGCTGTCATACGTACACATAAAAAGCTAGGCATTAAGGGATAAGCTGTTTTACCTTGTCGTAGACTAAATCTCCTTCCCAACCTCTGTAAAGTAAATAATCGGCTAGTTTCTTACGTTTGCGATATTTGTCCTTTTCATTGTGGAGTTGTTCATAACGCTTTCGCGAAAGCGTATCAAAAGAAACTTCATATTCTTCAGGATCAATTTCTTGTAATGCTATTTTAATATTACGTTCTGCTATTTTACGTAATTTAAGTTCGCGCACAATTCTGTTACGTCCCCAATGTTTGTTACGAAATTTCCCTCTAGCAAAGCTTTGTGAAAAGCGAGTTTCATTTAAGAATTTGTGCTCAATCAGATGTGGGATGATTTCATCGATGGCTAGTTGAATCATTCCCATTTTACGCAGCTTATCTTCAACTTCTTTATGACAGCGTTCTTGATAAACACAATAACGCTCTATCGCTCGAGTAGCTTGTTCAACGGTGAAGGATTCTTGTTGCATAGAGCAAATATAGTAGTTAAGTAGATAGTCCCAATTTTAAAATTAACCACAAAAAAACGCCTATAAACTTGCGTCTATAGGCGTTTTAAAAGGTTTAGAGCACTTTTCCATCCTTATCTGTAAAATTGTATTCTAGATAAGTGTAAGCATCTCTAGGCGATACTTTGATCCATTTTTTGTGATTCATAAACCACTTAGAACGTATGGAAGGATAGCCTTTAGTGATAAATGCTGCTACAAAAGGATGCGCATTAAGCGTTATCTTTTTATGCCCATTTTTTAAATGTTTTTCTAACTCTTCCTTAATCTTATCGATAATAAGAATAGGAGCTTGAATTTCATTTCCATTGCCATCAGGATTCTCTTCTCGAGTCTTGATATTCATTTCTTGCCTTACACGCTGTCTAGTAATTTGAATTAATCCAAATTTACTAGGAGGAAGTATTTTGTGTTTAGCACGATCTTCAGACATTTCATCTCGCATGTGTTCATAGAGTTTTTTTCTATGTTCTGCCTGGCGCATGTCTATAAAGTCAACGACTATTATACCACCCATGTCTCTTAATCTTAATTGTCGCGCTATTTCACTAGCGGCGATAAGATTAGTTTCTAGTGCGGTGTCTTCTTGACTATTTGCTTTGTTAGATCTATTTCCAGAGTTAACATCAATAACGTGCATGGCTTCAGTATGTTCTATGACAAGGTAAGCACCTTTACTCATTGAAACCGTACGGCCAAAGGACGTTTTAATTTGTCTCTCAATACCATATTTTTCAAAAACAGGTGTACGAGGATTGTGATATTTAACAATGGACTCCTTGTGAGGAGCAATAGTTTTAAGGTAATCTTTGATTTCAGAACATACTTCTTCATCGTCTACAACAATAGACGTGTAGGTGTCATTAAAAACATCTCTCATAATTGAATTAGTACGACTGACCTCAGTCATTACTTTAGAAGGAAAATTTGCTTTGTGCAATTTTGCACACATGTTTTCCCATTTTGTGATAAGGTTCTGTAAGTCCTGATCCAGTTCTGCTACTAGTTTGCCTTTTGCAACGGTACGTACAATAACGCCGAAGCCAGCAGGCTTAATACTTTTAACAAGTCTTTTAAGTCGGCTCTTTTCTTCACGATCTTCTATTTTCTGTGAAATAGAAATACGATCTGAGAAAGGAACAAGAACCACATATCTTCCAGGTATAGAAAGCTCTGCGCTTAATCTAGGTCCTTTTGTGGAGATAGGTTCTTTAACTACTTGTACTAGAATAGGTTGGTTAGGAGCGACTACATCTGTAATGCTACCAGATTTTTCTAATTCCTTTTCTAGTTTAATATCTTTAAGTGCATAATTCTTGCGTCTACCGCTCAGAATTTGCTTAGTGAATTTAAATTGGGTAAGGTATTGTGGTCCTAGATCATGATAGTGTAAAAAACCATCTTTTTCATAGCCTACATTTACAAATGAGGCGTTAAGACCAGATAAGACCTTGCGTGATTTTGCAATAAATATATCGCTTACCGCAAATTTATTTTCATCTTCATCTTGGTGTAACTCGACTAGTCTCCCATTTTTAGTTAGGGCATAGTCGACCTTAGTAGAACCGGAACGGATAATAATTTCTTTATCCATGATTCCAATTGTTAGTTTCATAATCAATTAGTGATTATAAAACAGTTATACTTTAAATATTGTTATAGATATCATATCTATAACTCTACGAGTCATATCCCTATAACTCTATGTCAATGAACTTGAGGTTGTAATTATATCAAATGGTAAGTAGCTCCTTAATAGATACAAGGTACCACCACGACTTTTTTAAAAAGCGTGCAACTTAAAAGGTGACAACTGTACCAGACTTTGATATAAAAAGAAAAAGTAGTGAAATACTACTTTTTCTTCTTGTGACGGTTAGCGCGACGACGCTTTTTACGTTTGTGGGTTGCTACCTTATGTCTCTTTCTTTTTTTACCGCTTGGCATATCTCTTATATTTTTACTTAACTTTTACTCTTGTTTTCACACCTTCTACAAATACTTTAGCAGGTTTAAATGCTGGTATATTGTGAGCTGGTATTTTAATCGTTGTATTCTTGGAAATATTACGTCCAGTTTTCTCAGCTCTTGTCTTAACGATAAAGCTTCCGAAACCACGTAGATATACATTCTCTCCAGATTCTAAGGAACCTTTTACTTCATTCATGAAAGATTCTACAGCTGCCTGTACATCAGTCTTTTCCATTCCCAACTTATCTGAAATTTTAGATACGATATCTGCTTTAGTCATGTTTAAATTGAATAATTAATTAATAGGGTTTGTTAAACAGGGCGCAAATATACGGTAATAATACAAATACAATTCTCTAATTGATTAAAATTTAAGAAGATATATCTTGCGCTCTCTTAAATAGATAAGCAATGAGTTTTCAACAACAACTTATAAAATGGTATGATATACATAAAAGAGACTTGCCGTGGCGTTCCACTCAAGACCCTTATCGTATATGGCTCAGCGAGGTAATTTTACAGCAAACTCGTGTAAATCAAGGCCTACCATATTATAATAGGTTTGTAGAAACTTACCCGACTGTAAGAGATCTGGCCGCAGCGCCACAAGAGGATGTGCTTAAGTTATGGCAAGGTTTAGGCTATTATTCTAGAGCCAGAAATTTGCACGCGGCCGCTCAACAAGTCGTAGAAATGGGTGGTATTTTTCCTGATTCTTATAAAGATTTATTGAAATTAAAAGGTGTAGGCGATTATACCGCTGCTGCTATCGCCAGTTTTGCATTCCATGAGGCAGTACCTGTAGTGGATGGTAATGTTTATAGAGTATTGTCTAGAATATATGGTATTAGTACGGCTATTAATGTGACTGCAGGTGTTAAAGAGTTTAAAAATTTGGCAATCCGGTTAATGGATCATAACCAGCCGCATGTTTATAATCAGGCGATTATGGAGTTTGGAGCAATGCAGTGTGTGCCTAGAAATCCTGATTGCACGGTATGTCCCTTTAAAGATGATTGTATGGCTTATAAGGACCAGCGTATAGAGGAGTTGCCCGTAAAAATCAAAAAAACTAAAGCTAAAAATTTACATCACCATTACATTGTGTTGCAAACACCTCAAGATAAAACCTTGCTACAAGAACGACCACAATCTGGTATCTGGGCAGGCCTGTTTGAGTTTCCCTTTATAGAAAGCGATGGAGCTCTATTGTCAGTAGAATTTAGAGATAAACTACAAGAACAGGAATGGTGGTCGGGATTCCGCTTTCGCGAAAGCGTATATAATCAAGATCCCATTATCCACAAGCTATCGCATCGTAAGATACATGCTTATTTCTGGATTGTTGAAATAGATCAAGAAATAGAAGAAGGTATTACTATTCAACAAGCATTTCAAAAACCACTACATATTTTAATGCATCGTTTTATGAGTTCGTTCTGGAATTCTTATCTTTAAGATTAATTATCTTTACACGCTTGATATTAATCAAAAAAGTATAAAATGGCAGGAACAGTAAACAAAGTGATTCTTATAGGACACACCGGTGATGAAGTGAAAATGAAGTATTTTGAAGGTGGGAATTGTATAGGTCGTTTCCCGCTAGCTACTAATGAAGAGTACGTTAATAGAACTACCGGTGAGCGTGTTTCTAACACAGAATGGCACAATTGCGTGGTACGTAACAAAGCTGCCGAAGTTTGTGAGAAGTACCTGAAGAAAGGCGATAAAGTTTATATTGAAGGTCGTATTAAAAATCGACAGTGGACTGGTGAAGATGGACAGCAGCGTTATACGACTGAAATCCAAGTGCAAGAATTTACATTTCTAACACCTAAAGGTGAAAATGGAGCACCAGGTCAATCACAACAGCATAGAGCGGCACAGCCGCAACAAGCCAGTAGGCCAGTGCAACCACAGCAACAACCTAACCCAAATTATCAAGCAGCTCCTGCTCCTGCGGTTAGTGATGAAGAAGATGATGATTTACCATTTTAATTTTAGCTAGTGGATCCCGATTCAGCACATTTATTAGTTGCTATAATTTCTGGTTCTAGTGAACTAGTGTATTTTTTAGTTTTTATTATACTATTAATTTTGAGCGCCATGGTAAGTGGTGCCGAGGTTGCTCTTTTCTCTCTAGAGACGACAGACCTTGAAGAGGAACGTCCTGATTTTCCAAGACGTGAACTAGTCGCAAAGCTGCTTGCTAGACCTAAAAAACTGCTGGCGACCATATTAATAGCAAATAATGCCATCAATATTACTACAGTTCTTATTTTTAGTATTCTTTCAGATAGTTGGTTTGCCTCAATAGGAACAGAGTGGTTAAGGTTTGTACTAGAGGTTGTTATAGCCACCTTTTTAATATTGCTCTTTGGTGAGATTTTACCTAAGGTATATGCAAATCGCAATGCAATGAAGTTTGCAAACTTTATGGCAATACCACTCAACATATTAGATAAGTTATTCAGCTTTTTGAGTTTACCTATGCGATATGTAACTATTCAAATTCATGAACGGTTAGGGAATAAGAAATCTAGTATAACGGTTTCTCAACTCTCTCAAGCATTAGAGTTAACAGATCATCACGACACTACAGATGAAGAACAACAATTACTGCAAGGTATTGTAAGCTTTGGTAACACCGATACTAAAACAGTAATGCGCAATAGAACAGATGTTTTTGCACTGGATGAGAGCATGCCGTTTAAAGATATTATTACAGAGGTTATATCTAATGGTTATTCTAGAATACCCGTTTTTAAAGAAAGTATTGATCAAATTACAGGTGTACTTTATGTAAAAGATTTATTACCTTATATAGACCGTAAAAACTTTGAATGGACTAAACTATTGCGCGAGGTTTACTTTGTGCCAGAGAATAAAAAACTAGATGACTTACTTCAGGAATTTCAAGAGCAAAAGAAGCATCTTGCTATTGTAGTAGATGAATATGGTGGCACTAGTGGTTTAATATCACTCGAGGACATAATTGAGGAGATTGTAGGAGATATAAGTGATGAGTTTGATGATGAAAATCTAGTCTACTCAAAACTTGATGATAAAAATTTTGTTTTTGAAGGTAAAACACCTTTAAAAGATTTTTATCGTATTATAGAATTAGAAGAGTCTCAACAAGAGCTATTTGATAATGCAAAAGGAGAATCAGAAACTGTTGCTGGATTTTTACTCGAGCAAACAGGTTACTTTCCTCGTAAATTAGATAAAATAACTTTTGAAGGATTTACGTTTGTGGTAGAGTCCATGGATAAAAAACGCATTAAACAAGTAAAATGTACCAAGCCTTAAAATTACTTTTAATTCTAATTACTGTTGTCTTATTAGCCAGTTGTGGTAAAGATGAACTACAGCCTAAACCAGAGGCAAAACTAGCTCTTCAATATCCGTCACCAGAATATCAACAACTTAATAAGGCTGATTGCCCTTTTACTTTTAAGGTAAATTCTTTTGCGAGAGTACTATCAAAGAATGACTGCTCCATGAAGATAGAATACCCGTTTATGGATGCTACCATATATATGGATTATGCCCCAGTAAAAGACAATATAAGAGAACTATTAATAGATGGTCAGAAACTATCCTTTTCTCATAATCGTATGGCAGATGTTATTGATGATAAAGTATATATCAATCCTGATAAATCTGTGTATGGGATGATGTATGCTATTGAAGGTAATGCAGCATCAAACGTTCAATTCTATTTAACAGACAGTGTTCAAAACTTTATAACGGCATCGCTTTATTTTGACCGTGCACCTAATTACGATTCTATATATCCAGCTGTAAATTATATCAAACTCGATATGCGCAAGATGATGGAGTCCATGGATTGGAAATAGTATAAACATATAATTGTATTCCATTTAAGAAATAACTATCATTTAGTTTATTAAAAAGAATGACCTTTGAGCTTTCTGCAATCTCATGGATAATTCAAAGCTCAAATACATTTACCTCATTATTCTTAGTTTAATTTGGGGAACATCATTTATACTTATAAAAAAAGCATTAGGAGATGACGGTTCAGGTAATCTTGTATTGCAACCACTACAACTAGGTGCTGGTAGGACGATTATCTCTGGATGTATTTTAATAGTTATAGGTTGGAAATCATTTGCAGCCACAGATCGCAAAGACTGGAAATGGTTATTTGTTTCGGGATTATTAGGTACATTTTTCCCTGCATTTTTATTTGCATATGCACAGACAGAAATAGATAGCGCCATAAGTGCCATTCTTAACTCTACAGTACCATTAATTACACTTATAATGGGTGCAGTCATATTTGGTATTGCTTTTTCTCGCACACAATTATTAGGCGTTATCATTGGGCTAGCTGGAGCGATTGCTCTAGTATTCTCTGGTATGAAAAACAATCCAGAACAGAACTACCTTTTTGCGGGATTAGTATTTATTGCCTGTACATGCTATGCGAGTAATGTAAATATTATTAAAAGGTATTTACAAAACATTAAACCGCTCGCTATTGCAACAGGTAATTTTATATTCATCCTACCTCTGGCAATTATTGTTTTCTTTAGTGCTGATGGTGCTTCACTAGAGTTTACTAGTGAGCCAGTACTTAAAAGTCTAGGCTACATCATAGTGCTGTGTATTTTTGGAACTGTCGCGGCAAAAATCATGTTCAACAAGCTTGTTCAGATTACTTCTCCCGTATTTGCGAGTTCTGTCACTTATCTTATGCCTGTGGTAGGTTTAACATGGGGAATGCTGGATGGAGAGACCTTTAGTATCTGGCAAGTTCTTGCAACTATGGTCATCATATTTGCTGTGGTACTGGTTACAAGAGACAAAAAAAAACCAGCAACTAAATAGTTACTGGTTTTTATAATAAAATTTATGTTTTACACGCTTTCGCGAAAGCGTAGTAACAATAATCTTTCTAGAAATCAGAATCTTTTAATCCTGGATTTACTTTAAGGTCTTTTAATTCAAATGTAAGTTCACGTCCCATCATAGGAATAACCATTGATGTAGGGAATTTTACACCTGCATACTCTTTAAAGTCAGAGAATTGAGTTACAACTTTTGCCTCGCCTTGCGGTGTCATACTAGTCGTTTCAGTTCCTACTAGAAGTCCAGATTCTGTGTCATAAAAAGATTTTTTAAGATCATTCCATTTGATAACAAAAACGTTGTGATCACCTAGTCTTTCTGCACCATCTAATGTGGCCATATCTGCATGGTACAATTCTGGGAAAAACATTGCTTCTGTCTTCACGACCTCTAGCATATCTCCAGAAAGTTCTTGAGTTTGTCCCATACCACTTATGGTACCTTTTCCATCTTTATAAACTTGCTTGTTTAACTCACGTCCACCCATTTTCATAACCATTACCCAGTTATCACCTTTTTGGCTTTTAGTATCCATGATTACTTCTCCCATAGGAGATGTAAAAGCAGAGAATTGAGAGATGTCATTAATTTTCATTACAGCATCTTTACCACCTATAGCTTTAATGTAGTTGTCTAAAACAGTTTGAGCTGTTAAACCTGCTGGAATTTCAATAGTAGATGGGCGCTCAGTCTCGTTTGCGTTTTTATCATAAAATTTGATAGGTACTGGCTGTCCATTAAGAGTCATTTTTTCAAGTGGTTCAAGAATGTCTCCTGCTTTACCTACTAAAACGATACGTATTTTATCTGGGCTTAGATACTTGTTTGCCACACGCTTCACATCTTCTTTAGTTACTTTATTGATATTAGCTATAAAGTTCTTATAGAAGTCTTTATCTAATCCATTTTTTTGAATATTGATAGCACGATCTGCAACTACTGATTTGTCTTCAGACTGCATGATAAAATTACCTAAGAATTTTGCCTTTGCATTTGCAAGCATCTCATCTTCTACATATTCATCACGTATTCTATTTAATTCTTTGAAAGTTTCAACAACGGCGCTGTCAGTAACTTCATTACGCACTTTGGCAGTTGCTCTAAAAGTACTTTTGTAATTTCTACCAGCACCTATGCTAGAGCGAGCACCGTAAGTGTAACCATGTTTTTCACGTAGATTGATATTCAAATATGATCCAAATGATCCACCAAACACATAATTAGTCACTAAAACTGCATAATAATCTGGATCATTCATTTTTAAGTCTGAAAGACTCATTACAGCAAGTTCTGTTTGAACCGCATTAGGTACGTCGATCAAGTTGATTTGTGTTTCATCAACATCTGATAAAGTAGGTAAAGTAGGTTCTGGAGCAGTACCTTTTTCCCATTTACCAAAATACTTTTTCACTAATTTTTAGCTTCTTTGTTTTCAATATCACCCGTGATGATAAGATATCCGTTTGAAGGCTTGAAATAATCTGCATAGAATTTTTTAACATCTTCTAGAGTAACATTGTTTACAGTTTCTTCAGTAGCAAATTCACCAGCTGGATGATCTTTTCCATAGACTAATGCACTGCGCACTTTACCTGCAATTGCAGCAGCGCTATTTTCTCCTGATTTTAATCCTTCTAATAACTGAGATTTTTCAAAATCTAGTTCTTCTTGAGTGAAGTTAGGTTTAAAAGCAGCCTCTGCAAATAAACTAAATACATCATTCTTATATTTTGATAAACTAGAAGCAAAACCACCACTAGTACTAACACTTACAAAAGCACCGAGAAAGTCTACTTGTTCATTAAATTTTTCTTTAGAAGTTTCAGTTGAACCTTTACCCATTATAGAGCCTGTTAATGACTGTACACCAGCTTTATCTCCTTCAAAAACAGGTGGATTGTTAAGGTCTAGACTCATGTTAAATGTAGGTAGCTTATTATCAGTAACTACAAGTACTTTTAAACCATTTTTAAGTTCAAAGGTATACGGCTTACCTAGATTTATTTCTGGAGTTGGACCAGAAGTAGGCATTTGAGATCGGTCTATTTGTGCAATGGCACCTGCTCCTGTAAGGAGTAATACCATTAAAAATATAAATTGCTTTTTCATTGTTATATTATTTTTTAGTAATGGTAAATTCAGTTCTTCTAGATTGCTCATATTCTTCATCAGTACATGTCTTGCTTTCACAATCTACCACTGGATTATCTTCTCCACGCCCTACAGCTTTTACTCTACTGGCAGCAATACCTTTAGATATTAAATAACCTTTAACGGCATCTGCTCTTTTTTGAGATAATGTTTTATTGTAACTATCGCTACCTTTGGTGTCCGTATATGTTTCTGCTAGGATTTCCATTGATGAATTTTTCATCATCATATTAACGATACGATCTAACTCTTTAGAAGCGCTATCTGTGATTGTAGCTTTGTCATTATCAAAATATATTTTGTTGATTTGTAGTTTGTTATCTACAATCTTAACCTCATTTGCAGCGGCAGCCATTTCTTCTTCAGTTGGTGCGCTACCTGCTAGGTAGTCTAACTCTAACCGTTGATTAGGTTTTAAATACTTATTTGCAACTCGCTTAATGTCTTCACGAGTAATGCTTCTATAAATATCTAATTCTTTGTTGATTAAACCAGTATCACCTTTAAGCATATTATATGTAGCAAGAGATGCCGCGATTCCTTCTACTCTAGAATTTGAGCTTACAAATCTAGTTTCAAATTGATTTTGAAGTTTTTGATATTCCCTTTCAGAAATTAATTCTGTCTGAAGTTTTACAATTTCTTCATCCATTACTTCGGCTAGTTTTTCTAAAGACACATCGCCTTTAGAAAGAGCACCCATTGTATAAGTACCATAATCTTGGTTAGACTGTGCAAATGCTAATACTTGTAAAGCTATTTGCTCTTCTTCTACCATTCTCTTTTGCATTCTAGAACTTGCTCCACCAGTTAAAACAGAAGAAATGTAGTCAAGTACGTATGCATCACGGTCTACAGATTTAGGAGTAATATAGGAGAAGATTTTTACAGGAATCTGGATATTTGCATCATACTCGGTTGCATAACGAGTTTCAGTTATCGGTGCTTCAACGATTGTCTTACGCACATTACGAGGAGCTTTGTTAGGAATAGGACCGAAGTAATCTTCAATCATCTTCTTAGTCTTCTCTATATTAATGTCACCAGCAACTACTAAAGTTGCATTATTAGGATTATAGTATTTATCGTTAAATTCTTGAAATTCTGAAAGCTTTGCAGCATTTAGGTCTTCCATAGAACCTATTACACTTTGTCCATAAGGATGTGATTTGAAAAGGTGCTTATCAATACCAGTTCTATAAAGAATTGCTCCATAAGGTGCGTTATCAATACGCTGGCGCTTTTCTTCTTTTACGACCTCGTTTTGAGTGTCTACACCTATTTGTTCAATTTTGGGATGTAGCATACGCTCACTTTCCATCCATAATCCCATTTCTAGATTGTTAGATGGAAACGTCTCATAATAATAGGTACGATCTTGTGTCGTGTTAGCATTATTGCTTCCACCGTTTGCGCTTACAATGTCAAACCACTTACCGCGCTCAATGTTCTCTGTTCCTTCAAATAAAAGGTGTTCAAAAAAGTGAGCAAATCCTGTTCTACCTGGATCTTCATCTTTTGCACCTACTTGATACATAACTCCAGTTGTTACAACTGGCGCACTATTTTCTTGATGCAAGATTACATGCAATCCGTTAGGTAGATCATACTCAACGTACTCCACTTCTTGTGCAAATCCCGACACAGCAATAAAAGCTGCTGCAAGACTTAAAACAATTTTTTTCATTTTGTGATTTTTACGATTGTTACTTTTAGTTAGTGTTTTTTCTATATGAAACGTTACAGCTTTCTTATAGAATTCTCAAAAATAGCTGTTAACTACCTATTTAGGAGTTAAAGAAAGGTCAAATAGACTAGGATATCGCTCATATTGATGTAATTTAAAATCAATCAAAAATCAACAATATGTTATTTTCAAAAAACACACTTAAAATATCCATGAGCATAATAGCTCTATTAATAGCTTATTTTTTAATTATAGCTTCCATTGGAGTGGCAGATAAAGTTTATTTAAGCTTTCTTAATGCGCCTATTATGGCTATAGGGTTATATCTTATAATACGAAGTGTTTATAAAGCACAACCCCAAGATTTCAAATACATGGATGGATTTCTATCTGGACTCGCCTGTGGATTCTTAATTTCAGTGGTTTTCACTGTTTTTATGGCCATTTATTTATTTGAGGTAAACCCTAATTTAGTAAAAGAAATGAGCGCCTCCATTCCATTAGCTTCTGGGACTGATGAAGTAGGATTGCTTTTATTCATTTTCTTATCAGGTGTTTCTACTGCGATAGTGAGTTCATTATTAATTATTCCTATCTTTAAACAGTCTTGGAATACTAGAGGTGTCAGAAATTCACAAAAGCCTCTTAATCAGAATTCTTAAGGTTAAAAGTGTAAATTTTACGCTTTCGCGAAAGCGAATTTTAAAAAAGTTTGCTAATTACCAGAATAGCAGTATATTTGCGTCCATTTTTTAACAAAGTTAAATTACAATTATGTACGCAATCGTAGAGATAGCAGGGCAACAATTCAAGATCGAGAAAGATCAGAAGTTGTTTGTACATCGTTTACAAGAAGACGAAGGAGCGACAGTTTCTATCGACAAAGTTCTTCTTTTAGGCAATGACAACGACATCACTCTCGGCGCCCCAGCTATAGAAGGAGCATTTGCTGAAGCAAAAGTTCTGGGACACCTTAAAGGTGACAAAGTAATCGTTTTTAAGAAAAAACGTAGAAAGGGATACCGTAAGAAAAACGGTCACCGTCAATCATTAACACAGATTCAAATCTCTAGCATCTCTGCTACGGGTGGTAAGAAATCTACTGCTAAAGCAGAGAAGAAAGCACCAGCAAAGAAGGCAGCTCCTGCAAAAGAAGCAGCTCCAGCAGCTCCTAAAGCAGCAAAGAAGGAAACTTCTAAAGCTGACGATTTAAAGAAGGTAGAAGGAATCGGACCTAAGATTGCAAGTACTCTTAATGAGGCTGGTATCACGACGTTTGCAGAACTTGCAAAAACTGACGCGGCAAAGATTTCTGAAATCATCGCTGATGTACGTGGTAATCACATTACAGATTCATGGCCTATGCAAGCTCAAATGGCTGCAGATGGTAAATGGGACGAATTAAAAAAATGGCAAGACGAAGCTAACGGCGGAGTAATGCCTAGTTAATTAAAGTAGAACACGATATCATTTACAGATATCCTTAAAATTTATAACCATGGCTCACAAAAAAGGAGTAGGTAGTTCGAAAAACGGAAGAGAATCTCATTCAAAACGCTTAGGTGTTAAGATTTTTGGAGGACAAGCAGCAGTAGCTGGTAATATTCTTATCCGTCAGCGCGGTATGGAGCACCATCCAGGTGAAAACGTATATGCTGGTAAGGACTTTACATTACATGCAAAAGTAGATGGACTAGTGAAGTTTACTAAAAAAAGAAATAATAGATCTTACGTTTCTATCGTACAGGCAGAAGCTTAAAAGCTAATTTTTTCATTAAAAAATCCCAAGTCGCTTGATATGACTTGGGATTTTTATGTTTTATAACAATATGTTATAGCTTATAAGCTCTGGTTTATTTAATCAAACCTTTGTCGCTTAAGACAATCACTAATGAGTCTATAAATTCACGCTGTTTCAGGGAACCCTTATTTTCAATTTGTATGGTGTAAAAATCTGTAAAACTAGTTTTGTCTATTAATGTGGTGTCTAATAGTATATCTAAACTAGTTGTAAGTCTTGACACTGGCCAGTCAGTCATTTGAATAGAATCATTGGTAATTTTAAGGCCAGCATCGCCATATATGCCGCCAGCATTACCACCTTCAATAAAGCCTGATAAGTTTTCAGTATTAACTTCTTGTCTAGGGAAGTCTGTTGAGCAAGAACTTACAGCTATACTAGTGAGTAGTAGTGAAAAATAAATACTTAAGTTTTTCATAAGTAGTAATGTTTAAAAGTAAACGATATGTTTAATGGTATAGTATATAATAAAAACAGCCAGTAAAAACATTCTCATTGATGAGGATATTTTACTGGCTGCTATAGCTATTGTTTAATAGGCCTTACGGTCTACCTTTCAATCTTTTCTCAATTTTCTGCTTCTTAGCAGTGAGACGTTTCATAAGATCCATGATCTCTTCGTCTTTGTTCTCTTTGTAAATATCATTTAAACCTAGGATAAGGTCCTTTGCTCTTCTTGATGCGTGGACTCTATCACTGGTTGACATGTTACTCATTGTTTCAGTTTCAAAAGCTAATGCTTCTTCGATAATCTTCATAAATTGTTATTAATACGCTTTCGCAAAAGCGTAGTTACAATATCCGCGCCATTTGCAAAAAGTGTTAAGTTAAAAAATAAAACTTAATACCCAAGCAAAAGGTGAAATATTAATATCTATAATATTCTGGCTTGAAAGGTCCTTCAACCTCTACACCTATATAGTCAGCTTGATCTTTCTTAAGAACAGTAAGCTCTGCACCCATTCTTGAAAGGTGTAGTGCAGCTACCTTTTCATCTAAATGTTTAGGTAACATGTAAACCTCATTCTTGTAAGCGTCAGCATTTGTCCATAACTCGATTTGGGCAAGTGTTTGATTTGTAAAGGAATTGCTCATTACAAAACTAGGGTGACCAGTTGCACAACCTAGGTTTACTAGACGACCTTCAGCCAGTAAGATGATATCTTTACCATCGATTGTGTACTTATCAACTTGTGGTTTAATTTCAACCTTAGTATCACCGTAATTCTTATTCAAGAAAGCAACGTCTATTTCATTATCAAAGTGACCGATATTACATACGATTACTTTATCACGCATACTTTTAAAGTGCTCACCACGTATAATATCTTTATTCCCTGTAGTTGTAATCACGATGTCTGCATTACCTACTACGTTCTCAAGTTGCTTTACTTCAAAGCCATCCATAACCGCTTGTAATGCACAGATAGGGTCAATCTCTGTTACTGTTACGATAGATCCAGCACCACGGAAAGATGCCGCAGTACCTTTACCTACGTCACCATATCCACAAACAACTACACGTTTTCCAGCAAGCATAGTGTCAGTTGCACGACGCACAGCATCTACAGCGCTCTCGCGACAACCGTATTTATTATCAAATTTAGATTTTGTTACAGAGTCATTTACATTGATTGCAGGCATTACTAAAGTACCGTTTTTCATACGCTCATATAATCTATGAACACCAGTGGTAGTTTCTTCAGATAATCCATTGATTCCTGCAGCAAGTTCTGGGAACTCATCAAATACCATATTAGTTAAATCACCACCATCATCTAGTATCATGTTCAATGGTTTTCTGTCCTCACCAAAGAATAGTGTTTGTTCAATACACCAGTTGAATTCTTCTTCACTCATTCCTTTCCAGGCATATACCGGTATTCCAGCAGCAGCAATTGCAGCAGCAGCATGATCTTGGGTTGAGAAGATGTTACATGATGACCATGTTACATCTGCACCTAGTGCTACTAAAGTCTCAATAAGTACAGCTGTCTGAATAGTCATGTGTAGACATCCAGCAATACGGGCTCCTTTAAGTGGTTGTGATTCTTTATATTCTTCACGTAATGCCATAAGACCTGGCATTTCAGCTTCTGCAAGCTCTATTTCTAATCTTCCGTACTCAGCAAGAGTAATATCTTTTACTTTGTAAGGAACGTATGGAATTGTGTTTGTACTCATAATGAATTTTAATGTGTTAGCTTTATGTCGTTGATATGTTTAAAAATCAACAAATTAAAAGCTGTTATTTGCTTAAATTGCGGCTGCAAATTTACAAAAAACTAATCGATTCTCGTGCCTCTTTACAAAACCCTAACAAATAGAGAAAATACCAACGTATATATCTGGAAAATAACAGAGTCCGAGGCGTGGTTGCGTACTGGTCTAGACTTATCTGAAAACTCTATAAATAGATTGTTTACCATGAGCTCAGAGCTTCATAGAAGAGGCTTTTTGAGTATAAGACACCTCTTGAGAGTAGCTGGTTATACTGATCAAAATTTATATTATACGATAGATGGTAAGCCACACTTAGATGATGGTAAAAACATATCAATAACGCATAGTTATGAATTTACTGCAATTATCGTTAGCGATGCTGCAGTAGGTATTGATATAGAAAAACTGAGGGATAAAATTCAACGTATCGCTTCTAAGTTTGTAGGTTACGAAGAACAATTTGTAAAAGAGCTTGATAATCCCATAGAAGCCCTGACGGTAATTTGGGGTGCCAAAGAATCTATGTATAAGCTTTACGGGACTAAAGGTCTTGGGTTTAAGGCACATTGCTTTGTAGAGCCTTTTGAAATAGATATACAACATACGATGTCTAGAATTGTTTATGAAGGTGATAACTTAAAGTTTGATGTATATTTCCAGTCCTTAGAAAACTTTATGATGGCTTATATACTACCAGCTTACAATGCATAAAATTTTAAGAAGTATTCATAAAGCATCGCGGTCGATGGCTTTTTTAATTGACCCAGAAAAAACTAGCATTAATAACTTAATAGATACGTTTGATCACATTAATAACCTTAGAGTTTTAGTACAAAAAGAGGTGAATGTGGATCATTTTGTTGTTTTTATAGGTGGCAGTACGATGACTGATGTAAATCTTGATAAATGGATTACTGCTGCAAAAGAAATAATAAAGATACCGATCATTATCTTCCCTGGTTCTTACCATCAACTGACTGAAAACGCTGATGGTGTTTTATTCCTCAATTTAATTTCTGGCAATAATCCCGATTATCTAATAGGTCATCAACGACAGGCTGCTGCTCAATTGTTAGAAAGTGAACTGGAAATTATACCAACAGGCTATCTATTAATAGATGGTGGTCATGAAAGCGCTGTTCAACGTGTTTCTCAAACCTTACCACTACCTCAGTATAATCCAGAATTTATAGTTCATACAGCATTTGCTGGACAATTAATGGGTAATCAAATGATCTATCTAGAAGCTGGTAGTGGTGCTATCACACCGGTACATCCTGCAATTATAAAATCTGTGAAAAATCAATTAGATATTCCTTTAATAGTTGGTGGCGGCTTGCGATCTTTACAACAATTAGAATCGAGTTATCTAGCAGGTGCTGATATGCTAGTTATCGGTACAGCTATTGAACAAAAAACTACCTGGAATTAAAAACTAACCATGAAAGCATCCATTGAACTTACCATGTCACCATTACAGGATGACTATGAACAGCACATTATAGATTTTATTAAAAGGCTACGCGAGTCTCCATTCACTGTATTGGAGAATCCACTAGCAACACAGGTTTATGGAGAGTTCATTCCCATGATGGAATTTTTAACTCGAGAAATGGCTATAAGTATGGAACAAACTAAAGCTGTTTTATTCTATATGAAAGTAGTAAAAACAGATCGTCATGATTATGAACCGTTTTTCTAGATGAGTGATGCTGTAGAGTTTCTTTTTGGTCAGTATAGGGATTATGAAATTTCACATATCATACTAGAGGTAGTTGCTATTATGGCATCTGTAATTAGTGTTATTTACTCTTTTAAAAATAAGATATGGGTATTCCCCTTTGGAATTTTAAGCACTCTAATTTTTGTCTACTTATTGTTTCAGTGGAATTTATTGGGCGATATGGTAATCAATGCTTACTATTTTATCATGAGTGTTTATGGCTGGTATATCTGGACGCGCAAGGTAGATGCAACCCATCAAACACCTATAACTACTACAAAAAGTAAAGAATGGATCTATGGCTTTTTACTATTATTATCTACAGCACTAGGGATCTATATTTTGTATTATACGACCGGCCGCTTAGAAAATATTGTGTCTTATATCGATATGCTTACTACAGGTATATTTTTTGCTGGTATGTGGTTAATGGCACGACGTAAGCTAGAACATTGGCTTGTTTTGATGGTAGGTAACATTATTTCTATACCGTTATATTTTTATAAAGGATACAGTTTCAGTGCGCTACTTTATATATTTCTCGCTATTATTGCTTACTTCGGTTATTTAGAATGGAAAAAATACCTCAACAAGCAGCCTATTCTGGAAAGAGAATAGTTTTATATGGACCAGAAAGTACTGGCAAGAGCACGCTTTCGCGAAAGCTAGCTCAACATTACAATACTGCCCTAATAGAAGAATATGCTAGAGAATACCTGCAAGATAAATTTAACCGTACCAAAGAGATCTGCAGTTATAATGATATTTTACCCATAGCAATAGGCCAGCGCATTCTTGAAAACAATGCCGTGATTACTGCAGGAGAATATCTTTTTTGTGATACTGATGTGTTAGAAACTTATGTCTATTGCGTGGCATATTTTAACGAGGCGCCACAAGAACTTATAAATGCGGTGCAAGAATCAAGTTATGAACTATATTTACTGTTAGAGGTTGATATACCGTGGACTCCAGATGATTTGCGAGACCGACCAGAGCGTCGTGAAGAAATGTATGAGCTTTTTCTAGCGGCACTGCATAAATTTAATAAGCCTTATAGAATTGTAAATGGTTTACATGACCAGCGATTTTTTAATGCAATAAAGGCGATAGAAGAAGAGTTGATATGATCAAATTTACTGCACAGCAACTAGTACAATTAGAAAGTAAAAGCATTACTACAGATACTATTTTAAAACAAATTGAACGTTTTAAAATAGGTTTCCCTGCGGTAAAACTGGATCGTCCAGCAATAGTTTCTGACGGTATAGTAAGAATTGAAAATTCTGAACATACTCGTTATCGTAAATTATATGAAGAAAAAATTAGCGATTTACAAATTCTCAAATTTGTTCCTGCCAGTGGTGCGGCCACTAGAATGTTTAAATTTTTACATGAATTTTTAAAGGATTTTGACCCATGCGAGGATTCTATAAATTCTTTTATCAATAAAAATAAAGCGCAGGAACTGTTTACTTTTTTTATTGCATTAGAAAAGTTTCCTTTTTATGATGAGGTAATGACCTCGTTAAAAACGACTTATGATGAATGGCATGCAAAAGCAGACCGAGAGAAAAAACTCCTTTTTGTTAGACAAATGCTTGAGATCGACGGTCTTAATTATGGGTACATGCCTAAAGGTCTAGTACCGTTTCATAGATATAAGGATCATAGTGCTACTGCATTTGAGGAGCATCTTTTTGAAGCCAGTATATATGCTGCAACTAATAACCAAGCTAAATTACATTTTACAATCGCACAAGATTTTAAGGATCATTTTAATGCAGAATTTGAGCGTATTGAAAAGATTGTAGAGTACAAAACAGGTACAGAATTTGAAATTGAATTTTCACATCAAATGTCCTCTACAGATACCATTGCTGTTGATTACAATAATCAACCTATCGTAACTGAGACTGGTGAACTATTTTTCAGACCATCTGGTCATGGAGCATTGCTGATGAATCTCAATGAACTTGATGCAGATGTTGTTTTTATAAAAAATATAGATAATGTAACCGTATCTTCACTAGAACAAGAGGTAGGTGATTATAAAAAATCACTTGCAGGTCTTTTATTAACTCTACAAGATCAATGTTTTAAGTATTTAAGACTTATTCAAGAGAATAAAGTAGATGAAGTTCTTAAAATTGAAATAGAAGAGTTTTTAATCGATCGATTGAGTACTGTATTACCAGCAGATTATAAAAATTTGCTAGAGAATTTCAATTAGAGTATTTATTTAATAGACTTAATCGACCATTGAGAGTTTGCGGAATGGTTAGAAATGAAGGTGAGCCTGGTGGTGGACCTTTTTGGGTTTATAATCAGAAAGGAGAACTTTCTATCGAGATTATAGAAGGTGCCCAAATAGATAAAAGTAATATACAGCAAGTAGCCATAGCAAATAAAAGTACGCATTTCAATCCTGTAGACTTAGTTTGTGCCGTACGAGATTTTAATGGAGTGAAATTCAATTTGTTAGATTTTTGTGATGAGCAGACTGGTTTTATAACACATAAATCTAGACTAGGCATGAATATTAAAGCTCAAGAACTACCAGGATTATGGAATGGTGGAATGGCTTACTGGAACAGTGTTTTTGTTGAAGTTCCATTGATTACATTTAATCCAGTTAAAACGGTAAATGATTTATTAAAACCTGCACATCAAAACTAGATGAATGTAGATCAGTTACATAGAGAAGTAAAGTATAAAGCTGTCACTAGTAGTGGTCCTGGTGGACAGCATGCTAATAAGGTTGCTTCTAAAGTTTTATTAGAATGGGATGCTAGCCATAGTCTTGCTTTTACTGATGTAGAGCTTCAACGTATTTTACACCAGTTACAAAATCGATTGACAAAGGATGGTATCCTACAATTGAGCTGTCAGAATTCTAGAAGTCAATCGAGTAATAAAGAGTTAGTTTTTAAACGTTTTCTAGGATTACTTTATGAGATGTTAGTTGTCCAAAAACCTAGAAAGAAAAGAACCACGCCTAAATCCGTAAAGCGCAAACGCTTGAATGATAAGAAAAAGCATAGCGAGAAAAAAGAAAATAGGCGGTATAAGTATTAGGGAATAATATCATATAACCTGTGACATTTGTCATTTTATAGACGGTCTAAGCTAGCTTACTTTTGTATTATGGAATTACAACATATAATAAAAGAAGCAGTAGCTAAAGCTATATCTTACCAGCAATATAGAGCATTTGTAGATGCACATTCAGTCAATGGAACTAATAGCGGAGATGAAGTCACAGAAGCTCTTGCAGAGTATACTAAATTAAATAATCAAAGAATGAAACGTCTGGATAAGACCTTGAAAATCTTACCAGAAAATAAAGAGTTCCTAGACTCTTTTAATAAAGACGTTATCTTTTTGATAATCACAGAAAGCTGGTGTGGAGATGCTGCACAAACCATGCCTATGATGAATAAAGTTGCTCAGGCTGCTGGAATAGACTTTAAAGTTGTCTTACGTGATGAGAATCCTCTTTTAATGGATCAGTTTTTAACTAATGGTGGTCGTGCGATTGCAAAACTAATTCTTGTCGATAACAATACTGGGTTGCCAGTAACAACATGGGGTCCTAGACCTACTCAAGCAACTCAATTAGTGGCAAATGAAAAAGCTGCAAAAGGAGTACTGTCACCAGAGTTTAAGCAAGAATTACAAACTTGGTACAATAAAGATAAAGGGAAAGACACTGAAAACGACTTAATAAACATGTTAAGAGTGGTTGTGTAACGCGGTATTTTTATTATAAACCTATCTAAATTCTCATTATTTTAACAACTGAGCTGTTTACCTTTGAGTAAAACCAGCTATATGTTATTTAAACACTTTTACTTAATCCTATTATTGCCTGTATTTTCATGGAGTCAACAATATGACGACGTGAAGATTAATAACCTTATTGAGAATTATAAAAACCTAGATCGTGGCCCTTATAAAGAAATCAATTGGTTTTGTGAAGATGGATCTATAAGAGACGCAAAAGATCCATGTCCAGACGCAATAGGTGGAGGAATTCAACACGCTAGCTATAAATCAGATGTTGTAAATCTATCAAAAAGCAGACACATTTATCTAGGGGAAATATTAGCCTCTAATGATGTTTGGGATTTTTGGGATGCTCCATTTAACCATAGTAGAGTAAAGCAATATCAATTACAACGATATCTAGAAAGTGTGGATAATGGATGGATTCAAGAAAAATCAAAATATTATCGCGGCGCAAAGCAAATAGAGGACGAGGAAGAATGGGGACGTAAGTTTTATTACACCATACTTTCTAGTAACCAGATTTTAGATCAAGACTTTTTTTTAATTAGAGAAAGCCTTAGAGATATCCCACATGACGGAGATACTAATCTTGCTCAAGAAATAAGAAGCACTAGTAAAGTGATAGCAGATAGGTATCCTAAGTTTATGGATATTAGGATTAAAATTCATGGCAATCCAGAGTCAAAAGATATTCATCAAGTTCAAGAGTGGTATGATGCTAACAAGTCTAATTTAAACGATCAAACGCTGGCTGACTTTCAAAAACTCATAACAGATATGAAAGAGTTTTTTGAACCGGTAAGTATTAGTGATCTAGCTCAAATGGTTTCTGATTGGGATAATGACAGTTACATAAAAACGCAAACAGATTGGTTCTCTAAGACCTATGCTCAAGAAACAGATCCTTCCATAATAATACCAGCAGCATCAGGACTGATGTGTGATATACGCTACAATATTCAAGAAGATAGAAGAGGTACTAGACGTACTAGTGCGTTAGAACTTAGCTTACGACTAGAAGAGTTGATATTTCAGAAGTCATCACAGTGGATTCCTGCTACGATAAGAGAACATATGGATAAAGTACATGCGCTCAGTGAGGCATTAGCTAGCTCGGGCTATGTAGAAAAATGGGAATGGGATGCCGTTGAGAATCAGTTATTAATGAGTACTGATGCAACAGTGAAAGCAAACCAATTAATGGATTTTATAAATGTAGCTCGCAATCAGGTAGCTTGGGGAACCGGTATGGTAAACAGCATTTATGGAGACGTTGTAGAAGAGTATACCGGTTTTGAACCTTTATCATATGGGTTTTATGATGACCGTATACGCAGTTCATTATTATTACCACTAGGTTCTTCAATAGGTGAGTTTTCTGGTTTACTTTCAAGACAGTTAGGTAGCTCAACATATATTCCAGTATTAAGTAATACTAGTACTGTAAGAGGTCTTAATCCTGGATATACTCAAGGAGAGTTAGTAGTTGTTACAGGTAATGCCGAAGGGATGGCGGTAGACCCTAAAAAAATATATGTATTTGATCATCCACCTAGCGATTTAAAACCAGTTGCAGGTATTGCTACAGTGTCAGAAGGTAATCTAGTTTCTCATGTACAATTACTAGCTCGCAACTTAGGAATTCCTAATAGTGCCATCAGTGCAAATAATCTTTCAGACCTTAAGGATTATAATGGTAAACAAGTATTCTATGCCGTAAGTGATCGCGGTGCTGTGGTTATAAAACCAGCTAATGAGATGAATGAAGAAGAGCAATTATTATTCAATAAAAATCAACAAAAAGAGAAGAAAACCATACGCATCTCTGAAGAAAAACTGAAATTAGATATCGTTGCACCTATAGATATGGCCAGTGTTAATAGTGAAGACAGTGGTGTTTTATGTGGTCCTAAAGCTGCAAACCTTGGTCAATTAAAACAATTGTTTCCTGACCATGTTGTAAATGGGATTATAATTCCTTTTGGAGTTTTTAGAAATCACATGTCTCAAAATATGCCCGAAACAGATGGTAGTTACTGGGACTTTTTAGAGTCCGCTTTCGCGAAAGCGAGACAATTAAAAGATAGTGGATCCTCTACAGCAGATGTAGAAAAATATCAATTAGAACAACTCGCTATTTTAAGAGAAGCCATATCTAGGATGCCTATTAGATCAGAATTTGTAAAAGAGTTAAAAAAGGATTTTAAAGGAATTCTAGGGAACGATATGGGTAAAGTTCCAGTTTTTTTAAGGAGTGATACTAATATGGAAGATCTTGAAGAGTTTACCGGTGCTGGTTTAAACCTGACCGTTTTTAATGTCGTGAGCGAAGAAAAGATAATGAAAGGGATAAGAGATGTATGGGCTAGTCCTTATACAGACCGTAGTTTTAAATGGCGCCAGGCATATCTTGAAAACCCAGAAAATGTATATCCATCTATTTTAATCATCCCAACGGTAGATGTAGATTATAGTGGTGTATTAATTACAAAAGATTTTGTTCATCAAAATAACGACGGTATCACAATCGCAATGAGCCGTGGTGCTGGTGGAGCAGTAGATGGGCAAAGTGCAGAAACTTTTATAGTCGATAGTCAAGGCAATAGTCAACTAGTAGCACCGGCTAGAGAACGTATGCAACGCAAATTACCGGCTGAAGGTGGTTCGAGAATGGAATTTGTCAATTTTAATCATCCTATTATTAGTAAGGATAATCTTAAAGAAATACAGGAGTTTGCTAAAAGCGCACATCAAACCATGCCTAGTTCTAAAGATGGTTCTTATGACGGTGCATGGGATATTGAGTTAGGCTTTAAGGATAATAAATTATACCTATTTCAAATACGTCCTTTTGTAGAAAACAGTAACGCTATTACTAACTCTTATTTATTGAAAATGGATGGGAAAACAGATTATAATACTGAGTTACTTATTAATAAACAAATAGCATTGTAATGAATATTTTTAGATATAGTATATCAGTGTCTGTAGTATTAATCTTGGTGATGTTATATCCTATAGATGGTTATCAATCCACTGGTATTAAACGTCTTAAACGATTAGAGAAGACCATAGATAGTACTCTAGTAGAACGGTATTTAAAACCTGGCTCTTTTAAAAAAAGTGATGAGGTGAATTTATGGCTTTGCGAGGACACAAAACCAGTAGATTCTTTAATGGTGGTGGATAAGGAGTTTCAAGCAAAAATGCGCAGACTTTTCCCAAATAGTTCAGGTTACGGTATTGCCGTTATGGATATTACTAATATCAATAACCCCAAATATGCGCAACTCAATGAGAATTCTGGTTTTCAACCTGGTAGTGTAGGTAAAATTGCTGTAGCAACGGCTTTTTTTAATGAATTGCGTAATCTGTGTCCAGAGGACTGGTCTGTGAGGCAACGGTTAATGAAAAATAAAATAGTACAATCGGGTAATTGGGGTCTGTATGATCACCATACCATACCAGTGGTAGATCTTGAAAAAGATAAACTGATTAAGCGTACTGTGGTATTTAATGATCAGTTTAGTCTTTATGAGTGGTTAGATCATATGTTAAGTGTTAGTAATAATGGTGCCGCTAGTATCGTCTGGCGTGAGGCTTTATTAATGCACGTTTTTGGAGATGCATATTTTACTTTAACTCAAGAAGAGGCAGATGCCTATTTTGATAAGGCAGATAAATCTGAACTTACAGATATAGCGATTAATTTAGTGAATCAACCTTTAAGAAATTTAGGTATAACGCATGATGAGTGGCGATTAGGTAGTTTTTTTACTAATGGTCCTGATCAATATGTAGGTAGTAAAGGTGGTAGTATAGGTACGCCTAAAGGTCTCATGAAGTTTATGGTGCAATTAGAACAAGGTTGCGTCATTGATGAAATGAGTAGCCTAGAGATTAAAAAACTACTCTATATGACCGATAGAAGAATACGATATGCTTATAGTCCACAATTAGATAATGCTGCCGTATATTTTAAATCGGGTAGTTTATATAGCTGTGATAAATCTAAGTCAACACCATGCGGTAAGTACATGGGGAACCGGTACAATTATATGAACAGTATCATTACTGTTGAACATGAAGATGGTACTAATTATGTAGTTTGTTTAATGAGTAATATACTTAGTAAAAACTCTGCTGGCGATCATATGTATTTAGCGAGTGCAATCGATAAAACGATTAGATCTATTAATATTGGTACTAATGACTCTCAAGAGGTCACCACTGAAAATGCAGATAATAATTAACTATGCAATTTTGGATTGACTATTCTCTAATGAGAGTAATGTCTTTTTAATCTCTAGAGCTTGAGGTGTTGGCAGTTGTGATAATATACCGTTTATTAGATGCTCACCTTGTAAATGAAGGAACTTAATACTTATAGAATGTACCTTTTGTTCTTGAATAAGAAGAAGCTTTTCTAACATCTTACTGCGATCATATAGTTTTATTCTTTCCTGAAATTCAAAAGTTTCACTAGATAAAGTGTGAGACTCTAGCTCAAATAGGGGAAATAGCATGTTTTTTAAGTCTCTACTCAATATACCATTGAGGTACTCCATAGAATGTAGTCTAGAAACGGTCTCTTTGCTTGTCATTCCTTTATAAGCAACATAGACATCTTCTGGATTGTATCGTTGAGATAATAAATTAAATATGATTTCCAATTGATCAGAGATGCATTGATCAACTTTCAAAACCAATTGTTCTATTATATTTTTTTCAACTAAAGAGATGACACCATTAGTTCTTTTATCAGATCGTTGACTTATTTTCAATGACCAATAAATTCTTACTAGTTCTTTATACTTAGCAGATTCTTTGTCTATTAACTTTATTAACTCTTTCTTTTTCAGAATAGATTTTTTACCGTTTTTTCTAGATTTAAATAATAGTTCAAAAGATGTTTTTTTAACAGATATATCACTATGATGTGCTAGTTGAATAAGTAAACGATGTGATTTTTTAGTTCTGATGTGATATAGCACATAGAGTAACTTTTTTCTTAAATCATTCTCGGTTTTCTTTTTAGTATAAATCTGGCTTATAACTTTTAAAGATTTGTTACCCATTTTATAAATGGATGATTCAATTGATTTTCTTAAATCATCATCCATTAAGGCATAAAGAAGAGTGTTTAAGAAATAAACATCTTTGGTGTGACCAGTAGCTTTAATGGCTGCAATTTTTAAGGCCTTATTGTTATGACCTAAGTAATTATCAATTATAGAATAGTAGTTTGTTGTAGAGGCATATCCCAGTGTTTCAATAAGACGGGCAAGTTCTGATATTTGCATATTATTGTCACCTATATCACTAGAAAATAGTTCTATACGTAACTTTAGGTTATACTTTTCAGCTAGTAAAGGATTTTCTTGAGAAATGGCAGCTAGGGCAAGTAGTGCGGCTGTTGCGATTCTATCATCTTCATCATCTAGATAATTTTCATAAAACTGATAGGCAATATGTTCATGGCTTAATAGATAATTCATGGCTGCATTAATCAATTCGCTATCATCTGTATATATAAAATCTTGTACCTGTGCTACAGGTTCATGGATAACATAATCTAAGTTATTAATTACCGCTGTAACGACTTTCTTGTTTTTGTGATTAAGCAGTTGTAATACAGGCTCTTTTAAGCTGGTATGACTAATTTCCTGTAGTTTATTCAACATCACTAGAATATCCTCAGTACCACCAGTTTCAAATATGATTTTCATATTACTGATAAGAGTACCTACATTATTTTTCTCTTTTCTTAATTTTTCTCTTTTAACGATACTTTGTTTAAAGATGCTTAAGTAGCTATCCTTTACTTTAAAGATTAAATAGATCCATATAATGGAAAGAACAATAATAGATGCTGTTATAATATAATTAGATAAATGGAGTCCTTTTACAACAAAAATGATAACTAATCCTGCTAGTCCAGTAGCAATGCTGTCCACCACTACATCTATAAAGGTTTTAGTTTTATTCTTTATATCACTAGGTATAGGTATAGCTAGTAACTCCAGAGCACTTTTATGTAAAGATTGCTTTAGACTACCATCAAAGCCTTTTAAAAGAATTACAATCCATAATTCTGGCATTACAAAAAGTAATAGTGCGCAGGCAATTACCGCTGCTGGCAAGAAAAATAGGTTGGTTTCAATATTAAAGTTTTCTAATAAACGCTTTGTGATTAATAATTGCAATATCAATGAAACGATATTAAATGTACTGAACCAAAATCCAAAAAAGGATGCAAGCTCCATAGGATCTTCTATTTGCTGACTGGCCAGATAACTGAACTCATAATCTACAAGCTTTGCTACTAGCACACCTATTCCTATGACACCTGCGAGATGTGATAAATGCCTCGAGTTGAAAATTAATTGAATAGAAGGCTCCTTAGAAACTGTTTCTCTTTTTTTGAACTCCAATTTCATTTTACCTTTATAACTATGAGACTTAATCTTTTGATAGATATAAGGGCAACAAGCAATCATTAAACTTGCTATAATAATTAAAGCGGCATTACCTGTAAAAGGTACTAGAATAGAGGTTATATAGCCTCCGGCAATTCCACCAGCAATTCCACCAGCTCCAATAAAACCAAATAATCTTTTAGCTTCTCTAATATTAAAAATCACGTTTGCTAAAACCCAAAATTGAGAAGTGACTAGTAATGCATATATACCTACAAATAAGTAGAATGCATAAGCTAAGAATAGATTAGAAACTTCAAACATAACCAGAAGTCCTATGACAAAAAATGATGCAGAGAAAAACCACAACGTAGATCTTATAATGTATCTAAGGTTGAATCGCTCGAGCAACTTGTGATAAGAAAATGAGATGATGACGGCAATGATAGCCGTTAAAATAAAAGCTATAGATAAGGAGTCGGCTCCAGCTGTCGATAAAAAAAGTGCATTGATAGTAGGTTTAACTACTAGTAATGCACCTATGATTAGAAAAAGATACAACTGCATCCATAAGGCTATGGAGAGTTCCTTTTTCTTTATATCAAATAAATTAGATATGAGCTGGTTTAATGGTTTCACCTGATTGGATGTCTTGAAGCAAGATAGGTGTTTTGTTTAATGCGGCTTCAGCAGGTCGTACTAAATTTCTAATAATTTTTTCTCCATCAGGCGACTCTACCATAGCGACAAGAATATAATGCTTCTTGCGTTCATCATCCCATACAATAACACTATCGCAATGCCAGTTTTTCCAAGATCCACTTTTTCTATAAACATCTGCTTCAGGTGCAATTTGATCTAAGGTATTTACAAACTTATGATGTAAACTCGGGTCTTTTAGATATTGTAGCATTTCGCTACTGCGTTCATTGTTAATTAATTGGCCAGTGGCTAATTGGTAGTATAATTTAGCAACAGCTTCAGTTGTAGCAGCATGACTTAAACCTTTGATAGGTTCTGGATGGCGTCTTCCCTGTGCGGCATATCTTTTACCTACCCAAAGACCACCATTACTGTATTGATCATAAAATGGATTTGCTGGATCGCACATCACGTCTTCGATACGTTGAAAACCTACTCTATCAATCATTCTAGTAGAAGCAGCATTATTGGACTTAGAAATCATTAACCACATATCCGTCTTTACTTCATCAGTATATTCTAAATCACCTTTCTCAATAGCATCCATAGCAGTATATAAAACAGCAATTTTAGGCATGCTAGCAGCATACATCATATTATCACCATTAATACTAGCATATCGAACACCATCGTTTGATAAATCAACTAGACTTACAGACAATCGTTTGTTTTTGATTAAACTTCGCCATCGCTTGTTTGAGTATATTTGTTCTTGTAAGCTTAATTGTAATGTAGCGTCTTGGTAAGCACTTACCTCTTGATTTGCATTTTCCAGCAGCAATAAAGGTTTGTCAGTGGCGTGAACTAGACTAGTTAACATCACAATTAATAAAGCAGACACTTTTAATAACATATATTTTTTAATTTTTTAAGTTCAATAGAATATGAACAAATACAACGCCGAAACTACATCTTTTATTGCCTTTAACAATTTAAAACCAGTACTTTAACAGTTTTGTGCTAAATGTTAATATTACAAAAAGATTTTAGCCAATAATATTACTAATTGCAACCTAAAGCCAACTTATTAAGCCTATGTTTTTCTTACAGATTAGTTTGTATTATTATTACTTAATCCCTTCCTCAAAACCTCTTTAATTCCCTCAAGATTCTCTGTAAAATCCATCATCTGGCTCAAAACTTGAGACATTTGATTCTGTCCGCCTAGGCCGTTGAGTTTATTGTTTTTGGCAAAAATCCCTTTGATATCTTCCCAGCGTTGTTGCTCTTCAGGCGTGATGGTGTTGACCAGTTCTTTATATTTCAAAAGATTGGCTTCAGCGGCACTGGTTAAGGTTTGTGATTCACTTTCATAATGTGATAATAGTAAGGTTTGTAATTCCTTATTATCCATTATAGGGACAACCTTTGCGACTAGTTTATTCATATCTCGGTAAGAGCCTTGTAGTTTAAAACTAGGCTCTGTGCGATACGTATCTTCCATTCCTGCGCTGGCGATATAAGTTTCATTGACTTTGAGAACCGTATCTCTTATTTTCAACACTTTTTCAAGTACGGCTACATAATCTGCTATTTCTTGATTGCTATGATTTCCTTTCAGCTCGTTATCGCTCGCTCCATTTTGAACTCGGTCAATCAGTGCATAAACATCATCAAAATGCTTGTTACTTAACTGTTGCAATACAGGATTACTAGTCAGTGCATTTTCAACGAGACTTAATTCAAATAAATGCGCTGTATCACCTATGATGTCACCTAGGTTATAAATATCGGCACGGTTTGCAAGCATATCTGGAATCTGGAATTTATCTCCGCTTTCAGTATATGGATTACCAGCCATGATCACGCAAAATTTCTTACTGCGCAGGTCATAAGTTTTGGGCTTGCCATTAAAAACACCTTCAATCTTACGTGTTCCATCAGACAGACTAATGAATTTTTGTAAAAACTCTGGATTACAGTGTTGTATGTCATCTAGATACAACATCACGTTGTCACCCATTTCAAAGGCAAGATTCAGCTTTTTCAATTCTTCTCTTGTAGCTGTATTGGTTGCTGCTTCTGGATCTACTGATGTGATATCATGACCTATTGCTGGCCCATTAATTTTCATAAAAATCAATCCCAGTCGATTTGCCATGTACTCCATTAAGGTCGTTTTACCGTAACCTGGTGGCGAGATCAACAGCAATAATCCCATGCGGTCGGTACGTTTAGTATCACCTACGGTTCCTAACTGTTTCGCAAGATTGTCTCCAATTAATGGGAAATATACTTGGTCAATCAATTTATTACGCACAAATGAGCTCAACACGCGTGGTTTGAATTCTTCCAGTCGCAAGGCTTCTTTTAGATCTTCTGTTACTTCATGTTTTGCTTTTCTAAAAGCTTCATAGGCAGGCACTTTTATGGTCATAAAATGCTCCAGTGTTGCTGTAAAATCATGATAATTAAACTGGAATGTTCCTTCTTCTATCGTGGCATGTGCTCCTTTTAAGTTTTCAATGATTTCTTCTGGCGATACAGCAACGGTTTTATCAGCAGTCAGTTCTCCATAAAGGATATTTGCTACGCATTCGTCTATGTAGCGCAATAAAGCTTGTTTTGAGTGCGCTTTCGCGAAAGCGGAAACCCAATGCCTCACCAGCTCAATTTTATCTTTTTCGTTATCACAGGCTTCCAGACTTTTCTTGAATTTCAAATCGGCATTTTGAGCTTTGATTTTCTTTTCAAAAGCTTCCTTTAATTGAATGGCGCTATGGCTTACCGTAAAGTGATCGTTATCTTTTAGTTCATTAAATAAATAACTAGCTACGAGATGCTCGTTTCCGTCTGTCAGACTGAGCTTGTCGAAGTCGGTGCTTGAAACAGCCTCAGAGCTATTAATATCGCGCTTCGACAGAGCTTGTGCCGAGCGTGACGAGGTGCTCAGCGTGACATTCTGCTGATATATGGCATCAGCCAGTTCCTCAATAATGAAATCATACTCTTTACTATCTGGAAAAACAGACAGCACCTCGCCAGCACTTTTTAAGGTACGATTGAGGTTATCGCGTTTCTTCTTGTCTAGACCATTCCAAAAAAATTGCGCTTGCGCTCGGATATTTGGAGCGTAAGTCAGCAGTCCTAAATCGTGATCTTTATGTAATAAAACGCTTAGAATTTGAGCCGCATCGTGATCATGAACACCTTTTACGTAACCACCAGAATAGTTACCACTAGCGATTTCCTGCACATGAGCCAGCAAATCTGCCTCACTCATGGTTCTCAACGAGTCCTGATCTCCGTTCTTAAAAATGGAGTAGGCGAGATAAGCAGATCGATATACCTGCGCATTTTCTGAAACCAAATCCTGATTCCAGATATCCATGGATTGGGTGAGCACCTCGTTCTTTAATTCCTGATAGAAATCGGTTCCTGTTAGGTGATAGAATAAAGCGTTTTCCTTATAAACAATGGTCAAATCCAGCTGTTGTTTATTAACGCCAAATTTGTGTTTCCCCAGCTTAATGATATTATCGCCATCTTCATAAAGCTCGTTCTTATCCTTGAGCTTTCTCAATGCATCTTCACGAGCTACTTTTAAGGCAGTTTCAATAGCTTCTGCCTTACCAGCGTCGTCCAGTTCTTTTAATTGTGCTACGATATCGCGCACTTTATTGATCATTAAATCACTAGCAAAATAGCCATTGATTTCTGTGATGCTATCCAGCGATTGTGAACGTTTTTGCACACCTTTTATGATGCGATTTGCAGCGTTTTGAAAGGCAATAGCTTTTTTATTGCGTGCTTCTACCAGACTGCTCTTACGATTATCAAAAGCGGCATACACCTCTTCACGCTTTTCAATAATCTCAGTGATGTATTCCTCATAATCGGCAAATTTCCCTTCCAGCTCTTCTAGCTGAATAGAAACTTTAGTAAGGAATTCATCACACTTTTCTGGAGTGTTGGCAATGTCTAGGTAATTGATGATACTCTGATCGATCAACTTTAACTGTGCAGCAAAATCAGCTTGCGCTTCTTTTTTACCTACGGTTTTTACTTTGTTCTTAATCGCTGCTTTTACCTGGTTGATAGTCGCAAAAATCAAAGAGATATTCTCAATTATCTTAGTAGAATGCGAAGTGTCTTCAATCTCTAGATTAGAAACAATGTCGATTAATAACTCCAGATCTTCAGCGATTTGATTCACCTCTTTTTCTAGATTTTTAATCTCGATGACTTTCTTAGTGTCGTCTAATGCTTTTTGCTTTTCAGCAACAGCATCGTGGTATGGAGCTAGTGCTTTATCATCTAGTAAAAAGGTAACCGCACGACGTGAGATCACCTCGTTTTGCTCAACGATTTGTTCCTCAATTCCTTTAATGAAATCTGTATCAACATAACGTATTTCATAAAGGCCTATCGCCTCACCACGCAAACTGCGCAGTTGGGTCAAAAGCTCTACAAAATCATTAATGGACTTGAAAGACGTACTTTTTATTTTGCTGAAAAGTGCATCGGCTTTTTTAGAGATCTCTTTAGTCTCTGTTGCTGCTTGTTTGCGCATTTGTTTGACCTTCTCAAACTCATCAATCGCAGCGTTAGATGCTTTATTAATTTCTAATAATGGCAAATTGATTTGTTGGGTTTCCTTTTCAGGCAACCAGTAATAAGCATCGAGAATATCTTTAGATGCGCGTGCGATATCGTCATATAAACCGCCATAACTATCTTCTTTATTAAGAAGCGTCAACAGTTCATTTGCTTCGGCCATCGCCTTTACAATGTCTTTGTTACCGATTTTATAGAGCATTGTATCTTGATGCTCAGACGGTATGATATTGCCTTTTAAATACGGTGTTTGCCATATTTGCATCATGTGATGTTTGGTCTGCTCATCTTCGGTACGGAAATAACACAATTCTCCTTGTTCCAGAATCGTAAATCCATTACACACGATAGGTGTTTTTACCTCTTGATCAATCACGTTATAGGACATAAGTACATACAATCCTTCTGCTGGATTATAAAATACGTACAAGTGATCTTCACCATTAGGCGAGGCAATCTTTTGCTGGAATTTCAATTTTCCAGCACTGCTCGGGAACACATTGTACTCACCTGTTTGCAGGTAATAACCACTCGGGAAAATAATTCCTTGCTCATCTGGTAATAGCACTGCAGCCTGTGCAATACTGTCTATTTTTTCTACCTCTTTGATCTTATGGTTGTAGACAAAATAGCGAGGTTCTTCTTGAAAAGGTTTGATTTCCAGAACAATCAGATTGCCTAAATCGGCATAGCGGTACTGACCATCGTCCAGCGTCTGATCGCGGTATTCTACGTCTTCACTATAAATTCCTTGACCATCGTCGGTATTATCCTCAACCTTAATGGTTAAATCGCCACCTATGGTTTCTACAAAAACTTTGTCCAAAATAGACACGTGAGCATGTACACCATTGCGCTGGTCATCACGTCCAGCTTCCTTCCACTGAAAACCATACTGAGCCGGAAAACGAAATTCGTGCTCACTACGGTTATCTACATATTGCAGTCCATTATCAGTAATCAGCCATTTAAAGGTCTTGATATCAGTCACAGAATCACTCAGCTGAAACACCATATGCAAGTAATTGCCCATGATGGCAAACTTGGAAAATATCGTGTTGCGGTAGTACTTATAAAGATTTTCAAAATCTGTTTGAAAGATAGGATCCTCAATGATTTGAAGTTTTGTTCCGCTTTCGCGAAAGCGTAACGCATCACCATCCACACCATCACGATCAAATTCATAGACACTAAAAACATCACTCAGTTTGATCTCTGTGCGCAGTCCAAAGTGTACGTTATAACCAAAAATGCTGTACTTGCCTATGGTCACGATATCACGGGCGATACAGTTGTTTTCTGTATTCACACGGTCGTTTGCAATCAGTCGTGTTTCCAGCGAACCGAAGACCTTTTTACGTTCTTCATTAAGAGTATTCAGGCGTTGCTGCAAGTCATTTTTTTGCTTGAGCAAACGGCTCTGGATGATCTCGTAAGTTCCTGAGTCGAGACGCTTAGCGTTCTCGACGATGGGGCGCGACGATTGGCTGTCTGGGCGCGATGCGTCGCGCCCTTGGTTTGTGTCACTCATGTAGTCCTAGTTTTTTCTTGAGATCCTCATCCCATTTTTTGGGATTGTTATTGATGTACCTGCTTATGTTCAGGTAGGCTCGTTGATCTCTGATGATTATTTCGTGGTAGTTGCGTACCCAGATGGTTTTCTTTAGATCGACTCTTCTTATCAAAGGTCTTATTTCATTCAAAGCTGTTTCTGTTATAGTAGATTTCCCTTCCTGATATGCGTAAATCAGTTGTTTGACCTGATTTGTTATCGCAGCTTTGTAACCTCTGACTAAACTTCCTAATGATCCTTCTTTACATATATCTTTACCTCCGACCGCTCCAGCACGACGTTCTAACTCTTCACTAGAATACTCTGTTTGAGGAGTCGCCACTTCAATGTTTATGACCAAATGAATATGATCTGGCATAATCATAAATGCTCCTAATGAAACATTATTCCTTAGCCTCAACGTATTGATCCATTCACGCTCTGCTATTTTGCCAAACTCATTTAAAACCATTTCTCCATCTACGACCTTACCGAACAAATGCAACCTATTTCTAGTTACTATAGTCACAAAGTATCTACCGACTGATGTGTAGTCGTAGCCTTTGAGTCTAAGAGATTTCCGGTTGTGAAGATTCATTAGTGAGTTGGTGTTTGGTGCTAGCGTGGGCGGAATGCGTTCCGCCGTTGTGTCCTGCGCTAGGGATAGTAGCGGCATCCTTTTTACGGCGGTAGCCTAAAAAGATATAGCGGATAGCCCGACCTGATTCTTTCTAGAGAAAGAATCAGGTAGCGCCCTTATAAGCATTCTTAAATATTCCCTAACTTCTTGTTAGATAATCCCATTCCTTTAGCCAAATTCATCAGGTTGCTCAACATGTTTTGCTCGTCACCATCGTTAGACTTGTTCTGTAGATTGCTCAACAGATTTGCGATAGTCAAGTTCTTGATGTCCTCAGAGCTGATGTTGTACTTGTCTGCAAAGTCTTTTACTTTATCCAGCAGATTTCCTTTTACATCATCACTTCCTAGAATGGCATCCTTTACTTCAGTTACCGTTTCAGAGTGATTCACCAGTCTGTCATAACCTTTAGCCTTTGTGATCTGACCGATGATTTGTTCAAAGAACATGGTCTCACCACCAACGATGTCAATCTTAGCCGCTTTCAATGCATCTCCTATCACTTGTGCTTGCGCATCTGCAATATCTTTCTGGATGTTGATTTGTGCTAGATCTACCTGAAGTTCCTTATCAAGACGTAGTTTGAACTCTTCATGTTCTTTACCTACACCATCAAGTTTCTTCATCGCCTCAGCTTTCTCTTCAATTCCTGCAGCATCTGCAAGGGCTTTTTCTTTGATCACTTCAGCCTCAGCAAGTCCGTCTTTGCGTTTTGCCTCTGCTTTTGCAGCGATACCGCTTGCTTCAGCCTCTGCCTTTTTCTGGATGATGAGTGCATCTACAATTCCTTGACGCTCGCTAGCCTCAGCTTTTGCATGCATTACTTGTGCCTCAGAAAGTCCTACAGTTGCTTCTTCTTTAGCTTGTGCTTCAGCAAGAATCTTACGTGCTTCTGCTTCCTTCTCACTTGCTTCTTTATGAGCAAGAGCCTCGATGTTAATCTCTTCAGCTTTTTGAATAGATGCTTGTTTAGAAGCTTCAGCAGCTTTAGTGATGCGTATCAATTCGTCTTGTGCTTTTGCCTCAGCATTTGTGATGGCTACTTGCTTAGCACGGTCTGCAGTTTTGAAAGCTTCAATATCTTTCATGTTTTCCTGCTCTTCTACCACACCTTTTTCCAGCACCACGCGATCTCTAATCACGTCCTGAATATTCTTTTTCTCTACTTCTACTACTTTTTCTTTCTCGATTTGAGCTAGAGTTACTACTCTTTCTCTTTCAGTAAGTTCTAACATGCGGTCTTTTTCCACACGTTCTGTTTCAACAGCATTGGTACGTTGCTTGTTTTTCTCTGCAACGATGATCTGACGTTGCATATTTTCTTCGGCAACTTTTACTTTTTCTTCAGTAGCGATACGAGCTGTTTCTGATTTCAGGCGTTCTTCTTCGGCTACTTTAAGAGTTTCTGCTTCTTCACGAGATTTGATGTTTGCAATCTCACGTTTTTGTTGTTCTTCTTTTTCGGCGAGTTGCTTGTCTAGTTCTAGAATTGCTTCACGAGCCTCAACATCTTGCTTGCGTATGGTTTTCTCCTCATCACGCTTGATCAAGTTGGCTTTAATATTCTGTGCAGCAGTTAGATCAGTAATCTTTTTGATACCTTCTGCATCTAGAATATTATCTGCTTTTAAGTGAGAAACACTAGTTTGCTCCAAGAAGTCAATCGCACAATCCTCTAGTGTGTAACCATTCAAATCAGTACCGATAATATCCACAATCTCATCACGGAACTCACGACGTGCTTCATACAAGTCGATAAACTGGAATTTTTTACCTACGGTTTTCAATGCCTCAGAGAACTTTGCTTCAAAAAGATCTTCTAATGTCTCGATACGAGAAGCACGCTGGACACCTATGGTTTGCGCCACTTTTTTGATGTATTCTACCTCATTGTTGACACGTACAAAAAAGGCTACTTTAATATCGGCTCTCATGTTGTCCTTACAGATCAATCCTTCTACACCCATACGCTCAATCTGGATTTTCTTAACCGAAATATCCATCGTCTCCACACGGTGGAAAACCGGTACTACGTAAAGTCCTTTATCTGTGGCGACTTTGGTACCTCCAAAACCAGTACGCACCAGCGCCTGACCTTGATGTACTTTTTTGTAAAACATCGCAATGATAGCGAAGTAAACAATTACTAGAAATAGAAAAACTCCTATTCCCATTACAAATAATCCTAATGTTCCGTCCATAGTTTTTGTTTGGTTTTTGTTTGTTTAGTTGTTTTTATTTTAATGTTTTTGTTACAGTGAGCATTTTGGTCAATTTAGCACAGGCTTATCAAAGTGCGACTGTAAAATCTTTCTTGACTATTATATCGTCTTCGACAAGCTCAGACTTATCATTATTTCTGATATTCTTTTATTTCTTTGATATTCTTTAAAAAGGGAGTTTCATAAATTGGGACAAAATCGATTCTCAAATTTTTACCAACAGTTTGAATCGGGATTAAAGTATTATTAGGATATATCGAATATTTTTCGTCAAAAAACTTGGTATAATCACCAATAAATATCCTGATAATTTTTTTTGAAAGTATTTTTTTGTCATCCTTAGTAAGATTAGAGCTATCAATGTCTTTAAGTAATTCAATGATATCTTGTATAAAAAAAGACATTCTACTTTTACCAGTAAATATTTTACTTAAAAATGAATACTCTTTTTTATAACTTCTTAGTTTCATATTATAATGAGTGAGTGTCTCACCATTAGATAATAGCTTTAAGTCTGATTGATAGTCTTCATTATAAATCATTGTATCAATGTTTATAATAACTTCTTCCACTAGTTCAGTAAAATTTATCGATTTATTTGAATAATCATTATGATATTTTACTGATGTTGACTTTGCTTTATCTTGATATTCTTTTATTATCTCTTCAAAATAATTTTTATCATTATTACTTTTCGTTATTGCATTTTGATTTTGAGTTGATTTTAATGCACCATAATAAATGATAACCGCAATTATAGTGGCTATCGGAGTTGCTATTTCATTGAATACCTTAGAATCAAAATATGTTTCTAAATTAGTCCATAGTTTAGTGTAACTAATAATATTAAGTAAAACAAGGATTCCTATTGTCGAGATAAGTATTGCTGTTTTATTCTTTTTAAATAACTTTTTCATACTTACGCTTTACTCACTAAAAAATAGTTTTTATCATCTGATTGCTTGATGATGAGTACGCTTTCGCGAAAGCGTAACTCTGACCCATCAATAGATTTAACATAAATACTCATAGGATTACCATCTGCGAGCACCTCTGCATTACCTAGTTTTTCTCCGGAAATTGTGGACATCAACAATGCCTGACGACCTATAAATTCAGTTGCTTTATCACCATCTTTATTCAAATTCTTAAAGAAAGATTTGAATGGTGTGGTTACAATTTTGGTCAAAATCAATGCTGGAATGATTCCTGCGAGAACGATCACAAAACCGAATGAATTATCATAGCTGCCCGTAATAGAAGTTGTTAATACGGTAATGAACCACCACAGGAAAATCCAAAAGGTAAATGTAAACATGAATGGTAGTCCAACAAAGTTGAAATAAATCAACAGAATTTGCCACCATTTAAGTTTGCGAGTGCGTTTATTAACCACATGCTCGCGGTCCACCTCAGCATTTGCAACGTCCTGGAAATCCATGTTACCACCTTCTAGACCAGTGTCCAGATCAACGTCTGCATCGATGTCAACGTCTATGTCTACATCCACGTCTAGGTCAAAATCTATTCCCGAAACCATCGTGGCAAGCCAGTAGAGTATGAGAATGATCAACAATACGGTAAGTGTGATGTTTACTTCAGAGAATAATATGTTGAAATAGTTTTCCAAGATGGTTAGTGTTTAATGGTTTACAAATAGAGGACTGAATCCGCCGTTGTTGATGTTTTTCCTGAGGGCAGAATTAATTCTGCCCTTAGGAAATAAAGGTAAAATGATTTTACCATTGCTCCTTCTAGCTCGTAAAAAAGTCAAAGATATTACTCAGTGCGCCAGTACGTGCTTTGTAAAACTCAGTGTATTTACATCGAGTGCAGGCTACATAAGAGAATTTCTTGTTCTGTACGTCAAAGATTTTTGAAAGCGTGCCGCCTGTAGCACGCATTTCTCCAGTCTCGTAATCGTGATGACCGCATTTGACACATTTAAAGTTGATGGTGCTCATTTTTTGAATAAGTTATTGGTTTTTAAAACGTCTTCGACAGGCTCAGACTGACACTGTTAATGATTAAAGAATTTATGCCTCATCTTTTTTTATACCTAGCTGCTCTTTAAGCTTTGCTAGGTCATCGTCAAGTTTAGACTCAGACATATCTGCTGCGGCATCAATTTCATCGTCTACCGATTTACTGGTGTTTGCTAGGTCTCCATAAGCTTCGGCAAGAGCTTCTTCTTGAGCGACTTTTTCTTTCATACGCTCCAGCATGCTTACTGTTCCTGCGCTGTCTAATTCTGCCATTTGTTTGTTGACGTTTTTAGTCGCATCACTCACTTTTACGCGAGCTTTCAATGTTTTAAGTTCATTTTCCCAGTTAGTGATATTTCCTTTGATGGTCTCAATGGTATCTTTTAATTGAGAAACATTTTTTTCAAACTTTTCTGTGTCTGCAGCGGCGCGATTTGCGTGTTGTTGTGCTTCTTCTTTTTTAGCTAGTGCTTCTTTTGCTAGACGATCTGCTTCTTCTACTGCCATGTCGCCAGAATGTGCTTTTTTGAGAATCAGCATAGCTTTGGATTCATAGTCTTTAGCTTTGGATTCGTGTTCATCTCGCTCATTTTTAGAACGTATGGCTAGTGCTTTTACTTGCGCCATAGCTTCTACGCTTTTATTAAGGTCTGCTTTCATGTCACGTATACCTTGCTCGGTCATGGTGATAGGATCTTCTAGGTTGTCAACTGCTTTGTTAGCTTGTGCTTCTCCTATTTTGAAAATTCTTTTAAATATGTTCATGATATTAGTTTTTTATGGCAGATGCAATCCGCCGTTACTTTTAGATGCATTGTATGCATCTAGTATTTTGAAAATTTGATAATTTGGTCAGAGTACTCACTCATTAATAAACTTAATGAGTTAAGAGTACCTTCTAACTCGTTAAGGTCTAGGTTTTCTATTTGTAGGGTATCTCTAAAGATGACTTTAGATCCACTTTCGTCTAGCACAAATGCGCCGTGAATGATATCGCGGTTTTTTTGTAAAAGACTTTTGAAAACTTCTTCATTCTTGTTATTGATTTTAAAAATGTATTGCTCCATGATTAAAATGGGTGGTGCTATTCCTAAAATCATATTTTTAACACCAGCGCTTTCTTTTTCAATCACTAGGATTCCGTCTTGCGGATTTTCTCTAATGATGTCAAAATCTAGCTGTAATAGGTATTCTTTAATAGTGCTGAAGTAATTATTCATAGGTTTTTATTGGTAGGTTTAATATTACGAAAAAGGAACTTCTTATCCCACTAAATATCGCAGAGCAATTTCTGCGATGTAAATCATTAAGAGTATCATAATTGAAGTTTTTAAAGTTATTAGGTTTAAATGATCTTGATGCGTTATAAGACAACGGCCTATTGTTTTATAATGCTCAAAATTTGAGTAAACTATATGGTAACTGGTTAGATTACTAAAGTATTACTCAAAATATTAGCTTAATAAATCTTATTTTGCTAATATTGTTAGTGTAAAGATACACAAATATTTTAAATTGCAAATAAAATTAGCAAAATAATGTCATTTTTCGGTAAAAACATCAAAAAGATACGTGGAATTAAAAGTTTAAGTCAGCAGGCATTTGCGGACCTATTTGACTTAAAGAGAGGTACTTTAGGTGCCTATGAAGAAGGTCGTAGCGAACCTAAAATAGAAACTATAATTAAAATTGCTAATTATTTTAGCATATCGATAGATGATATCCTCACAGCTGAATTGACCGTAAATCAGTTGTTAAAATTTAATGATCGCTTAACCTTAACGCCAGAAGAATTAGAGCGAGAGCAATTTGCTCAAGTGCCATGTATCACTGAAAAGTTAGCTGATGATTATCTTGAATATTACGATAATCAATCTTTTATAGATGATATGCCTCGTCTGACCTTACCAATCAATACTGAGAAAGACTTTAGAGCTTATACGGTTACTAATTTAGAAATGACTAGCCACGATAAAGGTTTATATCCCAAAGATGTTGTAGTAGGTGAAAAGGTACCTCATAAAGTGGTGAAAAAACTTAATAATGGCACTATAGTTCTAGCGGTTACAGAGAAGGAGCTTATTTTAAGAAGGTTATACGTCACTGCAGATGGCCTTGTACTAAGAGCTGACCATAAAAATATAGACGATCAGACCATTACTGTAAACGATCTTAAAGAATTATGGCGTGTACGTTATGTGTTTTTTCGTCGTATTCCAGATTTTTCAGATAGTATGGAAGATAAACTTGCATTCCTAGAAGCACAAATGAAGGAGTTGAGAAATTCAATTTAGGGTTCAATTAAAAAAGCCAAGTTATAAACTTGGCTTTTTTAATTGAGTAATAATTCCGTGGTTTATTCCTTGATCCATTTAAAAGATTTACTTGTGCCATTTTGAGAAAGTGTTACCATGTATAAGCCTGGTGCTATATCTGGTTTTATAACTTCAGTGTTGTTTAAGGTTGTTTTAATGATTTCTTTTCCTGAAAGGTTATAGATAACAAGCTGTGCGTTTTGGATAGCATTAGCTTCAAATTGTAAATAGCTAGATGGGTTTTTAAATATTGATACATCATTTAAACTAGCTTTTGATAGTCCTAGAGTGCTTACATTTATACAATCTGACCGTTGCGTACAACCTAGGTTTGTAATATCTACAGCATAATCACCTATTGATGTAGGCGTATAAGTCATAGCAGTTGCTCCATTTATAGCCATATTTGTACCGCAATCAATCCATTGATAGCTAGCGCCAGCTTGTGCTGCCGTTAGTACACCGGCATTTTGTGAGATATCAGTATCAATAAGTCTAGTTACAGGCGCACCAGGAGTCCAATTAGAACTGCCACCGCTAAGACTAAAATTATTTAAAGTTCCATTATTTCCAGATACTAAATCTGGCAATACATTGACACCATTATTTGCTGCGCTAGCCATTCCTTCATTAAATTGATAATAAGCTATTAAGCCATTGCTTGATGGACAAATCTCACTGCCGCCGCCGGTGATGATATCGTTTTGAGAAAGTGCTACGTTCCATATTCTTACTTCATCGATAACACCTGCAAAAGTTAAATTTGCACCACCAGCAACTCTTCTGCCTATTCTTAAGTCAGTACCTGTAGTAGGTGTGTTTACCGTGCTTAAATTTCCTGTACCTACTTGATTACCATTAACAAAAAAGAATCCTGTGCCATTACTTAGCACAAAAGCCACTTGTGTCCATTGTCCTGCAGGTATAATACCAGCTGTGGAAGATATGTTAGCATTAGTTCCGCCAGAGATAAATGACAATCCTCTATTTGCATTGACCATAAAAGTATTTCTAGAACCTACAGCATTGAGGCCGTAATCAAGAATTGCCAGATTAGTGTTAGGTGCACTTGGGCTTAGGTATATCCAGGCTTCAAAAGTTCTATTTGTGGTACCAGTAACGCCTGTGAATGATGTTTGGACATAATCATCATTACTATCAAAGTTGAGACCGTTTTGATTTTGAGCAAATAGGGTTGTTGACCCTATTAATAAAATGGTTAAGAGTAATAGTTTTTTCATAATGGTTGGGTTAAGTTTTTACAAGTTAGAAAGTTAGCAAAAAATATGTTGTTTCAATACGCTTTCGCGAAAGCATAACTACTACTATCTTTACCTCAAATTCAATACTATGCGTGCTTTACTACTCTTATGTTCTATGCTTATTGCAATGACGTCGTGTCAAGATGCTTATGAAGAGGTCGTTTTTATGGAAATAAAAAATGTAAAAATCAACAATGCTACATCAGATGATGTGCAGCTGAGTGGTGATTGTGTGCTTTTTAACCCTAATTCTGTAGGGCTAGACTTGACCAAAGCAAAATTTGATGTCTATGTAAATGGTCGTAAAACGGCAGAGATTAATCAGGATTTAGATGTTGAGATGCCTGCAAGTGACGAGTTTATACTACCATTAAAGGCTACCATGTCGCCTAAGGATTTCTATGGCGAAAAAGGTCGCGGATTATTGGATGCTACTTTACAAATTTTAGTCAAGCAAAAAGTCGATATTAAATACAATGGTAGTATACATGCAGGAAAAGGTATGATTAATTTTGAAGTGCCTATTATAGATAGTCTAGAGGTACCAGTAAAAGTATTTTAAGATCCTATATTTTTAAAATCTGCCTCAAACTCTTCAAGGTTTATAGCGTTCTCGACGCGATAATTTCCTATCGCCGTGCGTCTTAATGCGCTTAAATGACCGCCGTTATTTAAGGCTTTACCATAATCATGCGCCATGGATCTTATGTAAGTTCCTTTACTACATGCAATTCTAAAATCAACTTTAGGAAGTTTTATTTGAGTTAATTCAAAGGCTTGAACATTCACCTGACGCTCCTTTATTTCAGTAGTTTCACCTGCACGTGCTAGTTCATATAGTCTTTTACCATCCTTTTTAATCGCTGAATAAATAGGTGGTTTTTGCATGATATCGCCAGTAAATTGTACGGTAGTTTTTAGGAGTAACTCTTCTGTAATATCATTTAACGGGAAACGATTGTCTATTTCAGTTTCTAGATCATAGCTAGGAGTTGTAGCTCCTAGGGTAATGGTGCCTGTGTATTCTTTTTCTTGTGCTTGATATACATGGATATTCTTAGTCTCTTTACCTGTACATATAATTAGCAAACCGCTGGCTAGAGGATCTAGAGTACCGGCATGACCTACTTTTATCTTTTTAAGTCCGTACTCTTGCTTTATAAGCCATCGTATTTTATTAACTACTTGAAAGGATGACCAGCCTAGTGGTTTATCTATTAAAAGCACCTGACCTAGTTGATAAGGATTAGTAACGGGTTTTTGATTAGGATCCATAATAATTTAACCGTTAAAAAATCCAGCTGCGATGGCTACTAGACCTACGGCAAAACAGTAATAAGAAAAATAGTGAAGCTTTGCTTTACGCACCAAAGAAATCATCCATGTACAAGCTATTAATCCAGTTACAAATGCCGCTATAAATCCTATAAGTAAAGGCATACTAGTGCTGCTTTCCATCGATATGTCACCACTCATAATGTCTTTAGCAATTTTACCAAAGATCAATGGCACAACCATTAGAAAAGAGAAGCGTGCTGCCTTAGTACGATCGTTACCTAATAGCACACTAGTTGAAATAGTAGCACCACTACGTGATATACCAGGCAACATAGCGATTGCCTGAGAAACACCAATAAGTAATGCGTCTTTCCAGCCTATATTTTTACCAGTATTTTTGGCTCTACCGGCTAGAAATAGTAATAAACCTGTTACAATAAGCATACAGCCTACTAATACTATATTACCATTAAATAAGGCCTCTAGTTGTTCTTCAAAAAACAGCCCTACGATTACCGCTGGAATCATAGATAAAATGATTTTACCAGCAAAAATCAGATCTTCGCTTTTACCAGTAAATATTCCGGCTAGTAGATTAAAAATATCTTTTCTGAAAACGATAATAGTACTCAATGCGGTTGCAAAATGTAATACCACAGTAAACAATAAGCTTTCTTCAGGAACAGAATTATCTCCTAGTATTGCTTTACCTAATTCTAAATGACCGCTAGATGAAACGGGTAAAAATTCTGTAAGCCCTTGTATAACACCTAGAATTAATGCGTCTAACCACTCCATTATTTATCTGGATTTAATAGTATAGCATACATCTCTATACCGAATCCTATAAGTACCAATGTAGGAGCGAGTCTTATCCTGCGCCAGGAAAAAATAGCTTCATTAAATACCTCTGGATTATCACTACCACCACCAGCCATTAAGGCAAATCCAGTAACAATAACTATTAGACCTATAATCATCCACAAATAATTTTTCTTTTTAAAGATAAATTCAAAACGTGGTTTTATATTTTCTTCAACAACAGGTGCTGTCTCTTTTATAGGAGCGCTTTGTTGCGATTCTTTGATTCTTCCTTGTTTCATTTTTAATTTTTTCTATAATCTATATATCTCGCTAGACTTATTGTGGTAAAACTGATAACTGATTTTAAAAGCTATAGCTTTACTAATAATAAAGTTCGTCAGTCCTTAAATTTAAGTAACGCGTTGTCGCAAAAAACGTGCTCAATAAACTAATTAATACTCCAAAAACGAGAACTCCTATAAACAGGATGGTGAGCATCTTATAATTCTTTAATATTTCTAACTCTGGAATCAAACCATTCATCCAGTATACTACACCAGCTAGTGCAATTAAGGCTAGAACGGCACCTATTAATCCCAGTTTTACACTAGTCCATATAAAAGGCTTGCGTATAAAACCTTTGGTCGCGCCCACCATTTGCATGGTTTTTATGGTAAACCTTTTTGCATACACTGATAGTCTAATGGAGCTATTAATTAATAAGAAAGATATTAAAACAAATATACCTGCGATAACCAGCATCCAGAAGGTGATTCTTTTTACATTTTCATTCAATAAAGAAACTAGAGGTTTGTCATACTGTACTTCTTGCACATAATCTTTGGCTGCTAGATCTTGTGCGATTTGTTCAATCTCTCCATCGGTAACAAAGTTAGCATTAAGTCTTACGTCTATAGAATTAGGTAATGGATTAAACCCATCAAGGTTTGCTATAAAATCTTCTCCCAGATCTTCAACTAGTTTTTTAGCTCCTTCTTCGGCAGGCACATAAATGGCACTTTTAGTGTAATCTGCCATTTGCAACGTTTTCTCTAACTGTCGCATTTCTACCTCTTTTGCAGTATCCTTGAAGTAAATAGACATAGGTACCTGCTCACGGAAGTGGTCTGCAATCTGCTGGCTATTTAAAAGGAAAAAGCCCATGATTCCTAGTAAAAACAATACTAGAAATACACTTATCACCACCCAAAAGTAGGAGCTGAATAATCGTCTTTTTTGATATCTCTCGTGTGATGCCATGCAGTTAATAACAGAATTTATCGTGTCACAAAAATAATAAAGTAAATGAGCTACTGACGATTACAACGCTATAAGTTTCGGCATTGTTGTAAACACCCTATTTTTGCTCTTTCATAAGATTATAAAATGACGCATTACGATCACAAATCTATAGAAGCAAAATGGCAAAAACATTGGGCTACTAATAAGACTTTTAAAGCTACAAATAACTCTGATAAACCTAAATTCTATGCACTCGATATGTTTCCATACCCTAGTGGTGCTGGGCTGCATGTAGGGCATCCATTAGGTTATATCGCTAGTGATATAGTCTCTAGATACAAACGTCATAAAGGTTTCAACGTCTTGCACCCTATGGGTTATGATAGTTTTGGACTACCAGCAGAACAGTATGCCATTCAAACAGGACAACATCCTGCAGAGACTACTAAAACAAATATTGAAGGTGGAACTGATAAGTCTGGAAATAAAATCGCAGGTTACCGCAACCAGATGGACCGTATCGGTTTTAGCTTTGATTGGGATCGTGAGGTAAGAACTTCTTCGCCAGATTATTATAAGTACACACAAGAGATTTTTATCATGCTATTTGATAGCTGGTATGATAATGATGCAGATAAAGCGCAACCTATAAGTTTGTTAGAATCTCGCTTTCGCGAAAGCGGAAACAGCAACATCAACGCTGCCACAGACGAAGATTTGAGACAATTCACCGCGGCAGAGTGGAACGCGTTTACAGAAAAAGAGCAACAAGAAATATTGCTTGATTATAGATTAACATTCCTTGCAGATACAGAGGTGAACTGGTGTCCAGCACTAGGAACAGTACTTGCAAATGACGAAATAGTCAATGGAGTTTCAGAACGTGGTGGACATCCTGTGGTGCGTAAGAAAATGCGCCAGTGGATGATGCGCATCAGTGCATTTGCAGAGCGTTTATTAACAGGTTTAGATGATTTAGATTGGGCAGAATCGATCAAAGAAATCCAACGCAATTGGATCGGGAAATCTGTAGGTGCGATGGTTTCGTTTCAACTAGATGAGCACAAAATAGATGTATTTACAACGCGTCCAGATACCATTTATGGAGTAACATTCATGACACTAGCACCAGAGCATGAACTGGTAGATCAAATTACTACTGCGGCTCAAAAAGACGCGGTAGAGGCTTATAAAAAAGCAACAGCAGCACGATCAGAAAGAGAACGCATGGCCGATGTGAAGACCATTTCTGGTGTATTTACAGGAGCATATGCTACGCATCCATTAAGTGGTGAGCCTGTGCCAGTATGGATAGGTGATTATGTGCTTGCTGGTTATGGAACTGGCGCTGTAATGGCCGTACCATGTGGTGATGAGCGTGATTATGCATTTGCAAACTATTTTGCAGGTCAGGAAGGAATGCCTGCTATCAAAAACATTTTTGAAGGTGTTGATATTAGTGAAGAAGCTTATGCTGCAAAAGATAAAACACCGCTTTGCAACAGTGATTTCTTAAACGGAATGAGCTATAAGCAAGCGATGGCAGCTGCAATTGCTAAGCTAGAAGAAGTAGGCGCAGGAAAAGGAAAAACCAATTATAGATTACGTGACGCGGTATTTTCTAGACAGCGTTATTGGGGCGAACCGTTTCCTGTATATTATAAAGACGGCTTGCCGCAAATGATAGACCGCAAGTACTTGCCTATCGAATTGCCAGAAGTAGACGAATACCTACCTACAGAAGATGGAGCGCCACCACTAGGACGCGCAACAACTTGGAGTTGGTGTACGCAAGAAAACAAGGTTGTTTCTAACGATGATGATCGCGATTGTGTATATCCGCTAGAATTAAACACCATGCCAGGATGGGCAGGAAGCTCTTGGTATATGTTTAGGTATATGGATGCTAATAATGAAGACGAAATGTTTTCTGCAGCAGCACAAGAATACTGGGGCAATGTAGATTTATATATAGGTGGTAGCGAGCACGCGACTGGTCACTTATTGTACAGTAGATTTTGGGTAAAGTTATTACACGATCTAGGTAAAGTAACCGTAGAAGAACCTTTCCAAAAGATGATCAATCAAGGGATGATTTTGGGTGAGAGTGCTTTTGTTCATATGATAAAACCAAAGCTTATCAGTTTAAAGGATAGAGTGAAAATCGATTTGAATCCACCTATTATAGTGATTGATGAAAAAGTAGCTAAAGGATTATTAGACTCTAATAAGTTAAGTGACTTACATCAGGATGTAATCAACTATTTTGAAGAGCAATATAAAATGTCATTAGAGTTTAATAAACACTATGATAAATACGACTTGTGCTTTGAGATATTAAAATCTGGTAATATTCCGATAGCAAATGTGGTTAATGCAGAGATTAAAACTGAGTTTCTAAAAGAGTATCATACGACTAAAAATTTTGAGTATTTCTATGATTCTTCTGGTTTAAATAAAATTGATGAGTTGAAATCAATTCCACTTTTCTTTGAGCCTGAAAAAATGTCTAAGTCTAAATACAACGTAGTGAATCCAGATGATATTTGCGACCAGTATGGAGCAGATACCTTGCGATTGTATGAGATGTTTTTAGGACCACTAGAGCAGGCAAAACCATGGAACACTGCAGGAATTACTGGAGTTTATGGTTTTATGAAAAAACTATGGAAACTGTATCATAACGATGCTGGTTTCTCAGTAAGTGAAGAAAAAGCGTCACCTGACAGCATGAAAACCTTGCACAAGACCATTAAAAAGGTGCAAGATGATATCGAGAACTTCTCTTTTAATACCAGTGTAAGTAGTTTTATGATCGCCGTAAATGAGTTAACTGCTCAAAAATGTAACAGTCGCGAGGTGTTAGAGCCACTTGTTGTTCTTGTATCACCATATGCACCTCACATTGCAGAGGAACTATGGTCATTACTAGGTCATAACGAGTCGATAAGTGAAGCACCTTTCCCAGTTTTTGATGAAAAACATCTGGTAGAAAGCAGCAAGACCTATCCTATTTCTTTTAACGGTAAAATGAAATTTACTTTAGATTTACCGGTAGACGTTTCAAAAGACGAGTTAGAGAAAACGGTATTAAAAAACGAGAAAGTCCAGCAACAACTAGAAGGAAAACAAATCCGCAAAACGATTATTGTGCCAGGTAAGATTGTGAATTTTGTGGTAGGATAATTAAAGAAAAACAGAACAAAATCGATGTAAAGATTACCTTAACGTTATGATTATGAGGTTTCATGTGATAAATCTTTGATAAGCATTGAGCTGTTTTATTGAAAAGTGTATATTTGTTTCAAGTCCATTTGTTAATATATGTTAAATTAGCAATTGTTCTTAACTATAGTTCCCTTTAATATTATTAATACAGACGTAATGAAAAACATAAAATCAATAGCTTTAATCGCCTTTTTAACGTTGTCTATGACAGCTGTAGCTCAACCAGGATTTGACTCTACAGGAGGAACTGATGTAGAGGATGCTCAGGCACCTATACCAGGTATTGCACTTGCTATAGCGGCTGCTGTAGGTATAGGCTTTGTAAAGTTGAAGCGCAAAAAGTAAACTTGTCGTCTTATCATATAAAAAAAAGGAACCTGTTTTGGGTTCCTTTTTTGCGTTTAAGAAGTACGCTTTCGCGAAAGCGTAGAGACGCAATTCTTCATAAATCATAAATATCTTTGAAAGCATTTAAATTCCTTTGCCACAAAGCTGTTGTAAGGTATCTTTGCAAACCTTTAAAATCAACTATTTAAAACAGTTTTTTGACAGAAGTAAATGCCATAGAAAAATCACCGAGCATGGTGAGAAACCTGATAGAAATTACAAAGCCACGATTGTCTGTAGTGGTCGTGTTTTCATCTATTGCAGGTTACTTTTTGGGTGCTGATGTGTATGACTGGAAAGTGATATTAATGCTAGTTGTAGGCGGCTATTTTCTAGTAGGTTCTTCAAATGTTTTTAATCAAATTATAGAGAAGGATCTAGACGCGCTTATGAAAAGAACGCGCAATAGACCGCTACCTACTGGTCGTATAAGCGTTACTGCTGCATGGGTTTATGGTTTAATCATGGCCTTAAGCGGGATTTATATTCTTTATCTTATCAATTTTGCGACGGCTTTTTTTGGTGCGTTAAGCATTATTCTTTATGCTGCAGTTTACACGCCGCTTAAGACTAGGACGCCGCTGTGTGTTTTTGTAGGCGCTTTTCCCGGTGCCATACCTTATATGTTGGGTTGGGTTGCAGCGAGCGGTAACTTTGGTATAGAGCCAGGTACTTTATTTATGTTGCAGTTTTTTTGGCAATTTCCTCACTTTTGGGCGATAGGATGGATGCTAGAAGACGACTATAAAGCTGGTGGCTTTAAAATGTTGCCTACTGGTGGAGCAAATAAAGGTACCGCTGTGCAGATAATCTGGTATACGGTTTGGACAATATCTATATCGCTGATTCCGGCTTTTGGAGTTACAGGTAGTTTATATATGACATGGATCAGTGCTGTGCTAGTAGCATTGCTAGGCTTATGGTTTTTATATTATGCAATTAAATTGTTTAAGGAGCGCACAAATCAGGTTGCTAGAAAATTAATGCTAGTAAGTGTTAGTTATATCACATTGATTCAAATCATATATGTGGTAGATAAATTTTTAAGATAAACGATGGAAGAGATTGAATTAACGCACGGTGAGAAAGTAGCACGATCTAAAAAACAGATGATGTGGTTTGCTATTGTAAGTCTAATTATGATGTTTGCTGGTTTAACTAGTGCTTATGTGGTAAGTCGTGGTCGCAAGGATTGGGTTGAGATAGAATTGCCTGAAGAGTTTTTCTGGAGTACAGGTGTCATTTTATTAAGTAGTTTGACTTTATTTCTTGCAAAAAAAGCTATTCTTAACAACAACAAAAAAGGAGCAACTATACTTACAGTTATTACTTTTTTACTGGGAAGTATCTTTGTTTTTATGCAATTTGCAGGCTTTGATAGTCTGGTTAGTGAAAAAATATTTTTAACTGGAGAAGGAAGTAGTGTTAATGCATCTTTCATTTATGTTATTGTCGTAGCGCATTTAGCACACATAGCTGCAGGGCTTATTGCGTTGTTAGTCATGACAATACGTATGTTGCAAGGAAAATATTCTCCAACAAATATTTTAGGTTTTGAATTGGGTGCCGTATTTTGGCACTTTGTAGATGTGTTATGGATATATCTACTATTATTTTTAGTGTTTGCTAAAGACATTTTTTAGAGTACTTTTGCAGCACATTATTTTTAATTAAAGATTATGGATACAACAGTAGCTCCTACTGGTACCGAAGGGCAAACTTGGGGTGGTGGATCAAATCCTCTCAAGGCTAGTTATGGTAAAATGATGATGTGGTTCTTCATCCTATCGGATGCATTGACCTTTTCAGGATTTCTTGCCGCTTACGGTTTCTCAAGATTTAAATTTATTGAAGAATGGCCTATCGCAGATGAGGTGTTCAATCACTTCCCATTTATGCATGGGACTGATGCACCTATGTTTTATGTTGCGTTGATGACATTTATTCTTATTGGTTCATCTGTGACGATGGTTCTAGCTGTAGATGCTGGTCACCATATGGATAAGAAAAAAGTTTCTTTCTATTTATTACTAACTGTTATCGGTGGTCTAATCTTCGTAGGTTCTCAAGCCTGGGAATGGAAGAACTTTATCAATGGTGAGTATGGTGCTGTAAAAACTAAAGGAGGAAAAATTCTTCAATTTACAGATGCTGAAGGTGCTCGTGTAGCCTTAAATGAATTTGTAACTGTAGGTGATCGTCCGGTAGAAGCATTAGGCAATAATGAAGGTATCTGGTATCAATCAGATGATCCTATAGGTTCTACTTATACTATTGATGAAGTAAGAAAAGGTTTTGAAACAAATCCTGATCTGAGAATTAGAACACAACAACTTATTGTTAATGAAGAAACTGGTGCATCAGAGAAGTTAGTTCTTTCACGTGAAGAGTCTTTATTTAAATTAAATAATCAAGCCGTAGGTGTTGTAGAAGGAGCAAACCTTTCTGAAAATGAATATGGAGCACCATTATTTGCAGACTTCTTTTTCTTTATTACAGGATTCCACGGTTTCCACGTATTTTCTGGAGTTGTTTTTAACTTAATCATATTTTTCAATGTACTATTAGGTACTTATGAAAGAAGAGGTAGTTATGAGATGGTAGAGAAAGTTGGTCTTTACTGGCACTTTGTAGATTTAGTTTGGGTATTTGTATTTACATTCTTCTACCTAGTATAATTTTTTAAGATATTAAAATGGCAGATCACGCAGCACATACTGACGGACACGCAGAACACAAATTAGAGATCTTTAGAGGTCTGGTTAAGTTCAAATCTAACACTCAGAAAATTTGGGGTGTACTTATATTTCTTTCATTGATAACGATTGTTGAAGTTGCTCTAGGTTACATCAAACCAGATTCTTTAAACGGTCATGTACTAGGATTGAAAATATTAAACTGGATATTCATCATCCTTACTTTAGTTAAGGCATATTACATTACTTGGGATTTCATGCACATGAGAGATGAGGTAAGTGGATTGCGCCGTGCTGTAGTGTGGACAGGAGTATTCTTGATTATCTACTTAATAGCAATATTGCTGGTAGAAGGAGAATATATTTACCAAGTTTATAAAAATGCAGCTGTAAGTTTTGACTTTTAATGCATACTAACTGATTAAATTATTAAGGACGGTTTTTCCGTCCTTTTTTATACCATAATATGTCAGATTTCCCAAAGGCCGAAGGAATTAAACAAACCAGCGAGTTTTCTAAAAAATTCGTCATAGTGGTTTTATTTGCATTACCGTTAGTTGCTTATCTATTTTTTCTCAATGGAGAACACCACTTTGAAACCTTACCTGTAGTGACTGAAAATGTGCAGGAAATCGACCAATTTAACATCATTCAAGGTACAGCAACACAACTTAAAGATAGTGTTACCATTGTAACATTCCTTGGCAATAATCCATATGGGCGATTAGGGTATGTCTCTAATCTTAATGAAAAAATTTATAAAAAATTTCACGGATTTAATACGTTTCAAATGATCAGTATTATTCCAGAATCTGGCGTGGATGATATTCAACAAATTGTTGAGCAAATGGGTGAAAACACAGATTTACAAGATTGGCATTTCTTGTCGGGTGACAATGATCAAGTACAAGGCCTTTATGATAGCTTTAAAACAGATGATCGCTTAAATAATGATCTTTCCTCAGACTATGCGTTTGTTATAGATGTGGATAGGAATTTAAGAGGTCGTGATGATGATGAGATTGAAACAGATGGAGTCGTTTATGGTTATAATACAAGGACGGCAGCACAACTTAATAAAAGAATGATAGACGATATGAGAGTATTGCTTGCAGAATATCGTTTTGCCTTTAAGAAAAATAGAGATCAAAAAATTCAGGAAGATGAGTAAGTCTAAGGATACTCCATATTATATAGGGTTAGGTATAATCGTGATCATATTCGGTTACTTTGCAGTTACAAATGTCGTGCACTATATTAATAAAGATAAAGTAGTAGATAGCAATAGGTCTGAAGACCGTGCACCTGTTGCAGATAAGTTTCTTAAAAAATTCAATGCAGTACCTGACTTTGAATTAGTAGATCAAAATGGTGATACCATTACTAATGATACCATGAAAGGAAAGGTTTATATAGTAGACTTTTTCTTTACCTCTTGTCCTACTATTTGTACTCCTATGAGTCATAATCTAAAAACAGTTCAAAATAAACTGAAGGACCATCCAGATTTCAAAATATTATCTGTGAGTATTGATCCAGATTATGATACACAATCCATTCTTAAAAATTATGCTGATCGACATGATGCGATAGATGGATTATGGCACTTTGCCCGTGGTGATAAAGCGGCAACCTTTCAACTAGCACGAGAAGGTTTCAGTGCTTATGTGGGAGAAAGTAAAGACAGTTTGATAAAATTTGAACATAGTGGTAATTTTGCACTTGTGGATAGAGAAGGTATTATTAGATCACGTAAAGATCCATACGGTAACTGGATGATGGTGTATAGTGGTGTAGAGGAAAACGGTATCGAGCCTCAACTAAAAGAAATTATAGAAGACGCACAAACTCTTTTAAATAAATAAGTATGAGTACGCTAGAAAAAAAAGGACCAGCAATTATCATAACCATATCCATTTTAGTGCCTCTAGTAGTGGTGCTATTGATGTTGATGCCAGAGCGTTATAACTTTTTAGGAGTTGAGTCTGGATTATTTCCATTATTTCATGCTGTTATCAATGGTATGACAGCTCTATTACTATTTACTGGATATCGATTGATTAAAGGTGGAAATAAGTCAGCTCATAGAAAGGTGATGACTACTGCATTTGTACTATCTGCTATTTTTTTAGTGAGCTATGTAATTTCTAAAATCAGTAATGAGCCTGTGCCATATCCAGAGGAAGCATCGCTAAGATTTGTTTACCTCTTTATACTTTTTACCCATATTGTACTGTCAGGGATTATTTTACCATTAGTATTATATACCATGTACTTTGCCTGGACAAAAAAATTTGAAAAGCATAGAAAAATTGCTCGATGGACCTTTCCCATATGGATGTATGTAGCAATTACAGGCGTCTTAGTTTATCTATTCATGTACCCATACTATTAGATATGAAAAAGTTTTTAATACTTCTTGCCGTCTTTTTTTATTCCGCTTTCGCGAAAGCGCAATGTGCCATGTGTCGTGCAGTTATAGAAAGCGGTGGAGATACTAAAGCTGCTGAAGGTTTAAATAATGGAATCACGTATTTAATGATATTTCCATACATCCTAGTAGGTGGAATTATCTATTTAGTCTATCGATCGACGACTAAAAAGAGTTGAATTAACATTTTATTATCAATTTTTCTGTAACATCTACTGAAATTTAGGGTCTTAGTAATTAAGCTTGCTTAATAGCTCGTTTAGAAACACTAGCCATGATTGAAATAAAGGACCTGAATAAATCCTATAGCACAGGAAATAACTCATTACACGTACTTAAGGGAATTAACTTTTCTGTTAAAGAAGGCGAGTTAGTATCCATAATGGGATCGTCTGGTTCAGGTAAATCTACATTACTCAATATACTAGGAATGCTTGATGAGGCTGATCATGGAAGTTATACACTAGATGGTGTCCCTATTAAAAACCTGAATGAGAAACTAGCGGCACAATATCGAAATAAGTTTTTAGGTTTTATTTTTCAATCTTTTAATCTAATCAATTATAAAAATGCCATCGATAATGTAGCATTACCACTATACTACCAAAAAGTAAGTCGTAAAGAACGTGATGAGCGTGCCATGCATTATCTAGAAAAAGTAGGGCTTGCAGACTGGGCAGATCATTTGCCTAATCAATTATCTGGTGGTCAGAAACAACGTGTAGCAATTGCAAGAGCATTAGCTAGTGATCCTAAAGTATTACTAGCAGATGAGCCTACAGGAGCCTTAGACACTAAAACCTCTTATGAGGTGATGGATCTTATCCAAGGTATTAATGAAGAAGGTCGTACCATACTTATTGTAACGCACGAGCCTGACATCGCACAAATGACTAAGCGTATTGTTAATCTTAAAGATGGATTAATTATAGATGATACTATGGTTGATCAGGTAAAAGCTTTATCTCATGTTTAATATTGAACGCTGGCAAGAGATTTTTGAAACGATACGCAAGAATAAATTGCGTACTTTTTTAACTAGTCTTTCTGTTGCATCTGGAATTTTTATATTGGTTATACTGTTGGGTTTCTCATCTGGTATTCAAAACGGTGTGAAATCACAATTTGAAAGTGACGCAACTAATCGTATTCAGGTTAGTACTAGGGTAACTACTAAAGGTTATAAAGGTCTTAATCCAGGTCGTCGTCTTCAAATGACTAATAAAGACTATGAGAATTTAAATCAAAAATACGAGGAGCACATAGAGTATAAAACCAGTCTATATAATACATGGGGTGGACAAATCAATTATAAAGAAAAACAAGGTAATTATCGTATTGAAGGTGCATTTCCAGATCAGCAATTTATTGAAAATGCTACTCTAGTGAATGGTCGCTTTATTAACAATTCAGATATTGATGGGTCAAGAAAGGTAGGTGTTTTAGGATATCAAATGAAGCAAGACCTTTTTGGAGATAAAGATGCGGTAGGTGAAACAGTAATACTTAATGATAATATTAATTTTACAGTTGTAGGTGTTTACACAGATCCTGGTGGTACACGTGAAGAGACACGGTTATTCATTCCTATGACCACTGCCCAAAAAGTGTTTAATGCTGGCGAAAATATCAATCGCATTGCTTATACCGTTAAAATGAGTGATAGTTTTGATGAGGCAGTGGCGTTGAGCGCTGCAATGTCTCAAAGCATTGATCAAGATTTGCGCACTAGATTTAGTGTTGCACCAGATGATCGTATCGCTGTGAGAGTTAACGATACACTTGAAGAAGCTAAGAAAATTTATGGTTTAATAGATACCATTAGAGCCGTGTTCTGGTTTATTGGTATAGGAACCATTATTGCAGGTGTGGTAGGAGTAGGTAACATAATGCTCATTATTGTAAAAGAGCGTACCAAAGAAATAGGAATTAGAAAAGCTTTGGGAGCTTTACCATCAGAGATCATATGGATGGTATTACAAGAAGCCATTTTTATAACGAGTCTTGCGGGATTGATAGGATTGTTTTTTGGTGTTGGTTTACTGGAGTTAGTAGGTCCTCAAATTGAAGCAGACTTTATTAAATACCCTAAAGTAGATTTTGTAACATCTATAACCACGGTCATTATATTAATAGTTGCTGGTGCATTAGCAGGTTTTATTCCAGCTAGAAGAGCCGCAAACATTAAACCTATAGAAGCCTTAAGAGACGAGTAATATGTTTAGTAGAGATCGATGGAATGAAATATTAGAAGCACTTAATGCTAATAAACTACGTACATTTTTAACTGCGTTTGGAGTATTCTGGGGAATTTTTATTCTAGTAGCGCTACTGGCGCTTACCAATGGACTAAGAACAGGTGTAACTACCGGTTTTGCAAACGGAGCGACAAACTCTATGTTTATGTGGGGACAAAGTACCTCAATGGCTTATAAAGGCCTTAATAAAGGTCGTCCTGTACAATTTAAATTAGAAGATGTTGAAGCGCTCAAACAAAATATTCCTGCATTGCAATATGTGTCGCCTAGATTACAATTAGGTGGTTTCCGTGGTGCTAACAATGTAACCAGAAATGAGAAAACTGGAGCCTTTGGAATCTATGGAGATTACCCAGAATATATACACCAGGAGTACATGGATATTATAAAAGGTAGATGGCTCAACTATTCAGATATCAATGCAAAAATGAAAACCGCAGTAATAGGTACTGATGTTGTTAAATCCTTATACGACATCGGTGAAGAGCCTATAGGTACTTATATAAAAATAAATGGTGTCAATTTTAAAGTTGTAGGTGTTTTTCAAAATCCCAATACACAAGGTGACAGTGAAGAAGAAGCAAATAATATATTTATACCATTCACCAGTTTTGCAAATGCCTTTAATACAGGTAATAATGTAGGTTGGATGGCAATCACCGCATACGATCATACAAGTATAACCACTTTAAAACCTCAAATACTTTCTATAATGAGAGAGCAAAGAGGTGTGCATCCAGATGATCAAAGAGCGATAGGTAATTTTGATAAGGCAGAAATCTTTGCACGCTTTACAGGTCTTTTTGATATACTAGGTTTTGTAGGATACTTTGTAGGAGCATTAGTTTTACTTTCAGGAGGAATAGGTATAAGTAATATTATGTTAATCGTTGTAAAGGAGCGCACCAATGAAATAGGTGTACGTCGCGCTTTAGGAGCATCTCCATGGGACATAAAAGCACAGATTTTACAAGAATCATTGGTGCTTACCATAGTATCAGGATTAGCAGGTATAGCGGCAGCAGCAGGATTAATATGGGTGATGAATTATATATTAGACCAAAGTGGACCAGTTGAAAACTTTGCAAATCCTAGTGTGAATATTACCGTTATTATTATCGCACTTATCATTTTAATTATCGCAGGATTACTCGCTGGATTTATACCAGCATCACGTGCTACTCAAATGAAACCAGTAGACGCTTTAAGAACAGACTAATAACTAAGTAACCATAATGAAACGTACAGGAACCGTAATTACATTGATCATCATACTGCTACTTGCAACAGCAGGGATTTTTTACATCTATCAAAAAGATTTAGAAGACCCTATCACTTACACTACTGAGCAGCCTACTAAGGAGACGATAATCAAAGAGACAGTCGCTACAGGAAGTATTGTACCTAAAGAAGAGGTGAATATTAAACCTAACATATCTGGAGTAATTGATAAAATCCATGTAGAGGCAGGTGACTTTGTAAAGGCAGGAGATTTAATAGCAGACATTAAAGTCGTGCCTAATGTTTCTTCATTAACCAATGCAAAAAACAACATCTCTGGAGCTAGAACTGCTGTAGAAACTGCAAAACTTGCCTTAGATAATCAAAAAGCTATCTATAACAGACAAAAAACACTTTTTGATAAAGGAGTTATCGCCGCAAATGAATTTGACTTGGCTCAAAACGCATATAATAACGCTCTTCAACGTTTAAAGCAAGAACAAGTAAACCTTACTAGTTCACAACAAAACTATGATATTATAAGAACAGGAACCACTGCTGGACTAGGTAATTATGCCCAAACCGCTATACGCGCTACCGTATCTGGAATGGTGCTAGATGTACCAGTAAAAGAAGGAAATCAAGTCATCGAGGCAAACAATTTTAATGAAGGAACCTCAATAGCCGTTATCGCAGATGTTAACAAAATGATTTTTGAAGGTAAAGTAGATGAAAGTGAAGTAGGTAAAATAAAAGAAGGTTTACCGTTAGAGATTACCGTAGGAGCTTTTGACAATAAAAAGTTTGACGCAGTATTGGATTATGTAGCTCCTAAGGGTATTGCAGAGAATGGAGCTATTCAATTTGCAATTAAAGGAACTTTAAAAGCTGCACAAGATTCTACTTTTATTAGAGCTGGATTAAGTGCAAATGCAAGTATTATACTTGATAAAAAAGAACAAGTTTTAAGTATTAAAGAAGCTCTTGTACAATACGATCCAAAGACTAAAAAACCTTTTGTAGAAGTGGCAATCGGTGATCAAGAGTTTGAAAGACGTGAGGTAGAACTAGGCTTAAGCAACGGGATTAACGTGGAGGTTCTTTCTGGAGTCAATGAAGGTGATAAAATTAAAGTTTGGAACGCGCTTAAGGCGCCTACAGGTCGAGGCGGATACGGCGGATAAACTTTTTTGTAACATTTTAATAGAAACACATACATATCATATAGGAAGTTATGAGAATGAAAAAATTATCATCTGTAGTATTGCCGTTTTAAGTTTCGCTTTCGCGAAAGCGCAACAAACAAAATCATGGACTCTTCAAGAGTGTGTGGATTATGCAATAGAAAATAACATCAGTATCAAGCAGGCAGATTTAAATATCGAGCAAGCTCAACTAAATAAAAAAGATGCTTTAGGCGCTTTTTTACCTAGTCTTAATGCCAGCGCAAGTAATTCATGGAATACTGGACTTACTCAAAACGTAGTTACCGGTGTTTTACAAACACAAACGACACGTAACTCATCCTACGGAATTAATTCTGGTGTAACGTTATTCAATGGTATGCGCAATGCATATCGTCATCAACGTGCAAAAATGAATATTCTAGCCACTCAATATAATGCAGAGCAGTTAGAAGATAATATCTTATTAAACGTAGCAAATAGCTATTTAAATGTTTTATTTAATAAAGAAAATTTAAAGCAATTAGAGGCTCAACACGAGTTAACCGCAAAACAACTAGAGCAAACTCAGCAATTAGTTGACGCAGGTTCATTACCACGTGGTGATGTCCTAGAAGTACAGGCTACATATGCAAATGAAGAACAGCAAATCCTTGCTGCGCAAAACAATGTTGTTATTTCTCGTATCACACTAGCTCAAATTTTAAACTTAGAAGACTTTAAAGGATTTGATGTCTCAGATCCAGATTTAAATGATCCTGTGGCTTTAATATTAGATCAAGGCGCAGACGGTATATATGCTGCTGCTACTGAAAATAGATACGAAATTAAAATCGCTGAACAAAATACAGCACTTGCAGAACAAGATTTAAAAATAGCTAGAGGAGCTAGATTACCTACGGTTAGTGCATTTTTTAACTATAATACACGTGAGAGCGATCGATTAAATCTAGCCTTCTTTGATCAGTTGTCATTAAATGATGGTATATCATATGGTCTAAGCTTAAATCTACCTATTTTCAATGGCTGGTCAGTTTCTAATAATGTGAAACGCAGTAAACTCAATGTAGAGAATAACCGTTTGCAAGAAACTCAGGCAAAACTAGACCTTAAACAAAATATATATCAAGCATATAACGATGCTCAAGGTTCCAGACTAACTTATCAAAGTGCTCAAAAAGCATTAGAAGCAAGAGAACTCGCATATGAGTATGCACAAGAGCGTTACAATGTAGGCTTAATGAATGCTTTTGATTTTAATCAATCACAAACACAACTAACTAACGCGCAAAGCAGTCTATTGCGCAGTAAATACGACTACATCTTTAAACTTAAAGTTCTCGAATTATTTACGGGAATAGCACCAGAAGATTTAAAACTCTAAAATCATGAAAAAACCATTACTTATTATATTAATCCTTATTGGAATAGCTGTTATCGGGTACTTTGGACTCAAAGCTGTTGGTGTAATAGGTGGTAAGGATAAGGGGAAAACAGTAGAAGTAATGACCATTGAAAAAATGGATGTTATTGAAACGGTAAGCGCTACTGGTAAAATCAAGCCAGAGATTGAAGTAAGTATCTCTCCAGAAGTTCCTGGTGAGATTATTGAATTACCTATCAGGGAAGGTCAAGCTGTTAAAAAAGGAGATCTTCTAGCACGCATTAATCCAGATTTATTGCAATCTAGTGTAAGTCGTTCTCGAGCTGGACTCGCAAATGCTAAAGCTGGTTTTGAACAAGCTAAGGCATCATTAGTTGAAGCAAAAGCTAACTATGGTCGTAGTGCAACCTTATTTGAAAAAGGTGTGATTTCACAATCAGATTTTGACGCAGCTATTGCAGCATATGATAGGGCAAAAGCATCTGAAAGATCTGCTTATTTTACGGTACAAAGTGCTGGTGCAACTGTTAATGAGGCATCAGACAATCTAGGTCGTACTAGCATATTTGCTCCTATGACAGGTACCATATCATTACTTGCTGTTGAATTAGGTGAGCGAGTAGTAGGAACTCAACAAATGGCTGGTACAGAATTACTACGTGTTGCAGACTTATCACAAATGGAAGTTGAAGTAGATGTAAATGAAAATGACATCGTAAAAATAGCTGTAGGTGATAAAGCGATTGTAGAAGTAGATGCGTACTTAAAGAAAAAGTTTGAAGGAGCAGTTACAGAAATCGCAAACACAGCTACCGGTCAACTATCTGCAGATCAGGTTACTAATTTTAAAGTTAAAGTACGTATTCTTCCAGATTCCTATACAGATCTTACAGAAGGGAAACCAGAAAATTACAGTCCGTTTAAACCTGGAATGACAGCTACTGTAGACATCATTACACGAGAAAAGAAAGATGCTATAGCAGTACCTATAAGCTCGATAGTCGTAAAAAACGATACTACAGAAAATAAAAGACGCTCAGATATTGAGTTGGATGCTGAAAAGTATGAGTGTGTTTATGTAAAATCAGGTGATAAAGCAAAGCTGCGCGTGGTTACTACAGGTATACAGGATGATAAAAATATTGTAATTCTTACTGGTCTTAAAGAAGGTGAAGAAATCATTACGGGACCATATCGCACCGTTACTAAAGAGCTTAAAACTGGTGATCTCATTAATACTGAGAAGAGTAAAGAAGAAACTGTAGAGAAAGAATAATATGGCGCTCATTCTTTGTGTAGAAACTTCTTCTACAAATTGTTCAGTAGCACTGGCTAGTGATGACACTAGCAACGCAACTGTTAATTCATTTCAAATAGCGCATTGTATCGATTTTATAGAAGACAATAGCTCTAGTTATTCTCATGGAGAACGACTGCATGTCTTTATAGATGACTTATTAAAACGCAATCAATTAACCGTTCAAGATTTAGATGCCATAGCCGTTAGTGAAGGACCAGGATCCTATACCGGTTTACGCATCGGTGTTGCTAGTGTAAAAGGCATGTGTTATGCTTTAGATATTCCTATGATTGCAATCAACACCTTAGAGTCTTTAAGCTTGCAAAATACTTTACCAAGTGATTATACTATCGCTATGTTAGATGCAAGACGTATGGAGGTTTACGCTTCAGTGTATCAAGGTAAAGAGCTTTTAGAAACTACTAAAGCGGTTATATTGGATGAGGATTCTTTTTCTCGCTTTCGCGAAAGCGGAACCATTACTTTCATAGGTACTGGTGTGGAGAAATTTGAGGATCTGATTAAAGAACCTGCCCATCAATACGTGACTTCTAATCCTACAGCAATTACCATGTGTGATACTGCTGTTTTAAAACATAAAATAAGCGACACTGTTGATGTCGCTTATTTTGAACCTTTTTACCTTAAAGAGTTTAAGGCAGGATAGATTACTTTACCTCAAAAGTGATTTTTACATTCACTCTATATTCAGATACTTTTCCGTCTTTAACTTGTGCACTTTGCTCATTTACATAGACAGATCTTATATTTTTAACGCTCTTTGAGGCTTGTTCTACCGCTTTATTTGTTGCGTCTTCCCAGCTTTTATCACTATTTGCTAATACTTCAATTACTTTTAAAATTGCCATAACTATATCTTATTAAATAAATTAGATTCAAAAGATAAGTAAAATTTTAAAATCGATATTAAAATTAGCTAGCTAAAAACATAAGTGGATCAATAGCAATTTTTAAAGATGATTGACATGTTTATTAGCCATTTATAGCCATCACGCGGTCTACCTTACCAGGTAACATATCACGTAACATTGTTTCTATACCGCTTTTCAAAGTCATGGTAGATGATGGGCAACCGCTACAGGCACCTTGTAAAATAACCTTTACCTCTTTAGTGTTTTCATCATAACTGTCAAAGACGATGTTACCACCATCACTCGCTACAGCAGGTTTGATGTACTCATCTAGGATTTCTACCACTTTTTTAGAAACATCATCTAGGTTTTCAAATTTAGGAAGCTCTATGTTTTCACCTTCTTTTTTAACTGTTCCGGCTTCATGTTTAGACGGTCCTATCTCAGCACCATTTTCTATAGCTTCTTTAATGAAAGAACGTATTTCAAAGGTCACTTCATCCCAAGACGCAATATCATGTTTCTGAATGGATACATAATTCTCATCGGCATAGATTTCTTTTACAAAAGGGAAATTATATAATTGACGCGCCAGTGTGTTATCTGCCGTGTCAGCAATGGATTTAAATTCTGTGCTATTCACTACTAGCTTCTTATTAGCCACAAACTTCATTACTGAAGGATTAGGAGTAGCCTCAGCATACACGGTTACCGGAATTTTCTTTTGTGTACTTTCTATATTTAAAAGCGGTGCATCACTATTCAAGTAATTTTCTACTTGCTCTTTTACTTCATCTTGTACGTCGCTCCATTCAATAATGTCATAGCGCTCTATGGCTATAAAATTTTGAGTGATATAAACGGTTTTTACAAACGGTAAATAGAATAATTGCTGCGCTAGCGGTGATGGTTTTGCGTCATCGATGTTCTTAAATTCATAGCTTTCATTTTTAACTAGAAAATGATTGCTTTCAAATTTAATGATCGCCTCATTAGTAGTAGGTGTAATAGTAATTGTATGTGAATCCATGATCGTTCTCTTATAAGTGACAAAGATACGATGCGTCATGTAGATAGTAACTTAAAGAAGTCATTGATTCTATTGATAGTGTCATCTTTAAGCCGTTAAGTTATTCTTAAAACCATATATTTACTTTTTATTAGTTAAGAAGAAATGAAAAAAACAGCCCTTTTATTACTTCTACTAGGTCTTTGTGTTTTTTCAAATGCTCAAATAATAGTAGACAATACAACTTATACCAATATTGAGCTCGTTGAAGATATTCTTGTGAACAGCACTTGTGCAGGTGTTAGAAATATCGCCTGGAGTACCGGAGCTGGACCTAACCAAAATGGGATAGCTTATTTTCAACATAACTCTTCTGGTTTTCCTATACGTGAAGGAATTATTCTTTCAACAGGGAATGCTTTAAATGCTGTTGGACCAAATAATTTGGAAGGTTCAGGAGATACTATTGGGACACCTTCTGATCCCGATCTTGTAGCTGCTATGACCGCAGCTGGATCTCCAGCAGCAACTTATTCTGATGCAACATGGATGTCATTTGATTTTGTTCCACAGGCAGGATTTATGTCTTTTGAATTTTTGTTTGCTAGTGAAGAATATAATGGTGATTTTGAATGTCAATTTTCAGATGCTTTTGCTTTTATATTGACAGACACTGTAACTAGTACGGTTACTAATCTTGCCATTGTGCCGGGAACGACAAGTCCAATTCAAGTTACAACTGTGCGTAATCCGCCAGCTTCAGCTACTTGTAATCCTGTAAACCCTACTTTTTTCGGACAATATAATTTATTGAACAACACTTTTGGAGGTTTTACGCCAAGCATAGGATCGCCAGCCGCTACTAGTCCGACTCAATTTAATGGTCAAACTAATATTTTTAGAGCAGAAAGTGCTGTTATTGCTAATCGTAATTATAACATCAAGTTAGTTATTGCGGACGCTATAGATCAAAATTACGATTCCGCTGTTTTCATCGCAGGAGGAAGTTTTGATGTGGGAGCTGATCTAGGTCTGGATAGAACTTTAGTGGGTTCAAATCCGCTTTGTGAAGGAGATCAATATACATTAGACGCATCTGTAGCTGGTGCTGCCATGAGTTATCAATGGAATCGTAATGCGGCACCAATTCCTGGTGCTACTAATGCTACATATACAGCAACCACCACAGGGAATTATTCTGTAGATATTAATTATACGGCATCTTGTAGTACAATAGCGAGTGTGTTTTTAGAATTTATCAGTCCTAATTCTTCAACACCTACAGATATGCAAGCTTGTGGAACAGGTGGAACTGCTGTCTTTGATTTGACGTCTAAAACATCTGAAGCTTTAGGTGCGCTAGCTGCAGCAGACCATACGGTAAGTTATTATGAGTCTCAGTCTGATGCTGAAGCTGGTATCAACCCGATCCCTAACCCATCAACTTATTCAAACACCGCAAATCCACAAACTGTATATGTACGTGTAGAAGATAATGCATTTAACTGTGCGTCTGTTGAAGAGTTTGATCTCATTATAGCAACCATATCAGCAGGAACGCCTATGGATATGATTGCTTGTGATGTCGATAATGATGGTTTCTTTGATTTTGACCTAAGTACACAGGACGCAGACTTGGCAGGAACTAATGCTGCTGGATCTGTAACGGTTACTTACCATCTTTCTCAAACTGATGCTGATGCTGGTATGAATCCTATAGGACCAATATATACTAATACGACAACGCCAGAGACTATTTATGGTCGTGTAGAATTAAATACAGATAGTAATTGTGCAGATACTGCTAGCTTTAATTTAATTCTGAATCCTTCACCAGTCGCTCCTATAATAACAGATTTTGAATCATGTAGCACTATAGATCCTAATACTACGGTTTTCGCTTTAAGCGATAAGGATACAGAAATTATGAATGGACAAGCAAATATCCTTGTCAGTTATTACAGCTCTCAAGCAGATGCTGATATAGGTGTCAATGAGTTGCCTACTAATGGTTATACAAACACATCTAATCCACAGACTATTTATGTGAGACTCATAGATGCGCTGACTAATTGTGTTAATACAGATACAACTTTTGAACTGGTCGTTAATGACTTACCGGTAGTTACTGCGCCAGCCTTATATGATCTTTGTGATGATAATACAATTGATGGATTTACTGCTTTTGATTTGGCGACTAGAGATAGTGAAATAACTGGTGGTAATACTTCTTATACTGTTTACTATTATGCCACACAGCTAGATGCCGATAATAGGATGAATGAATTAACTGGTTCTTACACTAATACTGTAAATCCACAAACGGTATTTGTTGTTGTAGAAGATAATGTAACAGGTTGTGAAAATTATACAACGTTAAATCTTGAGGTTATTGATGCGCCACAGGCTGCAACAGCACCAGATTTAATATTATGTGATGATAATAACACAGGTGATCTTACCGAAAACTTTAACCTGACAGATAATGAGACTGCAGTTTTAAATGGGCAAACGGGAATTACATTAACCTATCATAACTCACAAGCTGATGCAGATGCTGGTTCAAATGCTATAGGAAATCCTACAAGTTTTGATAATTCATCATCGCTGCAGACTGTTTATGTAAGAGTAGAAAACACTACTGGATGTTTTAATACAACAAGTTTTGATATTGTTGTAAATGAAGTGCCAGTCCCACAAATGTTTGATTTGTACTATTTATGTCTTGATGGTAACGGTAATGTTTTAAACACAGATAATTCACCACCGACATTAGACACAACATTATCGGCTACAGGATTAAGTTTTAGCTGGTCGTTAGACGGTAATGTATTGCCTGCTGAAACAGGAGCGACACTTACAGCTACTATGGTAGGAATGTATACGGTAACAGCTACAGATACGACTACAGGTTGTAATAGTTCTCAAACTACAGAGGTAAGACAATTAGGTCCGCCAGATAGTTTTGGTGCTGAGGTAACATCTCGATATTTTGATGAAGTCCATAGAATAGAAGCCTTTGCTCAAGGACCTGCAACGCAATATATTTTTAGTGTAGATGATGGTCCATGGCAATATAATGGCTTTTTTGAAGACGTTACACCAGGTCTGCATGTGGTATATATACAGGATTTAGACGGTTGTAATACAGTAGAAATCCCTATTGATGTCATCGGTTATCCACGCTATTTCACGCCTAACAACGATGGTTACCATGATACTTGGAACATCATTGGAATTAACAATGAACCTACTACAAAAATTTATATATTTGACCGATACGGAAAACTGCTTAAACAAATGAATCCTTCCGGTATAGGATGGGATGGTTTTTATAATGGTCAACCGTTACCATCATCAGATTATTGGTTCCAAGTGGAATACATAGAAAACGGAAGCAATAAAACATTTGGTGGGCATTTTGCGTTAAAGAGATAGAATAGACTTAATAGAACATGAGAAAAATTTTAATTGTACTGGCACTAGCATTTAGCAGTCAGTTTGCGTTAGCTCAAGAAGGTGTACCAGTATATCTGGATTACTTAACAGACAACTATTACTTATTACATCCTTCGATGGCAGGTGCTGCTAGTTGTGGTAAAGTTAGGTCTACTATCAGACAGCAATGGTTTGATCAAGAAGATGCTCCTAACTTACAGACACTCAGTTTTAATACAGCAATAGGAGAAAATAGTGGTATAGGTGCTATTCTTTTCAACGATAAAAATGGTTATCACTCACAGACAGGTGGATACATTTCTTATGCTTATCACCTTCAAGTAGGTGGTGGATTTGAAGATCTTAATAGACTTTCTTTTGGTGTAAATGTAGGTCTTGTTCAAAGTAGGTTAGATGAATCTGATTTTGACCTGACAGACTTTGATCCTATCATTACTGGAGTTTTAAGATCTGATTCTTACTTTAATGTAGATATAGGTGCTTCTTACTTCTATAAAGAGTTTTATGCACACATGACTGTAAAGAATGCTATCTTCCAAAATCGCGAAATTTATTCTGAAGGTTTTGAAAGCACAAACCAACGTCGATACATCGCAACATTAGGATATCTTTTTGCGCCACGTAATTCAAAATGGCAATGGGAACCATCTTTCTTATATCAACGTACAGACCGTACTGAAGAACAGTTCATGGATTTTAATGCTAAGGCATATTATGATCTTAATGACAACAGTGTCTTATACCTAGGAGCTTCTTATCGTCAGAGTTTTGATGGTGCAGAGTTCGTAAATGGAACAAGCATTCAAGAACAAAATCTTTCTTTGCTTTCTCCACTATTAGGGATTAAGCACAAGAATTTTACATTTGCTTATACGTATAGTTACCAGTTTGGTGAAATTAAATTTGCCAGCGGTGGATTCCACCAGATTACGCTAGGAATCGACTTCTTATGTACTAAGGATAGATGGAGTTGTAACTGTCCTGCAGTGAACTTATAATACTATTTATATTCAAACTAAAAGGACTGTGAAAGCAGTCCTTTTTTAGTTTCAAAAACCTCTTCATCTTGATATGAGAAAATTACTTAATGAAGAATTAGATCGATTGTCAGTAGATCGCTTCCGCGAAAGCAATAAAACACCGCTCATCATTGTATTAGATAATGTGCGTAGTCTTAATAATATAGGATCTGTTTTCCGTAGTGCAGATGCATATCGAGTAGAAAAAATATATCTATGCGGTATCACAGCACAACCACCACATAAGGATATTAGAAAAACAGCATTGGGCGCGACAGAAACGGTAGCCTGGGAATATCGTGAGCACACTATTGATGTTATTAAAGAGCTTAATGAGCAAGGAGTCACTACTTGTGCTATTGAGCAAGCAGAAGATTCAGTCACTCTACGAGGTTTTAAGCCATCTACTAAAAAAGTAGCTGTAGTGATGGGTAATGAGGTGAAAGGTGTGCAACAAGAGGTTGTAAATGCGTGTAAAACTGTTATTGAGCTAGAGCAATATGGCACAAAACATTCCTTAAATATCTCAGTATGTACAGGAATTGTGATCTATGATTTGTTCTATAAACTCAATTCTTAAATAGCTGAGGTGATTTGTTCTAGTACTTTTAAATAATCTTCTTGATTATTTACAAAATCAAGGTCTGTCACGTCAATAACCTTAATTTTTAAATCCTGTTGAGATCTTATAAAATCTGCATAACCTTGCTGGATTTGAGATAAGTAACTGGCCTCGATGTTTTGCTCATAATCACGGCCACGCTTTTTAATATTTTGCAATAAACGATCTTCTGTCTGGTATAGATAGATGTATAAATCAGGCTTTACCAGTTCTTTGTACATCATGTTAAATAACCTTTTGTATAATGAGTATTCTTCTTTTTCAAGGGTTATCTTGCTGAATATAAGTGATTTAATCACATAATAATCTGCAACTGTAAAATCTGAAAATAGATCTTGTTGCGCTACATCATCACTTAATTGTTGATAGCGATCTGCGAGAAATGACATCTCAAGCGGGAATGCATACCTTTCGGTATCTTCATAAAAAAGAGGAAGAAAAGGATTGTCTGCAAAGCGTTCTAGGACTTGTTTGCCATTAAAATCTTCAGCAATTTTATGAGAAAGACTTGTTTTACCTGAGCCTATGTTTCCTTCAATAGCTATAAAATTGATATTAGTTATGGGATATCGCTTTCGCGAAAGCGGAATATCAAAACTAACCTTGTTGTTCAATGACTCTAAGGAATCTGCAATTTCTTGTATACTCTTTTTTAAGATGGGATGATGTAGCTTACTAGCAATTGCCGTAAGTGGCTGCATAACAAATGAACGTTTATCCATTCTAGGATGTGGAACTTGCAATTGCGGTAGGTCTATAATTTGATCATCAAATAGTAATATGTCTAAATCTATAACACGATCCTCATAAGTATCACCGCTTCTAGGAACACGACCTAGATCACGTTCAATTTGTTGTAATATGGTGATGGTCTCTAGTGGATTTTTATGACTGTGAACTAATATACAAGTGTTTAAAAAATTACCGCCAGTAAAACCTGCTGCAGGCACTTCATAAACCGGTGCTGTCTTAATTATCAAGCCCAATGTACTCTCAATTAGTCGAGCGGCATCAAGAAGATGCGTTTCACGATCTCCTAGATTACTGCCTAAAGCTATGAATATCTTATGGTTATGATTTGAAGTGATGTCTAAAAATTTTGCAGCAAATTAAGGAATTATACGCAGCCTAAAAGCTACTTTTACATTAATATGAAAACTCTTTTGGGCGCAGATTTGCGCACGGCACATCGTATTTATTTAGTTCTCGCGGCATTGTTTATATGTTCGCTAGTGGTATCTAATCTAATTTTTCAGAAGTTTTTTTATTGGAATCCTTTAGGGCTATTCAATTTTGAGATATCAGTAGGTTTATTACCCTATCCGATTACATTTCTTATAACAGATTTAGTGAGTGAGATTTATGGAAGACGTAAAGCAAATGATCTAGTACTTGCAGGAATTTTTGCATCGGTATTTAGTCTAGGGATTATCTATGTAGCAGATGCTGCTCCAGCAACTGATTTTTCTGCGATTAAGGATGATGTATTTAATAGGGTTTTTGGTGCGACAACAATCGCTGTTATTGCTAGCATGCTGGCTTATTTATTTGCACAATTTGTGGATATACAGATTTATCATTTCTGGAAACGGTTGACAAAAGGGAAAATGTTATGGCTGCGCAATAATGCGAGTACCATATTTTCACAGTTTGTTGACACTATGAGTGTGTTATTATTGTTATGTTACTATGACGTGATTCCATGGGAGCGATTCTGGCCATTACTGGGCGCTGGATTTTTGTTTAAATTGTTAGTAGCGTTAATCGATACACCGTTATTATATCTAGGTGTATATGTTTTTAGAAGGTTATTCAAATTAGATATAGGAGAAGAAATTAAAATAGATTGATGAAAAAGTTTTTTAAAATATTAGGTGTTTTTTTATTGGCTGTAGTCGTGCTTTTGGTTGCCGCGCCGTTTTTGTTTAAAGACCAAATCGCAACTATCATTAAAAATAAATTGAATGGTGCACTAGATGCTCAGGTTGAATTTGCAGATGTGGATTTGAGTTTGTTTAGAGCCTTTCCAGATGCTAGATTACAGATTGATGGATTATCTGTAATAAATAAAGCGCCATTTGAAGGCGATACTCTTTTTTATGGTAAAGAGGTCAAACTGGACTTACCAGTTGGTGATTTATTTAATGATGCATCTGACCCTATACATATTAATGAATTAGTCATTAATGACGCAATTTCAAGACTTAAAGTAAATGCAGACGGAAAAGCCAGCTGGGACATTGCAAAGGTAGATTCTACGGCGGTTGTTGTAGAAGAGCCACTAGACACCACGTCTGGTTTTAGTTTTGATTTAAATCATTATGAGATTAACAATTCTGATTTTAGTTATGAAGACGTAGCTACAAAGAATAAATTAAGGTTAGTGAATCTAACGCATACTGGTAACGGTGATTTCTCACTAGACAGTAGTACATTAGACACTAAGACTAGCGCGCAGGTTTTTTATGGGCTTGATGATGTGGAGTATTTGTCTGGTCAGCAAGTAGAACTAGATGCAGATATTTTAATGGATCTCGCAAATCAGAAATATACTCTTCAAGAAAATGAGGCTTTAATTAATGATCTCAAGTTAAACCTCGACGGTTATGTGCAAATGGTAGAAGATGGTACGATGGTAGACCTAGCGTTTAAAACACCTAGTTCTGATTTTAAAAATTTCTTTGCAGTCATTCCTGAGGTTTATCGTAAAAATTTGGACGGTATTACCACCACTGGTGATTTTACGGTTAATGGTGTTATTAATGGTATGGTAGACGATGTGCATATACCAAAGCTAGATATCAATATTAGCTCTAATAATGCCTCTTTTAAATATCCTGACTTACCGCAAAGTGTTACTAAAATTGATATTGATACACAGATAAAAAATACAACAGGTCTTGCAGAAGATACCTATGTTAAAATAGGGAATGTTGCTTTTAATATAGGTCAAGATCGATTGAAAGGAAACGCGCTCGTACGCAACTTGACTACTAATATGCTAGTAGATTTAAACCTAGATGGTACATTGAATTTAGGGAATCTATCTAAAGCTTTCCCTATGGGAGATGACATGAATCTAGACGGTACATTAGTAGCAGACGTATCTACAAAGTTTGACATGAACAGTGTAGAACAAGAGCGTTATGAAAATATCAATACTAAAGGAACCGCAAGTTTAACAGACTTCAACTATGCTAGTGCAGATTTAAAAAAACCACTTTACATAGAGCGTGCAGATCTTGATATGAATAATACCAGGATTAAGCTCGATAATTTTAAGGCTAAAACTGGTAATACAGATTTTGCGGCAAACGGTACGATTAGTAATTTAATGGGGTTCTTATTTAAAGATCAAGATCTTAAAGGAAGTTTTAAAGTAGATTCTAATCAGTTTGACACTTCTGATTTTATGACAGAAACAGAAGTTGAGACTACTGAAACTAGTAGTGCTAATTCTGCAGCGGTTACTACAGAGGCCATAAAAATACCTTCCTTCCTTAATGCAGACATGTCGTTTAGTGCAAATAAAGTGTTGTATGATAATCTCACTTTGACTAATGTAAAAGGTCTTGCTTTGGTTAGGGATGAAACACTAACACTAAATAATACCACTACTGATATTTTTAATGGTAACATAGGTTTTAATGGATCTGTAACGACTAAAGGTGACACGCCATTATTTAACATGGCGCTAGACATGAATGATCTAGATATTGCTCAATCTTTTGAAGGATTTGAAATGTTCCAAAAGTTAGTACCTATCATACAGGCATTAAAAGGAAAGATAAATACTGAGATTAATTTAACTGGTCAACTAAATAATGATCTTACACCTATAATCAGTAGTCTTACTGGTGATGCTATTGCACAATTATTAACTAGAGAAATTGATAAAAACAAGGCACCATTAATTGCAAAACTAGATGATCGCCTTAATTTTATTAATCTAGATGATTTGAAAATTTCAGACCTAGTTACTAAGCTCACTTTTAAAGATGGAGCTGTTCAAATCACCCCATTTGATTTTAATATTAAAGACATTAAAATCACAGCTAGTGGAGCGCATAGTTTGACTAATGATATGAGTTATAAGCTAGATTTAAATGTGCCAGCCAGATATTTAGGTACTGATGGCGCTGCATTGCTTGCAAAGCTAAGTGATGAGGATATTGATAAAATATCAGTACCAATACCTGTTCAATTATCTGGATCGTTTATGAAACCTAATGTTGATTTAAATCTAGATCTAGCCGTTAAAAATCTCACAAATCAAATTGTCGAGATACAAAAGGCGCGTATTAAAGATAAAGGTAAAGAAACACTAGACGATGCTGTTACAGATATATTAGGTGGTAAAAATCCATTAGATGGTATTAAAGATGCTATTACAGGTAATAAAAAGCCTAGTGATACCACGCAGGCTCAGGTAAAGGACTCTACTGCGGTTACAAAACCTAAAGACACCACAGCTATAGGTAAAGTAAAAGAAGAGGCAGAGGATAAAGTAAAAGAAGCTGCCGGAAATATTTTAAATAATTTATTTAAAAAGAAAAAGTCTTAATCAATCATTAGGTCCACCACATAACCTTCATGGCTGCGTACATTCATGACGTGGCCATCTTCAAAAATTAGATATTGACCTTTAATTCCCTTCACGATTCCACTGTGCTCTGGTGTTTTAGAAAGGTTTACCGTTTTTACCTTTGCTGGATATTGTAATACAGGAAAATTGATATGCATCTCGTTTTCTGGTGCTAGAATATACTCTTTTGCTTCCTCAGGGATGTGTTCGATGACGCTTTCGCGAAAGCGTAATAAATCAACATCTTCAATATCATTAGTCAACATTTTTCTCCAATTGGTCTTGTCTGCTACGTGATCTTTTAGGGCAACTTCAGCAATTCCAGCTAGGTAGCGATTAGGCGTTTCTAAAATAGCAATTGCCTCATGTGCACCTTGATCAATCCATCGAGTCGGTACTTGCGTTTTGCGTGTGACACCTACTTTTACATTGCTGGAATTTGCTAGGTAAACGATGTGCGGTTTAAGCTGTACTTTTTTCTCATATTCTAGATCACGATCTTCCTCGTCTAGATGGGCACGACTCAGTTCTGGTTTCATGATCCAGTCGCCAGCTTGTGGTGCGCTAGTAAAACAATCGTAGCAAAATCCCTGACGCCATATTTTCTTATCCAGGCCGCAATTAAGACATTCATTTGCGACATGCTTGATATGGATATTTTTATCGAGCAGCTGGTTAACATGTATAAAGTTATCTTTAAAAACCCAATAGTATTGAACGGTTTCTTGTAGTTCAGTCTGCATTTTACGTAAGGTTCCTGTAACCAGCATAGTCGCTTTATGTTTTTAGTAGTATTTTAGTACGGTAAAAATACCCAAGTTTTTTCGGCTTTATGGCTATACCGTTAATCAATTCTGTAGTATCGTGGTTTCTTAAGAAACGTATACATGATATGGAGCTTTTTATGAAGCATCCACAAGAGTTGCAAAACAATCTGTTGATGGACATGATACGTTTTGCACGTCATACTGAAGTAGGAAAAAAATATGGCTTTGCAGATATGAAGTCATATCGGGATTTTGCAGACCGTGTGCCATTAGGAAATTATAATGATGTTCAAGATGATATTGAGCGTTGTAAAAATGGTGAAAACAACATTTTATGGCCTACACCTATTAAATGGTTTGCCATGAGTAGTGGTACTACTAGTAGCCGTAGTAAATTCATACCGGTAAGTCAAGAATCTCTTGAAGATTGTCATTATGCAGCGGCAAAAGATTTGTTATGTATGTATCTTAATAATAATCCTAATTCAAAACTGTTTAGAGGTAAAGGCTTGCGTCTAGGTGGTAGTAAAAAACTAGATAAAATAGCTGGTACTAGTGCTGGTGATTTAAGTTCTATATTAATAGATAATATGCCTTTTTGGGCAGATTATAGTTCCACACCAGGTAATGAAATAGCATTGATGCCCGACTGGGAAACTAAGATGCCAGCCATAGTACGAGAAACTATTAATGAGAAAGTAACCAGTCTTGCTGGTGTACCGTCATGGATGATGGTGTTGTTGAATAACGTGCTAGAAACTACTGGGAAAAACAATATCTTAGAAGTATGGCCTGATATGGAAGTGTTCTTTCATGGAGGCGTGAGTTTTGATCCTTATGTAGATCAATATAAAAAGTTGTTGCCTGACGATAAAATCAAGTATTACGAGACCTATAATGCCAGTGAAGGATTCTTTGCCATACAAGATAGTAATGATAACAAGGAGTTGCTGTTAATGCTGGATTACGGAATTTTCTATGAGTTCATACCCATGAAAACTTATGGGACACCAGATGAAAAAATCATCACCTTAGACCAAGTAGAAGTAGGAGAGAACTATGCCATAGTTATTACTACAAATGGCGGTTTGTGGCGTTATAAAATAGGCGATACGGTACGTTTTACGAGTAAAGCACCATATCACATCAAAGTTACTGGTAGAACGAAACACCATATTAATGTTTTTGGAGAAGAGCTCATCATAGAAAATGCTGAGGCTGCGCTTAAAAAAGCAATGAAAGAAGTGCCATGCAGTATTAAAGATTATACGGTAGCACCCATTTTTATGCAAGGAAAAGAAAAAGGTGCTCACGAGTGGATGATCGAGTTTGATCACAAACCTACTGACTTGCAAAAATTTGCTCGCACGCTGGATAAAGAACTCCAGCAAGTGAACTCAGACTATGAGGCAAAACGAGCTAATAACATCACACTTACAGAGCTTAAAATTCACGACGCACAACCCGATTTGTTCTACAACTGGCTCAAAGAAAAAGACAAACTAGGTGGACAACATAAAATTCCTAGATTGAGTAATTCTAGAGATTATATGGAAGAGTTGTTGCAATTGCAAACTAGAATTGAGGATTAGTTATATTTTATTCTTGCTTTAACTATGTTTAATAATTGTTATCAATGTTATATTGAAGTTAAACAAAACAAATCTGTAAAATATCAACTAATTGAAAATTAGTGTTTTAAGGTTGTTTCTAGAGAATCTGTTTCATATTAACAACTCTTTAACATTTGACTCAGTAAAGTCCTATAATTTTAGAATATCAAATGACCAGCAATTCTCCCCTAACTGGTTGTATAAAATGTAATTTTATGAAACTATTAAATATGTGCTTGTGCGCAATGCTTTTATTGTGCACAATTTCTTGTGAAAACGACGACTCTCCAGAATGTCAAGGAATAGACTGCCTACCACCCATTACACAAACTGGTGCTGGTACTTTTGGGTGTCTTGTTAATGGAGAACCTTACTTTGCATTTGGAGGTGTAAATGCTCAATATCAATTAGTGAATGGATCTTACAATTTATTAATTGGATTTGATCGAGATGTCGGATTTCCAGAGTCTATAAGTATAATTGGAAACGGTCAAATCAATGAAAACGGTCAGTATATTTTAGGAGACCCCACAAATGAAATTTTATTCGGTAATATAGTATTCTCTTATAATGAACAAAGTTTAGAATTTAATGAGAATACAACTAGCAACCTACATCTGGGGACTACCACTATTACTAAGTTAGACGAAACAAACCAAATAATCTCAGGTACTTTTGAATTCGAAATTCTAAACTTAGAGAACAATCAAGTTTATCAAATTACAGAAGGAAGGTTTGATTCTTTTTACACAAACTAAAAACAGTATAAAAAAGCTCACCATGAAAAAATTATTACTACTACTTACACTTTTACCTTCTATATTATTTGCACAGCTTAATGTCGATAATCAATGGAGAAATTCTATCAATCCAATTTTTAATAACCTTGAAAAAAACAGAATTGATTCAGGTATTCTCTTGGACTATGCTATGGAGTTCACAGATATCCCTTCTTATAATGGGGTTTTAAATCACAGCCTTTAATTGTTTTCTAATACCGCTTTTGTTGAGTTTAGACTCGGCATAGGTTTTTGTGACTTTAAATTCTTTATCATCACTGCTCGGTAATTCAAACATAGCGTCTGTAAAGATGGCTTCACAAAGGGAACGCAATCCACGAGCACCTAACTTATATTCAATCGCTTTTTCCACTATGTATTCTAGCGCACCATCAGTAATGGTGAACGTGATGTCATCCATGCCAAAAAGCTTCGTATACTGCTTGATAATCGCATTTTTAGGTTCGGTAAGAATAGCTCTTAAAGTTCCTGCATCTAATGGATTCATGTGTGTAAGCACTGGCAAACGACCTATGATTTCTGGAATCATCCCAAAATCTTTTACATCTTTAGGGATGATATATTTCAAGATATTATCTTGATCTTTTACGTCATCATTTGACATACTAGCGCTAAAACCTACCGCTTGCATATTCAATCGCTTACGGATCACTTTTTCTATACCATCAAAGGCTCCACCAGCGATAAATAAGATATTCTCTGTATTCACTTCGATAAATTTCTGGTCTGGATGCTTACGACCACCTTTAGGCGGTACGTTAACAACGGTTCCTTCTAGTAATTTAAGAAGTCCTTGTTGCACACCTTCACCAGATACATCTCTAGTAATAGATGGATTATCACTCTTGCGAGCAATTTTATCTATCTCATCGATGAATACGATTCCGGTTTGTGCTTTTTCAAGATTATAATCGGCAGCTTGTAATAGGCGTGTTAAGATACTTTCTACATCTTCACCTACATAACCAGCCTCAGTAAGTACCGTGGCATCTACTATGGCAAGTGGTACATTAAGCATGCGAGCAATGGTTTTGGCAATAAGCGTTTTACCAGTACCGGTCTGTCCAACCATAAGGATATTGGATTTTTGAATCTCAACATCATCATCGTTATCTACTTGTAATAATCTCTTGTAGTGATTATAAACGGCGACAGACATCACTTTTTTAGTGAACTCTTGACCTATGATATACTCATCAAGAAAAGCTTTAATATCTTGTGGCTTGCGCAGTTTCAGCTCGGCATTAGTGATGCCAGTTTCATCTTCTTTCTTGACATCTTCTAATACAATACCATGTGCTTGCTCAATACAACGATCACAGATGTGCGCGTCTAATCCTGCAATTAGCAAATTGGTATCAGCCTTGTTACGGCCACAAAAACTGCATTCCAGTTGTTCTTTACTCATAATTTGTAGTTTGTAGTACTATGTTTTATAATACGCTTTCGCGAAAGCGTAAACATTATAACAGATGTACTAGTCACGAGTTAGTACTTCATCAATCATACCGTACTCTTTAGCCTCGGCAGCTTTCATCCAGTAATCACGATCAGAGTCTGCATAGACCTTTTCATAAGTTTGCTTAGAATGCTTGGCAATGATAGTATATAATTCTTCTCTTAATTTTACAACCTCACGTGCGGTGATTTCTATATCGCTAGCTTGTCCTTGTGCACCACTAGAAACCTGGTGGATCATTACACGACTGTGTGGTAATGCACTGCGCTTACCATCTGCTCCTGCACATAATAAAACAGCTCCCATACTAGCTGCCATACCGGTACAAATTGTAGCAACATCTGGTTTGATAAATTGCATCGTGTCATAAATACCTAATCCTGCATAAACGCTACCACCTGGTGAGTTAATGTAGATTTGTATGTCCTTGTTTGCATCTGTGCTTTCTAAGAAAAGCAACTGTGCTTGTATAATGTTTGCTACTTGATCATTTACTCCAGTTCCCATAAAGATGATGCGATCCATCATTAAACGTGAAAACACATCAAAGATGGCGATGTTCATCTGGCGCTCTTCAATAATATTAGGAGTAAGATTAGTAGGGTACATGCTACCCATGATTTTATCGTAATACATCGGGTTGACACCTTGATCTTTTACGGCAAACTTTTCAAATTCTTTAGATATATCCATGTGGTAATATTACTTTTAATAAGGTAAAAAAGGCGTTAACCTATTGATAAAGTTAACGCCCTAAAGATAAGAATTATTCCATCGAGTTTATGACTCGTAGGCTTCCTTAATGAACTCTTCATAGGTAAGCTCTTTTTTCTTGAGCTTTGCGTTGTCTTTAAAGAATTGTAACATTTTTTCGTTTTGTAGTTGCTCGCTCATTCTTTTTACCTCTTCTTGGTTTTGCATGATGCGTGCAACAACTCCATCTATCTCTTCATCAGTAGCATCTGTATGACCATATTGTGCCATTTGAGCTTTGATTTGAGTACGAGAATAATCTTTTAGTTCTTCAAATTTTAATTGAAGATCTGGATTAGTCTTTAATATTTTAGATTCAATTAGCTGGTAACGTAGACCTTTTTCAGAACGCTCATACTCTGCAGCGGCTTCTTCTTCAGTCATAGGGTTCTCACCAGAATTTGCTATCCATCTCTTTAAAAAGTCTGCTGGGAGATCAAATTTTGTATTTTCTATTAAGCCTTCAGTTACGTCAGTTAATAATTTTTGATCTGTTTGTTGAGAGAACTGGCGACCAGCATCTTCTCTTAAACGTTCCATTAATTCTTCTTTACTTGAAATAACTCCAGGACCGAATAACTTATCAAAGAACTCTTGATTCATCTCAGCAAGTTCACGCTCGTTAACTTCAGTGATTTCAAAAGTTACTTTAATGTCTAGGCCATGTGCTTTATCGTGCTCTACTTTTAAGAAGTTCATCAAATCGTGATCATCTTCAAAAAGGCCTTTAGTTTTTAATTCTATAGTATCACCTACTTTACTACCTACAAATTTCTTAAGGTTAGTTTTACCTTTGATTTTATCGGTTTTAAAAGTAGCATCGCTGTTGATTCCTTCATCATCGTTACGGAATACTCCAGTGATTTGATCACCTTCAGCAACGGTATCTTTGGCAATTAGTTTACCGTATTGCTCACGGATACGATCTATCTGACGGTTTAAAGTATCGTCATCAGTTTTGATCTCGTAATGAGTGATGGTCTTTTTACCTTTTACATCTACATCAAATTGTGGAGCAATACCTAGTTCAAATTCAAAGGTAAAATCATCTGCTTCCCAGTTGATGTCTTCTTGTGCTTTAGGAAGTGGATTACCTAATAACTCAAGTTCTTCTTTAGTAATATACTCGTTCAATTGTTGCTGGATCATTTTATTGATCTCTTCAACTAGAATAGGAGTTCTGTATTTTTTTCTGATTAAGCTAGCAGGTACATGTCCTTTTCTGAAACCAGGAATGTTTGCTGTCTTGCGATAATCTGCAAGTAACTTATCTACTTGTTCTTGATAGTCTGCTTTCTCAACAGTTAGTGTAAGCAACGCATTAAGTGCGTCTATGTCAGTGCGCTTGATATTCATTTAAAGACTTTTAAGTGCTGTTAAAATTGGGGTGCAAAATTACTCTTTATTTGCGTGTAAACAAATACTTTATAATAATGAACAGTTTTAAAGCTGTGGTTTTAACTTGATTTTACGTTTTTAGGGTACAAAATGCTACCGTAATATGGAATCTTGTGTTAGTTAATCCTTGTCCTTTTCTAGAAGTTGGAATAAAATTGAACGGCCAATTGCTAATAATAAAGAGAAAATAAAGGCCCATAAAAGTCCATCTACATCAAAACCACTCACTAACCAGTCTGCTAATAAAATGATAATTGCATTGATGACTAAAAGAAATATTCCTAGTGTAATTATGGTCACTGGTAATGTGAGAATCACTAGAATAGGTCTTACTATAAAGTTAAGAAGTGATAATGAAATGGCAACTAAAATCGCACTTAGATATCCATCGGTATTTACTCCTGGTAATAGCTTTGATAACAAAACAACTAGTAGTGCGGTTATTAATAGTTTGAGTATAAATTTCATAAGGTATAATTTAGGTGGTAAAAATAAAAAAATCCGTCTCAGTTAGACCGAGACGGATTTTAATGTTGTTATAGTTTATAACTAGTTAACAGAGTCACTAGTTTGAATAGAGCGGTATGCACCTATATTTACCTTAGGAACATTAGCACCATATTGAGCGTTTATAGCATCTATAATAAAGTTTGCTGTAAGAGCATATCCTCTTGGTGTAGGGTGAACACCGTCTAAAGAGAAGGCACCACCTGTCGCATAAGTAGATGTTAAAACACCACCATTAAAAGATACGCCACCGTTAGCTACTTGTGAAAGTGCTGTTCTAGCATCTACAAAAGCAAGATCGTTTGCAGCTGCAAGAGCTTCTAGAGTAGAGTTGTATGCTGTTTGAGCTGTGCTTATAGCAGTTTGTTCTTCAGGAGTTAAAACCCACTGATCTTCTAACGGGAATGTAATACCGTTTACTGATAACTGACCAGCGGTTGCTTGATCAAGACCTAGACCTACTAACTCTTGGAAACGTGTACTGTTAAGCTGTGCAATTACAGTCTGACTAGTGAATACTAATAGGTCGTCCTCAGTTGCTTGTCTTGCTTGTCCATATTGCTGACCGAAAAGTGCAGCTTGTTGAGCAGGAAATCCGCCTCCAATTAAAACCTGTGTAAGTTGTGCTGATATATCTGTCAATGATTCGTCTTTAATTACTACTGCACTTGCAGCTGTAGTAGAAAAAGTAATAGATCTTTCAGGTACACCTAAAAATGCAAACGCTTGATTTAACGCACCAAATTGAGCATTTAAAGCTGGGATTTGAGCGGCAAAATCTGGATTTGCAGGGCTTAATGGCGCAAAAGGAACAGTTGTAAAGAAAGGTATTGAAGTTACATCTGGGATGTTAACCACTGCTCCTTTAGCTCCATTTGCCGTTAATGCTGTCACATATTGAGATACAGCACCTGCAAATACGTTAGGATCCGTTATGTCATTACTGCCATAAGTAGTTGGGTCAAAGTTTCCAGTTTGATCAACTCCTACACCACCAGAGGTAGCAAAAGAAAGAATATCATTATTACCTATCCATAGTGTAAAGAAGCTTGGGTTTGCTGCAGCGGCATCACCTATTACAGTAGACATTCCACCAGATGCAAAACGCACATAATATGGATTAGCCTGGCCTGTTGCCACACCTGCGATATTTCCATATCCTGGTGCGCCTAAATGAAAACTTTTTGCTCCTGGCACACCATAGTTATTCAATTTACCAGTAAATGTGTTAGTAATATCAGTAGTAGGTGCCTCGCCAGTATAAACGGCTGGTGCAGGACTACCATTTGCATCTACTGCTAATACAAAACGATTAGGCAATATTTGAACTCCACCTGCAAGCAATCCACCAGCGTTGTCATTTACTAACGGTTGGATAAATTCACCACCACCAGCAAGTTCCATTTGACCAGCCATTATTGCTGGAAAAGATTTTAATTGAGCGTCTAGATAAAGTGCGCCATCTGCATAACCAGATGTTAAAGAGTTACCTACAGATACATAATTTGAAAAATCTGCTTCACCAGAGGTGTATACTCCAGCTTCATCAATAGGATTATCAAACTCTACCTCACAACTTACTACCGCAGCTGCTGCGATAAAAAGGCCTATATATTTTAAATTAAATTTTTCATCATCATTGTTTTTTTACATGCTATATGTTACTCCTATACCAGGAATAAGCGCTTGTGATTTATAAGTTCCACCAAAAGAAGAAGGTGCCGAAGCGCCCGGATCTGTAAAGAAGTCATACGATTCATTTACTTCCTTAAATCTTAAGTAAAGGAATGAAGCATCGATAGCAAGTTTAGAATTAACTTGATAAGAAAGTCCGAAGGTGTATCCTAAAGAGTCGTTACGTGGTGTCTCTGGCGCAAAATAACCAGATTGTACAGGAGATTCATCATAGTACCATCCGGCTCTTAAGGTAAGATTATCAGTTGCTAAATATTGAGCACCTAATCTCCATGAAGAAGAGTCTTTGTAGTTTCTAGGATTGATAGAAGTAGATCCATTTTCAAAAACTAGATCTAGACTTTCGTACTCACTCCATAATGCACGATTGTAATCAAATGCAAGTAAAAGTTTATCGTCAAAAAACTTATGACTAAGTCCTACAGTGATTTCTGCTGGTAAAGGAAGTGTCGCTGTAAATCCAGTTTCACCGTTTGCTGGTGTTAATGCAGAGTTAGGGAAATTTGAGAATGTAGCTGTTCCTTCTGTACTTTCAATATTAATTAAAGAACGATAGTTAAAACCAAAAGAGAAACGATCATTAGGTGTAAACATTAAACCTGCGGTCCAACCCCATGCCGTAACACCTGAATCATCAATGCCTACATTTGAACGATTACCTTGCTCATCAGTAAGTGATTGGCCAGCGTTTCTGTTAAAGGTAACTCCGCCTATCGCTAGAATCGGTCCACCACCTATACTAACGCTATCAAATAGTTGATAAGAAATAGTAGGTTGTATAAATATAGCGCTTAATTCAATTTCATTTACTAAATGAGAACCTGACCAATCTGTAGGCCATGTTACATTACTACCAAAAGGAGTGTAAATACCTAAACCTACAGCAAGCTTTTCATTGATTTTATAAGTTCCATAAGCATAAACAGGAGTACCTGTAGGGCTGTCAGTTTCTGAAGAAGTTCCAAATTCTGAGTTTTGATAAGAAACGCTGGAAAAAACGCCGAATCCACCAGCACTAAAATTAATTTTGTTTTCTAAGTGTACCAATCCTGCTGGATTGAAAAAGAGAATGTCAGCACTGTTAACTACAGCCACACCAGTGTGTCCCATGGCTAACTGTCTATTACTCTGTGTACTTACTCGATATCCACCAGCATAAGCCATTGTAGAAATCAAAAGAAGCACTGCTAAAGCTTTTAATTTATTCATAATCAGTTTGTTATTAAAAAAATTGGGGTTTTGTTAAGTCAAATTTAATATTTTAAACTTCTTACGCAAGCGTTTTCGTTATTATTATGCTTGCATAGTATTTAATCTGTAAGAAAACTTGTGACCGTATTATAGAAAATTTCAGGTTGTTCTGCGTGCAACCAGTGTCCTGCATTAGGGATTGTTTTTAAGTCCGCTTTCGCGAAAGCGTGTTCTATAATTACGAAATCGTTATCGTTAATGTATCCTGAATTTGCACCTCTAACAAACAGTGTAGGGATATTTATTTGAGTCTGGATGGGTTCTTGAAAACCAATCATCTCTTGACTATCACCTAATACTTCTAGATTAAAGCGCCATCCATATCTATTTTTATCTATTCTATATAAACTTTTTAATAAGAATTGTCTTGTTCCAAAATCTGGAATACGTTTAGATAGTTGCTCATCTGCATCTTTACGATTTTTTATCTCATCAAAGTTGATGGATTTTAAACCGTTAATAATATCACTGTGATGCGGTGCATAGGTTTTAGGGGCGATGTCTGCGATAACTAGTTTACTAATAAGCTGTGGAAAGTCTGCAGCCACTTTCATAGCAACTTTTCCGCCCATAGAATGACCTATTAAATTGATATTCTCCAGTTGGTGATCTATACAATAATCGTGAACGTCTTTTGCAAGTAGTGTGTAGTTAAAGTCTACACTGTGTAAACTACGTCCATGATTGCGCTGGTCTATTAAATGAACTTCATAACCGTTTTCACTCCATTCCTTACCTAGAGTTTTCCAGTTGTCTGCCATGCCTAAAAACCCGTGTAAAATAACAAGTGGTTTTCCTTCTCCTAAAATGATTGAATGCAGCATCTAGTCGGTTAATCTGGATTTATACATATTCACAACATTTTCAAGACCCATGTAAAGGCTTTCGGATATAAGAGCGTGGCCTATAGATACCTCCAGTAGTCCAGGTACATTGTCTTTAAAATATCTCATGTTTTCTAGTGATAGGTCATGACCTGCGTTTATTCCTAAGCCTAAATCAAGCGCTTTTTGAGCAGCTTTAATATATGGGGCTACTGCTGCTTGCTTATCGCTAGGATATTGATGTGCATATGCTTCAGTATAAAGTTCTATGCGATCAACACCGGTTTTTGCTGCGCCTTCAACCATTTCTATTGATGGATCTACAAATATGCTGGTTCTTATACCTTGATCTTTAAAGTGCTTGACAATCTTAGTTAGATAAGCCTCGTTTTTAATTGTGTCCCATCCTGCGTCTGATGTTATGGCGTCTACAGCATCTGGTACTAATGTTACTTGCGCTGGTTGTACCTCGTCAACTAGCGCTATAAACTTCTCATTGGGATTTCCTTCAATGTTTAATTCTGTTTGAATTACCTTTTTAAGATCACGGGCATCTTGATATCTGATATGTCTTTCATCTGGTCGAGGATGTATGGTGATACCTTGCGCTCCAAAACGTTCTATATCAAGAGAGCATTTTATCAAGTCAGGTACATTTCCTCCACGAGCGTTGCGCAGCGTGGCTATTTTATTAACATTTACACTAAGTGCGGTCATAATAATTAATTGAGATTCAAAAATACAAAGGATTGACCGCAACGAGTAATCACAGAAATGATTAATTTGCAAAAAAAGCTTGTTAAATGAACATTCAAGAATACATTATTAATGATGTGAAACCGCTTCAGGTTACAGATGAGGTTACGGTATCTCAAAATATATTCTCGCAATTGACCTATTCACACCTTCCAGTAATGGAGGATAATATATATATAGGGTGCGTTTCTGAGAACGATGCGCATTGTTTTGAGACTGGATGTACTTTAAAAGATGTAAAATATGCGCTAGATACTTTTTATGTTAAAACAGATACTCACTGGTTAGATGTATTAGAGGCATTTGCACAGCATGATTGTAATGTGATGCCAGTACTGGATGATAATAATCGATACCTGGGTTACTATGAGCTTAAAGATATTTTACAGTTATTCAATGATTCTCCGTTTTTATATGAATCTGGTGCTGTGATTGTTATAGAAAAGGGGACAACAGATTATAGTTTTAGCGAGATTACACAAATTATTGAATCTAATGATTCTAAGTTGTATGGCTGTTTTATTAGTGGTTATAATGATCATTTAACTCAGATAACTGTTAAGGTAAGTGCAGAAAATGTAAATCAGGTTCTACAAACATTTAGAAGATATAGTTATGAGGTAATCAGCGCAGCAGAAGAAGATACCTATCTTGATAATCTTAAGGAGCGATCTGATTACCTTAATAAATACCTTAACATGTAATGAAGAAAATCGCTATTTACGGTCAGTATCTTCAAGACGATAGTCTTTCAACCATCACTAGTGTACTGGAGCAATTGCAGTTAAGAGATTGTAAAGTATATATAGAACAAGATTATGTTGCCCTTATAGGTAATAAGGTAGAACTGAACATCGCAGGGACATTTAAGTCATTAGATACCAGTTATGATTTAATGATTAGTATAGGTGGTGATGGTACTATATTAAGAGCTGTGTCCTATATAGGTAAGCTCAATATTCCGGTTATGGGAATAAATACAGGTAGGCTAGGTTTTCTTGCGACACTACAGTCTGAAGAGCTGGAACTGGCATTTACTTTATTATTCAATAAAAAATATCGTTTAAGTAAGCGTAGTTTGATCACGGCTACATCTCAACATTCAGAAAATCATCTAGCACCAGACAACTTTGCACTTAATGAAGTAACCGTAAGTAGGCAAAATACAACTAGTATGATCCAGATAGAGACGCACCTTAATGGTGAGTTGTTGACATCTTATTGGGCAGATGGGTTAATCGTTTCTACTCCAACAGGTTCTACTGGTTATAGTTTAAGTTGTGGTGGACCAGTGATTACACCAGATACTGAGGCATTAGTTATTACACCTATAGCACCTCATAACTTAAATGCACGACCTTTAGTGATCCCTGATGATACAGTTATTACCGTAAAAGTTATGGGTAGAGAAAATGAATTCTTAGCTTCTCTAGATAATCGTATAGCCTCATATCCAGATGAGACTGAAATCACTTTAAAAAAGGCAGATTTTACAATAGATTTAATTGAATTAGAGCACGTGAGTTTCATAAAAACCATCCGTCATAAATTACTTTGGGGAGAAGATAAACGCAATTAGACAATAATTTTAAAGAAACCTAGTTTTACATTACTCACAATCATGCATGTTTACTCATGTCAGGTAATGAGAATTGTTATATTTGCACGTTTTAAAATTTCCATGCGTTTATTATTATTAGTTAGTTTTCTTTTTTGTTTCGCTTTCGCGAAAGCGCAAACCTATGAAGTAGGTCTATTTGCCGGTGGTAGTAATATCATAGGTGATGTAGGTAGTACTCAGTTTATTGATCCTGTAGATCTAACAGTAGGAGGTCTTTTTAAATGGAACCGTAGTGATCGTCACAGCTTTAGAGCATCGGTAATATTTTCTAATATGGTAGGTGATGATAACGATAGTGATGATGTTTCTAGAGATTTAAGAGGATATAAGTATAATTATAATCTTATAGAAGCGAGTGTAGGAATAGAGTATAATTTTTGGGAATGGGAACTTTACACTGGTAAACCTCAAATCGTGCCCTATATTTACACAGGGATTACTGGTTTTCAATATGAGGCATTTAGATTAGACCAAGTAAGTAATCAATTAGTAGAAGAAGATACAGATAGAGGATTAGCAATTCCATTTATTTTAGGAGTTAAGTATAATATTGCGCCTAAACTAGTACTAGGATTAGAAGCAGGTGTGCGATATACATTTACAGACAATCTAGATGGTAGTAATAACGAGGATTTTGAAAACGTGAGTTTTGGGAATATTAACAATAATGATTGGTATGTATTCTCTGGAGTGACGTTAACTTATGCATTTGGTAGAAAACCTTGTTATTGTAATTTTTAAGAATGGATAAAAACGTACTACATACCCATAATATTCCACAGCATGTTGCTGTAATTATGGATGGTAATGGTCGCTGGGCAAAAAAGCAAGGTCTCATGCGAGTGCGAGGACATGAGAAAGGAGCAAAAGCTGTAAGAGAAACGGTGGAAACTTGCGCTGAGCTAGGTATTAAAAATTTAACGCTTTACGCTTTTAGTACAGAAAATTGGAAAAGACCTAAGCTAGAAGTGGATACTCTTATGAGATTGCTGGTTTCTAGTCTTAAAAAAGAACTTCCTACATTACAAAAAAACAATATTTCATTAAAAGCAGTAGGTAGTCTAGAATTATTGCCTAAAACTGCTCAAAAAGAACTTCAAGAAGTAATTACCGCTACTGCAAGTAATGATCACATGAATTTAACGCTAGCCCTTAGTTACGGGTCACGTGAAGAGTTAATTACTGTGATTAAAAATGTAGCAAGTAAGGTGAAAGAAGGTGAAATAGAAATTGAAAATATCAATCAGGACACCATAAATAGTTTGTTGTATACTAATTACATGCCAGACGTTGACCTATTGATTAGAACTAGTGGAGAGCAACGTATAAGCAACTTTTTGCTATGGCAAATCGCTTATGCAGAGCTTTATTTTACAGATGTGCTATGGCCTGATTTCAGGAAAGAACATCTTATAGAAGCATTAAAAAATTATCAAGACCGAGAACGTAGATTCGGTAAAACGAGTGAACAATTATAGAATAATGACAAGACAGCTAGCACACTCGCTACTTATAGCAGTAGTATTTTTATTAGGAACTACTATAAAGGCACAACAGGCAGATACACCTATTGGAAACGCCACAAAATATAAACTAGGTGACATTACTGTAACAGGTAGCCAGACTTATAACGAAAACACCGTAATCGCTTTTACAGGTCTACGTAAAGGAGATGAAATCTATGTTCCAGGGCAGCGATTAAGTGATGTGGTTAAAAAATTATGGGATTTAAAGCTATTCAGTGATATTAGATTCTATAAAACCAGCGTGATTCCTGATCCAGATGGTGGTGAGTTAGAAATCATTAACCTTGAATTAAACATTGTTGAGGTACCTAATCTTAGTAATGTAGAAATAACTGGTATTAAAGAGCGCAAAGCTAAAGACTTAAGAGATGAACTTAAGCTTACCAGTGGTCGTAAAGCAACTGAGAACCTAGTTACTAATACACGTAACTTTATTGAGAATAAATATAGAGATGACGGTTATTTATATGCAGACGCGTTAGTACGTGTACGTGAAGTAATCGATACAACAGATCAAAGCACCAATCGTGTTGATATGAAAATCGATATTAACAAAGGTGAGAAAGTAAAAGTAGAAGAAATTACTTTTACTGGAAACCAATTGATTGAAGATAAAAAGTTGCGTAAAGCAATGAAAAATACAAAACGTCGCAATCCATTTAGATTATTAAAAAGGTCTAAGTACATTGAGGCAGATTATCAAGAAGATTTAAGTTCTGTTCTTGATATGTATAAAGAAAGAGGTTTTAGAGATGCACGTATTATAGGAGATACTCTTATAAAAAACAGTGATAAAAGGATTTCTTTAGATATAGAGGTAGAAGAAGGTAAAAAGTATTATTTCGGTAATATAGAATTTGTAGGAAACACTGTTTACACTGACGATCAATTAAGAAGAATACTGCAAGTAGATAAAGGAGATGTGTATAATGGAGTGGCATTTTATGAACGTATTAGCAATCCACAGGATCCAGACTCTGATGATATCTCAAATCAATATCAAAATACGGGTTACCTATTCTCATCTGTAAATGCTGTTGAAACACGAGTGTATAATGACACCATAGATTTTGAAGTACGTATAGTAGAAGGTGAAGAAGCCTTCTTTAATAACATCACCGTTACTGGTAACACTAGAACTAACGACCACGTCATTTATAGAAATTTACAAACCACGCCAGGTGAAAGATATTCTAGACAAAAAATTATTAACTCAATTCGTGAATTAGGTCAGCTAGGATTCTTTAATCCAGAAACGATTAATCCACAACTTAAAAATGTAAGTCAGCAAGACGGTACTGTCGACGTTGAATTTGAATTAGAAGAAGCAGGAGCTAGCCAGATCGAACTACAAGGTGGTTATGGTGGTGGTGGTTTTGTGGGTACACTAGGTTTACGTTTCAACAACTTTTCTTTACGTAACATTTTTAATGGTGAGGCTTATGAGCCAGTGCCTATGGGTGATGGCCAGACACTAGCGATACGAGCTCAAGCAAGTACCATATTTAGAACATATAGTTTAAATTTCACTGAACCATGGTTAGGTGGTAAGAAACCAGTTTCATTTAATGTGTCTTTTTCACATAGTGAACAATATCGAACTACAGCTAATTTTAGAGATGTTGATCGTAGTCAGCGATTCTTAATTACTGGAGGAACCATAGGTCTTGCAAAAAGATTAGAATGGCCTGATAATTATTTCCAATTTTCACAAGCATTATCTTATCAGAGATATACTGTTAGAAATTATAGTTCCCAACTTTTTGATTTTAACACAGGATATGCAAATAACTTAGCGTACACGGTAGGTTTAAGCAGAAATAATGTAGGTGTAAATCCTATATTCCCTACATATGGTTCTTCTTTTTCAATCACCGCTAAATTTACACCACCATATTCTCTTTTTAATGGGATAGATTATGCCAATCTAGGTGAGCAAGAACAATATCAAACTAACGGTGTAGCAGATCAAGAAAAAATAGATAGAGAACGATTAAAGTTTTTAGAGTTCTATAAAATAAAATTTCAAGGTAAATGGTATACTAGGCTTTATGATAAATTAGTTTTAGAAACAAATACAGAATTTGGATTCTTAGGAGCTTATAATCAAGATCGTGGTCTTGTACCATTTGAACGTTTCTTTGTAGGTGGTGATGGTTTAGGAGCATTTTCTTTAGATGGACGTGATATAGTAAGATTAAGAGGTTATGATAGTCCACAAGCAGTAACAATTAATTCGGTAGATGGTGATACGGTTTACAATAAATTCTCTTTTGAGTTGAGATACCCTATATCTTTAGAGCAAGCAGCATCTATTTATGTATTATCTTTTGCAGAGGCAGGCGCGTCGTACGAGAACTTTAGAGAATACAACCCATTTGAAGTTAAACGTTCTGCAGGTGCTGGATTGCGTATATTTATGCCAGCTTTTGGATTGTTAGGTATTGACTTTGGTTATGGATTTGATTCTCCTAATAATACAATCAGCAACGATCCTAGTGGATGGAATGTTCACTTCATCATCGGGCAACAATTCTAAGAATGGCACGATATTTTCTATAAACACTTTGAGCTTATGAAAAATAAGATTTTTGTTATCAGCATAATGGCCTTTATGAGTTTCGCTTTCGCGAAAGCGCAAGGAGGAACTAGAGGTATTAGAGTAGGTTTTATTGATATGGAATATATTCTCGAGAATGTACCAGAGTATCAAAAAGCGTCTCAACAACTAGAGCAAAAAATGGGTAAGTGGAAACAAGAAATTGATGCCATGAGTCTAGAAGTGCAACAAATGAAAGATGCTTTGCAAAATGAAAGAGTCTTACTAACTAATGAGCTTATTGAAGAGAAAGAAGAAGATATTAAGATAAAAGAAGAAGAGCTTTTAAACTATCAGCAAAAAAGATTCGGTCCTCAAGGTGATTTTGTTTTACAAAAAGAACAGCTAATACAACCAGTACAAGATCAAGTTTTTAATGAAATTCGTAAGATAGGAAGCCTTAAAAAATATGATTACATACTTGATAGTTCTGAGGCAGCAATGCTTTATAATGCAGAGCGTCATGATTTAAGTGATCAGGTTTTGAAAGCAATAGGTAGAACTGCAAAAATCGATTCTAGAAATAGAGGTAATGATAAAGAGCCTACTAAAGAAGAATTGAGAGAACAAGAGAAAGAAGAACGCTACTTATCTGTAGAAGAAGCAGAAACTGTAGAGCAAAAAGAAGAAGCAAAAGAACAACTAATAAATGATAGAGAAAAAGCAAGACTTGAGAAATTAAGAGTACGTGACTCTATCAAAGCAGCCAGAGCTGCAAAGTTTCAAAAGCGTAGAGATAGTATAATCGAGGCAAGAGAGAGACGCAAGGATAGTATACTAAAAGCACGTGAAGCAAAGAAAAAGGCAAATCAAAAAACGCCTCCAGGCGGTGAATAATAACGCGAGACCATTATATTTGCAGCCGCGTTAATAGAAATTAAAGCAAAACAACAATTAATAATTAGAAAATGAAACAAGTAAAAACCCTTATAACAGCAGTAGTAGTGATGTTTCTTATGGCAGGAATCAACACAGTTCAAGCTCAGGCTACTCCTAGTAAAGTATGTCACGTAGCATCTCAAGAGTTAGTTGAACAACTACCTCAAGCTAAAGCTGCTGATAAACAACTAAGAGATCTTGCTAAGACTTATGAAGCAACTCTAGGTGAAATGGATAAGGAATTGCAAAACAAAGCAGAACAATTAAAAAGTCTTGCTGAATCACGTAGCGATGAAGAAAATCAACGTGCTTACCAAGAGCTTATGGCTGGTCAAAAGAAACTAGAAGAGTACTACCAAAGTTCTCAACAAGCTATGGCTCAAAAAAGAACAGATCTTTTAAAGCCATTGTATAAAAAAGTACGTGATGCTATTCAAAAAGTAGCTCGTGCAAAAGGTTTTGACTATGTACTAGACTCAACAACAGGTACAGGAGTAATCATGGCAGATGGCTATGATATCACGCCAGACGTAAAAAAAGAATTAGGTATTACTCAGTAATTATTTAATACCATATTTTAAAAAACCGCTTAACTATTATAAGCGGTTTTTTTTATGCGTTAAATTCTAGTATACACATTATCTTTATATCATGAGTAATTTACAGCCTATTGGGTTTTTCGACAGTGGAGTAGGTGGAACTTCAGTATGGAAAGAAGTGGTACAATTGTTACCGCATGAAAACACCATTTATCTAGCAGACAGTAAGCATGCACCTTATGGTCGTAAGTCTAAAGATGAAATCACTAAATTATGTATTAAAAACACAGATTACTTGCTTAGTCGTGGTTGTAAATTAATCGCTGTACCTTGTAATACTGCAACTACTAACAGTATCTCTTATTTACGAGAACATTATGATGTGCCTTTTATAGGTATTGAGCCAGCAATTAAACCTGCTGCTCTTAATAGCGCTACTGGTAAGATAGGTATTCTGGCCACGCAAGGGACATTATCAAGTGAATTGTTTAATAGAACTCAAAAAGCCTTTACAAAGGATGTAAACACCATAGAAATAGTAGGTACAGGTATCGTAGAACTTATTGAATCTGGTAAAAAAGATTCTGAAGAAATGCGAGATTTATTGGTGAGTATTACAGAGCCATTCATGATATCTGGTATTGATTATCTCGTGTTAGGTTGTAGTCATTATCCATACATTAAAGACATATTGCAAGAGCTATTGCCCAGCCGTGTAAAAATCATAGATAGTGGAGCTGCTGTGGCCAGGCAAACTCTACATATATTAAAAGAGTTTAATATTTTAAATAACCAGACCGCACTAGGTCATCATGAGTTGTATTCTAATCTCAATACTCAAGTGCTCGACTTGCTAACTGTTGAAGTCAATAATAGAAGGGTGGACTATCTAGACTTTTAACTAAAGAATTTAAATAGTTCTAATTTTCGACTAGGACTTACCGGTAATTCTATATCACCTAATATCACGCTGCCGCCTTTACCTTTTTTATAGGCTGTTACATGTGAGGCATTTATTAAATGTGACTTATGGATTCTGCAAAAACCTTTATCAGTAAGCATGTCCTCAAAGTGTTTTAAGGTTTTAGAAACTAGTTTGTGTTTGTGAGATAGATAAACGTTAGTATAATTATCATCTGCGGTACAGTAAATAATATCCTTTACAGGAATGACCTCAAAACCTTCTTGAGTAGGTATGGTGATTTTATCATTTAATTGAGAATTGCTTTGCTCTTTTATAGATAGTCCTATGTTTACTTCTTCTTCACGTTCCTTAATGCTTTTTACTATATCAACAGCTTTAATAAGCTCATCTATTTCAATAGGTTTTAATAAATAATATGCAGCTTGTTGATTTAAAGCTTCCTTTGCATACTGATCATAAGCGGTTACAAAAACAGTTTCAAAATCTCTATTACCTAGCCGGTCTAGCAAATCAAATGCGGTCCCAAAGGGCATTTCAACATCTAAAAATAATAGGTCTATTTCTGTTTTGCGCAGTAGTTGTAAGGCCTCATCTACATTAGATGCTTCAGCAAGAATGGTAACGTTAGGACAGTACTTAGATAAGTATTTTTTGAGAATCTCTCTAGAGATTTGCTCATCTTCTACGATAATCGCTTTTAAGTTCATAGAGCATTTTTTAATTAGAATAAGTCATTTTAACGGTAACCTCAGTCCCTATATCTGGAGATAAGCCAGCATCGTTTACTATCAAATCAATCTGGCAATCGTGTAATTCATTTAGTAATGCTACTCTATTCATTACGTTGCCCAGGCCTTTGCTTTCTCGTTTCTTTTGGTGTTCCGTTTTGAGCTTTTTGGACTTAGCTCTTCCTATTCCGTTATCTGTTATGGTGACGATAATTTCGTTTTCAGCTTTCGCGAAAGCGACCTTTAAAAAACCTTTCTCATCCTTATATCTTAATCCATGCCATACTGCATTTTCAATAATGGGTTGCAGTAACATAGGAGGCACTTGTAACGAAGTGTTTTCTAGCCTAGGATCGATGATCAAATCATAATCAAATTTGTTCTTAAAACGCTCGTGTTCGAGTTTTAAATACAGGCCTAGTAATTCAATTTCTTTAGGCAGTGGTATGAAGTCCAGTTCTGAATTCTCGAGAACACTGCGCATGAGTTTAGAAAAGTCTGCTAGATATTTATTTGCAGCACGTTCATTATTCATTGCTATGTAACTATTTACAGAGTTAAGTGCATTAAAAATAAAATGTGGATTCATCTGGCTGCGCAGTGATTTGAGTGCTAGTAAATGATTGTTGATGCGCTGTTGTTTATTATTGCGCCACATAAAGTAAGCTAGTGTGATTAATAATAGACTTAATGCAATAAGTGAGTAGATGATCCAGCGTTGTCGATTGTTAACTTGTTGGGTTAATTCACGCTCTGTATTAATTAGCGTGATTCTATTTTCTGTAAGTTCCCGATCTTTTTCAAGTGTTAGAATTCGGGTTTGTCTATTCACTAACTCTTGTGCTTTACGAGTGTTTAAAGCTATTTCTTGCTCTTTTTGCTCATAAAGTCGGTCAACGGTTTCAATGTAAATCTCATTATATTTTAATGATTTTGCCGTGTTACCATTGGTACGATAAAGTTTATAAAGATTGCGCGCGGCCTCTTTTTTAGTCTCTAGGTCATTATTTAAACTAGCTTCTTTAAAACTGCTTTCAAAAGAAGCGATTGCTTCTACAAAATTATTTGTGGCTTTATAGGCTTCAGCAATTTTAAGTTGTTCTTTTTGTTTTGAGTATGTTGTTGTGACGTTATCCACAGGTATATCTATAAGCGCGCCCACTTCTAGATCTTCCATAATGGTATCTTCCATCTCTATAATGTTACTAGAGCTAGGTGCCTCAAGGTTTGTTACCGTTGCCTTTCTTTTTGCAGTACTTGCTTTATCAATAAGTTCAATGTTTTTTTTACGTAAAGCAATTTCTTTATCATATTGTTGATTGCTATTATAAAAATCTGCGGTGGCAGACTGTGTAACTACATTGCTTATAATTCCTTCATTTTTTGAATCTTGAATGGCGTCGCTGTAATAAGACTCTGCAGTACTGACTTGTCCCGTTGAGTTATAGATATTTGCAATGTTTGTATTAAGTTGTGGTAGTAATGTGGTTAAATTGTTTGTTTGTGCAGTTTGTAAAGCTACTTGATGATTTTTAAGCGCTGCTTGGGTATTATTAGTTTTTTCATAAGCATTTCCTAGAGCTGTATAAGCAGTTACTAATTGCTGGTTAGTAAGTCCTGTACTGCGATTAGAAGATGATTTTTTTGATTTTTGATTTGCAGTAAGAGCTTCTAGTGTTTTGATTGCTTCTTGATAATTACCATTGCTCTGTAGTGACTGAGCTAGTTTGAGTTGCCTTTGTGCTGTGTTTTGAGACTTAATGGCCGCTCTATAGTTAGTAATTGCTAGATCTGCTTGTTTATTAAATAGGTATAAATCACCTAATTTTTCATAAGCTTTAGCCTCTTTAACAGCGCCTATCCCATTAGGATTATTAGATAAAGCAGCGATTATAAAGTCTGCAGTTTTTTGTGCGTCTTTTTTAAGATAAACCTGGGCGCTATCCATTAAAACTTCATAGCTCAATGATTTAAGGCGGTCTTTTTGTGATAGATCATCTATAACTTGAATCTCTACCTTATCATTACTTCTTATTGTATAGTACACGGTTTCAAAATCAGATCGCCTTATGATTATTTCATCACCTAGGTTTGCTGGAATTTTAAAATAACCTTGTAAATCTGTAGTAGCATATCGTCCCATGGGGCCTTCAATATTAACACCAGATACCGGTTTTCTTTTATCACTAACAACACGACCTTCTAGAACCATAGTGGTACGTTCACTAGTAGTCTTGCGTGACTCATTACTTTGTGCCATAACCGTAATGGTTACACCCAATGATAAAATTATAAATAGGATTATTGCTCTCATTACGGTTGTAAACTTAGGCATTAAATGTTATATAGATTCAAGCACTGTGCCGTTTATGAGCTGTTTAGAGATAGATTTAGGTAGTAATGTATAGGTCTACTCGATGGGTATGTCCATACACTCATCCATATACTAGTTTCACTCATTTGAGATATTTTACAATGTGCTATCCCAGTAGTTTTGATAAATAAAATCTAATAAAATGAAAATCATCTCATCTACATTTTTAATCCTTTGTACACTTAGTTTGAGTGCACAGCATTTAGGTAATTTTAATAACCAAGCCTCGCAAATGGAAATATCCAGAGCTAATATAGCAACAGCAGATATGGGTAATGCGCGAGTGATAGGTTATAATGCCAGACCTGTCGCAAGTGTTGCCTTGCAACCTAGCAATGTATTAAACTTAAACTTGCGTAGCCTTTATAACGTTGAAGCCACAGATTACACCGCTGTGTTTAATATTAATCAGGTAGGAGAAACAGCAGACGAGACCACGCAATTAATGAGTGATAAAATTAATGCCATTAAAGCTGAATTGAGAGGCAAAGGCTTTAATGGGAAATTTGCTGTAGATATGATTTCATTTATACCTCAATACGAGATAGAAGTCACTAAAAAGCTTTTCAGTAAAACTTATACTGAGGTTCCTGTCGGTTTTGAATTACAGCAAAATTTATTGATTTCTTATCGTGATGATGCCGACTTTGAAAAAATATTATCTGCATGTGCCAGTGCCGAGGTTTATAACCTCGTTAAAGTAGATTATTATGTAAAAAATCTAGAAGCAATATATGCTGATCTACAAACCAAACTACTTACCGAAGTAAAAAAGAAGAAAGAATACTATACAGCGTTAGGTTTTGATATGAGTGAGTATGATGTCCACATGGCCGATGCTAAGTATTACCATATGCCTAAAGATCATTACAAAAGTTATGTTGCAGCCAATAATATAAGTATGGATGCACTTAAACAAAAGAAAGGTGTGACGCGTATTAAAAAACCAATCTCATATTACTATGACCCTATTGCTCATTCTGGTTATGATATCGTCGTTAATGCCGCAATCACTAAACCTGTCATACAATTAGGTATGGATTTAACATTGCGATACGTACCTAAGCCAGCCAAGCCAATTGCACCTGTTGCGCCAGTAAAAGAGCCTAAGCCTAAAGTATATGTCATATCGCCTACAGGTCCAGTAGATATCAAACAATTACCTAACTCTTAAAATAAAAGTCATGAAAACTCTTCAGAATATCTTAATTACGACTGTATTACTCGCATTTATTGCATGTAAAGGTGCAACTATGGAAAAACCTGTAAATGATAGTATGACAGAGGTTGCTTTATTGGAGAGAAAGCCTTCTCAACCCATTCAACCAGCAACTATTCAAATAGCATTATTACTAGATACGAGTGGTAGTATGAATGGACTAATAGATCAAGCTAAAACTCAATTATGGAATCTTGTAAATAAAATGACTTATGCGCAGTGTAATGAAGTACAGGTTAATATTGAAATCGCGTTGTATGAGTATGGTAATACTACAATTCCACAACAGGAAGATTTTTTAAGACAGATAGTTCCTTTTTCTACAGATCTAGATTTAATAAGTAAAGAATTGTTTGCCCTCGATACTAATGGTGGTGATGAGTATTGTGGTGCGGTAATTAATCACGCAACAAAAAATTTAGAATGGCGCAATGGTACTCAAGATTTAAAGATGTTATTTATAGCTGGTAATGAATCCTTTCTTCAAGGCAATACTTCAATAAATGACGCTATGAAAGATGCCTCTCAAAAAGATATTACTATTAACACTATATTCTGTGGTGATGCACAAACAGGAATCTCTTTAAAATGGAAAAACGCTGCTTTTTTAGGAAAAGGAGAATACATGGTAATTGATCACAATCAACAAACTCATTATGTAAAAACACCTTATGATGACAAGATATTACAACTTAATTCACAATTAAACAGTACTTATATTTCTTATGGAAGTCAAGGTCAATCTAGAATTGCACAGCAAAATTATATAGATAATCAAACAGCTGGTGTGTCTGTAACAGCAAATGTGAATCGTAGTGTTGTGAAATCAAAGAGCGTATATAATAATGCAGGTTGGGATTTAATAGATGCTGCTGAGGATGAAGAAATGCTTGAAGATCTAATTACAGCAAATAAAAAAACTCTTGATGCAAATTTGAAAGATAAATCTGTGGAGGAAATAAAGGCTATAACTCTTGCAAAAAAGAAAGAAAGAGTAAGCGTACAGAAGAGGATTCTGGATTTAAGTAAGAAACGCGAGCAATTCATACAATCACAAAATTCTCGTGACAATGGTTTGGAGAGCGCTATGATTAATGCAGTTAGAAAGAAAGCCGCCTTAAAAAATTATACTTGGGAAATAGATTAGAGATTTTTTTATTACGCTTTCGCGAAAGCGTAATAAAAACAACCTTTTAACTTTTAAAACAATATCTAACCTCTAAGACTGACAAGCTGTTGAAAAATGCTGTTTGAATTGCCGTAACGAGCGGCAACAGAATCGTATTTTTGATGCTCACTTATAAGTATACGGTTTGTCAAAGAAGGTTAAGAAGGTCACTCCATTAATGCAACAATACAACAGGATAAAGACTAAATATCCAGATGCATTGTTGCTTTTCCGTGTTGGAGATTTTTATGAAACCTTTGGAGAGGATGCCATTAAGACTGCGCGCATTTTAAATATTGTCTTAACCAGTAGAAATAATGGTGGAGAACCTATTGAACTAGCAGGTTTTCCTCATCATTCAATGAATACTTACTTACCTAAATTAGTAAAGGCCGGTGAGCGAGTTGCCATATGTGATCAACTAGAAGATCCTAAACAAACTAAAACAATAGTAAAAAGAGGTGTTACTGAGTTAATCACTCCTGGAGTAGCTCTTAACGATGAAGTATTACAGTCCAAAAGCAACAACTTTTTAGCTGCGGTAACGGTAAATAAAAATATTTATGGAGTAGCATTTTTGGATATTTCTACAGGTGAATTTTTAGTGAGTCAAGGGTCGAGAGAAGAGATTGATAAACTATTACAAAACTTCAATCCTAGTGAGGTATTGATCAATCGCAAGGATAAAACCTTGTTAAGAGAAGATTTTCCATATGATTTGCCATATTTCTTTCTAGAAGATTGGGTGTTTCAAATAGACTTTGCACGAGAATCTTTATTAAAACATTTTAAAATCAATTCATTAAAAGGATTTGGTATTGAAAAATTAGAGGAGTCTATAACAGCCGCTGGAGCTATCCTACATTATCTAGAAGAAACACAACATCACAAAGTAGATCATATTGCAGGAATTTCTAGGATAGTAGATGAGGATCATGTCTGGATGGATCGATTTACTGTGCGCAATTTAGAATTATACCAGGCCTTAAGCTCTGGTGCAGTTACGCTCATTGATGTCATAGATCAAACTACAACGGCCATGGGCGGTCGTATGTTAAAAAGATGGCTAGCGTTTCCATTAAAAAACAAGCAACAAATAGAGAGAAGACATGATATAGTTGAGTTCTTTACAAAATCTTCAGAAACTTTAAATGCAATAAAGCTTGAGTTTAAGCGCATGAGTGATTTAGAAAGATTGGTCTCTAAAGTTGCTGTTGGTAAAATATGTCCTCGAGAGGTTGTACAACTTAAAAATAGTCTCGAGGCTATAGATCCTGTAAAAATAATAGCAGAAGATTCTGGTAATAAAGCCCTGCAATCCTTAGGTGATAATCTTAATGCTTGTACTCACTTGACTAGTTTAATCAAGGAGTCAATAGATGAAGAGGCTCCAGTTAATATATTAAAAGGTAGAACTATAGCTGCTGGTTATAACAGTGAGCTAGATGAGTTGAGAGGTTTAGCTAACAGTGGTAAAGAGTACCTTGATAATATGCTTGCTAGACATACCGAGGAAACTGGGATAACTAGTTTGAAGATTGCAAGTAATAATGTGTTTGGTTATTACATTGAGGTTAGAAACACTCACAAGGATAAGGTACCAGAAGAGTGGATTAGAAAACAAACGCTGGTTAACGCAGAGCGATATATTACTGAAGAATTAAAAGAATATGAATCAAAAATATTAGGTGCCGAAGAACGTATTAATGCTCTACAGCAAGAGTTGTTTTATAAAATTGTTCAAGAAATTGTGCCTTTTATTAAAGTGATACAAAATAATGCTCAATTGATTGGGCAATTAGATTGTTTAATATCATTTGCAGCACATGCGGTACAAAGTAATTATGTTAGACCGCGACTATTAGAAGGTGATGCTTTAGAGATTATTGGAGGCAGACATCCTGTGATAGAAAAAATGCTTCCTGCAGATAAGCCATATATACCTAATGATGTTTTGTTAGATAGAGATCAACAGCAGGTCATTATGATAACCGGTCCCAATATGAGTGGTAAATCTGCAATCTTAAGACAAACAGCTCTAATAGTGTTATTAGCACAAATGGGGAGTTTTGTGCCAGCCACTGATGTTAAAATGGGTATTGTAGATAAAATATTTACTAGGGTAGGTGCGAGTGACAATATCTCTCAAGGTGAATCTACATTCATGACGGAAATGAATGAAAGTGCCAGTATACTTAATAACATTAGCAAAGGAAGTTTAGTATTGTTAGATGAAATAGGTAGAGGAACAAGTACTTATGACGGTATTTCAATTGCATGGGCAATAACAGAGTATTTACATGAGCATCCTTATATGCCTAAAACACTTTTTGCTACTCATTATCATGAATTAAATGAGATGACTGAGATGTTTGATCGTATTAAGAATTTTAATGTTGAGGTAAAAGAACTGAAGGATAAGGTTTTGTTTATGCGCAAGCTCATCCCTGGAGGTAGTCATCATAGCTTTGGTATCCATGTGGCAAAAATGGCAGGAATGCCGCAACAAGTCATTAAGAAAGCAAATAAAATATTAAAAAGGCTTGAAAAAAGTCATCAACAAGAGGATTCTAAAAAAGTTTTGCAAAATACTCAGGAAGAAGAAATGCAATTGAGTTTTTTCAATTTAGATGATCCTTTATTACAAAATATTAAAGAAGAGATACTTATGGTTGATATTGATACGCTTACTCCAGTGGAAGCACTCATGAAACTGAACGAGATTAAACGTATGCTTCAAGGAAAATAATTTTTATCAAATATTTTTAATTGAAACTCTTTGCAGATAAAGGAAAGTTGTTAAATTTGCACTCGCTTTGAAAAGCTTTTGAGTTTTTCAATTTTGCGAAAGTAGCTCAGGGGTAGAGCATCACCTTGCCAAGGTGGAGGTCGCGGGTTCAAATCCCGTCTTTCGCTCTAAAGTTTGTTCTTAAAAAGATTATAATAATACCAATGATGTGTCGCGGACACAATCGCTCGAGTGGTGGAATTGGTAGACACGTTGGACTTAAAATCCAATGGGTAGTAATGCCCGTACGGGTTCAAGTCCCGTCTCGAGTACTAAGAGGTTGTTCAGAAATGAATAACCTCTTTTTTATTTGTAATAATCTTAAATAAATTACTAATCTATAGCATGAGCTACTCAAGCCTTCTAGATTGTAGTGCCTTGAGTAACGGGTAGACTTAAGGGATAAATAGCATAATTTTGTATATAAAGGTATGATAATACATATATCATTTTTAAATTATTTTTTGTGCTGACGTTAAATCCAAAGCATAAAAAAACCGCCTCACAGGCGGTTTTATTATTTCAAAGAAAAATAGATTATTTACCAATCATTTTTTTCCGGCTTCTGTTGCTTTATCAGCAGCTCCTTTAGCAGCGTCTCCAGCTTTATCAACTGCATTGTTTGCAGCATCTTTAGCGCCATCTACAGCATTATTTGCAGCATCTTTTGCTCCTTCAGCTGCATTGTTAGCAGCATCTTTAACACCGTCAACTGCATTATTTGCAGCGTCTTTTGCTCCATCTATAGCATTTCCTGCAGCATCTTTTGCGCTTTCAGCAGCGTCACCAGCGGCATCCATTGCGTCATCAGCAGCATCACCAGCAGCATCCATTGCATCGCCAGCAGCGTCTCCTGCAGCATCTGCAGCATTTTCAACGCCATTTGCAGCATCTTCCATTCCTTTTTCTACTTCTCTACATCCTACAGCGAACATAAGAGAAAGAGCCATCGCTCCAATAAATAATTTTTTCATTTTGAGGTAGATTTATTGATTTATTAAACAAATGTATACTTTTTGATTAAATAACTTAATTTCTATTTTACATTTAGCTATTTATCGACTAAAAGCATGATTTTAACTATGATTTGAAGGTAAACAGGTTATTTTGTCAATTCTTGTAAATTTTAAACTTTCTCACTTAAATATTTCCAATACCTTTTAGGCACATGTTGAAGATGTAATTTAATATTCTTTCTAGATTGAATATTTGTACTTTTAAAATATTGATTCCATAAATCTCTGTAATTATTTTCTACTTCTTCAAATTTTGTTTTTGCCGATAGCTTATGGCTATAAGAATTGTTATTGTTGTTTAAGATACCGCGTTGGCCTTTAGGTGTTTTAAATTCGATATGTACTTCTTGAACATTAATTTGATTATAACTTATGCCATAGTCACGACTTAAGTCATATATGATCCAGTTTTGATCTGCATATCTATTTTTAAAATGTTTTACGATTAATGGCAATACATTAAAATCTGGTTCAATATTAGCATAGTACGTTTCTTCATCTATTAAATGAAATCTAACAAAGGCCTCCATTCTGTGTTTTTCTCTACCTACCATTTTTGCCGCTTGTGCAATCTTTAAAACTACTGGATTTGTGAAATCACCACCTGGAGCTTTTTTTGCCTGAAAAGTCATTTTTATATATTCGTAAATAGTGTTTTCCATGCCAGTTATTTCACTTAGAAACGCACAATATACTTGATAGGAATCTCTGTGATTACAAATGGATTCAAAGCGTTTCCATACCCTTTGTGCTTTTACTGTGTCAGTAATAACTATTTCTGTACCATCAAAAAGATTTTTTTGCGTGTTTGAGGCTTTAGAGATAATAGGTAGTTTTATCTTATGATCATATATGGTGAAAATAGCTGTTAATAAACCATTTAAACTACCATCATATAATAATGTAGTAGTCATGAGAACAAATTGAGTTGATAGTTAAAATTCTTTCGATACTTACTTTTAGAATTGAGCATTATCAAACTTTTTATTTTAGCGCTTGTCAGATCTCTTGTCTCAAATTCTCTAGAATTACAAGTTAAAAAATACTTAGATCGATTCATCGAGATGCCTATTGCTTTAAGATGCTCCCAATTTAGTTTTCTATAACGTCTAGCACTTAAAATCTTGCCTACTGATTTCATACCTATACCTGGTACACGAGCAATCATTCGTTTATCAGCTTTATTAATATCTACAGGAAATTGATCCAGATTACGCAATGCCCATGAAAGTTTAGGGTCTATATCCATATCTAGATTTAGATGTGACTCGTTAAGTATTTCCTGAATATTAAATCCATAAAATCTTAGCAACCAGTCGGTCTGGTAAAGTCTGTTTTCTCTCATCATAGGTACTTCTGTACCAATAGCTGGTAATCTAGAGTCGTTTGCCACAGGTATATATCCAGAGTAGTATACACGCTTCATTTGAAATTTATTGTAAAAGAAATTTGCGCTGTACATTATATCGCGATCACTTTCACCAGTTGCACCTACTATCATTTGTGTGCTTTGACCTGCCGGTGCATAAATAGGCGTGTTTTTTATGAGTTTTTTTTCTGATTTATATATCTGAATAGAATTCTGAACCGCTTTCATCGGTTTAATAAAATCTTTATGATCCTTATCAGGCGCTAGTAATTTTAATCCTTCTTTAGTAGGGATTTCAATATTTACAGATAATCGGTCAGCATATAATCCTGCTTCTTGCATTAACTCGTCACTAGCACCTGGAATCGACTTAAGGTGAATATAACCATTGAAATTTTCTTCTTCTCTTAACTTTTTTGCTACCCTTATCAATCTTTCCATTGTTGCATCAGGACTTTTAAAAATTCCAGAACTTAAAAACAATCCTTCAATATAATTGCGACGGTAAAAATTTATAGTGAGGTCAACTACTTCTTGTACAGTAAAAGCAGCACGTTTAATATCGTTAGACTTTCTAGTCACGCAATAAGCACAGTCAAATATGCATACGTTAGTTAGTAAAATTTTAAGCAGGGATACACAGCGACCATCTTCAGTATAAGTATGACATATACCCATGCCGCTAGAATCGCCTAGTCCTTTGTTTTTGTTTTGTCTTTTACTACCACTACTACTGCAGCTTACATCATATTTTGCAGCATCTGCTAGAATTTCTAATTTTTCTTTTATTCTCTCGTAATTCATTTGTGTTGACTATTCAGCTTTTTATAAGCTCTATTAAAAGTTATGACATCTTATTACAATCAGCCAGTTTTACTTGATTTTCTCGACGCTCCAGGTTGATGTATTTTTATTTTTTCATGGGGTAATTCTAGCTTACGATATCCATTACTATTGCCCATTCTACGATCCCGTAGATTAGATTGTTTTTCTAATCGTTGCATGGTTTGTGGATTCTCTTCTGCAAATCTTGGATCTTGAATATAATCTGCCTTATGCATATTATGTACCTCAATAGAATAGAAATCAAATTCTTCTACCACCTTACCATATATTTTATAGATTCCGCTTCCGCGGAAGGTAATTTTAGCAGCTACCGGCGGAAACATGACAGTGTCAAAAAAATCACCGTTAACATCTAGAAAAGTGCCGAATTGCATGCGTTTGCCATTAGCAGTGTGTGTCGTTTTAATATTCACTACATAGCCATACATTAATATCATTTTATTGTGATGTGCTTTCATGTCTGCACGAGCATAATTATTTTGAGGTCGCTCTAGTAATAAATCAAAATGAGAACATAAAGGAAATCCCAAGAGCTCTATTTGTTCATAAGCCATCTCTAAAGCTGTTGTATGTAATTTAGGTATGGTGGTTTCTTTATGTTCAGGTATAAATAATTTATTCTGTATATATTTCTGAGGTGATTTATCCAATTTAAAATGAGCATGCCACAATAATTCATATCGATCTATTCCTGTAAATCTAAAAGCATCTATACGTATTAAAAGAGCTAACTGCTCTATACTTATCAGTACTCGGTCTATAAAGTTTTCTAATGATTTAAAAGATCCATCTAGATGACGTGCCTCGATAATACGTATCATCGTTTTTTTCTCTAGTTCTTTAAGGTAGCTGTAGCCCAGATAGATGCTGGTTCCCTTTATCACATTTGCAATATCACTATGGTTAATACATGGAGGCTCTATAATTGCACCGCATTTCTTTGCTTCATGCACATAAAGTTCGGGTCTGTAAAAGCCACCACCATTATTAAGTGTAGCAACCATGTATTCTAATGGGAAGTACTTTTTAAGGTAAAGACTTTGGTAGCTTTCTACCGCATATGATGCTGAGTGACCTTTAGCAAAAGCATAACCAGCAAAACTTTTAATCTGGTTCCATATCTCTTCTGTTTGTATAGGATCATGTCCTATATCGATACAATTTTGAAAGTACTTTCGTTCTACTTTTTGAAACTCCTCACGCGATCGATACTTTCCACTCATCCCACGTCTTAACACGTCAGCTTCAGCAAGGTCTAGTTTTGCATAATAGTGTGCAACTTTAATAACATCTTCTTGATATACCATAATACCATAGGTTTCCGGCATTATTTCTTGCATGATAGGATGCGCTTCTTTACGTTTTTCAGGATATCGTGTACGTAATATAAACTCGCGCATCATACCGCTTTGTGCAACTCCAGGTCGTATGACAGAACTTGCAGCAACTAATCCTATATAATCATTAGTAGCGAGTTTACTTAGTAACATTCTCATTGCTGGCGACTCAATATAAAAACAACCTATACATTTTGCCTGTGAGATCATGTTATTAATCTCTGGGTCTTGCATAAATATTTTTACATCTGTATGTAGGTTTGCTATAGAGGCATTGGGTTGATTGTATTTAATAATCTCTATGGTATCTCGTATTTTCCCTAGGCCACGCTGTGCTAGAATATCAAATTTGTGGATTCCAGCATCTTCTGCAATATGCATGTCAAATTGTACGGTGCGATAACCCTTAGGTGGTAAACTGGTAGCACTATAGTAATGAATAGGTTTTTCAGTGATTAAAATTCCGCCAGCATGTATGCTTGTATAATTGGGCATATCTTTTATTAAATGGCTGTATTTTAATACTAATTGATGCATTTGATCCAGTTGCTCTATTTGGAAATGACCAGTGGTAAGCATATCTATATCTGTTCTAGGTAAACCAAAGACTTTACCTAATTCTCTTATCACTGCTCGATATTGAAAAGTATTATAAGTTGCTAGCAACGCTACATTATTAAATTCATTGAAGATAAAGCGTGTAATATCTTCCCTGTCGTCCCATGCAAAATCGATATCAAAATCTGGTGGACTTGTTCTATAGTCATTAATAAAACGTTCAAAGTATAGATCTAGTTCTATAGGGTCAACCTCTGTAATTTTAAGTAAATAAGCTAAAATGCTATTTGCGCCACTACCACGACCTACATAAAAGAATCCTTTACTGCGAGCATATTCACAGATGCGCCAGTTAATTAAAAAATATGCGACAAAACCTTTTTTATGGACTATTCCTATTTCTTTCTCTATGCGCTCAATAACCGCAGTTTTATCTTCCTTATTTCGATACCTATCTTTAATGCCATCATAAGCTAACTTTCTCAACTTAACATAATCTGCTTCTTTACTAGTGCTGTAGACTTGTTGATTTGCATTAAGTTGTGCGTTTTCAAAATTGAAAGTGACATGACATTGTGATAATAATTGTGTCGTATTTTGAAGGATTATAGGATATTCTTCAAAAACTTTTTTTAATTGATAAACAGGAATCATCTGGTCTTCAATATTACCTTGTTGCGACTCTGGCAGTTGACTCAAAAGAATATTAAGATCTATACAGCGCAATAGTCGGTGTGCATTAAAATCTTTTTTAGACCTAAAACTTACTGTTTGCATTACAACCATTTTATCCAGCATGTTTACATAACTAGTAAATGGCATTTTACGTAATGTGGCTGTAGAGATACCTATGTATTCGCTTTCGCGAAAGCGAACTTTACCAATCTCTATTACTCTATTAAATGGATATATAATGTATGCATTATTAAAGGCTGGTGCCTGTGAAGGGAATGGAATTTTATTTTCTAGATGATTAGATAGAAAAGTGTTGAGCTCTTGAAAACCTTCATTATTTCTTGCAATACCTATATATTGTTGCTGGTGCTTATTTCTAAAATCTATACCCAGTACACCGTGTAGTTGATGTTGTGCGCATAGTCTTATAAAATTAAGACAGGCACTGGTATTGTTAATATCTGTAAGAACAATGGTTTGCACATCATTTTTTAGGGCAAGTTCAATGAGGTCCTGCTCATTAAAAGTCCCGTAACGCAATGAATAATATGTGTGATTATTTAAATACAAATTGAGCCTTTTTACTGTTTGCGATGTGCTAGGACTACAGGTGGTAATCCATTAAATGGGTTTAACATTCTACCTATGGTTTTTGACTCCATTCCAGCGGCTCTCATAACAGTTCTATCGCCATATTTTTCCCTTATTTTATCTAATGCCTTATATAAGTTCATAGAGGTTTCATTATCGTCAAAAAGATTAATCTGATAGTGTCCATTTACTATGTGCGAGAATTTTATCCCTATCAATCTTATCAAAAGTCTACGATTGTAAAGTTTTTCAAAGATTTCTAAGATGTGTGGAATTAAAATATGGTCTGCGCTACAATACGGGATACGCATTTGTTTTGTATAGGTGTTAAAGTCAGAGTATTTTATCTTAACATTAATACAGCCAGTTAACTTATCACCACGTCTTAATTGAAAAGCTAGATTTTCTGTCATGGCAATAAGAATTGATTTTAATTTTTTAATATCTATAGTGTCACGGTCAAAAGTGCGCTCTGTGCTTATAGATTTACGTTCATTAAAGGCAACTACCGGTCTGTTATCTATTCCTTGTGCACGTCGCCATATTATACCGCCATTTTTACCTAGTACATTAACCATCATTTCTTCAGGCATTTCTTGAATAGTACCAATGCGTTTAATGCCTAGATGTCTTAGTGTTTGATACGTTTTATCGCCTACCTGTGGTATCTTTTTTATGGAAAGAGGTGCTATAAAAAGCTTTTCTGTCCCTTGAGAGATCATAAGCTGGTTATTAGGTTTTGCCTCGCCAGTGGCGATTTTTGATACTACCTTATTAGCGGACAAGCCAAATGATATAGGTAATCCAGTTTCTTTAATGATTTTCTTGCGTATCTCTGTGGCTAGTTTATAACAGCCATAGAAACGATCTGTTCCAGACAGGTCTGCATAGAATTCATCAATACTCGATTTCTCAAAAAGAGGTGTTTCTTGTTTGATAATCTCAGTAACTTCATCAGAGTGTTTTGAATAGATACCAGCATTTCCTCTTATTACCACAGCTTCTGGGCAAAGCTGTTTTGCTAGTTTCATAGACATTCCACTATGTACTCCATAACCTCTAGTTTCATAACTGCAGGCAGCCACCACACCGCGGTCACTAGTGCCACCTACTAATATAGGACGATTAGTAAGGCGTGCATCCATCTTTCTTTCTACAGATACGTAGAACGTATCTAGATCTAGATGTATGATTTGTTTATCGCTCATGACTTATAGTGTTTCTTATCGCGAGTTATATAATGGGTTATGGTGTTTATCGCTTTTCTTTTAAAACTAGCGGTCAAAAAACCTCACAAGATTTTTCTTGTGAGGTTTATAGACTAACACGTTTGTTATTTTATGTGCTACAGTTTAATTAATCTGCCATGTTTTTAATCACTAGATCATTTACTGTAGGCTCCATAAAGCTCACAAAACCTTCTTTTTCAATTTCGTTTTTAAAATGAATTCCATTTTGTGATAAGACTTCATTTAAAGTATGATATACCTTGTGAATAAGGTCTTCTGTTTCGGCTACTTTATCAGACCAGGTTTTTACTTCATAAACTACTGTCATACTTTCCTGCTGTCTTGTTTTTCTAGACATTATAAGTTGTTCAACTTTTTGAGCTAGTTCTGTTTTTATGAGTTCTATATTCATTTCTTGATACATTTTAAAAAAGTATGAATTGGTCTCCTTCAACTAGACGCTCTTTTCTAATAGTAAAGGTGTGGTCTTCTGCATATTTGAGACGCTCATATAGGCAGCGATCATAATCTTTAAATAATTTTTCACCGGTAGGTTTTAATAATTCAAGACCATTAGCATCTGGTTTTTTAATTTTTTGAGAGATAGGATAAGCGTTGAATCCTTTAGAATCAAAAGGTCTCATGAGTTTTGAAATCTCTGCAGTCTTTAAGTCAGGCTGTATCCAGCGCTGCTCATCTTCTTTACTTAAAACTACAGGAGATCTGTGATGACCTATGCGACTTATTAATCTATTTGCAGTTGTTGTAACCATCGCAACGGTATGATAAATTTCACCAGTAAGTGGATGCTGCCACGAATCATGTATACCAGCAATAGCAAATGGACCGCGATCTCGATTAGGGTATACCAGATAAGGTTTATTTAATTTCTCTTGCTTTGGTCCTTCAATAAAAGCATCAACTAATATTAAACAACGTTGAGACTTAATTGCGTGTCTAAACATGGGCTTATTAAATATACCTAATGTACCCTTGTAGTTCATCTCATTTTCTACATTGTGACTACCTTCACTACGCGCATTTAACATATAAGTTTGCTTATGTGCCCAGTGTGGTGTAAAACCATATGTAAATAATTGAATCTCGCCAGGCGCATCACTTGTAATTACAGGAAGTTGCTCACCAGCAGATATGTTTACATTCTCTGATAACTGAACATTTTTTTTAAAGACAGCATTAAAGCGCTTTTCTAATTGCTCTTGCGGTGTTATTATAGTTGCTCTTCCACACATAATAGTTTGTTTTATGGAAATATTCCAAGAATCATTCCGTTGTACAGGTCAAATGTATGGAATAATTCCAATAAATAGGAAATAATCCTATGTTAAAATTGGAAATATTCCTAAAAAGGCTATATTTGTTCTATGGCACAAGAGATATCTATAGAAGCACAACGCTTTAAAAAAGTAAGAGAAGAGTTAGGGAAAACCCAATCAGAGTTTGCAGAACTGCTAGGTGCAGGAAGCACTACTGCAGATATAGAAAGAGGTAAAAAGAAAATAACCGGTAAAATCGTGACAGAACTTTTGCGTCAGTTTCATATTAACCCATTGTGGTTATATGGTAGTAGTTATAATAAACACCTTGAAACTACAGCAAGCACAACTCCTAAAATTATAAGTTTGGATACTAATGATCGTGAAAACATGATCATGGTTCCTATAAAGGCTAGTGCTGGATATGCAAGTAATGTGTTAGATACTGACTGGTATCAAGATTTACCTGCCTTCAATATTCCTTTACCTCAATATAAGGAAGGTAGCTTTAGAGCTTTTCAAGTACGTGGTGATAGTATGTTACCAGTCTTACAACCAGCTGAATGGGTAATGGGTAAATCTGTTGAAAGTGTAAGGCAAGCAAATGATAACCGCATACATGTTGTCGTTACCGCAGACACTGTAGTTGTTAAAAAATTACGTAAATCAGAAATTAGTGATTTAGTAAATCTTATTTCTTTAAATCGTGATTATCCTGTTATTGAGCAACCTATTTCTGAAATCAAAGAGCTTTGGGAAGTCAATTCAAAGTTGAGCTTTGATCTAGATGTTCATGAAGGAGAAGAGGCTATGATTTCCTTAAAACAAGGCTTGGATAGTTTGCGTGATGAGATCGCACAACTCAAAAAATAAAATGATACTTAGCGGTTTTTGTAATTCGCTTTCGCGAAAGCGAACTAACAAATGCATAATAATTTATTGAAAATCCTTGATGAGCTTTTATAAACTATATGACTTCCTGCGGGACTTACAGAAAAATAATTCAAAAGACTGGATGGATGAGAACAGAAAGCGTTATCACGAGATACGCGACTGGTATATTCAATGGTTAGATGAATTAAATGTTGAACTAGCGAGAATTGATGATGATTATAATGACACGCCTGGTCGTAAAGCAATTAATCGTATCAATAATAATTTAATGTTTCACCCCAATAAGCCTGTTTACAAGGATCATCTTGGGGCAGGAATGGATCTTTCTTCACATGGGAAACAAGGTGATTTCTATATACATTTAGGAACTCAAGAGTCTTTTATCGCTGGTGGATTTTATAAACCTAAAAAGAAAATTTTAGACTCGTTAAGAGATGCTATAGATTATAATGGTGCTGATTATAAAAGGATACTTAATAAAAAGTCCTTTAAAGAAACGTTTTATGTCATTAATGATGGAGATTCATTAAAAACTGCACCTAAAGGATATTCTCAAGATCACGAGCATATCGATTTATTGCGTTTAAAAACGTTTGCAGTTCAACATGATTTAACACAAAAAGAAGTCCTAGCAAACGATTTTAAAGCAAAATGCATCAAGGTGTACAAAGAAATGAAACCCTTTAGAGCCTATCTTAATAAAGCGATTACGGTTTAATCTTCTTTATAAAATACTTTAAACTCTGCGCCCATACCGTAATTGTCATGTCCACTGCGTACTAATGAGGAATTGGGATTATAATTAAGATCAAATAGAACCCATTCTTTATTATTGTAAAAAATACGCCTTACCCATGTTTGTTTTCCCTCTAATTCATTGGTAAATGGTAATAAAGGTCGATAGGTAGTTGAAATTTTTGTAGTCCACGTACAGTTTGTATTTCTCTGTATTTCTTTGCCTTAATTAATTTACCATCTGGTGTAGTATAACCTAAGATCTGGATAGCGGCAAAGATTCCTGCTTGGGGAATATTGATATTTAAATGATCAATATCAATCTCAATAATATCATCTGATTTTTCAGTGATGACATAGGTCATACTAGGATAGAAGGAACGATATGATGGTTGACCATTTTCTACATCATAAAACATGATTCTAATCATAGTAGAAAAGGCTCTTAATTTTCCCTTTTTACTAACTTGACTTTCTTCTTTTACAATAGGAAATTGTAGTTGTGAGATGCGTGTAGGTTGATGATCTATTCTATCAAAGCGTACGGCTATTTCTGACTCTACAGTTGGTAACCAACAGTTGAAATAATTATCATGCGCTATAGGTTTCTGTTTCTTCTTTTTGAACTTACCGTTGAGTTTTGCGCTCAGCATCACGGCTTCTAATTGATCTGCTTCTTGTGCAATTAATATTTCTTTACTCACCAAATCAGCAGCAATAGTTAAGTCTTGATACCCAATAGATGAAATATAAAGCGAATCAACATCTTTATAGAGTTTCCTTGTGAACCTGAAGACTCCATCATCATCTGCAAATGTTCCCTTACCATTACCAAAACTAATGGTAGCAAATGGAACACCTTTTTTAGTAGTAGAATCTTTAATGGTAATGTCTTGACTAGTAGCTACTAAAGAACATATTATTATACTAAGAAATAACCAGTTTTTCATCAATTTGTTTTAAATAGTTAAGCACTTCTCGAGTAGCACCTGTATTACTGTTGATCCAGTGTCCACAAATCATTCCAGTTTTATCACACAAATAATCGTCTGTGAGTAGTTGATCCATAATTTCCATAAATTCGTTAGGACTGGAAACCGAAAATAAACCGCCTAAATCTTCTAACTTTCCTGCCTCAGGAAACTTCTCATAATTCTTGCCTATAATTACTGGTACGCCATATGTCGCGGCTTCTAGTATGTTATGCAAGCCGCTAGTGCCCATTGCACCGCCTACATATGCTATAGTGGCATAGCTATAAGCCTTAGTTAATAATCCAATGGTGTCTATGATTAAAATATTACTTTGCTGTAGATGAGCAACACTTTTAAGAGTCAATGTCTTTTGATTACGTTTTAGAGAAGACCACAAAATGGGTTCGTCATCTAATTGTTGTATGAGCGCTTCAATTTTAATAGGCTCTATCTCGTGTGGCGCGATAATTACTTTGCAATCACCAGATTCATAATTCTCTCTCAACCATTTTTGTAGAACTAAAATATCTTCTGGCCAGCTACTACCTATTACTAGGCATTTTTTATGATCTACAAATTGATCTAAAAAGTCTAAACGGTTGTCACGCTCAATTAATTGACTTGCTCGATCAAAACGAGTGTCGCCACTAACGCTGGCATTGTTAAAACCTAGGTGCGATAGTTTTTTAAATGAGTCCTCGTTTTGTAAAAAGAAATGATCAATTGCTTTAAGGTACTTTGTCATCCAGCTACCGTACCATTTATTGAAAGTCATATTTTCTCTAAAAACACCACTAACTAAAACAGTTTTTATATCGCGTTTGTGTAGTGCTCTTAAGTAATTAGGCCAGAATTCATACTTTACCATAATCACAAGTGAAGGCGCTACAATGTCCATAAATTTAGAAACATTTGCAATAGTGTCCATAGGAAGATAACAAACGGTATCTGCTAGTTGTGTGTTTTTCTTGTTTTCATAACCACTTGGAGAAAAGAATGTTAGGACTATTTGATAGTTTTCTCTATTTAATTTTTCTAAAACAGGAACAATTTGCTCATATTCACCTAGACTAGCCGCATGTACCCATATTTTAGGAATTGTTTTTTTAATACTTTGATTCAGGATATCCCAGGTGCGCGCTCGACCTTTGCAGCCTTGATGAAGTTTTTTGTTAAAAACTCCAGCGACTGGTAATAGAGCATTAGTAACGGTGATAAGACTGTCGTATAATAATTTCAATCTAATAGGTTTTAATCAAAAATAACATAAAAATTACGCTTGGGAAGACCCATGATTATTACGTATTTTTACAAGACTCATCACAACAGCCGTGATGATACTAATATCTTTCTTAAATGCGTAAAATTCAGATGGTTGACCTGAAAGGTCAGTACGAAAAAATAAAAGATCAAGTTAATAATGGCGTGATGAACGTCATAGAATCCACAGCTTTCATTAATGGACCTGAGGTTCACTCTTTTCAAAAAGAACTCGAAGATTATTTAGGTGTAAAACATGTAATACCATGTGCAAATGGAACTGATGCTTTACAGATTGCTATGATGGGATTAGGGTTGCAATCTGGTGATGAAGTTATTACCACAGATTTTACCTTTGCGGCAACGGTAGAAGTAATCGCTTTACTTAATTTAACTCCAGTGCTGGTTGATGTGAATCCATTTGATTTTAATATCGATACTGAAGCAATTAAAAAGGCCATTACTTCTAAAACTAAAGCCATTGTTCCAGTACACTTATTTGGACTTGCGGCTAATATGGATGAAATTATGGCTATCGCAAATGAGCACGGCCTATATGTGATAGAAGATAATGCACAAGGTATAGGTGCTAATTATATGCATAGTGATGGTTCTAAGTCTAAAACGGGTACTATAGGACATGTAGGAACAACTTCTTTTTTTCCTTCTAAAAACTTAGGATGTTATGGTGATGGTGGTGCGATTTTTACAAATGATGATGATCTAGCTCATACCATAAGAGGTGTTGTAAATCACGGTATGTATGAGCGTTACCACCATGACGTGGTAGGTGTAAATTCTAGGTTAGACTCCATGCAGGCAACTGTTTTAAGAGCAAAATTACCGCATTTAGACTCTTATAATAATGCCCGTAGAGATGCTGCTAGAAAATACACAGCAGCCTTTGCGAGTAACGAGAAAATTATCACACCATTAGTTTGTGATAGTTGCGACTGTCACGTTTTTCATCAATACACTTTAGTGATTAAAGATGCAAACCGGGACGAATTAGTAAAGCATTTACAAGCAAATGATATCCCATGTGGCGTCTATTACCCTATTCCATTACACCTGCAAAAAGCATATGCTGATGAGCGCTATAATGAAGATGATTTTAAAGTAACTAACCAACTCGTCAAGGAATGTATCTCTTTGCCTATGCACACTGAGCTGGATGATGAGCAAATTAAGTTTATAACAGATAAGGTATTAGAGTTTGTTAATAGGTAAACTTTAGGCCTGATAATTGATTAAAGAACCACTATGAGAGCAAAATATTATTTACTTTTTATAGTGGTTCTTTTATTACACGCTTTCGCGAAAGCGTATACCTTAACATCCTACGATAAAGAATGTATATACGTCATTGCTAGAAATGGCCTGAACATGCGCGATGCTGCTGGACCGCAAGGTAATATTATTGAAAAACTCCCATATGGTACTAAGCTAGACTGGTCACCGCCTAGTTCAACTGACAAGAAGGTTTATGTCATAGACGATGGAGAGAAAATAGAAGGTTACTGGGTGAAAGTATGGCGCAGTGTACCTTATCAAGAACTTAAGGGCAATCCCGAAGGTTATGTTTTTAGTGCATATTTAGACTATCATCTTAAAGAAATCCCTGAACGCTCATTGTATTTATACAACCGTTTCTCGATTCAAGAAGAACAATCTCAAACCTATTTTGAATCTTCTTATCATATAGATAAAGATACCTACAACTATTCTGCTTATATAGATTGCTATCCATGGTATGATGAGCATTTTGGCTATCATTCTGCAAGTAATAACAGTAAAGAAATGTACATCTCGCAACCAGCAGATACGCTGAAAAGTTTCATTAAACTTGAATTGGTGGACTATAATAAAGTCATAAAACAAAAGAAGAAAACAGATTTTGATTTGGATTACAGCTTTCAACCAGAGTTGTTGCCCATAAACAAAAATGAAAGCGAACATAATTTTCTAAAGCGCTATTATTTACCACTTAAAAATGGCGATTCTTTGGAGATAAAAGCACACACTGGAGAATATCCGCATTGTGTGGAATATATAGGCGAACTTAAAAAACAGAACAAATATCTCGTTGTTGCAGATTTTGAAGGTTTAGAATATGCTTGGATTAATCAATTAACAGGTGAACGTATCAATGGAGCTTTTCCTAAAGTTTCTCCTAATAATAGATATGGAGTAAGCCACGAGATAGTTTACTACGAAGATGGTGCTCAAATAGGAATCAGTTGGCTAGATGCAAATTTAAAAGCAACTAAAAGCCTTTATATAAACTTTCAATCATGGATCGTGAGTTCAAGTCTTGATGATTCTTTCTGGATATCAGATAATGAAATTATTTTAATGGTACATCCTATTGATAATACTATTCAAGAGGTTGAAATGGATGAGCCTATGGAGCCACAATGGCATTATTTAAAATTGACTATTCTGTAGTGATTTTAAAATCGCAATTTCATAACTTCACCTTCCAATTATAATTGTTATGAAATTCAAACTATCTCTTATTCTATTTTTTGCAGTATTGTTCTCCATGGCACAAGACAGTATGACCTATATCCATGCAGGTCACTTGCTCGATACTAAAAAAGGGAATTGGCAAGACCAAATGACCATTACGGTTAAGAATGATCGTGTCTTAAAAGTTGAAAAGGGATTCAAAGATGTCCCAGAAGATGGTACCTATATAGACCTAAAAGATAAATGGGTCATGCCTGGTTTTACAGACATGCATGTGCACATGGAGACAGAATATAATCCGCATGCTTATGTGGCAAAATATGTAGATGACCCAGCAGATGTTGCTTACAGCTCCGTTCAATATGCAGAGATTACTTTACTATCTGGATTTACAACTGTTAGAGATCTAGGAGGTAGCGGTATCAATATATCTTTAAGAGATGCTATTAACTCTGGTAAGGTTCCAGGACCTAGAATATTTACTGCTGGAAAATCTATTGCCACAACTGGTGGACACGCAGATCCTACTAATGGTAGCAATCAGAAGTTGATGGGCGATCCAGGACCACGTGAAGGAGTCGCAAACTCACCGGCCGAAGGTCGTGAAGCAGTAAGACATCGCTATAAAAATGGAGCAGACTGTATTAAAATCACTGCTACTGGTGGAGTGTTAAGTGTGGCAAAAAACGGCAGCAATCCACAATTTACTGTAGAGGAAATAAAAGCGATTACTGAAACTGCTGCAGATTATGGTTTTCACGTGGCGGCACATGCTCATGGAGATGAAGGAATGCGTCGCGCTGTTTTAGGTGGTGTGAAAACTATTGAGCACGGAACGTATATGAGCGAAGAAACCATGGATTTAATGAAGAAAATGGACTGTTACCTAGTTCCTACTATCACTGCAGGAAAAGAAGTTGCTGAAAAAGCTGAAGTAGATGGATTCTATCCAGCTATAGTAGTCCCTAAAGCCAGAACTGTAGGTCCACAAATTCAAGGCACATTTGGTCGTGCTTATAAACGTGGTGTTCCTATTGTTTTTGGGACTGACGCAGGAGTTTTTGCACACGGTAAAAACGCAAAGGAATTTGGTTATATGCATGAGGCTGGAATGCCTATCATGGAAGCTATTCAAAGTGCTACCATCACTCCAGCTATTATATTAAAAGAAGAAAACAACATAGGTCAAGTCCAACAAGGTTTCTATGCAGACATCATTGCTGTCTCAGAAAACCCTGAAGAAAATGTAGCAACTCTAGAAGTGATGAGTTTTGTTATGAAGGATGGAGTGGTTTATAAGAAATGATTCGATAAGTTTTAATATTTAAAAAAGGCTATTCTCCAGAAGAATAGCCTTTTATATCATTATCTGTAGCAATTCTATAACGCACTATGATTCTTAAATCCTTTCTCTTCAAGATACTTCACGTATTCATGAGTATTCACTGTTGCTTTTAAATCGTGTAAGAGATTATAAAGTCCGAAGAACGTACGGTTAATGTACAAGAAATGCTTGCTACCGCGGTTACCGTTCATTTTACGTAATTCCTTATCGTTACTATATTTTTCACTTAGAGAAGAAATCTCATCCCAGAAAGCGCTATCTGAGAAGTCAAAGGTCTTTTCTTGGAATGGCTTTGTAAACAGACTCAACATCTCGTGAAATAAGGCACTGAAATACGTGATTTCTTTCTCACTATCATCAGTTCTCAGAATTTCTAATTCAAACAACTTTGCCTTAAAAATCTCTGGATTGTTAATACTAGCTGGAACAGCCAGTTCAAAGTAAGGCTGGTAGAATTCGTCAACAATTTCTTTAATACAGCCAAAATCGATCGCGATTAGTTCTTCATTTTTAGAAATCAAAAAATTCCCAGGATGTGGATCTGCATGAACAGCTTTTAAACCGTGCATTTGAAACATATAAAAGTCCCAAAGCGTTTGTCCTAGCTTATTACCAGTATCTGCAGAGAATTCTGTTTTTGCAAACTCACTTAAATGCTGTCCAGTCATCCAGTCCATTGTGATAATACGCTTGCTGGAAAGCTCTGGATAGTAGGTGGGGAATTTTAAATTTGGGATATGAGAGCAAGCCTCAGTGATTGCTACACTTTGTTTTACCTCAAGTTCGTAATCAGTCTCTTCAGTTAATTTATCTTCTACCTCAGCAAAGTAACGTTTTGAATCTTCACCTTTAAGGTTAAACATTTTTATCGCAATAGGTTTTACCATGGCAAGGTCACTACCTATAGACTCTGCCACGCCAGGATATTGAATTTTTACGGCTAGTTCTTTACCATCCTTAGTTGCTTTGTGAACCTGACCTATGCTTGCTGCATTTACAGAATCTTTTGAGAAGGTATCATATATTTCTTCAGGAAAAGCACCTTGATATTTCTTGAAAGTCTTGCGCACAAGTGGTGCACTTAGTGGAGGCACACTAAACTGGGCAAGACTGAATTTCTCAACATAAGCACCAGGCAACAAACTCTTATCCATAGAAAGCATTTGCGCTACTTTAAGCGCACTACCTTTTAAGCTTTTCAACCCATCATAAATATCGGTAGCATTATCCTCATCTAGCGATGAACGATCCATGGATGGATTCACTGCTTTTTTAGAATAATACTTGATATAATTAGCACCGATTTTAGCGCCAGTTTTCACTAGCTCTGTGGTACGGCCTATTTTACTGGTAGGTATTTTATCTAGTGTTTTCATATTAATTTACTTTGTGAAATCCACTTCGACAAGCTCAGTGTGACACTCTTGAGATATCTCAAGATTTAAATTTGTAAAATGGTTGGTAACAATAAAGCTTTCGCGAAAGCGTAAAAAACATAAACTAATTTCTTCAATCTGGATTTTAGATTTAAGTTTAATTATGCCATGCGCTCTTTCCACAAAAACTTACCGAAGTCTAAAACAGCATCTAATGGAGTATTATCGAAAACATCAAATATGGTGTTTACAGATTTCTCAATCGCCATATCTGTCTTTTCAAATCCGGCACTATCATCATCCATCCAAAATTTTATTAAAAATAACATTTGTACCCAAGCACCTTCGCTATAAATAGTCTCACTGCGTTCTAGTAAAATATTGGTTTTGTTTTCATTACGCTCTTGTATCAGTTCTTTAGCAAAACCTTTTACATGCTTGCGCAATCCTTTTAATTGCTCCATCTTATTCATCATGTGCTGATTCTCTTTAAGAGTAAAAAGCACATAACTCCTATTTAAGGTGAGTAATTCAAAGAAAGTATAGAAAAACGTGAGCATTTTTTCACGATTTGAAAAATGTGCATATTCTTCATTTTTATGAGCTACGTCCATAGTCATGGTGAAGAAAGTATTCCAGATATCTTTACGCAAACCATCAAAATTACCGAAGAAGTTATAAAATTCTGCTTCTGAGATGTTGTTGTCTTTAGCAAATTTGTAAACGCTCTTAGGTGTTTTTTCATGCTCAAGAACATAATCCATGTAAGCAGTAATCACATCGTGACGAGTGATTTCCTTCTTTGTAGCGGTCTTTTTTGCTGTGGTTTTCTTTGCCGTTGCCATAATAAATTACTTTAGTGTAAAGATATGAATTGTTTAACTTATCATCATATAAGTTTAAACAAAACTATGTTAAGGTTTAGTCGTCAGTTTTAGTTAAAACTTAAAGTTAGCGCATAAAAAAAATCCCTCTTGAAAGTTTCAAGAGGGATTTTCTAGATTGATAGTGTATTGCTCTATGGTCTGTTGGTAGCCACTGGGTTTTTGTTTACCCATGTGTTAACTGACACGATAGCATTGTTACTATAATCTACTTCTGTAAGTTTTTCATCATTCCAGAAAAACCATTTTCCAGCTTTTTCACCATTTTGATATTCGGCTTGAGCGCTTTTTTGTCCTTCAAGGTTATATGAAATCCACTCACCATGTCTTTCATTATCTTGATTAAATGTTCCTACTTGTGAAACGGCTCCGTTAGAATAAAAGTAAGTAGCTTTTATAGTTCCGTCGTTTTGCTTTTCAAATTGTGGTTTTGTCTCTTGTGCCATTGCAAATACTCCTACAAAAAGTGCACACATAAAAAGAAATTTCTTCATCGTTCCGTCATTTTAGATAACCAAATTTAACTTTAAAAATACTTATACGCAACATTTACGTAACATTAAGTTTACACCAGAGGTTCAAAACACTGTTTATTAGGTTGTTATATTTAGTTAAAATGAGTTGTTGTGCATACATTAGATAAGTAATTCACGATAATCTTTACTTTAATGCTGCTTTAGATGTTTAAAATCGGCTTATTTTTGCAGCTTATTATATGAATAGTTATGTATAGATCACACGATTGTGGTAGCCTGCGCGCTAGCGATGTAAATAAAGAAGTAACACTGGCCGGTTGGGTTCAAAAAAGCCGTGATAAAGGTTTTATGGTTTGGGTAGATTTAAGAGACCGTTATGGTGTTACTCAATTAATCTTTGATGAAGAGCGTACAGATAAAGCTTTGTTAGAAAGAGCGCAAAAACTAGGTCGCGAGTTTGTGATACAGGTTAAAGGTACCGTGATTGAACGTGAATCTAAAAATGCTAAAATGTCTACAGGTGATGTAGAGATTCTAGTAAAAGAATTGAATATTTTAAGTGAGTCTAAAACGCCACCTTTTACCATAGAAGATAATACGGACGGTGGAGAAGAGTTGCGCATGAAGTACCGCTATCTAGACATACGTCGTAATCCAGTGCGCGAGAACTTGATTTTCCGTTCTAAGGTTGCTATGGAAGTACGTAATTTTCTAGCCGGTAAAGATTTTATCGAGGTAGAAACGCCAGTACTTATTAAATCCACGCCAGAAGGTGCTCGTGACTTTGTGGTGCCATCGCGCATGAATGAAGGACAGTTTTATGCCTTACCACAGTCGCCACAGACCTTTAAGCAGTTGCTTATGGTAGGTGGAATGGATAAGTATTTCCAGATTGTAAAATGTTTCCGTGATGAAGACCTGCGTGCAGATCGTCAACCAGAGTTTACACAAATAGACTGCGAGATGTCATTTGTAGAGCAAGAAGATGTGTTGAATATATTTGAGGACATGACACGTCACTTATTGAAAAAAGTAAAGAATATCGATATCGCAGATTTCCCTCGTATGACTTATGAAGATGCGATGAAGAAATATGGTAATGATAAACCAGATATCCGTTTTGGGATGGAGTTTGGTGAGTTAGACGCTTTCGCGAAAGCGAAGGACTTCAAAATCTTTAACGAGGCAGAATTAGTTGTGGGAATTGCAGTTCCTGGTGCTAACAGCTACACGAGAAAAGAAATTGACAAATTAATTGATTGGGTAAGACGTCCACAAGTTGGTGCGCTAGGAATGGTTTATGTACGTTGCAATGAAGACGGAACTTATAAGTCTAGCGTTGATAAATTTTATGATCAAGAAGATCTTGCAAACTGGGCAAAAGCTACTGGTGCAAAAGCTGGTGATTTAATTTGCGTATTGTCTGGTCCAGCAAATAAGACTAGAACACAGTTAAGTGCTTTGAGAATGGAAATGGCAGAACGTCTAGGATTGCGTGATCCAGAAGTTTTTGCACCGTTATGGGTTGTAGATTTCCCGCTATTAGAATGGGATGAAGATACAGAACGCTACCACGCGATGCACCATCCATTTACCTCTCCTAAACCAGAAGACATTGATAAGTTAGAAACAGATCCAGGTAATGTACGAGCAAATGCTTATGACCTAGTCATGAATGGTAATGAGATAGGTGGTGGATCAGTAAGAATATTTGATAAGAAATTACAGGCATTAATGTTTGACCATTTAGGATTCACACCAGATGAGGCAAGAGCCCAGTTTGGTTTCTTGATGGACGCCTTTGAATATGGTGCGCCACCACATGCAGGATTAGCATTTGGATTTGATAGATTAGTTTCTATCCTAGGTGGACAAGAAACGATACGTGACTTTATCGCTTTTCCTAAAAACAATAGTGGTCGCGATGTAATGATCGATGCACCTAGTGCAATTGATCAAGAGCAGTTAACAGAGTTAAACTTGAAGGTTACGTTATAATCGTTAAGTATCAAGATGAGATAGCTCACATTGAGCTTGTCGGAGACGTGATTTATGACAATAGGTTGATTTTTTGACAAGCTCAATATTTCATTTTATAGTTCATTTTATAGTTCAATTTTAGTGAAAAGTTTTAATGAAAATTATAAGCATACTATTAATAGGAGTCATCATTACCTTAATTATAGGTTTTTATAATCTGTATAATGGCGGTGATTATGCGCTAGCACAAAAGACGATAGGTGCCGCTGTGATGACTTTGTTTTTTATAGTAATGCCTGGTTTTTTAATCGTGCGCTATAAAGACAAGAAATTGAAATCATTCATCTGGAATCCAGATGCTTTGAGAAATGATGAGGAAGAATAGGTTTAATTCAAGCTTCTTTTTCTAGCAAAAAACTCATTTATTATTGCACTACATTCTTCTTCTAGAATTCCTGAAACGACTTTGGTTTTAGGATGTAACTGTGTTCCCATTTTAAGATAACCTCTATGTTCATCGCTCGCTCCGTACACTATATTCGATATTTGAGACCAGTAAAGAGCACCAGCGCACATCTGGCAAGGTTCTAGTGTGACGTAAAGTGTGCAATCTTTTAAGTATTTACCTCCTAAAAAACTTGCTCCAGCGGTAATGGCTTGCATCTCTGCATGTGCGGTAACGTCGGTCAACGTTTCTGTAAGGTTGTGACCTTTGGCAATAATGCGATTTTGAGTAACGATTACAGCACCTACGGGAATTTCACCACGATCTAAGGCAGTTTGCGCTTCTTGTAACGCTTTTTTCATAAAATACTCGTGGTCGTAAGGCTCTATCATGATTTAAAAATAAAACTAAAATCAAAATCAAAATCAATTTACATGTAATTAATGTTGAGACAGCTATTAATTATCATTATTATTCACCAACAAATTACCAAATCATTAAATCAACAAATTAATATTTCATCTTACCTTTGAGCCATGTCTCAATCACTACTTTCTCAAATCAACTCATCAACCGATTTAAAAGGCTGTACTGTTGATCAATTGCCACAGGTTGCTCAAGAATTGCGTGATTTTATTATTGAGGTAGTTGCTACTAAAGAAGGGCATTTAGGTGCTAGTTTAGGTGTTGTAGAACTTACCATCGCCTTGCATTATAAGTTTGATACGCCAGAAGATTTACTGGTTTGGGATGTAGGTCATCAGGCTTATGGGCATAAGATATTAACCGGTAGACGTGATGTTTTTCATACGAACAGAGATTTGAACGGCATTTCTGGATTTCCTAAAAGAGATGAAAGTGTTTATGACACTTTTGGAGTAGGACATAGTTCAACCGCAATTAGCGCCGCACTAGGAATGGCGATGGCTAGCCAGTTGAAAGGAATCGACAGAAAACACATTGCTGTAGTAGGTGATGCTAGTATTGCCAGCGGTATGGCATTTGAAGCTCTCAATCATGCAGGAGTAAGTGGTGCAGATTTATTAGTCATTCTCAACGATAATGCTATCGGAATAGATCCTGCAGTAGGTGCATTGAAAGATTACCTTACTAAAACCAAATCAGGTAAGGAAACAGGACGTGATAATATATTTGAATCATTAAATTTTGATTATACAGGTCCAATTGATGGTCACGATTTATCTCAATTACTGGAAGAACTAGAAAGGCAAAAGTCTTTAATAGGTCCTAGACTTTTACACGTAAGAACAACAAAAGGTAAAGGACTCAAACAGGCAGAGATTGATCAAGTACGCTATCACGCGCCCGGTAAATTTGATAAAATTACAGGTGATATCACACCAGCAGACACCAGCTTATTACCACCTAAATTTCAAGATGTCTTTGGTCATACGATTGTAGAACTTGCGCATCAAAATAAGAATATCATAGGAATCACGCCAGCGATGCCTACTGGAAGCTCCATGAAGATTATGATGAATGCGATGCCGGATCGTGCATTTGATGTCGGTATCGCAGAGCAGCATGCCGTAACACTTGCGGCAGGAATGGCTACACAAGGATTAGTTCCTTTTTGTAACATTTATTCTACTTTTTTACAACGTGCCTATGATCAAGTTATTCATGATGTAGCATTACAAAAACTACCTGTTGTTTTTTGTCTGGATCGTGCAGGTTTAGTAGGTCAAGATGGAGCGACTCACCATGGGAATTTTGACCTAGCTTATTTAAATTGTATTCCAGATTTAATTATCGCTGCACCTATGGACACCATCGAGTTGAGGAATATGATGTATACCGCGCAACTAGGTCTTGAATTACCTATAGCAATCAGGTATCCTCGTGGTCGTGGTCGTATATTGAACTGGCAACAACCTTTTCAAAAACTATCAATTGGTCAATCTCGTGTGATTCATTCAGGTACTAAGATTGCTCTTCTTTCTATAGGTTCTATAGGAGCAATGATCGATGATTTAATTAGTGATGAGGAACTTGATGTCACTCATGTAGATATGCGTTTCTTAAAACCGTTTGATCACGATATGTTAGATGATATTTTTGAGCAGCACGAGCACATTATCACCATAGAAGATGGAACCGTTATAGGTGGATTAGGCAGTATGGTAGTAGATTACGCTTCCGCGAAAACGTATAAAAACAACATCTATAAACTAGGAATCCCAGATGCATTCATACAACATGGTCCCACAAAAGACCTGCATAAAATAGCTGGAATTGATAGTGAGACCGTATTTAATTTAATCAGTGATTTATCTACTCGATAATCATTTTTAAGCTTTGGTGATAAGTACCTGATTTAATATTCACAATATAAATACCGCTTGCAGGTTGATTTAATGAAAGGCTTTGTTGCTCACTAGAAAGGTTCATTTTTTCACGGTAAACTTCTTGACCACTTAAATTGTAAATAGTTACCTGTGCGTTATCTAACGCCGTACCTGAAACTAAGTTAATCGTTCCGTTATTTATAGTCGGAAAGAGTTTTATGTTATTTTGAGAGATTTGTGACTCTTCAAATCCTAGTGTATTGAATTGTCCTGTAAACATTCCACGGCCATGTGTAGAGGCTAGTATAGTGTTGTCACTAACTCTTAAATCTAGGTCAACCACCTTGACACTAGTCATACCATTATTAGTTTGGGTCCATGTTGGGATAGTACTGTTAAAATCACCAGTTACATAAATTCCTTCTTCCGTTCCTATGATAACTTCTTCTGCCAGTAATGGGTTTTTAAGAATGGTTTTTACGGGTATATCTGGTAGGTTACCTTCTTTACTGGCCCATGTGGTACCACCATCTGTACTATACCATACGCTGTCGACACCATAATTGTGCATGGTCACTAAGATTTCTTGTTCAGTGGACCCAAATTCTATGTCAGACACTGAGCCTAAAAATTGTGATCCTGTAATTTCTGTCCAGACAGGTGAGGTCGTGTTTGCATTATCAACCATTATTAGTCTAGAATCTATCGTTCCTAAAAATAGTTTTGTAGATGTAGTGGTAAATGGTGAGACCTTCATAGCAGTAGGTCTTGAAGTGCTTATTAGTCCATTAGTAATAGTATTACAATTAGCCGCGTTGGGTCCTAAAGAACAAACGAGAATACCATTAGTGCCATTGAACGTTTCGCCATTTGCAAAAAACACATCTAGATTTTCATCTAGTTCTGCTACGTTAATAAAGTCACCACCACTACCTTGTGAAATGACGTAAAGTCTACCAGTTCCAAAAAGTGAGTTGATTGTACTGCCGGGAGAAATTGGGTAATCTGCATAGAGATGCGTTTGCCCTGTAACTGATAAGACTACATAGTTTCCATCTTTATCAATGTTAGTATATGCACCATCTCCACCTATAGGATCAAAAAATGGTGTCAATCCATTTGCTGGTGCATCGTTAGTTAGTTGTGAGCCATTATCTTGTGTGCCGCCGGCAAAGTCATCTCCATCTGCAACGTCAGTGTCTGCTATATCACCGTAATAGAATTGAGTAACGTTATAACCATTGTTTCTATTGGCTATTGCATTAGGTGATGATAAGGCACCGCTTAAGGAACTTGCATAAGACACACCACCATCTGACCCTATAATTGCTTCATTACTAAGTCCAGGTCTAAAAGTTAATGCATGTACATCTGCATGAATAAAAGGAACATTTAATCCATTAAGGTTAGGGTTTTCTGACCATTTTGAAATTTGATTCCAATTATTTCCACCATTTGCAGATCGGTGTAAATCGATTCCACCAGCATAGATGATTTGATCATTTGTAGGGTCAACTTCAATCACAAGGTCATAGAATGCTTGACCTCTAGTAAAATCTGTTGCAGAGATGCTGTTGTCTGCATCATTGGGTTCATTTAAGGCATTAATTGTAGTTAACTTGTCTGTTGAGATATACAAATCTGCTCCAGCTGCTGCATCAACTGCTGCATATATAAGGTTAGCGTTTGTAGTAGAGGTAGCAAGTTCAACACGATCTGTAGAGGCAATAAATTGATCGAGAGTCCAGTTAATACCATCAGTACTAGAATAGATTCTTCCGCCACCTTGACCTATACCTGGTGAAGCGATTGATCCCATAAATAAGGTATTGTCTGCTCCAATTTCAAAATCGTTAGGCGACACATAAAAAGTGAGTCCAGAAAAACTAAATGATAAAGCAGGATTTTCAATACGTGTCCATGTTGCGCCATCATCTACACTGCGATATAATCCAGCGTTTTGAGCACCTAAAATATTTGAAGGATTAGCGATGTTGCCATTAGGTGCGGCATAAAAAGTAGAGCCTACACCTACATAGATTTCGCTAGTTCCGTTAACATCTCTTATGGCGATATCATTAACGGTAAATAATCCTGACTTAAATAAAGAGCCGCCGCCACTTACTGTACCTGATCCTGCTGGTTGTATGTTAACTTGAGACCAAGTATTACCGCCATCTGTAGTCTTATAAACACCATTACCTATTGCAGCGCCTTGTGCATATTGTTCTCCTGTACCTATATAAAAGGTGGATGAGTCATTTGGGTCTAATGCATATGCATTAACACTCAAGTCACCAGCAATACCTGGTATAATTGTCCAAGAAGAAGTAGCGCTGGTAATGTCATTATTGATCCATAGTCCGCCACCAACACCACCGGCAAAAACACGGTTATAATCAACGCCATCACCATTATTTGCTCCTACATCAGTAGGGTCAAAAAACACAACACGTGTTCTACCACCAGTATTTAATGGGCCTCTTTCTTGCCATGGTGTGGTATTATTACCTGGCGCACCAAGTGTTGTATATAAACTCGGCGTTGTTGATTCTACTAAAAAAGGAGTAGGAATTCCTAAAGTAGGATTCATGGTTAGTTCCCATTCTCTCTCATTATACGCATTAGGTGGTAGGCTTAATTTCTTACGTTTCTCTTTAGAAAGGTTTCTTGTGTCTTTAAATGGACTATTGTCAAGAAATTCTTTGTGCTGTTGTCTTTTAATAGCTATGTCGCTCAACTCATCTTTTGTAGAGTTGAATACAAATAGAAATGCAATTATAGCAGTCACGGCAATTACAGATAGGAGAATAAACTTTTTCATAAAACATTATATTTCTAAAGATACAAAAAGCTCTTTATTTAATAGATCCATTGATAACACTGAAGAGTTGTAATGCTCTACTATCAGTTAATGAGGCCACATAACCACAAGCATTTAAAATACGCTCATATAACGATGAGGTGTTTACTTGCAATCCTGTACAGGTATTTAATATAAGCTTATCATAAATCGATTTATTATCTTCTAGATCATTAACAGTTGCTGTAATAACGGCATGCAGTATATCAGTTAAAATTTTATAACCAGCGATTTCTTTTTGGATCACCTCTTCGTTACGATATACCTTTTCTATAGTAATCGCGAGAATATCATCAATTTGTGGTTTAAACTGGGACTTGTCAGTTAGGGCATGTTTGTAAGTGCCATTTAGGATTGCTTCTTCATTATCCATAAATACATCTACACAATCAGTAATCAAGTTATTAATAGCAAGTGATCTTAAGTAGGTTAATCTTTCTGCAGTAGAAGTTAATTGTGAGTAGACTTCAGACTTAATATTCTTGCGTACTAAATTTATCAAGTACTCTAGAGCAAAATCTTCAGCAATCCAGCCCAGATTAATTCCGTCTTCAAAGTCTATAATGGTATAACAAATATCATCTGCAGCTTCAACCAGATAGGTGAGTGGATGGCGCATGTATGGTTCCATGCTACCGTCATTATTTTTTATTCCTAACTCTTGAGCGACATCTTTAAAGTGTTCTAGATCTGCTTGAAAAACACCAAACTTTTTTTGGGATATGTGATTAGTCGGTTTTAGCGGTAAAGATTCTTTAGGATACTTAGTAAATGCTCCTAAAGTAGCATACGACAACCTTAGGCCGCCTGGAGTTCCTGGAGAATCTAGATTGAGTAGTCGGTATCCATTTGCATTTCCTTCATAATCGATGAGGTCCTGTTGTTGCTTTCGCGAAAGCGAATCCATAAAAACCTTTCCTTTTCCACTAGAGAAATAGCTGCCTATGGCTTTCTCTCCACTATGACCGAATGGTGGATTACCGATATCGTGAGCCAATGACGCAGCCGCAACGATGGCACCAAAATCCTGCATTTTATATCCTGCTTCTACTAATGAAGGATGCTTTTCTAATATGCGCTGTCCGGCCATACGACCTAGGGAACGACCTACTACTGATACTTCTAGACTATGTGTTAATCTCGTGTGCACAAAGCCTGTCTGGCTTAATGGGATCACCTGTGTTTTATCTTGTAGACTACGGAAATGTTGTGAGAATATCACTCGATCATAGTCTACTTCAAAACCCAGTCGTAATTCATCTTGTAATTTTCTAGGTCTAGGTGCTGTGTCGCCGTGTCTTTTTAAGGATAGTAGGTTTTCCCAATTCATGATGATGCTTTAAGGCTGCAATATAATAGGTTTCTTAAAGTAACACCTAATTAACATAAGGAGTAGGTGCTTAACCTTAATTTCATACAACTAGCAGCTTTGTTAATTTTATATTAACCTCGATTTTGTATAAAGAGTGAATATTTGCACTGATAAACTCAAATTATAAAATCAAGCAAAATGAAAAAGTTTTTTTATTCTATTCTAGCCGTTGCTGCTCTTGCAATCACAAGTTGTGGTGGCGACGATGATATCACAAGTGGTCCAGATACTATGGAGAATGAGATCTCAGGTGTGATCTCCACAGATATGACTTTGACCAATGATCGTATATGGAACTTGAACGGTCGTACAACTGTTACAAGTGGAACAACTTTAACTATTGAGCCAGGAACAATTATTAAAGGTTTTGCTGGGCAAGGTGCAAACGCTTCTGTTCTTATTATAGCAAGAGGTGCTAAAATCGAGGCAAATGGTACGGCAACTCAGCCTATCGTTTTTACAAGTACTGCAGATAATATTGATTTAGGACAGACTACAGGAACTAACCTAGGTCAAAATGATAGAGGTTTATGGGGTGGATTAATAGTTTTAGGAAATGCGCCAAGTTCTTTCAGAGGTGATGTAAGCGCACTACAGATAGAAGGTATTCCAGCAAGTGATACAAACGGGCTTTATGGTGGATCTGACGCTGCGGATAATAGTGGAACATTAAATTATGTTTCTATACGTCACGGTGGTACTAATATTGGTGAAGGAAATGAAATCAATGGTTTAACTTTAGGTGGTGTAGGTACTGGAACTACAATTTCTAATATCGAAGTAGTAGCAAATGTAGATGATGGTATCGAATTTTTCGGTGGTACTGTAAATGCTTCTAATCTTTTTGTATGGGCTGTAGGAGATGATTCAATTGATATTGATCAAGCTTATTCAGGAACTATCACAAACGTAGGTGTTGTTTTAGGAGATATTTCTGACCATGCGTTTGAAATTGATGGTCCAGAAGGTTCATTACAAGGTTCTTTTACAATTAATGATGCAACTATATTTGGAAACACAAATACTCCAAACGGTGAGTACGCTGATTACAGAAGTAATGCTCAAGGGACTACTAACAACGTTTATGCAACTGGATTTAAAGCGAGTAGCGATGTAGAATTAGATAACAATGCTGTTTCTCAAAACTACCTTAACGGTGATTTATCATTCTCTAACTGGACTATTAATTTACCAGCTGGTGTTGCTGCTGCAAACGACGTATTTGTTGAAAAAGTAGGATGTGCACAAAACTGTGATGATACTGATGAATCAAATGATATTGATGAATTAACTATCACAACCTTCACGGCAGATGCTGCTGCATGGGCAAGTGCTGGTACTTCAGGTGGTGCTACTTTAAGTGCATTCTCTTGGACATACTCAAATAATACTGCAGGATTAGGATTCTAATCAATAAATAAATTTTTAAAAATGCCTATCATTATTTAATGATGGGCATTTTGCAATTCAACAATAAATCCACTTTAATGTTACATTTTAATAAAAGCGTTTTTTGTTTTTTTATAATTTTAAGCTGTTGCTTATCATTTGGACAAACCGGAACTTTGACAGGTAAAATACTCGATGGTGATTTTGATGATGTATTATCATTTGCAAATGTTACCGTAAAGAATACGAATTATGGTGCTTCAACAGATTTTGATGGGAAATATTCTATCAATATGGAGCCAGGAACTTACACTGTTGTTTATTCCTTTGTAGGTTATTCAAGTAAAGAAATTACCGATGTGGTTATTAAAGCTGGAGAGGTTACTATTGTTGATGTAACTTTAAATGCATCTGCTGCTGCACTGGATGACATTGTTATAACAGTGACCAGAAGACAAAACTCTGAAAAGGCAGTACTAGAGGTTCAAAAAAACTCAACTGTAGTTCTAGATGGGCTTTCTTCTGAAACTATAAAAAAAGCTGGTTCATCTTCTGTGGCAAGTGCTGTAAAGGCTGTTCCAGGAGTATCAGTTCAAGATGGAAAATTTGTCTATGTAAGAGGTCTTGGGGATCGATATACAAAAACTCTGCTTAATGGTATGGAAGTTCCAGGATTAGATCCTGATAAAAATGCACTACAATTAGATATTTTTCCGACAGGTGTTTTAGAAAATCTTCAGGTAAAAAAATCTTCTACTGCAGATTTAACTGCAGATTTTACAGGTGGTATAGTAGACATATTAACTAAAGACATTCCTTCTAGTGAAGAGTATTCTTTAAGTTTTAGTTTAGGATACAATCCAGACATGCACTTTAATGATGATTATTTAAGTTATAATGGTGGTGATACTGATTTTTTAGGTTTTGATGATGGAACTAGAGATTCACCTATTGCTGCAGGAACTAACATTCCGCTATTACAGCAGGATGGATCGTTAGTGAGAGAGTTGACACAGCGATTTAATCCCGAACTTGCAGCAATGCGAGAAAAAAGTTTTATGAATTTTGGTTTTAGTTTCTCTGGTGGGAATAAGTACAAATTTGATAGTGGGAACTCTTTAGGTTTTACGGCCTCTCTTGCCTATAAAAATGATACTGATTTTTATGAAAATTTTGTTGATGGACAAATTTTTAGGAAAAATGCAGATACTTCTGTATTGACACCAACTGTGGATAGAAGCCAGCAAGGTGCCGTAGGTGTAAATAATATACTTCTTAATGGTCTATTGGGACTTACATATAAAACTGAATTTTCAAAATATAGAATTAATGTACTTCACATTCAAAATGGTGAATCAAATGCTGCGTTAATTACACAACAAAATGCAGAGCGTAGTTCTAATCAAATCAAAAAGGATGTGCTTACTTACACTGAGCGTGCGTTAACTAATGTATTACTTTCAGGAGAGCATAATAATAAAGACGGATCATGGAATACTGAATGGAAAATATCTCCAACTTTATCTCGCGTAGATGATAAAGATTTTAGAACAACACCTTTTAGAATTGATGGAAGTACCGCTACCATTGAGCCATCTGAGGCAGGTGACCCAACAAGACTTTACAGAGAACTACAGGAATTGAACTTAGCAAGTAGAATAGATTTTACTAGAAAACATCAGTTGTTTAATGAAAGTGCTAAGCTTAAGTTTGGTGCAGGCTTCACATATAAAAATCGTGATTTTTCGGTAGATCAATACTCGTTTATTTTACAGAACTTTCAAAGCTCAAACTTTAATGGTGACCCAAATGAAATTCTAGCTCCTGATAATATTTATGATCCTAATACTGGTTCTGGTGTGGCGGTAAGATCTGATTTTAATATTACTAATAACTTTGATTCTCAAATTACGATTGGTAGTGCTTACATATCTGATGAATTTCAACTTACAAATCGTTTAAAAACAATTTTAGGTGTAAGATTTGAAAAATTTGATTTAACATATAATGGTCAAAATCAACAAGGTCAAGTTTTTGATAATGAAAAATTTATTGATAAGGCTGATGTATTTCCAAGTTTAAACTTAATCTATGATTTAAATGAGGATTCAAACTTTAAATTAAGAGGTTCTTTCTCTATTACAACAGCAAGACCTTCATTTAAAGAGGCTTCAGAGGCTGAAATCTTTGATCCTATTTCTAACTTCTTCTTTATTGGTAACAGAGACATACAGCCAACTTATATTAACAATTTTGATGTAAGATTAGAGAAATATGGTGAAGGAAGTGATTTTTATGCAATCAGTACTTTTTATAAAGATTTTAAAGATCCTATAGAATTAAGTTTTATACGTGAGGCCGAAGGTCAGTTCACGCCCCTTAACTTAGGAAACGCAACAGTGCTAGGTGCAGAAATAGAATTGCGTAAAAACTTAGGTTTTGTCCCTGCACTTAAAAACTTTAATGCAACTTTAAACGTATCTATAATTGATTCTAATCAAAATTATAGTGAAGATGAAGAAAATAATAGGCGAGATACATTAAGAGATGGGCAAACTCTAGACGATACTAGACCATTACAAGGACAGTCTCCTTATCTAGTAAATGCTGGTTTAGTTTATGAAACAGAATCCGATTTAAGAATAGGAGCCTTTTTCAACGTTCAAGGAAGAACATTGGAAATCGTAGGTTCTGGAGATATTCCAGACGTTTATACGCTACCATTTAATTCATTAAATTTTACCGCAAATAAAACTTTTGGTGAAACTGTCAAACACAGCATTGGATTTAAAATAGACAATATTTTAGGTGATGATAGAGAAAGTGAATATGAATTTTTCGGTACTGAAAATAGAACATTCTCATTCCGTAGTCCGCAAACTACACTTTCCTTAAATTATGGTATTAAATTTTAATGCAAACTAAATAACGAAAAAAGCCACTCAATAAGAGTGGCTTTTTTTATGAAACTAGGTTATGTTCTTTAAGTTTTGATGATATACGCTTTCGCGAAAGCGGAATCTTACAAGTGAGATGAATTTATAACACTTAGGTAACGTACAGTAACTAATAAAGTATGATTTTTGCACTCTTAAATTAGCCTCAAATGGGAGATATTTATGTTTATATGCTGGTTATACTTGCCGGCCTTGCCATCACTGACTTAGTCGTAGGAGTAAGTAATGATGCAGTAAACTTTTTAAACAGTGCTATAGGTTCTAAAGCGATAAGCTTTAAAACCATAATGATTATAGCCAGTATAGGTATCGCAGTAGGAGCATTGTCCTCTAGTGGTATGATGGAAGTCGCGCGTAAAGGGATTTTTGTGCCTAGCGAGTTTTATTTTGATGAGGTGATGATCATTTTTATGGCCGTGATGATCACAGATATATTGTTGTTGGATTTTTTCAATTCCATGGGATTACCTACCTCTACAACAGTTTCTATTGTGTTTGAACTCTTAGGTGCCGCTGTCTGTATGTCATTGATTAAAATTTATGGCGAAGGTGATACCGGTGAAACAATTCTTGATCTAGGTAAATACATAGCAAGTGATAAAGCTATAGAAATCATATTAGGGATTCTATTATCAGTAGTGGTGGCATTTACGATAGGTGCAATTGTTCAATTCTTATCCAGATTGATGCTTACTTTCAACTATTCAAAAAGGCCGGCATATCTAGCAGGATTTTTTGGAGGATTGTCTATGACTAGTTTGTTTTACTTTATCATCGTTAAAGGTTTAAAAGGAGCAGATTTAGGTGGTTTAACGAGTTTTCTAAATGGACTAGATGTATTCACGCTAGTCGGTTGGGCTACAGTTTTCTGGATGCTATTCAGTTACTTTTATGTATACATCATGAAATGGGATATATATAAACTAATTATCATTTTAGGAACTTTTGGACTAGCTATGGCGTTTGCAGGTAATGATCTAGTAAATTTCATAGGTGTGCCTATAGGTGCTTATCAAGCATGGGAAGCCTGGAGTGGTAGTGGTGTAGACGCCACGGTTTATGGTATGGCAGCATTAGGTGAGAAATTACCATCTAATAAATGGTTACTGGTTATCGCAGGAGTTGTAATGGTTGTTACCTTATGGTTTTCTTCAAAGGCGCAAGCTGTAGTAAAAACATCTGTCGATCTTGCTAGACAGGACAGCGGTACAGAGCGCTTTCAATCTAATGCGTTTTCTAGAATCTTAGTACGTTACTCGTTAAATGCTGCTGAGGCTATCCAGCATATTCTACCTGAAAAAACTACTAACTATATCGCTTCTAGATTTGAAAAATTACCAGAGCCAGCAGTACTGCCTAAACACGCAGATAAGCCTGCCTTTGATTATGTAAGAGCAAGTGTGAATTTAATGGTTGCTAGTATATTAATATCTATTGCAACTTCATTTAAACTTCCATTATCAACTACTTATGTAACATTTATGGTTGCTATGGGAACGTCACTTGCAGATAGAGCATGGGGAACAGAAAGTGCCGTGTATCGTATTGCAGGTGTACTTAATGTAATAGGTGGATGGTTTTTCACTGCATTTAGTGCCTTTACCGCAGCTGCGGTATTTGCGTTAATCATTTATTATGGTGGGTTCTATGCTATACTAGGTCTGGTTGTAGTAGCAATCATTTTATTAGTGCGCAGTTTTGTCAATCATAAGAATAGTCAACAGGTAGAGAAGGAAACTGAAGAGCTTAAAAAAGCAGAAAGTAATACGATACAAGGAATTATTGACGAAAGTTCTGAGAATGTAGCTGCGGTATTTAAACGTTCTAAGCGCATTTATAAAAACACATTAGACGGATTGATATCACAGGACTTAAGTATCTTAAAGTCTTCTAAGAAAGAAGCAAATAAGTTAAGCAGTGAGATTGATGGCTTGCGTAATAACATCTTCTACCTAATACGTAACCTAGATGAACAACATCTAGGAGCATCAAAATTTTATATAGAGGTATTAGGTAATTTACAGGATATATCACAATCACTAGATTATATCTCAAAATCTGCCACGACCCATATAGATAATAATCATAAGAGTTTAAAATTCACTCAAATTAAGGATCTTAAAGAGATTATCTTGAGAAGTCATGAAGTGTTTGCGGTTTCTCAAACCATATTTACTAAAAAGGATTTTGGTAAACTGGCCGAGATTATCACGTTGAAACAAGAGCTTTTAGGACTAATTGATCAAAAAATTGATAAACAAGTAAAGCGTACAAAGGATACTGAAAATTCACCTAAAAACACGACGCTATACTTTGGTTTATTATTAGAGACTCGCGATCTAATGAATGCAGCTATGAATGTTGTAGAGCGCTATTATACAGAGTATGACGCAAAACGTTTTGAAGATTAAAACGTATTAATTTTAAAACCAAAATCCTGTCTTTGTTAAGGCAGGATTTTTTTTACAGTCAATTTTTTACTTGTTAACTTGATTAGTAAACCTGTTTTTGTTTTTAAAAAGGTTAGAAGAGTTACGCTTTCGCGAAAGCGTAAATACCAACTTACTCTATAGTTGTTTAATGGAAAGGTAATAGGAGATGATGGTCTACTCATTATGACATTAGCGATTTGTCTTTAAAAAAAGGGACCTCTTTAAATTCAATAGTATGGATAGGTAATGGTCATAAAAAAGCCCTTTCCAGTAAAGGAAAGGGCTACATCAACAACCAGTTTTATAGGGATGAACTAGGCTGCCTCAGTTTGTTCTTCAATTTCAACTGTTTTAGGAGATCTAAATCTTCTCCATCTAAGCTTTGAACGGTGCACCATATATAGAAGTACCGGCACAATTACTAAGGTTAAAAAAGTTGCAAAAATCAGTCCATAGATAACTGTCCAAGCGAGTGGTCCCCAGAAAATTACGTTATCTCCACCGACAAATATTTTAGGATCAAACTCGCTAAATAAGGTAAAGAAATTGATGTTTAAACCTATCGCTAGTGGTATAAGTCCTAGTACAGTAGTTATCGCTGTTAATATAACCGGTCTTAAACGTGCTTTACCACCTTTAACAATAGCATTAAACATGTCTTCTTTACCAATAATATCATCATCTTCAAGATCTAACTGTTCTTTACGTCTTAATTTAAGAATGTCTATGTAGTCTATGAGTACTACACCATTATTTACCACAATACCTGCTAGTGATATAATACCCATCATAGTCATTAATATCACAAAGGAGTCTCCTGTAACTATGAGGCCTAAGAATACACCTATAAAACTTAAGAAAATGGCAACCATAATGATAGTAGGCTTAGAAATAGAACCAAACTGAAAAATAAGAATAAGGAAGATTAAAAATAACCCACCAAATAAAGCGCTCATTAAAAAGGCCATTTCTTTATTCTGTTCCTCAATTTGACCGGTATAATCTATTTTGATATCCTTAGGAGTTGCAAAATCCAGCATCTCGTTCTGAATGTCTGCGACTACAGCACCAGCATCTGTAAATCCTGGTTTTAAAGCAGAGTATACAGTTACTACACGTTTTGCATCTTTATGTTTTATTGCGCTAAAGCTAGAAGTGTTTTTTTGCTGTGCAATGGCACTAACAGGTATTTCCTTGATCTGGCCTGTCGCCATATCCCTAAAGGTAATACGTTGATTAAAAATAGCGCTGCGGTCATAACGCTGTTCATCATTAAAACGGATGTTGATATCATAATCTTCTCCGTCTTTTTTATATATACCAGCCTTTTCTCCAAAAACGGCACGACGTAGCTGCATACCTACCTGACTATTGCTTACACCTAGTTCACCTGCCTTTTCACGATCAACTTGAACTAGCATAGAAGGTTTACTTCTATTAACATCAACTTTTAATTGATCGACACCAGCTACATTTCGTGAATTAAGGAATTTCACCATTTGCTCTGCAGTCACTATAAGCTCACCATAATCATTCCCTTCAAGTTCAATGTTGACTGGATAACCTTGCGGCGGTCCAGCAGCATCTTTTTCTACAGAAATAGATACACCAGGATAAACGCCAGCTAGTGCTTCTTGGACTTTCTTGCGCAGTACCTCACTGTCTTTTCCATTACGGAATTTGTACTCACGCATGCTCGCTGTAATTTTACCTTTATGAGGCATCTCTGCAGCACTACCACCATCTGTTTGAGGATTACCAGCTCCCATTCCTACCTGTGACACGGCACTTTCTACTAAAAAGTTACGATCACCTTCCATATATTCCTCTGCATTAATGATTTCAAATACACGAGATTCAATTTCTTTTGTAATCTGATTTGTTTTTTCTATTGCTGTTCCTTGTGGATACTCTACATAGACAATAATCTGATTAGGTTTGTTATCAGGGAAGAACTCAATTTTTGTCCTGCCAGAACTAATGGAACTACCGAAAGCCATCAACACAGCCACAAACATTATGAACATTCCGCCTATGAATAAGTAGGGTTTAATTCCTCTAAGAGCAAACCTTAAGAAGTTTTCATATACTTTATCTAGCCAAGCTAGAAAGGTCTTTTGAAAACCACGCGTTAATGGCTTTATTAGGTATTTATATAACCAGAAAAGAATAACCGTTAATACCATTACACTACCTAAACCTCTAACAGGTCCACCGACTATAAGAATAAATATCCCTAAGGTTCCCATAATAGCCGTCAGGTATAGCAGTTGTTTTACACTTAGGTTGCGGTCTTCAATCTCCATAAATTTAGATACCAACATAGAGTTAAAGAAGATGGCAACAAATAAAGAACTACCTAAAACAATCGACAATGTGATAGGGAAATAGATCATAAACTGCCCCATTAAACCAGGCCATAGTCCTAGCGGTACAAATGCAGCAACAGTAGTTAAAGTTGAGATGATAATAGGTATTGCGATCTCTCCTACACCTTTTTTAGCCGCTTCAATACGCGACATACCTTCTTCATCCATTAAACGGTAAACGTTTTCCACAACTACAATACCATTGTCGACTAGCATTCCTAACCCCATAATCATAGCAAAAAGTATCATCGTATTAAGTGTATATCCAAAAAAGCTAATAATAGCAAAGGACATAAACATGGACATAGGTATCGCAAACCCTACAAATAGTGCGTTTCTAAATCCTAAAAAGAACATTAAAACACCTACTACTAGTAAAATACCGAAAATGATATTATTAACTAAATCATCAACCTGATTCAATGTCTTTGAAGAAAGATCATTTGCTATTGTTATATCAAGATCGGCTGGTAAAGCACCAGATTCTTGAGATTCTTTAACTATTTCTCTAATAGCATCTGCCGCAACAATCATGTTTTTACCAGAACGTTTTTTTACATCTAGCATCACTACTTGATCACCATACTCACGCGCAAAAGTGTTTTTATCTTCTTCTTTAAACGTAATCGTTGCAACATCTCTTATGTAAATAGGCCCATTCTCATTCTTGATAACAAATTTTTCCAGTTCTTTAGGGTCGCTAATCTCTCCTACAATTCTTATGGTGCGACGTTGACCGCTAGATTTTAAATTACCAGCACTAACAGTTGCATTTCCACCACGTACCGTATTCAAGATGTCATCAAAACTGATTTGTGCCGCAGTCATTTTATAGATGTCTACTGCTATTTCAACCTCTAGATCTTGTGCGCCACGGATATCAACTTGCTTAATTTGCTCAATATCTTCTATTTCATCTTCTAGATATTCTGCATAGGTTTTTAATTTTCTGACCGTATAATCACCTTTAATATTAATGTTCATTATAGGCATTTCTTCACTCAAGGTCAGATTAAAAACATTAGGAGTAACCGGTTTATTATTGAAGGTAGGCCAGTCTTCTCCTGCGCTTTCAGAATCTACTTCGTCTTTTACTAATTGTTTTGCTGTTTCTACTTCAATATCTTCGTCAAACTCAACGATTATAATAGAATAATCTTCTTGTGATGTGGACTCAGTCTCTGTAACACCAGAGATGTTTTTTAATTTATCCTCTAGTGGATCTGTTATAAGTCGTTCTACATCTTCAGCGGTGTTACCAGGCCATACACTCGAGATATAAATTTTAGTTTCCTTAATTTCAGGAAAGTCTTCTCGAGGCATATTATTATATGCGCTCAATCCTAGGAAGAAGATAATCGCCATCATTACATAAACAACTGTAGAATTGTCTATGGCCCATGAAGACATTTTAAACTCCTTATCACTTTTCTTTTTGGTAGCCATGATTAAGAGTTTTTGATATCAATTAATTGTCCTTCTCTTACTGTACGTGCACCTTCAGTGATCACTTGATCACCTGTTTTAAGACCTTTAGTAATTTCAATTAAGTCACCACTTGCTTTTCCAGTTGTTACTTGACGTCTGGCAGCTTGTAAGCCATCTTCAGACTCGTTAACTATCATCACATACTGCTCACCGTTTTGATTCTCACTAATGACGCTTAATGGTACTAGAATTGCATTTTCTGATGTGTAATCATTAATTTTTAATCGTGCTGTAAGGTTAGGTTTTATGTTGCCTGATTTATTATCTACAGGTATTTCAATAGAGAAAGAACGGTTTGCAGGGTTGATGTAACTGCTAGTCTGTCTGATTTTGCTCTCCATTTTTTCTGAAAGTACAGGGAACTCAACAGTGACTTCAGTTCCTTTTTTGATAGAAGTAATGTATGTTTCTGGTACATCTACATTAATGTACATATCCTTTAAGGATACTAATCTAAATAAAGCCGTCATTCCTGGACTAACCACATTACCTTGTTCTGTAATAACGTCATCTATGGTACCAGCAAATGGAGCTCTAACGGTAGTTTTAGATAGCGTACGTTGCATAGAGCTTATTGCCTTGCTTTGTCCTTCATAGTTGGCTTTAGCTTGTAAATATTGAATTTCAGATCCTATGTTCTGATCCCATAATCTTTTTTGACGTTCAAAAGTGGTCTTTGCAAGCTGTTCTTGAACTTGCATTTGTTGAATTTGCTGTGATAATCCGCCGTCATCAATTTTTGCAAGAATTTGTCCAGCCGCGACTTTTTGTCCTTCTTTTACATATACCTGTGTCAATAGCCCAGACATTTCTGGCATTATGGTAATGTTTTGTTTAGTATCCACACTACCTTGAAGTTCTATAAAATGATCAAATAGTGTGTCCTTAATAGTCATGGTACTTACCTGTGTATTAATAGGCTTGTCTCCATGCTCATTTTGATAATCTTGTATTTTTTTAAGAGTCTCTTCAATGGACGCTTTTTGATTATTTAATTCAGTCTTTTTTGCGGCAATTGCTTTTTCATCACCTTGCGCTAGTAGCTCGTCGATGGATGGAGCTTTACCACCACAAGAAACAATAAGTGCTGTTGTAAGTATGATTAATATTTTTTTCATGATAAGAATGTTCAGTGGTGAAATTTAGTTTTTGGTTGTGTAATTGGGTAGGTTAAGTATAGTTTCCAGATTTGCTTTTTCTGTAATAACTTGATACATGCTGTTTAGATACTCTGCTTGTGTACTGTATAATTGAGTTTGTGCCTGTCTTAAATCAAAACTGGTAGCAATTCCTTCTCTAAATTTGATAGTATTTTTATTTTCAATACGCTCTGCTAGTGCAAGATTATCTTTACTCGTCGTATAATTGTCAATGGCTGTTTGATAATTATTTACTGCAGTAGCATAGTTAAGACGTATTTCTTCCATGGTGCGTTGTAAATCAGTCTCGGCTTGATCCCAGGCTATTTTAGTACGGTCCTGTGCTGCTTTTCTACCAAAAGAACTGAATATAGGAACGTTAATACTAATACCGGCAACAGATTGCTGGAACCATGGTTGATCGCTGTTAAAGAATGCAAAATCATTGTCAAACGATTGAGTACCATAATTTATAAAACCGCTCACAGTAGGTAGTCCTTTTGCTAGTTCTAGTTTATGCTCTAGACGTCGCTGTTGTGTGTAGTTATAAGCTATCTGGTAGTCTACAGTTTTATCCATTTCTAGCGACTCTTCTGTTACAGAAGGATCTATATTGCGCATCGTTAAGGCCTCTAGATCATCTGTTAAGGTTACAGGAGTAGATAGCTCAATACCTAGCGCCAGTTTCAACATATCAAGTGCTATCTCTCGTTGTCTTTTGGCACTATTCAATTGATTATCTAGTTGAGATAGTGTGATTTGTAATTGTTCAACATCTTCTTCTTCGGCCAGGCCGTTTTCAAAGATTTTTGTTGTCTCATCTAGATTTTTTTCAAGTGTATTACGGTTTTTAGTAATGATTTCTATGTTTTCTTCAGTCAGTAAGACACCACCGTAAGCATTAATGATTCCTTTCCTTACTTCTAGTTTTGTCTTATTATTAGCATTTTCTGAAAAGTCTAGAAAAGTCTTTGAGGCCTCTAAGGCAACAATATAAGATCCGTCAAAAATTAACTGAGTTAATGTAGCGGTTAAACTCATATTTTGTCTAGGTCCAAAAACGACAGGAACAAATGTTCCAGGAGCGCCACCAGCCAGTTCTCCAGGTAAAGGAGTGACAGGCTGCTTTAATTGATTTTGATAATCTACAGAACCGTTAATTTGGGGTAGACCCGTCGCTGTGGTTTCCCACTTTTGTTTTAAAGCTTTAGCGACATCTCGTTTTGCATTTATGGATTGATAATTGTTTTCTAATCCGTGTTCTATGGCTTGTTCTAATGATAAGCTATAACTGGATGGAGTTGGTTCTTGGCTATACGCTTTCGCGAAAGCGAGACCAAAAAGCAGTATTGCTATTTTAATTTTAAAGGGCATTTAATCGTGATTTGTGTTAGTGATTAGGTTGAGAATTTTACGTCCTGCTGGAGTTACGATACCACGCAGGTGATACTCTAAATATTGATCATGTAATTTTTGTACTGGAAATTGAGTATTAGGGAACAGATGTAAATCTTTAATTCCTTGTAAACCTACATGGTAGATTCTAGATACAAATTCTTTATCGAGATTATCACGATATAAACCTTGTTCCATACCTAACTCTAGATTCTTATTAATACACTCTTTCATATATTCAAATTGTATCGCATTTACTTTTTGATATACACGTGGATAATAACGATGTAATTGATGTATCGGTGAGGTTTTATCTCCTTTAATATATTGTAGAATCATCTTCTTAATGTCGTACAATTCTTCTATGGGATTAGATGAGGTGCTGCATATGTGATCTATTCCTTCACATACCGTGTCTGAAATTTTAAGAGTTACCTCTGTAATAAGCTCTTCTTTATTTTTAAAATAACTATAAAGCGTTTTTTTACTCATTCCCATTTCTGAAGATATGTCGTCCATGGTCACACTCTTAAACCCTAGGTCTAAGAACATTTCCATAGATTTTTCTAATATCTCAGTTTTAATTTCGGTCATATTTTAATTTAAGCAGCTGCAAATATAAACTGCGGAAACTTTAAAAACGATTAGAGTTTCCAAAGTTTTACAATTGTTTAACATTACCTGTAGGTAAAAGATTCTTTTCTGATCCTTTAGGTATGATTACTTTTACCATATGAATGAAATGTCCCAATTAAGAACTGTTTTTCTAGAGGCGTTAACATCTAGAGTTACCGCAAAAGAACCTGCATCATTATATGATCCAGTACACTATATATTACAATTAGGTGGTAAGCGGCTGCGACCACTATTGACTCTTATGAGTTCACAGATGTATGGTGCACCGGTAGAAAAAGCTATGGATGCTGCTATTGCGATAGAGGTATTTCACAACTTTACTTTATTGCATGATGATATTATGGATGCTGCAGACTTGCGTCGTGGTAAGGAAACGGTACATGTCAAATGGGATGTAAATACAGGTATTTTATCTGGTGACGCAATGCTAATCATGGCTTATCAGTTATTTAATTCTTATGATCCTGAAACTTTTTATGAGTTGAATCAAGTGTTTTCTAAAACGGCTCTTGAAGTCTGTGAAGGACAGCAATATGATGTAGACTTTGAAACTCGAGACGATGTAACAATACCAGAATACATCAACATGATTAAATTAAAAACTTCTGTCCTGGTAGGTTGCGCATTACAAATGGGAGCGATTATCGCTGGAGTCGATCAAAAGGAGCAACAACTTATTTATGATTATGGAATTAATTTGGGGCTTTCCTTTCAATTAATGGATGATTATCTAGACGCGTTTGGAGATCCAGAAACCTTTGGTAAGGAAGTAGGTGGTGATATAAGAGAGAACAAAAAGACCTATTTGTATCTTAAGAGTCTTGAAGATGAAGGTTGCGCTACTGAGCTTAAAGAATGGTTTGCTATGGATTATCAAAAGATGAATGAAGAGCAAATAGAAACAAAGAAAGAAACGGTAAAAGTATTTTTTGAAGAAAGCGGTGGTGCTGTCGCAACCCTAGATGCTATTAAAGAATACACAAATAAGGCACTTAACATTATTGAACAACTGGCTATAAGTAATGATTCTAAAAAACAGCTTACTGCTTTTTCACTTGATTTAATGAGTCGTGTTAGTTAATGAGTGATTTACTACCACAAATACAAGAAAAGTTAGAGTCTAGACATCATGTGTTTACGATTTATAAAAATCAAGTAAATAAGGATTTAGAGCGATCTGGATTTGAGGCCATAGAAGAAAATAATCCTAAAGAGTTTCTCATGGAGCTAGCTTCGTTACTTAATGAAGCTATAGAAGACTCAAATCCTAAGTTACAACAACTCTACTATCTAGCAGATGTTCAAGAACGCCATTTGCAACACGGCATCATTCTAGGATTTATCAATCGAGAATGGATTAAGATTCAGTTTAGACTGAGGCAGTAAATTTAGACGCTTTCGCGAAAGCGTGTCTTTAAAACAATACTCTCACAAAAGGTTGAATCCCATTATTATAAATACTGCGCTCATTATCATATAGGACATCATATCGAGCACCTATCACAAAGTTGCCTTGTCGATAACCTGCGCCTAAAAACAATGCCGGAATCCAGTAATTATCATCAAAACTAGCATCTGCAAAGTTTCTATTTACATTTAGATATTCAAAATCAGCACTAACTTGTAGATAGTCTATAGGAGATGCGATAGCAATCAAGCTACCACCAGCCACCGTTGATTTAAAATCATCAAATCTGTTTAAATCTCTTTCAGAGTAACTATAATTGAGACCTACACCTAGTCCTACCGTATTGTTTACTTGATAAATAGCCTGTGGAGCAATTAAAATTGATGTAAAATTATTACCAAAGTTGGCACCTACGTTTCCTCCAAATCTTACATTATTCCAAAAATTAGAGCCTTCTATATTTTGTTGGCCATTAGATTGGTAAAAAAATAGGCTGCAAACTAAGAATATCGTAATTGATAGGGTAGATGTGTTTTTCATAATGCTGTTTTTTAGCAAATTCAATAGTTATAAATATACAAAAGTCGATGTCATCCGAGCACTTTTCTTTATTTTTGCTCTTACATTTGATAAAAAGGAGAATTCCTTCGATATATGGATAAGTTTTCATTTCTGAACGCCGCACATACCGCGTACTTCGCACAACTTTACGACGAATATTTAATCAATCCAGATAGAGTAGAGCCGTCTTGGCGAGCTTTCTTTCAAGGTTTCGACTTTGGGATGGAAAGTGCCCATGAAGGTGATTTTGAGATGGATCAGGCCGCAGCACCAGTTGCGATTCCTGCTCACGTTCAAAAAGAATTTCAGGTTGTTAAATTAATAGATGCTTACCGCAGTCGTGGTCATTTATTTACCAAGACTAATCCTGTAAGAGATCGCCGTACTTATGAGCCTACACTCGATTTAGTCAACTTTGGTCTGTCAGATGCAGATTTGAATATTGAATTTGATAGTGGTGAGTTAGTAGGCTTAGGTAAAACTAGTCTCAAAAATATTGTCGCTCACTTAAAACAAGTATACTGCGAGAGTATAGGTGTAGAGTATATGTATATACGTAAGCCTGCAGAGGTAAAGTGGATACAAAACTGGTTACATAAGAATAATAATCACCCTAGTTTTTCTAAGGATGATAAATTGCAAATTCTTAAGAAATTAAATGAAGCTGTTTCATTTGAATCTTTCTTACACACAAAATATGTTGGTCAGAAACGTTTTTCTCTTGAAGGAAATGAGTCTTTAATTCCTGCACTTGATTCTTTAGTGGAAAATGCTGCAAATAAAGGTGTTAATCACTTTGTGCTAGGAATGGCACACCGTGGTAGATTAAATGTGCTAACTAATATCTTTGGTAAGCCCGTAACTGATATCTTTTCTGAATTTGATGGAAAAGATTATGAACAAGATATTTTTGATGGTGATGTAAAATATCACCTAGGTTATACTAGTAAACGTAAGACCGATAGTGGTAAGGATATCAATATAAATATTGTGCCTAACCCATCTCACCTTGAGACTGTAGGAGCTGTTGTAGAAGGAATAACACGTGCAAAGCAGGACATGCATTCTCCAGAAGATTTTTCAAAAGTATTACCTATCGTATTACACGGTGATGCGGCAATCGCTGGTCAAGGTATTGTATATGAAGTAGTGCAAATGGCACAACTTGATGCTTATAAAACTGCTGGTACCATTCATATGGTGGTTAATAACCAGGTAGGTTTTACAACTAATTATCTAGACGCTCGTTCTTCAACCTATTGTACAGACATCGCAAAAGTGACCTTATCACCAGTACTTCATGTTAATGCAGATGATGCTGAGGCTGTCGTACATGCGATGAACTTTGCTCTAGATTACCGCATGGAATTTGGTCGTGATGTATTTATAGACCTTTTAGGATATAGAAAATACGGACATAATGAAGGTGATGAACCTATGTTCACACAGCCTCAATTATATAAAGCGATTAAGAAGCATGAAAATCCGCGTGATATTTATGCTGATAGACTTCTTAAAGAAGGTGTTATTGATAAGAACACTGTAGAGAAGTTTGAGACTACTTATAAAAACGAACTTGAAGAACAACTTGCCAGTTCTCGTGAAAAAGAAAACACCATCATCACACCATTTATGCAAGATGAATGGCAAGGTTTTGAACAAGCCACTGAGGTGGAGATGATGAAAAAGGTGGAGACAGGTGTAGACCGCAAAACCTTAGAAAAAATTACGGCAACGATTTCTAAACTTCCTGAAGATGAAAATTTCTTTAGAAAAATTAAAAAGTTGATTCAAGACCGTCGCAAAATGTTTGATGCAGATAAACTAGATTGGGCAATGGGAGAACACCTGGCCTATGGTAGTTTAATGATGGAAGGTTATAATGTGCGTATGAGTGGACAAGATGTAGAGCGTGGAACGTTCTCGCACCGTCATGCCGTAGTGAAATCAGAGAATAGTGAAAAGGAATTTATCCTTCACAACCACATCGATGGAGTAAAAGGGAAGATGGAAATCTATAATTCGCACCTTTCAGAATATGGTGTGGTAGGGTTTGAATATGGCTATGCACTAGCACAACCTCAAACACTTACTATCTGGGAAGCACAATTTGGTGATTTTTCAAATGGAGCACAAATAATGATGGATCAGTACATCAGTGCTGGTGAGGATAAATGGAAGAATCAAAACGGTCTGGTTAAATTATTACCACACGGTTATGAAGGTCAAGGAGCTGAGCACTCAAGTGCTAGAATAGAGCGATACCTACAGTTATGTGCTAAGGATAATATGTTTATGGCAAACTGTACAACGCCAGCAAATATGTTCCATTTACTACGTCGTCAGATGTTGGTGAATTATCGCAAACCATTAGTCGTGTTTACACCTAAGTCTTTGTTGCGTTATCCAAAAGCGGTAAGTGCAGTAGATGAGTTAGTAAACGGGCATTTTCAAGAAGTAATAGATGTTGATGGAGACGCTTTCGCGAAAGCAGAAACACTAGTATTCGTATCTGGTAAGTTCTATTATGATTTACTAGAATATAGAGAAGAAAATAATCGCACAGACGTTGCTCTGGTAAGATTAGAACAATTGTTCCCTTTACCAATTGAGCAAATACAAGAAGTGATCAAAAAATATGGTTCTAAAGATGTCGTATGGGCACAAGAAGAACCTAGAAATATGGGTGCTTATGCACATCTTATGTTACACATGCCAGAGACTAGAAACTGGCGCGTGTGCTCAAGAAACATGTATGCAGCACCAGCCTCAGGTAGTTCAACACGATCTAAGGCAAGACAAGCAAGAATAATAGAAGACGTATTTAATACCAACAAATAAGATTATGGCTCTAGAAATGAAAGTGCCTTCACCAGGCGAGTCGATTACAGAAGTAGAAATAGCAGAATGGCTAGTTGCCACTGGCGATTGGGTTGAAAAAGACCAAGCAATTGCCGAGGTAGATAGCGATAAAGCAACACTTGAATTACCTGCAGAGGCTAGCGGTATTATTACCCTTATGGCCGAAGAAGGTGATGCCGTTGCTGTAGGAGCCGTAGTCTGTCTAATTGATACCGAGGCTGCAAATCCTAATGGTGGCTCTCAAGAAGTTGAGAACGCACCATCTAGTATGGGCGGTGGCGATGAAGGAGGAAACAATAGCGACGTAGCTGTAGAAATGAAAAAGGATGCACCGGCTGATAAGTCTGCAAACTCTGAAAAAGCTCCACAACCTGCACAAGCTAAAGAAACTTATGCTAGCGGTACGGCAAGTCCTGCTGCAAAAAAGATTCTAGATGAAAAAGGTGTCGATGCAAAGTCTGTTTCTGGAACTGGTCGCGATGGTCGTATAACTAAAGACGATGCTGTAAATGCAAAACCATCTATGGGAACGCCAGGAGCTGGATCACGTGGTGAATCCCGTACTAAACTTTCTATGTTGCGTAGAAAAGTTGCAGAACGTCTAGTAAGCGTTAAGAACGACACAGCGATGTTGACTACTTTTAATGAGGTAGACATGAAGCCTATCTTTGACTTACGAAAAGAATACAAGGAAGACTTTAAAGCAAAGCATGGTGTAGGATTAGGATTTATGTCCTTCTTTACTAAAGCGGTTACTAGAGCACTAGAACTATACCCAGCGGTAAACTCTATGATTGACGGTAAGGAAATGGTTTCTTTTGATTATAAAGATATTTCTATTGCTGTATCAGGTCCTAAAGGATTAATGGTACCGGTAATAAGAAATGCAGAGAACTTATCTTTTAGAGGTGTAGAAGCTGAGGTAAAAAGATTAGCACTAAGAGCACGTGATGGAGACATCACAGTAGACGAAATGACTGGCGGTACCTTTACCATTACAAATGGTGGAGTCTTCGGTAGTATGATGAGTACACCTATTATCAATCCACCACAGAGTGCGATTCTAGGAATGCACAACATTATCGAGCGTCCAGTAGTCGTAGATGGAAATATTGTTGCAAGACCTATGATGTATCTAGCCGTTTCTTATGACCACAGAATCATTGATGGTAAAGAATCTGTAGGTTTCTTAGTAGCAATTAAAGAAGCACTAGAAGATCCTATCAATTTATTAATGGATGGCGATGTGAAGAAAGCACTAGAAATGTAAAAATCTTTTAATTATAATTGACAAAGCCCAATGGTTCTTAAAACCATTGGGCTTTGTTGTAAACGGAAGAAAAAATCCTCTATAAAAACACAGTTTTTATAGAGGATTTTTGACTAAATTTAATGATGAGATTAATACCTTTAATTCTTTTATTTTCTTTAGTCACTAGTTGTGCTTCTCTAAATCAAGAGAATAAGTCTGATGTTATATCATATCATTTTAAAAATGATTTAAAAAATCTTTCAAACAAGATAAAAAGATTACCACATATTATATTTCTGATAACGTGGCTTCGATATCAGAAGTATTGACCATTCTAAAAGGTTATTATTCTGAATCCATAGATGGTACAGTAGACATTAATGCTGCATCAAAGTATTACTCAGTTGAATTAGAACAAGCTTTAAGTTCAAAAGAAAATTTTGATAGTTTAGAAAAATGGAATGAATCTGAATTAGTGATTCTCAAAAAAGATAATGTTGAATTGTTGTATTCTAGTTCTGTATCAACAGCTCAAAAAGCTTTTTATGAATCAACTAAACGTGCCGCTTTTCAGGAAAACTATCAATTAATAATCTATAGTAAACCGTTAGAAATAGCGCCTAATAAATTTGCCATATATACTTCAGGAAAAAGAAATGACGGTGTAGTTGGTTCACCTAAAGTTTATGTATATAAAGTTGAGAATAATTCTATTGAATTAATTGAAGAGGTATTCGATCAGCGGCGGTATTGATTGTGTTAAAACAAAAATGACCTTAAAAAGTTCTAATTTTTAAGGTCATTTTTATTATCGGGAAAGGTTAAAACTAAGCTACTACACCAGCACTCACATTTGCCTCACGATCAATCTTTTTAATCATTCCCTGCAATGCTCTTCCTGGCCCAACTTCTATAAATTCAGTAGCACCATCGGCAATCATATTTTGAACAGATTGTGTCCATTTTACAGGACCAGTAAGTTGATAAATAAGATTTGTCTTAATTTCATCTACTGCTGTTGTACCTAGCGTAGTTACGTTTTGATATACCGGGCATGAAGGAGCTTCAAACTCTGTAGCTTCTATAGCTGCCGCAAGTTCTTCACGTGCCGGTTCCATTAATGGTGAATGGAACGCTCCACCTACTGGTAACATTAGGGCGCGTTTTGCACCTTTTTCTTTTAAAGCTTCGCAAGCTTCTTCTACCGCTTTAGTAGCACCAGATATTACAAGTTGTCCTGGGCAGTTATAGTTAGCTGCAACGACAACACCATCTATGCTTTTACATACATCTTCTACTACTGCATCGTCTAATCCTAAAATTGCTGCCATGGTACTCGATTGATGTTCGCACGCGGCTTGCATTGCAAGAGCACGTTTAGAAACAATCTTTAATCCATCTTCAAAACTTAGGGTTCCTACTGCAGTAAGTGCACTTAATTCACCTAGTGAATGACCTGCAACCATTTCTGGTTGGAAAGAGTCACCCATCATTTTTGCAAGAATTACAGAATGTAAAAAGATAGCTGGTTGGGTTACTTTGGTTTCCTTCAGTTCCTCAGCAGTTCCTTCAAACATGATTTTGGAAATCTCAAATCCTAAGATTTCATCGGCTTTATTAAAAAGTGCTTTTGCTTCTGGAAATTGATCATATAAGTCTTTACCCATTCCTGTGAATTGGGCTCCTTGACCTGGAAAAACATATGCTTTCATATTGTAGTTGTTTTTGGACTGGCAAATTTAATGAAAAGTAGTTACTAGGTATTTTGATTTCAGTATTGCCGTTCACTTCAAAGTCTAAGTCTTGATTATTTTTGATTAGTATTTAAATTTATATGCGCTCCCATGTTTCAAAGTCAAATGCAAACTTATGTTTTTCATCTACAGGATGATGTTCTGTGCGTATAAGCTTCCACTGTTTTTCATCAAACTCTGGAAAATAAGTATCGACATCAAAACTACCATGAACTCTAGTAAGTTCAATACGGTCAGCTATATCAAGTCCTAGTTTATAAATCTCTCCACCACCTATAATAAAAGGTTCTTCATCACTAGATGCCGCTGCCAGTGCTGTAGATAAATCATGTACTATGATTCCGCCATCAGTTTTATAATTAGTATCTCTAGTGAGTATGATATGTGTACGATTAGGAAGCGGTTTAGGAAAACTTTCAAAGGTTTTACGACCCATTATAATGTGATGTCCAGTTGTGAGGGATTTAAAACGTTTAAAATCATCTGGTAAGTGCCATACGAGATCGCCGTCTTTACCTAACTCGTTGTTTGCTCCAGCAGCAGCTATCATGGTAATAACACGTTTTTTAGAAACAGGTGTATTTATAATTTTAGTTTCTGGTAAAGGATTTGATTTAGTTACTTTTTCTTCTATTTGAGCAATGCGATCTTTTTGTTTTTGAACCAACCTTTCATACTGACGTTTTTCCCATCCTGGACCTAGTAGTCTGTTAGTAATAAACACCTTAAAGGCATGGTAGATTAAAAAAAGCAACCACGCAAATAAGACCCAAATCCACCATTCTACATTAAGAATACGCATGGGCTCTTGTTGCATTAATACCTGACTGATGATAATCAAACCTACTGCACCAACTAGAAAAACAACAAAATGTGTAAATAAACCGCGTTTTTCTTTAATGCGACGCTGTGCATTTTCAATCATTTCCTTTTGAACAGGATCAATCGCAGGCGTTTCTTTTTTCTTTCTACCGAACATATGACGTACTTTTATATTCAAATTTAAGCAGTTCTAGCTCTTTTCAATCTTTACAAATGCATAAAATAAGATCTCAGTATTCCATTCTTGAAAAATACACCTATCTCAATACGGCAAACCATGGCTTAATTTCTCAAGAATTGATTGATTACAGAATTAATGAAATGGAAAAAATGCGAGATCAGGCCAGTCTTTACACTAACAATAGAAACGATTTTATAGATGAAGTGAGGACAGCTATTGCGCAATTTGTAGATGCAACGATAGAAAACACAGCAGTGATTCCTAATTTCTCTACAGGATTTAATACGTTGATAGAAGGAATTGATAAGCTGTCTACATTTTTATTACTAGATGGTGATTACCCATCTGTAAACTGGCCAGTGGAGACTCGCGGTTTTAATTGTGTTTATGCTAGTATTAATGAAAACCTAGAATCTAATATTCTTGAAGCTTGCAAACTGCATCAACCTGATTTTTTCTGCTTTTCGGTTGTGCAATATATTTCTGGAATTAAAATTGACTTAGATTTTGTAAAACAGCTCAAAAATCAGTTCCCAAATCTTATAATTATAGGCGATTTAACTCAATATGTAGGGACTGAGCGATTCCTCTTTCGCGAAAGCGGACTAGATATCATCCTAGCAAGTTGTTATAAGTGGTTAAATGCAGGTGATGGAAATGCGTTTATTTGTGTTAAAGAACATGTTAAAGAGTTTATTAAACCTAATAGGATAGGTTATCGTAGTACTAAAAATGTAATAAATGCAATACCTGAGTTTATAGGCAGATTTGAGCCTGGGCATCAAGATATGATCGCTTTTGGTAGTTTGAAACTAGCGCTGGAAGTCGCTTTGAAAATAGGTCTAGATAAAATACAAACCGAACTGCAACACTGGTCTGAAATTGCTAAGGCCGAATTTGAAAGTCGAGATTTATTAGATGAGGCAGTAGTAAAGAGAAAACAACATTCCACCATTTTTAATATTAAAGGAAGTCATGATTTATATAATAAGCTCTTAGATCATGGGGTTGTCACCTCGTTAAGAGGTAATGGGATAAGAGTTAGTTTTTCTTATTTTAATGACGACAAAGATCTCGCTAGACTTCTAGAAGTCTTAGATTTGTAGTGAAACGTATTCGGTATATGAAAAACGCATTTATAATATTTCTCTTTTTTTATTCTGTTATAGGATATTCTCAAAACCCTAATGATTGTACAGACGCTATATTATTATGTGGTGATACTAGTTTTGGTATCAGTCCTTCTGGGATAGGAGTTAATGAATTTGCGCAAACTGGTAATCCTGTGCCTACTTGTTTCTCATTTCAGACTAATCAAGCTTGGTTTAGAGTAGAGATACAAACTACGGGTACTTTTAGTTTTGCATTAACACCAGATACGGCGCAAGCAGATTATGATTTTGCGGTTTTCGGGCCAGTAGTGGATTGTGATAATTTAGGCGCTGCGATACGTTGCTCTAGTACAAATCCGCGTGATGCAGGTGTAACCGGTGAAACTGGTTTAAACAGTATAGAAACAGATTTTACCGAAGGTCCAGGTGCAAATGGTAATGGTTTTTTACAAGAACTTACCGTTAATGCTGGCGAGGTATATTATGTGATTGTTGCACTTGCAGTAGGTACTGGTGGTTTCAGTATCAGTACTGGCGGTACTGCAGACTTGCCACCTGCACCAGTAGCAAATCCTCTAATGGATTTGGAAGTTTGCGATAATGCTGGTGCACAAGATGGCTTTAGAGAATTTGATTTTAGTTCATTAAACTCTGATGTGTTATTGGGTCAGACCAATACCACATTGACTTATCACGAATCACTAAACGATGCAAACATAGGAATCAATGCAATCACTTTTCCATATACTAATATTTCAAATCCGCAGGATATATATGTAAGAGTGATTAGAAACGATTCTGATTGTACGGATTTTACAGATTTTACCATATTAGTCGATGATCCCAATATTGATACAGATATAGATCCATTTATTATTTGTTCAGATAATACTACAGAACCATTTGATTACAATACGGTCATTGATTCTATATTACCCAATGCTAGTAGCTTTAATGTGACTTATCACCTAACGCAAATAGATGCGCAAGATGGTTTAAATCCTCAAAGCTCTATGGTAACCGCAACTACGACCGAAGAATTTTACTTTATTAGAGTTGTCGATCCTACTGGAATATCGTGTGATTATGTGTTGAATACATCAGTATTTGTAGCTAATCCACCTGCAATTGCGACACCTGTAGATTTATTTCTGTGTGACGACGACTTTGATGGTTTCTTAAATGTTGCCTTAACAGATCAAAATAATGAGATCTTAAATGGATTAGATCCATTATTGCATCAAGTGACATTTTATGAGAGTGCAGCAGATAGAACCGCTGGACAGAATGTATTGAGTAATAGTTTTACTACGACACAAAATCCGCAACGCATATATGTGAGAGTAACAGAAACGAGTACCTCTTGTTTTAATGATGTAGATTATCAAATTACGGTAAGGCCTAGACCTGTTTTACAAAGTCAGGACGACATTATAGTGTGTGTAGATGCTGTGGTGCCTACCACCATTAGTGTCGCTGCCGGATTTGATTTTTATGAATGGAATACTGGTGAAATGGGCGCAACGACTAATAGTATTAATATCAATCAACCTGGTGATTATACGGTTACAGTGACTAATAACTTTGGGTGTGAGAGTTCTTTAACCATTACAGCATTACCATCTGACGTTGCAACTATAGATGAAATCATCACTCAAGACTTCAGAAGTGGCGATAATACCGCTCAATTCATTGTTTCTGGACCTGGCGATTATGAATTTTCAGTTGACAATGGTCCTTTTCAAGATTCAAATTTCTTCAACGGTCTATATAAAGGCTTTCACACGGTAAGAATAAGAGATAAGAATGGATGTGGAACGATTACTGAAGAGTTTGCTGTATTAGATTATCAACGTTTTTTCACACCTAATGGAGACGGTTTTCATGATTTCTGGACACTGGATGGGCTAACAGATTATCCCAATGCTATCGTTTTTATATACGATAGGTATGGGAAGTTGTTACATCAAATGGCTCCAGATGGCATCGGTTGGGACGGCACTTTTATCAATGCTCCTATGCCATCTAGCACATATTGGTTCACAATTAAAATCGACGGTAAACCACTTGTAAAAGGATATTTTGCATTAAAGAGATAATTCTATTACGCTTTCGCGGAAGCGAATTATAAAAAACATTCCCGCTCCTATACTAATTACGGCTTATATGAGTTATCTAGAAATCATTTCTAAGACTTTATTATTTACATTTTAATTGTATTTATTATGAAGCTTTAATGGAATATGGTATATAAATTGTTAATAATAGATAGCAGACACTAATGATCGATATTTTAACTGATGTGATATTTCAGTTAGATGAAATGTCGTCCAATAGTTTATTAAAATCACGCTATAACGTTGTATTTTGCTTTTAATCGATTATTTTTACGTCTGATTTTTCAAATTGCCTAGTAATCAATTTATTAGTGAAGTTTGATATGTACTATTACAGAATTGAATTATGAAAACACCTAAAATAATGCTCAAATTTATTTTCACACTTACGATTATGACGCTGGCGAGTGTTTGTAGTCATGCACAAGTTGGAATTGGTACAGAAGTACCGATGGCTGCTTTAGATATATCTTCTACAGACTCTGGTTTATTAGTGCCTCGCATTGCTCTAACTGATTTAAATACAGCTTCGCCTGTGATTAATCCTAATGGAGCTGGTCTAGTAGAAGGAACTATGATATGGAATACTGGTACTGGTGGCGTGCCATTAACTGGCTTTTATTTCTGGAGTAATAGTAAATGGAATCTAGTAGTTAGTGACAATCAACCACAAGTTTATTTTGGTAAGTTATTAATTACAGCTACAGGAACTATTGTTATAGAGGATCTGCCTTTTCAACCTAGAGCTATAGAATTTACTGCTGTTAATAGAATTCAAGGTTTTGATGATGGTGGTTATAGATCAGCTTCAAATAATTCAAATGACATCAGAATGGCTGGTGGTCAAACTATGGGATATGCACAAAATTATGGTACAGGTATAGACCAACAGGTAATCTCTAATGGAGCAAATGGTTCTAGTATTAACAACATAGGTACTTATTCTTCAGATAGTCATTGTATCGCTGCTTATTTTGTAAATAATAATGGTGAGCCTATTCATGATAATGGATCGCCTACCGGTGGTACTGATGATCAAGGTGGATTAATATCTGCTTCATTAGTAAACTTTACTGATGATGGATTTACATTAAATGTAGATAATTTTCTAGCTGGATCAACCACTAGTGATAGAACTAATCAAATCGTAGTAATTTTTAAAGCATACAGATAATTAAGTATAAAATTAATTTATTATAATAATCGCGCTCATATTTGCGCGGTTTAGACACCTCGTATAGTTTTTGTTGTGGTGGATTGTCTAATACTTAAGGTTGTGAAGACTAGCTTCGCAAAAAAAAAGTCATGATTTTGATTTATCGCTTTTGCCTTATTGCATTACTATTCGGTTTACAGTTTGCACAAGCACAACAGTTCCCTTTAGATTTTGAGGGAAATCAATTTCCGTTTACAGGTTTTTCTGGTTCTTCTTTTTCTTTTAGAACAGATCCATTACAGTCCTCAAATAATGTAGGTCAATTTTTCAATGATGGTAATCAGTCTTATCAGGGCTTTTTTAGAGATCTTTCTACTGCAGTAGATTTGAATGTAGACCAGAATGTGACTTTGAGATTTTATGCGTTTGATCCCAATGCCCATAGTGTCTTATTAAAGTTAGAAAATGGAAATCAACCAGATGTAGAGGTGTTAGGTCAGTCCAGTGGTGTTGCAAACAACTGGCTAGATATTAATTTTGACTTCTCTAACGCTATTGAAAGCGCTTCCGGTAGTGTGATCTCTGCTGTAGGACAATACAGTCGGGTAACGATTTTTATAGACTATGGATCTAATATACCAGGTACTTATCTCATAGACCAAATTAATAATGGTGCTGTTGTTGTCACTCCTAACCCGATAGATGTAGTGTATACAGATTTAGTGTGGTTTGATGAATTTGATAATGCTGGAACCAATAATCCCATAGACGCTACAAAATGGTTTCATCAAACCTTATTGCCTAATGGCAATAGTTGGTTTAATGGTGAGCAACAGCATTATACTAATAGGGTTGATAATTCTTTTGTAGAAAATGGATTTTTGAACATCGTTGCAAAACGAGAGAATTTTACAGATCAAGGACAGACCAAACAATATACCAGTGCTCGACTTAATTCAAAGTTTGCATTCACATATGGAAGAGTAGATGTGAGAGCAAAATTACCCTTTGGCGATGGGACATGGCCTGCGATATGGACTTTAGGTAAAAATATTAATGAAAATGGCGGTTACTGGGATAGTACTTATGGTACCACTAACTGGCCTTTATGCGGTGAGATAGATATTATGGAGCATGGATTAGGTGCTGTTAATCATGTATCTAGTGCTTTACATACTAATTGCGGAGGATGTTCTGGAAATACCATGAATTTTCAGTCAACAACGTTACCGGATGTTGCTAATGATTTTCATGTATATTCGATGAACTGGTCGCCACAGCAAATCACTTTCTTGATTGATGATGTACCTTTTTACACGTATAATCCTGTAGTAAAAGATGTAAACAACTATCCGTTTTATGAAGATCAATATTTGTTATTAAACATTGCGATGGGCGGCATTGCAGGCACTATAGATCCTAGCTTTTCACAAAGTAGTATGGTCATAGATTATGTGCGTGTTTATCAAAACACCTTAAGTCTTACAGATACAGATACTATTAACGCAACGGTTTATCCTAATCCATCTAGTGAGTTAATTTCTATTGCGAGCACGACCACCATAGATCGTATCGAGCTATACACCATGCTGGGACAGCGAGTTATTGAAAAGACTAGCGAATGCCATATAATAGACGTTTCTAATTATGACAATGGTATGTATGTTTTAAAAATTCATTCAGGCAATCAGGTTCAAACTGAACGATTAGTGGTCTCGCATTAATGATTAATTAATGCGCCTCTAACCAATTCTGCCCAATTCCAACTTCCACATCAAGTGGAACGGTCATTTGATAAGCATTTTGCATCTCGTCTTGTATCAGTTTTTTCATGTCTTCTAACTCGTCGTTATGAATATCAAAAACAAGTTCATCATGGACTTGAAGCAACATTTTAGACTTGCAATTCAGTTCTTCAAACTTTTTATGAATATTGATCATAGCGATTTTGATAATGTCTGCAGCGCTACCTTGTATAGGTGCATTTACAGCATTACGCTCTGCCGCGCCACGCACTACAGCATTAGAACTATTGATATCTTTTAAATAACGACGTCTACCTAGGACTGTTTCTACATAACCATTTTCCCGAGCAAAATCTACTTGATCTTGCATATATGCTTTTAGTTTAGGGTAAGTTTCATAGTAGGTATCAATTAACTCTTTAGCTTCGCCACGAGATAAGTCGGTTTGATTACTTAACCCAAAGGCACTTACTCCATAGATAATACCAAAGTTTACTGTTTTGGCATTACTACGTTGTTCTCTGGTTACATCTTCTAGAGCAACATTAAAAACTTTTGCAGCGGTCGACGCGTGAATATCTTCACCGCTTTGGAATGCTGCAATCATATTTTCCTCTTCACTTAACGCAGCAATAATACGTAGTTCAATTTGAGAGTAATCGGCAGCTACAAGGGTATAATTTTCATCTCTTGGTATAAATGCTTTACGTACCTGACGGCCACGCTCTGTGCGTATAGGAATGTTTTGCAAATTAGGATCTGTAGAGCTTAATCGACCGGTAGCAGCAACCGTTTGCATATAGTTAGTATGAATACGTTGTGTAAGTGCATTTACCTGAGTAGGTAATGCGTCTACATAAGTAGATTTTAATTTACTAAGACCTCTATAATCCAGTACATTTTGAATGATAGCATGATCTTTTGCGAGGTAGCTCAATACATCTTCAGCGGTTGAATATTGCCCAGTTTTAGTCTTTTTAGGTTTGTCAACTAATTTTAGCTTTTCAAAAAGAATGATTCCTAATTGTTTAGGAGAACCTATATTAAATTCTTCACCTGCTACTTCATAGATATCTTTCTCTAGTTGCGCAATATCTTTCTCTAAATCACCAGACAATGAACTTAAAAATTCTTCATCTAAATTAATTCCTTCTATTTCCATTGCGGCTAGCACATCTAGTAAAGGCATTTCAATATCCTTAAACAATTTATCTGTACCTGCACTGGCAAGTTCTGGTGTAAAATGCTCTTTAAGTTGCAATGTAACATCTGCATCTTCAACCGCATATTCCTTTTGCTTTTCGAGTTCTACTTCACGCATAGAAAGTTGATTCTTTCCTTTTTTACCTATTAACTCCACTATAGATTGTGGTGTGTAATTCAAATATGTTTCTGCCAGCACGTCCATGTTATGACGCATGTCTGGATTGATCAGGTAATGAGCAAGCATAGTGTCAAACATAGGTCCTTTAACGTCAACTCCATATTTATCTAATACTTTGATATCGTATTTTAAATTTTGACCTACTTTTTCTATGTTATTACTTTCAAAAAATGGTTTTAATTGATCCATTATAGATTGTGCCGCATCACGATCTTCAGGTATGGGTAGGTAAAATCCTTTTCCTTTTTCCCAAGAAAATGCAATTCCTACTAGCTCTGCAGTTAGTGCGTCCAGTCCTGTCGTTTCTGTATCAAAACAAACGCTTGATTGTTGCATCAATGATTGTAAAAACAACTTTGTTCCCATTCCTTCTTGTACAAGTTGGTACAAATGATCGCTAGTGGCTAGTGTTTTACGACCGGTAGACTCTGATTCTGCTGCTGTACCAGAGCCTGGTGTGTCAAATAAAGAAAATTGTCCTGCTCCTGCAGCAGCATTTGAACTTATATTTGAATTGCTGCTTGAAGAACTAGTAGGCGCTACTTCTTTAGAAAAAATCTTTGCCAAGGTTTCTTTTGCACGACGGAATTCTAGTTCATCAAAAATCTCATGAACAGCTTCTACATTAGGATCGTCTAAGGTGTAATTGTTTGCATTAAAAACAACTGGGCAATCCAGTCTTATGGTTGCAAGTTGTTTTGATAGTAGTCCTAATTCTTTATTAGCCTCTACTTTTTCTTTCATTTTACCTTTAAGCTCGTGGATGTTTTCAAACAAGCCTTCCATAGAGCCATATGCTGCTATAAATTTCTTAGCCGTTTTATCTCCTACACCAGGCAATCCAGGGATGTTATCACTAGCATCACCCATCATTCCTAGGTAATCGATAACTTGCTCAGGTCGCTCTACCTCAAATTTCTTTTGTACTTCTGGAATACCCCATATTTCTATACCATTACCCATGCGTGCAGGTTTGTACATAAATATATTGTCTGACACTAGTTGAGCATAATCCTTATCAGGTGTTACCATATAGGTTGTAAAGCCTTCTTTCTCGGCCTGTTTTGCTAGGGTTCCTATTAAATCGTCTGCTTCAATTCCTTCTTCAACGACAATAGGAATGTGCATCGCCTTTAAAATGCGCATGATATACGGTACCGCTATTTTTATGGCCTCAGGCGTTTCATCGCGATTAGCTTTATAATCTTCATATAATTCCACGCGTTCATGACTACCACCTTTGTCAAATGCCACCGCTAGATACTCGGGCTTTTCTCTTCTAATGACGTCAAATAAACTATTTGTAAACCCCATAATTGCACTAGTATCCATACCAGCACTATTGATTCTTGGGTTTTTTATCAGTGCATAATAGCCTCTAAAAATAAGGGCATAAGCATCGAGTAGAAATAATCTTTTATCGTCCGTTCCGTCGTTAGTCATCGTAAAAATTTATGGATGCTAAAGATAAAAAATGAACATAGGAAAATAAGAGATATCAGCGTCAATTATGACTTTTTATACACAAGAATTTTAATCTAGGATTCGTTTTTATAGTGAAATGTAAGTGGAGTATTCCGCTTTCGCGAAAGCGGAATTAATATGAACTCTTGCTGTTAATTACTATCTTATCTCATAGAAAACTTACGAGATCATTTAATAAGTAATGGACTAAAGTTAGAGGTGTTTAATCTTGACTATTACTTTCAAAATCTTGCCTTAAGTCGAGTTTTCTAAATGTAGGAGATACCACAGCAGTCGTAACTACAGTAATTAAAGTCATCGTGCCGCCAAAGACTACTGCGGCAACCGTTCCCATTAATTTTGCTGTTACTCCACTCTCAAATGCGCCTAATTCATTAGAAGACCCTACAAACATAGAGTTTACTGAGGCTACACGGCCACGCATGTGATCTGGAGTTTTAAGTTGTAAAATAGTCTGACGTATAACCATAGAAACGCCATCTGTTACACCACTAAAAAATAGAGCGACCACAGAGACCCAAAAAGAAGTTGATAGACCAAATACTATGATGCAAACTCCAAAACCAAAAATAGCCATGAGCAATTTCATACCAGCATTTTTACTTATAGGTAAATATGCTGTTGCTATCATGGTTAGTATAGCACCTATGGACGGTGCAGCCCGTAAAATACCAAAGCCTTCACTTCCTACACACAAAATGTCTTGAGCAAAAATAGGTAGTAAAATCACTGCACCGCCAAAAAGTACAGATACCATATCTAGTGTCAGTGCTCCTAAAATGGCTTTGGTTTTAAAAACAAATCCCAATCCTTCTTTAAGGCTTTGTATAATGGGTTCGTTAATTTTTGAATTGAGAATAGGCTTTTTAGAAATAAAAAATACAGTTATAAATGCTAAAGAAACAAGACTAAATACAATACACAAAGACCAATGAACACTAAACCAACTAATCGCAAATCCTGAAAAAGCAAGACCTACAACAGATGCTATTTGCCATGCAGAGCTACTCCATGTAGCAGCATTAGGATAGGCTTTTTTAGGTACTAATAAAGCAATTAGTGAAAACAAAATAGGTCCAAAGAATGATCTTAAGAAACCGCCAAAAAATACCAATGCATAAATGCAATATAAAATGGTATTAGTGGACCAGCCAGACACTATACCTGGAGATGTTAATAAAAACAACCCTAAACTTATCAGGGAAAAGGCACCTATACAAAGAGCAAGTAAATTGCGTTTCTCTCTTTGATCTACAATGTGACCAGCAAATAGTGCCATAGAGAATGCTGGTACAAATTCCATTAATCCTATGATGGCTAGTGACCATGGGTCTTTAGTAAGTGAATAGACCTGCCACTCAATAACGATAAACTGCATGGACCAACCAAATACAAGTAAAAAGCGCATTAATAAAAAGATATTAAATTCTTTAAAACGTAAGGCTGCGTAGGGATCGTTTTTTGTCATGTAACTCTCGAGTTATTGATTCTAAAAGAAAGCTATTAGTGTGACTGGCAAGATAGTCGTTTGCCTTTATATGCAGATTAGTTTAACAATCTACCAACAGTTTGAATTACAATTATGGTATAGATTCGCGGTATGCGTTTTATAATTCCCATAATTTTATTTGTTGTCTTTCAAGTTTATTCTTTTCAGTTAATAAGGACACTTTCTCGCGGTCACTGGTGGAAATGGATTTATCTAGCTGCGACTATCTTAATATTAATTAATCTAATCATGCAATTTGTATGGCATCCAGATCGAGGTCAGGTAAGTACTGCAAGAGATATTGCAGTTACAATATTTCTAGGTTTGTTAGCAGCACAATTTGTAATGATGATAGTGATGCTGGGTGAGGATATTTATAGGGTTATTAAAGGTGGTTATAATGCGCTTACACAAAAGCAAGATAATACAAGTTTTTTACCCAGTAGAAGAGCTTTTATCTCAAAGGTAGGATTGGGTCTTGCGGCACTACCATTTGGCGCCATTCTTTATGGGGCGTGGAAAGGGAAATATAATTATCAAGTGCGAGAGTATGAATTAAGTTTTGATGATTTACCAGACGCCTTTGATGGTTATAAGGTGACACAAATTAGTGATATACATGTAGGTAGTTTTGATGATAAAGAAGAGGTTAAGTATGCTATCGATCTAGTAAATAAGCAAGGTAGTGATGCTATATTTTTTACAGGTGACTTAGTTAATAATATTAGTACAGAGATGCATGGATGGGAAAGTATCTTCGGTAAATTGAGTGCTAAGGATGGAGTATATTCTGTATTAGGTAATCATGACTATGGTGATTATTATGGTTGGGAAGGAACTAGAGAAGAGGTGATTGCTTTAAAGAAAGCAAACATGGAAAAGTTATATAGTATACAAAAGCAGATGGGCTGGCGATTATTGCGAGATGAAAATATTGCAATAAAGCGAGGTAATGATTTACTGAATGTCGTCGGTGTTGAAAATATTGGGAATGGGCGTTTTCCTAAATATGGTGATTTAAAAAAGGCTTCAGTAGGTTTGAGAAAAAGTGATTTTAAAATCCTTTTAAGTCATGATCCATCACACTGGGAAGATGATGTAAAACATAATGACTTGAACTATCACTTAACTTTAAGTGGACATACTCATGGGATGCAGTTCGGTATAGAGATTCCAGGTTTTATAAAATTAAGTCCGGCATGGTTTGTTTATAAAAAATGGGCAGGTATTTATAAAGAATTCGGTCGTTTTATAAATGTTAATCGTGGTTTTGGCTTTTTAGGGTATTCTGGAAGAGCTGGAATATGGCCAGAGATTACAGTAATTACTTTAAAAAAGGCCAAGAATAGGATAAACTAATACTCGTTGAGTGCTTGTTAAGAATACATTAGCGATTCTATAATGCTTTTTACGTACATTTGATAAGCTAATTAGTTGATTATGTCAAAATTTGGGGAACTTATAAGTGCCGATGTGCCAGTTTTACTCAACTTCTTTACAGAATGGAATGAGGATTCTGTGGGCATGCATGAAATTTTAAGAGATGTTGCGGCCGCATTGGGTGATAACGCAAAGGTTATTAAAATAAATGTAGATAAGAATCAAGAATTAAGCGAGGCCTTGCGTATTAAAGGATTGCCTACACTTATAATTTATAGAAATGGCGAAATGAAATGGAGGCAAAGTGGTGTGCTAGACCCTAATTCTTTAATTACTATATTGAAGCAGTATGTGTAATCACAGAGGTTTTGTAACCTTGAGTATGTAAAAACTCAAAATAGGCCGGTAATATTATTTTTAATTTTTCAAAAGCTTTTTCACTATCGTGAAATACAATAATGCTTCCATTTCTCGTGTTTCTTTTAAGGTTGTTTAAACATGATACTGCTGTGCGCCTAGAGTCAAAATCACCCGATAACACATCCCATAATACTATTTTGTATCCTTTCTTTCTCAAGTTTTTTGAAACTGTAGAGGTGATTCTACCATATGGTGGACGGAACAATCTAGAGTCAATAAGAGAGCTTGCTAGATCAATATCATCCAGATAAGAATTAGTTGGGTGCTTCCAGCTATTTAGATGATGAAAGGTATGATTGCCTACTGAATGACCTTTTAATGATAAAAGATCAAAAATATCATTGTGCCGTTTCACACAATCACCTATACAAAAGAAAGTTGCCTTAAAGTTATACTGGTCTAGTTCCTTTAAAACAAAAGGAGTTACTATAGGGTGTGGTCCATCATCAAAAGTGATATAAACCACTTTATGATTACGAGAACCATGCCAGAGGTATCCTGAAAACAGACCAGAAAACCAGTCACTTATTCGATCAGGATACCAATGCATTTATGGTGTGTCTTGTGGGTTAGATTCTATAATGTCTTCAGTAACCGTATTATCAGTTGCTTCTTGAAAGATATTATCTAATTCGCCCATAGGTATTTCTTCTCTACTGTTACCTCCTATGGTTTCTTCTGGACTGTAGAATTGCGTAAATTCTAATACATATTGGTTAAAGACATCTTTGTGTTTTTGAACCATCAAATCATCTTCATAAAAGATGGCAGACTCTACAAGACTTCTATAACGTTCAACAGCTGCTATGATGTCAGAGTAGTTTGCTCTACGTTCATTAATATTGAGCGCCTTATAGAAATCAATCTCATCTTGATATTTTAAAATTACTCGGTCCAAAAGATCTCTTGCTTTATCTACTTTTCCTACCTCATAGTAGCCATTAACAAAGGGCTCAATCATGGAGTAATGCCCATACAAATCTAATGGCATTTTTTCCATTCCTAAATCTAAAATTTCCTCAGCTCTTTTGAAATCGCCAGCTTTGGTAAGAGCTTCTGCTACTCTAGTTACATTACTACGATATCCTACACTATTACGTCTAGTTTCTACATCATAATACATATCTGGATCACCACTATTTCCCCAGTCCCATTTTTTAAGAATTTCATAACCATGATCAGGATCTACACGTCCCATGTCAAATGGGTCACGTCTATTTTCAGGTTCTGTCTTTATAGGTAGTAACCTAAAAGCACAACCGTCTAGCTGCAGATAGTCTTTCATCCAAATATAATCATCATCACCAAAAGCACCTCCAGAAAAATAAATAGGGCGTTCCCAGTTATTTGCATTGATAATATCTAGCATAAACATTCGGTTTTTATATACCAGACTACTGTTAATCTCGATTACGATTTCATCAACTATTTGATCAGCATCACGTTGAGGTACAACCCCATTTTTAAGGACCGCTTCTTTATTCACTGGTATACGTATAAACTTTGTAGGGAAAGTATGTTCCCAGTGATCGTTGCGCATTTGTTCTTGAGTAATTTTTTTATCACTAGCTACCCATTCCATCCAGTCCTTAAGATCTAGAGTGTCCGGTAAAGAGCTTTTACCACCTGTACGTTGTAATACACGTTCTTTGTCAGCAAACCATAGAGCATCTCTAGTTCCATAAGTATATTTATCATGTGTTAGTGTTGAAGGCACTGGATCACTATCCCAGGCTTTCTTCTTCATGTCATCCATATACCAGTCTGTAGCAAGCAATGAAGTACAAACCACTCGTACATCTGTACGATAACCTTCTACTTCTTGTAAGTACCATAAAGGGAAAGTGTCGTTATCACCTATGGTAAAAATAAGTGCGTTAGGTAAGCAGCTGTCGAGATATTTTTTAGCACTAGTTAAAGCTGAGTATTTTCCAGATCGATCATGATCATCCCAGTTTTGAAAAGCCATTAGAAGCGGTACTGCTATAAAACAAATAGATAGAGAAAGAATTTTGGCTGTTTTTGCCGTTATAGTATTTTTAATACCTTCATAGATCGCATAAACTCCCATGCCTATCCACATAGCAAATACTAAGAATGAGCCCACATAAGCATAATCACGTTCACGAACCTGATACATACTTTGATTAAGGTATACGATTATTGCTAGTCCTGTGAATAAGAAAAGGACAAGAGTCACATAAAACGATTTCAAATCTTTTTTAGCATGAAAAATCATACCTATAAGCCCTAATATAAGCGGTAAAAAGAAGTAAGTATTGCGTCCCTTATTATTAAGCATGTCATCAGATAGATTATCTTGAGTTCCTAGGTGCCATTCATCAATAAAAGGAATACCGCTGATCCAGTTACCATTAAAAGGGTCACCTTCTCCTTGAATATCGTTTTGTCGCCCAGTAAAATTCCACATAAAATATCTCATATACATGTACTGTACCTGGTAATTTAAAAAGTAAGATGCGTTATCTAGTCCATCTGGTTTTTCTATAACCACAGCCTCTCTTAACTCCACTAGAAAGTCAACATATTCTTGCGCGCCTATACGACCATTTTCATAATTACGCTTATAATCTGCAAGGACAGTTTGCAGCTCCATGCTAGACGCATACTCTGGCTTAACATAATAATTTAGGCCACCCATAAAATCTATATAATTAGTAGCTCTAGATGGATCAGTCATTCTAGGGAATAAGCCCTTGTGATCATCATGGGTGTTTTGTAAAGAATTTTTATAATTATTTACAATCACATATTTCCCTAATTTATAATCTTTTTCGTACTTCGGTTTTTCATCTAAATATGGTGTCTCTGGATCTAATCCAGCATAGATGTCAGTAAACGATTCTCCATAAAATAAAGCTGGTGCAGGATATTGTTCGCGATTATAATACGCAAGTAACGCACGAGCATCGTTAGGATTGTTTTCATTAATAGGAGTGCCGGCATTAGCCCTTATAGGTAACATAGTCCATGAAGAAAACCCTATTAGTACAAACATGACACATAGTGTAATGGTATTTAATAATGGTTTATTACGCTTACGCGAAAAGCGAATCAAGAAAACAAACATTGCTATCACTAAGATTAGCATAATAATAGATCCAGAATTGAAAGGTAATCCTATGTCATTAACAAAAAACACTTCCATATATCCAAAAATGGACAAAGTATATGGTAGTAATAATTTAAATACAAATAAGAGTACAGCCACCACAGAGATGTTTGCAATAATGAAATTTAACGGAGTTATCTTTTTGTAGTGCTTAAAATACCATAACATACCAATTGCAGGTATAGTCAGTATTCCCATAAAGTGAACCCCAAAAGATAAGCCTACAGTAAATGATATAAGTACGAGCCATTTGTTTCCTCGAGGTAAAAACATATCACGTTCCCATAGTAACCCCATGTAAAATAGGGCGCTCATCAATAATGCTGCAGGAGCATAAACCTCTGCTTCAACTGCGTTAAACCAGAAGCTGTCAGAAAAAGTGTAAGCAAGACTACCTATAGCGGCTGCCCCTAGAATCATTACATCATTACTCGTCTCTTTTATAATATGTCTTTTTAACAGCAGTGTTAAGGACCAAAACATAAATAAAATTGTGAACGCACTAGAGAAAACAGACATCATATTCACCATATAAGCAATCTGGCTTTTGTCTAAAGCAAACATAGAGAAAAACGCACCTAGCATTTGATAAAGAGGTGCTCCTGGTGGATGTCCTACTTGTAGTCCAGATGATGTGGCTATATACTCACCTGCATCCCAGAAACTTACTGTAGGTTCAACGGTGAGCCAGTAGGTGATTAAGGCTATCGCAAACACGACCCAGCCTGCTATCTTATTAAGTTGATTATAGTTCAATTTCATAGTGTTTTTTAGCTATGGCGAAAATAATATTAATATATCTAAACTGCATGATGTAACTCAACTTACTCAGTTTTAATTAAGTTAGACAGATGTGAAATAATCATTCAACGCCTCAATTTGAAAAAAATGATATTAATTGAGAAAAAAATCGATTTCTGTTTGCTCAAAAACTAATTTGTTTTAAATTTGCATCCGAATTTGTCCCATGGTGTAATGGTAACACTCCGGTTTTTGGTACCGTCATTCAAGGTTCGAGTCCTTGTGGGACAACTCGTAAATCCTGATTCTTAATTGAGTCAGGATTTTTTTTGTTTTACAAACAACCTGTAGATATGAAAAAGCACCTCGATATTTTGAGGTGCTTTTTTGTATTTGGCTTTCGCGAAAGCGATACAATCAATAATTATTTGATCCTGAAGGTCACAACAGGTAGGGAAGAGTGGTTGACAATGTCTTCACTCACACTACCGTTAAAGAAATGAGATATTCCACGTCGTCCATGTGTAGCCATTCCTATTAAGTCTCCTTTAATGTCTTTTGTGAAGTTAAAAACACCTTCTTCTATTGAAAAGTCATTATAAATTGTATAATCTGCAGGTTCTACATTGATATCTTTTAAGTACTCCTTCACTTTCTGTTCTGCTTTTTGAGTATTTAAAAAGTTAGAAGGAGTGTTTACGTAGAGTAAGTGTAGCTTACATCCAGTGCCTTTTGCAAACGATGCAGCCTCCTTAAGGGCATTGCTTGATTCTGGATCTAAATCTGTGGCAAAAACAAATTCATTGACATCTAATCTTTTTTTGCGGTCCTTAATGACGAGTACAGGAATTTCTGAGTTGCGCACCACTTTTTCTGCATTTGATCCTATGAAAATATTTTTCATGCCGCTTGCGCCGTGACTTCCCATGACTATTAAGTCTGCATTATGTCGTTTTACGGTGTCCATAATCCCGCTAAAAGCTGCTCCTGTTTCTACATCTCCATGAATAGTGACGCCTTCTAAATAATCTGCTTTTAATAAATTGTCAAATTTTTCCTTAGCTAGCTTCATGAAAAAAACGGCTTCTGGTAAATTTGAGCTGGCATTATTTGCTAGATGCAGTGGTAGATCGAGTTGATGTAACAAGAAGATTTCACCATTGTTTTCACGAGCTATGTCTGCCGCAACACGCAATGCATTGTCTGCTTGTTCTGAAAAATCAGTAGGTACGATTATTTTTTTCATAGAGTTGGATTTAGAAGTATAAAGATAAGTAATTCTGTTTCAAGCTGACAGTGTTAAATATCGCTTGCAAAAGCCTAAAAAAGTCGTATATTTGCAAAGTATTTAAACAATATGAGGGGACAGATGTCCCCTCTTTTTATAAAATATGCTGAAAGACACTGTACAAGATTTACTAGATGATGCCTTTGAGGAGCGACCAGATTTGTTCCTAATGGAGATGACAATTGACGGAGATAATGATATAAAAGTTATTATTGATGGGGATGAAGGAGTAACAGTTGCTGATTGTATTTTTATATCTCGTGCTGTTGAGCATAATTTAGATAGAGATGAAATAGATTTTTCTCTAGAAGTTGCTAGCGCTGGTGCTAGTGCACCGCTTACGTTTCCTAGGCAATTTAAAAGGAATGTGGGAAGGCAGCTAGAAGTAATCGATAGAGAAAAGAGAAAAGAGATTGGTGAGCTAGTATCTGCAGATGATGAAGGTGTGGTGATTCAATGGAAAGCAAGAGAACCTAAGCCTGTAGGTAAAGGAAAGGTTACTGTTGAAAAAGAGTGGTCGATCAAGTATGACGACATTAAACAAGCTAAAGTGGTTATAACATTTAATTAATAAGTGAATATGGAAAATCTCGCATTGATCGAGTCTTTTTCTGAGTTTAAAGATGATAAAATGATAGATCGCGTCACGTTGATGGCGATCTTAGAAGATGTTTTTAGAAGTGCTCTCAAAAGAAAGTACGGCGATGATGATAACTTTGATATTATTATTAATCCAGATAAAGGAGATTTAGAGATCTGGCGTAACCGTGTTGTGGTCGCTGATGGTGAAGTAGAAGACGATAATTCAGAAATCGAATTAACGGCTGCCCGCAAAATAGAGCCAGATTATGAAGTTGGTGAAGATGTAGCTGAAGAGGTGAAGTTGATCCAGCTAGGTAGAAGGGCAATTCTAGCGTTAAGACAAAATCTTATTGCTAAGATTCATGAGCATGACAATACAAATATCTACAAGCAATTTAAAGAGCTTGAAGGAGAGTTGTATAGTGCAGAAGTTCATCACATACGTCATAGAGCGATTATATTGCTAGATGATGAAGGAAATGAAATTATCATGCCTAAAGATCGTCAGATTGGATCTGATTTCTTTAGAAAAGGTGAGAATGTAAGAGGTATAATTGAAAGTGTGGAATTAAGAGGTAATAAGCCTAATATTATACTTTCTCGTACTTCTCCTAAGTTCTTAGAAAAGCTTTTTGAACAAGAAATCCCAGAGGTTTTTGATGGCTTAATTACTGTTAAAGCGGTTGTTCGTGAGCCAGGTGAAAAGGCTAAGGTTGCTGTAGATAGTTATGACGACCGTATTGATCCTGTTGGGGCCTGTGTAGGTGTTAAAGGGTCGCGTATACACGGTATTGTCAGAGAATTAGGAAATGAAAATATTGATGTAATCAATTATACTTCAAATACTCAGTTGTATATTGCTAGAGCTTTAAGTCCTGCTAAAATTATTTCTATGGAAATTAATGAAGAGACTAAGAAGGCCGAAGTAAGATTGAATCCTGAAGAGGTTTCAAAAGCGATTGGTAGAAGAGGTCATAACATAAGATTAGCTGGTAAGTTAACTGGCTATGAAATAGATGTCATTAGAGATGGTGCTGAGGAAGATGTTGAGCTAGCAGAGTTTAGCGACGAAATCGAACCTTGGATCATTCAAGAATTCAGTAAAATTGGGCTAGATACAGCAAAAAGTATTTTAGAACAGGATGTAGCTGATTTAGTAAAGCGTACCGATTTAGAGGAAGAAACAGTCATTGCGGTTGTGAATATCCTTAAATCAGAATTTGAAGATTAGATAAAATAAAAGTCAACCCATAACCATTTATGGCCGAAGTAAAGAACATGAGACTCAATAAGGTGCTTAGAGAATTTAATATATCTCTGGATCGTGCTGTAGAACATCTAGCTGCTCAAGGAATTGAGATAGAAGCTAGACCTACTACAAAAATCGATGCAGATGTATACAAAGCCCTTGCAGATGAGTTTCAAACTGACAAGAGTAAAAAAGTAGCTTCTAAGGAAGTTGGTAAAGAGCGTCGCAAAGAGCAGGAAGAGTTGCGTGAGCAACGTGAGAAAGAGCAGGAAGAGAAGCAAAAAAGGCAAGAAGTAATTAAGGCCAAAGCTACTCTTGACGGTCCTAAACAGGTAGGTAAGGTTGACTTATCTGGTGGTGCAAATGCAAAACCAGATGAGAAGAAAGCCGAGCCTCAAAAACCAGTCGAGAAGAAAGTTGAGTCTACTCCAGCTGAAAAAAATGAGGATTCTTCCCCTAAAGTGATTTCTAACCGACCTAAGGTGCAAGAAACTAAGGTGAAGGGTAAGATAGATCTCGAGCCTAAGAAGAAGCCAGCTTTCAAAAAGAAAGACAATGTCTCTCAAAAATCTAAAGTCGATAAGTCTCCTAAGGTTGAGTCTAAATTAGATAAGCCCAAAGTAGATAAGAAGCCTGAAGTAAAGAAGGACTTTTCTGAAAAAGCTCCAGCGACTAAACCTGTTGAAAAGAAGCCAGCTGAAGCTAAAGCTCCAGAAGTTAATCAAGAGCCTGAAAAAATCAAAACCGAGTATCAAAAACTAGGTGGTCTTAAAGTTACAGGAAAAACGATTGATTTATCGCAGTTTAAAAAACCTAAGAAAAAGGAAGATCCTAATAAGCGTAAACGTAAGAGGATTACCAAGTCGCCAGGTGCATCTGGTCCTGGTGGTAATCGTTCTGGTGGAAACAGACGCGGTCCTGCTCAAAAACGTACTCCTATAGTAAAGGCTGAGCCTACAGAAGAAGAAATTCAAAAGCAAGTAAGGGAAACTCTTGAAAAGCTTCAAGGGAAATCTTCTAAATCAAAAGCGGCAAGATATCGTCGTGATAAGAGAGATTCTCACCGAGAAAAAGTTGAAGCTCAAGAGCAAGCTGATTCAGAAGAGAAGATCTTACAAGTTACTGAGTTTGTAACGGTTAGTGATATATCTACCATGATGGATGTTGCGGTAAACCAAGTAATTGGAGCCTGTATGTCATTAGGTATGATGGTTACTATGAACCAGAGACTAGATGCAGAAACGATTTCAATCGTAGCAGAAGAGTTTGGGTATGATGTAGAGTTTGTTAACGCAGATATTGAAGAAAGTATTACTGAAATTGAAGATAATGAGGAGGATTTAACTACTCGTGCACCTATTGTTACAGTAATGGGTCACGTAGATCACGGTAAAACATCTTTATTGGATTATATTCGAGAAGAAAACGTTATCGCTGGTGAGAGCGGTGGAATTACCCAGCATATTGGAGCTTATGGTGTACAGTTAAAGAATGGTCAGAAGATTGCATTCTTAGATACACCAGGTCACGAGGCTTTTACAGCGATGAGAGCTCGTGGTGCACAAGTGACTGACCTTGCTATTATCGTAATCGCAGCAGATGATGACGTGATGCCCCAAACTAAAGAAGCTATAAGTCATGCACAGGCGGCAGGAGTGCCTATTATATTTGCGATAAATAAAGTAGATCGAGAAGCAGCTAATCCTGAACGAATCAAGGAGGCACTTGCTCAAATGAATCTTTTAGTAGAAGATTGGGGTGGAAAAATCCAATCTCATGATATCTCAGCTAAAACAGGTCAAGGTGTGGAAGAATTACTTGAAAAAGTATTGCTAGAAGCAGAATTGCTAGATCTTAAAGCTAATCCAGATAAACCAGCGGTCGGAACTGTTGTAGAAGCATTCTTAGATAAAGGTCGTGGTTATGTTTCTACTGTACTAGTACAGGCCGGAACATTGAGAATAGGTGATTATGTACTTGCAGGTCGTAATCATGGTAAGGTTAAGGCTATGCAAGATGAACGTGGTAAAAACGTTGATGTAGCAGGTCCATCTACACCAGTTTCTATTTTAGGTTTAGATGGTGCGCCTACAGCAGGTGATAAGTTCCATGTTTTTGAAGATGAGAAAGAAGCAAAAGATATTGCTTCAAAACGTACTCAATTACAACGTGAACAGTCTGTTAGAACACAGAAGACACTTTCTCTTGATGAGATAGGACGTCGTATCGCATTAGGAGACTTTAAAGAATTAAACTTAATCCTTAAAGGTGACGTTGATGGTTCTGTTGAGGCGTTAACAGATTCTTTCCAGAAGTTGTCTACTGAAGAAATACAAGTTAATATTATCCATAAAGCGGTTGGGGCAATTACAGAGAGCGATGTGCTTCTAGCTTCTGCTTCTGATGCCATTATTATAGGGTTTAATGTACGTCCTCAAGGTAATGCAAGATCTGTTGCAGAACAGGAAGAGGTGGATATCCGTATGTATTCAATCATATATGATGCTATTAATGATCTTAAAGACGCGATGGAAGGAATGCTTTCTCCAGAACTTAAAGAAGAGATCACGGGTAATGCAGAAATTAGAGCGACATTTAAAATATCTAAAGTTGGAACTATCGCTGGTTGTATGGTTACTGATGGTAAGATATATCGCAATAGTGGAGTGAGACTGATACGCGATAGTGTTGTAGTTTATACAGGTGAACTTTCTGCTTTAAAGAGGTTTAAAGACGATGTTAAAGAGGTGGCAAAAGGATATGAATGCGGTATGCAAATCAAAAATTATAATGATCTTCAAGAAGGAGATATTATAGAATGTTTCCGTGAAGTAGAGGTGAAGAAAAAATTGAAATAAAATTTCAATAACATCCATAAAAAAAAAGGCGATTTCTTAAGAAATCGCCTTTTTTAATTATAAAGTTTCAAATTTAAGGTTTTAGTATAAATGCATTGGGAAAGTCTTTTTTAATTTCTATTAACGCTCTTTCAGCGTCCAGTTTATTTCGGTAGCTACCTACCCATAATTTAAAATTAGGTGCTTCATACTCAAGACTAGATTCCCAGTTCATAGCGCTAGCTTTATATTGCGCTTCTACTTTTCTAGCGCCCTCTATTTCTCCATAGAATAACTGAATCGTGTATCTATCCTTAAATTTTCCTTCCTTGTCCATCACGATTTTCTTTGAAATAAGACTTTCTATTTTGGTTTCTTCAACTTGATTAGATTGTTGAGCGATACCCAAAGAGCTTATTAACATTAAAGCAATGGTTACTACTATTCTTGAATTCAGGAGCTTAGGCATATCTGTGGTTTTTGTTATTTCGCTTTCGCGAAAGCGTGTTTATTTAGAATTGATATAAATTATTTTGTTCAAAATAACTGCTGCAAAATTATAGACTTTATACCTTATTTTTGCGGCAGCATTTACGATACGGTAAAATACCGTAATTATTGTGCCAAATTTATTGCAATATTCAGTAAAAGACATGATAAAAAGGAAATTACATTTTTCCGCTTGGCAATTTATACTTGCATCTGTTTTTGTAACGTTTTCTACATTAAGCGTTTACGGTCAGGATGCAGCCACGAATGATGGCGAGCCAGCGGCACCTGTTGAAGCAGCCGGTTCTGGAAATGCAGCGGCAGGAGAGGCTTTGTTTAAAGCAAACTGTGCGTCTTGTCACAAACTTTACAAAAAAGCGGTTGGGCCAGCGTTACATGAAGTATCTCAAAAATATGACCGTGAGTGGTTGTATAGTTGGATTAAAAACTCAGCGGCGTTAATTGCTAGTGGTGATGCACAAGCATTAGCTATTTACAATGAGTATAATCAAACTGCGATGAATGCGTTCCCGCAATTGTCAAATACAGATATTGATAATATTTTAGCTTATACAGATACTCCTAAGCCTGCTCCAACAGCAGCTGTTGCTGGAGCCACTGGAGCTGAGCAATCGACCGGTACCGCAGATAATTCATTAAACAGCATAGTGCTTGCAGCACTAGCTTTAATATTAGTGCTTTTAGTTGCCTTGCTATTTGTAGTAAATAGTACGTTAAAGCGATTTGCAGATGCTAACGGTATCCAAACTGATTTTGAAGAAGAAAAAGAGGTTCGTCGTCCTATATGGAAAGCATTTGCTGAGAATCAATTTTTAGTTCTAGTGAGTGCGGTCTTCTTGTTGTTGGCTAGTGCTTATTTTGCTTACGGTGCTTTAATGTCAGTAGGTGTTGATCAAGGATACGCGCCTGTGCAGCCTATCCATTATTCTCATAGAATACATGCAGGTACTAGTCAGATTGAGTGTAAGTATTGTCACTCTAGTGCTCGTGAGTCTAAACACTCTGGAATACCATCTTTAAATGTATGTATGAATTGTCACAAGTCTATCGGTGAGGTGGCAGATGCAACATATCAAGAAGGTATTAATGAGTATGGTATTGACTACAATAAAGAGATTCAAAAACTATATGCAGCAACTGGATGGGATTCAGATGAGCAAGCCTTTACCGGCGAGACACAACCAGTAAGATGGGTGCGTATTCATAATTTACCAGATCTTGCTTATTTTAACCATGCGCAACACGTTACAGCGGGTAATATCGCGTGTCAACAATGTCATGGTCCTGTAGAGGAGATGGAGGTTATGTATCAATACTCACCATTAACTATGGGATGGTGTATTAACTGTCACAGAGAAACTAACGTAGACCTAGCAAACAATGGGTACTATGAAAAAATTCATGAAGAATTATCTAAGCAACGTGGTGGTAAACAGCTTACTATTGCAGATTTAGGTGGTCTTGAATGTGGTAAATGCCACTATTAATTAATAGTTTTAGAGAGATATATGGCTACTACTAAGAAATATTGGAAAAGTACAGCGCAACTCGATGAAAGCAATGAGATTGTAAAAAATCTTGAGCAAAACGAATTTGCTGCACCTATTCCTACTGAAGAATTTTTAGGGAATAACGAGGTAATGGAGGAGTCTTCAACTACACGTCGTGATTTCTTAAAGTATGTTGGGTTTAGTACCGCGGCAGCTTCATTAGCTGCATGTGAAGGACCAGTAATCTATTCTGTACCTTACGTAAATCAACCAGAACAAATTATTCCTGGGATGGCTAATTACTATGCAACAACTATCGCTGATGGTTATGATTTTGCAAGTATTTTAGTTAAAACACGTGAAGGTCGTCCTATCAAGATCGAAAGTAATAAAGATGCAAAATATCGTGGTCATGCAAATGCGCGTGTTCATGCATCTGTTTTATCTTTATATGATAACAATCGATTAAAGACGCCTCTTGTTAATGGTGCTGAGTCTACTTGGGAAACATTGGATAAAGAAGTCTCTCAAAAGCTTAATGAGTTAAATGGTAAGACTCTTGCTATTTTGACTCAAACTTTTGCTAGTCCGTCGACAATGGCTATCATAGACATGCTTAAGTCTAAGTATTCTAACGTGCGTCACGTTACTTACGATACTGTAGGTGAGGACGGAGCGTTAAATGCTTTTGAGGCTAAGTACGGAGTTCGTGGTCTCGCAGATTATGATTTTACAGATGCAGAAACGATAGTTTCTATAGGAGCTGACTTTGTCGGTAACTGGCAAGGTGGTGGTTTTGATAAAGGTTATTCTGCGTCAAGAGTTCCTTCTAATAAAAGTATGTCTCATCACATACAGTTTGAGTCTAATATGACTCTTTCTGGTGCAAATGCAGATTTACGTTACCCAGTTACGCCTACAGAGCAAAAGCATATACTTGCCGCTTTATATAGTAAATTAGTAGGTGGCGCAGCTAACGTATCGTTAAGTGATAGAGTTGCTAAAGTAGTTGAGCAAACTGCTCAAAAGCTTTCTAAAGCTGGTAGTAAGGCGGTTGTCTTATGTGGTCTTCCAGATCAAGCGGCACAGCAATTAGTTCTTGCTATTAATGAAAGATTAAATAGCACTATAGTAGATACATCTGCACCTATAATGACTCGTCAAGGGAATCGTTTAGCAGTGGATCAATTAGTTAAAGAGATGCAATCAGGTTTAGTAGGTGCTTTATTTATAGCTGGTGTAGATCCTATATACAGTTATGATGATAGTGACGCTTTCGCGAAAGCTATGGAAAAAGTGGCGCTGAAGGTTTCGTTTGCTTCTCGTGAAGATGCTACAGCACAGAAATGTGATTATGTAGCTACTACGCCTCATTACCTAGAGTCTTGGGGAGATGCTGAAATAAAAAAAGGAATTGTTTCTTTAGCTCAACCTACAATCCGTCCAATATTTGATACACGTCAATTACAGGATACACTACTCTTGTGGGCTGGTAGTGATCAATCTTATAAAGACTTTTTAAAAGAAACGTCAACTAGTAATGGCGCGAGCTGGTCTCAAGCCTTACAAGATGGTTTCTTTACATCTAATGCAAATCTACAAGCAGATGCAAATGCATCAGAATTTGTAGCTTCTGTATCTGATAATAGTGCCCTTAGTCAATTAGCGAGTTCTAAAAAGCCTTCAGGTTTTGAGTTAACTTTATATACTAAAACTGGTTTAGGTGATGGTTCTCAAGCTAATAACCCATGGTTACAAGAGCTTCCAGATCCTATTACTCGTACTACATGGGATAATTATGTTACTTTCTCTCAAAAAGATGCTGAAAAGTTAGGTGTTGAAAATGAAAATGTGGCAAATGGTGGTCTTAATGGTAGCTATGTAATAGTTAAAATGAACGGTGTTGAGCGCAAATTGCCAGCTCTTATTCAGCCAGGTCAGGCTCAAGGAACTATTGGTATAGCATTAGGGTATGGTAAAACTGCTTCGATACAAGCAGAAATGCAAACAGGTGTTAATGCTTATCCATTTTTTAAAGGTGGTTCTTTAATACAGGCTGTTACTGTGGAGAACGCTGGTGGAGAACATGAGTTTGCTTGTACTCAATTACAAAACACTATGATGGGTCGCGATATTATACGCGAGACCGATTTAGCTACTTATATTAAAGGAAATAAAGACGACTTTAATCCTATGCCGGAAGTTTCTCTTAATCATATAGAGACTCCTGTTACATCTCCTGATGTGGATTTATGGACTAGTTTTGATCGTTCAACCGGTCATCATTTTAACATGTCTATTGATCTTAATGCTTGTACTGGTTGTGCGGCTTGTGTTATCGCTTGTCATGCAGAGAATAATGTGCCGGTTGTTGGTAAGCAAGAGGTTAGAAAGTCACGTGATATGCACTGGTTGCGTATTGATAGATACTATTCTTCTACAGATAGTTTTGAGGCTGATGAAGAGAAGAAGGATGGTTTTGAAGGTTTATTCGGTGATAATGGTTCTTTAGGTGGTTTTGGTGAATTAGAAAATCCAGCAGACAATCCTCAAGTAGCTTTCCAACCAGTAATGTGTCAACACTGTAATCATGCTCCATGTGAAACGGTTTGTCCGGTAGCTGCATCTTCACACGGTCGTCAAGGTCAAAACCATATGGCTTATAACCGTTGTGTTGGTACCCGTTACTGTGCAAACAACTGTCCATATAAAGTACGTCGTTTTAACTGGTTCTTGTATAACGGAAATGATGAGTTTGACTACCACATGAACAACGACTTAGGACGTATGGTAATCAATCCAGACGTTACCGTAAGATCTCGTGGTGTAATGGAAAAATGTTCTATGTGTATGCAAATGACACAAATGACAATTCTTGAAGCTAAGAAAGATGGTCGTATGATTAAGGATGGCGAGTTTGCAACTGCATGTTCAAATGCCTGTTCTGAAGGTGCTATCAAATTTGGTGATATTAACGATAAAGAATCTGAAATCACTAAACTTAAGAATAGCGATCGTATGTATCACTTATTAGAGGAAGTAGGAACTGAGCCTAATGTGATATATCAGGTTAAAGTTAGAAACGCATAATAATTAAAGAAAACTAATCGATACATTATGGCTCATTACGAAGCGCCCATAAGAAGAGCTCTAGTTACAGGAGATAAGTCTTACTCAGACGTAACAAGAGATATTGCTGCACCAGTAGAAGGTGCTGCTAACAAGCAATGGTGGATTGTATTTACAATCGCTCTTGTAGCTTTTCTTTATGGAATAGGATGCATTATTTATACGATCTCCACTGGTATAGGTGTTTGGGGTCTTAACAAGACAATTGGATGGGCATGGGACATCACTAACTTCGTTTGGTGGGTTGGTATTGGTCACGCTGGAACGCTGATTTCTGCGGTACTTTTGCTTTTCCGTCAGAAATGGAGAATGGCAATTAACCGTTCTGCTGAAGCGATGACGATTTTCTCGGTAATCCAGGCAGGTTTATTTCCAATTATTCACATGGGACGTCCATGGTTAGCTTATTGGGTACTTCCTATTCCTAACCAATTTGGCTCACTATGGGTTAACTTCAACTCTCCACTACTTTGGGATGTATTTGCAATATCTACATACCTGTCAGTGTCATTAGTGTTCTGGTGGACAGGATTACTTCCTGACTTTGCAATGATAAGAGATAGGGCAATTACTCCATTTAATAAAAAGATTTACGGTATTCTATCGTTCGGTTGGTCTGGTAGAGCCAAAGACTGGCAGCGTTTTGAAGAGGTTTCTTTAGTCCTTGCAGGACTCGCTACTCCGCTTGTACTTTCTGTACATACTATTGTATCTTTTGACTTTGCTACGTCAGTAATACCAGGTTGGCACACGACTATATTTCCGCCATACTTTGTTGCAGGAGCTGTTTTTTCTGGTTTTGCGATGGTAAATACTCTTCTTATTGTGATGAGAAAAGTGGTAAGTCTTGAAAATTATATCACCATACAGCACATCGAATTAATGAATATTGTAATTATGATCACAGGTTCTATAGTTGGTGTTGCATACATCACTGAACTTTTTGTGGCATGGTACTCTGGTGTGGAGTATGAACAGTATGCATTCTTAAACAGAGCAACAGGTCCTTATGCATGGGCATATTGGGCAATGATGACCTGTAATGTGTTCTCTCCACAATTTATGTGGTTCAAAAAGTTAAGAACTAGTATCATGTTCTCTTTTGTAATTTCTATAGTAGTAAACATAGGGATGTGGTTTGAACGTTTTGTAATTATTGTTACATCTCTTCACAGAGATTATGTTCCATCATCATGGACAATGTTCTCACCTACTTTTGTCGATATAGGAATTTTCATTGGTACAATTGGTTTCTTCTTTGTATTGTTCCTTTTATATTCAAGAACATTCCCAGTGATTGCTCAGGCAGAGGTTAAGTCTATCTTAAAATCGAGTGGAAGTAAGTATAAGAAATTAAGAGAACAAAAAGGAACTAATGTTGAATCGGACACCGCATCTGGTGACCCTATTGCTCATCCTTCAAAGTAGTAATTATGTCAGATAAAACTATACACGCTCTTTATACTGATGATGATGTTTTACTCGGTGCAGTAAAACAAGTCAGAGAAAAGCATTATCACATTGAAGAGGTTTTTACTCCTTTTCCTGTGCACGGACTAGAAAAAGCAATGGGTATTGCAGATACTCGTTTAGCTATCAATGCATTCCTTTATGGTCTCGTTGGTCTTACGGTGGCTACTGTAATGATGAATTATATCATGATTCAGGACTGGCCACAAAATATTGGAGGAAAGCCTAGTTTTTCTTATTTAGAAAACATGCCAGCATTTGTGCCTATCATGTTTGAGCTTACTGTATTTTTTGCGGCTCACTTAATGGTTATCACTTTCTATCTTAGAAGTAGATTATGGCCGTTTAAGTCTGCTGAAAATCCAGATGTTCGCACTACAGATGATCACTTCTTGATGGAGATCGATGCTACTGGAAAAGATATTGAAGAAATGAGTAAATTTTTACATGACACTGGTGCTGTAGAAATAAAAATAATTGACAAAGACGCACACTAATGAATAGATATTTTCAAACATTCATTTACGCCTTTGCTTCACTGATGATTATTTCATGTGGTGGAGATAGTAATGCAGTAGATGCTAAGTCAGATAGAAGTGTACAATACTTCCCTAATATGTATGAATCGGTAGGTTATGAAACCTATCAAGAAGGAGACATATTTGAAGGTAATGTTGAAGCTCAACTTCCTGTAGAAGGAACAGTTAATAGAGGTTGGTTACCTTATGAGTATGCAAATACTAATGAAGGTTACGCTTCCGCGAAAGCAGAATTAACCAATCCTTTACCTTATACTGAAGAAAACCTTGCTACCGGTCAGGAACTTTACAATATTTATTGTGCAATCTGTCATGGTACAAAAGGTGACGGTCAAGGACATTTAGTTAAAACTGAAAAAATATTGGGTGTACCTTCTTATGCAGATCGTGATATATCTCAAGGTTCTATTTATCATGTTATGTATTGGGGAATTAACTATATGGGTTCTTATGCTTCTCAAACTTCTATTGAAGAGAGATGGCAAATAGCTCATCATGTTGATGCGCTAACTAGAGAATTAAAAGGTCAAGATGTTAAGGAATTTGTTACTGTGCAAAATGCACAGGAAGACATCTCTGGTACAGATAGTCATGCGGCTGAAGATCATGGTGTAGACATGCACGGTGAAAATGCTCATGATGGTGACCACGATAGTCAAGAGGAAAATCATTCATCAACTGAAGGCGAGTAATCGACCACGAAATTTTATTATATGTACAAAGTTTCAAGTAAATTAAAAATTTTCGCATTTGTCCTAATTGGATTAGGGGCTTTACTTACCATAGGTGGGTTTTTAAGCGCACCTGCTTCTGAGGATGCAGTAAGAGAAATGTTAGCACAGGAAGCTGCACATGGTGATAATCATGGTGCCGCTGTAGATACTCATCAAGTGGCGTCACAAGATACTCATGGTCAGGTAGATTCATCGAGTGATCATGATGATCATGCTTCAAGTCATGAATCTGATCATGTAGAGCATTTATATCATCAATTAGCAAATAAGCCTTGGTCAGCATTATATGTTGCATGCTTTTTCTTTTTTATGATAGCCTTAGGTTGTACAGCGTTTTATGCTATCCAAAAGGTAGCTCAGGCTGGATGGTCTCCTGGGTTATTTAGAGTAATGGAAGGTATTAGTAGTTACTTATTAATCGGCGGTGTATTAATGTTCGTTTTGTTACTTGCAACTGGTTTAGGGGCTAATCATATTTTTACGTGGATGAATCCTGGTGTAGCTGAAGTAGGTCATGAAAACTATGATGCTTTAGTTGCTGGTAAGACAGGTTTTTTAAATGTGCCATTCTGGTTAATAAGAGCTGGTGCGTTCTTAGTAGGATGGAACCTATACAGATGGAATATCCGAAAGTTCTCTCTAAAACAAGATGAAGAGCCAGAAGGAAATGTATGGTATAAAAAAGGATTTAAGCATTCTGCCATGTTTCTAGTATTCTTTATAGTAACTGAATCTATCATGTCTTGGGATTGGATCATGAGTTTTGATCCTCACTGGTTCTCTACCTTATTCGGTTGGTACGTATTTGCTAGTATGTTTGTTAGTGGTATTACGGTAATAGCATTAGTAACTATTTATTTGAAGTCTAGAGGGCATTTAGAATTCATCAATGATTCACACATTCACGATCTAGCAAAGTTCATGTTTGGTATCAGTATATTTTGGACTTATCTATGGTTTTCTCAATTCATGTTAATCTGGTATTCTAATATTCCAGAGGAAGTAACATATTTCATTACTAGAATCGAGGACTATAATATTTTGTTCTTTGGTATGGTAGCAATTAATTTCTTATTCCCGTTATTAATTCTAATGAATTCCGACTTTAAACGCGTGAATTGGTTTGTTGTAACTGCAGGTATATTTATATTACTTGGTCACTATTTAGATATTTATGTAATGGTTATGCCAGCTACTGTTGGTGAATCATGGTTCATAGGTATGCCTGAAATAGGATCCTTTATGTTATTTGCTGGTATATTCTTACTTGTAATATTCAATACCATTTCAAAAGCTCCGTTACTTGCAAAAGGAGATCCATTTATTGGAGAAAGTAAACATTTTCACTATTAATTAATTATAGAAAAACACTGAAATGACTGCATTTCTTATCATATTAATTGCTGCTTTGTTTGTGATTGCTTTATGGCAAATTTCAAAAATTGTACAGCTAGGAAAATCTCCTGAAGCCAATGGTGCTGATGGTGAAATTGCAAACGATGCCGATAACGATCGTCAAGGTAAATTCATGCTTTACTTTGTAATTGCTATGTACGTAATGATGATTGCTTGTTTCATCGGGTATCAAGATTATTTCTTACCAGATGCAGCATCTGCTCATGGTTCTGAGTATGATTCACTATTATTATTAACAACTGTTGTAATTATGATAGTGCAGTTTTTAACTCAAGCATTACTACATTGGTTCAGTTATAAATATCGTGGTAGAAAAGGTCAAAAAGCTTTATTCTATGCAGATAATGATCGTTTAGAATTTATATGGACTGCTATTCCAGTGGTAGTATTAGCAGGTCTCATTTTATGGGGATTATTCTCATGGAATGACATCATGGATGTTGATAAACATGAAGATCCACTAGTAGTTGAAGTGTATGCTTACCAATTTGGATGGAAAGTTAGATATAGTGGAGCTGATAATACTTTAGGAGATGCTAATGTACGTTTCATCGAAGGTGCTAATATATTAGGTATTGACCCTACAGATGCAGACGGTAAAGATGATATGGTTGCTACTGAATTACATTTACCAGTTAACAGACCTGTAGTCTTTAATTTCCGTAGTCAGGATGTTTTACACTCTGCTTATATGCCTCATTTCAGAGCGCAAATGAATGTAGTGCCTGGTATGGTTACTAAATTTAGTTTTACTCCTACAGTAACTTCTGAAGATTATAAGTCTACAGAATTTATGACTGAAAAAGTTCGTAAGATTAATGAAATTAGACGACAAAAAAGTAAAGAATTAGAGGCAGCAGGTGATGTAGCCTTAGATCCTTATGAATTTGAATACTATTTACTTTGTAACAAAATTTGTGGTGCATCACACTATAACATGCAAATGAAAATAGTAGTTGAATCTGAAGAAGATTACAACAAATGGTTAGAAACACAAACAACTTTTGAAACAACTTTAGCTAACGCTGAAAACTAAGATATATGGGACAAGTGATTGCAGCAGCAACAGAGCATGGACATGATGATGGTCACCACCATCACAAAGAAACATTTGTAACAAAATACATTTTCTCAACTGATCATAAGATGATTGCTAAGCAATATCTTATTACTGGACTAATCATGGGTGCTATTGGTATCTTGATGTCTGTTTTAATGAGAATGCAAATTGCAAATCCAGAGCAGCCTAATGTTATTTTTGAGGCGTTATTAGGTAAATGGGCACCAGGTGGTGTTATGGATCCTAATATTTATTTAGCCTTAGTTACTATTCATGGTACCATAATGGTATTCTTTGTACTAACGGCTGGTTTGAGTGGTACATTTTCTAATTTCTTGATTCCATTGCAAATTGGAGCACGTGATATGGCTTCAGGGTTTTTGAACATGGTATCATATTGGTTATTTTTCTTATCATCTGCAATAATGATTAGTTCATTATTTGTAGAGTTAGGACCTGCAGCGGCTGGTTGGACTATTTATCCTCCACTTAGTGCAGTTGCTAAGGCAATGCCAGGTTCTGGAATGGGGATGACTTTATGGTTGGTGTCGATGGCTATTTTTATCGCATCTTCTTTATTAGGTTCATTAAACTATGTGGTAACAGTGATTAACATGCGTACAAAAGGTATGTCAATGACTAGATTACCGTTAACAATATGGGCGTTTTTTGTAACTGCTATTATCGGTATTGTTTCTTTCCCAGTTTTATTTGCAGCAGCATTATTACTAATCATGGATAGAAGTTTTGGAACATCTTTCTTCTTATCTGATATTTATATTAAAGGTGAAGTTCTTGCACATCAAGGTGGTTCTCCTGTTTTATTTGAGCACCTTTTTTGGTTCTTAGGTCACCCAGAAGTTTATATCGTATTATTACCAGCGCTAGGTATTACATCTGAAATCATTGCAACTAATTCACGTAAACCTATCTTTGGTTATAGAGCGATGGTGGCGTCTATTTTAGCGATAGCGTTCTTGTCAACAATTGTATGGGGTCACCACATGTTTGTATCTGGTATGAATCCTTTCTTAGGTTCAGTATTTACTTTTACAACACTATTAATTGCTATACCATCTGCAGTAAAAGCGTTTAACTATATTACTACATTATGGAAGGGTAATTTGCAGCTTAATCCTGCAATGTTATTCTCTATAGGTCTTGTTTCTACATTTATTACTGGTGGTTTAACTGGTATTATTTTAGGAGATAGTACTTTGGATATTAACGTTCACGATACCTATTTTGTGGTAGCACACTTCCACCTAGTAATGGGAATATCTGCTTTATACGGATTGTTTGCTGGTGTGTACCACTGGTTCCCTAAGATGTTTAATAAGATGATGAACAAAAACTTAGGTTATGCACATTTCTGGTTAACTGCAATTGGCGCTTATGGAGTGTTTTTCCCAATGCATTTTATCGGTATGGCCGGTTTGCCACGTCGTTATTATACTAATACTAACTTTCCATACTTTGATGATCTTGCAGATACAAATCAGTTGATAACTTACTTTGCAATCGCTACAGCTCTAGCTCAATTGATATTTGTTTACAATTTTGTTAAGTCAATATTTTATGGTAAGAAAGCACCTGCTAATCCATGGAAATCTAATACACTAGAATGGACTACTGGCGATAAGCATATTCACGGTAACTGGGATGGTCCTATTCCTCATGTTCACAGATGGGCTTATGATTATTCAAAGGTTAATGAAAATGGAGAGTACGTTATACCTGGTCAGGATTATGCGCCACAACATATTCCATTACAAGATGGAGAAGAAGAAATGAATCACTAATTCAGATTCGTTATATAAAAAAAGCCGCTTTAAAGCGGCTTTTTTTATATAACTATTTTTTAAACTTCACCTCGGGCAGGATAATCTTTGTTCTCTACGAAATCTATTGATTTTAAAATATCTTCAATTTTAGGTCTAGCAAATGGCATTGATTGTATCGATGCAAAGAATAATGAACCATCAGGTTTGATTAAAAATATGGCTGGTTCTGAAAATAGTTCTGGTTCTTTATCGCTTATAGCCTTGGATAGATAAAGATCCCATTCCTTAGCAGTCTCTTTTGTCATTCGACATCCTATTTTAAGCCCATCGACATCCCATTCTTTTGTCGTTTTTTCTAATCTATTGATGTGATCCATGCTTATAGCTATTACATCAACTCCTCTCTCTTCAAAATCAGGTAATTTTTCGGTAACAGTTTCCAATTGTTTTTTACATACCGGACAATGATATCCTCTATAAAATACAATCATTAGGTAAGTGTCTATTTTTTGTTCTTTCAGAGACCATGTTTCATGATTTGAAAGAGTAACTTCTAGATTGGGTGTTATTTCTTTTGGTTTCATAAATTTTTATTTCAATATACAATTGTTGCACTTACTCTTCACTTAAGTAACTATTAAAGTGCGTTAAGCTTTTGTTATTACGCTTTCGCGAAAGCGTAATAAAAACACCTCTATATGATTATAGGAACGTCTTGAATATTATCTTTGGTAAATGAATGAACATTTAGATCCTACTGGTAATCATTTTTCTAATGAAGAAAATGATTTAGAAAGAGCATTGAGACCTTTAAGTTTTGATGATTTTGCTGGACAAGATCAGGTGCTGGAGAATCTCAAGATTTTTGTTGAAGCAGCAAATCAACGTGATGACGCATTGGATCATGCTTTATTTCATGGACCGCCAGGATTAGGTAAAACTACTCTTGCTCATATTCTGGCAAATGAATTAGGTGTAGGTATTAAGGTAACTTCTGGTCCAGTTCTAGATAAGCCTGGAGATCTTGCAGGCTTGTTAACAAATCTTGATGAGCGTGATGTACTTTTCATAGATGAAATTCATCGACTTAGTCCTATTGTAGAAGAGTATCTATATAGTGCTATGGAGGATTACAAAATAGATATCATGATTGAAACTGGTCCTAATGCTCGAACCGTTCAAATCAATCTTGCGCCTTTTACCTTAATAGGAGCTACGACTAGGTCTGGATTACTTACAGCTCCTATGCGTGCTCGCTTTGGAATTCAATCGAGATTACAATACTATTCAACAGAATTACTTTCTACTATCGTTACTCGTAGTGCAGAGATTTTAAAAGTTCCTATTCATGAAGACGCAGCGATCGAAATAGCTGGTCGTAGTAGAGGAACGCCTCGTATTGCAAATGCATTGCTACGTAGAGTTCGTGATTTTGCACAAATTAAAGGTGATGGAAACATAGATTTAAAAATTGCTAAATACTCCTTAAAAGCCCTAAATGTGGATGTTAATGGGCTTGATGAGATGGATAATAAGATTTTGATCACTATTATTGACAAATTTAAAGGAGGACCAGTAGGGTTAACTACCATTGCAACTGCAGTGTCTGAAAGTGCTGAAACGATTGAAGAAGTATATGAACCTTTTCTTATTCAACAAGGCTTTATTATGCGAACACCACGTGGTCGTGAAGTAACAGAGCTCGCTTATAAACACTTGGGTAAAACCAAAGGAAACGCATTAGGAGGCTTATTTGATCAGTAATGAGAAAAATAGCCCAGGTTCCTGCTTTAACCTTTCTTGCTAAATCTAGACAGATTTATAAGAATCCTTTACCGTTTCACAGAGAGAATTTCCAGAAGTATGGCAATACTTTTAAGATAAGTCCTAAACCTGGACTGATGATTCACTTTACTTGTGATGAGAAAATCACGCAGCACATCCTTCAAAAAAACCAAAAGAACTATCACAAATCTACTTTACAAACCGAGGATTTAGGAAAATACATAGGACATGGATTACTGACTGAAAACGGTGAGAAATGGAGAGCTAACCGTAAACTGATTCAACCAGCGTTCTATAAAAAATCCATTAACAATTTTATGGAAACTATGGACGCGGTGGTTAATGAAGAGCTGGATCGCATACATCTCAACGAAGTCACAGACGTCTACACTATTTTTAATGACCTAGCTTTTAAAGTAGTGGCGAGAAGTCTCTTTGATTTTGCTGATATTGAAAACCTAGATGAGAAGATTGCTCGACTTCAAGAAATCACTGAGCATGCTCAAAAAATGCTCATTAAAGAACTACGTATCCCATGGATGAAGTGGTACTTTGATAGAGAATGGTTAGCGGGAACAAACAGTGTTCCTCATGCTCTGGCAGAAGTTAATGAAGCTCGCGAATTACTGCGTACTATAATTACCAACCGTAGAGAAAGCAAAAACGAGCCTGGTGATTTACTGGATATGCTTTTGCATAGTACTTATGAAGATGGTTCACATATGGAAGATGACCAACTGGTAGATGAGATTCTAGTTTTATTTATCGCAGGCCATGAAACCACTGCAAATGCACTGAGCTTTGCGGCACAATTGCTTGCTCATCATCCAGAAACTATTATTGAAGCAAGAAAAGAAATCCATAACGCAGTTTCTAGTGAATCACTTATGAGCCAGTTGATGGCTATGCCGTATGTCAAGCAATGCATAGAAGAAACCTTACGACTTTATCCACCAGCTTATGTGACAGATCGTGTTGCACTAGAAGCAGATGAGTGTGAAGATATTACTATAGAAAAAGAAAGTATATGGTTGGTTTCTTTTTATGAAATTCATCGTCGTAAAGATTTATGGGAGAATCCAGAAGAATTTGACCCGAGCAGATTTGAACCAGCTAAGGCAAAAAGGTATAGAGATTTTTATTTTCCTTTTGGCGCAGGACCACGCATGTGCGTAGGGAATAATTTTGCCATGATGGAAATGATGCTGGTAGTAAGACGCATGCTAGAACGATTTGACATCACACCAGTTCAAGATCATATAGACTATCATCCATTGATTACTTTGAAGCCTAAGAATGCCTTTGTAATCTTTAAAGAACAACTATGAGATTTTATTTCAACGTGTAGATTCTCTATTAATTAATTCAGTTCCTAATTCTATTTGTTTATACTTTACAGGTTTGTTCTTCTTTTGTGTCTTCATTTCTTTGTAAAGCTGTTTAAATGCAGTTTTACCCATTAAAAAACCAGGCTGATCAATTGTTGTAAGTTTTGGTGATATTACTGAGGACATGAACCAATTACTAAATCCGACGATTGAAATATCTTCTGGAATTCTTACTCCAGCATTCTGCAGTGCAGACATTGCACCTATTGCTACAAGATCAGTGTTAATAAAAATACCATCTACATCATTATGCTCTTCCAGCAATTTTATTGCGTTCTGTTCACCTTCTTTAAAACTTTTGTCAGCACATTCACATATATAGACTATGGATGGATCATAAGGTATGTTGTTATCTTCTAGTGCTTTTCGGTAGCCCAGAAAGCGATCAATAGAATTTTGAGGTAATAAAGAGCCTCTAAAGTGAGCGATTTTTTTACATCCCGTATCTATAAGATGTTGCGTGGCCTTATATGCAGCCAGTCGATCATTGATGATTACTTTTGAGCAATTCACGGTTTTAGCAATTTTATCAAACATAATCAGTGATTTATCTCTGGCAATCACTTCATTTAAATGTTCATAGTTAACAGTATCATTTGCTAGGGAAATGATAATTCCATCCACTCCTTTTCTTAACAACAAATCAATTTGTTTTTTTTCTAACTCATATGATTCATTTGATTGAAGAATAATGACTAAGTAACCTTTTTTTTCAGCTTGAGATAAGATTCCTTTTATAACATTAGCAAAAAAATGATGTACTATTACTGGTATGATAAGTCCAATAGTTTTAGACTCTTTAGTCCTTAGATTGACAGCAAAAGAATTTGGCTTGTAATTTAAAGTTGCCGCAAGTTCTTTAACTCGCCCTTTGGTTTTGAGGCTGACATCAGGATAGTCTTTTAATGCTTTTGAAACAGTAGTTACAGAAATATTAAGTTCCTCTGCAATTTGTTTTAGTGTTACAGGTTTCAATATCTCATTTTTTAAAGTTGTAAACGAAGATAAAAAAATAATCGAAAACGTTTTCGGTTGTTTCGAAAACGTTTTCGATGCGAAAAAATTATTTTTATCACACTGTAATTATACATTAGCTAAATATTAACTACAATTTTTACTTTATTATTAAATTTTACTCAATATGAATATTTTAAAATCGACATGGAGTTTTGTGCTCATTATGTTACTGACGGTTTCGACAGTAGTAGCACAGTCCATTATTAGTGGAAATGTTAAGGATGCCGCAGGGGAACCAGTTTTTGGCGCAAACGTTATATTAAAGGGAACAGACAAAGGAGCCGTTACTGACATAGACGGTAACTATTCAATTTCTAACGTGGCTAACGGCGATTATACTATTGTAGGCTCATCATTAGGCTACTCTAGGTACTCAAAAAAAATCAGTGTAAGCGCAGATATGACTTATAACTTTATTATGCAAGAAGATGCTGAATCACTAGATGCTATTGTTGTAACTGGTGTTACTAATCCAAAAGCCAAAATAGAATCTAGTGTATCTGTAACTACTTTAGGTACAGCCTCAATCACTCAATCTGCACCTAGAACAACGGCAGAAATCTTTAGAACCATTCCAGGTATAAGATCTGAATCCTCTGGTGGTGAAGGTAACTCTAACATCTCTGTGAGAGGTGTGCCTATCTCTTCTGGTGGTTCTAAGTATGTTCAACTTCAAGAAGATGGATTGCCAGTGCTATTATATGGTGATATTTCTTTTGCGACAGCTGATATCTTCACGAGATTTGATGCTAATGTTTCTCGTATTGAAGCAATACGTGGAGGATCTGCCTCAACACAAACATCTAATTCTCCTGGTGGTATCATAAACATTATAAGTAAAACAGGTCAATCTGAAGGTGGAACTATAGGAACAACCTTTGGTGCAAACTATGATTCTTTTAGAACAGACTTTGCATATGGTACTGAGATTGCTGATGACTTATTTATGCATGCTGGTGGTTTTTATAGAGTAGGGGAAGGAATAAGAGATGCTGGATTTACAGCAAATAATGGTGGGCAATTCAAATTAAGTTTGATGAAGAAATTTGACAAAGGTTCTGTTCGAGTATATGGAAAGTATCTTAATGATAGAGCCATAGCATATTTGCCAGGTCCTATTCAAGTTTCAGGAACCAATGAAAACCCTACTTGGGAAAGCGCGCCTAACTTTGATGCTACAACGGGTTCTTTACACACGCCTAATCTACTGCAAACCTTACGTCTAGGGCCAGATGGAGAGCGTTCTCGTGGTAATGTTGCAGATGGAATGCATCCAGTTTCTACAGCAGTAGGGATTTCTGCAAATTTTGATTTAGGAAATAGCTGGAGTGTTACTAATAACGGAAGATTTGCTTCTAATAATGGAGCTTTTGTTTCACCTTTCCCTTCTCAAGTCGCTACTGGTGCAGAAATTGCAGATTCTTTTGGAGCCGGCTCGTCATTAGAATTTACAGACGGATCTCCTGTTGCAGACGGTAGTTTAGTGGCTCGTATTCACATGTTTGATGTAGAATTAGAGAATTTCAATAATTTTATGAACGATCTAAAATTATCTAAGACTTATGATAATTTGGACGTAACACTTGGTTACTTTAAATCGGTTCAGAATATTTCTATGAACTGGACGTGGAATTCTTATCTGCAGGAAGTACAAGGGGAAAATGCAAGACTAATAAATGCATTTGATCCAACTGGAGCACCATTAAGTGAGAATGGATTATATGCTTATGGAACGCCTTTTTGGGGTAACCTAGCAAGAAACTATGATACGCAATACAACGTTTCAGCACCTTATGTAAACGTTGCTTTAGAAGCTTCTGAAAAACTGAACATTGATGCAAGTGTAAGATTTGATATGGGTAAAGTAGATGGTACTTTTACTGGTGGAACTGAATCTGTAATTGATATTAATAATGATGGTGTAATTTCAGCACCAGAGCAAAATGTTTTTAGTGTAAATAATGCGGCACCTACCACGGTAGACTACGATTATGATTATGTTTCCTATTCATTAGGTCTGAACTACAAACTTAAAGATAGACAAGCGGTATTTGCTAGATACAGTAGAGGTGCAGCTGCTAAGGCAGATCGTATTTTATTCTCAGGATTGGATTACCAAAATTCTGATAGAATCAACGCACTAGACTTCTTAAATCAAGCAGAAATAGGATATAAGCAAGGTTTTGATAATGGTGCATTATATGTTACTGGATTCTACTCAAAAACAACAGAGCAGGCAGGTTTTGAAGCTACTAACCCAGATTTAATCATTGATAATGATTATCAATCTTTTGGTGTTGAAGTAGAAGGTTCTTATAGAATGAATGACTTAACCGTTAAAGGAGCTGTGACTTATACAAACGCAACTCTAGAATCAGGTGATAATGAAGGTAACGCTCCTAGAAGACAACCAGATTTTATCTATAACTTAATCCCATCCTATAATTTTGGAGCAGATAAGCAAAACTCTTTGGGCCTTAGTTTTATAGGGCAAACTAAAGCTTATGCTCAGGATACAAATGAGTTGATCATGCCTGGTTTTGTAATTGTTAACGGATTTGTTAATGTAGGAATTACTAAAGATTTAAACGCAAACCTATCTGCAAACAATCTTTTTGACACTTTAGGTATCACTGAATCTGAAGAAGGTTCTATTGTAGAAGGACAAACTAATTTCTTAAGAGCAAGAGCGCTTCCTGGAAGGTCTATCTCTTTAGGGTTACAGTATAATTTTTAAAAATTTACCTGTTCGTTAGAGTAGGAGAAATGTTATATTATGCTTTCGCGAAAGCGTATTAACAACAAATAAGAATCAGATAGTTTTTTGTTTTCAATAGTGTAATGGAGTTAGTGTTATTCATTTGATGCTAACTCTATTATTTTAAACACCACATCTTAAAAGTTGTTTTGTAAACTCTTATAAGAGTGCAATTATTAATTTCAAAGCACTAAAATGTTAGGAAAGGTAAAATTAAATTTTTGGCAAATACTGAATATGAATGTCGGTTTTTTCGGGATTCAATACAGTTTTGGATTACAACAAAGTGCGGTCACTCCAATCTATGATTTTTTGGGAGCTGCACCGGATCAAATTCCTATTTTACACCTTGCAGGACCTGTAACTGGATTGCTTGTCCAGCCCATTATAGGAGCGATGAGTGACAAGACATGGTCGTCACGTTTTGGAAGACGTAAGCCTTACTTTCTAATAGGTGCGCTTTTATGTAGTTTTAGTTTATTGTTATTTCCGTTTAGTAGTTCCCTATGGATGGCTGCAGGATTGTTGTGGATTCTTGATGCTGGAAATAATACAGCCATGGAGCCTTATAGAGCTTTAATTGCTGATAAGTTGATACCTGAACAACAACCTACAGGTTTTCAAATGCAGAGTTTCTTTACCGGTTTAGGTCAAGTATTAGCAAATTTATCAATTTTCATTTTCCCCATTTTTATGGTTGGTAAAACAGGCTCTCTACCTACATGGGTTTATGCTTCTTTTTTCTTAGGTGCTTTTTGTTCCATTGCAACTATAATATGGAGTATCAGCAAGACCAAAGAAATTCCTCCTACCGCTGAAGAGCTCGCTTTAATGCGCAGTGAAAAACGTTCTGTATTAGGGCCGCTTGTGGAAATAGTAGCGGCTATTAAGGACATGCCTAAGGTTATGTGGCAGCTGGCGCTAGTTTATCTATTCCAATGGTACGCCTTGTTTTGTTATTGGCAAAATGCCTCAAAAAGTGTTGCACTTTCCGTTTGGGATGCAACTCCATCTAGTAATGAGGCTGCTTATGAAGAAGCTGTAAGCTGGACAGCTCTAGTTAATGGCTGGTATAATGTGGTTACCTTTTTAGTAGCGTTTGCCCTTGTAGGGTTTGCAAAAAAATACAGTCCTAAATTAGTTCATGCCGTGTGTTTATTACTTGCTGCAGCTGGATTTTTAGCTTTCCCGCATATAACCAATAAGGAATTGCTACTTTTTGCTATTACTGGTTTTGGTATAGGATGGGCTAGTATGATGGGAATTCCTTATTTAATGGTGATTTCTAAGATCCCGAAAGAACGATATGGGGTTTATATGGGAATCATTAATATGATGATAGTTATTCCTATGATATTTCAAACCTTATCTTTTGGGTATGTGTTAAAAAACTTTTTAGGGAATGATCCTCGCAATGCAATCACCTTTGCTGGTGTACTATTAATTCTAGCCATGATAGCTACTTTACTTATTCAAACTAAAAAACCTACAATACATGAGCAGTAATGCTTACATAGAATCGATCAACTTACTTAAGAAAGCATCTTCTCCTGAAGGTTTTCTTGCAAGTGCTCTAGATATTTCAAACTATAAAAGAGTTTGGGCTAGAGATGGTGTAATATGTGGACTAGCCGCACTCGCGTCTGGTGATGAACAACTTATTGATACCTTTGAACAGACTTTAAAAACACTAGCTTCTCATCAACATGGGATGGGTACTATTCCTTCTAATGTTGCCTTTAATGGAAAAGAAGTTGAAGTAAGTTATGGTGGTCTAGCTGGTAGAGTAGATGCAGTGACTTGGTTCATAATAGGAGTTTGTCAACTTGCCTACTATAAAAAAGATGCTAGTGTTGTGAATCAATATAAATCGCATATTGAAAAGTGTCTTGCTCTCTTAAATGCTTGGGAGTTTAATAATAAGCACCTCATCTATGTGCCGCTATCGGGCAATTGGGCAGATGAGTACATTACTGACGGCTATGTCTTGTATGATCAATTATTAAGATTATGGGCCTTAAAGTCCTATAACCATTTTGAAAATAGAGATGAGATTACTCATAAAATAAATCAAATTCAGGATCAAATACATGTTAACTTTATAGGTCAATCAACTAAAGAGAAATTTCATCCTAGGGCTTTTGAGGCTATGGAGAAAATATCTCATTTACCAGCATCATTCTCCCCATCGGGTTATAAAACACAATTTGATGCGTTTGCAAATAGCTTATTTTTATTGTTAAACATAGGTGACTCTGAACTAGATGGTAAAATTTTTTCTTATAGTCAACAATTGTTAAAAGATTCAAAGCTCAAGGTGCTTCCAGCGTTTTGGCCACCGGTCATGGAGCAGGATGAAGAATGGAGTTTGTTAAAAGATAATTGCAAGTATGAGTTCAGGAATTTCCCTTTTGAATTCCATAATGGTGGCAGCTGGCCTATGGTAAATGGATTCTATGGAATGGCCTTAAGTTATCAAGGTTATAAGGCTGAGGCACAAAACCTATTAGAGCATATTGATTTTTTAAATGCGCAAAAAGAATTTTCTTTCTATGAGAACTTTAACACAAAAACTGGTGAGCCTATAGGAGTTCCTAAATGCGCGTGGAGCGCAGCGGCAACGGTAATGTTGCGACAAACATTAAATAATAAATTTAAAATATTAGTCAACTAGTGAAGACCATTGATATATTATGTACAGGAGAAGTTCTTATTGACTTTATAGGTCATGAGAAAAATGCTACTATCTCAGAAACCAAAGATTACCATCGTTTCTTAGGTGGGTCACCTACAAACGTGGCAGTAAATGCAGCAAGATTAGGATTAAGGTCGGCTATAGTGGCTTCTTGTGGAAATGACGGTTTAGGTGATTTTATTGTAAAAAAATTACAAGATGATAACGTAGATACATCACTAATTAATAGAGCATCGGGATTACCTACTTCTATCATATTAGTTTCTAAATCTATGGAAACACCTGATTTTACAGCCTACAGAGAGGCAGATTGTATTATCCCTGAAACCTTAATTACCTCTGAATTACTAAAATCCTCAAAAATTTATCACACCACCTGTTTCGCTTTAAGCAAAAACCCTGCGAGAACCTCAATTTTAAAAGGAGCAAAAGAGGCAAGTAAGTTAGGACTACAGTTAAGTATAGACCTTAATTATTCACAAAAAATATGGCCTGATCGTGATGAAGCTAAAGAGGTGATCAGAGAATATTTATCTTATAATCCATTACTTAAGTTAAGTATAGATGATTGTTATAGGTACTTTGACGGTCATAAATCAGATCAAGAAATTTTTGATTATTTCCATGTTTTAGGAGTTTCAACTATTTGCCTTACAAGAGGTAAAGATGGTGTTACCATTTCTGACCTTGATAAAGGACTTATACATCAAGACGCTATAAAAATTGATGATATTAAAGATGTAACCGGCGCTGGTGATGCCTTCTGGGCAGGATTTTTATATGCTCAAATTCAGGAAAAGTCCCTAAAAGAGTCTATAACTATTGCGCAAAAACTCGCTACTATAAAATTACAGAACGTTGGTCGTCTACCCGATATGGTAGGTCTTAAAAATATTATTAATGATATTGTTTAGTTAGCTTAGTTTTGTTAGAAAGAGCTGTAATTCATTTTATAGCTCTTTTTTTTGATTATTTCTTTAAGTTCACGCTTTTGCGAAAGCACAATTCACACAATTTTCACGACTACAAAAATACCATGTGAACATTATAGTCTATTTTTGTTTTTGGACTAAAAATAACCCAGTTATTTATGAGTAAAGATAGTAAGAGACGTGAAGCACTAGTGTACCACGCAAAGCCTACACCAGGTAAAATAAAAGTAGTACCTACTAAAAAATATAGCAGTCAGCGAGATCTTTCTCTGGCCTACAGTCCTGGAGTGGCAGAACCATGTCTTGAAATAGCCAAGGATAAAGCAAATGTATATAAATATACTACTAAGGGAAATCTAGTAGCTGTAATAACAAACGGTACTGCCGTACTTGGTCTGGGCGATATAGGACCTGAGGCGTCTAAACCTGTGATGGAAGGAAAAGGTCTTCTTTTTAAGATTTTTGCAGACATTGATTGTTTTGATATTGAAATTGATACTAAAAATATAGAAGAATTCATTCAAACGGTTAAAAACATCTCGCCTACCTTTGGAGGAATAAATCTTGAAGATATTAAAGCGCCAGAAGCTTTTGAAATCGAAAAGAGGTTGAAAGAGGAACTGGATATTCCAGTTATGCATGATGATCAGCATGGTACCGCTATTATATCTAGTGCGGCATTATTGAACGCTCTAGAAATAGCCGAGAAGAAGATAGAAGACGTTAAGATTGTCATCAGTGGTGCTGGTAGTGCAGCTATTTCTTGTACTAATTTGTATGCAAAATTGGGCGCTCGCAAGGAGAATATCCTCATGTTTGATGTGGATGGATTGATCACTACCTCACGAACAGATTTAGGTCCTGAGCAAATGGAATTTGCGCGCGACATGGAACCTATAACCTTAAAAGAGGCTTTTAAAGGTGCAGATGTTTTTCTGGGACTTTCAGTAGGTAATATTGTATCGCCTGCCATGTTAATGGATATGAGCGATAACCCTATCGTGTTTGCTATGGCAAATCCTAATCCAGAAATTGAATACGATACAGCGGTAGCAACTCGTGAAGATTTAATCATGGCAACTGGTCGTAGTGATCATCCTAATCAGGTAAATAATGTACTTGGATTTCCATTTATTTTTAGAGGTGCACTAGATGTGCGTGCGTCTAAAATTAATGAAGAAATGAAACTTGCCGCTTGTCACGCAATAGCACAACTAGCCAAAGAACCAGTTCCAGAGCAAGTAAATATTGCCTATGGAGAGACGAAGCTCAACTTTGGGAGAGAATATATAATTCCTAAGCCTTTTGATCCACGATTGATTTCTACTATTCCACCAGCAGTTGCCAGAGCAGCTATGGAAAGTGGTGTAGCAATGGAACCTATACAAGACTGGGATAAATATGAAGATCAGTTGTTATCAAGAATGGGATCAGATAATAAGCTCATCCGTTTGATATTAAATCGCGCACGTACTAATCCTAAACGTATCGTTTTTGCTGAGGCTGATAATCTAGATGTAATAAAAGCAGCTCAAATTGTACATGAAGATGGAATAGCAATTCCGATATTGCTGGGTAGACGCGATGTTATTGAAGAATTAATGACAGAAATTGATTGGGATGATAATATTCTAATTATAGATCCTAAATCTGATGAAGAAAAGCCACGTAAGGATCGTTATGCAAATGAATTATGGCAAATGCGCTCTCGCAAAGGTGTTACTGAATTTGATGCTGGTAAGTTGATGAGACAGCGCAACTATTTTGCCGCGATGATGGTAAAATTAGGTGATGCAGATGCTGTAATTACGGGTGTTGCACAATCGTTTCCTATATCTGTAAAGCCTATGATGGAAATTATAGGAAAATCTCCTGGTGTTCAAAAGGTGGCCACTACTAACTTGATGATTACAGAACGTGGACCTATGTTCATCTCAGATACTTCAATTAATATCAATCCAGATGCTACAGAGCTTGCAAAAATTGCTCAAATGACAGCTCGTACAGCTCGCATGTTTGGAATTGATCCTGCGGTAGCTATGATAAGCTATGCAAATTTTGGTTCTTCAGATCATCCTCATGCCCGTAAAGTGACTGAAGCTGTTAATTATCTTCATAGATATTATCCAGATATAACTGTAGATGGAGAGATTCAGGCAGATTTTGCTTTGAATCCAGAGCTTCTTAAAAAGAAGTTTCCGTTTTCTAAACTGGCAGGTAAAAAAGTAAATACACTTGTATTTCCTAATCTAGAAAGTGCAAATTCGACTTATAAACTGATTAAAGAGCTTTATAATACAGACTCGATAGGACCTATTATGATGGGAATGCAAAAACCAGTTCACATCTTACAACTTAATGCAAGTGTTGATGAGATTGTAAATATGGCTGCAGTGGCTGTTATTGATGCACAACAAAAGGAAAAGCACGAACAGAAGAGAGAACAAGCCGCTAGAAATAGCACTAATCAAGGTGTGTTTTAGTACTCTTAATTTTATTACATTTGATGCTTTAACTTAAAATTAAGGAATGATAGCGCAGTTGCAAGGAAAGCTGGTGGAAAAAAATCTTACAGATGTCGTTATAGACTGTGGTGGTGTAGGATATTTTGTCGAGATCTCGCTTCATACATATTCATTAATTCCAGATGGTGAGCTGATTAAATTATTCACTTTTATGCAAGTAAGAGAGGATTCTCAGCGTCTATTTGGCTTTATGGAAAAGTCAGAACGCGAGGTATTTAAGCTTTTACTTTCGGTATCTGGTATAGGAGCAAGTACAGCGCGTACTATGCTTTCTAGTTTAGAACCGCGACAGATTGCACAGGCAATTGCCTCAGGTGATGTGCGCACTATACAGAGTGTTAAGGGAATAGGCGCAAAAGGAGCGCAGCGTGTCATTCTAGATTTAAAAGATAAAATACTTCAAGTGTTAGAAGGTGAAGATATTTCTCTTCATTCAAGCAATACTGGACGCGATGAAGCGTTATCTGCACTAGAAACGCTAGGTTATTTACGTAAGCAAGCGCAAAAAGTGGTGGATAAAATATTGGCTAGTGAGCCAGACGCCACAGTAGAAACATTAATAAAAGGCGCTTTAAAACAGCTGTAAGATTTGAAATATAGTTCTCTTCAACTTTTAAATAGGTATGTAGCATTCTTAGGATGTTTTTTGATATTCGCTTTCGCGAAAGCGCAACAAGAATCACCTGTAACGGCACAAGACAGTACTAAAACTGGTGTTATTATAGGCGATATAACCTTACCAGATCCACCGAGTATTGTTACTCTTTACACCTATGATCCAGATTTAGATCGTTATATCTATAAGAGTGAATTTAACGGTTTTCAAATAGGATATCCTTTTATGTTAACTCGTGAAGAATATCTAGATCGTGTGATGAAAGAGCGCATGAGGCAGTATTTTAAAGATAAAGCTGCTGCCATCGCTGGTAAAACAGAAGCAGATAAAGAAAAGCAAAAGAACTTATTGCCTAATTTCTATGTAGATTCAGACTTGTTTGAAAGTATATTTGGTGGAACTGAGATATCAGTTGTTCCACAGGGATCAGTAGAAGTTGACCTAGGGATGTTGTTTAATAAATCAGATAATCCTAGTTTTTCACCACGTAACAGATCCAATGCTACCTTTGATTTTAACCAGCGTATCAATTTAAGTCTAGTAGGTAAAGTAGGAACGCGTTTAAATGTGAACGCAAATTATGACACGCAAAGTACCTTTAACTTTCAAAATCAAATTAAATTAGATTATACACCTACTGAGGATGATATATTACAAAGTATCGAAGTAGGTAACATAAGTATGCCTTTGAATTCTACATTAATTCGTGGAGCTCAAAGTCTTTTTGGTGTCAAGGCTGAATTGCAGTTTGGTAAAACGAGAATCACAGGAGTATTCTCAGAACAGCAATCTGAATCAAGGACGGTACAAGCCGCTGGTGGTGCGTCTGTTAATGATTTTGATTTTTTCTCATTAGATTATGATGAGAATAGACATTATTTCTTGTCACATTATTTCCGTGATAACTATGATAAAACATTAGCTAATTATCCTTTTATTAATACAAACATTCAAATCACTAGAGCCGAAGTATGGATAACAAACCGCGGTAATAGAACACAGGATGTAAGAAACCTTGTTGCGATTCAGGACATAGGAGAGTCAGATCCTGATAACATCGGGTTAGATGCTGTGCCTGGTGGATTTTTAAATGCACCGGCAGGTAGTTTTCCTTCAAATGATAATAATGATTTTAATCCAAGAGGTATTACTGGCGCAGCGCAATCTATATTAACAGATGCAATAAGGGATATCTCTACTGTGCAATCTGGTTTTGGGAATGCACAGGTAAATGAGGGATTTGATTATGTAACGTTAGAGAATGCAAGAAAACTTACAGAAAATGAATATACCTTAAATACCCAACTAGGTTATATATCTTTAAGACAACGATTAAATAATGATGAAGTCCTGGCAGTGGCATTTCAATATACTGCTGGAGGAAAGGTTTATCAAGTAGGTGAGTTTGCAAATGATGGTGTCGTTGCAACGGATGTTATAGACTCTACTGACCCAAGTCAAATAGCTGTTAATAATCAGAATCTAGTCGTTAAATTATTGAAAAGTAACTTAACTAATGTCAGTGAACCTATCTGGGACTTGATGATGAAGAATATCTATAATTTAGGTGGTTCTCAATTGTCTCAGGAAGATTTCAGAATGAATATTTTTTATCAATTCCCACCAGAGTTGAACTATATAACGCCTGCAGTACCTACACTGGCAAATCCTGTTGCAGAGCCTTTACCCGTTGATGTTGATCAAACTACATTAATAAAGGTTTTTAATTTAGACCGATTGAATCAACAAGGTGATCCACAACCAGACGGTGATGGTTTTTTTGACTTTATTCCAGGACTGACCATCGATCAAGAAAATGGTCGTATTATTTTTACAACGGTAGAACCATTTGGTAATTATCTGTTTGATAAATTAGATAATACTCCAGGCACGGGCTCTGAAGATTATGACCAACCTACATCGTATAACGCTAACCAGGCAAAGTATGTTTATCGTGACATGTATGTGACGACTAAAGCACAAGCCTTACAATCTGCAGATAAGAATAAGTATTTAATTAAAGGGCAATATAAAGCGACTGGTAGAGAAGGAATTCCTATCGGTGCATTTAATGTGCCTCGTGGTTCTGTAACGGTAACTGCTGGTGGTAGGACATTACAAGAAGGAATCGACTATTCTGTAGATTATCAAGGTGGTCGTGTCATTATTTTAGATCAAGCCTTGTTGAATTCTAATACACCTATTCAAGTTTCAACAGAAAACAATTCTGTGTTTAACCAGCAGACTAAGCGTTTTACTGGAATTAATGTAGAACATCGTTTTAGTGATGACTTTATTTTAGGAGGTACCTTCTTAAACCTTAAAGAGCGACCTATTACTCAAAAATCGACATATGGTTTTGAACCTATTAATAATACTATTGTAGGAGCTAACTTTATATATAATACACAAGTACCATTCTTAACTAGGATAGTTAATAAGTTGCCTAATATTGACACTGATGTAGAGTCTAATATATCATTACGAGGTGAATTAGCATATCTTTTTCCTGGATCGCCAGCAGGTGATGATTTTGAAGGTCAAGCATCAGCTTATGTAGATGATTTTGAAGGCTCTCAAACCTCAATAGATATTTTATCACCGTTTGCTTGGTCACTTGCTAGTGTGCCAAATGGTTTTGAAGGAGTTTCTATGGATCCTAATGAGGTGATTACTAAAAGTGGTTTTAGAAGAGCACAATTATCTTGGTATACTATTGATCCTATATTTTATGGAACGCAACGACCACCAGATATTACAGATGATGATATTTCTGACCCTAGAACCAGGCGTGTTTTCATAGATGAGTTGTTTCCTAATGTAGACTTGCAGCAAGGACAGCAGCAAGTTATAAATACTCTAGACTTAAATTATTTACCATCTCAACGTGGTCCTTATAATTATAATCCAGCAGCGGCTGGTAGTAATATATTGCCTAATCCTGAAGATAATTGGGCTGGTATTATGAGATCCTTCTCTAGTACAGATTTTGAACAGACTAATGTGGAGTATATTCAGTTTTGGGTGATGGATCCATTTGTTTATGACCCAACAAATTCTGGTGGAACTATATCTATTAACTTAGGTAGTATTAGTGAAGATATCTTAAAAGATAACCGTAAGCAATATGAAAATGGATTACCGGACGATGGTAGCACAACATTAACTAATGAAACAGATTTTGGTAAGGTTCCGGTAAATCAATCACTTGTTTATGCATTTGACACAGATGGTGCACAACGTACAAATCAAGACATAGGTCTAGATGGACTGAGCGACCTAGAAGAGAATCAGCAATTTGGATCTTTTGGTCCAGAAGATCCTGCACGCGATAATTATGAATATTTCTTAGCCGCTAGTGGAGATATAGTGACTAGATATAGAAAATATAATAATACTGAAGGAAATTCACCTACAGCAGTAACCCAAGACGATCGTGGGGCAACGACATTACCAGATGTAGAGGATATTAACAGAGATAACACTATGAATACCATAGATAGTTATTTTGAATATGATATACCGGTTGACCCAACTAGAATGACTGTCGCTACTAACGAGTATATATTTGATACCAAAGAGGTTCAAACTACTTTACCTAATGGAAATACTATTGATACACGTTGGGTTCAATTTAGAGTTCCATTAAGTGATCCTAACCGAGAAGTTATAGGTGGCATCAATGATTTCAGAGCCATACGTTTCATGAGAATGTATTTGACAGATTTTAATCAAGAAACGTTACTTCGTTTTGGTTCTATGGATCTTGTTCGTGGCGATTATCGTCGTTACACTGCGACATTAGAAGAGGATTTAGATGATCCTAGTGATGATGGAACTGTGTTTGAAGTAGAAGGTGTGAATACAGAAAATAATGAGGAACGTACTCCTATTCCTTACGTATTACCTCCAGGAGTTCAAAGAGAAGAGTTGCGAACTCAAAATCAAAATATAAGACAAAATGAACAATCACTTGTGTTAAGAGCATGCGGTTTGGAACCAGAAGATGGACGTTCTGTATTTAAGAATATAAGAATAGATATGCGTCAGTATGAAAACTTGCGCATGTTTGTTCACGCAGAATCATTAGTCAATGAGGTTGCCATAGGTGATGATGAGTTAGAAGCATTTGTAAGAATAGGAATTGATTATACTGATAATTACTATGAAATCAGACTTCCTTTAAAACCTACTCCATGGACTAATCCAGATGTTGTTGCTACAAGAAACCCATCAGAGATATGGCCCGATGCAAATGAGTTTAATATTGACCTTTCTTTACTTCAAGAGATTAAAGCACGTGTTTTAAGTAACCCTTTATTGAATATTTCTGAAGTAAATTTCTTTGATGAGTCCACACTTACTGATGCGACTGCAGGAAGCCCTAATCAACACATATATGGTATAAAAGGGAATCCTAATTTTGGAGATGTAAGAGCGATGATGATTGGTGTGCGCAATGCCAGTACAAATGATATTTGTGGAGAAGTGTGGTTCAATGAAATGCGTCTATCAGGTTTAAAGAACCAAGGTGGATATGCAGCAGTGATGAATATGGATGCAAACATCGCAGATTTTGCAAGCGTAAGCGCTACAGGTAGAAGAAGCACAATCGGTTTTGGAGCTATTGAACAAGGACCTAATGAAAGAGATCGAGAAAATGTTACCCAATATGATGTGACAACAAACCTTAATTTAGGTCAGTTATTACCAGAAAAATGGGGTGTTAAATTACCGTTTTCCTATAGTATAGGTGAAGAAACCATCACACCACAATTTGATCCGCAATTTGAAGATATAGAATTAGAAACCAGATTAGATAATGCTAACAGTGATGCAGAGCGTGATATAATAAGAGAACAGTCTGAAGATTACACCATGCGTCAAAGTGTAAATCTTATAGGTGTACGTAAAGAACGTACTGGTGACTCAAAACCTATGCCTTATGATATTGAAAATTTTACTTTTTCAGGATCATATAATCAAACAGACCAGCGCAATTTTGAAATCGAGAGGTTCCAGGATCAATCTGTTAACGTTGGTACCACATATAACTATGCGTTTCCTAAAGCAGAGGTAGAGCCTTTTAAAAAGTTAGTGGGCGATAATAGTTATTTAAAATTCTTAAAAGATTTTAATGTAAATCTATTGCCTAATAGTTTTGCAGCAAGTGGTAATATCTTAAGACAATATAACACACAAAAATTTAGAGATCTGCAACTAGATACCAACCCAGTAGATACTGATGGTGATGGGATTCCTGATGCTCAAAATATTACTATAGACCCATTGTCTAATCGCAATTATACCATGAATCATCAATATGCCATTAATTGGGATATTACAAAATCGTTACAATTCAATTTGTCTGCAAACAACGATCGCGTTATACGCAGTTACATTAATGACGATGATTCAATAGACGAGAGTTATGGAATCTGGACAGACTTTCTGGATGAAGGAATACCTAACTCGCACTCACAGCAACTTCAAGCAACTTATAAATTACCACTGGATAAGTTTCCGTTTCTCGCTTTCGCGAAAGCGAGCTACACCTACACAGCAGACTTTAACTGGCAACGTAACTCACAACAATTTGCACAGCTAGACGGTATTCCCAATTTAGGAAACACGGTTCAAAATGCAAATACACACCGTTTAAATACAACACTAGATTTAGATAAGTTATATAAATATGTAGGACTTGAGAAAGTTAAATTTGGTCCTGCCGCAAATAGAGCTCGTAGTCGTAATAATACTAGATCTAGAAACGCAAGGCCAACAACACCAGGTGCTGCAAATTCACAGGACGAAAAGAGTAAAACACCTAAAAAGAATTTTGGTAATAAGGCATATAATACATTAATAGGTATTGCTACTTCTGTGAAAAGAGCACAAATTAATTATCAAGAAAATAACGGGATATTTTTGCCAGGTTATACTCCAGCAATTGGGTTTATAGGTACATTAAAACCTACTACAGGATTTACATTTGGGTCACAGGCAGAGATTAGAGATATAGCTGCTAGAAAAGGATGGCTAACTTTATTTCAAGATTTTAATCAACAGTACAGCGAGGTTGAAAGCCGTCAATTAGATATTAATGTCAACGTTGATTTATTAAAAGATTTAAAAATAGATTTAGTAGGTAATAGAGCATATCAAGAAACTTATACAGAGAATTATCGGGTAGATCCAGAGAACTTGACTTATCAATCATTGACACCTAACACTTTTGGTAATTATAGTATTACTACAAACATGATAGGTACAGCTTTTAATAAAAGTACAATTGATGGGTCTAAGAATTTTGATAACTTTAGAAACAATAGACTTATTATCGCAGAGCGGCTCGCAGAAAAGTTTTATGGTAACACAACTTACTCACGCGATGCAGACGGCTTTCCTGAAGGATTTAGTAGAAACAGTCAGGATGTATTATTGCCAGCCTTTCTTGCTGCTTATGAAGGTCGAGATGCAAAAGATCAAAAGACAAACGCTTTTAAAGACATACCTCTACCTAACTGGACACTTAAGTATACTGGATTGATGAATCTTAAGTGGTTCAAGAAAAGATTCCGTAGGTTCTCTATAAATCATGGGTATAGATCCAGTTATACAATTAATCAATTCCAGACTAATTTAGATTATTCTGCAGGAATTAGAAACCTGAGCTATAGTGACCAAAGCCCAGATGCTTTAAATCAAACAGGAGATTTTAAATCACGCAACCTCTTTTTTAATATTAATTTATCAGAACAATTTAGTCCATTAATCAAATTAGATTTTGAGATGAAAAACTCAGTTTCTGTTGCAGCAGAATTGAGAAAAGATAGAGTGGTCTCTCTAAGTTTTGATAACAATTTATTGACAGAGATAAACGGTAATGAATTGATTCTAGGACTAGGCTACCGTATAAAAGATCTAAAGTTCAAAACTAATGTAGGTGGACGCAGTAAAATCATTAAAAGTGATTTGAATATGAGACTAGATGGATCTGTAAGAGATAATGTAACCATAGTAAGATATCTAGATCTAGATAACAGTCAGGCTACCGCTGGTCAGACAATATATGGGCTTAAATTTACGGCAGATTATAATTTGAGTCAGGCATTTACAGCTATATTCTATTATGATCATACTTTCTCAGAATTTGCTATATCTACTGCCTTTCCACAAACTACAATTAGAAGTGGTATCACCTTGAGGTATACCTTTGGTAATTAGTAAAAAATCATTGCTTATATCTTTAAGAGATATCTTAAATTTACCAACATTAAAATAATATTATGAATATCCCAGCAGAATTAAAGTATACTAAAGATCACGAGTGGATTCGTATTGAAGGTGATATAGCGACGGTAGGTATTACTGACTTTGCACAAAGCGAGTTAGGTGATATCGTTTATGTAGAGGTAGAAACCGTAGATGAAACACTAGATGTAGAAGAAGTTTTTGGAACAGTTGAAGCTGTTAAAACAGTGTCTGATTTATTTTTACCATTATCTGGTGAGATTACAGCTTTTAATGAAAAGTTAGAAGATGAGCCAGAATTAGTAAATTCAGATCCATATGGTGATGGATGGATGATTAAAATGTCATTCTCTGATGCCTCTCAGATAGATGGACTATTATCTGCAGATGCTTATAAAGAATTAATAGGTGGCTAAATTATTCTACTGGATAGCGCCAGTTTATACTGGATTGATAATTTATTTTTCAATTAGTGATAGCCCAGCGCCTTCAGTTGATATTAATAACATCGATAAATTATACCATAGTGGTGCCTATTTTATAATGGCCCTATTATGGTATTTTTTCTTTTACAGCAGGTTTTTAACGCAACAGTCTCACTTTAAATTTACATGGAAAGATATGATTGCCGCATGGTCTAGAACAATAGCCATCGCCGCAGCAGTCTTTTCATTTATTATAGGTGTTATTGTAGAGCTTGCTCAAGAGTATATCGCTTATAATAGAACCATGGATTTTATGGATGCTGTAGCAAATACTATTGGCATTATTCTTGCAGTTACCTCAATATGGTTGTTATCTAAAAGATTTAACACATATTCATGAAGAAACCTGTTCGCATGTTTAGGTTTTTTATTTATTTTTAGCCTTCAAAATTTATCCTACTATGGAAATTAAGAAATCAGAATCATCAGATTTACGTACTAACATTAAATTGTACGTGTTAATGGGACTTGCCTTTATGCTTTTATTGTCATGGCAAGGTCTTGAATATGAAACTAAAGAAGTTACAGAAATCGAAGAGTATGTAGAGCCAGAAGCTTTTGTAGAAGAAGAAGAGGTGCCTATTACTATGATGTTAAACACACCACCGCCACCACCGCCACCGCCACCAGCACCTGAAGTTTTACAGGTAGTTGAGGACGAAGTAGAAATTGAAGAGGTGATTATTGAGAATACTGAAACAACTGAAGAAGAAGAAATCGTTGAGGTTGAAGAGGTAGCTGAAGAAGTTGGTGTTGTTGAAGAAATCGCTGAGGTTCCTTTCGCTATTATCGAATCAGTACCAGTTTATCCTGGATGTGAGAAGATGAAAACTAATGAGGACCGTAAAAAATGTATGAACGAGAAGATCAAAAGATTTGTAGATAATAAATTTGATACAGGTTTAGCAAATGAATTAGGTCTAGAAGGTCGTCAAAAAATTACCGTACAATTTAAAATTGATTCAAAAGGTAATGTAGTAGGAGTTCAATCTCGTGCGCCTCACCCTAGATTAAAACAAGAAGCTGCAGATGTAATTAACAGTCTTCCTAAAATGACTCCAGGAATGCAGCGTGGTAAAGCAGTAACAGTGGTTTATGCATTGCCTATCATTTTCCAAGTACAGGATTAAAAATAAACTCTACCATATTAAGAAGCCGAGCATTTAATGTTCGGCTTTTTTTATGGTATGTTTCTTGAAGTGTTTTCATAATAACATAAAACCATTAATTATGAAAACTAATTTATTTAAAGAAGGTGCTGCAACACCTTCTAAGAAAGATCGTTTTGACAAAAAGAAAGTCAACGTTAAAGTTAATCCTGTTATTAATTTTCAAATAGGCCTTATTGCTGCTTTATTGCTAGCTTTTGTGGTGATCGAACTCACGACTCAAACTATCGAACCTGAAAGAGTTGTAGTTTCTAATACAGATATCGCAGATCCAGATTGGACTAATCCTATCTTTAGAATTGTGCCTAACAAACCAAAGCCAGAGGTTGTAGTAAAACCCAATAAAGAATTGCCACCAGTAGTCGTACCAGATGATACACCTGATCCAGATCCGATTCCAGAAGAAAAACCTATAGAGCCTGTTGATACACCATCAGATAGTACGCCGGTTGATGATGCTCCTATTAATAGTGATCCAACACCAACAGCAAAGCCAGCTCCTAAAATTGCAATAACAACAACTATGGATGGTGTTGATTCCATGCCATTATATCCTGGCTGTGAATCGCTAGATAATAACGTAGAGCGTCGTAAGTGTTTTAATGATAAGATGCAACGATTTGTACAACGTAAATTTAATAAAGGCCTTGCAGATCAACTAAACCTAGATGATGGCGAAATAGTTAAGATCGACATATTGTTTACCATTAATGAGCAAGGTTTACCAGTAGATGTTAAAGTAAAAGCGCCACATGCAATTCTTGAAAAGGAAGCGTATCGACTCATAGGTAAATTACCTAAAATCACACCTGGTAAAATCAAGGGAAATGCCGTTAGTGTTTACTTTCATTTACCTATCAGGTTTCAAATGAATAGATAATCCATGATAATTTACCTATATATAAGTCACAGCTTGCTGTGACTTTTTCTATTTACATACTCCTATAAAACAAGTATCTTAGCCGCTTAATGCAGTGATTACAATGAAGAATTTATTTCTAATTATCAGTTTACTTAGTATAGGAATCGTGACAGCACAAAATCCAGTGGAAAAATTCCCTTATTTTGAAGAATGTAAAGAATTGCCTGTTAATGAATTAGAAGATTGTTTTTATAATAGATTATATGAGGCTTTATTTGAAAATTATGACCATCCACAACAGCTTCCTTTAAATGCTGGTGAGAAAGTAACGTTGCGATTTGAGGTAAATCGTGAAGGGAAATTTATTCCTATCCGTTTTGATGCCGTATATGCAGAACTTACAGCAGCCGTTCAAAAATCTTTTGAGAAACTACCTATAATAGGTGCGCCTACATATAATGGTAATCCTACCTACATGCAATTTGTATTGAGAGTTCCTGTTCCTATGACACCTGGTGGCTCTTTTCAAGTTTTTAACGGTAAGGAGAAAGAAGATTCTACAGCTGCAGCCAGTTCAAATGCTCTGGATAGTATCGCTTTCGCGAAAGCGAATAATGAATATCCACAAATCATCTCAAACCAGTATAGAGGACAACAGCTCAAATCTAATGGCTTAATAGCATTGTCAAACCAGCGTTACCATAGATATGAAGCGGCTATGAATAGAATAGGGAATAACGCTCATACAGCCGTCAAACCTTATACGTTTTCCTATGTGGATCAATATTTTGATCTTGAGGCAGAGAGAGCTTCATTAATGAAAGATGAATCTACGTGGCTAGGTAAAAAATGGTGGAACGAGCACTTTTTTGAGGTCGCAGGAGAAGATTACTGGTTTGTTGTTGATCCAGGTGTGGACCTTGAATTAGGTAAAGATACAGGTGACGATATCAACACGTTCAACAATACCAGACTTGTTAATGTTAGTGGTGGAATAGGTAAGCAAATAACTTTTGGCGCTAGTATTCAAGAAAGTCAAGGACGTTTTGCCGGTTATTTTAATAGAGAAATTGAGAGCCGTGCACCAGATGGAGGAAATCCTGGTATTGTACCAGGGCGAGGCATCGCAGAAGATGGTGGCGAGACCATCTTTGATTATCCCGTGGCGACAGGATATATTAATTATAAACCTAGCAAATATTTTGATTTACAATTAGGCCATGGTCAACACTTTATAGGAGATGGATACCGATCCTTAGTACTCAGTGATAATTCACAGCCATTCCCATATGCAAAGGTAAATGCTAAGTTTTGGAAATTAGATTATACGGTTTTATACACATCATTAAGAGACGTGAGGTCTGAGGTAACTGCAGACGACTCTTTCCGTACAAAATTTATGGTACATCATTACTTAAGTTGGAATGCTACTGAGAGACTTAACATAGGGCTATTTGAAAGTGTATTATGGCAAGATGATAATCAACGTGGTTTTGATTTTAATTATTTGAATCCCATTATTTTCTATCAAGCTATTGAGTTGCAAACAGGCTCCCGTGGTGGAAATGCTTTAATAGGAGCCACAGCAAAGTATAAATTTACTGATAGAATTACAGGTTATGCACAGTTAGTATTGGATGAATTTTCTGGAGCATCTGTAGTGAATGGTGATGGTAGTTATCAAAATAAAAGTGCATATCAGCTAGGTCTTAAATGGCAAAATGCATTTAAAGTAAAAGATCTCATGCTACAGGCAGAATATAACAGAGTACGTCCTTATACATACAGTCACAACACGGTAGTCCTTAATTATGCTAACAGTAATCAAGCACTAGCACATCCATGGGGCGCAAACTTTTATGAAACTACATTTATAGGAAGGTATACTAAAGATAGGTGGTATGGTAATGCTCAATTCACGTTAGGTGAAAGAGGACTAGACATTAACGATGGGATTGATAACGCTTTTTATGGTGGCGACATATACCGTAGTGAAGATGATCGTATAGCTGATAATGGTAATGAGTTAGGTCAAGGAAACAGAGTGACTTTTATGTATGCACAGCTAGAAGCTGGTTATTTAATTAATCCAGCGAGCCAATTGAGGATTTATGGTCAGATCATTTATAGAGATTTTGATCCTCATTTTGAAATTGGAAATGTACAAGAACAAAATACGACATGGTTAAATATAGGGCTGCGCACAGATATTATGAACTGGTCTTTTGATCGCTAGAGGATTTTCTAGCCTCAAAAATTTTCAAAAATATGAATGTAGACATGTTACGAGCTCGGTTTTTTGCAAGTTGAGCAATTTCTCCATGAAAATAAGTGTCGATGGTTTCAAACCATAGTTGTAACCATATTCCAAAGTGTTCCATCTCAATAGAATGATCAACTGCAGCATCAACCTCTTGATGTTTTTCAATGGGATTACCTCGATAGCTTTTTACTCTCAATAAATTAGTTTCCCAGAAATCAGTCAAATGATTAAGGTGCACAGGCCAGTCATTGACAACACTATTAAAAATAGGGCCTAAATGCTCATTTTCACGCACCTTTTTATAAAACTCATTAACTAGTAAAGAGATTTGTTCTCTAGAGTTAAGAAGCGAGGTAGAGGTCATGATACAATGGTCGATTAAAAAGGTGAATAATCACTTTCAAAAGTAACTTTAATAAAATGGTTTTGCTTTTTTTAAAGAGTCATTTATATGAGTTATTTTTAAATATTAATTAAAAATATAAAATTATCATGGGTGGAATGATGGGATACTATATAATAGGTGGAGCAGTTTTTTTACTGAGTATGTTCGTAAGTAACAAACTTAAAAGTAAGTTTAAAGAATACTCTCAAATTCATTTAAGAAACGGTATGAGTGGTGCAGAAATTGCGCAAAAAATGCTAGATGATAATGGTATCACTGATGTTAAGGTGATATCAGTAAAAGGTCAACTAACAGATCATTATAATCCTTCTAATAAAACGGTTAACTTAAGTGAAGTGGTTTACTCTGAGCGTAACGCAGCGGCGGCAGCGGTTGCAGCGCATGAGGTAGGGCATGCTATTCAACATGCAACTGCATATAGCTGGATAGGAATGAGGTCTAAGTTGGTTCCTGTAGTAAGCATAGCTTCAAAATATTCACAATATGTAATTATGGGTGGACTTGCACTAGCAGCAGCAACCGCGTTAGGTAATACAGTTTTATTGATAGGGATTATCATGTATGCTGCTGGTACCTTATTTGCTTTTGTGACATTACCTGTGGAGTATGATGCTAGCAATAGAGCGCTAGCCTGGTTAGAGAACGAAAATATGTTAACTCAACAAGAGCATGCCGGCGCAAAAGATGCGCTTAAATGGGCTGCACGCACCTATCTAGTAGCGGCAATAGGCTCATTAGCAACCTTGTTGTATTTTATATCTATCTTTCTTAGAAGACGATAATTATAACAGGCATTATTAAAAAAAGGAGGATGATCAACAATCATCCTCCTTTTTTATTTATTGTATTCTATAAACTTAATGGATTATATCCCAGATATTCTATTTCGCTTTCGCGAAAGCGTATTCCATAATCTTCTAGTTCTTTTAAAATAGGTTCGTAAATAGGCGCTGTGATAGGTATTTGTACGCCAGGCTTTGTGATTTCACCATTTAAAATCTTGAGTGCTGCCATGGCCACAGGTAGGCCTACCGTTTTTGCCATTGCTGTTTGCATTTTTCCATCACCTAGACAAACCATCGTACTATCGATTTGTCTTTTCTCTCCATCAAGTTCATAGCCAAATTTGTGATACATCACAATCATATCCTTTTCACCAGCTTGTAATGTCCACGAGTCTTCTAATATCTTTTGTAAGATTTGAGCAGGAGTAGCTCTTTTTAACTCTACCATCTTAGTAGCATTAAATAAGTCTAGTTCAACTAATTTATCCCACATGATGTCGTCCTGATCTATTTTGAGAACATGACGCATCTTAAGCTCTGCAGAGTCTGTTGGTGAGTATGGTAAAAAGCTATTGACAAAATCTCTATAACTCATGTTTTCTGAATCTTCAATAATGTAAGTATCATCAGTCATCCCTAGTTGAACAAACATATTCCATGCCTTGCTAAACCCAACACGGCGCATAGTTCCACGGTATAGAGTAAGGATGTTATCAAGACCATATACCGATCGGTATTTTAAACTATTTCTATTTGCATATGCTTCAAATCGACCATATCCTTCTACGTCTAGAAATTCAGTTCTTCTAAATAATTTGTGGTAAGGGATATATTTATATTGTCCTTCTTGGATAAACTTTGCAGCACCACCTTGCCCAGCAGTTACAACATTGCGAGGATTCCAAGTAAATTTATAATTCCATAAATTATCATCATTCTCAGGGGCAACTAATCCACCGGTAAAAGATTCAAATAATAAAATTTTACCACCTTGTGACCGTATTCTATCCAGTACTTGCATGGCACTCATATGATCGATTCCAGGATCAACACCTATCTCGTTCATAAAAACAATATTTTTTTCTATGGCACTTTCATTTAAATCTTGCATTTCAGGACTTACATAACTCGCAGTAACCATTGATTTTTTGTAAAGAATACAATCTCTAGCTACTTCTATATGGAATCTCGCAGGTAACATGGAGATAACAATTGAGGCTTTTTCTATGTAAAATCTGCGTTGTGTTTCATTGAAAATGTCTAATTCGACGGCTTCGGCATTTTTATGATTTTGTCCTAATAATTTTGCATGATTTATATTTTTATCGGCTATTAAGAGTTTTAAGTTTTCTTCTTCTGATTTTTTTAATAGGTAATCTACAAGCACACCTGTTGATTTACCAGCTCCTATAATCAGTATATGACGCATATCTGTTGTAATTTTGAGGCAATTTAAAAGACTTCTCATAAATAGATATGTAAATGGTTAAAAAGTTATTGATAGTAGGGATTATATATGCGGTTACTGCAGTTGTTTTAGGAGCTTTAGGAGCTCACGCATTAGAAAAACATCTAACGATTGACCAGTTGAAGAGTTTTGAAACAGGTGTGCGTTATCAAATGTATCACGCACTTGCTTTAATACTAGTGGCATCCATACCAGGAATCACCAATAAGACTAAAAAAATGGTATTTTACTTTTTTTCTATCGGTGTTATCTTATTCTCTTTAAGCATATATCTGTTAACAACTGCAAGTTTGTGGAGTTTCAATTTTTCGTTTCTCGGGCCTGTTACACCCATAGGTGGATTGCTTCTTATCTGCGGTTGGATTGTGCTTTTGTGGAAAATTATTTCAAATAATTCTGTTAATAGATAGGGAGAGAGGTATTTGATTTCTATTTTTGCAACCTAAACCTTAGCTAAACAAAAGGATAATCATGGGTTCAAATACCTTAGTTACGAAAACGATTTCGTTAGAAGAATGGGGAATTAAAAATTCCAAAATCAATTATCAACTACCACCAGCAGAGCTGCAAAAGATTAGTGTTGCTAGCTATGATGGTAAAGAAACCGCTAACGGCACTCTCGCAGTTAATACGGGCGAGTTTACCGGTAGGTCACCTATGGATCGCTTTATTGTAAGAGATGAAGTAACTGAAGACAAGGTGTGGTGGGGAAATATCAATATCCCTTTTGAGGCAGATAAATTCGACACTTTACTTAATAAAGTAACCTCATATCTTGACGGTAAGGATATTTTTGTAAGAGACGCATATGCTTGTGCACACCAAGACTATAGACTAAATATAAGAGTAATTAATGAGTATCCATGGTCTAACATGTTTGCTTATAATATGTTCTTAAGACCAGAAAATGAAGAGTTAGAAAGCTTCACTCCAGAATGGACTGTAATTAACGCACCTGGATTTATGGCGGTACCAGATCAAGATGGTACTAGACAACATAATTTTGCTATTCTTAATTTTTCTAGAAAGATTGCATTAATAGGAGGTACAGGTTACACTGGTGAAATCAAAAAAGGAATCTTCAGTGCTCTTAACTTTATTTTGCCTGTTTATAAAGATACCTTACCTATGCACTGTAGCGCAAATGTAGGAAAAGATGGGAATACTGCCATCTTTTTTGGTTTAAGTGGAACAGGTAAAACTACTCTTTCTACTGATCCAGATCGTGCATTAATAGGTGATGATGAGCATGGTTGGACTTCAAATAATGATGTATTCAATTTTGAAGGTGGTTGTTATGCAAAAGTAATTAACCTGGATGCAGAAGGTGAGCCTGAAATTTACAACGCTATCAAGCCTGGTGCAATTTTAGAAAATGTCATTTTAAATGCTGATAAAACAGTAGATTTTAAAGACACAAGCATCACTCAAAATACGAGAGTTAGTTACCCTATTTTTCATATAGATAATATTAAAAAACCTTCTGTAGGAGATAATCCTAAGAACATTTTCTTTTTAACGGCAGATGCTTTTGGTGTGTTGCCTCCTATATCAAAATTAACTCCTGGTCAAGCGGCATATCATTTCATTAGTGGTTATACTGCAAAAGTTGCTGGAACAGAAGCTGGTATTACAGAGCCAGTGCCTAGTTTCTCTGCTTGTTTTGGAGCGCCATTTATGCCTCTTCACCCAACTAAGTATGCTGAGATGTTGAGTGCAAAAATGAAAGAAACAGGTGTTAATGTATGGTTAGTAAATACAGGATGGACCGGTGGACCATATGGTGTAGGTTCGCGAATGAAGTTGAAATATACTCGAGCTATGATTACAGCAGCCATGGATGGTAGTTTAGAGGCTGCAAATAAAGATAATTACCACGTACACTCTGTTTTTGGAGTAGCACAACCTCGTACTTGTCCTAATGTGCCAACAGACGTTTTAAGTCCTAGAGCAACATGGAAAAATGATGAAGGGTATTATGCTACCGCTTCAAAGTTGACTAATGCATTTAGAGATAACTTTAAGCAATTTGAAGAATATGCTTCTTCAGAAATAATGGCAGGAGCTCCATTAAAATATTAATTTCTTTAACGAAGTAATAAAAAAAGTCCCTTGAAAAAGGGACTTTTTTGTGTTTAAAAATGTCGCTTTGGCTAAAGCGTAATAGTAGATCTATTTATCTTCCTTAATATAGTTTTCAATTGCCATAGTCATTGAAGGAGACTCAGGCGTAGGAGCTTGTATGTCAATACGCAGTCCCATATCTTCAGCAGCTTTCATAGTAGTGTTTCCAAAAACAGCAATGCGAGTCTTATCTTGTGTGAAATCAGGAAAGTTTTTAAATAAAGATTCAATACCACTAGGGCTAAAAAACACTAAGATGTCATACTTCACGTCTGCAAGGTCAGAAAGATCACTAATTACCGTGCGGAAAAAAGTTCCTGATGTCCAAACCACACCTAAAGCATCCATTTGCTCTGGTACTTCATCCTGTAATTTATCAGAACTTGGGATTAAGAATTTTTCATTTTTATGTTTCTTTATGAGTGGTACTAGTTCTTTAAACGTGCGTTTACCTACATAGATTTTACGTTTACGGTACACAACATATTTTTGCAAATAATAGGCTACAGCTTCACTCTGACAGAAATATTTTAACGAGTCTGGAATTTTATATCTCATTTCTTCAGCAACTCTGAAAAAGTGATCAACACTATTGCGACTGGTTAAAACGATGGCCGTGAACTTACTGATGTCTATTTTTTGCTCGCGTACTTCTTTTGAAGGAACACCTTCTACATGTATAAACGAACGGAAATCTATCTTTACCTTAGTACGGTCTACTAAAGTCTGATAGGGTGAATTTTCCATTTTAGGTTCAGGTTGGGAAACTAAAATTGTCTTCACTTTCATAGGCATTCTTTTCTTTATTAGTAGGCTTTAGACAGCATAATATACTTATATAAAAGTAGATAGGGTGCTGTTTCAAGCGCGCAAAGATACAAAATAAAATAAAAAGAGTGTTGAAGTAATGACTTTGAATAGGTATAAAGAATTATTAAATTATAGATTGCAAACATGAAAATACTTACAAGGCTTATAGAGTGTACTATTACCAATGAATCAGGGAAGGTGTAATAAATTAAAAATTGACAATAAGTAGTAATATACCTAAAACTGCTCTGTAAGTGTTTCTGTGATATTCAATCAATTCTAGTATTTCATCAAATTTCAATAAAGAGGCAATCATCATTGATAAATATCGCTTTGCGAGAATAAATATGGTCAATCCAGTAAGTATTAAGGTAAAGGTTTTAAAGTCTAAAAGTGACCTTTCCTCTAGATAAGAAAGCTTAGTAATCCATAATGCTAGCCCTATGGTATAAACAGAGACAGTGATTATTCTTAAACCATGATATGGGTTTTCATTACGAGAGACCTTAATATATCTATCACTTATAGCTGCGCTTAATAAGTGTTGAAATTCATTTTTATAAATCCATTTTGCAATGACAAGAAGTAGCAAGCAAACCGCTAAAACAATCGTTACCCAATTATTATAATTTAATTCTCTTAGTTCCATGGACTGTAAAAATAAGTTCTTTTGTTTTTCGTTAATACCGCTCGGCTATTTATTTCGTTATTTTTACCAGCTCTATGAAGAAATCAATTGTTATAATTCCTACATATAACGAGAAAGAAAATATATCCTTAATAATGGATTCCGTTTTCTCTCTTTACCAAGATGTACATGTTTTAATTGTAGATGATAACTCGCCTGACGGGACAGCACTAATTGTAGAGGATTACCAAAAGCGTTTTTCTAATAGGCTTTTTATAGAGAAAAGAGCTGGAAAACAAGGTTTAGGAACTGCTTATATACATGGTTTTAAATGGGCTTTAATGAGGGAATATGATTATGTTTTTGAAATGGATGCTGATTTTTCACATAATCCTGCAGATCTTCACAAGCTATATTCAGCCTGCGAGCTAGGTGCAGATCTAGCGATAGGAAGTAGGTATGTAAAAGGTGTTAATGTTGTTAATTGGCCCATGTCACGTATTTTATTGTCTTATGGAGCGTCTAGATATGTGAGATGGATTACTAGAATGCAAATACACGATACTACAGCAGGGTTTGTTTGCTATAAAGCATCTTTATTAAGAAGATTTAATTTGAATAAGATTAAATTTGTAGGCTATGCATTTCAGATAGAAATGAAGTTCAAAGCATGGTTACTAAAGGCAAAAATTGTTGAGGTACCTGTGATTTTTACAGATCGCTCTAGAGGTAATTCTAAAATGAGTGGTGGTATTATAAGTGAAGCCGTTTTTGGGGTTTTAAAAATGAAGATAAGTAGTTTATTAGGGAAACTAGATATATGAGAAAGACGTTAATTAAAAATGCCAAAATCGTTACTGATGGAATCACTAGAAATGGTGATCTTCTTATAGAAGGTGACGTTATTAAAGAGATTTCAGATAGCATAAGTGCTAAAGATGGTAATACAATTATCATTGATGCAGAAGGTAAATACTTATTACCAGGTGTTATAGATGATCAGGTGCACTTTAGAGAGCCAGGTCTAACTCATAAAGGTAATATTGAATCCGAAAGTGCAGCTGCTGTGGCTGGTGGTATTACTACTTACATGGAAATGCCTAATACTTCACCACAAACGACTACCATAAAAGAATGGGAGAATAAAATGGCTACAGCTGCCAAGGATAGTTATGCAAACTATGCTTTTATGTTTGGTGGTACAAACGATAACTTAGACGAGATACTCAAAGTAGATATTACTAAAGTACCTGCTTTAAAGTTGTTTTTAGGATCCTCCACCGGTAATATGCTAGTTGATGATAAAGAAGTGCTCAAAAAAATATTCTCTAATGTAAAATTGAGAATAGCACTACATTGTGAAGATGAAGCAACCATTAAAGCTAATCTACAAACAGCCATTGAAACTTATGGAGATGATATTCCTATGGAACAACATCCTGTTATTAGAAGTGAAGAGGCTTGTTACCTTAGTAGTTCAGGAGCTGTAGAACTGGCAAAAGAAACGGGTGGTAGAATTCATGTATTTCACCTTTCAACAGGCAGAGAAACAGCTTTATTCAATAACAAAAAGGCTATAAAGGATAAACAGATCACATCTGAAGTGTGTATACATCACTTATGGTTTAGTGATGAAGACTATGCCTCAAAAGGCTCTTTAATTAAATGGAATCCAGCTGTAAAGACCGTAAAGGACCGTGAAGAAATATGGGAAGCCTTATTAGATGATCGCATAGATGTCATCGCCACAGATCATGCACCGCATACAATTGATGAGAAGTCAAATTCTTATTTAAATTGTCCTAGCGGTGGACCGTTAGTGCAACATGCTTTACCTGCAATGATGCAATTTGTAGCAAAAGAAAAAATTTCTATAGAAAAAGTAGTCGAGAAAATGTGCCATAATCCAGCACTACTATTTGATATAGCAGATCGTGGTTTTATAAGAGAAGGTTATAAGGCAGATCTTGTGCTAGTGGACCCTAATAATCCATGGACTGTAACTAAAGATAATATATTAGCAAAATGTGGATGGTCACCCTTTGAAGGTGTTACTTTTAATAGCCGTATCACTCATACTTTTGTAAATGGTCACCTTGCTTACCAAAATTTTAAAGTTAATAAGGTGAAAAATGCTCAAGCACTTACTTTTCAACGATGAAAAAGTTATTAGTCGTTTCAATCATATTATTAATAGGAGCGTGTTCCGGCATTAAAAAATCGCCTAAACCAGATCCTTTTTTTAATACTGAAAAGATGGCTTCTATTATGACAGATGTTTACCTAATAGAAGGATCCATGACCTCTAATCGTAAATCATTTGTTGATCTGGGTATTGTACCAGATCAATATGTTTATCAAAAACATGGTATTGATAGTATCTCTTACAAAAGTAATTTTAATTATTATGCGGATAGAGTAGAGGACTTTATCGAAGTTCTGGAACTAGTTGATAAAAACTTACAAGTGATTAAAGACAGTGTAACCGAAAGGCAAAATAGATTAAATGAAAAGCCAACTCAATTGGACTCTATTTCAAAAAATAAGATTGATAAAGTTCTAGAGTCCGTAAAATAAGCTTCTTCTTATTTTACAGTTTTTAAATAGTAATCGCTTACTCGTTGGATGCTTTCATCAATCGGTGTGTAGCTGAAGTTAATGTGGTTTTTAATCTTTAAACCATCATACTTACTATGAGAGGTTAAAGATTGAACAGTAGCACGTTCTAGACCTCTATTAAAACCTATCCAGTGGCCTACCTTCATTGTTGCAGATATGAGGTATAAAATCCATTTAGGAACCATGATCTTAGGTGCTTTCTTTTTTAAACTATGACTTATTTTACTTAAAATCTCTTTATAATGAATCGATGATTGAACGATAATAAAACGTTCATTAACTATATCAGAATTCATAAGTTGTATCATCGCGTTTGTGACATCTCTTACATCTACAAAACCGCTAGAACCATCTGTATAAAAGGGTTGTTTTCTATAGGTTTGAGAGAATAATTTTCCAGATCCGCTTTCCCAGTTTCCTTCACCTATAATAACACCAGGATTAACTATAATAACATTCATCCCTTCTTGAGTTGCACGCCATACTTCCATCTCGCCACCGTATTTTGAAATGGCATAGTTGCTATTTTTTGCGTCTAGATTAAAAAAGTCTTCTTCATTTATAGCTCGTTGTCCTACTGGGTCGCCCAGTGTTGCTATGCTACTTACATAGCATAGTTTCTCTATTTGATGAGCTTGTGCGGTATTGATAATATTAGAAGTTCCTGTTACATTAACTTTCTTCATTTGCCAGAAAGGAGCGCCATCTACAATGGCAGCACAGTGATAAACTTTTGTGATGCCTTCCATGGCTTGTTCAAGGCTAGGGATTTCAAGAATGTCTCCTTGAACCCATTCGATTTCATCTACAAGGGTAGCTTTGTTAGCACCATAAGAATTAAATATAGCACGTGTTTTATCGATACTCTTAAGATCTCGATATATTGCTCTTGTTGGAATTCCGCTTTCGCAAAAGCGGTATAACAAATGTCCACCTACTAGTCCAGTGCCGCCAGTTACTAAAATCATATGGTAAAAGTACATAAACCGCGCTTTAAATACTCTTAAAAGTGCGGTAAAGCCTATATATTTGCAGCTTAAATATTTTGAGATGACTTACAATTTTGCTGAAGAACTAAGATGGAGAGGTATGATACATGATATCATGCCAGGAACTGAAGAATTACTTGAAAAGGAAGTTGTTACAGGATATATAGGTTTTGATCCCACTGCAGATTCTTTGCACATAGGTAGTATGGTGCAAATCATTTTATTAATGCATTTACAGCGTGCAGGTCATAGGCCTATTGCTCTAGTAGGTGGCGCTACAGGTATGATAGGCGATCCATCTGGTAAAAGTGACGAGCGCAATTTATTAACTCAAGAGATACTAGATAAAAATATCGCTGGTGTACAGTCTGTGTTATCTAGATTTATTGATTTTGAAAAAGGTGATGATGCTACCAGAGCAGTTTTAGTGAATAACTATGACTGGATGAAGAATTTTAGTCTTATAGATTTTGCTAGGGATGTAGGGAAACATATTACTGTTAACTATATGATGGCAAAAGATTCTGTAAAAAAACGAGTCCAAGGTGAAGGCGAAGGAATGAGTTTTACAGAATTTACATACCAACTTTTTCAGGGTTATGACTATGTTCATCTGTATGAAAATATGAATTGTAAGCTACAAATAGGTGGTAGTGATCAATGGGGAAATATAACGACTGGTACTGAATTAGTACGTCGTAAGCTAGGTGGTAAAGCATATGCATTAACGACACCGTTAGTTACTAAGGCAGACGGAACTAAATTTGGTAAAACCGAATCTGGGAACATCTGGTTAGATGCAGATAAGACATCTGTTTATAAGTTCTTTCAGTTTTGGATTAATGCTACTGATGAAGATGCTATTAACTGGATTAAAATCTTCACATTTTTAGATAAAAATACTTGTGAGGCTTTAATTGAAGAACATGCAAAAGATCCAGGCTATAGAGTTTTACAAAAACGTCTTGCTGAAGAGGTTACTGTAATGGTACATGGTCGTGAGGCTTATGATACAGCACTTAAGGCTTCTCAAATATTGTTTAGTAAAACCGTGACACCAGAGCAGTGGAGTGAATTCAATCAAGAAACTTTATTAGATATTTTTGAAGGTGTCCCACAAGCTGAGATTTCTAAAGACGCTTTAAAGGATGGAGTAGATCCTGTTACTCTTCTGGCAGACTTAACGAGCTTTTTACCTTCTAATAGTGAGGTGCGCCGTGCTCTTAAAGAGAATAGCTTATCTATAAACAAGAATAAAATTACTGAAGATACAGTAATTACATCAGGTGATTTAATTGCAGAGAATATGTTGTTGTTACAAAGAGGTAAACGTAATTACTTTTTAGTGTTAGTGAAGTAAAACGCTACTCCACAGCCATTAAATTACAACCTCTTATATCAGACTGATCAAACCTACCTAAGACTTGGAAAGACCCATCTAAAAATGCCTTTCCTAAGTCTTGGGTTGCGATAAAGGAACAGGAATTATAATTTGCTAGATCAATAATATTAAGTCCACCAGTTTTTGTGGATTTTAATAAGCTCAATGGATCATTAGTGTCTCGAGTAGTCGCTCTCATCCATGGCGGCGTGGTAAAATTGATACCATCGATAGCATATGCTTGGGATAACAGTTCTGTCATGCCGTATTCACTTTGTATACTCGCTTTCGCGAAAGCAGATTTTAAAATGTCATGCAATTCTTGTTTGATAATTTCTTTGCGCATGCCTTTCATTCCGCCAGTCTCAATGATGATGGTTTGGGGTAATTCTTGAGGAAACTTTTCTGCTAGTTGAAGTAAGGCAAATGTGACTCCTATGAGAATGACTTTTTGATTTTGTTGTCTTAAGATTTTAAGCACCTGTGCAAGTTCCTCAATATTATTCAGATAAAAACCGCTAGACGGATGTTTGCTTTTTTCTATCCAGCGTTGTGCCATATAAACTAAAGATGATCCACTGCGTTCTAAATAATGTGGTAATAATGCTAGTACCGCATACTCTTGATGATTACCATAAGTGATAGCAAAACTTTTATCCAGGCTCAAATCATATACAGCAGTATCAGTGACATGATGTTTAGATGTGGTTATGCCTGTTGTACCACTACTTGTAAATGTGATTTGTGACTTGTTAGTATTGCTAACTATATGATGGCTTTTGAAAAAAGAAATTGGAAGATAGGGAATTTCATCTACCGTTTGTGGCGTTGTTCTATCTATTAAATGACAGTATTTATGATATATAGCGTTGTGATCTAATTGATGTTTAAAAATGGACAGTGCCATTTCTTCAAACTTAGATGATGAGGTAATATTAAAAACTGACTGAAACAATACGTTGTGTTTATTGATTTCAAAAGTAAATAAAAAAGCGCCGCAGTGTGACTGCGGCGCTTGATTTATAAAAGTTTTGTAATTCTTATTGAACGACTAACTTTCTAGTTTGTGAGTTGCCATTTTGAGAAACTTTTACAATGTAAAGACCTGCATTTAATGAGGATACATTGATAGAGTTAGTTACTGCTTTTTGAGAAATCACTTGTTGTCCTAGTGCAGAGTAAATAATCACATCTACAGGATTACCATTTTCTACAGAGATTGTAATCTCATTACCAGAAACTGGATTAGGGAATAGTTTAAAGCTGTTTTTAGTAAACTGCTCATTTGATAATGTAAAGTCATTTACAGCACCTGGCGTACCTAAGTCACCTGCTCCATACGTACTAGTTGCAAGTCCCCAGTTAACACCTAGGTCGTTGTCAGTTGAATTATACTTTGACACTGCAAGTTCCATACTTGCACCAGTACCATCAGGAAAAGTTACGCCGTCATCATAAATTACAATATCTATTACAGTTCCAGTACAATCTATCATTATTCCATCTGTTACGTTACCTAAACTAACACCGTTATATTCATAATCAACAGCAATGCCTCCATTAATAGTTGAATCACTGCTCAATCCAAGAACAGCATAACCATTTGCAGGTACTATAAGACCACTAATAACATGCGTTTCACTTGCTGTTAGGTCATCTTTTATTTCCCATCCTTGCATGTTTATAGGTGCAGATGTTGTGTTATAAACTTCAAAATATTCTCCTACATTATCACCAACTGCTGCTGGATTTTGCATAATTTCGGTTATGATAATATCTCCTGGGTTTGCACATACTACATTACCAATACAAGCTGGGCTCGTGATACTACGTGTGAAACTACAACTACTATTTGTAGGGTCTCCAGAAAAAGTAATGGTAAAGTTTGTTCCTTCAGTTACACCCGTTATCATAATTTGTCCTGCAGCGACAGTTGAAGGATTATCACCAGCAACAACTCCATTACCTGCTGTGTCAATTGTGTAAGTTGAAGTACCACCACCAGTGTAATCTATAGTTACATCATATAAATCAACTCCTGCTGTATTAGTTTGACAAGTTTCAGTTATTGTACCTATTTGTAAATCACAAGGGAAAGCCACAGAAAAATTAGTAACGTCTGTAGCAATAGTTGTAGCACCATCTACAAGATTTACAGTTACCATGTATGATCCACCATCTTGAACAGTCATCGTAAATGGTGAAGTAACGCCAGTTGTAAGGGTACCATCTACATTGATATCATATGTTGCTGTAGCTGGAGCATTCTGTGCACTAAAAGTGATGTCAACGCTAGTTGTCCCGCCAGCAAGTACTGTTCCATCTGCTGGTGAAGTAATATTTAAGACTGCTGCAGTTGAACATCCTACAAATGATCCAAGAGTATTCCATCCACTATTTGATCCAGTCACTATCCATTCAGAAGCGGCTGCTGTAGTCATCATAGTTGTAGCATCATAACCTCTAGAGGCATCCCAGTCATTATTTGGTCCACATACTGAAGATTTTCTGGTAAGGGTATTATTTGCAGTGCCATTTACAACACCAGCAACATCCCAACCTGTACCTGGATCACCATTAAAATCTCCTAGGAAATCAAGAATAGTAAATCCAGTCATTTCTCCTGCGTCAACTTCACCATCCATATCTAGATCATTAAATGTCCCATTATTAAGTACTAATGCAAATCCATCATCACCATTGCTTAAAAAGTTGAAGGTTTGATCTGCTTGAGCTAGAATTGTTGCATCTGCACTTCCATGTGCAACAACATAAACATCTCCATCGGCAATTACCGCGCCTGGATTAAAAGTATTCCAAAATTCATATTCACCTACTACAGTTGGGTCATTTGAGACACTAGGCCACGCATATCCATCTAAATTAACTGGAGCACCAGTACCATTATAAATTTCAAAAAATTTGTTGTTAGAAGTCCCTTCACCATATTTACTTATCAGTAATTCTGATGTTTGTGCGAAAGAAATTGCTGCAACGAAAAACATTGCAACCGTAAAGTAAATTTGTTTCATCTCTGATTGTTTTTTGCAAATATACATTATTCATAATCCTGTAGTCTTGACTTTAAGGGATTTAATGTTAACATAACATCAGATTTAATAAATTAATCTATCATATATAATATTGATTTTGATCTATTTTACTATGATTTTTTCTACATGATTCGTGTCTTGTCCTGTAATCGAGATTAAATATAATCCTGCCTTCAATGTGCTTAAATCTACTTTTTCAATGTTACTAAAATTAGATTTTTTAGTTAATACGATTCTACCATTAAAATCATAAATGCTTAGTAAACCATTATCAATTTGTGCGGTTGATGCTATTGAAATACTACCATTTGTAGGGTTAGGTGAAATGTTAAATGAATTACTTAAATCATTAGCAATACTTAGCGGCGGTGGAGTATCAAATGCTTCAGTTTGATCAAATCTATTATTACTATCTCCTTGTGTGGCACTAAAGCCTAAACCTCTGGCTGTAAATACTTCCCATATTCTATCATTGTTAACACCGCCATTTGCAATCATGTCTGCCTGTAGAATGGCGTCTCTACCATCTACAAAGCCTGGATTACAAGGCTGTAGTTTCATCCCGTCCATAATTAATTGCATTGCGATATTATTACCGCCAGTTCCATTAAATAGATCAGGATCATATCCGTAATCACTTATAAATCTCCAGGATAAATCCCATAACATGCTGGCCCAGATAGATCCTATTCCATGTGGAGCCGAAAAGTTTGCGTTGTTCGTATCGCCAAATGTTACTGGATTGATATTAAAATCAGTGCTGTAAGGAAAGTTTCTAATCCCAGCGCCAGTCACAGATTGATTTGTAGCATAAGTTCCTATACCTCTTATGTCTGTGCCTAAATCGCCTGGCTCTATAGTAATAATAAGGCTGAACCAGTCACTCCATCCTTCACCCATTTGCTCATTATTACTTAAGCAACTAGGATTTGCAGGTCCACCGGTCAATCGAGTAGATATACCATGCCCATATTCATGTGCTACAATTCCGTTATCTAAACTTCCATCTTTTCTAAAAAGGCCGGTATTGTTTAAACTAGCATTGATGTTCGTGCCATTTTGTAGTGCCGCAATTAAAGCATTACCATTTGTCTGACTGATCATTATAGAAGGTATAGTGACTAGATTTCCATCATTACCTGGTGCCATAGCTATAGGTGCTGTAGTGACATTATTAACTACTATCACGGCAATAGCTCCTTGGTTTTGTGCAGCAAGAACTTTTGTCCCAAACTGACAGTTACCACGACGCATCACTACAATTTTACCATTTAAAACCGCACCATTTGTAATCACATCACAAGCATCACTAGTGTCTGTAGAAACACCTCCTGAATTATCATCTATAACTAAAGCTAGATCTGCGATTAAAGGGTTATTAGGATTAGGTAAGCTACTACCGAATGCAGCAGGTTCACCATCATAACTACCGGCTAAGTTACTATTGTTAATTGTTAAGGGATCTACACCACCAGTGGTAGGAGCATTCCAAAGAAACATATTCATTCTAGGATTGCCTCCATCACCAGGTGTACCAAATGTGGCGTTGTTGAAGCCACTTCCGTCTTGAGCATCTGCAACAACAAAATCACCTTCTAGACCACCATTTCCATAATTGTTAGATTGGAAATTACCACTCGCTTCATCAAATCCATACTGGTACCAGATGTCATGCATCATATTATTCATGTAGAATAAATTTACAGTTGATCCATTAATATTATCTCTGGCTGGAACATCTAATTGTTGTGGGAAATTAAAATTAAGTGTGATGCTGCCATCAGGTGAAGAGCCTATTGTTGAGCCATCGCCATCAAAATCATCTTGTGCAAATACATTATTTCCTCTAGTAATGGTAAAATCTGGTCCTATAACAGCATTAGTATCATGCCAGCCAAATGGTGACGCTACTGGATCTGCGGGACTGTTGACAATAGATTCATTTCCATGATTAGGACTTTCCAATGGTAGTGCAAATACATTATATTGAGAGTTATCCATAAAGGTAGCTGCTTCCTGTTCAAAGTGATATAATTGTAAAAAGTTTATTCCCTCAGATGCGTGATGTTCTCCTTCTTTATCATGATTGAAATTACAGCTTATGACTAGATCTATCTCTTTAATCAACTCGCCAGTGATACCATCGATGTATAATAAGTACATGTGTTGATTATCATTAGTCTCTATATATACTTGCCATGTAAGTCTTAATGAATTTTCAATTTTAATATATACAGGCTTAAGGCTTATAGGTGTAGTTGATAAAGAGATGTTTGTAAAATGCAAAGTGCCATCTTGATCAATACCCGTCGCAATAGTATTTGTATTAAAGTTTAAATTTTTTGAACTAGCAGCTAGATGAATGGCCGCAGTTGGTTCAATATTGTTATTTGTCGAATTTATTTTACTAGATATATCTCTTTCAAATGATATTGAGCTATTGATCACCTCATTATCTCTTATTAAAAACATGGATGAACTGTTTGCTATTTCAATACCATTATAATATTGGGATATGTAAACGGTCTGTGCATTTAGACTTTTTGAGAAGGAACTAGTGGTGACTTTAATGTCGTTAATATCTTGTGCTTCAAGAGAGTATGTTTTTTTATTTTGTTTAAAAAATTCTTTGGCTATACTAGTAAAGTCTTGTGCGTTAACTTGTAGAAAGGATATAAATACAAGTAGTGATAATAAAAATTTCATATATAATTGATAATCTGGGTAGTAATAAACCTCCAATATACATCTTGAATCTCATAATTGTATCACAAGACTTTGTTCAACCGTTTAATTTATTATAGTTCGCTTTCGCGAAAGCGTTTTCTTATATAAACTTAGATTTAATATGACTTAACTTAAACCTAACAATCAATTAATTTAATTTGCTGAGAAACTTATTAACTTAGCACCTTACTTGACACTAAGATGAAAGACGCTATTGCAAAGATTTTATTGGTTGATGATGAGCCAGACATTCTAGAAATTGTAAGTTATAATTTGAAAAACGAAGGCTATCAAGTTTTCACTGCCGAGAATGGTAAAGAAGGTGTTCAAAAGGCAAAAAAGAAAAAGCCAGACTTGATAATTCTCGATGTAATGATGCCAGTTATGGATGGAATTGAAGCTTGTGAGCAAATCCGAAAGATACCTGAGCTAGATCAAACTATAATCACATTCTTAACAGCCCGTGGTGAGGACTATTCAATGATTGCCGGTTTTGACGCTGGTGCAGACGACTATATTGCAAAGCCTATAAAACCACGTGTACTAGTCTCAAAAGTAAAATCATTATTGCGTCGCAACACAGTACCTAAAGGAGATGATGGTAATGTTGTTAAAATAGGTGACTTAGTGATCGATAAAGATCAATACAAGATTGTCTTTAAGAAAGAAGAAATTATTTTGCCACGCAAAGAATTTGAACTACTTTCATTACTTACCTCAAAACCTGGTAAGGTTTTTAAACGAGAAGAGATTCTCGATGTGGTATGGGGAAATGAAGTTATTGTAGGTGGTAGAACTATTGATGTTCATATCAGAAAACTAAGAGAAAAACTAGGTGACGATAGCTTTAAGACCGTAAAAGGTGTAGGCTATAAATATGTCAAGTAACTCTTCAAATACTAAACGCAGTTATAGATTTGCAATAAGATCATCACTATTTATTACGATAGTTTTTGTCCTATTACTGCTGTTATTTCATTCAATTTTTGATCTTGAATTCAAAAAGTGGTGGCATGAATTAATCATGGTACTACTTCTTTTTTCTAGTGCATTTTTTATCATTCAATATCGTGTACAACGATTTATATACCGTCGTATAAAAAAGATATATGAGGATGTTAGCCTTTTAGAAACGAGCAATTTTACAGATCGAGAGATCGCTACTGATATGCGCACTCTGACAGAGCAGGTGGAAAGATTTGCAAAGGATAAAAAGATAGAAATAGAAACTCTTAAGGTTAGAGAAACTTATAGAAAAGAATTTTTAGGGAATATCTCGCACGAGCTCAAGACACCACTTTTTACAGTGCAAGGCTATATAGATACTTTAATTGATGGAGCGCATAAGGATAAAGTAATACGTAAAAAATATTTACAAAGAGCTCAAAAAGGAGTAGAGCGTCTAACCTATATCGTTAAGGATATGGACATGATCACAAAACTTGAAGTAGGTGATATGTCTCTCGAGGTGGTTGAGTTTGATATAGTGGAATTAGTACAGCAGGTCTTTGATCAATTTGAGATGAAGGCTGCAAAGAAAAACATAACATTAACCTTTGATATGGATTATACAGATCCTATTATAGTCTTTGCAGATCAAGAACGCATACAGCAGGTGATTGCAAATCTAGTGGTTAATTCAATTAAATACGGTAAGCAAAATGGTACGACAGAGGTTGCTATTGAAGATCTTATCAATAATAAAGTCATAGTAAGAGTTACTGATAATGGTGAAGGGATTAAAAAAGAATTTATACCTCGATTATTTGAACGTTTCTTTAGAGTCGATCAAAGTGGTTCCCGTCGTGAAGGTGGATCTGGTTTAGGACTTGCTATTGTTAAGCATATAATTGAGGCTCATAATGAGAGTATTTATGTAGATAGTGAGCCAGGTATAGGTTCTGAGTTTTCATTTACATTAGAAAAAGTTTCTGATAATATAGTGGATATTGAAGTAGTAGTTGAAGAGTAAATAGACTCTAGACCACTATACTGCTTTACCTTTTCTAACATTTCTATTTTAAAATCTTCTTGATTGGCATATGGTACAATACCTTGGTCATCTAGGGACTGGGCGAGGTATTCTTGTTCAAACTGTCCAGGTGTAGGAATAAAGAAAGCTTTTTTACCTAATTTGTGTAAGTCCATAATGGTAGTATAACCACTGCGACTTAAAATGATGTCGCTACGGTCTAGTGCTTTTTGTAGCCCTTCAGTAGATAAATAATTATAGTAGGTAATGTCGCCTTTTTTTTCCATTTGCTGCTTACCACGTACATTTCCAGCTATAAACAGTACTTCACCCTTAAAGCGTTTTACTTCACTTAATAATTTACGTTCTAAAATACTACGTTGTGGTTCTGGTCCAGAGAGCAGCACCATTAAATCATATTTTTTTTGTGCAGTAGGATTAATTTTAAATCTGCTTAATGGTCCTAAATACACTTTAAAAATATCATCATCTGTATGTTTAGAAAGAAGGCCTGATAAGTTTTGAAAGCTATCTACATCTGGTATCCAGCAATAATCAAACTTCTTTATATAGTGTAAGTGTAATTGAGTGCTTAACCAGGTCGTTGTTCCAGATAAGACCTGTAATTGATGAGTAATAATTACGCTAGGTATAATCTTACTATATAAACCTAGTCTATTGTCAGATATCACGCCGTCTAGATGGTAATGAGCTATTAATTCACTTAACATCAAGTGTTCTTTTCTTATGGCGTTCCAGATTTTAGGAGAATCTTTAAGTAATTTGAGCTTTAAAAACTGTCCTTTTTCTGGATAAGAGATTTCATAACTAGGTAATTCAATAAATTTAAGTCTGGGGAATTCTTTTTTTAAAAGTTCTAAAGCCATCCCATCGCTTGCTATAATAGGGTTGTCGCCATTTACAATTATAGCATTGATGATAGGAATGCAGCGAGTTGCATGACCTAGTCCCCAATTTAGTGGTGCAACCAGAATGTTTTTAGATATTTGCATATTCAAATATAAGAGTCTTTAAGCCGCAAGGCTTTAAGGATTAATTATCCATCTATTAAATAATTGTATTGGGATCAAAGAATAAATTAAAGCGATTTAACGAAAACGAAACATTTAGTAATGTCATTCAACCTACTAGGGAAGAGATGACTACAGCATTTGAGTGGAAAGGTAAATGGGCGACATTTTTTAAAAATAATCATCCTATCACTTTGGAACTGGGTTGTGGTAAAGGAGAATATACAATCGATCTAGCACGTAAGTATCCCAATCGCAATTTTATAGGCGTTGATATTAAAGGAGCTCGTTTCTGGCGTGGTGCAAAAACTGCGCTGGAAGAAGGATTGAATAACGTTGCTTTTTTGAGAACTCAAATAGAGCTGGTAGAGTATGCCTTTGGGACCAATGAAATAGATGAAATATGGATTACTTTTCCTGATCCGCAAATAAAATATAAGCGTACAAAACATCGCATGACTAATCCTGAGTTTTTAGCCAAGTATAAGAATATTTTGGTTGAAGGTGGATATATCAACCTTAAGACAGATTCTGAGTTTATGCATGGATACACTCTAGGCTTATTACAAGGGCTAGGAGAGGATATTGTATTTGCACACCACGATATTTATACCCATACTGAGGCGCCAGAAGAAGTAGTTAAAACTCAAACTTTTTATGAAAAGCAGTATCTTGAGCAAGGTAAAGCCATAACCTACCTTAAATTCCGACTGCAATAAATGATTACATTTTTACATTTTATTTTTGGTTTTTGCGTTGGTTTTGTAGGTGTAATTCCACCAGGACTTTTAAACTTAACAGCGGCCAAAATAAGTGTAAAACAAAGTAGACGTGCCGCAGTTGTATTTGCATTAGGAGCTGCGATTGTTGTTATTGCGCAAGTTTATGTAGGTGTATTCTTCTCTAAGTTGCTTAATGATAACCCAGATATCTTAATCACCTTAGAAAAGTTTGCGATAACCGTGTTTATAGCATTATCAATTTTCTTTTTCATAAAAGCTAGATTAGATAATTCTCCAGATATCCAGCCCGTTGATAAATCAGATGTTAAACTGTTTAGTCAGGGAATAATACTATCTGCCTTAAATATCTTTCCTATTCCTTTTTATATTGGTTTTAGCTCATTCTTAGCAGGTCGTGGATTATTTACATTTGAGTATCCTATGGCGCATTTATTTATTTTAGGAGCCTCATTGGGAACCTTTATGATGCTATTTGCATATATTAAATATGTTAAAAAGTTCGGTTTTGACAGTCATACCTTTGCTCGTAAAATTAATTATATCTTATCAGCATTAACTATGGTTATTGCATTATTTACTTTGATACGCATCTATGAAGTCTTCTAGCGATTTTTATAAACGAGTATTTATAGTGGTAAAGCAAATCCCACACGGTCGTGTTACTAGTTATGGTGCCATAGCACGATACATAGGTGCGCCGCGCAGTAGTAGAACTGTAGGATATGCTATGAATGCCAGTCATAATATGCCTGATATACCATCACAACGTGTGGTAAATCGCAACGGTTTATTAACAGGTAAACATCATTTTCAAGGCACTCATCTCATGCAACAGCTTTTAGAAAGTGAAGGTATTGAAGTAATTGAGGATCAGGTTCAAAATTTTCAAGAAATATATTGGGATCCTAATCTAGAACTACCAGTTTTTAAAGATTAATTGAGATTACCTAGACTTCGCTTACGCGAAAGCGTAATTCTTAACAACAGATTATCAGTTTCTTATTTAGATTGCTTTTAATTAACTGTCTTGCTGCTTATCTTTGTAGCATTCTAAAGAAGCTATGAAAATAGAAAAACAACAAGTGATGAAGGCGCTAGAAACCATATCGGTTCCTGGTCATGGACAAAATATGGTAGAAAGTGGTGCTATTAAAAATGTACTCGTTTTTGGCGATGAGGTAGTGGTAGATGTCACTATTGATAATCCTAGTCTACAGGCAAAAAAGAAAACAGAGGTCTCCATACTACAGGCTATTCATAAAGAAGTTTATGATAAGGCACAGATAAAAGTAAATCTTAAGGTTGAAGCACCGGTTACTCAAAATAAAGCTCCAGAAATTAAAGGAAAACCTATTCCTGGAATAGATAATATTATTGCAGTAGCATCTGGTAAAGGTGGAGTAGGTAAATCTACAGTCACTGCAAATCTAGCAGTTTCGCTCGCAAAGATGGGTTTCAAAGTAGGACTATTAGATGCCGATATCTATGGGCCTAGTGCAACAATCATGTTTGACGTGGTTAATGAAAAGCCTTTGTCTGTAAATGTAGATGGTAAGTCTAAGATGAAACCTGTTGAGAGCTATGGAGTTAAAATTCTGTCAATAGGGTTCTTTACACAGCCAGATCAGGCTGTAGTATGGCGTGGACCTATGGCTGCAAAAGCATTAAATCAAATGATTTTTGATGCCGCATGGGGTAATCTAGATTTTCTAGTTGTGGATTTGCCACCAGGCACAGGTGATATACACCTTTCTATCATGCAGTCATTACCTCTTACAGGTGCTGTTGTTGTCAGTACACCGCAAAATGTTGCTCTAGCTGATGCGCGTAAAGGTGTTGCTATGTTTCAACAAGAAAGCATTAACGTACCAGTGTTAGGTATCGTTGAGAATATGGCATATTTTACGCCACCAGAATTACCAGAGAATAAATATCATATTTTTGGTAAAGATGGAGCAAAACATCTAGCAGAAGATTTAGGTATTCCATTTTTGGGTGAATTACCATTGCAGCAAACCATTAGAGAAGCAGGTGATATAGGAAGACCTGCTGCCTTACAAGATGGGACTGAAATCGAAACTGCGTTCACTGAAATAACTAAAAACGTCGTTGAACAAACTGTACGACGTAATAGTGCATTGCCACCTACCCGAGCTATAGAGATAACTACTATGGCAGGATGTAGTGCTGTAAATAAATAATATTATGACAGGAACCGAACTTAAAACTGCTGTTGAAGCTGGACTAGAAGAAATCAGGCCTTTTTTACAACGCGATGCTGGTGATATCGAGCTCGTTGATATTAGGGATGATAAATATGTCACAGTCCGTTTATTAGGGACCTGTGTAGGTTGTCATGTTAATCAAATGACCTTAAAATCTGGTGTTGAGCTTACTATTAAAAAGCATGCTCCTCAAATAGAAAGTGTTATAGATATTTCAGGACAGGATTTAAAAGAAGAATATAGAGATAATATAGAGCTATAAATTCTGAATAATAAAAAAACCGATTCGATAGAATCGGTTTTTTTATGAATAAAGTATGGATTAAGAAAAGGCGTTTTCTCCTGTAATATCTAGTCCTGTAATCAACAAGTGAATATCATGTGTACCTTCATAAGTAATAACACTCTCTAAGTTCATAGAATGGCGCATGATGCTATACTCGCCAGTAATTCCCATTCCTCCAAGCATTTGTCTTGCTTCTCTAGCGATGTTAATGGCTATTTCAACATTATTACGTTTTGCCATAGATATTTGTGCACTGGTAGCTTTACCTTCCTCACGTAATACACCTAATCGCCATGCTAGTAATTGAGCTTTTGTGATTTCGGTTATCATTTCAGCTAGTTTTTTTTGTTGAAGTTGAAAACCAGCAATAGGTTTACCGAATTGGATACGTTCCTTAGAATATCTTAAAGCGGTATCATAACAGTCCATAGCAGCACCTATCGCGCCCCATGCGATACCAAAACGTGCACTATCTAGACAGCTCAAAGGTGCGCCCAGTCCACTGCGGCCTGGTAAAATATTTGATTTTGGGATTTTTACATCTTGAAAAATTAATTCGCCAGTTGCGCTAGCTCGTAGAGACCATTTATTATGAGTTTCTGGAGTAGTAAAACCTTCCATACCGCGCTCCACTAGTACTCCATGAATACGGTCATTCTCATCTTTAGCCCATACTACTGCTACATCACAAAAAGGACTATTTGAAATCCATAGTTTTGCACCGTTGAGTATGATATGATCACCAGCATCTTTAAAACGTGTAACCATGCCACCAGGATTAGATCCGTGATCAGGTTCAGTTAAACCAAAAGATCCCATAAACTCACCGCTAGCTAGTTTAGGTAAAAACTTTTGCTTTTGTTCTTCAGTGCCATATTTCCATATAGGATACATTACTAAAGAAGATTGAACCGAGGCAGTAGATCGTACTCCACTATCACCACGTTCAATTTCCTGCATAATTAAACCATATGAAATTTGATCTAGTCCTGCACCACCATATTCTTCTGGTATATATGGCCCAAAAGCACCTATCGAAGCCAGGCCTGGAATGATGCTTTTAGGGAATTTAGCCTCTTGAGCGGCTTGCTCAATAATAGGGGACACGTCACGCTTTACCCATGCACGGGCAGCATCACGTATCATTTTATGTTCCTCAGTTAAAAGGTCGTCCAGGTTATAGTAATCTGGTGCTTCAAATAAATCTGGTTTCATCGTTTCAATCGTTTGCGTAAATATACTTTTCTTAACTCAGTTGCTCAAAGTGTTACTTACATTTTTAAATAGAAATCTCTGACTAAGTTGGTATAGTCTTTTGTGTACTGGTGTCTACTTATTTCTATAGTCAGTAGATCTGGTTTTATCTCGCTTTCGCAAAAGCGTAATTCCAACAAACTTCTTTTAATAGCACTAGAATCAGTTCCTTTCACATGTGTAATTCGTGATGGAAAGAGTTTATAATGAGCAGCGATTTTTAAAAAATGTGTCTCTCTTTCATATGGTATAATGCAAGAGAATATGCCATCGTCATCTAGTAATTTATAAACGCCGTAAAGTAACTCTTCAAAAGGTAGTGCTTGATCAAAGCGTGCTTGTTCTCTGTTTTTTTCAATCGTCGCATTATTATTAATACTAGCAGAATCAAAAAAAGGAGGATTGCTTATAATTAAATCATAAGTATCATCAACTTCTTCAAAAAACTCTTGAAAAGAGGCATGATAGCAAAACATTCTATCGCTCCATTGCGCGTTCTCAAAATTAGTTGCAGCCTGTTCAAAGGCATCTTCATCAAGTTCTATAGCCTCAATTTGTGCGTTGTGAAAACGTTGTGCTAGCATTAAAGCTATTACACCAGTGCCTGTTCCTATATCTAATATGTTATATGGTGTTTTGTATTTACTAGCCCAGGCGCCTAGTAAAACGCCATCTGTGCCTATTTTCTGGGCACAACGATCTTGAGCAACTTCAAATTCTTTGAATTTAAAAACGCTCATAAGTTACTATTCTGATAAGTACATTTCTATAAGCCCTTCTGGTGTGTCTACAGTTATGGTCTTATTTTCTCGATTAACTTCCTTTATAAAGTCATCATTCATAGGGATTAAGATTTCTATCCCATTTTGATCTACCTCAAATAAGGCTTGCGATGTGGTGTCGTTAACACCTGTTATGTTTCCTACTTCTCCATAATTTAGATCGATCATTTTAAAATTAATGATCTCATGAAAATAAAACTTATTGCCTTCTAAAGGTGGTAGCGCAGTGAGTGGTAGGTATAGATCATGTTTCATCAATGCGTCTGCAGCTGGCTCATCATCGATATCTTCAAACTTTACCCTTAATAATAAGGATTTGTGTAATTGACTAGATTCAATAAAAAATGGAACCAAGTTTTTACCGATTTCGATAAAAACTGATTCCATTTCTGTAAATAGCTCAGGCTCGTCTGTGTCTAATTTGACTAATAGCTCACCTTTGAAGCTAAATTTATTAACTATTGTCCCTACGTAAAAACAATCTTTCTTACGCATGATAATAATTTATTCTTCTTCACTAGATGCGTCAGTAGATTCTACTACTGGTGCATTTGCAGCGATACGTGCTTCATTAACAGCTTTTTCTGCTGCTAGTGCTTTTGCAGCAGCTGCATCAGCATCTTTTTGAAGGCCACCTGCTTTTGCAGATATTTTAGCTTCTTTTTCAGTTAACCAAGCGTTGAACTTTTCTTCCATTTGCTCTTCAGTAAATGCTCCTTTTTTAACACCACCTTTAAGGTGTTTCTTAAGCATTACTCCTTTATAACCTAAAATAGCACGAGCAGTATCTGTAGGCTGTGCTCCATTTTCTAACCATTTTACAGCACCATCAACATCTAAGTTGATTGTAGCTGGGTTAGTGTTAGGATTATAAGTCCCTATTTTATCTAGGTATTTACCATCTCTTTTTGAACGTGCATCTGCTGCAACGATCCAATAAAAAGGTTTTCCTTTCTTTCCGTGTCTTTGTAATCTAATTTTTACTGGCATATCATTAAAATTTGTGGGTGCCCGACCCGAGTTATTAATTTGAGTGTGCAAAAATATACTTATTTTAATAATGAGCATCATATCTTTTATTTTTATTTACATTTGCTCAAACACATTTTTAAGAATGAGATTGATTAAACAGCTTTTTATTTATTCACTTGCGCTATTTGCATTTACCGCCTGTGAAGACAATTTAGAGGATGATAACATCCCAGCAATCCAAGCCGTACGCAACGGAGAATTCTTCAAGTCTACACAAATGACTGCTGTGGCAAACGCAGACGGCTCAGTGACAATCACTGGTTTGAATAGAATTGAACAACTTCAATTTAATCTAGAATCTGCAAATGCAGGTACCTATCCTCTAGGTGCTGGTTCACCTAATGAAGCGGTTTATACTTTTAATAATACAGATGTTTATTCTACAAACGAAGGTGCTGGTACTGGTCAAGTAGTACTGTCAGCTGGTACACCAGCAGGAACTTTAACAGGTACTTTTTCTTTTGTAAGTTACTTACCTATGAATGCTGATTCACTTTACATGCGTCAAGGTGTTATATTTCAGGTACCATTTGGCAGTCCAATAGGGCCAGGTAGCAGTGCAACGGCTAGTAGTCTAGCTGCAAATGTAGACGGTGTTGCATTCACACCATCTGTTATATCACCTATTAACGCAGGTGGTGCAATCGTGGTAAATGCATCAAATGGAGCTAATTCTATCGTGTTAAACTTTCCAGAGACCATCACAGTAGGTACATATATGTTTGCGAGTACAGGAATGTATACCGCAAGTTATATTTCTGGTGGGACACCTACACCAGCAATATCTGGAACTTTAGAAATAACAGCTGTTGATGCGGTCGCTAGTTCTGTAACAGGTACGTTCTCATTTATGACTGGACCACCTAATGATTTTAATATAACAAGTGGAGCCTTCACAATATTTTATTAAGAATTGCTCTTGTAAACATTACTTAAAAAGCCTCTTGTAAAAGAGGCTTTTTTTGCTTAATGTTTTAAATAGATTTTCTTACCAGAATAATCAATGATAGCTTTAGACTTTATTAAAAAATCTGCACCTAATAAACCTTGAATACTACGCATACCTTCTGCTTTTAAAGCCTGATTGATAAAGCTCATATCCATGGTGAGTAGACTACAATCGTTATCAATCCAGTTTCCTAGCTGCATAATATTGTGATGCGCGATTTGTGGAATTAAGGAGCCGCTTGCAGTCCCTATTTGTTGATTCATTTCTTCAGACGTTAATTGGTACTTTTCTGATAATTCTTGGTTAATACAAGTAGCACTAGCACCTGTGTCTATGATAAATCGACCAGTCTCACCGTTGATAGTCGCTTTAGTTATAATATGGCCGCTTTTTTCAGATAGTCTTATGATGTGTGATTGATAGCCACGACTTTCTAGCGTCTTTTTAAGTGAAAACATGTAAATAGTTTGTGGTAAATATAAATACGCTTTCGCGAAAGCGGACTTCAAACAATCCTTTATTTTTGCAAAATGATTTTAACAGATACACATACACATTTATATAGCGAGGCATTTGATGAAGATCAAAAAGAGATGATGCAGCGAGCCATTGAGGCTGGTGTTGAACGTTTTTTTGTTCCTGCAATAGATTCTGCATACACTCCTGCGATGCTCGAATTAAAAAGAAAGTATCCAGAGAATGTTCATTTGATGGCAGGTTTGCATCCTACTCATGTTAAAGACAATTATGTTGAAGAACTTGCGCATGTAAAAGAGATGCTAGGAAAGGAAGAGTATGTTGCCGTAGGTGAGATAGGTATTGATTTGTACTGGAGCGATGAGTTTAAAGTTCAACAAATTGAGGCTTTTAAAACTCAAATTGAGTGGTCTATAGAGCGTGAATTACCTATCGCTATTCATTGTAGAGATGCGTTTGATGAAGTTTTTGAGGTATTAGAGTCTTACCGTGGTACGTGTTTAAATGGAATATTTCATTGTTTTACAGGTACATTTGAACAGGCGTTGCTAGCAATTGAATTAAAAATGAGTCTAGGGATAGGTGGTGTAGCCACATTTAAAAATGGTAAGATTGATAAATTTTTAAAAGAAATAGATTTAAAACATATCGTCCTAGAAACGGATGCACCATATCTAGCACCAGTACCACATAGAGGTAAACGTAATGAAAGTGCGTATGTGTCCCTTGTGGCACAAAAGCTAGCAGAAATTTATGATACCAGTATAGAGCATGTTGCAGAGGTCACAACCTTAAATTCTACTAAAATCTTCGGTGTGTAAGTGTTGAGATACTTACATTTACAGCCTGTAACTTAACTACAACATATTGGCCCAATTTGATGACATAAGATTTTTTAATGATGCTGAGGTGAATATCGCGCTTCAAAGTGCAGTGCGTCATCCCATGATTAAAACTCTGTTTCAATATACGTTTCCAGATATGCCTTATGAAAAGGTAAAAGAAATAGTATTGAGCTGTAAGTCAATAAATGATTTTCAGAGAGATGTGATTAGACAGTCCGTGATGAGGATTTTAAAAGAAAGTTCTTCAGGATTAACTACTTCGGGATTTGAGAATTTAGAAAAGAATCAACCTTACCTCTATATATCAAATCATAGAGATATAATACTGGATACTTGTTTGCTTAATGTAAAGTTGTTTGATCACGACCTGATTAGAACTGCTAGTGCGATAGGTGATAATTTAGTACAACGTCCATTTGTTAATGCTTTAAGTAAGTTGACTCGAAATTTTATCGTTAAAAGAGGTGTAGGGCCTCGCGAAACGTTGCTGAGTAGTAAAAAATTAAGTGAGTATATAAGGACATTGCTTCAAGAAGAAAACCGCAGTGTGTGGATCGCACAAAGACAAGGTAGAACTAAAGATGGAAATGATATAACTGAGCAAGGAGTTCTTAAAATGATTGGTCTAGCATCTGGTAACATGCCGGTGCATGAGTATCTTAATAGTCTTAAGATTGTACCAGTAAGTATTTCTTATGAATATGATCCTACAGATATTCTTAAAGTACCAGAATTACTAGCAAAGGCTGCAGAGGAAGAGTATATTAAGTCAGAGAATGAGGATTTTAATAGTATTCTAAAAGGTGCTTTGGGGCAGAAAAGGCATATACATATTGCAGCTGGCAAGCCTCAATTATTTAATAATGAGAGTGCCGCAGGTACTAATCAAGTATTACAACAAGTGGTAAGTCAATTAGACGATACTATACAATCTAATTATAAATTATGGCCTACTAATTATGTGGCTTATGATTTAGTTTCTAATAAAAAGAAGTATAGTGAATATTACACAGATCAAGATCTTGCTTATTTTGAACGTCGCTTACGTCTAAGGGTTAATGTAGAAGATGAGAAGGCTGTTGAGAGTTTTTTAATGATGTATGCAAGACCTGTATTCAATAAAGAAAAACTTGCAGTTGTAGATGAAGCCTAAGATTTTACTTATATATACTGGTGGAACCATAGGAATGATTAAAGATCCTGAAACAGGAGCTTTGCGTTCTTTTGATTTTACTCAACTTTTATTTCATATTCCAGAACTGAAACAGTTAGACTGTCAGATCGAAACAACGTCATTTGAAGAGCCTATTGATTCTTCAGATATGGATTTAGGGTATTGGAAAATTCTGGGAGACATTATCAATACTAGTTATGATGACTATCATGGTTTTGTTGTGTTGCATGGCAGTGATACGATGTCTCATACTGGTAGTGCATTGAGCTTTATGTTTGAGAATTTAACGAAGCCTATTGTTTTAACAGGATCGCAATTACCGATTGGTGATTTACGTACTGATGCAAAGGAAAATCTAATTACCAGTATACAGTTAGCTAGTGAATGGGATAATAACGAACCTATTATTAGAGAGGTTTGTGTATACTTTGAGTATCAACTTTATAGGGCAAATCGCACCGCTAAAATGAATGCTGAGCACTTTGAAGCTTTTAGCTCTCCTAACTATCCGCCACTAGCAATTAGTGGAGTTCATTTAAATATTGATCGACAATTACTATGGCAAGGTGGATTTGATAGGGTCTCACTTGCAAAATTAAAACCACTAGAGTTGAGTCCGCTTAAGATGATTTACAGGCCAGATATGGATGCTAGGGTTGTTGTGTTGAAGTTATTTCCAGGTATCACTGAGCAGGTTGTTAAATCAATATGTCATATTGATGGATTGCGAGGTATTATTTTAGAGACCTATGGTAGTGGAAATGCACCTACTTGTAAATGGTTTATAGAAGCGCTAAAAAATGCTTTGTTAAAAAATATAAGGATTGTCAATGTTACACAATGTCGCGGTGGCTCAGTAGACATGGGTAAATATGAAACAAGTGTAGCACTGAAAAAATTAGGTATGGTTTCCGGTTATGATATAACTACAGAGGCTGCACTTGCAAAAATGATGTACTTGCTATCTTATATGCCAGAAACAGGTGACTTTAAAAAATATTTTGAGACATCTCTTAGAGGCGAGATAAGTGTGTAAATAATTGTAGAGATAAGTTTAATTTTTTGTAATCTTGTCGTCAATTAGAGAGGTGGCCGAGTGGTCGAAGGCGCACGCCTGGAAAGCGTGTAAACGGCAACGTTTCGAGGGTTCGAATCCCTTCCTCTCTGCTTAAACCCTTTAGATCTTAGTGATTTAAAGGGTTTTTTTAGATTTAGTATTCTGAAGAAATGCGTTATTTATGTAGTTATCCTCTATAAATTTAGTCTTATTAAGAAAGATTTTTAATATAAATGTTGTGTTATTTTACTGTTTTCCAGAAGTTAGACCTGTTAATTAATAATAATTAACATTGGTATAATAATAGAAGTTCTGTTTTTTAAGAGATAAATTATATATTTACCCCTTGACTCGAAAATTCAAATAAATCAATAAATCTTAAAATGAAACGATCACTTTCAATTTTGTTCATGGCTGTAGTAATGATGTTAGGTCTATCTACAACTGCAAATGCTAGCACAACTGCAACTACAACTAGCGCAATCACAACTATTATTTCTCAAGATGACGATGCTTCGGCAAATGTTACTGAAGAAATCACATTCCACCAAGAGCTTAAAAAGCGTTTTATAGAAGGTGGTCCAGTATTCATGTCATTTGTATTGATATGTCTTATTTTAGGTTTAGCAATTGCTATTGAAAGAATTATTTATTTAAATCTTTCTACTACTAACTCAAAAAAGCTAGCTGCTCAGGTAGAAGATGCTCTTAAGAGTGGTGGAGTTGAAGCTGCAAAAGAGGTTTGTAGAAATACTAAAGGGCCTGTTGCATCTATTTATTACCAAGGTCTGGATAGAGCAGATGAAAGTGTTGAGGCAGCAGAGAAAGCTGTTGTAGCATATGGTGGTGTACAAATGGGACAACTAGAGAAAAATGTTTCTTGGGTTTCTTTATTTATCGCACTTGCGCCGATGCTTGGTTTCATGGGAACAGTATTAGGTATGATTGATGCTTTTGATAATATTCAGTCTGCTGGAGCTATGGAGCCTGCACTTGTAGCTGGTGGTATTAAAGTAGCACTACTTACTACAGTATTTGGTCTTATTGTGGCTATTATACTTCAGATCTTTTATAATTACATCGTTGCAAAAATCGATAGTATCGTAAATGATATGGAAGACGCTTCTATCACACTTATCGACATTCTTGTAGACTACAAGAATGGAAAGCTGTAATTAACCCTTTAAACCAGATTTAAATCATGGTATTACATAAAGTATTTAAATATCTAGCGCTTTTGCTGTGTGTTATCGCAGCTGGTTTCTTCTTATACACTATTTCAGTAGGAGATGAAGCTATTCAAGCAGAGGCAGCAGATTTAACAAACGACGGTGCGTTGCAAAATGCGACTTTGGCACCTATGATGTATCTAGCGTATGCAGTAATGGCTATTACTGTAGGTCTAGTGTTATTCTTTGTATTAAAAGGGATTTTCAGCAGTCCAGCTGTATTAAAGCGCTCTTTAATTTCAGTTGGTATACTTGTTGCTATATGTTTAATAGCGTATTACGGTTTTGCAGATGATGCAGTAACTGATCCTAGTACAGGGAAATTAGTAATGTTAGATGAAGGTGAGCCACTTACAGAAGGAACTTCTAAATTAGTTGGAGCTTCTATCTATACATTTTATATCGTCGCTATTCTTGCGGTAGGTTCAATACTGTGGACAGGAGTAAGCAAATTATTAAATAGATAAATTATGGCTAGAAGAGCAGCACCTGAGGTAAATGCAGGATCAATGGCAGATATTGCCTTCCTACTTTTGATTTTCTTCCTAGTAACTACTACTATTGAAGTTGATAGTGGGATTGTAAGTAAGCTGCCGCCAGAAGTTGATGAACAAACGCCACCACCACCAGTAAAGAAAAAAAATATTTTTCAAGTATTGGTTAATAAGGATAATCAACTGTTAGTTGAAGAAGAGCTAATGGAATTAAAGGATTTAACTGATGCTGCCGTCGCGTTTATTGATAACGGAGGTGGAGAAGGTAAAAGTGGATGTGCTTATTGCGAAGGCGAAAGAAGTCCAGAATCCTCAGATAATCCTAAGAAAGCTATTGTCTCACTAGTTAATGATAGACAGGCAACTTACGATTATTATATAACCGTAACTAATGAGTTAGTAAGGGCTTATACAATACTAAGAAACCGAGCGGCAACGCAACGTTATGGAGAGACTTATGAATCTATGTATGCTAGATATAAGGATACACAAGAGGCAGATAAGGAAACACCTGAGTATTTAGAGTTAGAGAAAAGATTAGACGTCATTAGAGAGCTTTATCCAAGAAATCTTTCTGAGGCAGAACCACAAGTAGCAGGATAATTATGTCAAAGTTTAATAAGAAAAAGAGTGGTGATTTACCGCCAGTATCTACAGCATCATTACCAGATATCGTATTCATGCTTTTATTTTTCTTCATGGTTGCGACTGTGATGAGAGATGATGAGATGCTTGTTGAAAACCAATTGCCAGCTGCTAATCAAGTAGAGAAATTAGAAGATAAAAACAAATTGGTTAATATCTATATAGGTAAACCAGGAGTTAATTATCAGAAAACTTTCGGTACTAGTGATGTAGTGCAATTAGGAGACAAAATTTCTCGTGTAGAAGATGTTTATAATTATGTCAACACTAAGAGATCTGCAATGCCAGAAAACCTACAAGATCAAATGATGGTATCTCTAAAGGTAGATAGAAATGCTAAAGTAGGAGTGCTAACTGATGTTAAGCAAGAATTAAGAAAAGCACAAGCTCTCAAAATTACTTACACATCTAATCAAGGTGATCCAATGAATAACATAAAGAGAAGATAAATCTTCTTTTGTATATTTTTAGAAGCCGTTTCTCAATGAAACGGCTTTTTTTATATATCCATTCATCAAATTCATATCTTTACTTTATGAAACAACTTCTTTTATTAATAGGTTTTTTGACTGCCTTATCTTGTTATGGACAAAGTAATGAAAATCGTAAGAGTGAGAATGCTATTCCTGCAGTTGTTGATTCATTATATAGAGAAGATCAGTTTTATATAGGCTTATCTTTTAACCTTATCAATAATGAGCCTGTTGATTTTACACAAAATGGTTTTTCTGGCGGTCTGCATCTTGGCTTTATAAGAGATATGCCCATCAACAAACGTCGTAACATAGCCATAGGAGTAGGTTTAGGCTTGTCTACTAATACTTATAACTCTAATCTTTTTATAGGTGAAGAAGCCTCTGGTAAATCTATATATGCCATTATTGAGTCAGACGTTGATTATAAATCAAACCGATTTAATACTAATCTAATAGAGATGCCTATTCAATTTAGGTGGAGGACATCAACAGCAACAAAGTATAATTTCTGGCGTGTTTATTCAGGAATTAAGCTAGGTTATATTTATTATTATAAATCTCGATTTGAGCAAGCAAATAATACTGTTGTTCAAACTAGTATACCAGAACTTAACAAATTTAGATATTCTGCCACACTAACTTTAGGTAATGGAAGTTTTAACGCCTTTGTACAATATAATTTGAATACATTGTTTAATGAAGATGCTCAGGTGAATGGAGAAGCGATCAACCTGCAGCCTATTAAGTTTGGGATTGAGTTTTATCTTTTATAAATAGTATATTCCAGTCATAATTTGAGCTATCAATCCAGTAAATAGCCCAAATAGTAATTCGTTGTTTTTATGAGCCTTCATCGATAATCTTGAAGTAGCGGTAAGTCCTGCAACGATAAATAATATAGCGATATAAAATGCAGATGGTATTTTTAAACTAGCGTGCAGCATTAATGCAAACCCGATCATACCTCCCATAGCCATCATATGCAAGCTTAATTTGTAATGTACAATGGACATTATAAAAGCCACGATTGTCGCAATTAAAACGCCTACAAAAAAATAATAGAGAGGTAAATCTGTTAAATCATTAAATCCACCTCTTATTAAAATAAGCAATAAAATAGCATATGCAGCAAGCGGTGTGCGACGTTCCTTAATATCTAGTAAGTGTATGCTTTTAACCACGCCTAACAGCTTTAGAATAGCAAAAATAAGCATAGGAAGTACCGCTGTCAAAACAAGAATTAAGTACATTTTTAACTCTATAATTAAACCGTCCGTAAAGGATACGTTTAAAAAATACCATAGCGCTACTAACGCAGGCACAAATAAAGGATTTGCTAGATAACTCCAGAACCTTAAAAAAACTTTCATGATGATTTTTAAATTTCCTTGCGCAACCTTGCTACGGGAATATCTAGTTGCTCACGGTATTTTGCAACAGTACGTCTTGCAATAGGATATCCTTTTTCTTTAAGTAATTCTGCCAGTTTCTGATCTGTAAGTGGCTTTCTTTTACTCTCTTCACCTATAACCGTTTCTAATATTTTTTTAATTTCCCTAGTTGATACCTCTTCTCCATCAGAGTTTGTCATGGATTCAGAAAAGAACTCTTTAATTAATTTAGTACCATATGGTGTGTCAACATATTTTGAATTTGCGACACGAGATACGGTAGATACATCCATTCCTATCTCATCAGCGATATCCTTAAGAATCATTGGTCTTAAATTGCGTTCATCGCCAGTAAGAAAATATTCTTTCTGATAATACATTATGGAGGACATAGTCATAAATAGCGTTTCTTGACGCTGTTTAATAGCCTCAATAAACCATTTTGCACCATCTAACTTTTGTTTGATGAACATAACAGCATCTTTTTGCGACTTGCTTTTTTCTTTTGCTTCTTTATAACCTTTAAGCATGTTAGAATAATCCCTAGACACGTGCAATTCTGGTGCGTTACGACCATTTAAAGTAAGTTCTAACTCACCATCTTTAATACGGATGGTAAAATCTGGAACCACTTGTTCTACCATTCTTGTGCTACCACCAGCATAAGCGCTACCAGGTTTGGGATTTAAATGCTCTATTTCTTCAATAGCATCTCGCAGCTCATCTTCATCTATATGGTATTTTTCCAGTATTTTCTTGTAGTGCTTTTTACTGAAAGCGTCAAAAGATTCACCTACTAACTTCATGGCTAGCTCGGTGCTGTCGTTACTACGCTTTCGCGAAAGCTGAATCAATAAACATTCTTGTAAATCACGTGCGCCTACACCTGCAGGATCTAATTGTTGAACGACCTTTAAAACTTGTTCTACCTCTGCAACATCTGTATAGATATTCATCGTAAATGCGAGATCATCTGCTATATCTTCCATGGATCTACGTATATAGCCACTGTTGTCTATGCTTCCTACTAGGAATTGTGCGATGCCATAGTGTTGCTCGCTTAAACGTCTAGTATTTAATTGATCTGTAAGAGATTGCGTAAAAGAAGTCCCAGAGGCATAGGGGATACTTTTCTCATCATCATCTGCGCTGTAATTATTAGCCTGTGTTCTATATTCTGGGATGTCATCATCACTCAGGTATTCATCCACATTAATATCTGCCTCTATGGTGTCATTATCATCACCATATTCGTCTTGATTAGAGAATTCATCATAGTCATCATCTAGATTGTCTTTACTATCATCCAGTGCTGGATTTTCTTCTAGCTCTTGTTTAACGCGTTGTTCAAATGCCTGTGTGGGCAATTGGATCAACTTCATCAACTGGATTTGTTGAGGAGAGAGCTTTTGTGATAGCTTGAAATTTAACGACTGTCTAAGCATGGGATTATTAATTACCTAGTAAAAATAACAAAAGCGGTATTTATAAAGGCGGTTTGTTTATTAAATATAAACTAATACTGTAGTACTGGTCTTAAATAAAAACAAAATCCCAAAATCAAGATTTGATATTGGGATTTATATTGCGGATAATTATTTATTTAAAACTCTGCATTACCAGGTGTGCGTGGATAAGGTATCACATCTCTAATGTTACTCATACCAGTTACAAACATTACTAGTCTCTCAAAACCTAGACCAAAACCACTGTGAGTTACACTACCAAATTTGCGAGTCTCTAGGTACCACCATAGCTCTTCTTCAGGAATTCCCATAGTGTCCATCTTCTCTTTAAGTACGTCATAACGTTCTTCTCGTTGCGATCCACCTATGATCTCTCCAATTCCTGGAAATAAGATATCCATAGCCCTTACAGTTTCACGACCTTCACTGTCAGGATCGTTTAGTCTCATGTAAAATGCTTTAATATTTGCAGGATAGTCAAAAAGGATAACCGGACATTCAAAATGTTTTTCTACTAGATAGCGTTCATGCTCACTTTGTAAGTCTGCGCCCCATTCTTCAATAAGATATTTAAATTTCTTTTTCTTATTAGGTTTAGAGCTCTTTAATATATCGATCGCTTCTGTATAAGAAACACGTTTAAAGTTGTTTTTAAGAATGAATTCTAGTTTCTTGCGCAGTTCCATTGGGCTACGTTCAGCTTGTGGCTTGCTCTTGTCTTCTTGTATAAGTCTGTTTTCTAAGAAGTCTAAATCATCTTTACAGTTGTCTAGTGCATATTTAACAACATATTTGATAAAGTCTTCAGACAGATCCATATTAGCATCTAGGTCATTAAATGCAACTTCAGGCTCGATCATCCAAAACTCTGCAAGGTGTCTAGAGGTGTTTGAATTTTCTGCTCTAAAAGTAGGGCCAAAGGTATATACCTGTCCTAATCCCATGGCATAGGTCTCAGCTTCTAATTGACCAGAAACGGTAAGGTTAGATTCTTTTTCAAAGAAATCTTGTTTATAGTCTATATTTCCGTCCTCATCAAGTGGTGGATTCTTTGGGTCTAATGTTGATAGGCGGAACATTTCTCCGGCTCCTTCAGCATCACTACCAGTAATTATAGGCGTATGTGCTTGATAGAAACCGTTTTCTTGAAAGTATTTGTGTACAGCAAATGATAATGCAGCACGTACTCTCATGACTGCACCGAATGTGTTAGTACGTACTCTTAAATGTGCTTGCTCACGTAGAGTCTCTAGTTTGTGGCGTTTAGGAGATAGTATAGTTTTAGCAACTTCTTCTGGATCTGCTTTACCTAGTATTTTTACAGTTTTTGCTTGTAATTCAACACGTTGTCCACTACCAGCACTCTCTACTAGTGTTCCTGTCACGGCCACAGCCGCTGCTACATTAATCTGGTCTAGAAGAGCGCGTTCATAATTATCTGGCTCAATAACGCATTGTAAATTATGAATGGTAGATCCATCGTTTAAAGCGATGAATCGATCGTTTCTAAAACTACGTACCCAACCTTTTACAGTAATCTCCTGCATGCTAGGTTCTGCTTGCAATAACGCGGCAATTCTTTGATGTTGCATTCTCGATTTTTTAAGAACAGCAAATATAATTTTTATGACATGGAATGCCAATGATTATCAAAGGGATTGTTGTGAATATGCTTACGCGAAAGCGAAATCACATCTACTCTTGCTCTTCATCTCCATCTTTATGGATAATAGGGATAGGTAGTTTTTTAAACGTGCGCTCGTTTGCAATACTGCGTTCTAAAGACAAAAGCATACTAGGAAGCAATAATAAGTTAGATAACATGGCAAATAGTAATGTTGCACTTACTAATGCGCCTAGTGCCACGGTGCCACCAAAACTAGAAATTGTGAATGTTGAAAACCCAAAAAATAATACGATAGAAGTATAGAACATGCTAACTCCTGTTTCTCTTAAAGCAGCATATACAGATTTTTTAACTCGCCATTTATTTGCAATGAGTTCTTGTCTATATTTTGCTAAAAAGTGTATTGTATCATCCACGGATATACCAAAAGCTATGGAGAATACTAATATCGTTGATGGTTTAATAGGAACGCCTAGATAACCCATTAAACCTGCTGTAATAATTAACGGCAAAATATTAGGTACGAGTGAGACTAGTATCATGCGCACAGATTTAAACATCCACGCCATAAATAGAGCGATTAGGATGATCGCAAGTGTTAAGGAGATTACTAAATTGTTGATAAGGTAATTAGTCCCTTTTTGAAAAACGAGTGCCTTACCTGTTAGTAAAACTTCATATTTATCTTCTGGAAAAACCTTTGCTATCTCATCACGTAAATCCTCCTCTACACGCTCCATGCGGTCTGTTCCCATATCTTTCATAAACGTGGTTATGCGAGCATACTGTCCAGTACTGTCTACGTAACTTTTCATAAGCATAGCGTCGCCACCACTATCATCTAGTAAGGTAGATATACCTACACGTTCATAAGTAGTCGGTAGGTCATAAAACTCGGGATCACCACCATAAAACGCTTGCTTTGTATATTTTACGATACTTACGATAGACATAGGTCTAGAAAGCTCAGGAGTTTCAATGATATGAGTTTCTATTTCATCTAACTTTTTAAGAGTTTTGGCTTTAGAAACACCTTTTTTACTCTTAGTATTTACTACTATCTCTAGTGGCATGATACCGTCAAAACTTTTTTCAAAGAATTTAATGTCTTTGTAGAATTGCATAGACTTAGGCATGTCTTCAATCAGACTACCAGAAACCCTTATTTGATACATTCCTATAATAGAAATAACTAATACAATAAGGCTAGTAATGTAAATTGCGATACGATTTTCTTTTACCATACGCTCTGTCCAGTCTACAAATGTGCCTATCCAACGTTTTCTCAAATGCTCTAGATGTCTGTCTTTAGGAACTGGTAAATAGCTGTAAATGATAGGAATAATCATTAAGCTTAAAAGAAATATGGAAACAATGCATATAGAAGCTACAATCCCAAATTCACTAAGTAAGGTGCTGTCTGTAAAGATAAAAGTAGCAAATCCACTAGCTGTAGTAAGATTAGTCATTAAGGTCGCGTTACCTACCTTAGTAATAACACGTTGAAGTGATTTGGCCTGATTACCGTGTTCTTTAATTTCTTGTTGGTATTTATTAATTAAGAAAATACAGTTAGGAATTCCTATCACAATTATTAAAGGTGGAATAAGTGCAGTTAATACCGTAATCTCATAATTAAGTAGCCCTAGAAATCCAAAAGCCCACATCACACCTATTATTACAGTAACTATAGATATAAAAGTAGCTCTCCATGATCTAAAGAAGAAGAAGAAAATTGCAGATGTGATAAGTAATGCTGCCAATAGAAACATACTTATCTCATCAACTATATTCTGTGAGTTTAAAGTCCTGATGTAAGGCATTCCAGAAACTCTTAATTCTGAAAGGCCATGATTTGTTTTATAATCTTCAATCAGCGGATTGAATTTATCGAGTACAAACTCTTTTCTGATTGAGCTATTAACAATGTCCTTCTTGATATAAATAGCCGTTCTAAGAACTGAATCTTTTTCACTAAAAATAAGGTTGCGGTAAAATGGTAATTCACCAAATAGCTCCTTTTTATATGCCGTAAGCTCTTCTTTAGATTTTAATGGGTCCTTAGATAATTGCTCAATGATAAACTTAGAGGCATCTTCAGATTTTTTAAGGACAGGTAGGTTAGAGGTTGATAAAACAAGCTCAACTTCATCATATTTTTCAATAGAATCTGCAAGTTGATTCCATGCATTAAAGTCTTCATAGGTTTGAAGATCGCTATTCTTTATTCCTAGAATTATTAAATTTCCTTCTTCACCAAATTTATCTAAAAACCGTCTGTACTCTTGATTTACAGGATGGTTGTCTGGCAATAGGTTTGCCTCAGAATGGGTGAATCGCATATTACCCCATTGGGTAGCGAGACCTATAGTGGCTAGAATAATAAGGCTCAGAAGAATCTCTCTGTTGCGCAATATGATCCTTGCGATGCCATTCCAAAACGAAAAACTAAATAACTTTTGCATAGTCCTTTAACAGGGCTGCAAAGGTAACTTTTAAAGATAGTTTATACAGATTTTTAAGAGTATGAATTTTAAATTTCTAAATAGAAAGTAAATTTAAGGGCTAGGTTGTCAGAAAATTGAGGCAAGTGATATGCTCCATATCTATAAGTTGCGCTAATCCCAAATCCATAAATCAACTTATTTAATTCAAAACCAGACTCGGTATAACCTTTATTAAGTCTATTAAAATCAATATTGAGATGATCACCGGTGTCATTAAAGTCCCCAATAGCATATCGCGAGGTAATGACTAATTCTGGGTTGAGCCAGGATGTTATATGAAATGGAGCGAAATTATGACGCATTTGCAGCGTCGCGATACGGTCAGAGAAGAACTCATTAAAATACATAGTTTCAAAACTATTTCTACCAGCTACAGAAAACCGTTGAAGCACTTCATCCTTTGTAGGTGAATTAGGGTAAGCGTGAAATAAATGACTTAATGGTACGTCACCACTTGCATAATGTCCTTCAAGTAAAAATGCCGTTTTAGAACCGTTGATTCTATGGATTGTATATGAAGCCTTACCAGAGAATTTTAAATAATTAAAATCACTATCTAGTAATCCTTGAATTCCCTTAGTAACTTGACCGCTTAAAATTGGATATCCCTTTATCGTTTCTTGATATCCTTTAGGAGTTTTCATAAATTCACTTTTAGGACTCCAGCGGGCAGCAATTGTAGCCTCTGATAAAACGTAATTGACAAATGGATTACCATCTGGGGCAAATACATAATTAGTAGTTTGTGAAATACGCTTTCGCGAAAGCGAGAACTCACTAATCACAGATGGGAATAAGCGTTGCTGTAATGATACTCCATATTCTTTATAGAGGTAAAATGTAGGTATATTAATTAATCGAGGCTCAAAAAGTGAGTATACTCTAGCGTCTGTAAGGAATCTAGCTCCTGCAAACTCATTGATGTCATCTGTTTTATAAGCGCTTAACCACGTGTTGTTTTCTTCACTAATTCTATAACCTAAGGTTATATTGTGTTTAAAAACTTTGTCTTTAGTACCAAAGGCTCCATAGCCACTAACTCGCCATCTCTCAGAAAATTTATCGTTAGTTGTACCACCTATACCTATTCTGAAGGCTTCGTATTCATTAAATTTTATAAGGTATTTGAGATCGATATCAAAAAATCCAACGGGATAATAACCTACCTTAAATTTCTCTATGACTTCTAGTTTGCGAGTCACTTTCTCGGCCATTACGATACTGTCTAATTGCATGAAATTAGCTAGCTCTTGTGTGGTAAAAGGCTCTTCATTTCTATAGGTGTCCCAATAACTGAGTGGTTTATCAATGGAATTTTCAGGGATTTCAATAGAAACTCCTTTTTGACCAAAAGTTACCTTACGGTTAGTTTTGAAATCTTTTTGATACCTTTTCATTATAAGATAGAGTTCGTCAGTTTCACGATCAATATCTTCTTGTTTACGAGTACCTACTTCAAAACGTCCACCAAAAAGTTCTATTTCTTTTACATTATTAGTCTTCTTAATGAATAACTCGCTATAAGAGCAATACCATAAGTGATGTAATGAGTCATATACATAGTCGTGCTTAGTCTCTACTCTTAGATTTTTAAAAATGTTATAATGTGCCTTTGCAATGGCGCTAGTTTCTTGATCTATATAGATAGTGCCCGATAGGGTAGAGGTAGATGTTTCTATGGGTGCAAATCCTATAATATTAATTTTTCTATTTTCAATGATAGTGTCTCCTATGGTTTCATAATTGTAGCTATTGAGGCCACTATTAGAAACTGGATTAATATAATGTTGATCAAAGACGACATAAGTATCTTGATACAAATTGCGAGATTGAAAATTGATGTTGTAGATAGGATATACAGGCTTGTCAAATCCAGGCATAAATGCAGCGGTAATAAGCTCTTTATAGCCTTGTGACTGATCATGGACGATGTCAGATGTCTTTTCAGATAAAAAGACACCGGTTTTGAGTAATGTTCTTCTTAGTTCTGTTTTTTTATATCCAGAACCTGTTATAGCCTCAGGATTACCTGCTATTTTGAGATTTTCATAGCTCTCGTACTGAAATGTATTTAATGCTTTTAAAGGGTTGTTTAAATCCTTATTAGCGATAGATGCCTTGATTATTTCTAATGCAGGTGTGACATCTTGTTGCGCTTGAACAATGATGCTTGAAAAAAGAAATAAAATAAAAGGCCAGTACCTCATTGATTACATTAATCTAATAGATGTAAAACTTAACTAAGTAACGATAAAAATACAAGAAGCATATACGCTTATAAAGAATCTTATCACTTATTTAGAACTATATCAATCAAAAAAAAGCCAGCATAATGGCTGGCTTTTTTTGTAAAAGTATATAATTATACTTTCATTATTTCTGCTTCTTTCACTGCTACAATTTTATCAATCTTGGCAATGTAAGTATTAGTAAGTTCTTGTACTTCTTCTTCAGAGGTTTTTAAAAGATCCTCAGATAGGCCTAATTTTTTTAGGTCATTCATCGCTGTTTTTCGATCGTTGCGTACACCTATTTTAGCGTCCTCGCCTTCGCTTTTAGCTTGTTTTGCAAGGTCTATACGTCGCTCTTCAGTTAATGCAGGCACATTAATAATAACGCTTTCTCCATTATTCATAGGGTTTAAGCCCAGGTTAGCATACATGATCCCTTTTTCTATCTCTGTAATCATGCCTTTCTCCCATGGAGTCACGGTAATCGTTCTAGCATCTGGCGCAGCAACATTTGCAACTTGCCCTAGAGGTGTCTGGCTACCATAATAGTCTACAAATACACTACCTAGCATAGCTGGACTAGCTTTACCAGCACGGATATTTAATAATTGCTTTTCTAAGTGCGTAATGGCAGATTCCATTCCTTCCTTACAGGCATCTATAACTAGTTCTAATTCTTCGTTCATAGCTCAAATTTATACTTTACGGTTAGCAAATATATTGCCACTTTTATAATTGTACTCTGGTTCCTATATTTTCTCCACTCAACACTTTCATCAAATTACCTTTTTTATTCATGTCAAAGACGATGATAGGTAATTCGTTTTCTTGGCTTAAGGTAAAGGCTGTAGTGTCCATTACCTTTAGACCTTTACGCAACACGTCATCAAAGCTTATAAAATCAAACTTAGTCGCGTTTGTATCTTTTTCTGGATCTGCTGTATAGATACCGTCTACACGAGTACCTTTAAGAATCACGTCTGCTTCAATTTCTATCGCTCTTAATACTGCGGCACTATCAGTTGTAAAGTATGGGTTTCCTGTTCCACCGCCAAAAATTACAACACGACCTTTTTCAAGATGTCTCATTGCTTTACGACGTATGAAAGGCTCTGCTACTTCATTTATTTTAATGGCAGATTGTAGTCTGGTAGGCACCCCAGCGTCTTCAAGTGCACTTTGTAATGCAAGACCATTTATGACTGTAGCGAGCATACCCATATGATCTCCTTGAACGCGATCCATACCAGCACTCGCGCCAGCGACACCTCTAAAGATGTTTCCACCACCTATAACGATAGCTACTTCAATACCTTTTTCTATGGCTTTTTTGATTTCTTGAGCATATTCTGATAGACGTTCTGGATCAATACCATATTGTCTATTTCCCATTAATGCTTCTCCACTTAATTTAAGAAGGATGCGATTGTATTTCATAAGGTGTGTCTGAGGTTGTGCAAATATAATGGAATTCCTTTTTGATTCAGAATCAGATTTTAATCTTAATATTATACTAGTTCAGTAATTTATTGTTCTTATTCTCGCCAGATCAATTTGTAAAGTTCTCCAGGTACTTTTGCCTCGTCATCTCCTAGTTGGACATTTACAGCTTCACTAGTTAGGTAATATATGTCATCGCCATGTTGATCTTTACCATAATATGCAATTGCTTCAATTTGTGCACCTTCTATAGGCAGATCTACTTTCTTAATTAATGTAAACTTATCATCGTTAAAATTTAATTGCGCTACAAATGGTTGAAGACTTTGGTTATAACCGCATAGCAATACCGTGTTTTTATTGTTATAGGCAGCATCGGTAACTAGGCCTTTAGTATTAATGACTTGATGACTATTTAATGAAGTGTCTTGGTAAAGTGGTAGTGTATATATAGAAGTGTTGTAGTTAATCCAGTCTTTAGAGAATAGATACATAACTTCATTAATAACAATTATTGCCTCTGCATCATAAGAATGTCGTTGATTACGTCGTTTAAAGTTTGTTTGTGCGGCATAAGTTATTGTTGAGATATCTATATCTATGTCTTCTTGCCATATCGCAGGTTTAATAATGTTATAGATTTTCAAATCTTTTCTGTCACCTCTATTATTGCCTATGTCTGCTATATGAATTGCTCTATCTGACATTGTTATAGCTTCCCAATCATGATTTGACAGGTAACGATATTTCACATAATCAGTAATAATTCCTGTGGTATCTAATTGATATAGTATGGGCATGTTACCAGAATCATTATGAGTAATTAAATGACCATCTATAACAATAAGTCCAGAACTCTCATTGATTGATATAGGTAATTCACTTATTTTTTCAAAAGTAAAATGCTCATCGCTGCCTTGTTTAGGTAGTTGTGCACAGCTAGTTATGGTTAGTACGAGTAAAGAAATTAGATGTTTAAGCATTGTACAAATGTAGAAAATATGTGAGAGGAATATTTCGCTTTCGCGAAAGCGAAATCAGAAACAAAAAAATCCCATCTAAGATTTACCTAGATGGGATTTTAATATTCTATTAAAAGCTAATTAAGCGATAGAAACTCTTTTGAATCCTACTACGCTTGCACCTTTAGAATCTACATATTGAGCAACAGTTTTACTGTCGTCCATGATGAAGTCTTGATCTAGTAAAGCTAGTTCTTTATCTAAAGAAACATTGTCAGAGATAAAACGGTCGATTTTACCTGGGATAATACGTTCCCAGATAGCCTCAGGCTTACCTTCTGCTTTTAATTCTTCTTCAAAACGTGCTTTTGCTTCAGCGATTGCCGTATCAGTAACTTGAGATCTAGAGATGAATAATGGGATATTCTTTAAAGGTTTCCCTAAACGTCCACGTTCGATATTATCTTTTTCGATAGCAGCAATACGTGCTTCAGTTTCTGACTGTACAAATGCAGGATCAAAATCTTTATAAGAAAGAGTAGTTGCTCCCATAGATGCAACTTGCATAGAAACAGATTTTGCAACTTCTTCTGCATTATCAGATGCTGTAGAAAGTCCTGTCATCGCGCCGATTTTTCCACCGTGCACATATGCTCCTACAAATGGTGCTTCAAATACTTCAAAACCACCTATTTCTAGTTTCTCACCAATTACTCCAGTTTGCTCAATCAACTTATCAGCAACAGTCATACCATCAAAGTCTGCAGCTAGCAATTCTTCTTTAGTATTAGTGTTTAAAGCGATGTCAGCAACTTTGTTTGCTAATGCAACATAGTCGTCATTTTTTGCAACAAAGTCAGTTTCACAGTTTAAAGAGATCATAACACCTCTAGTGTTATCATCATTTATTTTTGCAACTACAACACCTTCAGAAGAATCACGGTCAGCTCGCTTTGCAGCTACTTTTTGACCTTTTTTTCTAAGGATTTCAATTGCTTTGTCAAAATCACCTTCAGCTTCTACAAGGGCTTTTTTACAGTCCATCATACCAGCACCAGTGGTCTTTCTTAATTTTCCTACTTCAGCGGCGGTTATTTTTGCCATGTTGAAAAGATTTTAGATTCTGGATTCCCAGAGATTATGATTTATTCTTCTTCTTCAGCTTTTACAGCTTCTTTTTTAGCTTTTGCAGGCTTTTCAGCTTTAGCTTCTTTTTCTGACTTTGCAGCTTCGTTGTTCTTTTCGTTCTTACGATCTTCAAGACCAGCTTTGATTGCTTGAGCAGCAGAGTTTACGATAATATCGATAGATTTTGATGCATCATCATTTGATGGGATCACATAGTCAATATCACGTGGGTTTGCGTTAGTGTCTGCCATTGCAAAAATAGGAATACCTAATTTCAATGCTTCTTTAACTGCGATGTGCTCACGTACGGTATCAACGATGAAAAGAGCTGCAGGCATGCGAGTCATATCTACAATAGAACCTAAGTTCTTTTCTAGCTTAGCTCTCATACGGTCTACTTGTAAACGTTCTTTTTTAGAAAGAGTTTCATAACGACCATCTTTCTTCATACGGTCTACAAGAGCCATTTTCTTAACAGCTTTACGGATTGTTACAAAGTTAGTAAGCATTCCACCTGGCCATCTTTCAGTGATGTAAGGCATGTTTGCGTCACCAGCGTGTTGTGCAACGATGTCTTTTGCTTGCTTTTTAGTAGCAACGAAAAGAATCTTACGACCAGATGCAGCGATCTTGCGTAGAGCTTCGTTAGCCTCGTCTAGCTTAGCTTTAGTTTTGTAAAGGTTGATGATGTGAATCCCATTACGCTCCATATAGATATATGGTGCCATGTTTGGATCCCATTTGCGTGTTAGGTGACCGAAGTGGACACCTGCGTCAAGTAGATTCTTGACTTCTGTGTTATTTGCCATGTTTAGATAGTTTACGTTCTGTCAGATAGCAATGATTAAGTGGTCATTTCAACATAATTGAAAATCGCCATAATCATTTAGATGCTAAACTAGGTCCCGACGGCAATCGGGATGACAGCAAATTAAAAATTAAAAAAATATAAGAACAAATCCCATTTGATTGTGAAACCAAATGGGATGATAATTTCTTTGCAGTATTAACGCTTAGAGAATTGGAATTTCTTCCTTGCTTTCTTCTGACCGAATTTCTTACGTTCCACCATTCTTGGGTCACGTGTCATAAGTCCTTCTGGTTTCAATACTAGACGATTTTCTTCATCAATCTCTACTAGAGCTCTAGAAAGAGCAAGACGAATAGCTTCTGCTTGTCCAGTAATTCCACCACCATACACGTTTACTTTAACGTCATATGTTCCAGTAGTTTCAGTTAAAGCAAACGGTTGGTTTACTTTATATTGAAGAGTACCAGTTGTGAAGTAATCTTTAAGGTCTTTATTGTTTATAGTGATATTACCTTCTCCATCGCTAAGGTATACACGAGCTACGGCAGTTTTTCTTCTACCTATTTTGTGTAATGTTTCCATCTTACTTGATCTCGTTTAAGTTGATAGTCGTAGGTTGTTGTGCATCGTGACCGTGCTCAGCACCGCTGTACACTTTAAGGTTACGGAATATTGCTGATCCTAATTTATTTTTAGGTAACATTCCTTTTACAGCTTTCTCAACTACTCTTGTAGGGTCTTTATCGTAAAGCTCCTGAGCAGTAAGACTGCGCTGTCCACCTGGATAGCCTGTGTGGCGTATGTAAGTCTTCTCAGACCACTTATTACCAGAAAGCTTCACCTGGTCAGCATTTATCACAATTACATTATCTCCACAGTCTACGTGTGGAGTGAAATTTGTCTTATATTTTCCTCTTAATAGTTTTGCAACTATTGAAGACATACGACCTAGTGGCTGGTCTGCTGCATCTACAAGTACCCATTCTTTGTTTACTGTAGCGCTGTTAGCAGAAACTGTTTTGTAACTTAACGTATTCACTTTGAACCTGTTTTAAATTGTAACGATTTCAATGGTTAAAATCGGGCTGCAAATGTATGATTTTATATTTGATTGACAAGCAGTGAGATTCAAAAAAAATAAAGTTACTCAACACTTTTAAGAGTTTTGAGCTTCTTTTTCTTCTTATCATTCGCATTTCGCAATAGCGAATTTGCTTCAAAACATCAATAAATTCAAGGGTTGTAAGCTTGTAACCGATTCAAAAATAGTACATTATTATATTTTGCTATCTTTAACAAAAATAATAATGATGAAAAATATAATACTTCCTTTAATCGCTATGTTATTTGTTTTTACTGCATGTACTAATGATGAAAATCAATCTGTTAATAGTAATGCAGCCTTAGTAGGTAATTATGTTTTAAGTACTCTAACCGCAGACGTGGCTGTGGATCTTAACCAAGACATGGTCACCAATACTGAATTGACTGTTGAGACTAATTGTTTTGACGCTATGGCGATAAGCTTTAATGCAGATGGTACTTTTAGCTCTACAATTGCTGAGGTAAGTTTTGATGCGGCAAACAACTTAATTTGTAATACTAGTGTTGAAAGTGGTACCTATTCTTATGCAAACGGTACACTAACAATTACGGTTAATATTAATGGTGGAACAGCTACTGAGTCTCAACAGGTTCTCTTAACACCTACTACTTTATCTTTTAATGTGGATGATAATGATGTGGCTCAATATTTTAGTGGTGCCGCAGGTACTCCTGCAAGCGGTATTACTAATCTTGATTTTGTCTATAATAAGATCTAATATATATGTAGGAGAATCTCATTGATAACATAAAGAAATCCATGTTTAAAATATTTAATTTATAAACATGGATTTTTGTTTTAGTATACTTTATTCTATTCAGTCACTGTTACGCCTTTCCAAAAGGCAACATATCCTTCTATCTCTTTTGCAGCGTGTTTAGTATTTGGATAATACCATGCGGCATCTTTATTTGTCGAGCCGTCAACTTCAATTGTATAGTAACTAGCGATTCCTTTCCATGGGCAGTTAGATTGTGTGGTGCTTTCTTTAAAGAAGTCAGTCTTTAAACTATCAGCAGGAAAGTAATGATTGTTTTCTATAACTTTAGTGTTGTCGCTTTCGGCAATGATCTGATTATTCCATATCGCTTTCATGTTGTTTTATTTTTTATTTTAAATAAATAATCTTTGAAGAGCTTTTGATGATCTTCATAAATTTCTTCAATTTGTAATCCAGATTGGTGAGCTAACCATTCAACGGTGTCGTCGTCATATTTTTGCGATATCTCACAGTGTATGGTTTCCCATTTTTTGAAAAAAGTTTTTAATTGAAGTTTTTTAATTTCTACCTCGCAAGATTCGGTAGCAATTAAAAAGCTTTTTGCGGTTCCTGTTTCTGGGTCATAAGATTCCCAGTGTTCAAAGTTGTCCACAGGAAAATTTCCGTCCATTTCTTTATTTATGCGATGTAATAAATTGCGATTAAATTCTTGTGTAACGCCCTGCGAGTCTGCATAAGCATTTTGAATAGTTAATGGGTTTTTCTTCTGGTCAAATCCCATAAAAAGCAAGTCCTTACTAGACATTACTTCTTTAATTTTCTTTAAAAAGTCAATTGCTTGTGGATGTTCTAGATTACCTATGTTAGATCCTAAAACGATAATTACTTTAGGTCTCTTATTGTAAGTAGCTAGTCTTTCTAATACTTTAAAATAAGTTCCTTGTTCACCTTGAACTTCTAGACTAGGTAATAAAGTCGTTAGTGAGTGAGTCAAATCATCAATCGCATGTTGACTGATGTCTATAGGGATGTATGTAAACTCTACCTCATTAAGCACTAATTCTTTTAAAAGAACTTTTGTTTTTTTTCCATCACCAGCTCCTAATTCGATAAGGTCAAATGCTCCATGAGCATTAAAAACCTTTCTTAGCTTGCTTTTATGAGTTTCAACTATATTAAATTCAGCTTTAGTAAGATAGTATTCTGGCAATGCCATTATTTGTTGAAATAATTCATCACCACGGTCATCATAAATGTATTTTGAGCTTAAAAATTTAGGAAATGCACTTAGGCCTTCTTTTACGTGATTTTCAAATTCTAATTGAAATGTTTCTTGCTTTGTCATATAGATTGTGCGAGCCTCAGGCTCGTAAATTGCCATCTTAAATAAGGATGAAAAAAGTTTCTGTAAGTTGATCTGGCGTGATTTGATGGTGTGGCAATAGAACTACCTCTGAGAACTTTCTGATTTACCATAAATTTGCCATTATATTCACCTAACGCGCCATCAGGTTTTTGATAATTTGGGTACGGTAAATAGGCGCTTTCTGTCCATTCCCATCGTTTGCCCCAGTTAAGTTGTTGTTGTGCGGCTTCCCATTCAAACTCAGTAGGTAAACGCATACCTTTCCATTGAGCAAAAGCAAATGCCTCATAGTATGATATATGTGTTATGACACTAGTCTTGTCAATAATTTTAACGCCATTTAAAGTGTATTGCTTCCATTGATTAGATTCTTGAAACCAGTACATGGGTGAAGTGATTCTATTTTTTTGAACCCAATCCCATCCTTCTGTATGCCAAAGCATGACATTTCTATATCCGCCATCTTTAATGAATTCAATCCATTCTCCACATGTTATTAATTCACTTGAGATTTGGTAAGCTTCTAAAAATACACGGTGTCGCGGTTGCTCGTTATCATAGCAAAAATCCTCACCTGAATGTCCCACCTCATAAATTTGAGCAGGCATTTTAAGCCACTTGATAGAATTTTCACTAGTATAGATTTCATCCTTTACATTATGATATACCGGCAATAATGGATTGTTACCTAGTATGAATTTAATGTCGGTGAGTAAAAGTTCTTGATGTTGTTTCTCGTGATGAATGCCTATTTCTAATACATGAATCAAACTATTGTTCCAGTGATTTTCAATAAGCTGTGTCATATGTTTTGTGACATATGATCGGTACTCATAGATTTCATCAACGCTAGGTCGTGAAAGATTTCCTCTATCTGTGCGTACCACGCGTGCTCCTATACTTTCATAATAGCTATTAAAAACATAGGCATACTGGTTGTGGAATCTTTTGTATCCAGGAAGATGTGCGTCCAATAAGAATTCTTCAAAAAACCATGTTGTATGCCCTAGATGCCATTTAGGTGGCGAGACATCAACAATAGGCTGCACTACATAATCTTCTTTTTGTAAAGGTTTGCATAGGGCTTCTGAATGTTTTCGAGTATCTAAAAACAGGTTAAGAAGATTTTCTTTTGTATTCATCCTCTCAAAGTTAAAAGGAATTTACAAAAGTCTAGCACTCTGATAGGATTTTGTGAAATAGTTAGGATGTTTTAGTTGTCGCTTACGCGAAAGTGTATCTTAATCAAGGCTTTCTATTACGACGGTCGTAGTCTTTAAATTCTTCTTTATTGCCAGAGTATCGAGCGATCAAACCAATAATGAGAGCTAACAGTCCTATACCTCTAAGAATCCAACGCCATGGGATTTCTTTTGAAGACGTACTGTTTTGTAAGTCTTGCTCTTGCATCTGCCTCAATATTTTCTCCATGTTTTTGCGCTGCTCTGCCTGTATTTTATATAGAGACTGGGATAAAGTGGTGGTTTTTGATTTACCCTTAAGATTTAAGTGTATGGGAGAAACTACTAGTTTTGAACTCGCTGGTATAATAATGGTTTTATCTCTATAGATTTTACGATGAAATAATTCATTATTTGTAGGGTCATAAAGTTCTACTAGAAACTTTGTTAATGATTTGTGTGCGTCCCAACTAGCTGTTGCCATTCCAGGATTAGAAGCAGTCATTTTTAAATCTACAACATAAAAACTGGGTGAGTCTTTATATTCCGTATCATCAATTTCTAAAAAATCAGCATACACAGGATCGCTGTTTTGAGCAACTGAAATAGTAATTGAGAATATAAATAAAAGAATTAAAAACCTCATATTTATATAGCCACGGCGCCTTTAATTGCTGGATGCGGATTATAATTTTCTAAAGTAAAATCTTCAAATTTAAAGTTGAAGATGTCTTTAACATTTGGATTGATTTTCATAGTAGGTAATGGACGTGGATCTCTTGAAAGCTGTAATTCCACTTGCTCCATATGATTTGAATATATATGGACATCGCCAAAGGTGTGAATGAAATCACCATATTCAAAACCGCAGACTTGCGCCATCATCATAGTAAATAAAGCATAGCTAGCAATATTAAAAGGAACGCCTAAAAAAACATCGGCGCTGCGTTGATAGAGTTGACAACTCAACTTATTATCCGACACGTAAAACTGAAAGAAGGCATGGCATGGCGGTAATGCCGCTTTTCCATTTGCTACATTTTCTGCAAAACTCACGCTAGTGTCAGGCATGACACTTGGGTTCCATGCGCTTACCATCATGCGACGGCTATTAGGGTTGTTTTTTAATGTGTGAATTACGTCTTTAATTTGATCGATGTCCTCACTATTCCAGTTGCGCCATTGATGACCATAAACTGGTCCCAAGTCGCCATCATCATTTGCCCATTCATTCCAAATACGTACACCATTTTCTTTTAGATATTTAATATTGGTGTCTCCAGTAAGAAACCATAATAACTCATGAATGATGGATTTAAGGTGTAGTTTTTTTGTGGTAACCATAGGGAAACCTTCTTGCAGGTTGAACCTCATTTGATAGCCAAAAACACTTCTAGTTCCCGTGCCGGTGCGATCACCTTTATCAGTTCCTTCTTTTAATATATGATGTAGTAAATCGTGATACTGTTTCATTTTTTCCTGCTTGAAGTATAGAATACAATAATGTCTCTAAGAGAGTACAAAATAAGAGAATTAATCGTCCAATTTGGTAAAAAAATAAAACTTTATCGCTGGATAAATAAATTTAACCTTCTACTTTTTGAAAAGTATTAGCCCATGCAATCGCGCTTTCAACGTTTTTAAATAACCCGAAAGATCCCGAATATAGTTGTTGTTCTTCTACAGCGCGATTAATTTCATTTTCATGAGGTGACACTATCGCTATCCCTACTAGTTTTTTAGGGTTTACTAATTTATAAACTGATAAGTCAATGTTATGAGAGAATGCTCTATTAGCGATATAAACAAATTGCTTACCCGTGAAGTACTTATTTAAATCGTTTAGTATCGCTTTTGCTTCTGTGGTGCCTACAGTAATTTGATCATTAATAATACCAATAACATAATGGTCAAAACAATAGAGATTACCAAAATCATATTGAAAATGGTGATTTGCATGTGCAATATGATCAGTAGGTAACATAACTTTAAACCAAATTTTAGGTAGGCAAAGTTATTAAAATTTTCTTAAAAAATGATTTTTGTTTAAGAGCGGCTATGTAATATAGATATTTTATTAATCATCTATACGAGTCGAAATTGTAATTATCCAAAAAGCATTCCCGCGATAGTTGCAGTAAGCAATGCTGCACACGTACCACCTATTAGTGCTTTAATACCAAAAGCGGCCAGAGTTTTACGTTGACTAGGAGCTAAAACTCCAATTCCACCTATTTGTATTCCTATAGAAGCAAAGTTTGCAAATCCACAAAGAGCATATGTAGATATCACTATCGACCTGTAATTAGTTAAAACTCCAGCTGCTTTTAATTTACTTAATGATGCATATGCAAAGAACTCGTTAAGTATAGTTTTCTCACCTAGCAATTGGCCTACAGCTACGATGTCTGTAGCAGGCACGCCTATAATCCAAGCGATGGGAGCAAATAAGTTTCCTAAAATGTACTGCATAGAGAACTTTTGATATCGCCCGTCAGTAGCATCTACGATTAAATCATTAAGTCCACTAGGTGCGCCTATAAGATCTCCTAGAAACCAGTTTACTACCGCAATAATTGCAGTAAATACTAATAACATTGCTCCTACATTAACGGCTAATTTAAGTCCATCTGTAGTTCCTCTTGAGATTGCGTCTAGAACGTTAGATCCTATTTTTTCCTTAGAGATGTCTAGTTTGCGGTCAATTTTATCTGTATCAGTTTCTGGGAACAACATTTTTGCCATAACAATTGCAGCAGGAGCACTCATAATGGATGCAGTGATTAAGTGCCTTGCAAATTCTGCTTTTGCGACAGGATCTGTACCACCCAGGAATTCTATGAATGCAGCTAATACTCCACCTGCGATAGTAGCCATACCACCTACCATTAGACATAGAATTTCTGACTTGGTCATTTTTTCTAGATATGGTTTAACTACTAAAGGTGCTTCAGTCTGACCTATAAAAATATTTGCCGCTGCGGCAAGAGATTCTGCACCGCTTAATCGCATGGTTTTACTCATGACCCAAGCAAATACATAAACGATTTTTTGTAAAATACCTAAGTAGTATAGTAAAGATGTAAAAGCCGAAAAGAATACAATGGTAGGTAAAACTTTAAAGGCAAAAATGTATCCCATACTTTGTGATGGGTCAACTAGATTTCCGAAAACAAATTGAGCTCCTTCTTCTGCCACAGCGAGAAACTCTACTACTTTCTCTGCAATCCACTGAAATACGGCTGCAACTTCTTCAACTAATAAAAAAAGAGTAGCAAATATTATTTGTAGACTAATACCGATGATCACTAATCGCCAGTCTATTTTTTTTCTATTAGCACTAAAGGCAAATCCTATTCCTAATAAAAAGGCAATACCTATAAGGCCTCTGTAAATACTTTCAAAAGTGACATTAGGTGCAGTAACATTAGATATAGCTATGTTATTAGTAGTTATTTCTTGAACCACTGTATTGCTAGACGCTGGAAGTACTGCCTGAGCTATAAAGGAGATAAATATTAATAAAACACTCAAACACACATTGCGTTGAGAAAGTATGGATGGCAGTTTCATTATCGTTTTGATATTTCATCACGCAGTCGCGCGGCTAGTTCATAATTTTCATTAGATACAGCGTCCCCTAACATTTTATGAAGTTCTTTAATGCTTAAATGGCTGTAATTATCGTCCTCATCATGGTCTGTATTGATAAGTTCTTCTATGAACTCGTCGTTGCTTAGATCTAGAGGATCTTCTTGTAATTCTTTATCGGGTCTGATGTGGGATTGTACACCAGCCTCATCTAAAATATTTTCATAAGTAAAGACAGGAGCTTTAAATCTTACTGCTAGAGCAATAGCATCACTAGTTCTCGCATCTATGATTTCTTCTATTTTGTCTCTTTCACAAATTAAGCTTGAGAAAAATACACCATCTACTAATTTATGGATGATGACTTGTTTAACCGTAATGCCAAAACGCTCTCCAAATGTCTTAAAAAGATCATGAGTAAGAGGTCTTGGTGGACTGATCTCTTTTTCTAATGCTATAGCAATACTTTGCGCTTCAAAGGCGCCTATTACTATAGGAAGCTGTCGATCACCGCCTACTTCTTTGAGTACTAGCGCATAAGCACCATTTTGTGTCTCACTGTATGATATACCGCGTATGTTAAGTCGTTTTAGACTCATAGAGTTACACTCTTTATAAATGAAAAAAGCTGTGCAAAAATGAGTGTTTTTCTCATAATGCACAGCCTTAAAGCTAACAAATTATTAAGAATTAAGCATTTGCTGCCTTGAATGCTTTAAGTTTTTCTATTAAAGCAGGTACTACTTCAAATGCGTCACCTACTACACCATAGTCTGCAGCCTTGAAAAATGGTGCTTCTGGGTCAGTGTTGATAACTACTTTTACTTTTGAAGAACTTACACCAGCTAGGTGTTGAATAGCTCCTGAAATACCTATAGCGATATATAGATTAGTCGCTACCGGCTTACCAGTTTGACCTACATGTTCTCCATGTGGTCTCCATCCCATATCACTAACAGGCTTAGAACATGCTGTAGCTGCTCCTAAAACTTCTGCTAGTTCCTCTATCATTCCCCAGTTTTCTGGTCCTTTAAGGCCGCGTCCTGCACTAACTACAACATCTGCATCTGCAATACTTACTTTATCCGTTGCTTTATCTACAGATTGAACTTGTACTTTAAAGTCGTTGTCACTTAATGTTGGAGTAAAAGCTTCAGTACTACAATCAGTAGTGTTTTCTTTTAAGCCGTAAGAATTATTTGCAAGACCTACTAATTTATTTGCTGTAGAAATTTCAGTCATTGCAAAAGCTTTGTTTGTAAAAACAGATCTTTTAACAGTAAATGGACTAGTTGATGATGGTAATTCCATGACATTAGTCGCATATCCTGCTTCTAGGTGCACGCTTAATAAAGCTCCTAAATATTTAGAGTTTGCACTTGAACTTATGATTACGGTCGTTGCACCTTCAGCTTTTGCCGCTTGTGCAATCGTGTCTGCATATGCAGCTGCATTAAATTTTTCTAATTTTGAGTCTGATACGTTAAGTTGTTTAGAAACTCCATAAGTTCCCAAATCACCAGCACCATTTGCATTAAACGATATTGCTGTAACTGATGTACCTAACTGGTCTGCGATGCCTTTTCCATAGCTCGCAACTTCATAAGCAGCTTTCTTAAAAGAGCCGCCTTCTGATTCTGTATATACTAATACTGACATAGTTATTATATTTTGAGTAGAGCATTAAGCTCTTTACTTGTTAATGATAGTGTTATTTCGCTTTCGCGAAAGCGTAATTAAAATAGCTTACTTAAATAGCCTTTGCCTCGTTGTGTAACAAGTCAATAAGTTGATCTAGATTGTCTGCTGCTACTAATTTCACATCTCCTTTAGGAGCAGGCTTCTCAAAAGAAACTGTCTTTGTTTCTGTAGCTGTTGCTACAGAAGGTACAACGTTTAATGGTTTTTTACGAGCCATCATAATTCCACGCATGTTAGGAATTCTTAAGTCGCTTTCTTCTACAAGACCTTTCTGGCCACCTATGATAAGAGGTAGAGTAGTACTTACGGTTTCTTTACCACCATCTATTTCTCTAATCGCAGTAGCGGTATTACCATCTATCTCTAAAGAGATACATGTATTAACAAAGCTAGATCCAGTCATTGCAGCTACCATACCTGGAACCATACCACCGTTGTAGTCTATAGATTCACGACCTGCAATAACTAAGTCATAACCACCATTTTTAACAACTGCTGCAAGTTCTTGTGCCACTGCATAGCCATCTAATGCTGGCGCATCTACACGTGTTGCACTGTCTGCACCTATGGCAAGAGCTTTTCTAAGTGTAGGTTCAACATCTGCACCACCTACAGTGACAACTTCAACACTAGCACCTTGCTTTTCTTTAAACCACATGGCTCTCGTTAGACCAAATTCGTCATTTGGGTTAATAACATATTGTACACCATTTGTGTCAAACTGAGTATTGTTATCAGTAAAATTAATCTTTGAAGTGGTATCTGGCACGTGGCTGATACAAACTAAAATCTTCATATTTCACGGTTTTATTATGAGTTTTCAAACGTTTGCGAAAGTACGTAAAAAACAGCAAAAAAACTATGCGTGCATAATAAATTTAACGTCTTTAATGCTCTAAATCAGCAATTGAACCAGTTTTAATAACGTTACACTTGTATTTTTAACCCAACTATAACACTGTTACGAAAACGTTTTCACTGTACTTGTGCACATTTTTATAGCCTAAAAGGGACATTTTTTATCTTAAAAATGTGGTGTGCTAAGGTTGGGTAAGTTATTTTTGTTGCTCTTTTGTTATAAACAGTAGTATTTATGAAGACTATTCAATTCCGCGAGGCGATAGCCGAAGCAATGAGTGAAGAAATGCGCCGAGATGAGTCCGTTTATTTAATGGGTGAAGAGGTTGCAGAATATAATGGAGCCTACAAAGCTTCAAAAGGAATGCTAGACGAGTTTGGTGCAAAGCGTGTGATAGATACACCTATTGCAGAATTAGGTTTTGCAGGAGTGGCCATAGGTAGTACTATGACCGGTAATAGACCTATTGTAGAGTATATGACCTTTAACTTCTCACTAGTAGGAATTGATCAGATTATTAATAATGCTGCAAAAATACGCCAGATGAGTGGTGGACAATTTCCATGTCCTATCGTATTCCGTGGTCCTACAGCAAGTGCTGGACAACTAGCGGCAACACATTCACAGGCTTTTGAAAACTGGTTTGCAAACACACCAGGTCTTAAAGTAATCGTACCTTCAAATCCTTATGACGCAAAAGGCCTTTTAAAAGCAGCGATACGTGATGATGATCCAGTTATTTTTATGGAGTCTGAGCAAATGTATGGCGATAAAGGTGAAGTGCCAGAAGGTGAATATGTATTGCCTATAGGTGTTGCAGAGATAAAAAGAGAAGGAACTGATGTAACAATCGTTTCTTTTGGTAAAATTATAAAAGAGGCTTATAAAGCAGCAGACGATCTTGAAAAAGAAGGTATTTCTTGTGAGATTATCGACTTAAGAACAGTACGTCCTTATGATAAAGAGGCTATTTTAAAATCTGTTAAAAAACAAATAGATTAATCATTCTTGAAGAAGCATGGCCATTTGGTAATGTATCGACTGAGATTTCTCACATGGTCCAGGCAGAAGCATTTGATTATCTAGATGCACCTATCTATAAGATTAACACACAAGATACACCAGCACCGTACTCTCCGGTATTATTTGCAGAGTGGTTGCCTAATCACACTCACGTGGTTGAAGGTGTTAAGAAAGTGATGTATAAAAAGTAATTCTTTTTATTAAGAAGATTTAAACCCAGCTCAAAAAGCTGGGTTTTTTATTTGTCTATTAAATAGCCATTCATGGTACTTCCAGATTGCATATTGTTTATAGTCTCTCCGGCGTCTATAAACAAAGGCATAGCAAGTGCCTCTACATTTCCACTACGGCTGTTATTTGTTCCTGATTGAGTTACCGCGGTGGTACCTATCCTTATTTCGGCAATGGGAAGTGGAGAGCTGTTGTTATTACTAGTTAAATAAATAAAAATTTTGTTTGCTGGTACTGTATAAGAAGAAAAGGTATAAATAGGCTCTACCGTGGCATCAACTAATAAACCATTAAATACAAAAGTACCACTCAAAAGATCATTTTGCCCTACGAGAATGGGGTTGTTAAATGTTGGAAAAGTATAACTAGCCTCAGTATTAGAAATTAGGGTAAAACTTAAGGATGTTGTATAATCTAGAACAATCATATTGCCGATATTTCTTGAGTTAAAGAGTGAAGTTATGTAAAGATTCTTGCCTAGCGGAACAGAATATCCTCCTGTTTTTAAGTCATAAGTGATAGGCTGTATTCCTTTCATCCCATCAGGAAACTTAGGATTGCGATACATTTGCAAACTTTCAGCACTGGTACTATCGATTAATTTTCTCCAACCGCTTCCATGTTCGTAAAACCAGTAACCTTTATTTACGCTACCATTTCCAGTAATATAAATGATCATACTATCTTGATCTGAGGTCATAGTAACGGGAAATTCGTCTAGTTGAGGTAAAATAATTCCGTTTTTCTCGTTATCTGAAATGTTATTAATGTGCAACGCTGCAGCAGGATTAGAAGTATTAATACCAACTTGAGCATCAGAGTGATGAAATAGTAAAAAGAATATAATGTAGTAAAAATATTGACGTTCCATATGAGAGTTTATGATTTAATGACTGGTTGAGATAAAAGGTTAACAACTATTTTTAAAATTTGTACCTCTGTTTAATTACAAGAAACCTACTTTTGATTTTTACTTTCTTATAATATGATTGATTTTTTTAAATACGCTTTCGCGAAAGCGAGTTCATCACAACTGATGGTGATCATCATGTTTCTTGTGACTACTACGATAACCGCACAAACCAAAGTTGGTGGTGTGGTCTATGATGAATTTGGTGATGGTGTGCCATTTGCCAATGTTTTTTTTCCTGGATCAAGTGAAGGGACTATTACTAATGATAATGGTCGTTTTTATTTGCAGTCTAACTCTAATTATGAGACGATTCAAATCTCCTTTATAGGTTATGAGACACTTACCTATACACTTGAATCAAAGGTGAACCTAGAGCTTAATTTAACGCTCAAGACTGAAGCGGCAGCTCTAGATGCAGTAGTTATCTATACAGGTAAAACTTCTAAAAAAAATAATCCAGCATTGGATATCTTGCGTAAAGTATGGGAAAACCGTCGTAAGAATGGCCTTTCTCAATTCAAGCAGTATCAATTTGATAAGTATGAAAAGTTAGAGTTTGATATGAATACCATAGACAGTCAAATGGTTAATTCAAAGCTTTTCCGTGGGATGGAGTTCATTTTTGACTATGCAGATACTAGCAACGTCACAGGTAAAACTTACCTACCTATTTTTATTAATGAATCTTTATCTACCGTATATGGTGATAATGAGATGAATAAAGAAAAAGAAAATGTAAAGGCAAACAAGAACTCTGGATTTTCAAACAATCAAACGATTATAGCTTTTGTAAAAGATCTTTATGCAGATATTGATGTGTATGAGAGATATCTTAAATTTTTTGATAAGAGTTTTACCAGTCCAGTAGGTAAAAGTGGTATAGATACATATAATTATATTTTAAGAGATACGGCTATTATTGATGGAGTTGAAGCATATAATATTATTTATTATCCACGTAGGAAAGGTGAGTTAACATTTAAAGGAGACTTTTGGGTAGCGGCAGATTCTTATGCGATTAAGGAGATCAACCTGCAAGCAACAAAAAGTGCCAATGTTAACTGGGTGAAAGAAATTTATATTGAGCAAGAGTTTGATGTTTTAAATGATAGTCTTTTCTTAATTACTCGAGATTATTTTATGAGTGATTTTGCACTTAATAAAAAAGAAGAGTCTAAAGGTATGTATGGTAAGAGAACGACCTTGTTCAATAATTATCAATTTGATATTGCCAAAGACAAGGACTTTTACAAGCGTAGAGTTAACGATTATGATCCAGAAATCTATAATCGTGATGAGGCTTACTGGGATGAAAATAGATTAGAAAAACTCAATAAAGATGAGAAACAAATCTACACCATGCTAGACACTCTAAAGACCAATAAGAAGTTCAAGCGTTTATATAATATTGGGACCATTCTTGCATCTGGATACTATGAAATTGACAATTTTGATATAGGACCTGTTTTCAGTGTTTTTGGTTTTAATGATGTAGAAGGCTTAAGATTGCGTGGTGGTGGAAGAACTTATTTTTCGGCAAATGATATGTGGAGATTAGAAGGATATGGTGCATATGGTTTTAGAGATAACCAGTTCAAATATGGTATTGCTGGAAAATGGTTGATGGATAAAAAAAGCAGATTAACCATTTCTGGAGGAAACCGTCGGGATATAGAACAATTGGGCGCTAGCTTGACAAATACAAATGATGTGTTAGGACGTAGTCTTGCATCAAGTGCCTTGATAACCTCTGGAAATAACTCCAGTTTATCCAGCATTAATTTATCTACACTTGCTTTAAGTTTTGAACCTAAATATAATCTAGAGTTTAGATTAGGCACCAGTTATCGTACAATTAAGAGTGGTAATCCTGGTGTTTTTAGTCTAGATTATTTTGATGCAGATGCGCCAGGCGGTATTGAGACAGAAACTAGACAAGCAGATGCTAGTCTGACAATGACTTATACACCAGGTCGTAAAACCTCTAACTATGGAGTAGATAGGACGATCATCAATAGTGGTGAGTATCCTATTCTTTTTGCTAGTTATACTCGTGGATTTGAAGGGTTATTAGAAAGTGATTTTAACTTTGATAAAGTACAATTCTATTATAGTCATCCATTACAGATAGGTGCTTTTGGTAGATTAACAGCTCGCGTAGAGGCTGGTAAGACGTTTGGTGAAGTGCCCTTAGCATTATTAAATGTAGTTCCTGGTAACCAGACTTACTTCAATATTACAGGAGCATTTAATACCATGAATTTTTATGAATTTGTGACTGATGAATATGTGACACTTCACTTAAATCATAATTTCAATGGTAGATTATTTTCTCGTGTTCCTTATTTACGCGATTTGAATCTTAGAGAGCTTGTAGGAGTGCGCGCTGTTTATGGAAAGATTAGTGATGAAAATATAGCTTTAAATGCTAGCGGTTTAACTTACCTTGCTCCCGAAGATATTTACTGGGAATACAGTGCTGGTATAGGTAATATCTTTAAAGTGTTCCGTCTGGACGTAAGCTTTAGAGGTGGATACAACTATCTTCCAGACGCTCGATCTATGGCGATAACGGGTAGTTTTGGGTTTAGTTTTTAGTATGTCATACTGCTGTAAAGCGGTATCGACTAATAGTCCTTTAATAAATTTTTACATTCTTCTTTTAAAGATTTTCCTTACAATTAACTAATAATCGTATTTTGTGGGCTGTTATTAATACTATAATAGTTATATGAGAATTTTTACGATTGTTTTTTTGTTTTTGGGATTGATTGCATGTGCTCAAACGGCTGATGATTTAGTCTTTAACGTAGATGTAACAAATTCATACCGGTTCAGAATAACTTCAAATACTAACATTACCATAGATTGGGGTGATGGGATGACTAATTCCTATGGATCACCTTATGATATGCAAGTGTCACATACTTATCCAACTGCTGGAATGTATACTGTTATAGTGACAGGTCCATTAGAGGCTGTAAAATTTTATCTTAACAATAATATAACCGTTACTCAATGGGGTAATTCTCAGTTTCAAACGATGGAAGAGTCATTTAAGTACTGTCAAAATCTATCGATAAACGCTACAGATGTACCAGACTTAAGTAATGTAACAAACATGTCTGAAATGTTCTCCTATGCCATAAATTTTAATTCGGACATATCAAACTGGGATGTTTCAAACGTTACGGACATGGAAAATATGTTCAAAGGAGCATACGCTTTTAATTCACCATTATCAAGTTGGAACGTCTCTAATGTCACTGAGTTTAATGGAATGTTTCATCTCGCTAGAAGTTTTAACCAACCTTTAAATACATGGGATATAACTAACGCAAGAATATTGACATCAATGTTTACTGGCGCTGAAGATTTTAATCAGACATTAAAATCTTGGGATGTGAGTAATGTGACTTTAATGAGTGGGATGTTCTTCGGTGCTTTAGAGTTTAATCAAGATTTAAGTTCTTGGGCATTTAACTCTGGAGTAAATCTAACTAACCTTGTTCAAAATACTAATCTTGATACCTATAATTATGATGCGTTATTAAGCCGGTTTGTAGATTTACAGTATCAAAATAAAAATCTTGGAATTACAAATTTAGAATATTGTGATGCTTTTTCTAGAGCTGTATTGACTAATAGAGGTTGGACTATAACTAATGATACTTTAGCTCAGAATTGTGCTGTTCAAACCTTGAATGGTTTATTTTCTTATGATATAGATATGAGCGGATGTGATGTCAACGATCCTAAAGCATTAAATATGCCTTTGAATATTAGTAATACTGAAGCTTCAATTGATGTGATTGCTATAAATGGAGAGTATAGTGCAAATTTGCGACCTGGAACTTATAATATTACACCTATAATCGATAATCAGCGTTTTAATATTTCCCCTAGCAACTCTAGCGTAACAATCAATCAGTCAGGCATAATCACTCAAGATTTTTGCATAACTGATTTAGGTGTTTTTAATGATTTAGAGATTGTGCTTTTTCCAATCAGTGATAGCAGACCTGGATTTGATGCTAATTATAAGTTAGTTTATAAAAATAAAGGAACGAGTGTATTGTCAGGAACAATTAATACACAGTTTGAAAACGATTACATGACCTTTTTGAACGCATCACCAGCTGTAGCCTCAACCAGCCCAGGAGTTTTAAACTGGAATTATTCAAATATTCAGCCATTTGAGACAAGAGAAATTTTAATTAACTTTAATCTTAATACACCTACAGACCCTAATTTTCCTTTACAATTAGATGATTTATTAGTTTTCAGATCTGCTATTAATTATTCTGGTACAGACGAGACACCACACGATAATACTTTTATTACTAGGCAAAAAGTTGTTAACTCTTATGACCCTAATGATAAGACTTGCTTACAAGGTGATACTATTTTACCTAGTGAAGTAGGTGAGTATGTGCATTATAGAATCCGTTTTGAGAATGAAGGAACGGCGAGTGCTATTAATGTTCGTATTGTAGATTATATCGATACGGCAAAGTATGATATCTCGACGTTAGTTCCTTTAAGCTCAAGTCATGATTATACTACTACAATATCTAGTGGTAATAAGATAGAATTTCAATTCGATAATATCAACTTACCATTTACCGCACCAGCCAGTCAAGGTTATGTGCTGTTTAAAATTAAAACAATAAACACGCTGGTTTTAGGAGATGATTTTTCTAATCAAGCTGAGATTTACTTTGATTTTAATGCGCCTATAATTACAAATCTGGAGACAACAACGGTATCAACTACGGCTAGTTTAAGTGATCAAAGCCTTTTTGCATTGCAACTATATCCTAATCCTGCAGGTAGTGAAGTAACGGTTACAAGCAACGCCACATTCAACTCCTATGAAATTTATAATGCCACAGGAAAAGTACTTATCAGCAAAAATTTAGAAAACCCAGTACTTGAACAAATTATATCTCTAGAAGAGTTGTCAACTGGATTATACTTCATTAAGATCTTAAATGCCACGCAAAGTACAGTGAGTAAGTTGATGAAGTTGTAACTTTTCTTTTTTTCATACCGCCAAATATGCCAAGACGAATATTTGGCATATTGACTACGTATTTGTAACTACCACAAGTGTTCTAAGATTTGACATGCCAACTATTTTTGTTGGTATTGTCTAAATCAGAGTTCTGTAGTTTTTTATGGTCATACTACTACATAGCGGTATCGGCTAGTATTATCTTGAAGAGTTTTAAGTACGCTTTCGCGAAAGCAAATACCTAAGAATCTTAGTACTATAACGTTATAGTTTTGTTAACATAATTTTAGTACATTAGCTAGATTTATAAAACCAAACAAAACAAAACATATGGAATCATACATGATTTACATGCCATTACTGATGGCAGCTCTAGGATTACTTTACATGTTTATTAAGAAATCTTGGGTCTTGAAACAAGATGCAGGAGATGGAAAAATGAAAGAAATCTCAGATTATATTTATGAAGGTGCACTGGCATTCTTGAAAGCTGAGTACAAACTACTCGCTATTTTTGTAGTTATTACAAGTATTTTACTAGTTGTAGTTTCTCAAGTTGTTGACACAACACACTGGCTTATCGTTATAGCATTCATTTTTGGTGCGGTATTCTCTGCTTATGCAGGAAATATAGGGATGAAAATTGCCACTAAAACTAATGTAAGAACTACGCAAGCTGCTCGCACGAGTTTGCCTAATGCGTTAAAAATATCTTTCGGTGGTGGAACAGTAATGGGATTAGGTGTAGCAGGACTTGCTGTACTAGGTCTAACAGCATTTTTCATAATATTCTATCATCAATTTATGAATGGTGAATGGGCTGCTGCTGAATTTGAAGGCGTTATGAAGACTCCACAAGAGTTGATGACTATCGTTCTTGAAACGCTGGCTGGTTTCTCATTAGGAGCTGAATCTATCGCTCTTTTTGCTCGAGTAGGTGGTGGTATTTATACTAAAGCTGCAGACGTAGGTGCTGACCTGGTAGGTAAGGTGGAAGCTGGGATTCCTGAAGATGATCCACGTAACCCAGCAACGATTGCTGACAACGTAGGTGATAACGTAGGTGATGTGGCTGGAATGGGTGCTGACCTTTTTGGTTCATACGTGGCAACAGTTCTTGCTGCCATGGTCCTAGGTAATTATGTGATTAAAGATATGGGCGGTAATATTGTCAATGAAGGTTTTGGCGGTATAGGACCTATTTTACTTCCTATGGCTATTGCTGGTGTAGGTATTATAATTTCGGTAATAGGAACCATGCTTGTAAAAATTAAAAGTAACGATGCTAAGGAAGCTCAGGTAATGGGTGCATTAAATATAGGGAATTGGACATCTATTGTTCTTGTAGCGGCGGCATGTTTTGGTCTATGTATGTGGATGCTACCGGATACCATGCAAATGGAATTCTTTGGAGAAGGATTAATTGAAATTTCTTCTATGAATGTGTTCTTTGCCACTTTAGTAGGATTAGTAGTAGGAGCAGTAATATCATCTGTAACAGAATATTATACAGGATTAGGTAAATCACCTATTCTTAAAATTGTACAGCAATCATCTACAGGAGCAGGAACCAACATCATTGCAGGTCTTGCGACAGGTATGATTTCTACGTTCCCATCAGTACTTTTATTTGCAGGAGCGATATGGGCATCCTATGCATTTGCTGGTTTTTATGGTGTTGCTCTTGCAGCTAGTGCTATGATGGCAACTACAGCGATGCAATTAGCCATTGACGCATTTGGTCCTATTGCAGATAATGCTGGAGGAATCGCTGAGATGAGTGAACAAGATCCTATCGTACGTGAGCGTACAGATATCCTTGACTCTGTAGGAAATACCACGGCAGCAACCGGAAAAGGCTTTGCCATCGCGAGTGCAGCTTTAACTTCACTAGCCTTATTTGCCGCTTATGTAACCTTTACGGGAATAGATGGAATTAATATTTTTAAAGCTCCAGTACTTGCGATGTTATTTGTAGGTGGAATGGTACCAGTAGTATTTAGTGCACTTGCTATGAACGCAGTTGGTAAAGCAGCTATGGAAATGGTAGAGGAAGTACGTCGCCAGTTTAGAGATATTCCAGGTATTATGGAAGGAACTGGGAAACCAGAATATGATAAATGTGTAGATATCTCTACAAAAGCATCTTTAAAGGAAATGATGTTGCCTGGTCTATTAACTATAGGATTCCCATTATTAATTGCTTTTGTCCCTATGATTTTTGGAATGGATCATCTTGCCATTGCAGAGATGTTAGGTGGTTATATGGCTGGTGTAACTGTGAGTGGAGTGCTTTGGGCTATTTTCCAAAACAACGCTGGTGGAGCATGGGACAACGCAAAAAAATCTTTTGAAGCTGGTGTTGAAATTAATGGTAAGATGACCTATAAAGGTTCTGAAGCTCATAAAGCAGCGGTAACAGGTGATACTGTAGGTGATCCTTTTAAAGACACTTCAGGTCCTTCTATGAATATTTTAATTAAACTTACATGTTTAATAGGTCTAGTTATCGCACCTATTTTAGGTGGTCACGTAGATGGACAGGCTAGTGTTATCAAGCAAGAGATAGAACAAGAGGTAGTGCAAAATAATGAAGAGACGAGCTCGATTTATAAAAATTTGGATATTCAAAAATCGGTAGATGCAGAGACCGGTATAGTCACCGCAAAAGTTACTTATCAATCGTCTGCAAATGGTGCAACGATCACAAAGTCTCATAAATACGTGGGAACTGAAGAACAAGTTGAGGCAAAAATTAAAGCACTGAATCAAGAAGTGATTAATTTTAAATAATCTAGAAATTGTTAAGTATTGAAGTCCCATTTTGGCACAGCTGGAATGGGATTTTTTATATCAACCATTTATTACTTATTTTCACATCATGGCACTGTTTAAAAGAGATCCTTGGATTTTAGATATATACCGTACGTATAGTGGTAAAAACCACTTATACATACGTGGTCGTGCGCTAGAAGATCAACCTCTCAAGCATTATGAGCAGCAAACCTTTTACCAGACCTTACGCAACACCTGGCGTACTTTTAAGACGGATGAGATACGTAATGCATCAGTAGGATTAACGCTGCCCAATGGAACACAGTTTGAAACTAAGGCTGATCATGAAGGTTATTTTTTATTTGATATTACAGTAGATATCGACCTTGAAGAATTGTCTGATGAAGAAGGATATTTAAGTCTTTCTGTAAAGTTTGATGAGGATAATGCCGCTTTTGCTAAAGCGAGAAAACAAAAACGTCTGACCAAGAATAGTTTCAATGGTGAAACACTAATTCCGCCATATAGTTCTGTTTATGGTGTGATTAGTGATATAGACGATACCATTATGCATACTGGAGTGACCAGCTTTCTAAAACTACGTGTCGCTTTTAATACTTTTTTTAAAAACTATGATCGTAGGTTACCTTTAAAAGGTGCTGCAAGTTTATATCAATTATTACATCGAGGACCATCTGGTAATGATCAAAACCCGATGTTTTATTTAAGCAATAGTCCATGGAATTTATATAAGTACCTCGAGAAGTTCTTAGATTTTCATGGTTTTCCTAAAGGTCCTATTCTTCTCAGAGATTTTCCCACACCATGGGATAGAACACCTAAATTAAAACGTCCTCATAAAGTACATGAGTTGCTCAATATTTTAAAGCACTATCCAGACATGAATTTCATTCTTATAGGCGATAGTGGCGAGCATGATGTCGATTATTATAAAGACGTTGCACAGCAATATCCTGACCGCATTATGGCTATCTATTTAAGATCTGTGAATCATGATAAGAAAATGGCACGAGTAAAATCCATTGCAGATACTTTTACCATATGTCCTATGCTACTGGTTCAAGAATCTAAAGAGGCTGTAATTCACGCCCGTGAAATGGGATGGATTATATAACTGAAACGTCTGCTAATGTATAGATGCTAAGCAAATAGCCCAGTAAGTTCTGCATCAATTTTATTGATAATATCTCCTAGATCTTCAGGATTATTTACAAAATCAATATTGTCCACATCTATGATTAAAAGGTTTCCTTTATCATAGCCATGGATCCAGGCTTCATAACGCTCATTAAGACGACTTAAATAATCAATCGAGATTGTGTTTTCATAATCGCGACCACGTTTGTGGATTTGGTTTACTAGATTAGGGATAGAACTGCGCAGATAGATTAATAAATCTGGTGCAGCAACTAGCTTCTCCATTAAATCAAATAGTGATGAGTAATTGTCAAAATCGCGTTGAGATAATAGACCCATCGCGTGTAAATTAGGCGCAAAGATACTCGCGTCTTCATATATTGTACGATCTTGGATGATCTTTTGACCACTCTCACGTATCTCTAATACCTGACGGAAACGGCTATTTAAGAAATACACCTGTAAGTTAAATGACCATCGTTCCATGTCTGTATAGAAATCTTCTAGATATGGGTTTTCTAGAACGTCCTCAAATTGAGGTGTCCATTTATAGTGTTTTGCAAGTAGTTTTGTAAGAGTAGTTTTTCCAGCTCCTATATTTCCGGCGACAGCTATGTGCATATTAAGATTTCTTCAGGTTGATAGTTTGAACGTGCAAGCGTTTCTGGTGGTAAAGATAAAGTTTTCCACCCTTTAGATAAAGCGATTCTGGCGAGTATTCTTGAGAAAAAGATGTGGTGATTTCGCTTTCGCGAAAGCGAAATTCTTTGTCAAACCGATACCATTTCCAGCCACTGTCTGTTTGAAAGCCCAGTTGCTCAAAGTCAAAGGCTACCGGTAGCTTTAATTCTTCATTTATACGGCTCGTTTCACTGGCATAAGTGTTATAAGTTATGATGCCTTTTTCAGTGATTAGATGACAGAAATTATAGTCGCTTTGCATCTCTATAACGGGTTCTTTTATAGGTGTAGTGCTATTCACTAACTTATTATTTGTATAATCATAAAGCTCTAACCTGGATAGGTCTAGATTATATAACCACAAACGTCGCTCGCCAGCTAGTCGTACATGTTCTATAAATCGTTGAGGTTTAAGAATGTTAAAGTTGAGTCGTTGTTGCTCATTTAAACGATTATCTAAAAAGACTAGTGTTTGTGTATCTCTATAGAATACTAATATCTTTAATGGATTAATGATGTCTACACTAGTAATATCACCTAGTTGTATGTCAAAAAACTCTAATCGCTTAGATTCTGATTTTTTATACAATACATTATCAGTACTATAATAAATACTCATAAAGTCATCCACACCATAAAAAGAGTCGCATGATAATGATATGCTATTATCAGTAGGGATTTGAGCCTGTATATGATACGAGCTTATTAAAAAGAGCAAAATCGTCCATTTCATTAATGGAAAAATACAAACAATTATTTTAATTAATTTTTGCAACATGAAAGTAGTATGTCGTGTTGCTATGGAACGATAAGTTTATAACCATAACCACGCACATTTACGATCTCTATTTGTGAGTCTTGCGCTAGTTTTTTACGCAGTTTTGAAATAAACACATCCATACTACGGCCAGAGAAAAAGTCATCGTTGCCCCATAGCTTTTTAAGAATAAAAGTGCGATCTAAAACGGTATTCTTCTTTTCTAAAAGGTGATATAATAAATGTGCTTCTCGATGTGTTAATTTAATAGGTTCTTGAGTTAGGTAAGCTAATCGTTGTTGTGGGAAGTTAAAGCTGTAGTCACCTATTTGATAAACGGCAGCGGTTTGTTGGGTCTGTTGTCTAGAGAGTAAATTATTAATACGCACGATAAGTTCTTCCATTGAGAACGGTTTTTTAAGATAGTCATTACCTCCTACATGAAAACCTTCTAGGACATCTTCTGTCTGCGATTTTGCTGTTAAAAAAATAATAGGCATTTCTTCATTAATCAATCTTATTTTTTTTGCTAATGAGAAACCATCTAACTCTGGCATCATCACATCTAGTACTGCAATTTGCGGTTTACAGCTTTCAAAAGCTACATATGCCTGTATACCATTGAGACAATGGGTTACTTTAAAATCTCTGGTTTCCAGACTTTCCTTAATGATCATACCTAGTGCTGGCTCGTCCTCGGCTAGTAATATATGTGTCTTTTCTTTATTCATGAGGTAAGACTATTTTAAATTGAGTACTAGGTCTAGTAGTTACAGTTATAGAGCCACCATGTTTTTCTATAATAGATTTTGTATAATATAATCCTATCCCAAAACCCTTCACATCATGTACATTGCCTTTAGGTACTCTATAGAATTGATTGAAAATTTGTTTAGCGTCTTTGGCTGATAATCCGTTTCCAGAATCCGTAATTATCAGTTCATATTCCAGTACAGATTTATAAAGTTCAACCTGTATATCTTTTCCACCATACTTGATAGCATTATCAATCAGGTTATTGAAAGCGTTTTCAAGGTGAAACCCATCACCTACAAAACTTGAATCATTAGTGTGGTCTATAAAAACAATAGATTTTGTGGTCTGTGGTTTAAATTTTAAAATTAGAGCATTTATCATATCAGCGATAATCAACTCACCTTTTTGTAAGGCTAGTTCTTTACCATCTAGACTTGCTGTTTCTAGTAGTTTTTCTACCATATTATTAAGCTTGTCCAGTTGCTCGCGACCCATATTAAGATAGCGATCAGTTTTCTCTATGTCACCTGTATTTGTGAAGTTTTGCACGCCTTCTAGAGCAGCACTGGTTGTTGCAATAGGCGTTTTAAATTCATGGGTGATATTTGAGATGAGGTCATTTTTCATCACATTTAGATTTTTTTGTCTCTTTATAATATTTAATAAATAGAATAGACACAAAATAATACTGGTGATTAATAATGTAGATAATAGTATGCCCGTAAGATTGCGTTTTAAAACGTTAGTATTTAAACCGTTATAGATTAATTCGAGCTTGTTCTCGTCATCAATAAGCTCTGATAGGCTAGTAAGAGCATTACCAGGGAAAGAATTAGTACTGGTCTGGTAAGTAGAATCAGGTGTTGTATAAACCAGTTGATGGTTGATAGTAATGTTTTTTGACTTTAGTTGATTTTTAAAAAGGCTATCTACTTTTTCAACTCTTAATTTATTAGACTTTATAGAAAACACGATACGATTAGTAAGTTCTTCTATCTCTGTTTCAGTATTATCATCTGTAAATTTGATATTTGATATTTTTACAGATGTAGAATCACTTCCTTTTTTATCTGTAATATGGATATCTGGTAAATCATTATTTGCTTTTACTTTAAATCTAGGTAAGGTATCTGCCCGTACGCCTTTTAATATTGTAATTCCTTTAATATTAACACTATCTGGAAATCTTAACTCATCATTTTCATCTAGATCTTCAAAATCTAGTTGTTCAAATACATCTGTGATTCCAAATTCATTTTCACCATTATTTATAAAGCTTATGGTGTTATTTTTTGCACGTAGAGTAAAATAATCCTCGACGCTTTGGTCTAGTGTGGTTTGTAAATCTATTTTTAACTGGCGTTCACTTTCTTTATAATTTTTATAATTCCAGTACACCTGTATCGCTAGTGTTATCGCAATTACAGCACTAATTAAGTAAAGTAAATATCTATAAGATCTCTCATTCATAATATCAAAGGTGCAATAATAAAGGCTTGTAAAAAAACGAGTTAACACTCGTTAACGTTGGTTAACGCTGTATTTGAGTAAATTACTACATCTTTGAGTCATCAAAAAACAACGATTATGAAACCTATACAAATTACCTTGATTAGCTTTTTAATTCTCGCTTTCGCGAAAGCGTATACCGCACAGGCTCAGCAAGAATTTAAAGCAAAAGCAACCTACATCGCATTTACAAAGTTTGATCTACCAGAGGATTCAACGATGACTAAGAAAGCCGAAAGCGATCCCATAGTAAAGGCTATGATGGAACAGTTAAAAAAAGGAAGTAAACAGGAATATACGCTTGAATTTACAAGAACAGAATCATCATATGATAAAGTAAAACAACTCGCAACACCTAGTAAACCTACTAATGGAATTTCTATTTCCTTTTCTGCCAGTGGTGGAGTAGGTAGCACTATTTATAAAAATATCGAAGAGAATAGCTACATCAAACAAGGTAACATCATGGGGAAAGATTTTGTCATAATAGATAAATTACCTAGTTATGAATGGAAACTTTTGAGCGAAACAAAAAAGATAGGGCAGTATACCTGTTTTAAAGCTGTTTATGTACCGATTGAACAAGAAGAAGTTGAAGAAGAAGTTGAAGATGATAACGATGATGAAGTTAATACTAGTATTACTTCTATGGTTGTCGAGGCAGATCCTACTATAACAGCGTGGTATACACCAGACATACCTGTAAGTAATGGTCCTGGAGAATATCATGGCCTGCCTGGTCTAATTGTCGAGGTACAGCAGCAGGAAACCACCATATTATTAAAAGAGATTGTTCTAAATCCTGATGAAAAACTAGACCTAAAAAAGCCTAGAAGTGGTAAGAAAATCAATCAAGAGGACTTTGACGCATTACAAAAAAAGAAATCTGAGGAGATGATGAAAAATAGAGGTTCAGGAAATGGTAGTTTTAGAGTCATATCTATTGGAGGATAATTAAACCATCCTACTTTTTGATAGTCTTAACTTTTAAAAGAAAGCGTCTGGCTAATTTTAGCCAGATTATATTGAAAAGACTATGAAAAAAATATTACTTCTTATTGCAGTAGTGCTAGGTGCTACAACAATTAATGCTCAAGAAATGTATGGTGAGGCTACCTACATGTCTAAAGTTAAAATGGACAATAGCTGGATGGAAGGAGATCGCGAGATGACTCCAGAGCGTCGCAAGCGTATTGAAGAAAACATGAAGAAAATGACTGAAAAGACATATGTCCTCAAGTTTAATCGTACAGAGTCAACTTATAAAGAAGAGGTAGCTCTTGAAGCGCCAGGGCAAGGTCGCGGTTGGGGCGGCATGATGGGAACGATGATGGCTGGTGAAAAGTATAAAAACATCAATGAAGGCATGTATACAGAGCAGCGCGATATGATGGGTAAAACTTTTTTAATTCAAGATTCTTTACCACAATTAGAGTGGAAAATAACTGGAGAATCTAGAAAAATAGGGAATTATACAGCGATGAAAGCGACGGCTACAATGCCTAGTGGTGAATTTGACTGGACTAATTTTAGAAGAAGACGTGGTGGAAATGCTGAAGAAGAAGCTGCTCAAAAGAAAAAGGACAGTATAGCACAAGCAACTGGTGACTTAACTGAAATGTTTGAAAAGCCAGATGAAATAGTGGTTACAGCGTGGTTTACTCCAGAAATACCAGTTCAACATGGTCCAGATATTTATGGTGGCTTACCGGGTTTAATTCTAGAGGTTAATGCTGGTAATACTACTTTGTTATGTTCACAAATCACGATTAATCCAGAAGAACGTGAAGAGATCAAGCCTGCAAAAAAAGGCGATGTGGTAACGCAAGAGGAATATGACGCTACACTGAAGCAAAAAATGGAAGAGATGAGACAACGATGGAGCGGTGGTCGCGGTCGTGGTCGCGGTCGTTAGTAAAACTCTCTTTTTTAAAATATGTATGATATGCGAGATAAACCTTCTCGCATTTCTTTAACCAAAAAAATAAAATGCAACGTGCATTTAATTCATATGAAAAAAAATATACTCTTATTATGTGTCGCATTACTTTGTATAAGTACTGCAGTGGCACAAAATTATAAAATCACAGGTACTGTTGTTGATAGTCTAGGAGTACCATTACAAATGGCAAACGTGATCGCTTATCAACAAGATAAAAACCTTGGCGCTTTCGGTATAACAAATCAAGAAGGTAAATATAAATTAGAAGGTCTTAAACAAGATAGTACCTATACAATTAAAGTATCTTTTCTAGGTCTAAAACAAATCGAGGAAAAGGTAGAAAAATTACAAGGAGATCTTGTGAAAAACTTTGTGATGATGGCTGGCGCAGATGAGTTGGATGCTATTAATCTTACTTATCAAATGCCAGTTTCTATTAAAGGAGATACTATCGTGTATGACGCAGACAGTTTTACAAATGGTACTGAAGATAAGCTAGGTGATGTTCTTAAAAAACTGCCAGGTGTTGAGGTGAATGATGATGGTGATATTACCGTAGAAGGTCAGGTCGTTGAAAAAGTTCAAGTAGAAGGGAAAGATTTCTTTGAAGGAGATTCTAGACTAGCTACAAAGAATATTCCAGCAGACGCGGTAAGTAAAGTACAAGTACTAAAAAATTATAACAATCAATCACAGTTAAAGGGATTAGGTAATGATCAAGATCGTTATGTGATTAATATTAAACTGAAAGAAGGAAAAAAGAAATTCTGGTTTGGAGAAGCTACGGTAGGAGCAGGATATGGAGGACAGGCAGAGCGTTATCTAATTCAGCCAAAAGCATTTTATTATAGTGAAGATTTCTCTGTTAATATTTTGACAGACTTTAATAATTTAGGTACTCCTGCATTTACAGGTAGAGATTATTTTAGATTTATAGGTTTTAATCGTCGCGATACTAGACAAAACAATGCATCGATAAATGTAAATGCTGCTAGTACTTTTAATGCCTTCGCAACCAATAGAGCTCTTTCCATAGATAGTAAGTTTCTTGCCGGTAATGCATCATGGAAAGTAAGTGATAAGTTAGATATGAGCGCATTTGCTATTTTATCTAGTACAGATACACGAACAAAAGTTTTAAATAGTAATACCTTTATTGATAGTGGATTAGTAGAAGAAACTGATGATAGAGCTTTAGAACGCAATCAGGTAGGTTTATTTAAATTAGGTGCAAACTATAATCCTAACTCTGATTTATCTATTAATTATGATGGTCGTATCAATATTTCAGATCAAAGTCAAGTCACAGATTTTACATCTAGTCGATCTGGTGTAGTAGAAGATATTGATCAGGTAAATAGTCAGAAACCTATTTCATATAACCAGTCCTTAAATGCATACTACACAGCTGGAGAAAAGCACATTTTTGCTTTAGAATCTCAATTTCTAAATCAAGAAGAAGATCCCTTCTATAATGCTGTTCGTAATATTAGAGATCAGCAAGATCCAGAACCATTTAACGGAGCATTAGGACTAGAGTCTGCAGATCCTTATAATATCAATCAAGAGCGTTTTGTGAACACAAACAAAATCGATGCAAAATTAGATTACTTCTATGTTTTAAATAAAACTAGTAATATCAATTTTACTTTAGGATCTACAGTTTCTCAACAAAACTTCAGTTCTGATATTTTTCAAATTACAGATACTGAAGAAAGAAACGAGTTGCAAGACCCTTCATTACGTAATGATAATGTGCAATACAATTTTACTGATTTATTTGCAGCCGTACATTATAAATTTATTACTGGAAAATTCACATTTACACCAGGTGTAACAGCACATAGCTTCAGAACACTAGATTTCCAAAATGATATAGAGAATGTTATTGAATCACAACGTATAGTTCCGGATCTTGAAGTTCGTTATGACATTAAGAGTTCTCAATCTTTGAGATTATCTTATGATCAAACAGTAACATTTACAGATATTGATAACTATGCAGAAGGTATCATATTTACAAACTATAACAGTTTGCGTAGTGGTAATAATCAATTAGAAGGATCATTAAATGATCGCATATCGTTAAGATATAACAACTTCAACATGTTTAATTATACAACCATATTTGGAAATATTACTTACACCAAGCAACGTGACGCTATACAGTCGCAAACACAGTTGGATGGTATTAACCAGATTAGTGCTCCTATAAACTTTGGATTGCCTAATGAATCTTTAAACGGTAGTTTGTCTTATGGAAAAGAAATAAGAAAGATTCAATTTGGAGTTTCAGCTAGTGGTAGCTGGTCTAGTCGTAATAACATTATTAATAATGTTGAGCAAGAATCGATTAACATTAATCAAACTTATGGAGCGACTGCTAGGTCTAATTTCCAGAAAGGAGTCAACTTTGATTTAGGTTATAGACTTAACTTTAATGATAGTGATAATGGTGGATTTGAGAATAACTCTACTACTAATGTATATAGTGCTGGTATCGATTGGCAATTAGGGAAACGATGGTTATTGAGAGGTAGTTATGATTTAAATGATTTCTCATCAGATAATGGTCAAGAAAACACATTTGAATTTTTAGATGCATCTATACGTTATCAAAAACCTTCTTCTAGATGGCAATATTCATTGATTGCAACAAATCTACTTAATGCTGAGGTGAATGTTAATAATAACTTCGGTCAGATAGCCACGTCTACTACACAAACATTTGTATTACCACGTTACGTTTATTTCCAGATGCGATTTGATTTGTAATATTAGAATGATTTCATTTACAAAAGCAGCTCGATATCGAGCTGCTTTTTTTATGTCTTTATATTAATTGAACTTACCTTTACAAACATGAGCGGTATTTATATCCACATTCCATTTTGTAAGCAAGCCTGTCATTACTGCGATTTTCACTTCAGTACAAATATGAAGTATAAAGATGATATCGTTACTGCGCTATGTGATGAAATACGCTTACGCAAAAGCGAATATCAAGAAACCACTGTGGAAACCATTTACTTTGGTGGTGGAACGCCTAGTGTGCTTGAGCCATTTCAAATCAATCAAATCATAGATACCATTTATCACCATTATCGAGTTAGCGACAATCCAGAAATCACTCTTGAAGCAAATCCAGATGATCTTAATAAAGAGAAATTAGCACAACTTAATGACTCGCCAGTAAATCGTTTAAGTATAGGGATTCAATCGTTTTATGAAGAAGATTTAAAGCTGATGAATCGGGCTCACAATGCCCAAGAAGCACTTTCTTGTATCGTTCAAGCACAAACTTATTTTGACAATATTTCTATAGACTTGATTTATGGAATTCCTGATATGACTGCAGACCGCTGGAGAGAAAATATCTATAAAGCGATAGAATTAAAAATACCGCATATATCCAGTTATGCTTTAACCGTAGAAGATAATACGGCTCTTAAATCATTTATAGAAAAAGGTCTTATCCCTAAGGTAGATGATGAACTCGCCCAAGAGCATTTCCATATACTTCTTGATGCGATGCAACTGCACGGTTATAGCAATTATGAGTTTTCAAACTTTGGTAAAGAAGGTTATTTCTCAAAAAATAATACCGCATACTGGACCGGTAAAAGTTATATAGGTATAGGACCTAGTGCACACAGTTTTGATGGGAAAAGACGTGGCTGGAACATTAATAATAATGTAAAGTATCTTAAATCTATTCAAGCTAGTGAATTACCTATCGAGATAGAAGAACTGACAACAGTAGATCGTTATAATGAATATGTCATGACTGGTTTGCGCACTATTTATGGGATTTCTTTAAATAAAATAGAACAGGAATATGGCGTTAATTTTAAAGATTATTTATTGGATCAAGCAGCGGGCTATTTAAAAGACCATTTACTATATTTAGATGGCGATACATTAATGGTAACTCGTAAGGGTAAATTTTTAAGTGATGGAATCGCTAGTGAGTTATTCATGCTCAATTTAAATTAAAACATAAATTATGAAATATCATCAACTGGTTATATTATTATTTATTTCTATTAGTATGATAAGCTGTGATAAAGAAACTAAGCTTACCGCAATTACTTATGATCAAATGATGGAAATGGTTGAGAAGAATCAAATCACCATCCCTAGTGATGTTACCTATTATAGTCTAGATGGAAAAAAGTTATCTAAGGAACAAAGAAAATCACTCTCAAATGATTTACCATTTGCAGACTGGATGATTAATTCTGATAGTGTTCTAGTTAAAGTGCAATTACAAGATTCTGATAAAGTCCGTATCGCACAAAAATCTACTCCATTATTAAGAAATGGTGCAAGAGATATCAACTGTGATAATTTAGGTGGACTATTGCAAAATATCTATTTAAGAGATCAAGACTCTCGTGCAGACAATCTTAATGTAGCTTCAATTGATGAGGCTAATCTAACCGCGGTAGAGCAAATCCTGGGTAAATGTGGCATGCCAGCACCAGAAAGCGTCGGTAAACTAGGCTATTCTGCTATATGGCTAGTCATACAACACGCCAGTGCAGATAAACGTAAGAAATACTTTCCTATGATTAAAAAAGGAATGGAAGATGGGCTTTTTGAAAAACAAGATGTCGCACTTATGGAAGATCGTATGCTTATGGATGATGGTTTACCACAATTATATGGATCTCAAGTAATGATGAATACAGACGGTACTTATGAATTATATGAGCTGCAAGATCCAGAAAACGTAGATGCACGTCGCAAAGAAATGGGTATGGGATCTCTAGCTGGATATCTTAGTTTTTTCAATATCGATTTCAACGTTCCGCAAAAAGAATAACATGAGATATCAACTGATTCTATTTTTATTCCTACTTAATTCTTGCCATACACAGACGACTACTATGCAAACCACTATACAGTTAAAACACGAAAAAGTCACTATTGATTTATCGCAACCTATAGACATTAGCCTTGCGGTACAAGATAATGCTGGAGTAGGAGCATGGTATATCGATCAACCACAAATTAAGCACGTTGAGGTAGATGGTTATGTGGGAAATGTAAAATTGGGTGGTTCAACAAATTTTAATAATGTACATTTTAATCCGCACAGTCATGGGACGCATACCGAGTGTATAGGTCATATTACAGAGCAATTTTATAGCGTGAATAAAGCGTTAGATAAAACCTTTTTTAAAGCGCAAATTTTTTCTGTAGAGCCAGATAAGCAAGGAGAAGATCAAGTCATAACTCCTCAACATTTTCAAGACTTAAAATCTGGAGTAGAAGCTATCATCATCCGTACGTTGCCTAATGGAGAGCAAAAGAACTCAAAGAACTATTCTAATACAAATCCACCTTATATCCTGGAAGAAACGATGATACGCTTTCGCGAAAGCGGAATCAAGCACATCCTTATAGACCTTCCTAGCGTAGATAAAGAAAAGGATAATGGAGCCTTACTAGCTCATAAGGCATTTTGGGATTTTAATGGTGACCAAAGATTAGATGCAACCATCACTGAATTTATATATGTTCCCGACACTGTAGGAGATGGACTGTATATGATCGATTTACAAGTAGCACCTTTAGAAAATGATGCGGCACCATCGCGTCCTATTCTGTATAAGATATTGTAAATTTGAATATGGAATTACTATTTGTAGGACTTGCCGTAGGAGCTGTAGTGGCCTTTTTTGTGTTCAAAATGCTTACGGGCAAGATGGGTAAAAAAGAAAATACTAGAGAGCAAAGCGTAGTGCTTATGGAGAAAATCCGCTCTGTTTGTAAATTCATTACCGTAGAAGGAGATTTTGCAGAAATCTATCACTATGAGAATGTAAAGGAGAAATTAATGAGTCTTTTGTTAGGAAAGAAAAAGGCTATTATTCTTATTAATGCAAAGGCTCACATAGGCTTTGATCTTACTAAAATTGAGATGAACAGTGATCCTAATTCAAAGACGATACGACTCACCAACTTCCCACAACCTCAAGTGTTAAGTATTGAAACAGATTTTAATTACTATGATAAGAAAGAAGGTTGGGCAAACTATTTCACTAGTGAAGACTTAACGGAGATATCGCGCAATGCAAAACAGCATATTATAGATAAAATACCAGAAAGTGGATTGTTAGATCAAGCTAGAAAAGAAGCTTTACAGACCATTCAACTTATGGAAGGACTTGCGGCAACAATAGGATGGAAACTAGACTACACGACACTTATTCTTAACGATGTTGAGCCTCAAAAGAAAATAGAATCCTAATGCATATTGATGAGTTGCGAGATTATTGCATGTCTAAAAAAGCGGTAACTGAAGAGTTTCCCTTTGATGAATCGACATTAGTGTTTAAAGTTATGGGCAAAATGTTTTGCCTCACAGGACTAGATCGATGGGAACGTGGCGAGCCAGCCATTAATTTAAAATGCAATCCAGAAAAAGCAATTGAATTAAGAGAAGAATATGATGGCACTGTCATAGGTGGATTTCATAGTAATAAAAAACACTGGAACACTATTTTTATAGTTAAAGCTATGAGTACTTCAGAGCTTAAAAAATGGATCGATCATAGTTATGAGTTAGTTGTAGGAAAATTAACACGAGCTCAAAAAGAAGACCTTAAAAATTTATAATTGAAAGAGACCTTACAATCATTCTATACAGAGCGTATTGCTCAATTTAAAGAACATAGAGATTCTATTAAGAATCAATTACGTTTATCGGGTACGATAAGATTATTACTGTTTATTGCTGGTGCTGCAGGTATATACTTTTTATGGGCGCAGTGGCAGGTTGCTGTTATAATAGCGATAGTAACTTTTGTTGTGTTTTTGTTTTTGGTATCTAGACACGAGAATTTAAGGAGAAGAAGAGATTTTCAACAGGCTTTGCTAGATCGCAATGAGCTAGAGTTAAAGATTCTAGATCGCAAATTCTATGATAGACCAGATGGTTCTCAATTTTTAAAAGATAATCATGAATTCAGTCGAGACATAGATTTATTAGGTCCAGGTTCATTTTTTCAGTATTTAAATAGAAGTGTTACTAAAGATGGTGTCGCGACACTAGCTGCTCAGTTTTTATCTAATGATTTAACAGGGATTTCTCAAAAACAAGAAGCTATTAAGGAATTATCTGAGAAGATAGATTTCAGACATAACTATGGAGCAACAGCGACACTTCTTAATAATGAGAAAGACCCTAAAGGGATGCTGGCCTGGATTAAAAGCTATGAGGCTTTTGTACCTTCAATATATTCTTGGCTACCTTGGGTTTGGTTTGTGGTGTCTATCGCATTAGGAGTTGCCTATTTTAATAATTGGGTAAATGGTTATGTTTTTTCAGCTGTATTTTTTGGAGGACTAGCGGTTACTGGTAAGTACATAAAGCGCATTACAGCTTTCAGTGCAAATATTAGTTCTTTAGAATTATTTTTCCAGCAGTACAGTCAATTAATTCTCGCAATAGAAAAAGAAAGTTTTAAAAGTGATTTGCTCCTAGAATTAAAGTCTAGGATAATGGTAGGAGATGCACCTGCATCTGTAAGATTTAAAGAGCTTGCAGCAGCTATAGGGCGATTAGATCAACGTAATAATATGTTGTTTGGCGTTCTTGCAAACGGTTTTGGACTATGGGATTTGAAACAAGTACATACTATTGAAAAGTGGTTAAATGAAAATGCAAATCATATAGAAAATTGGTTAGATACGGTAGCACAAATAGATGCTATGAACTCGCTAGGAAATTTTGCCTATAATCATAAGAATTATGTCTATCCTACTATTGAAAGTGGTGATTTTAAAATGCAAGTAATCGATGCGAGACATCCTTTACTTGATCCTGCAAAAGCAATCGGAAATGATATCAACATTGCTAGCGGTGAATTTTTCATTATTACCGGTGCAAACATGGCAGGTAAAAGCACGTTCTTAAGAACTGTTTCTATGAAAATAGTCATGGCAAATGCTGGACTACCGGTATGTGCACAATCTATGATTTATAGTCCAATTAAACTCATTACCAGTATGAGAACCAGCGATTCTTTAACTGATGATGAGAGTTACTTCTTTAGTGAATTAAAACGCTTAAAATACATAGTAGATAAAATAGAGACAGAACGTTACTTTATCGTCCTAGATGAAATCCTTAAAGGAACTAACAGTCAAGACAAAGCAAATGGGTCCAGAAAACTGATCGAGAAGCTTTCTAGAAAACACGCCACTGGAATTATCGCTACACACGATTTAAGCCTTACTGAAGTTGCCAATGAATATGATAGTATCTCTAACTACTTTTTTGATGCAGACATCACTAACGATGAGCTCACTTTTGACTATACCTTTAAGGATGGAATTGCTACAAATATGAATGCTAGTTTCTTGTTAAGGAAAATGGGTATTGTAGATGACTAAGAAATTGAGTTTTTCAGTCCATAGCTAGCTATTACCCCAAAATTCCTTTCTGTTTTTTATAAAAGGCATCGGCTTGTTGTTGCATGAGTTCTCGGGCCATTTTTTTCTTGTAGGCATATAGCGCATCTTCCTCGGCAATATCGGCATAGACTCTATTGTTGAGTTCTTTGTCGGTTTGAACTAGGACATCTTGTTGTTGTTTTTGCTGCGTCACCCATGATTTTACTAATTCTTCGCGTTCTGCTAGTTTAAGGTCGTACTCGCCGCGAGGTGCTAGAACTTTTGCAATAATAGGAGAGGTTTCTACCGCTAGAAATAGCAAGAAAATAAAGAAAGAAGTTAGAAATGGTAGTTTGTTCAAGGCCTCAATACGTGCCATTAATCCGTCAAAATTGTCTATAATAGGTTGTGATTCTGCTAATTGTGTGGCCTCATTTTGTTGCAAAGCTGCGATTTGCGATTCTATACTCGCGATTTTTTCGGTATTTTTTTCTTTCAGCGCTGTTAACTCTGATAGAGCGGCGTCGTGCTTTTCACGTTTTTCTTTATAGACAGGTCCTTTACCTAATTTATTGGTACCAGAAGTTCCTTCGGCCTCTGTAATATAATTGTTGTAGAGTGCGTTTACCTCTACTTCTTTGGTGGTTATTTCTGTTTTTAGGTCTTGTATCGCTTTCGCGAAAGCGGACTCCTCAACCGCATACAGCTGTGCTACCTGTTCCTGATTCTCCAGAGTCATCTGGTTCTTTTCTTCCAGAAGCACGCGATCAATTTCTTTCTCAAAAATCTTTAATTCAAGCGGTTTAGAAATCACCACAGCGATGATTATGGCTAGAATAATGCGAGGCGTAGCTTGCCAAATCTCGTTGATTTTCTTGTCGCTTTTCTTGAGTGTAGAAACGATGTAACGGTCCAGATTAAAAATCAATAAACCCCAAACAAAACCGAATGCTCCAGCAATCCAATAACTGTCAAAAACCGTGTAAAGTGCATAACTAGCGGCAAAAAAAGCCATAAGTGCTGTAAAAAATACCGTAGCGCCTATACCGGCATATTTGGTACGTTCGCCTTCACTACTTTGATCTAGGATGGTCGTGTCTGCTCCACTGCAGAATATGAAAAAGGATTGCATATCGTTGAGGTTTAGGTTCTCATTAATAACGCAATAATTTTCAGATTGTTACGGTTAAATGGTTTTTTTCATAACAATCTTAATAGTCAACATAAATATAACTATGCTTAATCTGTCTTTCTATTTTATACTTGGAGTATAGCATGTTATTAGTTAAATGATTTCAGTTCATTATATATTACGATTACCATAATGTTTTGAAGAATATTAAGTTATGATTTATCTATTGAACGAGCGGTGGTAAAATTTTTGCAGCTTTTTCTTTATTTACTTTATACAAATAATGCCAAGCCTGATTTTTTGATCGCTGTTCTAAGCTCATTGAGTTGTATAGATAAATCATACGGTTGGTGTCTGCTTTAAAAACTACTATTCTTTTTTCATTTTTTAAAAACTCTTTGTGTCTGTTTAAAAGCCAGTTGTATTCTTCTAATTCTTTATTTGATAATTGTTGTGACTCATTTGCAGGTGGTGGTGGCGGTGGTAAATCATTTGGATCTATTTGGGTCACTTTCTTGCCTTTTATTTTAATTACATTTCCTTTACGATCATAGAGGTTTTGATCTCCTGTTTTGGTTGTGTAGAAATAAATCTTTTCGTCTACTTTTATGTAGCCTTGTTGATTTAAAGGAGCTGGCGGCGGCGGTATAGTAGGTAATGGTTGTGCTTCACTTTTTTGAGATGTACTCATTCTATCGTATATAGATTTGTACTTTTCAAAGTCTTCCTGTTTAATGATCGCATATTCATTGTTGCCATTTTGCTTTGCTACTTTATTTTGCTCATTGACTTTTTTTGCCCAGTCATTATATATGGCAAATTCTTTTTCACTTACTGTCTTAGTTTTTCTAGGTGGCGGCGGTGGCGGCAATTTTTCTTTATTGTGCTCAGTTTCTAGAATTTTAATAGACATTACGCCTTTATCGTCTGGACTTATTTCTACGCCTGCCTGTCCTACTTCTTTTATGATTTTTATGGCTATGTCTGCTGTTATTTGATCTTCTCTTAGATAATAATTTAATTCATTTTTGTGTTTATTTATATATTCAATGGCACTTGGTGCAGGTGGCGGCGGTGGCGGTATTTGTCCTGCTTTTAAGTTATTACCTCTTCCTAGATATGGCCATGGTTGATTAGATGATTGTTGATCTTCACTCATAGAATGAAAAATGGTTTGCATATGTTGAGTTTCATCTTTAAAAACAATTAAGGATTTATTCTCATCCATATATTTTTGATGCTTAATAGCTAGTTTATTGTATTCTTCTATGTGTTCTGGAGTTAAATTCTCTAACACTTCATATACCTCAATAATTTCTGTTTTATGACTATTATCTACTACTTCTTCAATTTCTAAAATCTCTTCTATTTCTTGAAATTCTGTTTCTTCTTTTCCACAGCTTATTGTAAGTAATGCAAGAATTGGGATTAGTGCTAGGCTTCTAAATATTAAACTAGCTTGTGATGTTTGTGTTTTCATAATGTGGAATCTTTTTTTGATGATAGGAAAATTAAAAGTGTTTGCTAGTGCGGCACTATGACTGTGCTGGGTATAATTGAGTAAGGTTGTTTGATATGCTACTGTGTCCATTCCTTGATCAATGACTGCTTTATCTGCTAGGAACTCGTGATTAAGTTTAATGGAAAATCTTATGATATATAAAAGTGGATTGAACCAAAACAATATTAATAGCATCTCTATGAAAAGGATGTCTAAGGAATGTTTTTGATCTAAGTGAGCTTTCTCGTGTTCTAATACAGCGGTAGGAATAAGGTTTTGCTCATACTGTTTCTTAGATACAAAAATACGTTGCAAGAAAGAATGTGGAACAGTGAATGTATTGCGCAATATAAGCTGGTACTGGCTATAGGGACTCACTTCATCTTGTTCTTGAATACGGAATGCTCTTAGGTTTTTGATAAATCGCCAAAGCATGATGAAAACTCCTATTCCATATATTGCCCAAATCATGGATTTCCAGTCCAGTTGTAATTGTTGTTGAGCAACAATCTCAGTGACTACGGTAGAGGTCGCAAAATCTATCATGGGACCATTTTCAATAGGAATTACTATGGTTTTTACAACAATAAATGGAATGGCAAGCGCAATTAAAATAGAAGCTAGTAAATAGTATCTTTTCCATTGGTGCCATGAGGTGTTTTCAAGTACTAGTTTGTAAAACAACCATAACACAAATAAACAGGTAGAACTGTTGATTAAGAAATGTTCCATAATTATTTCTTTTTAATTTGTTGATCTATAATAGCGCGCAGTTCCTCCAATTCTTTTTTACTTAAATCAGTTTCTTTAGTGAAAAATGAGGCAAATTGTGATGAACTATCATTAAAGAAATTTTTAATCAAATTATTAACGTGCTTAGAGAAATAAGCTGTCTTTTCTACCAGAGGAAAGTACTGTCGACTTTTACCGAATAGTTCATAACCTACAAAACCTTTATCAGACATGCGCTTTAATAAAGTAGCAATGGTGGTTGTGGCAGGTTTAGGTTCTGGATATTCTTCTAGTAAGTCTTTCATAAATGCTTTTTCAAGCTTCCATAAGTGACTCATAAGTTCTTCTTCTGTCTTAGACAATTTCATGCTCTACAATTTTAGAATGTATTCTACAAATGTAGAGTAAATTTTATTTTCTACAAGTGTAGAGGCGTTTTATTTAATGTAATGTCTTATGTTTTAAATTTTATAGGTCTTAATATCAGTTGATTAAATCTTGTAAATGTTATTAATTGTTGCAGTTATACTTATCTAGCTACTTTTATTATATAATCGGTAAGCAAATAATTGACTACTAATGAAAATTTAAATCATCATGTAACATTTGTTAGTTTTATCGTTAAAGAGTAAATATTATTCACTATTTAATGTTAAAAAATGTAATGTTTTATTAAAAACAGGTCGTTATTTAACCATGGATAAGCAGTCTAGGATTTTGTATTTATGATAATGGTATTTTTATTTTACAAACTGTTATTATGAAAGCTATATTTACAACATTTATGCTGTTAAGTGTATATTTCGCCGGCTCCCAGGTTGGAATTAATACAGACTTACCAGACCCAAGTTCAATTTTGCACATTTATTCTGAATCCGAAGGTGTTCTGATGCCCAGAATGACTACTGCACAAAAACTAGCAATTGCTAGTCCTGCCACAGGATTAATCATCTTTGATACCTCACTAAATGCATTTCAATTTTATGATGGTACGGATTGGGTTTACCTCTCTAAAAGTCAACGTAGAGATAATTATAAACTAGTTAAAGATATTTCAGACCTCGCTGATGAGCTTACTGCCGGAAGTGGATCAAAGTACTTGTTAAATACAGATTACCTTTATGAAATTAATGGGACGATCGTATTTGATTTTCCTATCGATTTAAATGGGGCTTATATAGAAGGTGTAGATTCTTCTGAAGATATTCTTATCAATAACTCCAGCGGTAGCCTTTTTGAAGGTTCAAAAGGTGGTGGCTTACGTAATTTAACCTTATCTGGTAGTATTCCTATGGGTTCAAAAAAACAGCTGTTTGACATTAATACTACTGCAACAGGTGAATTATTGCTTATTAATAATACAATTATTACAAATGCCAGTAAAGTAGGAACCATCGATGGCCTGAGTACAGTATTTTTAAGTGTCACGCAATATGTGAATAACGACGATGGCTTTACTATAAATGATATCAATAGTTTTTTTGTCAGTAATATATTTTGGACGTCTTCAAATACAGGGACTTTTATGGAACTGTTAGGCTCTTTTACAAATCTACAAATGAATGGTGGACGTATCGAGGCAGATAATATGGAAACCGGTATTGATGTAAGTGCAAATCCTGCAATTGTAAATGATGCCACGCTATCTCAACTTAGTTTTGTAGGTGCTGGAACATTAATTAATCCTTATACTACAGGTACCTATGCAGGATTTAATTTTACTAAGGATTGGAATGTAAATTGTTCTGGTATCCCATTAGAAACAGATGCTCAAGCTGTAGGTGATATTAATTTTAATTTTACCGCAGGTGGCGGTGCGTCAACAACTTTTTCTTCTAATGGTGTTCCTAAAAAATTAGCAGGAGCTACCACATCAAATAATTTGTTCCGTTTTTCAAGCTCGAGTGATAATAGGGTCGTCTATGAAGGGAAGAAAAAACGATTTTTTAACGTGTCTGCCAGTGTTTCATTTGAAGGAAATACTCCTGGAGATCGATATATCTTTTACATAGCACGTGGTAGAGCTGGAGATGCTGTTCCTACTGTAATAGATCAAACTGGTGTGTGGAAAGTAGTGCCTGACGGTGCGACCGTAGGTGCTACCACAATAAGAGATATCAGCGCAGTGCCTATTGTAGGTGTTTTTGACCTAGAGCCTAATGATTATATAGAGGTTTGGGTAGAGCGTTTCAGTGGTACAGGTCAGATATTTACGGTAGCTTTAAATCTTGCTTTAAATTAATCTTATTACGCTTTCGCGAAAGCGTATATAAAAAATTCCCATTCATTAACTGAATGGGAATTTTAATTTAAATGATTTCTTTTGTTATTTACTCATTGCAGTAAAATGTTTATAGAAATGAGGAATGGTCTCAATACCTTTAAGGTAGTTCCATACACCAAAATGCTCATTAGGCGAGTGAATAGCATCACTGTCTAGACCAAAGCCCATAAGAATAGATTTAGAATTTAATTCTTTTTCAAAAAGAGCAACAATAGGAATAGAACCACCACTACGTTGCGGTATAGGTGTTTTTCCAAATGTATCTTCATATGCTGCACTAGCTGCTCTGTAACCTAATGAATCGATAGGTGTTACATATGCAGTACCACCGTGATGAGGTTTTACTTTAACCTTTACACTTGCTGGGGCAATGCTTTCAAAATGTTTTTGAAACAATTCTGTTATCTCGTGCCAGTTCTGGTCTGGAACTAGTCGCATTGATATTTTTGCAAATGCTTTACTTGCGATTACCGTTTTTGCACCTTCACCAGTATAACCACCCCAGATTCCATTTACGTCTAGAGTAGGCCTTATGCTGTTGCGCTCATTTGTAGTGTAGCCTTTTTCACCATGCTCTTGCGATATGTCTAAGGCTTTATTGTAAGCCTCTTGAGAAAAAGGCGCTTTTGCCATTTCTGCGCGCTCTTCAATGCTCAATTCTTCTACCTTATCATAAAATCCAGGAATAGTGATGTGATTGTTTTCATCATGTAATTGCGCGATCATATCACATAATATATTGATAGGGTTTGCAACAGCACCACCATAAAGACCTGAGTGTAAATCACGATTAGGGCCAGTAACTTCAACTTCTACATAGCTCAAGCCACGTAAACCAGTTGTAATACTAGGAACATCTTTGGCGATCATTCCTGTATCAGAAATTAGAATCACGTCATTAGCTAGCTTTTCGCGATTACGTTCTAAAAACCAACCTAAAGACTCGCTACCAACTTCTTCTTCGCCTTCGATCATAAATTTCACGTTACATGGCAGTTCATTATTGGCTGTCATGTATTCCATGGCCTTGACATGCATGTACATTTGACCTTTATCATCACAGGCACCACGCGCAAAGATGGCACCGTCGGGATGTAGTTCTGTACTTTTAATAACTGGTTCAAATGGTGGACTGTCCCAAAGTTCTACTGGATCTGGTGGTTGAACATCATAATGTCCATAAACTAAAACAGTAGGTAAGTTTTTATCAATTATTTTTTCTCCATAAACGATAGGATAACCTGGAGTCTCACAAATTTCTACATGATCACAGCCAGCTTTTTCTAATGAGGTTTTAATAGCCTCACTGGTTTTAATAACATCATTTTTATAAGCCGGATCAGCACTGATAGAAGGGATTTTAAGTAAATCTATCAGTTCATTTATGAATCGATCTTTGTGTTGATCAACATAAGTTTTAGTATTCATTTGTTGCAAATTTTACGTAAAGATAAGAAAGGTGCAATTTTTATTTCAGAAAGAATTTGTAATATCTGAAAAGTGTGTATATTTGCCGTCCCAAATAGGGATTACCAGAATGCGGATGTGATGGAACTGGTAGACATGCTAGACTTAGGATCTAGTGCTTCACGGCGTGCAGGTTCGATTCCTGTCATCCGCACTTTAACTCAAAAGCCGCTGTATCAGCGGCTTTTCTTGTTTTTTGCAGCGATCAAAATTGAAGAAAAAAAGATAGGCGAGTATCAAAGCGAGTATCATTATACCATAACCGTGACTAAACCGAAATACGAAAAACCAAAGTTATTCATTCCTAAGGTTCTAAAGAATGGAAAGAAAGTAGCGAGCGTTGCACCAGGTAAGCGATGGTATGTTTATTTTAGATACGAAGGTCAGCAGTTTAAATTCTACAAAAAAATCAACACTTTTAAAACAGTTAGTGAACGACGAAGTGTAGGTGCATCACTTTGCCAGACTTATAGTGAGTTGTTATCTCGCGGTTGGTCACCTATTGATGAGAAATACCAAAATCAATCAGATAGAGCTCAAATAATCACACTAGAAGAAGCCCTATTAAACGCTTTATCGCATAAAAAGAGTTCCCTAAAACCGAGTACATATAATCAATATCATACCGCATACAACCGATTTATGAATTGGTGTAAATCTAACTTGTTAGCTGGAGTAGTAGTACATCAATTCAAGCGCAAAGATTTTGCCCGATATTTGAATTATTTAAGTGAGGATGGTAATAATGCTACAAGTATTAATAATAACAAACGAGCTATAAGTGCATTATTTAGTAAGCTAGTAGCTGATTTTGTAATTGATATTAATCCTGTTGTAGGAATAAAAACGGAAACCAGTAAACCACTTAAAAATCGTCCTTTTACAGCCCAGCAACTAACTGATATTTTAAAAGAATGTGAATCTAACGATCCATACCTACTCAACTTCATCAAATTTATGGTATATGCTATGTTGCGTCCTAGAGAAGTGATTAGGTTACAGAAAAAGAGTATTCAGGATAATTTGATTTTTGTAGATACTAAGAAGGGATTAGCAACTATCAACATTATTGACAAGTTAAAACCATTAGTACATGATTTGGTTAACGATTGTAATAGTGATGAAGATAATTTGTTGAGTTATAAAAATCAACCATTGTTATGGACTGCCAGTGAGAAATCCAAAACCAATGTGTTTACACGTAGGTTTAAGAAAATTAAAGATGGTTTAGGTCTTGACGAAACCTATGGTTTATATAGTTTCAGACATACTGCAATCTTTCATTTATACCAGTCTTACTTAACCGAAGGTTTATCTCATAATGAAATAATAAATAAACTGCTGCCTATAACTAGGCACAAGAGCGAGAAAGAGCTTTCTGCATATCTACGAGAAGTAGGAGCGATGTTACCACCTGATTATAGTGAGCGATTTACTTTTAACCTTTAGAATTATCATCAAATAACTTGCAGTTATTTGGACGGTTGTTTTAAATAGTCTGTTCAATATTTTTCGTAAAAACAGAAATGAAGATACGATGACCCACATTAACCAGTGGTTGAATCTACAAAAAAGATATTCTTTGCTCTAAATTACATTTCAAATTATTATATTCACATTCCCCTAAATTGAGCACGTTCTCCTTTTGATTAAACGTGTAAGATTTAGGGTTTTTAATTTGATATATTTTATAATAGTAAAAGCAATATGGTTTATTCAGCCCTAATTCTTTTATTATTTAGACTAGCCGTTTTGAAAATTTGGATAGGATTACTAAGTAAATGAAATATGCCTGTTAAGGCAATAGTAAACGTGAGGGTATCAGGAGTTTTGACTATTAAGATTAATCAATTTCTAAATTTTATTTCATGCCTTTTTTTATAGAAAACAAAGAATTATTTAAACTACAGCCAGGGGAAGGAAATGGATTGAGAAAATGCCAATTAGGTGCAATTTGGGCCTTAAAAAGTCATTTTACCACATCGTCTAATGACATTGCTTCTTTAATTAGTATGCCAACCGGTTCTGGGAAAACGGCATTGATGATGGCTACTTGTTTTGAATTAAATCTACAAAAAATACTTATCGTAGTTCCTTCTAAAATTCTTCGTAGGCAAATAGCTGAACAATTTAGAACTTTACAAGTTCTGAAAAACAGTAATTGTCTTCAAAGTGAAATTGAAGAGCTAAAAGTTTATGAAGTTACAAAAAGACAAAAAACACGAGAACAATGGGAGCTAATTTTAAATGAATATGATGTCATTGTTGCGCATCCGAATAGTATATCCCCATATTACAAGGACATTGAACCAATTCCAGTTGATTTAATAGATGCTGTCCTAGTTGACGAAGCACATCACGAACCTGCAGAAACATGGCGTAAACTAAACGATTTTTATTCTGATTTAAAAAGAGTCTTTTTTACTGCAACACCTTTTAGGCGGGATAGGAAAAGAATGAAAGCTAAATTGATTTACCATTATTCTATTGACAGAGCTTTGGAAGATAACATAATGAGAGAAGTTAATTTTGTTGGCGAACAAATTGGTATCCAAAACACAAACGACGCACTCATGAAATCCGCTTTTGAGGTGTTTCAAAGAGAGAGAGAATTAAATCCTAATGCTTCAATCTTAATAAGAACTGATAGAATAGAGGATTCTGTTATATTAACTCAACTATATAATGAAAACGGTTTTAATGTAGATTATATTCACTCAAAGCGTTCAGCTAACATTAATTCTCAACTAGTCACAAAGGTTAAAAATAATGAGTTAGATGGTTTAGTTTGTGTTGGAATCGCAAGTGAAGGGTTAGATATACCAAATTTAAAGGTTGCTGTTCTACATGCTACACCTCGTTCTATTCCTTACACAATTCAATTTCTTGGTCGAATTTCTAGACAACCTGATGACCAAGAAGGAAATGCCACACTTATTGCTAATAAAGACGAAGTCAAAGGTGAAGTATACAAACTATATAAATCGGATGAAACTTGGGGAAACTTATTCCTCAACTAATTGACGAACAAATGCAAAGAGCTAGGCACTATAAGTCAAGTCAAGCAAAAGAGGCAGATTTTCAAATGCCAGAACTTAATGTTTTTTTAGTGCTATAATATATGAAACAGCTAATAATTTCGAATTTAAAAATGTTGGAGAAATCAATGCAAAAGACCCTTTTGAAATTCTAAGAATTGAACAACAAAATGAAGATTCACCACTAATCATTGTAACTGCTTATCATAAACCATTGGACTGGGCAAATGGTGAGATTCATATCGAGGACTTTTTAGATGTTCATTTATTATATCATCATTCTGATAGCAATCTTTTATTTGAATTAACAACTAGTGAAAAGGCACTTGCTTCATTTAAAAAAGATCTCATTGAATCTGATTTAAAAAGATTACCACATAGCAGACTTTATAAAACTCTATCACAATTTAGACAAAGTGATTACATTATGGTTGGTATGAAAAATGCTGTTTCTCAAGGAGCATCTCAACCATCATATAAAACCGTAATTGGAAGTGGTGTCCAAGCGTCAGTTAGAGCAAGTGAAGGAAGAGTTTTTAGTACTGGTCATGCTTTGTTAAAATTAGGGCTAAAAAAAACTTGGGGAATTGCTACAAAAAATGGACGTGTTTGGGCTATGAAAAGAGGTACGTCTGAAGAGTTTAAAAATTGGTGTGATTCATTAGTCAATCTAATTGAAGATGGACCTGTAATAACTAATTTGCCTGGGCTTTCATTTTTAGCTAGTTCTGAACCTATTAATAATATTGAGGAATTACCAATCGCCATAATCCCTAATGACTTATTCTTTCGAGCTTATTCTACAATTATTCATGTTAATGATATTGACCCTATAAGAAACTGTATTCCAGAAATAATTCCGTTACACTTGGATATTAATAATCATCAATTACAATGTCAACTTAAAATAAATGAATTTAAATGTGAGTTAGTAATGAATCTAACAGAAGATAAAATTTGGTCACTAATTACAGATAATGAAATTCGTGTTAGAGCTGATAAAAGTGAAAATGATATCATTGAAAAATCACTAGAAGAAATCTTAAATGAATATTATCCTTCTTTAATTATGCCTAGTGGTTCTGTAGTTGAAGGAAGAAATAAAATAACACCGAATACAACAATAGAAAACTTACCTAGAAGCATTTGGAAAGTAAAAGATTGGACAGGTTGTAATATACGTGCTGAGAGATATGAAAAAGCACCTGTAGCTGGTAATATTCCTGTAATTAACAAAACAATTGAATTAATTAAACCTGATTTTGAAATTAATAGTGATGTTTTAATACTTGATGATGGTTCTCATGAAATTGCAGATTTAATTTGGTTTCAACAAAATACCAAACAAGTACATTTCATTCATTGCAAAGCCTCACATGGAGAAAATCCAGGTCGTAGAAAAGCTGATTGTGATATTCTTTTTACGCAAGCAATGAGAAGTATCCATTGGATTTCTTCTGTTTCACTAATAGACAGACTTAGAGAACGTATTCAGGGTAATTCAGAATTAATACAAACTAGTCAAGCTACTTGGGGCACATTAGCTGATAATTTCAAAATTAATAATTGGAGTTATAATATAATTTTACCACAACCGGGTTTTGACATAAAACATGTATCAAATAGAGATAGAATTAATAATAATATATACGAGTTAGCAATCCCAATGTATGAAAGAATTTTAGGAAGTATGGCTCAACTAGAAATTTGGGGTTCATAAAAGTGTTCTTTATTGATAGGATTGTAAAATAGCAAGGGAATTAGCAGAACCAAAGGTAAATCATAAAGCGAAGGTAAGTTTTAATGTGAAATAGGCACTTAAAAACAGATGCATGTAATGAACTAAACGGTGTATATAAATATTTGCGCTAAAAAAAATGTATCTGATTTGTAGAGCTAATGTGATAATTAAGTATCAATAATAATTAAATAAAACTATGGTAAAAGAGATTATAATAAGATTACTTTCATTGCTTACGGATGAGCAAAAAGAACAGGATATCATTGAAATTAAGGATGAAGACTTAGATAAAGGTTTAAGATCATTTTTTTCAGAGTATCCCATCTTGAATGTTAAGTATCAAGTAAAGGAGTCTGGTAAATTTGAGCTATTGAAAGAAAAAAACGGGAGCATTCATTTATGGGAAAAACACGTGGGAAATCACGAATGGGTAATTAAAAACTATCAAATAAAAAGACTATTTGGCGAATTGTAAAATTATACATCAACTCATTACATAAAAAATCTTGTGTTTTTTATAACCAGAATTGAATGGAAAAAATAATCTTCAATACTCTTTTCGTTTTAAAATAATGAATACAACTTTTTTACTCTATGAACCTAATAATAACCACCGAAGAAGAGCTTCAAGAACTAATAGAAACTTCCGTTAGAAAAGGAATCGAAGCCTATTTTGAAGAAAAGGAGTTAGAAAAATCAAAGGAAACTTACACTACCATCCAGGAAGCTGCTAAGAGATTAAAGGTGTCAACTCAAACCGTACGCAGCTATATAAAACGTGGCATAATTAAAGCTCACAAAGTTGGAAATAGAATATTAATTGAAACGGCTTCTATTGATAATGCTTTGTCTGAAGTGAAATCATTAAAATACAAAAGATAACTCTTCATTAAATTGAGGGAATCCGTAAGAAAGTTCTATGGTTTTTAATTAGCTTGTTCCCTTTAAAATATTATCTTAATCAGCCTGATTCAATCACCAACCACATGTTCCAAAAAATCAAAAAAAATAAGGATGTAATACTCGTTAATGCCGTATTTCTTGCTTTGGGAATAGGGCTTTATTACTGGTCTGATAGAATTGAAATTTTTGCAGCAACCATTGCAACAGGTATTTCACTCTCCATCGCTTTCATGCAGTCTAAGATTCAAGATGATAGAATGTTTCAAGAACTGTTTACTGACTTTAATAAGAAGTATGACACTGAGTTTAGAAATCAGTTAGATGATATAGTAGATAAACATAAGAATAGCGTTGAGACTATCACAGATGATGACGAAGAATTAATAGTCAGATACTTCAATCTCTGTGCAGAAGAATATTTATGGAGGCGCAAATATCGAATACCTGATGAAGTTTGGAAAGCATGGGAAAATGGAATGATATACTATCTTAATGTGCCTGTCATCAATAATATTCTGATCAAGCAAAAAGCACAATTTGATTCTTATTACGGCTTATTTACTCATTTGAAAAACAAGGTTGATAATCTTTGATCATAAGATCAATAAACCACCACAATAAAAGAAACTAAAAAACCTAATGACCCACAAAAAACTAACACTATCTTGGCTAGAAGGTTTCCTCATGGATGCCTGCGATATATTAAGAGGTAATATGGATGCCTCAGAGTTTAAAGAATACATTTTTGGAATGTTATTCTTAAAACGATTGAGCGATAAGTTTGAAGAAGATCGTGCCGCACGATTAAAGGAACTACAAACCAAAGGTTTACCTGAAGCTAAAATCAAAGAAGCACTAGAACGTGCTAATGCCTACCAATATTACGTACCAGCACGTGCACGCTGGAACTATAAGACCACTAACGAGAACGGTCAGGAAATCAATGAAGGTATTCTACACCTTAAAAAAGACGTAGGTGATCATTTAAACAAAGCGCTGGAAGCACTGGAAGAAGAAAACCCAGATAAACTTTCTGGTGTACTGACTAATGTGAACTTTAACCGCACCATTGGTAAGAACAAAAACGCACTGAGTGATGAAAAACTCATCGAGTTCATCACGCATTTTAACAAAGTTACACTTACTGATAACCGTTTTGAATTTCCAGACCTTTTAGGTACGGCTTATGAATATTTGATCAAGTATTTTGCTGACAGCGCTGGTAAAAAAGGTGGCGAGTTCTACACGCCTAACGAGGTGGTTAAACTACTGGTTAACCTGTTAGAACCTGGAGAAGAATCTTCTATCTATGATCCTACTTGTGGATCTGGTGGTATGTTGATCGAGAATAAGAATTATGTGCAGGCACGTTATGGCGATGCCTCGCGATTAAGTTTTGCTGGTCAGGAATTAAGTGGTACCACATGGTCCTTGTGTAAAATGAACATGCTGTTTCATGATATTTTTGATGCAGAGATCCTACAAGGTGATACGATAGCAAACCCTTTGCATGTAGAGAATGGAGAGCTAAAACGCTTTGACATAGTGATAGCAAATCCACCATTTTCGGCAAATTATAGTGACATTAAAAACTACCGTGATCGCTTCCACCACTGGATGCCTAAAAAGAAAAAGGCAGACTTTATGTTTGTCCAGCACATGGTGTCTGTATTAAAAGATAACGGTCGTATGGCGGTCGTGATGCCGCATGGGGTACTTTTTCGCGGAAGCGAAGAAAAAAACATGAGAGCATGGCTGGTAGATCGTGGTTATCTAGAAGCCGTAGTAGGGTTGCCATCGGGACTGTTTTACGGTACAGGTATTCCTGCCTCTATATTGATCATCAATAAACAAGGAGCTGCACAACGTGATAACGTCCTATTCATTAATGCAGACCGTGAATATAAAGAAGGTAAAAACCAGAACAAACTACGTCCAGAGGACATCGCAAAGATCAGTTACATCTATAAAAGTAAAGAAGAGCTAGATGGTTACTCGCGATTGATTACTAAAGAAGGCTTAGAAAAAGAAGATTATAATTTCAATATACGCAGGTATGTAGATAACAGCCCACCAGCACAACCGCAAGATGTAAATGCACACTTGCACGGTGGTATTCCTACTGTAGAGGTAGATGAGCTGCAGTCCTACTGGGATAACTACATACATTTAAGAACAGCCTTACTTCATAAATCACCTAAAGATGGTTATGATGCTTTTACAGACGCGGTAAATTCAAAAGAAGACCTCAAGAACCTGGTGTTAAACCACGATGATGTTATTCTTAAAAGAGAACAATACACCACAGGTGTTAACGACTGGTGGACGGCAAATGTACCTAAACTAGAAGCATTGCCCATGCAGCAAAATGTCTTTGAACTGTATCGCGACTTCTCACACAGCATTGCGAGTAATTTTAGCGCGCTGGGTATTCTCGATCTACATAAAAGTAGAGGCGCTTTTGCGACCTACTGGAACAGCCTCGAGACCGATTTAAAGTCCATTGCTGCCAGTGGCTGGAATGCAGACTTAATCCCTGCAGATGATATTTTACAATCACAGTTTCCAGACGTACTGGAAGAGCTGGCAAATAATGAGGCTAGACGTGACGAGCTGGAGACCATGTTTAACGAGGTCAATGAGCTGGAAGAAGACGCCTTTGATGAAGAAGAATATGAGGTATTCCCTAAAGAAGTACTCAAAGAATTAAAAGCCAGTATTAAAGAGTACAACACCAGCATACGCCAGCATAAGAAAGAGATCAAAGATCTAGGCATACGTATCAAGGCACATGAGAAAGATGGCAGCAGTGATGATGTGGTTATTTCGCTTTCGCGAAAGCGTAAAGAACACCAGCTTCAATTAAAACAAACTGAAACCCAAGCCACACAACTCAACCAGCGGCTAGCACGTCACAATGAATTAACTGCCGAGCTCAAAACCTGTAAGGCAACTATAACCGAAATCAAAGCCAAAAAAGAAGATCTAGTAGAAAAAGCACGAGAAAAAATCACGCCAGAAGAAGCCAAAGATTTAATACTTACACGTTTTAAAGCCACCTTGCACGATACCGTAATGGATTATGTAAACCGCTATGAACGCGCTTTAATTACCGAGTTAGAAACACGCTATACCAAATACCAAAACACCTTAGTCAATATTCTAGACCGCAGAACCAAAGCAGCCAACCAATTGAACAACTTTTTAACGGAATTGGGTTATGAAAGATAAAAAACTACTGTCAGATTGTATTAAAACAATTGAATCAGGAATAAGGCCTTCTGGTGGTGTAGACTTTGATTCTGGTGAAATACCAAGTTTTGGTGGTGAGAACATTATTCAATCTGGAGGTGTAAAATATTTAAAAGTAAAAAAATAACAAATCTGTTTTATTCAAAAATGAATAGAGGTAGATTAGCTGATTTGGATGTTCTCATTAATAAAGATGGTGCTAACACAGGAAAGGTGGGTTTATATAGAGATGCCTTTTACAAAAAGGCTTCAATTAATGAGCATTTATTTTTATTACGAGGTTGCGAAGAGTTAATTGATAATATTTATTTGTATTACGACCTGCTTAGTGAGACAGGTCAATTACAGATTAAGAGACAAATAACAGGCTCTGCACAACCAGGATTAAATAGTAATTTTATTAATTATTATTACATAAATCTTCCTCCACTACCACAACAAAAAAAGATCGCCCAGATCCTTTCTACGGTAGATGAAGTCATAGAACAAACCGAGAGCGCCATTGCCAAATACCAAGCCATTAAACAAGGCTTAATGCATGACCTATTCACTCGCGGTATAGACATCAACACAGGCAAACTGCGCCCATCACCACAAGACGCACCACAGCTGTATAAAGAAAGTGCTTTGGGATTAATTCCTAGAGAATGGGAGGTTCAGGAGTTGGGAAAAGAAAATGAAACTTATGCTGGTGGGACACCAAATCGATCAATTGACGACTATTATAAAGGTGAAATCCCTTGGGTTGCATCTGGAGAAGTCAATCAATCATTCATTTTTAAAACAAAAGAGTCCATTTCATCCGATGCACTAAGATTTAGTTCGGCTAAAATGGCGCCAAAAGAAAGTGTTTTAATCGCTATGTATGGCGCAACTGCCGCTCAGGTATCAATGTTGAAGATTGATGCGTGTACAAATCAAGCTGTACTAGCTATTATACCAAATAGTCTTTGGAACAATTACTTCATTTACTATGGTTTGAACTATTCTAAGGATCGAATTTTGTTTTTGGCGCAAGGTAGTGGTCAACCAAATTTGAATAAAAAGATGATTGACACTACACAATTTTGGAAGCCTACACTTGCAGAACAAAAATTAGTAGTCGAGAGATTAGGTGGAATCGAATCAAAAATCCAAACCGAGCAGCAGGCATTAGGGAAATACCAGCAACTCAAAGCAGGATTGATGCAGGATTTGTTAACTGGTAGGGTTGGGGTTGTTGTGGATTAAATAGGAGAAAAAAGAGATGAGCTACCAAAATAAGATACAGGAGTTAATTGATGAAAGGTTAGCTTACTACAGAAATAATCCAAAATCAATAGCACGCGATTATACAATTGAAAATAGCATAAAAGATGAGTACGATGGTCGACAACTATTAGAGATGCTACAAAATGTAGATGATACCAAATCTAAAAAAGTGCGTATTGAATGGGATAAAGAGAATAAAACATTAGCCATTTCTAACTACGGAGAGGCTTTTTCTTTTGAGGGAATTGAATCCTTAATGAGAAGTCACAGCAGCCCTAAAACAAAAGAAGATTATATAGGTAATAAAGGATTGGGATTTAGATCATTACTTACTTGGGCAAATGTTATTAGTATTTATGCTAACGATTGTAAAATCAGTTTTTCTGATAAAATATCATCTTCAGTTTTTGAGTCTCAACTATCATTAACACCAGAAAATAAAGAAATAGTCAAGTCACAAGCAAAAGTTGCTGATGGTATTGTCCCATTTCCCGTGCTAGCCATTCCTAAATTAGTTAGTTATGTCCGACAGGATGATTGGCAAACAGTTATAGAAATAAATTATACTCATGAAGTAGAAACTAAAATTCAGGATATATTTAATCAAATAAGTGAAGAGCTTTTACTCTTTTTAAATCATATTGAAGAAATTGAAATAGTTATAGGTGACAATATTTCATTTTTTAAAAGTGAGAAAATAGAATGTGCTGATTGGACAGAAGTTAGAATTAATGACAAGTTTTGGAGAGTATTTACAAAGGATGGGCTACTGCCTCAAAAAGTTGCTAACGGAGTAGGAGTTGTTTTTAAAAAATTTATGATTAAGGTTGCTTTTCAGAATGATCTGTCTGACACTTATTATAAGTTATTTAACTTCTTTCCTACTAAAATTTCTGTTTCCCTGCCTTGTATCATTCACGGTACATTTGATTTAAATGCTTCCAGAGATTATTTAAACCCTTCCGAGAACAACAAAAAGATATTTAAGAAGTTGGCTAGATTTTTAGGTGATTGTGCTCTTACATTATCTAAAGAAGATGTAAGCTGGAAGCCTTTTAAATTATTAAAACCGATAAATAACTCTTCAGATTCTACTTTAGTAAAACAACTTTACACAGATTTATCTGAGGTAAGAAAAACAGAAAAAATCATTCCTACTATAAGTGATACTTATGTAGTTAGTCATGATGTAAAGCATTATCACGATGATTTTAATGCATTCTTCAAAGAAAACTTTCCTGATGTTCTTCCTGAATTAATTCTTCCAAATGAGGAAGCTGAGATAAATTATTTCCATCCTAGGCACTACGATAATGATTATTTAGTCGAAAGAATTGATGCTTTATCATATACTCCAATTACCTTGGAACAAAGGTCGGAGCTTATTTATCAACTTATCAATAGTGGACGTAAAACATTTAAAAAAGAACGTTTCTCGCTACTAATCAATGATAATAAAACAACTGCTGTAATTGATAAGGACACGGTAGCATTTACACCAATGATGCAGTCGAATAATAAGTTCAACATTCCTAAGTCACTAAAGATTGATTTTATAAACTCAGAATTATATACTTTATTATCAAATAAATTAAAAGGTAGGTTTGATGCTAAGAATCAAGTGTCAAGGGAATTTCAGAGTGTAGTTAAAAATACAGTTAATGTACAGCCTTATGATAGTAATAGCATAATAATTAGAATTGTTAATGGTATCAATCAGGCTTTAACAGATACTCATGATATTGATCAAAAAATTCTTTTGGTTAAAGAAATGGTTGCCTCATTATTTCAAAACTTTAAACATTTAAGTAATCAATTAGATAAGTTAAACTTAGAAATAAAGTTGATTAATGAAAATTCTGAAATTGTAACATCTTCATCCCTATTTATGGGTGCAACCTACCCAGATGGTGAGCTAGTAGAATGGCTTTATGAAACGATTTATAGTCCTGAACAATATTTAATGAAAAGAAGTTTTTGGGGTTTTCAAGGAGAAAATGTAGATGAAATAGAACGGTTTTTTTTATGGTTAGGAGTTAATAAATATGCACGTCTAATTACTTTGCCTCTTGATAAGTATGCTAGTAAATCTGGTTATTTCAATTATATTTTTAAACAAGCTAATCCTAGCAAGCCGTCGAATTTTCAAATAGACCGTATTAATAGAGGCACGTCAATCACGTACATAGGAAATATCAAGGATATTTTATTAATGGATGCAACACGTCAGATATTGCTAATCCTGAAAGATTCAACAATAAGATCAAAAATTGAACAACTGGATACAAAATATTTTTGGAAGTATTTTCAAACAAACTACACGTTGATAACTAGTATTTCATTTATTAGGTATCAATTTTTGAAAGCCAATAAATTCACTTCTTACGTTTTTGAAGATGGAAATGATAGCTTACAACGTTTGATAAATAAAGATATAGAAATTGACTTTGGACGTTTAAATAAGTACAATTGTCATAAATCTGAAATATCAAATATTCTGGTTAAACTAGGTGCAAAGCAAAATATAGATTCCCTGAAGCCGACTGTTCTATATAATGTTCTTCTAAATATACCGAAAGTGTATACAATTCAAAAAAATAGGGGTGTTCAAGGTCTCTATAAAAAAATAGTAGATGCATTAGATTACCAGAATTCGTTAAAACCAATCAGTAAAGCTCAGATTCCTAAAGATTTATTGCTTTTTGCCAAAAAGGGAGATGAATCTGTGCTGCTAGAACCTAATAAAGTTTTTTATTCTAATAATAGTGTGCTACCTGCTAAAATTGAGCAAACTTTGCCAATTTTGGATTTTCCTAAGAGGGCTGGCCAAGAAAAGGCAGAACGCTTTTTAGGTATTCAAATTACGGACGCATCACAGCTGAAGGTAAATAAACCAGTTCAGTACTCTGATTTAAATAACGATTTTCAGAATCATTTTGAGATATTGAAAGTCCCATTACTATTATATAGACTCTACAGTAAAAGTTTACCTAAGGATATATCAACAAAAGAAGCAATTAGTCAGAATGTTTCGTATTTAAAAAAATGTTCTATTGACATCGTTAGTAGATGTAGTTATAATTATAGTAATGAGACTAATGTTTTCTTAGAGGATTTTGAGTTCGCAATTTTTGATAGTACATACTACTTAAAGATTCCAGAAAATTATAAATACAATGAATTGATTAAAGCATCTAAATTTTCAGATGCTTTTGCAGAAATTATGAGTATTCAATTTAACGTTACTGAGTTGAAAAATGACTTTAGATTTTTGATAAGAAATGACATCAATGACACGTTACACCTTATAACACAAGATTTTGATACAGATAAAATAAGGTTGGTTAAAAATTATTTTGGAATGCCTGCGTTAGAAGAAAATTTTTGGAAAAACATATATGAGATTAAAGGAGTTACTTTTCCAGAAAAAATAGTCAAGCAAAAAGAACTGGTAGCTAGCATAAAAAATGATCTAAGCATCGAGATCACACCAGATTATTATAAGTTCGATTTTGAAGAATGTTCTAACAAAGAAACATATAACTATTTGGCTTATTTAATTGATGTTTTAGAAACATCCTTAGATGTTATCTACCCCAATGGTATTGAGGTATATCATTTTGAAAGATTAAGAAACTATAGAGAGTCCAATGAGTTGAAAGTTACAAGTATTATTTGGGATTATTTAAACGTCAATAAAAAGGAGCAATCAAAATTTTTAAATTATTTAGATATTTTCAAATTAAGTGCTTTAAAAATGTTTTTCGAATTGGAGGATAAGTTTAAACTGAGTTTGAATTATGCCGAACAATTTTCAAATTTTATTGAAAGCAAACTTCCAATTAAGATAAAGGATTATACTGGAGAAACAGCACCTGTTAAAAATCAATATAAACATTTTCAATCCTCATATTCATTTGAATTAGATGATTTAGAGGATGAAATTAAAAGTCTATTCTACTTTGAAGGGAATGATATTAAAATTGAGAATTATTTAAAATTAAATTATTCTGATCAAGTTATTTCATCAAATACAGAGGCAGTTGAATTGAAGGAAGAAGTAAATGAAGAGAATCCTTTAAAAATAATTGACAGCACATTAAGTAAAAAAAATATTTCAATTCAGCGGAGTAGTTCGATCTATAAAGGAACAGGAAAAAAACGAATGACCTTTTCCAATAGTATTAATGAGCGTAAAAATATAAGTGGGAAAAATGCAGAGATCCGTGCATTTAAATCATATAAGAATAAATATGGTGAGGATAAAGTCAAATGGGTTTCTAGATACTCTTCAACTCCAGATAATAATGATAACCTCCAATATGATTTAAAATATGAAGATGAGAAAGGTGTTTGGAGATATGTAGAAGTGAAGTCTCTTTCTTATGATAATTCTATTATTATCACGAAAGCGGAAAGAGAATACGGAATTCAAAATAATTTGCTTTACGAATTTGCTTTGGTGAATAATGATGGTATTCATAGAGTAGCAAATCCTTTTTCTTTCAAAACTGGAGAAACTTTTGAGGAAAATGAATTTTTTACTGCAGAAATTAATGATTGTAAAATTCATTTTAAACTGAACACAAAATAATTATGGGAGAATATAATAACGTTGAGAAACCTTTTTTAGATAAGTTAAGAGATCTTAACTGGCATGTAATTGACCAAGGTAGTTTTGGTATTCCACAAGATCCTGCCATTAGCTTGCGCACCAGTTTCAAAGAAGTAACGCTCAAGCAAGAGTTCATAAAAGCAGTTAGGAAAATAAATATTATTGATGGTGTCGCATGGCTCACAGATAAACAATTAGAAGACCTTTATCTTGAGACTATAGCAACTGAAAAGGCTAACCTCTCATTACTAGAAGCAAATAAACAGGTCTTTGAAAAATTAATTGGAGTCACTAAAACAACGGTAGCAAAAAATGAAGTGACTGGTGAAGAAAATCCATTAGTAAAGCTCATAGATTTTAAAAATTGGGATAATAATGAGTTTGTTGCCATCAACCAGTTTAGAGTGGTTACACCAGGTGGTCCTCGTGAAGGTCTTATTCCAGACATAGTATTGTTTGTAAATGGATTGCCTTTTTGCGTAGTTGAGTGTAAAGAAGTAGAAATAGCAGACCCTATATCTAGCGCTGTAGATCAAATCATGCGCTATGCAAATACAAGAGAAGACGATTTTGGGATCAAAGAAGGTGAGGAACGTTTATTCCATTACAACCTATTCAGTATTGCAACACATGGCGAAGAAGCGCGCATAGGTTCTATATCAGGTGATTTCGAGTATTATTTAAATTGGAAAGATATATTCCCAGAAGAGTACAGAAATATTGATCTTCAAAACTATGCTGCGGAGGAAGAGTCCAGATATCGCAATAATGGGTTGCATAATGATCCTAGTGTCCGTCAAGAAGTTCTTATAAAAGGTGTTTTAAATAAAGAAATATTCTTAGATATACTACAACACTTCACTTTGTTTATGGAAATCAAAGAAGGTGTAGTCATTAAAGTAGTGTGTCGTTACCAGCAGTATAGAGCAGTAGGTAAAATATTGCGCAGGATGCGTACAGAAAGTACTCCTAGTACTAGGTCTGGTGTGGTATGGCATACACAAGGTTCTGGTAAATCCTTAACGATGGTGTTCTTTGTACGCAAGCTGCGTTCTCAAGATGATCTTAAAGACTACAAAGTTATTATGATGGTAGATCGTAAGGATCTTGAGAAACAACTTTCTGCTACGGCACGATTGACAAATGAATTTAAAGAAGCAAATATTGTAGGTTCTCGTAAAGAATTAGTTCCTAAGTTGAGCGGTATCGCATCTAACTTGAATATGGTCATGGTACACAAGTTTGTTCAAGAAGAGTTGAAACATTCTAAGTCTTTAATGAAGGCCTACGTTGAAGAAGGAAAAGTTCCGGAATTCAAACCATTTGATGTTGTAAATACTTCTGATAGAATCGTAATCTTGATTGATGAAGCTCATAGAACTCAAGGTGGCGATATGGGAGATAACCTATTTACGGCATTCCCTAATGCTACTAAAATCGCCTTTACAGGAACTCCATTATTAACTGATCGACACAAACAAAAAACTCATGAGCGGTTTGGTGGCACAGGAGAGTTTATAGATACTTATAAAATACGAGAGGCAGTAGATGATCGTGCAACTCTTGATATCATTTATATTGGTAAAACTTCAAATGATAGAATAAAATCAAAAGAAGCCTTCGATGCCGATTTTGAAGACGTATTTAAAAGGCAGAGTAAAGAACAAAAAGAAGAAATCCAGAAGCGTTACGGAACCATGAAAGCCTATCTGGAGAATATGGATAGACTTCGTAAGATTGCTAAAAACCTTGTGAATCATTATGTGGATGATATTTTACCTAATGGTTTTAAAGCTATGGTGGTCGGTAGTTCAATAGTAGCTGCAGCACGTTATCAATATTTGATCCAGGAAGCCTTAATAGAACGTGCCAGCATAGAGAAGGAAAAAGTTAATCCAGATCAAGATTTAATTGAAAAAATTGAATTTATAAAGATCGGTACCATAGTTACCAAGCAGGACAATAATGAACAAGGCTTTATAAGTCAAGCCAGAAAGAATGCTAAAGAGATAAAAGCAGTTGATAATTTTAAAAAAGATTTTGATTACAGCAAAGATGAGGAAGGTAATTACCTAAAGCCAGAAACTGGAGTAGCTTTCTTATGCGTTTGCGATAAACTTTTAACTGGTTTTGATGCACCTATTGCACAAGTAATGTATTTAGATAAAAGCATCAGAGAACATGATCTTTTACAAGCAATAGCAAGAGTAAATCGAACAAAAAAGAATAAAACACATGGTATTCTGGTTGATTATTTTGGTGTCTCTAATCATTTAAAAGATGCTTTAAACATTTGGGGTGCTGAAGATGAAGAAGATATTCAAGAGCTCCTGGAATATTTTAGAGATATTAATAAAGAAATACCAGTTCTTGAGGCGAGATACAATCGCATGATCCAATTATTTACAGATAAAGGGATCAATGACTTTGAGAAATTTGTACAGCAGCGTTTTACTGATAAAGATGCCGAGTTTCAATTAGCGGAAGACTGTATTGAGTTGGCGGCATCTGTTCCGTTTCGAGCACAATTTGATACTTATATAAAAGCCTTTTTTGATAGTTTAGATTTACTGTTTAATTCTGAGGCTGGAAGAAAGTATTATGTACCTGCTAAACGACTTGGTTATTTATTGGTTCGTATTAAAAACCGCTATAAAGATCCAAGCATGGATTTAAAATGGGCAAAGCCTAAGATTCGTAAAATGATAGATCAGCACCTTGAGACATTAGGTATTGATAGTCGTGTAGATCCTGTCAGCTTGCTTTCTAAGGACTTTGTAAAAGAAGTAAATAAGCTAGGTAAAAACTCAAAATCTAAGGCCTCAGAAATGGAGCATGCTATTAGACGTCACATAAAAGTAAATATCAATAAAGATCCAGCATTGTATAAGCGTTTTTTACAGCGTATGGAAGAAATCTTAGAACGCTACCAAGGAAATTGGGATGCAATCGTTGAAGAATTTGAAAAAGTAAGAAGTGATTTAGAAAAAGGTAGGAAAGGAGACAACCAAGAGGAAGGTCTTAACGAGCAGGAGTTACCGTTTTACGATTTCATAGTGTTTAGTGCTTTTAATGATGAAGAACTTAGTGATGCTGATAAAGAAGCATTAAAGAAACTGACGATAGAGCTGGTAAAACTGTTACAAAAAAATATAAGCAAACCTAATTTTTGGAAAGGTAGAGCAGCAGAAATACGTAAATTACAAGGAGAGATAGATGATATGTTAGATTTCTCTGGAATAGAAAGGGTAATGCAACTACACTCTAAGTTAAGTGTGGAAATAATGAACTTGGCAAAACGCAGGCATCAAGATTTAACGAAATAAAAATGAATGTATCTGGAATAGATATCGCCATTCAAAAAAGCGAACGTAAGACCGTCAGCATATTTATAGAACGAGATGGTTCTGTATCAGCACGCGTACCAGCTAAACTTAATGATGATGAAATTAAGGATATTTTAGAGGCTAAGGAATATCAAATATTCAAGAATCTAGCTGAGTGGACACAGTTAAATGAAAATGCCGTGGAACGTGAGTATGTTAATGGTCAGTCGTTTTTATATTTAGGAAGAAACTATCGATTGAAAATAGTCAAGGAAAGTTCAGGAATCGTAAGGTTTTTCAGAAACACTTTTTATTTAGGTGAAAAAGATCAACCTAAAGCAAAAGAATTATTCATTCAATTTTATAAAGAAAAACTGAACAGTAAAATTCACCCTATTATCGAAAGGTACAAAGATCAACTAGGTGTTGCACCACAACAAATCAAAGTAATGGAATTACAAAATCGCTGGGCTTCATGCACGCCGAGTGGTAATGTGAATTTTCATTGGAAATGCGCCATGGCTCCTATTGACGTATTACACTATATGGTAGTTCATGAGTTAGCTCACCTAATTCATAATAATCATACCCAAGCATTTTGGAATGAAGTAGATAAAATTCTCCCCAATTACGACGAGCAGATTAATTGGTTAAAGATTAATGGTTCTGGAATGGATTTATAGCAATTACGCTTTCGCGAAAGCGTAATTGCAACAAAGTTTGCTTTAGTTAACTGATAGTTAAACCAAAGGTTTTAGCTTAACTTTTTAGCCAAAAAAGTATATGTAGCGATGATGGCATCGTTAATTGTATTTGAAGTATGATTCTTTAAACTCAATTTAACTGGCTTGCCTTTTTCCTTAATTGCCACAACAAATTTTTTATGTACCACTTCTGGGAAAACTTTAATTCCGTTCAACAGGCAAATTTTGATTGCTTTATTTATATCCATGGTTAAAAGGGACAGTCTGGATCTTCAAGAATGGTATCTAGATTTATATCATTTTGCTGATCGGTATAAGATTGGGGCATGATGTTATTTTCAATAGCCAAAGGATTTGTTTCAAGCCAATTCTGGTTATCCCAAGTTGCTGAAGGTATTTCGGTGCTGTTCTCGTCAAAATAACCATTGATAAGCTCATAACGCCCATTATTCATATTCCATTTTAAGTAGACATCTTCACCAGCTTTTCCAAGATGTTGGAATTTCCATTTCAACGTTCTTACATGAACAATATCTCTTTCAAAATCTCTTACCATTCCTATGATATTGTAACTCATGTCAAAGTGTTCCCCACCACCTTTAGCATCATATGCTGTAGGCATTATGAAAGTTTTTTCACTTAATACATCCGCCGACAGTTTTTTACGTGTCAACTTATTTGGGTGTAAGACCAAAAAAATGTGCGCATCATACTTATTACAAAACTCATCCAAGAGCGCATGGTACTCTTCAGTGTATTCATTTACATTCGATCGTGGCACCGATTTTAATTTAATCTTGTTAAATGGGTCTAATACAAAATAACGACAACCCTTTCGCTTGACTAGTTCTGCAAACTTTGCAAGTATATCTTCTAAGTAATATCTTTTTTGTTTCTCGACATGAATAAAATGATCTTGAATAAAATTAAACGCTTGATGAACTTGTTCACTTTCTATTTGGTCTTCACTAGGTCGCGATCCAAAAATCTTTTTAAAAATTTTATCGTAGTGATATTTTAAAGGCTTGTTTTCTGTTGAGCATATTCCAAACTTATCACCGTACCTGAGAGCTAGTTTTGCAATTACATAATCTAAAAACTCACTTTTACCACTTCCTGGAGCTGATAGGAATAATGTGTATTGTTTAGTTTCAAAACTAGCGACGTCATCAAAATCTGCTAACCCTATTGTTTTACCTTTAGGAGCGCCGTTTTTCCAGAAATCTATTAGATCATCTTTTATGTCATTGATCTGGATGATATCTTCTAACGGAACAGGTTCAGCCGCTGTTATCGTTTTCGCAAGCTCTTCTTTTCCATATTTAAGTAAATATTCATTTGCATCTTTACAGTCTTTAAAGTCAATTGTGAAACACTTTTCAGCGCCTATACGTCGTATAAATTCTTTTTGTCCTTCGTTTCCAGCAATATCATTGTCAAAAGCTAAATAAACTTTCTCTTTGTTTTCAAAGACCTGATAGTAATGATCTAGATATCCAGTTTGTATCGTGGAGCTGCCATCAGCACGCGGTAATGTAAATCCATTAGGAACGCTTGAAACGTTTTTAACACCGCTTTCATGGTAAGCTAAGGCATCAAACTCACCTTCTACTAGAACACAAGTAGAGCTGTTAAGAATAGCGTCGAAATTGTACAAAATAATCTCACAGCTTTTTTCAAATTTGAAATCCTTGTTTTTACCTCGTGACTTGATGTTAGTCAATATTCCATTCAGAAAATAGTTAAACTCTATTACTTCTATTTCTTTGTTAGCTTTAGGCATCCATGAATTGTTAGAAGTAATTTTGAGATCCTGTATTGTTTTCTCAGAAATTCCTCTGGATTTAAAATATTCTTTTGCTTGATTGCTAACATGATCATAATTCTCTTTAAGTTTAGGTATGTTGTATTGAACTGATTCTTCTTTGCGTTTGTAGGTATGAAGTTGTACTCTACTACCGCAATGATTGCAATAACCTAAGCCAGTATCCCAAAAAACCGACATGCATTTCTGCTTTTGATTTATTGGTTGGCGATGTTCTGAGCATTCTGGGCAGGTAGAGGTTCTATCGCCTACTTTGATACCGTGAACATTGAACTTATCAATTTTAAAACCGTTAATTTCAGTTTGCATGACGTGATTTTTGAGGATATATTATTGTAAAAACTCTTCCACCTTTCTCTTCGTTAGCTCTGTATGCTTCAAATTTTGTTGCGGAAATCTTTTGCTCTGTTGAGTTGGTATTCGTTGTGAAATAGACGTAATCTGGGTCATAAGTGTTTTCTAATTTCACCACTTTGCCACCTTTTTGATTTCTGATCCATGCGTTTGCATAGTTTTTAAATCGTAGGATTAACATATCAGCATTAAATTCAAGTTTGTCCTTTTGCGAAAGAATTTCCATTCCTGTGGTATTATTAAAAGCCTCAATTAAATCATCATAGTCATGTACATTCTCACAATTATTCTTTTCCCAAGTTTTCAGTTCTGAGGCTTTTTCTTTAGAAATTAAATCAAAAGGCGAGAGGTCTTTATCTCTTGGTTCTTTTTTCTTAGTTATAGGTTTATTTATACTAACAGTGCATTGGACTTGCTTTGGAACATGCTCTTGATTTTGCTTTGATAGTGCTTTGTTAAGTGCTTCGGTAGTTTTTACAGTAGCAGATTCTAAGGATATTATGCAAGAGGTATGTTGATTTTTACTCTTTTCAATCATATTTATAAACTTAAACTCAATTAAATCATTCAAGGCTTTGATGTAAGTCTTCCAATTTTTAATACCTATAGATTCCATTACCATTTGACTTGGGAAACCGAACTTTTCTTTCCATCCTGATCTATTACATATTTCAACAGCATAAAAGTAAATTGCCGTATGAATAGGTTTAATTTTCTCTGGATTCTCGTAGCACCAGTTGAACCAGTTGCGACTTAAATCATATCCATTTTTTTTATTTTCCATTATTTCTAGAGTTAGTTAAGACTAGTGACTAAAGCGAAATGACTTAGCAGGTTCATCAGTATTTTTTGATTCTAGTTTAGCGGCTATACGCGCGTTAGCAATAATGTTCAAATTGGTGCGTTTATATTCGGAGGCTTTCTTAATCAATGAAGCCCTTCGTTTTTTGAGTATATCTGTTTGATTTATTTCCATTGTTGACAAACAGTTTCTATAAAGTTTTGGCAGTCACCACCATTTGCTATATGGGTGATAAACTGTTCTCTATATTTTGGTGATGTAATAATTTCAACAGGATCGAGCTGTTGAATGGATTTAGTAGGATTCAAACGCGCCACATGATTATCTAAATTAGATTTTAGGCGTAATAATGCATCAGCATCTAAAGCTGCTATAGCGGTTTGAAGGATTGAAGTTTCAAGTGTATTTAGCATTAACTGAAAGGTTTTAAAACGGTTCCAGTTTTACTATATTTGCATTACTGGTACCTTGGTGGGTATACGGTTTATGGACCACTTTGGCGAGTGGTTTATTTATTAAAGGTGCAGGTACAACTGCACCTTTATTTTTATATTCACATAATTTTATTATTTAAATTAATACGTAGTATTGCCTATATTTTATTTCGCAATTCTCTACCTCTTTTTATAGCTCTATCTATACTGCTATACTTTTGACCAGTTTCTGGCACTAGCGTGTGCTTTATGAAGTAATTACCTCTAAGACCTTTTGCTCTAGCATTTTCGTATCGTTCTAACATATCGATATAAGATTTTTGCGTTCTAGTCAATTTTTTGTTTAATCTATCCATTTTAAAAATGTTTAACACTACCTTTGGGGTCAAAAGTACAATCATTTATTTAAAAAACAATTATTTCTTAATTTAAAATAGAAAAAATTTAATGAATATTTTTATTTCTCACAATATCAGCTACTTAATCAGGAAAGAAAAATGGGATCATGCTACGTTTGCTAAAGAGTTTGGACTCTCTGCAGCGGTAGTAAGTCATTATGTGCGAGGAAAGAATATTCCTAAAATAGAAACACTTGTTAAAATAGCTTTTTATTTTACTATTACACTAGACGAATTAATTTTGAGTGATATGGAGGCAGGCATGTTTCCAGCTTCTTATCATATGGAAGCGTTACATCTAAGGGATATTAATGATAAAGTTAATTCTCCAAATAAAAATGATACTATTAAGCATCTTGAAAAAACTATCGAATTGCAAGATAAATTGATCCACTCCTATGAAATTCAGATACAAGACCTTACTAAAAAGGGTGGTGACGAAAGTTTGAAAATAGAATTATAACCTAATAATGGTAGTGGACTAGAAGTTCAATTAACTACCATAGTGCGTATCAAGGTGAGTATCATTTGTTCGTTTTATCGTATATTTGATAAGGTTAAAAAGTTAGTTATGAGAAAGATGAGTAATAAATCAGATAGGGCTCGAAACTTAGGATCTAGTGCTTCACGGCGTGCAGGTTCGATTCCTGTCATCCGCACATAAAAAGCTCTTCAGAAATGAAGGGCTTTTTTAATGGATTCTACTTTATGAATCCTCTCAGTTTTTTGTAGATAAAAGCGTTGGTCTTAATGCCGTATAAAGAAATTAGGCATACTATAATAATAAAAAGTATAGCGCCTACAGCTGCTTGATATGGATTTAAAGTTTTGCCGATAAGCTGCGATAATCCTAATCCAGTAAGACTTCCATAAATAATTATAAAGTGAACGACATAAATTGATAGCGTCTTTTGTCCTATTTTAAAAATCATTTGGTTTTTCACAAATCGTTCTAGTGCATAAAAAATACCTAGTAAGATAAGCACATTGCCTAAACGTGTAAATAGGTAGTTATAATAAGCTACATCTTTTAGAATTTTTATATCGCTCCATCGATACATCCACATTAAAAATTGAGATGAATTATAAATCAATAATGCGCCTATAATGATGAGGCCAGATACTAAAATGGGTTTGAACTTCTCATTTCCTACATATCTATAAAATAAAGACGCAATAAAGGCTCCTATCGACATGTATCCAAGCCATGGTAAAATGGTAAAGATAGATCCATTAGACTTGCTTAAATAGTTTGCAAACACTAATGGTATACCTGTAGTGTCTAATTCCCTATACCACGGTTCCATAATAAATATAGAAATCCCTAAAATAAGCATGAGAATAGAGAAGATTAAAGATTTTTTAAACGTTAGATAGTAAATACCGACGGTTATAATAATCGAGAGACCTATACATTGTAAGACATCAATTACTAAAAAATAAGTTCTAAAAGAGCCAGTAATCCATTCAAAAACCGGAGCCCTTAAACCATAACCTATGGCTATAAGTAATAATCCACGTAGTAATCCCTTGCGTATACGTTCTGGTGCCTGGCCTTTTTTCTTGGATTTCATCAACAGATAAGTGAAAATTATTCCAGATATAGTAAAAAAAGTGGGAGCTGTAATACCTCTAAAATAACTCCATATTTGAAATATAGTGCTGTCGGTATCGCGGTATTCTGGCGCAAGTAGTGTGTCTATAAAATGACCTTGCAACATCATTATTATAGCAAATGCACGCACGGCATCTATAAAAAAAAGGCGGTTTGTTTTCAATCTAGTTAGTTGGTCATGTAAAACTAGGTTTTATTTCATAAAAAAAAGCAGCTGTGATAGCTGCTTTTCAAAATGGTGTGATAAGAATTACTAGTTGTCGGTTTTGACTTTTTCTACATCACCGTTTTCATCATATTTTATTTTGGCCTCACTGCCATCTTCATTTTCTATTTTGATTTTGTCCTCTTTCACTTTCATTTCATCAGCATTCTCGATAAGATCTTCTGCTTTTTCTTCAGCAGTTTCTGCTTCATTTCTACAAGCTGTTAAAGAAATAGAAAATAGTAATATCAGTAAGATTTTCTGAATAGGATTCTTCATAATAATTTAATTTAATGGTTATTATGGGTTAATTTAATGATGTTAATTGATAAATATTTAAAATTTAAGTTAATAAATTAAATTTAGCATTATGATTAGGTCTGAAGAATGTTGATTTTATACGGATGAAACATATATAAAACAAAAAAGCCTCTCCTATTCGGAAAAGCTTCTCAAAAAGTGTCTGTTGACACCTTCTCAAGTCCTCAATTATTTTAGAGGACACACAACTTGAATTGTTATTTCCAACAGTTGTTGAAAAAAAGCGGTCTGGACGGGATTCGAACCCGCGACCCCATGCGTGACAGGCATGTATTCTAACCAGCTGAACTACCAGACCGTGTTCTTTGTTGAACGTCGCTTCCACATTTCTGCGTTAGCGGATGCAAATATACTTTTACTTTTAACAAACACAAGTACTTTTTGAAAAATATTTCAATTTTTTTTTGACCATGTTTAAAATAGAACGATTTACCTTTGTTTTTCAACTACATACGATGATACAACTTCTTGCCTCAGATATTGACGGAACCCTATTAGATAGCAATCGATTTTTATCAGCGCGCACTTTACAGGCTTTTGATAAGGCAAATAAATTGCCAGTCATACTTATTTCTGCTCGCATGCCGCAAGCTATGTACTATTTGCAAGATGCTTTAAAAAGAAGAGAAATGCCTATTGTCTGTTATAATGGTGCACTAGTTTTGGATCAACAAAAACAGCTTTATAGCACCACAATTCCTTACATTGATATCGAGAACATAGCTCGTATAGCCATAGAACACGATCTTCACTGTAGTTTGTATAGAAATGATGAGTGGTTTGTGCCTCAAATGGATTACTGGGCAGATCGAGAGGTGAATAATACTCGCGTCACTCCTCAAGTTCAAAATCTAGAAACAACTTTAGCATACTTTAAAGAAACTCAGCAATTAGGCGGTGCTCATAAAATAATGTTGATGGGCGATAGTGGTGCTATGGATTCCGCTTTCGCGAAAGCGGAACAACTACCATCCTCACTGCACTTATACAGGTCTAAAAATACCTATACAGAAATCTCGCCTCTTGAAATTTCTAAAAAATCTGCATTGGAATTACTAATTAAAGAATGTTTCCCGGAAGTAAAAGTGGAGAATGTTGCTGCCTTTGGTGATAATTATAATGATGTAGAAATGATAGCTGGTGTAGGGCACGGCGTTGCGGTAGACAATGCAAGAGATGAGGTGAAAGCTGTTGCAAACTATCATACCGACCATCACAAAAAAGATGGTGTGGCACAATGGATTGAGAAGTTTATATAAAAAAGAAAAGGCGAAACTCTCTAAAAGAATAACGCCTTCTCCACCTCAAATGATGACATTTGAATCCCTGAGCAGGATAATTTTATTCTATAGTAATAATGTCTTGAGTTGTCAAACCGGCAAGATTCATTACCGAGTCGTAATCTGTGATATCTAAAAGCGGATTTTGAGCAAGGTCAACTGGTAGAATTACAATTCTAAAAGTTTGATTATCTAAATCTCCTGGCGCTAAGTCGTTAAAGTCAAATGAGCTAGGAGCGTCTAAAAAGATGGTTGCATCTCCATTTGTTGCATCATAGTTATATTGAAATTCACCAAAATCTGTATAGACTGTTTGAGGTAATAATCTCCATACGTCTACCGTGCCACCATTATTACCTGGAACTTCGTCCCACAGGATGTAAATTAATGTCATATCAGTATCAAATACCTCAATATTATTGGGGTATACGACAAATTCTTCATAATCTGGTGCTGTAAAGTTTGTAGTGATTTCAAATGATTGTGCCACAATATTTGTTCCATCGAGTCCATCAAATCCTGGAGGACCTTGTGGACCTTCACAAGAAATGAATACAACGGCTAGTGTAAAAAGTAAAGCTAGTTTTTTCATAATACATGTTATTTCTATGGTTCTTTCAATAACCTTGCCTAATTTTAGAAAATGAAGAATAATTTATTAATCATAGTCTCTTTATTAATTTCGGTAGTTGCTATCGCTCAATTAGATAAAGGTGATGCGTTAGCTCAAACAGGTAACTGGAAAGCGGCGATAACAGCATATCAAAATGCGCCATCTGATGCAATTCAGCAATTTAAACTGGCGCAGGCTTATACACAATTGGGGAATAGTGCAAAAGCGATAATTTACTATAGGGCAGGTTTTGCCATAGATAGCACTGCAATTAAACCTATGTATGATTATGGTAAATTACTAGTTAATAGTCAGCAGTCTGTAGATGCTATACCGGTATTTAAATTACTGATAGAACGAGATTCTACAAATGCCAGTTTCCATTACTACTTAGGAGAAGCTTGGTCTGGTTTAAATCAGGTTGATAATGCTATACCTGCTTATCAAAAAGCTTTGTCATTAAATGAAGATTATCGTGCAGCAAGACTAGATTTAATAAAAAACTTGATCCAAAAGCGTGAGTTTTCTATGGCTATTAAATTTGCAAAGCAAGGCATCGCAGCAGACTCTACTGATGTGAAAATGAATAGTTATCTAGCTCAAGCTTACATGAATTCAAAATGGTACGATAAGGCAATTCCTGTATTTGAGAGGTTATTTGAACTTGGTAATGATACAGAGTATAATCGTAATGGGCTTGCTTTTTCTTACTACAGCACGAGCCAATATGAAAAGTCTATTGAAAATTATAAAGTCTATGTTGAAGAGTATAATGATAAAGAAGCCTCTGTGTTTTTCAATATGTCTGTGGCCTATATGAGAATTGAAAATTATACTGAATCTATTGAAGCGATAGAAAAAGCGATTGCTATTAGAAGGCCTTTATTAGATAAAGAATATGTGCAGCTTGCAGCGGTTCATGCACGTAATGAAGATATAAGAAACGCATTTTATGCCTTAAAAGCTGCACAAAAAGAACGAGCAGATGATGCAATGATCAATTATCAACTCGCCATCGCCGCAGATCGATATTTTAAAGATAAAAACAGCATCATACCGTATTATGAAAACTACCTAGAAATACATGGTAAGAAAAGTCCATATGGAACTCTAGCCACAGAGCGACTGGCAGATTTAAAGCAAGCTATTTTCATGAATGGTGACGATTAGAAAAATGGTACTTTTACAACCATGATGCGATTAACTATCTTACTGGTAATCATGATATGTGCTGTAACAGCATCGTGTCGAACTGAAGAGCAAAAAAAGCAAGAAGCTTCTCAGCTTGCTCAAAAAAGATTTCAAGAAATAGACCTTTCTCAACCTGATAAATATCCGCTATTTGATGGTTGTGGAGAGTTAGATAATGCCGCAAATTGTTTTTTTGAAAAACTACAAGAACAAGTTGCGATTAAATTAAATAATCATAATCTTCAATTTCAGATAAGCCAGCGAGATAGTGTGGTGGTTCAGTTATTAGTAGATAAAAAAGGTAATATTAGTTATATGGGGCTGCGGTCTGAAGCTGTCAATGAAAGAGAAAGAACAATCGATTCTTTATTAAGAGCGAGACTACAACACATTTGCAAAATAGAACCTGCATACAAACAAAACGTACCTGTTAATTCTTCATACTTACTTCCAGTGATTTTAAAACCAGCTACAGTTCAACCTGACGGTCTTTCCAACTAGGTTTACTAAGACTTTTAAGCGCAATCGAGATCACTACAATGGGATAGATGACTAGCTGTGGCAATAAGTATATAGGCCACTTTTTATTACTAAATAACCTATTCCCTATAAATATGACAATGACGTCCACAACAATTTTAATGATTAAAACTGAATAAAATTGAACGTTATTTAGCCTGCTTAAAAACCATAAAAATGGTGTAAGTATAAAAAGTAAGTTCATCATTAAAACTTGAAAACTCACTAATTTATTTAAGGTGCTCTTTGTTGATTTTCCTTTTTGGGACCATCGTACCCGTTGATGGATCATTTCTTTCCAACTAGATTTAGGTAATGTCTTTACGACAGCATCTTGTGATTTTAAATAAGAACATTTTAAAACATCTTCTGCAGCCAGTTTTTCTAGTAAAAAAATGTCATCACCACTAGATATGTGATCATTACCTTTATAACCATTTACCTCTTTAAAAGCGGTTTTTGTAAACGACATGTTAGCACCATTACACATAAAAGGTTGTCTTATTGAAAAACCACCTATGGTTGTCATTTGTAAGGCAACCATCTCACTGTGTTGCAGTTGAGATAAAACATCATTTGAATGAATCATTTCTATAGGACCAGCAATAAAGTGAAGATCTGGCAATAGTTGATAATGTTTTTCATAAGCCATTAACCATCGTTGAGGTAGAATAACATCTGCATCTGTACAAATAATGTGTTCATGTTTTGCAATTTCTAGAGCTTGGGTAATGCCATCTTTTTTAGCGCTTGCACTTTTTACTTGACGATTGATAAGGTGCATCGAGATTGTGTCATGAACAGATTTGAACGATTCGAGTATGTTTAAACTGCTATCAGTAGAGTCATCATTAATAAAAATGAATTCTGTTTTTGCATCATCATAATTAAGATTAGTTATGCTTTGTAAAAGGGCTGGTAGATTTTGAGCCTCATTTCTATAATTGATAATGACACTAAAGCCAAAATCGCTACTCACACTAGGTTTACTAGCTCTATGAGGTCTTGCCTTATAAGTAAAGCCTTCTAAAACGAGTCCTAGAACTACAAATAAATATCCTAATGATATGACTAGTACTAAAAACATCATATCGGTTTAAGATTTTTAAAAGGAATCAACATACAGCCCAATAAAGTTGGGAATAATGTGTTTGTCAACCATATTAATGTGGTTGCGATGACGATAGGCGATTGTAAAATACCACCGTTAAAAACTATATCTGCTACGGCCCATTTTACAGGTATATCAAAAATTTGAAACATAGGTACTATAGATACTGCAAGATAATTTACCGCGATATTATCCAGCCATGTATACAAATCAACATCACTTTTTATAATTTGTAAAATGATCAACCAGTTACTGGCAAATAGGACATACCTAAGTAACGATAGGACTAAAGTCTTCATCCATAATTGACTCACCACATCTTTAATATGCCACTTTTGTTTTATCCATTCATACAAAATGAAGACCGTACTTAAGCCTATTAATGTCAGTATGATCAAAAAAAAGGTGTCACGTATTTCATTCTTTAAGAAGAAAATAAGACCTATTAAACCTAATAAAACTGTGATGATCATCTGGCATAGATTACCTAGAAAAACTCTACTCAAAATAGTTTTTCGATCATCTCGGTCATAAAACAACGCTTTATAAGCAAATTCGCCTGCTCTTAATGGTGTGATGAAACTTGCCGCTTGAGCAGTGAGGCTTTGTATTACGCTTTCGCGAAAGCGTATTTCTTCAACATCCTTAACTAATACTTGCCATTTTTTACTTTCCACCAGCCAGCTTGCAAGGCTTAACAATAACATCAATCCGATAGAGTAAAATGGAATTTCTTTTAAATAAAAAACTATGCTATCCATTCTCAACGGTCTGTCAGTCCACTGAAAATAGAGCAGTGTTATACAGCCAATGAACACCAGAATCTTAATAGATGGAGCGAGGAATTGCTTAGCTTTGTGCCAGGTGCTAGTCATAGCCCGAAAAATACAACAATTGGCAACAGAAAAAATCATTCTCGGTATAGATCCTGGAACCGCTTTAATGGGTTTTGGGGTAATAAAAGTAGTAGGAAATAAGATGAGTTTCCTGCAAATGAACGAGTTGGATTTGCGCAAATACACAGATCATTATGTGAAATTGCGCAAGATTTTTGAACGTACTATTGAACTGATAGATACGCATCATCCTGATGAAATCGCGCTAGAGGCACCTTTCTTTGGTAAAAATGTACAATCCATGCTCAAATTAGGTCGTGCCCAAGGCGTTGCGATGGCTGCAGGACTTTCCAGAGATATTCCCGTAACAGAATATGCACCACGTAAGATCAAACAATCTATTACTGGTAAAGGAACAGCAAGTAAGGAGCAAGTGGCTAAAATGCTTCAAAGCCTTTTAGGTTTTAAAGAAATGCCTAAAAATCTAGACATGACAGATGGACTCGCAGCAGCGGTTTGTCACTTTTACAACAGCGGTAGAATAGAAGTTGGTAAAAGTTATACCGGTTGGGCTGCTTTTGTAAAGCAAAACGAGAAGCGCATTAAGAAATAATTTAAAATTGCCATTTCTGTAACATAATTGTGACAAAGGATTCGCATTTTTGATGTATAATTAATCCTATGTCTAATACAAACGCTTTAATCATATTTACTCGTAATCCAGAATTAGGAAAAGGGAAACGTCGTCTAGCGGCTACCGTAGGTGATCAAGCAGCTTTTGATATTTATAAATTTCTTTTAAGTCATACACGCGAGATTACTAAATCTGTAAACGCACAACCACAGGTATGGTATTCAGAACAGCTTTATCGAGATGACGACTGGGATAATGAGATTTACCAAAAACATGTTCAGCAAGGTGAAGATCTAGGTGTGCGCATGCAGCATGCTTTTGACACAGCATTTAAGACACATGATAAAGTGGTTATTATAGGCAGTGACATGTATGACCTTACTACTCAAGACCTAGATAAAGCATTTGAATTGTTAGACAGTCATGATGCCGTCATGGGACCTGCTGTGGATGGCGGTTATTATTTATTAGGATTTAATAAACAGGTGCCTGCAAATGTCTTTTCAAATAAAGAATGGGGAACAGAAACAGTACAGGCGCAAACTTTAAAAGATTTAAAAAACTTAAATTACACATTGCTCGAGCCACGTAACGATGTCGATTTTTATGAAGATATTAAAGACGTTCCAGCATTTCAACCCTTTTTAAAACATATCAATGCTTAGTAAAAAACAACTTTCAGACTCTATAGAATATTTAATTGATCAAGGATTTGATGCTCCAGAAGTAGGAATCGTTCTAGGAACTGGATTAGGACAACTAGTAGATTCTATAGAAAATCAAAAAGTAGCTCATTATAACAACATCCCATCGTTCCCTCTAGCTACGGTAGAATTTCATACCGGTAAATTGATCTATGGTGATTTAGGTGGTAAAAAAGTAGTTGTTATGCAAGGTCGTTTTCATCTTTATGAAGGTTATGATTTTATAGACATCACTTATCCTATAAGAGTAATGCATGGTTTAGGTATTAAAAATTTACTTGTTTCTAATGCTGCTGGCGCCGTTAATCTAGATATGAAAAAAGGTGATATGATGGTTATCGATGATCACATCAATCTGCAAGGTGGTAGCCCATTAGCATTTAAGAACGTGAGCGAATTTGGAGAACGTTTTACCGATATGAGTGCACCATATGATGCAAACATGAATAACATATTGCTAGAACTAGCACAAGAACATGGCACCAAAATGCATAAAGGAGTTTATGCCAGTGTAGTAGGTCCGCAGTTAGAAACTAGAGCAGAGTATAGAATGTTGAAACTTATGGGTGCAGATGCCGTAGGGATGAGCACCGTACCAGAAATTATAGTTGCAAATCATTTGAACTTACCAGTTTGTGCCGTGTCAGTACTGACTGATGAGTGTGATCCAGATGATTTAAAAGCAGTAGATATTGCAGAGATCATTGCTATAGCTGGCGAGGCAGAACCTAAAATGGTGCGTCTTTTCCAAAGTCTTATCGAGAGATTATAGAACTTTCCTGATGGTTGGTATATAGTTCACGTTATGCTAGTGTTGTGATGTTCTTGTGATGTAATCTGGTTATTTTTGAGAGAATCTAGAGTTGTTATGCATCTTTTGTGCATACTTATCAAAACTCCTTTCCAGTTTTTATCGTACATATTACAATCATTTAAAGAGTAAAACATCATGAAATTTATATACAGTATTATATCATTATTTATCCTTTCTTCCTGTGTAGGAGGAAAGGATTTAAATTATACCAGCTTAAATAGTGGCGAGCAAATTACAGATGCTACTAGTACAGTTTTAGATCACCAGCCGTGGGATGATCTATTAAAAAAACATGTGGACGATAAAGGGTTTGTAGATTACAAAGCTTTTAAAAAAGATCACAATGCACTTAATAAATACTTGCAATATCTAAATACTAACGCACCTACTAAGGCGACTAGTATCAATGAACAGTTTGCTTATTATATCAATTTATATAACGCAGCAACGGTAGATTTAATTTTAGAAAATGATATGCCAGCAAGTATTAAAGACATTAGCGGACCGCTAGGTCAGGTATGGCTAGTAGAGCATGTAATGATTAATGATAAGGCTTATTCTCTTGCTGCGGTAGAAAAAAATGTATTGCAAAAAATGGGTGATCCTCGCATTCACTTTGCAATTAACTGTGCAAGTTTCTCCTGTCCTAAACTTCAAAACACTGCGTTTACAGCTGCAAATTTGAACTCCTTAATGGATAAAGCCGCTGCAGAATTTATTAACTCAGATAAAAATGATTTGTCTGATGTGGCAAATCCACGTTTGAGTAAAATATTTGACTGGTATAAAAGCGATTTTACAGACACAGGTGTTACCATTATCGAATACATCAATAAATATGCAAATAGTGCGATATTAAAAGATGCTTCCATATCTTACAAGGATTATGATTGGTCTTTAAATAAACAATAAGATAAAAACCACTTTTACTTCCTTATCGTAGCTATAGTATGATTAGCATTATTATACCTGTTCTTAATGAAGAGCATTCTATTTATCAGTTATTGACGCATTTGGTTGAGAAATCAAGTGATATCAATACAATAGAAATCATTGTGGTAGATGGTCATAGTATAGACAATACAGATGGTCAGGTTTCCGCTTTCGCGAAAGCGTATCCATCACTATCTCTACAGTTTCATACAGCCTCAAAAGGTCGTGGTTCACAAATGCATGCAGGATCGCAAATCGCAAATGGTGAAATCCTTTATTTTCTTCATGCAGATTCTTTTCCACCACAAGATTATGATAAGTATATCATACAAGCCGTTTCTCAGGGAAATCCGGCAGGCTGTTTCCGTATGCGATTTATGAGTTGGAATTGGTGGTTAATTATTATAGGATGGTTTACTAGATTCTCATGGCGTGCCAGTCGTGGTGGTGATCAATCACAATATATTACTAAAGGGTTATATGAAAAAATTGGTGGTTATAACACAGATATTCCCATTTATGAAGACTATGATCTTATCCATAGATTATACGATCACGGAACCTATTATGTGATTCCTAAATGGTTAAAAACTAGTGCCAGACGTTATGAAGAAATAGGCGTTTATAAATTACAATGGTTTTATATCACTATTTACTGGAAGAAGCGTAATGGCGCTACTATAGATGAGATCTATGAGTATTATTTAAAATGGTGCCAGACCAGCGAGCTACAAAAGTCTAGTAGTCAGAATTAGGTCTAGGCCTCGCCATTCCACTCGGCATAGAACTGATTGAGGAAACCTTCCATATATTGATGACGCTCTTGTGCTAGTTGTTTACCGGTTGAGGTATTCATGCGGTCTTTTAAAAGCAATAGCTTTTCATAGAAATGGTTGAGTGTAGGAGCGGTACTTTTCTTGTATTGTTCTACAGTCATGTTCAAATCTGGTTTGATATCTGGATTATAGATTGTTCTATTTTTAAAGCCACCATAATTAAAGGTGCGTGCAATTCCTATCGCGCCCAGCGCATCAAGTCTATCGGCATCTTGAATAATATCCAGCTCTTTACTTTTAAATTTTTGTTCTTGATGTCCACCTTTAAAAGAAATGTATTTGATAATATTCTCTACATGTAGAATGATATCTTCAGATAGGTTTTGTTCTTCTAGAAATTTACGAGCTACTTGAGGTCCTATCGTATCATCTCCATCATGGAATTTAGAATCTGCGATATCGTGGAGTAGGGCACCTAATTCTATGATAAACAAATCTGCGTTTTCTTCACTAGCAGCGATGAGCTTAGCATTTTTCCATACACGTTCTATGTGAAACCAGTCGTGTCCACCTTCGGCATTGTGGAGTTGTTCTTTGACAAAATTGATGGTAGATAGGATGATGTGCTGCTTATTCATGCTGTAAAGATACTACTCAGCTATAATCTTTCCGGCTCTTTTAAAAGCATTGTAAAATGCGGTGTCTTGTTTGAGGTTAACTATTTTTTCAAAATAGCGATGATTTACAGAATCTCTGAATATCGGAATAACATTTCTCTTTGAAGGTATAATATTGTCAGATGTTGGGCCAATAAAACCATCTTTCTTTTGAGGTATTTTTTCCTCGGCATAAAAGATGTCACATCCAGAGGTGAAATAAGCATTTCCTATATACCATCTAGACATCATACTTGCTTTATAAAAATACATTATTGGTTCTTTATTAGACGTAATAACTAATTGAACATCTGAATGGTCGTCTTTCAACTTATTTGGAGCAGAAAGTAAATTACAAGCTTCTTCTTTTAAGAATAATTCTGCCTTAATAAAGTCAAAACCTAGAATTTGTTCATTCGATATGATCGGAGTTGATTTTAAATCACCTGATTCAGCTGTAAAACCTCCATTAGGTGTCCAATTTCCATCTGCCGTTCTACGTATTATATCTTGATAACGCTGAGTGAATTCGGAATCTTTTTCGGTCATTTCTTTTGTGAAAACGACAGCTTTTCCTTCGTAACTAGCAATTCTTTTATTGAGTTGGTAAATCTCAATCAATGGTTTAGGTTCTTCTTCTTTATTACTGCAAGAAAAGAGCAGTACAAATAGAATTATAATTACAATATATTTTGAAATATTTTTCATCTACTCAGCTATAATCTTTCCTGCTCTTTTGAAAGCGTTGTAGAAAGCGGTGTCTTGTTTGAGGTTGGGTTTTAAAGTAAAAACTTTTTCCATTGGACCTTTACAAAGTTTTAAATAAAAAGGATATTTTGGTATTTGTTCTTCAAGTAATAAGTCGTTGTAGCCATTAAAAAACATAGCGTTACCTATTCGATATGAAGAAAGATGACTACGCTCATAAAAACTTAAAATAACTTCCTTGTCAATTGTTAGTGCTAGTTGTCTTGCTTTTTGAAAAGGGATTTCAGAATAAAGACTGTCGATAGCAGAGGAGTCGATCACTATGATATCATGATTAAAATCAAATCCTTTGATTTTAGAATTGCTTATTAGTGGTTGAATCTTTAGGTCATCAGCCATAGCTGCGAAACCACCATTTATAATTGTACCGAATTCTTTACTATACCTTACTCGAGTTGTATCGACTTTTGATTCTATGAATTTGGCAATCATAGAACTATCCAAAGGTGCAGATTCGTAACTCTCAACCCATTTATTTAACTCATAGATCTCAATCAATGGTTCAGGTTCTTCTACCTTTTCAGTACATGAGATACCTAGGATTAAAACAAAAAGAATGAATAGTATACGCATCATATAAAAGTAACGAAAACTCATTAAATAAATTACTCAAACTAAACTTTCAATAATTATTGAAAGTTTAAAATATTAGTGTATATTTGTCGTATGAAATTAGAAGAAGGGAAATATAAATTTATACAGGCTTGGGGCTCACTAGGTAGTTCTTGGGGAATCTCAAAGTCTATGGCGCAAATACATGCGTTACTACTTTCTTCTCAAGATGGATTAAGTACTGACGAGATCATGGAGCAAGTACAACTCTCTAGAGGTAATGTGAACACAAACGTACGTGAGCTTATTAACTGGAGACTGGTGCGCAAAGAAACAGTACTAGGGGAACGCAAAGAGTTTTTTGTTGCGATACATGATGTGCATACCATCGCACAAAATATTATGGAAGAACGTAAAAGACGCGAGCTAGAACCTGTTCGTCGATTACTCAACGAACTCATCAATACTAAAATTGAAGGTGATGAAAAAGAAGTAGCTCATTTCCAAACACTACTTGCAGATCTTGCAGATTTTGTACACCAAATGGAAAACCTAACCAACTTAATGACTAAAATCAATAACAATAATTACATGAAAAAATTAATCAAGGCGATTTCTTAGCCTTTTTTATTTCAATAAAACTTTCAGTTATTTCTGAAAGTTTAAAAACTACACTATTATGAAAACAATGTATCGAGTAAATCTGGTCTTAATAATCCTCAATTTATTTTTATTTCTCATTCCTTTTTTCGGTCTGTTATTTATGATAGCACTTGGAGCGGTTCAGGTTGTATGTAGTCTGTGGTTGCTTAGTCAATATAAAAGAACATCTAGTTCTATACAATGGATGAATAAATCATACTTATTGCTTACCGCATTAACATTAGGTACTTTGTTCTTAGTAGGTAAAGACTATGTGCACTTGAGTTCTAATATGGAAGAAATGGTATTTATTCTAGGGATGATAACCTCAGGTGTTTTAGGTATCTACTTTATGTACATCTCTTACAGATGTTATATAGAGAATGAAGAACAATTATCACTAATCACTAAATAGCTATATCATGATCAAAAATCACAAACTTCTCATAGATCAACATTGTCCCATGTGCGCGGCTTATGGTAGCACCTTTACTAAACTAAACATGGTAGATGGAAATACGATCGATCCTTATCAAATCATTGATGAAGAACACACGCAGCATATAGATATGCATAGAGCAACTAATGAAATCGCACTACATAACACACAAACTAAAGAAACTAAATATGGTCTGGACGCTATGTTTCACATCGTGTCTCAAGGACAACAATGGATTAAGGATATTTTATACTTTCCACTGTTTTTTATACCATTAAAATATCTCTATAAACTTATTACTTATAATCGTAAGGTCATTGTAGGTGATACTTCTTTTCATAAAGGAGAACGCGCTTGTAATCCAGATAGAAATTTATTTTATAGAAGTCTTTTCATAGGATTGAGCGCTTGGTTTACCGCAGTGGTTCTCAATAGCTATTTCGGTCTGGTAGGTCAGTATTTTGGTTTTGAATCGCCGTGGTATGTAGAGTATTTTATCTGTTTTGGACAAATCGCTTGGCAAGGAATCATGATTCAGTTCATCGCTCCTAAAAACGGTTGGGATTATTTAGGAAACATGAGTGCGGTATCTGCTTTAGGTGGTATATTATTATTGCCTGTGTTATTGCTTACTTCTTTTGTAACCTTAAGCGGTTATGCGCTTCTAGGTATATTTGGATTGGTAGTAGGTGTGATGTTAATGGAACACGTGCGCCGTTGTAAATCTATGCAACTCGGCTGGTGGCCTACTATTTCTTGGGTCTTGTATCGCAATTTAGTACTCGTCCTTTTTACTTTAATGATCTTATTATGAAAATAGTTATCGCAGGTGGTACAGGATTTCTAGGTATTTCACTGTCACAATATTTTGAGAATAGAGGAGATGAGGTGATTACGCTTTCAAGGAGTGCAACGACGCAGAAGTCTACACTGAGCGCAGTCGAAGTGCGAAAGCGTGATTCTCAAACCACTTACTGGAATGGTAAAGATTTAGGAGATTGGACTGTCCATTTAGAAAATGCAGATGTCCTCATCAACCTCGCAGGTAAGTCAGTAGACTGCAGATATACTCATGCTAATAAAAAAGCAATATTAAGTTCGCGCATCGATAGCACTAGAGTTCTGAATTTAGCGATGACCAATGCTATCAACAAGCCAAAGGTGTTTTTAAACGCAAGTACCGCAACCATCTACATCCATTCTGAAACACAAATGAATACTGAAGAAAATGGTATGATAGGTGACGATTTTTCTATGGGAATAGGCAAGGCATGGGAAAAGGAATTCTTTTCAACCACTATTGAAGATGTGCGCAAAGTAGCGTTGAGAACTTCAATTGTTTTAGGAAATGATGGTGGTGCATTGCCTAAAATGAAAGCTATTACCAGAGTAGGAATGGGCGGTAAAAATGGTCGTGGTATTCAGTTTGTAAGCTGGATTCATATCAATGATTTTTGTAGGTCTATTGGTTTTTTAATTCAATCTAATTTGGAAGGTGTAGTAAACATCACGGCACCTAAGCCAGAAACAAATGCAGATTTTATGAGGCAATTGCGTAAATCTATGAACATACCATTCGGTATCTCTCAGCCAGTATGGTTATTAGAACTAGGGACATCGCTTATCGGGACAGAAACAGAACTGCTTTTAAAAAGTCGTAATGTATATCCACAACGCTTGCTAGATGCTGGGTTTGAGTTTAATTACAAGGATGTAGAAAGTAGCTTAAAAGAGCTTATTTAATTTTATAATCGATAAAATAATTTGCGTCTGTTTCTATACTAGATTCTTTAGATGGTAGTTTTATCTCTTGTGCTTCTTTTGTTGGGTTCAATAAGACCGGTTCATCATCTATAAGGATGCGTACCGGAAGATGAAATCCATCAACTACATTTTTCCATTTATAGGTTAACCTATTTTTTTTCTGACTTAAAACTAGCTCTGGAACCTTTGTAGTTCTTAAATACTGATCAAAAAAGCCATCAAGATTAACGCCTATAGCAATTGATAGAAACGATTCAATATCTTTAGTGGTAACTGTACTATGATAGAAGCGTTTATTCATGTTTCTAAGTATACCTCTCCACTTTTGATCATCATTAACCATCTGTCTTAAGGTATGTATCATGTTTGCACCTTTGTAATACATGTCTCCAGATCCTTCATGGTTTACATCATATACACCTATGATAGGTCTATCGTTGCGTAAACTCCTACGTGTACCTATGACATACTCGTTGCTTGCTTGAGTTCCATAATGATAGTCTAGAAATAAGCTTTCGCTATAAGCGGTAAAACTCTCATGAATCCACATGTCTGCGATGTCTTTATTAGTAATATTATTTGCAAACCATTCATGTCCAGATTCATGTATGATGATAAAGTCAAATTTCATTCCCCAACCTGTGCCTGATAAATCTCTTCCCAGATAACCGTTTCTAAATCGATTACCATAGGTCACAGAACTTTGATGTTCCATGCCCAGATAAGGAACTTCAACCAGTTTAAAACTGTCTTCATAGAATGGATATGGCCCGAACCAGTGTTCAAATGCTTCCATCATTCTTGTGGCATCTTTAAATTGTTCTTGAGCTTTCTCTAGATTGTCACGCAGCACAAAGTAATTCATATCTAGATCACCTTTTTCACCATCATAGACCTCACTAAAATTGACATAATCGCCTATATTGATATTGACACCATAATTATTAATAGGATTTTTAACAAACCAGTGATAGGTAGTGGTGTTGTCCTCTTTAGGTTCTGTTTTAATCAATCGTCCATTTGAAACGTTCATGAGCGGATTAGGCACATTTACACGGATGGCCATACTATCCACCTCTTGATACATGTGGTCTTTATTAGGCCACCATACACTAGCGCCCAATCCTTGACAAGAGGAAGCTATAAAGTCATTACCATTTCTATCTTTCTTCCAGGAGATTCCTCCATCCCATGGAGCATTTCTAGCCTCGCGAGGATTACCTTCATAAAACACTTGAACTTGATTAATCATGCCGGGTAATTGTTCTTTGGTCAATTTTATGAAGTGAGCATTTCCCTCGTGTCGTATTTCTAGATCACGACCATCTTGTACTGCTCTAGTCATCTTTAAAGGTGTTTGCAGGTCAACCTGTAATAGATTACTAGGTTGCAATACTTTATAATGTATCGTATTAGATCCAGCTATATATTTATCTGCTGGTGTGACTTTTATATTGAGATCATAGTAAGTGATGTCCCACCACGCACGTTCAGGTGTAATCGATCCACGTAAACTATCTTGACGTGTAAATGCTTTTTTATTTTGACCTAATTGGGCATATGATAATGATCCTAATGAAAAAATAATAATAAAGGTCAAAACTGATTTTAAATAGGTCATGTCTCTTTAGTTTTTATTCTGTAAATAATTTTTTGCTACTACCTTTTCACCTTCTTTCCCTTGTGTCGTAAAGCGTTTTGTAAAGTCACGATGTCTGCTGTCTTCGGCATGATGTTTCCATAAAAAGCCACCTGCAAACCATTCTTCTTTCCATACGGCATCATATAGACCTTGTAAAAGAATTGCTTGTGCTTTTTGATTTTCTAATCGATCTTCTCCAGCATTTTTCCACGGTTCTAGGCCAGCATAGTCTGCACTAATATATCCATACTCTGCAAAAAGAATTTTTTTATTTAGCTTTCGCGAAAGCGTGCTTAATTCATCAACCCATTTTACCCAAGACTCTTTTATCGTAAGAGGATCAGGTGTTTTTTCTGAGCTTACTGGGAAATAAGCATCGACTCCAATGTAATCAAGTTGTTCCCAAAAATGAACATTTTTATAACTATCCCAATTACCAGCATAAGTGAGTTTACCAGAATAAATATGTCGTATTTTTTGAATTAATCCATTCCAGTAATCTGGTCTTAATTTAACAAATGAATCTAATTCTGTACCAATACAAAACATAGCGACGTTTTCGCTAGCTGCTATGTTTGCAAATTTCATGATGTAATCTGTATAACTGTCTTCTAGAATTTTCCAATCTTCTTCAGTCTTTAAGTTGATTTCACCAGTATATGATCCACGGCCTATCCATATTTGTGGTTTAAGTAAAACATCGAGGTCCTGTTCTCTCATATGTTTTATAGTGACTTTTACACCTGTAGGTTTCTCTCCCCACCAGCCACGTTCTTCATCATAATTTACGAGAGGTTCTTCTAAACTGCGCATCCAGGCATAAGGTACGATAACCGCATAGTTTGCATTATAATCTTTAATAGGTATAATACCAGTCGCGTCAATAGGATTGCGAGTTGCGACTAAGGTGATTCCATTAATCTTTTCTTCTTTTGCACGCTCTTGCCCTTTACAAGAAGTGATTGTAATTAATAATAAAAGATAAAAGAATGCTTTCATAAATATAGTTCTATGTGGATTGTAAATATAGAGTCTACTTTTGATTCAAGCTCCAGTCATAATATTTAAAGTTTATAGTGAAGCCATCTGGAATTGTTTTATCTGTATATTTATTTATAAAAGCTATAACTGACTTGTACTTTTTAAAATCTGTTGAATACCAGTCAAATATTTTTGAGACAGACGCTGTTTTCTCATGCATATCGATAGTTATAAACTTTGAATCATTAAGTGTTACTTTAGTTATTTTCTCTAATTTAGATTCTATACTTTGACTATTAAAAATAGTGTCTTTAAGTGGTGGGCAGGAGACAGCACCACAAACTAGTGCAAAATGAATTCTAGGGTCTGGAAATTTTTTAAATATCCAGTTTTTTTCCAGTTCATTAAGAGTTACCGATTTTCCAGCGATTTGATGTTTATTAGAATCAAAAAAACCATCTATATCCATTACAGAAGATATTGGGTAGTTTTCTGTAATTGAAATTATGACCGTGATGTTATAAGCATTAATTAAAAAGGCTTTTAATTCTTGAGGTGTGAGATCTGTAATTCTTGTTTTTGAAAGACTTACTTTAAGGTCTGTAATGGTCTTTGTATCTTTTTGAAGGCTTTTATAATCTACCTGACCATCTCGCATATATGAATTGAGTAAAAATTGTGAGCGTTGTTGAAATACATCTAGTTGTGCACTCATCATTAAAGATGTTAGTAATATTAAAAATGTGATGTCTATGTGAACTCTTTTATGCATTATTGTTTTAAATTAAAGGTCCGATTTAATGACGTAAGGTGTAGGCAAAAATCAATAATTAAGCCAACAAGTTAAATTTACAGCTTACGAGTCTGATAACATTAAAAAGAATGTGAATACTTTTAAAGGGAATTATATATCATTATGTAGGGCAAATGCATAAAGTTATGATTTATAACAAATCTTTAATTTGTAATCACCAACTAAAATTTACCTCTTATGGAACATATCGTCATTATAGGAAATGGTATCGCAGGTGTTACTGCAGCTAGACACATCCGTAAATTGTCTGACAAAAGAATAACTATTATCAGTGCTGAGTCTGAGTTTTTCTTTTCTCGAACAGCATTGATGTATGTCTATATGGGGCACATGAAATTTGAGCACACGCAACCATATGAGAATGATTTTTGGGCAAAAAACCGTATTGAACTCGTCCATGACTATGTACACACGGTAGAAACAGATGCTAAGAAGGTTCATCTCAACTCTGGTAGAGATATTATGTATGATAAGTTAATCCTAGCGACCGGTTCTATCTCAAATAAATTCGGCTGGCCAGGTCAGGACCTAGAAGGTGTACAAGGTCTAGTGTCCAGACAAGATCTAGAACAATTAGAGATTAGTGCACCTAATAATAAAGTGTGTAAAAGAGCTGTAATCATAGGTGGTGGATTAATAGGAGTAGAGCTGGCAGAGATGATGGCATCTAGACAAATACCCGTTACTTTTTTAATAAGAGAAAAAGGTTTCTGGAGTGGTGTGTTACCTATGCCTAATGCTGAAATGATTTCGCGTCATGTAAGATCACACCACATAGATTTGAGAGAAGAAGAGGAAATGGCACAAATCATTGCTGATGATTCTGGTAAAGTAAAATCCATTATTACTAAAAAAGGAGATGTTATTCCTTGTGATTTTGTTGGTATTTGTGCAGGTGTAAGACCGCGTATAGAATTTTTAGAAAATTCTAGTATTGAATTGCAGCGTGGTATTATGGTTGATCGATATTTAGAAACTAGTGTGAAAGATGTTTATGCTATAGGTGATTGTGCACAACAGCGCGAGCCAGTAGGTGAGCGCAAACCTATAGAAGCCGTATGGTATACTGGTAGAATGATGGGTGAAGCTCTCGCACAAACAATATGTGGTAACCCCACAAAATGGAATCCAGGACACTGGTTTAATAGCGCAAAATTCTTTGACATTGAATATCAAACCTACGGTTGGGTATGGAGCAATCCTAAAGAAGGTCACGATCATTTTCACTGGCAGCATGCTGATGATAAAAGAGCAGTTACTATAGAATATGATCTCGCAACTAGAAAATTTATAGGGATCAACACCTTTGGAATCCGTATGAAACACGAAGTTTTTGATGTATGGTTGTCAAATTCCAAGACAGTAGATCATGTGGTAGAAAACCTTGATAAAGCATGCTTTAATCCAGAGTTTTTTGAGAAACCTTTTAAGAAAATAAAACAAGCGTTCACAACCATTCAACAAATTAAAGCTTAATTAAATTTTCAATTTCACAATCTTAAATTCAATAGAGTTTAAGTATTGAAAAATATATAACTATGAGTATTTATCAAAGAAACATGTCTTTAACAGGCGAGCCGCCTAAAGCTTTAAGTACCACAGAAAAAATAGCTAGCGCTTCAGGTATGGTAGGCCTTTTTATTTTAGTCTTGGCATTTTTTAACGTAAACCTACCTTGGAAAGGAGCTTGGCTAACTGCGTCACTAGTACTTATATCTAGTGGTATAATCACTTTTGCTAGAGCGCAATATTCTCATAAACAGGCTGGTATTAAAAATGATGGAGTATGGTTTAAAGACCTGTCTAGTCGTGGTTTTTGGGGTTGGGTACTCGCTATTTTTCTCACCTCTTTTTATATCGTTTTATATTTCTTTCCAGCAACTCTAGGTCAAGGGACTGATGGAGCGGCAAATACAGGCCTTATTGGCTTATTTGATCCGTTATCATATTTATTGAAAGGGCAAGCAGCTAGTCAGTGGTTTGTCTATGGAACATTGTATACAGTCGCGATTTTATCATTTGGTATCAAGTTTATTTTAAAATATCGTCATAATAGTTACGAGGTGATACGTACCGGTAGTGTGATGTTTTTTCAGACGACATTTGCCTTTTTAATTCCAGAAATAATGGCGGGATTAAACAGTACAAAAGATTTACCATACTATGATTTAAAAAATGTCTGGCCTCTTAATTATTATTTATTTGAACAGTGGAATGTAAACGCATTATTAGTAAATGGTAGTCTAGGGATGACGATGTTATTATTCGGTATTGCTTCTATACTGGTTATAACACCTATATTAACTTACAAATACGGTAAAAGATGGTATTGTAGTTGGGTATGTGGTTGTGGTGGCCTGGCAGAAACTGCCGGAGATTCTTTCCGCCAACTGTCTGATAAATCTACTGGTGCGTGGAAAATTGAGCGATGGTTAGTCCACAGTGTTTTAGTCTTTGCCGTCATTTCTACTGTAGGGATTGTTCATTCCTATTTGCCTAAAAATAACATCTATAAAATATGGGAAGATGGCGCGGTCGTTAAGCAATACGAGACCTTTTTTACTCAATCTAATTTTTTAATATTAGTAGGTGTAGGGCTTACCATAATATTTGCTTTGATATGGATTTTTAGAAGAAATGAGTTAAAACAAGATGCCCGTTATGGTGCTATAGGATTTCTATTTACCATTCTAGCCTTCATAGGGATTCACTTTATGGCCGGAACAGATAACTTGTTTTTCTTTAATCATGGAGCGGTAAAATCTGCGTATGGTTTCTTGATAGGTGCAGTGTTTTCAGGTGTTATAGGGACAGGTTTTTACCCTATCTTGGGTAATAGAGCTTGGTGTCGTTTTGGTTGTCCTATGGCGGCAATACTAGGACTTCAACAGCGTTTGTTCTCTAAATTTAGAATTACGACTAATGGTGGTCAGTGTATCTCTTGCGGTAACTGTTCCACCTATTGTGAAATGGGAATTGACGTGCGCAGTTATGCTCAAAAAGGGGAAAACATTGTACGAGCTAGTTGTGTAGGATGTGGTATTTGTAGTGCGGTATGTCCACGTGGTGTATTAAAACTAGAGAATGGACCATTAGAAGGTCGTATTAATAGTGATGCAGTGCTTCTAGGACAAGAACCAGACCTTATGGAATTACTAAGTGATAATAAAAATTAAGGTCATGAGTATTTCGCTTTCGCGAAAGCTTCACAAAACACCTATCCTGCTGATAAAATAGCTTTTATAATTTGCGGTGCATGCACGCGGCTGTTCTCTATGAACCATTTATGCGTCTCAAGTCCACCGCAAATGACACCAGCTAGATAAATACCTTTTACATTAGTTTCCATGGTCTGAGAATCATATACTGGTATTTTATGAGGTCCAGAAAGTTGTATGCCCATAGATTTTAAAAACTCAAAGTTAGGTTGATAACCGGTAAGGGCTAGTACTTGATCGTTTGCAATTGTATGAGTTTCTCCGTCTTTTGTAAAGGTTACAGTAGTTTTATCAATACTTGTAAGTGTTGCATTAAAATGTGCTTTAATACTTCCTTCTTCAATACGGTTAATAATATCTGGGCGCACCCAATATTTTACACGGTCACCTATCTGATCTCCACGTACAATCATGGTGACTTTCCCACCTTTTCTGTAAATTTCTAACGCTGCATCTACTGCACTATTACTGGCACCAATGACAGCAGTTTCTAAAAAAGCATATGCGTGTGGATCGTGGTAATAATGATTTAATTTATCTAGATCTTCTCCTGGTATATTTAATTTTACCGGAATGTCATAAAACCCAGTGGCGATGATGATATGTTTACTAAAATATTCATCTTTTGAGGTCGTGATCGTAAATTCTACGTCTTTAGTTACTGCCAGTACTTTTTCATAAAGGCGTATCTCTAGCTTTTTAGATGTTGCTATACGACGATAATATTCTAGCGATTCTTGTTTACTAGGTTTAGACTCTTTGGATATAAACGGAACTTCATCAATTTCAAGCTTTTCACTAGTCGAGAAGAAATTCATGTTTACTGGATAATGATATAGCGAGTTCACCAGTGCACCTTTTTCAATAATAAGGTAGCGCAATCCAGCTTTCTGAGCCTCTAATCCACAGGCTAAACCTATAGGACCAGCGCCTATAATTATAACATCATAAATGATTTTGTTATCCATTAATATATAGGTCGATGAGAGTCGATATCATTACTCTAGATAGAAGGATTAACCATACTTTTAAGTCCAGCTATGGTAGCTACTTGATCACTTGATTTAAACACATAACTACCTGCCACTAGCACATCTGCACCAGCTTCAACTAATTGTTTTGCATTTTTATCAGTCACTCCACCGTCTATTTCTATAAGCGTATCACAACCTTTAAAGTCTATGATTTTTTTAAGTTGTGTAATCTTATCATAGGTGTTCTCAATAAAACTTTGTCCACCAAAACCAGGATTCACACTCATCAAACATACCATATCTATGTCTTGAATAGTGTCCGTTAATAAATGCACACTCGTGTGAGGATTAAGCGCCACACCAGCTTTCATACCATGAGATTTTATGAGTTGCAATGTTCTATGTAGGTGCGTACACGCTTCATAATGAACCGTAAGGATATCACAGCCTAAATCTGCAAAGGTCTTTACATAACGATCAGGATCTACGATCATCAAATGGCAATCTATAGTTTTAGTAGCGTGTTTCACAATATCGCGCAATACAGGCATCCCAAAAGAAATATTAGGCACAAAAACACCATCCATAATGTCTATATGAAACCAGTCAGCATCAGAGCGATTGATCATTTCTACATCACGTTGTAGGTTAGCAAAATCTGCTGCGAGTACAGATGGGGCGATAAGTTTAGACATCTCTTAAGGTTAAAGTTTTGCAAATTTAGGGTTTTGAGATGAGTTTTGAAGATTAATTGATTTGTAAATAGTAAACGGTAGTAACCAGATTATGAATTAAGATCATAAACGTTTAATTGTAAGAATAAAGTGTTTGAATCTTTTTTAAACAAAACATTTACAACGAGTTAAAAAACTGTAAAAAGCCTATTAATGATTTTTTAAATACTTGCTTACAAATGTTCTTTTTTTTTGATTTGTACAAAATTTGCAAATCTCAATGAAAATCCCCTAAAACGAGGTAAGCCGAAAAGCGTTAAGAGTAGGCATTAACTTTAATATTTTTATAATGAAAAAACATTTTAAATTTTACCGTTTTTATTTTTAGGATTCTGTTTGGTTTTAAATTCTTGTAGTGAGGATCGCATTATCGATAGCAATAGCATAGCTTTAGAAGCAGATAAGAGTATTGAAACTAATGTTACCTTTATTAATAACAATGAATCATTCATTTTTAGCGGCGATTATAACAACCCTTATTTTGAAAGGTCAGACAGTTCAAAACTTTTTCTTTCTGAAAGCATTGGGCTTATTGAGATTAGTTCCCAAAGTAATGGGAATGTATTAATTTCTAGTGATGACTTTCCTTTTACTATTAGTTTATCTGAAAATTCTGATTCATCAAATCAAATTACAATTAACTCTACAGCAAATGGTGTTACAAAAGAACATACAATGGTTAATTTAGGATATATAAATGCAGAAAACTTATTTCAAGATTTAGTAAGTTTAGGTTCTTTTGACAATTCATCTCAATACGAGACACAAGCATGTCCTCCTTGCGTGGTAGTTGTCGCATACTTAGTTATTGATTCACTTGCTGAACACTGTGATAACGTTATCGAAACAGGTGTGAATGCATGTCGAGGTGAGGATAAGTGCGCTAGTGTGGGATTATGTTCAGTTGAATGTAAAAGATGTTAATCAACTAATTATGAATAAAAAAACAAGAAATATCGCTTTGCTAACAATAACATTACCGCTCTATCTTACTTTATTAATTTGGGTAGTATTGAGATTTACCTATGGTGATTCAACTTCCATATTTGTTGGGACTATAGGGGTAGGTATTTGTTACTACTTCTGGATGGCAAGTCGATTTAAAAAGAAATTGCAAAACTTATATCCTAAGACTGAGGATTATATAAAAGCTGTAGACTATTATAGAAAATGGCACATACTATGTTAAGCCTTTTTAATAGATTCTTATAAGCGAATATTGAAAAAAATGCCTCTTGAAATTTCAAGAGGCATTTTGAATTAAAACATTTCTAAGCGAGCATTGAGGCTCTCGAAATGCGATTTTAAATAATGATTTAATCTTCAGATTAAGCACTGTTTTCATTAAATATACAATCTTCTCTTCAAAAGATATTTTCATTTTATCTCAACCTATTCAATTCCTCATCTTTCATTTTGATAATTTTTTGCAAATCATCTATGCGAGAATTTAAGGATTTGATTAATTCTAATTGCAGTTTGTCGTTAATACCATGATGGATTTCCATCTCATCTTTACCTGGTTTTTCACTTTTTATTTCATTAATTATTTTAGGTGTAGCGTCAAAGAGTACACTTAATAATTCTATGCTATCCATTTCATAGAATTTTGCAATCTCATAAACTAAATCCAGCGTGATCTTTTTAGTGCCATTTTCAATATTAGAATATGACTTCTGAGAAATCCCTAAATTAATAGCAAGATGTTCTTGAGTATAATTATTTTTAAGCCTTAAATCCTTTAAATGATGTGCTGCAATCATATTGGGTTAATTTTTACTAAGTAAGTAAGATTTTACTAAGATAGTAAGTTTATTCTGCAACGAAACATTTGTTTATGCTGAACTTTGTTTTCAAGATGTCTTAAAACGAGCTAAGCCGAAAATCGTTAAGAGTAGGCGTTAACACAATTAAATTTTTATCATGAAAAAGTATTTTAAATTTTTACCGTTTCTTTTATTGAGTTTCTGTTTGGTTCTGAATTCTTGTAGTCAAGAAGAGATTTTAGATATCGATGATAATATTAATGCTAAATCTGCATCAATTGAATCTAGTTTTGAGATTGAATCGATGTTGTTGAGTTTAAGCGATTATAATCTTAAAGATCTGGATGAAGAATCCGCCCAGTTACTAATTGAACCAATAATTGATCAAACGGTTAGCCAGCTTATTTCCGAAGGTATTTCTGAACAAGAAATTATTGAGGAGTTTGGTAGTTTGAAAAGCCCTAACTTAATACATATGAGTTTAGCTATGGTAGCGTCTGACAAAGTTGAAGTTAAAGCAGACACTGTAGATTGTATTTTGAGAGCAACGGGCATTCAAGCAATACATGAGGCATTTTGGGGGAATTTCACAAATCGAAGGTTACTATTAAGGGCAGTTGGTAGGTTAGCAACGCGTGCAGCCGGTTGGATAGGTGCAGCTCTAATAGTTGCTGATTTTGTTTTATGTATGAACGATAATTAATTTGTTGTGGAAGCTTTATTTAATTTTATATTTTCTCTTTTTTTGGTATTTTAGGGCTTGTGTTTTTGTTCAATACATTAAGAAAAAAAGGCTTTTTGAAGACTAAAAAAGGTGTTCGTAATTTGGCTATCAGTATTTTATTGATATTAGTGTCTTTATCACGATTTTTACTGTAGATTACTGCATAGTAGATGTAATTTGCGTAAGCTTTTAGTTAATATTTGTTTTGTACACATCTAAACATAGTTAAATGTAAAATAAACGCTAGCACTCGATTATATCTAGTGCCTAACTCAAGCTGATTTTATTTCTCGCTTTCGGGAATGCGAATCAATAATTAACAAAAATGCCTCTTGAATTTTCAAGAGGCATTTTAGATTTATAAAAATCTGTAGGCTTAAAACCATCAAACTCTGAAATGAATTCAGAGTGACAGTTTATCAATTATTACTCAGACTTAGAATCATTATCATTATCACGACGTGGACGATCATCTCTACGGCGATCATCACGACGTGGCGCGCGACGGTCATTAGAACGACGGTCATCACGCTGGCGTGGTGGACGCTCTACCCAACCTTCTGGTTTAGGCATACATTCTTTACGAGATACTTTTTGCTTCTTAGTACGTGGATCTACACCCATATACTTCACATCTAGTACATCTCCTACTTTAAGAACGGTAGATGGGTCTTCTATACGCTTGTAATCAAACTCACTTACGTGAAGTAAAGTTTCTTTACCAGGCTTGAATTCTACCACGGCACCGAAGTCTAGCATTTTTACAACTTTTACTTCGTAAACGCTACCTACTTCTGGTTCAAAAATGATGTTTTGGATACGTTCTATAGCAGCATTGATCTTATCGCGATCTGTACCAGCTATTTCTATAATACCCATATCATCTTTCTCCTCGATGTTGATTACCGTATCAGTTTCTTTTTGCATCTCTTGGATTACTTTTCCACCAGGTCCTATTACAGCGCCTATGTATTTACCTTCTATTTCCATAGATTCCATCTTAGGAGCATGAGGTTTTACATCGCTTGCTGGAGCAGGAATAGTGTCTGTCAGTTTACCTAGAATGTGCATACGACCTTCTCTAGCCTGCATTAAAGCATTAGTAAGAATTTCATAAGAAAGACCTTTTACTTTAATATCCATTTGACAAGCTGTGATACCATCTTCAGTACCGGTAACTTTAAAGTCCATATCTCCTAAGTGATCTTCATCACCTAAAATATCTGAAAGTACTGCATAGTTATTACCGTCAGTAATCAATCCCATGGCAATACCAGAAACTGGTTTTTTCATAGGAAGACCAGCATCCATTAATGCCATTGTACCAGCACAAACTGTTGCCATAGAAGAAGAACCGTTAGATTCTAATACTTCAGATACCACACGAACTGTGTAAGGAAGATCTTCTGGTAACATTTTCTTAAGGGCACGTTGTGCCAGGTTACCATGTCCTATCTCACGACGAGACGTTCCACGTAGTGGACGAGCCTCTCCAGTTGAGAATGGTGGGAAGTTGTAGTGTAAATAGAAACGCTCTTCTCCTTCTTGAGAAGCCATGTCTATCACATTTGCATCTCTAGAGGTTCCAAGAGTTACAGTGGCAAGCGCTTGAGTTTCTCCACGAGAGAAAATCGCACTACCGTGAGTAGATGGAAGGTAATCTACCTCACACCATATATCACGTATGTCTGTAGTCTTACGACCATCTAGACGTATTCCTTCATTAAGTAGTACATCACGTACTGCTTTTTTGTGTGTTTTGTTGAAATATTTAGAGATTAGATCTCCATTTTCTGCTTGATCTTCTTCAGAAAAAGTAGCCTTAATTTCCTCTTTGATTTCAGAGAATGCAGCGCTGCGCTCGTGCTTAGCACTTCCTTTTTTAGCGACATCATACACTTTTTGGTAAGCCAGTTCTGCTACCTTAGCCTCGATGTCAGCATCTTCTTTTTCTCCTTCGTACTCACGTACTTCTTTTTTACCTACATGCTCTGCTAGGGCAACTTGAGCGGCACATTGATCCTTAATAGCTTCGTGAGCAGCTTTAATGGCAGCGATCATTTCTTCTTCAGAAATCTCTTCCATTTCACCTTCTACCATCATTACAGAATCTGCACTAGCACCTATCATCATCTCTAGATCTGCAGCTTCTAATTGAGCATAACTAGGGTTGATAACAAATTTTCCATCTACACGTGCAACACGTACTTCAGAGATAGGACATTCAAACGGAATGTCAGATAATTGAATAGCAGCACTTGCAGCAAGACCAGCCATAGCGTCTGGCATTACTTCATCATCATGCGACATTAACTGAATCATCACTTGAACCTCTGCATGGTAATCTTTAGGGAATAATGGACGTAATACACGGTCTACTAGACGCATAGTAAGTACTTCTCCATCATTAGGACGTGCTTCACGCTTGAAGAATCCACCAGGATATTTACCGGCAGCGGCAAATTTCTCACGGTAATCTACAGTAAGTGGAAGAAAATCTAGTCCAGTAGATTTGTAGCTGGACACTACAGTTCCTAGAAGCATTGCTTTACCACATGTGATCACAACAGATCCATGTGCTTGTTTTGCAAGCGCTCCAGTTTCGATAGTGATATCTGGCCCATTGGCCATTTTAATCACTTGTTTAAAAACTTGTGGTTTCATAAATATAGTTAAACGTTAATCTCAAGTTGTGAGTAGAGAAGGTGTTTACTTTGTGAGAAACCAGCTTTTGTAATGTCGCGATGATTTGTTTTAATTCTGCTTTCGCGAAAGCGGAATAGAGATAAGCTCTCCTACTTATATAAAATAAAAAAGGGGACACAAGGTCCCCATTTCTTTACTTTCTAATACCTAAGTCCTTAATCAATTCACGATAAGCAACGATATCTTTCTTCATTTTGTAATCAAGAAGAGAACGTCTTTTACCTACCAGTTTCACTAGACTACGCTCAGTATTGTAGTCGTGACGGTTGTTTTTAAGGTGTCCTGTTAAATAGTTAATACGGTAAGTGAATAATGCGATTTGCGCATCAGTATTACCTGTGTCGTTTGCGTCTTTTCCGTACTTTGCGAAAATCTCTGCTTTTTTTCTGGAGCTAAATACATGCCAAAATTATTTTATAATGAATATTATGTACGTCAGGTTTTCTGACTTCACATTAAGACTCGTTCTCAATGCGGCTGCAAAGATACACTTTTAATTAAATCCAATTACTCTATAGATATCTTTAAATTAAAAACGCCTGTGAATTATAATTACAGGCGTTTTGTAAATTTAAATTTTCAGGGCTAAACGATTGGTACCTCACGATTAAGAATCAAGTTCAAGTAAAGATTTACTTTTTCCTTCAACTCATGCCTAGGTACTATAAAGTCTAAGAATCCTTTTTCTAATAAGAACTCTGCAGTCTGGAAACCTTCTGGTAATTCTTTACCAGTGGTGTCTCTTACTACACGTGGACCTGCAAATGCGATTAATGCTCCAGGTTCTCCTATATTGATGTCACCTAACATCGCAAATGATGCTGTGGTACCACCAGTAGTAGGGTCTGTACAAAGTGAAACATAAGGTATTCCTGCATCTGCCAGTTGTGCGAGTTTGGAACTAGTTTTTGCTAGTTGCATTAATGATAACGCTGCTTCCATCATACGTGCACCACCAGACTTTGATATGATCATAAAAGGAATGTTGTTTTTAAAGAATAGTCTGCTGCACGAGCGATTTTTTCTCCTACCACACTACCCATTGATCCACCTATGAATCCAAAATCCATACAGGCAACAACTAAATCATGTCCACCAGATTTACCTACAGCGGTTCTTACAGCATCTTTCAATCCTGATTTTTTCTTTGCGTCTTCTAGACGATCCACATATTTTTTTGAGTCCTCAAATTTCAATGGATCTTTTGAAGTCATGTTTGTATTAAGTTCTTTGAACTTATTATCGTCAAAAAGGATTTCAAAATATTCATTACTACCTATGCGCACGTGGTATCCGTCTTCTGGACTTACGTAGTAATTATTCTTTAATTGCTCTGCGTCTACAATTTTACCAGTCGGTGATTTATACCACAGACCTTTAGGTGTATCTTTCTTTGCCTCAGTAGGCGTAGTGATTCCTTTTTTATCTCTTTTAAACCAAGCCATATCTTTTTCCATAAAAAAGCATTTAAATTATTAATGATTTAAATGCTCGGGTTGTTCTATAATGTATTGATGTTGTTTAAGTCTTCAAAGGCTGCTTTTAAGCGTGCTTTAAAACTTTCTTCACCTACGCGTAACCATTTGCGTGGATCATAGTATTTTTTATTTGGAGCATCTGCTCCAGTTGGATTTCCTATTTGTGATAGTAAAAAATCATTGTTTGTATCCATATAACCTTTTACACCTGTAGCAAAAGCCCATTGTAAATCGGTATCGATGTTCATTTTTACAACACCATAACCTATTGCTTCTCTAATTTCTTCTAGTGTAGAACCAGATCCACCGTGAAATACAAAGTCGATATGATTGTGCTCAACGCCATACTTTTGGGTGATATACTCTTGTGAATTTTTTAAAATCTTAGGAGTTAATTTTACATTCCCAGGTTTATATACACCGTGTACATTACCAAATGCTGCTGCGATGGTAAAGCGATCACTTACTTTTTTAAGCTCTTCATAAGCATATGCTACTTCTTCTGGTTGCGTGTATAATTTAGATTCATCAACATCGCTATTATCTACTCCATCTTCTTCTCCACCAGTAATACCTAGCTCTATCTCTAGTGTCATGTCCATTTTAGACATGCGCTCTAGATATTTTTTACATATTTCAATATTTTCTTCCAGTGGTTCTTCACTTAGGTCGATCATGTGTGAAGAGTATAATGATTTACCGCTTTCGCGAAAGCGAGTTTCACTAGCATCTAGTAATCCATCGATCCATGGGAGTAATTTTTTTGCACAGTGGTCTGTGTGCAGTATTACAGTGGCTCCATATGCTTCTGCAAGTCTGTGTACATGCTCTGCTCCTGCGATACCGCCTAGAATAGCAGCATGGTGACCGTCGTTATTAAGTCCTTTACCAGCGTTAAAAACACTTCCTCCGTTAGAGTATTGTATGATTACTGGTGAATTTAACTCTGCAGCGGTTTCCATAACAGCGTTAACCGTGTTAGATCCTACAACATTAACGGCTGGTAGGGCATAACCATTTGCCTTTGCATGGTTAAATATTTCTTGAACTTGGTTACCTGTGGCAACACCTGGTTTGATATTATGACTCATGATATTTCTTGAAGTTGGGTTACAAAAGTAAGGAAAATATAGGCTCGATAAACCTGTTACTAGAAAGGATAATTGATACCGACGTTAAATACTGCTTTAGGTATTTTAATTTCTTTAAACCATCTACGACCTTCTTCTAGTGCTGGGTTAAAGGTTTTAAATCCAGTATCTAATCTCAACACAAAGAATCCAAAGTCATATCTGATTCCAAATCCTGAACCTACTGATATCGTGGATAGGTCTGAAATACCTTTAAATTGTGCGTCTGGATTGTCTTCATTATCTAACACATTCCATATGTTACCTGCGTCTACAAATAATGCACCTTTAAAACTACCAGTAATGGTAAATCGATACTCGCCATTAAAAGCAAGTTTCATATTTGCTTCATTAAAATCATTAATTCCACCGGTGCTACCAGGTCCTAATTCATAGGCTTGCCATGCTCTATTATCGTTAGGTCCACCTCCAAAAAATGATCGTGTAAAAGGAATGTTGTCTGAATTACCGTAAGGAATAGCGATACCACCGAAGGCTCTTATGGCAAAAACGTTATTACTGAATAGCTGCCAATGCTTTATGTAGTCGATTTCTGTTTTTGCGTATTGAGAATACTCCACGCCAAATGCAGTACGATTACCATCCTCATTAGTGGGCTCTCCTACTAGTGATGTGATACCAGCTAGTACATTTCCTGCAGACTCAACTCTTATACTGAATAGGGAGTAATCATCGTCGTAAATTCCTTTTTGCGTATTTCTAATCCAGTTATAGCTGGTAGAAACGATAAGATTATTTTGAGTTAATCGATCCCTACGTTCTTCAATGTTACGTACTGTTTCTCGTTGGTCGCTAGTTGTTGCAATACTACCGTTTAAAACATCTCTAGTAAATAGAGAGGTTCCTTGCGGGATGCTTAAATTATTGTTGTCATTTAAATATATAGGATTAGTAATGTTCAGATCTTCAGCAACGGCATTAAGACTGTTGTACGTACTGTTATATACATTAAAGAAATCGCCTGGATCTAGATTGCGCACGTACTGTGCGTTAATTAAATCAAATCTACTAGTGTTAGTAGGTTTAGGTTTCCATCTGTAACTCAATATACTATTGAAGCTTGTTTTATCTAGCCCTATATTAGTCTGGCTAACAAAACCTATAGAAAGGTTAGTGCTAGGTGACATATATTTAGGAATTAACTTTTCTGTTTTAATAGGGAAGAAGAGTCGAGGGAAGCTCAAACGAGCATCTGCTCCATATTCTTGTAAATCAAAAAATCGAGAATCACCTGAAGCACCATCTGCGCTAGCGCCTATACTTCCTCTAAAGTTAATGTCTAATAATTCACTGCCTTGAAAAAGGTTTCTAATAACTAATGAGCTGTTCAATCCTATTCCTAAGGCCTGAATATTGCTATGTGTAGTTTCTGCACTGTTTTTTAAGAAAAATTTCTTTTTAGAAGTCAAAAGGATATTTGCAATTAAGTTAACGCCTGTAGAGTCTGCAGGATCTGGCTCTAGCCTTATTGATGGTGTATAGAAACTTTTTAATTCGGTTATTCTGTTAAAAGTACGGTCTCTATCAATATCTCTATAGATGTCGCCTTCATGAAAAAAGATAGCATCTGCTAGAACAAAATTGCGGTATTTTCTTTCACCATACCTAATAATGTTAATGTCTTTATATCTGGTGGTATCTGGGACACTACCTTCTATGCTTTCTTCATAATCTGGGTAGACGTTAATTTTACTTATTTTATGAATTAAAAAAGGCTTAGTGATTATAGAGTCTCCAACTTTGATTTCTCTGTCATCAATGATCACTGCAATATTTGCATTGTGATTGGTCTTTACTGTATCGCCTTCAAATTTGATGAACTCTTTTTCCATATAAAAGACTCCGTTATTTCGGAATATGGTCATTAACCGGTCACGTTCAGCATTAAAATCTGGAGTATAATATTGCTCACCAGTTGTAATAAGTTGATCTTTTAAATGAACGTGATATAAAGAATCTACAAGAGGTGAAGATATACGAGCATTTATACTGTCTATTTTATAGGCTTGATGTTTATTTACTGTGTAAACAACCTCTGCACGTTGTTTTTTATCGCTATCTATAATTTTGTGCGATACATCAGTATTGAACCATCCTTGATTCCAGTACCAGGCTCTTAATCGTTCTTTAGATTTAGTGATGTCGTCTAATTCTAGTATTGCTGGTTCTTCACCTGTACGTTTGATCCAGTTATTGAAATCTACTAAACCTTGACCTAATTGCACGGTTTGTTTTTCAGATAAAACTTTATTGCGACGCTGTAATCCTTTAGGGTTCTCCTGCATCCATTTTAAATATATAGAATCTCTATGAGGTCTTGCTAGATTATAGAAGTGAAGCCCTACAGGAACAGTAAGGATACGATTGTTAGGTTGTTGCACTAGTAGAGTTTTAACTCTAGGGTCTTTAGGTGCTATGCTATCCACTAGAATAGTATTGTTTATCAATAGCTTTTTACCTTCAGGAACACGTTTTATAGCATTACATGAGGATATAACTATGATAAGCGCGATAATTAAACCTATTTTTGCAAGTAGACTCGTTTTCTTCATATAGATGGTCAAAAATACAATTATAAATGGTTACAAAAAGCAGGTTAAAGCTTCTCAAAAGTCTCTCACGTAAAAAGAACCGTGATGATCATCAGCTTTTTCTAGTAGAAGGATATAAGTCTATTCTAGAATTATCTCAAACCGCGTTAATACGTCAACAAGTTTTAGTAACTGAAGGTCATCATGCATTAGATTCTTTACCTACTGATATTATTTCAAAAAAGGAAATGGCTGGCATCTCTACTTTAAAAACGCCACCTGGCTACCTTGCAGTATTTGAAATGCCAGAAAAAAAAGAAATCAATCTATCTGGGCTAGTTGTTGCGCTAGATAATGTTAAAGATCCCGGGAATCTAGGAACTATAATTAGATTATGTGACTGGTTTGATGTTAGACAAATTATATGTTCTTTAGAAACAGTTGACGTGTTTAATCCTAAGTGTGTACAAGCGTCTATGGCATCTTTAGGTAGAGTGCAAGTTGATTATATAAATCTGGAAGAGGTATTATCTACAGTGCCGTCTACAATATTTACTACGGCTATGGATGGTAAATCGGTTTATGATACTGAATTACCAAATCACGGTGTCCTAGTAATGGGAAATGAATCTGCTGGTATATCAGAAGAGATAATGAGCTTGGGTAATAAACTTAGTATACCGCAATACGGTTCTCAACCTCATACAGAAAGTCTTAATGTGGCTATGGCTACAGCCGTACTTTTAGGAGAATGGAGACGTTCTACTGAAAAGTAAAGTTTAGGAAAATCCCTCGAGACTGCATACTAGAAATATTACCAGTGTATGGGCTGTTAGGATCAACATCTCTTACTAACTCGTCATTTATAGCAAAAACACCTCTTATGGAAGGTGTGAATTTAAAATAATACAAGTAAAAGTCAATCCCAAAACCTAATTCATAATTAAACACATTAGTCACCTGACGGAACTGGTTTGCACTATTATCATTAGGATTCTCTTCATTACTGGATAAATTACGTGACCACGACGCGCCACCTACAATGAACGGTTTCCAATTATTTAATCTTTTAGTTGAGAACTTGACTAATAACGGTACATTGATGTAAGTAGATGTTACTTCCCTTTCAAAATCACCAGGCATTGTAAAAGAAGGGTCTTCAAAATTTAATGTCCTAGTGACAAAGCTTATTCCTGGCTCTAGTCTTAAATTGATATAGTTATTGATTTTTAAATCACCAACTAGTCCTACATTAAAGCCCATGGATGTTTCTACAAATATATCATCAGTAACCTCATTATAATCAAACTTATAGTCATAAGAATTAAGTCCTAAGAAATATCCCCATGTATACCTTTTCTCATCAATTTGACCTTGTCCGCCTGTGGCATCATTAGAAATTTTTTCCCTTACAGATTGTGCGCTTGAGACTTGAAAACCTATAAAAAGGCTTATAAGGATAAGAAATGACCTCATATATTTATTTAATTGCTTTGTAAATAGTTGATGCACCGTGAAACTGTAAAAAGTGTTCTACATTATTAAACCCTACTTTCTTTAAAATATTGTTGAAACGCTCTCCATATGGAAAAGTAGAGGCGCTTTTTTGTAAATATCCATAAGCTATCTTATCCTTTGAAAATAATTTCCCTATCGTGGGAACGACTAATTTTGAGAAAACATAATAACCTTGCTTAAATGGAAATTTAGTAGGAACACTAGTTTCCAGTATTACCAGTATGCCTTCAGGTTTAAGAACACGTCTTATTTCTGAGAGCCCTTTTTCTAAATCTTCAAAATTACGTACACCATATGATACGGTCACTGCATCAATAGAGTTATCTTCAAAAGGTAAATCTTCAGAATCGCCAAGGATCATCTCAATACGACTGTCTAGATTTTCCTCTTTAACTTTAATCTTACCTACCTCTAGCATTCCGCTAGAAATGTCAAGACCTATAAGACGTGAGGCGTTGGTTTTTTGTGCCATTTGAATTACCAGATCTCCAGTCCCAGTAGCAATGTCCATAATGGTGTCAGGCTGTGTAGCAGCAATCATATCCACCACATTAGCTCGCCATTTCTGGTCCAGACCTAGTGATATCATTCGGTTTAAACCATCATATTCTCCACTTATAGTGTCAAACATTTTGGTCACCTGTTCCTTTTTACTGCTATCTTCTTCCTTATATGGTTTAACCTGTTGAGCCACGATTCTAGTAATTTGACGCAAAGATAAGGTAGAGCAGTGAGGTTTGAGTAATTACGCTTTCGCGAAAGCAAAATATTAACAACACCTTGCTAAATATTGTGTTATCTCATTGAATTTTATAGCTTTCCAGTATCTTTGAATTATAGATTAGATTTTATGAAGATCATTATCGCTGGAGCTGGAGAGGTAGGTTTCCACCTCGCTAAGCTCCTTTCTTATGAGTCGCAAAATATTACCTTAATAGATCCCGTAAAAGAGAATTTGCATTATGCGGATACTCATTTAGATATCAGGGCTTTAAGAGGTGATGCTACTTCAATTAAAATATTGCAAGAAGCAAATATTCACGATGCAGATTTAGTAATATCTGTGACTAGTAGTGAAACGACTAACATTACAGTATGTGTACTAGCTAAACAGTTAGGAGCAAAACGTACCATTGCACGTATCACAAATACAGAATTTTTAGATTTCCAGAATGAAATAGGGTTTCAACAATTTGGTATTGATGAGTTGATTTCACCAGAATCATTAGCAAGTAAAGAGATTGAGTTATTACTTAATCAAAGTGCTTTTAATGATAGTTATGAGTTTGAGAATGGAGCACTTACCATGGTAGGTGTTAGTCTACAGCGTACAGCCCAATTTGTGGGTAAGACTGTGCAAGAGGCTGGTGAGATTTTTCCAGAAGTTCATTTTATGCCCATTGCGATACAACGATTTGGTACACAATATACATTAATACCACGCGGTGATACTCAGTTTAAAGAAGGTGATCAAGTTTATTTTATAACCACTACAGATGGTGTTGCCGAATTATACAAACTTACCGGAAAGACTAAGCACGTGATGAAAAACGTTATGATCTTAGGTGGTAGTAATATAGGAAAGCAAACGGCAAAACATTTATCTGCAAATGGAGTCAATGTTAAACTTATTGAACAAAATGCCGAAAAGGCCTTTGATCTTGCAGATGAATTATCAGAAACTCTAGTTATTAATGGAGATGGACGTAATGTTGAATTGTTACAAGAAGAAAGTATCCACGAGATGGATGCTTTTATTGCTGTAACAGGGAATAGTGAAACTAATATTTTATCGTGTCTTATGGCTCGATCTAAAAGTGTCAATAAAACGATATCTTTAGTGGAGAATATGGATTACTTCCAGCTTTCACATAGTATAGGAATCGATACTTTAATTAATAAAAAACTGCTCGCAGCAAATAATATTTTTAGATTTATAAGAAAAGGTGATGTTGTTGCGATGACCAAACTCAATAACATGAATGCAGAACTGCTGGAGTTTATTGTTAAAGCCGGAAGTCCTATGTGTGATAAGTTTATTAAAGATGTTAATATACCACGTAGTGCTATTATAGGTGGTGTAATAAGAGATGGAATAGGTAATATTGTCTTAGGTAGTTTTAAAGTTAGAGAAGGAGATCGAGTTGTAGTTTGTTCATTACCGCGCTCTATTAGTAAGGTAGAAAAGTTATTTTTATAAATGACAATGACTAAACTCAATTATCAGATCATCGCCTATATAATGGGGTTATTGCTGCTTTTTAATGGCGGTTTTATGTTGATATGTGCTTTGGTGAGTGCTATATATCGTGAAACAGAAGGTTATGAGATATTAGCAGCTAGTGCTGTTGCTATTTTATTAGGTGCTATCGTGATGTATCTAACGAGAAACCATGTGAAGGTTTTACATAAAAAAGAAGGTTATTTAATAGTTACTCTAGGTTGGTTAATCATGGCATTTGCGGGTACGATGCCTTATATATTTACTGGTTCCATAGGTAACTACACAGACGCGTTTTTTGAAACTATGAGTGGTTTTACTACTACTGGCGCTAGTGTTGTTAACGATATTGAGGCGATGCCAAAAGGGATTCTTTTCTGGCGCAGTTTAACGCATTGGATAGGAGGAATGGGAATTATAGTGTTAGCAGTCGCCATACTACCGCTCTTAGGAATAGGAGGAATGCAACTATTTGCGGCCGAGGCACCAGGTCCTAGTGCAGATAAACTACATCCACGTATAACTGATACTGCAAAAAGGTTGTGGCTTATATATGTGAGCTATACGGCTATTGAAGCAGTATTGCTACGTATCGCTGGAATGGGCTGGTTTGACGCAGTAAACCACGCGTTAAGTACCTTATCTACAGGAGGTTTTTCTACTAAAAATGCAAGTGTCGCTTATTGGAACGATGTGCCTGTGATACAATGGATTATCATCATATTCATGTTCATTGCTGGGATGAACTTTGTCTTGAGCTATTTTGCTTTTAAAGGGAAATTCAGTAAAGTAATAAGAGATACTGAGTTTAAATGGTATAGCGGTTTTGTAATCGGATTTAGTGTTATTGCCGGATTACTTATTTATTTTCAAGCAGATGTGAGTTTGTCAACGATAGATCACCCTATGGTATGGGGTGAATTTGAAAGCGCAATGCGACACGCAAGTTTTCAAGTATTAGCGATTATTACAACGACAGGATTTGTGAGTGCAGACTATACTTTATGGACGCCGTTTTTAACAATTATGTGTTTTGGGTTGTTTTTCTTAGGTGGTAGTGCAGGATCTACATCTGGTGGAGTGAAAGTGATGCGTCACATCATTTTAATACGTAATGGTATTATGGAATTTAAACGCACACTGCATCCTAATGCGATTTTACCTGTGCGTTATAACGGTAAAGCATTACAGAGTGGTATCGTTTTCAATATCCTGGGATTCTTTATTCTGTATATGTTGTCGTTTATCATAGGAGCGACAGTACTTGCGGCATTAGGGCTAGATTTTGAAACGGCCATAGGTGGAGCGTTGAGTTCACTAGGAAATGTAGGTCCAGCATTTGGATCTTTATCACCGGTCGACAATTTTGCAAATTTACCAGCGCTAGGGAAATGGTGGTGTTCTTTCTTAATGTTAATAGGAAGGCTTGAATTATTTACCGTTTTGATATTATTGACACCATTCTTTTGGAGGAATAGGTAGAAATTATAAAACATAAAAGCTGGTTGTAAAGGATTGCAACCAGCTTTTATGATATGATTTTGATAAGGCTTAAGACAACACCTTCTCAATCCTTTTAATCGCCTCAGTAATTTGATCTTCGCTCGCTGCATAAGAAAGTCTTATACAGTTAGGTGCGCCAAAAGCATCGCCCGTAACTGTGGCTACAAGAGCTTCTTCTAATAATAATAAAGAGAAATCTGTCGCATTTTCAATTTTATGACCTTTAATCGTTTTTCCAAAAAATGAAGAAATATCTGGGAATACGTAAAAAGCACCTTCAGGAGTATCTGTTACAAACCCATCAATTTTTGATAATAATTCGAGTATTAAGTCACGACGCTTATGAAATGCGTCTACCATATATTGAATCTTAGAAACTGGAGCTTCCAATGCTGTAATAACGGCACGTTGTGCTATACAATTAGTTCCGCTAGTGATTTGTCCTTGCATTTTGTTACAAGCACGAGCTATCCATGCTGGAGCACCTATGTAACCAACTCTCCAACCTGTCATCGCAAACGCTTTACTAACACCATTTATCGTAACGGTACGGTCATACATTCCTTCTACGCTAGCTATACTCGCATGCCCACTACCATAATTGATATGCTCATAGATTTCATCGCTTACTACAATAATTTCAGGATAATCTTTAAGTACAGCAGCCAGTCCTTCTAGTTCTGCTTGGCTATAAACGCTACCGCTTGGATTATTAGGAGATGAAAATAAAATCATTTTTGTGCGAGGCGTTATGGCCGCACGCAATTGATCTGGTGTAATTTTAAAATTTTGTTCTACGCCAGCTCTTACTTCTACGGGAACACCTTCTGCTAGTTGCACAATTGCAGCATAACTAACCCAGTATGGCGCTGGTAAAATACATTCGTCACCTTCATTAAGTAATACCATTGCTACATTTGCAATCGATTGCTTTGCACCTGTTGATACTACAATCTGATCCCTTGTGTAATCAAGATTATTATCTCTTTTAAATTTTAAAATGATAGCATCTTTCAATTCTACATAACCATCAACTGGTGTGTAAGAGTTGTAGTTATCATTAATGGCTTGGATGGCTGCGTCCTTTACAAAGTCAGGTGTATTAAAATCAGGTTCGCCTAGACTAAGTCCTATGATATCTTTACCTTGTTCTCTCAGCTCACGTGCTTTGGCAGCCATTGCGAGTGTGGCACTTACTGGTAAATTATTGATACGATCAGATAGGTTGTTTTTCATAGGATATGATATTAGAATTACAAAAATATCATTTCATTAATTCCTAGCTTTCATTTCACTAGATTATTAATGCGTTATTTTTGCACAAAATATTGACAGTGCATCAAATTATAAAAAATTATTTTCCGCATCTAACAGATCATCAAATGGAGCAATTTGCTCAGTTAGGTGACTTATATGCAGATTGGAATTCACAGATTAATGTGATCTCTAGAAAAGATATAGATCAATTATATACAAGACATGTATTGCATTCTTTAGGTATTGCTTGTGTAGTACGCTTTCGCGAAAGCTTACCCAATACGCCAGGTGGAACCAGAGTTATGGATGTAGGAACAGGCGGTGGTTTTCCAGGGATACCTCTTGCTATCATGTTTCCTAAAACCAGTTTTCACCTTATAGATGCGATAGGTAAAAAAATTAAGGTTGTAGATGCTGTAGTAGAAGCATTGCAATTAAAAAATGTAACGACGCAACACGGAAGAGCCGAGAAAGTAAAGGGTAAATTCGATTTTATAGTAAGTCGTGCTGTTACTAATATGCCTGACTTTGTAAATTGGACTCGTAATAAAATAAGAAAAGATAGCTATCACGAGATTGAAAATGGAATATTATATCTTAAAGGTGGAGATTTAACAGAGGAATTAAAGCCTTTTCCTGATGCTTATATTTATGAATTACCAGATTATTTTGAAGAAGAGTTTTTTGAAACTAAAAAAGTAGTTCACCTTCCACTTTAATTAATAAAAAAAGACCTCATAGTTGAGGTCTTTTTTTATTCAATGCTTGTTGAAATTTAGAAGTTTGTAGAGATGTTTAAAGTAAGCCCAGTATTTTCTGGCACAAACCTACATACACCACCTACACAAACTAACCCACCACGCTGGCGGCCATAATTCATGGCTACGCGAGTTCTTCCTTTTGTATAACTACCACCTACAGAATAGTAATGAATATCTGTTTCGTCATAATTATATAAATCAGTTACGTACATAGATAGGTAGGGACTAAAAGCATACTCTGCAGTTGCAGCAGCCCAGTTTCCTCGATCAGCATCTGCGCTTAAATGTTGTAAATCCATTCTAACACTACGACCACCATCTAATTTATAAAGGGCATCTATTATAAAGGCATCACCATTCAAAAAGAAATCGCTAGTAGGTCCTTCTATAATTGCAGCGTTATATTCTGTGTGAACAGCTGTAAAGATTGTAGAGAAATTGCTTGAAAATCGCTTCTTAACGGCTATACTATACTCCTCAAAATATTTTTCTCCTCGAGATAAAAGAGAGGCGTCATAAGTGTTGTTTGTAAGATCAAATGTTGCGTCTAGGCCGCTCCAGTTTGCATAATTAAATTCAAATTTAGTTCCGTATTTACCACCTAATAAACTACCTTTTTTAGACGTGTAGTAAACATCAACTTGTCCACCAATCTCTCCAGCTTTACCTTCAATAGGTGAAACTAAAGCTTGTGGTGCGTAAACATAGATATTTGAAACGGCATAATCTTGCTGTTTAGTATATCCTGGAACGTAGTTAATTGTATTCAGTAAAAACGGATTTCCAGTTTGTTCTCTATCGGAATAAAAGCCCATATTCTCGATTGCTCTAATGGTCGCATTGATGCCTAGCCCTTTAGTAGCATATCCAGTATTTACTAGTAATGCTCTTCCATCTTGATAATTAAAATTGCTTACTACATTATTTAAAACAAAAGCATCAGGTTCTTTATATACATATTCTGTACCAATAAAGAATTTTTCAAATGTTAAGTCTGCACGAACACTATATGCACCTATATCTGCTGGAAAGTTCAAGTCTGGACTTCCAGAGGATTGGAATCTATTTACATAACTAGCTCCTATTTGAACTCCAGTTTCTAAGTCTAATGCAGTTGATAAATCTAATTCAGTGTTAACTCCAGTAACTGTGCCGTCTGATATTTCAAAACCTACTCTTTGATTTCCAGTAAAAGCAGTAGCGTTTAAATAATCTGTAAAGTCATATTTAACTCTTACTCCTCTAATAGAGTTGTCAATTCCTAACTGTCTATCTTCCCAAGAACGATAAATCAAGCCGCTACCGAACTGGTCATAAAAATGACCTCCAGTGATGTCTAGACCTTTGTGTTTAAAGTTCAAATAATAAGTTCCTATAGCATTACCTTCAAAACCTTCAAAATAACCTAGTAAAGGATTAGGAGCAAATAGTTCATATTGAATACCTGCAGTAAATTTATCATAGGAGTACCTAAGTGTAAAATAATTATTAGAACGCAATTGGTCTTGTGGTGCCATCGTACCTAGACCTTCATCATCTTGGTACCATTGACTATTAGATTCAAAGCCTCCTGAGAATGTACCTCTATTATCTTGTGCAATAGTGATTTGCATAGTAGTTAGAGCTACCAGCGCTATTAAAATTTTTTTCATTGTAAAGTGAATTGATTGTTTTTATGGATTTTTATCCAGCAATTTCTTTAAACTTCTCAAAAAGTTCATCTTCTGCACCAGGTGTGAAACTTGAATGACGATAGACGATTTCTCCATTTTTGATTATAAGGGTAAGTGGAACATTAGGGTTGCCTAAGTGTCTTCTTACATCATTATTAGGATCTAATAAAACGGTGTATTCCCATCCTTTGCCCATAACTGCTGGTTTTACTCGACGAGTTGAACGAGAATCATCAACAGATATAGCGACCAATTCAAAATTAATTTCTTCCTGCATTTCTTCATAAACTTCGGCAATAGTGTCTAATTCTCTAATGCAAGGTACGCACCATGTTGCCCAAAGCGATACAACGACAGTCTTGTCATCACTTAAATTAGCTAAAGAGATCTCTTTACCATCTAGATTTTTTAGTGAGATTTCAGGTAGTGACGTTTGTGCTTTCGCGAAAGCGAAACTGAAAATTAGGGCTGCAATAAATAAGTTTTTCATAATGATAAGTATAGTTAAGGTTTACAATGATATAAAGAATATAAGTAATTATCATGCCAAAACTGCTTTTCTATTATGATTTCATTGTATGAAACTTAACATAAATTAGGATAATATTATGAAAAGATTATATTTGAATATCCATAATTTAATTTTAAAAAACAAACCAATGAAAACAGCAAACTTTTTAAAGATGATGATGTTATTCCTTGCTATAGGAATTACATCTTGTTCTACAAATTCAACAGACGACGGAACCAGTGGTGGTAACGGCAGTGGTGGTAGTAGTGGTGTAACATTAGAGGCTAGTAAGTCAAGAGTTTATGATAATACAATCGTAAGTTTTACAGTTAGAGATTCTAATGGGGCAATTGCAACTTCATCTGCTGTTATTACAGTTGATGGTACTCCTATAACTGGAACGACTACTTTATTGACAGGAGTTGGAACAAAGGCAGTTCAAGCGACATTAGGGACTGAAACTTCAAATACTGTAAATATTGATGTTATAACTCCATCATATACTACTAAAGGGTTAATTGAAGATTATACAGGTGCTGGATGTGGATGGTGTCCTAGAGTGTCACAGGGAATTTTAGATGTTCATGCAGCTTCAAATGGTGAAAATGTGTACGCTGTCGCGATTCACAATCCTGTTTTTGGACCAGATCCTATGACGTTTGCACAACGTTCAGTTTTAGAAAATCATTTTGGTATTAATGGTTATCCTTCTGCTGTGTTAAATAGAGATCAAGAGTGGAATGCGGCTAGTAATCATAATATGAATGTTCAACAAGCGTTATCTATGTTGAATTCAACTGCTCAAGTTGGTTTAGCAATAGACTCAAATGTAAGTGGTTCAACTGTCAATGCAACTATTAAGGTAGGTTTTGACTTAGATCAATCTGGTTTAAAATTAGTAGCTTTCCTTTTAGAAAATGGTATTGTTTATCCGCAGACAAATTATACAAATAACTGGGGTGGTGTAAGCCCAATTACAAACTTTGAGCACAATGATGTTTTAAGAACTAGTTTCACAGATCTTTTTGGAGATGCTATACCAGCAGATCAGCAAGTAGGAGGAACTGAGTATACTGCAACATTATCAGCAACATCTTCCGGTGTAAACACAACTGATTGGGATATCATTGCGTTTGTAGTAGATGCTAGTGGAAACGTTGTGAACGTTCAAAAAGCAGCTGTAGGAACAAATAAAGATTTTGATTAGATAAACCTAAATCAATTATAAAAAAAGCGCTCTATTCAGAGCGCTTTTTTTATGCTAGTATTTATTTTTAATAATTATTCCCCTAGGAAAGGATATCTGTAATCTGTAGGAGTTACAAAGGTTTCTTTAATCATACGTGGAGAAATCCAGCGTAATAGATTCAATTTAGAACCAGCCTTATCATTAGTTCCAGATGCACGAGCACCACCAAATGGTTGTTGTCCTACTACTGCTCCTGTACATTTATCATTGATGTAGAAGTTACCTGCACAATTTTCTAATGCTGTAGTTGCTTGAGATACTGCATAGCGATCTTGACCTAAAATAGCACCGGTTAATGCATATTCACTAGTTTCATCAACTAGTTTTAGCATTTCGGCATATTTATCATCCTCGTATACATAAATAGTAATTACAGGACCAAATAGTTCAGTTTCCATGGTAACATATTTAGGATCAGTAGTCACGATAACGGTTGGGTCTACAAACCATCCTTTAGATTTGTCATAATTACCACCTATTACCACTTCTGCATTTGGGTCACTTTTAGCTCCGTCAATATACTTAGCAAGTTTATCAAATGAACCTTCGTGAATCACAGCAGTAATAAAATTACTCATGTCTTCTGGAGATCCCATTTTAAAACTTTCTACGTCAGTTCTAATTAGTTTCTCAACTTCAGGCCACATACTTTGCGGTATGTAGGCACGAGAAGCTGCGCTACATTTTTGACCTTGGAATTCAAACGCACCTCTTACAATAGCTGTGGCTACTTGAGCAGGAACGGCACTTTTATGAGCAACAATAAAGTCTTTTCCTCCAGTTTCTCCAACGATTTTTGGATACGTCTTGTATGTATTAATATTTTCTCCAACCTTAGTCCATAAGCTTCTAAATACAGAAGTTGAGCCTGTGAAGTGCACACCTGAGAAATCCGGGTGAGTCATCACCTCGTCAGTCATCATTACTGGATCAGCGTTTACCATATTGATCACACCATCTGGTACTCCTGCTTCTCTGAATACTTCAACTATTACTTGTGCGCTTAACATTTGATGATCACTAGGTTTCCACACACATACATTACCCATTAATGCGGCACTAGCAGGTAGATTACCAGCAATAGCGGTAAAGTTGAATGGTGATATGCAATAAACAAATCCTTCAAGAGGTCTGTATTCTAATCTATTCCATGCCCCAGATGTAGATTCTGGTTGCTCAGCATAGATTTCAGTCATATATTGAACGTTAAACCTTAAGAAGTCTATAAGTTCACAAGCCGAATCTATTTCTGCTTGGAAAATTGTTTTAGACTGGTTGATCATTGTTGCTGCATTAATACGGGCTCTATATGGTCCCGCAATAAGCTCTGCAGCTTTTAAGAAAATACCTGCACGTTGTTCCCATGGTAATTGTGACCATGTTTTACGAGCTTCTATAGCTGTTGCAATTGCTTCTTGTACTTCTTTTTTTCCACCTCTATGATAATTACCTACAACATGTTGGTGATCATGTGGTGGTCTAATTGCTGCAGTATCGCCTGTTCTAACTTCTTTTCCATTAATATATAGCGGTACTTCTGTGTTTGCATTCCACAATTCTTTGTAAGCTGCTAGCACTTGATCTCTTTCTACAGTTCCTGGAGCATATGTTTTAATAGGCTCATTTACAGCAACTGGGACTTTGAAAAATCCTTTTCCCATGATGTAATTTATTTTTTTATTCGGGCGTGAAATTACAAATAATAGCTTGTTTTATGAACCTATTATAGCCTAAAGAATTCTTAATCTAATATGAGAGATGTGTAAACACGCTTTCGCGAAAGCGGAATTGAATTTAATTAAGTGCAAATGGTGCACTGAGTTTAAAAGCAGGAATAATAACGCCAAACTTTTTAGTTGTAGCAAAGTCAACCATGGAATAATAACCACTCATATTGCCAAAAGGTGAGGAAAGTAGGCAGCCGCTTTGATAAGTGTGCGACTCACCAGGTTTGATGACTGGTTTTTGACCTATGACACCTTCGCCATCAACGTGCTCAGTTTTACTGAGACTATCTTTAATTTTCCAATGGCGAGAAGTTAGTTGAACAGAGTTTTTGCTTTGATTTTCTATGGTAATAATATAACCAAAAGCAAAGTTCATCTTATAATTTTTATAAAATGTGCCTTCAAAACTGGTTTGTACAGAGATTTTAATTCCTCTTGTAACTTGTTGAATCATAGATTAAATACTTAGAAAAATACTTCCTAACATAAACAATGTACTGCTTACCAATAATAATACGAAAAATACAAAATTTATAAATAGAAACTTTAAAATAGTCTTAAATCTACCTTGTTTGTAAAACTTGCGCATGGATTTGTAAAGATATAAAGGACCTATAATGCCAAAAAATAGTGCTGCGATTATGCTAGTACCTGTAAAAGATTTTTCTGCGATGATCAGATAAAGTATCAGGAAGACAAAGGTTAAAAGATGAAAATTAAAAACCATGTGTTCCATATAGTTCCACCTACCTCGTGCATAAATCAACCAAAAGAATAGACTCATAAAAGGAGCAAAGAAAAATAGAAACAACGGCACCTTAGGAAGTATAATGTTGATCATCTCAACAGGTTGATCCGTTAAGTTACTGAATTTTTTTGCTTTGTTATATCTGGTGATATTTTGATTATCTAGTCGATGTCCTAATTCATTTAATGCTTCACTGGTGCTCTTTGATGGATGATTGCCATAGAAGTTTGTATAATCAGTCACTTGACTGAAGTATTTTGAAAAGTAGCTCTGATTATCAAGTTTTTCTTGAGTGTAGTAGGTGCGACCTATATTTAAAGTGGTTGTGTCCTTTTCAATTTCTTCTATAGCTCTGTCAATAGCTAATTTTTGATAAAAATTTTGATTGTCGCCTAAACTGTCTTGCTGATTTTTAATGAGTTCGATCAGCTCTGCTTTGTTTTGTGTCGTAGAATCTATACTAACATTAAAAATCCCTGAATTATTACTTTTTTGACTCTTAAGATGTGAGGTGTCAGAAAATTGAATGGCTAATTGAAGAAGTAAGAAGAAAACAATACTTACGGTTAGAAAAAACCGAAACGGATTTGCATACTCAGTTCGTTTACCATTACAATATTGCTCTGTAACATATCCTGGTTTTATAAGAATGTGTGTTATAGTGCGCCACACTCTAGAGTCATAAGCAATAAAGTTTGCAAAAAACTCGGTAAAAAAATCTTTTAACGCTAATCTCTTGGTTGTATTGAGTTGACCACATTGGTGGCAGTACTTATCGGCAATGTCTAGTGGTGTCTGGCAATTAAGACATTGATTTCCTCTGTATTTTGCTAGTGATCGTACGGTAGGTTTCATATCGATGGTTGGTCGATGTAAAGGTATTGTAAAACTCTAAAAGGTTTGTTTAATTAAATGCAAATTCATATACATTTAGAATTCAACGTTTTGATAATATAAATTAATATATAGATATATTCTTGTTAATTATTTAATAAATGAAAGAAAAAACTCTTGAGTTTCTTTTTTTTTTTTTTCATTTTTGAGTTGTCTTTGCAAGGATATCATTAATCATTAAAACTTTAAAATTATGAAAAACTTACAAAAAGGTTTATTAATATTACTAACTGTGATATCATTATATTCTTGCACTCAAGATAATATGGATTCCAATTCACGCGCTGATTCTCAGATTTTAACAAAAAGTATCAGTGAGGATTCTGAAATAACTGCAATGCAGTATTTTGAAAATTCACATGGTGTTGTTCCGACTCTGCTCGAAACTACTGAGATAATAGAAGTTGAGAGAGGAACAATTGGGTTATCTAAATTCCAAATTCAAGAAAATACACAATTAGAGTTATTTGCAACAATCAATTTAACTTCAGGCAATATAATTCATGCTATTGAAATTGATTGGTCAGCTAATACATGGAACATGAAGGATGTATACTGGAATGAAATAGAATCAGGATTATTAAATGCAGATGGATTCGAAATTAATCAAGGTGATGATTTAATAAGTATAGCAGAAATAAATAGCGCTGCTGAACAACAAAATTATACAACTAATTCTAGAGTGCGTGGATTTGGTTGGACGTGTGGACCAGTTGTAGAAAGTCCAGGAGGAAATTACAGGACTTGTTGTCATAGATTATTTTGGAGAAGAACTAAACCATGTGACCAATATGGTACTGGTGCCCTTCCAGGACGTAACCCAAGAATTATTAGCGTAAATCGTTAATAATATTATTTATTTTATCAAGGCGCAGTGAAATGCGTCTTTTAAATTTACATATGAAATATATTATTCTAATAGTTTTAATACTATCTATAAATTTTAGTAATAGTCAAAATGTCTTAATTTTAGAGTCTAATTCAAATTTGGTCATTCCATTTGCTAATGTTATGACTGATTCTATTTCAGTTTATAGTAATGAAAATGGGGTAGTTGATCTAAATAGGATAGAAGATGAGTCGGTTGTCATTATTTCATCAATTGGATATCAAACTTTAGAAATTGAAAAGAAAGAGATTAAGGAAATCTTGTACTTAGAGCCAATAGATTATATTTTGCCTTCAATCGTGATATTAGCTAACGAAAGAGTCATTGAAGATACTAAACGGCTGAGAGATTCTAAAAAATTAGGCAGCCAAATTCTTCCACGTCATACTAATATTATTACTAAAATAATTCCTCGCGAAAAGCTTGTCAGCAAGCGTATAACTTCTATCAAATTATTGTTTGAAAGACATTCTGGTATGTCAAAAAATCAAAAAGAAATTTTCAAAAAATCAAAGCTCTTGATTCGTTTAAATTTTTTCAATGTTGATGGTGATAGTTTGGGAGAGCTTATTCATTCATCTGAAACTTTTAATCTAATTACTGGAAGCACGGATGAATTAGTTGTGTCATTAAAAGAGGTCCAATTAAAGTTATCGAAAGATGGATTTTATATTCAACTAGAAAACCTTGGAGCAGTTGATGAAAAGGGTGAGTTCATTGAAGGTAATAATGGGCTATTTATAGCAAGAGCAAAAATTTCTGATAAAAAATCTACAGAGTATTTCATTGAATCATACAAACTAACATCTAATGGTCAATATGATATAGAGAATCAACTGAACTACAAAGATGTATTCGGTGACAGTGATCTCGACAAAAATTTCTTTTTAAACTTTCAGTTCTCCTATTATGAGTGATACTTAATTCCTAATATTCTCACTGCTTCCTGCGCCTTGACCTATTAATCGATCATAACGACCACCTGGTTCACGATAATAAGCAAGAACAGTGTAAATATTTTCTGTTTGCCATAAGTTTCCAGATATAAATCCTGGATCTTGTTCTCCGTTATCATACACTACGGTGTATCGATAGTTGTAAAATCCTTGTTTGAGTAAAATCTTTGCTTCATACATGCCACGTTTCTCATTGTAAATCATCATGTTTTCTGGCTGCAATTGAAAAGCATTATAATTTCCCATTACGTAAATACTGGCATCTGGCGGTAGATTAAAAGTCGGTAAAAGCGAGAAGTGAATGTTTACATATTCTGCTTGAACAGCGTTGTCTTCGTTATCTAATGTGGTCACTAGATAGTTTCCATTAATATCTGGGAAAAAAGTATATTCATTGCCGTAACGAGGTTTGTGCACAAATAAATATGCTTCATATAAATCTTTCTTGCGCACATAATCTATATTCTGGTTAGGAGACCTAAAGTCTCTATTTTCAAAATTTAAATATTCGTTTCCTGCCCAGAAAGAGGTTTCTGTATCGTACCTGTATTCTTGTCTGTTTCCTAGATTAAATTGTGGTTTAATGTCATAAAGAGCGGTCTGAATATCCGAATTTTGTATGATAACTGTTTTCAAATTATCAGCTGGATTAATGAAGTTAATTTCTTGAGAGTCTACAGTATATTGTACTCTTTGTTGAGTGTTAATATATTTAATATCTCTTGCTCTTTTAATTTCTACACCTACTTGAGCTTTTTCTTCCATGATCATGAATTTTCTAGAAAAAACAAGTTCTCTGTTATCATTATAGATGTGAATCATGTAATTACCACTCACTTTAAAGCCACGTGTAAATCGATTAGGTATGGATAATGTGTAATGAGAGTATGATTGTAATGTGGTAAAAGAGTTGCGGTAATTAAAGATGCGCATATCATCAATACCGTCTAAAAACTCATTTTTAAATAAACGACTAGGTTGCCAGTTATAATCATAGTGCTCAAACTGATAGTAATAATCTGCCTCATCACCGATCACGTCATCAAATTCTATAGCCACTGGTTCTCCTATTACAAAAACAGGAAGCATGTATTCTGGTTCCTTGTTGAAAGTTACAGACTTAATATAGTCGGGATCATTAACAAGATCCTCCATAGTTTGTGATTGAGCGATAAAAACAACAGATAATGTTGTAAAGACTAAAATAAAAAACGACTTCATAGATGGTTAAATACGTGATAAATATAATGTTTATTGTGTATGTTGTTAATACTTTCGCGAAAGCGATGCCAAACTTACGGTGTAATTCTATTAAGAATTGTTCTAAATAATTTCAGCATCCAATAATGTGCGCATTATCGCGTAAATTTGCACGATTTTTAAAAGGACTAAATCCATCATCCTATGTCAAAAGACATTAGAATTAAAAAAGGTCTCGATATTAAGTTAGTAGGAGTTGCTCAAAAAGAGCTTGATAATGCTGCTGCTTCAACTTTTTATTATGTAAGACCTGAAGATTTTCACAGTATCATTCCAAAGCTAGTAGCTAGAGAAGGTACTCACGTAAAAGCCGGTGAGACATTGTTTTATAACAAGTCGATCGAGTCAATGAAATTTGTATCTCCAGTATCAGGTGAGATTGTAGAAGTGCAACGTGGTCCTAAAAGACGTATCGATGCCTTTAAGATCAAAGCAGATGTCAATCAGGATTATGTAAATCATGGTGCATTTAACCTGTCGGGTAAAAAAGCCGAAGATGTTAAGAATCATTTGCTTGCATCTGGTTGTTGGGCATTTGTAAAACAGCGTCCTTATGATGTGGTTGCAAATCCGGCAATTACTCCTAAGGCTATTTTTATCTCTGGACATGCTAGCGCACCGCTTGCTGCAGATTTAGATTTTACTCTTGCTGGAAAAGAAAAAGAATTACAGGCTGCTATCAATGCCTTAGGAATGCTTACTGCAGGTAAGGTTCATGTAGGTGTAGGGAAAGGCTCTAATTCTGTATTTGCTGGATTGAGTGGTGTAGAGCTTCACAAGGTTTCTGGACCTCATCCTAGTGGTAATGTAGGAACACTTATCAATAAAATTGATCCTATTAATAAAGGTGAGACAGTTTATACTGTAGCAGCACAAGATTTAGTAATTATCGGAGAGTTGCTGTTAACAGGTAAGTTCAATGCAGAGCGTGTAGTGGCGTTTGCAGGGTCGTCTGTTGAAAAGCCTCGATACTTCAACACTAAAATAGGTGCTACACTAGATAGTTTTATATACAAAAATGGTGTTGAGAAAGGAGCAAATCACCGTGTGATTTCTGGTAATGTATTATCTGGAAAACAAGTAGGTGAAGAAGGAGTGCTAGATTACTACAGTAATGTAGTGACCGCTATTCCTGAAGGAGATGATTATGAGTTCTTTGGGTGGAACAAGCCAGTTTTTGATAAAATATCGCCTTCTAGAGCATTAACTTTCTCGTGGTTAAATCCTAAGAAGAAATACGACCTAGATACCAATACAAATGGGGAACACAGAGCGTTTGTAGTGACTGGTAATTATGAAGAGGTTTTCCCTTTAGATATTTACCCTATGCAAATCTTAAAGGCTTGTATGTATAAAGACCTTGATGAAATGGAAGCTTTAGGTATGTATGAGGTCGCGCCTGAGGACTTTGCGGTAACAGAATTTATTTGTGTATCTAAACAACCGCACCAAAAGATAATTAGAGAAGGATTAGACTTAATGCTTAAAGAAATAGGATAATGAGTTTAAAAAGCAAATTACACGACTTAAAAGAGAAGTATAAAGGAAAGAAAATGGCGCCTGCATTTAATGCACTCCATACTTTTCTATACTTGCCAAATGAAGTGACTCACAATGGAACACACATCAAAGCGGCAGATGATTTAAAGCGTACTATGAATACGGTAATCATGGCCTTAGTGCCATGTTTGATATTCGGTATGTATAATGCTGGTTACCAGCACTACCTTGCTCAAGGAATGATTGAAAGTGCAAATGGGTTCTTAGGAGCGTCGTTTTGGACTGTAGATAATTTGTTAATAGGTGCTTGGACTATTTTACCTCTAGTAGCTGTCTCTTATGGAGTAGGACTTGCGGTTGAATTCTTGTTTGCTGTTATTAAAGGCCATGAGGTTGAAGAAGGATACCTTGTAACTGGTATGCTTGTGCCACTTATAGTTCCTGTTGATATACCATTATGGATGCTTGCAGTAGCGGTGATATTTGGTGTAGTAATAGGTAAAGAGGTTTTTGGTGGTACGGGAATGAATATCTTAAATCCTGCATTAACTATTAGAGCATTCTTATTCTTTGCATATCCTACATGGATGTCTGGAGATAAGGTATGGGTGCATGGCGCAGTAGAACGCGATCAAATGATTGCTGCTGGACAAAGTAACTTGGATGCAATATCTGGAGAAACGATTCTAGGATCTTATGCTCAAAATAGTTCAGTTGCTTACGATTACTGGGATATGTTCTGGGGATTAATACCAGGTTCAGTTGGTGAGACTTCTAAATTCTTAATTATTATCGGTGCGCTATTCTTAATATTTACTAAGATAGGAAGCTGGAGAATTATGTTAAGCACTGTTGTAGGTGCTCTAGTAATGGGATTAATCTTTAACGGTGTTGTTGATGCAGGGATTATAACAGATTCTAGTAAGTTTTATGGGTTAATGAGTGTACCATTCTGGCAACACTTAATTATAGGTTCGATTCTTTTTGGTGCCGTATTTATGGCTACTGATCCTGTAACTGCTTCTCAAACAAATAAAGGAAAATGGATTTACGGTTTCTTAATTGGTTTTATATCGATTATGATACGTGTATTTAATCCGGCATATCCAGAAGGTGTTTTTCTTGCAATATTATTAATGAATGTGTTTGCGCCTACTATTGATCACTATGTCGTTCAAGGTAACGTAAAGAAAAGAATGAAGCGTTTAAAAGTTAAAGCAGCTTAATCATGGAAAATAGAACTGATAAAAATTCATATACCTTACTCTTTGCCGTAGGAATGGTAATCGTGGTAGGTGGAATATTAGCCTTTTTAGCATCTAGCTTAAGTCCTGCTATTGCTCAAAACGAGAAAATAGAAAAGCAACAAAACATACTTTATGCTTTAGGAATTAATAATAACGAAGGTAGTTCTGCTGTCTTTGTTGATGCTAGTGAAGCGCCTGAGGAATTTAAAAAGAATGTTACTGAGCAATTAGTACTTACTTTCAAAGATGGAAGTATTGTTAAAACTCAAACTCGTCAAGAATATATGGATGAGACTAACCAAGAACCATATTTAATTGATGTTAAGAAACAACAGAATCTTCAAAAGACTGAAGGTACACGTTTGTTGCCACTATTTGTAGGTAAAAATCCAGAAGGTAAAACATTATATGTAGCACCTATTAGAGGTAAAGGTTTATGGGATGCGATTTGGGGTTATGTAGCTGTAGATGAAGATATGGTGGTACAAGGTGCTTATTTTGATCATAAAGGAGAAACTCCAGGCCTAGGTGCTAACATTAAGCAAACCTATTTCATGGATGATTTTACAGGAGAGCACTTACTTAATGAGTCTGGTGTTTTTAAAGGAATTACCGTGGCAAAAGGTAACGCAGACCCTAAGAACAATGATAAAAACGATTATGAGGTAGATGCCATTGCAGGAGCCACCATTACAGGTGATGGTGTGACAGCAATGATTAAAAAAGACCTAGGTCTTTATGTGCCTTATTTTAAAACTTTAAAGAAATAGATATATGGGACTTTTATCAAAAAAAGATAGTAAGCTAATATCAGATCCATTATTAGACAATAACCCAATTACCATTCAGGTATTAGGGATCTGTTCTGCTCTTGCAATTACTGCAGAGTTGAAAGCATCGATTGTAATGTCTATTTCTGTACTTTTTGTACTAGGTGTAGGTAACGTGGTTATCTCTTTAATGAGAAATATTATTCCTTCTAAAATTAGAATTATAGTACAGCTAGTAGTAGTAGCTGCATTAGTAATTATTGTTGATCAAGTATTAAAAGCTTATGCATATGAATTAAGTAAAACCTTATCTGTATTTGTTGGATTAATAATCACAAACTGTATTATCATGGGTCGATTTGAGGCTTTTGCATTAGGTAATGGACCATGGAGATCTTTCCTTGATGGAATAGGAAACGCAGCTGGTTATGGTTTTATCTTAATCTTAGTAGGTTTCTTTAGAGAACTTTTAGGTTCGGGTACCTTATTAGGTTTCCCAGTGTTAGGAGACCCTATAGAAAAGACTGGATTGTATGCGATAGGATATGAGAATAATGGATTCATGCTTTTATCTCCTATGGCGTTAATTGTTGTTGGTCTTATTATATGGGTACAACGTAGTAGAAATAAAGCTTTAATAGAGGACTAGATAATGGTTATTACGCTTTCGCGAAAGCGTAATTCAAAACATACAATATGGAACATATAGAATTATTTTTCAAATCAATTTTTATAGATAACATGGTATTTGCTACATTCTTAGGAATGTGTTCTTACCTGGCCGTGTCTAAGAAAGTTTCTACCGCAGTAGGATTAGGTGCTGCAGTAATTTTTGTACTAGCGATTACCGTACCATTGAACTGGATGCTGGATCAGTACATTTTACAACCTGGTGCTTTAAAATGGTTAGGTGCAGAGTATGCTTCTTATGACCTTAGTTTCTTATCATTTATCATGTTTATAGCAACTATTGCAACCATGGTACAATTAGTAGAGATCATCGTAGAGAAATTCTCGCCATCACTATATAATTCACTAGGTATATTTTTACCGCTTATCGCTGTAAACTGTGCGATTTTAGGTGGATCATTATTCATGCAATCTAGAGAGATTGCTACTCTAGGATTAGCTACCACTTATGGTGTAGGTTCTGGTATAGGGTGGTTTCTAGCGATACTAGCTATTGCAGCGATACGTGAAAAGATCCGTTACTCATCTGTACCAGCTCCATTAAGAGGATTAGGAATTACATTTATCATTACTGGATTGATGGCTATTGGTTTCATGAGTTTTGGTGGAATGTTAACCGGTGGTGATGAAGAAGAAAAGTCAGATACAAATGAATTATCTGTAATGCCTGTAGATGAGAGTAATGAGTTGACTATACAAGCGACTGCATTAGAAGATAAACTAACACAAGTAAACCAGTAATAGAATGATATTAGCAGCAGGAACTACGGGAACGATTATTGCTACAGTAGCAGCGTTTTTACTTTTAACCTTGTTATTAGTAACGCTTCTTTTAGTAGTAAAGCAAAAATTATCTCCATCTGGTCCAGTGACCATTAACGTGAATGGAGAAAGAGATTTAACTACTGGATCTGGTAGTACTTTATTAAGTACACTAGGTGATAATAAACTATTCTTACCATCTGCTTGTGGTGGTGGTGGAACATGTATCCAGTGTAAGTGTATAGTAAAAGAAGGTGGTGGTGGAATACTTCCTACTGAAGAACCACATTTCTCGCGTAAAGAAATCGCTGAAGGTTGGAGATTAGGTTGTCAGGTTAAGGTAAAACAAGACATGGTAATCGAGATTCCTGAAGAGGTTTTCGGAATCAAGAAGTGGGAAGCAGAAGTGGTACGTAATTATAACGTTGCTTCTTTCATTAAAGAATTTGTAGTGCGTCTTCCAGAAGATATGCATTATGAAGCAGGTGGATATATCCAAATTGAAATTCCAGAGTGTACAGTTAACTTTAAAGATATGGATATTACTGCTCACCCAGAAGAGCATGATACACCAGATAAATTTCAAGCAGAATGGGATAAGTTTAACTTATGGCCACTAGTGATGAAAAATCCTGAAACCGTAGAAAGAGCATATTCTATGGCTTCTTATCCAGCTGAAGGTCGTGATATTATGTTAAATGTACGTATTGCTACGCCGCCATGGGATAGAGCAAAGAACGGATGGATGGATGTAAATCCTGGTGTTGCTAGTTCATATATTTTTAATCAGAAACCTGGCGATAAAGTTGTGGTATCAGGTCCTTATGGTGAATTCTTTATCAATGAATCTGAAGCAGAGATGCTTTATGTAGGTGGTGGAGCAGGAATGGCGCCTATGCGTTCTCACCTATATCACTTGTTCCGTACGATTAAGACCGGTAGAAAAGTAACTTACTGGTATGGAGGTCGATCTAAACGCGAATTATTTTACTTAGATCACTTTAGAGCATTAGAAAAAGATTTTCCTAATTTCAAATTTTACCTTGCATTATCTGAACCATTAGAAGAAGATAATTGGAAAGTAAAAGATGGTATAGATGGTGAAGGTGATGGGTTTGTAGGTTTCATTCACAACTGTGTAATTGATAACTATTTAAATCATCATGATACACCAGAGGATATTGAGTTATATTTCTGTGGTCCACCATTGATGAATCAAGCGGTTCAAAAAATGGGTGAGGATTTTGGAATTCCAGATGAGAACATCAGATTTGATGATTTTGGAGGATAATAATCATTTTTATTATAGTAAAAAACCCGACTTATTAAGTCGGGTTTTTTTATGGTAGATAATTTGAAAATAATAAATACCATCTGTTTACATTTAGTTTGATTTTAATATCATATTGGCCTTATAAATTTCTTTTTGTAGATCCATAGAATGCGATGTAGCCATAACAAAGTGTTAGGCAAAGAAACGCAACTCCTAGACCTGTTCCTGTTAGATTACCTTCGTTATCTGTACTCACCACGTCTGCTATGGTTCCTATTATTTTAGGAATAACTGCTCCACCCACGATAGACATAACTAGTAATCCTGAAGCTTGTGCTTTTAAATTATCTAGTCCATTTAAGGCGAGACTAAAAATTGTAGGGAACATGATGGAGTTAAATAGTCCTACCGCTAAAATGGTGAACATAGCTGTGGTTCCATTACTGCTCACAGATATGATTATCATTGCTATAGCTAGCATACCAAATATCATAAGTAATTTGCCACTACTGATAAAACGCATTAAAAAAGCACCAATAAATCTACCAATCATCGCACCACCCCAATATAGGGTTACAAAAGATCCTAATACAGCTTTAGCATCTAATTGATCTATGTCTTTGCCTACTAACAGAAAAGAAGATAAACCTCTAAAAAACCCGTTATTCTTAATATTTTCTATTACCTCGAGTTCTTGAAAATAATTGACCAAAAAACTACCGATGGAAACTTCGGCACCTACATACATGAAAATACCCAGCATTCCAAAAAGGAATTTTTTATTACTTAATAGTTGAGAATATCCACCAACTGGAGCTGCTTTAATTAAAGAAGGTAGTTTTTTCCAACCAAAAATAGCGGCAAGTGCAAACAGTATAATTGCGATTATGATAAATGGTTCTTGAACAGTTAATGCTTCATTGGCATAATAATCTAAGCGATCTGACTCATTGAGTTTCTCAATTGCTTTACTGTCCATTACGGTATCACTTAGTAAAAATATGGCACCTACTACGGGAGCTAATAATGTCCCAAAACTGTTAAAAGCTTGTGATAGATTAAGTCTGCTTGATGCTGTTTTCTCATCACCTAGTAGTGTGACATAAGGATTTGCAGCTACCTGTAATAAGGTAATCCCTGCTGCCAATGTGAAAAAGGCGGTAATAAATATCCAGAATTCTCTCATGCTTGCAGCTGGATAGAATAGCAAACAGGCTAATCCCATTATAGATAGGCCAAGAACAATTCCTCGTTGATAACCTATTTTTTCAAGTAAAAAACTGGATGGTATAGCAAAACAAAAGAATGCTCCAAAGAATGCTAACTGAACCATTATGGACTGACCATAGCTTAATTCAAATACGTCTTTTAATCTTGGGACTAAAGCATCTACAAGCACGGTTATAAAACCCCACATGAAAAATAAAATGGTTAAAAATGCAAATGCAGTTTGGTAATTATTTTTTGTATTCATGAGTAAGTTTCTATGAGTCTAATGCTGCAGTTGATGCGATACGTTCATTAACGCCATCTTTATATTTCATCATTGCAAATCCTGGATGAATGCAGTAACTACCCGTTTCCCCTTTCTTATTGAGAGCGATATAAGCTACTTGAAAATTTTCTATGTTTTTATTTTTGGTAATGATGCGTTTTACAGCTTCTTCACAAGCTTCTTGTGGTGTTTTACCTTGTCTCATCAATTCAACAATTAAAAAACTACCTACAGTTTTCATGATTTCCTCACCCATTCCAGTAGCAGCGGCGCCACCTATCTCATTGTCTACAAACAAACCAGATCCAATTATAGGAGAATCACCTACACGACCTTTCATTTTATATGAAAGTCCAGATGTGGTACAAGCTCCAGCGATATCACCATGTTGATCCATGCATAGCATTCCTATAGTATCATGATTTTCTATGTTAATAATAGGTTTGTATTCGCTAGTTTTGAGCCATTCTCTATAAGCAGCCTCTGAAGAATCAGTAAGTAGTTGCTCTGCTTGAAAACCATTTTTATACGCCAGTTCTTCTGCGCCTTTTCCAGCTAACATGACGTGTGGAGTTTCTTCCATGACAACTTTAGCCAATGCAGCCACATTAGTAATGTTTTCAACGCAAACTACAGCACCGCAATCGCCATTTGAATCCATAACGCATGCATCTAGTGTTACGCTTCCTTCTCGATCTGGAGCGCCTCCTTTACCTACAGTCGTATTCTTTACATTCTCTTCCTCTACAGCAACACCTTTAATCGCTGCGTCTAATGCGGTTAGGCCATTTTCTAATGCTTTTCCGGCTGTACGATTAGCTTCGGTAAAACCCCAAGTGCAAATAGCTATAGGTGCTGTTTTATTTGTCATAATCGATTTATTTGTTGATTCTACACACGACAGTAATGTAGCGCCCAACGTAAGCGCAGCACTACCTTGAGCTGTTTTTTTTATAAAATGTCTTCTTTTCAATCTGGATTAGTTTACGTTAATTTCATCTATGAAAATCCATGAGGTACCGTCAAATGGATGACCTAAATGCCATTCAGGTAATTTCCCATAGGTGGTTGCTTTCATTTTAATAATTTTAATCTTATCGTTAATATCAGGAGTTTCTAGGCGTGGTCTAAATACTTTGGATACTTCATCTTTTCCTGTCTCTGGTAAATCACGATTGATGACTTTTACCAATTTACCATTTTCATTATAGAATTCAAATGTTATAGTCCTAGGCCAAAAAATCCAGCTGCGTTGATCTTTTAAAAATCCTACTATTACATTATTAACGGTTCTAGGGTTGCCTAAATCTATAGTTACATCTAAGTCTTCATTCTGAGTGCCTTGCCAGGCTCCAGAACGAAAATCTTCAGTTCCTCTCATGCCATCTATAAGAGCATCGTTTCCACCAGCACTGTACTCGTTTGCATAAGAATGCCCAAGAGTAACTGTCATATTCTTATCATATTTATAAAAAGCCGTAGTAACCACTGGACTTTTTTTGTCTCCATCACGAGCGATCACAGATAATGTTCCTGCATTAAATAAAGTAATAGGATCTTTATATTCTTGCCAGGTAGACTCATCTCTGGAGTAGAACATAGTCGCATTTTCATTAACCTGATTTAAATGAACTACGGTAGAGTCTGCAAAAGCGATTTTACCTTTTTCTATAAATGGTGGTGTGATAATAAGTTCATCTTTAATAGAGGATTCTGGCCAGTTTTCTTGAACTGTTCCCCAATCGGTAGCTTCGTTACTCATCTCAAACGCTAGCGTACTACCGTTCATAATAAGATCGTGAGATATGTATGAATTGTTATGTGGTTGTGAATTCGCTTTCGCGGAAGCGATATACTTACCGTCACCGTGCTTTACCACAGTGAATTGCTTACCATTTTCTAAGTTGATTGTCGCTTTGTCAAATAAAGGTGTGCCAATAATATATTGATTAGAACCTGGAGTCACAGGATAAAACCCTAGTGAACTGAGCACGTACCAAGCACTCATTTGACCACAGTCTTCATTTCCTGATATGCCATCTGGTAAATTGTGATATAATGTGGTTAATATTTCATGAATTTTTTCTTGAGTTTTATAAGGTTTGCCTACATAATTATAGAGGTATGCCATGTGGTGGCTAGGTTCATTGCCATGTGCATATTGACCTATAAGACCAGTAATATCTGCTTGATGTCGTCCTGAAGTTTTCATGGGTGCAATAAACATTTCATCGAGGTGTTTTTCATATGCAGCATTTCCACCCATCAATTTTATATGCCCAGAGATATCCTGTGGAGTATATAAACTGTATTGCCATGCATTTGCCTCAGTATAATTAAAATTCACTTCTTCAGGTTTAAAGGGAGCAAACCAAGTGTTGCGTATACGACCTTGAAGAAAACCTGTGGCAGGATTATAGAGATTTTTATAATATTGAGCTCTTTGTATGTAAGTTTTATAATCGTCAGGTTTGTTTAGTACTTGAGCCATTTGTGCAATGGTCCAGTCGTCATAAGCATATTCTAGCGTTTTAGAAACAGATTCACTTTCTAGTTCTACTGGAATAAACCCTAATGATTTATATGAATCTAATCCTAGTTTATCTCTAGTAGCACTGTGTTTCATAGCTTCAAAAGTTAGATCAATATCATAATCGCGTATTCCTTTCAAATAGGCATCTGCTATGACAGGAACGGCATGATAGCCTATCATACAACCAGTGTAATTACCGCTTAAATCCCAGATGGGCATAATGGCACCTTCTTCATATTTAGCAGTAAATGTGTTGATAAAGTCGTTAGTTCGTTCTTGTTCAATAATGGTGTATAATGGATGAGCAGCTCGATAAGTATCCCACAATGAAAATACGGTGTAGTAATCAAAATCTTGTGTTTCGTGAATTTCTAAATCCATTCCTCTGTAACGACCATCTACATCTTGATATAAATTTGGAGCAATCATGGTGTGATATAGAGCGCTGTAGAAATTTACTTTATTATCGTGATTATCATCTTCAATAATGATTTTATTTAACTGTTTTTCCCAAGCATTGTTTGCCTCTTTTTTAATGGTGTCAAAATCTTTAATGCCTATTTCAGCTTCAAGATTGCTTTTTGCTCCTTCTTCATCTACTGGACTTATTCCTATTTTGATGGTTACTGGTTCGTTGTTTGGGTTGTCAAATTTTAAGGCGTCTATTGTAGGTGTAGTTTCCAAATCATCTAGCTCGTATGAACTTGAAAAAGGATGCGATGTTTTTATATAGAAATAGAGCATTTGCTTTGTAGCCCATGCGCTGGAATATCTTTTTCCAGAAATCTCAGTATTGGATAAAAATTGTAAATCATGCTCCAGTAATTTATCTCTATGTAATAAGTCTAGGATGACGTATTGGTTCTCGCTTTCGCGAAAGCGATATTCATGCATACCAGCACGTTCTGTAACTGTTAATCGCACGTCTATATCAGTATCGTCCAGATGCACTTCATAATATCCGGGACTTGCTTTTTCATTATCGTGAGAGAATTTTGATGAGTAGCCTTCTTTTCCATCGGCACCGTTGTGTAGAATAGGCTTTGTAGTAGGCATTAAAAGAATATCGCCGTAATCGCTTACACCTGTTCCGCTTAAATGAGTATGTGAGAATCCATAAATCACGTCGTCTGTATAATGATAACCACTACAGCCATCCCAACCATCGAGTCTAGTGTCTGGACTTAATTGCATCATCCCATAAGGCATAGTTGCGCCAGGATAAGTGTGCCCATGTCCACCAGTTCCTATGAAGGTGTTGACGTATTCTGTAAGTGGTTGGTCTGATTTTGCCTGTGATATATCTATAATAGTTGATTCTGTTTTCTGTTGACAGGAAAACATAAGAATTGTAAAAAATATTAAAAGAGTTATCCTTTTCATAGGTGTAGAGTCAGTTTGTGCTTAAATATAGTCATATCTAAATTTTTAATAAGCCGCTCGTGGTTTTAAGTAAACCTTTATAGTCTATTGATGAGTTAGTGACTATTTTTGTAACATGACACCACTTACAGAACAAGAACTACATCAACTAGCGATGAATATCGTAGGTAAGGAAATGGAAGAATTAGGGTTTGAATTTATATCTATAAATTCTAAGCCTAAAAAGAATCCACAGTTTGTGGCACTCAAGGATAAAATATTACATTTTGTTGTCGTTAGGGCGGTTTCTTATCCTGCAAATCCAGTTGAGTATGATCAAGCGTTTATGAATAAACTAAAAGATCACGGCATTAAATTTAAAGCACGTACTTATTATGCTGGTGTAGGACTGGCTAATTCAAAGAATTATGAAATACCAGTGCATCACGAAGAAGATTATACCGTGAATTTTGCTGGACTAATTGAAATTAAATGAGAAAATTAATTCTATTACTTATCCTTACAGTAATCTCTTGTGAAAAGAAACAAGAACTAACCGCACCGCAAACTTTTGTAGGCAATGCGATAGGCACCACATATGGAATTAAAGCTTTTCACGATGAGCAGTTGGAGCTTACAGAAGATATAGACGCAATAATTGATATGTTTAATCAAAGCATGTCTACTTGGGTACCTGGATCTGATATAAATAGAATTAATGATGGAGATTCTACTGTTGTTGTAGGTAAAGCGTTTAAAGAGGTTTTTGATGCCGCTCAAGAGATCTATCGCAAGACTGATGGATACTTTGATCCTACAGTCGGAAACTTAGTAAACGCTTACGGATTTGGAGCAAACGGTGAACAAACTAGTATTCCATCACAAAAACAAATTGATAGTCTATTACAGTTTGTAGGTTTTTATAAAATGGATATACAAAAAACTGCACTTGATGAAGGTTACCATGTGACAACTACACAACCAGGAATGTATCTAGAATATAATGCCATTGCCAAAGGTACATTAGTAGATTATATCGCTAGAATGCTGGATGAAAAAGGAGTAGAGAATTATATAGTAGAAGTAGGTGGTGAAGTAATAACTAAAGGTAAAAATCTAGAAAAGGATGCGCCATTTCTAGTCGGTATTAATGATCCCAAAAGCGGCGCTCAAGGAACTAAGACTCTTATGGCTATTAATTTACAAGATAAAGCCATGGCCGGTAGTGGAAATTATCGTAAGTATAAAGTTGATGAGGCGACAGGAATCGAGTATGTTCATACCGTAAATCCTATAACTGGACTTGCCCAGCCATCACAAGCCATAGGTGTTAATGTCATTGCAAATAATTGTACACTAGCAGATGGCTATGCGACAGCCCTTATGGCAATGCCATTAGAAAAATCTAGAGTACTGCTCAAAAACATACCAGAAATCGAGGTTATAATAATGTATATTGATGATAATGGAATGCTGCGATTTGAACTCACGCCAGGTTTTAATCAATATATTAAACCACAGATTTAGTGACTACAGGGATTAATTCTCCTTTTGCTAGTCTGTATTTATCCACTTCATCTGCAGTAAGATGTGCTGTGTAATCAACCGCAGTTACCTCAAATCCTATAGATTTTAAACGATCAAAATAATCCATTCCATAAACTCGCACATGGTCATACTGGCCAAAAATTCTAGCGCGTTCTTCTTTATCTGTTATAGAATCATCTTCAAAGGTTACGTCTCGGTCATTTTCTAACGGAATTTGCAAGATGGCTTTCCCACCAGGCTTTAAGACGCGATACAATTCTTTCATTGCGGTCCCATCATCAGAAATATGTTCTAAAACATGATTACATAGTATAAAATCATAACTGTTATCTTCAAACGGTAGGTTACAAATATCTGCCTTGACATCTGCTAGTGGAGAAAGTAAATCTGTTGTGGTGTATGTTATAGTTTCGCTTTCGCGGAAGCGTTTATAAAAACATTGTTCCGGTGCAAAATGCAATAGCGATTGTGGACGAGTAAGTAAGTCTGTTTCTCTATTAAGGTACAACCAAAGTAAACGATGACGTTCTAAGGATAGAGTAGAAGGAGAAAGGACATTTTCTCTCACGTTTCCGTAGCCATAAGGTAAAAAGCTCTTGAATGATTTTCCATCTATAGGATCTGTATATCGATCACCACGATACCACCACGCCATTATTGGACGCACCCAGTAACTCAAACTAATAAGCCATGGTCTAGGGATAAGATTGAGAAAGAATTTAAAGAGTTTTTTCATTAAAGTTGATCCTAAATCATTCCTTACTTAATCCTTCCAGCGATAAGGATCTTCCTCGTTAGAAGTAATACCTAATACTTCATAGATATAATCAAACGTACTTAATAAACGAGGTTCGCCGTCAACTATTGCAATATCGTGCTCAAAGTGTGCACTAGGTTTCATGTCACGAGTTTTAATAGTCCATCCATCTGGATAGTGCTTGATGTCTTTAGTACCTAGATTAATCATAGGCTCTATAGCAACAGTCATTCCTTCTATAAATTTTTTCCCACGTCCACGCTTTCCATAATTAGGCATTTGTGGATCTTCATGCATGGTGCGACCTAGGCCATGACCTACTAGTTCACGTACTACACCATAACCAAACCCTTCACAATAATTCTGGATAGCATAGCCTACATCACCTACACGATTCCCTACACGGAATTGCTCAATACCCAAGTACAAAGAATTTTTAGTACGATCTAATAAATCTTGCGTCTCTTGAGGTATTTCGCCTACTGCAAATGTATAAGCATGGTCTCCATAAAAACCGTCTACAATGGCACCGCAGTCCACAGATAGTACATCACCATCCTTTATTTCTACATCCTTTGGGATACCGTGTACTACTTCTTCATTAGGTGAAATAAGTAGTGTGCTAGGACAGTCATATAAACCTTTAAATCCTGGAATAGCTCCATGATCACGTATAAATTCTTCGGCCATGGTGTCTAATTTTAAAGTAGTAACACCAGGTTTGATCTCGGCAGCAACCATAGCAAGTGTTTTACTTACCATAAGTGCAGCACGACGCATTATTTCTAATTCTTCTCGAGTTTTAGTAACTATCATAGATTGTAATAAAGTGCAAAAATAGCAATTCCAAACGCGATGCTTTTAAAAATAAAAATTAAAAACAGATAGGAAAGCTTGTTTTAGCAAGCATAAAGAACACTAAAGAATATTAAGACTGATTTCTGAAATCATATCCAGTCTAACTCATCTTTAGTTAACTCATGTTCTATATCGCCAGTATGTGCTGTGCTTGCAGGTTCAAATAGCATGACATGAACTTCTTCATGCGCAATAGGTTTATGTTCTACACCGCGCGGTACGATGTACATTTCTCCTTCTTTAAGAGTAATCGTTTGATCTCTCAGTTCAATGATTAATTGACCTTTCACCACATAGAAAAGTTCATCTTCATTCTCATGTTGATGCCATACAAATTCACCTTTAAGCTTTGCAAGCTTTACTTGTTGCCCATTAAGCTCGCCTATAATCTTAGGAGTCCAAGTTTCTTGAAATAAGGTGAGTTTTTCATTCAGATTTATCGCGCTCATAATTCTTTTAAAAAGAAACCCAGCATTTGCTGGGTTTATAGTTGTCATTTAATTATCGTAAGAATGTTTATAAGGCACTCCAGTTACTATTTTTAAAATATCCTTTTCTAGACTTTCTCTTGGTCGTTCTACATATCGACCTATTTCCTGTCCACCGCGATAAAAGATAAAAGTAGGTACTCTTACTACATTATAACCAGACACTAATTCTTCTGGTTTTGATTTTGATCTATCTACAGTAATTAGTGTTAGATTTTTTTCTTTAAAACCTACTTCATCTAATAGTTTATAAAACATAGGTGTTTCACGTTTTGAATCTCCGCACCAGGTTCCCATATAAGCTCTGATTTCAACATCTTTCATAGCATCGGCTAGCGTGCTTTTTGTTTCTTCGTCGAGACTGTATGCGTTATAACGTGGTGTGAACCATGTTGAAAATGGCTCTTGCATAAAAGCATCCTTAGTTTGAACACCAGATAAATGCCCATTAACTAAAACTGGTGTTTTAGGTGGATCTGGTGTTGCCGGTACTTCAGGTTGAGCAACACTTGCTTCTTTTTCTGTTGTTGCTTTTTGTGTTCCACAACTAGCTAACAGTATTACGGTTAATAATAGTATAATCTTTTTCATAGGGTTAAAGTAACGAATTTTGAGTCATTTCTTCAGGTTGTTTAACACCTATTAACTTTAATATTGTAGGAGCAATGTCTCCTATAATACCATCTTTTACTTCTTTTAAATCTTTATCGACTAAAATAATAGGCACAGGATTGGTCGTGTGTGCAGTATTTACAGATCCATCAGAATTGAGCATTACCTCGCAATTTCCATGATCAGCAATAACAATAATGGTGTAATCTTGTTCCATCGCAGCTGTTATGACATCATGTGCTGCTTGATCAACAGCTTCACACGCCTTTACTGCAGCCTCCATAGAGCCTGTGTGGCCTACCATATCAGGATTAGCAAAATTAAGACATATGAAATCTGCAGCCTGTCTGTTAATTTCGGGAATGATACTACTTGAAACACAATCGATGGACATTTCGGGTTGCAAGTCATAGGTTGCTACTTTAGGAGAGTTACACATAATTCTTTCTTCTCCTTTAAATGGTTTTTCTTGACCACCATTAAAAAAGAAAGTCACATGTGGATATTTTTCAGTTTCGGCAATACGTATTTGTGTTTTACCAGCCTCAGAAAGTACTTGACCTAATGTGTTTACTAGATTGTCTTTTTCAAATATGACCTTTACATTTTTATAACTGTCATCATACTTTGTCATGGTCACATAGTATAAATCTAATGCATGAGTGTTTTGCTCGTGATAGTCTTGCTGAGATAACATCTGAGTTAACTCACGACCACGATCAGTGCGGTAGTTAAAGAAAATAACTACATCACCATCCTCAACAGTAGCGACTGGTTCTGTTCCATTAAGAACCACGATAGGTTCTATAAACTCATCAGTAACACCTTGATTATAAAACTCTTTTATAGAGTTAGTAGCATCATGTGATGGCTGTCCCATTCCGTGAACAATAACATCATATGCTTTTTTAACACGATCCCATCGCTGGTCTCTATCCATGGCAAAATAGCGTCCTGTAACAGTTGCTAGTTGAGCATTTGTTCCTGAGATATGCTTTTCAAGATTTTCAATGTGACCTGCGCCAGACTTTGGATCTACATCACGTCCGTCTGTAAAAGCATGTATGAAAACATCTTCTATTTCATGACTTTCAGCTACATCTAATAGTGCTTTTAAATGGTCTATATGCGCATGAACTCCACCATCAGATAATAACCCTAAGAAGTGAACTTTTTTGGAATTCGCTTTCGCGAAAGCGAGTGCATCAACAAGAACCTGCTCATCTTTAAGCGTATCTTCTTTAATGGCTTTATTGATTTTGGCTAGATCTTGATAGACAATACGGCCAGCACCTAGATTCATGTGGCCTACTTCACTATTTCCCATTTGCCCTTCTGGTAATCCAACGTGCTCGCCGTCTGTGCGCAGTGTTGCATGTGGATATTTATCATATAGACTATCTATAAAAGGAGTCTGTGCTTGAGCGATGGCGCTAACTTTTGGGTCTTGAGTGATTCCCCATCCATCGAGAATCATTAATATCGTTTTCTTGTTCAATGTCTTTCTTTTGAAAGCTAAAGTTAAGAAAAGCGATTTTTTAAAATGATGATTTGTGAATAAGATTGCGCAATCGGTTTCGGTAACGTGATAGCTAGTATTAGAACTATAATGCTAAAATTTTCTAGGTCTAGTTCAAAAAAATAACAAAGTTTATAGTCTATCAATCAATTGAAATCGACTGCGCAATCATCCAGCCGCCAGTCCAAGCATTTTGGAAATTAAAACCACCAGTGATGGCATCTATGTTGAGAACCTCACCAGCGAGATAAAGGTTTTCTTGTTTTTTAGAAGCAAAAGTTTTAAAGTTGATTTCTTTTAAATCCACACCACCAGCGGTGACAAACTCTTCTTTAAAAGTGCTTTTACCATTAATAGAAAATGTGCTAGCAGTTAGAACAGTAGCCAAGTTTTGTAAATCATTGTTTGAACAATCTGCCCAGTTTTTTTCTGTGAGGTTGATACTTGCCACTAAAAACTTCCAAAGCCTTTTAGGTAGATCAAATAACCACTCGTTTCCGACTTGCCTTTTACTAGAACGCTGAGCTACTAAGGTTTCAAAACATTCTTGAGTAGAAATATAATTGAGCCAATTTATAACTACATCAAACTTATAATCTGATCCATTTAATTCTCGTGCGCCCCAAGCGCTCATTTTTAAAATCGCTGGACCAGAAAAGCCCCAATGCGTTATCAATAAAGGACCTTGAGATTCTAATTTTAATTGTGGGATTTCTACAGTTGCCTCAAGAGCAATTCCTGCAAGCTCTGTAATTTTTTTGTCTACTATATTAAAGGTAAATAAAGAAGGAACCGCTCTCACTATGGAGTGACCTAAGCCTCGCATCATCTCCCAAACCTTAGGACTACTACCGGCAGTGACTACTAGATTTTTACAAGTGAATTGTTTTTCTTTAGTATGTACTAACCAGTTGTCTTCTTTATGAATAGAGGTAACATTATGGCTGGTTAAAATTTCTATGTTGAATTTTTGTGAGAGCTCAAGAAAACAATTGATAATGGTCTGCGAAGAATCTGTGGTAGGAAACATACGTCCATCTTCTTCAATTTTTAACGACACGCCACGTTCTTCAAACCAAGCAATTGTATCGCCAGTCATAAAACTATGAAACGGACCTAATAATTCTTTCTCACCACGCGGATAGTTTAACGATAATTCTTTAGGGATAAACTCGGCATGAGTGACATTACAGCGGCCACCACCAGAAATACGTACTTTTTGAAGCACGTCTTTCCCGCGTTCAAGAATGGCTATTTTTATATTTGGTAATCGATCGGCTAAGTTAATAGCCGTAAAAAATCCAGCCGCGCCGCCGCCTATGATGATGGTGTGGTAGTTAGTATTCAATACAAATATTCTTAGGTTCTGTAAAGAAATTTAAAGCTTCAAATCCGCCTTCACGGCCTACACCGCTGTCTTTTACACCACCAAAAGGTGTGCGTAAATCACGATTCAACCAGGTATTTACCCAAACTATTCCTGCTTCTATTTCATTGCTCAACCTCATGGTACGGCTGAGGTCGCTGGTCCATAAAGTAGCACTCAATCCATAACGAGTGCCGTTTGCGAGTTCTAGTGCATGCGCTTCATCTTTGAACGGCATGATGGTAACCACTGGCCCAAAAATCTCTTCTTGGTTCAATTTGCAATCATTGGACTGGACTTCTATGACCGTAGGTTCTAGATAATAGCCACCTTCGTGACCTTCTATGAGTAATGAGTTTCCTCCAGTTAGAATGGAGTATTCTTCGGGATTCGCTTTCGCGAAAGCGATATAATCCAAAATCTTATCTCTATGAGCAGCACTAACCACAGCACCTAGTTTAGAGTCGGCAGCATCTGGATGGCCAACTTTGAGCTGTTGTACACGAGCGACAAAGTCAGTTTTAAATTTATCGTAAATGGATTGCTCGACAAAAATACGACTTCCACAAAGGCAAATCTGTCCTTGATTTGCAAAGGAAGATCGTAGGGTAGTGGTGAGCATTTTATCATAATCACAGTCGGCAAAAATGATGTTAGGATTCTTGCCGCCTAGTTCTAGGGATAGTTTTTTAAACATAGGAGCAGCCGTTCTAGCGATGTGCTCACCAGTCGTGGTTCCACCAGTAAAACTTATAGCCTTAATGCCTGGATGTGATACAATAGCCTGACCACAACTGCCGCCAAGACCATGTACTATATTCAACACACCAGCCGGTAATCCTGCTTTTTTAACGATATCTCCAAGTAAGAAAGCGGTCGCTGGAGTGACTTCGCTAGGTTTTGCCACGACGCAATTTCCTGCTGCAATCGCCGGAGCAATTTTCCAGCTGAATAAATACAAGGGCAAATTCCATGGAGAGATGCATCCTACAACGCCTATAGGTTTACGCATCGTAAAATTCATCGTGTTTTTGCCTACGCTTTCATGAGCATCGCTTGAATATTGAGTAATTGCGTTTCCATAAAAACGGAAGTTAGAGGACGCGCGCGGAATGTCAACTGCTCGTGCCAGCCATAATGGTTTCCCGTTATCACGAGATTCTGCCGCGGCAAGTTCTTCTAGATTTTCTTCAATCAGGTCTGCAATGCGCAACATGATTCTAGAACGTTCATCAATACTAGTAGTGGACCAACCTTTAAAAGCAGCGTTTGCCGCTTGATAGGCTTTTTCAATATCATCTTCATTAGAATTAGGAATTTGCCCATAAACGAGACCGCTTGATGGTTCATAATTATCGAGCCACAATCCACTTAGCGGAATGTGCTCATTGTTATTGATGAAGTTTTTTAGGTCCATTTTGAGATGTTTTACTTCTTAATTGGAGAATAAGCCATCGCCTTAATCTCAATTAATAAATGAGGATGAGGTAATTGATGCACGGCAACCGTTGTTCTAGTAGGTCCATCAAAGTCAAAGTACTTACCGTAGGTTTCATTATAACCGCCAAAGTCGTTCATATTTACTAAGAAAGTAGTGACATCTACGACATCTTTTATAGAAGCTCCCTCCGTTTGAAGTATGGAATCTATGTTTTCTAGAACCGCTGCGGTTTGTGCTTTTATATCTAGATTGGTTGTTCCCATCTCGTCCACTTCTACACCTGCAAAAGTATTGTCTGCTCTACGGCTGCTGGTTCCTGAAACTAATAAGAAATCGCCCACGCGCTTGATGTGTGGATATTTTCCTCTTGGTTTTGCTTTATCTTTTAATACTGCCATTGTTGTTACTTTTTAGTTTCTCAACCACAATACCTCTTCGGTTTTTTGCTGGATGGTTTTTAATAAATCGTTTAAATCGTCGTCTACTTTAATCTGGTCATTCTCGAGTAACCATAAAATCGCTTTGTCCTGCGCTCGTCCGCGTAGCATGGCTTCTCGATAGCTTATTCCTTCTTTCGGGAATGTTACTAGAGAATATTTAGATTGGTATTCCGCTTTCGCGAAAGCTGCTTCTAAACGCATCTCGATTTGCCTTTTCAACTGGAAGTTAGGATTTGCCACGCTATCTCGCATTTCTACAAAATTGTCTAAAGCAAGATCTGCAATAGCATCGGCATCTGGTTTTCTGTTTGTGGAGAATGCGGTGAAGGCATCTGACCAATTCTCGTGTTGGTCTAACATCTCGTCAAAAACGACTACGTCTTCAAAACTCGCATTCATTCCTTGACCATAAAAAGGTACAATGGCGTGAGCGGAATCACCCATAATCAAACTAGTTCCATAAGCCGTCCATGGTGAACAACGCACTGTTCCTAATGGCGGAGCTGGATTTGTATGGTATTGCTCTATCAAATCTGGAATGTGTTCCATCACATCTTTAAAATAAGTCGTGAAGAAGTCGGTTATTTCTTGATCGGTTTTGATCTTGTTGAAAGCTGGTCCATCGCCGTCGTATTGCATGAATAACGTAAGCGTAAAACTCCCATCGAGATTAGGCAAGGCAATCAACATAAAACCACCACGTGGCCAAATATGTAAGAAGTTTTTCTCAATGCGCCATTTTCCATCATCCGTAGGCGGAATGCTTAGTTCTTTATAACCGTGCGGCAACCAGTTCATGCTGTGCGAGAATAGATAGTCACGCTGCTTCATCATCGCTTTGCGTACTACCGATCCTGCGCCGTCTGTTCCTAGGACGATATCTGCTTTCCATTCTTTCTCCGTATCTGTTTCAGAATCGTGATATGTAACTGATGCGTTTTTTAAGTCTACCGCAGTCACGGCGTCATTAAAGTCTATTTGAACATCTTCGTATTTATCCGCTTCGTCGAGTAATAATTTGTTCAATTCTTCTCGGGAAATCGAATTGATATATTCTCCATCACGACCACTATAGTTAGATGCAAAAGTATTTCCTTCTACATCGTGAATCAATCTTCCATTCATAGGAATACAGAGCTCGCGTACTTTTTCTTCCAGGCCTACCAGTTTTAAACCAGCCAGTCCACGATCAGATAGTGCAAGGTTAATGGAACGTCCACCATCCACAATGTTCTTGCGCATGTCTGGTCGTTTTTCAAGTATATCTACATGGTAGCCTCGTTGTGCCAGTCGCAGTCCAAGAAGTGAACCGCACAGCCCAGCGCCAGTGATGAGGATATTTGTTTTTTTGTTAGTTGTTTTCATCAAGAAAGTTTCATTTATTGGAACATCGTCTTCGACAAGCTCAGACTGACATATTAATTTTCAAATACTTGTGTCACACTGAGCTTGTCGAAGTGCGATTTCATCTAACTTATTATTATAACTCTGACTTCAATACATCCACAAATCTCCAGCAGTCTTCATAATTGTTATATAAAGGAACCGGTGCTATACGTATTACGTCTGGTTCACGCCAGTCGGCAATGACTCCTTTTGCGGTGATGGTGTCAAATAAGGACTTATCAGCATTTTTTACGGCTAGGGATAATTGACAACCGCGATCTTTTGGGTTGCTAGGTGTGATGATAGAAATACGATCACCATCTAATTCACTTAGGAGATACTCTAAATAGTTAGTTAGCTGAATGGACTTCTTTCGCAAGTTCTCAAAACCTGCCTGAGCAAATAAATCAAGACTTGCTCTTATGGCTACCATGCTTAGTATAGGTGGATTGGATAGTTGCCAGCCTTCGGCACCGTGCATAGGTTCAAAGTCGTCACGCATTTTAAAACGTGTCTCTTTATTGTGTCCCCACCAACCTGTAAATCGTGGTAAATCATTATTACTAGCATGACGTTCATGTACAAAACAACCGCCTAAACTACCAGGTCCTGAATTCATATACTTATAGGTGCACCACACGGCAAAGTCTGCTCCAGAGTCATGTAATTGTAAATCTACATTTCCAGCACCGTGAGCACAGTCAAAACCTACCATAGCTCCAGCCGCATGACCTAGTTTTGTGATTTTTTTTAAGTCAAAAAACTGTCCAGTATAATAGTTGACTGCACCTACCATGATCAATGCTACAGTGTCGCCTTGTTCTTTTAAAATGGTTTCTAGATCTTCTATTCTAGGTGTGTGTTCGCCAGTTCTAGGTGACCACTCGATTATGTTCTCTTTATCATCATGCCCGTGAAATTGCACTTGAGATGCAACGGCATAACGATCACTAGGAAAGGCATCTGCCTCAATGATGATTTTAGTACGCTTGCCTTTAGGCTGGTAAAAACTAACCATCATTAGATGAAGATTAGTGGTAAGCGTATTCATAATCACCACTTCGTGCGGTTTTGCACCCACAATTTCTGCGGTCGTCTCTGTAAGAAACTCGTGATAAGGCATCCACGGATTCTCTGCATGAAAGTGACCTTCTACACCTAGTTTTGCCCAATCGTCAAGTTCTTGATTTAAGAAATCTTTGGTCTGTCGTGGTTGTAAGCCTAACGAATTCCCACATAAATATATGGAGTCTGTTCCGTCGGTATGTTTTGGTATATGGAAGCTTTCGCGAAAGCGAGATAAAGAATCTTCTTGATCTAATTGTAAAGCGTAGTTTCTAGTAGTCTTGAACTCCATTACTTATTGAATTCTATGTTAGTTAAATATATGCGTGTCATGCGGTCTGGCGTGCGGTGGTCTGTTGCTACTTTTATACCGTTAATGGTATCAAATTTTTCAAATGTGGTCATCATTCCTATTGCTGTATCATTTTGCTGTCTATAAACCCATTCTCTCAAGTTATGCTTTTTATCATAATAAACATCATATGCGTCACCAGGTGTGTAACCACCATCATTGCTATACACAATGGTAAACATATCTAGTGTGTCTTTTGAAATAGGCGCGACAGCGTTGCTCTTTTCAACGATTTTTGTACCACTATCTGTGATGAATTTAAATTCTGGTAATAGCCAGTAAATGTCATTAACAAAAGCTCGGTCTGCACTGGTTTGTATAGAATCCATAGGTTGACGGCGATTATAATGTACGGTGTCTGGTGATGCGATAAGAGTTACGTCACCTGTTTGGCGATTCCACGTCCAGTTACGGTCATATAAATTACGTCCCATTTTACCAACTGAAAAGGTGAACTTCACTTCTTTAATAGCGTCCCAATTATCAAATCCTGCTGCTTGAGCGACTTGTTCTGTATTAGAAAGGGCCTTTTTTTCTTCCTTATTTTCAGCGTTTTTACAACTGTAGATTGCGATAGTTATTAATAGAAGGGTAATCGTCTTTTTCATCATTTTCAACTTTGGCTTAAAAGTACAATTTATCTAGTGGTTATAAAATCGTAAACCTTTCCTAATTGTATGCTTTAGGCGTTCTCAAAAAAGTAATTTTGCAAGGTGAAAGTTAAACAAGTAGATAAAGAAAACGTAAGTAAAGGAAGGAAAACCAGTGTCATATTAGTGTTAGGAACGCTGATAGCCATAGGACCATTTTCTATAGATGCCTATTTACCTGCTTTTAAACAAATTGCTGGAGACTTTAAGGTGGATACTAGTGCTATAGGTTTCACTTTAACGACTTATTTTATTGGGATAGGGTTAGGGCAACTTGCCTATGGTCCATTGATGGATCGGTATGGTAGACGTAGACCACTTATTGCTGGTTTAATTTTATATATCACAACTAGTGTTTTAAGTGCTTATGCATGGGATGTTTCTTCACTAGCAACCTTGCGCTTTTTTACAGCTTTAGGAGCTTGTGCAGGTATGGTAGCCAGTAAAGCAATTGTAAGAGATTTATTTGATGATGATAAAGTTGCTGAGGTGTTGAGTACCTTAATGCTTATCATGGGAATTGCACCTATTATAGCACCTACCATTGGTGGTTTTATTATAGAACATTATCACTGGGATATGATATTTTATGGACTAGCAGGTTTTGCAGCCTTAATGTTGTTTAACGTGGTTTTTATTCTTCCTGAAAGTTCTAAGCCTAACCTTGCGACTAGTTTGCATCCAGTTCCGGTATTGAGAGAATACTGGACTATTTATAAAGACAAAGCCTTTTTCTTATTTTCAACTGCTCGAGGTTTTGTGATAGGTGCTTTACTGGGTTATGTGGCGGCGGCACCATTTATTTTCTTGGACTTTTTTGACATGGCACAAAGTGATTTTGCGATCATCTTCGGTAGTAATGCTGCTGGGCTTATTGCAGGTAGCCAAATTAATCGATTCTTATTGAGACGTTTTACGACTTTTCAAATCACTTATACAGTCAGTATTTTGCTAGTCGTGACTACGTTACTTTTAGTAGGGCATGTTAGCTTCTTTGAACCCCAATTCTGGGTAGTGTATCCTTTATTATTTTTAATGATGACATTTATCGGGTTTCAAAATCCTAACGTTACAGCGCTTGCCTTACAACCATTTACGGTAAGAGCTGGTAGTGCTAGTGCTTTTGTTGGTGCGGTGAGTATGATTTTTGGTTCCTTTGCGAGCTGGTTTGTGTCTAGTTATGTAACCGTTTCATTATTGCCGCTAGCCTTAATGCTTGCAGGATGTGCATTGCTGGGATATACTGCGATAGAAACCTTTAGGATAAAATATGCTCGTGGTTACGCTTTCGCGAAAGCGTATTTAAAACATCCCTACGTGAGTTTAAAGAGAGAGAATAGTTAAAAAGTATATAGGATATTTCTTCAATAAAATTAGGAGTTTTACTTTACTTTACTTTACTTTACTTCGTACTCATATTAATCATTTAACTTTATTATTATGAGAAAATTATTTTTAGTTGGTGCCTTGTCTTTGGGGTTAATGAGTTTTACTGACTGTTTTGCTCTAGCAAATGCTACTGTCGCAGCTTTTGAAAGTTTTAATTTTAGTGACGCAACGAATGATGCTATTTGGGATGATGCATATTATGGATGTGCGGAAGAAGAAGGGATTGGTGTATTAGATCCGGTTATTGTAAATTCAAATTAAGATTAAATGAGACTGATTTTAACTTTCATACTAACTCTAGTTCCTTTTTTAATGTTTTGCCAGATACAGGTGCAATATTCTGTAAATTTTATTTTTGATAAAAATCCAGAATTTGAAAGCCCGAGGCAAAAGGCAATATATCAAAGAACTGTAGAACCTTTCATTGAGATAATTAATAACAGTGATGGCATTTTGTATGCATGTGAAAATCAGTCTTACTTCTCGATTCATCCTAATTCGAAAGATTCAGAGATTTCAAATATACTAGCTAGAGTTCAAATTGAAAGATCTAGCTGGATAACAAATGATTCTGTTGCGGGAAATGTTGATCGTAAGCAAATGAAACTTGTAATCGCTGATTATAATAATGAAGCTTGGAATATTGAACCTAATGAAAAGATAATAGCAGGATATAAATGCTTTAAGGCAACTAAAAATTTAGTTTTTAAAGATTCTAATGTATCAGACAAAACTTTAGAGGTATGGTTCACTCCTGATGTTCCAATAAAATCTGGGCTGAGAGATGCAACCGACTTACCGGGTTTAATTTTATATTATAATGACGGGCAATGGGAATTTACAGCAACAGGTGTTAAGGTTTTAAATGAATGTGATATTAAGATACCTGAGCTTAACGAAATTTCATTTTCTGAATCTGAATTGGAAGCGAGGAATCGATTAAATGAAAAGCGAAATCGTGGAAGGTAATGAATATAGGTTTCCATCATAAATATATTATTATTTTACCAGCATTTTTGCTGGTATTTTTGTCTAATGGTCAAAGTAATGTAAAACTTAATGGTGTAGTATTAGATAGTCTAGGTAATCCAGTTGCTAGCGCCACAATAGTTGCAAAAGGAATAGATGTAAAAGATTTTAAATACACAACAGGTGATTTAGATGGGTTATATGATATAATGTTGAAGCAATCTATTGACTATCAATTGTCAATTAGATCTATTGGTTATACAACTATTACTGATACTTTGAATTTAGAAAAAGGTGAATTTAGAAAGTACATACTTAAAAACAGCACCGAATCTTTAGATAGTATCTTGATAAATGCAAGAGCACCTATCTTACAAAAAGGAGATACAACCTCATATCGTGTGGAGTATTTTTTAACTGGAGAAGAACGTAAAGCAAGAGATATATTAGAAAAGCTACCAGGAGTTGAGGTTGATGCTAGAGGTAATGTAATGGTTGATGGTAAAGATGTAACTGTTTTAATGGTAGATGGTAAGGTTTTCTTTTCCGGAGATGAAAAGTTGGGTGTTAATAATATTCCGTCAGATGTTATCGATGAGATAGAGATTGTTCAAAATTATAATCCTATCCCTTTTATGAAAGATCTTAATGAATCTGAGCAAGTCGCATTGAATATCAAGTTAAAAGCAGATAAGCAAAATTTTATATTTGGGGATTTAGGTATAGGTGCAGGCTATGAAGCTTATAATGCTCATGGAAATTTATTCTATTATTCTAAAAAATTGGGTCTAAATGTAATCAGTGGAGCTAGTAATGATGGACAAAGAGTATTTACAGCTCAAGATTATGTAGATTTTGAAGGAGGAAACTCATTGTTACTTAATGATGCAGAGAAATATTTTAGTTTATTAAATTCCAGCATTGCAAATTATTTGAATAGAGATGATTTTAAAGAAAATAGCAATATTGTAGGAGCTATTAATGCAGTTAGTGAAGTAAGTCCTAGATCTACTGTTTCTGCTTACAGCATTTGGTTAAACGATGACTCCTATTTTTCTTCTCTATCTGAAAGAATTTACCCATTTCAACAACTTGAAGAATCCTTAGAGAATACGAGTGATGTTTCTGCTTTGCTCGGTCTTACCAAAGTAAAATGGCAGTACCGTAAAACGACAAGTAATTACTGGGATTTTAGTGGTTTGTTTAAAACATCTTTTTCTGATGCAACTTCAAATTTAAACTCAAATAGTAATACTGGTAATAGCCGATTTACTAACAGTGTGTCTGATATTAATAATTATGATATAGAGATAGAAGCAAATCATAATGCACAATGGAATAAAAAATCTTTTGTTCAGTGGGAAAATAAGTTTTCAAATAGTAAAAATGAAAACATAGTGGAATGGAATTTTAATGAACCAGTGTTCTCAGATTTGATAGACTATCAAGGTGATGCCACCAATTTATTTTTGAATCAAAGTACAAAAAGGCAAAGAACATCATTAAGCTCAAATTTTGATTATTTCTGGAATTTTAAAAGAGGTTTTCAATTGAATCCAAAAGCCATTATTTCATTTGAAAGAGAAAATTATCAAACTATAGATGGCGAGTTGATAAATTCAGTTTTTACTTCTTTTCAAAATAATGGATTTAATAATGATTTAGATTTTAACTCTACTACTTATGGAGTAGGTTCAGATTTTTTCTTTAAGAATGATTATCATTCTATACGATTTGGCTTCATGGTTAATCAATATATCTATAGTTCTGCAAATTTCAGTGAAGCAAGTTTAGAGCAAAACCCTTTTAGAATATTACCTCAGGTAAACTATAAATTATCTCTGTCCAAAAATCGCAAGATTTCATTTGATTATTCAACTAAAGTTTATGTGCCATCCAGTACTTTACTAGCTAATCGATTTAGATTGACTAACTATAATACTGTAGTTGCTGGAGATAATATGATTTCTGATCAGTACTTGCATAGTTTGAGTTTAAGGTATTCAAGTGGTACAAGAGCTTCAAAACATTTATTTAATAGTTCATTGAATTATAGTTATAGAAGCAGAGCTGTTACAACGTTTAGAGATTTGAATTCTGTAGATCAGATATTAAGATACACTCTTTTAGATGCGCCTAATCAAAACACGTCTTTCAGTATGAATTCAACTCATTTAGTAAATAAGTGGAGATTTGTTTTAAAGCCTAGTTATCAAATTTCAAGCTCTAATAATATTTTGAATGGTGATCTTATTGATGTTAATTTAAAAAGATTTAGGTATGATATTAAAGCAATATCTAACTATAAGAAATTTGTAAATTTTGAATTATCGTTCAACCAAAATTTTAATTGGTATCAAGGCTTTAACGATAATAGGTTCAGAAATACATCTTTTGATATTGGGCTAAAACATGATTTCAATGAATTGTTAATTGCCAGTTTTAATTATAATCAAACTTACTTTAAGAATCTCGATAGGAAGGATTCAAGAAGCTTTGGTCTCCTAGATTTCAATATTAATTATAGACCTGCAAAGTCTTCTTGGTCATTTGATTTAAATGCTATGAATTTAATTGATACAGCTTCTAAAAGCGATTCCAGTTTTTCGGATATTATTGTAAGTCAAAATGATACTTTCATTGTTCCATTTAGGTTTGTTTTTAAAACTATATATAATTTTTAGTTTTTCGCAAAAGCGTATTTAAAACATCCATACGTAAGTTTAAAAAGGGAAAATGCGTCTTAAAAAGAAATACCCCACAGAATCTTAAGATTTGTGAGGTACTTCAAACTAACCAACCAAAGTTATCTTCATATTTCTTTATTTAGTTACGTTTCCTGTAGGGAATGAAACGGTAACATTATTATTGAAAGATTGTGAGTTAGGAGCAGTATCTGGTCCAGCAATTGCTGCAAGTGGCTTTAATGTAAAAGGTGCTGGAGAATTATCTGGTACAGGCTCTACAGTAATTACTACATTACGGCCGACTACACTAAATGGTAATGATTCACCCATAGGAAGGTTGTTGAAAAAGTCTTCTCCTGGTACTGGTGGTCCTGCATTGTTTTGAGTCCCTGAAAATCCATTACCAGAGTCTGTTGATGAGAAGTCTGTAAACGTACCTGTAGAAAGTGCTCCAGCATCGCCCACGACCCAACCTTCATATACCCATCCCGCTGGTAGTGTAGGTAGATTAAAATCTGCCGTTGGTGGCATGCCTGGTAATCCAAACCACACACCGCTAGTATCGTTTCCATTATTTGCTGTTCCTGCTGGCTCATCTGTAGGAGTTCTTAAAAAGAAACTACCGCTGGCCATACTGAAATCACCTGGTGCTGGTCCAAAATTTGTTGATAGACTAGCAGTATTATTATTGAATTCTCCCGCGATGTATTTTGAGTCTGCCGGTGCTGGGTCTGGATCTGGACTAGGCTCAATAGTTAAGATAAAAGCGGTTGCCGCATCTAATGTTGCTGCGTCTACCGCAAATGAGGTCTGACTTAAATTACCTGTTGCGTCAACGGTGAAAACACCTGTGGTAACAGGAGAGCCATTTACCATTACCCATCCTTCATAAGCAAATCCTGATCCTAGATCTTCTAGACCTTGTAAATCGAGAGTTAAATTTTTTGTGGCTATATTACCGGTGTTATCGTCATCGTTGCTACAGCTAGTAAATGTTAGCGTAGCTGCTGCTAATAGTGCTAAATACTTTTTCATTATTTTATGTTTGATTATTTTACACTACAAACTAATGACTATCATATCCCAATAGCGTCACATAATTGTCAACTTTTATCGCAATGGTGTGATTGTTTTGTGATATACTTTATGGACTTTTATCTTATGGCAAATCAAATATTAATTGTAGAAGACGATCTAGAGATTGTGGACCTACTAGAGATACATATGAAAGACCTCAATGCTGAGGTCGAAAGTGTAAATGACGGATTAAGTGCATTAGAAAAAGCACAGCATAAAGATTATGATTTAATCTTGCTAGATTTATCGATACCTAAACTTAATGGTGTAGAAGTGTGTCGTGAGCTACGTAAAACTAAGAATACACCTATTATAATGGTTACCGCTAAAACAGAAGAAATTGATAAGGTACTAGGGCTAGAGATAGGTGCAGATGATTATATCACTAAGCCATTTTCTATACGTGAATTGAAAGCAAGAGCTAAAGCAGTAATGAGAAGAAGTGATGCTGCAAACCAGCAGACGGGTGACTCAAAATCTACAGAGTTAGATTTTGGAGATTTGAAAGTTAATATTGAAATGCGTAGAGTAACTATAGAAGGGAAGAAGATAGATCTTTCACCTAAAGAGTTTGACCTACTAGTATTACTGGCAAATTATCCAGGCCGTAGTTACAGTAGGTCAGAACTGCTGGATGTTATTTGGGGTTATAATTTTTCTGGATATGAGCATACTGTAAACTCACACATCAATAGGTTGCGTGCTAAAATCGAACCTGACATGGGAAATCCTATTTATATATTGACGACTTGGGGAATAGGTTACCGTTTTAATGAAGATATATAACTATGAATAAGCAATCTACATTAACACCTAAACTAGTTTTTAAACTGTGGCTTGCCTTATCTCTATTGATTTTAGGGATGGCGGCCTGTTATATATTAGTGACTACCTATTTTTCTAATCAACATCATCTCGCAACTCAACAAGAGATAAATGCACCACTAGCGCAGCACTTAATTGACGAGAAATTTGCAGACGCCTCACCATTTATGGAAGATGGTACTGTAAATAAAGCGGTGTTTGGAGATTTAATGCATGATATGATGGCGGTAAATCGCAGTATTGAAGTTTATTTATTGGGCATCGATGGTGAAGTTTTACATTCGGTTGTTTTAGAACATAGTCCAAAGGAGCCAGCTCTATACGTGGACACTAAACCGATAACTGATTTTATTGAATCTGATTATAAGGGTTTTTGTTTAGGTGATGATCCAAGGGATCGATCAGAGCGTAAGATTTTTTCTGTGGCTCCTTTTGAAAATAACGGCAGAAATGGATACATATATATAATACTCTCAGGAGAAGCATATCAGCTTGCTAGTAGTAATATATTTAATAAGTACATAAAGAGTTTTGGTCTAGGAGCAATTGCATTGACTACATTTTTTACTCTATTGATAGGTTTTGTCTTGATCTGGTTTATCACAAAAAACTTACGAACGATTACTCAAGTAGCTCGTAGGTTTAAGGAAGGAGATCTTAATGCGAGAATAGAAGATCCAGAAAAAACCGATGTTGCTGTTTTTGCCCATACTTTTAATGATATGGCAGATACGATAAACGCTAACCTAGAAGAAATAAAATCAGTTGATGAATTGCGCAGGCAGTTAATTGCAAATGTTTCCCATGATTTAAGAACTCCACTTGCCGTATTAAAAGGATATGCTGACACTTTACAAGAAAAATCGAGCAGCTTAACAGAACAGGAGAAAAATAAATACTTAAATGTGATAAGCTCTAACAGTGACAAGCTTACTAATTTGGTCGAACAATTATTTGAGTATTCTAAACTAGAAGCAAAGCAAATAGAACCTTTAATGGAGCAATTTTCAATAACGGATTTGTGTCTGGATTTAGTTTCTAAATATGATATCCTGGCTAAAAAGAAGAATATAGACCTTAGTATCGCGGTGAAAAACAATGAAAATATATTAGTCTATGCAGATATTAGTCTCATTGAGCGTGCTTTACAAAACTTAATTGATAATGCCTTAAAATTCACACCGGATAATGGTTCCATAAAAGTGGAGTTAGAAAAGTCTGGTGAGCAATGCTTTGTTAAAGTTAACGATTCAGGAATAGGTATAGCACCCGAGATGCAATCTAGCATCTTTGAACGTTTTAAACAGTCTAGTGAAAGTTTTGCTAAAAATGGTGCAGGATTAGGGCTAGCTATCGTGAAAAAAATTCTTGATTTACATCAGTCCACTATTACTGTTATGAGTAAGCAAAATTCAGGTAGCAGCTTTAAATTTAATCTTCCGGTAGCTTAAAATTATCTCGCTTTCGCGAAAGCGAGATAAAAATGACAAATTGTCTTCAATATATTTGTTGGTACAAGTATTGTTTATTTTAAGGTGAAAAAATAGATATGAAAGCAACGGTGCATAGAGCTGAAGATAGAGGATATGCTAACCACGGATGGTTAGAAGCAAAACATAGTTTTAGTTTTGCTAGTTGGTATAATCCTGATAAAATTAATTTTGGTGCGCTACGTGTATTGAATGATGATCGTATTGCTGGCGGAGCCGGATTTCCAAAACATCCTCATAATAATATGGAAATCATAACTATTCCATTAAGTGGTAAATTAGAGCATGAAGATAGTATGGGGAATAAGGCGCAAATTGCAGCAGGAGAAGTTCAAGTAATGAGCGCTGGAATAGGTGTCACGCACTCTGAATATAATGCTTCACAAGATGAGGAATTGAAGTTATTTCAAATTTGGATTTTTCCAAATAAGCAAAATGTAGTTCCTAGGTACGATGAGCTTAAATTAAACCTAGAAGATAGAGTCAACAGGTTGCAACAAATATTATCGCCAATTCCTGATGATGATGGAGTTTGGATTCATCAAAATGCGTGGATGTTTATGAGTAATCTCTATAAAGATAAAGAAGTCAAATACAGCGTTAATATGAAAGGGAATGGAGTTTTTGTAATGGTGGTTAGTGGTGAAGTTGTCATTAATAATGAAATCCTAACGGCTAGAGATGCCGTTGCTATGGAGGATTTTGAGTCCTTTTCTGTTCTTTCAATTCTAGATGCAGAAATTTTATTTATAGAGGTGCCTATGTCTTTTCAATAGATTCAATAATAGAATTGAAAAATGCTTTGAGTTGATACATTTGTTTGTTAGCCTTTTTCTTTCCAAATCGACCAGCAAAATAAAAGGATAACCATATAAGGATTAACACTAAGGCTGATACGATAGCTGGATTTACGTCTCTGTGCGTTGTTATCATAGCATATCCCCAAATTATAGTGCCTAAGAATAGTATTGCTATTACAAAATTTAAAAACATAAACATAGTCCATACAATAGGGTTAGGTCCATATAGGCTGCGTATTTCTGTTGTCATATCGTTTTCTTGTAATTCTAAATGTAATTGTGGCGACCAAAAATGTTGATGTAATTTTGAAAATCTAATAAAGATATGCCGATCACTAAAATAAACCTTGTAGTCTCTTCTATTGAGTTTTGCTTTTTTAAATTGGTTATTTACTATAGATATATCACAATTTAAAGATACTGTAAACCGAGGTCTTAATATCATAGTATTGTTTAGTTGCATAATTTTATTTTCTATTTAAGGTTATTAAGGCTTTTACTTATTTTTATAGATGAACTACTAACCAATTTTAGATAAAGAGGTTTTAAATTAAATAAATACTGCTGCTAATTGATTCTAAAGTTATATGAGTTAGAATAATTCGGATAGGATGATTTGTAATTAGTTGTTTGTATGTGTGTTATAAATTATTTTAATTTATTTAGTTAAAAAGTTTGGTTGATAGAGAAAAACGTGAGTATATTTGCACCCGCTTTGCAGCAGACATGATGTCAGAAGTAGAGCGTTAGTTCTTCAGAGAAGGTTAAAATACTAGTACGAGAATCGGGAGAGGATTGGCAAAGTTTTGATTTTATAATTTGAAGTAGTTCATTGAGATTTTGATTGACAGCACAAAATAAATAATAAGAAGATATTTTGATAATATTTTCTGGTAAGATTTAATATAGATAAACACAATTACGCTAATTAAGTAGTATTAATTATATAGATCAATAAATGATCTTTAAAAAGATTCTACGATGAAGAGTTTGATCCTGGCTCAGGATGAACGCTAGCGGCAGGCCTAACACATGCAAGTCGAGGGGTAACAGAGAGAGCTTGCTCTTTGCTGACGACCGGCGCACGGGTGCGTAACGCGTATACAATCTACCTATCACTGAGGGATAGCCCGAAGAAATTTGGATTAATACCTCATAGTATTATGAGATCGCATGATTTTATAATTAAAGGTTACGGTGATAGATGAGTATGCGTCCTATTAGCTAGATGGAGAGGTAAAGGCTCCCCATGGCTACGATAGGTAGGGGTCCTGAGAGGGAGATCCCCCACACTGGTACTGAGACACGGACCAGACTCCTACGGGAGGCAGCAGTGAGGAATATTGGACAATGGGCGCAAGCCTGATCCAGCCATGCCGCGTGTAGGAAGACGGCCCTATGGGTTGTAAACTACTTTTATACGGGAAGAAACCTATCCTCGTGAGGATAGCTGACGGTACCGTAAGAATAAGCACCGGCTAACTCCGTGCCAGCAGCCGCGGTAATACGGAGGGTGCAAGCGTTATCCGGAATCATTGGGTTTAAAGGGTCCGTAGGCGGGCTAATAAGTCAGTGGTGAAATGCAGGGGCTCAACTCCGGCACTGCCATTGATACTGTTAGTCTTGAATTATTGTGAAGTGGTTAGAATATGTAGTGTAGCGGTGAAATGCTTAGATATTACATAGAATACCGATTGCGAAGGCAGATCACTAACAATATATTGACGCTGATGGACGAAAGCGTGGGTAGCGAACAGGATTAGATACCCTGGTAGTCCACGCCGTAAACGATGGTTACTAGCTGTTTGGACGAATTGACGTCTGAGTGGCCAAGCGAAAGTGATAAGTAACCCACCTGGGGAGTACGTTCGCAAGAATGAAACTCAAAGGAATTGACGGGGCCCGCACAAGCGGTGGAGCATGTGGTTTAATTCGATGATACGCGAGGAACCTTACCAGGGCTTAAATGTAGTATGATAGATTTGGAAACAGATTTTTCTTCGGACATATTACAAGGTGCTGCATGGTTGTCGTCAGCTCGTGCCGTGAGGTGTCAGGTTAAGTCCTATAACGAGCGCAACCCCTATTGCTAGTTGCCAGCGAGTCAAGTCGGGGACTCTAGCGAGACTGCCGGTGCAAACCGTGAGGAAGGTGGGGATGACGTCAAATCATCACGGCCCTTACGTCCTGGGCCACACACGTGCTACAATGGTAGGGACAGAGAGCAGCCACCACGCGAGTGGGAGCGAATCTATAAACCCTATCACAGTTCGGATCGTAGTCTGCAACTCGACTACGTGAAGCTGGAATCGCTAGTAATCGCATATCAGCCATGATGCGGTGAATACGTTCCCGGGCCTTGTACACACCGCCCGTCAAGCCATGGAAGCTGGGGGTACCTGAAGTCGGTGACCGCAAGGAGCTGCCTAGGGTAAAACCGGTAACTGGGGCTAAGTCGTAACAAGGTAGCCGTACCGGAAGGTGCGGCTGGAACACCTCCTTTCTGGAGTTCCTGAAATAATGGAACAACAATAGATTTATGTGGTTAAGCTATTTAGTTAGCGTGTTTATTTATGTTTAAAAGTTGTCAATCTTGATATATTAAGTCGAAAAGACTTTTGATTAGATGGTTATGTCTGTTTAATTAAACAGTCTCATAGCTCAGCTGGTTAGAGCGCTACACTGATAATGTAGAGGTCGGCAGTTCGAGTCTGCCTGAGACTACAATGCATAGTTTACTATGTGATAGTTCATTAAAATATTTAAAGGAAATTCTAGAGGTTGGTTATTCAACATTGCTAATTCTGAATGCAACATTCTGAATTTTATAATGGGGGATTAGCTCAGCTGGCTAGAGCGCCTGCCTTGCACGCAGGAGGTCATCGGTTCGACTCCGATATTCTCCACAATAATAAGTTGTAAGACTTATAACGTTCATTGACATATTGAAAAGATTAAACGAGAAACGAATAGGTACATTAAGTTGTATTTATTATAGTAAATATTGAATATTAAAAGCAAGGCTTTTATTTTGTATCGTTGCAAGATAAATAAGAATACCATAAGCAAATTAAGGGCGTATGGGGAATGCCTAGGCTCTCAGAGGCGATGAAGGACGTGATAAGCTGCGATAAGCTGTGGGGATTGGCACATACAATTTGATCCGCAGATTTCCGAATGGGGCAACCCGGCATATTGAAGATATGTCATCTGTAAAGAAGCAAACCCGGTGAACTGAAACATCTAAGTAGCCGGAGGAAGAGAAAACAAAAGTGATTCCGCTAGTAGTGGCGAGCGAACGCGGAATAGCCCAAACCAATTAGGTTACGGCCTAATTGGGGTTGTAGGACCACGCTATTTGATGCATAATGAATTAGAATCCTTTGGAAAAAGGAGCCATAGAAGGTGATAGCCCTGTATAGGTAAAGAGTGTTATTGATAGTGGTATCCTGAGTAGTGCGGGGCACGTGAAACCCTGTATGAATCAAGCGGGACCATCCGCTAAGGCTAAATACTCCTGAGAGACCGATAGTGAACCAGTACCGTGAGGGAAAGGTGAAAAGAACCCTGAATAAGGGAGTGAAATAGATCCTGAAACCATACGCTTACAAGCGGTCGGAGCCCTTTGGGGTGACGGCGTGCCTTTTGCATAATGAGCCTACGAGTTACCGTTGTTAGCAAGGTTAAGTACTTCAGGTACGTAGCCGTAGCGAAAGCGAGTCTGAATAGGGCGTATAGTTAGCAGTGGTAGACGCGAAACCGTGTGATCTACCCATGGGCAGGGTGAAGCTGTGGTAACACACAGTGGAGGCCCGAACCGGTTGACGTTGAAAAGTCTTCGGATGACCTGTGGGTAGGGGTGAAAGGCCAATCAAACTCGGAAATAGCTCGTACTCCCCGAAATGCATTTAGGTGCAGCGTTGATTTAGTTTTATAGAGGTAGAGCTACTGATTGGATGCGGGGGCTTCACCGCCTACCAATTCCTGACAAACTCCGAATGCTATAAAATGATGATCAGCAGTGAGGGCATGGGTGCTAAGGTCCATGTCCGAAAGGGAAAGAACCCGGACCATCAGCTAAGGTCCCCAAATATATGTTAAGTTGAATAAACGAGGTTGTACTGCATTGACAGCTAGGATGTTGGCTTGGAAGCAGCCATTCATTTAAAGAGTGCGTAACAGCTCACTAGTCGAGCGGTACGGCATGGATAATAATCGGGCATAAACATATTACCGAAGCTATGGACTCTACGGAGTGGTAGGGGAGCATTCTATGGGCGTTGAAGGAGAATTGTGAAGTTTTCTGGAGCGTATAGAAACGAAAATGTAGGCATAAGTAACGATAAAGGGAGCGAGAAACTCCCTCACCGAAAGACCAAGGTTTCCTCAGCTATGCTAATCAGCTGAGGGTTAGTCGGGTCCTAACGCGTACCCGAAGGGGGAAGTGGATGGACAACAGGTTAATATTCCTGTACCTGCTCACGCAAAAAGTGACGGAGGTGTAAATCTGGTGCGTACTGACGGAATAGTACGTTGAACTAACTTTTAAGGTTAGGATAGTACCATAAAGCTACGGCTGCATGGATAATCCAGAGGAGCAACTTCCAAGAAAAGCAAGTGAAGCAGCCCGTACCGCAAACCGACACAGGTGGTTGGGATGAGAATTCTAAGGTGCTCGAGAGATTCATGGCTAAGGAACTAGGCAAAATTGACCTGTAACTTCGGGAGAAAGGTCCCCTGCAGCAATGTGGGGCGCAGTGAAAAGATCCAAGCGACTGTTTATCAAAAACACAGGGCTCTGCTAAATCGAAAGATGATGTATAGGGCCTGACACCTGCCCGGTGCCGGAAGGTTAAGAGGAGGGTTTAGCTTCGGCGAAGATCTGAATTGAAGCCCCGGTAAACGGCGGCCGTAACTATAACGGTCCTAAGGTAGCGAAATTCCTTGTCGGGTAAGTTCCGACCTGCACGAATGGTGTAACGATTTGGATACTGTCTCAGCCATGAGCTCGGTGAAATTGTAGTATCGGTGAAGATGCCGATTACCCGCTACGGGACGAAAAGACCCCGTGCACCTTTACTATAGCTTAGTATTGATCTTGGATAAGTAATGTGTAGGATAGGTGGGAGACTATGAAGTGGCGTCGCCAGGCGTTGTGGAGTCATTGTTGAAATACCACCCTTTGCTTATTTGAGACCTAACCCCTAACGGGGGACATTGCTTGGTGGGTAGTTTGACTGGGGTGGTCGCCTCCAAAAGAGTAACGGAGGCTTCTAAAGGTACCCTCAGCACGCTTGGTAACCGTGCGTAGAGTGTAATGGCATAAGGGTGCTTGACTGAGAGACTTACAAGTCGACCAGGTTGGAAACAAGAGCATAGTGATCCGGTGGTTCCGTATGGAAGGGCCATCGCTCAAAGGATAAAAGGTACGCCGGGGATAACAGGCTGATCTCCCCCAAGAGCTCACATCGACGGGGGGTTTGGCACCTCGATGTCGGCTCGTCACATCCTGGGGCTGGAGAAGGTCCCAAGGGTTGGGCTGTTCGCCCATTAAAGTGGCACGCGAGCTGGGTTCAGAACGTCGTGAGACAGTTCGGTCTCTATCTGTAGTGGGCGCAAGAAATTTGAGTGAATCTGACTTTAGTACGAGAGGACCGAGTTGGACTGACCGCTGGTGTACCAGTTGTTCCGCCAGGAGCACTGCTGGGTAGCTACGTCGGGAAGGGATAAGCGCTGAAAGCATATAAGCGCGAAACCCATCACAAGATGAGATTTCTTTAAAGGGTCGTGGGAGACTACCACGTTGATAGGTCATAGGTGTAAAGGCAGTAATGTCATAGCCGAGTGATACTAATTACCCGTAAGCTTAGGTATTCTACCCTTTAGCTTTTTATATCATGTTTATTATTATCGTTTTAAATTTCAATATGTCAACTTTTACAGTTGATTGTTTCAGCTGAACCATTAAGGTGGTTATAGCGATGGGGCTCACCTCTTACCATTCCGAACAGAGAAGTTAAGCCCATTAGCGCAGATGGTACTGCTTTATTGTGGGAGAGTATGTCGCCGCCTTCTTTTAAGTCCTTACTAAGTAATTAGTAGGGACTTTTTTTATGTTTAATTTTTTGATTTTATCTATCTCGCTAATTTAGATGAGTTATTTTCAGATTTCCATTTTTACTCGATGATGTAATCTAAAAGGCTTAAGATTTATAATAAATCCTTTTAGTTAAAAAGAGGATCCTGTTAAAAAAAAATGTCTAATTACAAGTAAATGTAATTAGACATTTTTAAAAATATATACTTAATTTCTAGCCATTAAATAATGGATATTCGGTGATTATTTTTTTTGAATTAATTTAAGTGTTTCAAGTATTCTGATGTATTTGCGATATCGTTACCTGATAAAGTTATATGAGTTAGAATAATTCGGATAGGATGATTTGTAATTAGTTGTTTGTATGTGTGTTATAAATTATTTTAATTTATTTAGTTAAAAAGTTTGGTTGATAGAGAAAAACGTGAGTATATTTGCACCCGCTTTGCAGCAGACATGATGTCAGAAGTAGAGCGTTAGTTCTTCAGAGAAGGTTAAAATACTAGTACGAGAATCGGGAGAGGATTGGCAAAGTTTTGATTTTATAATTTGAAGTAGTTCATTGAGATTTTGATTGACAGCACAAAATAAATAATAAGAAGATATTTTGATAATATTTTCTGGTAAGATTTAATATAGATAAACACAATTACGCTAATTAAGTAGTATTAATTATATAGATCAATAAATGATCTTTAAAAAGATTCTACGATGAAGAGTTTGATCCTGGCTCAGGATGAACGCTAGCGGCAGGCCTAACACATGCAAGTCGAGGGGTAACAGAGAGAGCTTGCTCTTTGCTGACGACCGGCGCACGGGTGCGTAACGCGTATACAATCTACCTATCACTGAGGGATAGCCCGAAGAAATTTGGATTAATACCTCATAGTATTATGAGATCGCATGATTTTATAATTAAAGGTTACGGTGATAGATGAGTATGCGTCCTATTAGCTAGATGGAGAGGTAAAGGCTCCCCATGGCTACGATAGGTAGGGGTCCTGAGAGGGAGATCCCCCACACTGGTACTGAGACACGGACCAGACTCCTACGGGAGGCAGCAGTGAGGAATATTGGACAATGGGCGCAAGCCTGATCCAGCCATGCCGCGTGTAGGAAGACGGCCCTATGGGTTGTAAACTACTTTTATACGGGAAGAAACCTATCCTCGTGAGGATAGCTGACGGTACCGTAAGAATAAGCACCGGCTAACTCCGTGCCAGCAGCCGCGGTAATACGGAGGGTGCAAGCGTTATCCGGAATCATTGGGTTTAAAGGGTCCGTAGGCGGGCTAATAAGTCAGTGGTGAAATGCAGGGGCTCAACTCCGGCACTGCCATTGATACTGTTAGTCTTGAATTATTGTGAAGTGGTTAGAATATGTAGTGTAGCGGTGAAATGCTTAGATATTACATAGAATACCGATTGCGAAGGCAGATCACTAACAATATATTGACGCTGATGGACGAAAGCGTGGGTAGCGAACAGGATTAGATACCCTGGTAGTCCACGCCGTAAACGATGGTTACTAGCTGTTTGGACGAATTGACGTCTGAGTGGCCAAGCGAAAGTGATAAGTAACCCACCTGGGGAGTACGTTCGCAAGAATGAAACTCAAAGGAATTGACGGGGCCCGCACAAGCGGTGGAGCATGTGGTTTAATTCGATGATACGCGAGGAACCTTACCAGGGCTTAAATGTAGTATGATAGATTTGGAAACAGATTTTTCTTCGGACATATTACAAGGTGCTGCATGGTTGTCGTCAGCTCGTGCCGTGAGGTGTCAGGTTAAGTCCTATAACGAGCGCAACCCCTATTGCTAGTTGCCAGCGAGTCAAGTCGGGGACTCTAGCGAGACTGCCGGTGCAAACCGTGAGGAAGGTGGGGATGACGTCAAATCATCACGGCCCTTACGTCCTGGGCCACACACGTGCTACAATGGTAGGGACAGAGAGCAGCCACCACGCGAGTGGGAGCGAATCTATAAACCCTATCACAGTTCGGATCGTAGTCTGCAACTCGACTACGTGAAGCTGGAATCGCTAGTAATCGCATATCAGCCATGATGCGGTGAATACGTTCCCGGGCCTTGTACACACCGCCCGTCAAGCCATGGAAGCTGGGGGTACCTGAAGTCGGTGACCGCAAGGAGCTGCCTAGGGTAAAACCGGTAACTGGGGCTAAGTCGTAACAAGGTAGCCGTACCGGAAGGTGCGGCTGGAACACCTCCTTTCTGGAGTTCCTGAAATAATGGAACAACAATAGATTTATGTGGTTAAGCTATTTAGTTAGCGTGTTTATTTATGTTTAAAAGTTGTCAATCTTGATATATTAAGTCGAAAAGACTTTTGATTAGATGGTTATGTCTGTTTAATTAAACAGTCTCATAGCTCAGCTGGTTAGAGCGCTACACTGATAATGTAGAGGTCGGCAGTTCGAGTCTGCCTGAGACTACAATGCATAGTTTACTATGTGATAGTTCATTAAAATATTTAAAGGAAATTCTAGAGGTTGGTTATTCAACATTGCTAATTCTGAATGCAACATTCTGAATTTTATAATGGGGGATTAGCTCAGCTGGCTAGAGCGCCTGCCTTGCACGCAGGAGGTCATCGGTTCGACTCCGATATTCTCCACAATAATAAGTTGTAAGACTTATAACGTTCATTGACATATTGAAAAGATTAAACGAGAAACGAATAGGTACATTAAGTTGTATTTATTATAGTAAATATTGAATATTAAAAGCAAGGCTTTTATTTTGTATCGTTGCAAGATAAATAAGAATACCATAAGCAAATTAAGGGCGTATGGGGAATGCCTAGGCTCTCAGAGGCGATGAAGGACGTGATAAGCTGCGATAAGCTGTGGGGATTGGCACATACAATTTGATCCGCAGATTT